>NZ_WLYX01000001.1 GCF_009707705.1 Paludibacterium denitrificans | reverse complement strand
TACTCAACTGGCCAATACCCATGTGATTTTTGTGGGCTTACCATGCCCTGAATTCTTTCGTACAGGTAACGTGCTATGGCTTCCCAGACTTACAAGCAATACGCTGTGCTGGTATCCAGTACTGTGTCGTTCACTGTCTGTTTCATGATCTGGATGATGTTTGCGGTACTGGGGATTCCCATCAAGCAGCATCTGGGCCTGAACGAAACTGAATTCGGCATTCTGGCTGCCACACCTGTGTTGTCAGGCTCCTTGATTCGCGTACCACTGGGCATCTGGACTGACCGCTTTGGCGGTCGCATTGTGATGTTTGTGCTGATGCTGGTGTGTGTGCCCTTTATCTTCATCATGCAGTACGCCACCGCTTACTGGCAGTTCTTGGTTATTGGCCTGCTGGTGGGACTTGCGGGCGGCGCGTTTTCAGTGGGTACCCCTTATGTGGCCCGCTGGTTCAAGCCCGAACAGCAAGGGATGGCCATGGGGATATTCGGTGCCGGTAATGCTGGCTCCTCCCTCACCAAGCTGGTTGCCCCAAGCATCATCGCCGCTGTACTTACTGGCAGATGGTTCCTACCGTTTACGCCCTTATCATGCTGATCACGGCCATGCTGTTCTGGATGTTTTCTTACCAGGATGCCAGTCATCTTGTCAGCAGTAAGGTCAGCCTTCGCACCCAGTTGGCGCTGATGAAAGATCCGGCCGTATTGCGCTACTGTCAGTACTACTCGGTGGTGTTTGGTGGTTATGTCGCGTTGGCGCTGTGGATGACCAAGTACTACGTCGGTGAGTATGGCTTTGATATCAAGCATGCGGCTTTCCGGCAGCCTGTTTCTCCTTGCCTCGGTGGCGTGCTGCGTGCCATGGGCGGCTGGTTGTCCGACCGCTTTGGCCCACAGAAGGTAACCTGGGGCGTGATGTGGATTTGCTGGGTAGCATTTTTCATCCTCTCTTATCCGCAAACCGACTTCAACATCACCACCACTCGTGGCGTGCAAAGCTTCCATATTGGCTTGGGTGTTACCCCTTTCACCCTGATGCTGTTTGGCGTAGGCGTTGCCATGGCTGTTGGCAAGGCATCGGTGTTCAAGTTCATCGCTAATGAGTTTCCCGACAACATCGGTGCGGTGTCCGGTGTGGTAGGCCCGGCCGGTGGTCTTGGCGGTTTCCTGTTGCCCATTCTCTTCGGTGTGTTGCTGGATATTACTGGCGTACGTAGCAGCGCTTTCATGTTGCTGTATGGCACGGTGTGCGTGTCGCTGGTCTGGATGCACTTTTCCTTCAAACCGAAGCAGGGCAAGGCGGTGGCCAGTGTGGCCAAGCAGTCGGCTTGAAAGCTGTAACCCCATTTTTGATTGATGGCCGAAGTGCCATCAGGGAGGACCCAATGTCACATGTACTGGACCGGTGGGAACCGGAGAGCAAGGAATTCTGGCTGCAGGAGGGCAAAGCAGTAGCCCGGCGCAATTTGTGGATTTCCATCCCCGCGCTGATGCTGGCCTTTGTCATCTGGCAGGTATGGAGCGTAGCCGTGCTCAATATGCCAAACATCGGCTTTAGCTACAGTCAGAACCAGCTGTTCTGGCTGGCTGCGCTGCCAGCCCTTTCGGGTGCCACGCTGCGTATTTTCTACAGTTTTATGGTGCCGGTGTTTGGTGGACGTAAATGGACAGCCATTTCCACTGCCAGCTTGCTGATTCCAGCTATTGGTATCGGTTTTGCCGTGCAGGACCCCAACACCAGTTACATCACCATGGTGGTGCTTGCTTTGCTGTGTGGCTTTGGTGGTGGCAATTTCAGCTCGTCCATGTCCAATATCAGCTTCTTCTTTCCCAAAGCAGAAAAGGGTACGGCGCTGGGGTTGAATGCTGGCTTGGGTAACCTTGGGGTGTCTCTGGTGCAGTTTGTGGTGCCGCTGGTGATTACCATGGGGCTGTTCGGATCTTTTGGTGGCGAGCCGCAAGTATGGGTAAAGGCTGCAGTACACAAAAAGATGTGGCTGCAGAATGCTTTGTCTGGGTGCCCTTCATCGTCCTGTCCACCATTGCCGCTTGGTTGGGGATGAATGACATCGCTTCAGCCCGTGCTTCGTTTGCCGATCAGGTTGTTATTTTCAAACGCAAGCACAATTGGCTGATGTGCTGGTTGTACATTGGCACTTTCGGTTCCTTCATTGGCTTCTCGGCCGGTTTCCCGCTGTTGATGAAAGGCCAGTTCCCGGATATTGACCCGACCAAGTACGTGTTCTATGGCCCGCTGGTTGGCGCTCTGGCCCGCCCGGTGGGTGGCTGGTTGGCCGACAAAATTGGTGGCGCACGTGTGACCCAAGCGGTTTTCCTGCTAATGATGCTGGCCGTGGGTGGTGTGCTGGCCTTCCTGCCTCATGCGGGACAGGGCGGTAGCTTCCGGGCTTTTTTGCCATGTTCTTGTGTCTGTTTGCGCTGACCGGGGTGGGTAATGGCTCCACGTTCATGCAGGTGCCGGTGATTTTCCTGACGCTGCATCAGCGTCTGGCCGGTAAAGGCGAAGCCGCGCAAAAACGGGCTCAGGCCGATGCCACGCGTGAGGCGGCCGCGGTGTTGGGCTTCTCTGGTGCCATTGGTGCGTACGGCGGGTTCTTCATTCCGAAGAGCTATGGTACTTCCATCGCCATGACCGGAGGAGTGGAGGCCGCGCTGTATGCTTTCATCCTGTTCTATGCCAGCTGTGTGCTAATCAACTGGTGGTTCTATGCCCGCAAGAATGCGGAAATTCCTTGCTAAGCGGTTTTCTCCAAGTGGTGCGATGCACAACTTATCTTGGCGCCCTTCGGGGCGCTTTTTTTGTTTCTATATTCGACTGGCATAGCTATACCTTGAATGTGCATATAGCTACACCTTTGGTAGTAGGCGCAACTCCTCCCTCTGCCGCGACGAGTTGCGTCCAGTGGGGAATGGGAGCGAAGCATTCCTCGCCATAAGCTTGGAAGCGTGAATTTGGGTATCCGCATTTTGCTGGCGGCCAATCTTAGTGCGCCGCCAGACGGCAACCATTCGGAGGCAAGATGAGCCACTTTCTGGACAGACTGAATTTCCTTGGCAAGGTGAAATCCACTTTTGCCGATGGCCATGGCGCGGTGGTCAATGAAGACCGCCAGTGGGAAAACGCTTATCGCCAGCGTTGGCAGCACGACAAGATCGTGCGCTCTACCCACGGGGTGAATTGCACCGGCTCCTGTAGCTGGAAGGTATATGTCAAAAACGGCCTGATTACTTGGGAAACCCAGCAGACTGACTATCCGCGTACTCGACCGGACTTGCCGAATCATGAACCACGCGGTTGTCCGCGTGGTGCCTCTTACAGCTGGTATGTGTATTCAGCCCAGCGGGTGAAATACCCGATGATTCGCGGTCACTTGGCTCGTCTGTGGCGTGAGGCGCGCAAGAGCATGGGGCCGGTAGAAGCCCGGCAGCATATCAGCCAGAATCCGCAAGTCGCCAAACAGTACAAGAGCAAGCGTGGTCAGGGTGGTTTCGTTCGAGCTGACTGGGATGAAGCCAACGAAATCATTGCTGCGGCCAACGCCTATACCATCAAGAATTTTGGCCCGGACCGTGTGGTAGGTTTCTCTCCTATCCCTGCCATGTCGATGATCAGCTATGCGTCAGGTAGCCGCTATCTGAGCCTGATCGGTGGGGTGCCGCTGTCCTTTTACGACTGGTATTGCGACTTGCCTCCGGCTAGCCCGCAGATCTGGGGCGAACAGACTGACGTGGCAGAATCGGCCGACTGGTACAACTCCACTTACCTCATGGTATGGGGTTCCAATATCCCGATGACCCGTACGCCGGATGCTCACTTCTATACCGAAGTGCGCTACAAGGGTACCAAGACTGTGGCAGTGTCTGCCGACTTTGGTGAAATGGCCAAATTCAGCGACATCTGGCTGGCTCCCAAACAGGGAACCGATGCTGCACTGGCCATGGCCATGGGGCATGTCATCTTCAAGGAATTCCACCTCGAAAACCCGTCGGCCTACTTCACCGATTACATCCGTCGTTACACTGACATGCCGATGCTGGTCACCCTGCGTCAGGATGGTGAACGCTATGTGCCAGACTACTTCCTGCGCGCCAGCCATCTGGCCGATAACCTGGCGAGGACAACAATCCGGAATGGAAGACTCTGGTATTTGATGAGCCCACTGGCGACATCGTGGCGCCAACTGGTTCCATCGGCTTCCGCTGGGGTCAGAGTGGCAAGTGGAACTTGCAGCAGAACGATGGCAAATCCGGCCGTGAAGTGAGCGCTCGTTTGTCGTTACTCGACAATCGTGACGCCGTAGTCGGGGTTGGTTTCCCGTACTTTGGCGCTGAACATGACGAACTGCTCACCCGCAATGTTCCTGCCCGCAAAGTAGTGCTGGCTGATGGCAGTACCGCACTGGTGGCCACGGTATTCGACCTGATGGCGGCCAACTATGGTATCGACCGTGGTCTGGGTGGCGGCAATGTCACCAGCGATTACATGGCTGATGTACCGTACACCCCGGCACTGGCAGCAAAAGCATACCGGGGTGAAGCCAGAGATGGTGATCCGGTGGCTCGTGAATTCGCCCAAAACGCGGATCAGACCCACGGCAAGAGCATGGTTATCGTCGGGGCCTTAACCACTGGTACCACATGGACATGACCTATCGCGGCATCATCAACATGCTGATGCTCTGTGGTTGTATTGGCCAATCTGGTGGTGGCTGGGCTCATTATGTTGGTCAGGAAAAACTGCGCCCGCAAACCGGCTGGGCTCCCTTGGCTTTTGCTGCTGACTGGGTACGTCCAAGTCGGCAAATGAACGGCACCAGTTTCTTCTATGCTCATACCAGCCAATGGCGGCATGAGAAACTGGCGGTCAACGAAATTCTGTGCCCGACTGCTGACGGCAAAATGGCCAACATGAGTCTGATTGACTACAACGCCAAGGCCGAACGCATGGGCTGGCTGCCTTCTGCTCCGCAATTGTCCCGTAATCCTCTGGATGTGGTGGCTGAAGCGAAGAAAGCTGGTCAGGACCCGATCTCTTATACGGTGAATGGTCTCAAGTCCGGCCAACTTGACATGGCCTGTAACGATCCGGATAACCCCAGCAATTTCCCGCGCAACATGTTTGTGTGGCGTTCCAATATTCTGGGTAGCTCCGGCAAAGGCCACGAATACTTCCTCAAATACCTGTTGGGGACCCAGAACGCGGTCATGGGCAGTGAGGAGCACTGCATTAAACCGCAAGAAATCACGGTCCGCCCGGCCGCTGAGGGCAAGCTGGATCTGCTCGTGGTGCTGGATTTCCGCATGTCCACCACCTGCCTGTATGGCGACATCGTGCTGCCGACCGCCACTTGGTACGAGAAGGACGACCTTAACACGTCCGACATGCACCCCTTCATCCACCCGCTGTCCGAAGCCGTGCAGCCGCTGTGGCAGGCCAAGAGCGACTGGGAAATCTACAAGGGCTTTGCCAAGAAGATTTCCGAAATTGGTAAGGACTACCCGGGCGTACAGCAAGATTTGGTACTTACCCCGTTGATGCATGATACCCCGCAGGAACTTGGTCAGCCGTTTGATCCGCGCGACTGGAAGAAGGGTGAATGCGAGCCTGTGCCGGGCAAGACCATGTATTAGCCATGACCGTGGTGGAACGTGACTACGGTGCCATCTACGACAAATTCACCTCCATTGGCCCGTTGTTGGAAAAAGTGGGCAATGGCGGCAAGGGTATTGGTTGGAAGACCGGGCATGAAATTGACGTGTTGCGCGGCCTCAACAAGACGGTGCCGGACGGCGTGGCCAAGGGCCAACCCCGACTGGATACGGCTATCGATGCGGCAGAGATGATCCTCACGCTGGCTCCGGAAACCAACGGTCACGTGGCGGTTAAAGCACTGGGAAGCGCTGTCCAAGGTAACCGGTATCGACCATACCCATCTGGCGCTACCGCGCGAGCATGACAGTATCCGTTTCCGTGATGTGCAGGCTCAGCCACGCAAGATCATTTCCTCGCCGACTTGGTCTGGTCTGGAAAGCGAAGAAGTTAGCTACAACGCCGGTTATACCAATGTGCATGAGCTGATTCCATGGCGCACCATCACTGGCCGCCAGCAGTTCTATCAGGATCACCAGTGGATGCGGGCGTTCGGTGAAGGCCTGTGTGTTTATATTAGACCGTCGACTTGAAAACCACGGCAGCTTTGCTGGGCAAGAAACCGAATGGCAACGATGAAGTAGTGCTCAATTTCATCACCCCACACCAAAAATGGGGGATTCACAGTACCTATTCGGACAACCTGCGCATGCTGACCCTGTCGCGTGGTGGCCCGCACGTATGGGTATCGGAAGTGGATGCCAAGAAGGGCATTGTCGATAACGACTGGATTGAAGTGTTCAACGTCAACGGTACCCTGACTGCCCGTGCAGTGGTTTCTCAACGGGTGCCGGAAGGCATGACGCTGATGTACCACGCCCGGAAAAGATCGTGAACGTACCGGGCGCGGAAACCAGTGGCAAGCGGGGCGGGATTCATAACTCAGTCACCCGCACTGTCACCAAACCAACCCACATGATCGGAGGCTACGCCCAGTTGGCCTATGGCTTCAACTACTACGGCACTGTGGGTGCTAACCGTGATGAATTCGTCATTGTCCGCAAAATGAAAAATGTGGACTGGATGGACCAGCCTGCAGGAGAAGACAAATGAAAATCCGTGCACAAATCGGCATGGTGCTGAATCTGGACAAGTGCATTGGTTGCCATACCTGTTCAGTCACCTGCAAAAACGTCTGGACCAGCCGTGACGGCGTTGAATATGCCTGGTTCAACAACGTGGAAAGCAAGCCGGGCATCGGCTACCCCAAAGACTGGGAAAACCGGGAAAAATGGCAGGGTGGCTGGGAGCGCAAGCCCAATGGCAAGCTGGTGCCCAAGCAGGGCGGCAAGATGCGCATTTTGGCAAACATTTTTGCCAACCCCAATCTGCCGTCCATCGATGAGTACTACGAGCCGTTCACGTACGACTACGAGCACTTGCAGAACGCGCCGGAAATGCAGACGCCGCCTACCGCTCGTCCGGTATCGGTACTGACCGGTAAGAAGATGGACAAGATCGAATGGGGCCCAAACTGGGAAGACGACACGGGTGGTGAGTTTTCCAAGCGTGCCAAGGATGCGCTGTTTGAAGGCATTCAGAAGGAAATGTACTCGGCTTTCGAGAACACCTTCTTGATGTATCTGCCGCGCCTGTGCGAACACTGTCTTAACCCGGCCTGTGTCGCGTCCTGCCCGTCTGGCTCGATTTACAAGCGGGAAGACGACGGCATCGTGCTGATTGATCAGGACAAGTGCCGCGGCTGGCGTATGTGCATCTCCGGCTGCCCGTACAAGAAGATTTACTACAACTGGACCAGCGGCAAGGCTGAGAAGTGCATCTTCTGTTATCCGCGTATCGAGGCGGGTCAGCCTACGGTGTGCTCGGAAACCTGTGTTGGCCGAATCCGTTACCTTGGGGTTCTGCTTTACGACGCTGACAAGATCGAAGCCGCCGCCAGTGTGGAAGATCCGAAGAGCCTGTACGAGGCGCAGTTGGGTGTGTTCCTTGATCCGAACGCACCGGACATCATCGCTGAGGCTCGCAAACAGGGTATTCCGGAAGCCTGGATCACTGCCGCACAGAAGTCGCCGGTGTACAAGATGGCGATGGAGTGGAAAGTTGCCTTCCCGCTGCATCCGGAATATCGCACCTTGCCGATGGTGTGGTACATCCCGCCGCTGTCGCCGATCCAGTCTGCTCTGGAAAACGGTCTGATTGGCGAGAACGGCATCATCCCGGACGTCAAGGATTTGCGCATCCCGATCAAGTATCTGGCCAACCTGCTGACTGCCGGTAAAGAAGAGCCGGTAGTGAAAGCGCTGGAAACCATGGTGGCAATGCGCCGGTACATGCGTAGCAAGAGCGTGGACAAGGTGGTGAACCCGACCACACTGAAAGGCACGCACCTTTCCGGCCAACAGGTGGAAGAGATGTATCAGGTGATGGCGATTGCCAATTACGAAGATCGCTTCGTGATTCCGTCCAGCCACAAGGAGATGGTGGAGAACACCTTCGACGACAAGGCCAGCTGCGGTTTTACCTTTGGCAATGGCTGTTCTGGTGGCACGTCCGAATCCAGCCTGTTTGGCAAGAAGAAGGCCAGTCCCATCGTGTTCCACGACATGCGGCGCGACCGCAAGGCCAACGCCGGGAGTTAAACCATGAGCCAGTCCTTGTTCAAAATAACCTCGGCCTTGCTGTGTTATCCGGAGGCCGAGCTGTTGGCGGCACTGGATGACATCCGTAGCGAACTGCAAACCAGTCCGACTGCCGCCAGCATGCTGGAGCCTCTGTTGGTTCAGCTGGAAGGTGGTGAGTTGATTGCCCTGCAGGAAAACTATGTGCAGACCTTCGACCGCAGTCCGGCCCACTCGCTGCATCTGTTCGAGCACATTCATGGCGAGGATCGTGCCCGCGGGCAGGCCATGGTGGATCTGATGGAGGAGTACAAGGCCCACGGCTTCGAGCCGGTGTGTGCTGAGCTGCCGGACTACGTGCCGCTGTTCACGGAGTTCCTCTCGCAATGCGAGCCGGAAGAGGGTAGTCGTCTGCTGGGTGATGCAGTACATGTGCTGGGGCATATCGCCGCCAAACTGCGTGAGTCGTCCTCACCGTATGTCGGCGTGCTGGATCTGCTGGTATCGCTGTCACCGGTTCCTCCCGAACCCCTGAGCGTGCCGCCGATCCGCGACATGGATGAACTACTGGAAACCTTTGGCCCCGGTGCAGATGGTAGTGAGCCGCTGCTCAAGCCCACCATGTTAAGCCATTGCTCCGGTCAATTTCTACCCGTCGCGTCCCGGCGCCTGAATCTGCCTGTTCCGGCTAGCGGTTGGCTGGCCGGAACAGCAAGGAGAGAGATATGGACTATTTGCATCAATTTGTTTTCGGGATTTATCCCTATATCGCGCTCAGCATCTTCCTGCTGGGTAGCCTGATCCGTTTCGAGCGCGAACAGTACAGCTGGAAGAGTGAATCCTCCCAACTGGTTTATCGCGGTAATCTGCGGTTGGGCAACATCCTGTTCCACGTCGGTGTGCTGGGGCTGTTCTTCGGTCATCTGGTCGGGTTGCTCACGCCGTTGTCGGTGTGGGAAACGTTGGGCGTTACCCACAGCTTCAAGCAGGTGTTTGCCATGACGGCCGGTGGCATCATGGGGTCGTTGGGCCTGATTGGCCTGCTTATCCTGCTGCATCGCCGTTTTGCCAACGAACGTCTGGCAGCCAACTCCACTTGGCGTGACAAGCTGGTGTTGCTGTGGCTGCTGGCTACGCTAGTGCTAGGTCTGTCTACCATTGCCGTGTCTGCCCAGCATCTGGATGGTCACGAAATGGTGCTGTTGATGACCTGGGCGCAGCATGTGGTGACTTTCCGCGGTGATGCAGCTCAATACATCGTGGCGGCGTCGCCCATCTTCAAACTGCACCTGTTTATGGGGATGAGCCTGTTTGTCATCTTCCCCTTTACCCGACTGGTGCATGTATGGAGCGGCTTTGCGGCTGTCAGCTATCTGGGCCGTGCACGGCAGCTGGTACGCCCGCGTCGCTAGGCTGTTCATACAGGGCAAGCCCTGATGCAGGTCTCTGCAGGGTTTGCCCAGTTTCATCTCGCTAAGCATCTATAGCTTTTTTACGTTCGGTGGAAGATAGGTATACGCGCCATCTACGGGAGCTGCGTCGTCTTACCGGATGAGTTGATGCAGACTGGTGACGCTACCGGGTGATGCTTGTGGCAGTGTTCACGATCTCAGCCATACCAAGGTTGGCCGAACAGGGGGGGGGTCAGCCTGTATCCGTGGCCAGTTTGTCTGTGTGCGGTCTGCGCTTACGTATTGAACGATTGAACAAGGCATGACGCTTGTCAGGCTAACTTGCTGAATAATAGGAGTAATTATTGGAAAGCTGGCTGTTTCAGAATCCTTATTCTGTCTCAAGGAAAGCTTGCCTCGCCGCCCGTAGTATGCATCCTAGTTCAACCCTGTGGATCGTAATCATGCAAGACCAGAATGTTCATCTGTTTGACGCTCGTGGCGTTGCCAAACGCTTTCGCCATGCAGCCATTTTTGGCGCGCTGGAACAATTGCACCGCGGTGAGGTCATGCGTTTCGTCAACGACCACGAACCAATGCCGCTACTGCAGCAGATTCGTCAGCGTTATCAGGATCAAATCGAGATTGTGGCCATATCGCAGCAGCCGGGAGAGGTAGTCTTTGATTTTCTGGTGTTCCCGTCGGCTACTGACGAGGAGAGCGCGCCTCCGTCTACCGGTGGTTGTGGCGGTGGTAGTGGTGGCTGTGGGTGCAGTGGCCATTAAGGTATTCGGCCAACCCTAGGCATGTGACCGGTCACCCCAATCATGGTGATCGGTCACCGCCAACGCCCATGTCACGACGGCCGGTCAGCCATTTATTCGATGGTACGTGGTCTGGATGACATCTATCTCAAGATAGATATCAATCTCGTCGAGACAGTGCTAGTACCTTCCAAGCTTTTTTGACTTCGGCATGCGTACGGTTCGGCCAACTCTGTGTGATCAGGGCTTATCCAGTCCATGCTCGACGGCGTACACTGCGGCCTGAACTCGGCTACTGATACCAAGTTTTCGCAAAATATTTTGTACGTGTACTTTTACCGTGCTTTCAGCAAGGTCCAGTTCACGGGCGATTTCCTTGTTACTTTCCCCCGAGCCAAGTGACTCAATGTTTCTCGTTCGCGCGGGGTAAGACTATCCAATTCACTAGGGTGCGGCGCAACAGCCGGGGCTCGCAGGCGTGCCACCAGCTTGGCTGTCATCTCTGGCGACAGTACGCTGTCACCCTCTACCGCCCGGCGGATGCAGTCCAGCAGGAAGTCGGCGTTGATGTTTTTTAACAGGTAACCGCGTGCGCCGCTTTTCATGCATTCGGCCAAATCTTCGCCGTCTTCGGATACGGTTAACATCAGTACCGCCAGATTGGGTTGGCTGACCATCAGTTGCGCCAGTGCCTCGCGCCCGTTCATGACCGGCATGTCAAGATCCAGCAGAACGATGTCCGGTTTGAGTTGTTCCGCTTTTTTAACCCCTTCCAACCCATCAGCGGCTTCGCCGATTACTTCCAGATTATCCTGCCGTTGCAGCAGAGCCTTGAGGCCGCTACGGAACAGGGTGTGATCGTCTACCAGCAGGATACGAATCGGGGAATTCATGCAGCTTGTCTTTCGGTGCGGGGCAGGGTGAGCGTGACGATAGTGCCACTTCCTGCTCGGGGGGTGAACTGAATGTTGGCGTGAATGCGCGCGGCGCGTTCCTGCATGATGGATAGCCCGACATGACGGTTTTTGCGGACCTGCATCAGGTTGTCATCAAAGCCGCAGCCATCGTCGGCAATTTCCATGACAAAGTCTTCTTCGTTTCGGATGCGGATGTCCACGCGCTGTGCATGGGCGTGTTTGCGCACATTCGATAGTGCCTCTTGCAGAATGAATATCACCTGTAACTGTTGATCTGGTGTGAGCGGTAAGCCATTACCGGCGATATCGCATTGTGTCAGCACGCGGGCTTGCGCTTCAAAACGTTGCAGTAGCGATTCGACCGCGGCAGTAAAGTCCTGCTTGCTGATACGGGTGCGGAAATTGAGCAGCAGCTCGCGCACATCTTCGTAGCATTCCTGTACGCCCGCCTGAATGAAGGTCAGATTCTCGCGCGCCTGCGGGCTGAGATCATGGGGTAGTTCATTTTCCAGCATCTGCACCTGCAGATTCAGGAAGGATAGCGACTGTGCAATGCTGTCATGCAGGCCTTGCGCCATCAGGTTGCGTTCTTCCGAGACGGCAAACTGGCGATCACGCGCCGCCAACCTGAGGTTCTCTATGGCCACGCCCAAGTGGTTGCACAGTGTTTCGATCAGAAACTGATCGTGTTGTGCCAAGGGCGTGGTCTGGCGGAAATAGAGCGTGAATAACCCGACATTCTGCTGGTTGGCCCTGATGTGAAAAATGGCCACGGTAGCAAATCCGGCTTGCTGGCAGCTTTTTTCCTCTCTGGTTGTCGGCAGGCTGCGAAACAGGTGCACGATAGCTTGTGCCTGTTCTACTGCTTCGCCACAGTAACAACCGTTGATGCGCTGGCAGTCGTCGGCCTGCTGCAGTGTCTCTGGTAAACCTATCTGTGCGACCGGTTCGAGCCCCGTTTGCTGTCCACCAGGGCGAATGCTGCCTGCGTCGGCACCACTCAGTTTCATTAGCTGTTCGATGAAACCCCGTGACATGACGGCGAGTTCATTTGCTTCATGCAGGTAGGAAGTTACGGCGTACAGCGCGGAGAGTTGCCGGTTTTTTTCGTCCAGCGAGTGCGTCTTGTCACGCACTTTGTCTTCCAGCGTGGTGTAGAGCTCTTCCAGTCGGCTGGCCATCTGGTTGAAGCCTTGTGAGATGTGGGCCAACTCATCGTTTGCCCTCTACAGGGATGCGTGTGGACAGGTCGCCATCGCGCAGCTTGACTATGCCCTCACCCAAGATGTTCAGCGGGCGGATAATAAGCAGGAACAGCAGGTACATCATGGTGATGGCCCCAACGATGGCCATGGCCATCAGTGCCATCTGAAACAGCCGCAGCAGCGTGGTGTTATTGGCGTTGTCTTCTTCAACCAGACGTACCGGGCGGTCTATTTTTCCGACAAACTCGGTGATGTCCAGTAAGGGAGCGGCGGAGTGGTTAAGCTTTGCCTGCTGGGCACGTGCCAACATAGGTAGCACCTCGCTTTGCCAGCGTTGCAGAATCAGCGCTGCCTGTTGCCGTACCTCGGTGTTATCGGGCAAAAACAGTGGCCGCGACGGGTCTCCTCGCTGCAGTCGCGCCATGATGTCGACAAACATTTGCTCTTCACGGGCAATCGTGGCGGGATCAACCCCTTCATTCACCATCAATGCAACACGGTAGCCGCGCATGCGCAGGCTGCCTGCATCATTGATGGCCGCAGCGCCGCCTTCCAGCTTCCACGACAAGATCAGGGTGTAGCCGATAGAGGTCATGGCCAGAAGCAGCCAGACAATGGTGAGCCCCAGCAGTTTGCCGGACAGGCTGCGCATGGCGTCAGGAGGAGAGAAATGCATGGCAAGCAGGTGGGGGAAAGATGATTTACTTTAATGCGTTTTGTAGCTGGCGACAATTCACCAAAAGAAGGAGGTAGGAAACAAATTTTGTGCTTGATTAATTGCTCTTGTGCCGTTACTGATCCTTCTCTTGTTGGAGTGGACAGACCAACGGCACGAAACGGCGGCTATCGCTGTCGAGTCCCCACAATGCACCTTCATGCATGTCGAAGTACCAACCATCCAGTAGCAGTTGCCCCTGTTTTACCCGTTCGGCCAACCATGGGTAGCTGAGCAGGTTGTTAAGTGATACCAGAATGGCCGCCTGTTCGCACTGCCGCGCTTGAACCGCTGCGCTGGCACTAGCGTGGTGGCGGTACGTCAGTTCACGTGCTTAAGCTCGGCGATGGAAAGCCAGTGGGTGAGGGCGCTGTCGGCTGGGGTGCTGCGCTTGAGTAAGGCCTGTATACCGCCACAGCCGGAATGCCCCATGACAATAATTCGGCCAACCTTGAGATTGAGTACGGCAAATTCCAGTGCCGCCGCGACACTGGCGTGTTGGTTGTCTGGGCTGTGCGGTGGCACCAGATTGGCCACATTGCGAACCACAAACATCTCGCCCGGCTGGCTACCCATCAGGGCAGGAGGATGCACACGGGAATCGCAACAAGCAATCACCAGTGTGACCGGATGCTGTCCCTGACACAGGCTGGCGTAAATCGGGTTATCCGCAGAAAAATATTGCTGCTGGAAACGGCGGAAACCTTGCAGTAGTGGATCATCCAGTGGCATGGACCAGCCTCCTGATATCGATATGGAGCCTAGACAGACTTCTGTTGAAACCGTATTGATTGTTTGGTTTCATAAAGTATTGGTGCTAGCGGGTTGTTGACTGTGCGTGGCACCGTGACTGCTGTACGGCTCGTCACTAACGTGCGGTCGCGCCAAAGCCTATGAAGCTACGAGTATGCCCATAGACACAGCACAGACCACATCCGTAAGCCATAGCGATCCATCAACCGTTCGCACTGAAGTGGAAACGGTCCGATATTCTGTAGCGTTACAGAAAGCGCAGAGGAGTACCTGTGCGGTCGAATGCCAGATAACGCGCCACATCACCGCCTGTTTGTATGGTCTGAATCATGCGCTTGAGAGGTGCGTCAGCAGCTGCGCTACCGCTATCATCAATGGCTGCTACGAATATTATTTCCCAGCGACCATCCAGTGCATCGGCATCCTTTTTCAGCGTGGCGTAGTCGATCAACTCGGCAGGAGTTTTGTCTACGCACAGTACAGGCTGCAAAACGCCACCTTCACCAGCAGCAAAGCGTTCAGCCTCGGTCGGTTCATGGTCGTCGTGCAGACGTCGTTGGCAGAAAACAAACAGTAGGCGCTGCGGCGAGGTGTGTTGGCGAGCGGCCTGCAGCAAGCTGTTGAAATCATAGATGTCATTCATGGCGGTGGCTTCTTTGGGTTGCTAGCAGTAGTGTAGGCGAGCGTGGACGGCTTGCCGATACCCTATCAGCAGGGGTGAGCTACGCCGAACGAAGTATCCGTAATTTAACTGTCGTCCTTGTATGGGGTGCAGCAACAGCGATACATTTTCTTGCTAAGGTAGTAGCGGGGTGATGTGGTCTGTCCCGGTCCCCGTGGACAGCGGGTTAAGCGCTAAGCGCTGAACGACGGCGTTCGAACTCAACTGGGGTCAGATACCCCGGGGTCGAATGACGGCGTTGGTGATTGTAAAAGCGAATGTAATCAAACACATCCGTACGCGCCTCCTCGTAGCTCCAGTAGTGGGTCAGATAAACACGTTCCGACTTCAATGAACGGAAGAAGCTCTCCATCGCTGCATTATCCCAGCAGTTCCCGGTGCGGGAGTGGCTCGGTACCATTCCGTGCCGTTTCAGCAATGCCTGGTAGTCAAAAGCACAGTACTGACTCCCGCGGTCCGAATGCAGAATCACCTCTCCTGAAGGCTGGCGGCGCGCCACTGCCATCGTCAGGGCAGCATGCACCAGTTCTTGCTGCATTCGATGATGCATGGCCCAGCCCACTATCGCCCGGGAGTACAAGTCGAGCACCACCGCCAAGTACAGCCACCCTTCACCGGTCCGGATATAGGTCATATCCGACACCCAACGCTGATTGATATCGCCACCAGCAGCAAATTGTCGCTGCAGCAGATTAGGTGCCACGGGTAGAAGGTGTTGACCACCACTGACGGGTCGACAATGTTTACGAGTTCTAACCCTGAGACCGTTTCGCCGCATCAGGTCCGCGATGCGATGCCGCCCGCAGGCGAAGCCCTGTGCAAGAAGTTCGGCATGAATACGCCGATGGCCATAAATACCATTGACCTCGGCATGCACCAGCCGGATTTCACGTAGTAGTTGTTGGTTCGCCATCTCTCGCGCCGAAGGTGGGTGGTGTAGCCAAGCATAGTAGCCACTGCGGGACACACGAAACAGTTGGCACATCGGGGCTATCGGGTAGCGGTCCGACAGAGCCTGAATCGCGCGGAATTTCACTTCGTGGGTTGCGAGAAGATGGCGAGCGCCTTTTTTAGGACATCGCGCTCCATGGTAACGCGGGCCAGTTCATCCCGGAGTCGCTTGAGCTCGGCGGCTTCACCGGTCTGTTTGCCTCGGCCCGGGAAGGCATCTGGTCCTGCGTCTTGGAGCTGACGCTTCCACTTGCCCAGCAGTGACTCGGTAATGTCAAAGGCTTGGGCAACATGCCGTAATGGGGTGCTTATAAGTACCTGCTCAACCGCTTCGTGCTTGAGGGCCTCCGGGAAAGTACGTCTGGTCTTGGTCATGAACACTGCTCCTTGGTGGGGATTATCCACCTTAAGTTAGTGTCCATGGGGATCGGGACAGACCGGGGTAAGGCTGAAGTGCAGTTTGATCGTGCGCCAGTTTTTGCGCAGTAACGGGAAAAAATCAGAAAAATAGTGCAAGCTGTCGATACCTACGTCAAAGCTCTCATCCTCGCGCAAGGTCAGCGTCAAGCCATTGTCCAGTCTTTGGCGCAAGCAGAAATCACTGGAGCAGAAGGTGCCGGGAATGAGTGGTTCGCTCGGTGAGGTACGTGCTACGGTTGCGCGAACATTAAGCTGTGGCAGCCTGATGTCATGTTGGCGAAGAAATAAAGACGACCAAGCCCCCGCTGCGAGTAGCACTGCGCGAGTGCGGATAGTGCCATGTTCGGTGATGACACCGGTAATTTCTCCGTTGCTAAGCTGTAAGGCGCGTGCCGCAGTATGTTGATGCAGGGTGACGCCTGTCGGGCTGCTTTGGCCAGAGCCGGAACAGCCAGGCCCGGTTCGGCTTTGGCATCGGTGGGCGTCGAGATTCCGCCCAACCATGGACGACTGCCTGCTCTCAGAAAGCGTTCTGCCTGCTCGGTATTCAGCTCTTCTACGGTAATGTCGGCCGCTCGGCCACGGGTGGCCCAGCGCTGCCAACGCTTGAGTTCCTTTTCGTCGCGAGTCAGGCTGACGAGGCCGGTGCGGCGAAAACCAAGATCGGTGCCAAGCGACTGCTGGTAGTGTTCCCATAAAGCCAAGCTCTGCACGATCAGCGGTAATTCGCGCCGGTCCCGGCCTTGCTGGCGCACCCAGCCCCAGTTTCGGCTGGATTGTTCGGCGGCAATTTTCCCTTTTTCCAGTACGGCAACCTTTAATCCGTGCTGGGCCAACTCGAGGGCGGCGGTAATGCCGATGATGCCGCCCCCAATGATGACAACATCAGCCTCTGGCGGTAATGCCGGGTCACTTTCAGTTTCAGTAAATGGATGTAAGAAAACTGTTTCAGGAAGATTGGAGGGCATTTTCTATGCGACGTTGGTATGTAAATCAGAACAATCTAATCCGCTTTCCCCGTGCGTTCAAACTTGAATCATCATAACCATATCTGGTTTTTTCATGATTGCCTGTTTTCAAGTAAATCAAGAAAAAGGCCCACCAAAATGGGGAGCCTTTTCAATTAATGTGCACAGAGTTTTCAGTTTCTGTGCTCCCCTACACCTACAATTATTTCCCAGATTCCTTAAACTGTAACGCGACGGAATTAATGCAATAGCGTTCGCCAGTAGGTTCTGGCCCGTCATCAAATACATGCCCCAAGTGCGAGCCGCAGTTCGCGCAGCGCACCTCTTCTCGTAACATGCCATGCGAGCGGTCGGTATGGCGGGTAATTCGCCCCACAGCAGCTTCGGCCCAGAAACTGGGCCAGCCGCAGCCAGCATCAAATTTGGTGTTGGAATGAAACAGCAGCGCATCGCAGTAAGCGCAGTGATAATCACCCGCCGAGTTGTTGTAATACAGCGCTCCGCTGAAGGGGGCTTCGGTGCCAGCCTGACGCATGACGCGGTATTGTTCCGGGGTGAGTTGTGCTTGCCACTCGGCATCGGTTTTCCAGCATGTTTCGGCCATATTTATCTCCCGGCTGGTTTTTCGGCCAACCTTGCTGTCGTTTAGTGGGTTTTATAGCTCATCCAGCGCGGCTTGCAGATGGCTTTCATCGGCCCATTTTTCCAGCATCCAGACCCCTTCGTTATACGTTACCCAGTTGAGTGCGGCGTTGGGGATGGGGAAGTCGCGTGGGGTGTTCAGCGGTGTGCCGCTCGCCGTGCGATGCAAGATTTCCAGCACGCCGCCGTGGGTGACGACCAGCAGTGTTTGTGCGGGGTGGCTTTGTGCCTGACGGCTAAAACAGCTGATGATGCGTTGGCGGAAGTGGTTGAGGCTTTCGCCTCCTTCCATGTCGTAGTCCGGGTCACGACTTTCGATACGCGGGTAATGCTGTGGCCATTGTCGCTGGATTTCGGCGTAGGTAAGCCCTTGATACTGACCGTAGTGGCGCTCACGTAATTGGGCGTGGTAGTGCGGGGTGAGTTGGTAAAGCTCGGCCAGTGGCGCGGCGGTTTGCTGGGTGCGAGTGAGGTCGCTGACGTGCAGGGCGTCAAAGGTCAGGCCGGTTTGTGCCAGCGCTTGTTGCAGCTGTCGGGCTTGCTTGTGGCCTTGGCTGTTGAGAGGGATGTCCGTATGGCCCTGCAGGCGACGTTCGCGATTCCAGTCGGTCTCTCCGTGGCGGATGATGCAAAAACGGGTGGTAGTCATGGGTGAGATATGTGCAGATAATCAGGTAGCCATCTATTTTACAGTATGCCGACGCCGGAGATTTCCCGGGCCATATTGGCGGCGTAGTTGTCTGTCATGGCGCCCAGCAAGTCGAGCACTTTCATGTAGCCCTGATAAAGGGTGTCGTTTTCGTCTATGTGGCGCTCCAGCAGGCCCATAGCCAGTTGTTGTCGAGGTGTGAGTTTGTCGCGCCCCTGAGTAATGCAGGCGTGTACGGCAGGAACGAGGACATCGAGCAGCGTGGCCATGCAGGGGTAGGCGGCCAGTTCGGTCACCAGTTTGGTGCGATGGCGATAAACCTTGTTGCTGGCCAGTTCCTTGGCGTGAATCAGCGCGTCTTGTACCACTGGTTCGCACAGGTTGATCAGATCCTTGGCGGGAAATTCGCTAAGCCAGCAGTGAATCATGATGCAGCATGAACCTCTGTGCGACTTCAGTGACGCAGCGGCCAATGGCAATGCCACGCAGCATGGCGCATTTCTGTCGGATGTCGTGGATTTCCCAGATGCGCTCGTACTCGGCGAAACCTGCAAACAGCCGCTCGAATTCTTTGAAATCCAGAATGCCGATCTCTACCGCGTCTTCCAGATCAAGAATGGCGTAGCAAATATCATCTGCGGCTTCCATCAGATACGACAGTGGGTGGCGGCACCATTCGCGCGCGCCTTTGCTGATAAGCCCCAGTGTCTGGGCCACCTGTTCGAAGTAGGCGCGCTCGGCCTGATAGATGTTGAACTTGTCACGCAAGCCTGCTGCCGGGGTGTCAGACGTCCGGGGATACTTGATCAGTGCGCCAATGGCTGCACTGGTGAGGCGCATGCCACCTTCGCCGGTATACATCTCCAGCGTGCTGACCATGCGCAGGCCGTGAGCATTGCCTTCGTAGGTTTGTACGTCGCGCCGTTCGGCCGGGCTTAACGCCGACAACAGGTGTTGGTTGTGCTCGGCGCGAAACCAGTCGCGCAGGGCATCTTCACCGGTATGTCCAAACGGCGGGTTGCCGATGTCGTGTGCCAGACAGGCGACTTGTACCACGGCGCCAATGTCGTATGGCGTGTAGCTAAGCTGGCAGGTAGCGGCATCGTTCAGCATCACGCCGACGCGGTTGCCCGGGCTTCGGCCAACGCTGGCAACTTCCACGCTATGGGTTAGCCGGTTGTGGGTGTGGTCGTGCTGCGCCAGCGGATGAACCTGCGTCTTGCGGCCCAAACGGCGGAAAGCGCTGGAAAAAACCACCCGGTCGTGGTCGATATGAAAATCGGTACGTAAGCCCGGGCTGCCTTCTTCGGTGGCCGGTGTGCGCGTGGGTTTGACTTCACCCGCTATCACCTTGAAGCGTTGGGTGGATAACAGTTGCTGCCAGTTCATGGGACGAGCAAGGGACATGGGGTAGCCCGGGTGAGGTCAGAAGTTACGATGATATTCAGTTTGCCCGGCGCTTGAAAGACGGAGGCTTGGTGGATAACAGAAAGGGCCAGCTTAGCTGGCCCTTGGTGCAACGTGGCGGGAGGGAAAACCGCCGGTGTGCGGAATCAGCGGGTGGTCTTGTTGCCGATAACACCGCCGACGGCTGCGCCGCCTACCGTGCCCAGTGCGTCACCACCGGTAAGAACAGACCCCAGAACCGCACCAGCGGCAGCGCCGACAGCGGTGTTGCGTTGTTTGGTGGACATGTTGGCGCAACCAGACAACAAGGACAGGGCCAGCAGGCCAGTTGCCAGAACTTTTACGTTTTTCATGTTAGGGCTCCTCTTGTGGGACGACTATTATGCGATATCAGACGGGGCCAATGAAGCAAAGTTCCGTGTTCAGATGTTAGCAAATGTTACGCCGTGGTTTTATCTCGGCACGTGCTGATGGCTTTCAGTACAATGGCTATCTGATCACAAACCCCTCTGCAGGATATCGAATGAAACGAACCGATCTGGCCAAGAATTTAGGGCTGAAAATCAATGCGAAACTGGCCCAGTCTGTTGTGCCTGAGCGGTTTTCCAATGGCGCTGGCGAGCTGCTTGACAAGAAAGAGCAGCGCAAGCGTGATCAGGCCTTGGGTCTGGTGCCGTTTGCCACCAAGCTGCATATTGATCTGGTGAAGCAGCTCAATGAGCTGGCGCAGCAGCGAGGCGTTGCCGTTGCCGTGCTGGTGGATGAGTTGCTGCGTAAATCTCTGAACGACTGAAATACGCGCAATATGAAACAAAAGCGGCTGACGAGCAGAATTCGTCAGCCGCTTTGTTATGAGAAGTCGAACAATTATTGGCTGGCTTTGGCAAATAGTGCTTTCCAGCCTTCGATGCCGAGTCGTGTCACTGTCTCGATGTTTTTTTCATAAATCATCTCGGCTTGCGGGAACGATTCCACCGCCCGGGCGATACTGCTTTCGCGGATCAGGTGCAAGGTTGGGTAAGGTGAGCGGTTGGTGTAGTTTTCGATATCGTTGACACCGGTGCCTTCGAACTGAAATTTCGGGTGAAAGCTGGCCACTTGCAGTTCGCCATCCAGTTGCAGCTCTTCGACGATGGCGTCGGCAATTTCCAGAAAGTCGTTGAAATCCAGAAAGCGTTGCATGACGTAGGGGTGAATGAGCAGGGTGGTGTCAATCTTGTCGGGGCTGGCTTCGGCCAACGTTTCCAGTTCGCGGCCAAGTTCGACGGCAAGCTGTTCGGCATTGGTGGCGTCACTGACCACAAAGCGCACCTGGTCTTTGATGTAAACGCCCTTGGCGAATGGGCACAAGTTGAGTCCGATGACGGCTTTTTCCAGCCACTCGCGGGTGGCGTCGATGGCTTCTTGGTGGCTAGGTTGTGGCATGGTGTGATCGCTGCGATGAAGGTTGGCGGCGATTTTAACCGTATTTGCGGATGAGTGGTGTGCTAGGCGGTGAAAAACAAAAAACCCGGACATGTCCGGGTTTCTTTCAGTATCTGTAATTAAGAATTACAGAGGCTGGATATTGGAGGCTTGTTTGCCTTTAGGGCCATCAACGATGTCGAAGCTAACGCGTTGGTTTTCAGCCGGGGTGCGGAAGCCTTTAGCGTTGATTTGGGAGAAGTGAGCAAATACGTCGTCGCCGCCTTCGTCCGGGGTGATGAAGCCAAAGCCTTTGGAGTCGTTAAACCACTTAACGGTACCAGTTGCCATTTTGTAAATCCTCAAAACGAGCAGTTAATTAAAGCGCACGAAGTTCAAGGGAAATGGCGACTGAGGTACGGACTAAATGCCACTACGACAACTACACATCCACAACTTGAGCATCCTGCAGCTCCGCATACTGCCTATAGTTGTAAGGGATGGCAAGCTTTTTCTGTGGTTTTTCTTATCAACACTTTGCGTTTTCTGTAAAAGCCCTGAAATTTCATGAGGATGGCGTGGGCTTTCTGCCGCAATCAGCCAAAGTAGTAAGCCTGTTCCGCACGCTCCAGCTCGTGTTGTAGCCAGAGACCGGCATCGGGGCAGGCTGCAATCACTTTGCTTACCGAGGTGGTCAACACCTGTTCCTTGCGTACGCCATTTTCCCGCCAGCTTTGTCCTTGCCGGTGCAGGTTGAGCAGGATGGGCATGAGGCGATCCATGGCATGGGCGTAGCGCGCTTCCGGTGTCTGGCGGTCTTCAAATTCCTGCCACAGCGTGACGATGGTTTCGGATAGCGGGGCCGGTAGTAGCCCGGCGATGCGTTCGACGGCCGCTCTTTCTTCGGCCTCGCGCTCGGCGGCGTTACCTTCGGCATAAACGATGACGTCGCCAGCATCGATTTCACCGATATCGTGTACCAGCAACAGCTGGATCACCCGGTCGATGGCAATGGGTTCACTGGCAAAGGGTTGCATGGTGAGTGCCAGCAATGCGACTTGCCAGCTGTGTTCGGCCGAGTTTTCGTAGCGTTCGATGGTGACGGGTTTGTTCTTGCGTAGCACGCCCTTGAGTTTGTCGATCTCGATAATGAAGCTGATGTGTTGCTGTAATGAGGCAAAAGACGCCGTCATGTCAGGTCTCCGGATTTTCGGCCAACCTTTACTTGGCTGGCGACTGGCTGGTGCGATTTGCGGAACAGGTGCTTGCAATGAGCGGGCCGTCACCGCTGGTTTGGATGGGTGATCGGCCAGGGCGTGCATGATACTCCGCCCGGCGCAGGCGTTACTAAGAGAGCGATGAAACTTTGTGGGTCGTGGTGCAGGGATGAGGCGGGTCTCCGGCCGTGATGGCCGAAGACCGTATGGGATTTCAACGGCTGGGGGTGTCTGACGCCGAGGTGCTGGAGTCTTGTTCGGCATCCGGCGTGACGCGTTCCAGCGTGGTGCGTTGCAGTCGCTTGATCTGGTCCATGTCGGACAGCACCTGCCGGTGAGGTGATCAATGCGTTTATGCAGCTCCGCGATGGAGGTTTCTGCCTTGAGGTTGACTTCGAAGTCACGCAGCATGGTCATGCGGTCGCGGGCGGCCTCGGCGGTTTTGCGACATCATGATGATCGGGGCTTGAATGGCTGCCAGCATCGACAGGATCAGGTTGAGGAATACATAGGGGTAGGGGTCAAACGCGTGCGACTGCAGCACAGCTGTGTTGAGTACGGCCCAGCCCAGCAGGAAACCGGCAAACAGCAGGATGAAGGTCCACGAACCGCCGAATTCTGCTACCCGGTCGGCCGGCGTTCGCCAAAAGTAATGCCGCCCACCGGCAGTGATGCGTCGGTGCGCGTGGCCTGTAAGCGTTTGGAGATGCGTGTCAGCGCCTGAAGTTCGCGTTCGCCCATACCTTCGAGGCCGGTATTGAGCAGGTGTTCGGCAAGATAGCGGATGTGTCGGTTGTCTTGTTTCATGGTGCGGTATCCCGTGATTCAGCCATGTCGGTCGGCCGTTTTCGGCCAACGTGTGCGCTTCGGTTCGGTATGTTTATGAAGCGCGCGTAGTGTAACGTAATGGTGTGGCTGAAAGTGTAGTTATTGTGTGATTGTTTGCACTGGCCGGGTCTGAAGTAGGCGCACGTGTATTGCCTGTGTATCCGGCACCTTCCAGACGCGGTGGATATGCCCCATGTCTCGCGGGTAGGCGTTGTTGAGTTTCATCTCGGGTAGCAGGGATAAATCAAACTGAATTTCGCCTAGATAGACGGTTTCGCTTACTGCAACACTAAACGGTGCGGCCAGCGGAAAGGTCTGGTAGCGATGCTGTGCCCACATGCCGCTTGGTTCGTTCCAGTGTGCCCAAGCTTGCGCCGCCTGATAGCGACCGGGCGTTAGTGTCAGCAGGATCAATTTGCCTTCCACCGGCGACATGCCTTGTTCGCCAAAGACGGTGTCGGTATTCATGTCGGCCAGTTGGTTTGTTACGTAGCGCCCGTGGTCGTCGGTAATCTGTACGTAAGCGGTGACGCTGTCCGGATCAAAGGCTTTGGCCGTGAGCGACAAGATGGCGTAACCGTGCCCGTCGGGCGGAGTAAGCGTGCCATTCAGGCGGGTTGCCATGCTGGTACAGCCAGCGAGCAGCAGGACGACAAGGGGTATCAGGATTGCGTTGCGTAACATGTGGCCTCCGATTTTGTGCTGTGCGGTCGGACCCATTCAGGCGGTGTCAGTCAGTCTACGCCGGATGTGAGGCCAATGGCATGTCTGGGCAAGGATGAGTGGCCGGTTTTGCTCTGGATGGCATCGTGACGACCATTTGCGGACAGATGCCGGAGGCGAAGCAGGTGAGCGCTGGCCCGGCTTGTTGTATGCTAGCCCCCCTTGTTTTACGACAACACACTCGACAAAAGGAGAAACCATGGAACAGTTTGACAATGTCAGCGTCAGCAAACGGGCAAATGTGTATTTTGATGGCTTGTGTGTCAGCTACACCGTGACGTTGGCCGACGGCACGCGCAAAACCGTAGGCGTGATTCAGCCGTCCAAGCTGGTGTTCAATACCGGCGCGCCGGAAGTGATGGAACTGGTGGAAGGGGAATGTCGTGTGGTGCTGCCGGGCGAGAGCGAGGCCAAGACTTTCAAGGGCGGCGAATCCTTCAGTATTCCCGGCAATAGCTCGTTCAATATTGAAGTGGTCTCGGCGCTGCATTACGTCTGCCATTACGGCTAAAGGTGAAACCGGCCGCGCGTCACCATGACGCTGGCCGGTTTGCAAGGTTGGCCGAACCTCTGGTTTTTTTCGGCTAACCTTGTGGTGGTGCGATGGTGCTCAGGCGTTGGTGGCGGCGGTTTTGCGCCGCAAACCACGAATCATGTTGAGCATTTGCATGCGGCGGAAGGCGAGCAGCCAGCCCACATGCAAACCAACCGCACCCAGTGTGACATTGGCAGCGGCTTCATGCCATTCCTCCAGCGCATCCGAGCGGCTTCCCCAGCCTGCTTTTTAAGCGCCGTCATCATCATCGTCCATGTCTTCTGCCTGCGCCGCCGGGACCAGCAACGTGGTGCCATCCTGCAGAATGCGGGCGTTATCCACCAGCATCAGGCCGGTTGCCGAGCTGGCCAGAATACCCAGCAACAGCAACACCGTCAGACACTTGCCAACCAGCGCCGAGCCGGGCTGACGCAGCATGGCCAGTGTCGGCATCAGCGGCGGGAAGCCGCGTGTGCGCAACACAGCCAGCACGAGCCGTACGGCAATAACGGCGATCAGACCATATCCCAGCCAGACGTGGGCGAGCCCCCCGTCGTCGCCTGTGAGATAAGCCAACAGGAAAAAAGCGGCCAGAAGCCAGTGAACCAGTCTGAGTCGATTGAAGGGTGCCATGATTATGTCCTTGTGTTTTTTCGCACTGTAGCCGTGGCACCTTAACGCCAGCTTAACCGCATCACGATAATGGTTTTGTTGATTAAGCTAGCGTTAAGACTGGGTCAGTAAAGTGGCAAGCCCATACTTGTATAAGGGGCTTACCATGATGTTTCGCTATGCCGCCGTGTTGGCGCTGGGGGTTATGCCGCTGGTGCACGCCGGTAGTCTGGATGTGCAGCTGGAAAACTATCGTCAACAGGCCAAGGCCGCGCAACCGGGGTTTAGTGGCTTCTCTGCCAGCCGGGGCCGGGCGTTCTACCTGAAAAAAATCAGAAAAACGGCAAGACCATCAGCTGCGCCAGTTGCCACACCTCCGACCCGAAGCGCGAAGGTTTGACGCCGGCGTACCGCAAGATCGGCCCGATGGCGCCGGTGGTGAATCCGCAGCGCTTTACCGATAGCCGCAAGGTGGAGAAATGGTTCCGCCGTAATTGTGACGACGTACTGTCGCGCGAATGTACGCCGCTGGAAAAGGGCGACTTCCTCACCTTCATGGCTTCGATACGATAAGAAAGAATTCCCATGCGCACCTCGCTACTCAGTTTCATCGGCCTACTGATGCTGGCCACCACCGTGCATGCCGACGACGACCACGAAGAACATTTCAAGTCCAAGCACGGTCATCATCAATACAACACAGCCGCTCCGGTCAATGCCACTCGGAAGACCGAATGCGGTAGCTGCCATATGGCTTACCCGCCGGGCATGTTGCCGGGTAAGTCGTGGAATGCCCTGATGGACAATCTGCCGCGCCACTTTGGCAGCAATGCCTCGCTGGACAAGAAGTCCGAACAGGAAATCCGCCAGTTTCTGGTTTACGCGTCGGCCGACCGCGATACCCGCCCGCTACGCCCGGCCGAGGCAGCGAAAACCAATATTCGCATTACCCGTACCGGGTGGTTCTTGCATAAGCACGATGAGGTCAGCCCGGCCGTGTTCCGCCGCAAATCCATCGGTAGTGCCGCCAACTGCATGGCATGCCATAGTGGTGCGGACAAGGGTAATTATGACGAACACGCGGTGCGTATCCCGCGCTGAGTCTGAATACCGTTGGCAGATTGGGGGACTCCAGTCTGCCAGCGGTAGTTTGGTGTGAATGTTTTTAGACGATGGTGCGGTGCGTGCCGGTGCACCACTGGCACAGAAACGGCCAAGCGGCGGCCATGCCAGCTTGTGCCATGTCACTGGGTGGCTGTCCCAATTCAAACGCCTCGCCCTGGATGGTCAGTAATTCGGTCGGTGGCGCTGGTTGCTGCATCAGTCGTTGGTAAAGTGCCAGCAACTGCTGTGGCAAGACGCTGTGCGTACTGTAATGGCTGCTGTCGATCGGGCTGACGCGCTCACAGGCAAAAGGTGTGGCGCTGTTTACGCTGGCGTCGATGAACAACACCCGTTGTCGTCCGGCCAGATCCAGCACCTGTTCGATGTTGAGCTGAAAGTCGCTTAACACCTCTACGTGGTTGATGGCGTGTTCGGCCAACCAGCGTTGCAGCCGTTCGGCCAACAGTGGCCCGATGGCATCGTCGCCACGACTGGGGTTGCCGATACCAATCACCAGCAGCGGCGCAATGGCGCTCATACCGTCACGTCCCGGCGTAGTTGCCCGTCACTATCCTTGATCAGGCAGTCCACCAGAGAGCCATCGGCATTGATGGCTTCGATGCGTAATGGCATCTTGCCCATGGCGTGGGTCGCGCACGACAGGCATGGGTCATAGGCGCGGATGGCCATTTCGATGCGATTGAGCAATGGCTCGCTCAGTTCGCGCCCGTCAAATTCTTCTGCCGCCACCGTGCGGACCGATTCGTTCATCGCCTGATTATTGCTGGTGGTGGAAACAATCAGATTGGCCATTTCGATCAGGTCGTTGTCATCAATGCGGTAATGGTGGAACAGCGTGCCACGTGGTGCCTCGATGACGCCAACCGCTTCGCGCACGCCATCGCCTTGCGCCCGCAGCTGGGTATCCAGCAAATCAGGGTCATCCAGTAGTTCCGCGATGGCTTCGGCGCAGTGAAGCAGTTCGATCATGCGTGCCCAATGGTAAGCCAGCGTGGCCTGTACCGGCGCACCGCCACCCAGTGCCATGAATTCCTGCCGGGCGGTTTCGGCCAACGGGGTGGTGATGTAGTCACAGTTGTTGACGCGAGCCAGCGGCCCTACGCGATACCACCCCCGCTCCGGGCCGAGGGCGATCAGAAAAGGGAACTTCATGTACGACCGGGGTTTGACCTGCTCGTGGATCAATTCCGCGTAGCGCCGGGGATCGGCCTGATCGAACAACAGCGAGCCATCAACGCGTCTGGCGCGCAGTTTGCCGTCGTAGAGTTCCGGGCGCCATCCGGCCCCACCAGCGACAGGAAGTTGGACGGCGCGGCGGCGAAATCGCGGTGAGTGGGGCCAGCCAGAAACAGGCGTTTTGCCAGCGCCAGACCCTGTTGTGCCCAGCTCAGTACGTTCGGCAAGTCCTGTTGCAACAATAACCGATCCGCCGCGTTCAGCGGCTTGTTGAAGCCGCCGGGAATGGAGCCGGTGCCATGCACGCGTTTGCCAGTAAGCACGCGGATGATTTCTTGCCCGTATTTGCGCAGCCGGATGCCCATCATCCCCAATTCCGGTGCGTCGTGCAGCACGCCAGCGATGTTGCGATGTTTGACATCATCGGCGGTACCAAACAGCAAATCCGGCGAGGCGAGGTGGAAGAAGTGCAGGGCGTGGGATTGTAGTAGTTGGCCGAAATGCAGTAACCGGCGCAAGCGGGTGGCTGCTGGTGGCACCGGAGTGTGGCCGAGCACAAACGCATCGGTGGCTTTGGAGGCGGCCAGCAGGTGGCTGACCGGGCAGATGCCGCACAGCCGCTGTACCAGCGTGGGTACTTCCCAGAACGGTCGTCCCTGAATGAACTTTTCAAAACCACGAAATTCGACAATGTGCAGCCGGGCTTGTTGCACGCGCCGTTGCTCATCCAGCAGCAGCGTGATCTTGCCATGTCCTTCCACCCGGCTGAGCGGGTCGATCACCACGCGGCGCAGGCCATCGGGTTCGGCGGCGGTTTCCAGATGTTCGTACATGGGCGTGGTCCGGGTCAGTCAAAGCGGCGCAAGGGGTAATCCAGTTGTGGTGGGCGACCTTCATGCAGCGCGCTGAGTAGTTCGAGGAAAGCCTCAGCCGGTGGCGGGCAGCCGGGCAAAACATAGTCTACCGTGACCAGCTCATGAATCGGGTACACCTTGTCGAGTAATGACGGCAGTTCCGGGTCATCGGGAAGTAGTGGTGAATCCAGACTGACGCCCCGGCCATAGGCTTCTTGCAGGCAGGCACTGGCGGTGTAGTGATTACGCAAAGCCGGGATGCCACCGGTGAGGGCGCAGGCGCCAACCGCCACCAGCGTGGTGCAGCGTTGGCGGAATTCGCGCAGCACTTGCACGTTGTCGGTGTTGCACACGCCACCTTCCACCAGCCCGATGTCCACGCCGCTATCGGCCAGTTGCTTGATGTCGGTGAGCGGGCTGCGGTCCAGTTCCACGTAGTCCAACAGGTCGGACAGCCTCTCATCAAGATCCAGAAACGACATGTGGCAGCCAAAGCAGACACGAGCGAGCAGGTGGCCAGACGGAGTTTTCGTGGCATGGTGGCTTTCCGTTTACGCTTCGTCCGGTTGATGGTGGCCGACGCAGGCGATGGTTGCCTGGTCGTACAGTCGTTCGCCAATCGGGCGGGTGTAGCCCTGACGCTTGATCAGGATGGCGCCAACCGGGCAGACATGTGCAGCCCGGTCGCTGGTTGTCAGCGTGCTGTCTTTGAGCAGGCCCGATGGGGCATCCACGACCAGCTGTGTCTTGCCGCCACGGCCAGTGAGGGCAAAGACATGCTTGCCATCCAGCTCCCTGCTGGCGCGCACACATAGCTCACACTGGATGCAGCGATCACGATCGAGCAAGATTTCGGGGTGCGAGGCATCCAGTTCCCGCTGCGGGTAGATGTGAGCAAAGTGCGAATCCTGCATGCCGACGAAGTAGGCCACGGCCTGCAATTGGCAATTACCACTGCGTTCGCAGCTGGGGCAAAAATGGTTGCCTTCAACAAACAGCATCTGCACCAAGCGGCTGCGCAGCTGCTGTATGGCATCGCTGAGATTTTCGACCACCATGCCTGCCTCGGCTGGCGTCGTGCATGAGGCCATCAGTCGGCCATTGACCTTGACGCTGCAAACGCGGCAACTGCCATGGGCGCCAAGCTCCGGGTGATAGCACAGGTGCGGGATGTAATGGTAAGCCCGGCGGCGGCCTGCATGATGCTATCGCCGGGTGTGAACGCCAGCGGGTTGCCATCCAGCAACAAGGTGGTCGTGTTGCTCATGGCGCGGGCTCCGTTGTGTTGGCGGGTGCCGGTTGCCGCGTTTCGGCCAACCTTGCTTCCAGATCGAAACCCGCGATGGCGTCGTTTGTGCTCAGGCGTGCTTCATAGAGCGCGCTAAACCGCAGCAGGCTGTCGCGTAACGGGTTGGCAGCACTTTGTCCCAATCCGCAATGGCTGGTTTGCCGCATGATTTCACCAATCTCCTCAATGTCGTTCAGTTGTTGGCGGCTGCCATGGCCGCTACATAGCGTGTCCATGGCACGTTGCAACAGCTGTGTGCCAACGCGGCAGGGTGTGCAGAAACCGCAACTCTCAAAGGCAAAAAAACGGGTGAAATGACGAGCGATCTCCAGAATGTCGCGTTGGTGATTAAACACCATGAACGAACCGCTGGTTGGTAAATCCTCGTAGCAAAGATGGCGCTGAAACTCGGTTGGGGCGATCAGGCAGCCCGATGGCCCGCCCACCTGTACCGCTTGTACGTTTTGGGCGCCGCAAGCCTCCAGAACCTGTTGCACCGTTACGCCCGGGGGGAATTCGTACAGCCCCGGCCGGGCAACATCGCCCGAAATGCTCAACACCTTGCTGCCCGGCGATGCGGGCGTACCGTAGCTGGCAAAGGCGGCAGCGCCGTTTTGTATGATCTGCGCGGCTTGTATCAGGGTTTCGATATTGTGGCAAAGCGTTGGCTTGCCCGGTATCCGGCATTGACCGGAAAGGGCGGTCGCAGCCGCGGAATGCCGCGTTTGCCTTCCAGCGATTCGATCAGTGCGGTTTCTTCGCCGCAGATATAGGCCCCGGCCCCGAGATGAATGTCGATTTCAAACGCGTTATCCGTATCAAGCAGCCGCGCCCCAAGTAACCCGGCGGCGCGGCGTCTGGCCAGTACGGCATGCAGATGTGGCAGCAGATATTGGTATTCTCCGCGCAGGTACAAAATGCCGCGCTGGGCGCCGATGACCCAACCCGCCAGCGTCATACCTTCAAATAATGCATCGGCCTGCAGGGTGAGTAATGCCCGATCCTTGAAGGTGCCCGGTTCGCCTTCATCGGCATTGGCAATGACGAAACGCTGGTCGGCCGGGGTGTCTCTGGCGTGTTGCCACTTTTGTGCGCTGGCAAACCCGGCGCCGCCGCGGCCGCGCAGTCCGGCTGTCTTGATGTGCTGCAAAACCGTGTCGGCACCCAGTTGCCACGCTCGGCGCAGTACACTGCCCGGTTTGATACGGCAGCCGAGCGTGGGGCCCGGTGTACGGTGTTGTTGATGTGAAACCAGCGGCGCGGCCAGTTGGCTACCGGGACGCGTTGTTCTATCAGCTGTGCCATCCGCCCGGCTCGACCCGGGGTTAGCCGGGTAAGCGGCAGGCCATTGATCAGCGCAGCCGGGCCTTGGTCCGCCAGACCAATGCAAGAGGTCAGGTGTAGCGACACACGGCCATCGGCGCGGCAGTGGCCCAAGTCAATGCCCAGCCGCTGCTGTAAGCGCTCGAGAATAGCCATGTTGCCGTCGAAGCGGTCGGTGATGTTGTCCGACAAGCGCAGGCAATATTCGCCTTGCGGCGTGCTGCTTAGTAGATGGTAAAACTCCACCACGCCACGGACCTCGGCCACTGGCCGTTTGAGCTTTGCCGCAATCTGCTGCTGGGTGGTTGGCGATACGCAGCCCGGGGATTGCTGCGCGGCATGCAGCAGCGGCCATAAACTGTCTTCGGCTGTCTCAGCGGCAGCCGAAAGGTTGGCCGAAAGAGCGTGGGGTGCGGTCATGCGGCAGACTCATCGCAAGCGGAATCGATGCCATGAGTATAGGCGCTGGCCAACGGCAGCGACCAGCTGCTGCCGCATTGTGCTGGCAAACTGTTTTGGGCTTGCCTTCAAACGTTTTAGGCGAAATGCGTCAGTGCCTGCCCGATCAGTGCATTGATCAAACTTCCGCCCAGCAATAACCAGCCAAACAGAATCGTCGCCAGCCATAACGGTTTTGGCCCGGCCGCCCGGATGGCCGAGACTTGTGTCGTCAGTCCCAGTGCAGCCATGGCGGTGGCTAGCAGCATGTTGTCCAGCATTAGCAGATTCTGAGTGAGCGTCACCGGCAGCAGATGTAGCGAGTTAACGCCAGTCATTAGCAAAAACCAGAGCGCAAACCACGGCACGGTAATGGCCGAGCGTTGGCTGGTGTGTTGCGGGCGACGGCGGGCAAGCCAGGCCGAAAGCCATAACAGAAACGGTGCCAGCATGATCACGCGGATCATCTTGGTGATGACGGCAGTATTGGCAGCCTGTTCGCTGATGGCGCGCGCAGCGGCTACCACCTGTGCGACTTCGTGTATCGTCGATCCGGCAAATATGCCGTAGCGTTGCATGCCGGGAAGAGGCAGCCCAAGCAGTTGCAGCAGGTGGAAACCGAGCGGATAGAGAAACATCGAAACAGTGCCAAATACCACCACGGTGGCGACGGCAACCGAGACATGCTCGGTACGTGCCTTGAGAACCGGCTCGGTCGCCAGTACGGCTGCGGCGCCACAGATCGAACTGCCAGCCCCCACCAGAATCACCGTCTGTTCATCCAGCTTCAGCCATTTTCGGCCAACCTGAAAAGCCAGCGCAAACGTGCTGCTCAGCACCAGCGCATCAATCAATACCGCACTCCAGCCCACCTGACCGATGTCCTGAAACGTGAGCCGGAAGCCATACAAAATGATCCCGGCGCGTAACAGTGTCTGCTTGGACAGGCTGACGCCTCCATGGCAAACCATCGCCATGCGCGGGTAGAGCGTGTTGCCTATCAGCATGCCAAGCAGAATCGCCAGAATCAGCGCAGAAAGCCCCCACTGCTGCATGATTGGGGTCGCGGCGAGTCCAATGCCTGCGCCCGCCAGCGCGCCTGCCAGCAGTATCCCCGGTACTATCTCGACAAACTTTCGCATATACAAATTCCAAACAAGTCTATGGTGAGACTTTATTGATTTTTGTATAGTGATAAAAACGGATAAAAATACTTTTAATCATTAAAAAAAATAATGATTTATGTGAGAGGCCATGATGACGTTCAAACTTAGCCTGCGCGAACTGGAGGTGTTTGTTGCCGTCGCCGACCACGGCACAGTGACCGAAGCCGCCTCGAAAGTGGCGTTGACCCAATCGGCCGCCAGTCAGGCATTGCAAATGCTGCAGCAAGGGTTGGGCGTCACGTTGTTTGATCGGGTAGGGCGCCGTTTGCAGTTAAACGAACACGGTCGACTGCTGCTGCCGCGTGCCCGTGCGATGCTGGCCAGTGCCCAAGAGATGCAGAATCTGGTCAACGATGAAGCCATTCATTTACGACTGGGTGCCAGCACCACTATCGCCAATTATCTGCTCCCCGCGCGACTGGCCGCCTTTCGTCAGCGCTATCGACAATCGCGCGTACAGTTGCAGGTGGGCAATACCCAAGCCATTGTTGATGCGGTGGCCACGTTTCAGGTGGACATGGGCTTGATCGAAGGCTCGTGCCATCATGCCGAAATCGTGGTGACTCCTTGGCAAGAAGACGAGCTGGTCGTGGTGGTAGCAGGTCAATGGGCCGCTGCGCAAGGCGACGGACCGCTGGGGCTTGCGTCACTGGTCGGGATGCCCTGGATCGTGCGGGAAACCGGTTCCGGGACGAGAGAAGTGGTCGAGCAGCAACTCTTTCCTGTTCTCGGCTCCGTCGATGTGGCGATGGAGTTGGGCGACCTCGAAGCCATTAAACATACAGTGGCGGCAGGATTGGGGGTGAGCTGTCTGTCACGCCATGTCGTGGCCGACTTGCTGGCAAACGGCAAGTTGGCCGAAGTCCGGCAAGACGCATCACAGCTGCGTCGGCCATTATTCTGCATTCGTCATCGCGACAAGGCTGTCACGCGCGGCATGGATGTGATGACTGCTATCTGAACGGTGCATATTACCGGTTACTAATCGACGAAATAACGAGTAAGCCCAGCGTGAAGGTGCATTACGCCGAAGCGCCGTCCCTTGGTGTCCGGCCAATGGCGCGTAGCATTCGGTTGCTCTAGCCGGGGCGGGAATGGTGAGGAATGATTTTTTACGGTTGGAGCAAATACTCCCGTCAGATCGGGAAACGGTATTTTTAGTGGCGGGCGGTTCGGCAGGCTTTGCCGTCTCGGCGGACGGGCAGCACTGGACCGGGGGATACCTCCCGTATATTTCGTCAATCGGCGCGGTTATTTTCTGTAACGGTTACTTCGCGGCTTTTAACGCATCCGGTTACTTTGCGGCCACGTCTACCGACGGAATCGTGTGGAGTAAGCGCACACAACCCGCCGCCTTTACATGCAGCAGCGCGGCGTTTGGCGGGGGATGGTCGTTGTTTTACCTGCATCTGGCGTGGTTTACGGCATATCCCCTGACGGGCCGCGTTACAGCTACGACACCGGTACCCAGTTTGTCGTCCCTGACATCGACGCGCTGGATGGCCGTATCCGACAACTCAAAGCTTACGTGAGGACTTAACCATGGCCGACCTGATCAGTGTTTACGTCTGTGGTCCTGACTGGCTGTTTGACCATGTTGAACAGCTTGACCCGACTGGACCGCTCCCGCACTACTCGACACTAACGCCGGTACCGCCAACATCAGGGAGCGAGGTGGCCGGTATCAGGACGGCCAGTGGGTGGTGTTGCCGGAGCGTCCTGTTAAACAGGAAGTGACACCAGACCTATCACCGGCTATTCCGCAGGAAGTCACCCGCTTTCAAGCGCGTGGTGCGCTTTATCAAGCCGGACTGCTGGACAAGGTGGAAGCATTCATTACGGCCGAGGGAACGGACATGATGCTGAAGCTGGCTTGGCAGGACGCCCAGACGTTCAAGCGGTACAGCCCGTTTATCACCGGGGTTGGCCAGCTGCTTGGGCTGACCGATGCTCAGCTGGATGCGCTGTTTGTGTCGGCCAGTCTGATTGAGTAGGGGGTGGTGTCAATCAGCGTCGAATTTTGACCAGCAAACAGCGTCCAAATTTGACCAGGGCAAATCAGCCGTTTTTCCTCCTCTGCTTGAACCGGTAAGAGTCATTTCCGGTTTCCAGAATGTCGCAGTGGTGCGTCACCCGATCCAGCAGCGCAGTGGTCATCTTGGCATCGCCAAACACGCTCACCCACTCCCCGAAACTCAGATTGGTCGTGATGATCAGCGAAGTCTTCTCATACAACTGACTGATCAGGTGAAACAGCAACGCCCCACCCGATTCGGGGAATGGCAGGTAGCCCAGCTCATCCAGAATCACGGCATCCATCAGTACCAGTTGGCGTGCCAGCAGTCCCGTTTTACCCTGCTGTTTCTCTTTCTCCAACTGGTTCACCGGGTCTACCGCATTGTAGAACCGCACCCGTTTGCCCTGATGAATGGCCGCAATACCCAAGGCTGTCGCCGGTGGGTTTTACCGGTTCCAGTGCCTCCCACCAGGATCAGGTTGTGCGCGGTATCCAAATAGCTGCCACTCGCCAGTTGCTTGATACGGGCTGACTCCAGCGGGGTCTCTGACCAGTCAATGCCGCTCAGGTCACGGTGCACCGGGAAGCGCGCTGCTTTGAGTTGATAGCTCAGACTGCGTGCCTGTCGGTCGGCTTGTTCTGCATCGAGCAATCGTCGCAGCAGCGCCTCTCCCGAAAGGGGGTGCCGGTGAACCTCTGCTTGCAATTCGCGCCATGCTTCGGCCATGCCGTACAACCGCAGTGTTTGCAGTCGGGCCAGATGGGAGGACTCAGACATGCGCCACCTCCCGCAGGGTATCGTAGCGGTCGCAATTCGCCACCGGCTCCTCACGGAGGCTCAATGTGTCGGGTGTCTCCACCACGGCCACTCGAGGGGGGCGGGTCAATCGCCGTAACTCGTTCAGTACAATTGCCGTGCTGGGCTTACCATATTTCTGCGCCAGTTGGCAGGCCACTTCCAGCGTCTCCGGGCCGGATTCACGCGCCACCAGCAGTAGCTCGGCAAAGGCACGATCTCCCCCGGGCTGTTTAAGGGCCTGCTGACGAACCGCTTCGATAGCGGGAGGGAGGACCCATTCGATGAATGGCCGCCCGTGACGGAGGGCACCGGTTTCGTCTCCAGTATCGACAGGTAATGCCGGGCTCGCAGACCATCTGGTCCCGGCCAAAGTGGCGAACATGGCAGGCCAGCTCCGGCCATCGGCCACGATACGAATCGTGCTTAAGCATTGATACGTACCGAAACGACCTTGCCCATTCGGCGGGGACGCTATAACGGTTGCGATCCACCGAGACCAGACAGGTGCTGGAGACGCGCAACAGATGTTCGACGTAACCGTCGAACGGCATGGTGACCGGTCGCAGATGAGGGCGTTCCACCTTCAGTACATCCGCAATGGTGGCCTCTTGCGTGGGATGACGTCGTCCCGCCAGTTCTCGACAGCGCTGTTCCAGCCACTGGTTCAAGCCGCTGAAGTCAGCAAAGCGCGGCGTCGGCGTGAATAGCCATTCACGGATATTGCCCACCTGATTCTCGACCTGGCCCTTCTCCCAGCCTGAAGCGTGCAGGCTACCGGCTCAAACAGGTAATGATTCGCCAGCGCCAGAAAGCGGCGATTGAACTGGCGCTCTTTGCTTAAGCAAACACTGTCTCCACCACGGTCTTGAGGTTGTCGTAGACCATCTTGTGCGGGACCCCACCGAAGAAAGCGAAGGCGCGGCGATGGGCATCGAACACCATCTCCCGGGTCTCGCGCGGATAGGCAACGACAAACATCTGCCGACTGTAGGTCAGACGGAAATGGGCTAGTTTGATGGTCTGGGTAACACCACCGAGCACCACATGTTCGTAGCTCCAGTCGAACTGACCCACTTCACCAGGAGCGAATGACAACGGGACAAAAGCCTGTGTTCTGACGATCTTTGTAGCACTCGCATTCCAGGCCCGGACATAGCGCTGGATGCTGTCGTAGGCCCCGCGATAGCCTTCAGCTTGTAGGAATTCGAATAATCGGCGAGCCGTACGGCGCTGCGCTTTGGGCAGAGAGTGGTCGAGCTCAAGCCACTGCTCCAGTGTTGCCTGAAAGGCACCCAGTTGCGGTTTGGGTTGACGTTGCCGTTGGTAGGTGGGTTCGGCGGTAGTGTTGAGGTATGTCTTGACGGTGTTGCGGGAAAGGTTGAGAGATCGGGCGATGGCACTGATGCTCTCGCCGTTGACGAGGTGTCGGCGACGAATCTTGCCGATGGATTCCATGCAAAGCACTCCGGGTAGACCTCCGCCTAAAAGGCGGAAGTGTGGCACACCCGGGGTGGTCAAAATTGGACGCTGATCACCCCGGAAACCTGGTCACTTTTGCACGCTGTTTTACACAAATGCCACCTATCCGCTGCAGCGTGGTGATCAGCAGAGTATTGAAGCCTTGTTCTACCGAGCCAGCTATCTGTGCAAATCAGCCACGAAGGAATATGGCAATGGGCTGCATGGCTTTGGGGTTAGTCGACGGTAACGGTTACTAGGCATCCAGAACAGAAGCAGTTGGAATTGTTGAGTATTCAGGGGGGAGGGGCGATGAGTAGAGAACTTGAGATTGTTGAGAAGCTCGTGCTGGGGATCGACCCGACTGGTCGTGGGGAGGCGCTACGGACACCCAAAGATCCGGCACTGGATAAAGCCAGAGCCATCTATTACGAGCAACTGAAAAGAGTCTGCAAGCAGTATGCGCTAACAGAAGTACAAGAGCCGGTAAGTGCTGGACGGCAAAGGGAGTCCAGGGCTGGGGAGCGGTGGACGATCACTGAGGATAATCGCCTGATTGCGCTGTGGGAGGCGTCACCGAAGGTAACGACAACAGAGTTATCCGACAAATTAGGAAGGACTCGTACGGCGATCATTACCCGTTTGGTCAAACAGGGGGTTTTTATAGATCAGCAGATGGCAATGCTCGCTGACAATGCGCGTATGGAAGCAAGTGGGCAAGAGCCTTATTGGTCATCTCTCACATTGCAAATAAAGAGGTCCCAGCCTGTCGCTCTGCTCTGTAAGTCTAGAGAGAATGCCGGTAAAGCATGGACGCCTGAGGGAGATCGACTATTGCGTACCTATTGGCATGCCCCTGAGAGGCTGACGTGTGCGCTCATTGGTCTTCAGATGGGCAGAACTCGTGATGCGATCATCGCCAGGGCTTGTGCGGATTGGTGTTCTACCGGATCGTGATGCAGTTCAGGTGGAAGATAGGCTGAGACAACAGAAATAGTCATCTAGGTAGCAACTACCCCCGCTGGGAATGCTTCCTGAGCCGTTGTGGTGGAAGACTCCATTGTTCATCTGTTCGTCAAGTCAGACTTTATTACGGGTTCACGAAGAACAGTGCTGAATGTTGATCTTTTTCGCATTCGGCAAAGAATTCTTTCTTCTGCTTACGTAGGCGAGCGGGTTCTCCACATAGTGGGCAACGGGTCTTGATGGATGTGTTCTTCTCGCAGTCTCTGCAGTAGAAGAAATAGCTGAATGAGTAACGGATCTCGAGGTTATGACTGCCGCAGTGTTTGCAGCAATGCGCGGGAGTATCAGTGGGACTGTCCGGGATAGCGGAAACAGCCTTGTGAACCCGCGTAGCTTGTTCCACCACGGGTGCCAAGCTCTGCTTGACTAGCGGCTTGTTTTTCACCAAAAGGAATGCCGCAATTTTCTTGCGATTCTCTTCTGATAGCACTGGTTCAATCAACTGGCGCGCACGGGATACATTGCTTTCGATGATCTTGTCCGCGATCTGGTCTGCTTTACAGACGTTATCTACTGGGCCACTCTTTGGCCACACAATCACGCCGCTATCTGAAATGGCAATGTAGATATCGATGGATAACTTGTCAAAGAAAGCAGGGTTCTTAGATGCTGTACCCAAAGCTTTGCGGAAGAAGCGTTCTTGCAGGCGGGCCTGAGTGAGTGGAGAGGCAATCCCTTTGGATTGGTTGGCACCAAACCAACGGATCCACTGTCCATCATCCTTGATCTGGATCTTGCCGTGGACGCTTTTGCTTTCCACGATGGTCAACCCGTAAGAGTGGATCAGCAGGTGATCGATCTGTGCGGCATCGCCGTCATCTTCCAGTCGAACCCCGTTGAGTATCAAGACATCTGAGTCCGTAGCAAAGAAGCGCTTCAGGTAAAAGGCCATCTGCTCTTCGGCAGCCCTGCCAGACTTGGCCAGCTTGTCTTCCGACTGGAACGGATCCAACTCCTTAACAATCACGTCAATGCCTACATGTAGCGGTGAATGACATGATTTTACAGGATCCAGTATGGTTTTGGGCTATGTTTTATGCCAATCAGCTAGGTGTGGATCGTCCGTAGCTCGGCCAATGCCGCCGTCTGGGTTGCAGACATTGACAGGCAGCATTGCAGCTCTCAACGGCCATCCCGGAAGTATCTACAAGCTCGGGGGCAATTCAGACCGCTAGCCTCGCTCTCGTATCGTCAACAGGCCAGCGGCACGAAAAGGCGGTTCGGCACCATGCTTCCGGATGGCTTAGTGAATGACATGCTCGATGATGAGGAATGCTGCGATCGTTATCATCGCTCCTCCAGACAGGCGGCTGACGACGGTTGCTGCACGGGGACGGGCCTGTAATACCGCTTTGGCACTAAAGCCCACCACCATATATACCACCCCTGAGATGGCGATGTGGATCAGTGCCAGGATGATGATCTGAACAGTAATCGACCATCCCGCTGCCTGATCGATGAACTGCGGTAACAAGGCGAGGAACAGCAAGAAAACCTTGGGATTCAACCCACTGACACAGGCGCCCTTGAGTGCCCGGTCATTGATGAATTGGATGTCGAAAATGTCTCCTGCCTAGCTGTCGTTTAAGCTGGCGGAGTAAGCCATACCCCATCCACAACAGGTAGGCAGCACCTGTCAGGCTAATCATGGTGAGGGTAATCGGGTGGCTGGCGACCAGCGCGCCCACGCAACCTGCCACAATCAGTGCCACGGTGAGTTGACCTAACAGTATCCCGGAAACTGCGGGGAGTACCACCCGCCCGTTCATGCCTGCAGCGATCACATAAGCCCAGTCGATACCGGGCGTCAGCGCACACAAGGTTGAAACAACCCAGAATGCAGCAATCAGGCTAAGTGCCATAACCATTCACTCCCATACTGTGCCAGCGGCGTCGCGACTGGCCGAATCTTTTCATGTTGGTATCAGTGGTGATCACTGGCGGACATGTAATGGCACGCCAGATCACCCAGGCCGGACTCAAGGATGAAGGGACAGACCCTTTACCGCCTTGTCGACAGCCTTCTTGGGCCCACGGACAGCCAGGCCGACAAGATTCAGTTGGTCAGGATTTTCGGCCGGGAATGCCTGTCGATTGGCTTCGTCATGCCCGGTCGAAAACATGGAAAAGACATAGGGAATCAGCGTCAACTCGCGCTCCAGCCCCTGTCGGTGTGCTCGCTGCAATCCATCCAGACTGGCTTCGAAAACCAGCATCGGCTGGCCTAGCATATTGCCGTAACGCTGGCCATTGGCAGCGACATAGGGCTCTCCCATTACTTCCGGGGCCGCAGCGGCAACCCCACTGGCAAGAAAAGCAACGACGTTCAGCCGCTGCCAGCTGGCAAGGTCATTTCGGACAATCAGGGCTATTTTGGTATCGAACATCGCACACTCCATTCATGATTTTGTGGCACTCATGATCGGAGTCGGGGTGGGGCTCAGTCTAGAATGTTTGTGCACAGGCGCTGGTAAGCTGCCGGTGTCAGACGGTAGGCGCGCTGGAACCAGCGGCCCGGTGGCTTTGATCGGCAAACCCCACATCCATGGCCACTAGGGCGGGTTCGCGTCCGCTGGCCAGCAAGGCCCTAGCTGTGCGAAGTCGCAGTCGGACCAGATAGGCATGTGGCGACAATCCAAAGACTTGTTTGAACTGGCGGGTAAGACGAAAACGGTCGATGCCGAGCATCGGCAGCCAGTTCATCCAGGCCGATGTCTTGCTCCATACGTGCATGGAGCAGATCGCGGGCACGCATGACCTCGCGAGTGGCATTGCACTGGAGGCAAGATCAGCTCAGGTCGTAGCTGTCCGGACAGTAATGCCAAGAGATGGTCCAGGGCTTTGGTCGCAGGCAAGCTGCCCTTCATTGGTATGGAGCGCAAGGAATGCCTGCTGGATGGCTGCACTTAGCGGTGCGTCGTCGGTCAGTGTGCTTTTGAAGGCAGAGAAAGTAGAAATTTCCGGCAATTCCAGCCGGGAAGTCATGTCTGCTATCCAGGGTAATGGCAGATACAACATGGCATAGGTGAAGCCCTCGCGTTCTGGGGCATGCCCGTCATGTACTGCGCCAGGGCTCGATCAGAATGGAGCGCCCCGGCGTGCTGGTATGTAAGGCACGGTGACACAGAAATCGCTGCACGCCCTGCTGGGTAATGCCAACCAGCACCTCGTCATGGTCGTGCGGGTCATAGGCATGGCCCTGAAAGTGGGCATGTACACTTTCTATACCGGTTGCCCGATGACGATGAACCTGTATCCAGTCATCGTCATGCTCTATTTCACTGCTGCTTGCCTTCATCCGGTGACTGCCTGCAAGGGGGGTCAATACACGGTTCGTTGATGGGGGCCAGATGTTACTGGCGATTCTTCCAGATGCAAAGTGCAATGATCATGCACTGAGGATACAAGTGAACGCCGCTAGCAACCCTGATTATTCATTGTAGCTCCAGCTTCGAGACGGAAATACTAATCACCAGACAATGTGGTGAGACAGGACTATTAACGGGCTATTGCTGCTAAATATTGGCCACCCAACCATAAAAAAGATGCCGCCGATGGACGGCGGCCAAGCGAAGTCATCAAGATCTTCGGGGGAAACAGATAGACAGCAATCGACAAGAAACGGCTGACGTACTTACCACGCATGCAGCTGGTTATCCGGAAAGGTTCCGTTCTTGACGGCTGCGACATAGGCAGCAAAGCTGGCGTGGATATCACAACCATCCTGCATGAAGTTACGGACGAATTTTGCCATTCGCCCAAGATTCAAGCCCAGCATGTCATGCATAACCAATACCGGCCTGCAGTGCCATTACCAGCACCAATACCAATAGTTACACATGAAGACATGCTTTCTGTAATGCGGGTTGCCAGTGTGGCAGGGACCATTTCTAGCACCATCATGACCGCACCAGCTTCATCCAGTGCCTTGGCCTGAGCGTGTATTTGTGCTGCTGTATCAGAGTCTCGTCCACCGGAGACGATAGCCACCCTCGGGCAGATACCGTTTGTGGGGTCAGCCCCAGATGCCCGCATACAGGAATTCCTCTTTCAACCAGAAAGCGTACGATATCAGTCGTCCAGCCACCGCCCTCAAGTTTGACCATCTGTGCGCCTGCATCAGCAAAATGGCTGCGTCGATAGCCCGATCTTGCGATTGTTGATACGTGCCAAATGGCAAATCAGCAACGATCAGCGCTCGCCCATTACTTCGCTGCAAGCCCTGTGCCACGCATGTGGTGTGGTACAGCATATTTTCGAGTGATACGCCGACTGTCGTGCTTCGGCCTTGGCACACCATTCCCAGAGAGTCGCCAACCATGATGCAATCGACACCTGCCTGATCGGCAGTGGCAGCAAAGGTGGCGTCATATGCCGTGAGTACCGCAATCTTTTCTCCATTGGTACGCATATCGGCAAGCCGACGGGTAGTCACTTGCTTGCGGCATTCACCCGTGTGATGCGGAATCTGCCCATAGGGCGGATTCGATTCAATAACGTGAGCTGCTTGGCCCAGAGGGGATTGTTGGTTCATATAGCCTGTCGTTGTGATGACGTTGTAATAGGTGATGTGTGCAGTGTGGGTTGCACCAGACTCTTCTGACCTACCGTAAGATCAGGACTTACAGATAAAGTACGCAATACGCTTGCTAGCTGTCCTGTTCAATCAGATGGCCTCCTGCCTGCAATTACATGTCTCTACTTGATTCAGCGTACTGCCTGCTCAGTGATCAGCAGCAGGCCGATCATGATCATTGCCACTCCAGACACACGGCTTACCACTCGCGCAGCACGAGGGCGGCTTTGCAAAACGGCTTGGGCGCTGAAGCCGACACATAAATACACCACGCCACAACTGATGATGTGAATCAGCCCTAGCGCAACAATCTGTACTGGTATCGACCACGCGGCTGTCTTGGTAGTGAACTGTGGCAGGAGTGCCAGAAACAGCAGAAATACCTTGGGGTTCAGGCCGCTGACACATGCCCCCTTGATCGCCCAATGGTGCCGGGATGGTGTAGCTACCATGCTTGCCGCGCTTGGACTGGCAGGGTGTCGCAGCATGTTGATCCCAACCCAGAGCAAATAGGCGGCACCCAGCACGGTAAGAATGGTAAGCATTGCTTAAGCATACCGGCGACCAGGGCTCCTACGCCAGCGGCTACTACCGGGGTCGCAGTTAGATGACCAAACAGCAGGCCAGCAACCGCAGGTATCACAACCCGCCCCTGTATGCTTACTGCGATGGCATAGGCCCAATCTACACCGGGGTAATAACAAACAGGATGGAGACGGCCCAGAACGCCGCAACAATGCTTATCGGCATGGCTGACACGCCTCGGACGTTTCCTGCCCACCTTGTCCAGGGCTCATTGCCCACCCACAGTCGCTGACATATAGGCTTTTCCATTCTTATCTCCTCTTGCCACGGTTCCTTTGCATGCATGAACATGAAAAGGGTTGATATTTCCAAATTTCAATCAAGTTTTGGAAATACTATCCATTGGTGGCTAGAATGTGCTTCCGAATACTGGTGCGAATGGCACGATTTTTGGGAAAGTTTTCTACATGGATAAGCTAGATCGCAAGATTCTTGCGGAGCTACAGTGTGATGGACGCTTGTCGGTTACCGACTTGGCCGAACGCATAGGACTTAGCGTCTCCCCGTGTCATCGCCGGGTACGTGCTTTGGAGCAAGCCGGGGCGATTCAGGGCTATCGTGCCCACCTTGACCCCCAGCGCGTGGGGTTAAATTTCTCGGCACTGGTTTTTGTCACCATGCGCGATGGCGATCACCAAGCAGTCAAGGCGTTTGAAGATGCCCTGACAGCCATTCCGCAGGTTATCCAGGCGCAGCGACTTTTTGGAGACCCGGACTACCTGCTGCATGTGCTCACCTGCGATCTGGCTACATTTCAGCAGCTTTACGATGAACAGCTTTCCACGTTGCCCAGCGTTCAGCGCCTGACCTCGACCCCGGTCATGAAGAACGTCATACAAGATCGTCCCCTGCCTCTCTGAGTTGCTGGTTTTAACCAATGGTAGGAACAAGCTAGCAAGCGGCCGTAGTTCTTGAAAAGGGAGAATGTCTGCTTCGGCCGAACGGCAGCCAATAGCAGCTTTACACAAAATTCCGGACACGCCCCGCTAAGAAGGCATCGTGTGCCAGCGCGGTAACGTATCCGCTACATCGAACCAGCCGATGCGTTCGCTGTAAAAACCGTGGAAGGTCGGAATCACGGTATCCGCGTTGTCCATTGTGCCGACCAAGATTTCGATTCGGTCAGGATAATTATCGAACTCGTAAAACATGCTGGAACCACAGTTGCCGCAAAAATGCCGTATGCCTTGCAGAGATGAGCGGTATTGCATTGTGTTGCCATTCATTTCAAAGACATTGCGGTTAACTAGTGCGCCGATTAGTACCGCCGAACCAGTGAATCGGCGGCATTCCACACAGTGGCAGTAGCTAACGCGTGTTGGTTCGCCTTTTACGCGATAAGTGATTTCGCCACACAGGCATTGTCCAGTTAACATAGTGTTTATCTCGTTGTTACTTGCGTCCGGCTCCGGCGACGGCCGAAACCGATTTGTGGAACGGGAATCCAAACATGTTGATCAGCAGGCCGCATATCACCAGTGCGATCGCCAGCATCTTCAGGGTAGTCAGTGAAGCGATTGGCGTGGCAAGATAGCCAAGCCCTTCCACGTCACCCAAGCTCGAGGTTAGATTTGTCCCTTCGTGGCTATCGGGCCTACCGTTCGTTTGGGGCAAGTATTGGGTCATTGACCTTGGTAAGGATTATCGCGACGTGAGTGAGCCCCAAAAAGAATACCTGTGGATTCTTTCCAGAACACCGAAGGTTAGCCTAACAGACTATAACGCGCTGCTAAATCGACTAAAAAACCGGGGTTTCGACTTGAAAAAACTGGAACTCACAAACCAGGATTAATGCACTATCAAAAATGGCGAGTTTTGGTTGACTGGCATGAGGGTGAGGGCACCCTGTCGAACACACGAGAAGATGCCGCGTGCGCTTAAAACTTCTGGTCGAAATTAATCAGCCATTACGCAGTTTCTACCATTTCCCTTGGCGCGATAAAGTGCCTTATCAGCTCGGATAAGCCGGTATCGATTGATTCGTTGGCCTTTATTTGTGCAACGCCGAATGAGGCAGTAATCGTCAAAGGTCGAGGATGCTCTAGCAGAGGCGTACTTGCCAAATAACCACGCATGCGCTCGGCAAGACTCAGTGCAGAGGGCAATTCTGTCATCGGCAAGACCAACAAGAACTCTTCGCCTCCATAGCGTCCGAAAGTATCGCCTAATCGTATTTGCGACTCAGTCCGCTCTAGAAGGCAACCAGTACCTCATCGCCCGAGGCATGCCCAAACTGGTCGTTGACCTGTTTGAACCGATCGATATCAATCAGAACGATGCTGCATGGATTGCCATGACGCCTAAAAAGATCTAGTTGCTGCTCCAATTGAGCAACGATGAAATGCCGGTTGTACAGGTCAGTCAAACTGTCGTGACTGGCAGTAACACTGAGCTGTCTATTGAGTTCATCAAGCTCATTGTTCCGCATTTCCAGTTGTAGGGAGATTCGTCGATTCAACACTAACTGTTTCGCACCATCGACGAACTGTTGGTAAGCATCCCACCCAAATTGGAGTATGACCAGCAGCAGTATGGTCGAGCCAGTAGCCAGCTTGATATAGATCGGGTCGCCCAACCAGAAGTAGTAGCCGATCGGGATTATGAGTACGCAGAAGGTAAAACCAAACGAGGTACGGAATGAAGGGGCCGTATTGACGATGCTTAAGCGGCGGAAACGGCAACCAACACCACCAAGATGGTCATGTCGTAAACCAAGGAATCTGGCCCCGCCACATGGAAGAAGATCACAGCGGAGCCCCAGCACAATCCCTGCAAGGAACGCAGGGCGATCTGCAAGTTGTGCCAATAGGTGATCTGCTGGTTGGGGAGTGGGCGCTTTATCAGACGCGAAGTCAGAACGAAGGTAATGGCATCTGGCAAAGTATTGATGATGATCCAGGTCAGCACGAGCTTCGCCGCCACGATCTCGTGTGCCAGCCAGAAGACGAATCCAGTACCTATCGGCGACAACATCGTCGCCTTACGAGCACGCTCAAACAGAGCAGTCAGGCAAATAGTGTCAACCTCCAATTGATTGTAAAACAGCGTGCAAAAGTGACCAGGTTTCCGGGGTGATCAGCGTCCAATTTTGACCACCCCGGGTGTGCCACACTTCCGCCTTTTAGGCGGAGGTCTACCCGGAGTGCTTTGCATGGAATCCATCGGCAAGATTCGTCGCCGACACCTCGTCAACGGCGAGAGCATCAGTGCCATCGCCCGATCTCTCAACCTTTCCCGCAACACCGTCAAGACATACCTCAACACTACCGCCGAACCCACCTACCAACGGCAACGTCAACCCAAACCGCAACTGGGTGCCTTTCAGGCAACACTGGAGCAGTGGCTTGAGCTCGACCACTCTCTGCCCAAAGCGCAGCGCCGTACGGCTCGCCGATTATTCGAATTCCTACAAGCTGAAGGCTATCGCGGGGCCTACGACAGCATCCAGCGCTATGTCCGGGCCTGGAATGCGAGTGCTACAAAGATCGTCAGAACACAGGCTTTTGTCCCGTTGTCATTCGCTCCTGGTGAAGTGGGTCAGTTCGACTGGAGCTACGAACATGTGGTGCTCGGTGGTGTTACCCAGACCATCAAACTAGCCCATTTCCGTCTGACCTACAGTCGGCAGATGTTTGTCGTTGCCTATCCGCGCGAGACCCGGGAGATGGTGTTCGATGCCCATCGCCGCGCCTTCGCTTTCTTCGGTGGGGTCCCGCACAAGATGGTCTACGACAACCTCAAGACCGTGGTGGAGACAGTGTTTGCTTAAACAAAGAGCGCCAGTTCAATCGCCGCTTTCTGGCGCTGGCGAATCATTACCTGTTTGAGCCGGTAGCCTGCACGGCTTCAGGCTGGGAGAAGGGCCGGTCGAGAATCAGGTGGGCAATATCCGTGAATGGCTATTCACTCCGACGCCGCGCTTTGCTGACTTCAGCGGCTTGAACCAGTGGCTGGAACAGCGCTGTCGAGAACTGGCGGGACGACGTCATCCCACGCAAGAGGCCACCATTGCGGATGTACTGAAGGTGGAACGCCCTCATCTGCGACCGGTCACCATGCCGTTCGACGGTTACGTCGAACATCTGTTGCGCGTCTCCAGCACCTGTCTGGTCTCGGTGGATCGCAACCGTTATAGCGTCCCCGCCGAATGGGCTAGCAAGGTCGTTTCGGTACGTATCAATGCTTAAGCACGATTCGTATCGTGGCCGATGGCCGGAGCTGGCCTGCCATGTTCGCCACTTTGGCCGGGACCAGATGGTCTGCGAGCCCCGGCATTACCTGTCGATACTGGAGACGAAACCTGGTGCCCTCCGTCACGGGCGGCCATTCATCGAATGGGTCCTCCCTCCCGCTATCGAAGCGGTTCGTCAGCAGGCCCTTAAACAGCCCGGGGAGATCGTGCCTTTGCCGAGCTACTGCTGGTGGCGCGTGAATCCGGCCTGGAGACGCTGGAAGTGGCCTGCCAACTGGCGCAGAAATATGGTAAGCCCAGCACGGCAATTGTACTGAACGAGTTACGGCGATTGACCCGCCCCCCTCGAGTGGCCGTGGTGGAGACACCCGACACATTGAGCCTCCGTGAGGAGCCGGTGGCGAATTGCGACCGCTACGATACCCTGCGGGAGGTGGCGCATGTCTGAGTCCTCCCATCTGGCCCGACTGCAAACACTGCGGTTGTACGGCATGGCCGAAGCATGGCGCGAATTGCAAGCAGAGGTTCACCGGCACCCCCTTTCGGGAGAGGCGCTGCTGCGACGATTGCTCGATGCAGAACAAGCCGACCGACAGGCACGCAGTCTGAGCTATCAACTCAAAGCAGCGCGCTTCCCGGTGCACCGTGACCTGAGCGGCATTGACTGGTCAGAGACCCCGCTGGAGTCAGCCCGTATCAAGCAACTGGCGAGTGGCAGCTATTTGGATACCGCGCACAACCTGATCCTGGTGGGAGGCACTGGAACCGGTAAAACCCACCGGCGACAGCCTTGGGTATTGCGGCCATTCATCAGGGCAAACGGGTGCGGTTCTACAATGCGGTAGACCCGGTGAACCAGTTGGAGAAAGAGAAACAGCAGGGTAAAACGGGACTGCTGGCACGCCAACTGGTACTGATGGATGCCGTGATTCTGGATGAGCTGGGCTACCTGCCATTCCCCGAATCGGGTGGGGCGTTGCTGTTTCACCTGATCAGTCAGTTGTATGAGAAGACTTCGCTGATCATCACGACCAATCTGAGTTTCGGGGAGTGGGTGAGCGTGTTTGGCGATGCCAAGATGACCACTGCGCTGCTGGATCGGGTGACGCACCACTGCGACATTCTGGAAACCGGAAATGACTCTTACCGGTTCAAGCAGAGGAGGAAAAACGGCTGATTTGCCTGGTCAAATTTGGACGCTGTTTGCTGGTCAAAATTCGACGCTGATTGACACCCTGACTGTGAAATGCTCCATAGCTTTGAAAAGCGGGGGAAGAGGGTATTGACCGCTACCATACTGTCTCCCTACTGATGCGGTGGTACGGTGTCCAGTAAGTGCATCATGAACAGCCTCATCGATCCCACACTCCCTGCAGATATCCTTGAAGGTATGGCGGAAACTGTGGAAGTTGATGCCTGCGCGTTTAATCCCCCAGTCCTTCAGGGCACCATTGAACCACTTGGAGAATTGCTCATTGGTCTTTCCCCGTTCGTCTCTGGTCAGCTCTGGAAACAGCATCCCGTCATCGGCCTGTTTCGCTACATAATCCAAGAATCCAAGCCGAATCAGTTCGTGATGGATGGGTACTGAGCGGACGTTCTTCCTGCCCATCTTCAGCTTCTTTCCATTCTCCATGTTGATGGATAGGTAGTAACGCCCATCTCCATAGTCGACAACATCAGCCTTCTCAAGCTGGCAGAGTTCGTTCTGTCTTGCTCCAGTGAACAGAGCGAGCAGGGGAATCCAGAAAACAGCTTCGCCCAGCGGCTTAGATCGGCCCCACTTCTTTGGCCTCTCTCCTTTGGTGAAGATTGGGGCGCTGAAGATCGCTTTCAGATCGGCTAGTGTGTAAGCCCTCTCGGGGGTAGTGGATTCCCCACGAGCCATGACCTTGACTCCGTCCATGGGGTTCGTTGGGATTACCCCATTAGCGTGGGCGTATCTGAAGACCGTACCGACAAAGGCCAAATATTTGGTGTTTATGGTCTTGGCTGGCCGACCTTCCTCAACCAGACGGTTCTTGAACGCAAGGCAGTGTTCTTTGCTGTAGGCGTTAACTGGAAGCAAGCCGTTCACTTCAACGAACGACCGTACCTTATGCTGGTAGTCCTGAAGGGTCTGAGCCGTCAGTTTTCTTTCGACATGGTAGGCTTCAAGCATGTCCTCCAGCGTCTTTCCGTTGACCGCTCTGGAAGAGGGTGCTGGGGCCGCTATCGGGTTCTCAACCCTTGGTGGTGTCTCGACCCATTCCCCTTGGTTGCGCTCTGCTTTGGCCTTGGCAACTTCACGCTTCACCTTGGCCATCTCGAAAGCAAGTTGTTTACGCGATGGAGAATCAGGTGCAACTCGGAATCCACGCAGAGCAAGTAGGAGGTCAGCCTCAAGGAGGTCAACTTCCTTCGCTCCTGTTGCCATGACCTTGGTGGCTTGCTTGGCTGTCCACTCAGAGCCTTGGCTTCTGACCTCAGCCTGTTCTGGAGTTAGCCCATCAATCCGTTTCTGCTCATCCAGAGCTAGAGCCTTGGCAAGTTCGTCTTGAGCGATGGCGCGGATTTGCTCAGAGGTGAGCGTTTCAAGAGTGGTGGAACATTGCCCGGCTTCAAGGGCTTGGAACTTGGCATCCATTTCCCTGCGAGCTTCTATGGCTCTGCGATTGGCTTCGGCTAGCTCTGTAGTGCCTAAGGAACGAACGATTGAGGTTTTGCCCTGAAAGGCATCCTGCAAGTGCTTGGGAATGTAGATGTGGCAGTAATAACTGCGTGAACCACTACGGCGGTAAACACCGACCTGTCTGGCTGGCATTTTTTTGTCGTCTCTCATGTGCAAACAGTAACACACTACAGCGACAGGATCGATTCTAAGTCATTGATTCGCAGTGACATATTGATGTCACTGCGGAAAATTGGCGGAAGCGGTGAGATTCGAACTCACGATGGGCTCGCACCCACGCCGGTTTTCAAGTCAGGAATATGTTTTATTAGTTAATTAAAATCAAAGGCTTACGCCATTTGCCTAACATGATTTTACGGTACAGTACGTTGCAGTAATGGTTGATGTTACTGTGTTACGGCGCAATTCTGGATCAAGCGCCAAAATAGTAACGGCACAAATCCGTCACAGGGTTAACGATCAGCTTTCGCAATCGATTTGCATGCCGTCGGTTGCTTGGTGACGTCGTCGAATTTGGTAGTGGAGTAGTGCATAAGAAAAAGTATCCTGTTTCGATCAGAATTAGATTTTTCTTTAGATATACGTGTGTGGCTCTTGCTCGGCCTAAGTGGTCACTCGACAGGTAAGTGTGAAGCGATAGGTTTACACGGAATACAGGACACGTCCGGCCTAACGAAAAGGTAAGGGGCGCGCCGAAGGCTCGTCCCTCTTGACTGCGGGGTTAGGCGAGCTCAATGAACGATTTGTCATAGTTGATTTGTCCACGTAAAACATACCGTGCCTCTGCCTCAAGAGCAGCGCCCGAAGACAAGATTGCATTAGTAATGATGAACACTCTGTAAGGCTGAGTGCCGATAAAAACGCGAACAATGACTGTATCGCCTCTCTCGAATAGCTCCCGCTCGATTTCGGCATTAAATATTAGTCGCTCAAAGAGGTTGCTACGGCGCTGATACGTGCCGTTATGCGCCTTGAGTTCAGCCTTTCGCTTAGTCCCTGATTCTTTATCAACGAGCCACAGGTCGAACCCCCTGTCTTCGGGTTGCTTGTTCTCGAATGAGTAAGTGTCATGGCTGAACTCATTGAGCAGGTACAATCTCGCGATGTCTTCGATTTTTCGGGTCACGGCATATTCGCCTAACATTTGAATTCACCGGCCTGCGCGGCTTTTTGCGCAGGTCCGGTGGAATGATTGGTTAGGTGCTGGCACTTGGTTTCTCCAAAGGTAGTTTGGACCAAGCGATGTCTGTTGCGACATTCAAGTACAAGCCAAATATGGCGGGGGAAATCGAGAACGAAGCCGACTCACCTACGGCAAGCGGAGGAGGGGTCGCATTTCTCCAGAGCTGCACCTTTTGAGTAATTCTGTGCATTAGATGGACGTCATCTTCAACGTCGGCGACAGTGACGTTCATGACTTCGTTATACCCTTCATGAGCGAATCTATTTCTCCGTTTTCGCATTTCATTCAAGCTATCCACGTCTGCCTTTTCGAGAATTCCAAACTCGATTAGCTTTGGCGCGCAAAACTTAAAAGTATTGTCACTGGTACGGCAAGCCTTCATAAAATTGCCAAGAGAAGATGCGTCATGAGCCCTGGAGATAACCGTACATTTTCTCTCGAAACGAAAGAACCATCGATTCAAATGAAACTGTGTATAGGCCGATGGCAAGTAAGCTTTGTCCGACGGCAGCAGTGAGTTGTTCGGCCATATTTATCGAGGCACCTAACATTTGAATTAAGCGGACGGCGAAAAGCGCAGCTTTTTGACGGTCCGCTGGAATGATTTGTTATGCGTAATTTATTAATTCTGCTCTTAGTCGCAGCATTGAATTGCAAAAATCCTGTGCTAAATTCACTGTGTTCTCGGAGTATTTAATCCAATAATCAACCATTTCTGGGTGTGTTGAGCGGATTTTGCTGATGTCTATATATTCGTAACCACCAGTTGATCCAACTGATCGCTGGCTAAAGTGATGCATTAATTTGGTTACATTATTCATAACATCCAGTCTTAGAGATTCGAGATTCTGATCTGAGAACTTAAAAAGAGGGTCTTTTTCACGAAAAGATAATTGATAAAGTGGATGAATGACTTCGTCTTTTACAAATCGCCCAAAGTGTTCATTCTTAATGAGAAGTATTGTTTCATAAGAAAATATTCCATTAATTTCCTTGAGTAGCTGTCTATCGTGCTCACTAGAGTGTACGCTGGGCGACTGGTTTTGATTCAATAGTAGTTCTTTGTACTTTCTTAGATCCATTCTTGAGATGGATTTGCTGTGGGCAAGTTTGTGATGTTTGTCGCATAAAACAGCCAAATTGTTTGGGTCGTTGTTTTCTCGATTTTCATCAATGTGATGTATTTCAACGATATGTTCATGGCAGTGTTGAACAATGCAGCGGTGCCCCGCTTCTGTCATAACTTGACGCTTTATCTCAGCTGGAATATTGGGGCGTTCTTGCTCGTAAGTCATGAAATTTCCTAATGATCATTGCTGATGTGCTACGGCATAACGGGAAATATACACCTTTGCAGGTGTATATTTGGTTTGTCTGTATGTATAACTAGGAATGATATTCGCATTTCTATTTGTTTTACAAGCCATTAGAGTTGCCAATGCCTGAAAGTACACAGCTAGATGGGACTACCGCGCCACGCTTGCTCGATGTGTTGCGCGAGACGCTGCGAGTCAGGCATTACAGCCTGCGCACCGAGCAGCAATACGTCAATTGGGTACGGCGCTTTTTGCGCTTTCACCATCATCGGCACCCTCGCGAGATGGGGGCTGCGGAGGTCGGTAGCTTTCTCACCCATCTGGCCGTTGAAGGTCAGGTGTCTGCATCCACGCAAAATCAAGCATTGTCTGCGCTTCTGCTCCTCTATCGTGATGTGCTGATGCTGAACTTGCCCGGCTAGATGAGGTTGTTCGGGCCAGACCATCCGGCATCTGCCAGTCGTTCTGACGCGACAGGAGGTCGCGGCACTGCTGGCGCAGGTCGATGGGCAGTACGCGCTGCAGCTGCGTTTGCTATACGGCACCGGCATGCGGCTGATGGAGTGCATGCGCCTGCGGGTCAAAGACATCGACTTCGGGCGTGGCGAAATTCTGATCCGCGATGGCAAGGGGGTGAAAGACAGAGTGACAATGTTGCCTCAGAGCCCGGTGGCACCACTACAGGCCCACCTGCAGCGGCGGCGCGCCATCCATGAAGCAGACTTGCAGGCCGGAATGGCTGATGTGTTTTTACCCGATGCGCTGGCACGAAAATACCCGCATGCCCGGCAGGAATGGGGCTGGCAATATGTGTTTGTCACCACTGGTTATGTGCGCGACCCGCGCTCTGGCGCACAACGGCGGCACCATCAGGATGAAAAGCTACTGCAGCGAGCGATGAAGCGGGCGGTAACGGCTGCCGAAGCATTGCCAAGCTGGCCACACCGCATACGCTACGCCACCGCTTTGCCACCCATCTGCTTGAATCCGGCTACGATATTCGCACGGTGCAGGAGCTATTGGGCCACGCGGATGTCAGCACCACGATGATTTATACCCATGTACTGAACAAGGGAGGCAGGGGTGTGAGCAGTCCGCTGGATAGCCTGTGAGCGCATTATTTGTCGTGCCGGAAGGAACGCGACGATATTCTTTAATGTCGGCTTTACTGCAACTAGCAGCCAATGACATCGATGTTATCGACAGCTTAGGCCGACCTGCGGCCTTCCCATCGAGCAGCGGCGGGTCGTTTCCCAAAACCGGCATTCGTCGGCTCGATAAAAAATGGCCGCAACCTATTGGACGCGGCCATACATATATAGTGAACGTGGGGCGGTTCAAACAGGCTGGGGCTACCGACAAACGCGGTCGGTAGCCAACATTTTCCGATGGAACCATTCAATTCTACCTCACCATCAAATGCATCTTTGCTGCGCTCTACGGCAAGCCACCGGCATGGTCGAAAACCTGTTGCGTCTGGCTGGACTTGAGCCGGCCAATGTGCGGCGGCGGATGGATGCACAGTGCAAAAAAGTTGTCGCCATCATTCCGCTACGTATTACTTTCGATTGAGGTTATTATCAGCTTCATTCAAATAAGGAGTGCCGTCAATGATCAAAAGTAAAACCCCAACTACGCAAAGCAACAACCAAAGAAGTAATGCCTTGAATAGCAATAAAGGTACAACGGGAAGCAATGTAACAAACGCCAAATCTCATGGCAATCGTGGTGCGCAGTTAAATCAAAACAAAATTACCACAAAAAAATGATAGGAAAAAAGTGATGAATGAATTTCCTACGCAGGGTGATATTTTAAAATTTGCTTATGATGCAGTGGGTATCTTGCCGCGTAAGCATGGAGATGAAAGAGACTGGACTGAAACAGGAAAAAATCAATACAAACAAAATTGAATAGACTCCGTAAAGAACATGGCGAACTTTTCTCTAAATTTGCGGATTTGGTTCGTCAGTGCTCATATGTATTGGCGGGAACAATACATGCAGACAGATCTAATCTTGCAATGGGAGATGTGTTTTTTGATTTGTTTGAAACGTATGCGGCTATTGTCCGTGATGATGTGGCTTATCTCTCAAAGAAAGAATCTATTTTGTGGATGCTGCATAATTATCTTGTTCCTAAGTGCGCCAACTCTATTGTTTATAACTCAATAAGATTAAATATTAAGGATGATGAGCTTTTTTATCCGCCGGATCCGTATTGGTACTTGCCAAGTATTACCGATGGAGAGGTGAGTTGGCCATTAGCCAGAGTTATAAACTCGGTTTATCGTGAGTGTCGCTCAGATCGGTTATGCTTCTATCGTTCTGCAGGTGAAGTTGTTGCAAAGCAGCGTGAAGAAAATGCACTGAATTGGATTAATAGTGTCTCTATTCCATCTTGGCATGCTTTGTTCGAGAATTTTGACGAGCCATTGAGTCAGTTTGAAAATTTCATTGTAAATGAAGATAAAAAATCATCATTTATTTTTGCTCTTTTTATGGCAAGGCTATCAACCTACGTGTGCAAAGTGATCTATGATAAGTTTGGGCTGGATGTGCTGCAGAGTTTGATTGCCATGTTTCGAGAGGAGACTGAGAGCGTAGAGCGGCATGCTGCTAATGTTCGTGGCACAATTCAACATCAAATTACTTTAAGAGAAATTCCAGAAGATCGTATTAATTTTTTTTGGTATGAAAATACAGACAAATTTTGGCGTTTAAGCTATAAAGACTATTCAAAATTGTGGTGGAGATTAGAAAATTTGGATGTTGAGGAGCGTTATATTGAATCTGAGCCAGTAAAGGCTATGATTGATCGATTTGGTAAATATCATGTTGAGATGGGTCTTCGACAACTTGTCAATCGAAATGATTTTTGCAAGCCAGTTGATTTTGATGGTACCGTATCGGTGATTGAGGGAATGTCCCATAAGGAAGATATTTCTAGCGCTGATATTGATAAATTTGTTAATGATCTGCAACTTAAACAGTTGCATGAAAAATTTGATTGGGCAGTGTTGTGGTTGATGGCTCTTGCCAAGTATAGATCTGGTGATTATCAAATGGCTCTGCAGATAATGGAGCAGTGCTTTGAGAAGTCAAAGTATCGTGCGGGTAAGTTTTCACAAAGAATCGTTAATCAGTTTACATCTTTGGCAGCAATTAATAAAAAGAAAGTACTTTTCAGGAAAGGTATTGATTGGTCGAGGTATGCAAATATTAAACTAATTGCTCCTGATTTGGTTGATAGTGTCAAGAATGAATATCCTGAAAATTACTCCGAATTTATGTATGGATTTCTCCCGGATATACATTCAAGTATATTCGGTGAATTTTTTGACGGGTATTGATTTGTACGATGGCGATTTTTAATTTATCAATAAATTGATAAAAATTATTTTGCTATCAATTTCTTTTAATTATACTTATGGGGCTGAGGTGTTTTTTGTAATGTATTGATATTTTAAATTACATTGCTTATGTTAAAATTGCTAAAAAACCAACCCCCACTTGGGGTAAATTTATACAGCTCCGACTGGTCCCGAGAAGAACCCCGCGCCTCGGTCGAAACCTACTTGTGTCCGTCTGTGTGGTGGGGTAGCTTGGCTTTCGACTTATTTATGCAAAAAAGCCCGGTAGATACGAAGTTGTTGATTGTATAAAAGGTTGAACCGTTGGTATGTTAATTAGAGTTCAGCTTTCAAAAAATCCTCTACTTTAATCATGAGTTGATACCTTGGAACTCCTTTGGTATAAGAGCCTGATTTTTTTCCGTCAGCCCGGGAAATACCATCGATATGTCTTGACTCAATATCAAGATATCGCAGGTCTTGAGACGACCAAGGAACGAGTCGGTGGTTAAATAATTCTCCAACTGTGGCGGGCATATGGTTCCATATGACATAACGGTAGACCCAGTCGTTGTTGCTGCAGAGAAGAATATTTTCAGCATGTGATGTATCGAGACCGAAGCAACCTTCATTAGGCATTACGGTTTCCCATCTTTCAGTATTTTCCAGCTCAGCACCTGGCTGGTTATCCTTTAAAGGGATCTGCCCCGCTTGTTTTACCTTCCATGCCTTGCGTTCCTTTTTGTTCAGATTTTTGGCGATCTCAAGGTAGGTTTCCAGCCGTGGATTCTGAAGCAAGCGGTATCTCAATCCATGAGCGGGATCCTTCCTTTTGAATTCGACGAAGGTGAGTGTCCCGGAATCGTTGATACCGATACCGTCAATATCGGTAAAATTTTTGCTTGAGAAGTTCATTAGACATCTTGTGGACAATAACTTTTTTAACTCTGTGGTACTCAACAGCTCAAGCCATGGGCCGATCTCGTTGTCGGATCTTGTTGAGACGTAGTGCTTTAGTTCATTGGCAGTTTGTGCCGTAAGCTCTGCGGAAAGTTGCAAACTATCCTTCGTTGTGTACCGACAAATGCTATCGCCCTCTCTGAGTAGGCTTGTTACCTTGAAGACCACTGAAGGTGGCGTATTTGGCATACTCAACTGGCTCTGGACTTCGTACTGGACCAAGTAGAATTTGTCCTGAGGTTGTCGTTTGGATATCTCCTTGATAAACAGGAGGGTTGGCTGCTTCTTGGCAAGGCTGTCGTTTGAGGCTATCTTGAACCATTCCGTGCACTGTTTTTTCCAACAGAACCTTTTCATCCAGCCAAATGCAATCACAGCCGGGAGGTTAAGCTCCCTGAGCTTGGAAAGGTGTCTCTCGAAATAGAGTTCGGTCACCAAGGAGGGGCGCCGCTTGGTTGGCCTACCTTCTTTCAGGTCGTACTCCACCCGGTGGATCCAGTCGATCAGAAAGGCCTTTTCGTTCATATCTCTTCGCTTACTTTTGGTTCGACCTGAGCCAACTTGACCTGAAGGATGAATGCCTCCAGATCCTGTAATCCGGTTTGTTGCCGTGCCGTGTACGTGGCATGGATGCTGGCAGGAACAACCAGCTGGAGCTGGTGGGACCTCATTTCATCGGTCTGGGCCTCGCTGATCGCAGCTTCGAGGGTGACGAGATGTTTGGAGGCAATACGGTTTGCCTCACTCAGCACCTGCCGCCAGCGGTCCTTGCAGGTGGTTTTGGCACCCAGCATCAACAGGTTCCCGGCAGGGAAGGCCGGGTCATGGTAGGCGGAGAAGGAGGGGAACATGAAGTCCGGCCGGGTATTGTTTTCAGTAACGTTACCCTTGCCGCGGCCTTGCTGGAACTGCAGGCCGTGCAGGCGGAACAGGGTGTCCAGATGGCCTTCGAAGGCATGCCCCACCCGTGATTTGCGGCGGTTCTGCACGCTAAGCGAGTAGCTGATGAAGGCATCCACATCGTCGCCGTGTTCGCCGAAGCTTGGGACGCAGCTGTGCCTGGACCAGCTGACGTTCGTACAGGCGGAAGAGTTTTTCTTCGTGATCCATCCACGCCATCAGGGTGGCGTCCGGATCGGACAGGGCATCGGTTTGTCCGGCAATACTGTCGCGGGCAAAGGCTGAGAAGTCGGCGGTAGTCGGGAAGGCTGCTCCACCGAAGGTAGCCAGCAGACGTTCTATCCATTCATCGTCGGATCGGTCTGGCTTGGCCAGTTCGATGCCCAGTGTTTCCAGCATCAGCCGCAGGGGCAGCAACAGGGTGCAACTGCCAGCTCACCAGCCTTGAAGCGGTCACCAATATCCCCCAACCCAAACAGCAGGCGTAACTGCCGCTCGGCAGCACTTCTTAAGCCGGGGCAAACACCATCAGCAGGGAACCGGGTTTCAGTGCAGCACCATCTCTTGGCAGGATGACATCCTCGAGCGGCAGGGCTTCATCACTCAGTTTGGCGACCAGAAAGAAGTCACCTTCGCTGAGGCGTTCGGTAACCGGGCTGTCATAGTAGTAGAGGCGATATTCCGGGCTGCGGTGTGCCACCTTTCGGCGGCAGTCGTACCAAGTGACATGGCTATCGCAGATGATGGGCTCTTCATCATCGTCAGGGATGTAGATCTGGCGGGCACGGAAGCGGTATTCCTCGTCTTTGCCGGAGTGCCCAGCCATTCGCGGAAGCCTGCAGCGGGCAGTCCGCCGATTTCGTGCTGGTGGGATTTGCCGGGCTCGGCGTCCACGGCACTCAGGTATTTGGCGGCAACGCCTTCGGTGTAGTCACTGATTCTGTCGTCAAACATGGCAAGGGATGGAGGCCGGTCTCATCGATGTGTGCGTCATGGTCCTCCATTATCAACCAGTCGGCGACGCAGTCAATCAGCATGTCTTTTGACAGGGTTTCATTCTTTCGCGTTGCACATTCCCAGACTATCAGGACCCGCCAGCCAGCCTGCTTCAGTTGTGCCAACTGACGGGCATCACGTTGCCGGTTGCCAGCTATCTTTTCCAGCCAGAAGTCGGTACGGGTTTGCGGTACCTTGAAATAGCGGCAGTCGTGGCCATGCCAGAAGCAGCCATGGATGAACACCACGGCCTTGTATTTGGGGAAGACAAGGTCCGGCTTGCCGGGCAGGGCCTTGTCATGCAGGCGATAGCGAAAGCCCCGGGCGTGCAGGGCTTTGCGGATGAAGATCTCCGGTTTGGTGTCCTTGCCTTTGATGCCCGACATCATCCGGCTGCGGGTGGCCTTGTCGACAATGTCGGTCATGACGAGAGGGTCAGACCATGGCAACCTGTAGCGGCAGCTCGGGCTCCAGCGTGTCCTGGATCAGGAACTGGTGCATCAACCGCGCCGTATGGGCCATCACATCGACTACCACCGAGTTACCGAATTGCTTGTAGGCACGGGTGTCGGATACCGGGATACGGAAGGTGTCCGGGAACCCCATCAGGCGTGCGCACTCACGGGGAGTCAGGCGACGCGGGTTCTTGTTCTCCCCCTGATACACCAGAATTTCCGAGCCGTCCTTGTAATAACGGGCTGACAGGGTACGGGTGACGCTGTCAGGCCCTACCAGACCAAAACCGAAGCCGTTGCCCTTGGCGCGGTGTTTCTCGGCATAGGCTTGCAGATAAGCCCACAGCTTGGGGGTGAGGGTGTACTTGTCCTGCACCTTGCGGGCTGCATGATCGAAGAAGCGGTCGCCATCCCATGGCAATACCGGTTCGCTGCCATCGGTGCGGTGCAGGATCTCGCCCAGCCGGATATTCCCTTTGGGTGGCAATGGCAGGGCGTCCCAGTCGAACGCGACCGGCTCGCGGAAGCCGACAATCAGGATGCGTTCGCGGTGCTGCGGCGTGAAGTGGGCACCATCAATCACCTTGCAGTGAATGTGATAGCCCAGCTCCTCGCTCAGGGTGCGGCGGATCACGTCAAAGGTGCGTCCCTTGTCATGGGACAACAGGTTCTTCACGTTCTCCAGCAGGAAGGCACGCGGGCGTTTTTCATCAATGATGCGGGCCACATCAAAAAACAGGGTGCCCCGGGTTTCATCCTGAAAACCGTGGGCACGGCCCAGTGCATTCTTCTTTGATACGCTTAAGCAATGGAAAACGGCTGGCAGGGGAAGCTCACCAACAATACATCATGGTTGGGCACGTCGGTGGCATGGACCTGGGTGATGTCGCCGTTCAGCGGATGCTGGTCACGATGGTAGTTTTCGGCATAGGTCTTTTGTGCGTAGCTGTCCCATTCGCTGGTGAATACACAACGACCACCAATACTCTCGAACGCCCGGCGAATACCACCGATGCCAGCGAACAGGTCAATGAACGTAAAGTCCGGTTCGTCACTGCCGAATGGAAGTGCCGGTGGAAGAATCTGGCGCAAGGCATGCTCCAGATAAGACGGCGGTTCACAGTCCCCGGATTCCCAGCGGCGAATGGTACGGGCATCCACCTTGAGGGCTGCCGCAATCTCGGCCTGACTGCGCAACTGGCGGACTTCAGCCAGCATGGCCTTGATGTTGAGGGAATCAGCTGTGTTCATGAGGCTTTCTCTGGGACAAAAACCGGACATAACGTCCTCTATGAGACACATTTTATCCGGATGATGAAGCGATAGCCGGTTTTGTTGAAAAAATCAGTTAAAAATTTAGTGATCCCTAATCTACGGATCAGCTTATCCCCCGCAGTGTCACAGCACTTTACCTGTTAGCCAGCTTAACGGGTTGCTATCCTATTCAAGGAATGGACTGCAGGTTGCTGACTAATCTATCAATTTGAACAGGGACATCTCATGAAATTGCCGATCTATCAGATTGACGCCTTTACGGATAAGGTATTTAGAGGCAACTACGCTGCTGTAGTGCCACTCGAACGCTGGTTGCCCGATAGTTTGATGCAGGCAATCGCCGCTGAGAACAACCTGTCCGAAACAGCATTCTTCGTGAAAAATGCCGACGGCACCTTCAGCATCCGCTGGTTTTCTCCACTAACCGAAATCGCTTTTTGTGGACATGCCACGCTGGCAAGTGCATATGTGATCTTCCAGCGATGTGATGATTTGGAAGTCATCGAATTTGTTGCGAAAGCGGTCGGTCGGCTTACCGTTTGCCATACGCGTAACGGACTGATCGAAATGAGCTTCCCGCAACGTCGGTCTGAAAAGCTGGACGAAATACCCGCAAACTTGCTCCGGGGCTTTCGATACGGCCTCAAGAAGTGCTGATAAACCAGCAAGCCTATGTTGCCATCTACGGAACAGAACAGGAGGTACGATCCGTTGTTCCTGAACTCAATCTGTTGTCGGCACTTGGTCCGCTCGATGTCGTCGTAACAGCGCGCGGAGATAAGCATGATTTTGTATCCCGCTACTTCTGGCCTGCCAATGGCGGAGATGAAGATCCGGTGACCGGATCTATTCACGCGGCGCTCGCGCCGTTATGGTCTGACCGTTTGGGTAGGTCAGAACTCGTGGCCATGCAGGTCTCACGCCGCTGCGGATTACTTCATTGTCGCGTACAAGACGACCGGGTATATATCTCGGGTCACGCTGTTCAATATCTTGAAGGGACAATCGAAATCCCGGAAGCGTAGGGAGCGAAAGCCCGTATTTACCGGGCTTTTTTACTTTGGAAAATCGCGAAGTTGACACAATAGGTCAAGGAGGATGTGGCCGCACAGGCAGGACGCCACCCCCTGCGTGTGCACGCCCTTTCGGGGTTGCAATACGTAATGCGCTATTTCACATATTCCAGTGCGACCGAATGGATTATCCCCGCGGTAACTCGGAACTCAACGCGGCAACCGTATGCCATCAAGATAATTTATGGCTTTGCGCAAAGTGTAGGTTTATGCTTTTGTGCTTAACTTCTGCCTTCAGCTAAACCACACTCAACTCATGACAATACGTTGGCGTTTTGCTTCCTTGCTGCTTGTCCTTTTCTCTGTGACTGGTTGCGTGGCCACTATAACGCCTTATCCAGCTGAATGGCCGCCATTAAAAGCAGCGGGTCCATCTCCTTGTCCTGATCTGACTGGGACATATCCTGATGAAAGCGTTCCCCCGCAGAGGCAGCCAGCCTGCTCACTTGGTGGGCGAGGTAACTTCTGTGAGAGTTTGTCGCAAAAGCTCGTTGGCCTCTACCGTACGGGATGGACTGCAAAAACCATTCACCCAAAGCTAAGGCTTGAAGGGCCGAGTGATGACATGCTTCAACTTGCATTCATTGATGATAATGGCCGCGAATCCCATAAGGTATTACATGCGGCTGCCGGTGAATTCAGTTGCCAAGAAGGCGCTGTCATTATCAGAACGCCGGAGAAGCAATGGCAGGTGACGGCGCCATTGGAATGAACACGGGAAGTCGACGCGAATTCAGACGTTCGAGCGATGGTGCTTTGGTTATGCGGGAGAGCAGTATTATTGCTGGCATCGTATTCCTAGTGATTCCAGTACTTGATAGACCGATGTCTTGGTGGAAATGGTTACCGGTGAAGTAGTTCCTAAGAAAATGTATCCTGATTGGATCAGAAAAGGAGTTTTCTTTAGAGCTACGTGTGATGCCTTACGGGCAAGAGCGGCCGGTGGGTCTTGCCTTGATAGCAGACATTTGTTTCCAATTTCTCTGTAGTCAGACTGCACCTTTGTGCGATCCTCCATTATTCGTCGGAGCTGTTGTTATACGGACGCAGCACTGGCAAGATCAAGGATTGGCGCGGGTTTGCAGGGTATAATCCGACGCTTTATTAATAATGTTATGACTGACCGATGGGTTGTTATATTTAATGTTAGAAATTACGGGGGCCTGAATTGGAAGCAGAATTTGAAGAAAAAGAATATGAGGGGCCACTCAACCATGAACTCTTGGCTAACGACCAAAGAATTTGGCCCCCGGGCCGTGTTTTGAGAAGCATATGGGAATTGACGCGGCGCTAATGGTAACGTCGCCACTGTTTTGGAAAACCGTTGGCTTCTCGGACCCGCTACCCGGCGTAGTTCTCAATGACTTGCGCTTTGGCCGAATCTGGCGCCAAGTTGAACGAAAGCGAACACTACCAACATTCGCGACTAACCTTTTCCTACAAGTTAAACGCTCCGAGTTCTTGAGTAGATCGAACTACGCGGTTCCGATCTATGGTCCGCACTACCGATTCAATATCAAACAGCATCAACAGGTGGCTCTTGTTCGTCTAGCCAAAACTCTTGGGCATCGTGGCAAGGTCTTTTATGCCGCGCCGGTGTTCCATACTCACGATGTCCTATACCGCCTCACAGCGCGGCAAGAGTTAGTAAAAAATTCTAACTTCGCCCCAATACACCGCTTAAATGGCCACGAACGCTGGCTCTATAGCAAGCCGGGCGCAAGTGGAGTAGGTCATTCAGAGCCAGAAAAAATAGACGAACCAAATTTTTTGGACCAATTAAACGATCTCGAAACGATGTCCATCGAGTTTGATAATCGAAGAAATGAAACCACTCTTGAAGATTTACGGTTTGTCGCGCTAGCCATTCAATCTAGTGCTCGTGAAACAAGTTGGTCGAGTCCTATTTCGCGAGAATACCTACGACGCACAGAAGCACTATCCGCAGTGGAGCACGAACCTTATGAACTCCAAGCAGCAAAGCTATTTATGCAGATAGTCACGTTCTGCCAGCTATTTGGTGTCCAGTGGCATGTCGTATCGTCGGAGCAGGATAATTTCTAACCTTTCAGTCAACCTGACAGCCCAAAGCTGCGCTTTAGGTTCTCTCCGCTGCTTCGCAGCTCCGGCTGCAAGTTACCTCCAACGTTAGATTTCTTTCTGCCATGCAACAAAACGCGCTCTACTACCCACACATCGACCTCCACAACGCAGCCCTGGATAAAGGCAATGGCGTTGTTTTACGACAATATCTATCGCATCGTTCCAGACAATGTGATCCCAGAGGATGCAGAGGAGCTAAACCCTCTTTTGGAAGAGGGGGCGATTGGACAGATGATCAATCCGGCGCCTTATTCCAAAAATGCTTCAGACGAATTTCTTTCGAAAATTGAGGATTGGAATGCTGCTGCACTTACCTTCGATCCAGAGGATGAGAAGCAAATATCACGAATTCATAGCGAAAAGACTGATGAACGAGTTCGTGAACTCTTCAAAGAGGCTGGTTACAGATCAGAAAATGACCGGATGTATGTCCCGACTGCAATCGCATCCAACTTCATGCTCTACATGGCGAGCGATATTGCGCAGAAAAACCAACTCTCACTAATTACTGGAGACTGGGGCGCCTCGGACTGGAACAAGCTATTTCGGCGTCAACGGTCAAGTTGACGACTTCATTATCAATATCGGAAAAGATAGTTGTACTGATGAAACATCAGAGAGTTTTGGTCTATTCGGCTTGCTTGTTAGCGAATTAGTTCCTGTGAATATTTCTGAAATTCCATCCGAAAAGATTCTAGAGTTTCGCGATAAGAGACGACCCGAGATTACTCAATTTCGCTCTTGCATGAATGAACTTCGCGCCGAACTGTCGAAGCTTGATTCCCAAGACGTAAAGGTCGGCGCAATTCAAGAAAAGGCGAAGGAACTGATTCGTGCTCAGAAGCAATACAAAGCGAGCGCCGACATTATTAAAGCAAAGGGATGGTTCGGTGTTTCGCTAATGGGTTTCCCAGCCCCACTAATTTTCGGCCAGTTGTTGTCCATTCCTTCATCTTCTGCTGTGGCTCTTGGGGCGGCAGGTCTCGCTATTGGCGGACTCTTCAATATTCAGAACTCCAAAGAAGAACTGCGGAAACTGAATGAAAAGAATCCTGCATCATTTCTCGTGGAGATGCGACGATCCTTCAAGAGCTACACGGGGGTGAGAGGTGGTGGCGACATGAATTTTCATGCGTACAACTGCATGGAAGAGTATGTTAACGACTAATCAGAAATCTAACATCCCGCTCCAAGGGACGCCTGCTTACGCAAGCCGTCAGCCGCCCCTGAGCTTGAACGTTAAACGTCCGCTTTCCCAAGTCCGCAAAGTCTGCAACGGGTCGTAAACAGACGCCAGCAAAACTGGCCTGGCCGTCTGCTTGTCACCACCCAATCACTTCCCAACCGGCGCCGACTGCGCCAGCAGTTCCGTCTTGCGCGAGCTGTTGGCCGTGCTGCCGAAGTAGTAGGCCGCCACCTGTTCAGCTTTGGCCGAGAGATAACCGATCACCGTCCCGGTCAGAACCGTGTCCGCATGCAGCTGGCCGAACAGAATACCGAAGGCCATGGCGATGAAGCCAAAGACGATGGTGTAGGCCAGCACACGCGGCGTGTAATCCTGTACGGCAGCTTCACGCTTGCGCGCGCTGTCCCGGTCATCGGCGGCGATTTCTTCCAGCTTCTGCAGGTTGGCGAATCCCAGTTCTTGCATACGGATAGCAAAATCCTGATCCGCTTTCTTCACCGCCAGCATCTGCTCTGGCGTAGCGCCGGACAGGGCAGTCTTGATTGCCTCTTCGGTCTTATCCGACAGCCCCAGCGCATCCGCGACCGCCGAGACTGCCATCCCGCCCAGCGGACCACCCATGGCCGTCCCGATCCACGGCGCCACCGTACCCAACAGGTTTTTCCAGTCCATCATTCCGCCCTCATCAAATTGTCAGCAATACGCCGCGCCCAGCCCTTACCAAAGGTTGGCCGGTCGCAAGATTCGTCATGAAGTTCAGACGCGCGCCATTGAACCGGGCCACCAGCATTGCACCGGGCATCGCCGCTACCGCCCGCAGGGTAACCGGACCAAGAATCCCATCAGCCGTGACGGCCGCCGCCGTTTGAAGCGTGGTAATGGCACGCTTGACCCCGGAGTTGACGGCCATATCGAACAGGTCAAAAGCCGCTGCCGGTGGAACCGCATCACAGCCCACCGGCTTCCAGAAGTCACGCAGATAGATGGCCTTGGCCTGATCCAGCGTCAGGTTCTTGATATCAACGCCCGGATAGCTCCGCTTGCTGATCCCGAATTTGGTTTCTCCACCCGGATCCGCCGGGTTGTTGACGTAGCCACCTTCATGACCAATCAGTGCCTCGAATGCTTCATCAAACGTCATTTACTTGCTCCCATATTTCGCGGCGACGACACCAATCACGGCGGCGCCACACAGCTTCAATACATCCCACATGCCACCGGCCGCTTTGCTGCCCAGCTGCTGCTGACGATCATTGATGTTGCGGATTTCTTCCCAAAGCGATTCCTGCCCACGCAGCAGCGCCGCGACTTGCACCTCCGCGGTGGCGATGCGCATGTTCTCTTTGGTTAACGCCTCCACGCTGTCAGCCAGCCGCTGCATCATCACTGCCATTGAGGACATTTCCCGCTGCAAGCTCAGCATCTGCTCTGTCAGTCGAGTGACCTGTACCTCTGATGAATCCCCCATGTCCGCCCCCTTCAGGCATAAAAATGCCCCACGTAAAAACGTGAGGCGTAAAAAAAACCGGCCGGCCGGGTGTTATTCTATAGTGCTTGCTGCAGTAAACAGCGCATCCAGCTGCTCATCCGTCAACCCAAGCAGCTGGCCAACCCCGGTGATAAACGGCGAGTACCGCTTGAATGTTTGGGCGTCTTGCCAAGCCAGCTTCAGCATCATGTCTGTCCCCTCGGCGGAAATGAATTCCTCCACCTTGTCCAGCAGTCCAGCCTGATACAGAGCGCCGCGCGCTTGAAAGCGGGTGACTTCCTGCGGAATAGCCGGTGACAGGTCTGGCGTCACTTCCTGTTTGACAGGATGCTCCGGCAACACCATCCACTGGCCGTCCTGATACCCGGCCACCTCGCTCCCTGATGTTGGTGGTACCGACGTTAGTGTCGAGTAGTGCGGGAGCGGTCCAGAAGAATCCAGCTGTTCTACATGGTCGAAGTACCACGCCGAATCGCAGACATACACAGTGATCAATTCCGGCATGATCAAGTCCTCACGTAAGCTTTGAGCTGGCTGATACGGCCATCCAGCGCGTCGATGTCAGGGACGACAAACTGGGTACCGGTGTCGTAGCTGTAACGCGGCCCGTCAGGGGAAACGCCATAGAGCTGTGCTGAGTTTGATAGGGCAACGATGACGCTAACGCGGCAGAACAGTTCGCAACGATTGAGGCGGAAAGAATGTGTTTGCTCCAGTGGCTACCGTCCTCCGACGTGATGGACAGGTAGCCGGTGCCAAAGGCGGCAAAGTAGCCATTACAGAAAACAACCGTATAGGCCGACGACATGTAGGGCGTCGGAAAGCCCGTCCAGTTGATCCCGTCCGTCGAGATGGCCATCCCGACGCTACCGGTGGCAACAAACACCCCATTGCCGCAGGCAATACCGCTCCAGTTTCCTGACAGCGGGAGCTTGCTGCCCAGTGTCCACGTCACGCCGTCTGGTGACGTGGCGCTGACAAGGTTGCCGAAAGTGACCGCCACGAATAGACCGTTGCCGTAAGTCATGGCATACCAGTTGGCCGATCCCGCTATCGCTCGCTGTGTCCATGTCACGCCGTCCGGCGACGTTGCAGCGATGGAGGTGTTATTGGCCATCGCTACGAAGACACCGTTACCAAACGCCAACAGCTTCCACGAGGTAGAAACCGGCATTACATGCGTCGTCCAGTTGATCCCGTCCGGTGACGTGGCCATGGTCGTCGTGCCGCTGGCGATCGCGACAAAAACGCCATTCCCATAGGCCACCGCTGTCCATGAAACACTTGCCCCCATGTTCCGCTTTGTCCAGGTCAGCCCGTCCGTTGACGTATAGGAATACAGGCTTGAACCTGCCACCAGTGCGATGAATAGACCATTGCCAAAGGTTACTGCTGACCAGTTTGAGGTCGGCATGGCACGGGAACAAGATCGCCAATGTTACTGGTCGGAATGTTCCCTAGCTTCCCGTACAGCGCTGGATAACTGCTTTGCAGGTAGGCCGAGCCATCACAGGGCAACCAGTCAGGGCCGGGGGCATCGGCGGAATAGAGAATGTCGCCCGACTTGCTGGCGCCTCGATCGAATAGCGCCTTGATTCTTGCCGCAATCTCTTGCACTACCGCAGACAATTCCTCTGACAGCAGCATCGCACCTCCTACAACATAGCGGTGTTAAAGACGGCCACCAGATCCACTTCCGGATTACCGATACCGATGTTCTGGCACGCTTGCAGCTTTTGGGTGGTGGTCAGGTTCTGCTGATCGGAAAAACTGACCCGATTCCCCACGGTGGACAGCAGGTTGGCCAAAGCGGTGTCATCGCTACCCAGCTTGGCTTCGATCTCTTTCAGCGTGTCATAGGCTGCACTGGCCCCGCCGAGAATGTCGTTCTTCAGCTGGGCAAGCAGATCGGTCACCTTGCTCGATGAGTAGACAGTGGCCGCACTGGCACTGGTATCGTCAATGGCCGCGCCACCGGATGCGGCGGCCGCTACTACGGTGGCCTGCAGCTCGTTGATGGCCGCCACAAGACTGGTCTTGTCGGTAGTGGACAAGGCAGCCGGGTTGCCGATCATGGTTTTGACTTCTTTGACCTTGGCGCCCATGGCTTGGGCAAGCGAGGTCAGTACGAGGTCTAGGCTCATGGGGTGATCCTTATAGTTGGGCGATGTTGAAAATCAGGGTGAGGTCGAGATCAAAGTCAGCGGTACCGGATGGACCGGGCGGGCCGGGGATTCCGATGACCGGAACAATCGGCTCTGGATCACTCACCGTGACGATTAAAGGTTGGTCATCGATGACAACAACCGGTGGACATTCCGTCATCGCGTTACGTCCTCCACGACATCGATCCGCATGTTCGAGAGGACCGTGCGCACCGTACCATCGGCATAGGTCAGTTCCAGCGAGGCGAAGACGGGCCCAGCGGGTAAGCCAGCCGTCACTGATGCCGAGGCGATCACGTCCACCGCACCATCCGTCACCGACAAACCACTGTTTAAAGTCAGTTCGGCCAACACCACGTCACTGGTTACTGCCTGACGAAACTGCATGCGTGCGGCGGCCACGCCGGACAGATCCAGTGGCGGTCCGTACTGGATCACCGCGGTGCCAGCAGAATAGGGCGGCCAGCCCATGCCGTTGATGTTCGTGATTTCCAGCGTGTCAGCATCCAGCGCCAGGCACTCAAGGAAGTCATCCTGCCGAGGCGGGCGGTTTCTGGCTGTCAGGCCGGGAAACATCCCTCCGATAACAGCCACCCGCCAGTGTGTCGGCAGGCCATGACCCGGCACCACAAGCCGGACATTGTCATGACGGCTGTCCATGGCCATGATGGGCGCGGTTTTAAGCTGTCCGCTCTCAAGCCGGATCTGGCGACGCCGGTATCGCCGCGAATAATTTGCATAGTTACTCCGGGCATAAAAAAACCCGCCGAAGCGGGTTTGGTTTCATAAATCTGTTTGTCAATTACATGGTGCAGATTTTGTACTGGTCATGATGTAGCCAAAAACATATTTTTATTCTATTCCAGCCAAATAGCATGCTTTGTAGTGATGGCTGCGGTGATTGAATTGAAATGTTTACGAAGAAGTTGGCCGTTATGGGAAAAAAGCTTGCTGTAATACCCCCAACTTCCTGTTGGGTGAGGAATTCCAATTACAGCTTCGCGTGGGTAAAGAAACGCAAGTGCCTTCCAAGCATCACGTCCTATGCCTAAAATAAGCCACTTATTGTTATGATTAGACAACGATAATAATCCATCTATCTCGTTCTTTAGATAAATACCTGAACAGAAGTGTAGCGTCTCAACGCATGGATTATTTTTTTTATTTCGATTTTCACATTTGGCAATTTCTGTCCAAAGAATATTGGTTCTATTGAGCTGCTGAATGAGTTTTCGTAGTCTTGAATGGTATTTGTATGTGTTTATGCTTTTTTTGTGCCAATTAGTCACGCTTTGATAATTTCTGCCGTGATGTTTAAAGTAATGTCGATAGTGATAACGTTCTTTTGTGCCACTTTCACCCGGGTTAAGGCCGACGACGATAACTCCTAATGCGGCATTGGAAATAGAGGTCGAAGTTCCAACTGTTGGGTTGCCATAATCGTCTATTGCTTCTAGAATTATCCCGCGAGGGACAATTCCTTTTCTAGGATTGTTAATCACATCTTTACACTGATGCGGACAGTTAACCATTTTTCGCCCAATAGGGTAAATTATCTTCGTAATCATTTGTTAACTTTGTCTGATATATTATTTTTATAATATACATGAAAATATAATAAATGACAATTGCGTTTTATGCCTTTTGTTATAAGAATAATAAAGTCAAAACTACACAAAAAACACGCTCTGATCATTCGGGTTATCTGACAGGAAGATCCTGTCCGGGGAGATAGCCCGGACATAGCTGGCGTTGGCGTTCTTGCGCAGGATTTTGTCTTCGGGAATGACCTGCTGGGTGGTCAGGTCGTAGTAGACGTGGTGGTCGACATGGCTGGTTGACTCACTGATCGTCAGCGGCATGACATTCAGGGTGTGGCTGCCGTCCGAAAAACTACCGGCATTGATATCACCGGTGCCGATATCAATACCGATCAGGCTGTGCGTGATTTCCAGCGCTTAAGGCAGGTCAAAACTGTCGGTGCCGTATGGCAAGATTTCCCCGGTATCTTGCCGACGCGACCAACCATCCTCTGCATTTTTCCGATGAAAATCAAACGAAATGGACCCGATTTTCTGGCTGAAGGTGTAGTCCTCCAGATAGTAGCCGTACTCGACAATGTACGGCGTCCCCATCGGGTGGCCCGCCCCGTCAGAGGTCGGATACGTAAGCTCTTCCCTGACTTTGACCATTTCGACGGTACCGGTTGTTCTGACATAGAAGTCGACCGGTACGACTTTGCCCGCTTCACTCAGGGTATAGAGCGGCCCTTTGTAAAAATACGTCCATCCCCCTTCTTCTACGTCAACCCGCACCCGTCCAAGCTGTTGAATCGTCATCGTCACATCGTAGCGGGTCTTATTGATGCGGTACGGGTCGCTGACATTGTCCGTACGGGCCACGCTGGTCACGTTGACCTGGTAGTAATAGCGCCGGGTGCTTCTCAACAAGGCCGTCTTGCCATCTTTTGAGGCCATGACCCACTCGTAGTCGCTGTCATCGTCCTCAGTCTTGGTGATGGTGCTATGAACCACGACGTTGGGCTGGTAGGTGTACTCCCGGTCATCGGCGTAGCCTCCCGCCCCAACCGTGAGTTTCAAGACTTCGCCGGGAGCGATGGGGTACAGCCAACAAAGCCATCCACCACCAAGACGATGCTTGCCGCCATACACCGACATCTGCGGCCCGGATGTCCAGATATCGTTTCGGGCACCGGGCACGTTTTTAGGGGCGTTCGGTACCGTGGTGACATTCATGTACACGGGGCTGCCACCAGTAAGAAATCCACCATAATTATTCAGTTTGCAATCAAACGGATTGATGCCCTTCCATGGGAATGTTTGGCCGTCATCGCGGAATAGTGTTCCAGTGGTACCAAACCCGGTGATGCTTGAATATGGGGCATCTTTGTCTGGGGTAACGACGACATACCCACCGCCAATGAATCCGTATTGGGTCGGCTGGTCGATCATCATGCCCCCTGTTTGAAGGTGATGGTGACGGGTGACCCAGTGGGGTTTCCGCTGCTGTTTGACTCGGCAATGGTCAGGGTTTTGATCGGCACTGTTCCAATCCGGAACAGCCCGTCATGGGTAAAGTAAGGCGTGGTGTCGGTGGTGCTGTCGTAGAGCGTCCGGCCAGTTTCCACATAAGCGGCGGCCAGTCCCGCCGACGTCTGGCCAGTCCCACTACCTTCCGTTGCCTTGCCACGAAAAATCCCACCCGGTATGCCACCCGGGCCAGCAGGAGGAACCGGAAGCGTGGATCCGCCCGGCGGATCCTGCCTACCAGTGCCTTGGCCACCTCAGCGGCATCTTGTGCGCTCATGCGTGCCATCGTCACACCTCGTAGATCAGATTACTTTGCAGTGTCAGCTGGTACTCGCCATCGCCCAGTCCTGCATCATTGATCTGCACCCACAGCGGCTGCATGCCGGATACCACCTGTCCGAGGGCTAGCGTCTGGCCACCACCAGCCAGCCCTGACAGCGAGGAGGCCAGACGGATTGATGCCTCGGGCAAGGGCGCCACGGCGACAGCGTTAACCACTATGTTGCTATCCACCGTGGGCAAGGCTGTTTTGCTGCCATCCGCTCCCACCCATACCGGCGGCAGGCACCGCCAGACAGCACCAGGCTGTCCAGCGGTTGGCGGCGCTCTTCATCCTGATAGAAACCAAAGGTCAGGCTCATGCACGAATCTCCAGCTCATCAACAGGAATCGCTACCTTGACGGTGTAATCAAGCTCGCGCTCGACAGCATCGGTGACAAACACCGGGATGGTCGGCACGGCAATGGCCACCTCATGCGGATAGCCTGATGACGCGTCACCACTGGCACCGGTCACGTACCCGGTCGTGCTGTCACTGTAGCCATCATTGCCTTCCGGCATGTGCCAAGGTCAGCGGTGTCATTCTGTGAAAGGTTGGGCAGGGAAGCCATCTCCGGCGCATCCAGCGGGTCAGACTCGGCTGTTCCGGCACCAATCAGCCCGGAGACAGCCAGCTCCACCTCAACAGTGGCCTTGCTTAAGCAGACAGATCGTAATGCTCGGTCAGCCGGTAAACCTTCCCGGTCGCCCCCAGCACCGCACTGTCGATACGAATCGCACGATCCAGATCCACAACCGGGTTGGCGGGCAAACCGAACTTCACGCGCGTTGCCCGGTGCGATAGCAGAATCTTGCGCCGAGCAATGGCCGCCAGCGTTTGCAGTGCCAACGTGGAATCCGCACGGCTCGCCCCGGCCAGATCAACCAGATCCGCAGAGGTGTTTTTGACGTCAGGAAGCATCGTCGTCGAGTCGACCCATGACGAGGCGTCAAAGCCACCGGTGGCATCCAGTGATGCGGTTTGCCCCTGCTGCTTGAGATTGCCCAAGGCGGTAATGCTGTCCGGTGCCGTCACGGTAATGCGCCAGCGCTCGGTCAGGGCCTGTACCACCCGCTTGGCAATAGCGATCACCGCCGACTCGCAGCGCGGATCGTCTTCGACTTTTCCCGTGTAATCGTTGCGGTACCAAAGCACGGCGGCGGCATCGCTCGGAACGGTTTCACCGTCATGCAGATTGCCGCTGCTGTCGATATATCCGACATAGTGCTGGCCTTGCAGCGGCGGCGTGTAGAACTCGGAGAGCAGTTTCCAGCCACTACTCTCGACCGCTGACTTGAACAGGCTTTTTTCTGGGAGCTTGTAAGGCTTGCCGTTATTCCCTTTGGCGTACTCGGCATAGCTCATTCCCATTGACCAGGTATAGGTGCGGCGGTACTCATGCAGGCGAGGGTAGCGATACTGGAACGAGCAGTCGGTCACCACCTCCTGAGCCGACTCACCAGTGATGGCCGAACCTTTACCGTCACGCGCTACCCGGAATGGCGTTCCCCACATCACGCATGAGACGGCGCCAGAGGTAAGTGTCACTTTCGGGGTATACCGACCATCAGCCAGTGGCTTCGCTACCTTGACCGACCAGGTCCCACCGGCACCAGCCACCGCTGCCAGCTTTTGCCCGGCCAGCTCCACCGTGATGGTCATGCCGGGAACCGCTGTCCCGCTGATCGTCGGCATGGTTGCCATCGTGACGGCTTTACCGTCTGACAGCTGGCAGATAGACGTAGTGCGGATATCTTGCACTGACTTGTTGTCGTTGGTGATGCAGTTGATGACGGACTGTCGGGCAACAGGATGGATGGTTAGCGACCCATCCAGCACCTGCGCATCCGTCACCACCAGACTTGGCGACAAGCCCGCCCACGGTGTCAGGCGGGGATTGCCATAGACATCCAGATCCAGTGCGGCCGCGACGGTGGACAACCGGTCATTGGCGTACTGCAAGCTGTCGGCATAGCGTGGAAACACCGCACGCGACCAGTAACCACCAATCAGCGCATCGATATCCGCACGACTGGATCCGGCCAGCATGTCACGACGGCCATCCGTCGCATGCAGCGTGATCAAGCCGTTGTCAGGATCGAAATCCGGTACCGCAACGGTTCCGGTAAAACGCCGCACCCACGCGGAAGCGGCTGTTGGCTTGACTTCAATCCGCAACGACGCCCCAGCCAGCCCAGCCAGCGTGTCACCCTGCGAGACCAGCTTGAGCGAGGCAACACGAGACATCGACTCTTCCGCCTCGATGACCACCTCACCGGTGATCCGGTCCGAAACGTCGGCACCACCCAGCTGGACACGGATATCCCGGGCTCCGGCATAGTCACTGACGGCATGGCTGACCGTCACCGATACCGGAAGGGATACCGTTTCACCGGTAATGGATTCGCCGCCAGCTGTGCCAAAAGGCGCTTGGCCAAGCGTAGTCAGGCCGAACATCATGAGACGACTCCAACGCTTCCCGATGCATCAAACCAGACTGTTTCACCCGTTAGTTTTGTGGTTTGCAGTACGACATACCCAGCGGCAGTGTAGTAGCACAGAACAATCAGCCCGCTATCACCACTTTCTACTGCTTAAGCAGCTGAAAGCCAGAGCCGTCTGGATTCATCATATACGGGCTAAACCCGCCAATGCAGGCCCATGTCCCATTGTTGATGACATAGGTGATGCACTCGGGAGACCGGTTAGCCAGCAGCTGCATATCAGCGGCCATCAGCGGCAGGTATACCCGGCTTCCTGATGGAATCGTCATGCTGGCATCGGAGACTGCACCGGTCGCCATATCCGGCATGTCACCCCAGCGGATAACATCGCCTTCGGCATATAGCGAGAAGGGACGACGATAGGTCGTGCCATCTTCGCTGTCCCACTCGATCACCACGGTGGCAGTGGTACCGGGCCGCATTTTTAGCTGGGTATCCAGACCGATCCAGTCAGTCAGAACAGCACTGCTCATACCGTTTGGCGTCCAGTCAGCTGCTAGCGTGGTTTCCCACCCATCCAGATAAATAGACCGTCCGCTAATGGCATGGGTAAGCGGGGAATACGCATCATTCGGGAGCAGAGACATGGCAATTTCCTGTGGCAATAAAAAATAACATTTCTGTTATTTTTGCCTTGCCAAAAGTAACACATATGTTATTATTAACCCATGACGAACAGCATGGAGGACGGATGAAAAACAGTGAGTTCATCAAGTGGCTACAACAGCAGGGCGTCACGATGAAGCCCGGTAAAGGAAGCCACCTGATTGCAACGCTAAATGGCCGATCGATTGCAGTGCCAAACCATAAAGGCAAAGAAATCGCAAACGGAACGGCCAGAGGGGTTAAGAAAGCACTAGGACTCAAGTAACAAGGGAGGGGCGAAAGCCCCTCTATCATCCGCCCGACGAAAGGCAAGAAATGTTGAGATATTCGGTTAAATTAACCACCGATGAAGATGGCGTGAATGTTGAATTTCCGGACGTTCCTGAAGCCCTGACCTATGGAGCAGACAGGGAAGAAGCACTACAGCATGCGACGGACGCCTTGCTGACGGCTTTCATGATCTATCAGGATGACAGAAAGTCGTTTCCCGTCCCGGCATCGCATGGCGAGGACTTTATCGCGCTCCCCATCATGGCCTCGCTAAAAGTGTTGCTACACAACGCCATGATTGAGAAAGGTGTCCGTAAGGTCGATCTGGCCAGGATGACAGGCTGGGCCAATCCACAGATCGAGCGGATTCTTGATCCTCGCCACCAGTCCAAGGTGAACTTGATCGAAGAAGCCCTGCGCCATCTGGGCAAAGGCATCGTTGGTAAAACCGTCGATCTGTAAGAAACAAGCCCCGAGAATCGGGGCTTGTTTTATTCCTCCTCAAGCGTGATCGACCAGGTATACCCGGCATTTCGCACATCACCGCTATCGCTGACGGTGAGATAGCCGGTCAGCCGCGGCCAATACTGGTAGCCGCCTTCCATCTCAAACCCGGGCAGATCCGGCCGTTCGCTCACGACAGTTCCGATCGGAACGACACGCGGAACGATGCAGTCCAGTGTGTGAGGGACGGCTGTATCCAGTCCGGCCAGCGGCGCCGGTATCCAGCCCCCACCTTGCACCGTCGTCTTTAACCGCTTCCAACGCGCTTGCGATACTGCCTTGCCAGAGCGCGTGCGGAGCAGGGTTTTACCGCCGATTTCTTCATAGCTTTGGGACAGGTCTAACCCTGCCAGAATGGGGATCGGCACCCCATCCAGCATCAAGGTTTGGTCATTCATGCGTTATCCCTGTTTGAGATTGAGCATCCGGGCGGCAGCGGTCAGCTGGCTGACGGCATCCTCACTGCCGTGCATCGTCACCGGATCGCTGATCCCCGGAAGATGAATGTTGATGGGCGTCAGCGCTGCCGGTGTCGCCGGGCGCGACAACTGCTCCGGATCCGGCAGGTTCAGGTTGTCAGTGAAGGACGGGAGAGACCCGACCAGTCCACCGGTAGCAAACTTCGGCAACCGGCGCTGGTTGATCGCCTCCATCAGCTCGGGGCCGTAATGGCCGACGGCTGACGCTGTCATCACAAACTCACCGTTGGATAGTCGAGACAGGATGCTGTCTGACGTCCCCGTACCCGGGCCAGAAATCAACCCACCCTCGGCATTGGCCTGAATGGTCGGCAGGGGAATAGGGCGTGGTAAGCAAGCCAACATCCTTGCGGGCATCCGTCAGGTACTTCCCATCCGGCCCGACAAATTGCGTCGGGATCTGAATGGGTCGCTGGTGCGCGGCTTGCTCAAAGCTGGCCATCAAGCTCTCCAGATCCCGCATGCCTTTTTCGGTATCGAAGCCGATCTGCAGGTTTTTCACCGACTCGGCCGCCTGCTTTAACGACTCGATCTTCGCCATGACTTCTTGCAGCTTGTCTTTGGCAGAGTTTTCCGTTTTGGCATCAAAGCCATCCTGCAAGGAGCCAGCGCTCTGGTTCATCCAGTCATATTCGCCCTTGGTGATCTTCCCGGCCTCACGAAGCTTGTCGATCACGTCAGATAGTGACTGGAATTGCTTTTCCGCCGCCGCGGCGTCTTGTCGGTACTTGCGCAGATCCTCATCTTTGCCGGACTGCTTGTAGGTGGCGAGGCTGTCTTGTGCCTTGCGGGACAGGGAAGAGGCTTTAGCCTGACCTTCAAAAAAGTCTGTCGTCCCCATGTCCTGTGGGTCTTTGGCCTTTTCTGCCGGATCCGTGCCTTTCTTACCGGCCCAGGCGTCCTGATGCTTCAACCGGGTGTCGGTGGCCTGCTTGAGCAGATCGTTGTACTTGTCGTACAGCTTTTGCTCTTTGGCCAGCGATTCGGCCAGGTTGGCCAGCTGCCCCTTACGCACGCCATCGACTGTCTTGCTATAGCGCTCCTCAATCTGCAGGCGGTTAGCCTGATACTTTTCCAGATCCTTAAGGGCTTTGGCATACAGGATGGTGTTATCAAACCGCTTTCGATACTCCGCGTCTTTCTCCGGATCGCCCCCCTTGTCCATGACGGTCTGGTACTGCTGCGTCGCCATCTTGTTATTGATGTCATGCGCCCGTTTCAGATCATTCTGATACTTTGCGAGGTCTTCTTTTGAGTAGCCAGACAGTTGGTCCGGAGTCAGAACAGAGGTTTCACTACCCGAGCGATTGTCCTTTACCCCCTGACGCTGCAGATCATCGATTTCCCCCATTAGCTTCAACTTGCGTTGCAACTTTTCATTCTGGATGTCGAGAACCGTGTTGATGGCAGAAATCGCGGCTACGGCCGCCGTGATACCCACGGTGGCGAATGTCAGCGTCGTCAGGGATGGAATCTTGCTGAGCAGGCCGAACAAACTGGAAATCTCTGAAGCCGCCCCGGCCATTCCGGATTTGTTGAGCGAAATACCGATGACCGTTTTGACAGAGGCGGCCGTCTGCAGGGCCGTCAAGGCACTCGAGATACCTCCCAGCCAGATAATGGCTTGCGTCAGGATTTTTGCGCCAAGCCACGTCTCAACAAGCAGCTTGATGGCCTCGGAATGCTGATTCACGAAGCCCACCGTCACCCGGCAGATTTCGCCGATGGCATTGATGGCCGTGGCAATGTTGTGGCCAAGTTGCACCGCCGTTCCATCCGCAAAAGACTGCCGAATGGCATTCATCAGGATCGTGATCTGCTCTTTGGCCGCATCCATCGGGCCATTTTTGGAAATCTCAGCCAGAAACTGCTCCCAGATATCCTGCAGATTTGACACAACACCTTGCCGGTACTGACGTTAGATGCGGCGGCTCCCTTGGCATCATCTTCCATCGCGGCGATCAGCTGACGGATGCTGTCCCGGCCAAGCTGGCCACTGGCGGACAGGGTCTGCAGCTCGCTGGCGGATTTGCCGATTTTTTTACCGAGCAGATCCCAAACCGGCACCCCGGCTTCAATCAGCTGCAAGGCTTCCTCACCCTGCAGTTTTTCTTTCGACCAGGCTTGACCCGGGCGAGGGTGATCCGGCCCAGCGTCTCCTGACTTCCGCCAAGTTTGGCGGCCTGATCGGACGCGGCTTGCAGCGCACCGGACATTGGGTCGAGGCCGAAGTTTTTCAGCTGGGTATACGACTGCGTCAGCCCCTGAACACCGAACGGCGTATCCAGTGCCATCTGTTTCAGCTTGTCCATGGCGCCAGCACCGAGTACGGCGGACTTCTCGACATTGTTCAGCTGGGTTTGCAGCATTTCGTACTGACCGCCAACCGTCAGCACCGATTTTGTGGCGTTAATGGCTGCCGTCAGTGAAGCCATGGCGGCAATTGTTCCCAAGACCTCGGACTTGATGTTGCTGAACAGCCCAGCCTGAATAGGCTGCGCAAGTTGACCTCGTAGCTCGGTAACGCGTTGCTGCATGGCCATTGCCGCGTTGGCTTGCTCGGACCAGCTGAGTTTTCCGCTCGTTACCAGCCGTTGATAAGCTGCCTGCACCTGATGGATCTGCTGCTCCACATCATGTGCCGACTGTACCCCAAGGATTTGGCGGGCATCGTCGACCTTGCGGGTTGAATTCAAGCGCTGCGTAACGGCCGCAATTCGCTGCGACATGGCCTCTTGCTCAGCAGCAAGGTTCTTCGTATCGACCCCGGCCGCCTGTAGCTCATGGCGCATGTCCTGCAACGAGCCACGCGTCTTGCCCATGCGGGTTTCAGCCTTGGTCAGCGCCTTCTCGGTCGCTAGCAGCATCTTCTCCATGTCCCGGCCCGGAGACTCTGACTGGGCGATAGCCTGCCGCAAGGCATCTGCTTCCTTCTTCAGTTTGAAGAACTCCGCGGCGGCAGTCTTTGCGTCCTCTTTCAGCTTATCAAACAGCTCCATACGAGCCGCACGGGATGACATGCCGGACAAAGCGCCCTTGAACCGGCTTTCAGCAGAAACGACTTCTTTCAGGAATGGGGAGGCGTCACCAGACATAACCATGCGGATAAACATGTCATTGCTTGCCATGGGAAGCCTCCTCAACAGCTGTCATGAAGTAGGAATAGGGATAGGAGAGAACATTTGTATGACCAAGACGGGTCATCGCGGCCAGAACGGTGTCAAACGCCTTCAGGCTCTTGCCCGGTCGAGTTTTTCGAGCCGTTCTTTCAGTTCGAAAAAACCCGGGTTTACCTCCTTGGCTGCATCAAGCACGGCTTGCAGATCGGAAGGCGCCATGCTTTCCATGTCTTCTTTCGACAGGTTACTGATATCTGCCAATTCGGTCAGCGAACACTCACCCAGCATCAACGAATCAACCAGGTCTACCGGTGGTTTCATGAAGAGGTCACGGACCTGTTTCACCGTCAGTTCACGGACAATCACCTCTTTACCGTCATCGAGGGTAATCAGCTTTTTAAGCATGGAAGCTCCAAATAAAAAAGCCACGAATTTACGTGGCTTTTTGTGTGATTAAAAAATGTTATTTAAATTTATTTTGTTCTGAAAATTTAAATGGATTATTTATTATTTTTTCCATTCTTTCTTTAAACTCTGTTTTTAACTTGTGCGCCTTATAAGCAGGGTAAGCAAAAAGCAGTGTTGTTATAATTGCAATGATTATTGTTGTTAATAGTGGATTTGCGTATCCATATCTGCGTCGACTCGCCATATATGAGCAGTAACCATATGGCCACAGCAACATTATTCCCAAAAAGTTTATGAACGGTGGCAATGGATCGTTTTTTGTTTTAATTGAATTTTTAGACTCTTCAATTGCTGCAATTATACCTGTTGAGCATACCATTAATGAAAATAAACAAATTATCATGTTTTCCATTAGGAAAAACTGATTAACAAATGAAGACATAAGAGTTATTGCGCCTGAAAAAGATATGGGCAAGCACAGCAGAAGAACCCCATAGTCAACATTCTGTTCATACATTGGCTCAATTTCAATGCGTCTTGTCTCAGTATATTGACTGAGACTTACATCGTATTCTTTACGCTTGTTACCGTCCTGAAGAACTTCAATGGCATGTCTAATCATTGACATGTCGTATTGTGAAGGGGAAGCCGATGATTTTTGTTCATCAGCCTTTTTCATTATGGCGCTTTTGATCTGCTCATCGCTTGCCGACTGATCAACACCAAGAAAATCATACAAGTTCATTGTCGTTTCCAGTGATGGCTTTTATTTAAAATACCGGCAATTGTTCTGTGATAGATGAAGCTTTAGCCTGTTTTCGTATTCTGACGAATATCCTGTTACTCTTTTATTTTCACGAACACGGTCTAATTCATTATTGAAGTACTGGCATGCGTTTTTCCTTGTTTCTTCCGCAGCCGATTTATATTTACGATCGATTTCATCCATGCGGCGCTGATAGTTCCGCTCAGATTCCTCAGCATGGATACGGTCAACAGCCCTATCCATGTCATAGTGATCTTTTCGTGTCAGCTGATAGGTGCTGACGTTACCGTTTATCCTGGCATCGCCGGTACCAGCCTGGCACTGGGTATCGGAGTAAACGGTTTTCCCACCCACGTTGCATTTGTAGACGGCAAATGAAGGGGCTGAGGCTGTCGCCATGGCGATGGCAGCCACAAGAAGGTGCGTGGTGTTCATCATGTATTCCTGCTTGTAGTTATGCAGCAAGAATACATGACAAACGGTTATGAGAAAAAGCCCATCCTTGATGAACTAACCAATAGATCCGTTAAACCTTGGTATCCATCACCACGACGAAGTAGCGAGACTTTAAGCTGGCTGCGTCTTATCCACCAGCGCAGACCCCTTGATCTTCAGCGTGGCAAAGTCATCACCGATCAAATCCAGGGCTTTCAGCAAGCGTCGGCTTGAAGCGATGTACGGTGACGTCGACACTGGCGCCAGACTGCGCGTCGTTCATACCTTCAAAGATCAGGGTGTATTCTTTGCCCATGGCCGTCAGGGCTTCGATTGTGGCCTTGCCTGTTGCATCATCAACGATGACCGTACTGTTCAGGGCCAGGCCGATGTTGGCTTAAGCGACAGTTCGCGCAGATCCATCTCGACGCTGACATCCTTGATGCGCGTCATCTTGTTCCGGTACCACCACCGCCATTGGTGTAGTCGGTCAGCGTTTTTTCATCAACGCTCATCTTCAGAGACAGGGCAGAGCAGTTACCGACGGGTACCGGATCGGCATCAGCAAGCTTCAACTTGACAGCACCACAACCGACATAGCTGTATTCTTGAATCGGAGCAGACATTTAGCGGGTCCTTACATAAAAAACCCGCTGATAGCGGGTTATAGGCAAAAAAATCCCGCCAAGGCGGGTTAGGGGGTTAAGGCTGTCCGGCCTCTCGGCGGTACTTGATTTCAATCGTCAGATCGACCAGATAAACCAGCTCTTCGGGGTTGTAGTCATGCACTGTTTCCCCTTCCTGTACCTCAATCACGCCTTGCTGACGCGCCAGCCGCCGATCAGCAAATAATGCCGTGCGAAGGGCATTCAGATGGGGTTCCATGCGGCTATACAGCTCGCCGCTGCTGGCATCGATCATCGTCGATATCACGATTTTGACGATATCCAGCCGTGTATTGAGCTTCTGGTTTTCATTCGGAACGTTTTTCTGGACGTGGATGACCGACAGTGGCGCAGCAACATCCTCCCGCCGGACATTCAAGCGTCCAAGTGCAACGCGTCCTTCCAGCGGGCCTTCCAGCAAGCCATAGACCAATCGGGCAATATCAAAGGTTTGCAAGGCGTTCTCCCACCAATTTCAGCATCGTAGCCTGTACCTCAGCCGCGACTTGCTCTCTGGCTTGCTCGCCGACTTCTTCGACAGCAGGGGAAAGGAAGGCATGTGCAGGCATTTTGCTCGTCCCTTTTTCCTGAAATTGACCATAAAAGGCCGTGACGACATCTACCTTTCTACCAGTGCTACGCTTTGCCGAAAGCCGGGCATTTTTGAGTGTGCCGTTACGGCTGCGTTTTGCCCGGGTGGCCACCGTCACAAACCCAGTGAGCGGATCGCTGCTGCGAACATTCGTCCAGGCAATGATCTGGGAACGCAGGAAACCGGTGTCTTTAGGCGCATCAGCCTTGGCCCGGCGCTGGATGATCCGCATCCCAGACAGCAGAGGCTTACTCAGTGCCCGGCGGTCATCCAGAACACTACTGATGCCATGCAGGCGAATAAAAAGCTCACCCGCACGGGGATCAATCTGAAGCTCAACATCGGCCATCAGTCCATCATCCTCAGCAAAAGCTCCATCTCGGATCGGGTACCCATCCGATCGATCGGTTCATTCGTGATCAGGTAATAGCGGTCACGGTGTTTGACCCGCATCCCGGCATGAATGCCATTGCGCCAGCGCAAATAGCCACGGGCATCGATTTCGCTGGTGGTCAGGTCATTGATCTTGTCCCGACCGGTCAGGTCTGAGATGTTGGCCCAGATTCGAGGCAGGACAGGCTCCCATTCATCCAGCCGTGACTCACCAGACAGGTTCTTGCCCTTGGCCTGTTTTTCGATAGTGATGCGATGTCGAAGCTTTCCGGCTCTCATAGCGTCACCTCGCGCAAGGTATAGGGATCAAGCAATGAATCGACAAATCCGCCGGGCACTTCCGTCACAGTTTGGCCAACCACAAACCGCTCGCGGTACTCATACAGGGTCCCGATGGTAAAAAGCAGCCATTGCCGGACGTCTTCAGGCACGTTGTCACCGGTTTCAGCCAACCCTGCCTTATAACGAATCTGGATGGCATTGGCGACGGCATCCACATGAGGCCATAAACGGCTGGAGCGGTGGAGGTGACCGTCATGGCGAATGGCACCACAGGCTGGCGCCAGGTGATGCGGCTTGATCTGTAGGGCAGGCGGCGAGGGCAAGGCATGGAAGTCATGCCGGGGAAATGGATTCCCGCCAATCGACAGGGCAATGTCCGTAACTTCAAATGCTCCAGCCGTTTGCAAGGTCAGCCGGGGAACCGCTGGCCATTCGGCCAACGTCTCCATATACGTGGCTGTCAGGACCGGTCCACGTATCCGTTTCTCACACGCCCTTACTGCGGCCTTTTCCAGCATGACAAGCAGCGAATCATCTTCCGTCAGGTCATCATCGATCCGGCATTGCCGCTTGATGTCGGCCAGTTCCAGCACGGATGCCGTGCTGCGTTCGATCAACACGGCAGACATGGCTTAGTCCTTGGCCGATTTTTTGTCGGCCTTATCGTCTGCCGGGGCCTCGTATGCCTCGGCAATCTTGGCTTCAATCAGCTTGTCGGCCTTGTCATCGTCGAAACCGGCGATATCGCTCGACGTGTAGAGGGCGTAGGGTTTCAGGAACTTGATGATCTTCATGTCTTTCTCCAGAAAGGATTCGGCCCGCCGTAGCGGGCCAACCGATTAGGCGCCCCGGTGACGCCGGTACCGACCGCGATGGATTCAACGTGACGCGGACCAAAGTCATGTTTGGAGATCACCCGTACCAGCGTCTGGTCACGCTGGAAGGCGCTGACCATGTTGCCGTCGGAATCCTTATAGGTCGCTTCTTTGGAGAAGTCGATCATCAGGGTTTCATCTTCACCGATGAAGCAGTCGTTGAAATCAACGAAGTACAACTCGGATTCCTTACCAGACTGGCCGAGGTTGTTCGGGATCTGGGTGGTTTTGCCGATCGGGTAGCCTTTCAACTGGCCTTGGGCCATCTCCGGGTAGACCTTGTTACCCTTCAGGTCTTTCAGGCCTTCCGGAAGCGGAAGGTACGTGGGGACATCAGCCAGCCCGGGGTGACCATGTTGGCATCGACGCCTTCCAGTAGCAGGATCAAGCTGTTCAGGAAGATTTCGATGGCTTGCAGAGCGGCGGCATCAATCGCATCAATGGCCGGGGCGGCCAGCTGGTTACCGGCAATGCACCAGAAACGCAGACCTTTAGGCAGATTGCCGGTCCCGTCGTCACGGATGAAAGCCTTGTCTTCGCGTGCACCGATGGCCGAGGTCAGGTCACCCACGATCAGCTGATCGATACCCGGACGCACGCCAGAGTAGGCCAGCAGATCATTACTGATCGGCACCAGGGCGGCCATTTTCTTGGACGACAGCTTCAGGTCATCAAAACTGGCTTCAGTCGTCGGTGCATCGCCGTCCGTGCCAATGTAGCCAACCGATGCACCGCCTTTCAGGCGCGGGATCGTCAGGTTGCCGTTATTCAGCGGAACCGAGCGGGTGCCCATCTTGCGGATAACTGCCTTCGGGCGCAGCAGTTCAATGACTTCCTGAGACATATTGCTCGGGATCAGCACACCACCCGCACCGGGCGTGGCCGTACTCAGCGCGGCGGCGACATCCGCGCCATAGCCGTTCTTGTCGGCAATATCCGCCGCCACATGGTAGTTACCTTGAGCCTGTACCAGTGCGGACACCATGCGTGCCACGCCAGCGCCTTTGACCGTAGCGCTGCCGGGGTGGCCGGTACCTTGGTCGGCGTAGCAACCGGTGCCGTGGTGACTTGGGTAGCAGCGGCCGCAGCCATCTTTTCAGCGGCTTGCTGGCGTTCCATCTTCTGGGTCAGGGAATCGAACTCGGCTTGCAGGTTTTGCACTTCGCCCAGCTGCTCCGCCGACAAGCCGGTACCCGCGGCTTCGAGGCTGGCCGGGTTTGGGTACGGGCCGCAATTTCGGCGCGACGCTGCTGCATTTCGAGATAAGTCATGTAGTGTCTCCACAAATGAAAAACGCCACCCGTAGGCGGCGGCAGAAATGAAAAAACCCGCCTTGGCGGGATTTCAGTTGATACGCCGGGTGGCGTTAGAGCTGGGCTTGCATGGCCTGAGCCGCGGCCCGGGCCTGCATACGCATGATCTTTTGCGGCGGTTTGCTCTGGCGTTGGGCGGCCAGATCACTGGCAATGCGGTTGACGGCGTCTTGCGGTGCTTCAATGCGGTCAGCCAAACCACTATCGATGGCCTCCTGACCAAAATACAGACCAGCCTGAGTGGCAATCACGGCTTTGACGTCGAGATTGCGATACTTGGCCACACGGCCGGTGAATTGGTCATAAGCCACCTTGCAGCGCTGCTCCATGACGGCTCGGGCCTGGTCAGTCAGCGGCTGGTTCGGGTCACCATCGTTCTTGTGGTTACCGATAAAGATGGTGGTATAGCTGATACCTTCCATTTCATTGGCCTTGCTCAGATCCGCATGCTGCATGATCACCCCGATACTTCCCGCGCCGGACGTTTCGCTCATGACGATTTCGTCGCAGGCCGAGGCGATCAGGTACGCGGCGCTGAAGGCCTTGAAGTTCACCAGTGCGGTAATCGGTTTGATGCCCCGGCAGCTATAGATGAAGTCGGCCAGCTCCATGCAGCCCGCGACTGATCCGCCGCATGAGTCGATATCAAGGATGATGTGACTGATGCCCGCATCATTGAGTGCGCACTGAATCTGGCTGCGCAACGACTCATATGCCGTCATGGTCTCGCACATGTCCAGCTGGCCGATCCGGGAAACCAGTACCCCGTAGACCGGAATGACCGCGACGCCACCGCCGTACACCGGGTCCGGCGTCGGCGGGTCAAGATCCAGCGTGTCTTCGCCGTCATCTTCCATCATCCGGGCGCTGGGCATCGCCATGACGATATTCATGTTCAGCTGTTTTTTAGCCCATGCCACAGCCGTTTCAGCCATCGAAGGCAGCACCATCAACGGGGTGTTGAAGATGTGCCCGGCAATCAATGGGTAAGAGCGTGATTTCATGTGTTCCTCACTGCGCAAGCGCGCGTTCAACTTCTGCAATGGCCTCGGCACCGGGCTGATAGCCCTGTGGGACGTAACCTTCTAGCCGCCATGTTGACGGGCTGCAGGTATGTGTCACCGCCCGGGATGGGCGGCAGGTTTTCCGGGCGGCGGATGTCATTGACGGACAACCATCCCCACTGGCGGGCCGTGGCATAGGCTGCGAACCGGCTCGCCTGGTCACCACGCAGCAGGCCGGACACGTTGTACTCGATGTAGTAGTCCCGGCGATCCTTCGGCAGCAGCAGGTCACGCGCCATGGCTTGCTCACGCCGCCGGATCCACGGCATCAGGCAGTAGACGACAAACTCAATCGCTTGCTGCTCAATGTTGTTATTGGTTGCCCGGTCCAGCAGACCAACCTTGTGCGGTGGGACCTTGAAGATCTGCGTGATTTCCAAAGATGAAAGCTTGCGGGCCTCGATCAGCTGGGCATCCGAGTTCGTCATGGCCAGAGGCGAGAACTTCAGGCCGTCTTGCAGCACCGCGATTCCCCCGGCGTTTCTGAACCCGGCGTACTGCTCTTGCCACTGCTCCCGGGTCTGTTTCACTTTCTCGCGTGATAGCGGCTCAAGAATCTTGTCGCCTATCATCGTATAGGCCGCTCCAGCACGCTTAGCCAGATTGGTACCGGAAGCAAACACCGCACTGGCGTGGCCATTGGTGGCCAGAGCCAGACCAAGCACGTCGCAATGCAGGGCAACCGGGCTGGCACCCACGTATCCGTCGGTAGAGAACCACCGCACATGGTGGACATTCCGCTGAGGCAGTAAGTCGCTACCATTAAACTGGTAGTAGGGCAGGTTGTCCGAGCCCTTGAAGACAGAAACTTTCTTCGGATCCCGGGGGAATCAGTGCGGTAGGGCGCCCATCTTGCCCGCGCTCAATGAATGAGTAGCTGTTGCCGTGCGTCCCACACCAGACCTGTGACAGCTCGGTGAACTCGTAGGCCGTCTGCCAAGCGTTCGGCTGTTCGTGCACCAGGGCTATAAACCGGGTGATCAATCGCCCGGTCACGCTGATCACCTTTCTTTTGGTAAAGCTCGCACGGCAGCTGCGCGACACTCTCCGCGATCAGGCTGACGCAAGCCTGATAGGTGACCAGTGACAGGGCTTTTTCCGGGGTAACCGTGATGTTAAGCAGCGCTTCGTGCATGCCCGAACAGGCTTGAAATCCAACCCGGATCCGGATTGCCTGACGTTTGAACGCCGAATTGTTGCGATATAAACATCAGCCTCCCTTCGCCACGCCGCGCGCGGTCAGATACGACCACGTCAGCGCGAACGTTCCGCCCACGATCCATCCGGCAGCCGGATGGAGGAGGGCCGCGCCAACCGTGACCGACGCAGCCCCGACAAGGCCGACAGACAGCGTGAGTTTGTCGATGAGTCTCATAGGTAAACCTCGTCTTCGTAGGCCAGTCGCACCGTTTCCTCCGGCGCGTGATACATGGCTCGGTTTAGCGCCATAACCAGCGCGACGATGCCATCGATACGCTCGCGTGACCTTTTCTTGTTGGGTCGATAGTTGTCATTGGTATCCCGTAAAACCACGACGTTACCGGCCATCCAGCGCAATACCGGTTGGCCGCCATGCGCGAACCCACCGGCCAGTATCTTGGCCTCCAACTCTTTGGATGGCTCAGAAAGGTTCTGGAAGTTTTGCGTCAAGGCGACCATTTCCATGCCATCTTCCATCAGTTCGGTGGCGATCTTCCCGGCGTTCCACGCATCGAAGCCGATAGACTGAATTTCGAAGGAAGCCGCATCATCGATGATCTGGCGACGAATAGCCTCCTGATCGATCTGCGTCCCTGCTGTCGGGATGATGTAGCCATTCCGTGCCCAGGCGGTGTAGCTCACCCGGTCCTTCTGGTCCCGTACCAACATGTTGTCTTCCGGGATAAAGAAGCGGCAGAGAACCACCCATTTTTCGCCCTGGCTTTTCTGGCGGGAACAGCAGAATCCACGCGGCAATGTCGGTTTTACTGGCCAAGTCCAGACCACCGAAGCATTTCCTGCCCCGCAACGCCTCGATATCAACGGAATCAGCGTTCTTGTCCCAGGGCGTCCATAGACAGCCAGCTCTCGCTGACTTGCGTCCAGATATTCAGACGCTTGGTCAGAAAGTTGTTGAGTGCGGCCGGAACATGCCCGGCCTTGGCCGCCTGGGTGCGTAATTCATCCAGAAACACCGACACACCAAGGTTTGGGTTGGCCTTGATCCAGTTGGACTCATCGAACCAGTCATCCCCTTCATCCAGGTGTAAATCACCCCGCCGAAACTGTCGTCATCAAGCTGCCCCTCTAGAATCTGGATAAGGTAGTTGCGTTGTTCCAGACAGATGGAGCCATCCTGATTGAAACCTGAAGTGGTAATGGCGTGCATCAAGCTGCGCCGCCGGGCACCGCGTGCCGTGTCGATCACATCCCACAGAGCACGTGACGGGTGCGCATGCAACTCGTCGATGATGGCGCCGTGGACGTTGAGGCCATCCTGTGTGTTGGCATCCGCACCCAGCGGGATGAATTTGTTGGCCGTGCCCGGGATCCACAGCTTGTTTTTGTGGTTCTGGATCAGCTGGCGTAGCGCTGGCGACTTCGCCACCATCATCTCGGCCGCTGCATGCGTAATCTTGGCCTGTTCCAGCTTGGTAGCCGCGGTATAAACCTGTGCGCCAGCCTCCTTGTCAGCAGAAAACAGGTATAAGCCAAGCCCGGCTAGTTTGGTTGACTTGCCGTTCTTGCGAGCGACTTCTTCATACCGGTACGAAAACGCCGCGTTCCATCCTCCCGGTACCACCCAAACTCAACCGCCAGCCAGAAAGCCTGCCAGTCCGCCAGCTCTACCGGCTTGCCCGCCCATACACCTTCGAAGTGCCGAAGCAGTATTTGGGGAAGAATGACAGTACGTGAGCGGCCATCTCCGGACGCCAGACCAGACCACGCTCCACTTGCTGCTTCAGGTCACGGTAATGCCGCTCAACCGCCAACCGGGCATAGCGGCCAACCTTAACGCGCCCCTCCAGAACGTCTGAACCGTACTTTTCCCGGGCTGTAAAACATGACAGGCCGGAATTAATCCGGCCTGTCGTTGATGAAGTTGAGCAGTTCGACGAGTTCCTCGCTTAGAACCCGCCCCTTGCTGAGAGCTTTGTTCTTTGCGCATGAGGCCACCGTCATTCCGTTTTTCTTGAGCATTACGCGGATCTGCTTGGCAATTTTTGGTCGGTTATAACTGGCGCTAACCTCATAAGGGCGCCCGGTATCCTTGGCCACAGCGAAGATCAACCCCTTGTTGGTATCGATCCATTCCTTGCAGGCCAGCCAGTCCGCGAAGGCGGCACAGATCAACCCCAATGAGATTCCGGCCGTAGAAAAATCAAAGCCGCTGGCAATAAGCAGCGGCTGCATGTCTTTCCAGAGCTTTCGCTCCGTTTTTGTGAGTTTCCATGGCGGCTCATCCGGCAGGGAGATGCCACCACTTTCTATCCGGTCCAACATGTCGAACGGGTTCGCTGCAAAAAGATCACCATTAATCAGGCGATCAATGGCCCGCACCGAGCAGAGATGACAGTCAGCCCGCCTTCTTCCAGATCGTTCAATACCTCCGATCTGGCCCGGCGCTCTGCACGGCTTTCATCGGTCTCAAGCGATCCGCCGTTACTGTCTTCGTCATAGCGCCATCCGATTTTGTCGATGTTTTCGACATGGGTTCGCCACCCATCTACCTTGTCAGCCAACAGGGCGATCTGCAGAAGCGCTGATGCGTAGTCCAGTCCGGCTTTATCGAGCGCGCGGATGATGTAGCGCCACACCTCACGCGCCCGTTTTGTTTTTAAAAAGGCGGGTGGCTTGGGTATCGCGCCAGAACCGGCCTTTTTGGACGTTTCCAGAGCCATAGCAAGCCTTTCAGGGATTCATTGACTTTCAAAGAGAGAAATTGAGAGTTTCTGGATCGATGAGAGGATTTAGACCCCCCCATGAATTTTCAGAAAAAAAACACAGACGTTTAGGCACGCGGTACCGGAGGACCGACTTCCGTGAAGGATTTGACCCCCTACCCCCCTATCCGCACCATCATGGTGCGTTACGGGCTGGCGAGACCAACCACCATTCGTCGGACCCATCCGGGCAGCGATATCGCTCATATCGAACCAGCTCATAGGATCCACGCCACCCGACGTTCGGTCGGAATCCATATTCACCTGTCGGTTTGCACGGAAGGCCGGGGCACACCCAGACAACAAGATGACCATGATGAGCAGGTACTAGGTCATGACTTCCTCCGGTTGCCATATCCACCATCTTCACTGGATGTTTTTATTGAGTGGCACGAATGGCACTTTGCCCGGTGGTTACTAGACTCAATGAACAACGCCCAGTCACCACGATGAGGGATGATGTGGTCACAATCCGTCGCCCGATTGACGCAGCCTGGGGTGGAGCATCGGAATAGGGCGGCCTTTAAGCAGGCAGAACGACGGGCATACCAGATCTTCGTCTTGTACCATCGACGAACTCTTGCCACGTCCTCATCACTCATCCGCTTCTTGTCAGCCTCGCGCCGCACCTGCGCCAAATGCTCGGCGCAACAGCTACTTCCCGCCACGGCCATTTTTCTGCACCCGCGACTGGTGAACTTGCAGGGTCTAGGTGGGGCAAATGGCATGGCTCAGACTCACAAAAGAAAAGCCCCAGCACTTGGCCGGGGCTTCAAACTGACAACAATGAGGAGATAGCTAACGCTCGAAACACAACAAAAAAGCCCAAGGGATTAACCTTGGGCTTTCTCTAGGCGCAACAGTGGCGCTGTATTTCGGACTATATTGTTACATTTTCACGGTGTCAAGCCGCTTCGCAATATCTCTCGTAATGTTTCTCGATGACCGGCTCAAGCGCCCCTTTTGCCGCAATGAACCATCCATCTAGACAAATCTGCACTTTCTCCTGATAAAAACGGTGGTGAGTAACATATGACCCACCGAACAAAGAAGCGGCCTCACGGCAGGATCCATCATGCCTTGCCCAATGCCGCACCCAATACACCAAACCGTCACGGCCAAACCGCTCACTCTTGCTGACGTAGTGTGAAACAAAGCAAGTCAGATCAAGCAAATAGCCTTCACCCAATCTTGGATTATCCTTTGTCACCCGCCACATGACAGCAAGATGCTGCTCGGTCGGAAGGCTGATGACCGCCTCACGAACCGCGCGTGCGGCTTCAATATCACAAACAGATAGAACCCCTCTATTTGCTGAATCGCCACCCACGGAGGAATAATCAATCGCCTTACTCCCACTGGCAGACAAAACCTCAAGCGCTTTAGCCACTACAGCAATCACATCACGATCATTCACAGCTATCTCCAAATGCCCGGAGAACCCCATTGCCGGATCAAGCCGGTCATTTTTATCGCCTACATGCCGAGGCGTTTTCTGATTTCTTCTATTGCTGCCTGTTGGACTTCTTTAGTCTGAAGCCCGCCACGGCTGGTAAGTCTTGGCGATGGCCGCGGATCCGGATGATTCGGCCAGCGCAACACCTCAATCATCACATCCGACCACCGGTTCTTGCATTGTTCCCATGAGCAGTTTCTGACCTCATACCATCCAAACCGATCGGCGGCCCAATACACTGCCGGATGTGACCAGGTGACGGCCTCACCGATCTGAATCCGATAGGCATTCGACTGCGCCTCTTTGAATGCCGCTTCATAATCACGCACAGGAAAGCACAACCGGATAAACATCGGGACTGACAGCGGCGGCCAATCGAGATTGACCCGGGCATAATCGAGCGCCACATCCACCCCGGCCTGATCAATACCACTGTGCGTCAGGGCCGTATCCATTTCATGAACCCACAATCGGATCGCGCCGTCATCCTTCAGGATACGCTCGACCATCGATGGATAAATGCCATACATCCTCAGCAGAACGTAATCGGCCAACGTCTGCTTGCCACATACCTCGCCATCCAGTCCGTCAATCTCCATCAGGTCATGGCTCATTGCGCTTTACCCTTGAGATATCGAAGCACCGCACTACCGCTATCGGAGCCTGATTTTCTCGTGGGCAGTTTGGAGGATTGGCGATCCACCGGCTGTTTCACCGGCGCTAAGCCGCCACTCCGGCCTCAATGATCCGAATGGCGTAGCTGGACAGATACACAGGCGATTTTTCTCGTGCCATCGCTACCGCCAGCCTTACCTCGTCGGGGTCAACGTCGGTCACCGAGCACAGTCGCTTGAGCTGCGCCACTGCCTTGAGCGTCTGGACGTCGTCCCGGTAATCCCGCCCCAAAGCACCACGGAATGCCGCCAGCGCAGTTTGGTACGTTGCAGACTCGACTGGCCCGGAATTTCGAGAGGGCATCACCTCAGCAGAAGGCTCGTTGCCTCGCGCACGCGTATTAAACACAACACAACTAACATCAGATATGTCGTGTTCATGGTGTCGGTTCAAGTCGTGTTCATCACCACTGCAATGCGCATCAAACCCCTTTGTTTGTTGGCGTTCTGGCGCTGCATCTGTGTCGTGTTCATCCTTCGTGTTCAAGTCGTGTTCATCTACAGGGCAAGACAACACAGCCATAGGCAAGCGAAGCACCAGCTTCATGGTCTCTTGCGGAGCCGATGCCCGCTTAACCAGTCCGACCCGAATCAGCTCCTCTATCATGGCGTCAATCTGCAGCAGAGTAGGTTTCCACGCCCGGCGCTTACTCCCTCTTGGCGGAACGTACTGAACATTAATGGCAAGCATCCCCCGGCTGATGGCATACCCACGCCCGACAATGCCCGTCTGAAAATCCATCGTTGGCCGAAGGCATTGGACATATAGCCGATACGCCCCAAGGCTACACAGCTCCAACGCCTCAAGCTCTTCATCTGATAAACGGATACCCATATCAACCTTTTCCTATTGCGGCCAGCGCACGCTCACGGCTTCCCGCCCGGCTTGCGACGGCATCAAACCCTTCCTTCACGGCCCGTTCCACGTTCATCCGGTAACCGGCGCCATACAAAAGCTCTAGTCGCTTGAGTTCACGACGCCGTAGATCGACGCCGCCAGTAATGCCGCGAAGCGACACCACATACGCGGCATCCCGCGCTATGTCGCCACTCTCAAGTACCCAAAGCTCATCCGACACGTCGGCGAGCCTCCTCCTCACGATCACGGATAATCCCGGCAAGCAGGCTCTTCGCTGCTTCAACCATTGCCCGGCGCTCATCCTCTTTTGATCGGCTTGGCGCGTGTCGAAACCGACACCTCAGCATCATCAGCCGCCGCTTCTGGAATTCTCTTTGCACCGCTGGTCACTCCCGGCCAACATGGCATTGACGTGATCCAGCGCATCACGCTGGGCGGCGATCGACTCCTCAAGCTCGATCTTTGCGCTCTGCAATGTGTCTGCCGTCATCCGGTCTGCCACCCGCGCAAAAGCCGTCACCCCTTCACCCGTTTCTTTGGCCAAGGCCACCATCAGCGAAGAAACGGCGGCGTCCACCGGCACCGTATGCAGGATGGAAACATCAAGGCCAATTGGCCGAAGAATCTCAGAGGCCGCTTGCAGGCGCAGATCCATCGGCAGTGCCTGCAAGACAGCAGGAAGCAGATTGATCGGAAGCAGGGTGGAATCCTTGGTCTGATCATCCATCCAGCGGGCAAAGCGCTCGTTGTTCGTGCGCATGACTCGCACCGCATCTTTGCCCGGAACGTGCTGCTGAAATTCAACCAGCCAAACGCCATCGAACCCGGTGTTGTAGTAGCTCTTGACGATTTCGTCAGATGCCGTATCCATGGTCCAGTGCTCGCGCTGGCGCCACGTCTGCAACGCATCGCGCAACACACCAACCACCGTTTTTCGTGGACGATTCCACAATCCATTCATGGCACGCCTCGCTATAGTGACAACAGATGCACGGCATCTGATCGATGTAAAAAAACGCCGGATAACCGGCTAAACCGCACGCCCTGGACGGCACGCGGAGAGGGGGAACTAGAGATTTTTTTCAGAATTAATCATCAAACGAGCAATCTTTTCCCAAGGAAACTCTGGGAGAAGTTGGTCACACCGAAGCTCTCCATGCGTCATTTCGTGGATAGCTACACACTTGCGAGGCGGTATTTTTCTTACCCCTGTTGACCACTGGCTAACCAAGGCAATTGGCACCCCTAGTTTTTTTGCAAAGGATGTTTTTGTGATCTTGTGCTTCGCCAAGTATTGATCGATCGTCATGCGGCGATATTAGCGTCAAGCTAATCTAATCGCAAGTGCTGCGCGAATAGAAATATTTAGCATTTTGCTATCTAATCGAAAAATGACAATTGACGACACACGACACTCCAATCTCCTGAAGCTGCTCGAGCAATACGGAAGCCTGCAGGAGCTTGCTGAAAAGATTGGGCATAGCTCAACCTCAACGCTGAGCCGGTGAAGAACCGCTCTAGAGACTCAAAGAGCGGGAAGCCAAAGGGAATTGGGAATGCTCTAGCCCGAAGAATCGAAGTTAAGCTTGGGCTAGAGAACGGCTGGATGGATAAGGACCACTCCTCTAGCAAGAACGATGAGAACGTATCAGATGGTCCGTCATCAAAAGGAATGCTCCCGCTTATTTCATGGGTGCAAGCAGGTGCATTTTGTGAAGTAATCGACTATTTTCACCACTGGTGATGCAGAGGCATGGCTCCCATGCCCACTAACACATGGTCCAAACGCATACATCTTGCGCGTGGAAGGGGAGAGCATGATGCCCGAGTATCATGATGGAGATCTGATATTTGTCGATCAACGCGGCGCCTATGATCATGGTGACGACATTATCGTTCGCTCACCAGATGGGAAAGCTACGTTCAAACGGCTGCAAAAGACTAATGAAGGAACCTATCTTCTCGCTCTAAATCCGTCATGGCCCGATAGGATCATTCGAATCCCAGAAGAGTCGCAAATATGCGGAAAAGTGATTTTTTCAGGCCGACAACGATAGTTGGTACCTTTATCTGTTTTGTATAAAAGTACTGTTATTGAACAGTTAAACGGTATTAACATCTTGCTAACTTATTCCAAACGGGAGGCAAGATGTACAAAGATAGTAATGGTCAAGTAGCTAACGCCATCACTCTTAAAGATCGCATCAAGCGTGATACGGCAGAATTCGTAGGCATCTGCAAAGGATTGATTGCAGACGGCGTCATTGTGCAAGATGAGGTTGAGTTCATTTGCAACTGGATGCGAGCACATCCACACCTACTCGATACATGGCCAATGAGCGTATTGATTGACCGGCTTGGTGAAATTCTTGCCGATGGGGTGGTTGATCAGGATGAAGAATTAGATCTACTTAAATTAATTGGAAGCATTACCGGTGGCAATCCAGTCGGAAATGTACAGTCATTATCAACGGACTTACCTCTCACTCATCCGGCACCAGATATTTCCTTCAATGGGACGACATTTTGTGTGACAGGAACCTTTGAGTTTGGAAGCCGAAGCAAGGTATCAGAGGCTATCATCCAGCGAGGTGGGATTATCAGCCCGTCTGTGAAACGAGATACCAACGTTCTTGTTATCGGGGCGATAGGCAGTCGCGATTGGAAGCAAAGCACGTTTGGTACCAAGATAGAAAAGGCGATTTCTTACCAACAAAAGGGTATCAACATCCTCATCGTCAGCGAGTCTCACTTCACCAACTTCCTTGCCATGGGTCAGTAAACAACACCCATAGAAGAGTCTTCCCAGCAAGACTGATAGATAGCGTCACTCCTTTGAACAAAAGCGGCTCAGCCGCTTTTTTTCGCCCAGCGCATAGCTCAAGCGTAAGTCACAATCACTTCGATAAAAATTAGCGTTTCGCTATTGCAAAATAATTCGCGTTACGCTAAATTCAAGCCAGCTAGATTTTTTAGCAAATCACTAATCTAGTCACGCAAAGCACCGCGTACCGCTAAGACTCCGGCGAGACCCGCAAACCGGACGAGTGCAAGGGGTTCAGCCAGACACGGGGCGCAAACCGTAGCACTACTGGCGACCACGGCCGGGCGACCAATGAAGGACGCGAACCAGTGGAGTTGTCCTTGGAAACAGGGTCAACACAGCCGCACACTTCAATTTTTATGCAGTGTTTCTATCAAGGTCAGGTGGGCTTTAACCGAAGTGTGCGGCTGTGTTGGTGTAGACAGAGGTAGTCTGGCGCGGGTGTTCCTCACATGAGTTGGAGTGAAACCAAACATGGCCTCGGCAGGGTGCAGGATGCAAGGTTCGATTCCTTGCCACCAACAATCGCGCTTCATCCGACGCGATCCGCTTGCGGAAATATCGGATGACCAACACGTATGGCGGTTGATGCTGAAAGCCAGACCTTCCCCGAAAGGCGATAGCGGTCTTTAGTAGAGCATACCCGGTAGGAATCCGGCAGCCGCCATCCGTGTTGGTAGTATCTGCTCCACAAGGAAACCGTGTGGCCGGAAACGGATGAAACGGAACCGAATCCAGAGGAGAAACAAAAGGGCCAGCCTCAACTAAATGGCCGCCGCAATGGATTTGACCGGCTCGAAAGTGAGTCAGCTGCCTCCCACGAGGCAGCGCACGGATGGGGGTTTTCAAAGCCTCTATCCGTGCGGAAACGCACCGGCAAGGCCGGACATTGGACACGCCATTGGCTGTCCATTTTTTTTATCTATCAGGAGAAGAACATGGCAATGGAACTTATCGAGGTAACCGATGAAGCCGTTTTTGAGTTGCGCAGTGCAGGGTGGGTGATCAAGTCCCCCATCTTCCGCAATGGTCAGGTGGTTTTCCCGGTATTCAAAAAGAAGCGTTAAAAACCGCCCTTGATGCTCATGAGTATTGCATGAGCATCTTATTGGCTTGAAATGAGCAACAAATGAGCGACATTGACGCATGGAAGCGGCAGGCAGCGCAGCAGGTCAACGCCATCCAGCCTGCCAGTCCAGAGATCAGCAAAGCAGCTCGCATTCGCGCATTACTCCCTGAAATCGAAGAGGCCATGCGCCGCGGCGTCAGCCAGTCCGACATTGTTGCCACATTGGTCGACACCGGCTTGGTCATGACGCTAGACGAACTCAGGAATGCGATTTACCGGGCGCGCAAACGACAGAAGAAAGGTCAGAAGATTGAAGCGATCAAAGCCACCGCACCGGAGACGGCCAAGCAAGCAACCATCAAACACAAGTCTGCGCCAGGTGATTTCCGCCAGCAGCGCGACAAACCCCTCAATTGGTAATCAGGAGAACACTATGCAACGAACCGCTCACATCACCCTGCAGGGTAAAGGCGGCTGCTTCAAATCGGGCATCACCACTCTGGTGGCGCAGTACCTTGCAGCCAATTCCCCGCGCGTTCCGCAGTGTATCGACACCGATCCGGTCAACCGAACTTTCTCGCGCATCACCGCGCTTGGCGTGAAAGGGCTGGAACTCCTCAACGACCACCAGCAGATCGACAGCCGCCAGTTCGACACCATGATCGGCAACATCCTCGACCATGATGGGGACACCATCATCGACACCGGCGCCGCCGTGTTCGTGCCGCTCAAAGCCTACCCGGTAGAGAGCGATGCGCTCGGCCTGCTCGTTGATGAAGGCATCCGGCCGGTTATCCATGTTCCGTTGATTGGTGGGCTGGATTTTGTGGAAACGGCGAATGGTTTATCCGCCATCCTTGATGATCTTCCCGACGCTGATGTGGTCGTCTGGTGCAACCCATTCTTTGGCCCTGTCGAGTATCAAGGGCGAGGGATTGAAGATAGTGCACTCTACCGCGACAACAGCCATCGCTTCGCTTAAGCATCGTCGACATGATGCGGACTGATCCGAATACTTTCGGGCAGGACATCAGCGAAATGCGCCGCGACGGGCTGACCTACCTGCAGGCCATCCAGCATGACGGCTATACCGCCGTCGCCCGACACCGTTTGAAGCGCGTGTGGGCGTATTACTCGATGAAGCTGGCGTCCATCAACCTGATTGATATCCAAGGGAAGAGTGTATGAAACGCTTCTATCCGCAACGCGATTACGTGACGATTCGTGCCGATATTCGCGCGAAAGAGCTTTCTGGAAAGCACAAGCCGATTTACTCCCCTCAAGAGTTACGCCAAGCGGCAGCCCGTCGGGAGATTGAAAACCGGAGGATTGAGCGTGAAGGTGCCACTGGGCATTTCCCGCTATAAGGGGGCAGCATGCTTAAAGTGGCAATCATAAAGAACTGGCGGAAATATCGGCTACCGCACTTCATGTGTGGGTTTGTCATGGAATCTGACTTCTCATGCTTTGGATCAGCTGTAGTCACATTCGGAGACGGAAGCTCCATCACGTGCGATGACCGTGACGACCTGATCATTACGGATATCGATGAAGAAAAGATACCTGAGTAGGGCTATGTATAAGTCAAACAAGGAGCTTGCCCATGAGTACGGTCGGCAAGCATGGCGGGCTAGACGGATTTGCAGCCCATTCTTATCCAGGCGCATGCGAGACATGATTGCGGGACGACCAGCTGGCGATCCGCGAACGATAGAAGAGCTGTCTGCATTTTCTGACGGGTATATGGCCGAATCTGAGAATAGGGCATCACGATGAACCTCTACACAAAAACGGCATTGCAGCTGACCGAGGCATTCCAGCGCGACATGGATAAGCTGAACCGAGACCTTGTGCGGATCATGGAAGCGGAAAAGCTGGCGGTCGCATTCAGCGCAGGCGGCGTTGCAACCACTGCCTGCTACAGCTTCCCTCATGGCCTTAGCCTGAAAGCCACCATGCCAATCGAGGTGATTGGCGATTCCATTAATACCCTGCATAAGCTTGCTGCAGAGTATGGAAGAACGCTGGTGAATGAGCGAAATGCTCGTTACGTATTGGTGGCCGCTGATCTTCGCGAAATCAACACAAGCGCTATTGAGCTATATGTCGAGGAGATTTGATGACTTATCAGGACTATGGGGAAGACCATCATGTTATCCCCGGAACCGATCCCATTGGCGAGGATGACAACCTAGAGTCAGTATCCAGAGACAACCCAGATTAAGCCCACGAAAGTGGGCATTTTTATTGGCTGCAAACCTGTTGGCATGCCGAATTTTTCGGATAGGAACACGTCTGGCAAATAGGAGGAAGACCGCAGCATAGGCAGTGGCCTCATCGTCAGCTAGCGAATAGGCATCACAATAATTTAAACATTCAGGAGCAACTAATGAGCACTCCACGTTTTATCCGCCTGAAAGAATTGATGGGCATAACAGGTCTATCGAAGTCTAATATCTATACACAAATGCGAACAGGGGCGTTCCCCTCTAGCCGAAAGTTAGGCCCCCGAGCGATAGGATGGCTATCGACAGAAATCGAGCTGTGGATGGAAACAGAATCAGCAAAAGAGACCTCCATCCAATTCCTTTTCAAAACTGGGAACATGAAATGGCAGCAGTCCACATCTTTTACGCTAGAGGACCTGTACTGGGAAATAGATACAGCCGGGTATGACCCATTCAACGTCCCGATACTATTCATGACATCCGGCCATCCGATGCACTTTGAAGGAAGTGCCCTCAAGAATAGTGACAGAGGTCCGCTGCGACTACTCGCTATCTAACGCCAGTCATGACTGCCTAAAGTCGGAATACTTACCAGTGAGTGAGCAGGCAACACCCGAGGGCGTGAAAACGAACACATCCAGTCAGGCGCCTATTCCTCCGCCCCGCAGTAAAATACTGCGCTCAGTAACATCGCACCGAGAAAACATGAAAAAAATTGCCCTTGCTCTACTGCTGGTTGCCGGATTCGCCGCGGCCGGTGACCTGCCTAATCCGAAGTTGACCCCGGGCGCCATCAACCCGGAAATTACTCAGTCAAACATCCAGCAAACTGTCTGCGTCAAAGGCTTCACCAAGACTATCCGGCCTCCGGCGTACTACACCAACAAACTGAAGAAGGTGCAGATCGTCGAATACGGCTATGCCGACACGGACCCCAAGCATTACGAGGAAGATCACCTGATCGCCTTGTCGATCGGCGGTGATCCGCGTGATGAACGCAACTTGTGGCCACAGCCGCGAAACTCGGAATGGAGCGCCGCCAAGAAAGACCAGCTTGAGGTTGTGCTGTACCGGTCAGTCTGCGACGGGAATGTCACCTTGGCCGAAGCGCAAACGGCCATGGCAACCGACTGGATTGCCGCCTACAAGCGATACGTTGTTGGCAGCCGCTACAAGATCAAAGGTCGCGTGGACTAACACGCCACCGCAACCATTCACCAAGCCGCCACTGAGCGGCTTTTTTGTTGGGGAAAAAATGGACAGAACCTACGATGTTTGCGAGGCGGCTGGCTATCTGAAAGTCAGCCCCGACACAGTTTACCAACTGGCAAGAACCGCCACAGTTCCGGCTGCGAAGATTGGTCGGGCATGGGTGTTTCTTGAATCTGACCTTGTGCAATACCTGCGATCGAAACAGAATGAAATTAGGCAAAAGGCGCAGGTCGGTAAACAGAAAGGAGTGATTCCATGCCGATCTCACTTAGAGGAAAGACATGGTGGTGTGATTTCGCAACGCCAAGCGGAAAGCGAATTAGACAGTCTCTTGGAACGCGTGACGAAACGCAGGCACGGGAACTCTACGACAAGCTGAAAGCAGAACGCTGGCGGGTCGATAGGCTAGGCGAGCGCCCATCATATAGCTGGGATGAAGCCTGTGTGCGCTTTATCCAAGAGAAGTCCAGCAAGAAAAGCCTTGAGGATGACAAGGCGAAGATCCGTTACTTCACGAAGTTTTTCCGTGGACGTGTTCTAGGTAGCATTAAACGCGATGAAGTGCAAGATGCGGTGGCGAAGCTGGAAGGGCGCACCGATGCAACCAAGAACCGCTATCTGACTCTGGCGTCAACGCTGTTCAGACTGGCCGCGAATGAATGGGAGTGGATTGACAAGCCGCTCTCGTTCCGGAAGAAAAAGGAGCCTTCTCGCCGTGTTCGATGGCTAACCAAACCAGAGGCGGACCGGCTGTTGGCTGAGCTGGCTCCGCACATGAAGGCCATTGTTCAGTTTGCGCTGGCCACTGGGTTCCGTCATGCCAACATCACCGGACTGGAATGGTCTCAGGTCGACTTGGTACAGAAAATGTGCTGGATCTATGGCGATCAGGCCAAAGCTGGCGAAGCCATTGGTATGCCGCTGAATCAAACCGCCATGCAGGTACTAATCAGTCAACTGGGCAAACATCCTAAGTGGGTTTTTACCTACCGAGGTGACAGGCTCAGACAGCGAGCGCGCGAAGGGTTCGCCAATGCATTGCGTAGGGCTGGGATCACGAACTTCCGATTCCACGACCTGCGCCATACATGGGCAAGCTGGTTGGTGCAGTCTGGTGTTCCGCTGCATGTTATCCAAGAGCTAGGCGGTTGGCACTCGTTCGAGATGGTGAAACGATACGCCCACTTAGCGCCAGAACATTTGCGGCGGCATATCGAGGCGATTGATGCGCAAAACCTTAACGGCACAATTTCGTCACACCCACACCGGATTGACGAAGAAAACCGGAAAAAGAAAAAGGCTCTGCTGTGAACAGAGCCTTGATCTATAAGGGCTTACTGGCGGAAGCGGTGAGATTCGAACTCACGATGGGCTCGCACCCACGCCGGTTTTCAAGACCGGTGCATTCAACCACTCTGCCACGCTTCCTGTAAGAGTTGCGCATGATAGCGTGACTTTTACCTTTTGACTAGACCTGTTGGCCATTCATTGCCAGCATTTCTGCGGCATGTTCACGCGTGGTTTGTGTCAATTCAGTGCCGCCCAGCATACGGGCAATTTCGAGAATGCGTTCTTCCCGGCTTAGCGGCTGGATATGGCTGACGACATGCCCTTGCTCTTCTTGCTTGCTGACTTGCCAGTGCTGACTGCCGCAGGAAGCCACTTGGGGTAGGTGGGTAATGCACAGTACCTGATAACGTTGCCCCAATTCTTTGAGCATGTGGCCAATGATTTCTGCCACTCGCCCACCGATGCCGACGTCGACTTCGTCAAAAATCAGTGTTGGCACGCTGGCCACCGGCTGATCACCACCTGCATGGCGAGGCTGATGCGCGAAAGCTCACCACCGGAGGCGACTTTGGCCAATGGGCGCAGGCTGGTGCCTGGCATTGGCGGCGACCAGATATTCAATGGATTCCAGTCCGTGGGCCGCAGGCTCGGCCAGTGCGGCGAGTTCAATGGCGAAACGGGCGCCTCCCATGGCTAGCTTTTGCATTTCCTGTGTGATACGGGCCGAGAGTTCAGTCGCGGCCTGGCGGCGTTTGCCGGAGAGGGCTTCGGCCAACGTGCGATAGCGTGACAAGCTGGCGCTTTCGGCCACGGTCAGCGCTTCCAGATCGGTGGCGGCTTCTAGTGAAGATAGTTGCTGCTGCCAGTCTTGCAGCTTTTCCGCCAGATCCGGTGGCTGCAGCCGGTATTTGCGTGCGATCGTCATCAACTGGTCGATGCGCTTTTCCACTTCGGCCAACTGACTAGGGTCTTCATCAATGTCGCCAGCGTAATCACGTAAGCTATAGACCACTTCGCGTAGTTCTGCGTCGACAGAGTCCAGTAGGGACAGAGTGTCGGCCAGCCGTGGATCGAGATTGGCTAACTTGCTCAGGCGGCTTTGTACGTGACTGAGGAGCGACAGGCAGTTGCCTTCCATGTCGGATAGCGTATCGACGGCCAATTGGGCGCTTTGCACCAGCTCTGCCGCGTTGGCCAAGCGTGAGTGACGTTGGTTTAGCTGGTTCCATTCGTCTGGCTGCAAGGCGAGTTCGGCCAACTCGTTGATTTGCCATGTCAGCCGTTCGCGTTCCACCTCGGATTCGCGCGAGGAGCGTTCCGCCTCCAGCTTGGCCTTACGTGCCGTTTGCCAATCCTGCCAAGCCTTTTGCGTATCTCGTGCCAGCGAGGTGGAGTAAGCGTAGGCGTCCAGCAGGTCACGCTGGGCATCCGCCTTCATCAGTGATTGGTGTGCGTGCTGGCCGTGGATGTCGACCAGAAATTCACCCAGTTGCCGTAGCTGGCCCGGGGTCGCCGCCCGGCCGTTGACGAAGCTCTTGCTGCGGCCTGACTTGTCCAGCAGGCGCCGCAGCAGTAGGGTGGAATCGTCTCCCTCCAGTTCATTGTCTTGTAGCCATAAGCTGATTTCTGGTCGACCGGTGAGATCAAATTGGGCGGCGATTTCGGCGCGTTCGGCTCCGTCACGCACCAGCGAGCCATCGGCCCGGTCGCCCGGAGGAGGCCGAGTGCGTCCAGCACGATGGATTTGCCCCCGGTTTCTCCGGTCAGAACGGTAAAGCCCGGGGCAAAGTCCGGGGAGATACTGTCAACAATGACAAAGTCTTTTACGGTGAGGGATAGCAGCATGGGTAGGTCGATTGGTCAGAGTAAACGTTCGCCCCAGTGCAGCTTGTGGCGCAACATGTCGTAATAGTTGTAGCCAACCGGGTGCAGGATGCGCAGCGGATTGCGATAACGGCGAATCATGACCCGGTCCATTTCCATCAGGTCGCAGTGTGATTGCCCATCGAAATGCACGCGGGCATCCAGCCCGCGCGTCAGCATGAATTCCACTTCGCACTGGTCGTTGAGAGCAATTGGACGGTTGCTTAAGGATTGCGGGCAAATGGGGACCAGTGCAATCGCTTGCAATGTAGGGTGCAAAATCGGGCCGCCAGAAGCGAGCGAATAAGCAGTGGAGCCGGTGGGCGTGGCGACGATCAGGCCGTCCGAGCGTTGACTGTAGAGGAACTGGCGGTCCACAAATACCTCAAACTCGATCATCGAGCCCATGGCGCCACGGCTGAAAACCACGTCGTTAAAAGCCAGTGCATTGGCGACTTCGGCTTCTTCGCGAATTACCGAGGCTTGCAGCAGGATGCGGTCTTCCGGCAGAAAATCGCCACTGAGGATGGCATCGACGGCAGTAAGCATTTCATGTAGCGGGATGTCCGTCATGAAGCCCAGCCGCCCCTGGTTGATACCAACCAGCGGTACCCGGTAGGGGGCCAGTACGCGGGCGATGGACAACATGGTGCCATCGCCACCCAATACGATGGCAAGGTCTGCCATCTTGCCCATGTCGTTGCGGTCGATCAGCGGGTAGGGGCCTGCTTCTTCTGGCGTGGCGCTTTCCTTGTCGATCAGCACGGTCACGCCATTGGCGGCCAAATGATCGGCCAGCTCACGCAGCGAGGTGAGAATGGCGGGTTTACTGTGTCTCGCGACTAGGCAGACATGTTTGAACAGTCGTTCCATGGATCAGTTACAACGAGGCAAGGTTTCATTCAAAATGGCTTCGTCCGGGCGTTGCTTGCCCGTCGCCTCCAGTGCGCGCAGATAGAAACGGATCAGGTCGGCGAGCGAGTCGACATCCAGTTTGCTGAACAGGTTGGCACGATGGACTTCAATGGTGCGCGGCGACAAATCCAACTCTCTGGCAATTTCCTTGCTGGATAGGCCATCGGCTACGCGTTCCAGCACTTCACGTTCGCGGCCGCTGATGCGTGCCAGTTTGGCCATGACTTCCTGCGTTTCCGCTTCCTGTGTCTGCTGTTGAATACTCAGCCGGATGCCTTGGCGCAGGCTGGAGATCAACCGGGCCTGGTCGATGGGTTTGGTCAGGAAGTCGATGGCGCCAGAGTGGAAGGCACGGCGGCATTGCTCCACATCGCCATGGCCGGTAATGAACACAATGGGGATGTTAAGGCGGCGTTCTTGCAGACGTTCTTGCAGTGCCAAACCGGAAATCTGCGGTAGGCGGATATCCAATACCAGGCAGCCGATTTCACCGTCGCGGTAGCTCGCCAAGAACTCAATGGCATTGGGAAACGTAACGGTGCGCAGCCCCTGCGACATGATCAGCAGAGCCAGCGAGTCGCGCACGGCCGGATCATCGTCCACGATGAAAACCGTAGGTGTCATGGATTTCATCTCACTCATGCCTTTCTGACAGCGGTGTTGCCTGAATGTTGCGCGGAGAGTTCGGCCAACCTTTACCCCTTTTCTCTGAGGTTAGCCAGCCTGATTGCTGATCACCATCAGCGAAGCGCCGGACTGCAGCAGCGTTTCTGGCGGTGGGTTGAATTCCACGCTGCCGCCGGGGCGTTCCAGCGCGATGACCATTGCTTTGCCGTGAAAACGCGCCCGGATAAAGTCACCCAGCGGCAAATCGTCCCACTCTTCGTTCAAGGTATGCACCTCGGCGCGGAAGGCGTTGGGATAGCGGTGGTGCAGGTGTTCGAAGAAGTGCAGCGTTTCCGGATGGGCGACGATGTTTGCCATGTTCATGCCGCCCAAGTGGGATGGGATTACCACCCGGTCGGCGCCGACGGCCAGCAGTTTCTTGCGTGAGCTTTCGGTTTCGGCTTTGGAAACAACCGTAACATTCTGGTTGAGGTTCTTGGCCGTGACCACGACAAAGGCATTGTCGGCATCGGAGTTCAGGCAGGTGATCAAAGCGCGCGCCTTGTTGATGCCAGCTTCCATCAGGTTGGCGTCTTCCGTGGCATCGCCCACGATGAAGGGGATGTCACGCTCCTCCAGCCGGGCTGCATTGACCTCGTTCTTTTCGATCACCACCACCTCATGGCTTAAGCACTGATCAGCTCGTCCAGTGCATATTGGCCAGTGCGGCTCAAACCACAAATAATGATGTGGTTGTTGATCCGGACAATGACTTTTTCCATTTTTCTGCGTCTAAGATAAAGTGGCAAATCGCCCTGTAGCAACATCAGCGTTAGCGACGAAATGCCGTAACCGACCACGCCGGTGCCAAACACGATCAATGCAATGGTGAAGTAACGCCCCAACTCTGACAGCGGGTGGGTTTCGCCATAGCCGATAGTGGCGAGTGTGATCACCGTCATGAACAGGCTGTCGGAAAACGACCAGCCTTCAATCAGCATGTATCCCATTGTGCCTGAGCACAGCGCCACTGCCACCAAGCTGGACAGAAACAGTAGTTTGCGTGGAAAACTATGGCGCATGTGTAGTGAGCGGCTGCAACGAAAGAGCAGGCATTATACCGTTGCAATCCGGCTCTGCGCAGGACAGATAACTATCCTGCACGACGAAGATGGTTAAATAGTTGTTGAAATTTATGCAGCTTGGGCGCTATCACTGCTTGGCAATAGGGTTCCTGCGGGTGTTGCAGGTAATAAGACTGGTGATAGTTCTCCGCCGGGTAAAAGATTCCGGCTAAGCGTCACTTCCGTGACAATGGGCGAGGGGAACAGGCCACTGGCGTTGAGCGTGTCGATCAATGTGGTGGCTTGCTGTTGCTGGTTGTCATCGTGATAAAAAATCGCCGAACGGTACTGGGTGCCAACGTCGTAGCCCTGACGATTGGGCGTGGTGGGGTCATGTATGGCAAAAAAAATGTCCAACAGATCGCCGTAGCCAATCTGCTGCGGATCGAAGAGGATTTCCACTGCTTCGGCATGCCCCGTGATGCCATTGCACACGGCGCGGTAGTTTGGCTGAGGGACGTGGCCGCCTATGTAGCCGGAAACCACCGACTGCACGCCGCTAACCTGCTGGTACACCCCATCCAGGCACCAGAAACAGCCACCGGCTAATGTTGCTTTATCCATCATTGCGCTCCTTCAGTTAGGTTGTGCCGGACGGCCACGGATGGCGAGGCAAACAATTCCCGGGCTAACCGTACAGTATTGGTTTGAATGGCTACCGTGTCACTGATCGGTACGGCATAGCCGCCCGCCATGGTTACCACCAGTGCTACTTGAAACTGCTGACAGGTTTGCATGACCAGCCGGTCGCGCGCCAGCAACCCCTCTTGGCTAAGCGCCAGTTTTCCCAGTCTGTCACCAATATAAGGATCGGCCCCAGCCAGATAGAAGACAATATCCGGCCGCTGTGTGCGCAAGAGCGGATCAAGGTTGGCCGAAAGTGTGGCCAGATAATCTGCGTCGCCAGTATTGTCCGGCAGGTCGATGTCGAGTGAACCGGGTTCGCGCCGAAACGGGAAATTGCCTGCGCCATGCATGGAAAAGGTAAAAACCCGGTTGTCGTTGCGAAATATCGCCGCGGTGCCATTGCCTTAATGCACATCGAGGTCCACCACCAGTGCCCGGCGGATTTGCCCTTCACGCAGTAGCACACGGATGGCGATGGCGACATCGTTGAATACGCAAAACCCACTGCCTTTGGTTGCTGAAGCATGATGCGTGCCGCTAAGCCAGATTCACCCCGCAACCTTCCAACAATGCCGAACGTGCGGCGGCGATAGTGGCGCCGACTGACCGGCGTGAGCGTTCTACCATCGCCTCGGACCAGGGAAGCCGATTTCACGTTGGGCACGTGTATCCAGCGTGCCATCCAGCACCGCCTCGACATAGTGAGGGTCATGTGCCAGCGCCAGCTCATATTCACTGGCCGCCGGTGCGGTGCTCATGCAATCTGCGGCAAATTCATGCACGGCTTGTGCCAATAGCGGGTATTTTTGCGCCGGAAAACGGTGGCCCGGCGGCAAGGGCAGGGCAAATTGGTCGGACCGGTAGATGTGCATGACGTCAGAAGGCCTTGACCAGCGCGAAGCGCGGCATCGATACGCCATCATGCATGACGTTTTCAGTAAACATGGCGGTAAGCCTTACCCATAAACCATACTCCCCGTACAGCGCCCGGTAGACGACCACGCCTTCCTCAGTCTCGGAGTGCTGAGCCATTCCGATCACTTCATAAAAATTGCCTTTGTAATGGCGATAAATGCCCGCTTGAATCGGCATGATGAATCTTTCTCTGGTTATGTGCATGGCCGCGTGGATGGCAATCTGCAACGCGCAAAGATACGTTACAATAACGCCCTTTTTTCGCAGGTTAAGTTATGGCGCTGATGCTTGCCCCGATGGAGGGCCTGGTCGACGATATCATGCGTGACGTACTCACGCGCATCGGCGGCATTGACCTGTGCGTAACGGAATTTGTCCGTGTCACCAGCGCGCTGCTGCCGTCGCGTACGTTTTACCGACTGGCGCCAGAATTGCGCAACGCTGGCAAAACCCGCGCGGGCGTGCCGGTACGCGTGCAATTGCTGGGAGCCGATCCGCTTTGCCCGGCCGACAACGCTGCCCGCGCCGCCGCATTAGGGGCGCCCGGCATCGATTTGAATTTTGGCTGCCCGGCACCAACTGTCAACCGCCATCGCGGCGGCGCCATCCTGTTGAACGAACCGGAACTGCTGCATGCCATCGTGTCATCGGTCCGCGCCAGTGTGCCGACTGCCATCCCGGTAACTGCCAAGATGCGGCTGGGGTACGAGGACAAAAGCCGCGCGCTGGAGTGTGCCGATGCCATCGCCAAAGCTGGTGCCAGCGAACTGGTTGTGCACGGCCGCACCAAGGTGGAGGGGTACAAGCCGCCCGCCCATTGGGACTGGATTGATCGCATCCGCCGTCATGTTGCGATTCCGGTGATCGCCAATGGCGAAGTCTGGACCGAGCAGGACTGCCAACGCATGGTGGCGGAAAGCGGTTGCCAGTCAGTGATGATCGGGCGGGGGCTGATTGCTGCACCGGATTTGGCCTTGCGTGTTCAGGCAGGGCAAGGGCAGCCGCTGATGCCGTGGCAAGCGTTGCTGCCGTGGGTCAGCGATTTCTTCCTGCAATGTTGTGAACGATCCGATGCTTCACGCTACCCCACCTCGCGCCTGAAGCAGTGGCTAGGGCAACTCAAGCGCACTTACCCGGAAGCGGGCTTGCTGTTCGAACGCATCCGCAAGGAAGAGTCCCCCGCGGCTGTGGGCACCTTGCTGCATGACCTGTTGCTGCAAGCGGAGCGAGAACGCGAGGCGTAAAAATGGGTGCAACAGTGGTTGCACCCATTCCTTAGTTCGGTAACACGATATTTGCGACTTTAACCTGCACCAACATTGCGTAACAGCACATATACGCAGGTTCCCACCAGAATACTCAACAGCGCATTGCGGCTGCGCCATTGCAGCACTACCACCAGCGCAACGGCTAACAACTCCGGCCATGGTCCGGAGGCGTGTTGCAACGCCGCCCCGGTCATGGAGTGCACCAGCAAAAGCGTCATGATGGCCAATGGTAAAAACTGACCAAGGCGTTGCACAATCAGATGCCTTTTCAGCCATTGGGCCGCGACAAACGGCAGTGCTCGCAGGCCAAAAGTCACCAGTGCCATGGCGGCAATCACGCCGATTACATACGAACTATTAATCATTGCTGGCCCCTTTCTTTGCCGATGCCGTCGGTCGCCAGAGCACACCGGCAACGATGCTAAGCGCAATCGCAATCACCAACGCGTGCTTGGCGGCAATCGGGTAGGCCACCGCGTAAGCGATCAACGCCACCCATAGCGGAGCGGGGCTGTTTTTGGTGCGCCACTGCTCCACGGTCAGGACGGCAAACAGGGACGCCAGCACAAAATCCAGCCCAGCCAGAGTAATGCGAGCCTGAGCGCCGATGATGGCGCCGATCACCGTCCCGAGTACCCACCAGCCATGATTAAGACAAGCCACCAGCGCCATTTTTTTGTGGCTAGTGGTTTTAGGGATGGTGGTAAGCACCGAATACGTTTCATCGGTCAGGGCAAAAACCATGTACCAGCGCAGCCAGCCTTTGGGTGGAAACAGCTCCAGCAAGGACAAGCCGTAAAATACGTGGCGCAAATTCACGATTAATGTTGCCAATGCAATGGACCCCGCCGGTAATCCCGCGGCAACCATCGGAATCATCATGTACTGCGCCGCACCGGCGAAGACAAACAGGCTGGATAGCATCGCCAACCACCATGCCGCTCCGGCCTGAACAAACAAAAAACCAAAAACCGTACCCAACGGGATGTAACCCATGGCAACGGGAGCGGTTAACGACAAGACGGAGAACTGAGGGATATCCAGCGATTTTGAGGGTAGGTCGGTATGAGCCATGAAAGGTAAAGCACAATAATCAGTCGTGAATTGTAACGTAAACGGCCACATGGGCAGTAGCGGCTTGTCGCCGGGTTTTTGAAGAGAAAGCGTAAGAGTAAGAGTTATTCCGAAACTGTATTGATGCTTACAGCTTTACTTCGGAGAGCCGCTGGTTGATATCGTCCAGATTAAAGGCAGCAGGCGTCATCTTCTGCCCTGATTACGATGGTGTGGGCCTAGCCAATTTCGCGTGGCTGTAGCGAAGCATTGCGAATGCTTTCTGGTTACCTACATCGTAGTGATGAGTGCCATCAAGCCATTGTTATCGCATAATGCCCATATTATGGGCGGCAGCGTTTATGATGAGACATAGACAACTGCTTTGCAGCCCACGATTGTCGCTACCGGACTTGCGCACCCCTCCATCGCCATTACCAAATCCTTTCGCCTGTGCCTCAGAAGGTATGGATTATGGCTGAAACACTGGGGGCAAGTCGGGTAGGAGGTATGCATGGATGTTGGTATCCCATTAATAAAACTTACTCTCGATGGGAGTCAGCTCAATCTTTCAACTCAGGAATATGGAGATCAGTAATGTTCAAGGGGGCCGTAAAGCAAACAATTCTGCTGGCTATGGTGCTGGCTGCACTGACCGGCTGTGCATCAACAGCAGATGGCATTCGATTTGGCCATGGACCAGCTCCGACAACCGAAACGGATGTGGCCAAGGCTAAACAGCAACTGATAGACAATGCCAAATCGTCGGCTGCAAAAGCGGCTATCAAGGGGGCTATCTCAGTTCAAAGTGGCCCGGGAATCATCGTAGTGGGTACTGTAGGGCCACTGCGTACTGTAGATGGAGAAAAGCGGCATGCTTTCTACGTGTCCTACAACAACGATGCCCAAAAATTTCATCCCGGAAAGCCTAACTCGCTAACAGAAGACAACTTTGTAAAGACCATTGCTGGCTGGACATCCGTTGAGATATTCAGTATTCCCGGTGTGGTTAACCAACGCCTGTAAGCGCTGGTTAAGGATAATGACAAGGCTGTGGTTGTCTTTCCCTCTACATTTGGCTCATTCATGGTTGGAACGACCGGAGATCTGGTTGGTGTGCGTTCCAACGCCGATGGCGTACTGATCTTGGATCGTGTGCTTTGCCAGGACAAAGATCCTGAGTACCGTACCTGTGCCAAGCAGTTTGAGCGAGGTCGCTTTGACGCCACTACGGGGCAAGAGCTAGATGGATTCAAGCCAAAAACCAACGGTGTTCAGATTGATGTGGCTACCTACAAACTAGCCAGCAAAAAATCGTAACGTTTACTTCTCGCGGGCTTTGTTGCATATAAGGGGCTTGGTAAGGTAGTGGCATGGCCAAGCCCGCTCCGAAATGCCACCTAACCACAACTGGAAAGCCTACAACCAAGCCCTGATCAAGTGCGGCCCCCTTCCCATCTGGCTGGACACGAGCATGTCGGGCAACGCTACAGAGCAAATGCGGGTGGGTGCAGGCCTATAGCGAGGCCGCCATTTCATTTTGTCTGGACCATCGAAAACCTGTTTGGACTGGCTTTGCGGTAGTCCTTCGGTTTCATTCAAAACCTGTTCAAGCGGGTAGGCCTGAACTGGAGCATCCCCGACTACCGCACGGCAACAAACGCTGATGATCCAGGTTCTCAGGCATGCTGAATCTGTCGGAAACAAAGCCCGCGTCCGCGGGCTTTGTTGGCAGTTTTATCTGTCGTCGAGAACAAGCTTATCTGTCGTTTTGGCAAGCTTATGTGTCGCTCGACGTTTTAATCCCAGCTCAACGCGCCGCCGGTCTGGTATTCCGTTACGCGGGTTTCGAAGAAGTTCTTTTCCTTCTTCAGGTCGATCATTTCGCTCATCCACGGGAACGGGTTGGTCACGCCGGGGAAGAGTGGGTCCAGACCGATTTGCTGCATGCGACGGTTGGCGATGAAGCGCAGGTATTCCTTGAACATGCTGGCATTCAGGCCGAGCACGCCGCGTGGCATGGTGTCTTCGGCGTAGGCGTATTCCAGTTCTACGCCTTTCTTGAACAGGCCGACGATTTCTTCCTTGAAGGCATCGGTCCACAGCTCCGGGTTTTCCAGTTTGATGGTGTTGATCAGGTCGATGCCAAAGTTGCAGTGCATGGATTCGTCACGCAGGATGTACTGGTACTGCTCGGCGGCACCGGTCATCTTGTTTTGGCGGCCTAGCGCCAGAATCTGCACAAAGCCGACGTAGAAGAACAGGCCCTCCATGATGCAGGCAAACACGATCAGGCTGCGCAGCAGTTTCTGGTCGTTTTCCAGTGTGCCGGTCTTGAATGCCGGGTCGGTGAGAACGTCGATGAACGGAATCAGGAATTCATCCTTGTCACGGATGGATTTGATTTCCTGATAGGCATTGAACACTTCACCTTCGTCCAGACCCGGGCTTTCCACGATGTACTGGTAGGCATGAGTGTGGATGGCTTCGTCAAAGGCTTGACGCAACAGGAACTGGCGACATTCCGGGCTGGTGATCTGGCGATAAGTGCCCAGTACGATGTTGTTGGCGGCCAGACTGTCGGCGGTGGTGAAGAAACCGAGGTTGCGTTTGACGATGCGCATTTCGTCTTCAGTGAGCTGGCCGGTTTTCCATTGTTCGATGTCGCGCTGCATGTTGACTTCTTGCGGCATCCAGTGGTTGGCGCACTGCGACAGGTATTTTTCCCACGCCCATTTGTGCTTGAACGGCACCAGCTGGTTAACGTCGGTGGTGCCGTTGATCACTCTTTGTCTACGGCATTGACGCGGTGCGTATTCCCGGCCGGGCTGGTGGCAGGGGCGGTGATGACGTCGTCGTCGAAATTCAGGCTCATCATGATCTCCATATTTCTCTGTATTTACAGTGTTTCTATCGCATCGCCGCGAGGGCGCTGCTTCATTCCTTAACCACCTCAAGCCAAACTGGCTAAGGAATGAAGGTTGGCCGAAGTTCGGCCAACCTTATTCAAGTAACTACTTGGCTGGAGGCGTCAATTCTATTGAGCCACTTGCCGATGATTTAATTTGTACAGCTGGCTGTTTGTATTCAAATGCACCGGTAGCCTTAAATCCATAGCCAAAGTACATGGCAATGAATGCAATCACTACGAGTGAAACAACGATGCCAACTACCCAAAATGTCTGGTTTTCCATTAGGGGTCTAACCTTACTGGCAAGCCTCACAATCCGGGTTGTCGATGCTGCAGAACTTCACATCGGTGGCCGGGGTGCTGTCTGCTGCCGGTGCGGCACTTTCGGCAGCAGCCTGATAGCCGCCACTGACGCCGCCGCTACTCGGTACTGCGTTGAGTTCACCACCGCGACCGGTGGATTTCTCGGCATTGGAGGCCGCCAGCGTGCGTAGGTAGTAGGTGGTTTTCAGACCCTTGACCCAGGCGTGCTTGTAGAGCTCGTCCAGTTTCTTGCCGGACGCACCTGCCATGTACAGGTTGAGCGATTGCGCCTGATCGATCCATTTTTGACGGCGCGATGCGGCTTCTACCAGCCATTTCGGGTCAACCTCAAAGGCGGTGGCGTAGATGCCCTTGAGTTGTTCCGGTACGCGGTCGATGCGGCCGAGGCTGCCATCGAAGTATTTCAAGTCGGCCACCATGACTTCGTCCCACAGCCCTGCTTTCTTCAGGTCGCGCACCAGATATTCGTTGGTGACGGTGAATTCGCCGGACAGGTTGGATTTGACGAACAGGTTCTGGTAGGTCGGTTCGATCGAGGCCGATACGCCAACGATGTTGGCGATGGTTGCGGTCGGGGCGATGGCCAGACAGTTGGAGTTGCGCATGCCGTGTTCGCGGATGCGTTCACGCAAGGCGTTCCAGTCTTGGCGCTCGGTGCGGTCGATGTCCAGATAGCCGCCGCGCTCAGCTGCCAGCAGATTGATGCTGTCGTGCGGCAAGATGCCGCGATCCCACAGACTGCCCTTGTAGGATGGGTAGCGGCCGCGTTCTTCGGCCAACTCGGTGGATGCCCAGTAGGCGTAGTAGGCCACCATTTCCATGGATTCGTCGGCAAATTCCACGGCTTCGGACGAAGCATAGGAAATGCGCATCTGGTGCAGGCAGTCCCGGAAGCCCATGATGCCCATGCCAACCGGACGGTGTTTCAGGTTGGAGTTGCGAGCCTTTTTCACCGGATAGAAGTTGATGTCGATCACGTTGTCCAGCATGCGCAGGGCGATGCGAACGGTACGTTGCAGCTTCTCGGCATCCAGCTTGCCGTCTTTCAGGTGAGCGGCCAGGTTGATCGAGCCCAGATTGCAGACGGCAATTTCGTTGTCGTTGGTGTTGAGCGTGATCTCGGTGCACAGGTTGGAGCTGTGCACGACGCCCATGTGGCTTTGCGGGCTACGGATGTTGCACGGGTCCTTGAAGGTTACCCACGGATGGCCGGTTTCAAACAACATGGTCAGCATCTTGCGCCACAGGCTCAGCGCCGGGATGCGTTTGTAGACCTTGAGCTCACCACGCTCGCCCATGGCTTCATATTCGCGGTAGCGCTTCTCGAAGGCGGCGCCGTACAGGTCGTGCAGATCCGGGGTTTCCGACGGGGAGAACAGACTCCATTCACCGGCTTCCATGACGCGTTTCATGAACAGGTCAGGGATCCAGTTGGCGGTGTTCATGTCGTGGGTGCGACGGCGGTCGTCACCGGTGTTCTTGCGCAGTTCGAGGAATTCCTCGATGTCGGCGTGCCAGGTTTCCAAGTACGCGCAGACCGCGCCCTTGCGCTTGCCGCCTTGGTTGACGGCAACGGCGGTGTCGTTAACCACTTTGAGGAACGGCACGATACCTTGCGATTTGCCGTTGGTGCCTTTGATGTGGCTGCCCATGGCGCGTACCGGCGTCCAGTCGTTGCCAAGGCCGCAAATTTGGAGAGCAGGGCGTTTTCCTTGAGCGCTTCGTAAATGCCGTCGAGGTCATCGGCCACGGTGGTCAGGTAGCAGCTGGAAAGCTGGCTGCGGCGTGTGCCGGAGTTGAACAGCGTCGGCGTGGACGACATGAAGTCAAAGCTGGACAGAATGTTGTAGAACTCGATGGCACGCGCTTCGCGCTCCACTTCGTTCAGTGCCAGCCCCATGGCGACGCGCATGTAAAACGCTTGCGGCATCTCGATACGGGTGCCGTCGATATGCAGGAAGTAGCGGTCGTACAGGGTTTGCAGGCCGAGGTAGCCGAACTTCAGGTCGCGGCTGGCGTCCAGTGCGGCGCCCAGTTTTTTCAGGTCGAATTCGGCCAGTTTTTCGTCCAGCAACTCAGCCTTGATGCCTTTTTTGATGTAATCGGCAAAGTAGGGCGCGTACTGCTCGGCCATTTCATCCTGGCTGACGGCTTCGTTCAGGATTTCCAGACGGATATTGTTGAGCAGCAGGCGGGCCGTGACGTAATCGTAGGCCGGGTCTTGCTCGATCATGGAGCGGGCGGCGAGGATGGACGACTTGTTGACTTCTTCTTCCGAAACGCCGTCGTAAATGTTCTTCAGGGTTTCCGACAGGATGGCGTCCACGTCGGTTTCGGCCAACCCCGGCAGGCCGATTCGATGGTGGCGCGCAGCTTGGCAATATCCAGCGGCATCTTGTGGCCGTTTTTGCGGATCACGTTGATCTGAATCTGCGTCAGGGCCTCGCCGCGGGCGGCACGTTCACGGGTGCGTTCTTCACGGTAGAGCACGTAAGCGCGGGCCACGTCGTGCTCGCCAAAGCGCATCAGCGACAGTTCCACCTGATCCTGAATGTCTTCAATGTGGATGGCGCCACCTTCCGGCTTGCGGCGCATCAGGGCATTGACCACCATTTCGGTCAACTGGGCCACTTTGTCGCGAATGCTGGCAGATGTCGCGCCTTGATACCCCATTACCGCCAGAAAAGCCTTGGTCATGGCGATGGAGATTTTTACTGGCTCGAACGGCACCACCGCGCCATTGCGGCGGATGGTTTTGTACTGGCTGAAATCGGCCTGCGGTGCGGCGGCACGGCCGAGTTCGGCGGCGGTCTGCCCTTCAAAGGTGGTCAGTTGCATGGTGCCCTCTTTGGGTGATGATTAAGTGGCCAACGCCGTGGCTTTTTGGGCGGCTGGCGTCGGTTGTGGACAAGTCTGTTGAAAACCTGTGTGCGAGCTGTGAGTAAACACAATATATATTGTTTACCCGGCACGAAAGACCCAAATTCTAGGGTTTAGTGGGGGTGATAACAAGTCTTGACACCCGGCCAAAATCGCGAAAACCGCGCCGTTATTGGCGTGGAGCCGCATCGGGCATTTTCGGCGTATCGTGGCCGGTGAAATGGGGAAAGGATAACGTGCTGAAATGACAAGACTCTGACGTGGTATCGGTGCGTGACACTATATGTTGTATAAATATCAGTGTTGCGCCGACGATACGCAGTCAGATCAAAAAAGCCGCCTGTGTTGGCGGCTTTTTTATTTCTCCGGTGAGGCGTCAGGGTTCAAGCCAGATCAGGCTGGCCATGCGCCCGGTGACGCGATCGCGGCGGTACGAGAAAAACCGGGCGCGGTCGATCACGGTACAAAAATCTCCGCCATATACGCGGGTGACGTCGTTTTCGGCCAACCTTTGCCGCGCCAGCTGGTAAATATCGGCTAGATACTTGTCATCGCCGATGGCGGTAAAAGCGGCATCGGCGGCAGGATCATGCGCCATGAAGGCCGCGCGAACTTCGGCGCCGACCTCAAACGCGTCAGGGCCGATAGCCGGGCCGAGCCAGGCCATCAGGTTGATTGCCGGTTCACCCGTGGCGGCTATGGTGGCTTCCAGAATGCCGTCACAGAGGCCGCGCCAACCGGCGTGCGCCGACGCGACCACGGTTCCGGCATCGTTGGTAAACAGCACCGGCAGGCAGTCGGCGGTCATCACCACGCTGACGATGCCGGGCTGACGGCTGAAGCTGCCATCGGCATCCACCAGTGTGCCATCCAGTTCCGCCGCATCCACGACCGTCGTGCCATGTATCTGGTTTAACCAGGCCGGTTCGTCCGGCAGATATTGGCGCAGGGTTTCGCGGTTGCTGGCGACATGTTCCGGATTGTCGCCAACGTGCGCCCCCAGATTGAAACTGTGATACGGCGCCGGGCTGACGCCACCCTGACGGGTGGTGATCAGGGTGCGGACTTTGGCCGGAGCGGGCCAGTCAGCTTGCAGCCACTCAGTCGCGGACATAGATCACCTCCACGTCGTCATCGTCGTCCCATTCTTCATCGTCGCCATCTTCTTCAGGCAGGGCGGTGGGCAGGGTATCCATGCGCTCACCACCTTCACCGCGCAACACGGCCAATAGTTGCTTCATGTCGTCAGGTAATGGCGCTTTCCAGCTCATCTCCTTGCCGGTGACCGGGTGAATAAGGCTGAGAGAGAAGGCGTGCAGTGCCTGACGGCCGAGTGCCTTGACGGCAGCGGCCACGTCATCAGGCATGGAGTGGCGGATGTTGCCATACACCGGGTCGCTTACCAGCGGATGCTTGGCCTCGCGCATGTGGACTCGGATCTGGTGCGTACGGCCGGTTTCCAGTTTGCACTCGATATAGCAGTGGCTGGGGTAGCGCTCCAGTACCCGCACGTGGGTAATCGCGGGTTTGCCGCCAAACTTGAGCACTGCCATGCGTAGCCGGTTGTGCGGGTCGCGTCCGATGTTGGCATCAATAGTGCCGTCAAACGGCACGTTGCCATCGGCCACGGCACGGTAAATGCGCTTGACGCTGCGAGCCTGCATTTGCCGCACCAGTTCGGTTTGCGCCGGAATGGTCTTCGCCACTACCATCAAACCACTGGTGTCTTTGTCCAGCCGGTGTACGATACCGGCGCGCGGCACCGGCCGATGGCCGGGTAGTGGTGCAGCAGACCGTTAAGTAGGGTGCCAGACCAGTTGCCAGCGGCGGGGTGCACGACCATACCCGCCGGTTTGTTGATAACGATGATATGCTCATCTTCATAAACGATGGGCAGCTCAATCGCTTCAGGCTGGTAGGCCATTTCTTCATCTGTTTGCAGGATGGTAACGGTAAGCTTCTCCCCGCCAAGCAGCTTGGTCTTGGGTGTTGCCGGTTTGCCATCCACCTGAACATGGCCGTCCTTGATCCATTGCGACAGGCGGCTACGAGAATAATCGGTGAGGAGTTTGGCGAGCGCAGCGTCCAGCCGTTCGCCTCCCAGCGTGAGCGGGACGTCGAGTTGTCGTTGAGCAGATACCTCGTCGTCCGAGATGTCGCTATAATCCACCGGGTCTAAGTAAGGATCGGTCATGAAAAAATACGTTGTTGCAGCAATGTTGGTGACACTGGGGCTGGCTAGGCTGCGCCACCACGGAAACCTACGACGAAACGCGCGGCTGGACCGTGGAAAAGCTGTATGCGGAAGCCCGTGACGAATTGAACAGTGGTAATTATACCCGTGCTGTCAAGCTCTACGAAACGCTGGAAGCCCGTTATCCTTACGGACGCTTTGCCCAGCAGGCGCAGATGGATCTGGCCTACACCCACTACAAGGACAATGAGCCGGAACTGGCCGTGGCCGCTGCCGATCGCTTCATCAAGCTGCACCCGGCACATCCGAACATCGATTACATCTATTATCTGAAAGGTCTCGTCTATTTCAATGACGATTCCGGCATGCTCGCCAAATGGGCCGGGCAGGACATGAGCGAGCGCGATCCGAAAGCGGCGCGTGAGTCGTTCCCGGCGTTCCGCGAGCTGACCACCCGTTTCCCCGATAGCAAGTACGCGGTCGATGCACGGGAAAAAATGGAAAAGCTGGTCAATGCCCTTGGTGGTAACGAGATGCATGTAGCCCGTTACTACATGAAGCGTGGCGCCTATCTGGCCGCCGCCAATCGTGCCCAGGGCGTCCTCAAGGATTACGCCAATACCCGCTATCCGGAAGAAGCACTGGCCATCACCGTTACTGCCTACGACAAGCTGGGCATGACCCAGTTGCGTGACGACAGCAAGCGGGTGTTGCAACTCAACTACCCCAAGAGTCATTACCTGCAGCAGCCGTGGGCCGTGGAAGAAATGCCATGGTGGCGCTTCTGGAAGTAAGTTTTACGGGAAGTTGACATGAAAAAGGCCGCATTTCGCGGCCTTTTTGTTGTGCTGTGACCGGCTTAGATCGCCTGTTCGTTGGTTTCACCGGTGCGGATGCGCACCACTTGCTCAACCGGCGTCACAAAAATCTTGCCGTCGCCAATCTTGCCGGTGCGGGCGGCGTTGACGATGGCTTCAATGGCGCGCTCGACCATGTCATCCGGCAAAATGACGTCCACTTTGACCTTGGGCAGGAAATCCACCACGTATTCCGCGCCGCGATACAGTTCGGTATGGCCTTTCTGACGGCCAAACCCTTTCACTTCGGTCACGGTCAGGCCATTGATGCCAAGGTCAGACAGTGCCTCGCGAACTTCATCCAGTTTGAACGGTTTGATGACGGCGGCGACCTGTTTCATGTGTTATCACTCCTTGAAGATGGCATAAATGTTCGAGAATGCGGGCGATCTGTCTCAATCCCCGACACTATCCTGCGTTGGCCTTAAAACTAAGGGGGTTTTGCTGTATTATGACGCGCTTTCCTGATACTTGTCGCGGGTGTTGAATGTCGCACATTCTCAAGCTGCGGGGCGGTGTAGCGCTGTCCCGGTTCCGTCTCGAAAAACTTCTTGCTGCAGCGCGTGAAGCTTGCCGGAAATCAGTCTGGTAGCAGAGTTCTGGCACTTTGCCGAAAGCGAAGAAGCGCTATCGGTAGAAGAGCAGGGCGTTCTGGGCAAGCTGTTGACGTATGGCGAAGCGCCGCTGGCTGATGAGCCGGTTGGCGAACTGTTCCTGGTAACCCCGCGCTTGGGCACGCTGTCGCCGTGGGCGTCCAAGGCCACCGATATCGCCGCGCACTGCGGGCTGGAGAAAGTGCGCCGCATCGAACGCGGCACCGCCTTCTGGGTATCCGTTACCGGCGCCTTGAGCGCCGAGCAACGTCAGGTGTTGATTGGTCTGTTGCATGACCGCATGACGGAAACCGTGTTGCCGTCGCTGGACGATGCCGCCCGCCTGTTTGTGCACGTTGACCCGCAACCGCTGACCTCGGTGGACATTCTGGCAGGCGGCCGTGATGCTCTGGTTTCGGCCAACCTGTCGCTGGGTCTTGCGCTGTCTGACGACGAAATCGACTATCTGGTAGAAAACTTCACCCGCATGGGGCGCAACCCTACCGATGTCGAACTGATGATGTTTGCGCAGGCTAACTCCGAGCACTGCCGCCACAAGATTTTCAATGCCCAGTTCATCATCGACGGCGAAGAAAAAACCAAATCGCTGTTTCGCATGATCCGCGACACGCATGATGCGCACCCGCAAGGCACCCGCGTAGCGTACAAGGACAACTCGTCGGTGATCGAAGGCGCTACGATCGAGCGCTTCTACCCGGCACCGGAATCGGCCGAGTACCACTACAACACCGAACCGACCCATATCCTGATGAAGGTGGAAACCCACAACCACCCGACGGCGATTTCGCCGTTCCCGGGTGCGTCCACCGGTTCTGGCGGCGAAATCCGTGATGAAGGTGCTACCGGTCGTGGCTCGCGCCCGAAGGCTCGGCATGGTGGGCTTTACCGTTTCCAACCTGAACATCCCGGGTTTCAAGCAGCCGTGGGAAGCGTACAGCGAAACCCGGGCAGAGTACGGCCGCCCGACGCGCATTGCCTCGGCCTTGCAAATCATGCTGGATGGCCCGATTGGCGGCGCTGCCTTCAATAACGAATTTGGCCGTCCCAACCTGACCGGCTATTTCCGTACCTTCGAAGAAGTTGTCGATGGCGAAATGCGCGGCTATCACAAGCCGATCATGATCGCTGGCGGCATGGGCAGCATTCAGGAACAACAGATCCACAAGAACGAAATCCCGGAAGGCGCCTTGCTGATCCAGCTGGGTGGCCCCAGCTTGCTGATCGGTCTGGGAGGCGGTGCCGCTTCGTCGATGGATACCGGTGCCAACAGCGAGAATCTGGACTTTGACTCGGTACAACGTGGCAACCCGGAAATCCAGCGCCGTTGTCAGGAAGTGATCGACCGCTGCTGGCAGTACGGCGAGCAGAACCCTATCGTCTCGATTCACGACGTTGGCGCGGGCGGCTTGTCCAACGCCTTCCCGGAACTGGTCAATGATGCCGGTCGCGGGGCGATTTTCCAGCTGCGCAAGGTGCACCTGGAAGAAAAAGGCATGACGCCGATGCAGATTTGGTCCAACGAATCGCAAGAGCGTTATGTGCTGGCCATTTTGCCGGAAGATCTGGGGCGTTTCACCGCGCTGTGCGAGCGTGAACGTTGCCCGTTTGCCGTGCTGGGTGTTGCGACGGATGACGGCCACTTGCAGGTGCGTGACGATTACTTCAACAACAATCCAGTAGACATGCCGCTGGAGGTGTTGCTGGGCAAACCGCCGCGCATGACTCGCGACGCGACTACGCAAACGCCGGAATTCCGTGTGTTCGACGCCTCCACCTATGACCTGCGGGAAAGCGCCTTCCGCGTGTTGCGCAATCCGGCTGTGGCCGACAAGTCGTTCCTGATCACCATTGGCGACCGCACCGTGGGTGGTATGACCGCACGCGATCAGATGGTTGGCCCGTGGCAAGTGCCTGTGGCTGACGTGGCCGTTACCACCATGGGCTTCAATACCTATCGTGGCGAAGCGATGGCGATGGGCGAACGCACCCCGGCGGCGTTGTTCTGTGCTCCGGCATCTGGCCGCATGGCGATCGGTGAAGCACTGACCAACCTGGCCGCAACGGATGTCGGCGAACTGGGTAACGTCAAGCTTTCGGCCAACTGGATGGCTGCAGCTGGTCACCCCGGCGAAGATGCCAATCTGTATCGCACGGTAGAAGCCGTGTCAGAGTTGAGCCAGTCGCTGGGCGTGAGCATCCCGGTGGGCAAGGATTCCCTGTCCATGAAGACGGTGTGGGAAGATAACGGCGAGAAGAAATCGGTGACGGCACCGTTGTCACTGATCATCTCGGCCTTCGCTCCGGTCGAGGATGTGCGCAAGACGGTTACCCCGCAGTTGCAGGCGGAAAAAGATACCGATCTGATCCTGATTGATATGGGGCATGGCCGCTGCCGTCTGGGTGGCTCCATTCTGGGGCAGGTGTGGAAGAACATGAACGGCCGCGCGCCGGACGTGGAAAGCCCGGCACAATTGGCGGCATTCTTCAGCACTATTCAGTCACTGGTTCGTGATCAGCTGTTGCTAGCCTACCATGATCGTTCTGATGGTGGTCTGTTTGCCACGTTGGCCGAAATGATGTTTGCTTAAGCCACGTTGGTGTTTCGGTTGATCTGCAAGAGCTGGTCATCAAGCGTAAAAACAGCCAGCGTCTTAACGACGATTTCGAGCAGGATACTGATGAAGCGGCAACGCACGCTCGCATCATGCGCGTACTGTTCAATGAAGAACTGGGCGCCGTCATTCAGGTGAAGAAGGCCCACACCGCCGAAGTGCTGGCACGCTTTGTACAAGCCTTGATCGTGAGCTGTTTGTGTTGGGTAAGGTCGAAGATCACGACCAGCTGGTCATCAAGCACGGCGAGCAGCAACTGTTCAGCGAAACACGCGTGGCGCTGCATCAGGCTTGGTCGGAAACCAGCTATCGCATGCAACGCTTGCGTGACAACCCGGCCTGTGCAGACAGCGAATTCCAGCTGCTGACCAATGAAAGTGCTAGTCAGCTGTTTGCCAAGCTGTCGTTTGACGTCAATGAAAATCCGGCGGCGCCGTTTATTGCCACCGGAGCACGTCCGCGCATGGCAATCCTGCGCGAACAGGGCGTCAACGGCCAGATCGAGATGGCCGCCGCATTTGACCGTGCGGGCTTCCAGACGGTGGATGTTCACATGAGCGATGTAATCAGCGGCCGTGTATCGCTAGCTGACTTCAAGGGGCTGGCAGCGTGTGGCGGCTTCAGCTATGGCGACGTGCTGGGTGCTTAAGCGAGGGCTGGGCGAAGAGCATTCTGTTCAATCCGCGTGCGCGTGATGAATTTGAAGCCTTCTTCAATCGCGCAGATACCTTCGCGCTGGGCGTATGCAATGGCTGTCAGATGATGTCCAATCTGTCCTCCATCATCCCGGGCGCCGCCCATTGGCCGAAGTTCCATCGCAATGCTTCCGAGCAGTTCGAGGCCCGCTTTGCCATGGTGGAAGTGCCGCATTCTCCGTCGATCTTCCTGAGCGACATGGCTGGTAGCCAGCTGCCGGTGGTGGTTAGCCACGGTGAAGGCCGAGCGGTCTTTGCTCCGGGCGCCCAATCGCAGGCACTGGTGGCATTGCGCTATGTCGATGGCACCGGTCAGGCGACGGAAAGCTATCCGCTCAACCCGAATGGCTCGCCCGCTGGCATCACCGGCGTGACTACGGCCGATGGCCGTTTCACCATCATGATGCCGCACCCGGAACGTGTATTCCGTACGGTGTTGAACTCCCGGCATCCGGCAGACTGGGGCGAAAATGCAGGTTGGTTCCGCATGTTTGCGTCGGCCCGTCGCTGGGTAGGTTAAGCTCACACGGCTTTTTAAGCAGCCAAAAGCGGAAGTCAGACGACTTCCGCTTTTTTTATTCTCTGTAATACGGCAAAGGTTGGCCGAAATGCTGGGCTGGATGTTCTAGGTCAGGTCATGAGCGGGGGACGGACGATGCCAGATGATGCGGAACAAATGCCTCCGGTAGCAATTCTGACAAGATGGCATCCAACCGCTCCGGACCATCGCAGATGGCGCGTACGCGCATGTTAGGGCCAAATTCGTTCAACACCTGCCGACATGCCCCGCATGGTGCGGTAGGGTGTGAGGTGGGCGTGTAGATGCACACCGCCAGGATGTTGGTAATGCCGTGTTGGGAACGCGCACTGGTCAGTGCATTGCGCTCGGCGCAGGTGGTCAGGCCATAGGAGGCGTTTTCCACATTGCAGCCGGGATAGATGTTGCCATTGTCAGCTAGTACGGCAGCGCCAACGACAAAGCGGCTATATGGCGCATAGGCCCGTTGCGCGGCGGCGCGGGCCATGTGTTCCAGTTGGGCCCACTGTTTGGCGCTGGGCTCGTCAGGGGCAGTAACCATGAGATCCTCGTCCTTCGTTTTTATTGGCGCAGATGGTGGCTGCAATAGGCGGTCAAGGCCTCGGTGAGAATCTGAGCGATGGGCGACTCCACGCGCCAGTGATGCCAGTATAGTGGCAGGTCGGTAAATTGGCCGCTAAAGAGGTCAACCAGCCGTCCGGTTTGCAAGTCATCGTCTACCATCTGCTCCGGCAACAGGCTGTAGGCCAGCCCAAGCCGGGTAAGCTCGACAAACCCTTGTGGGGTGGGCAGGGTAAAATGCGGGAAGGCACCGCGATAGCCCGCCGCCTTATCAAGAAACTGTGGGTGCAGGTCATCCTTGTTGCTGAAGCGGATGGTGGGTGCCTGCGCCAAGGCGGTGTGGGTGGTGCCTTGCGCGAAGTAGCGGTCACGAAAAGCTGGGGTGGCCAGACATAAATAGCGCATGGTTCCAAGATAGTGGCATTCGCCGCCCTGAAACGGTGTGGCGCGGGTACTGATGCAGCCGCTGACCTGACCGGAACGCATCAGCTCGTGCGTATAGTCCTGATCATCCATCACAATCTGCAATACGACGCGCCGCGCGGCTACTACCGGAGTGATGGCTTCCAGTAGCCGGTCGCGAGGCTGTCCGCATTGACGCCGATCGCCAGTTCGGTAAAAGCGGCTGTGGCATCACTCGGGCCCAGCGACTGCATCAAGTCGCCCTCCATGAGCTGGAGTTGCCGAAAATGCTGTAATAACCGCCTACCTGCCGGGGTGGCATCAGCTGGCGTGGTGCGGCTGACGACGGGCTGCCCCAGCTTTTCTTCCAGCTGATGGATACGCTGCGACACGGCGGACTGCGTTAGATTCAGGGTTTTGGCGGCCTTATCGAAACCGCCGGTTTCTACGACGGCACACAAAGCCGCCAGTTGACGCGGATCAAGCATGAGAAGGTTTTTCTGACATAAAGTGATCAGTTATTGCCCACGTAATCTACGTGGATATTCTGTTAAAATATAGCGATTCTCAAAACGTTTTTCGTTGGGTTTCTCTGATCAAAACAGAGGGCAAACCAACTTCCCGCGATGGCCAAACAAACTGCCAGAACAAGGCGCAATGGATGTTAAAAGATAATACGGCGTTGATGGAACGGCTGTGTCGCTTCATCGGCATTCGACAAGAACATTTTCATCTATTGGCTGCCCATGCCGAGGACTTGTTGGCCCGGCGTGATCTATTGGGCAAAGAGTTCTACTGGTATTTGCTGAAAAGTGCCGACACGGCGGAATTGCTGAATCGCCATTTGCCTCAGGGCTCTGAAGGCTTGGTCAGTCGCCAACTGGATCATCTGGCCAACATGTTAAGCCGGGAGTTGGATGCCGAGGGCGCGGGAGCGGTGGTCATACTGGGGCGGCTTCACTATCGGCTGGGTGTCAGCATGGTATGGGTGGCTGGCGCATATGAACGCTATCTGGCGCACCTGTTGGGAAGGTTGGCCGAAATGGCCGTACCGGCCGAGTTGAATTCACGCCTCGGTCCGCGCCATCAATAAACGTATTTTGCTGGATCAGATGCTGCAACTGCATGGCTATCAGCAGGCCATGGAAGAAGAATCCCATCGTCAGAACCTCCATGCACAGGCCATGTCGCGGCTATATGCCACGCTCAATGGCGTCAGCCCTGGTACTGAGCCGGGCAGAAACCCGAGAGCGCATGTTTCAGGCCATTTGTGATGTATGCGTGGCCGAAGGGGGCTTTAGCCATACCAGCATTCGCTGGCTGGATGACAATACATCGCTGTTGCAGACCATGGCGTGCGCTTCGGAACCCGGTGCGGATTTTTCACTGAACCAGCCTCCCATGGCCACGGCCGATAGTGTTTATGGCCGTGGTCCCAGTGGCCGGGCGTTGCGTACGCGCAGCGTGCAACTGGTCAACAATGTCAATGAAGACGCCTCCCGGCGCCTTGGCGCGAATGGTTACAGCACAATCAGATTCGTAGCCTGCTGGTAGCGCCGTTGGTGCTGCAACACAAGGCCGTCGGTACGTTGTCGCTGTATTCCCGCCAGCTTGGCTTTTTTGATGATGCCAAGGTTGAACTGGTAAAAACCATGGCGTCGGAAGTTGGCCGAAGCCCGGAGCGGCATGATGTCATGGAGCGTAACCGCAAGAACGAATCGGAACTGGCGTTCTTGTCGCACCATGACCGGTTGACTGGCCTGCCCAATCGGCAACTGATGGAAGATCACATCGCCCGCCTGATCAGCAGCGAGAGCGACAGTGCCCGTCTGGCTGTGATGGTGGTTTCCATCAACAATTTTCATGAGGTCAATGCCCGGCTGGGACACGAGGGTGGGGATGTCATCTTGTGCGAAGTGGCGCGCCGCCTGCGCAAGGAGGTCTATCCGTTTGGCTACGTTGGCCGGGTGGGGGCCTCGCGCTTTATTGCCTGTACTGATCGGTTTGATCAACTCGATGGCCTGATCAATCAACTGATGGCCCGCCTGCAAAGCCCGGTCAATTGCATGGGCGCGGTGGTTGAAACCAGCTCGAGCGTGGGCGTTGCCGTCGAATTCAAAAATCAGGCCGAAGCGCGCACCTTGCTGCGCCGTGCTGATCTGGCGCTCAGCCGCGCCAAGGAAAAGCGCGGCAGCCAGTTCCGTTATTATGATGAAAAGATGGACGAGCAAATCCAGCGCATGCATAGCCTGCGCAGCGAATTTGCCAATGCACTGTTGCGTAATGAACTGGAGCTGTTTTACCAGCCCAAGATCGATCTGCATACGCGCGAGGTAGTAGGCGCCGAAGCGCTGGTACGCTGGTATCGTGACAACAGGTTTGTGCCGCCCGGCGAGTTCTTTCCTGCCATCGAAGACACCGACTTGATGCGCAAGCTGGACTGGTGGGTGCTGCGCGAAGCCATTCGCCACGCGCAGGAATGGCAGGGCGAAGGCCGTGTGATTCCGGTAAGTGTCAATTTATCGGCCATGACGCTCAAACACGACAGCTTTGTTCCCGGTATTGAGGCACTGATGGCGGCGTATCCGCTGCCGGTTGGACATCTGGAGTTGGAAGTGCTGGAGAGCGTGTCTCAACAGGAGGCCGAGCAGGTGGTGGCCAAGCTGGAACGTTGCCGCGAGTTGGGCTTGCTTATTGCGCTCGATGACTTCGGCACCGGAGCCTCATCGCTGGTGCACTTGCAGCAGTTGCCGTTTGATACGATCAAGATCGATCAGCGCTTTGTACGACGTTTGCTCGAGGCGCCGGGTAACGAGGCCATCGTGCGCAGCATGGTGTCGTTCGCTCATTATTCCGATCGCAAACTGGTGGTCGAAGGCGTGGAGAATCAACCGATCTGGGCGCGTTTGCTGGAGCTGGGCTGTACCAGCGGACAAGGCTACGGTATTTCGCCGCCCATGGCATCGCGGCAATTACCGGGCTGGATTGACGGCTGGGAAACCAGTGATATTAATTTAGATTATAATATATAAAATAGATTAGTTTTACTTCTTAATCGCACTCCGTTAGCCTTTGAATATCGCTACACGGAGCTTGTCATGTTTCAGTTGAATGTCTATCTGGCGGCGCTTGGTTTGACCGCCAGTCAGATTGTCGGTATTGGCCCGCAAAACGCCTTTGTCATTCGTCAGGGAATCAGTCGCTCTCACGTTGTGCCTATCGTGTTGATCTGCATGGTGTGCGATGCCGTGCTGATTTCTTGTGGTGTACTGGGAGTGGGGCGGCTGGTTTCTGCCATACCGGGTTTTGTCACGGTAGTGACCGGGGTGGGGCGGCTTTCATTTTATGGCTGGGGCTAAAATCCTTCCGGTCTGCCCGGCAACCGGGAGCGCTGACCTTGCAAGCCGGTGTTGCCCGGACGCGGAGTGACGCCATTCGCACCATTCTGATGGTGACCTTGGTCAATCCTTATGTCTGGCTGGATACCGTTATCCTGATTGGCGGCGTGTCTTCGGTGTATGGCCGACAAGCGGCACCGTCGTTTGTGCTGGGGTGCCTGACCGCCTCTGTGGCCTGGTTTTCCAGTATCGGTTTTCTGGCGGGCAAGCTTGCCCCGTTATTCCAGAAAGCCAGTAGCTGGCGGGTGCTGGATAGCGTGATCGGGGCCGTTATGGTGTTTACCGCCAGCATGCTGCTGTGGCAATACGGTGGGCTGAATGCATTCGGCCAACCCTGAGAGGTTGGCCGAAAAGGCGGATGTATCCGTGATGTGGTGCGGCTTAGTCCTGAGCGTCGATCAGGTCTTCACGCGTTAGCAGGAAGACAAAACCGTCGCCACCACTGGTCTCCAGCCAGACAAATGGCAGGTTAGGGAAGCACTCTTCCAGCATGTCGCGGTTGTGACCAATTTCCACCAGCAGCACACCGCCTTCATTGAGAAACTCGGGCGCACGCCGCAGGATTTCGCGAGTAGCATCCAGCCCATCTTCCCCTGATCCCAGTGCCAGCTCCGGTTCGTGCAGGTATTCGGCTAAGCAGATCTTCCACCGACTCGGCATCGACGTATGGCGGGTTGGAGATGATCAGGTCGTAGGTACCTTCCAGCCCCTCGAACATGTCGGTATGAATCAGGTGAATGCGGTCGTCGAGGCCGTAGTTTTCGACGTTGATGGCGGCTACTTCCAAGGCATCAAGCGAGATATCGACCGCGTCGATTTCAGCATCGGGATAGTGGTGGGCCATCTGGATGGCCGGGCAGCCAGAGCCTGTGCACAGGTCGAGCGCGCGGTGTACCAATTCAGGAAACTCGATCCACGGTGCCAGCGGTTCGCCCAGCAGTTCGTAGATGAATGAACGCGGCACCAGCACCCGTTCGTCCACATAGAAGTTGAAATCGCCCTGCCAGGCTTCGTGCGTCAGGTAAGCGACCGGCACACGCTCTTCAGCACGACGCGCAATCAGCTCCAGAACATCCTGAATTTCTTCCGGCAGCAAGCGGGCATCCAGATAAGGTTCCAGTTGATCGACAGGCAGCTTGAGCGTGGACAGAATCAGGTAGGCCGCTTCGTCGTACGCATTGGTGGTACCGTGGCCGTAAGTCAGCTCGGCATGGTTGAACCGGGTGACGGCAAATCGCAGTAAATCACGCACTGTCAGTAAGGTTGAGGCAGCCTGTGCGTACATGGTGTGGTTTCCTTTGCTACGACAGGGGCCCTGCGTGTGCGGGGCCCCTGTCGGTTTAGACGATATGTTGTTTGCAATCGGGCGGATCGGTCCGCTGCATGCGCGTCAGGAAGTTTCGGCCAACCCTGTCAGGTTGGCCGAACAATCAGAACGGCAGTTTTGCATCGGTGGCGCTGCTCAATACCCGGCGGAAGTCAGACTTGATGCGTTCCAGCGCCTCGGCATTATCGGCCTCAAAACGCAGCACGATTACCGGCGTGGTATTGGAGGCGCGAGCCAAGCCAAAACCATCGGCGTATTCCACACGCAAACCATCCAGCGTGTTGACTTCCTCGGCGCCATCAAAGCGGGCGGTCTGTTGCAGTTTGGCGATCAGCGCGTGGTTATCGCCTTCCTTCGCCATTTTCAGGTTGAGTTCCGGTGTGGAAATGGCATTAGGCAATGCGTTGAGAAGGGCGCTGGGGTCATCCACCCGCGACAGCACTTCCAGCAGGCGTGCGCCTAAGCATACATCCCATCGTCAAACCCGTACCAGCGCTCCTTGAAAAAGACGTGGCCGCTCATTTCACCGGCAACCAGCGCGCCGGTTTCCTTGATCTTGGACTTGATGAAACTGTGACCGGTGCGGCTCATGACCGGCATGCCACCATGTTCCTGAATCCACGGCTTGAGCAAACGAGTGGATTTGACATCGTAAATCACCTGAGCGCCGGGATTGCGTGACAACACATCTGCCGCAAACAGCATCAACTGCCGGTCTGGCCAAATGATATTGCCCTCTTTGGTGACCACGCCCAGTCGGTCGCCGTCGCCATCGAATGCCAGTCCCAGTTCGGAATCGGTTTTTTGCAGCGCGTTGACAACGTCCTGCAGGTTTTCCGGTTTTGCCGGATCGGGGTGGTGGTTGGGAAAGTGGCCATCCACATCGCAAAACAGCTCACGCACCCGGCAACCCAGACGACGGAAGAGTCGCGGGGCAAATGCACCGGGTACGCCGTTACCGCAATCGATCACGATGTTCATCGGCCGCTCGAGCTGGATATCGGAGGTGATGCGCTCCAGATAAGCCTCGGTGATGTCATGCGTGCGGAGCGTACCGGCGCCGCTGCTCAGACGATTGTCGTGAATGCGTTGATACAGCTGCTGGATGTCTTCGCCTGCCAGCGTGTCACCGGCCAGCATCATCTTGAAACCATTGTAATCCGGCGGGTTGTGGCTGCCGGTGACCATCACGCCGGACAGCGTACCGAGCTCGTGGGCAGCAAAATACAACATCGGCGTTGCTACCGGCCGATATCAATCACGTCCACGTTAAGCAGCGCGAATACCTTCGCCCAGCGCATCGCACAAATCCGGGCCAGACAACCGACCGTCGCGGCCGATAACCAGTGTGGTAACCCGACGCGCCAGCGCTTCGGACGCGATTGCTTGGCCAATCAGGCGGGCAATGTCGGTGGTCAGGGTTTTGCCAACGACGCCGCGGATGTCATAGGCCTTGAAAATGTCTTTGGAAAGTTTGCTCATGGTGATCCGGCAATCTTGCAGAATAAAAACCGAAACGGTCGACCAGAGCCGACCGTTTGCAATCAGGCAGCCAGAGATTGGCTGAGGTTGACCAGTTGCTCCAGCTTGGAGCGGGCTTTGCCCGAGTCAATCATGTCGCGCGCCATGGTAACACCGTCGGCCAGCGTAGCGGTAATGTCTGCCGTATAGATGGCGGCACCGGCATTGAGCAAAACGATATCGCGCGCCGGGCCTTCCTTGCCATCCAGTACCGACAACAGGATGTCGCGTGAAGCCTCGGCCGTGTTGGCGCGAATGGCGTCCTTGTCCACCAGCTGGAAGCCCAGTTCGCGCGGGTCCAGCTCGTATTCGCGAATTTCACCATTTTTCAGTTCTGCCACCAGCGTGGTATCGGACAAGGTGATTTCATCCAGGCCATCCCGACCATGCACAATCATCACATGGCTGCTACCCAGTTGGCGCAGCACCCGGCATTGAATCCCCACCAGATCGGGGTGGAAAACGCCCATCAGCTGGTTATCGGCATTGGCCGGATTGGTTAGCGGCCCGAGAATGTTGAAAATGGTGCGAACCCCCAGTTCCTTGCGAATGGGGGCGACGTACTTCATGGCGCTATGGTGATTGGGGGCAAACATGAAGCCGACCCCGATCTGGTCAATACATTGGCCGACTTGTTCTGCCGACAATTTCAGGTTCACCCCCAACGCTTCCAGTACGTCCGCGCTGCCCGAGCTGGAGGAGACTGAGCGACCGCCATGCTTGGCCACCCGCGCGCTCTACGCAGTGGCGACAAATGCCGAGGTGGTCGAAATATTGAAGGTATGCGACTGATCGCCGCCGGTGCCGCAGGTGTCGATCAGGTGTTCGCGCGTGGCAACCGGAACATGGGTGGCAAATTCGCGCATCACGGTGGCCGATGCCGCAATTTCCGATACACTTTCTACCTTCACCCGCAAGCCAATCAGAATGGCAGCAATCTGGGCCGAGGTTAGTTCACCACGCATGATTTGACGCATCAAATCCAGCATTTCGTCAAAAAACAGTTCATTGCCGTCAATGAGACGATTGAGTGCAACCTGAGGGGTAATCATCAAGAGCTTCCTTCTTGCCCTGCACGCAAAACGGCCATTCTTAAAGTCAATATCGGAGCGGGGCGCAGTCTGTATTACAAATTATCGGCAATGAAGGTTGGCCGAACTTCGGCCAACCCTGTCAGTGTCGTGCGGTGTCATCGATTCTCTGATTCAGGCAGTGAATTCCGTCAGGAAATTGTTGAGCATGGCGTGGCCCTGCTCCGTGAGAATCGATTCAGGGTGGAATTGTACCCCCTCAATCGGCAGGGTTTTATGGCGAACGCCCATGATTTCACCGTCATCGGTCCACGCGGTGATCTCCAGACAATCTGGTAGCGTTTCACGTTCGATGACCAGAGAATGGTAACGGGTGCACGTTACCGGATTAGGCAAGTCACGGAACATGCCAACATTGTTGTGATGTACCGGAGATATCTTGCCATGCATCAGCTGCTTGGCATGAATGATGTGCCCGCCAAACGCCCGGCCTATGCTTTGGTGGCCAAGACATACCCCCATGGTGGGGAGCTTCCCGGCAAAATGCTGGATAGCGGCAACAGAAATACCCGCTTCAGACGGCGAGCACGGGCCGGTGAAACTACCAGATATTGCGGAGCGAGCTGTTCGATCTGCTCCAGCGTGATTTCATCATTACGAAACACCTTGACGTCCTGCCCCAACTCGCCGAAGTACTGCACGAGGTTGTAGGTAAAGGAGTCGTAATTATCGATCATTAATAGCATATTAATTGCAAACCCTTGATTTTACTGGCGTCAGGAATTTTTCCAGCTATTTGATACCCCCTTTTGTACCCCAAATTTATTTTGCTGGGCTATGGCAAGCGGGTAGGTAAATGGTTGGTCTTTACTATACCGGAACCATAGCGGCTACGCAGCCATGGGGCGGTATACAACCGCCTGCATGATATTACGGAACAGCCCGATCACTCGCCACAATCGCCTGACACGCCGTCAGTTGCTTGGTGACGTCGTCGGCTTCGGCAGCGAGCCGGAGAGCATCGCTTCCATGCGCTGCAAGAAAGTCGGTTGGCGCGGACGCATCACGTCTGCTGGAGCCGGTGGCAGCTGCGGACAGATTCCCGGCGCGGGCTGCAGTGAGCTTGGCGTCACGCAGCCGGAGAGCAGCATTAAGCCGATCAACAGCACCTTGCAGTTCAGTTTTCCCATCTTCCAGTCCTTTCTGATATTGAGCGGATGCCTCCGCATCGCTTGCAGCCACCTTGTGCTCGATCACACGCGCAGCCTGTACCGCCTCGGTCACGCCACGTGCCGCTGACGCATCCGCCTTGGCAGACGCCAGAGCAGGGCGGTCAGCAATGCCTCGCATCTCCACGCCCAGCGCGATCAATCCGGCCACGGCCACCAGTGCCGCCAGCCACTTCCAGTTTTTCGCAATCCAGATCATCACCCACCTACTTTCTTGCCGAACCCGCCGCCCACCAGCAGGGCGCCAACACCGACCCCATACGATTGCAGGTCAAATGGCTTGCCGGTGACTACCGAGTAAATCTCAAGGCCGATGCCGACCAAGATAGCCAGTGCCCACCACAGGTAGGCGGGTTCAATGGTGACGTTGTCGTCACCGGTGATTGCCTCAAGCAGCTTTTTCATATTCACTCCCATCAAGACGGCATTACGCCTGTTTCCATGGCCTGACACAGTCGTACCGCGCGCTGTCCGACCTGCTTGTACCAGGCGCTCGCCTTCATGTGCGCCGCGGCAGAGGCATAGTTGCTTAAACGCATAACCGCCAGTGTGTTGGGAAAGCCGAGCAGGCCGCCAACGCCAAGGTTGAAGGCCATATTTGCCACGACGCGCTGGCGCACCTCATCCAGCGTTCGCCACCATGGCAACTTGGCATCGAGGCCGGAATAGACTGCTTGCAGGTCGCTGGCCAACAGCTGGTTGACCTGAGCGTCCGACAGCGGGAATACCCAGCCGGATGGCAGCGGCTTGGCGTCCATGTTGTGGCCAACGCCAACAGTCCGGCGCGGAGGCGTAGCCGTGTCGAGATAGGGCCGGTAGCGCACGCCCTCGTCACGGCGAAGTTCTGCAATGAGTAGGGCTTGATTCATCGTCTGCACTCCTTATCGGCCTTGCTGTCCATGATCTTGTCCAGCTTTAGGAAGATCTCCTTGAGCGAGTCATTCACCCCGTCAATCGCCTTAGCCAGCGCGCCATTGGTCACGTAGTTTTCAGCCACATGCAGCCGGTGGGCCGCCAATGCCTGCTCCAGCATGTCAACGTCTGACCGAATCTTTTGCATGATCCACCACAGCACGACGCACATCGCGCCACCGATCGGAACAAAGATTGCCGACAGCGCCGACAAAGCCTCCCAGTTCATATCGCCCCCCTTTGGACGTAAAAAAGCCCCACGTAAAAACGTGAGGCGTAAAAAAAAACCGGCCGGGCCGGTGTCACTGTTTGTATTGGATGGAGATGTGCGTGCAAAGTGCGACGGTATCGGTGCAGGCGTCACGAGTCAGCGGGATTTTCCAGCCGAGGCGCAGGCGGATGTAGAAGCGCCCGAAGATAGGCCGCACCACGTACAGCTCCCACAAGCCACCATTCCGCACCCGACAGGCTCCAGCGTGGAACGGGTTGTCCGATACGGCGCGGTCACCCACAAAAGAAGAAGGGCCGGAACATGTCCGACCCGTCACTCTCACGCTGAAACCGTAGCCCCGGTTACGCCAGAGCCACGCCACCCGGCGGCAGTAAATGCCGACTTCCGGCCACTTCCCGACGAGCGACGCCCACCGGCTGATATGGCCTGCGTCGCCGTCGATGGGGTTGTCCGGCGTCAGCCATGGCCATGCCCAGCAGGGTGACACGCCTGATGCTGAGGTGAGCAGGGCTACCAGCGGAGCCAGCGGGAACGCCAGAAGGTTGACCAGCAGATCAAGCGGGGCGAGCAAGGGCCAGATCATCATGTGCCCTCCGGATAGGCTGGACGTGTCGGCAACGGCTGCGATGGGTCGCCAGATGGCGCGGAGATGATGGCGCGAAGAGCTTTGCGGTATTCCACCCACTCGGCTGGCAACGCAATACCTGACTCATAGCAGCGCATCAGCGTGGTATCGCTGGCTGCAAGGGCTGAACGGGAAGAAGATTGGTGAGACGACCATGCTTCAGCTTCAGATGCCTCAGCAGTCGGCCACGGAGTCGGCAGATCTTCGACGTAGGTTTCCCCGGAAGAAGCTCGTCCGTGATATCAACCGCACGCATGCTGATTCCATTGATTGCGTATCCCATTACAGATTCAACTCCCATGCAGAAAGAAAAAGATAGCAACCAGCTGCCGACGAAGCCCAATAGACAGAAGTGGACTCTAGTGTCATCCATACCGGGTATGATGACACACCACCCGATGTGACATTTTGGAAGAACAGTGGCGGCGGATTGGATGTTGAATTGGCCACGCCGTAGCTGTTATTAGGCGCAGCAATTATCGTAGCTGGTGAAGTTGATACTAGCGGAAGAAGAGCAACCCTACACGTATTCGGCGGAACAGCGCTGCCAAGTCCAATCGCAACCCATGTCGGTGTACTTATGCTGCCTGCGGCCCCGCTTGCGATGAGGGGTAACCCCAGTACGTTGCTTGAACCGTTAACCTTTGGCTGGAAAACTCGATCAGTCTGCGTCCCGCCCAAGAACCAGTAGTTCGTTGCACTCTGCGTCTTGTTTACGCTAACCATGGAAAAATAGGTATAGCCGCTAGGCAGTGTCGGAGAAGTTGCGGACAGTGACCACAGTAGCGCACTGGTACTGGTTGTCGGATTGTAGATGACAAAAAGGTAGTACCAGGTCGAGTATGCCCAGCTGCCAGTGTCGAGGCTGTTGGCTGCGCCGGAGGCATTGCCAGAAGTTGCCGATAGATTCAGGTTCTTTAGCGTGATGTAGGAGCCGAACGCAGATTCAAGCGAAAGCTCAGTGGCGGTGACGCTTACAACGCCAGATGTTCCGGTATAGCCAACAACCAGGTTGCTACGAACGCCGCGCACGCCGATGGCAGCACTTGGCAAAGGGTCCAGCAATAAAGCATAACTGCCAGCGCCAACGATCTGCACATCAGAGTTCATTCCAGCCGCTACGACACCGGAATTAGCGTGCCGTCCGAGGCGTACTGCTTCAGCGATACGTTTCCCAATCCATTGATGTTGATAGTGTTGCTTCCCGTAGTTCCAGCCGAGGGGAACGTGACGTTGAAACGCTGGTTGGCCGCATAGGAGGTAATGGCTGGTGATGGCGTCAGCGTGTAGGACGGGGCAGTGCCTCCAGCGGTGAAGGCCGTGCCGGACTGCGATTGCAGTTGATTCCCAAGGCTAATGTCCAGTGCCCCGAAGTCGATCCACGATAGGTTGTCAGAGCTACGGCGGCGCAACCGTCCTGCTGTTTGATCTGGCCACCACATATTTGGGTACGTCGGATTTGGCGCAGATGTGCCAGCATTGTTGGAAGCCAGCGCCTGAATCGCGGCGTTGATGGCAGATCGGACAGCTGCTCCGCTGCCAGCGGCAATGTTCATGCTACTTTGAGACATTTAGTATCCCCCGTAACCCTTCGCAATAACGTCAATGGAGCGGGCTACACCAACTCCACTGGCGTTTTGTACGGTCACAAAAAAGCCCGCATTGGTGCGGGCGGTGATTTTGATGTTTTCGCCGGGCTGTAAGCCCTGCCCGGAAATGCCGAGCGTTGGCGGAGCCATGAATGGCGGAGAGAAGTTGATTTGAAGGCCGCCCGATGGAATGGCCACATCATTGAGGTTGACGATTCGGTCAGGCATATCCACCGTCACGGACAGCTGATCCGTCACAATGGCGTGCCCCGGATCGAATGACTGCATGACAAGCTGGAAGCGGAACGCACGGCCCGAATAATCAGCGATGCGCAACGGAGACCAGCCAGACCACTTATTCATAGCCGGATCGACATTCGTTGTGCTGATCTGTATTTCTGCTGCTGTACTACCAGCATCAAGGCCGTCCCAACTGTTACGTGAGTCAACATCCGTCCATGCGTCCATCAGGTCGTTGGTCGCATAGGACATCGTGTGTAACAGGCTGGAAATCCGGCAGGTTTGCACTGCCCCCACGTCAACGATCTGGTCGAATGAGTAGATTCCCGATGGTGCAACGCCAAGTCCGCTGTCCCAATCAGGAACAGAATCAACATCCGGCCACACGTCGATGGCATCTGCCGAGTCCAGCTTGATCGCCCCATCGACAGTGGCGACATACGACATGGCGCCCAGCCACTGCGACTGGTCCAGCGTTTGCACTATGTTCATCGCCATCACAGCTGGGGCCGTAGTGGTCACCATCACGGCATTGATCGACTCGACACCGGAGCTATCGACAGCCTTGAGCAGATATGTTCCTTGCAGCAGTGGCAGCTGTACCTGTGTCGCGCTACCCGGAATGGCCGGTCCGATGTCAGTCGAGTTCGGCCACGTCGCACCGGTCGTCAGTGGGCTGTGCTTGACGCGGATCGACCCGCCGACGCGCACATCCAGATCAGGCGACTGTGGCCATGAGAGCAAGGCAAATCCATTTAGCGCGGAAATATCCAGACCGGCGATATCAGACGGCGCAGCCGCCAGACCGAACACCTCCATCGTCAGCAGCGTGTACGGACCCTTGTTGCCAAGCGTGTTGGCGGCATAGACGCGGAACTGATAGATGCCAGGCTGTGTGTCATCCACATCAAGAAGCGTGGTGTTCGTCCATTGCCCTGACCAGTTGTTGCTGTCACGCCGGTACTCGACGTAATACTGGCTGGCGCGAGGCGTGGCGTTCCACGAAAGAGACACCCGGCTTTTTACCGTGGAAAGCGCCTCGTACAGCGACTCAACTGCCGTTACTCCACCGGGCGCAGCTGGCGGCGAGGCGTCAAGGTTGCTGGTGACTGGCGTGGCCAGCGTCAGTCCTTGCTCGATAGCGGCATACTTCGCGGCGTTGTACTCGATGGCCGTCAGCTCGAAGGTGTTTTTGCTGGCCTCCTTGATCGAGATGATGCGGGCCTGCTGTACCGCCAGCGCATTGCTGGAGATCAGCCAGATTGTTCCGACCAGTGGCGCAGAGGGAAGCGGCGCCACCAGATCAACACCGGTCACACTACCCGATGCTGGCAGGATTCCGACTTCGTTCCAGCTGCCATCCGATGTCAGCACCTTGAGCGTGTAGCTCACGCCAGCCGTCAGCGTGACCGGCGCATCCAGATCAACATGCGTGGTCGTCGCGGCTGCTACCCGGCCGCCCATGCGAGCGCCAGCCCGGTTCGGGTCGGCAATCTCGATGATGTCGCCCGGCTTCAAGGTAGCGGTCTTGTCGAGGCCAGTCTTGAAGGTGATCAGGTTGTCGTACTTTTCCGAGTACAGCGCCCACAGCCCCATGCGATGCGCCTGCCCGCGACTGGTGCATCCGAATGCCTTGATGTCCAGCTTGCGAACGCCATAGCGGGCGATAGCCTCGGCATCATCAACCGATTCGATTTCGTCCTTGTAGCTGTTATCCGGGTTCTGCCACGTCACGTTGACGATGCTGTGGCGCTGGCTGCGCGGGCTGCCCTGATAGGTGAACAGACCATCGATGACGTTGGCCGCCGTATACAGCATCTTTGGCGTGGCTGGCATATCTGCCACCGGTGATAGCGAGCCACCCGAGGCATACAACATGCCACGGAACGCTGACACCATGCTTTGCAGCACGTCATAGGCTGCCGAGGCCGAGTTGATCCAGACGTTAAGACGGAAGCGCGGCTCCATGCCGCCGAATCCGTCTGGCACCAGCTCATCGCAATACTGGCCAATGGTATATAGCGCCCACTTGTCGGTCAGCGAAGCCGGGATATAGCGGCCAAGGCCATAGCGGCTGTTGGTCACCATGTCATAAAAGCACCACGCCGGATTGTCCGTCCACGCGGTCTTGAATGTGCCATCCCATGTGCCGGTATAGGTCCGCGCCACCGGGTCGTAGCTGCTCGGCACCTGCACCACCATCAGATCGACCAAATACTTACGCGTCGGGATGCTGGAGAACTGCTTGGCATCGACGTTGATACCGACATAGGCTGTGTTTGGGTAGGACAGCTGGTAGTCGGTAATAGCGGTGAAGCTATCCCACCACGTATCGTTCGAGACAGACGAATCGGTCGAATCGGCGGTGATGCGGGTGACACGAATATCCCACGGACCGGCGCCAGATAGTGGGATTCGGTAGCTGCGCTGGTATCGGCTGCGGGTTTTTCCGGTGATCGTGTCGGTGGCCGACCTAGCCACCGCCGACCCGGATAGGATGGCAGAACCAACGCCGGATATTAGCCGAATCCTAAATGCGTAGCTATTTCCGCCTGAAAGGGTGATCGAGGCTGATGTGCTATCAGTCGCCGGGGAATTACCATAGCTATTTGTTTCTGAATAACCAGAAAATGTTCCTGTTTTTACCGTAGACCATGTAGAACCAGCATCGTCGCTAGACTCGATGACATAACTGGCGGTATTTAAGACCTGATCGTTGTAATTGTATGCCGTCCAATTGGCCGTCAGGTTGGCGGATAAAAGCTGACGCGTTGAGCTTATCTGCTTTCCGGATCCGATGTTTATCGTTTCCGTTCCAATAACAGTCGGAACCCAGCCAGCGCCATTGGTGTTGACGTCAATCGAGATGGCAACAGACGTACCATTAACGTCCCCATTTTTGGTGTTTTGCACCAGCAGAGAAGGGATGCCGATGGTCACGCGCGCGGCATTGACGTTCGGGTCGGCAATGCGCCGCACAACGGGAGTGGCTTGTTTTACCTGCGTGCTGACCGATGTTTCCGACTCAATGGCCGGGAAGCCTGGTATCGGGTCTTGCGACGGCAAGCCGGTACGCATGGAGAACGCGCAATTCTGGAAGTTGAACGTCCCATCAGCATTCTGCACCGGAGTGTCATTCAAATAGACCGATTGCAGGCCATTGACCAGACCCTTGATCGGCCCCTCGCCAATAACATCCAGCACGCGGGCGTATTCAATGGACTGAAGGCTGTCCGGCGCTTCGTAGTGGGTGTGTGAACTGCCACCGCCACCCTTGCCACCACCACCCTTTGCCCCTCGGATAAGGTTATCCACGCAACAACCCCTTTATATTGCTATTCACGCTGATGCTCGGGTTCGAGTCAGCATAAGCGCCCATGTTTTCCGCATACATGCCAGCGGCTACCGCAATGGAACCGACCAGCATCCGGCCATAGCCAACAGGGATGGCGTAGCCTTGCCCGGCAACGTTCTCGGTATTTCCGAAGGCGTAGGAGCTTGTTCCGCTAGAATTGCTTGATGAAGCAACCTTTGGCTGTGGGGACAGCAGCTGCACGACGCCGCCGATGACAAGCGATGCACCGACATTCATCATCGCCGTTCCCCATGGCGTGCCAACAACGCCGGAATAAACGATGCCGCAATAAGCGCCGCACCGATCACAATCCGCCCAACAGCGCAGGCTCCGCGCACGATCGGCATGATGGTCAGCGTCTGGCCGCCATGCCGCACCTCTATCTCTTCTTCATCCACCGGCCGTTTGTTCAGCCGAACCCGGAAAACCAGCCCCATGTCGGCCAGATCGGCGATGCGTTTGGCAAATCCGGGTCGATTAGCCTCGATGGCGCGGACGGCTTCGGATGGGCGGTCAATGTCCAAATGCCAAACATGCCCGAACTCCTGCCCGAGACGTCCGCCGAGTTTCACGGTGGTCATCGTCATAGCTTCGTCTCGTGCCGTAAGTGGTGGGTGATGCCGCGCTGGTAGTAGCCGTTCAGCACGTCGCGGCAGGACAGCCGGTTCGTGACGTGGTGCAGCATCTCGCCATTCCCGAGGTAGATCGCGCCGTGGTTGGTGGTCTGTGTGTCACCGATACGCATCAGCAGCACATCACCCGGCTGGAACTCCGCGTCGATCAGGCGCTTGAAGCCTTCTCGCTCGAAGTTTTGCAGGTACAGGTCGTCGCCCTTGTTCCACCACTCGACCGCGCGGGGATAGTCGTTCAGGTACAGGCCGTACTCGCGCTGGTAGTAATCGCGGATCAGCGAATAGCAGTCGTGGATGCCGTGCACGAACGGTCGGCCCTCGTATGGCGCTACGAATCCGCACGGCTCGGCATAGGCATAGCCCTTTCCCGGCCACGAGACGATGTGCCACGGCAGGCCAGTGGCCTCGATCAGTTGGCGGTCGGCCATACTCGGCTCGGGCGATTCGTTGACGTGGCTATGCCAGACGGCGATCACCGGGCCGCACTCCTCGGCGGCCTCGTAATCGTCAGCCGAGATGGTGAACTGCTGGCCCGGCTGCTCGTCCACATTCTGGCAGACGACAAGAAGCGGTTTCTTGCCAGCCGCCACGATCAGCCCGCACGCCTCGTTCGGATAGGCTGCCTCAGCGTGTTTCAGCATTTCGGCAATCAAATAGGGATCAAGCATGGCGAGCGTCCATAAAAAAGGCCCGCCGAAGCGAGCCTTGTTGTCTCGATGAATAATCAGAACCGTTGTGCAGCCGGGAATCCGCCGAACGGCAGCACCGCCGCCGTACCAAACCTTGCTGCGCAGCCGGATAGTCGCTTGCTGCACCGGTCCTGTGAGCCGTTGCCTACCGATGCGTCGTTGGTGTCGAACATCGCACCGCCGGTGTAAGGGCAGGTGGCGTTGGTGTAGTCGAACGCCGTACCGTTCCAGCTGCGGTATTGCCACTGGCAGTTGTTGGCGATGACCTGCCGTCCGGGCAGATTTACCCCGGCCACGTCCAACACGCTGGCGAGCTTGAATTGCACTGCCTGTTTGGTTTCGGATACCTTCTGATGTACCCACCACACGTCGTCATCGAAACCAGCCGAAGGGTTAGCATCGGTCGCGCCATCCAGATACCGGGCAAACGTGCGCTTGCGCGTCAGCTTCGCCCCGACCAGATCGTCGTATTGCATCACCAGCGCCGAGATCAGGCCGCCGACGTTGGAAACGGTCAGCGTCGGCTGTGGCAGCGCCCCCTTGCCGTTCAACTCGAAGCCTTCGGCCTGAATCGGGAACGGCTGGTAGGTGTTTCCCTGCCACACGACAGGTTGGGTCAGCCCGTTGGTACCGGCGTGGAAGTAGGTCAGCGAACCGCCCAGCATCGTCGCGTCCAGCACGAACAGCTCGACCAGCGCCGACGGTTGCAGCGATTGCAGATCGGATTGGATTGGATTTGCCATGATTAGCCTGGGTCAAATTTTTGGTCGAAGGTGGCCGTGACGGTGGTGCCGTTGAACGTCGCCTCAGACTTATCCCACTTTTCGCATACGACCTTGATGGCGGCGTTTACGCGAGGTGGCGTCCACCAGAACCATGTCACGCCGTTCTGTGCGGACAGAAAGGCGTCGATGGCGTCGGCGTCAGCGTTGGTGCGGTTATTGAATGTCAGCGCCCACGATTGCGGATTATTGTTGATGCCATCTGGAACCCGCTGATCGTACCCATCGCCAAACTGTGCTTTGAGTACCCGCGGCGCTCGACTCAGTTTTGCGCTGTAGTCAGGCGTCCAAGTGAATGTCGAAGCCATCAGAGTTTATTCCCGTAAACGGTGGCAATTTCACCACCAGGCAGCATGGCCTTGACGATGGACTGCCTAGCAATACCGGTCATTGCATCGGCCATTTGCTGGGTAACCTGCTGATACTGCCCGGCATCGCCCGTCTGTTTCACCGTGCCGTCCTGCTGGATATAGAAGGTCTGCTGGATCACGACATCGCCACCACCTCCTTGCCCGCTGGCCTTCACACCCAACTTCCCATCGGCTCCACGAGTCAGCGGCATAACGGCCTCGGGACCGGCCTCGCCAAGCACGCCAAGGCCGTTAACGGCGTGAGCAAAGGCGGTAGGGCGGTCAAATACCCCGCCGTTTGCGTAAAGCTGCACGCCATGTGACCACGCGCCGCCATTGGCCTGCGTTGCCGTCCAGCTGGCAACGCCAGATTCGATGGGTGCCGCCGTTTGCGTCTGGCCGCCGATCAGATTGGACGCCCACTGCATAACCCAGCCAAGGCTGATGCTTCCAACCAGGCCAGCCGCCTGCTTGGCAATCAGTATCTTCTCGATCTCGACCAGTACTGCCTTGGCAAAATCCTGCCAACCCATCTTCCCGGTATTGAAGAAGTTGAGTAGGGTCGATTCCATGCTGGTTGTCATCGCGTTGAAGATGTTTGCGGCCGCCGTGGCATTGTTGGAAGCCTTGTCCTTATACGCTGCCATCGCATTGTCCCAACCCGTGGAAAACTCATTCATGGTTGCTTCATGCGAGGCAAGGGCTTTCAGACGCTGCTCTTGCAGGGCAACGGTAACAGCTCTGATTTCCGCTACGGTTTTGGGGTTTCGTGCGATAAATTGCTCGTCGGAAAGGCCAGATTTTTTTGCCGCCTCATTCAGCAGTTGGCGTTCTTTCGCCTCCATATCCAGCATGACAGCGGCTTCCTTGCGCTGTAGGGATGTGGCGCCAATCAGGTCTACTTCGCTCTGCAGGCCGTCGATGTACTTTACCGTCTCGGCGTTGAGTTTGTTGTAGCCGGAGGTAAGAACGGCGTTCACTTCCTTCTGCTGCGTCAACAGCATCAGTTTTTTCTGTAGCGGGACGACCTCTTTTTCCGGTAGGCGATTTCCTCCTGAATGGAGGAATTGCTGCGCTGTCCGTTGCGCATCTTTGGATCACTAATGGCAAGTTGTGCTCGCAGATCATTGATCTGCTTCTCGCCCTTTGTCAGCTTGGTGAAATCAATCCCGGCGATGATGTTGTTGATTTCCTGCTGGGCGCTGGCCGCCTCTGAAACCAGTCCGGCCATGTAGTTGTCGGCAGTACGTTGCCCGATGTCAACCTTTTGTCTCGGACCCTTTTTGTCCTTGTGCTTTGCGTCATAGTTGGCAATCAGCTTGTCGTCATACGCCTTAAGCTGGGCCAGTGTCATGTTCATGACAGCGGCAGTATCTGCCGTTTCACGCGCCCTGATGTTCTTGGCGTAGTCATCGCGCAGTTTTTCGGCAGTTCTGTACTTCTCAGACTCGCCGTGAAGGAATAGCGCGTTGTTCTTTGCTTGTTGTTCGGCCTGTTGCCGCTCGCCTTCCCGCTGCGCAGCTGAAGCGGATTGACGTTGATCTGCTTCGTAGATTGCCTCTGCACGCGCGCGCGCATCGCTGTACGTCAAGGTTGAGGATGGTCCCATCGATTCCTGAATCTTATCGATGGCAGCATCACGTAAGCGCTTGTTCTCTACGGCGTCAATTGCAGAACCAAACTCGCGCCACAGTTGTGTTATGTGCGAAACGGCCTCTGATGCAGGCCCCTGCAATTGCGCGGACAGCTTATCCAACGTGAACCGGACGGCATCCTGCTGATCGCCGACTTTGACCAGTTGCTCGACGTACAGCCTGTCGGTGTAGGTCATGATATGGAACTGATCGTCCAGAACATTAGCGGCCTTCACCGGGTCTTCAAACATCCGGGTCAGCTGACTGGATGCTTTGTCCGTTTCCTCGCCGGTTACGGACGCGTACTGCGAAATGGCCAGCGTCATCTTTCCGATGATGTCGGCGCTGTACTTGCCAGACATCACCAGCCCGGTTTCGATTTCCTTGGCAGCTGATGTCGATGCAAGGCCCATCCCAGAAATCGACTCTGACACGGCGGTAAACTGCTTTTCGCTCATGCCTGCAAAGTTGCCCGTGGCTGACATGGCGATATTTAGCTTCTTGATCTCCTCTTCGGTCTTAATAATCTCGTAAGTGATCCCGGCAAAGGCAGCAACGCCAGCCGCAGAAACCAATCCAATGGGAGATAGCAGGGCGCCAATGATGGAGTGCAGACTTCCCATGCGCTCTGTCAGAACCATTAATGACCACGGAATCCGTGAGAAGTTACCGGTCAGAGCCTCATGCGCGAGAACGATCATTTCCCGGCTTGCGCCTAAGCGGTATTTAACCCAAGCTTTGCCATGAAGCCAGCGGCCTCATCAGCGCCCGGTTTGGATCCACGGAATGCTGCATCCTGTGCCTTAGCTGCTGCCTTTGCCGCTTCCTCATTTCGGTGCCAAGCGTCGATCTGAGCGCCGATAGCGGCGGCCTGCTTCTGCACTTCAGAATTGAATCCCATGTAAGCAGCTTGCAATGCTGCCGTTTCCATCCTGTTCTTGCCCAGCATGTCGTACTGCTTTTGCAGGCTTTGCAGGTATTGCTGGGCGGCATGACTGGCTTTCTGTGAGCTGGAGGTGAATCCATCCATGCCGCTGGTGGCATCTGACGCCATTCCCTTGGCGGCTTTACCGGCACGCCCGGCAGATTCAGTCACCGAATCAAGAATCTTGGCTGCACGCTCCAAGTCTGCCGTTTCGACGCCAAATCCTAGGGTTGCAAGGTCAATCGCCATGTTTGCTCCAGGGCAATAAAAAAGCCCCGCATTAGTTGCGAGGCTTGAAAATGAAAACCCGCCGGAACGGGTTATGGTGTCTATGCGTCAGAAACTTCCGGTTTACTGCTGATGTCGCTTCCGCAGTGCTTGCACTTTATGGCGACGGACAGCACTGTCTCACCGCAATATGGGCATGACTTGTACTTCTTGCCGAATACCACGTCTCCGTTTTTCAGGTCTATCGGCTCTTTTTCTTTGTTTGCCCAAGCAAGGCAGATAACCCAAGGTATAAGCATCCATCCTAGTAAAAAGTTCACAAGGAAAATAGCGCCAGCGTCTGGATGAAAGTTCTTTCTTGCGATAGTTGATGGCAGGAAATAAAGATAAATAGCCACGCCGAAAAAAGCGATGGCAACGCAAATATCAATAAATGTGTCCATGGCTACACCAAACATTAGATGCCATCATCCTATCACCATGCCATCAACGAGCGAAATTTTAAGATTTATTCCGCTCCATCTCAGCGATGATCTGCTCCATTCGTTCCACTCCGTTTATCTTGGCGTCAGGGAACTGCTCGATCAGCGATCGCAGAATACGGCGGGCCACATCAGGCTTTCTGTCCTTGATAGCCAGCCGAATGCAGCGCAGGTGATCTTCTGCAGCAATCCTCATTAGCTGAACCTGCGTTTCCCCCTTGAGCGTGGATAGATACTCAAGGTCAACCGATATTGGCTTGTACGGGTCATCAGGTGGAGTAGGCTCAGGCGGTTGGTAATCTTCCTCCGGCTGCCCTGTCATCACGATCATGACGCGCACGGATGGCTGCGCCAGTTTGGCGATGACGATAACAACAAGCAGGATGATGAGGGCGACTTCCATCACAACAGCATAGCGTACAACCGTCCTATTTTTCACGCTCAGCTCGAACAGAGAAGAACTCCCCGTCCAGCGCCATGATCAGCCTGACTTCTTCCGACGTCGGCGTTTCACCGGTCAATGCCTGCCACGCTGCCATGTCCTGATAGGTGATCGGCAATGGCCCATAGCCGTTGTTGCCTCGGCACTGTGACAGCTCACCAAACCATCGCCACACCGGCTCAAGCAGGGCAGGGAATGAACACGGTGGATCAAGATCAGGCGGGCGGATACCGGTAGCCTTCTCCACGCTTTCCAGATGCGACTTGAGGGCAATTCCGTCCTTACCGGGCAGATTCAGCTCGAAGTAGTGCCGTGCCCACTCAATCAGGCGTCCGGCTTGCTCCCGAAAAAAAGCTCGTCATCCTTGTGTGCCTTGTCGATCTGGCGCGCCATCCACGGATAGGTGCGCATCAGTTCCAGCGCGTTGTCCTGGCTGTACGGGTACGGCTGGCCATCTTTCTCGATGCCATCCCATCCGGTAATGATGGCGGCCAGCTGACTGGCATCCAGCTCGTCCTCCTCATCATCGGACAGCGCTGGAACTTCCTTTCCCTGTTTCCAGTGCTCCTGCGCACGCTGGAACATGTCCTGCCGTACCTTGCGTCCAAATCGGCGTGCTTGTGTCGACTCGCGGCCAACAATGTTGATCACGATGTCAGTCTTTTCACCGGTGATAGGGTGGTAAATTTCTACCGGCTTCGGCTGATCGGCTTTGTCGGTCAGATTGAGTGCGGAAATGTCCATGTAGCCTCCAAGGCAAAGAAAAAGCCCGGCCCCTTGGAGAGAGGCGCGGGCGCAAGTCGTTGACGGTTACGGCGTATTGCTGCGCTGCAGGATGCAGTTGGTTCCTGATGCCGAATCCAGCAGCGCCTGTCCCTTGATGGTCAGCAGCACGTAGCCGTTCATCTGGATGCCTTCGTCAACGCTGGTGATCTTCACGTTACCCATGCGCAGCTTGATGAAGTCGGTGCCGTTCGGGTCGAAGAACGGAACATCGATGGCAATTGACTGCTCGTTGCGGAAGGCGTTGGCCAGCGAGTTGTCACTGAAGTAGGCGGTCAACGAAACCTGCGTGTCGTTGGTGCCTTCGATCAGCCCCGGGGCGACGGGTGACCCGACTACGCCGTCAGCAGTTTTGCGGCCGTTGTCGAGCGAGACTTGCAGCGTGGTGATGTTGCCAGACGCCACGCCGCCGACGTACAGCTTGCCGCTGAACGCATCCATCGGGTCGTTCGTCGGTGCGGATGTGTAGGTGGCACCAGCCTGAGGAGCGCTGCCAATCGTCGAGGTAAGGCCAACGAAATCAATCGTCGCCTTGACCATGTCGCCCGGCTTGGCATCGATCTGCAGCTTGTTCACGGCCATGCCGCTGAACAGCTCATAGACGCTGTTATCCGGCAGGTAGTGCTCAATGCCGAAGGTGGTCAGCGCGGCATTGCCAACTGAGACGCGCTTGCCAGCCAGTGCCACGGTGCGGTAAGCTGCCGCCGCATCATCCAGCAGCGTGGTGGCATCGGTCGGCTTGAGCACGTCCACCGTCATGGTGGTGGCCGTCAGTGCAGTGACCATCGCCACCATGCTGTTGTTATCCGTCACGGTGAAGCCTGAAAGCTTGACCATGTCGCCGACAAGGAAGCCATCGGTCAGCCATGACCCCGTCGAGCGGGTGATGGTCTGCGAGGCAGCGACGGCCGCGAACGAGCCGGTGGAAGTCGGGGACTGCCGGGCGCTGGAGAACGCTGCCTGAATCTCGGCATCAAGGTTGCCCAAGATCAGCGGCGCGGCGTACTGGTAGCTGGCGGAATGCGTTCCGAGACGCATCGACAGGATCTGGCGCGTCTGAGTAATTTCGCTCGATTTCATGTTCGATCGGGCAAAGTTCGGTTTCAGCGACTCGATGCGTCGGGTCATGAAAACCGGGTTAGCTTAAGCAGCGTTCCGGGCGTGGTTTCGGCGCAGATGGCCAGCCGGGTTTTACTGTAAGCGGGAATGACAATGGCGGGCATGTCTCATCCTTCAAACAAATGAAAAAGCCCACCAAATGGCGGGCAGTGATCGTTACATCCCGCTCGCGCGGGCTAGTTTGTCGTGTAGGCGTAGTAGGTGATGCTGACGGGGCGGTTTACCCATGCGTCACCCATGATGATCGGCGCGCGCTTCACCGACTCAACGCGCACATAACCGTCTCCAGCCGGAATCACCGTTCCGCGTTTGAAGTGCTGCATTACGGCTTGCGATACTGCATCGGTCGCTTGCGTACCGACACCTGACGGCCCGGCGACCGTCACCTGTAGGATTCCGCGCAGCAGGTTAGGCGCGTTTTCACCAATGCCTGCGGCTGACTCGCTCACCGGAAGATCAGCGAAGGCCAGATAGAGCTGGCATGCGTGAACGGCACACCAGGCCATGCGATCGGTGGGGCCTTAAGCGCGGCCAGTCGGGTGCGCAGCGCGGAAAGGACGTCGTTTTCGGTCATTTCTTACCACCAGTAAACGTAGCGGTTAGGCCGGAGGCATTAAGCCCTTGTGCGTTCTTCTTCACGATCTCATCCCACTTGGCAACCGATACTCGGAACACGTTAGCCGGGGCCTGCGTCGAGAATCCGCCGGTGGTCTTTCCGGTTCCGCCTTTCGGCGGGTTAGGGTAGAGGCCATATTCCAAGACTGGCCCATAGGGCGCCCCATTAGTCAGGTAGAACACATCACCCAGCGCAACAGCCATGATGGTCTGCTGTATGGCAGAGCGGGTTCTATCGCCGTCAGGATCGGTTTTCCCTTGGCTGAATGATGAATCAGGGCTGCCTATACTCGCGTTCATGTTCCCTAGAAACGCACCGGTATCGACAGGCGTTCGCGCCATGAACAGTACTTCGTCTGTCAGGTCTGAGATGCTGGACTGCGCAACGGCAAGCAGCCGAGCTTTGTACGCATCCATCACATCTTTGACCTGCTGCCCGAAGTCTCCCATTAGCGCCTCACAATCAGCAGATACGAAACAGCGGAATCACCTTCCCACGTCGGCAGCACATCAGACACGTTCCACGGCTGGCCGCCGATTGTCACGCTGTCGTTCGGGACCGGCTCGAAGCTCAGATCTGGTGCGTAGAAACGTACCTTCTTATCCCCGAGCTGGATCGTCGTGCCGTTTACCTCGCGCGTGTTGACGGCGGACACGATGCCCTTGGCGGTGGAGGACTGCGTTGTCTGCGTCACACCACCGGTAGCCGGGTCGAACGCGCTGGCGGTCGTGTGGGTGACGGTTAGCTTGGTTCCGCGCTTCCGCACCATGTTTTGCAGGGTCTTTGCGATGCTCATGCCAGCGGCCTCACGCGGTAGGGCTGCAGTAGCTCTTCGGTTGCCGCGTCGATCATTCCGCCGTTGGCCAGCTTGCCTCCATTGGCGCGGGTATAGCTGATTCCGTCCACGCGCTCGGCCTGCATCGGAACGCCATAGCCGTACTGGCTGATGTTGTTGGCGATGCGGCACACGGCGCTCTTGATCGCGTCTGGCGCGGTAGACCATCCGGCCAGATAGTGCAGGCGCACTTCGGCGTAATAGGCCATCAGCAGACCAGCTGGCACCCATACCTGACCGGTGCGCGGGTCAATTGCGGCATTGATTGGGTCGAACACCTCCCAGCGCGGCGGGCCGCCGAACGTCACCGACAGCGCGAACAGCGTGTTCGGGTCTGTCTGCGGGATATCCCCACGGTGTCGGTATCCGTAGCGCCCAACACCGGATAGCGGAACGGCCACAGGAATGCGCGACAGCCTAATGATGGCTCGGTCGTTTGGCGTGGTCTTTTGCTCTGACAGCGCCAGCCCGGACAGCAGCGGCTGAGTACCGTCGTGGGCATAACGCACGCGTCGGAATGTCACATTCGCTCCGGACAGGCTGACGATCACCAGCGCCTCGGCAGTAGTCGTACCGCGATCTGCGATCAGCACATCGCCCACCTGCAGCAGTTGCACCGGCCCGGCCAGCGTGGCGGCAACGTTCAGACCCGGAGACAGCGCGCCCACCGTGAACGATCCTGACGGTGACAGCCCGGCCATGCAGACAGGGTTGCCGGTTCCATCCACCTCGTAGATCAGCCCTTCCGGTCGCTTCAGGTAGGCATCTACCATCCGGCCAGCCTGATCAAGTTGAGACTGCGTCACATCGGGCTCGGCGCCGAAGTCCTGCGCCTCGGTTGTGGTCACATAGCTCATGTCAGGCCGCCATCAGTATCACGGACTCTTGTGCAAGCCCTTGGTCAATTAGGTAGCGCCCAAGATTGTCAGCCACCTCGGCCTTGCCGTAGCGAAACTCCACGACGAACGTTTTGGGCGTGCCGTCAGGCTCCAGAAAATCGCTGTTCGGGTACAGGGTTCCAGGGCTGGCAAATGGTGCGCGTCGTGCGGTCGCGGGTGACAGGGTGATAGACAATCATGGTCGCCTCATAAACGGGAAACCCCGGCGCATGGCCGGGGTGTGGGCGAAAAAATACCGGCTCGTGGCCGGATCAGTTTTCGCGGTTACTGCTGGGTATTACTTGTTCACGCATACCACGGCGTGAGCGTAGGCGGCAGCCTTGGCGACGATGTTATCGAACAGCACGCCGACGTACTGGCCGGACAGCGCCGATTGCAGACCGAGCTGGAACACGCGCGGGTTCGGGTTCTGCGTTTCACCAGAAATATAGGCACGCTCCAGCATGTCCTCGGTCACGATCACAGCGTAGTAGTTCTTGGTGCCACCGGTCGGCGCAGTGAAGCCATAGGCGGCGGAGCTGTCAGTCGGGATGAACGGGTCCGGAATGAGCGGCAGGGCGCCTGCGTGGCGATGGCCTTGACGGTAACGCCCGGCGTCACTTCGATGGTGTTGAATTCCAGCTTGACCGACTTGGCTTCTTTTTCGATCAGGTCGATCAGCAGCGGATTCAGGTAAATCGCGCTCGGTCGGACGTTGTGGGTGGTGTCTGCCAGCATGGTTGCCACGGCAGTCTTGATGCCATCCACGATGGATGCGCCAGACGCAACGGAAAATTGCTGCGTGATCTGCGCCAGAAGGCCCATGTATTGGGTCGTGGTCGGGGCAGTCAGCGAAGTGTCGTTACCGTTCCACAGCGCGGCGGCAGAGGTGCGAATGATGCCGCTTGCCACGTCTTCGATGTCCTTGGCGACAACGCTGGCGAACTGGCCCTGCTGTTGGGTCACTTCCTTGTCGAACAGGCCGATGTTTGTCTGTGCGACGATGGCCTTGATGAACAGGGCGCGTTCTACGCGGGTCGGGCCGCTCGGAGTCGGCGTGATGCTGCGCGGGTCGGTAAACGAGCCAGCCGCAACAGCGGATTGCTCGAAGTAGCGGTGCGGGTGACCGGTGGTAAGCACAGCCGGGATGCGCTGCAGGGCTACCGACTCGCGGCGTACCAGATCAACGATCTCGTCCGGAACATCGGTACTTCGATGGCGCCGTTACCGAGCTGGTCAGCGGCTGCCTTCAGGCTTTGGAATTGTGCAGTCATTGCGTGTTTCCTTTACAGCAGGTAGGCGGCTTGCAGTTCGAGTTTCTTGGCCATGCGCTGGGCCGGAGTATTCGCGCCGGAGGCCTTCATCACGGCATCCAGTTGCGTGTCGTTGAGTTTGTTGTCACCGGAAGCTTCCAGCGTAATGCCGCCCTTCTTCAGCAGCGCAGCGATGACCGGGGACACGGTCTTGCGATCGGGAGCGGATGCAGCGTTGAATGCAGCCTTCTTGGCGTCAGCGGCGACGGTGGCGGCAGCTTCCAGCTTGGCCGACAGGTCATCGACGGTCTTTTCCAGCTCGGCTACCTTCTTGTAGGCCTTCTGCTCGGCGCTGGCGTAGTAGAAATCGCCACCGGTATAGATGTTCGGCAGGTTGCCAGTGCAGGCGGAGGCCTCCATGCTGTCGGCCATATGGCGGAGCACGGCAACATGGCCACGCTTCGGGTCAGCGCCGATGCCATCGGCTTCGAGCTTGTCAGCGCAGGCGCGCAGTGCGTCGCTGTGCGGTTTGACCTTATGCAGCACGGAACCGGCTTGTACGGTGGCGCTGGCCTTGATGGTTGCAACTTCGGCAGCCAGTCCGGCCACCGATTGGGTGATGGCCTCAAGGGCCGCTTTCAGTTGTTCGTCCATTTGGGTGGAGTCCTTTGATGCTTGAAGAGAGGTGGTTGTGTAGGCGGCCTTGTCCTTGAACAACACCGCTGCACCAGTGAACACACAGTGACTAACCGTCAAAGGATTAGCGTTTTGGTCCTCGACCATGACTTGCGCCTCGTAGGAGAAGCCGAGCCGGTCCTTGTTGGCCTGGATGAACGCCACTTCATCGGGGAAGTCCTGCGCATAAAAAAAGCCGCTGATGGTGAGGTCGTTTCCCTCAATCTCAGCGGCGGTGATGACCCCGATCTTCTTGGTCGGGTCGTGGCCGGAATAATCGGCAGTGAAGTCCACCCCCATGGCGGCAAGGCTGTCGAGCGCCTTCTCCGCTACATCGGTCGGGATCAGCACACGCCTGCCATTTGCTCCGTCCGGCGGGTTGTCGCTCGGTTCGCCTACCTTGGTCAGCACACCGGAGAACGGCAGCCGGTTCGGGTGAGACTCGTCGGGTAGTGCGATGGCCATGGCGGACAGGTCAAACCGCATGGCCTGTATGTTGGTCATGTTCATCAAGTCGTCCAAGTGAGAATTCATCAGTTCGCGCACGGCATCTTTCAGTCCTGGCACTGCATCAGCGCGGATTTGCTCGAAACGGTGCCATGTAGCATCGTGCTGTCCGTCTGACGGAATGAGCTGGCATCGGCAGTTCGCATCCTCGCTCCAGTCACCGAATCCGCCCGGGTGCAGTGCCGTAGCGCCGCTGGGTGATTCGAATTCCTCGCCCGGCGCACGCTGCTGGCCATCCATTTCCCGGTGTGTGTCACGCACGCGGTTATCTCGCTGCGTTGTCCGGTCATCGTGCCAACGCCGATCTGTTCGGCGGTATCCAGCGAAGCGGCGCCGAGTAGCGTGGTCGCCAGCGCATTGGCCCATACATCGGCCAGCGCATCGGACTCGACCACCTTCTTGATAGCGTCCTTTATTCCTTCTTCGTCCAGCCCATCGAGCCTAGCTTTGGCAGCAGCCGCGGCGGCACGCTTCTGTAGCGTGTCGCTGATCTCACGAGCCATCCAGTCGGCGATGCGCTGCGAGTCGCTTTTCAGACTGTCAGTGCTCAGGGTTGGCGCGTGCGGCGATGGCTGTCCGGATGGCGGTCGGTGCGGATTGGGTGACGAGGGGCCTCGAGATGGAGAGCCATTTGGTCCTGACGGCGCATACGGCGACAGGTCTGGCCGCTCATTCCCTTCAGGAGGGAAATACAGCAGCAAGTAATCGCGCTGGAAGCCAAGCAGGGCAAGCAGGATGGCCGCGATCAGCGCCTTGTGGCTGTCTGACTCATCCGGTTTATCCTGCTCGCCGTCTGGCGGTAGATCGTTTTGTTCGATCGGGTCCATGGTCAGCCCAGCAGCGACTTAATCTCGCCAAGCGCCTCATGCTCGACGCCAACCATGGCGGTTTTCAGGCTATGCAGGCGAGCGAGTACGGTAGACAGCGCCGCTTCCTCGGTGTGCTTTCCAGCGACGGCCAGCTCACGTACATCAGCGGTAATTTGCTCGATCAGTCCGGTCTTCGCTTCCTGCGAATCGTCTTTTTGGCTGCGGCCATATTGGTCATCCTTGCGGTGTGGTTTTATCGATGGCTAAGCAAGCCATACTTGGCCTGGCATCGGTGAATAGCATGTTCGCCACGTCACTCTTGTGCGGTGGCATGCCGCGTCGCTCGCGGTATTCGTTAGGAGTGATGGCGTTTCCGGTGTATTCGATTTTGAACACCTCAGCTCCAGCCTTCTCATCATCACGATCCAGCCCAAGCGGCACGATCTCCAGTTGACTGAATCCCATCAGGCCCTGAATCGTTTCGCGGGTCAGGTGCGACGCCAGCAGAGACGCCAACGGGCGGACGGCGCTGTCCATATCGCGCTCTTCCGCCACTTCGGCGGTGGCTCGGTTCTGGTGGTCCTCGGCGCCAAGGTTTGCCGGTGACAGGTCGAACGCGGCGGCGATACTGCGAATAAGCAGGTTCTGCCATTGCAGGAATAGGGCGCTGTCGTTGTTCGGGTGTAGCGGTAGTACCTTGATGTCAGCTTGACCACCAACGGACTCTGCGCCAGCAATTGGCGTCATGCCCTTTCCCTCGATCTCGTTGGTCCAGTAACCACGGAACGTATCGACGGCAGTCTGATCGGCACCAAGCAGTGCGATGATCTGCGATGGCGCGGCATTGCTGGCCACCTGTCCGGCGTACTCCTGCGCGCCCAGTAGGCGCGAGATATCGCGGAAAGCGATCTCGACCGGGCCGTAGCCATATGGCGTTGCCGTCGATGGATTGGCGCGCAGATAGACCAGCTCGTCATTGCGCAGCAGATTCAGTTGGCCATAGCCGATTTCCTGCGCGTAGCGGGCCTCGTTCGGGCCACCAGACCACAGCGGGAAAATCTGGATGGACTGTGCATCTACCGGCCACAGCCATACTGGCCGGTTCGGGTCGCTCGCCGCCTGCTGCTCGTAGCAACCAGCACCGAAGATCATCCAGTCCTCGGCAACCTGCTCCAGTAGCGTGCGCAGCGAGTCGTCGCCGTTCGGCTGCATCAGGCAGGCGGTAGCGATGTCGATCTGTCGCTGTAGCTCGGCGTTAAGCTTCACGCCCTTGACCGGCCTTACTTCCCACTGCAGATGCACCAGCCGTCCCTTGACCGCGTTGATGGCGCGGCGGCAGTACGGGGTGTGACTGAGCGCGCGCAGATTGGTTAGCGTCGGCTTTGGCAGCGGACGGGCCTTGCTGACTTGGCTGAGGCCGATGCGCCGCAGCATCGCGTAGCTGGTGGTATCGCGCATCGGCTGTTTGCGCAATCGTCCAGCCATACGCTTGAGGTTGTCGAATAGTTTTGCCATGTTTACGCCACGGTAAAGCCTGCGCGACGTAGCACAGGGAATTTGAAGGCCACCGGATAGCCGCTTAATGGCATCGCCCGCGTGGTCAAGCCCGGATGTCTTGTCCGGCTCGCCGTTCGGACCGTATGCCTGCTGCTCCAGTGTCTCGGTGTATTTCGGGCAGGCCATCGTGTTGACCTTTAGCCGTCGCCGCCCGGCGCCGTCCTGAATCAGCGCGTTCATCGCGGCCGGCGGTCGCGCACGGCGGGATTAGTGCCGTTCGCCCGCACCGTAAGGCTCACGGCCTTCAGGATGGCGAGGTCGGACAGCGCCGCATTGACCGACTTGTGCCCCTGCCCAGAGGCGTCGGGGTAGACCGTCACCGGGTTATCCGGGAAGCGCTCGACCAGCATCCGCGCCAGTGTCGGTGTATCCCTGACGCCGGTCAGCTCGCCGACAGCGTGGTACTCGTCGCCACGCTGGACGTAGAGGATGGCCGTGCAGTTGTAGACGTTGAAGTCCACCCCCGCGTCGATGGGTTCGAACGGCTGTATCAGCGTGTCACAGCCATTAAGTTGGCGGTCGAAGTCTGGGTAGACCGCGCCGGAGTTCAGGTTGACGAACTGGCCTTCGATGTAGGCCGACAGCAGGTTAGGCGGGTAGGTCTGGCGCAGCCCATCGACGTAATCGGCTGGCAGGTACGGATTCGACAGCGTGGGCGCGCGGTACAGTGCATATTCGGCCTTGGCGTCCCTCACCCACTTGCGGTACGTCGCACGGAAGCCTTCCGGCGTGGTCGCCACGCAGCAGGTATTGGGCAGTCCGTCAGGCTTCTTGCGCAGCGCGCCAAAACCTTGTTCCGGGCGTTGTCGGCCTGCTTCTCGGCCAGTGTGTCGAATTCATCGATTCCGGCATCGCCGATCTCGAAGCCGACGATGCGGTCGGGGTTATCGAGCGTGCGGAAGATCACTCGGCCCGCACCATGAACAGCCAGAGTGTTTTCCGACTTGTTGAGCTTGTGCGGGATACCCCACTGCTCCAGCTTCTCGGCAAAGCGATGCCAGGCAATCAGGCGGATCAGGTCATAGGTCGGGGCGAAGTAGCCAACATCGTTTCCGGGGTAGCGCAGCTTTAGCAACAGCAGGCGTGTGACCAGCGCCTCTGACTTTCCGGCTCCAAACCCGCCGACGAAGGCTGGAAACTTGGCAGGCGAGAACACGAAGTCCTCTTGCGGAACGGTCAGGCGGATGTCAATTTGACGGCGCATCGCCCAACTCCTCGCCAGCTCGGCGTACCGTAAAGTCCACGCCACCCATCAACCCGGACGCAGCTCGCTCCTTCTCGGCAAGATCAAGCTCGCGCATTCGGCGTTCTTGCTCCTGCCCCATCAGATATGCCCGACGTGCCTCCAGCGACTCAATCCGCGCCGTCAGTCTGTCGATCATCCCGGCGTAGTCGCGGACCTTGTACTTCTCTTCCATTCGCGCCGAGACGTTTTCAGCACCATCGCGCTCGATGCGCTCGTCCAGTTCCGCCGTGCCGCCGCGCTCTTGCTCCAGCTTCAGTGCACGCATCAGCCGTATCCGGGTGAGCCGTAGCTCTTCATCGACGCGGCCAAGCTCCAGCTGGCTGGCTATCTCTTGCTCTTCTGGCGTCATGTAGGTGCTGTAGAGGCTGCCCGGCTTGGCGGCGTTCTTATGTCCTACAGGTCCAGTGCTTTTACCGCCATGCAAGGCGCATCGGCGCTTGCCGTGCAGCGCCTCGCGTTGGCACTTCCCGCCTTTGCGGGTTGATGCCCCGCATTTCGGCATGGATGCACCTCTTCATGGGGTTAATTTCGCAAAAATGATAGGGGTGCACGGCTTACCGTGTGGTTCTACGCTTGGCCGTGGCCAGCAACCGTGCGAAACAAAAAACCCGGCGCTTGGCCGGGTTAGGTGAGTAGCAGTGAAGGCTGTATGCGGTCAGCAATCTGCATCACACGCTGAGTTAGTGTTGGCTTTCGCCGCCTGTGGTCATTCAATCCTTTTCCGCATAGGCTGGCGAATCGCTGCTGGTTATCGAGTTCTGCTTTGGCTTCATACCATTCTGCCATCAGCGATCGGTTGGCCTTGTTCTGTGCCTCGATGCTTTCAAGCTGGTCGAGTACCCAGCGGCGGAAAGCCACACCCTTTGCAGTACGGGCGAACATGCCGAGCAGGTGGGCGCCGCGCAGGCTGAACAGGCGCTCTTCCAAAGGCGGCGATCCACGTCCCAAACTGGGGGTCCGTAAAATCGTGGTCATCGACGCGGAGAATTCCGCCTGGTGTCGATCGTAAACACGCCCCATTCGATCGGATCGCGCATAACCCAGCGCGCGAGCAATATCAGCAGACTTCAGCCACAGCCGTCCGTCGTGCTCAATCAGTTGCAGCGGTTGATTCTCGAATGAAAGCTCCATCAAATTGTCCATAGTTTCTCCAATGGGATGGACGTAAAAAAGCCCCGCAGAAAATAGCGAGGCCAAAAACAGAAACGCCCCGCATAAGCGAGGCGATTAGATGCAGTGTTGTACCTTCGGAATAGCCTAAACCCGCACCATCTCAGGCACCCGGTGACGTGGCAGCACGATGTAGTCATCCGGCCCGCGCTGTTCCGGTACTCGAAGCGTATGGCGTGCTGGCCTACGTCAGCCACACGTGCGGCTCGGCCTGATGCCATCAGTACATGCTGGCCTTCGTGCAGGTGGCAGGCGTCGAGTACCGGCTTGGCGTGTTCCATGTGCATGGATTACCCCTATAGCATTAATTGGCTTGTATTTATCGAAAAAGCCACGACATCTAATACATTTACAACTGAAAAGAGGTAAGTTTTATGAATATTACTTTCCCAGCTGGAAAGCATGGTTTCAACGGAACAAGAATGTGTGTCAGCTTTCAGGCCATTGTGGATGGATCCACGAAGTTGGTGTTTATCTCAACTGAAGCTCTTCAGGATGTTTATAAGCTTAGCCCGGAGGCGAAGCGGCAGCGGTAGATTGTTACGAAAACAATTCCCATCAGATTCAACAAGTAGCCGAAAAGCTGATCAGGGCCACCAATAATCAGGATGTATCTGAATTTTTGATCACAAGCAAGATTGCCAGAGTGGGGTGACCAAGTTGGTATTGCTGTCATAAACGACAAAGCCCCGCGTCGAAACGTGGGGCTTATGTCTGATTCTTTCAGGCATGACAATCCAGCCATTCGGCTGGAAGATCACTCGATGCTCTGAGGTAGGCAAACTGTCAAAGACAGTTTGAAGCATGATCTTGTCAATGTCAACGGGTTGCTTTCATTCTGTTCCAGACCATGCGCACGAGATTAGCCACGTGCCGGTCGTACTCGTCAATCTGAATGCCGAATGCCCGGCAGGTGGCCTTTGGGTTACTGCTCGCGTATCCGTGCTGTGATACCCGGATGCCACGGAAGTGCGCCAGCAAGATGGCCTGCTCTTTGCAATAGCACTGCTCGGCGATTCGGCCTTTCCCGGTACCGCTATACAGAAACACCTTGGCCAGTGTGAACGCGCCGCGCGTGATAGCTCGCTCCACAGCAAGCGCCAGCGCCATGTCGATCTGCTGGCCGTGCGGAGCATTACGCTGGCAGTCCTCGCATGGGTCGTCATGCTCGTAGCAGGCAGGGCAGCGATTGGAGCGGAATTTCCCCTCAAGCCCGGGTGAGCGATTGCGGCCCTCACGCTGACGCTGCCAGCGCCCCCAGTTTTCCAGTGCTTCCAGTGCTTCCAGAGGAATGTCCATCAGTCGCATGTATCTCACCAAACCCAAATCCGTCATTCAATTCCCCTTGTTGCTTCTACCTGCCAGATTTCAAAACTCTTCGATTGCCCAGCCGCCGCCAGCCTTCTTTGGCTGTACCTTCACGGCGATGAAGCGGAACGGGTACATGTCGGCGGCGATCTTGATCTTTGCCCGTGCGTCATCCATCCAGTGGCCTTTTACCTCGTGGGCCTCCATCTCACCGGTGGCAAGCATTACGGCGAAGTCGGGCATGTAGAACGTGTTGTCGGCCAACCGGAACTTCAGGCCCTCGAACTTGAACCAGGCTACCTCGCCAGCGTGCTGGCGTTGTTCAAGGTGCGCGGCGTAGGCGGCCTCGGTTTTGTTCATGACGCCAGTTTTGAGTCGGCCCAAGGCCAGTAAATTTTTCTGCATCACGCCGCTTCGTCCCATAACATTTCCGCCGCTTCTTTTGCCTTGGCGCTTGTCTCGTATCGCCCAGTGAATTCATCGCCACGCCACAGTTCGAAATACTCGGGATCGGCGCGGTTGTACCGGAAGATGCGCCACGGGCCGGATGCGATGCAGAGGGCGCTAACCTTTGTCCATGTCATGCGGCACCCTTTATGATCAGCAGTCCCTTTTCGCGCAGCCGTCGCCACGTCCTGTTCTGCGCACGCCGCATGTAGAAGTCCTTTTCGCCAGGCTGCCAGTCATGCTTCACACGGCCATCGATCACGTCATGGCAGGCAGAGCAGCCGTAGGCGCTGCTGAGGTCGTCAGCCTTGCGGCTCATGCCATGGCTTTCGTCAGGTAGATGACAGAGCACGGTCGTGTCTGTTTGTTGATTGCAGACGCCAACGATCTGGAAAGTGCAGTCCTCACCTCTAGCACTGGCGCGGATTGCAGCTGATTCGATGCGATCTGGCTTCTTGAAATCAGCTGTCGCCACATCTTGAAAAGACGGGCCGGAGTAGGGGCGTGGCACGGTCTTGGCGCTGCGGGTGGTTTTGCTGCTCATGCCGCCTCCCACAGATTCGGCTGGCGTTTCAGGTGCGGAGCGTTAGCCATGAAGACGGCTATCGAGAATCCACGAGGCGTAGCGCTGCGGATGTTCGCCCGGTCATCACCAGGGAGGGCAGGCGTGGATCCGGTTATCCGGTTCGCCCAGCGAGGCATCAGGGCAGGCGTCAGGCATAACGAACCCGCCACCGACCCATAGGCACGTCTGCTTGGTGTAGTTGTCGTCAGGCTCCAGCGAGGTGAAGTGCCATGGGTGGAAGGTGTGATCCGGCTTTCCGAAGATGCTGGAGAGCACAGAAACTGGGTTCTCGAATAACCAAGGCGCTCCGGAAAGCTCGCCAACCATGCGGCACTGCTCGGCCACCAGTGCTGCCTTGGCCTGGAAATGTGGATCAGCCTTTCGCTTGTCCTCGAACCAGCGGGCACCAGATACCGCTACGTCAGTGCATGGAGGGAAACCTGCGACAAAAACGACATGCCGACCGCGTACGATCTCACCCAGGCGCTGCGCTGCTTGCAGGATCGTCAGCGGGATACGCTCGACGGTTGCGCCGGATGTGGTACGTTCCACCATGTATCGGGTGTGCTGTGGGTCAACCAGCACAATGTCGTACCCAGCAGCGAGCCACGGCTCACCGGCAATCCCAGTGATGTCGCAGAGGAAGATAGCAACGCCGTTCATGCTGCCACCTCATATTCGCCTTCCACGGTTACGCTTACCGGATGGTCTGTTGCTTCTTGGCTTTCGGAACAATGCGCGGATCAGCACTGAACCGAACCCCGCGCTCGCTGCCGAATGCCTCGATCAGCGTAATCATGTCGTTCATCTGAGCAACGGTGAATTTGCTGGTGCGCTGGCCGACGATCACGAAACCGGTGCCGTCGATGTTCGGCACCACCTTGGATTTCACCAGTCCGGCCGATAGCAGGTCTTTGAACTCATCCGGGGACAGCTTGATGCCGTGCCAGTCGGTCTGTGCGGCCAGCTCATGCAGGCGTACCCACATCAGGGCGTTTGCCTCGGCACTGCGCTTGCTCATCTTTTTGATGACCACCTGCACGGCTTCTTGCTCGCCTTTGACCTCGGCATTGACGGCCTCCCATACGCGGAGCATGACGGGGCGCAGGCTGTTGGGATTCGGGATAGCGAATGTGTCGGTCATGCGTCAAACCCCCGTGTTTTCTTGCTGTATGGCTTGGCCGAGGCGACAGCATCCATTCGGTGAACCTCCCGCATGTCGGCGTTGCTCATGCGGCTGTACTGTCCTTGGAACACCAGAAAATCGGTGCCTGGCTCACCCATGCGCTGCTTTGCCGTAATGACCTCCACGTATCCGCGGTGTGGGCTGTCGTGGTCGTAATACTCGTCCCGGTATAGGAACTGGATGACGTCGGCCTCTTGCTCGATGTCGCCGGAGTCGCGCAGGTCGGACATCATCGGGCGCTTGTTGGGTCGGTCCTCAACCTTGCGGGATAGTTGGGCCAGCGCCATGACGGGCACTTGCAGGTCTTTCGCCATGTCTTTGAGTGCGGAAACCATCATCCGTACCTCGTTCGTGCGGTTTTCTGCCCGGGGCGCGGTCATCTTGCCGAGGTAGTCGATCACGATCATGGACAGACCGTGTTTGCGCTTCACGGCCTTGGCTTTGGCACGGATTTGCGCGGCGGTCTGGCCAGAGCGGAAGTCGCAATACAGGCGGGATTCCGTGGCCCGGCGAACGGCATTTGGCAGGCGGAAGTTAAAGTCCTCCGCGTCAAGATTGCCTTCTTGCAAGGCCGTCATGCTGATGCCGCCGAAGTTGGCCTGCTGGCGAAGGCCAAGTTGCAGCTTGGACATCTCCAGCGAAACGAACAGCACCGGGCCGGAGTGGTCGGCAACGTGGTTGGCGATGTTCAGGCCGTACACGGTCTTACCCATGCCGGGGCGGCTTAAGCAACGATGATCAGGTCACCCGGCTTCATGCCAAGCAGGCGCTTGTCCACGTCGATGAATCCAGTTGGCACGCCGCCAATCGAACCCTTGTTCTCGAAGCGTTCCGTGACAAATTGCAGGGCCTCTGCACACAGGTCGGAGCCGGTGGCCAGATCGTCCTCGCTACACTCCGGTTGGGCCTGCTCAATCGCCTTGATGCTGGATTCGATCAGCTCCTCGACGTCCTCGACTTCGGTCGCGGAAACCGTCAGCTGCTCGCCAAGGTTCACCAGGGCGGCGGCGCAGGGAGCGCTCGTTGACGATCTTCACGTAGCGCATGACGTTGGCTGCCGACGGGATGTTTTTTGCCAGATCGGCCATGTAGCCATATCCGCCAGCCGCCTCCAGCTCGCCGCGCGTTTCCAGCTGCTCGCCAACCGTCACCACATCCACCGGCATTTTGTTCAGGTGGACGGCCTCAATGGCGCCGAAAATCGTTCGGTGGCTCGGGTCGTAGAAGTCGGAAGAGGAGATCACGTCCAGTACGTCATCCAAGCGGCGAGGGTCGATCAGCATCGCGCCGATGACGGACTGCTCAGATTCATGGCTGTGCAGGGGGATCATTCGCCAGCCTCCTCGTGATACTTGCCCTCAACGATCTTGGCGAAGTTGGTCGGACGGATGATCCACTCAAGGTCAGCAACAAACACCTTGCGGCCATTGCCCGGTTCTGAGCGGCCGGTCAGGAAGTCGGATTGGTTGACGTAGGCAAAGAACCGGCGCCAGTAGGCAAGTCCAGTCTGCAAGTCGTGATACTTGCCAGCTGCCAGCTTCTCGTTCCAGCGGGCACGCATGAGGCTCTTGCGAGCATCGTTCCACTCACGGACTTGTCGGCAGGTAGGAAGCTCTTCGTGATACAGGTCGATCAGCTGTGCATGTGGGCAGGCGATTTTGTCGGTCTTCGGCTTGGCCGAGGACGAAGAACCGTTAGGTTCTTTAACTGTCTTTTGTAATTGTCTTTTGTGGGGGGCTAAATCGTACTGTTTATTCGGGACGATTTGTCCTGTTTGGGACGGTAAACGGGACGATTCGTCCTGTTTGAAATTCCATGATGAAACATCAAGATTTGGGGTGATGAACGTCCCAAATTTTGTGCGTCGACCCCGTGCAACCAATCCCATGTCAACCAGATCATTGACGCACTTGCGAACCGGGGATTCATCAATTCCAGTTAGCTCTGAAATCTGTGTGGTGGCAATGCAATCTTCGGTCTTGTTGAAGCCAAGCGTCTTGCGCAGGATGGCGCGGAATACACGCTCTTGGCGATGCGTCAGCGGGGAGCGAAGCAGTGCGTCCTCCACGTCATTCGGAATAGCGGTGAAACCGTCCTGCATGCGCTTCTTCCCTTCGACCGGGGCAATGGCTGCACGGCGCTCTGCCAGGCTGATGATCTTCTCTGCGGCGCTCATGATGCCAGCCCCCTGTCTTGCTCAAGCTGCGCGATAAACCACGCTGGGCGGCGGTCAATCTCGCGCTGCAAGGCTAGGCAGCACGCACGGGCACGAGTAATACGCCCACGGTTCCGGGCTGACTCCATGCGCTTGCATAGCCAATAAACACGGCGGCTGTGCTTGTCTATGTTGAATGATTCGGCCATACTTACCTCTGTATCTGAGAACCCCACCCGAGGCCCGGCCGGCCGTTGACGGTGGGGTTTTCTTTTGCAAAAACAGAACTAGGGCCTTTTCAGCCCTGCTCATCCCGCTTTTCTTTCCGATAAGCCGCGAGAACTCCATTGAGTCGGCGGTCCATCGTCTCAACCCAGTAGTCATTCAATGGTTTCCCATCCCTTGACCGGGCGATTTCCACTTGTGCGGCTATATCAGCCGGAACAAGCAGTCGTGTTTCAACATGGTCATCACTCATTTTTCTGCCAGAAGTAGGGACGTTTCAGGCCGCTACGGGACTGCCTGCCTTCGGGGTATCGCGTACGCTTGAACCCAGTTGGCCGTACAGCTTTTCGCGGATGGTTTTACGAAGATATGCCGCAATGTTCCCGCCGGTTTCCATGTCGGCAGCAACCTGAAGGTCTTCGTACTCCGCCTCCGTTAAGCGGCTTTTTGCTTCCATCACCAGAGGGTCACGCTTGCGCATGGGGAGCCTCCTTATCAGTTGGTTGGTTGGATTAGGCAGCGTCAGGCTGTCGGTATTTCTCATACAGATACTCAAGCTTCCGACCGACGTCGTAAGAGAGCCGCTTTCCTCGCGCTTTACGAGATAGCGCCCGAAGTAGAGAAACAGAGCAGTCGACCTCTTTAGCTATTTCTTCAAGCGAGAGTCCTGCTGCCTTGAGAGAGGAGATAACGTTGATCCAGTCCATGACACAGATTAAACACGATTGTGTATTTGAAGGCAAGGATATTGACACGCATGTGATAGAACTTGCAGATACGATTGTGTTCATGAAGACATACGGCGATAGAGTTAGGGAGCGGCGCGAGGAGCTAGGGCTTACTCAAGCTGGGCTTGCCAAGGCAATCGGGGCGAAACATGCCTCCACGATCGGTAACATCGAGAACAGATCCGGCGAGTCGCGTTTCACCTTGGAGCTATCTAAGGTGCTTGGGGTAAATCCTGAGTGGCTGAAAACTGGAGAAGGCCAGAAGGAGGTCATTGACCTCGGCTTGCCAGTCAACACGCCAATGCGGCCTGTTGTGTTGCTGGACGCGGAAGATGAAGCTGGCGATGCCGTAATTTCCGTTCCTCGCTACACGCTCAAGGCGTCAGCTGGCCATGGAACGCCCATCCTTGAGGTTGATACCAAGGGCGACCCTAACTATTGCCGAACGGCTCTGGGCGAAGCGTCACGGCTACAAGAAAGAAAGCCTGTTCAGTATTGTTGCGTCGGGCGATTCTATGGAGCCGACCATACCGAACGGGGCAAGCCTGATTGTTCACCGGCAACAGGAGATAGCGAATGGGAAGGTCCACGTTATCTGCCGGGGCAACGAATGCTACGTGAAACGGCTTTATAAGCAGATGGATGGTTCGGTGACAATTCACTCGGACAATGAAAAGCTCTACCGGGAAATCAACGCTAAGCCAGATGATCCGGATACGCTGCATGTCGTTGGGTTGGTGGTATCCGTTAGCTTCAATATCTAGGACGATAGCCGCCACACCAGAGTCCCGCGCAAGCGGGATTCTTTGCAACCGCATGAGGACATGCCAATGTCACATGTCAAAACGCTGAACATGCAAAGGGAACGAAATGTTTAAGAAACTACTGATTTCCGCCATTGCTGCACTGGCGCTTGTCGCCGCACCAGCCCAAGGCGAGGGTGCCGCATCACCACAAGCACCACGTCACCGGTACAACGAACATTGTCACGGATGGCGATACCTACACCAACGTCGATGGTCGGCAGATTCATCGCCCGGTGCACTTGGCCTCCAAACCGGTAAGCGCGTCGGCCAAGTGTGGTGATGGGTCGTATTCGTTCAGCGCCCATCGGCGGGGGACTTGCTCGCACCATGGTGGTGTGGCGGTGTGGTATTGAGGTATAGATTCATGTTTTCTTGGGTTGCAAGCACTAGTGCGTGATGTCAGGCTATGCAGGAATGGTTACGAGCAGAGAGTTCCCGAAGATGGAATGGCAACCCTAGTAGCATCGCCAACCTGTTGCCACTCTGTCACAAAGGCATGAAGTGGCCGCAACATCTAGAAGAAGGTGTTGATTTCTCAGCACCTTCAATGAGAACATCGCTCCCCAAGCACAGCATGTGCTGGTCATTGCGCAAATAGGTTACTTACTCTCAGTGGGACACTTGACTGTGCGAAAAAAACATGAAATCTGTGGATAACTCGGTTGTGAGCGCTCGCGGAACTGTCTAGAATTACCTTACAAAGTACAAATCAAGTACTTTAACCTGCCTAAATAGCAGGAAGATCTTTAAATAAAACGACCATGAACATGAGAAGCCTTTGCGACGCAAGGGCTATTTTTGTCATGGTCGTTTTATTTAAATTTTTACCCGCAGACAGGAGATGTCAATATGAAAAAATATAATGAAGGTGAAGGCCTCGGAGCAAAGGCTGTATAAATTGATTAACTTCAATACTGTAAAGACTTTCACAAGACCCAGCCGAGCGCTGGGTCTTTTGCTTATTTTTGTCTCATGTGCGTATTTTATTTTTGCTGCTTGGCACTTTTTACTTCCAAAGACATTTCCACTTACTTCATCAGAGTTTAATGCACAGTCATGGGTAACTCTAACTGCGGCATATGCGGCGGTCGCAGGTTGGATTACAAGCTCCATGGTTACTATTAGAAATTCAATTAAGCAACATACTATAAATACATTGCTACAGACTAGATTGTCAGCAAAGTATATGGAAAATGTTGAAATGCTTAATAAATGCTTCATGACTGCATCCGGTAAAACAAGAAAGATGTCACTGGAGCTAATTGCTAGCGAAGACACTAATGATAAAGAGAAAGTCGCAGCCGTACGCTATATACTTAATTATTTGGAATTTATTGCTATCGGAATTAAAAACGGTGACTTGGATGAGATGCTAATGAAGAGCAGCTTGAGAAGCATACTAATTGGCGTTTATGATATTTCTGAACCGTTCATAATCCAGCGAAGAAATATAACAAATCCACCAAATAATAGGATTTTTGCAGACTTTACATGGCTGTACGATAGATGGATCGATAAAGGGTTTGTTGAGATACCTAAAGATATGGTGATGCATGAACCATTTTATAATGGCGCGGATCATGGATATATTCCGGAGGGTAGATACAAAATTGCAGATTTACATGTGGGTGGTGATGAATGTTGCATCACGCTAAAGTCTGGGTTTTCTTATTTTAAAGTAAAACATGATGTTATTGCTAAGTATATGAAGTAAGACCCGCCGAGGCGGGTTTTTTATTGTCTGCACTTCATGCCTGCCCCACCATATCCTGATCTCCTGCATCATTGCCAACCCCGACTGAGGCTTAAGGTGCCTTTAATCTGGCGTAGATATAGTGACAAATGGGGACTCTACCCCCTAAGAGGATAAAACCATGATTTCAAGCGTAAGCAGCAGTATGTCTTATCAAAGCCAGCAGGCTGTCAGCAGAACGGCAGGTCAGGCGAATCGAGTAGCCACTGATAGCGATGGGGACAACGACAACAGCAAACGAGGCGAAGTTGAGCGTCAATCGCGCCCGATTTCGGCTACAGTCGGTAACCGCATCAACACCACTGCCTGATTCATCCCTATGGCTGATGAACCCGCTTCAGCGGGTTTTTTCTTGGTCTAAGCAAGCAAGTCTAGTCGTTAACTAGCAAAAAAATTGAAAAAAGTTGGAAATAGGCAGAGTTACCCCACTTTGTTAGCTGCATGCTCCTCATGTTATGGCCTGAAAATTGGGGGTACGCGCCCAATCCTAGTGGCGCGCTAATTTAAGAGGTAAGAGCATGAACGATATACTAACGTTGCTGTCTGGATTTTTCTTTGGCCTGATGTACGAAACACAAATTGTTTTATTGATTGCGCACATGCTGCGTTGATTGCACTAACCCGCCTCGGCGGGTTTTTTTGCATTATGACCATCATGACCTATGGCAAATGCATGAAAATGACTGATAGAATGGCTCGTAGTCATCCATCATTTCCGCTGCCCATCCAATTACCAATCATGGGTTCCATGGATGGTAGCGAATGAATTGCCCTGATAAGCTAACTGCCAACTGGACATCTCATGAAATTACTTCATATCGCAGCTATCACTCTTTCCGTGGCCTCTACGATAGCCGCTGCTGCTCCTCGCTGCATTGATCCCAGTGTCCCCACCAAGATTACTAAACTTGACCGTGATGGAACATTTAAAGAACTGAAGATAAAATTCAAGCAAGATGGCGATTTGTATGACGTCGATATAATTCCGCGCGCCCGTGGTGAAATCGGTTATTTCACAGCAAGAGATGGCGCAAACGTTGCTTACCAATTGCCAATAAAAGCACTTCCGGTAAGCTTGGATAACTTAGAGAGCATTCATGGTTCTCAAATTGAAGTGGCCCAGATTTCACTTGGAACGGACGGAAAAAAACAAGTAGCTGTTGTGCATTGCGATACCGAGCACTTTAAATCGGTAGTTGAAGTATTTTCCCTTCGTAATGGTAAATGGGTTCGTCTAATGTCAGATACCGGGCAAGACAAGGTCTTTTTCCGGTCCGGTGAAGTTTTTATTCCCATTGGAACGCAAGGCTACGGGGTCTTATACCGATACCGAAACGGCAAGTTAGTTAAACTGCAAGATTGAGACTATCCATAGATAGGCTTGCTCCGACAGCAGCTAGGCTGCACACCAACTACACTCCGGACGGGATCTAACCATTCGGGTAAAAACCGGTGCGGCAGGCTCGCACCATCCAGCCCGCGTTCGCGGGCTTTTTTGCGTCCATACAACACCAACCTACACGTAGCTGTATCTCCATGACACAAAAAACACATCCTGATAACACAAATGTGTTGACACCAAGAAACACGTTTGTGTATATTCACTCCATCAGCCCAGCACACCGGGCACCGATCTCAAACAACCCAGTAGAAGCACCCGCCCAGTCCGGGGCGTACCGTCAGGCAGACGGGCGCAAGACTGCACACCCAGCCCCAGAAGCCCCATGAGCGGTGGTCAATGCGCGTGGAACGTAAGCGCACCGATGGGAAGGCCCTTAACTCCAGATGACGAGCGGAGGGGCTGGGAGGCCTTGGCAACAGGGCCAGCATCAAAGCTTCGTGACAGGGGGTTTTGATGTTTAACGAGGAGGCCAACATGCTGCCAAGAAAAGAAGTAGCCGTTGTTTGGCGCGGCGGTGGGCGACGATGGTTTAGCTTTGAGTCTGCGTGCAAAGCAGAGATCAAATCGAAGCTTCGCGGGAAGTGCGAGTGCAGCCACCCTGAGTACGAAAACGGTTTCATGATTTATCCGGGTGACGTCTGCAAGTACCACCAAGACGATTACTACAAAAAACTGATGCGCAGAATGATGCGGCTCTACGAAAAAGCCGCGAAGCTGGATGCGCCAACTGAGCACCAAGGCGAGCGGCGGACTTAACTGCCGATGAGACCGCGCTGGCGTCTTTAAAGACCAGCATAACCCAACGCCGACTCGCCACGGCACCGACCTGTAAGGGCCGGGAAATAGTGACAGCCGCTGCACGGAATGGCGGGATGCAGCACCAACACACATGCACGCTCCGTTTTTCTTCCTTGTATTTGTCTGTATTTCAGTGTGGGAGCGTGCAGCTGTGTTGGTTTGCGATGACCAGCGTACCGCACCGCTGGCCGCCATCAGGCGGATAGACTTCAACGACCCGCTCTCGGTCGTCATGTGCGGAGGAGAGAAAACAGTACCGGAAGCCCTTCCGGGAGCTCCACCACTGATTAACGCAATAGAGTTATGAGGTTCTATCCAGAACGGGTCTCCTGCTTGCAAGCCGGAAAGGAAAGACTCCATCCATGTCATCTTTTTTACATGATCTTCAATTGGCCTTCCCTGTTGTAAGCAGGTAGCCAGCCAAGCAGGATGGCAGAGCGCATTAGGGATAATTGAATCAATAGGCAAGACATCCTTTAATGCTAAATCCAATTGCTCAGTGCTCATCTCTACCGATTGTTTTTTCAGTAACAAATATCGATCGCGCTGGATTTTGGCCTCCATCGCTTTTGAAGCTGGTTGGTAAACAAACTGCAATGCAGCACAGATCGCCACAACAAAACCAATAAACTTGATTGAAAAAATATCACCAGCTGCCGCACTCCCCAGTAAAAACTGGAAAAACGTCAGGAATCGATCAGCTCTTCCCATAAGGATTAGCTGCATTTCCTCAATGATGATTGAGTAATCAAGCTGGAATTCAACTTCGTGACGATCCATTTACTACCTCACTTTTTTGCCGGTGGCGGCGGTGGTGGCGGCATTCTCGGCGCATGATCCTTCGCAAATCCCGAAGAGTTAGGAGGGGGCGGAGGAGGGGTACGCGGAACGTGCCCGCGTGTGTTATCGGAAAATTTTTGCATAAAGGCATCTCCGTGGTTGATGACATGTGGAAATTGAGTTTACCACGGCCTCCGCGCTGGCGAGGTTAAAGGCCAGCCCCCATCCTCAAGCACATTTCGTGAGCAAGCGACCAGTGGGACGCCACAGTCCAGTAGCCGGAGTGCGCTTGATGATGGGTAACCATCGACTCTCCTTTGTAACGAGCGTTGACTTGGGGCGGCTTTCGGGTCGCCCATCTTTTTGAGGGGAAACCGTTGAGGCGACTGGTCACTATCCATCTCCTCGGTCTACGTAAACCCGGACGGCCAGAAGCCTCACCGGCTTTCCCTTGTGATTGAACCTAGCCCCGCCATGTGCGGGGTTCTTTTTTGGGGAATACACCATGACTCTTACCGAAATCATCGGCTGGGTGACGGATGAAATGGCCAGCCAACTCCGCGAGCAAGGGCTGCGCTTGCGCTTTCGCTACTTCGGCCGCAACGGCCTTCCTGTGCATGAGGTGCGGCGGTGAACGCCCCGTGCGCAGTGATGAATGACCTTTTTAGGCACCTGCAGGAGCTGGATCGTGACGCCGACAAGAAGGCCGAATTCGAGAGGCTGAAACGCTCATACATGAGCGATGGAATCGACTATGGGGATGTGATTGGTAGGACACAGGAAATCGGCCCCATGCTCGAAGACTTTCTCGCACTTGTCAGCGCTGGACCTGATTGCCTAGCCAAGAAGGCATTGGACGCGATTGTTGAAGTGGCGGCAGAAGACTACGCGAAGTGCATGATGCAAAGGAAGGCGGCATGAGCTGGAAAGACTTAGTTGTATTAATTGCTGTTTTTGCCGGGATTTTGTTTGGGGTTTCGTCCTGCCAAAACTCAGAGTGGTACAAGCGCGATCAGAGAGAACAGGCAGAAAGTGAGCGCCGAGAGAAAACGCCTCACGTAATCCGCGAGGCTGATGGGTGCAAGGTTTATACCTTCAAATCTGGAGATCGTTACCACTATTTCACTCGCTGCAATAACAGCAAGACAAGCACTGAGAGTAGCTGGGAAGAATGCCGACAGGCTGGAAAGACACGAACTTGCGAGACAAAGACAGAAACCATTGATTGAGGCCCGCAAATGATTCCTGCCGAAATGACCCTCAGCAATGCCGTGGCGCAGACGCGTGATAAGCACCACCGGATGCTTGTTTTCCGGGCTGCCGAAAGCGCCCGGACGACGGAAAGACGCCGTCGAGCGCGAGCGCGAAAGATCAACCATCGAAGACATCCTGTTCGAGTGTCTGAAACAGAAACCAAGACTGGCCGCCTAGTGCGGCCTTTTTCATGGAGTGAATCATGAACCTTTTTGAACTGAACAGAGCCTTTGCTGAGATGGAAGCCAGCCTGTCGGCCAGTCTTGCTGCTGATGTAGCAGAAGGGAAGCTGACAGAGGAGCAAGCAAAGCAAATCTATCTGGACACACTGGAAGGCGAGTCTGGGGACATTGAAACCAAGCTGCTCAACTACGCCAAGGTGATCAAGAACAAAGAGGCCGAGGCGGCAGCTTTGGACGAGCGCATCAAGTCACTGCAAGCCCGCAAGAAGGCGCTAGAAGGAGGCAAAGACAATCTGGCGTCACTGGCCGTCAAGGTGATGCTGGAGCGCGCCATCACGCCAAAGGATAGCGAAATCGCCATGGGGCTACGCAAGAGCGAGGCCGTCATCATCGACGACGAAAGCCTTATCCCGAACACGGCAAAAGAGTACGTCCCAGCCAGCTGGGCCGTGCGCAAAGCTGACGTCAAGAAGCTGCTGAAAGACGGCCAGCAAATACCGGTGCGCACATCGAGGTGCGCCATAACTTGGCGCTGAGATGACCATGATAATTGCCATGAACCGTAAACAATGGGCCGATGCATGGCGCTGGGCGCGGTCAAGGAAAGACCCGCTTAGGCCATGCGAGACAATGTCACAGCTACTCGCCAGCAATATGCTGTGCCGAAGAGATCAACCAACACCTGCCCGCGTGCAGGTGTTGCCGTTTTAGGGGATCAACATGTCAAACATGGACCTTTGGAACAAAGTAAGCAAGACAGACCCAAGACACACAAAAGATGTAAGTCTTGGCCGTAAATTCACCGCCATCGATGCGCACTACCAAGTGATGCGGGCAACGGAAACATTCGGGCCTGTGGGGCAGGGATGGGGATACACAGTAGAGCATTCAACTGTCACAGCAGGAAGCATCGTTCTTGCTGCTGCTGATGTGATTGTATGGCATGGCGATCGCAGTAACTGTTTTGGTCCCGGCGCGGCCTTGCCGAAATTCTTAACGCCAAAGGAAAGCTTGATGACGATGCGGCTAAGAAGGCGACAACTGACGCGCTGACAAAGGGGCTTTCTCACATTGGGTTTAGTGCTGATGTGTTCATGGGGCTATTCGATGACAACAAGTACGTAACCTCTTTGAAGAAAGAGTTTGCTGAAAAAGAGGAAAAAGATAACGCGGCCATGCAGGCCGAAGAAGTCGATATGGCGATCGAGGCAATGCAAGGATGTGCTGACCTTGCAAGCCTGCAAGGGATTTTTGGCGGAGCTTGGAAGCGTTGTGGGGAAAGCGAAAAGCAACGATTACAAACGGCTTACGAAAACTTAAAAGCCTGTTTTTTGCAGGCAATACCGGATGACGAAAAGGAAGCAGCCTGATGGCATCAGTCAACAAAGTGATCCTCGTCGGCAACCTTGGCCGCGATCCTGAAACGCGTTACATGCTTAGGCGACGCCATTGCCACACTGTCCGTGGCCACCACCGACACGTACAACAACAAGCAAACCGGCCAGCGTGAAGAGCTGACCGAATGGCACCGTGTCGTGTTCTTTGGCAAAACAGCCGAAGTTGCAGCCCAATACCTGAAAAAAGGCTCGCAAGTGTACGTGGAAGGTTCGATCCGTACGCGCAAATGGCAGGACAAAGAAACCGGCCAGGACCGTTACAGCACGGAGATTCGCGGCGACCGTATGCAAATGTTGGGTGGGCGTGATGGGGCAGGTGAGCAGCACAGCGCCCCGGCTGCGCCGCCTCGACGTCAGCCAGATCCAGCGCCGAAGAAGATGGACGATCTTGATGACGACATCCCGTTCTCCCCAATCGGCCTGCAATCGCGCTTCAGCGTGCTGGTGATGTGATCACCCGTTATTGAAGTATGACAAGCCCGCCACCCGCGGGCTTTTTCTTTGCCCCGCCGCCAGTCCTGAGCGCCTTCACCCCGATCAACTCGCTTGGGTGCCGTCCTCTGATAAAGCCGGTAGAGGGCGCTCAACACTGGCGGCGGAAGGAGAGGGCATGGAACACGGAACCATAGAGCATTTGGCCGCTGCCAAGCGTGATGCCCGGCGCATTCCGATGGACACCGCTTTCACCGTGAACGGGGAGGGCGACTGGAAGTTATATGCCGGGCAAACCGTAGTCCGCCGGCCGTAATGGTGGCTATCACGAGCGGGATGGTGTCTCGATGGTTCTGGTCGATGCCGTCATACACACAACAATCGTGGCCGAGGCATCAGACCTCGCGCCGCTGGGCGTGCTGGAGCAGCCCAGCCTTATTTGAGGAAACGCCATGGACCAAATAACCATTATCAGACTGCAAGCTGCTGAGATCATCCTCAGGCAACAATCGCAGATCAAACAGCTCAACGAAAACATCATGGACCTTGGCCGCCAGAACATCGCACTGGCCGCCGAGGCCGAGCGTACCGAAATCGCAGAGCGCCAGCTTGCTGCGGCAGACGCACGCATCCGCGAACTGGAAGTTGCGCTGGCTGCAAGCCGCTTGCCTGCTGAGAGCCGCGAAAACGTCATCCAGATGGTACGGGAGGTGGCGTGAACACACTCCCACGCTGCCCGCACTGCGGAAAGCCGATAGAGGATCGCGTCATCCACGAAGTCGTACAGCAGGACCGTGACCCGATCACCGGGCGTCATAGGGTGCGGCATCACTTTGACGAGTTCTGCTCAGACCAGTGCGGTCAGCGATACCAGGATAAGGAATAACGAGGCCCGAGCGGCCTCATTTTTTTTGGAGTTCGATATGGACAAGATGCGCGAGGAGTTTGAGGAGTGGTGGAATAGCGAAGGCCAGAAAATTACCACTGGCACCAAGGGAGATGCCTTAATTGCATGGCAATCATCCCGCGCCAAGCCTGCCGGTGAGGCGGTGGCGCTGCCGTTCGCAATCATTCCCGATGAAATGAAGGCTCTTCGCCGCTTCCACGAATGCGTAACGGATGGTGAAGGCTACGACGTGCCGAAGGACATGATGAAGCGCCCGGCTGAAATCGGTCTGGTGCGGCGCGTCACCGCCAATATCTACGAGCACACGAATTTCGGCCTGTCCGTGCTGAATGGCGATTTCGACGCCCCGACCGCGCAGGTTCCGGATGGGTGGCGCGATATCAGCACTGCGCCGAAAGATGGACGAACCGTTCTTCTTGGCTACTTCAACAGTCACGGGAACTGGCGCCCTATGCGCGGCCAGTGGTTCACAAAGGAATACATCGACGACAACTGGGAAGATGGCGATCTGTTCGCAGCTTGGTGGTATGAAACATCTGTCGAATCTAATCAATGTTGGCTGACTAAGCCGACATACTGGATGCCGCTACCCGCCGCCCCTCAGCCGAAAGGGGGTGAGATGTGAATAAGCGTGTCCTTGACCCATGCTGCGGCAGTCGAATGTTCTGGTTTGATCGAAAGAATCCTGATGTTGTTTTTGGTGACCGCCGTAGTGAATCCATTACCGTTACCGATCATTCACATGGAAATCCTACTGGACAGCGCACACTCCACATTGAGCCTGATGTGATGATGGACTTCCGTGATATGCCTTACCCAGACAAGTCATTCAAGCTTGTTTCATTTGACCCACCGCATCTTGTACGCGCCGGGCCAAAAAGCTGGCTTGCTGCGAAGTATGGGAAGCTAGGGAAAGACTGGCGCGAGGATATCCGCCGAGGTTTTGAGGAGTGCTTCCGTGTTCTGGACGATGATGGCGTACTTGTTTTTAAGTGGAATGAAACACAGGTAAAGATTAGCGAACTGTTGACTCTTACCCCTGTTCAGCCACTGTTTGGACATCCGACTGGGCGCAAGGGCCTTACGCATTGGTACGTCTTTATGAAGCCGAAAGGGGGTGAGCATGACTAAGCGAAAGCCAACAGGGTTTATTGCAATATGCCAGTGCGGCAGAATCATCGGTGCATTGGATGTACGTCGAACAAATAACAAGGACATAGGGAAGATATTAGGGAAATGGCTTTTTGATGGATGCACTATCTATCCGCAGTTTGCAGGGACTTGGGAGGTTGCAATAAAGCCGTGCGAATGCAAAGGAACCAGCCATGACTGAACTGGAAACGAAGCTTTACCTCGCGCTGAAAGCTTATTATCGTGCCGGATTTGGTAACTCTACCGATTTCCACTTACAAGGTGCGGCTTATGACTTGGCTGTTGAAGCCATCGCCGCTGCCGAGGCAGCACAGCCGGTGTGCCAGCACCGCATTGCCGACGCGCGCAACCAAGTGGTGCAAAGCGGCTATCTGTGTATGGACTGCGGCGCGCTGTTCAGTGCAGCAGATCACGGCGAGTCGCAGCAGCCCGCCAGCACCCAGCCGGTGGCCGCGCCGGACGAAGTGCGTCTGGCAGTAGAAGCCGAGCGCGAGGCGTGTGCGGGGGTGTGTGAAATGGAGCGTGTGCAATGGGACATTAGCCGTGATGGCTGGCAAAGTGCCAACGACTGCGCCACCGCCATCCGCGCCCGTGGCAACAAACACAGCCAGTCGGGCGCCGATTCCTCCGCCTCGCAGTAAAATACTGTCGCTCAGTAACATCGCACCGAGAAAACATGAAACAGATTGCACTTGCTCTACTACTGGCTGCGGGATTCGCCGCGGCCGGTGACCTGCCAAATCCTAAACTTACTCCGGGCGCCATCAACCCGGACATTACTCAGTCCAACATCCAGCAAACCGTGTGCGTCAAAGGCTTCACCAAGACTATCCGGCCACCGGCGTACTACACCAACAAGCTGAAGAAGGCGCAGATCGTCGAATACGGATATGCCGACACGGACCCAAAACATTACGAGGAAGACCACCTGATTGCCCTGTCGATCGGTGGTGATCCGCGTGATGAACGCAACCTGTGGCCGCAGCCCCGCAATAGCGAATGGAGCGCCGCCAAGAAAGACCAATTGGAGTTCGTGCTGTACCGGTCAGTCTGCGACGGAAATGTCTCTCTGGCCGAGGCACAAAAGGCCATGGCAACCGACTGGATCGCAGCCTACAAGCGATACGTTGTTGGGGGCCGCTACAAGATCAAAGGTCGCGTGGACTAACACGCTACCGTCAACTATTTACCAAGCCGCCACTGAGCGGCTTTTTTCATGGGTAAATCACATGAGAACTGACAGAAAAGTGCTAATGGAGGTGAATAAATAATGGACACCTCACGACTTGGCCCTAACCAGCGCCGTGCGCTGCAGTTGCTACAGCAGTCTCCGGCTAAGCCTGACTCGTACGGAACTCCAAACCAAGCTGGCCATACCTGATCTTCGCACCATGCAGACCATGCTCAAGGCGCTACGCTTGCGCCAGCTGATTCACATTGCCGCCCTGGCGGTACGAGTCATCCGGTAGTCGGTGCCCAGCCTGCCGCATTTTTGTGTATGGACCTGGTAAGGATGCACCTCAACCGGCTGCCCTTGGAAATGAAGAGTGCCGCCGCCGCTATAAGGATCGTATCGGCAGGAAGCTTTTCAATCGAGTAACGGAAGCAAGAAAGAAAGGGGCGACGCGTATCGTAATCGATGGTGTCACTGTCTGGCAGAAGGGAATGGGCTTCGCCCACATGAAGAAGGTAAACACAGCCGCATAGTGCGGCTTTTTTGTTGGGGGGTGAAGATGGAAGACACCATCGTCTCATTCGATGAGCTAAAGCAGCTGTCTGGATATAAGCTGGCAAGACGCGTGTGCGAGTGGTTGGAGGCCAATAATATCCCGCACTTAAAGAGCGCAAGTGGTCGCCCTATCGTATCTTCGGTAGTGTTCCGCCAAGCACTTGGAGAATCTTTTGAAAACCCAAAGCAGCAACTGAGCACGCGATCAATAAACATTGATGCATTAGATATGGCCACGACGAGATAAACATGGCAAGACCCCGTCTAAAAAATCGCGACCTTCCTCCGCGTATGTACCGAAAAAATGGCGCGTACTACTACGTCACCAAAGCAAACAAATGGATTCGACTATCTGCTGATCTGGGGGAGGCAAAAAGACGGTGGGTAGAACTGGAAGCACCATGCCGGATGCCTTCACAGGGGATGGCTGCTGTTTTCAACCGTTATGCAGTCGAGGTGTTACCAACCAAGGCGGCAAAGACGCGAATGGACCAAGAGCGGCAGATGAAGCTGCTTGAAGCAGCATTTGGTGATTTTAGGCCTGATGAAATAAAGCCAGTTCACGTTGCCCAATATCTCGACTATAGGGCAGGAAAGGGCGCCGCAGTGGCCGGAAATCGAGAGAAAGCGCTTCTCTCCCATGTTTTTACAATGGCAATGCGCTGGGGGATCGTGGAAAGCAACCCATGCCGAGGGGTAACGCGCAACAAAGAGTTGCCCCGCGACAGATACGTCGATGATGATGAACTCGATAGATTCATCAGCTTTGCTCGTGAGCTAAGGCACGGAATGCTTACTGAACGTGAGGATGGTGTCAGAAAGGCGACAAACAAGGACTATGGCAATACATTGCGCACAGGGAAGGTCGTCGCATCAGCCCTCGAAATCGCCTATCTTGCGGCACAGCGTAGGCAAGACGTATTGCGCCTGTCGCTTGATGCAATAAGCGACGACGGGCTTTTAGTTCGTCAGCTAAAAACCAGGAACAGCCGACCCGTTACCGTACTGATAGGGTGGGCGCCAAAGTTAATGGCAGCTGTAGCTGAAGCGAAAAAGCTCCCTAGACCATCCGGATCTAGGTATTTATTCGTTTCAAGCAGGACTGGCAAACCATACACCGACAGCGGATTCAATGCTCTGGTGCAGAAAATAATGCGAGCACGGGAGGCGGCGGGAAATCGCCGATTTCACTTTCATGACTTGCGAGCGAAAGGCGCGACAGACCTTCTTGAGCAAGTGTGGTGTGGTGAGGTGAATTGCACAGGGGGATAGTCTGTGGGATGAGCCGGGATGATGCGGGATAATCCGCGCCAGGCTTGGATTTCAGGCCGATTCAGGCCGGGCGACATGCAAATTTTAAAACCTGCAAAAGAAAACCGCGATTAACGCCTAAAGTAGCGCGTTTCGCGGTTTTTTTGCATTGGCATCAGATCGATACTTCACACGTACCAATACACCTAGCCGTTAAATTTGGCGCCCAAACCACACGACACGGCCGATGATGGAGAAGTCGTTAGGCAAGTTGGCCAGATCGACTTCAAAAGGCTCGTAGGCCGTATTCGCACTGGTTACCTTGATCTTGCCACCGGAATGCGCTGCACGCGCTTCACGATCAGATCGCCATCCATACGCAGGACGTACAGACCCGTACCAGGATCATTGTCGGTATGGTTAATGAGGATGACGTCGCGGTCGTTCAGCACACCCTCCATTGAGTCACCCTTCACCGAGATAACCGACAGGTCACTAGGCTGGCACCGCAGATAGTTGTCTATCCAATACTTGCGGAAAGCCATGGTAAACAGCGGTTTCTCGCCGTCTGTGCTTGCTCCGTAGCCTGCCGATGCCTTCAGGTTGTAGCGCGGAATGAAGGCGAACTCCTCCAAGCATACCGGGTTCCCCTGCGTATCCATTACCTGTGAGGTCGATGGGCCGACGGCATAGTGGGCGATTGGCTCATTAGTTGCGAACGATCCAGTCGTAGACGCATCGCTGTCTAGCATCCTTGTACCTTCGCCTGTCGCAAGCCACTCAACAGACACGCCACCTGCTTTAGCCAATGAAACCAAGGTGGACAGAGTCGGCTCACCACCATTAATCAATCTCTGCAAACCTGTTTGCGATACCCCAGATGCAATAGCAAAAGCACGAACACTCTTAAATGAGGGTAGTAGCGAAGCTAGCCGCTGGTGAAAGTCTGAACTTTCAGGTTCACGGCTCGAACTTGAAAGTTGATCAATGGGATTTTTATCAGCTTTATAGTTCATGTTAAGCCTTTGAATTTTAAGCAAACAAATTCACAGGTTTGCAAAATGGCAACACTTGAGTTTGTTTTGAACATGAAAATGACCTCTTTCATGTTTACTTTGAACCCATTTGGTCATACCATGTGCTCACCTAATCACCGAAATAGATTAAGGAATGAGCACAATGCAACCCGAAAAAAAGCCGCCGTTGATTGGCACAGGGCGGACATCGTGGCGGAAGTTCGTAAGGAGCTGGTCGATCCGCAAGCTGTCCATCGCGGCAGGAATGAGTCCTTCTGCACTGAACAATGCGCTTGATCGTCCTTGGCCGAAAGCCGAGCGAATTATCGCCGCTGCTATCGGTGTAAAGCCAGAAACCATTTGGCCAAGCCGTTACGAGCATCGCCATTTTAAGCCGGTTTTCCCTTCGGTGCCTTCTGGCACTGCAAATTGCCCTGTTGTCATGGAGTAAGCGTAGGTGGAAGCGCGACAGCGCACCAGCCTTACGTTTCCCGAAGCAAGGAAAACCATCATGAGAAAACGCAACTGGAAGTCGGCAAGACCTTCGAGTCTGGATGAGGCGATTGAGCTATGTGCCGATCACGCCAGCGAGGTTTTACGCCGCCCAGCCAAGGTGATGGCTGACCTGATGGGCGTTGAACTCAAGACCTATTACCGCTGGTTAGCTGACAGCTCCATTCCCCTTAACCGCGTTCGTCAGTTTGAGTATTTCGCCGGTGCTTCATTCGTCAGCGAGCACCTCTGTCTGGCCCATGGCAACAAGGTGGTAATCGCTATCCCGGCAGGACGTAAAGCCAGCGTGACGGATGTTGCCGAACTGCAAGCCAACGCCGCCGCAGCCATCTCGCTGTTAGCACGGTTTTATCAGGATGGGTCAGGACTGGAAGAAACCGTTTCTTCGCTTACTCGCACCTTGTCTGAAGTGGCCTATCACCGCGAGAACGTGATGAAGGCCAGCAAACCAGAGCTTGAACTGTTTGGAGATATGACATGAAAAACCAACCAACAAAGATTGTTGATGGGGTCGTCATTTTCTCTGCGGATTTTCTTTCTGAGAAAGCAGAGAAGAAACAGATTCTCTTAGATCGTCGAGCACAGCTACATGCTCAACAAATTTTGTCAGCGCGTATCAATCCTCCTGCTGAGAACGAGAAAGATCCCGTTTACGCCGAGCGGCAGCAATGTCCCTTTTGTTCTCAAGGTCTGCGAGAAGGTTTGTTGAAAAGCTTTCCAAAAGAACTGCCGCCTTTGGTTCGTCGGCAGTGGTCTGAAGATGATTTGCAGCGGCTTTCATCTCTTTCCGAAAAACATCCAGGTCAAGAATCCCTTGATGAGCGAGCGAATGAGCAAGCGCCACAAACGCTTCCCGCAGCGCAACAAAGTTTTCATCCCGATTCTCAAGTGTAGCTATCAATTCTTTGTCTTCCATGGGGGCTCTCCAATGAAGGTTGATGACATGCAAGTTTGCGGCCTGCATCGCCATTCTACCCAGATTGGCAGAGTCCTCACCCAACAAGGGGTTTGGGCATGAGCCAGACCGAACTTAAAACCCATTACAGCGCCGCCGAGTTGGCTGACCTGAAGCTGCCGGGGCTGCACCGGAACCATCCAAGGAATTGGAATCCGGGCAAAAACCGAACTATGGGAATCAAAAAAACGCCAAGGGCGCGGTGGCGGGTACGAATACGCCCTCACCAGCCTGCCGGATGAAGCAATCAAGGCAATTAAGGATCGCTTGGTTACGAAGCTGGTTTCTGCCCCGGTCGTGGCACTGCCCGCCGTTAAAACCAAGGAACAGCAGCTGGAATTGGCGCTGACCAGCCGTCAGCAGACGGTAGAAGGTGCCCGCAAGGGGGTCTTGGTGGCCATTGAGCGTTTGATGGCGGGGTGTGGCGTGAGCCGTGAGGCGGCGATTCACACGCTTTTAACGCAGGCCAAGGCCGGGATGCTGGACCCGCATCTGGACATGATGCTCCGCGCTGCCCATGACGGACGTGGCCGCAAGGGCTTGAATGGTCCCTATCCCTCCATTCGTACCATCAAAGGCTGGCGTGCCTTGGAAAAAGAAGGCCATCTGGCGCCTAAAACCGCCATGACGGCGTTACTGGATGTGCCGGAATGGGCCGCCGCCTTCCTGCGACTCTGGCAGTTGCCCAGCAAACCGAACGTGACGCATTCCTATGAGCAGTTCAGACGAGAGTGGGCCGGAAGCCCGGAGGATCTACCCTCGATCCATCAGGTGCGCCGCTTCATTGGCAAGCTGGGGAACGTCAGCCGCCAAACCGGTCGGATCGGCCCGCGTGAGATGAAGAATATCAAGCCGTTCGTCCGCCGCGATATCTCTGATCTGCTGCCGAACGACGTCTGGACCGCTGATGGGCACACCTTTGATGCCGAGGTTCAACATCCGTTCCATGGTAAGCCTTTTCGCCCGGAAATCACCGCCATTATCGATGTGGCCACCCGCCGTATCGTGGGATGGAGTGTCGGGCTGGCGGAATCATCACTAGCCGTACTGGATGCCATTACCCATGCGGTAACGCGTGAAGGCGTTATGGCGATCTTTTATGTCGATAACGGCTCTGGTTACAAAAACGACCTGCTGCGAAATGAATCGACCGGGATTATGGGACGGCTAGGTGCGGAAATGCACTTTGCCAAACCGTATAACTCGCAGGCCAAAGGCGCCGTGGAACGTTTGCACCAGTCGGTATTTGTTCGTGCCGCCCGCGAGTTGCAAAGCTATATCGGCGTTGATATGGACCGTGAAGCCAAACTGGCTCAATTCAAGATTACCCGTAAAGCCGTCAAAACCGGTGGCACCGTTAATTTGATCAGTTGGCCGCAATTTATCGAATTCATTAATCAGCGCATCGCGGATTACAACGCCCGTCCTCATTCCAGCCTGAATGGCATTAGCCCGGATATGAAACTGGCCGAGTTTATTGCTCTTGGCTGGGAACCTCATACGTTGAAGCCGGGTGAAGACGCCTATCTGTTTCGGCCGCAAGTCGAACGGGTTATTCGCCGGGGCGAAATACAACTGTATGGCAACCGCTATTTCAGCCGTGAGCTGGAGGAATTTCACGGTGAACAGCTGCGCATTGGCTATGACGTGAATGACGCCAGCCGGTATGGGTTTATGCCGACGATGGCAGGCTAATTTGCACGGCCGAATGGAATGCGAATGTCCGCAGTTACTTCCCGGTTTCTGTCATTGAGCGTGCCCGAGAGAAACGCGCCGATGCCCGCGCTGACCGCCTGCAAGCGCATCTGGAAGAAGTGGAAGCCGAACGCCGTGGCCAGTTTACCATTGAGGCCCAAAAGGAAATCGTTATCCCCGGCGTGGTGTTTGGTACCCGTGAGCAGTTGGCCGAAGCCGCTGCCAAGGTTCGGGCCGAACACGCGGAAAAACCGGTCGAGCCTCTGACCGACAAACCCACCTTGCAGGTGGTACCGCCGACCGTACCCGTTGAAACCGTCTTGCCGAGCAATGTGCTGTCCATCCCGGACAGCCCGGAGGCCCGTTACCGCTATTTCTGCACGCTACGTGATCGCCATGGACGGGGCGAATGCCTCAGCGAGCGTGAACTGGATTGGGTACTGAACAAATACACCCACACCAACGAATACAAGACCTTGAGTCGTCGATAGGAGTTTGAACCGTGAACAAGATTGCACCGATTGCCAACCTCGATTTGGTCAGCATTGCGATGAGCAAGCTGATCAATCGCCAAGATGGCCTGCCGGGCCTCGGCGTGTACTACGGCCCCAGTGGTTACGGCAAGACCACCACCATCGTGGCGGTGTCCAATGAAACCCGCGCTTATTACGTCCAGATGCGTAGTGCACTGGGAAAAAAAGCGCTGCTGGAAAAAATCGCCTTTGAAATGGGCATGCGTCCGGCCTCCACGGTATCGGCCAACCTTGATCTGATCTGCGAGCAGATGAGCACCAGCCAGCGGCCGCTGATCCTGGACGAAGCTGACCACGCTGCCAGCCGACCGGGCATGGTGGAACTGTTGCGCGACATTTACGAAGGCAGCCAGGCGCCGCTGATGCTGGTCGGTGAAGAAATGCTGCCGACCAAGCTGAAGAAGTTTGAACGCTTTCACGGCCGGGTGCTGGCATGGGTACCGGCCCAGCCGGTGACGATGGCTGACGCGGCGAAACTGGTTCCGATTTACAGCCCACAGGTCGCCATCGCTGAGGACTTGCTGGCCTACGTGGTAGATCTGGCTCACGGCTCGGTCCGCCGGGTGTGCGTCAACCTGGTCAACCTCCATGAATACGCGATGCTGCACGGGCTGGATGCGATTGACCGGGCTACATGGGGCACTAACCCGCTGTATACCGGCGACGCACCGAAGAGGAACTGAGATGGGGGCACCACTAAATCCGCGTCGCGCGGCTCACCTTGAACTGGTGGGGGGTAAGGGGGGCGTCAGAGACTTTGGGAGGCTATCCGTAAAAAACGTGACGACTTCACGGTCATCGACGTGGCCGCCAAAGCCGATACCGATATCGATACGGCGAAGACCTATCTGCGGTCGCTGACCAAGGCCGGAATCATTGAGGTCATTCAGGAGGCATCTGGTCATACCGAGAAGCGCTGGAAGCTGGCTGTGGATAAGGGAATCGAAGCGCCTCGCCTGACCCGTGATGGCAAGCCGGTCACCCAAGGGCTGGCGAATGAATCGATGTGGCGAACCATGCGGATGATCCGTGACTTCACGTTTCATGAGCTGGCCGCGCTATCCAGTTCTTCCGAAGTCACCGTCGCGACCGAAACCGCCAAGGCATACGTCAAGCACCTGTCAGCAGCGGGTTATCTGATTACCGTGACCAAGGGCCATGGCAAGGGCGCCGGTGGCATCCCCACCCGCTATCGCTTCAACCCGGCCCGCAACTCCGGCCCGCGCCCACCGATGATCCAGCGCACCAAGACGGTCTATGACCCGAATCTGGGGAAAGTGGTCTGGCAAGAGGAGCCTGATCATGACTGCTGACTGGCTGGAAATCCTGCGGGAAGCGGTGGCCGAACGCGGGCAGAAACCGGTGGCCGACGCGCTGGGCTACTCGCGCTCTACGGTCAGCCCTGGTACTGGCCGGGAAATATGCTGGCAAAACCGACGCCGTTGAGAAAAAAGTGCTCGCGGTACTGGCCCGTGTGATCTGCCCATTCAATGGCGCTGACATGACGATGGCCGATTGCCGGGCTTTCAGCAGTAGCCGCGCCCCCACTCACCACCCGTTAAAACTCAGCCACTGGCGAGCCTGCCGACAGTGCAAAAACTGCTGCAAAGGAGACTGACCATGTTAATGAGCACGACCCATTTACGTACCCATTCAACCCGGCAGGTTAATGCGGCGTTGCTGGATGCCACGCATAAAGCGGCCCGCGCCATTGAAGCGTTGAGCGAGAACGGCTTCACGGTCACCGATGTGGAGTTGAAGAGCGTATCCCGTCCGACCATTCGCATTCAGACCAGTGGCCAGTGCCACACCCTGATCGCCAAGGGCGAAGCGGTGTACTTCAGTTTTGGCAAGCGTGAGCGTGTGGGCCAGTACCGCGAAGGACAGTTCCAGCTGGGCGGTTGCCGCATCGTTTGGACAGAAATCGGAAATTAATCAGGAGATGACCATGCAAGAACAAACCGTAAAACGTGACTACCGCGCCATGCGCCGTGCCCTTGGCCTGAATCAATCAGATTTCTGGAGTGCGGTCAAAGTCACCCAGTCCGGCGGCTCCCGCTATGAAAGCGGCCGCAAAGCCCCGGCACAGGTCGATGAGATGGTACGCCTTCGCCACGAGCTGGGCATTGATATCACCCTCATCACCCCGGAAAACGCCGACGTGATCCGCGCCATTCTGCTGAAGGAACTGGATGCCAAGGAGTTGCTGGATATGGCTAACCGTTGCCGTGAGTTGATGGTCAACGTCGGGAAGGTGGCGACGGATCTGGTCGAGACCTCGGTTGGAGTCAACACGATGCTGACCGGCAAACCCGCCTGCGTTGAGGTGCAGTGACATGGAGAACGCAAAAGTGCTTGAACAGCAGGTGCTGGCTGCCTTGTCCGAACACAAACATGGCCGCTCGACCAAAGAACTCGCACAACAGCTGGGGCATAGCGTGATGGAACTGACGTCAGCACTGTTGCAGCTTGAGAGCCAAAACAAGGTCAACCGCCGTGATGTCGGTAACGAACTGATCTGGCAGTTCGGACCCGGAAAGCACGTGGTCGCGGAGGCCAAGCCGAATGACAAGCAGAACGTTCCTGCCCGGTTAAGCGGATATTGATGGGAGTAGGCAAAACCGGGATGACATCGGCCCAACTGGTTGATCAAGTGGTCGGCTCACCGGCAGCAGTCAACACCGCCCTGCAGTTCTACCGCAAAAAGGATCAGGTCAAACGCCATGACAATGGCCACTGGTATTGGGTCTCCAATACCGATCAGTCCGTCGCCAAGGAAAGCAAGCAGGCCCGTCATGCCGACTCCAACACGGATACCGAAGTAGCCGGGAATGGGAACGTAAACGATGACATGAGCGCTCCAGACTGCAGCCCGATTCCGTTGATTGGCTCCATTGGTGATGACGGCACTGTAGAGCTGTTTGAGAGCGCACCTGAACGCTTCAAGGTGCTATTCCCCTCGCATGTGTCGGGCAAGAAACCGGTAGAACCGTCGCCATCCAAGCCCAAAGAAGACGTGCCGTTTAACTGCCTGTTGGATCAAGCCGGGTGGCTTTATCTGGACCTGACGAACGGCAGCACGACGGTACTTAGCCCGGATGAAACCGATCAGCTGTACCAGTTTTTGCACCGGTTACAGCCAGTCATGCCGCAACGGGAGTTGCTGGCATGACGCAGGCCAGCGAGCTGGATGACATGACCAAGGCAAGGTTGGCCGAAGAGGTTGAGCGTCTGGTTGGCATGGGCATGGACCGGAAGAAGGCCCGGCGCATTGTGTGGGATGACTATCTGGACGAGCTGGCGGCCTCTGCCACACCGGTGGTCGCCACCGCCCCAGCGCCACCACAGCCCGAGCCTAGCCCACCAGACACCCCGGTACCGGAGCCGCCACCGGATAAACCGCCATCGCCGCCGTCACGAAAAAGATTTTGGCGGGCAGCCGATGAAGTGGCGATGACGCCGGAGTGGCTGCAAAAGAACCGGGCCGAACTGGCCAAAGTGAAACAACTAGTAGGACTGAGGAAATAACCATGGATGCCATCCCGCAGGGATACAAAAAGGACGCCAAGGGGCGTTTGATTCCGGTCGAGACCATCAAGCCCATCGATATCGCCCGTGATGAGCTGGTGAGCGAAATCGTCAAGAAAGCCGTTGAGGTCAAAGCACATTTGGCTACGTTCAAGGCCACGGCCTTTGCCGATATCCAGGCCTTTATCGAACTGTCGGCAGAGCGTTATGGCGCCAAGGTCGGCGGGGCCAAGGGCAATACCACCCTGACCACCTTTGATGGTCGCTACCAGATCAAGCGGGCCGTATCCGACACGCTGACGTTTGACGAGGGACTGCAGGCGGCCAAAGCACTAATCGACGAGTGCGTGCACGAGTGGACCGAGGGAGCACGTAGCGAGATCCGTGCCTTGATCAATGACGCCTTCAACGTCGACAAGGAGGGAAAGATTTCAACCGGCCGCATCCTCGGTTTGCGTCGTCTGGAGATTCAGGACGAGAAATGGCAACGAGCCATGACGGCCCTCAGTGACTCGGTACGGGTGCAATGCTCCAAGTCGTACATCCGCGTCTACGAGCGGGTTGGCGAGGCAGACCAGTATGTGCCGATTCCGCTGGATATTGCCGGGGTATGAGCCTCGCCAATTACAAGCTACTGATTCGCAACCTACGTACCGGGAACATTCCCAAACACTCAATTTTTCACCTGATAAGGGACTTCAACATGACTAAACAAGAACTGATCACCACCACGGCCGAAAAATCTGGCCTGTCCAAAGCCGACGTTCTGCGCGTTGTCGATGCACTGGAAAAAGAAATCCATCAAGAACTGGCCAAGGGCGGCGAGATCGTGCTGGCCAGCACCGGAAAGTTCAAGGTCAAGGATGTTCCGGCTCGATCCGGCCGCAACCCGAAAACCGGCGAAACCATTCAAGTGCTTAAGCCAAACGCAAGGTCGTTTTTGCTCCATCCAAGGCACTGAAAGACGCCATCGCTTAACCCAGCGAAACCGCCCGCAAGGGTGGTCTGCCGGGCGTGGTGGTCCGGTACTGATGAGCAGCCAAAGGACAGCAATGCAAACTTTCGACCCCGAAGTAATTGAATTCACCAAGCAGCTTCAAAGCTGGCACGCATCCCGTGTTGCCAACTTGCAAGTCATCGTGGATCACCCAGAAGCCGACATCAAGCTGGCTGACATTGAAATCAAAGCCGGTAGCGACATTGCCAAAGGTATGCGTGTCGGCCTGCAAATCGCATTGTCCCAACTAGGGGAACTCCCCTTCAGCGTTACGCCCTGCACGGATGAAGAGGAGGACGAGTGATGGACCGTAAGTCCGCAATCGAAAAGATCAAAAAATGCCCGGCACTGGCCAAGAGCGCCAACGAGCATGAAGCCGCTGCCGCCCTGCGCCAGGCTCAAGCCCTGATGGAAAAGTTTGGCGTCGAAGACGACGACATCCTGATGTCTGAAGTGTGCAAAGACCATGTAAAGGCTTAGCGCCAAGTCCAAGCCTGTGTAGTGGGAAAGCTGGCTGGCCGTCACCGTGGGAGAGTCCTTTGGTTGCGAAATTGTCTTCAACCGGTCGCTGTCTGCAGGCTATTGGACCTTCATCGGCTATGGCCCTGCGCCAGAGATAGCCACTTACGCATACAAAGTGCTGCTGCGTCAGCTCAAGAAAGCCCGTGCTGAATATCAGAAACGGGAATGCAAGCGACTTATTCCCGCCAGCCGTATCCGTCGCGCTGATCTGTTTTGTGAAGGCTGGGTGAATGCTGTTGCCAGCAAGATCGCCAAATTTGCTGGAAGCCAACGCAATACCGATGCTCTGAAAGCCTACATGGCCAAGGAGTACGCGGATCTGGAGAGTCTGGCCACCCGTGACCGTCAGGCCGGGAAAAGCCTCCGTAGTGGTGATGACAATGCACATTACGCCGGTTATCAGTCTGGCAAGGATGCCCAGCTTAACCATGGAGTTGGCGGAGCGGCTGACACACCCCTGTCCTTGGGTCATACCCCGCAACTTTCTTGATGGTGCCGCATGAACCGAGAACAACGACGAGCACGGCAAAAAGCAAACCGTGAGCTAGTAGCTACGCTACCGGCCGTACTGACACCCGCCCCGCGTGATCGGTGGCCTGAAATCAAGGGGAGGAATTTCCCCTTCGCGGTCTACTGGAGCAAGGACTTCATGGTGCAGCTTTATGCCGAGCCGAACGACATTGTGCGCCTGTCTGTGTGCCGTACTTGTCTGGGAAACGATGGCCATTGGATCGATGGCATTAGTTGGGAGGAGCTGCAGGACATCAAGGATGGAGTCGGCTACGGCAGCAACGATGCTATTGAGGTATACCCGCGAATCGGCGATGTCGTGAATGTGGCAAACATGCGGCACTTATGGGTACTCCCTAGCGAATTGGATTTCATCTGGCGACGAAGTAGTACCACTTAGAACCCGGTGTCGAGCCTGCGTTACAGGCTCCGCAACGTGTTTTAACCCTCAATGCAGCCGTGACCGGCCAGCCCCGATCCACTTACTGGGGTGCCGTCCTCTGATAAAGCTCGGCATGGCCGGTCACGCGTGCATTGAGTTTGACCAGGAGAAGAACAATGACCGATAGACGCAAGGCGATGATCTCCAAGATTCATATCGCCAAGCAGCAGCTGCAGATGGCGGATGACAGCTATCGGGCCATGCTCGCCCGTCTGGCCGAAGGCAAGACCAGCAGTACCAAGCTGACCCTGCAGCAACTGGATGACGTACTGGCCGAAATGAAGCGCCTTGGATTTGTGCAAAAGACCGCGCGAAATATCGGTAAACGTCCCACGCCCCAAGATGACCGCGAGCGCTACATGGCCAAGGTTGAGGCTCTGCTGGCTGACCAGAAACGGCCATGGGACTACGCCGATGGAATGGCGCTCCGCATGTTCAAGGTTGAGAAGGTGGCATGGCTGGATGATGACCAGCTGCGCCGGTTGATGATCGGGCTGGAAATCGATGCCCGCCGCCATGGTAAAGGAACTGAAGCATGGGAAAAGTAAGAGAGGACGCGATTCTGCGTGCCCAGCACCTGCTGCCGGAAAACGCCCGTGAACTGGTGCGGCTGATCAGCCTGCCCATGACCATGAAGCTGGTCGACCTGTTGGGCGGCACCCATTTCCCCATTCCTAAAACCGCCCGGCAGGAAGGCCAGTATTTTTCGGCGCTGGCTGAGGTGGTGGGAGTGGATGCAGCCCGAACACTGACCAAACACTACGGGAACACGCGGTTATACGTACCGAAATGCGCCGCCGCGTTGCGGGCGCTACGTGATGCAGAGATCCGGGCAGACTATGACAGACACTGCCGGGAGCTGGGACATAATGCCACCGTCAATAATATACTGGTGCCAAAGTTCAAACTGTGTGACCGCCGGATCGAAGAGATTTTGAGCAAGGCCGACGAGCTGCTGCCTGATAACGTCCCCCAAGGTCAGCTTTTTTAGGAGATGAAAATGGTTGAGGTTGACACAAGTACAAGGAGGATCAAGGTACTGTTGGTCATCCTTTTCGCTATTTTTATTATCGGCGCGATACTGCAATACCAAAGAAATGGCAGCTTTCAAGCATCAGAGACAGTCGCTAATAGTGGTCCATCCAATCGGATCGAAGTATCTGCAGAACAGATGAAACAGGCATGGCCTCTAACTGTCGACCATGGATGGGTATCGTGCGAACGCGGCGGCGACACGCTGGTCTTCACGGATGACTCTGGTAAAAAATACGGCATCAACGGATTTGGCATCTCGCAGTATGGAAGCATTGATCCGATTGTTGCCGTACAACCGCCTGATCCATCATTTTACGACGCGAGTGGCAATTACTATGGACCTCCCAAAAAGCCATTGTCTCCATTGTTCGATCTAGCACAGAGCCTTTGTAAGTAACCGCCATCCAACCCCGCCACCCAGCGGGGTTTTGTTTTTACCGAACCCCTTCCCAATCCGCTCTCCCGGCCTGAATCCCTACGATAGCCCTCATGTTTTCAGCATGAGGAGGCATGATGCCCCGCGCTATCAACTTGATCGTCATCCACTGTTCGGCCAGCCCGAATGGCAAGCAGCTGGCCAAGAATGGTCAGACGGCCGCCACCACCATTGACGTTTGGCACAGTACCCGAGGTTTTCACCGTCAGCTTAAGCCGCTGTCGGCGCGTTTAACCCCACGTTAAAAGCCATTGGCTACCACTTTGTACTGGATACCGATGGCAGCAAGTCGACCGGCCGTGGCCTGGATGAAATCGGCGCTCATGTGTCCGGTTTCAACGCCAACTCTATCGGCGTCTGCATGGTCGGGACCGATCAATTCACGTTGCTGCAATGGCAGGCGTTGGCCAGCCTGATCAAAGCGCTGGCGGCGAAGTATCCGGCCGCGCGGATTGTTGGCCACCGTGATCTGTCGCCCGACAAAAACCACGACGGCACCATCGAACCCAACGAATGGCTCAAGACTTGCCCCGGCTTCACCGTCGCAGACTGGATCAAGGGAGGCATGAAGCCACTGTCCGGCAAGATTTTGGGGGGCGTGTGATGCGCTTCGATCCAATCGCCCCAGTCTGGCACCGCCTGTGGTCCATCCGCTTTGCGCTGCTGTCCGCGATGTGTGGGTTGATCACAGTTCTACTGCAAACCGGCACCGATCTGCTGCCGGTTTGGCAGGCCGCGCTTTCTCCGATGCCGTTTGCCATCCTGTCGACGGTGTTTGGCTTTCTGTCTGCTGTGAGCCGGGTGGTACATCAGTCGAGCGACGCGGCAATTGCTTGCCGACCTGCAAGCCGACAAGGACCAGACAGCATGAATATTCCTTCCGTTTCCCTGCTGCCGTGGTGGGTCAAACCGCTGGCCATCGTCACCGTTCTCGCTGGTGTTGGCTATGGCATCTACCACACCGGTTATCAAGCGGCTGCACATGACTGGCAAGCCAAGCTGGACAAGCAAAAGGCGGATTACGAGTCGACCTTGCGCCAGAAGGCTGAGGCCAAATCCCGCGAACTGGCCAAGGCGGCTTCCGATACCCAGAAGTACGCCCAGCTGGCTCACCAGTTAGGCGTCACCTTGCTGGCCACAGAAAGCCAGCTCAAAGCCAAACAGCAACAACTCAAGCAAAGGATTCCCGATGCGATACGCATGGATGGTCAGCATTGGACTGGCCTTGGCCCTGTCAGCCTGCGCCTCTACCAAGCCGAACTCGGCTACGGAACCGCAGGTGATCCGGGTCTGCCCGAAACCCAGCCCGGAGATGCTGCAAAAGCCGATCAAGCAGCCCCGGTGCCGGGTTATCACCAGAAGACATCCTGGCTCACGCCAGTGATTACGGCGCCTGGTGCGGCGCGCTGGAAGCGAAGTTTGACAGCTTGATCACGTTTCACACTCAAGCATCGGAGACCCCATGACTCAACTCCCACCGGCGGACCTTGGCGTCCGTCAGAACGAACAAGCCCAGCTGCTGGATGACCTGTCTGAAGCCACCCACCGCCTGGAAAAACTGATCCAGCGGATTCCCCCGCTAGGAGGGAATCGTGTGCTGGCCATGGAAGCTACCAAGCGGTTTGAGGAAGCAAAAATGTGGATCGACAAGGCGACGGAGTCGTTCGATGGATCAATTTGATCGCGCACAGGAACTGGAAGTGGAAGAGCGCGATCAGGCCATTGCGGATCAGTTGGCCAAGTCCTGCCACGGTATGGGCCTAAGCCACTGTGAGGACTGTGGTGAGGCGATTTCCGAACAGCGACAGAAAGCCGTCCCAGGGCTGTCGGCGCTGCGTGGATTGCCAATCATCGTGGGAACGATTCGGGAGATCACATCGATGAGTATCCAGTTGGATCTATGGCAATTGCTGACTTTCCTGATTGGCCTGCTGCTGGCGTTTATGTCCTTCTGTTTTGTCGCTGTCCGGCTTTTGCTGGCACAGGTCGATAACCAGTTGAGCCAGCGCTTTAAAACCATGGAGCAGTCACAGGAGACCGCTAATAAAAACTGGGAGTCCCGGTTTAATCAGCTAATGGATCAGAACCAGCGCGAGACAGATGGCTGGCAGTCATTGGAACGGGATTTCCTGCGATTTCAGGCGGATTTACCCATCAACTATGTGCGCCGTGAGGACTACGTTCGTAACCAGACCGTGATCGAAGCCAAGCTGGACTCGGTCGCTCTCAAAATTGAAAACGTCCAACTGAAAGGACTGCAGCAATGAATATCGATGCCGCCAAAATCCGCCGCGAAAGCCTGCGCTGGTATCTAGTGCTGGCAGCGTACAACGCCCGGCCTACCGAGGTCGTCGAAGATGTGATCCAGCAAACCATGCGAGCGATCTATCCTGATGTGTCTCCACTGGAGGTGCGCAAAGAACTGGATTATCTGGAAGATCGCGCCATGGTGAAGTTGCGCAAGGAGCCGGGTGGCCGCTGGTGGGCCGATATCACCCGCTATGGTGTGGATCTGGCCGAGTACACCATCGACTGCCAGCCGGCATTGCCCGCCCTGAGAAATACTGGAGCTGACATGGCCGCTCGCAATAGTGTTTCCATGCTTCCGGCCGAGGTGCGTGAATGGCTGGAGAATGCGCTGGTCGAGGGTAACTTCAGCGGCTACCAGGCGCTGGAAGAAGCCCTGCGCGAAAAGGGCTTTGTCATCAGCAAATCTGCCATCCATCGCTTCGGTCAGAAGATTGAACGGCGCTTCGCGGCCATCAAGGCCAGCACCGAGGCCGCCCGGCTGCTGACGCAAGGCGCCTCGGACGATACCGATACCCGTTCCGAAGCACTGCTCGCCCCGGTACAGACCCAGCTGTTCGAATCCATCGTAGATCTGCAGGAAGCCGGGGACGAGAATGTCTCTAATGAAGACCGCATTGCGCTGTTGAGCAAGGTGGCCAAGAACATTGCCACGTTGAGCCGGGCTTCGGTCAACCAGAAGAAATTCCGTCTGGATGAGCAGGCCCGCATCGAGCGCGAAGCCCGTGCCAAACTGCTGGCCGAGCAGGAAGAAAAGCTGGAAGAACTGCGTGGCTCGGATGGCATGAGCGAGCAGATGGAAAACAGCATCCGCCGCATCCTGTTGGGTAAAGAGTGATGGCCGAACAGGAACATCCCCCGTTAAAAGCCCTTGGTGGCCCGCGCAAGATTAACCTGGCCGAAGAGATGGAACTGGCCGGGGTGGTGGTGCCGCAGGACGTGGCTGACGCCATCCCGGAGAATCAACCGGTTTTACTGCCGTATCAGCAGCGTTGGTTTGAGGACGAGTCCCAGATCATGATCGCGGAGAAGTCACGCCGTACCGGTCTGACGTGGGCGGAAGCTTACACGCAACGTGGTCAAAGCGGCAAAACCGCGCAAGCGCCACGGTTGCAATACCTTCTATGTCGGCAGCAAAAAGGAAATGGCGCTGGAGTACATCGCCGCCGCTGCGTTGTTTGCCAAAGCCTTCAATGAGCTGGCGCGGGCCGATGTGTATGAACAGACATTCTGGGATGAAGGTAAGCAGGAAGAAATCCTCGCCTACATGATTCGCTTCCCCAAGTCGGGCTTCAAGATTCAGGCGTTATCCAGTCGGCCCTCCAACCTGCGCGGTCTGCAGGGCGATGTGGTGATTGATGAAGCGGCTTTCCACGATTCACTCGCAGAACTGCTCAAGGCGGCATTAGCCCTCACCATGTGGGGCAACAAGGTCAGGCTGATCAGTACCCATAACGGGGCCGAAAACATCTTCAACGAGCTGATTCAGGAAGCGCGTGCTTAAGCAAGAAGGATTACAGCGTGCATCGCATCACGCTGGATGACGCCATTGCCGACGGTCTCTATAAGCGCATCTGTTATGTCACCGGTCAGACCTGGTCGGTCGAAGCCGAGAAGAAATGGCGCGATGACCTCTACAAGAATGCCCCGAACCCCGAGTCGGCCGACGAGGAGTACGGCTGTATCCCCAAAAACAGCGGCGGCAACTGGCTATCCAGCCTGCTGATCGAAAAGCGCATGTCGGCCGATACGCCGGTGCTGCGCTACGAGTGCCCCCAAGGCTTTGAGCTGGAGCCTGACTATGTGCGGGAGCGCCATTGCCAGGACTGGATTGATGAAGTGCTCCAGCCGGAGCTGGACAAACTCCCCAAGGATGTCCGCAGCTTTGACGGGGAGGATTTTGCCCGGAGCGGTGACTTGTCGGTCCATGTGCCGCTGATCGAACTGCAGAACCTGGTGCGGCGCGTGCCGTTCATTCTGGAAATGCGCAACGTCCCCTTCCGCCAGCAAGAGCAAGTCACCTTCCATCTGCTAGATAACCTGCCGGGCTTTGCCGGTGGTGCCTTCGATGCGCGGGGCAACGGCCAGTTTCTGGCCGAGGTAGCCATGCAGAAATACGGGGCGGATCGTATCCATCAGGTGATGCTGTCGGAGAGCTGGTACCGCGAACACATGCCGCCGGTCAAAGCCGCGCTGGAAGACGGCGATCTGGATGGCCTGCCGAAAGACAAGGACGTGCTGGCCGACCTGCGGGCAGTGCAAATCATTAATGGCGTACCGCGCATACCGGACACCCGGACCACCGGCGAAGACAAGGGCAAGCGCCACGGTGACGTGGCCGTTGCGGTGGCCTTGGCCTGGTATGCCGCCCGCGTGATTGATGCCGCGCCGCTGGCGACCAAAGGCTACAAGGGCATCGGCCGAGGACAGTTTGCGGCATCAGCCCGATTCGGGCGCGGCACCTGGTAGCCCATCAGAAACGAGTACGGGGATTGGATGGCAGCGAGACGACATAGGACGGCATGGATTGTCGTTCAGCCAAATACTCACTTTTGCATTTTGGACAGACAAAACATGGATAGGAGCCTTTATGTCCAGCCGCCTGCAAGATCGATTTGACGCCATTCTGATAGCAGTTTTCGCACAGGTCATGAAGCGGTTCGGAGCCTTGGCAATCTGGCTTCAGGCGGTGAGTGAACGTTCCCGGAGCCAGTTCGTGCAATTGATAGCGCTGCTTTTCTTCTTCCCAGCTTTTGAGATCTCGAATTTCGGCTTCAAGGTCGCCAGTGCGGCTCAGCAGCGCCGCATAGTCCGCCTGAATGGCAAACATTTTCTGCTGGATATCAAAAATGATTCTGTTCAGCTCAACGGCCTTGGTCGATACAGCCGAATCCGTTTTGAGCGTGAGCAAACTCTGAGCCAGCTCCGCCGCAGACTTCAGGCCGCCGAATGCGCCCGTAATCATATCAATCATGGTTCCGTCTCCAAGTAATGACATTGAAGTTTAGCAGTGACGTGCCAATGCAAAAAAGGATGTAAATCATGGCGCAACTCGTTGACCATAATGGCCAGCCGATTAACATGGGCCTGTTAAAAACCTCCATCGCCACCCCGACCACCACCGGGGTACGGCAGATCATTGCCTCTGCCAGCCATGGCCTTGACCCGGAATTGCTGGGGCACATGCTGCGTCAGGCGGTGAACGGTGATGCCAGCGCCTACTTGCGGCTGGCCGAGGACATGGAAGAGAAGTACCTGCACTACGGCTCCGAGCTGTCGACCCGCAAGCGTGCCCTAGTCGGTTTGGAGCTGTACGTTGGTAAGCTGGCGATGATGCCGCCAGTCAGCAGGCCGCCGCACTGGTGGAAGAAGCGCTGGCCCCGATCAGTGAAAACCTGTTCGATATTCTGGACGCCATCGGCAAGGGCTTCAGCGTGCATGAGATCGACTGGGAAACCAGTGCGCGGCAGTGGATGCCGCGTGGCTTGTCCTATCTGCAACCGTACTGGCTGCAAACCCGCCGCGAAGACCCTGAAACCTTATATCTGCGCTCGGATACCAATATCTACGGCGATCCGCTGGCACCCTATAAATTCATCACCCACAAGGTCAAGGCCAAGTCGGGCGTGCTGATCCGCGGCGGTCTGGCCCGCATGGCGTGCTGGGCTTTTCTGTTCAGCAACTACGCGATCAAGGATTGGGTCACGTTTGCCGAGGCGTATGGCCAGCCGCTGCGTGTCGGTAAGTACGATGTCTCAGCCACGCCGCAGGACATTGAAACTCTGCTGACGGCCCTGCGTAGCCTCGGCACGGATGCGGCCGCCGCCATCCCGAAGAACATGGAAATCGACTTTGTCGACGCTTAGCAATAAAACCGCCTCGGTCGATATCTATGCCCGCCTGACGGAATATTTCGACAAGCAGACCAGCAAGATCGTCCTTGGCCAGACGCTTGCCACCAACACCGGCGGGAGCAGTGGCGGTGGCGCCTACGCCTTGGGCAAGGTCCATAACGAGGTACGCGAAGATATTCTGGACGCCGACGTCAAACAGCTGGTAGCCACGCTGGCCCGCGACTACGTCAAGCCGGTGGTGGACCTCAATCTGGGGCCGCAGCAAAAGTACCCGGCCATCCGCCTACGGATTAACAAACCGGAAGACCTGACCGCATTGGCTGGCGTGGTGGATAAGCTGGTGCGTGCCTGCCGGTCGGTCAGGAGTCCACCTATGAGCGCTTCGGTCTGGAACGGCCCAAAGCGAAGCTCTGATGGTGCCGGTTGATGTCTTAAGCCCCTCAGACCCAAGCGGCGATGAATCACTATCGGGCGACTAATGCGTTGCAGCCGGGACCGGCTGACCCGATGGCACCGCTAATTGAACAGCTTACCAACGAGACTACCGACCCGATGGAAGCCATTCTTCAGGTCATTCGCCAAGCACTGGCCGATGCCCCGGATCTGGCGTCGTTCCGGGCGTGGTTGATCAATGGGTTTGGTAACTTGCCTACCACCGAGCTGCAGCGGGTAATGAACACCGCTTTTAGTCTGGCTGAGTTGGCTGGCCGTTATGAGGTCCGCCATGGCCGATGATGCGTTGCTGGGTGCGGTGTTCAAGCAGCCGTGGCCAGTTCAGATGGACTACTTCCGGCAGAAGCTGAATCTGCCCACCCAGACATGGACCGACATCATGAAGGCCCAGCACGACCGTTCGTTTGTCGTGGCCGGGGCTATGGCCAGCGATCTGCTGGAGGATCTGCGGCAGGAAGTCGATAAGGCCATTGCCGGTGAGTCGACGCTGGAAGATTTCCGGGCCGGGTTTGACGACATCGTCGCCCGGCACGGCTGGGACTATAAGGGTGGTCGAAACTGGCGAACCCGCGTCATCTACCAGACCAATCTGCAGACCAGCTATGCCGCTGGCCGTTACCAGCAGCTGACCGACCCGGACATGCTGAAAGCGCGGCCTTACTGGCGCTATCGCCATTCCGATTCAGTCCTGCATCCACGGCCGCAGCATTTAGCCCGGAACGGCCTGATCCTGCGGGCCGATGATCCGTGGTGGCAAACCCATTACCCGCCAAACGGCTGGGGATGTCAGTGCACGGTCTATGGGGTATCCGAGAAAGAACTGCGCGAAAAGTACGGCAAGAACGGCCCCGATACCGCCCCGGCCATTCAGTACGTCGAGCAGGACACGCCAGATGGCCCTGTGTCCGTGCCGGATGGCATTGACTACGGATGGGACTACGCCCCAGGACAAGCGAACCTTGGCCGCCTGCTGCTGGACAAGGCGGCGACAACGTCGGCCCGGATCGGGGCTGCGGCTATTCAGAGCGCGGTCGACAACATTCAGGCACTGGACAAGATCGTCCAGGAACGCTGGCAACCGCTGGTCCAGCAGATCTACCCGGACCCGGCGGGCTACCGGCCAACCAAGCAGCGTATCCATATTGGCGGGCTGTCGCCGCAACTGGTCGACAAGATCGAGCAGGCCACGGGCGAGTCATTGGCCACGGCGGTGGTGTCGGTCGATGACAGCGAGGTGAAACATGCTTTGCGGGATACGGGGGCCAAGGCAGACAAGCGGATTACCCCTGGACGATGCCATGCAGACAATTATTGGCATGTGGGAGCCTGAACGGGTTTATCAGCAGGTAAGCAATGACCAGCTTGAGCCGATCTATCTAGCGGTATGGAAAGCCCAGGATGAGAAGCGGTACGTAAAAGCCGTGATCAATGCAAATTACCGCGTGAAAGACAAGGATCGGAACGGGAAGCGTATACCCATGCAGACAAATACATTGACCACATTGGGCTATGTGGATTTACGGGACTTGAATAACCCGGCCCTGTATCGGCGGATCATATGAGGAGGATAGCCGTGCAGGCAGGACGCCACCCCCTGCGTGTGCACGCCCTTTCGGGGTTGCAGTACGTAATGCGATATTTCACGTACTTCTGCACGGCCTATATTCATTATGAGTGACAACAGCTTCGAAATCAAAGTCGTCAATGACAGTGTTGGCCGGGCACTGGATAAACTGTTGGCGCAAGCCCACAACCTGCGCCCGGCACTGCTGGACTTTGCCGAGTGGGCCAAGGCAGAGACCGACCAGCGCTTTGCCGAACAGAAAGACTGGCACGGCCAGCCTTGGGAGCCGAACGCCCCGACGACACTGGCGGCGTATATCCGGCACGGCGGCAAGAAGAACTTCAAGAAAGATGGCTCGCTATCGAAGCGCGGCCAGACCGTGCTGGCCAACAAGAAAATCCTGCAGGGCCATACCAACAATCTGCGCCAGTACGCCTTCAGCTTTGAAGCGGGGCCGGATCATCTGGCCTTCGGCCCATGGGGTAATGGACTGGATGCCTATGCGGCCATCCAGCAGTTGGGTGGCCGGGCTGGCCGAGGCCTTGGCGTGTATATCCCGGCGCGGGCCTATCTGCCGGTGGATGAGAATGGCCAGCTGGCACCCGTCGCTGAAGCGGAGCTGCTGGCCATCTTGGGGAGATACTTTGATGAGTAACCAATCAGAACCCAAACTTGATCTGCAGGTGCTCCCGCTGATCCTGAAAGAGCATCGCGATATCCCCCTTCATTTCTCCCGTGTCTTTCCAGTGATGGATAGCCGCGAGAAGTAGCTTGTCTACGATCTTGCAGGCCAAAACTTGCTGTGGTTCTCCGCCCGGCCATTGAACTTCAAAGAACTCGCATTCGTCGTCCGCCGCAAGATTAGCCGGGCTTCTGATGATGGCTCCATTCGACAGGTCCAGCATCACAGCAGGATGTTGGCTAATGGCATCACAGACCGGGAGACACGAGAGTTGGTGAATGAGGTTTTCTGTTTGAGTGCTCATCGTTGATCCAAAGAAATGGTTAAGCGCACAAACGGCCGTTGTGCGTTTGATTTGGCATCTATCGCCTAACGCCATGCTCATGGCACTGGTAAGGCTACCATGGCGATTTTAACGGGGTTTTAACGCCATCGATGTGACGCGCGGCAATCCCCACTCGGTTTTACCGAACCCTTTCCCCCGTTTTTCCCCATTTCTCCCCGCTCACAATGCGGGGCATGAACACCGCTCAAAAACTCCTTCGGGCCATCAATGCCATGCCATCCGCTGGCAGGGCCATTAACGCGCTGACCCTTTCGTTACCAGAGGGTGACTCGGCTCCCGAGTGGGTAGAGGTTATTCCAGCCGGGACGTTTACCGGTCGTGATGGGCGCGGGCCATGGTTTAGCGATGTTCCGGCCATCTTGCAGTCCTTTGCCGCTGACCAGTCGGCGGGGATTGATCCCGTCGTCGACTACAACCACCAGACCTGCGGACCCGGCACCAAGGCCGAGGCCGCCGGATGGATCAAGCAGCTTGAGGTCCGTGATGGTGCGATCTGGGCGTGTGTCGACTGGGTCGTGGAGGGGGCCGAGAAAGTCGTCGCTAAAAAGTATCGATATCTCTCGCCGGTATTCGATTTCGATGCCACGGGCCGCATCGTCAAGCTGATATCCGTGGCCATCGTCAATGTCCCGAACCTGTTTTTACGTGCCCTTAACTCAATGGAGACCTCTGTGGACCTGCTGAAACAACTGATTGAACTGCTCGGACTGGACCCGGCGGCAGATGCCGCAGCGGTGATTGAGGCGATCAAAACGCTGAAATCCGCCAGTGCCGACACCACCACCGCGATGAATAGCTTGCGCCAAGTTACCGGTGCAGCGGCCGATGCAGATCTGAAAGCCGTGACCAGCAGCATCATGACCGGCTTTGTGCCGAAGGCGGAATACGAACGCGTGGCCAACTCGCTGCAACAGCTGCAGGCCGGTACGGCCGAGGCGGAAATCGACAAGCAACTGGATGACGCGGTGGCGGCTTAAGCAAGATCGCGCTTACCAGCCGTGGTTTTTACAAGGCCATGTGTAGCGCCGACATGAGCGCCTTCCAGGACTTCATCAAAACGGCCCCGGTCGTGGTCAAGCCCGGCACGGATGCCACCAGCCGTGCGATGAACAGCCAGCAAGAAAAACCCCACGACAACCCGCTGCTCGCCAATGCCAAGGCGCGAGCTGCATCGCACTAACAGGAGAAGAGAATGCCTTCCGTGACTGAACAGCTGCCACCGCAAATTCCGCTGTGTGGCGAACCGGACGAATACGGCGAAACCGTACAGGTCGGCCCGGACGCTCTGCTAAGCACCATTCTCGGTGTGGCCTCATTGGATGATGAGCTGGCCGTGCCCTGGTCTGCCGCCGCGAGTGACCCGCTGGCCTTTGTGCTGGGCGTCCTGCGCCATGACTTGCCAGCTGCCGACGCGGGCGTGACCTCGCGTAATGCCGAAGCATTGCGGCTGGTGACTGCGTGATTGCCCTCGACTCGCTACCGGTCCTGAGTGAGGCCCAGTCGGCCGCGCCCGCCCATTATCGCCACGTTTATCGCCAGTTGTCGGCACGTGGCATCCGTATCACCGAGCGTGCTGGCGAATAGTCGCCACCGACTCCTATATAAAGGAACAACACAATGCCCCAATCGCTTGCGGACATTCTGAAAGACCCGTGCTTTAACGTCGCCAGCCTGACCGAGTCCATCAAGCTGCTGCCCAATACCTTCTCCAAGGTCGGCCAAAGCGGCATCTTTAAGGGCAAGGGGATCAACACCCGTACCGTTGCCATCGAATACGCCCGGGTCGCATCCATCTGCTGGCCAACCAGGACGTCGGTAGTCCGGGGCAGCGAACCAAACGTAACCCGCGCAACGTCCGTTACTTCGGTGTGCCACATATCCCGCACGACGATACGATCTTGTCGGCCGATTTGATGGGGTCTCGCGGCTTTGGCTCGACCGATCCGGTGGCTGACGTGGCCAGCGTGGTCAACGACCACCTGCAGGATATGAAGTCCCGCCACGATCTGACCCACGAATGGATGATGCTGGGGGCGGCGAAGGGGCAGATTCTGGATGGTAATGGCGAGCTGATGTATGACCTGTTCAAGGAATTCAGCATCCAGAAGAAAGTCGTTGAGTTCAAGCTGTCCGATCCTGCCTTCAACGTCAAAAAAGCCTGCGCCGATGTCTGCCGCCACGTTGAAAAGAACCTGCTGGGCGATATTTCCACCGGTATCAAGGCATGGATCGACGCGGATTTCTTTGATGCGCTGACGTCGCACCCCAATGTCGAAAAAGCCTTCCGGGCTGGGCGGCGGCACAAGAAAACATCGGTGGAGACACCCGTAATGGCTTCAAGTTTGGCGGGCTGACGTTCGAAGAGTACACCGGTGAAGTACCGACGGCGGATGGCAAGAGCACGCAACGGCTGATTGACCAAGGCCATGGTCATGTCGTCCCGCTGGGCACCATGTCGACCTTCCGCATCTACGATGCGCCGGGTGACTTTGTCGAAGCGGTGGGCACCATCGGCCAACCTTACTACGCCAAGATCAAGAACACCGACTTTGACCGGGGCGTGGATCTGCATACCCAGTCCAACCGCTTGCCGCTGTGCTTGCGTCCGGGTGTGCTGGTGGAATTGCAGCTGAAGTAAGCGTCGCCGGAAGGCGATAGAGAGACAGCGACCGGGTGGGTGCGTCAACACCCACCCGGACAGCTGACCCGCAGAGTGAGCTGCAAGCCAACCCGAGGCTGTCACTTTCGTGCACGAAAGCCTGAACAGTTTAGCGGGTTTATTTGCACTTGCAGAGTATGAATACCCCACTGGAAGACATCCGCTGTGGCCATTGCGGCCGCAAACTGGCCGAAGGCCGCTATACCGAACTCTCCATCAAGTGCCCGCGATGCCGGGCACTGAATCATTTCAGGGCCACGAGCCACGATCCGAGCACCGGAGTGCCAATAAAAAGGACATACCTGATGCCTAACGCTAACCCCCTTGTGCCATGGATCGGCGGCAAACGCCGTCTGGCCAAGCACATCCTGCCGCTGTTCCCCGAACACGCCTGCTATGTTGAACCGTTCTGTGGTGCCGCCGCACTGTACTTCATGAAAGCGCCAGCCAAAACCGAGGTCATCAACGACCTGAATGGCGAACTGGTGAACCTGTACCGGGTGGTACAGCACCACCTTGAAGAGTTCGTGCGGCAGTTCAAATGGTCCCTGATCAGCCGTGAAATGTTCAAATGGCTACAACTGACCCGCACGGAGCCGTTGACCGATATCCAGCGGGCAGCCCGGTTTTTTTATCTGCAGAAAATGGCGTTTGGCGGAAAAGTGACCGGCCAAACCTTCGGCACCGCCACCACCAGTGCGCCCCGGCTGAACCTTCTGCGCATTGAGGAGGAGCTGTCGGCCGCACACTTGCGCCTGGCCCGGACCTACGTCGAGCACTTGGACTGGAAAACCTGCATCCAGAAGTACGACCGGCCCCACACTCTGTTCTATGCCGATCCGCCGTACTGGAAGACCGCAGGCTATGGGGTGCCGTTTCCGTTTGAAGAGTACCGGGCACTGGCTGAGGTGATGAGCAGCTGTAAAGGCAAGGTGATCTTGAGCATCAACGACCACCCGGATATTCGTGACGTGTTCGCGGGTTTCAGGATGGAGCAGGTGGCCATCCAGTACAGCGTGAATCAGAACAAGGGGAAGGCCAGCGCGGAGTTGATCATTTGTAGCTGGTAGTGATTAGGCCTGATCAGGCATTACCTGCATATGCTGGCAATGCCTGCTTTCGACCCAAAGCAGAAGTAGCCATTGTAGGGAAGCGAACATTCCCCCATGGAAGTCAGCGACAATCCAACCAGAACACTATGGGCGTGGCCGAGAGTGCTGGTGCTTAGCTGCCATCCTCCCGGCGCCAATAGCTTGTTGGCCGCAGGAGTTGTCAGGTTTTATATGTTTGCAAGGAGGCTGCCCTAACCATCGCCTGCCCGAACTCGGGCGTTTGCATAAAATCCCGGATCCATTGGTCGTATGGAGCGCTGGTTAGCGTGCCGGTCGTGGCATTGATGATGATCACTTCACCAGCCAGTTCCGGGGCTGAGAAGCCTTCCGCCGGGGTAATACAAATGCCGGTAATCGATCCGAAAAGAATTACTGCCGAGACGATGGCACTGCCTATTCGAAAGCAGGTAAGTGCATGTTCATTGTGCTTTGCACGAGCAAGAGTAGCGATACTGTCAATGTTCGTGCCACCTCGCAAGCCAGTGGCCTGAACCTCCTCTTCGGTTTCGGCGTGGATAGCTGCACGATAAATTTCCCCGCTACGGGACTTAATGGCTTCGTCACCAAAAATTCGTACCGTCATCAGATATGCAATTTTCCTGACTTCCTTATGGATGACTTTAAGGTCTCCCTCCAGTCCGAGAGAAAGATGTGGATTCGGCTGCGATACCGTCTCGTCTACTTCCATTTTGCGTCCTTTACGGGCGCTATCCCGCAGGAATTGGTTTACTAGTTTTTGTGCAGCATCTCCGAAACCTCGGACGCCTTTTACGGAACCGTTTTCATCGACATCAACGGGGGCTACAAAGCGGAAATCAATGCCCTCTTGCCCAAGAATTGCTATCACCTCCTCGCCGCTTTCGGTAACCACTCCCTTAAGCTTTGCTCTAACCGATCCAGAACGAGACTTGACGCCTTGTGTTACTGCAAGCAGACGCATAAGCGGATCATTGATTGCGGGGGAGTCGATCTGATCGTTCATGCGAGTGTTCTCTGCTTCGTCTGCAGGAACGGTGAAGCTTTCCGGGGCACCGAATGCCCTAGGAAGGATATGTTCCCCATTGGTGTTGGAGATTTCAGCTAGCGGCTTAAGAGTATAGGGGCAGAGGCTTTGTTTCATTGGGCAGAATGGCGACTTAAATAGTATGCGAGGGAGAGTGCTGGCAGGGACGTCCGCTATCGGGAAAATCCTCAATAGCCGGTATTGGCCGATAGCCATGCTATCACAATGGCATGAATGCTTGCTTCGGTAGACCAGTAGCCACCCAGACTTAGTTTTGTTCAGAGAACTGACCACTACCGAACCCTTTCCTGCCTTTTTTGCACTCCCGATGCCCGCACAATGCGGGCATGACGACTTCCACTCACTACATCACCCAACAAGGTCTCGAAGATCGCTTCGGCCGCGAGTTCCTGTTGCGTGTGACCGACCCGACCAATACCGGCGAAATTGACCAGGGCAAGGTGGCCCGCGCCATCAGTGATGCCACCGAGCTGGTGAACTCCTATCTGGGTAAGCGCTACACCTTGCCGGTGCCGTTTGTGCCGGGTTCGCTGGAGCGAGTAGCCGCTGATCTGGTGCGCTATTTCCTCTATGCCAGCCAGCCCGGCGAGGAAGTGACCAAGCGTTACGACGATGGGGTCAAGTGGCTCAAGGACGTGGCCAATGGTGTGGTGTCGCTGGGCTTGCCGGTGGCGGAAACCCCGGTGAGTTCGACCGGCAAGGTCGTCATGGTTAACCCCGCGTCGCAAGTTCTCCCGCCACAGCATGAAGGACTACTGATGCGCCCGAACCACCTCGCGCTAGGGGTTAAGCCATCGTCGCCCGGCTAAAACAGCAGATCAATGACGTGCGCCAGATCGCCCTGCGCGGGGAGATGAACGATGTCACCAGCGGTGAGCAGATATCCCCCTCGCTGTATGTGATCTATGTCCGGGATTTGTTGCCATCCGGCAGCCAGAGCATGGATGGCATGAACCATATCGTGCAGCAGTGGATGGTGGTGGTCGCCGTACAGGGTAGTCCGGATCAACTTATCGACAAGGCTGGCCAGCTGCTGGCGGGCGTCCGTGATGCCCTGTTGGGCTGGACCCCGGACACCGCGCTATATGACCCGCTACAAGCGGCAACACCTCCTGCTGCCATGTACCTCAGTGACTGGGGGTATTTCCCGCTGATGTTTAACGCCGATTTTTACGCCTGAAAGGAGGCACCCATGGCTGGATCGTCCCAGCGTGAACGCGTTGAGTTGCTACAAGTGCACAAAAACGCCGGTACCGAATACCCAGTTGGTCATGAGCTGGTGGTGTCTTCGAGCACCGCTGCCCTGGCTGTACCGCCACAACATCGCCAAGCCACGCTTACCAAGGCAACCGTTACCCCCACTACGGAGAATGAATGATGGGTTACGCCCCGATTCTTACCTCGACTGAAAAGCACACCTACTCGGTGTCCGGCCAGATGCTGATGTCGGCCTACGGCGAAAAAAGTACAAGCCGTTTGCCATGGTCGATACCGCCAACCTGACGATTGAGCAGGAAACCCGGGAACTGCCGGATGCCTACACCGGCCGGGCAACTACGACAAGATGTACTCGGTGAAAGCCGTCACGCTGGATCTGGACATCAAGACCTTCCAGCCGGAAATCATCGCTGAGATGACCATGGGCGTGGCCACCACGCGGGCGGAAGAGGCTATCTCTGACGAAGTACAGACGGTCTACAAGGGCACGCTGGTTCCGCTGGAAAACATCGGTGCCGGTGACTTTATTGTGACCGATGAAGCCGGTACGAATCCGGCCCCTTACGTGGCCGGTAAAGATTATCTGCCGACCGCTGCCGGTATCTTTGTTCTGGAAAGTGGCGCTATCGCTGACGGCGCCAAGATCAAGGTCAGCTACAAGGCCAAGCAGGCCGACATCGTCAACTGGCTGGCTTAGCTCCAGCCAAGAGCGTTCACTCATCTTCCATGGGGTGAACAAGGCCAACCGCAAAGAGGTGGCCGTGGAGATTTTCCGGGGCAAGTTCGGCTTTGCCGACAAGTATGCCCTGCTGGGTAAGGACTTCCGTGGGGCCGGTCTGAAGTTCGAAGTGCTGTCTGATCCGCTGCAGACCGGTGACGGCCTCTCCCAGTGGGTACGTGAAACCCTCATGAAGTAATCATTACATGATGCACGGACACTGGCCGTGCATCCTCTTTGGAGTTTTTCATGCGAGTGCAAAAGAACCTGCAAATTGGCTCTGGAGTTTTGGTGAAAGAGCTGACGGTAGGAGAAATACGGGCTTTGCTGATCACCACGCATAACGGTCCATCAGATGCCGATTTACATTGCTCTGCAGAGGAACGCAGCCGGATGGAAATGAATAATTGGCTGCTGCCTGTACCGACATTAACCGATGTGCTAGCCATGACGGATCTTGATGAGGCTTAAGATGGACTTGTTGACTCAGTCTGAACTGACCGAGGTGGTCGATACCATGCGGGAGTTGAATCCGCTTTTTTCGGGATGAAGGGGCGGATACATCAGGCGAAGATGACGACCGACATGGCCAAGTTGCTGATCACCCCTCCGAACAACTCAGTCGATTAGAACGCAACATGCGTGGCCTTATGCAGCGCGGGTTTACGCATGTTGAGCAGTTCCCTTGGCGTTTCTTTTTAGACGCCATTGATGACATCAATCAACAAGAGAAATCATGAGTAACACAACGCTGGCTTATGCCCTGCAGCTAAACCCTGCGGGGTTTCTATCTGGCCTGAAAGAGGCTGAGGCACGCTATCAGGACATGATCAAGCGTTGGCCAGAGATGGCCAGTAAGCTGGAGTTGTTCTCAGCGGCAAACCGTGATTTCCAAAACCTGGCCAATCAGCTAGCTGAAGCCAAACACGAACTGGAGGCCTATCAACAGGCGACCAGCCAAGCCACATCGCCCATTACTTCGCTGGAGAAACTGCAAGGTGTGGCTGAGGCCGTGGTGAAATCCTTATCCGGTCAACTCGGTACGCAAGCGGTAATTCTTAAACAATCTCGCGCGGAGTTGCAGGCGTATGCGGCTGACAGCAAAGTACTGGAAGCTGCCCAGCAATCTGTTGAACAAAGTCAGTCCATTAATAGCGCTCGCCAGCTCGCCTCAGCCCGTATTGCACGGGCTGAACAGGTACTCAACATTCGTAGCCAGAAAGACATACAGCGGGAGATTGATCTTGTTGCGGCCGCCTACGGACGGTTGGCTCGGTCAGGCGAAATTTCATCGGCAGAGCTGGCTCGTGCCGCTGAGTCGGCAAAGTCAAAGATTGCCCTGCTGAAGCAAGAGATGTCGAATGTTTCAGCGACCAGTCTGCCACCAGTGGCCTCTCAGCTCCGTCAGATCGGGACTCAGGTTGCACCGGGACTGACTGCGGGCTACATCACCAAAGAAGCCTCGCAGTATGCCGCCAATTTTGAAGAGGCCATGGCCAAGGTGAATACCCAGTTGGAAGGCGCTCAGACGAAAGAGCTTCCCAATCTAACCAAAGGGGTACGTGATCTGGCGCAGAGTATGGGGGTCGATGCCACTCAGTCGGCGTATGCCTTGGCCGATATCTTCGGATCAATGGATTTTACTCGGCCAACGGATTCACTAAAGGTACTGCACCAAGCACAAATTGCAGCCAAGGGCGGATTCACGGATGTGGGGACCAGTGTTCGGGTCGGTCTCGGCATTATGAATGCCTATGGGAAGGGTACTGAAGATCTGAATGGTATCTACGACATCCTGTTTCAAACGATCAAGGACGGTGTAACGGAATTCCCGGCACTGGCGCAATCCATCGGTTTGGTCCTGCCAACGGCAGTCGGTGCAAAAGTACCGCTGAGTGAGTTGGGGGCCGCCATTGCCGTGTTAACCAACAAGGCCTATCAGACTCCGGCAGCCATTACCTCAATTAACGGGGCAATTACCCAGCTCACGGCACCATCAAAAGAAGCCAAAGACAAACTTGGTGAGTTAGGAATCACTTGGAATGGGCTGGCCGGTACGATTAAGCAAATTACCGATAAGCACCTTGGCATCGATGCTATCAAGTCCATCGTCCCGGATATGGAGGGTGCGCGCGGGGTATTAACCCTGTCACAGCACTACCAGGAACTCGCCAATGAAGTCGTCAAGATGGGGAATGTTGGCGGTGTGGCGATGGAGGCTTACGGCAAAGCAACCGATACGGCAAAGCATAGTGGAACGGAATTCAAAGGGGCCGTCTCGGAGCTGAAGATTGAGTTTGGTGACATGGTGAACTCAGCGACGCCATTCCTTAACTTTCTGACGGATATGTTGCGGTCCTTTAATGCCCTGCCTGAGCCGATCAAGGATGCTGGCCTTGCTTTAGCTGGGATGACTGCTGCCGGTGTAGCTGTATCCGGACTGCTCAATATTCTCGGTGTGGGTGGCCTTGCCGGAGTGCTTTCGAAACTGCCTACGCTGGCCGTTTCCAGTTCGGTCAGTGCGGTAGAACTTGGCGCAGGACTGGGGACTGTTGGGGCTTCGGCCATGGCGGCCGTGCCGTTATTGACAGCATTTGTGGCTGAGGTGGTTTGGACCAGCAACAAGTTGACCGAGTTGTATCGGCTATGGCGTGAAAATCAGGATATGCAAGATTCGGTATCTGCACGTAAAGCCGCGCTGGATCAAACAATAGCAACGACTAAAGACTACGCTAACACCGTCGTACAGAGTTCTGAAAAACTGTCTAAAGCATCGGTCAAGGAGCGCGAAGAGTACGCCAAAAAACTGGATCAGGCTAAAGCCTATTGGCAAGCAAGGATGGAGCAGGAAAGCGCAAGACAGTGGGACTCACCCGAGGCCATAAACGCAGCCAGGATGAATCATCTTTATGCTGACGCGATTACTCAACTGAAACAGATCAACGATTTGCTTGCCAAGCGGGATGAACTGCAGGGGCAGTTGAATGTAGCAGAGGCAGACTTAGCGAGTAAGTTGGCCGCGCAGAAGAAAAAACAGCAAGAAGCGGATATCAAAGCCTATGAAGAAAGCATCAAGTACAAAATCCACACACTGCAAACGCTGACAGCGGCTGAGCAAGCATATGTGGCCACCTCTACTAGCTTGCAGATGGAGCAAGGTAAGGCATGGGTCGAGTCGGCAAAAAAACAGGTTGATGTTGTCAAAGATGCCTTGCACAAGCAGGAGGAAGCCGCCAAGCAAACAGCCGATAAGATCAAACAGATCAATGCTGACCTCAAGAAAAAACAGGAGGCAATGGTCACTAGCAACATGTCCTATTCCGATAGGCTGCGTGTCATCCAACGCCGGAGCATGTCAGAAGATGATCAGCAAAAGGACATCGCAAAACAAACAGACGAAAAAATTAGTCAGTCCAGCTCCCTTCGTAACAAGGGCGACTATGAAGGAGCCAAAAAAGCTGCAGAGGATGCCTTGTCCTTGGCGGAAAGCATTAAAGACAACAAAAAGGCGGAGGAACTAGCCAAGAAAGCGATTGATCAGGCCAATTCGACCAGTAAGGCTGATATTGCCGACACTGAGCAGCAGAAGTCAGATCAGGAAGCCAAGCTGGCCGAACAGAACAAAGGTATCGATAAGCTGAAGCAGCAGCTGAATGATGCCAATGCCAACGTTAAATCGGTTGAAGAAACCTTGGCAAAGTTAATGGCGGCAGATAACCAGATCAAGGTAGATGCCGATGTTGAACAAGCCAAAACGAAGGTGCAAGAACTCAAGGATCAGATCGATTCAATCCAGGATAAGGTCGTCACGGTTAGTGTGCAGCAGAAGAATGCGGCGGCACCCGATACCAGTCTGCAAGCACAGGTCACTAAGGCTGCTGCGGCAGGGGCATCCACCGATGATCTAGTAAAAATCGCACTATCGACTTTTGATACCGGTGGCTGGACGGGACCGGGTGGGAAATATCAACCCGCTGGTATCGTTCACGCTGACGAATTTGTAATGCGTCAGGAAGTTACCCGCGAGCCGGGGGCTTTGGCATTGTTTGACCGGGTTAACCGCTATGGCTTGAAGGCTCTTCAGGGCTGGCGTGGCTATGCATCAGGGGGCATTGTCTCTCGCCTGAAACAACCTGCAGATCTAATCCGTAATACGTTGGATAGCATGCCAACGATCCAACCGGCACATTCATCCGGTTCACTTCGACCGGTAAATCTCCATCTACCCGGCCAGTCTGACCCGGTCCCGCTCTCCGGCAGCGAGGATGCGGTGAAGCAGCTGGTGGCCGCCGCCAAACTCATGAATCTGAAGAGGGGATGATATGAACGTCCACGACTATGCCCTGACATTCGGCATCGACGGCGTGTTAATCCCGGTTAAATCTGTCGTTAAAGTCACCCAGCGGTACGAGACCCTTGGCGGTCGCACCCTGACGCGCATGAGCAATGGCCGGGGCCATCTGCAATCCCGGTGGCAAAAGATGCGTAGCGAGTTGTCAGGTACCGGCTGGGCGCCGCTCCCGTTGGCCGGGCTGGACCGGAGCATCGTGCACACCATTGACTGCGTTGCTCCGCGCGCCGTGCCCATTGGCACCCCGGTCTCCGAACGCCCGGATGTGCCCGGCGTGATCCGCGACGGCATGTATGTGTACTGGCCCCGGCTCACCGGCTATCTGGAAATCACGGAAGACACCGACCCGCGCTCGGCCACGTGGGGCTGGACCATAACGATAGAGGAAGAATGATGGCGACTGTGCTCCCGAATGATGCTTATTCCCCGCTCACCCATGCTATTAGCGGACGTTCTATTTATCTGGATGGGTGGGAAACCACGCTAGCAGCTGACTGGACGCCAAACGGCATGAGCAGTCCTGTTCTGACTGACTGGATCGGTCTGGATACCCAGCTAAAAATGCTGTCCGGTACCACTGCCACAGTGGTGATCGAGTGGGACAGCGAAGATGGTACAACCTATCGTCGTCCCTTTTCACTATATGCCGCAGGCGATGTTATCCGCTGGGGTGACATGCCGGACATGGCGACCGGTGCAGTATCTGATGCCAGCATGACGATTCCGTCAGGAAGCCGGGTATACCTGCCGCTGATGGCCGCTGATATGCAGCTACTGGCTAACCGGTCTCCCGAGTGCATCACCTATGTCATCAACAATGGGACATGGGCCTGCATTGGCGGGTTTAGCCCGTATATGATGAATCCAGACGGCTCTGGCTTTCAGCTGCTTAAGCAGTAGAAAGTGGTGATAGCGGGCTGATTGTTCTGTGCTACTACACTGCCGCTGGGTATGTCGTACTGCAAACCACAAAACTATCTGGCGAAACAGTATGGTTTGATGCATCGGGAAGCGTTGGAGTCGTCTCATGATGTTCGGCCTGACGACGTTTGGCCGGCGCCATTCGGTACGGCCGGGGGAGAGAGCATCACCGGTGAAACCGTTTCGCTGCCGCTGGTGGTCACCGTCGCGCATACCCAGCCGGATGCTGTCACGATCTGGGATATCCGTGTTCTACTCACTGACCAGGACATCACCGACCACCTGACCGGGCAGGTCGTGATTGAGGCCGAGGAGTCTGCCGCCCGTATCGCCACGGTCAAGCTGCTGCTGACCGGGCAACGCCTGTCTGACCTGACTGGCAAGCCACTGGTGGTCGAGATGCGTCCGAACGTGCTGGCCAGCTGGCAGCGGCGCTTTACCGGCATCGTGGACACGCCCGAGTTTGGCCGGGATCGTGACTTTGTCACCCTGCATGCCCGTGACCAGCGGAGTGAATCGCTGGCTCTGGCCAGCCGGGCCGAGCTGGAGGCACTGCTGGGCGGCTACTGGTCTCAACATGTGTTTGCCCGCTACGCCGACAGCCTGCAATACGCCAATGACCGGTTATCTACCATCCCCGCTGCCTATGATCTGGATGTCTACGGCAATCCGCGCCTGACCCCATGGGCCGGGCTGGCGTCCAGCCTGACCCTGCATGCCGAGCGATATCGTCGATGAATCGCTATCGATTCAGCCCAGCAGCCACAAGTCGGTGATCAACCCGGTCACCAATGACAATGAATCACCCCAGACCATCAGTACCACGGCGATCTGCAAACTGTCGGACGGCAAGACCCTGACCACCAGTACCCAGCCGACGATCACCGGCGTGGCCACGCCCGGTATGACCGTAAAGGTGAAGGTCGGTGGCCAGACCCTGACTGCCACAGCGCCGGGGGCCACTGGTCGGCCAAGGTAACGAAACCCCGGCTGATGGCCGCTATACCCCGTGCGTCACCCTTACGTATGGAACCATCCAGTGCACGATGTGGGGCACGCCGTTTCAGGTGGCCCGGAATGGCAAAGGGACGGCAATCATCGGTCAGGCCGCGCAAGAGCGCGTCGTCGACTGCTCGCTGCAATACCGCTATCCGCGCCTGCACGAATACCGCCGCACCTATACCGGGCTATGGGTATGAGCTATGCCGAATACGCCAAAGGGAATAACGGCAAGCCGTACAAGCTTCCGGAGAAGTCGCTGTTCAAGTCAGCGGTGGATTCCAGTGGTTGGAAACTGCTCTCCGAGTTCTATACGTCGCCGCTACAGGGTGGTGTCCACTATGTCGGATATGTCGATAGCAGTGGCAACGTCCATTCTGGTGATACGGTGCCAGATGATGCCGTGGCGGTGCTGAAGTACAACAACGATTACACCGGCAAGCCCGAAGACGATCCGCGCTGCGAGTCTGCGGTGATCGCCATCGCCAAGCGAGTGGTGCAGACCCTGACCGAGCGGTGGCGTATTACCGTGACGGCACCGGACAGCATTGCCGCGCTGGGCGAGATGAAGAAACAGGGGCAGACCGCCAGTATCGATGCTCGGCAGTGCATTTGACGCCTCGGCCTGGACAGACTCGACCACCATGCTGCCGGAAGTGGGCACCACCTCGGTCGACCTCACCAGTCTGGCCGATGCCACCCGTGAGGACGCCAATCTGGCCATCCAGACACTGGCTGCCATTGCCCGGCGCCAGATTCTGGAATCCCACCGTTTAACCCGCGTTAAATTCAGCCTGCCGATTAACCCGGCTTTAGACACCTCGCGGGCAATCACGGTAGACCGGCCCGACCTGCTGACCAGCGGCAAGATTGCCCGCCTGACCGAAACCTACGACCTGACGGCGGGTAGTGCACTGGCCGCCGTCGAGCTGGCCATCTCGGGCCTGATCGGTGTTGGCACCGTCGACAGCGACCCGCTAAAAAGCCCGGAGCTGGAGGCGCTGCCCAGCCAGTCCCGGGCGGATAGTGCGGATCTGGGCACCTGCCTTGAGGGACGCAGCCAGTACAGCACCAGCACCACCGGCTATACCACGGGGGCTAGTGGAGATGCCGCCTCGGAATACCCCCATGAAGTGGCCATCGCCGTGCCGGAGATTCCGGTCTACCTCACCGACCCGGTCTCGCGGGAACTGGCCTACACCGTGTCCGTGGCCATTCCTGTCGATCATCTGGAGTTCCGCTCATGAGCCTGACATTCGGCTTTTATCGTGACGCCGAGCGTCACCAGCCGCTTGCCAGCTGGCATTAGCCGGTGGCACTGTTACCCGGATCTGGGTCGGTACCGATGGCAGCAAGGTGGCCATGACACCCAGTGGTGAAACCATCACCCTGACGGCGCAGGCCATCGGCCCCGGACTCCCGGCCAGCCAGATCAGACTGGCCAACTCGCTCTCAGAACTCGCCCATGGCGGTGCCAGCGTAGCCATCGGGCAAGTGGTGTCCGGCATGCAAGCACTGTGGCTGCAGGTTGAAGATGCCGGACTGGACGATGGCCAGTACGCCAACCTTTCACTGGTCAGCAACGAAATCTACGAGGTGTAACCATGGCGAGACTCAGCGCACAAGAAGCGGCCGAAGTCGCCCAGGCACTGGCCCGGCAATCCAGCCAGAAGACCGACCCCGGCCTACCGCCCGCCAGCGGCCCCGGTGGTATTCCCGGCGGGATATTTCGTGGCAAGGCAACGGAAGGTAGTGGGACTGGCCAGACGTCGGCGGGCCTCGCGGCCAAGTATGTGGAAACCGGCCGGACGCTCTACGACAGCACCACCGACACCACGCCTTACTTTACCCATGACGGGCTGTTCCGGATTGGAACAGTGCCGATCAAAACCCTGACCATTGCCGAGTCAAACAGCAGCGGAAACCCCACTGGTTCACCCGTCACCATCACCTTCAAACAGGGGGCATGATGATCGACCAGCCGACCCAATACGGATTCATTGGCGGTGGGTATGTCGTCGTTACCCCAGACAAAGATGCCCCATATTCAAGCATCACCGGGTTTGGTTCCACCGGTACGCTGTTCCGCGATGACGGCCAAACATTTCCATGGAAGGGCATCAATCCGTTTGATTGCAAACTGAATAATTATGGTGGATTTCTTACTGGTGGCAGCCCCGTGTACATGAATGTCACCACGGTACCGAACGCCCCTAAAAACGTGGCCGGTGCCCGAAACGATATCTGGACATCCGGGCCGCAGATGTCGGTGTATGGCGGCAAGCATCGTCTTGGTGGGGGATGGCTTTGTTGGCTGTACCCCATCGCTCCCGGCGAAGTCTTGAAACTCACGGTTGGGGCGGGAGGCTACGCCGATGACCGGGAGTACACCTACCAGCCCAACGTCGTGGTTCATAGCACCATCACCAAGACCGAGGACGATGACAGCGACTACGAGTGGGTCATGGCCTCAAAAGATGGAAAGACGGCCTTGTTGAGAAGCACCCGGCGCTATTACTACCAGGTCAACGTGACCAGCGTGGTCCGTACGGACAATGTCAGTGACCCGTACCGCATCAATAAGACCCGCTACGACGTGACGATGACGATTCAACAGCTTGGACGGGTGCAGGTTGACGTAAAAGAAGGGGGATGGACGTATTTTTACAAAGGGCCGCTCTATACCCTGAGTGAAGCGGGCAACGTCGTACCGGTCGACTTCTATGTCAGAACAACCGGTACCGTCGAAATGGTCAAAGTCAGGGAAGTGCTTACGTATCCGACCTCTGACGGGGCGGGCCACCCGATGGGGACGCCGTACATTGTCGAGTACGGCTACTATCTGGAGGACTACACCTTCAGCCAGAAAATCGGGTCCATTTCGTTTGATTTTCATCGGAAAAATGCAGAGGATGGTTGGTCGCGTCGGCAAGATACCGGGGAAATCTTGCCGTACGGCACGGACAGCTTCGACCTTCCGGCGCTGGAAATCACGCACAGCCTGATCGGCATTGATATCGGCACCGGTGATATCAACGCTGGTAGTTTTTCGGATGGCAGCCACACCCTGAATGTCATGCCGCTGACGATCAGTGAGTCAACCAGCCATGTCGACCACCACGTCTACTACGACCTGACCACCCAGCAGGTTATCCCCGAAGACAAAATCCTGCGCAAGAACGCCAACGCCAGCTATGTCCGGGCCATCTCCCCGGACAGGATCTTCCTGTCAGATAACCCGAACGACCAGAGTGTGTTTTTTGTGTAGGGGCGCCCATGGCCGTCATACTTGTTACTGCTTACATTCGGCAATTAAATTTCTTCTGATAATTGGCCCGTATGCCGACGGGATGGCGCTTTCATTACGATCAATAAGTTTGTATGGGCCTTGGCATGCCTTTGTAGCCGCCTCATAGCAAGAACTCCAGTCATCTGCGGCACCATCGCACGAAACAAGAAACCCCTGTTTACCATCAGGTGTTGTCATAGGTTTAACTATCGCCGCACAGCCAGAAATGACAATGCATGCAGTAAGTAAAAATATTTTTATGGTTTTCATTGATGTCATAATTATCTATCCGAATCTATTTAAAATTGACAACGGCACTATAGGAGCCAATGGCGAAAAATAGAATACTTAATACAGCAAATAGTATTGAAATTTTTAGTATGCACGCATGATTTGTCTTGGAATTATTTTCATGGAACTCCATAGATTCCTGATATAAATTCAGCTGAGTTAGGTAACTTGTTATAAAACAAGCGCCACAACAAAATAGCCCTGCCAAGAAGCACCCCATGGAGCATTTCATATTTGGAACTGGGATATTTTTTCCTGCCAGATTCCCAGGTAAGATAATAATGCAACAGCCGCCCCTCCATTGAAAACGGCAAGTAATTTCATTCCCTCAACGGAAATTTGTATAAGTGATTTGTATGTTTCAACTGCGTGTTCTTTTTGAATTGAAGGTGCGCTCATTAGTGGCCCAATAGTTATGAATATAGGAGCATATATTCTTCACGACTTAGCGACCATCAAATTATGCATAATAGATGATTGATTTAGCAATAGTTTTGATCGGTCACTAATCTACCGAACCCCTTCCCACCTCCCTGAAGCCACCAGACGCCGGACAATTCGCCTTGTTCGGCGTTTTTGCTTTAGGAACCCCATGAAACCGTATGCCCGTCCCGACCCACTGGAGATTACCCGGGCTGCACCTTCGAGAAGTCTTGGCAGTGGACGGCGGGCGGTAAGCCTGTCGATCTAACCGGGGCCGAGTTCGAACTGGTGGCTAAGGCCGATGCCGGGTCCATGGACACGCTCTTGTTCCTGACCACCGGTACTGGCATCACCGTCACGGATAGTACCTTCACTTTCCGCATCGAATCCGACATCACCCGAACCTACGCCCGGCGTTCTGCCGTTTTCAACCTGAGAGTGCGCTGGCCCGGCCCCGAGCCACGCCGCGTGGACCTTGTCATGACCGGGACGATCGTCGTGAAACCGGGAGTGCTGGCGCCATGAGCGATCCGGAAATCATCGAACTGGTGCCCAGCGTCGAGGTCGAGGTGCTGGAAACCACGGTTATCGACCGCGAGGTGCTCACCACCTCGGCAGAACAGGGGCCACCCGGTCCGCCCGGCCAATCCGGTACTGCTGAATTCGATGTCGACCTTGTTTTGATCTACCAAATCGCGAAACTCTAAGGAACCACCATGACACTTGATGTGAAACTCTCTGCATTGGCACAAGCGCTCGCCACCGATGTAAAAGCCTTGATGGCTGCTGTTGGCAATCCTGCCGCACTGAATACCACAGCGAAGACCTCTCTTGTCAACGCCATTAATGAGTTACAGCTGGCCCTGCAATCAGCCACTGGCATCAACGATGCAGCTATATCGGCCGCATCCACGTACTCGTCCAGCAAGGTCACCGATCTGCTGGCTCAACTGAAGGAAGATATCCTCGGCGGATCTAGCGCGGCCTACGATACGCTGAAGGAAATCGAAGCCAAGTTGGGGGGTGATGACACCGCTTTGGCCAACCTGCTTTCCGCTGTAGGCAATCGTGTAAGCTTTGCTGATGTCCAGACGCTCACTGCTGCCCAGCAGTTGCAGGCGTGCCAGAATATCGGCGTGGGTGACCCGACTATTGACCTCGTTGCCATCTACAACGCCGCCAAGGCATAAGAGGGCTGCCGTATGTCGCTGCTTGCGAACATTCAGTCTTCCCTCGGCGCGATTGGAGCTGACATCAAAAGCCTGTTTAACCGTGGCTCTAGCAAGACGGGCGACATTCTCTACGCTGCCGATGCCCCCGGACCTGACTGGCTGCCATGCGATGGCTCGGCCTACCTGCAAAGCAGCTATCCGGCGTTGTACGGGAAGCTGGGTACTATTCCAACCAGCAACTTGGGTGATCTCGTTCCCCAAATCCTGCCGACCTCGAACTGGATGGCTGTCGCCTTTGGTAACGGCATGTTTGTTGCGCTGGCAGCAGGTAGCGGCCTATACAGCTACAGCTCACCGGATGGCATCAACTGGACTAAACGGTCCATGGGCGCGACGGCATCATGGGATTCAGTCGCCTACGGGAATGGAGTTTTTGTCGCCGTCGCTAACGGCACGGCGACCATGGCCACGTCTTCTGACGGTATGACATGGACAACACATACGATGCCGAACAGCTATTGGAAGGCGGTAGCGTTCGGTAACGGTGTCTTTGTCGCGCTTGCCAATAACACGTCGATTGCTGCCACGTCGCCAGACGGGGTGACGTGGACGCAGCGGGCGATAGGCATATCGGCCAACTGGTCAGCACTGACCTACGGAAACGGCGTCTTCGTCGCGGTAGCAATGACTAACAATACCGTGTGCGCCACTTCCCCGGACGGGGTGACGTGGACATTCGGCGGCACACTGCCGGTCAATGCAAGCTGGACCAGCATCGCCTATGGAAACGGCGTCTTTGTGGCGGTAGGCTCGTCAGGCTTTGCCGTCTCGGCGGACGGGCAGCACTGGACCGGGGGATACCTCCCGTATATTTCGTCAATCGGCGTGGTTATTTTCTGTAACGGTTACTTCGCGGCTTTTAACGCATCCGGTTACTTCGCGGCCACGTCTACCGACGGAATCGTGTGGAGTAAGCACACACAACCCGCCGCCTTTACATGCAACAGCGCGGCGTTTGGCGGGGGGATGGTCGTTGTTTTACCTGCATCTGGCGTGGTTTACGGCATATCCCCTGATGGGCCGCGTTACAGCTACGACACCGGGACCCAGTTTGTCGTCCCTGACATCGACGCGCTGGATGGCCGTATCAGCCAGCTCAAAGCTTACGTGAGGACTTAACCATGGCCGACCTGATCAGTGTTTACGTCTGTGGTTCTGACTGGCTGTTTGACCATGTTGAACAGCTTGACCCGACTGGGCCGCTCCCGCACTACTCGACACTAACGCCGGTACCACCAATATCGGGGAGCGAGGTGGCCAAGTACCAGAACGGCCAGTGGGTGGTGCTGCCGGAACGGCCAATCAAATCGGAGGTCGTGCCAGACCCGGCACCGGCTATTCCGCAGGAAGTCACCCGCTTTCAAGCGCGTGGTGCGCTTTACCAGGCTGGGCTACTGGACAAGGTGGAAGCATTCATTGCCGCCGAGGGAACGGACATGATGCTGAAGCTGGCTTGGCAGGATGCCCAGACGTTCAAACGGTACAGCCCGTTTATCACCGGGGTTGGTCAGCAGCTAGGGCTGACGGATAAGCAGCTGGATGCGCTGTTTGTCGCGGCCAGTCTGATTGAGTAGGGGGAGGGTTAAAAGCCGGTATTTTTGCGGGTTATTTGCACTGGTTAGCCGTGTTGGGCAGTGCAAAAGCCCGCGCTAAACTGTGCAAATCAATTCGCAACGTTACAGCAAGGCGAGGATGCAAAAAATACAACTGGCCATGCCGACGACACAACGCTTCACAAGGTCTATGACAGGCGAAGTATTCGCAAGGGAAAGGCCGTGAAGTAGTGTTTATATTAGACAGCACTGTCTAATATTTTTCTAAAACCATGAATGTGAAACGGGCCTTGCATAGCTGCAAGGCCCGTCTGTATTGGTGCCGGAGAGAGGAGTCGAACCCCCGACCTTCTGATTACAAGTCAGCTGCTCTACCAACTGAGCTACACCGGCGATAGGCGCGTAATATACCTAGGCCACCAAGCTAACGCAAGTCGTTTACTTTGCTTTTTTATGCTTTGCGTGCTGCTTGCCATGCAACTGTTTGATTTTATGATGCTTGACCGGTTTCACGGCTTTTTTGTGTGTGATCAGGTTTTTCTTGCCTTGATGTAGATGCTTGGTCGAACGGACGTGACGTGCCGCCAGTTTGGGTTGACCACGTCGATGGCTCTTGATTTTGCCGCGATGAACTGAGTGTTTTTGGGCGCGATGCGTAGCGCTCATATTCGATGCATTGGCGTGTTTCTTGCTTTTAACCATAGAAGGGGGCGGCTGCATGTCTCCCGGAAGAGGGGTGTCTTCCGGCTCTGCCATGGCAAATCCTGACGATAATGTCATTAAAATAATGCATAGTGCTTTTAAGGGAGATTTGATCGTCATTTTTTAATATGCCACCTGATTTTAGTGAAAATTTTGTCAATAAAAAAAGACAGGGTATAGTAGCATGCAGCCGACTCTCACAACGAGTCAAACCGAAACAACGACACGGAGATACGAGGATGAAGCAGTCCAGAAGAATGCTACTTGCCAGTGTTTTGCTTGCAACGGTAGCTGTTACCGCTTGTGGTAAAAAAACCGAACAAGCCAGTGCAAGCGCCGGGGCCGCTAGCACTCCGGCCGCATCCGCAGCCAAGGAGTATGTTGTTGGAACGGACGCAACATATGCTCCGTTTGAATTCCAGAATGACAAAAAAGAAATCGTTGGCTTTGATATTGACGTGCTGAGTGCCGTTGCCGCCAAGGCTGGTTTCAAGGTCAAGTTCGTCAATACCCCGTGGGAAGGTATCTTCTCCACGCTGCAGCAAGGCGATCGCGACATTCTGACTTCCGCCATCACCATTACGGATGAGCGCAAGCAAAGCATGGACTTCTCTGATCCGTACTTTGAAGCCCGTCAGCTGATTGCCGTAGCCAAGGGTGTGTCGGACATCAAGACCTTCCAAGACTTGAAGGCCAAGAAGGTTGCCGTGCAAACTGGCACGACGGGTGATGATGTCGTGAAAAAGCTGTTGGGCAAAACCAGCTCTAACATCAAGCGCTTTGAAAGCATGCCGCTGGCCCTGAAAGAGCTGGAAAGCGGCGGCGTTCAGGCGGCAGTTGGTGATAACGGCGTCGTTATCAACTACGTAAAAAATAATCCGCAAAACGGCATTTCTGTCGTTGCCGATGACAAGAGCTTCTCCGCAGAGTTCTATGGCTTTGCCGTCAAGAAGGGCAATAAGGAATTGCTGGCCAAGATTAATAGCGGCCTGAAAGCAATCAAAGCTGACGGCACCTATGATTCTATTTACGCCAAGTACTTTGGCGCCAAAAAGTAATTAGCATAGTTGAAATACGCCCGGTCAGAGGTATTGGCCGGGCCTTTTAATTAAGGGTAGGCAAGATGGATTTCCGCTGGGAAATGATTAACGAGTATCTTCCGCTGTTTATCGATGGCGTGAAGATGACATTATCCATCACGATTATCGCTGTGGTTTTAGGTACGTTAATTGGCCTATTCATGGGTGTGGCTCGACTCGCTCAGGCAAAGCACGGGTTTGCCAAGATTTTTCTCCGCTACGGCGTGCGTTTTCCGGCAGCGGCCTATGTGACTTTTTTCCGTGGCACGCCACTGTTTGTGCAGATACTGCTGGTGCATTTTGCGCTGATGCCATCACTAATCCATCCTACTGATGGTTTGTTGATTGATGGTGATCTGGCACGCGAGATTCGCCAGAACTATGGCGCATTCCTGTCCGGGCTGTTGGCGCTGACATTGAACGCTGGTGCTTACATTACCGAGATCTTTCGCGCGGGGATTCAGTCCATAGACAAAGGTCAGATGGAGGCGGCCCGCTCGCTCGGGTTGTCGTATGGTCAGGCCATGAAGCTCGTGGTGGTGCCGCAAGCCTTCCGCCGCATGTTGCCGCCACTGGGGAACGAAGCAATCATGCTGCTCAAGGACAGCTCTCTGGTGTCTGCCATCGGGTTGGCCGAACTCGCGTTTGCCGCGCGCACAGTGGCCGGGGTCTATTCTCGCTACTGGGAGCCTTACCTGACGATTTCCTTCCTCTATCTGGCGATGACCATGTTGATGGCTCGGGGCATCTCCAGTCTGGAGAAGCGGTACCAGATTGCTGCACACTAGTGGTGCACTAACGTCAAAAACAAGGCCGGGGAAACCCGGCTTTTTGTTGTCCAGACATGCGGGCAGGGTGTCGGCATGGTAGAATGTGCGCTACTTCTTTTCAGAAAAAGTTAGCCATTTATCCATGACTGATCAGCTTTTCGCCAAGGAAACGATCCCAATTAGCCTCGAGGAGGAAATGCGCCGCTCCTACCGGATTACGCCATGAGCGTAATTGTAGGGCGAGCCCTTCCTGATGTGCGAGATGGCCTGAAACCTGTCCACCGCCGCGTATTGTTTGCCATGCACGAGCTCTCCAATGACTGGAACCGTGCCTACAAAAAATCTGCGCGTATCGTGGGCGATGTCATTGGTAAATACCATCCCCACGGCGACTTGGCGGTGTACGACACCATCGTACGTATGGCGCAGGATTTCAGCTTGCGTTACCCCTTGGTGGATGGGCAAGGCAACTTCGGTTCAGTGGATGGCGATAACGCGGCAGCCATGCGTTACACCGAAATCCGCATGGCGCGCATTGCGCATGAACTGCTGGCCGACATCGACAAGGAAACCGTCGATTTTGGCCCGAACTACGATGGCTCCGAGCACGAGCCGTTGATTCTGCCAGCCAAGATTCCTAATTTGTTGATCAATGGCAGCTCCGGCATCGCCGTGGGCATGGCCACCAATATTCCGCCGCACAACCTGACGGAAGTGATTGATGCCTGCCCGGCGTTGCTGGCCAATAGCACGCTTACCATCGATGAACTGATCGACATCATCCCTGCGCCAGACTTCCCGACCGGCCGACATTATCTATGGCACCGCGGGCGTGAAAGAAGGCTATCGCACCGGTCGTGGCCGCGTGATCATGCGTGCCCGCACCCATTTTGAAGATATTGGCAAGGGTGAACGTCAGGCGATCATCGTTGATGAAATTCCGTATCAGGTGAACAAGGCACGCCTGCTGGAACGCATTGGCGAACTGGTACGCGAGAAGCTCATCGAGGGGATTTCCGACCTACGCGACGAATCGGACAAGTCTGGCATGCGCGTGGTGATTGAGCTCAAGCGTGGTGAAATGCCTGAGGTCGTTCTCAATCACCTGTATAAGCTGACCCAGCTGCAAGACAGCTTCGGCATCAATATGGTAGCACTGGTTGATGGCCAGCCGCGCCTGCTGAACCTGAAGCAGATTCTGGAAGAGTTCCTGCGTCATCGTCGTGAAGTGGTGACGCGCCGCACCATCTTTGAATTACGCAAGGCTCGTGAGCGCGGGCATATTCTGGAAGGCTTGGCAGTTGCGCTTTCCAATGTCGATGAAATCATTGCGCTCATCAAAGCATCGGAAACGCCGCTTACTGCCAAAGCCGCATTGATGACCCGCACCGGCGCTCGCCGCTGGTTGAAGAAATGCTGTCGCGCGTGGATCAGAGCAAAGCGCGGCCGGACGGGTTGGCCGAAGAGTTTGGCCTGCACACCGGCGGCTACCGGCTATCCGATACGCAGGCGCAGGCCATTCTGGAAATGCGTCTGCAGCGCCTGACCGGCCCGGAACAAGACAAGATTGTTGGCGAATATCGCGACATCATGGCTGTCATCCTCGACTTGATCGACATTCTGGAAAAACCGGAACGCATTAATCAGATTATTGCGGACGAGTTAACCGCCATCAAAGCGCAGTTTGGCGATCCGCGCCGCTCGGAAATCGAGCCATTTGGTGGCGACATCAATATTGAGGATCTCATTACCCCGCAAGACATGGTGGTGACGATCTCTCACTCTGGCTACATCAAGGCCCAGCCGATTGACGATTACCGCTCGCAACGCCGTGGCGGGCGAGGCAAGCTGGCGGCAGCAACCAAAGACGACGACTTTATCGATACGCTGTTTGTCGCCAATACCCACGACTACGTACTGTGCTTCTCTTCGCTGGGGCGCTGCCACTGGATCAAGGTGTACGACCTGCCGCAAGGTGGCCGCAACAGCCGTGGCAAACCGATCGTCAACGTATTGCAGTTGGCCGAAGGTGAGAAAATCAACGCACTGCTGCCGGTCAAGGAATTCCGCGAAGACCAGTTCATCTTCATGTGTACCGCCAATGGCACGGTCAAGAAAACCCCACTGGTGGACTTCTCCCGTCCGCGTTCGGTAAGCATCATTGCCGTCAACCCGGATGATGACGACAAGCTGATTGGCGTTGCGCTGACGCACGGTGACGACCAGATCATGCTGTTCTCTGATGCTGGTAAAGCTGTTCGCTTCAACGAGACCGATGTTCGCCCGATGGGGCGTAACGCTACCGGCGTTCGCGGCATGCAGTTGGCCGAAGGTCAGCACGTAATCTCGTTACTGGTGACCAATTCGGAAGACCAGCAAGTGCTGACCGCTAGCGATGGCGGTTATGGCAAACGCACACGTACCGGCGAATTCCGCCATACCAGCCGTGGCACGCAAGGCGTGATCGCCATGGACCTGACCGATAAGACCGGTCTCAAACTGGTCGCCGCCAGCCTGGTAGAGGACAGCGATGACGTCATGCTGATCACCACCGGTGGCGTACTGATCCGCACCAAGGTGGCCGAGGTGCGCGAGACCGGCCGTTCGGCCCGGGGCGTGCGCCTGATCAATCTGGATGAAGGCGAAAAACTGATCGGGCTGGAGAAGGTGGCCGAAGGCGAGGGCGACGAGGATGAAATCGACGCCGAAGCGGAAACGGCTGTCGATGAGTCTCCCGCTGCGGATGCACCCGAAACGGATGAGCAAGCATGAGTTGTACGGCCTAACCAACCCTGAACTGCTGGCGGCGATGAGCCAGTTGTTTGTTTCGTTCCCGCACTGCAAGACATTGGGGTTCGAATACCTTGGCACCGAGGGCAGAAGCCCGACGCTCAAGGTGGCATGGCGGGATGATCTGGTGGGCAACCCGGCCAGTGGCGTGGTGCATGGCGGCATTATCACTTCGCTGGTGGATACCACCAGCGGCATCGCCGTCATGGCTCAACTGGAACGCATGGAAACCATCGCCACGCTGGATTTGCGCATTGACTACCTGAAAGCGGCGACGCCGGGCAAGGCCATCTTTTGCACGGCGGAATGCTATCGGCTAGCCAACCAGATAGCCTTTACCCGGGCGGTGTGTTACCACGACACGCCTTCCGACCCGATTGCCCATGGCGTGGCCACCTTCATGCGTGAATCCAGTCCGGTGGCAATGCTGCCGGAAGGGGCGCCAACATGAGCCAGTTCATGCAGCAGTTTGCGCTCCTGCGCGAGCAGAAGGCCTTTACCGCGATTGTTGACAGCATTCCCTACGCCAAGCTGATGGGCGTGGAAATTTCCGAAGATCAACACGGGAAATTGCTGTTCAGCCTGCCGTTTTATCCCCATAACGTAGGCAACGTGACGTTGCCTGCCTTGCACGGCGGGCTGATCGGCGGTTTTCTGGAAAATGCCGCCCTGATTCACCTGATGTGGGGGCGTGAGTCGTTGGAAGCACCCAAGATTTTCGACTTTTCTCTTGATTACCTGCGATCCTGCCGTGCCAAGACACTGCATGCCCAATGCGAAATCACCAAGCAGGGCAAACGTGTTGCACATGTGCTGATTGAAGCCCTGGCAAGAGAACCGACACAAGCCGGTAGCCGTAGCCCGGGCGCACTTCCTGCTGACCACCTGAACAGACTATTGCAATTACAGAGGACAGACATGGCCAAGGTGTACAACTTTTTCTTAAGCCCGGCAGTATTGCCGCAAGAAGTATTGATGGAAGCCCAGAGCGAAATGCTCGACTGGCATGGTTCCGGCATGTGCGTGATGGAAATGAGCCACCGCGGCAAGGAGTTCATGCAGATCATCCATGACGCCGAGCATGACCTGCGCGAGCTCATCAACATCCCGGCAAACTACAAGGTACTGTTCCTGCAAGGCGGCGCCTCGCTGCAATTTGCCATGATTCCGCTCAACCTGCTGGGCGACAAACAGTCGATCGACGTGGTCAATACCGGGCACTGGTCCAAGCTGGCCGTCAAGGAAGCCAAGCGCTACGCCAACGTCAATATCGTGGCATCCAGCGAAGACCGTAATTTTGCCTACGTCCCGGCAGAAAACACCGGCAGCGCGACCCAAACGCGGCTTACCTGCACTACACCAGCAATGAAACCATTGGCGGTCTGCAGTTTCCGTTTATCCCGACGGCACAGGATAACGTACCGTTGGTGTGCGACATGTCGTCCGACTTTCTGTCGCGCGAAATCGATGTCAGCCGTTTCGGCCTGATCTATGCCGGTGCACAAAAGAATATCGGCCCGTCTGGACTGACCGTGCTGATCATCCGCGAAGACCTGCTGGGCAAGGCCCGTGCTGACCTGCCAACCATGCTGAACTATCAGGTACATGCCGATGCTGATTCCATGTACAACACGCTAAGCCACTTACCCCATTTATATCGCCGGACTGGTATTCAAATGGCTGAAAAAGCAGGGCGGCATCAAGGCCATGCAGGCTCGCAATGAAGAGAAATCCGACGTGCTGTATCAGGTGATCGACTCCAGCAATGGCTTCTATCACTGCCATATCGATAAAGAATTCCGGTCACGCATGAATGTGGTGTTCCGCCTGAAAGACGATGGGCTGAACGAAGCGTTCTTGCAGGAAGCCAAGAAAAACGGCCTGGTGCAACTCAAGGGGCACCGCGTGGTTGGCGGCATGCGCGCTTCCATCTATAACGCCATGCCGCTGGAAGGCGTCAAGGCGCTGGCCAGCTTCATGACCGATTTTGCCCGTCAACACAGTTGAGACGGCAACGAAAAGTGCATGAGCCATACCCGCGCCCGGCGCGGGTTTTTTATGCGTCACAAGGAGCCTGTCATGCTGACTAGAGAATTACTGGCACGGTTACAATCGTTATGGCAAGAAGGTTATCAGCTCGATCACGCCACGACGTTGCGCCATGAAAAACGGCTGAATATCACCCCGGATACTGGCCAGCTGCTGTACCAGCTGGTGCGCCACCAGCGCGGCGGCGATATTCTCGAGATCGGCACGTCCAACGGTTATTCCACGCTATGGATGGCGTTGGCGCTACGCGATCTGCCGGGGCGGATCGTTACGCTGGACGTCAGTCCGGAAAAACAGGTGCTGGCGCAGCAAAACCTGCAGGCATTTGCCGTACAAGATCGCGTGCAACTGGAGTGCCGTGACGCCGAAGCATCAGGTTGGCCGAAACCCCGGACAACAGCCCGGACCTGATTTTTCTTGATGCTGACCGATCCCGCTATTGTTCTTACTGGCCGGATATTCAGCGGGTATTACGCCCGCAAGGTTTGCTGATCATGGATAATGCCCTGTCGCATCAGGACGAATGCGGCGATTTTGTCCGGCTAGTGCTTGCGAGCGAAGGCTATCTCGCGGAAACTTACGGGATTGGAAAAGGGCAGTTTGTCATATTGAAAGACTGAATAACGTGTCGGAAGAACTTCTCAAGCAACACCGTGATGCCATCGACGCCATCGACGCCGAGGTCCTCCAGCTACTGAACCAGCGTGCACGTCATGCGCGTGAAATTGGCGAAATCAAAGGCGGTGGGGTGGTATATCGCCCGGAACGCGAAGCCCGGTCTTGCGGCGCATCAAGGAAATCAACCCCGGCCCGTTGCCGGGCGAAGCAGTGGCCCGGCTGTTTCGCGAAATCATGTCCGAATGCCCGGCGCTGGAGCGACCTTTGTCAGTGGCTTATCTGGGGCCGGAAGGAACCTTTACCCAGCTGGCAGCGGTCAAGCACTTTGGCCATGCCGCCCGCACGATTGCCTGCAATTCGATAGATGAAGCCTTCCGGCTGGTGGAGTCGCGCGCGCTGGATTACGTCGTGGCGCCGGTGGAAAACTCTACCGAGGGCACCGTCGGCCGCACGCTGGACCTGATGGTCAGCTCGCCGCTCAAGATTTGTGGCGAAGTGGTACTGCGCATTCATCATCACTTGCTGCGCAAGATTGGTGGCACGGAAGGCATTGCCCGTGTCTATGCGCACGCACAAGCGCTGGCGCAATGTCATGAGTGGCTCAACAAGAATCTGCTTACCACGGTAGAGCGGCTGTCGGTAGCCAGCAATGCCGAAGCGGCCCGTCTGGCTAGTGAAGACCCGTCGGCCGCGGCCATCGCGGGTCAGGCGGCGGCCGAGCGTTTTGATCTGCTCAAGTTGGCCGAAAGCATTGAAGATGAACCCAACAACACCACGCGTTTTCTGGTGCTGGGGCATCAGGATGTCGGGCCGTCGGGTAAGGACAAAACCTCCATTGTGGTGTCTGCCCCCAATCGCCCCGGCGCCGTCCATCAATTGCTGACACCCGTGGCCGTCAATGGCGTCTCCATGACCAAATTCGAGTCGCGTCCTTCGCGTGCCTGTGGGACTATGTTTTCTTTATCGACATGGAAGGCCACTACAGCGATGCCAACATTGACCGGGCATTACAGGGGTTGGCCGAAAAAACGTCATTTGTAAAAGTACTGGGGTCTTATCCGATCGCTGTGCTGTAATGTTCCTGTCACCATGGTCCGGCCACTGGCCGGACGCTTGTCCTGATCGCTCATCATGAAATCTGTTTGCTTGTTCTGTGGTTCCAATAAAGGTAGTAATCCGCGATATGCCGAAGCCGCCCGACTGTTTGGCCAGACGCTGGCTGAGCAGGGCATTACTCTGGTGTATGGCGCCGAGCAATGTCGGCCTGATGGGAATCGCCGCCGATGCCGCGCTGGCCGCTGGCGGTAAAGTGGTTGGCGTGATTCCACGCTTCCTGCAAGCCAAGGAAGTGGCTCACCATGCCCTGACCGAAATCCACATCACCCACACTATGCATGAGCGCAAGGCGCTGATGGCCGAGTTATCGGATGGCTTCGTGGCGCTGCCGGTGGATTTGGTACATTCGACGAGCTGTTTGAAATTCTGACTTGGGCACAACTGGGTATTCATGGCAAACCGATCGGTTTGCTGAACGTGGCGGGTTTCTATGATCCGCTCATGCAGATGGTCAAACAAACCATTGAAGCCGGTTTTGTGCGCGAACAAAACCTGAGCCTGTTTACGTTGGCCGAAACACCAACTGCCTTGCTGGACAGCATGCGCAACCATCGACCACGACACATTGCCAAATGGCTGGATCTGGAAAGAACCTGACCCGGTTTTGTTAAATTCACTAGGAGTTAGCATGTCTTTTTCCGAACTGGCGCATAGCCTACATCCGCGCCATTGCCCCTTATCAACCGGGCAAGCCGATCGGTGAAGTCGCCCGCGAGATGGGGCTGGAAGAAAATCAGATCGTCAAACTGGCCTCCAACGAGAACCCGCTGGGTATTCCGCCCAAAGCCCAGGCAGCGCTGACCGCGGCGATTGCCGAATTGTCGCGTTACCCGGATGGCAACGGCTTTGACCTCAAAGCCAAGATCAGCCAGAAATTCCATGTCCAGCCGGAGCAAATCGTACTGGGCAACGGCTCCAACGATATTCTCGAGTTGGTAGCTCGCACCTTCCTCACCCCGGCGGACTCGGCCTTGTATTCCGAATTCGCATTTGCCGTTTACCCGTTGGCGGTGCAGGCCGTCGGAGCCGAAGGCATTGAGGTCAAGGCACAGGCGTATGGCCATGATCTGGACGCCATGCGCGCCGCAATCAAAGCCAATACCAAGCTGATCTTCATTGCCAATCCCAACAATCCCAGCGGCACCTTGCTGAAGCCGGGCGCGTTACTGGAGTTCCTCGATGCGGTGCTTAAGCCAACGTGCTGGTTGTACTGGACGAGGCCTACACCGAATTCCTGCCGCCAGAATTGGCCTCTGACAGCATCGGCTGGCTAAAACACTATCCCAACCTGATCGTTTCGCGCACCTTCTCCAAAGCCTATGGACTGGCCGGGTTGCGCGTTGGCTTTGCCTTGGCCAATCCGGAAGTGGCCGGGCTGATCAACCGCATTCGTCAGCCGTTTAATGTCAACAGTCTGGCGCAAGTGGCTGCCTGCGCGGCGCTGGATGACGATGACTTCCTGCGCCAGTCAGTTGCCAACAATCAGGCTTAAGCATGAAACAACTGACTGACGCCTTCCAGCGTCTGGGCCTGCCTTACATTCCGTCTTACGGTAATTTCGTGACCTTCCACGTTGGCGACGCCAAGGCACTCAACGCCTTTCTGCTCAAGCATGGCGTCATCGTGCGCTCGCTCGCACCGTACAACATGCCCAACAGCCTGCGTGTAAGCATCGGCTTGCCGGAAGAAAACGCCCGCTTCATTGAAGTGCTGGAGCTGGCCGTAGGCGACTGATGCAGGGTCGACGTCTCCTTCGCCGTCTACTGACCGGCCGCTGGTTTTATTGGCGGCCTTGGTCATTGCGTTTGAGGAATTTGCACCGGGATGAACTGGCCGACGGGCTGCGGCGTCTGGGGCACGTTCTTAGGCTCAGGCGGCTGGAGCCTGCCATCCGGCGCCTGTCACCACATCAGGCACTGGCGTTGTACACCATCCCGGTGCTGGGCCTGTTGCCAGTCAAACTGACCGCTGTCTGGCTCATCGGGCAGGGGCATGCACTGCTGGGCCTTGCCATCATCCTGCTGGCCAAACTGCTGGGCACCAGCGTGGTAGCGTGGCTGTTTGGCCTGACCCGAGATGCATTGCTTCAGGTGCCATGGTTTTCTACGCTATATCAATGGTTCCTGCAGTTTCGCCAGCGGATCTATTATCGCTTGGCGCTGACGCGAGCCTGGATAACATTCCGCGCACTATTGCAAACGTGGCGCACGCGTCGCCGTCAGGCATGGTCAAGACTTGCCAAAAAACTGGCTGAACGCTGGCAGCATCTGCGAAAATGACAGCATTCAGGACCAGCAACACAAGGAGCAGACAATGAAAACCGTAGCGCTGGTACTTTCTGGTTGTGGCGTCTTTGATGGTAGTGAGATTACCGAAGCCGCCTAAGCGTGGTGATTGCCTTGTCGCAGGCGGACTTGGCTGTGCGCTTTTTTGCCCCGAACCGGGAACAAGCAGTGGTCAACCATGCAGCAGGCCGACCAATGGCTGAAACACGCAACATCATGGACGAAGCCGCCCGTATCGCGCGCGGCCAGATTCAGCCACTGGAAGCACTCAATGCTGCCGAATTTGATGCCATCGTGTTTCCCGGTGGTTTTGGTGCAGCAAAGAATCTGACCAGTTTTGCCAGCGATGGCGCCAATGCCAAGCTGTTCGATGACGTCAAGGCGGCGGTTTTGCCCTTTGTTCTGGCCCACAAACCCGTGGTGGCGCTGTGTGCCGCCCCTCTGGTCTTGGGGCTGATTGCCAAAGAGGCCGGGATTCAAGGCGCCCGCATCACTTTTGGTCATGCGGCGGAAGGTCAGGCCATGATCGCCGCGCTCGAGCAGTGGGGGCAGCAACATGTCGAAACGCCGGTAGAACAAGCCTGCGTTGATCGGACACATCGCTTTGTTTCGGCCCCGGCCTACATGTATGGCGCCGCTACGCTTAAGACAGGTGTTTGCCTCCTGCCAGGCCGCCGTGGCTGGTTTGCAAAGCTTGTTGTAATTCTCTTGCCCCGTGGCAAGCCAAACTTCATACAGGAACTTCCCCCATGATCATCGTCATGGCCAACAATGCGCAAGACTGCCAGATACAGGCGGTGATCGACAAAATCCGTGCTGCCGGGCTGGTTGAGCATGTCTCTCGCGGCACTGAACGCACGATTATTGGTGCCGTGGGCGATGAACGCGCGCTGACTCCGGACATGTTTGAACTGATGGAAGGCGTGGAGCGTGCCATGCGGGTGGTGAAGGAGTACCGCATCGTCTCGCGCGAAACCCAGCCAGCCAACAGTGTGATCAATATTCGTGGGGTGCCGGTGGGTGGTCAGACTATCCAGATCATCGCCGGGCCGTGTTCGGTAGAAACCGCCGAGCAGATGTCAGTTTCGGCGCGAGAGGTCAAGGCTGCGGGTTGCCGCCTGATGCGCGGAGGAGCCTTCAAGCCACGTACCAGCCCTTACAGTTTCCGGGGCTGGGGGTCAAGGGGCTGGATTATCTGAAGGAGGCGGGCGCGCACTACGGCCTGCCGATTGTCACGGAGCTGATGGATGTGCGCATGTTGGATACCTTTCTGGAGCACGATGTCGACGTGATCCAGATCGGCGCGCGCAACATGCAAAACTTTGATCTGCTCAAGGAAGTTGGCCGAATCAACAAGCCGGTCATCCTCAAGCGCGGGCTATCGGCCACCCTGACCGAATGGCTCATGGCCGCGGAATACATTGCTGCTGGTGGCAACCACAATATTATTTTCTGCGAACGCGGCATTCGCAGCTTTGAAAATGCTTATCGCAATGTGCTGGATATTACCGCGATCCCGGTGCTGAAGAAGGAAACGCATTTGCCGGTGATCGTTGATCCGAGTCATGCCGGTGGCAAAGCCTGGATGGTACCTGCACTCTCCAAAGCGGCTTTGGCAGCGGGGGCAGACGGCTTGATGATAGAAATGCATCCAACGCCGTGCGAGGCATGGTGTGATGCGGACCAAGCACTGACCCCGCAGGAATTGCAGCAACTGGTAGGCGAACTCAAACCCTTGGCCGAAGCCCCGGGCCGTCGGTTGTAATCAGAACACTAATTGGATGGACACAAAAAAACCGGGCAACCCCGGTTTTTTTGTGTATGTTCGGCCAACTATACCCAGCCTAACAAGTATGGAACCAGCCATTTGCCCAATGCCATGAGCGCGAGAGGCGCCAGCAATACCGCTCCGCCGAGTATCGGCCAAGGGACGGTGGCACAGCCCAGTTTGCCAGTCACATAAGCAAAAAGCCGGTAGCAGCCATAACTGACCACCACCACCACCGGCGGCAACATGGCATAAGCCGCCAGCGGGCGCCATCCGAGCCAGGGCGACAGTGCAACAACGCCCAGATGCAAGGCCAACTGCGAGGAAAACAGCGCTGACAATAATGGCGGTTGCCCGGGAAACGACAAGGCGCGGCGCGTAACGCGCATGGTCGCCGCCGCCCATAACACGGTAGCGATTGCCAGCCAGCTATAGATATAGACAAACGGCAACCAGATCGGGCGCAACAGCGTTTGCGGGTCGGCCAGCCGGAACAGTCCGGCGAGAATGAAATAGGCCGCGACAAAGCAGGCGATGGCAACACCGCTTCTGGCAGCGATCAGGCGCCACAGAATCAGCAAGAAAAACGACAACAAAACGGCCAGCAAGCCCCAGCCATGGCGGTAAGCATCATGATTCGGTCAATACCCGTAGCAGGCCGGTCGCCACCAGTTCCCCCATCTGCGCCAGATAGTGGGTATGCATGTCAAAGGTAAAGCGTTCGGCATCATCGCTGGCAAGAACCATCAAGCCAAAGGGTTGGCCCTGATCATCCCGCAGGGCGACTTGGGCAAAGGATTGCAATACGGGCGTAGGCGGGAACCAGCCCATCACCTCGTCATTGACGTAGGGGCCGCAATAAGGAGCGGCAAGGTTGCGCGCCAGTGCCTGAATGTCATGGCGGCTATTATAAATATCCGGATAGCGCGCCGCCGCGTCATGCCAGACCCGGATGGCAAAGCGATCCAGCCCAAACTCGTTGGCAAAGCACTGTCGCAGTTCCTGCAGCATGGTTGCCGGTGTCTGCCCGCGTAACAGTTGCACGGCCATGCGGTGTGAGCGGCGGATGATCAGATCATTGGCTTCACCATGCCGCACCAATTGATGCAAGCGCGCTTCCAGCTGGCGATTGCGGTCACGCAAGCCAAGCAACTGACGTTCTGCCAGCGGAATCACCCCGCGTTGCGATTCGGAAAACAGCGAGGGTTCCGGCAAGTTGAGCCGTTCTGCGTGCTGTACCAGAAAATCGGGGTGGCTATCCAGAAAGGCCAGAACGTCATCAGCGTGCATTGTTGATCCTTATGTGCAAACGGTGATTCAGATTTCAATTTCACCCCGGAACACGGTGATGGCAGGGCCGGTCATTAGCACAGTAGCGCCTTCACCCGCCCATTCAATGGTCAACTCGCCGCCACGGGTATGCACCCGAACCTTGTTATCCAGCAGGCCACGGCGAATACCGGCCACTACCGCCGCACAGGCGCCAGTGCCACAGGCCGGGGTTTCCCCTGCGCCGCGCTCATACACGCGCAGGCGAATTTCCTCACGCGAGATCACTTGCATGAAACCGGCATTGACGCGTTCCGGGAAGCGCGGGTGGTGCTCGATGGCATCGCCCAGCGTTTGCACCGGGGCGGTTTCGACATCATCCACCAGCTGTACCGCGTGCGGGTTGCCCATGGAAACCACGGAAATATCGCAACAGCCCTGCGGAGTATCGAGCGGGTAGATCAGCGCCTCGGCCTCAGCGACAAAGGGTATTTCAGCTTAAGCTGAAAACGCGGGGCACCCATATCAACCACCGCCTGATTGCGGCCCAGATATTTGGGGACAATCACGCCCTTGGCGGTTTCCACTCGAATCGACTGCTTATTGGTGAGCTTCTGATCGCTGACAAACTTGGCAAAACAGCGCGCACCATTGCCGCACTGTTCCACTTCGCCGCCATCGTTATTGAAAATGCGATAGCGGAAATCGTTTTCTGGCTGGTGCGGCGCTTCAACCAGCAGCAGCTGATCGAAGCCGATGCCGAAATGGCGATCCCCCAGCCGACGAATGGTTTCGGTGTTGAGTGAAACAGTTTGCCGAACGCCATCAATGACCATGAAGTCGTTGCCAAGGCCGTGCATCTTGCTAAATTTCAATTTCATTTTTATTTACGTGTCCGGGCGCAGGTTGGCCGAAATAGCCACCATCATAACCCATCCCAAATCGCTGTACAGCATTGTGGCTGCCCCGCAATTGACATCCTTACTGATCAGTAAGTAAAGTGACCTAATGAAAACGCCAATAGACCCTAAAACCGATACACGCAAGCGCATTCTGGATATTGCCGAAGCCTTGCTGCTGGCCCGAGGCTTTAATGCTTTCAGTTATCAGCACATCAGCCTTGAGCTGGGGGTGCGCAATGCTGCCATTCATTACCATTTTCCTAAAAAAACCGATCTGGGCGTGGCACTGATTCAACGTTATCGCCGCCGCTTCCAACGCTTTATCGAGGCGCAAAGCCAACTGGACGCCACGGCCCAACTGGAACGCTACTTCGGCCTGACAGAAACGTACTATCAGCATGACAAGAAAATCTGCCCGAGCGGCATTCTGACTACTGAATTCCAGACGTTACCGGAGGAAATGCAGCAGGAAGCCTGCGCGTTTATTGATGAAATGCGACAGTGGGCCGTTGCCGTTGTACGCCGAGGGCTGGAAACGCGGCAAATGCATTTTGCCGGTAGCGCCGAGGCAATGGGCGTTGTGCTGTTTTCCGCGTTGCAAGGCGGATTGCAACTGGCCCGGGTTGATGACCAGGGCACTGGACATCATCAAACAACAAATCAGAGCGTTGCTGGGACTTACCTGAACCACCATCCATGACAATAGAGGGGACAACACATGGACTACAAAAAAAACGGCATGAGCCGTATGACCGCCCGCGTTGCCAAGCTACCGGTCGGCTGGCGTTAAACTGGCGCTGACCGTGATGTTTGGCAAAGTGGTACCGTTTCTGTCGACAGCGGGCTTGCGCTTTGAGGAAGTCAGCCAGCAACGGCTGGTTGTATCGTTGCGTAACCGCCGGAAAGTACAGAACCATATCAAGGGGATACATGCCGCGGCCATGGCACTGTTGGCCGAAACCGCCACCGGCTTTGTCGTTGGCATGAATGTGCCGGACGACAAGCTGATGCTGCTCAAGTCGATGAAGATCGATTATCTCAAGCGTGCACAAGGCGATATGCGTGCCAGTGCTTCGCTGACTGCCGAGCAGATCGCCAGCATGCATGAATTGGAGAAGGGCAATGTGACGGTGGCGGTCAACGTGACGGATGAATCGGGTGAATCGCCCATCAGTTGCGAAATGGTATGGGCTTGGGTGCCCAAACAACGAACCTGAGGGCAGGCCCATGAATCTGACGACTTTGACGTGCGAGCAACAAAACAGCATCGCCCTGATCCGCTTTAACCGTCCGGACAAAGCTAACGCACTGAATGCCGCCATGTGGCAAGAACTACAACAGGCCATGGAGTGGGCCGATCTGGAGCCGTCCGTGCGCGCCGTTGTTTTGGCCGGGCAGGGCAAGCACTTTTGTGCTTAAGCATTGATCTGGCCATGCTCATGGAAGTGCAATCGTCCATCCGCGAAACATGCGAGGCACGCAAACGGGAAAACCTGCGCCGGTTGATTCTGGCACTGCAGACCAGCGTTTCCAGCCCGGAACAATGCCGCAAACCGGTGATTGCAGCCATCCACGGCTCTTGTCTGGGGGGAGGGCTGGACATCGCGCTGGCGGCAGATTTCCGCTACGCAGCGGCAAACAGCGTGTTAGGCGTGCGCGAGATTGATGTGGGGATGGTAGCTGATGTGGGTTCGCTGCAACGACTTGGCCGAATTTGTGGAGAAGGCCGGGCACGCGAATGGGTGCTGACCGGGCGCGATATCGGCGCACATGAAGCGTGGCAAGGCGGGCTGGTCAACAGCCTCTACGACGATGCCGACAGCACATTACAGGCGGCGCTAACGACGGCACAGCTAATTGCCAGCAAATCCCCGTTGGCCATACGCGGCAGCAAGGAGATCCTTAACTACAGCCGCGATCATTCGGTTGCAGACAGCCTGAATTATGTAGCCACCGGAATGCCGCCATGTTGCTGTCCGAGGATTTGCAGAAAGCCGAGCATGGCGCTGATGAGTAAACAAACTGCCGAGTTTCGCGACTGAGCATTCTCGGCAACAAAAAAACGGCGCCAACCAAGGGCGCCGTTTTTGTTTTAACCGCGTAGCTTACTTGGCGGCACTGGCAGTGGGCTTGGCCGCCGGGGCGTCAACAGACACCCATTTACCTGCTTTCAGCTGATACAAGGCCACGGTACCGTTCTGGATATCGCCCTTGGCATCAAAAGCGATCTTGCCGGTAACGCCTTGCAACTGGGTCTTGGACAGTTCAGGCAGGTACTTGGCAGGGTTGGCCGAACCAGCGCGCTTCATGGCATCGATCATTACGCGCGTTGCATCGTAGGTATACGGTGCATAGGCTTGGATTTCTGCATTGAAACGCTTCTTGAACTTCTCGTTGAAGCTGGCGAAGCCAGGCATGCTTTCTTTCGGAGCACCAGCACTGGAAGCGTAAGAGCCTTCGGCATCTTTGCCACCCAGTTTGGCAAACTCAGCGGTGTTCACGCCGTCAGCACCCATGAAGGCAGCGTTCAGCCCGAGTTTACGCATTTGCTTAACCATCGGGCCAGCTTGAGCGTCCATACCACCGTAGAACACCAGATCAGGCTTGGCACCCTTGATCGAGGTCAGAATCGCCATGAAATCGGTAGCACTGTTGGTGGTGAATTCATGTTTCACCACTTTGGCACCAGCGGCTTCTACCGACTTGGCAAAGTCATCAGCCAAGCCCTGACCGTAGGTCGTGCGGTCATCGATAATGGCGACGTTTTTGGCTTTTAGGCCGCTAACGGCAAACTTGGCCAACGCTTGACCTTGTTGCACGTCGTTGGCGATGATGCGGAAGGTGTTCTTGTAGCCTTGCTCGGTGAATTTCGGGCTGGTAACCGAACCGGCAATCATCGGAATTCCTGCGTCGGAATACAGGCGGGAAGCCGGAATGGCAGCGCCAGAGGTCAGGTGACCGATCACGCCAGCCACTTTCTGATCGACAAAGCGTTGGGCAACTTGAGTGGCGACTTTAGGATCGGCCTGGTCATCTTCCGATACCACTTCAAATTTTACTTTTTTGCCATCAAGCGTGATGTTTTCGGCATTGGCCTCTTCAACTGCCAGCTTTACGCCGTTATCGGCATCACGCCCCCAGTGGGCGAACGGGCCGGTAAGCGGGTTGGCCGAACCAATTTTTACGGTAGACCCGTCAGCGGCAGCAGCAGGCGCGGAGGCGGCAGTCTTGTTGGTCTCGGCAGCTTTGTTACAGGCAGTCAGCGCCAGTACGCCGAGCATAATAAGGGAGAGTCGTGGGGAAAACATGGAAATGCCCTGGTCAGTTAAAGAGTTTTTATAGGGTCATTCGCCACGAAAGCTTTTGGCATTTCATGTCAGTCGGCAACCGGGGGTGAGTGGTGGCCGAAAATGCTGGGGAGCGGATACAATCTCCATCATTGACCCGCTAATTTTTCGCTTTTTTTGCTTTTACGTCAACAAATAACGTGTGATGAGAGTGCAAAAAAAGCGCAGCCAACGCTGCGCTTTTTGACTCGCAAAGGAACCGCGATTATTGGGCAGAGCCACCAACGGTGGAGACCACTTGCCACTTGCCGCCTTTGACCTGATACACGGTAACGGCACCGTTCTTGATATCACCCTTGTCATCAAAGGTGATCTTGCCGGTGACGCCGGTGTAGTTGGTCTTGCTAATTTCCGGCAGGTAGACTTTCGGGTCAGTCGATTTGGCACGTTTCATGGCGTCAACCAGAACACGTACGGCATCGTATTCAAACGGCGCGTAGATCTGTACGTCGGTGCCAAACTTCTTCTTGAACTTCTCATTGAAGGCGGCAAAACCCGGCATCTTGCTCGGCGGCATGCCGCAGCTGGAGCCGTACTGACCTTCGGCTGCATCACCAGCCAGCTTGATGAATTCCGGCGATTGCAGGCCATCACCACCCAGCAATTTCGACTTGATGCCAAGACGCTGCATCTGCTTGGCCAGCGGCCCCGCCTGCGCATCCATACCGCCATAGAAGATCACATCCGGCTGAGTTGCCTTGATGGAAGTCAGAATGGCGTTGAAATCGGTAGCGTTATTGGTGGTGAATTCGCGCTTAACGATTTGCGCACCCTTGGCCTTGGCTGCTTTCTCAAATTCGTCAGCCAAGCCCTGACCGTAGGCGGTACGGTCGTCGATGATGGCGATCTTCTTGGCCTTCAGCGTGCCAACGGCAAACTCGCCCAGCGCGCCACCTTGCTGTACGTCATTGGCAATAACGCGGAAGGTGGTCTTGAAGCCTTGCTTGGTGTAGTCCGGGTTGGTGGAAGCTTAAGCGAAATCTGCGGGATCAGCCGGCTGTCGGAGTAAATCTTGGAAGCCGGAATGGTGGTGCCAGAGTTCAGGTGGCCGACCACACCCACGACGTGGGCATCAACCAGACGCTGAGCCACCCGGGTGCCAATTTTCGGGTCGCCCTGGTCATCTTCCGATACCAACTGGAACTTGACCTTCTTGCCATTGATCTCAACGCCTTCAGCATTGAGGTCTTCAATGGCCAGCTTGGCACCGTTTTCATTGTCTTTGCCCGGGTGAGCAACCGGACCGGACATCGGCGAAACCTGACCGATTTTCACCACATCGCCATCGCTGGCAGCCGTGGCGGAGGCGTCCTTGCTTGCAGCGGACGGTTCTTGTTTGCCACACGCAACCAATGTCATAGCGGCTGCAGCGATGAGGCTCAAGCGAGCATATTTATTCATGTTTTATTTCCCCTGATCTTAACCATGTAGACTTGGCGATCTATTTGTTGACTGACTCTGTCGTTCTTGTGAAACAACCGTCAGTTGGCATTGATTATGGGGAGGTGTTTACGCAAGTGTCAACGCGGTTGACTCACACCCTGTCAATAATTTTCAACAGAGTGTTACGTTCGCGCACCAAGCTGTCTGGCCCGCTCTAGGCGTTCCAGATTTTGCTCTGCTTCTGCCAAATCCCATCCTGCCAATTGACGCTCGACCAGATCGGCCAAAGCGCCGATCCACTGCGGTTGCTCGTTCAGACAGGGGATATAGCGAAACTCGCCGCCACCGGCGGTAAGGAAAGTTTCCTTGCCTTCCATGGCGATTTCTTCCAGTGTTTCCAGACAATCCGCCACAAAACCGGGGCAGATCACATCCACTTTGCCAGTCTTGGCTTTACCCAGATTGCTCAGTACTGCACTGGTATACGGTTTGAGCCATTCGGCCCGGCCAAAACGGCTCTGGAAGCACACCACATATTCGTCTTTGGACAGCCCCAGCGCTTCGGCCAACAAACGCCCCGTTTTGAGGCATTCGCAATGGTAGGGGTCACCTTTGTCCAGTGTGAAGCGAGGAACGCCATGAAAACTCATGACCAGCTTGTCGCCCCGGCCGTTTTGCTGCCAGTGCGTTTTCACACGTTCGGCCAACGCCGCGATGTAACCGGGGTCATCATGAAAATGCCGCACGCTGCGCAGTTCCGGCATATTGCGTAGCGACATCAAGGTACGGAACACATCATCAAGAGCCGTGCCACTGGATGAGGCGGCATATTGCGGGTAAAGCGGCAGTACCAGCAGGCGTTCCACGCCTTGCTGACGCATGTTCTGGATCGCCGCACTCACCGAGGGTTGTCCGTAGCGCATGGCAAAATCCACCACCAGATTTTTGTGGCCGCGTTCGCCCAGTAGCCCTTTAAGCAACAGCGTTTGCTTCTGCGTGTGGGCAAACAGTGGCGAGCCTTCTTCAGTCCAGATACTGGCGTATTTTTCTGCCGATTTTTTTGGCCGGGTATTCAGAATGATGCCGTTCAAGATGCACCACCAGATGGCACGCGGAATCTCGATGACGCGTTGATCTGACAAAAATTGCTTCAAATAAGGGCGCAGCGCCTTGCCGGTGGGGGCTTGTGGCGTACCCAGATTAATGAGCAACACCCCAATCTTGGGCGTGTAATCATGGCGGAAGGGCGGCTCTGGCAGATAACGGGGCATGGTTGTTCTACCCTACTGAATGATGCAGAAAGTCAGGCGCCCCACGAGAAGGGCGCCATCGCTATGATGATGTTAGTCGTCGCGTGCTGGCACCAGAACGGTGCGATTACCATTGGTTTCCATGCCGGACACCAGCCCGGCAGCTTCCATCTGTTCGATCAGGCGTGCCGCGCGGTTGTAGCCAATGCGCAAGTGGCGCTGCACTGACGAAATGGACGCCTTGCGCGTTTTCAGCACAATGGCTACCGCTTCATCGTACAGGGCATCGCTTTCACTACCTGCGCTGTTTTCGCTGACAGATTCGCTGCTGCTGTCGTCGGCATCCGCCTGTCCGGTAAGAATACCTTCGACGTAGTCGGGCTGACCGGTGGTTTTCAGATACTCGGCCACATGATGCACTTCCTCGTCAGCGACAAAAGCGCCGTGCACGCGGTGCGGATAACCGGTGCCCGGTGGCATATAAAGCATGTCACCCTGACCCAGCAATGCCTCAGCCCCCATCTGGTCGAGGATGGTGCGGCTGTCGATCTTGCTGGATACCTGAAAGGCAATGCGGGTGGGGATGTTGGCCTTGATCAGGCCGGTAATCACATCAACCGATGGCCGTTGCGTGGCCAAGATCAGGTGAATGCCTGCCGCCCGGGCTTTTTGGGCCAGACGGGCAATCAGTTCTTCAATTTTCTTTTTAAGCAACCATCATCAGGTCGGCCAACTCGTCGATGACCACCACGATCATCGGCAGCGTATCCAGCGGCTCGGGCGTTTCCGGGGTCAGGCTGAACGGGTTGGTCAGTTTTTCCCCGGCTTTTTCCGCTTCGCGAATTTTCTGGTTGTAACCGGCCAGATTGCGCACACCCAGTTTGGACATGAGTTTATAGCGTCGCTCCATCTCACCCACGCACCAATTAAGGGCGTTGGCGGCCTGCTTCATGTCGGTCACGACCGGGGCCAACAGGTGCGGGATGCCCTCATACACCGAGAGTTCGAGCATCTTGGGGTCAACCATGATCAGCCGGACTTCATGCGGCGTGGCCTTATACAACAGGGACAGAATCATGGCATTGATGGCGACAGATTTGCCTGAACCGGTGGTACCGGCCACCAGCAGGTGCGGCATCTTGGCCAGATCCGCAGAGACCGGCTGGCTTAAGCAATATCCTTACCTAACGCCATGGTCAGGCGCGAAGTCATGTTCTGGTAGGAATCTGAGCCGATGATTTCCGACAGGCGAACAATCTGGCGTTTGGGGTTGGGCAATTCCAGACCCATATAGGTTTTACCGGGAATGGTTTCCACCACACGGATGGATACCAGCGACAACGCGCGCGCCAGATCCTTCATCAGGTTGACGATTTGCGCACCTTTCACCCCAACCGCCGGTTCGATTTCGTAGCGGGTGATCACCGGCCCCGGATACGCCGCGATCACTTTGACTTCCACGCCAAAATCCGCCAGCTTGCGTTCGATCAGACGGGAGGTGTACTCCACGGTATCGGCGGAAACCGGTTCGTGCTGTTCTTTAGGCGCTTCCAGCAAACTGAGCCCCGGCAGCTCGCCATGCAGCGGATCGGCAAACAATGATTGCTGTACCGGCTTTTGCGCCTTGGGGGAGAGTGGCACATCCAGCACGGCGGGTTCGATGTGCACGGGAGGTTTGTCTTCGTCTTTTTTCTTTTGGCTGGAAACGCTTTCTTCGCGCTTCAGGGCGATCTCGCGACCGATTTCACGATCCTTGCGCGCCTGCCGGGCATGCCACACCTTGAGTACGCCATCTTCCAGTGCGCCACCGATGCGCTCCATCAATTCCAGCCAGGACAAGCCGGTAAACAGCGAAAAGCCGATGGCTCCGGTGACTGACAGCAGCAGATAGGCGCCAGACAGCCCCAATCCGCGTGCAATGCCACTGCCAATAAAATGGCCAAACATGCCGCCCGGCGCCAGTGGCAGTTTGAGCGCCTTGTCGGCCAGCATCACACCCTCGGCGCTGGAGCTGGAGATCAACAGCAGGAAGAATCCGCCAATAGCGGCCGGGTTATCGGATTGAGATGAAAACCCGGGGTTTCTATGCGGCGATAGCCCCGGGCGATAGCGACCAGACAGAACACCACCAGCCACCGGGCGGACAGCCCGAACACGTAGAGCAGCAGATCAGATAGCCAAGCGCCAAACGCCCCGCCGTAATTGCGTACGGTACGATCGGCCGAACTGTGAGACCGGGGAAGGGTCCAGCGGGGAGTAACTGGCCAGCACCAGCACTAGATAGACTGCCGCCACAGCCATCAGCAGCCACCAGGCCTCGCGCAGCAGGTTGGCGAGTTTGGGTGGCAGCGGAGTATGACTGTTTTTGACGACGGCCTTTCGTTTGAAAAGTCGCATGTTCTTCGTGGGTGGCTATGACAGTGGACGATTATAGCCTGACATGACGGCGTTACGGGCTAATGAGGATACAACGCACCAAGAATTCTGGCACCTCTTGCGCCGGTTACCTCGGGCAGGTTGGCCGAAAGCCGGTGGGTAAAGCGGAAGGCCAGCCAGCCAAATGCCGCCGCTTCCACTTGATGCACCGGCAGACCCAGCGTGGCGGTGGTGGTAATGGCCGACTCGGGCAGATGTTCGGCCAACCTTTGCATCAACAGGCGATTGTTGGCTCCGCCACCACACACATAAACCGCACGTGTCTGCGGACAATGCTGGCGAATTGCCGTGGTGATGCCGGTAACGGTCAACTCCAGCAGGGTGCGTTGCACATCCGCTGGCGCCAGTTCGCCGGGCAGGGCGGCTAGTTGCTGCGCCAGCCATGCCAGATCAAACAGGTCGCGTCCGGTACTTTTGGGGGGCTGTTGCGCGAAAAAAGGCTCTTGCAGGCAGCGCGTCAGCAGATCGGCATGGACTTGTCCGCTGGCGGCCCACTGGCCGTCACGATCATAAGCGTGCCCAAGGTGCTGCTGGCACCAGGGCGTCCATCAGCATGTTGCCGGGGCCGCAATCAAAGCCGATGACAGGAGCGGCATCGGCAAGACGGGTGAGGTTGCTGATGCCGCCGACATTCAGGATCACGCGATTTTCCGTCGGCGACGCAAACACGGACTGATGAAAGGCGGGGACCAACGGCGCGCCTTGCCCTTGGGCGGCCACGTCACGGCTACGAAAATCGCCAACCACATCAATGCCGGTCAGTTCGGCCAACAATGACAGATTGCCAATTTGCAGGGTATAGCCATGTTGCGGCGCATGGCGAACCGTCTGTCCATGGCAGCCGATGGCCGTGATCGCCGCAGGTGACAGCTGTTGCGCAGCGAGCAGGCCATGCACCGCCTCGGCATAGAGTCTGGCCAGCTCGTTACCCAGTTGGGCACTGCGCGCCAATTCATCATGGCCGCTCGGCTGTAATTGCAACACGGCCTGACGGATTGCCTGCGGGTAAGCAACAAAGAAGTCTGCCGTGGCCCGTGGCGTGCAGGCGGCATCAAACTCCACCAGTACGGCATCAACGCCGTCCAAACTGGTGCCGGACATCAGCCCTATATAGCGTTCAGTCATTTAATCCAGTTGCGCCACATTGACAGGAATGTCGCGCAGTAGCTTGAGGTTGGCCGAAAGTTTGTTGTAAGCCGTGTGGAATGCCACGCGCTGCGCGGCGGACAACCCCGGGCTTGGCAAGGCGGTGGTGGCCGGATCAACCGGCTGATCGTTGATATGCACCTCAAAGTGCAAATGCGGGCCAGTAGAGCGCCCGGTGGTGCCAACGTAGCCGATGACATCGCCCGCATGGACACATGTTCCCGGGTGGATGCCTAAGCGGCAAAGTTGCTCATGTGGGCATACAGCGTGGACAGTTTGGCGTTGTGCCGCAGCGTCACCACATTGCCATAGCCGTTTTGCGTTTCAGCCGCGCTGACCACGCCATCGGTAAGCGCCACGATGGGCGTCCCCACGCTGGCGGCATAATCCACACCCTCGTGCATGCGCAGCGCTTGCAGAATAGGGTGATAGCGCATGCCAAACCCGGAACTGATGGAAGCACCGCTGATCGGCTGGCGACTAAAGCCTTTTTTCACCGGTTTACCCGACGCATCGTAGTAAGCGCCGGATTCGCTGTCGTGCGCAAAGTAAAAAGCCTGATGCAAAACAAGCGTGTTCGATTTCCGCCGCCAGCACATTGCCGCTGGCGATCGGACTACCGTGATAGAGCAGGGTTTCGTAGACCAGACGGATGCGATCGCCAGCCGTCAGCGACGACAACTCAAACTGGTCGGAAAAGATTTCCGACAGTTGCGCGCGCACTTCCACCGGCACTTGTGCCCGCGCCAGTGCGCCACTGGCGCTACTGGTAAGCGTTACCGAACGCACCGACTCAATGGTTTGCGTGGCCACCGGATCGGCGCTGGCACGCCACTGACCGTTTTTCTGCTCGATGACAACCAACACCTTCTCGCCGTTCTCGTCATCGTTCAAAAAACGCAAGCCAAACAGTTCGCCCGCGTCATTGGTTTGCACCGAAATGGTGGCGCCAGTTTTGAGTTTCAGCAGATCACGGGACAACGGGCTGGCGCTCAGAAAGTGATTGGCTTCACTATCTTGCACGCCGATACGGTTGAGCGTACCGGCAATGGTGTCGCCACGCCGGATGGCTACGTCACGCCAGTAGCGCGTATGGCTGACGCTGGACGTAAAGGTCGGCAAAGCCAGCCGTTGGGTAATTGCCTGTACCGACACTTCGGCTGAGGCCGATTGATAGCCGCCCGGCGCGATGGCAAAGGCCGTTAGCGTGCCAAACAGCGGCAAACTGGCCGCCAAGCCAAGCCAGCTCAGATGGTTATTGACCAGATGTCGTGTACAGTTTTGCGGTATTTGAAGCAGTTTGCGATAATTCATCACTTTGATGCCGGGCAGGGCACTACGCCCCCTCGGACCGAGTCTAGCCATGGACACGGCCTTTCGGCCAACCGTGCATTAAGGCACGGGCCCGCTGGCATAAGTTCCAGATTCAAAAGCGGATTCTAACAGAGCCACCGGCCAAGGTGAACCCAAGCCTTACAAAACAGTGACTTGGCACCGTTCCGCTTTGGACACACTTGAAAGCCCAACAAGGATTTTTGTAATGACCACTGGCGTACGTCCGGATATTTCCATTGAAGATGCCCTTGCCGTTATCAAACGCGGCGCCGAAGAACTGCTGATCGAGTCCGAGCTGATTGCCAAGCTAAAAGAAAACCGTCCGCTGCGCGTGAAGGCAGGCTTTGATCCGACCGCACCGGACTTGCATCTGGGGCACACCGTGGTGCTGACCAAGATGCGCCAGCTGCAGGACATGGGCCACAAGATCATGTTCCTGATCGGCGATTTCACCGGTATGATCGGCGACCCTACCGGCAAGAACTCCACCCGCCCACCGCTCACGCGCGAACAAGTGGAAGCCAACGCCAAAACCTATCAGGAACAGGTATATAAAATCCCGGATCCGGCCAAAACGGAAATCTGCTTCAACTCCAGCTGGAACAACGACACGGGTGCAGCTTAGGCATGTTGAAACTGGCCGCCAGCAGCACGGTAGCCCGCATGCTGGAACGCGATGACTTCAAAAAACGCTTCGCCAGCAACCAGCCAATCGCTATCCACGAATTCATGTATCCGCTGTTGCAAGGCTACGATTCGGTGGCCATGCACGCCGATATCGAACTGGGCGGCACCGACCAGAAATTCAACTTGTTGATGGGCCGTACCCTGCAAGAACAGCATGGGCAGAAGCCGCAGTGCGTGATCATGATGCCGCTGCTGGAAGGCCTTGATGGCGTCAACAAGATGTCCAAGTCGCTTGGCAACTACATCGGCATTTCCGAGCCGGGCAATGAAATCTTCGGCAAGGTGATGTCGATTTCCGACACCCTGATGTGGCGTTATTACGAGCTGGTATCCAGCAAGTCGCTGGCCGAAATCGCCGAACTCAAGCAACAGGTTGAGGCTTAAGCCGCAATCCGCGCGACATCAAGATCGAACTGGCGCTGGAGCTGGTAGAACGCTTCCACGACAAGGCCGCCGCCGATGCGGCACTGGCCGACTTTCAGGCGCGCTTCCAGAAAAACGCCATTCCGGACGATCTGCCTGAGGTAACCGTAACCGTACCGGAAGGCGACGCCATGGCCATTGGCTCGGTGCTGAAAGAAGCTGGCTTGGTGGCGTCCACCTCGGAAGCATTCCGCATGATCCAGCAGGGCGGGGTCAAGGCAGACGGTGAAAAAGTGGAAGACAAAGCACTGACGCTAGCCAAAGGCAGCAGCGTGGTCCTGCAGGTGGGCAAGCGCAAATTTGCCCGCATCACCCTCGCCTGATTCACTCCCAGCATTCACGCGCTGTTTTAACTGTTGCATCAACGCCGCGCCCAGCGCGGCGTTGGCTCATGATTCCTTACGATGAAGCTGACACTGGCATTGCCGGGCCTGACCTGGCTCGATCATTACGACGGCGCAGAGGTCTGCAAAGGCCTACAACTACCGACACTGCAACACCTGTTGGGGCGCGCCCGGTGCACACCGCAAGCCACCAGCCTGAGCGCCATGCTTGGTAGCCTGTTCGGCCAACCACGGCAAGGCATGGCCGCGCTGGCGGCGCAGCAGGCAAATCTGGACTTTGGCAATGGCCACTGGCTGATTGCCGACCCGGTGCACGTGCGCATTGACCGGGATCGCGCCCTACTGGCAGACATCGGCGTCATGGCGCTGTCGCAACAGGAAGCAGAGCAACTTACCGCCACACTGAACCAGCACTTTGCCGACGATGGCTTGCACTTCGTTGCGCCATCACCCGGGCGCTGGTTTGTGCAGTGCCAGCACACCAGTCAGGCCCGCTTTACTCCGCTTGTGGATGCCGTAGGCGAAAACGTCAACGACCATCTCCCGCAGGGCGAACATGGGTTGGAGTGGAGTCGGTTGCTCAACGAAATGCAGATGTTGCTTTACACCCATCCGGTCAATGACCAGCGTGAAGCGCGTGGCGAATTGCCGGTTAACAGCGTCTGGCTTTGGGGTGAGGGCGACTTCACGCCCCCAGCCACACACTATGACCGCGTACTGGCGGATGACGCCGATCTGCACTTGCTGGCCGCGACCAGCCAAGCAGCGGTCGAAGCGGCCCCTCACGCCTACACAGGGTTGGCCGAAATACTGGCGGAGCATCCGCAAGAACAAAACCTGCTGCTCGTACTGGACGCGCTACAGGCTCCCGCCCAGTATCGCGACGCTTGGGGTTGGCGCGAAACGCTCTCGCGCACCGGAATCGGACTGGTTTGAGCCATTACAGCAAGCATTGACCCGCAGCCAGCTGACAGAATTAACCCTGCATTGCCACGGCCCGGTAAGCTTCAAGGCCACATTAACGCCATCCTTGCGCTGGAAATTCTGGCAGCGTCCCATCGCACTCGCGGCACTTTACTGAAGCAGATATGTCTCGCATCGTTACTCGTCCAGTCCCTCCCGCGTCACAACAAACCCTTACAGCTCAGGGCATTCGCCCGCTGATGGCGCGCCTTTATGCCGCTCGCGGCATCGCCTCGGCCGACGAGCTGGATTATCGGCTCAAGGCACTGCAATCCTTTGATTCGCTGAAAAATGCACGAGCCATGGCCAGTTAGCTGGCCGACGCCATTGCAGCCAAACAGCGTTTGCTGGTTGTGGCGGACTACGATGCCGATGGCGCCACCGCCTGTGCCGTGGCCATCAAGGGGTTGTCCATGCTTGGTGCCATCGTCGATTTCATCGTGCCCAACCGCTTTGAATACGGTTACGGCTTAACGCCGGAAATCGTCGAACTGGCCGCGCAAAGCCAGCCCGACATCATCATTACCGTGGATAACGGCATTGCCAGCGTCGCCGGAGTGGAAGCAGCCAAAGAGCGCGATATAGAAGTACTGGTGACCGATCACCATTTACCGGGCGACACCTTGCCGGAGGCGCTGATCGTCAACCCCAATCAGCCGGGTTGCCCGTTTCCGTCCAAGAATCTGGCCGGTGTTGGCGTCATGTTCTACGTGTTGATGGCGTTGCGTGCCGAGATGCGTCAACGCGGTGTATTTGCCAATCAGCCAGAACCCAATCTGGGCGAGCTACTGGACTATGTCGCGCTGGGTACGGTCGCCGACGTGGTGCGACTAGATCAGAACAACCGCATTCTGGTGGAAAACGGCCTGCGCCGCATGCGCGCTGGGCGTATGGCGCCGGGCATTGCCGCGCTATTCCGCGTGGCTAAGCCGCGCCGCCTACAAGGCCAATGCGTTTGATCTGGGCTTTACCATCGGCCCACGCCTCAATGCGGCAGGGCGGCTGGATGACATGAGCCTCGGAATCGCCTGCCTGCTCGCCCCCAACGAAGCTCAGGCAATGGCCTTGGCGCAAGAGCTGGATCGTCTCAACCGCGAGCGGCGCTCCATCGAGCACGGCATGCAGGACGAAGCGCTGGCCGTGTTGTCGGCTATCGACCCGGCCGGGCGATACACCCTGACGCTGTATCGTGACGACTGGCATCAAGGCGTGGTCGGCATTGTGGCTTCGCGGCTAAAAGAACGTTTTCATCGTCCAGCCATCGTCTTTGCACCCGGCGACGCTGGCGAAATCAAAGGCTCGGGCCGCTCGATTGCTTTCACCTGCGCGATGCGCTGGATCTGGTCTACAAACGCCACCCGGGGCTCATCCTGAAATTTGGCGGCCACGCCATGGCGGCCGGGCTAACGTTGGCCGAACAACGCTTCACCGAGTTTCAGCAAGCCTTTGAACAGGTGGCAAGGGAACTCCTCACCGAACACGAACTGACGCGTACCATCGAAACCGATGGCAGCTTGCCGACCCGCGAGTTGTGTCTGGAATTTGCCGAGGAATTGGCCGCAGAAGTGTGGGGGCAGGGCTTTCCAGTGCCTCACTTCTGTGACCACTTTGCCGTCACGAGCCAACGTGTGGTCGGAGATAAGCATCTGAAATTGCGTCTGGCCAAAGATGGCCAAGAATTTGATGCCATGCTGTTCAACCAGGTTGACTGGTTGCCGGATAGTGTAGATGCCGTCTATCAACTGATCTCCAACGAGTGGCAGGGACGCAAGGAGATGCAAATCTACATCCAACACTGGCAAGCCAGTTAACTCTAATAAAAACTCGCAACCAATTGTTTTTATTTGATATCAAATTCTGAAAAACACCTTCGCCGCGAGATTTACGGCAAGGCTAAAGATCGACGGAAATCTATAAATCACTCTAACTATTGTTAATAACCCTTTGTTTTTGCGTGACTCAAGCATTAGAGGTTGCATTAACAAATACAGATAACCCATTGATATGACAACATTCGCTGTAATTGCCATTTTTGCCTTGATGCTAGGCGCCATCGCTGGCTGGCTGCTTGCACGCCAACAAGGGCAAACACTACTGGAACAGGCACGCAACACATGGCTAATGGAAGCCGCCAACCTGCAAACCGAAGCCCAAACTGCCAATCGCCCGGCCGCCGAATGGCAAGAGCGCGAGCGTGCCACAAAGGCAGAGTTGGCCGAACATCGCCAGACACTGGCCACGACACAACAACAACTGGCGGCCTATCAGACGCGTGCACAACGCCTGCCAGAACTGGAGCAAAGCATCACGGAACGTGACACCCACGTGCACCAGCTAATGGACGAACTGCGCAATCTTTCTGGCCAACTGGCAGCCAGAGAAGAGCAGGGGCGGCAAATGGAAGAGCTGCGACAGCAACTGGTGTCCGCCGCCGAACAGCAGCAAAGGTTGGCCGAAACCATCACCCGGCTTACCGCACGCGAACAGGAACTGACCACCACGCTACAACAGGAACGCCAACAAACTCAGGAAAAAATCGGGCTACTAACCGAGGCGCGAGAAACACTGTCCAACCAGTTCAAGGCACTGGCCAACGACATTCTGGAAGAAAAATCCAAACGGTTTACCGAGCAGAATCAACAGAACATGGGCGCCTTGCTAATCCCACTACATGAACGCCTGCAAGGTTTCGGCAAATTGGTGCAAGACACCTACGACAAAGACTCCAAAGAGCGATTGACGCTCGAGCATGAACTGCGCCGTTTGCAAGAACTGAACACCCGCCTGAATAACGACGCCGTGGCATTGACCAACGCACTGACCGGCAGCAATAACAAAGCGCAAGGCACGTGGGGGAAATGGTACTGGAGAAGGTACTGGAAACCTCGGGGCTGCAGAAAGACCGCGAATACCGGGTACAAGTTTCGGACGTTGTCGACACCGAAGACGGCGTCAAACGCTATCAGCCAGACGTGGTAATCGATCTGCCAGAAGGCAAACAGCTGGTCGTGGACTCCAAGGTCTCGCTCAACGCCTATGTGCGTTACACCGCGGCCAGTGACGAAACGAGCCGCGATACCGAGCTGAAATTACACATTGCAGCCATCCGTCAGCACATTCGTGCACTTTCAGAGAAACGCTATCAGGATCTGTACCGGCTAAACACGCTGGATTTCGTGTTCATGTTTATCCCGGTAGAACCCGCGTATCTATTGGCCGTGCAGCATGACATGACCCTGTTTAACGAGGCCTTCGAGCGCCGTATCATGATTGTTGGCCCGAGCACGCTACTGGCCACATTGCGTACCGTCGCAAGCATCTGGCGTTACGAGTATCAGAACCAGAACGCACAGGAAATAGCCCGCCAAGGTGGCGCCATGTATGACAAGTTTGTCGGCTTTATCGACAGCATGGAAAAACTCGGCAAACAACTGGACGGTTCACGCGACACATTCGCTGACGCCATGAAAAAACTGGGCAGCGGTCGCGGCAACCTGGTAACCAGCGCCGAGAAACTACGCAAGTTAGGCATCAAGAACAACAAACAATTGCAAAACCATTTGGTTCTCGAAGATGGAGAGACTGAGACCGGAGACGGCGAACACTGAGATCAAAGGTGTAGTCATGAGTAAGAATTTCCCGTCGGGGAAACCCATCGAACACCAATGTTCTTGGCTGCCCACGCAATCTTTTCAACATAACCGCCATAATTCCCGGGCCGCGTTGACCACAAAAATCAGCGCGGGGGCGGACAGTGCGGTTGCAGCCATGCCTTTGACTGTTGCGCATCCTGCTTGCGCCTGAATTCCTGCCGCCCCCGATCTAAAACCCCTCCAAAACGCCCGTCTTTCCTCGGTTTTCTCGCGTTCTGCATTACATAAAGTAATCACTTCCCACGGGTGAATTCCTAGCGCCTCGGCTACTTTTGCCGCTGCGAAATCATCCATTACTCGGCTCTCATTGAGATATTGGCTAATGGCTTGCTTGCTGATCTCAAGTGATTGCGCAGCTTTGGTATCACTTTTCGCACCCAGCTTTTCTATTGCTGCTTTCAGGTAGTCAACGCTTTTTTCCATTCTTCTCCCCTTGCATGTCTTCGTTTGAGGACACTACCATCTAAACGTCTTCGGCTGAGTACGCCGACTATTCTTTAATTCTAGCAGGGAATAGGTATCGCCATGTTTCCACGGCTTTTTCCGCCCGAATTGTTCGTGACTGCCGACGGTCCAGACCGCCAATGCCTCGCTTACATCATCCAGCTTTGCATGGCAGAAACAATGGGGCGGATGAACTCCTTAGCCAACACCGTCACGGCCCGCCTGACGGTTGGTGTTGTCGACAATGAATCACTCCGCGCCTACGTGGATTGCCGCCGCTACCTGCAATACCTCTCGTTCCGCCTCCAATCTCTTACCAACCGGAGCTAATCATGATCGTTATCGAAGTTGAAACCCCCAACGTCCAGCAGCGTGAAGGCATCAGCGCCAAGGGCACCCCGTACAAAATCCGCAACCAAACCTGCTACGCGCATACCTTCGACGTTGAAACCGGCGAACTCAAGAAGTACCCGACTGAAATCAAAATTCGCCTGCAAGAAGATCAGCTGCCGTATGCCGCTGGCTTCTACATGACGTCGCTTCGATCTACTCCGACCGTTACGACGCACTCGCCATTGATCCGGTGCTTGTCTCTCCGTCCGACTACGCCGCACTGGTCAACAAGTGCGCCGCCCGCCTGCCTAAAGACCAGAAAGCCGCCTAAATGAACACCGCGCCCAACCTACCGGAACTCATGCCCCATAACCCCCGCTTTTTGGACTGGAACCGCGTTCAGTTTTCCGACCTCTCCGCATCGGAGAAAGTCGAACTGGACCGGCTGGGCGCGGCTGGCTTTGGCTACGAGCCTGAGCAACTGGCGATTTACCGCACCCCCAAGGGCCTGACCTTCCTGACCCCGCTCGAGTTCTTCGAGGTCTGATCATGCTCAACCGTCTGCACATTGATTCAGAATTCGCCTTCGAAACCGTTCGGGGCATTCCCCAAGCGGTTTCTGAGGGGGTTCTGCGTGAATGGGAAGGCCGTAAACACGTCCCGTTGGAAACCCCCAAGGGTCGCCGCATCAACCCTCAGCGTGGCGTCATGGGGATTCACGTTCCCGATGATCGCCCACGTAACGCCAATATCTGGCTTCGCCATATCTCCGAAACCATTCGCGGCCTTGGCCTGCCGCGCCACGTCCTCATTGATGAAAATGACATTACTGCAAAGGCAAAGGCACTTGCTCGGCGTGTCGGTTGGATGTGCCGGAATGGCGCTTCACTCGTTGAAGTACAAGCGCTGGCCCGGCTCTATGCTGTGGACCTACCAGACCCCGGCAAAGCTCCGCACACCGAACAAAGCGTCTGGCTCCGCGCCAGCAACCCCGTCTGGTGGCGGCGCCAGATTAGGAAGGCTTCACATCGTACTTTGGAGCGAGGAGCCATTATTGCCGGACGTGTGCATAATCGCGCCGGGCTATACGCCTCAGATGACGCCGTAAAGCGTCTGGCCGCACGCAAGCGTCAGAGTCGTGAATTGCTCGCCATGACGCAAGTGATCAACGAGCTAGGCCAGTCTTATACCCTTGAGGAACTGGCGGCACTGTCCACCTCCAATCCGCTGATTCGTCGCGCTGAACTCATGGTGCGCTTGCGTGGCTTTGAACAGTACGCCAAGGAGGAAGGTCACGTCTGTGATTTCATCACCCTGACGTGCCCCGGCTCCTACCATCCGCGCCTATCCAAAACCGGCGCACCGAATCCCGGCTACAACCCCCTGTTCGGCCCGCGTGAATCGCAAATGCACCTGCGCACTGTTTGGGCGCGTGCACGAGCAAAACTTGCCCGTGCCGGTGTTCGTATGTACGGCTTCCGTGTGGCTGAACCACACCACGACGGTACGCCGCACTGGCACATGGTGCTTTTCTTTGAAGGCCAGTATCGCCGCATCGTGCGTAAGGTCATGCGCCACTACGCACTGCAAGTCGAACCGAATCAACCGGGTGCATGGCGTCGCCGGTGCACCTTTAAAACCATTGATCTGGTTAATGGCTCGGCCTGCGGCTACGTCGCCAAGTACATCGCCAAGAACGTCGATGGTCGTAACCATGAAGGTCTGTCCCTCTCGGATTTCGACCATGAATCCAATCCCACCGACCCCCAGCTATTCAGCGAGTCCGCTTTCCGCGTCGAAGCACTGGGCGAAGTGGGGCATTCGCCAATTCCAGCAAATCGGTGCTGTACCGGTCACGGTATGGCGCGAACTGCGCCGCCTCCACGTTGAGGATGAACGCCCGGAACTGGCCGACCTCATTACGGCGGCGGATTGCTCTGACTGGTGCCAGTACCTGCGCTTGATGGGTGGCGCTACCGCCAAGCGTGCCGACTTGGCCGCTCACACCTATCGTGAGCCGGTCACGAATCAATACGGTGAAGAGTCAGCCGTGATTCGTGGCGTGGATGGCTTCGGGGTTGTCGCTATTTCCCGCATCCATGAATGGACAGTGCAACCCGCGTCCGAAGCGGCGACAGCCGACGGCGCGGGACGGAGGGACGACGGCCAGCGCGACGGCGGCGTTAGCCGCTCTTGGACTCGTGTCAATAACTGTACGGCCACCGGACAGAGTAGAGCGGATTACCGGGAATCCCTGCTTGATGAAGTGGAGGTTTTCGATGACTTCCACACCGAATCTTCCTTCATTTTCCATCCACCCGGCTGGATTCACTAACGGAACGCGACAATGCCACTTTGCCTAGTCCCTGACGCCTCTGGCGCGGTCCACACAACACAAGATGCTCCGGCCTCGTGCACCGGTTATCTGGCGGTTACGCCGCAAGAATATTCGAATTTAGCGGGGTCCATCTGGATGCCGCTATCACTAGCCGATGGGGCAGCCATTTCCGTATCCATTCTCTCGGTTTGGGTTGTCGCATGGGTTTTTCGTCCGCTCTCTGCGGCAATGTCTTATCAACCTGATTCATCTGGAGATTAATCATGAAACTGATCAACGCTGCTCGTCGTTTCGCTTCCCGTATCCCGGCCCGTTTTGCTGCCCCGGTGGCTATCGGTGCCTTTGCTTCGTCTGCCTTTGCCGACGGCCTCCCTGCCATTGATGTTTCTACGATTACCGCTTACATCGCGACTATTGTTGCGGCTGTTGGTGCGATTGGTTTGGCTTGGTTGGCTGTTAAGGCCGCTGCGGCTGGTTTCCGTGCTGTACGTCAGTCCATTTAATTTTTGGCTAGGCGAGGGGGCTTCGGCCCCTTTTTTTATCTTTTCGGGGAGTGCTCAATGTGGCGGGCTATTTCGTTATTCTTGCTCTTGTCGGGGCTGGCTGGATTCTTTTCCACTAGTGCTTTCGCAGAAACGACGGCTACTGTTTCTGTCACGGTTTACTATGCCCCCGGTAATCTTTTTACTGGCTATTACTCTACACCCTCGGAAGTTTGCTCTCATAACACCTACCACGCCGGTGTTTATGACTATTACGAACCCCGTTCGGGCGCTTGCCTGATTGGCGACGATAACCACGGCGTCCATTATTACGTTTCTTCTAAGGTTCAAGCGGGTTGTCCTGATTCAACCTGGACGCTTTCCGGCACAACATGTACTCGCGTTGGTGCGTCTGATGCTGCTGCCGTTTGCGCAGCTAAAAAAGGGCAGGGCCTTCCTAGCCTCCCAACATTAACCGGATCTAGCTCCGCGTGGTCACCCACTCAAAGGGCTTGTCAGCAAACCGGTTCAACCTCTCCTTATGGTTGTGAAATCAAGGCTAATGCCGACTATGCCAATGGCGGTTCTTGGGCTTATAGCTATACAGGCAGTTACTGTGGCGGGCCACCTCCTGCAACGCCTGCACCTAAAAACACGACGGACCCGGCCCAGCTTTATGATGCAGGCCCGGCACCGAATGCCGTTTGTCCTGACGGTTACACCTATGGTCAGGTCAATAATGATTATGTTTGCGTCAAAAATGCTCCTACGCCCGGCACTAAAAATCCGCCGATTACCAATGATGGCAAGGATTTGAATGGCAAGTGCGGTGCAGGGGAAATGACCACTTATGATGGTAAGTGCACTAAAACCAATGCGCCTGATTCAAATGGAAATTGTCCATCTGGCCAGATAAATATCGCGGGTCAATGTACTTTGTTGCCGCCTTGGCCGTATACGCCGATCACTCAATCTGGTGGCGGTGGCTCCACTACTTTTAACCCAACATCAAACACCAACATGGGCAGTGGCACTGCTTCTGGCACCACCGGCACGGCTTCTGGAACCACTGGCACGGCGTCAGGTACTACAGGCACGGGCAATGGAACGGATAGCGGCACCTGCGAATATACCGGCCTGCTCAAGTTCCTGTGCTCGGATGACTCTTCTCCTGCACGTCCTGACACTGACACATCTAATCTGGCTGACGGTGTGGGTGGCGATTTGTCCTCAATGTTAAACACTCAGGACACTTTCTTCGGCACTTATTCCTGTCCGCCAGATATTACCGTTCCCATTAACTTAGGCGTCACCTCTGGTTCCTTCCCGATTTCGTTCGGTCCGTTGTGTACCTTTGCTCAAAATCTTCGTTGGGTATTGGTAGCCGTTTCCTTGGTTGGCGCGTCAATGATTATTTTCAGGAGGGGGTGACATGCCTGTCATTATTGGGATTGTCTCTTCTGTTATTACGGCGCTTTTGTCGTCCCTTATTTCTCGGATTATTGGTGCTTTGGGTTTTGGCATGATTGCCTTTTCGGGTTGTAATTTCGCCATGAAATTATTACAGGACAAAGTTTCTTCCAATCTTTCCTCCCTACCTGTTGCTATCGTTTCAATTTTAGCCATGGCCGGTGTAGGTCAGTGCCTTTCTATTTTGTTTTCCGCCTTGGTTATTCGCACGACATTGGCGGGCATGGATAGCGCAGGCAACCTAATTCAAAGCAAATGGAAAGGGTTTAAAGCATGACAACGCTTAACCTGCTTACGGCTCGTCCCGGCTCTGGCAAAACCCTCTGGATTATTAAGAATGTTAATGATCTGGCTGAACGGGAGAATTGTCAGGTCTACTACTACGGCATTGACCTGACAGAATACGGAAAAGAGCGGCTAAAAAATTGGGTCGAACTGGATGACCCGCACAAATGGTTTGAGCTTCCGGCTCAGTCCATTGTTGTCATTGATGAATTTCAGAAAATATTTCCCAAGCGCCCCAACGGCTCCAAAATCCCGGACTACATCCAGCATTTTGATACCCACCGCCATTACGGTCTTCGCCTTTTCCTTATTACGGCTTTGTTGCACAAATCAGTTAAAGGCCGAACTACCCCAAACCCCGGGCGGACTTATCCCATGCGGACCGTGTGCGGCGTGCCCAGCGCAGTAAAGCGATTGAGTATCGCAGCACAGATTTGAAGCTCTGCAACCTGCCGGTCAAAGTCCCGCGATTTGACGCGGTCTGCCAACAATTTGAAGCAATGCATTTTCGTCTCGACCAGGCTGCGGCGATGGTAGCCAGTCCACTTTTTCCAGAGCGTCCTTCCCAAGTACTTCACCGCGCGCAGTGACTCATTGCGAGCCTGATTGCCCTGTGAATTCCCTTTCCAGAGTTGACCGTTTCGCCGCGGGGGAATGATGGCCGCTGCGCCACGTTCTGCAATCGCAGCGTGACACAGGCGCGTGTCGTACGCCCCATCCGTGGTTACCGTCATCAGTTCTTCTGACGCTGGGATTTGCGATAGCAGCTCTGGCAGCATGGTGGCGTCGCCAGTGCGGTTGTCCGTCACTTCCATTGCACGGATTTCCAGCGTCTGCGCATCTACCCCCAGATGCAGCTTGCGCCATTGGCGGCGGTAGTCTGCACCATGCTTTTTCACCTTCCACTCGCCTTCGCCCATCATCTTTATGCCGGTGCTATCCACCAGCAGATGCAGGCAACCCTGCTTTTTCTGTACCGGGATACGCACTTGTAGGTCTTTCTGGCGTCGGGAGAGCGTACTGAAATCAGGCACCGCCCAGTCGAGCCCGGCCAAATGCAGCATGCTTTCGACCATGCCAGTGGTTTGGCGTAACGCGAGGCCAAAAAGGCATTTAATGGTGAGACAGAACTGAATGGCGGCGTCGGTAAACGTTGGCTGGCGCCCCCGTTTACCAGTGGTAAGCGCTAGCCAGTTCATAGCCTTGTCGAGCCAGAGGAGTAGTTGCCCTCGCTGCTTGAGGGACTGATTGTAGGTCTGCCAGTTGGTGGTTTGGTACTTGGGAGGGAGGGGCTTGCTCATGCCGTCATTCTACCGGACGTATACAAGCCCAGATTTGTGCAACAAAGCCCCTTATTACTCAAGGCGTCCAGAATTTTGACAGCCATTTAAAGGCGCTTTTTACTCGTCATTATCACCTTGTCCGCATTTTCGGTATGCCAGCTTCACAGCTTTACCGTTGGGAGGAAATGCAGGAAAAACCCAATGCGGCAGGCGTCAAGCGTTCATGCCCGCATTCTGAAAAGTTCATTTATCCGAAAGAGGTCTACAAGTGGTACAAGTCAGCTGAGGCTCACACCATCAAGGTCTCTATACCTAAAAAGGTCTGGTACATGATCTTTTTCTTTATTCTTGCTTGTGTGGGATTGTATTTCAGCCTGACGTACATCAAGAAAGCCACCGGTGGGCCATCCATGTCTTTGGACCCCTCTAAACATCTGGCTTCCGCTCCGGCTGGCTCCATGATGCAAGCGCCCCAGCAGCAGAAAGAGCGCCAGCCACTGACGCCTGCGCAGTACATGCAAGAGCGCACGCCACGTTTCCCTGATATACCCGAGTCAGAACCACGCTATGACGATTTGGCAAGGCCGACTACGTTCCCACGTGTCGCCATGTGCGTTTCATCGTCTACCAAGTGCAAGTGCTACACCCAGCAGGGCACCGAGGTTGATCTACCGGAGAAAAAATGCCGGGACAATGTCGCCCGTCCTCAGTTTGACCCTTATCAGCCACAACAGCAGGACATTCGTCAGGCAAGGGTGGATGAAAACGGCCAACAAGGGCAGGGCCGCACACCGCCACCGCAACAAATAACGCCTCCATCACAAAATCCGCCCTCCATGGCTATGACTGACTCGGCCAACCGCCCCCACGGCTTTGCTGCTCAGGACTACACAAAAGACAGCCAGCCTCGCAAGGCCTCCTGAACCCCCTCCTTGTTGCAGACAAAAAAATCGCCCCTTACGGACGATCTTTCCTGAGTACCTAGCGGGACGCGTCACCCCTTGACCGGATGATGCGTCTTTTGCATCTTCCGGGCGTAGGGGCACTAGGCGCTTGCGCCGTAGTGGGTACGTTCATAAGATGTTGGCATGAAAATCTTTCCGCTTTTTCTCTTGCTCCTGAGTGAATTGGCCCTTGCCACGGCGTATACCTGCGTTGACTCAGTGGGCCACACTACATATTCTGATCACCCTGATTGCACCGCGCCTCAAAAGACGTTCCCTAGGCGGGAATCGGGTAGTTATGTTGCCACTCCCGTTAGTCCTCAGGGTGTATCAACTTTTTCTTCTTCACCTGGTCAACCTGTCCAGCCTCAAGTGGTTACTCCACAGCAGGCTTTGCCTCGTATTTCATTTCCTCCGATCTTTTACCTTCTTCTCGGATTTGTTTTTTTGGTTCTTTTTGCTTCAGCATTTCTGGTTGGCCAGACAAATAGAAAGCGTAGGCGTCGTAATTTCCCGTCATTTCCCGATCTTGATCAGCCTCGTGGCAAGGTTAGTCAGATGGATGACTTTCGCCAGTTGGACGTTAGGCCTAAGACTACTGACTACGGGTCAGCACGATTTACGTTGAAAAACCCGGCATTGCTGACTGAGCGCGAGCAAGGCTGTTACTGGCGTTTGGTTAATGCACTTGGGCCGGATTTCATCGTCATGGGTCAAGTGGCTTTTAGCCAGATGCTGACGGTCAAAGGCGGCACGGGTTACCAGAATCATGCTTTGTTTTCGACCATGCGCCAGAAAGTGGCTGATTTTGTGATCTGCCGTAAAGACTTCACGATGATCGCGGTTGTTGAGCTGGACGATTCCAGCCATGCCAACAAGCGCGATAAGGACAAGATTCGTGACCGCGCCATCAAGGAGGCGGGCTTGCTGGTTTTTCGTCTGCCATCAACGCCGAACCATGAACCGGTCGAGAGGTTGGCCGACGTTCTTAAACGCCTCGACCAACTGCAAACGGTCTAAATCTGTTGCTTAATGACAACACAATCTTACGGCCTGAAATTTTCTGTTTTCAGGCCCTCTCGCATCAGAAAGTAAACATAACCGCCATTATGCTCACATTTATTTTTGGCACAGAAAGCCCGTGTTTTAAGGCTTCGCGGGCGCATCGTTGCGCTTGCAACGAATTTTGTGGCGTTTTGCTCTAACTTTTCGGGTATTTCCAACGGGACGAAAAATGGCCTCGAAATGACTGTTTGAACGGGTCAAAAATTGGTGTTTTCAGGCAATGACAATCGGGTACAAAATGGGGTCCGTTGTTTCATAATGGGACAAGAGACGGGTATTACATAGTCGCCCGTCTCTTTTTCGGACGCGACGCACCTACAGGAACGGACCCCAAAAAATGCCAAAAAACGCACTTCAAAAAATCTTGGCAAAAATGCTGATCGCAGCCCCCGTGATGATGATAGCCACCAGTGCCCACGCGCTGGTTCTGAAATGCGAAGTCGGCAACTCCGGTCGGTACATTTTGACCAACGCACAGTTTTGCCCCAGCGGAACCACCTTTGTGGATTCGATGCCCGGCGACAATCCCTACATCAGTTCAGTGGGTGCTGGATCCTACCGGCAAGCCCAACCATCGGTTGATTGTGTCGGACTACGCAGACAGCGCGACGCGATCAAGTATCGGCTCGACCACAATCTGCCGGGCGATAACCTGTTAGACCAGCTCCGCGCGGTCAACAACACTCTGAACATCAACAGCTGCCGCATCTAGCTGGCGCGGCCCGCTAGTCGAGCGGGACACGTTGCTGGCCATTAGCACCCAACAAAAACCGGATTCGGGGTGGCAAACCCCTATCCGGCTTTTGTTTCATGCGTCATTGGTTGCAGCGGTTGTGGAAATTGACCCGATGAGTGTCTTGCCTGAAAGACTTCTGTACTTATTGCGTTTTTCTGGCTGCTAATCTGGATTCGAGTTGCCGAATTTGTTTGGCAAGGTGGCGTCTTGCAAAGTCGGGGAAGAAATGTACCCAACAATGGTAGAACAAAGCCATGAGCGAGGTTGCCTGAAACCCGGAAAAAATTGAAACCATCAGATCATGATGTGACAGCACAGGAGCAAACAAGGCAGAAAGAATCAGGAAAAAGACAGAGACAATCAACCAGACAAGAGCAGCCATGATGTGACATCCGGGGAAATGATCTAAAGATCATATCCCGGCATAAAGATACTTAACAACAAGATTATTAGAGTATTAACTAAACTGCCCGAATCAACTACGGCGAACATCTTCACTAACTCTGTAGGTTGGCCGAAACTTAATTCGGCCACCCCGCGTTAAGACTGACAATGTTGTTAACTTGTTCCACCCACCGTTAAACCACCGTCGATTCGCAATGTTGGCTGCCCAACACCAACCGGTACGCTCTGCCCTTCTTTCCCGCATACGCCCACGCCTTGATCCAGGGCCGGTCGTTGCCGATCATCGACACATATTGCAAGACATCCGGGCCATTACCAATCAGCGTGGCGCCTTTGACCGGGTAAGTTAGCTGGCCATTTTCAATACGCCATGCTTCAGAAGCGGAGAACACAAACTTGCCGCTGGTGATGTCGACCTGACCACCACCAAAATTCACCGCATACAATCCATCCTTGACTGAGGCAATAATTTCCTTGGGATCATGCTGACCGGCCAGCATATAGGTGTTGGTCATGCGCGGCATCGGGATGCTGGCATAAGATTCCCGTCGGGCATTGCCGGTCGATGCCATACCCATCAGGCGGGCATTCATCTCGTCCTGCATATAGCCCTTAAGAATGCCGTTTTCAATCAATACCGTGCGCTGGGTTGCATTACCTTCGTCATCAATCGACAGCGAACCACGCCGATCTGCGATCGTGCCGTCATCAACCACTGTCACGTTAAGCCGCGGCCACTTGTTGGCCGATCTTGCCAGCAAAAGCGGATGTACCCTTGCGGTTGAAATCGCCTTCCAGCCCATGGCCAATGGCTTCGTGCAGTAGCACACCAGGCCAGCCGGGGCCGAGTACCACGGTCATCTGGTAGAGCTGGCGTCGGGCGCGCTTCCAGATTGGTCAATGCCTGACTAACCGCCTGACGGGCATATAACTCCAGCATTTCATCGGTAAAGTAGGTCAGATCAAAGCGCCCGCCTCCACCGCTGGAACCTTGCTCGCGACGGCCATTCTGTTCAGCAATGACATACACAGACAACCGCACCAACGGACGGATGTCTGCCGCCCGCACCCCGTCATGGCGCGCGAGATAGACCACGTCATACTCCGATGCCAGCCCGGCCATGACCTGAATGACACGTGGATCGATAGCCCGCGCCAGCTTCTCCAGTTTTTCCAGCAAGGCCACCTTGTGCGCGGCATCCAGACTGGGGCATGGATCGATAGCAGGATACAACGCTTGCCCGTGGACTTTGCGCGCCGGGCCGATGCGGCCTTCGCCACCAACCTGACCAATGGCACGTACCGCATCGGCAGCGCGCGTCAGCGCGGCCGGGCTGATATCGTCGGAGTAGGCAAAGGCCGTTTTCTCTCCGGCAACTGCACGTACGCCTACACCTTGATCAATGTTGAAACTGCCCGCTTTGACGATGCCCTCTTCCAGACTCCAGCCTTCATTGCGGGTGTATTGAAAATACAGGTCGGCATAATCCACGTCATGCTGGCGCAGGCGGGACAAGGTGGCGTCCAGTGCGTCTTCATCCAGACCAAAAGGCTGGAGCAAGAGTTGCTGGGCCGTATCATGATGGTGTTGCATGCTGTTGTTCTCGTATTCAATGTCTTGCCATGGCCGATGATCGTTGGTCGGCAGGCATGGTGGTCAGCTCAAGACGCGGTGAGCCAAAGCGGGCAAACGCTTGCGCACGGATTGAGTAAGGTTTGGGTCGATTTCGGCCAGAGCAATACCCTCGCCTTTGTCGCATTGCGCCAGAATCCGCCCCCATGGATCGACAATCATCGACTGGCCATGGGTTTTGCGGCCGTTTTCGTGCAAGCCTCCTTGCGCGGAAGCAATGGCGTAGCACTGGTTCTCTATCGCCCGGGCGCGTAGCAGTGGTTCCCAATGCGCCTCGCCGGTGGTCGCAGTAAAGGCAGCGGGCATAAGCAGTAGATCAAACGGCGCCGGGCGCGGTATAGCTCAGGGAAACGCAGGTCATAACAAATACTGAAGGCAATTTCCCCTAACGGCGTTGCCACCTTGACCGGCGTAGTGCCCGGTCGGATGGTATTGGCTTCACAATAGGTTTCACCCAAACCGGAAAACCCGAATAGATGAATTTTGTCGTACCGGGCTGCTACTTCGCCGCTCGGGTTGAAAAGCAGGGTTGTGTTGAATACACGGTCTTCGTCCGGGCAAGTGAGCGGCACGGTGCCGCTTAAGCCAGCCAGATACCGTGTTGCCGGGCCAACTCGGCAAGGGCCTGCTGAATGGGGCCGTGGCCGTATTCTTCGCGACACGCCACTTTGTCTTGATCGTGTTGCCCCATCAGGCAAAAGTATTCAGGCAATACCACCAGCTTGGCGCCGTGTTGTGCCGCCTCGGCCACTAGTTTTGCCGCCTTGTCGAGGTTGGCCGAAACCTGTGTGCCCGATACCATTTGTACCGCCGCCGCGATGAACTTTTCTTTCATGGCATCGCCATCCATTTAATTGCTCCTGCGTGTGTTGCGCTCAGGTTTGTTGACTTGCGGATCTTTCAGCGAACCGGTCACCACATAGTCTACCGAGAAAATCTTGCTTACCGGGTCCTGTAGCAACTTTTGCGCCGCCAGTGCCGCGACGCCCACCACCGGGTTGACCAGCGCCGCGCCTGTCGCCAGCGCTACGCTTTCGGCCAGGTGCGGTTCGACATGCACGTTAACCTGCTGGGTCTCGTGTACCAGATTGACGCTACCCGCAAGGCTGACATCGGCACCCGGACCTTTCATTTCGACGTTATCAAACACAAAAACGCCCTGATTGGCCCGTGCGCTACCCTTGAGTACATCGAAGGTAAAGCCGTCGCTGAATACGTCGGTAAAATCCAGTCGGATCCGGCGCGGCAGCGATTGCAGGCTCAATACGCCCAGCAAACGAGCGACGCCGGGATCGACCTTGGCAAAACGACCGGCCTTGAGGTTAAGCTCCAGTTGACCCGAAGCACGAGCCAAGTCGAGATCCAGCACACTCCCCGGCCAGCGCAAGGTGCCCGACAACGTACCCTCACCTTTGCGGAATGAATCATTAACCCCCAGTCGGGCCAGCGAACGCCCCACATCACTGGTATTCATGTCAAAGCGTGAATCTACCTCCTGACGACCATTGGTCGCCAGCGTAACAGTCAGCGCCGCCTTGAGCGCGCCCTCCGGGACAGTCAGGCGGAACGGGTCCAGCACCCAGCTTGAGCCTGCGCGATGGGCGCTCATATCCACCCGCCCCAATAACCGGCCTTGATAGACAAGCTCACCGACGTGGACGTCCATCGCTAACGCAGGCTTGTGCCCGTGGCGACTCGGTCGGGGTGGCCAGTCTGGCGGACTTGTTGGCGGACGACAGCACTACCCGCGCCAGATTGGCCTGAACCCGGCCATTGCCTTCCGGCCAGTAACGGACATCGCCCTGAATTTCACTCGATTTGATGTTAAGCAGCCAATTGGCCTGCGCCGGAGCGTGCGCCAGCCGCGCACTCACCTTGTGCAATACCTGCCCCCATGCGTCCAGCACTGGCGTATCCAGTTCCAGCGCCAAGGGCAAACCCGGCGGGTTTTGACTGTTACCGGCTTTTTGCACCGAATCTACCCATTCGGCCAACTGTACGCTGGGCGCCTGCACTCGTAGCAACAGCCCCCGGGTGGGTAGCTCGCCAGCTTGTGGGCCGGTCGCCACAACGCCCGCCAGCAAATCGCCTTGCGGAGACAATCTCAGCTAAGCCACTGGCGCTGGAGCCCACGGTAAACGCCAGCTGCAAGGCATTGCCGGGTTTGCCGGGGTGGAGCTGCAATTGCAAGGGCGCGGCCTGCTCAGCCAGCTTGCCCACTGGCGAGGGCGCATGCACCGCTGTACCTTGCAAACTGGAAGCGACCGTAAGGTTTTCCAGCCCATGCTGGATGGTGAACTGTACGGCATAGTTGGAGCGGCCAGTGACATAGGGTTGCAGCCACGGCAGGTATTGCCGCATGACCTGATTACTGTCGGCATCACCTGCAATGTCAAAGTTGATACGCCCACTGGCCGGGGTGGCGGCTTTCAGCGTGAAGTTGCCGCCGAACGCCTTGATCTGGATACCCGAGCTTTCCACGCCTCGCTCTGTAAAAGTGAGCGTCCCTCGTGCGTGATTGACCACTGGCGTTGGCAAGTTGCGGAAGATCAGCTGGTTATCCAGCAAATGAATGTCGCCCTTGACCGTTACCTTGTCGGAGCCAGCCAGAGGAATCTGCAACGCCAGATCAAGTGTCGCCGGGCCGGTCGCACCGATACGGCTGGTAAAACCGCTCAACCAGCCATCTACCGGGCTTTTGCCAGTAAACGCCAGCATACGTGACAGACTGTCTGCGGCCTTGCCGTTGACACTCAGCCGCGGGACAGCCGCCCCCAGATTATCAATCTTGGCGACCACGGCATTTAATGGCACGCCTAGCGTACTGGCGCGCTGGCTGGTGATTTCCATGCGTTCGTTATGGAAAGACAACTGAGCATCAATGTTGTCGATGTTCGGCCAACCTTTCTGGTATTGCAGCACGGCCTGCTCCACCTTGGCGTCGACACGGAAATCACCACCCTTGCCACCAACGAAGGGAAACTTATCCAGATCGCCCTTGAGCGACAAATCAACCTGCCGCGCCAGTCCGGCCTTGAGCGCATCCTTCAGCCACTGCAAGGTATGTTGACCAACGGCATGCGGCAGATAGGCGGGCACCCGATTGGCGCGCACCGACTCAATGCCCGCGTGCATGTCGGCTACACCGGCCTTGCCCGGGATGAACTGGTAACTACCTTTGAACCAGCCGGTCAGGTCAGTATTGGCAAACTGCACGTCGTGAAAATCCACTTTGACCTGATCGCCCTGCCGGTGCCATTGCACATCAGCGGTCAAGGCAGTAAAGGGCAGCGGCTGCGGGAAAACCGTAGGATAGTTCACCGTCGAGGCGTGGTTATCCAGCCGCAACTGCCCGCCATTTTGATCAAAGCGGATAGACCCGGAGACTCCGGACACGCCGGGCACAGAACCGAAGGGCTGCCGGGCGAGCTGCTCAAACGAGGTTTGCACGACAAACGCACGCGGCGCATCCCACGCCCCTTGCCAGCCCAGCGTCAGATTCTTGAGTGCGCCTTGCGGAGCAAAATGGGCAAACAGTGGGTTCTTGTCGAGGCCCAGCGCCCGCAAAAATGGCATCAAGTGCTGCACAGTGACATTGTCTAGCGTCAGCTGGCCACGGCCTTGTGTACCGGTGGTCCATTGCCCCTTGATATTGGATTTATCGAAAGCGAGACCACTGGCACTGGCCAGCGTCAAATTGCTGGCGTTGATCTGGTAAGTGTGACCCTGCGTACGCGCCAGCTTGAGTTCGCCCTCGATATGAGGCAGCACCAGCTCACTGGCATTAGGCGGGGTGTACGCCGCATTGCGCACGCTGACATTGGCATCCAGCGTATCAAGTTGGCCGTCAGCAAAACTCATGTTCACCGAGCCGTTACCCTCGCCGCTCCGTAGCAGCCCGGCCTGTTGCAGATAGCGTGACCACAACCCGGCACGCGCACCGTTAAGCGCCACTTTCAAGCTGCCGGACCAGCGGCGCCACTGGCTCACATCATCACCACGCCAGGACGCATCCAGATCAAAGCCCTTGCCCAGCGTTGCCACCGGCACGCCGGACAGTTTTAGGCTGTGGCCCAACAATCCATTACTCAGTTCGACATGGCCATGGCTCAGGTCCAGTCGCGGCAGGCCGATACGGTCGTCTTGCCAGCCCAAGCGGGCATTGCGTATTTCAATGTGCGGCTGGCGTAGCAGCCAGTTGCTGGTGCTGGAATCGGAAGGGCCGCTGGTCAGGTCAAAGCCATTCAGAAAAACCGTGCCGTGCGTATCGCGGCGCAGTTCGATGAACGGGCTTTCCAGCACCACGTCAGCCAGCCGCCATTCCCGGTTGAGCAATGACAACCACGACGGTTTGACCGATACGGTTTGCAGCGTCAGCGGAACGCCGCCGTTGCGGTTGGCGATAGTCAGCCCAGACAGATCGAGCCGTGGAGCAATGCCTTCCCATGCGCCGGACAGCCGTTTGATCTGCACCGCACGACCGGTCTTGCTGGACAGCTGGCGTTCCAGTTCCGGCCGATAGTGATCCAGATTTGGCAACAGCCAGAAGGTAAATACCGAGAACGCCGCCGCGAGCACGACGCCAGCCAGCGCCATGAGCGCCAGCAAAATTGCACCTGTTCGTTTGAAAGTGCGGATGACGGCAAGATGACTCAACCGTGCGCGGAGCTTTTCCAAAAGGACTAAACCGTTACAATGAAACGTTGCAGAAATTGACGAGCATTCCGGAGCTATTATGCCAGCAAACCCGACCGACGCCATGATCAAGGCACAAGCATTTTCCCAATATTTGTGTCGCCTGCTCACCGCGCAGCTTAAGCAGCGCGAACGACTGGAGCAACGTCTGGCCCATCCTTTCTCTATAGACGAGATGACGGATTATGCGGATTGGCCAGCACTGGCAACGCCAGAACAACTGGCGCCTGCCCTGCGTCAACTGCGTCAGGCGGTCATGGCGCGACTCATTACCCGCGACCTGAATGGCCTTGCCGACCTGGATGAAGTTGTCACCACCATCAGCCAGTTGGCCGAATTTGCCGTACAACAGGCGTTGCCGTGTGCCTGCCGCGCGCTGGCACAGTATGGCGACCCGATCGGCGAGGAAAGTGGCACCAAGCAAGAGTTGATCGTCATAGGCATGGGCAAGCTGGGCGGTAAAGAACTGAATGTTTCTTCCGATATCGACCTGATCTTCATCTACCCGGAAAGCGGCGAAACCAACGGCAGCCGTCAGATCAGCAACCACGAATACTTCACCCAAGTGGGCAAAAAAATCATCGCCCTGATCAACGACGCCACCGTAGACGGCCGGTCTTCCGCGTCGACATGCGCCTGCGCCCGTATGGCGATTCCGGCCCGCTGGCGATGAGTTTTGCCGCGCTGGAAAACTATCTGCTGACACAAGGCCGTGAGTGGGAACGCTACGCATGGATCAAGGCGCGGGCACTCACGGGCGATGCGGCAGGGTTGGCCGAACTGGTCCGGCCATTTGTCTACCGCAAATATCTCGATTACGGCGCTTATGGCGCCATGCGGGAGTTGCACGCGCAAATCCGCCGCGAAGTGGCACGCAAGGACATGGCAGAAAACATCAAGCTCGGCCCCGGCGGCATCCGCGAAGCCGAGTTCATTGCTCAGGTATTCCAACTGATTCGCGGTGGCCGCGATCGCAGCCTGCAACTGCGCAGTACGCGCGACACCTTGGCAAGGTTGGCCGAACTGCGGCTGCTGGAACCGGATGCGGTACGCGAAATCCTTGAGGCCTATACCTTTTTGCGCAATCTGGAACATCGCCTGCAGTATCTCGATGACCAGCAAACGCAAACGCTGCCCAGCAGCGATGAAAACCGCCTCAAGATCGCCACCAGCATGGGCTTTGCCGATTGGCACGGCTTCCTTGATGCGCTTAATGCCGAGCGGCGCAAGGTGACGCGCCATTTCGAGCAGGTATTCATCCTGCCCACCGAAACGCAGCCCGATCACCCGCTCTCCGCGCTCTGGCGCGATATTGCCGAACAGGATGATGCGCCCGCCCGGTTGGCCGAACTGGGCTATACCCAGCCGGACGACATTGCCCGCCAGTTACGCACCATGGCGGCCAGCCAGCGTTACCAGCAGATGCCACTGACCAATCGCAAGAAATTCGATGCCCTGCTACCACCACTGATCGAAGTCGCCGCGCACTTCGGCAACCCGGACATCACGCTCAACCGCATTCTCGGATTGATGGAAGCCATCAGTCGCCGCGCGTCGTATCTGGCCTTGCTGACCGAATATCCGCAAACCCTGCAACGGCTGGCCTCGCTCTACTCCTCCAGCGCACCGGGTCTCCAACTACCTGACGCGCCACCCCATCCTGCTGGATGAATTGCTGGACGCCCGCGTGCTGTACGCCACGCCAGACTGGGCCGAACAGGCGCGTCAGCTGGAAGAACAATTGCAGCAGTGCGATGGCGATGTCGAACTCAAAATGGACACCCTGCGCCACTTCCAGCACGCACAGGCTTTTCGGCTGGTGGCGCAGGATTTGGGTTAAGCATGTGGACGGTCGAGGCGCTGTCCGACCAGCTTTCCAGTCTGGCCGATCTGGTGCTCGCCGCGACATTGCGCCACGCTTGGCTGGACATTCCCAAGCGCCATCTCGAAACCCCACGCTTTGCCATCATCGGTTACGGTAAGCTGGGCGGCAAAGAACTGGGGTACGCCTCGGATCTGGATATCATTTTCCTTTATGACGACGATCATCCGGATGCGCCGGAGCTGTACTCGCGTCTGGCGCGCAAGATGTCGACCGGCTGACCAGCACCACGTCGTCCGGCACGCTGTACGACATCGACCTGCGGCTGCGCCCCAATGGCTCCAGCGGGCTGCTGGTCAGCTCGGTCGCCGCCTTCCGGCACTATCAGGAAACCGACGCCCGGGTATGGGAACATCAGGCGCTCACCCGCGCCCGTTACGTGGCTGGCGACGTCGATATCGGCCAGCAGTTTGAAGCCATCCGGCACGACGTGCTGACCCAGCCGCGCGACACGGCAACGCTGCGGCAGGAAGTACTGGCCATGCGGCAGCGCATGTTGGACAGCCACCCAGCGCATGATTACGACATCAAGAACGCGCGTGGTGGCATCATCGACGTCGAATTCATCGTGCAATACCTGATACTGGGGCACGCCCATCAGCTGCCAGCCTTCACTCGCAACACCGGCAACATCGCACTGCTGGCAGTAGCGGCCGAGGCAGGGCTGATCCCGACAAGATTGGCCGAAGCGGCGCGCGAGTCCTACCGTCATTACCGCAAGCTGCAACACGCCGCACGCCTGAACGAAAGCAAAACCATCGAACTCAGCCCGGAGCTATTGGCGCATTACCAGCTATGCCGCGAGCTGTGGCAGCTGGTCTTTGCGGAAACGATCTGAGCGTTTTTCCCGGGCGGCGGTTCACAACACGCAACACGGCGGTATAATCGCCGGATGTAAATTTATTGACGGAGCACGCGATAATGTCCATGGCTGATCGTGACGGGTTCATCTGGTATGACGGTGAACTGGTCGAGTGGCGCAATGCCACTACCCACGTACTCACTCACACCCTGCACTATGGCATGGGCGTATTCGAAGGCGTACGTGCCTATCAAACAGCCAAAGGCGCTGCAATTTTCCGCCTGCAGGACCATACCGATCGCCTGTTCCGCTCGGCCAAAATCCTGAACATCGCCCTGCCGTTCAGCAAGGAACAGATCAACCAGGGCGCATGTGGATGTAGTCAAAGCCAACAAGCTGGACTCCTGCTACTTCCGCCCGATGGCCTTCTATGGCTCCGGTAAACTGGGCGTGGCGCCGATGAAAGACGACGTGCATGTCATCGTCGCCGCCCGGCCGTGGGGTGCTTACCTCGGTGAAGAAGGTATGGAAAAAGGGATTCGCGTCAAAACCTCCTCGTTCAGCCGTCACCACGTAAACATCACCATGTGCAAAGCCAAGGCCAACGGCAACTACATGAACTCGATCCGGCCAACAACGAAGCCACCGCCGATGGTTACGATGAAGCCCTGCTGCTCGACGTGGATGGTTTCGTGGCCGAAGGTTCCGGCGAAAACGTGTTCATCGTCCGCAATGGCAAACTCTACACTCCGGACCTGACAGCCGCGCTGGAAGGTATCACCCGTGACACCGTGCTGTGCATTGCCGGGAAATGGGGCTGGAAATCATCGAGAAGCGCATTACCCGCGACGAAGTTTACAGCGCCGAAGAAGCCTTCTTTACCGGCACAGCCGCCGAAGTGACGCCGATTCGCGAACTGGATCGCCGCAGCATCGGCATCGGCCAGCGCGGCCCGATCACCGCAGAAATCCAACAGCGCTACTTTGACATCGTCAACGGACGCGATGCCAAGCACGAAGCGTGGCTCACTTACGTACAATAACACCGCGTCAAGCAGCAACCGGGCTTGCACGCCAAGCCCTCTTGAGGACACATCATGGCTGAATTAAAAGAAAACACCCAGCGCGAAATCGAAGTTACCGCCAAAGACCTGCCGTTGCATTGCCCGACCCCCGACATGGTGTCGTGGAACTCGCACCCGCGTGTTTACCTGCCGGTACACAAAACCGGTGAAGCGCGTTGCCCGTACTGTGGCACCGTTTACAAACTGGTGGGCCCGGCTGGCGGCCACCATTGATTGTTCGATCCCCATGGACGAGGAAAGGTGCGGCGCGTGCCGCACCTTTTTTGCTTGTTAAATGAAGAAAAAAATCCTCGGTTATTGCCCCCTCGTGGGTGGGTGACGGCGTCATGGCCCAGCCGCTGTACCAGCGCCTGCATGAACGTTACCCGCAACTGGAATTGCACGTCTTTGCCCCGGGCTGGACGCTGCCGCTACTGGCGCGCATGCCGGAAGTTGCCAAGGCACACCTCAACCCGTTTGGTCACGGCGCCTTGCGCCTGCGCGAACGCTGGAAGGTTGGCCGAACCACGGCGGCCGAGAAGTTCGACCAAGTCATCGTGTTGCCCAACTCGCTCAAGTCCGCGCTGGTGCCGTTATTCGCTAGCATCCCGCTGCGTACTGGTTTCATCGGCGAGGCGCGCTACGGCCTGCTGAATGACACCCGCGAACTGGATGAACATGAACTGCCGATGATGGTGGAGCGCTTCTGTGCTCTGGCGGAAGACAAACGCCACCCCGTCAAACGTCCCATTCCCTACCCGCACCTGACGGTCAGCGAGTTGGCGCAACAGCAAACGGCACAGTCGCTGAAGCTGGATGTGTCACGACCGGTAATCGGTTTTTGTCCCGGGGCGGAATATGGACCGGCCAAGCGCTGGTACACGCGCCATTTTGCCCAGTTAGCCCAACGCTTTAGTCAGGCAGGCTATGCCGTCTGGCTGTTTGGCTCGGCCAAGGATGCGACAATTGGCACGGAAATCGCCAATCTCTCCAACGGCACCGCCATCAATCTGTGCGGCAAAACCGGACTGGAGCAGGCGATTGATCTGCTGTCACTGGTCAAACTCGCCGTCTGCAATGATTCAGGATTGATGCACGTCGCGGCCGCGCTGGGTAAACCGCTGGTGGCGCTGTATGGCTCATCCAGCCCGGATTTCACACCACCGCTTTCCGATCAGGCCGCTGTGGTCTCGCTGAATCTGGACTGCAGCCCGTGCTTTGAACGCAACTGCCCATACGGTCATACCAACTGCTTGGAACAACTGCTGCCCGATATGGCTTGGCAAGCAGCCAAACGCTTCCTGCCCGACCTGAACTGATAGCTGCCCCGGCCTTTAACATAACAATTACACGGCCTCTTTGCCGATTGAAACATGAGCGTAAAAGACAAACACGGATTACCCGAAGAAAATAGTCGTCGCATGGAACTGATCCGGGCCGCGGCCCGCCTGTTTCGTGACCAAGGCTATGAACGCACCACTGTCCGCGACACGGGGAACGCCGTCGGACTACAGTCTGGTAGCCTGTTCTATCATTTCCGTACCAAAGAAGAGATTCTGGTGGCCGTAATGGCCTTGGGCATTACCGCCACCACCGAGCAGCTCGCTGAAGCCATTGCCAGCGTGCACACCCCACGGGAGAAACTGGCCGCCCTGTTCCACGTGCATCTCAACTCGCTGCTGGGTGATAACCAGCACGCGCTGGAAGTCATGCTGTATGAGTGGCGCAGCGTGTCTGACGCCGCCAAACCGGGGCTCATCGTGTTACGTGATCGCTATGAGGCACTCTGGCAAACCGTACTGGACGAAGCTGCTGCCGATGGGCTGGTCAAGCCGGATACACGGCTGCTACGCCGTACCTTGCTGGGCAGCCTGCATTGGTCGGTGCAATGGTTCCGCTCCAATGGCGAACTGAACGTCAACGAACTGGCCGACCGCATGTTGGCGCTGGTGCTCCTGAAGTAAGTCATCCTCTTCACTGCACAGCAAAAAGGCGACCATCTGGCCGCCTTTTTTATCGCTTATCCAAGTATGACTTGACCGCCTTATCAGGCTTTCACATCAATCTTTTGCCCAAGATGAGCCGGATTGCTTGCTTGTATCGCCTGAGCAGATTGGGCTGCACCATCCACCAGCGACAACACGCTTTGCGCGGTCACTTCACGCGTTTTGTTCAACGCAAAAATTTGCGTTTGACTGGAGACAGCCCCCAGCTGCCGTGACTTGACTAATATCGCTCATGCCCCCACCTCCTGACCAAACAGATGATTTACACCCCTAAGTGTAATTCTCCATTGGCAGATTGTCATGACATACCTGCTAAACTAGCACACTGACACCTCAGAACAGGAACCATCACGATGAGCAACACCCGTCACAGCCCCCTTCTGATTCTCGGTTCCGGCCCTGCCGACTACACTGCAGCCGTCTATGCTGCCCGCGCCAACCTGAAACCGTTGCTGATTACTGGCCCGGCTCAGGGCGGTCAACTGATGACCACCACCGAAGTGGATAACTGGCCAGCCGACGCGGCGGGCGTGATGGGGCCGGAACTCATGCAACGCTTCCAGCAGCACGCGGAGCGCTTTGGCACCGAAATGCTCTTCGATCACATCCACACCACGTACCTGAACGAAAAGCCGATCCGTCTGGTGGGCGATGCAGGTGAATACACTTGCGATGCGCTGATCATCGCCACTGGCGCATCAGCCAAGTATCTGGGCTTGCCGTCTGAAGAAGCGTTCAAAGGTAAAGGCGTGTCGGCTTGCGCCACCTGCGATGGCTTCTTCTACCGCAATCAGGATGTTGCCGTGATTGGTGGTGGTAACACCGCCGTTGAAGAAGCACTGTATCTGGCCAATATCGCCAAGCATGTCACGCTGATTCACCGCCGCGACAGCTTCCGTGCTGAAAAAATCATGGTCGACAAGCTGATGGAACGCGTAGCCGAAGGCAAAGTTACGCTGAAACTGGAAAGAGGTCTGGATGAAGTGCTGGGCGACGACTCCGGCGTGACCGGTCTGCGCCTGAAATCGGTAACGGATGGCAGCACCGAAGAGATCAAGGTAATGGGTCTGTTCGTGGCGATTGGCCACCAGCCGAATACCGATATTTTCAAAGGCCAGCTGGACATGGATGCCACCGGCTATCTGGTCACCAAAGGCGGGCGTGACGGCAATGCCACCGCCACCAGCATTCCCGGTGTATTTGCAGTAGGCGACGTGCAAGATCACATTTACCGTCAGGCCGTGACCAGCGCCGCCTCCGGTTGCCGGCAGCCCCGGATGCAGAACGCTACCTTGACAGCCTGAAGTAACCCCCTTGAAAACCTTCAAGAACGCATTGAAGGATATCCGTCGGCAGGTGAAGCCAAAACTCTCACCTGCCGCGGCTTCGGCCAACCTTCCTCAGTTACAGCAGCCGCCCGAACCGGAATTCAAGCAGCTGTTTCACGACGTTATTCCACTCAAAACCGGCAATCGGCACTATCCGCAACCACGCAAGCCCAGCCCACACCCCAAGCAGCAGCCTCAATCAGCCATACTCACGGTCGAACAGCAGCGCGCGCTCTACAACCACATGGCTAAGGCTGGTTTGACACCGACGAGCTGGATGCCAGCTACCTGAGCACCAGCATGCCCACCACCACGCTGAAAAAATTACGTGCCGGGCACTGGCGCATCGTAGGGGAACTCGACTTGCACGGCATGGACCGCTATCAGGCACAGGAGGTATTAACCCTGTTCCTGCACCGCGCACGCGCACGCGGACAATGCGTACGCGTGATTCATGGCAAGGGGTTTGGTTCGGATGGCGAACCGGTACTCAAACGCATGGTACGCGGCTGGTTGCAACGCCACCCCGATGTGCTGGCGTTTTGCGAGTCACGTGAGCAGCATGGCGGCAGCGGGGCGCTGATGGTGCTGCTCAAGCGGCGTCAGACGTCTGAATAGACCCAATTACCCCATGTCATTTTCCCGGTGTTTCGGTTACTCTTGAGTGGTCGCAGCCACCCCGCGACATCGCAATAAAAGGAGTTTTCCATGTCAGGCACACCCTGCCCCGCCTTCAGTCTTCCCGGCACCTCCGGCCTTGTTTTCCAATTGAGCGCGGCAAAAAAACCGCTGATTGTGTACTTTTACCCCAAAGACAACACCCCCGGTTGCACCAACGAAAGCATGGCTTTCCGTGACTTGCACGACCAGTTTGTTGCCGCAGGCGCCAGCGTCGTTGGCATCTCGCGTGACAGTCTCAAATCACATGAAAACTTCAAGGCCAAGCTGAACCTGCCGTTTGAGCTGCTGTCCGATAGCGAAGAAACCGTCTGCACCCTGTTTGATGTCATCAAAATGAAGAACATGTATGGCAAACAGGTACGCGGCATAGAACGCAGCACCTTTGTGATTGACTCCACCGGCTCGATTGTCCGCGAATGGCGCAAGGTAAAAGTGCCGGGCCACGCCGAAGAAGTGCTCGACTTCGTCAAATCACTCTAAATCAAGCCAATGCAGGCTGGCCGGGCGGGCCAGACACTGCCAGAACAAGGGGGCCATCATGGCAAGCCGCAAGAAGAACAAAACCACCAAGCTGTTTGTACTGGATACCAACGTACTATTGCACGACCCGACCTGCCTGTACCGTTTTGAAGAGCACGACGTTTTTATCCCGATCATCACGCTGGAAGAACTGGACACCCACAAAAAAGGCATGTCCGAAGTAGCGCGTAACGCCCGCCGGCCAGCCGTTTTCTGGATGACATCGTCAGTGCCGGGGAAGCCGACATCGAAGCCGTAAGCATTCCGCTCAAGAGCGCCAGCCGTGACGCCGCCACCGGCAAACTGATCCTGCAAACGCAGGCTATTCACAGCGTGCTGCCGGATTCCATGCCGGTAGGCAAGGCCGACAACCAGATCCTCGGCATTGTGATGGCGCTGAAAGATCTGCATAAAGATCGCTCGGTCATTCTGGTGTCCAAAGACATCAACATGCGCATCAAGGCGCGTGCGCTGGGGCTGGAAGCCGAAGATTACTTCAACGACAAGGTGCTGGAAGATACCGACCTGCTCTACACCGGCACCCGCGAAATCGACGAAGCCTTCTGGGAACGCAACGGCAAGGAAATGACCTCCCGGCAGGAGCATGGCCGCAGCTACTATCAGGTCAAAGGCCCGGATACGGCCAACCTTTATATCAACCAGATGCTGTGGCAAGAAGGCAACCAGCCGCTGCAGGCACGCGTCATCAGCGTAGAGGGCAAGGTTGCCGTTCTGGAAACGCTGAAAGACTACAGCCACAGCAAGAACAACGTCTGGGGCATCACGGCCCGCAACCGTGAGCAGAATTTTGCCCTCAACATGCTGATGAACCCGGATATCGACTTTGTCACCCTGCTGGGTCAGGCCGGTACCGGTAAAACCCTGCTGACGCTGGCTGCTGGCCTTGCCATGACACTGGAGCAGAAGCTGTACTCGGAAATCATCATGACGCGGGTCACGGTGCCGGTGGGCGAAGACATCGGCTTTCTGCCGGGCACCGAAGAAGAAAAAATGGCGCCGTGGATGGGCGCACTGGAGGACAACCTCGATGTTCTCAACAAGAGCGACGATGACGGTGGCGATTGGGGACGGGCGGCAACCCGCGACCTGATCCGTTCACGCATCAAGGTCAAATCCCTTAACTTCATGCGTGGCCGCACTTTCCTCAATAAGTATCTGATCATCGACGAAGCGCAGAACCTGACGCCCAAACAGATGAAGACCCTGATTACCCGTGCGGGCCCGGGCACCAAGGTGGTTTGTCTGGGTAACATTTCCCAGATCGATACGCCGTATCTGACCGAAGGCAGTTCGGGTCTTACTTACGTGGTCGACCGTTTCAAAGGTTGGGAGCACTCCGGCCACATCACGTTGCAACGCGGCGAACGCTCGCGTCTGGCCGATCACGCGGCAGAGGTACTGTAATGCAAGCACGCCTCGAACTGGTCCATGAGGCGGCAAAAGGTGGCGTGACGGACAAACGTCACGCGCCCCTTTTGTTCGTGCATGGTGCCTACTGCGGTGCGTGGTGCTGGCAACAGCATTTTCTGCCGTGGTTTGCCGCTCGCGGCTATGACTGCTGGGCGGTAAGCCCTGGAAGGCCACGGCGAGAGCGAAGGACAGGACTATCTGGCGGCCATCAGTATTGATGATTACGTCAAGAACCTGCACGACGCCATCCAGCAAATTGGCACGCCACCTATTGTAATCGGCCATTCCATGGGTGGGTTTGTTCTGCAGCAGTACCTGACGACGCATACCCTTTAAGCAGCAGCCTTTCTGGCATCGGTTCCGCCGACAGGTCTGGCATCTTCCAGCCTGCGCTTGCTGACAGAAACGCCTTCATTATTCCTGAAGCTGAACATGTACCAACATGGCATGTACAACCCGGAATTCTATGAATTGCGCAGCATGTTGTTTTCCTCCGATGCCGGGGATGATGTGATTGAGGCGATGATCCAGCACTTCCAGCCGGAAAGTGATCGCGCCATCATGGACATGGCGTTCGTCAACTTGCTGGGCATCCGCCCGATTCCACCGCTGCCCGCGCTGGTGTTGGGCGGCGGAGAAGATGCACTGATTCCAGCGGAAGACGTACAGGCAACCGCGCAACTGCTTAATGTTCGCGCCGAAATACTGCCGAACATGGGCCACATGATGATGATGGACACACGCTGGCAACAGGTTGCCGAATGCCTGCTCCGCTGGCTGGAAGGCCTCAACATTGGCGCAGAGAACTCAAGCCATCACCGCGATGCGGTGGCGGCCCCGGGCCTGAGCATTCGTCCGGTAGAGGTTGGCCGAAAACCCTCTTTTTCGGCCAACCTATGTGGCTCCCTCCAAAGTAATAAGCACCAAATTTCTACCCTGCTCTTCGTTTGCTCACGCACAAACCAAAAACCCCGGCAGCCATATAGCTACCGGGGTTTTTGCCAATACCGAGTTCAGGATTAGTGCTTGGGATGCCAAACAATATCCTTGACTGACAACTTCTTCGGAATCAACTTCAGTTCATAAAAGGTATCGGCAATGCGTTGCTGCTCGGCGATTACCTTGCCATCCAGCGGTTTCACCCCGTAAGCTGACCGGTTAGCCGCCACCTGCACAATGGTCTTGTCGAGGCCCACTTGCGCCGCCAGCGCATCCGCGACTTCGGGAAGATGGCTCTTGCTCCAGATATCGAGCTTGGACAGTTCTTCAATGATGATTTTGATCACCGCCGGGTTACGCTCGGCATAGGTTCTGGACGACAGGTAGAACTGATGGTTACTCACCGTTCCGCGGCCATCGGCCACCAACCGTGCCCCCGTCTGTTTTTCTACCGCAGCAAAGAATGGGTCCCAGATAACCCAGGGCATCGACACTACCACGCTCAAACGCAGCGCGTGCATCGGCCGGTGGCAGATAAACCGGCGTGATATCGCTGTATTTCAGCCCGGCCTTTTGCAACGCCTTAACCAGCAGGTAATGCACATTGGAGCCTTTGTTCAGCACCACGCGCTTACCTTTCAGGTCCTTGACCGAGCGAATGGGCGAATCCTTGCGCACGACGATACCTTCGCCCGCCGGAGAAGGCGGTTCGTTGGCGATGTATAACAGATTGGCACCTGCGGCCCGGGCAAAGATTGGCGGAGTTTCACCCGTGGTGCCAAAATCGACACTGCCGACATTCAGCCCTTCCAGCAATTGTGGCCCGGCTGGAAACTCGGTCCACTTCACCTCTACACCCAATGGCGCCAAACGCTTCTCCAGCGTGCCGCGTGCCTTGAGCAGGACCAGACTGCCATATTTCTGATAGCCAATACGCAGCGGATCGGCTTTTGCGGCCCACGCATTGGTCGACAAGGCAAACGACACCCCTAATACCGCCAACAGCCCCAACAGGCCACGGCGCGGTCGGTTAACATGATTCATGACACTACCTTTTGTGTTGTTATCGCTTAGCCTGGCGAAGGCAGGCTGCATGGCGAGAATGGTAAGAATCACCCTCACCAAAGTGAAACAAGATTAAGTGATTTGTATATCAGTACTGGTGCTTTGGCGGCCGATGGCCTTATTCGGCCAATCTGAATAGCCGTTGTGCATTGCCGTACAGCACCCGCTCCAGCACCGAATCTTTGAAACCCAAGTTCAGAAAGTCATCGATCGACTGTTTGATCGGCCGGAACGGATAGGACGAGCCAAACAGGAATTGATCAGACATAAAGCCGTTGACCGCCTCCACATACAGCTTGCTCCCCGGCACGAACAGGTACATGTCCGGCACCACGTGGACATTCTCGTAGCGGAAGGCAATCCCCACGATCTGGTCCACATTTGGCCAGAAGCCGTGGTAACAAACGATGGGCAATTGCGGGAAATCGCGGGCCACCTTGGCAATGGGTGACGGGTCGTTAAACCGCGGGTCAGGTGTTGTCGGCCCGGACATCAGAAAAACCGGTACCCCCAGTTGCGCGCAGAGCTCGTACACCGGGTAATAAACAGGGTCATCAGCATGGCGTGCCGGTTCACCAAACCCCGACTCCAGATTGATACCCGCCAGCCCCAGTTTGCGAATGGCCCGTTCCGCCTCGTCAACCGCTGCGGCCCCTTGGCTTGCCGGATCAACCGCACCAATGCCAATCAGCTCTTCATGGCCATGAACAATGCCGTGAATGCGCTCGTTGGGCAGATGCTGCGCCGGTGTTTGCCGCCCCACCACCACCGCCCGCGACAGGCCAGCCTCGCGCACTTCAGCCACAAAGCCTTCCTGCGTTAACGAACGGGTAAAGTGCTCGTCATGCAGCGCCCCGACACGACGATTGAGCCAGCGTGCTGCGTCATAAGCCGGTGTTCCCGGCGTTGCGCCAAAGAAATCGTGCAAAAACGCCGGACGGCAACGCATATCTATGATTTTTGTCATGACCACGCCCACGCTTATTTCTGTGTAGTGCTGACGTCAAACGGGCCGCCAGTAAACACGTGGTCTCCGGCATTGACCGCACCCTTGCCCGGCAGCAGCGGGAAGACCAGTTCGGCAAAGCGGAAGGCTTCTTCCAGATGCGGGTAGCCAGACAAGACAAAGCTGTCTACGCCCAAATCGGCATATTCTTTCAGCCGCGCCGCCACGGTTTGCGGGTCACCCACCAACGCTGTTCCGGCACCTCCGCGCACCAGCCCGATCCCCGCCCACAAGTTAGGGCTGATCTCCAGTTTGTCACGGCTACCGCCATGCAGCGCTGCCATGCGTCGCTGCCCTTCCGAATCCATGCTGGCATAACGCGCTTGCACCTTGGCGATGACTTCATCATCCAGACGGCTGATCAGCCGATTGGCATCCGCCCAGGGCTTCTTCATTGGTTTCCCGCACAATCACATGCAAGCGCACGCCAAAACGTACGGTGCGACCATGTTTGGCGGCACGGGCACGTACATCGGCAATTTTTTCGGCAACGGCGGCTGGCGGCTCACCCCAAGAAAGATAGGCATCAACATGTTCAGCAGCCAACTCATGCGCCGCCGGAGACGAACCACCAAAATAAATCCCCGGATAAGGCTGCTGCACTGGCGGGAAATAGTTTTTCCCGTCTTTGATCTTGTGGTATTTGCCATCGAAATTAACCGTTTCACCAGACAGCAGACCGCGCCAGATGGTGAGAAATTCGCTGGCTTCTTCATAGCGCGCATCGTGATCGAGGAAAATCCCGTCAGCCGCCAGTTCCGCCGCATCGCCCCCCGGCACCACATTGATCAGCAAACGCCCATGGGTTGCCTGATCCAGCGTGGCGGCCATGCGTGCGGCAGCGGACGGCAAGGTCAATGCGGTTCGCACCGCGACCAGCAGTTTTAGCCGTTGCGTGACCGGAGCCAGCGTAGCGGCGGTTACCCACGGGTCCACGCAGCCACTGCCCGTCGGGATCAGAATCCCGTCATAGCCCAGTGTATCGGCCGCGACGGCGACCTGACGCAGGTATTCATTGCTCACGGCACGGCCGGTTTCCGACTGGCCGAGGTAACGGGTGTCTCCCGAGGTGGGCAGAAACCAAAAAATATCCAGACTCATGTCAATCTCCTTGTCTGCACACCTGAGGTGGCGGTATGCGTCGGTTCAAACGGGGTGGCAAGGGCGATTGTAGGGAGTGGAATAGCACAACAGAACTGAATAAAACTGCTTTGCAAATCCATTAAGGTCATAACCTGTCATAATAGGTTATGACTAAATATACCAGTGGCCGATGTGCTGCCATGCAGCCCCGGTTTAATCCGGGCGGCATTAGTATTTAAGGAAATTTTTCATGACATCCATGCCCTTGCCTCTGCATACCCAGATACGCGATAGCCTGCGCACACAGATTCTGGATGGCCAGTATCAGCAGCACGACAAGTTGCCATCGGAAAAGCAGCTCATGGAGAGTTTTGGCGTCAGCCGTATTACCGTGCGCCATGCTTTGGCAGCGCTGGGGCAGGAAGGCATGGTCTTCAAGATTCCCGGCAAGGGGTGCTACGTTTCCAAGCCCAAGCCAACACAACAACTCGCCCGCTTGCAAGGTTTTGCCGAATCCATGGGGCGACAAGGCTATGAAGCCTTCAACCGCCTGATCAGCCTGCAAACTGTCAGCGCCAACGCTGCCATGGCCGCGGCATTTTCCCTACCCGTCGGCGCTCCACTTACGGAGATACAGCGCGTGCGTTACCCGGATCGGCAGCCCATTTCGTTCGACCGCACCTATGTCTCGGTTGAAATTGGCCAACGTCTGGCACGCGAAGATCTAGCCACACGCGACATCTTTCTCATTCTGGAAAATGATTACAGTATTGGACTGGATCACGCCCTGTTAAGCATTCAGGCTGCCAATGCCGATGCCGATCTGGCCGCCAAACTGGAGATCGCTCCGGGGGACGCCGTACTGCAACTGGAAAGGGTAACCTACACCACCGAAGGGGCGCCACTGGAAATGGACTATGTGTCGTATCGCGGCGATGCTTTTCGCTATCAATTGCGCATTGCACGTAACTGATGGCAGCAAGCATGAAAAAGCGGCCATGAAGGCCGCTGTAAAGATTCAGGTTGCTTAAGCGTTTGCTGGCGCCGAGGTTGCCAGAGTACATCCGGCACGCCTTGCAATTTGTTGAGATAACGCGCCAGTACGAACAACAGGTCGGAAAGACGGTTGAGGTATTGGCGGGCCGCGGCAGACACGCCTTCGTCACGCGCCAAGGCCACTACCGCACGTTCAGCACGCCGACAGACCGAGCGCGCCTGATGCGCCAGCGCGGCTGCACGTGAGCCGCCGGGCAGAATAAACTCTTTGAGCATTGGAAGATCAGCATTCATGACGGCGAGCCATTCTTCCAATGCCAACGGCTGCTGTTCGCTTAATGCGACATAGCCGGGCACCGCCAGCTCAGACCCCAAATCGAATAGATCGTGCTGAATGGCTGACAGCCAGCTCGTTACATTGTCTGGCAACGCTTCAACCAGCAAGACACCAATCACCGAATTGAGTTCATCCACATCACCCAGCGCCGCCACTCGCGGTGCATCCTTGCCGACACGGCGGCCGTCGCCCAGTCCCGTGGTCCCATCGTCACCGGTACGAGTCACGATACGAGAAAGCCGGTGGCCCATCAGTGTTGCCCGTCCTGATCGCTAGTTTTGCCAAGAACGGTAATGGCTTGGCGCAGGCTATCGCGCAAGGCTTCACCAAACAGCATTTCGTAATCTTCCTTCAGTTGGTGCATGACCCCGTTACGCATTTGACGAGACTGCATTTCCAGCGCGTCTTGCAACCAGAGCGACAGTTCCAGCTTCATGCGCGGCAGTAGTTGCTGGTACAAGGTGTCGATCAGCGCCTGTTCATTGACCACAGCCACCGTTTGCGCAGCAACAGGGGCTACAGATTCTGGCTGCACGACAGGTGCGGCAGGTGGAGCCATCACCGGAGCAACTGGCGCCTCGGGGACAACCGGTGCAGGCAGTTCAGCGCTAACCGGCACATCCGGCACTGGCGGCTCAACCATCGCAACGCTGGCAGCCGTTTCGGCCAACCCAGCCGTCAATGGCACCGGCTCGGCAACCGGAGCGAGCATGGCTGCCGCCGCGGCAACGGTAGCTTCAGTAGCGAGAGCCTCAGACGCGGCGCTAGCGTCGACCTTCACCTCGGTCGAGTATGGTTCGGACACCAACACCGATTCGCTAGTGGCGACAGGCGCCTCGACAAGTTCTTCCTGTTCGGTGCCTGATGTGTGGTCTTGCTCTGGTGCTTGCAGTTCCAAGGCCGCCATCAGCGGAGCCGGATCGATCATCTCCGGAACAGATACAGTTTCCGGTACCGGCTGATCAGGTATCGAGGGCGGCAACGGTTCGTCTACAGACAACGACGCGGCCACTGGTTCTGCCGGTGTCTTTTCCGCTTCCATGCTCTGCTGGGCGGCCAGAGCCTGCTCGGCCGCCTGCAAAATATCCTCGATGGAAGTCACCGGAGCGGGCGGCGCAACGGGAGCGGCTTCTGCCGGACCGAGCCCACCGCCCAATACACCGGTCGGCAACTGTTCCAGATCGATACTGGTAAAGCCGGTAAGCGGGGTTGGCGTGGCAATCTGGTCATTGGTGACGGGCGCTGGCGTCACGGCAGGCTCACTGTCAACAGACGCTGGTGTAACGACCGGAAGTTGTGTACCCGCGGTAGGCACGCCAAGACCCAGTTTAGCCAGCGTCTCTTCATCCAGATCCGCACGGGTAAAGGCAGCAAAGGCTTCCAGATTGAAATCGCTGTTTTCTGCCACGCAGGACGCATTTTGCTCATCTGCGCCATCGGTTTCGGCCAACGTTGGCAGTGGCAAATCATCCAGCACCAAGGTTTCGATATCGGCATCGGCCGAGTCGAATGGCGATAGAGAAGTTGCTACGACGGGTTCCGGGATCTCAGGCACGGCAGCCGAAGGCGGCGGCAATTCAAACTCAAACGGCTCGGGCGCAGCGGTGAGTTCCGGGATTACGGCGGTATCGGCAGAAAGCGCCGCCGCTGCTGGCGACGGTGACATGTCATCCAGCGCCAGTTCTTCCACCACCGGCACATCAAGATCCAGCGATGGCAAAGACGTCATGTCGAGCGTCGGAATGTCATCCAGTGCCACAGGAGCGGATTCTTCCGTGCGCGTCAGCAGCGGAATCTCCAACTCCGGAATAGCCAGATCAGTCAACTCCGGGACATGGGGCGCAAAGTTGTCTTCACCGTGAGCGGTGGCAGCGTCCAGCGCATCCAGCTCATGCGAAAAATCGAAGTCAGGAATATCCAGTGGCGTTTCGGCCAACGTAGGCACCTGACTGTCCTCGACCACATCGGTAAGAACAGGCAGATCCAAGGCATCCCAGTTGGGCAAATCAGGCTTTGGCGACTCGGTCATGATCACTTGTGGCTCATGTCGTGGTGTTCGATTTCGTACCCGTTGGCGCGGTAAGCCTTGAAACGTACGCGAGCCTTGGCCAGCGAGGCCTCGTCACACCCGACGATTTCCAGTAATCGGGAAAAATGCTCGGGGTGATCGGGTAACTCCGGCGCCAAGTTTAACAGCACCGGGTGGGTAAGTGTGTCCGGTAATGACAGCGTCAGCCACACCGGGGTATCTGCGGCTTCATCGGCGGTCATGGTGCAATGCGGCACAAATTGCGTGTCCCCGACGCACCATAAGCGGTTACTGAAGGTTTCCAGCGCCTGCTGGTTTTCCAGCCACACCAGCAAGCGCTCGCCTTTGCGATACACCGTAGCCGCCAAACGGCAGGCAAAATCCTGCGGATTGGCAACATTGGTATAAAAATCAATCTGCGTCATCATCTACCGTTTCAACGGCCTCACGCCGTGGGCGGCCACGTCGAACGACATTACCCGTGGCAATATCCGCCCGGTCTTGCAGGAACTGCACCAGAAGCGGTACCGGACGACCCGTTGCCCCCTTGTCCGCGCCACTCTTCCAGGGCGGTGCTTAAGCGATGTCCAGATGCGCCCAGTCATAGTTTTTGGCAAAACGGGACAGGAAGCATGCGGCGGTAATGCTGCCGCCCGGACGCCCACCGATGTTGGCCATATCGGCAAACGGGCTCTTGAGCAGCTCCTGATAATCGTCCCACAGTGGCATGTGCCGGGCGCGATCGGCAACCTCTTCCCCGGCCAGAAGCAGTTCGCGCGCCAGACTGTCCTGATTGCTATACAGCCCGGTTGCGATATGACCGAGCGCGATCACGCACGCGCCAGTAAGCGTGGCCACATCGACCACCGCCGCAGGGTTGAAGCGTTCGGCATAGGTCAGCGCATCGCAAAGAATCAACCGGCCTTCGGCATCGGTATTGAGGATTTCAATGGTCTGACCGGAAAGCGATGTCACAATATCACCCGGCTTGACAGCCATGCCGGACGGCATGTTTTCGCAGGTGGGGACAATGGCGACCAGATTGAGTGGCAATTTCATTTCCACCGCCGCCCGGAAGGTGCCCAGTACGGCCGCAGCGCCGCACATGTCGTATTTCATTTCGTCCATCGCTTGGCGCCGGGTTTGAGGGAAATCCCGCCGGAATCAAAGGTGATCCCCTTGCCCACCAGCACCACCGGGTTATCGCTGGCATTCTTGGCACCGTGATATTGCAACACGATCAGGCGTGGGCTTTCGTGGCTACCTTTGGCTACCGCCAAGAACGAGCCCATGCCGAGTGTGGCAAGTTCGTCCTGCTCCAGAATCTGGGACTCGACGCCAAGGGTTTCGGCCAACGTGCGCGCCTGTTCGGCCAGATATGACGGCGTGCAGACATTTCCCGGCAGGTTCCCCAGATCACGCGCCAGTTTCATGCCCCGGCTGATTGCCAGCCCGGTTTGCAGCCCCTTCTCGCCTTCAGCCAGATCACTGCGTCGCGGCACCGCCGGGGTCAACCGGCGCAGCGCACGCGCGGCTTCATCGGTCTTGGTTTTGAACTGATCAAAACGGTATAACACATCCTCGGTAACGACCGTGGCTTGCTCTACCATCCATTCAACATCATGTTTTTTTATGGTCAATTCGGTGAGATAACTTACCGCTTCCGTGGCGGAAGTCTGACTCAGCGCCTTGATGGAGGCGCGCACCGCGTCGCGGTACTCCTTGGCGCGGAACTCGCGTTCCTTGCCCAATCCCACCAGTAACACCCGGTCACACAACACGTTGGGAACCGAGTGCAGCAGCAGCGTGCTGCCGAGCTTGCCTTCCATGTCGCCACGACGGATCACGTCGCTAATAAACCCGTTGGCGGTACGATCCAGCAAATCGGCGGCAAAAGTCAGCTTGCGCGCCTCATAGACGCCGACAATGACGCAGGCCACGCGCTGCTTTTCCGGGCTACCGCTTTTTATGTTAAATTCCATCAAGTACTCCCGTGTATAACGAGTGTCAGTTGCCCCACTTCACGACCGGCCGTCACTACATGGGTAATGTGTCTGGACGGCTCTGCCCCCGGTGAAGACATCGATTATGTCTATCCCGAAACATGCCGGATATGGCGCTTCAGAATTTTCGGATCAAATTATCACTAAGCTAGTCATAAAAAGTCAAAAAGGCACACATCAATGGTTTTTCATAAAAGCCTGACTCGGGAATTGACTTTTACGGCGTTGGGCGTTTTTGTCGTTCTTCTTGCCATTATCATTTCCACGCAGGCCATCAACTTGCTTGGCCGCGCCGCAGAAGGCCGGTCGCCAACGAAGCCGTGACCGCGCTGATCGGCTTCTGGGCTCTGGGTTTCTTCCCCTTGCTACTGATTCTTACCGTATTCGTCAGCGTACTGGTGGTCATGACCCGACTGTGGCGTGACCATGAAATGGATGTCTGGTTATCGTCCGGCTTATCGTTAAAAAACTGGATCTGGCCGATCATGCGGTTTGCCATCCCGCTGGCGATTGTCACCGGTGGCATTACCCTGCTGGTCTCGCCACGGGCAGAACAACGCAGCCAGTCTTACGCAGAAATCCTCAAACACCGCGAAGAAATCTCGGCAATTTCCCCGGGGATCTTCAAGGAATCCAGTTCATCCAGCAAAGTCTATTTCATTGAAGATTATTCGGGCGAGCACGGCGCGGCGACCAATATTTTCATGCAGGACATGAGCGGCGGGCACGTGGCCTCCATCTTTGCCAAACATGGCTATCTGACCAGCAACAAGGATGGTGAACGGGTGCTGGTACTGGAAGATGGTCGCCGCTACGTTGGCGAACCGGGCCGCGCCGATTATGAAGAAGCCCAGTTCAAGCGTTATAGCGTGATCATTGGTGAAAGCACCAAATTTGCCGGGCCAGGCGGCGACAAACAGGCGTTGAGCACCCAGCAATTGCTGGCTGACGACAGCCCCAAGCACCGTTCCGAACTGATGTGGCGCCTGTCAATGCCACTTAGCTGTCTGGTGCTGGCGTTGCTGGCCATCCCCTTGTCCTACTACAACCCGCGTAGCGGCCATACCTACAACCTGATCTTTGCCCTGCTGACCTTTTTCCTGTACCAGAACGGTCTGACTCTGGCACGCAACTGGGTATCGCAAGGCAAGGTGGGCGTCATGGCCATGCTGGCGGTACACCTGCTGTTCGTCGTGCTGGCGCTCATCCTGCTCAAGCATCGCAACCGCCCGGCCACCACGTTCTCGCACACGCTGCGCACCCTATTCCGGAAGTCCTGATCACGATGAAGCTGCTCTATCGTTACATCATCAGCGCGTTAAGCCAGACGACCCTGTTCACGCTGGCAGCCTTGCTCGGGCTCTACGCTTTTTTTGACATCATTCGTGAAGTTCCCGATCTGGGGCATGGCAATTACGACTTGGGCAAAATGGCAGGGTACATTGCCCTGCTGCTACCGGGGCATGCGTATGAACTGATGCCGCTGGCGGTACTAATTGGCGGCATGGTGGCGATGACACAACTGGCCATGTCCAGCGAATACACCGTGATCCGCACCTCGGGCATCACTCTTGGCCAGATTGCTTAAGCATCTTGCTGCGTTTTGGCTTGGGTTTTGCCGTACTGACCGTGGTGCTGGGCGAGTTTGCGGCCCCTTATGCCGAGCAACAGGCAGAACGGCTCAAACTGTCCGCCACCCGCTCCATGGTGGCCCGGGAGTTCCGCTCCGGCATCTGGGTCAAGGACAATCGCAACTTCATCAACGTGCGGGAAATGCTGCCAGACACCACGCTGCTGGGCGTGCGCATCTATACCTACGATGAAAATTTCCGCCTGATGCAAACGCGCTTTGCCGAACGCGGCAGTTTCTCCAAGGCCAACCACGCACGGGAACTGGTCAACATCAAGGAAACCAATCTGATGACCGACCACACCACCAGCCGTCAACTGGCCAAAGTGGAGTGGAAATCCATCATCGAACCGGAAATTCTGAATGTGTTGCTGGTGGTGCCGGAACAAATGTCGGCGCTCAATCTGGTCCGTTACATCGAACACCTGCACAACAACAAGCAGCAAACCCAACGCTATGAAATTGCCTTGTGGAGCAAGCTGTTCTATCCGCTCGCCTGCGTTTCCATGGCGCTTGTGGCGCTGGCTTTTACACCGCAACAACGCCGCCACGGCCAGTTGGGGGTAAAGCTGTTTGCCGGTATTTGTCTGGGGGTGGGGTTCCACTTCATCAACCGGCTGTTTGGCCACCTTGGCTTGCTGTACGACTGGAATGCCATTGTCGCCGCCACACTGCCCACACTGTTGTTCCTGCTGGCGGGCATTGCCCTGATCCTCCGCCGGAAAGACGCTGACATGCACGACCTGACTCCGGAACAGATTGCCCAATACCGGCAAAACCTGTGTGATAGCCGCACAAGGTTGGCCGAATTCTATACCCAGCGCCGCGACCCGGTAGTTTTCCTCGAGGGGTACAGCGAGGCGGTGGATCAGCTGATCCAGCGCTTGTGGGCAGAACTGGAACTGGGACAACAGGCCAGTCTGATTGCCGTTGGCGGCTATGGCCGGGGGCAGTTATTTCCGCATTCAGACATTGACCTGCTGATTCTGCTGCCCACCCCCACGCCGGACGACCTGCCCGCGCGCATCACCCGCTTTATCAGCCTGATGTGGGATGTTGGGCTGGAAGTGGGTCACAGCGTGCGGACGTTGGCCGAATGCCTGAGCGAAGCCCGTCAGGACATCACCATTGAGACCAATCTGCTGGAAAACCGGCTGATTGCCGGTGAAACGCAGGCTTACCAGCAACTGATCACCCTGCTGGAACAACAGCGTGACCCGGTCGCGTTTTATGAAGGCAAGACGCTGGAGCAGCAACAGCGCCACAACCGGCACTTTGGCGTCACCAATAATCTGGAACCAAACATCAAGGAAAGCCCGGGCGGCTTGCGTGACTTGCACACGATCTTATGGATCAGCAAGGGCAGTGGACTGGGCGACAACTGGGAAGCGCTGGCCCACCGCGGCATCCTGACGTTGGCCGAAGCGCGCCTGATCCGTCAAAGCGAACGCCAGCTGCAACGACTGCGCATCGACCTGCACCTTCTGGCCCGGCGTCGCGAAGACCGATTGATTTTCGATCTGCAAGCAACAAGTAGCACAGGCGGCCAATCTGCAGGACACCCCGGCCAAACGCGCCAGCGAACAAGTGATGCAGCGCTATTACCGCGCGGCCAAGACCGTCAGTCAGCTTAACGGCATCCTGTTGCCCAACCTGCGAGCGCGGCTGTATTCGCAAGTGCCACGGGTCACGCAGAACCTGAATGAGCGCTTTTATTCGGTCAACGGCATGCTGGGCATTCGCCGTACCGATGTGTTCGAGAAAGAGCCATCGGCCATTCTGGAAGCGTTTCTCATGCTGCAGCGCCATCCGGAACTGACAGGTTTTGCACCGCGCATGCTGCGGGCACTATGGCATGGCCGCACCCGCATCAACGACCGCTTCCGGCGCAATCCGCGCAATCGCGAATTGTTCATGCAGATTTTGCGTGAACCCGGATTGACCCGCAGCCTGCGGCGCATGAACCTGTACGGCGTACTGGGCAAATATCTGCCCGGCTTCGGCCGTATCGTCGGGCAGATGCAGCACGATCTGTTTCACGTCTACACCGTGGATGAGCACATCCTGATGGTGGTGCGCAATCTGCGCCGCTTTGCCATTAGCGAGTTCAATCACGAATACCCGGCCCTGTCGCGCCTGGTCAATGATTTCGAGCGGCCGGAAGTCCTCTATATCGCCGGTCTGTTCCACGACATAGCCAAAGGACGTGGCGGCGACCATTCCCGCCTGGTATGGCCGATGCACGCGAGTTCTGCGAACAACACGGTTTGTCGCCCGACGATACCGAACTCGTGGTCTGGCTGGTGGGCGAGCACCTGTCAATGTCGAGCATTGCGCAAAAAGAGGATATCTACGACCCGGAAGTGGTACAGCGCTTTGCCGACATCGCCAAAACGCCGCGGCGGCTGGCCGCGCTGTATCTGCTCACCGTGGCAGATATTCGCGGTACTAGCCCCAAGGTATGGAACGCGTGGAAGGCCAAGCTGCTGGAAGACCTGTATCACGCCACCTTGCGTACCCTGCTGCGCGGCGGCGAGATGGATCTGGACTCTGAGCTGGAAGATCGCAAACGTCAGGCACAGGCCCTGCTGCGGCTGTATGCCGTACCGGAAGGAGTGGAAAGCAAGTTGTGGTCGCAGCTCGACACGCTGTACTTCCTGCGCCACGAGGCCAAGGAAATCGCCTCGGCATGCCCGCATTCTGAATCGTTTCGTGACCGTGGAACATCCCATGGTCCGGGCACGCCTGTCGGATGACCATGAAGGTATCCGGTGCTGGTTTACACCCCAGACCGGCCCGAGCTGTTTGCCCGTATCTGCGCCTTCCTTGGCCGCACCAACTACAGCATTGCCGACGCCAAGGTCTACACCACGCGCCATGGCTATGCGCTGGATACCTTCCACGTATTCATTCCGGAGCATCATGACGGCGATTACCGCGACATGATCAACTTCATCGAATTCGAGTTGGCCGAATGCCTGAGCAAAGACACGCCGATTCCGCTACCGGGCGCAGGGCGGATCAATCGTCACCTCAAGCATTTCCCGATCACGCCGCAAGTCATCATTCGTGCCGACGACCGGGAAAACTATTTTGTACTGTCCATCGTCGCCGGTGACCGTCCCGGCCTGTTGGCGCGCATCACCAAGGTGCTGACCGATTACCAGCTGCATGTGCAATCGGCCAAGATCATGACGCTGGGCAGCCGCGTAGAGGACTCCTTCCGGTGTCCGGCGAAACACTCAAGGACAACAAGGCAGTATTGGCACTGGAAAGCGCACTGATCAACGCGTTACGGATTTGACTTTACCACTCAGGGCAAATCACTTATCGTGTGATTTTAACTTACGTTAACGTCACTCATGTATTTTGAAGACCTGACTCCGGGCCGCCGCTTCATCACGGAAAGCTACCACCTCAGCCAGGATGAGCTGATTGCGTTTGCCCAACAATTTGATCCGCAATATTTTCACACTGACCCGGAAGCGGCTAGCCGCAGCGTCTTTGCCGGTTTGGCCGCCAGCGGCTGGCATACCAGCTGCCTGACCATGAAGCTGGTGGCACGTTCGGAACTGCGCCATATCGCCAATGGCCTGATCGGCATGCAGGTGGACAAGATGCGCTGGCTTAAGCACCAACCCGACCGGGCGACACGCTAACGGCAGAAATAGAAGTGCTGGAACGGCGCCGCTCGGACAGCCAACCGGGGTTTGGCGTGGTAAAGCTAGGCTGGGTGACGCGCAATCAGCACGAAGAGATTGCCGTGCAGATGGAAACGTCCATTTGGGTACAAGTCCGGCCAGAGAACACGGCGCCAACCGCAGCGTAATCCTCGGAACAAGGCCTGCCAAACGCAAAAAAAGGGGCAAAAATCGCCCCTTTTTTGATTGGTTAAGGAATCAGGCTTGCTGCCACTTGCGAAAATCCGCAGTCAGTTTAATCAGGTCGTCCGAGGTCGTCGCCAGATTGCTGGCGGTCTGATCAATCGACTGGGTCGTGAGCAGATTCTGCTCGGCAATCGCATTGAGCTGTTCCAGCGATGCCGCCATCACAGCCAGCGCATCCGACTTGCTACCCATTTCCTGCACCAGCGTCTGCGCACGCACATCACCCTGCTCCGCCGCCGTCATCAAGCCTTGCAGGTTGGCCGAAGAAGCCTGAATCTGCTTAATTACCTCGGTGACTTCATGCACCGTGGCATCCATGCTGCTTACGGCGGAGGTAGTGATCTGGCTGATTTCCCCGACTATCGTGGTAATGGCATCCGTGGTGCTGGCGGTGCGTTCGGCCAACTTGCGCACCTCATCGGCCACCACGGCAAAGCCTCGGCCACTTTCACCAGCGCGAGCCGCTTCGATCGCGGCATTGAGTGCCAGCAGGTTGGTCTGATCGGCAATCTCGCGAATCAGATCAGTCATGTTACGAATGCGTTCACGCGCCTGATCCAGTTCCACCATGGAAGAACGCGAGCAACCAACCACCTCCACTGCCCGGTTGGCCGCCTGTGCTGCCGCCTGCATGGTGGCGCTCCCCCTGCTCTGCCACGCTACGGGTTTGCCCGGCATCGTCCTGATTGCGTTGTGCCAGCGTCACCACCTCATGCACCGCCGCATTGATCGTTTCCATGTTGGTGCTGATCTGGTTGAGCCCTTCGCGCTGCTGCAAACTACGGGCGGCCAGCGCGTGCATTTCATCACGCACGCTATAAGCCTGACGACGGGTATCTTCGCCAGCACTGATAACATCGGCGAGAGTGGCACGGTAATGAATGCGCAGCGACTCCACGCCAAGTAGCGCCCGCCCCAGCAGGCCGCCCTCACGGATGACCAAATTCTGGTCCAGCCGCCCTTCGCGCAAGCAACACAACCCATCGCGCAGCAAACGCAAACCGGCCCGAATACGTACCCAGCACCAGGATGAGGCGCTCAGCGCCAACACACTACCTGACACACCCATGGCAAGGCGCAGTCCAAGCAGGGAATCCGGCACACAAGCGGCGGCCATCGCCATCAGCGCACCACCACCCGCCAGCCACACCGACCATTTCATGGCATCGGGGCGGCTATTAAGTGCCTTGAGTGTGGACGGCAGGGTTGCCCGCTTGTCGCGCACCGCACGGTAAAGAGCCTCTGCCGCGTCAATCATTGGCCGACTGGGTGCCGAGCGTACCGACATGTAGCCAACAATCTTGTCATGCTCGGTAATGGGGGTGATATAGGCTTCCACCCAGTAAAAATCGCCATTCTTGGCCCGATTCTTTACCAGTCCGCGCCAAGGCTGGCTTAGGCCTTGGCGGTCTCCCACAGGTCGGCAAAAGCTTCCGCTGGCATGTCGGGGTGGCGCACCATGTTGTGGTTCTTGCCGATCAACTCTTCTTCACTGAAGCCGCTGATCTCGATAAACGCACGGTTGGCGTAGGTAATAATGCCTTTGGGATTGGTTTTGGTAACAATCGGTCTACGTGGGTCAACCAAGCGCTCTTGTGTGGTAACGGGCAGATTTATCTTCATTTATAGTTTTATTGTCAAAACTTAATTATTCTCAATTCCGCAATTGTAACAAAATAGTTAATTTAATTCCCATTATTGATAAGTATTTGTTGCCAAATGGCAACCAAGGCATCTCGTTCAAGTAAGCGAGGCCCAAAAAAACAGGAGCCTTAAGGCTCCTGTTTTTTTGCATTGATCACACCGTCGCTATTTATCGCACCAGCTCTGATTCTCACCTTCACCCAACCAGTTCAGGATCGGCTGCCAAGCCTGGCGGTCCTTTTCCGTTCGTGACGGAGGCAAATCAAACAATGTCTGCCCTGCACCGGCAGCCTGTACATATAACTGGGTATCCCGTAGCCGGTGAGTACCGGGACATCGTGTTCAGCCGGGAAGCGCTCCAGCTCGCGCGCCGAGCGGGTTCGCGGATCAATACGCATGCCAACCACGGCCATGAACACCTTGCTCTTGCGGATGGCTTTTTCTTCCAGCAGTTGATCAAAAAATTCTCCACTGGCCCACATATCGAACGGCGACGGTTGAATCGGCACCAGAATGCGTTCTACCCGCGACAACAGCGATGCCAGCTTCTTGCCATGCAGGCCAGCCGGGCTATCCAGCACCACCACCTCGGTTCCTTTGGGCGGCCGCGCCGGATCGCCGGGTGAGACTTCCCAACCGGCAATAGTGGGGAGCGCCGGGTCGCGCTGATCCAGCCAGCGCAACGATGACTGCTGACGATCCACATCGCCCAGCATGACTTTTTTCCCGCGTTGGGCAAAATAACCGGCCAAATTGGTCGACAAGGTGGATTTGCCACTCCCTCCCTTGGGATTGGCCACAAGTACGGACAGCACAGGCACCTCCATCTTGTTAATGAGTCCACCACTATACCAGAGTCATGAGGCTTGCACCGATGCCATGGCTACCAGTAGGCTGACAGCAGGAGGACTTTATGGAACGAAGCATTGATGCGGTGTTGTTTGACCTGGATGGTTTGATGGTGGACACCGAAAGCATCAGCGGAAATGCCCGGCGGCTGGCAGGCCGGGGAACTTGGTGTAGTAGTACCGGAAGAAATGATTCTTGGCATGGTGGGGCTATCTGTCACCCTGAGCGTAGCCTACGCGGCTCGTTATCTGGGCAACAGCGCACTGGCCGAGCAACTGAGCCAAGCCGGGCGACGGCATTATCACCGGCAACTGCAGGAAGGCGAACTCAACCTGAAAAACGGCATCGAAAACGTACTGGACTGGATAGTCAGCGTCGAGTTGCCGCGCGCCGTGGCGACATCAACCCAACGTAAACTCGCCGATATCAAACTGCAACGCACGGGCTTGAGCCGTTATTTTGACGTTACCGTCGCAGGCGACGAAGTCGAACATCCCAAGCCGCACCCGGATATTTATCTGACCGCTGCGCGTCGGTTGAAGGTTGCCCCCGAGCGCTGTCTGGTGCTGGAAGACTCGCTCTACGGCATGCAAGCCGCGCTGGCAGCGGGAATGCGCGTCATCGTGGTGCCTGACATGGTGACACCTCCGGCCCACGCCACCACCGGAGCGCTGGCCGTGTGCGCGGATTTGCATCAGGCGCTGACTCTGCTGCGCCAGTTATAAACCCCTCGCCTGCGCCGTCATCAGGTTGGCCGAAACGGTTCGGCCAACCTCAATCGTCAGCGTTGGTTATCGATGGCTCGCCGTCCAGCACAGTAACCGCTCCCGACATGGCATCAACCAGCTTTGCCATGCTTTCCTGCTGCTGGTTAACAGGGAGACGTAGCGTCAGCACAACCTGTTGCGCGTATTCTGCCTGCTGCACCGCCACGCCAAGATCAGCCAGATGTCGCCGCAGCCTGGATTCATCGGCAAACGCCACGGCAACACGGCATTCTGTCCATTGCACCACCGGCTGCAATATGGCATCCAGCAAAGCCTGATTGATCGCTTGCGTGTAAGCCCGCACCAAACCGCCCGCCCCCAGTTTGATCCCGCCAAAGTAACGCACCACCACGGCCAGCACATTGTTCAGCTGTTTGTGTTGTAGCACGTTATACATTGGGCGGGCAGCCGTGCCGGACGGCTCACCGTCGTCGTCGAGCATGGAATCACTGGCCGTCAGCAGCACGGCACAATAGTGACGGGCATCCGGCCAGTTTTGCCGGGTTTCGGCCAACCTTTGTCGTGCTTCCTCACGGCTAGCTACCGGCCATAACAGCGCGATAAACCGGCTTTTCTTGATCTCGATAGTCGCCTGCACCGGCCCGGCCAGCTGGAACATATCCGTCATCCCTGCCACACAAAGGGCAACATGGTAACGCGGCCGCGTGCATCGGTTAGCGCTTTTCTCAGATCGCTTAGCCAGCTTGACGCTATTGTCATGACCGCAGCACTCCGCGACAATGCGCCAACGCCACTGGCGATCTCACTCTGGAAAAGCCACCATGCTGCCACCCGCCACCTTCTGGTTTGTCTGCGCCCTACTCGCGCTGATTGCCGAATTCCTGTCAGGCACGTTTTACCTGCTGGTGATCGCCATCGCCATGGCTGGTGGTGGCACGGCGGCGCTGCTGGAAATCGGCACGAATGGGCAATGGACCATTGCCAGCCTAACCGGCGTTATCGGCGTGTTCATGGTTTCGGCACGGAAACGGCGACATGAACATCGGCTGGCGCCCCGCGATAGCGACCCGGATTTCGGCCAACCCGTGCGCATCGTACGCCTCACCGGGCCGCAGCAAGCCCGTGTCCACTACCGTGGTACGGAATGGGATGCCCAACTGGATGCCGATTTGCAACCCGGTGATCAGGGCTTTATCGCTGGCCGAGATGGCAATCAGCTCAAAATTTCTTCCAAACAACCGGGAAAGCGCTAAGTCATGGAATTTGCACTGTTTCTCTTTGCGGCGGTAGTGATCTTCATCCTCAAATCGCTCACCGTAGTCCCGCAGCAGCATGCCTACATTCTGGAACGACTGGGCCGCTACCACGCCACCCTGACACCGGGCCTGAACATCATCATTCCGTTCATCGACCGGCTGGCCTACAAACACAGCCTGAAAGAAGTCCCGCTGGATGTCCCCAGCCAGATCTGCATCACCCGTGACAACACGCAGCTGAAAGTGGACGGCATCCTGTACTTTCAGGTTACCGATCCACAGCGCGCGTCCTATGGCACCAGCGATTACATCATCGCCATTACCCAACTGGCGCAAACCACCCTGCGCTCGGTGATCGGCAAGATGGAGTTGGACAAAACCTTTGAAGAGCGCGATGAAATCAACCAGGCCGTGGTCGCCGCACTCGACGAAGCCGCCATCAACTGGGGGGTGAAGGTTCTGCGCTACGAAATCAAGGACCTCGTGCCACCACAAGACATCCTGCACTCCATGCAGGCACAAATCACGGCCGAGCGGGAAAAACGCGCGCGCATTGCCGAATCTGAAGGCCGCAAAATGGAGCAGATCAATCTGGCCACCGGCGCGCGCGAAGCTGCCATTCAAAAATCCGAAGGCGACATGCGTGCCGCCATCAACCAGTCAGAAGGCGCGCGTCAGGCTGCCATCAATAATGCCCAAGGCGAAGCAGAAGCCATGCGACTGGTGGCCGATGCCACGGCCGATGCCATCCGCCGAGTGGCAGAATCCATCCAGACCCAAGGCGGGCTGGAAGCCGTCAACCTTAAAGTGGCAGAACAATACGTTAGCGCCTTTGGCAAACTGGCCAAAGAGAACAACACCATCATCCTACCGGCCAATGTGGCCGACGTCAGCTCACTGGTGGCCACCGCCATGAGCGTGGTCAAACAAAGCTCCCGCTAACTTGCTTGCTGCCTGTCGCTTGTGAAACCGGCAGGCAGCCTCCATAATCAACAGCATGAAATTCCTATCCGACCTATTCCCCATTCTTCTGTTCTTTGTGACCTACTGGCTCACCCGCAACATGTATCTGGCGACTGGTGTCGCCATTGTCACGACAGCGGCGCAAGTGGGTTATGCCTGGTTCAAACACCGCAAGGTCGACACCCTGCAATGGATCAGCCTCGGCCTGATCGTGGTACTGGGCGGCGCAACGCTATTGCTGCATGACAAGCACTTCATCATGTGGAAACCAACCGTGCTCTATTGGATCATGGGTGGTGGGCTGCTGATCAGTGAACTCGCTGGCAAAAATGGCCTCAAAGCGCTGATGGGCCAGCAGTTAGAACTGCCTGTGCCGGTATGGCGCAAGCTGACGCTCGCCTGGACCAGCTTTTTTGCTTAAGCATGGGTGCGCTCAACCTGTTTGTTGCCTACCGTTTTAGCGAAGAAATCTGGGTCAACTTCAAATTGTTCGGCGGCCTTGGCTTGATGGTGTTGTTTGTCATCGCTCAAAGCCTGTTTCTGGCCAAATACGTTGAGGAAAAAAATAATGCTGTACGCCATTATCGGCCGGGATCACCCCGGCTCACTGGATAAACGCCTGTCGGTGCGCCCGGAACATCTGGCCCGGCTGCAAGCCTTGCAGGAAGAAGGCCGTCTGATTGTCGCAGGCCCCTTTCCCGCCATTGACAGCAACGATCCGGGCAATGCCGGTTTCACTGGCAGCCTCATTGTGGCTGAATTTCCCTCGCTGGAAGACGCGCAAAGCTGGGCGCAGGCCGACCCGTACGTCGCAGCGTATATGCCCACACCGAAGTCAAGCCGTTCCGCAAGGTTTTCCCTGCATGAGTGACACCGCGGCACTACTGCAACAGGCTCTCGCCGCGCTGCAGCCAGAACATCTCTCGATTGAAGACGACAGCGCCGCGCACAGCGGCCATGCTGGCGCCCGCTCCGGCGGAGGGCATTACACCCTTACCATCGTCAGTGCCCGCTTCGAAGGACTGAATCGCGTCGCACGCCATCGACTGATTTACGACACACTGGGCCCGCTGATGCAACAGCATGTGCATGCCTTGGCCATTCGGGCGCTAGCGCCTGCCGAACTCTAAATCCATCATGAATCTCGAAGGGATCACCATGACCTCTACCCACATCGCAACCTTGCTGGTTGCAGCCTCGCTCAGCCTGCTTAAGCACTGGCCCGGGCCGAATCCATTGCTGTGGTAAATGGCACCAGCATCGACAAAACCGCACTCGACAATGCCGTGACCGCCGTGGTGCAAAGCAGTGGTGGCAACGTACAGGATTCGCCTTCGCTACGCGAACAGCTCAAAGGCACCCTGATCAACCGCACCCTGATTCTGCAGGAAGCCAGCAAGCGCGGTCTGGACAAACAGCCGGAATTCACCAAGCGCCTGAACGAAATTCGTGAAGATATGATGCGTGAAGCGCTGTTTGCCGACTTCGTTAAACAGAATCCGCCCAGCGACGCCCAGATCAAGGCACGTTACGACGAGACCGCTGCCAAGCTGAACGGCACCAAGGAAGTCCACGCCCGTCAGATTACCGTTGCCAGCGAAGCTGATGCACAGAAAGTCATTGCCGCCCTGAAGAAAGGCAGCAAATTTGAAGACCTGGTTCGTGCTCGTTCCATCGACCCGGCAGCCAAACAATCTGGCGGCGACATGGGCTGGGGCAATCTGTCTGCCATGGCTCCGCAGTTGGCCGAAACCCTCAAAGGGCTGAATAAAGGCCAGTACACCACCAAACCGTTCCAGTCGCCCATGGGCTGGCACGTCATCAAGGTAGAAGACGTGCGCACCGCCAAGCTGCCGCCGCTGGAACAAGTCAAACCACAAATCGTCCGCCAACTGGAAGAAGAGACCGTGAGCAAAGCCATGGCCGACATTCGTTCCAAGGCAAAAATCCAGTAAGCGAAACTTTTAACACAGGAATTTGCATCATGCGCAAGACCATGCTGGCTGGCCTCATGCTGGCCGCACTCAGCACCTCCACCGCCTTCGCTGGCCCGGTAGTCAACGGCACCGCCATTTCCCAGGGCTCGCATTGACGCCGTAGTCAAGATGATGGAAGCCCGGGCTCAAGGACAAAACCAACAAGCCAACGGCCCACAACTGCAGAACATGGTCAAAGACCAGCTGATCACCTTTGAAGTGCTACGCCGGAAGGCGTGAAACAAGGCATGGACAAATCGGCAGACTACCGCGCCGAGCTGGAAAACATGCAAGCCATGGCACTGGCCAACCGCGTTATCCGCGAATTTCAGCGTACCCATCCGCTGACTGACGCCGAGCTCAAAACCGAGTACGACAAACTGGTTGCCACCATCCCGGAAAACAAGAGCTATCACGCCCAGCATATCCTGGTAGCATCGGAGGCTGAAGCCAAGGCAGCTCTGGAAGCACTGAAGAAGGGCAAACCGTTTGCCCAGCTGGCCAAGGAAAAATCGACCGATCCGGGCAGCAAGGATAATGGTGGTGACTTGGGCTGGCAGGATGCCCGTACCTTTGTGCCGTCGTTCCGCACTGCGCTGACCAAGTTGAGCAAAGGCCAAATCACCGCTCAACCGGTGCAAACGCAATTCGGCTGGCACATCATCAAGCTGGATGACGTCCGTAGCGAACGCAACGTTCCGCAACTGGACCAGATTCGCCCCCAACTGACGCAACGCATCATGGGCGAACGGGTAGATCAGTACATCAACAGCCTGAAATCGCAAGCCAAGATTCAGCAGTAATTCAGCTTGGCGATGTAAAAAGGGATGGCACAGGCCATCCCTTTTTTATGCAAAACCTGTCAATCAGCTTTCTTCCGCCCACTTTGGCGTGCGTTTTCCCATAAAAGCCGCCACGCCTTCCATTTGCTCCGGCTCGCCGATCAGGCTGACGAGTGCGGCGCGTTCCCGCTGCAAATGTTCGCTCAGACTAAGCTGGGAGCTTTCCTCAATCAAACGGCGCGCCTCGGCCACGGCATTCGGCGCCTGATTGACCACCTTGTTGGCCGGGCTGACGGCCACGATCTTGGCAAACCCGGGATCGACCAATTCCTCGACCAGACCAATCTCGTAGGCCTTTTCCGCGACGATGATTTCGCCACCAAGAATCATGCGCTTGGCCCGGGCAATGCCCACTTTGTCCGCCAGCAACTTGGTTCCGCCACCGCCGGGCAACAGGCCAACCTTGGCTTCAGGCAAACCCAACTGCGCGCCACGCTCTGCCACAATATAGTCACAGGCCAAAGCACCTTCCAAGCCGCCCCCCAGCGCATAGCCATTGATTGCCGCAACGGTGACGCCACGATAACGGCGAATGGCACCAAAGGCGGCAGCAAAGGCATCCAGCACTTGCAAGGCCGCCGTCTTGTCTCCGGTCAGGAACTGTTTCAGATCGGCGCCAGCGGAGAAAAACGCCTCCCCCGCCCCGGTAATCACTACCGAACGATAAGAGCGGTCAGCATCCAGTTCGGCCATGGTGTGAGCCAATTCGTTAAGGCTGTCTACCGTCCAGAGGTTGGCTGGCGGGTTATTGATGGTAAGAATGGCTGACTGGCCCGGGCGTTCCAGCGTCAGGTACTTGCCCATGTATGTTCCTCACATTTCAGCATGTGTTCATCACTGCATGATTAATCGGCCCCGACTCGCGCAATGTTCAATCATTGCCACCGTTGCCAGTCCAGGCTGGCCGGTATTGTCTGGTGTATTTCCGGTTTTTTCTAGTGGTTACCTGAAGCCACTCCATAATTTTTCTAGCCTGATTATGGCAACAATGCCAACAACAATTTACTGACCGGCAAACAGGACAACAGCAACTTTTGCACGGTATCACGTCTGGCTTAGCCCTTGACCTCTGGTAGAATGGGGCTTTTTACGGCAGCGCTCGGCATGATAGAAACGAGTTACTGGGTCTTGTTCTCGGCTGGATTGCTGGGTGGCGGCCATTGCATTGGCATGTGCGGCGGCATTGTGACGGCCCTGACCCTGAACTTACCGGATAACCGCCAGCGCTGGCTAATTCTGCTGAGTTACAACGTGGGGCGTCTGGCCAGTTACACGCTTATCGGTATCCTGCTCGGAGGGTTGGCCGAAGCGGGCCTCAGTTTATTGACCACCCGTCCGTTCCAGCTGGCATTACTGTTACTGGCTAACCTGATGTTGATTGCCATGGGCCTCTATCTGGCTGGATTTTCCCGTGCAATCACCATGATTGAAAGTCTCGGTCGCCCAATCTGGGCACGCTTGCAACCTTGGGTCGCCCGTCTGCTACCGGTACGCCATGCAAGCGGCGCCTTGCTGGCCTAAGCATGATCTGGGGCTGGCTGCCTTGCGGATTGGTGTATAGCGCTTCGTTATCGGCACTGGCAACCGGGTCGGCGCTACATGGTGGCGGCGCCATGCTGGCTTTTGGCTTGGGCACTTTGCCCAACCTGCTACTGATGGGCGTATTTGCCGACACCCTGCGCCAGTGGATACAAAAACGACCAGTGCGCCTGACGGCGGGACTGGTCGTCGCTGCGATGGGAGTATACAGGTTGGCCGAAACCTTCCTGTAACCGGCATCGCTAGTTAAACGATTTGAGTATGGTGCTGACGTTGTAGCGGAATAGCGCCTGATAGCTGGCCGCCGGGCCACTCGGCCCGGACAGCGCGTCTGCATACAGTTTTCCGCCAATGGAAACCCCGGCCTCACGCGATAGTTGTTCCAGCAAACGCTTATTGCTCATGTTCTCCATGAACACGGCTTTTACCTTTTCCTGCCGCACTTGACGCACCAGTTGCGCCACGCCCTTGGCCGAAGCCTCGGACTCCGTACTCACCCCCTGCACCGCCAACAGGCGAATACCATAGCGCTCACCCGGGTAGCCAAACGCGTCGTGCGACGTCAATATCTTGCGCTTTGCTGCCGGTACAGCGGCAAAAGCCTTGGCGGCCCGGGCATCCAGCGCCGCAACCTTGCCGGAAAAATCAGCCGCACGCTTGGCATATACGGCTTTCCCAGCCGGATCGGCTTGCGTCAGCGCGGCGGTGATATTGCGAATATAAGTCTGCACCCGGCGCGGGTCATGCCAGGGCATGCGGATCAACGCCATCATGGCCATGATCGTGGGCTGCGCCATGCTCTTCGCCCTCCGGTGCCATACGGGTGCGAATCCCCTTGCAGGCTTCGACCACCACGCCGCGAAAGCCCGCTGATTTGGTCAAGCGCCCCATCCAGCCATCCAGCCCCAAGCCATTGGCAACAAACACCTTGGCACCCGCCACCTTTTTGACATCCGAGGGAGACGGCTGAAACACATGCGCGTCCTGATCGGGCCCAACCAGCGACACCACCTCAACGCGATCCCCACCAATCTCCCGCGTCATGTCGGCCACAATACTGAAACTGGCCACTACCGGCAGCTTGGCCCAAGCCAGTGCTTAAGCACGCTCAACAATAACGCTGCCAAAAACGTCTTTTTCATTCGACACAACCTTATCAGTCAGGATTCAAGATGCCGGGCGCGGACATAGCGGGGTAACGCCCCACCTACCGGGCCGATCAGCAAGGAAGCCGGTACACCAGACCAGCCAGCAAAATAATGGAAGGGCCAGATGGCAACTCAAAATAGTAAGACAACAGCAAACCACCCAAACCACTTGCAAAGGCAATACCAACCGACACCAGCAGCATGCCCTCCACCGTTTCCGCCCATAACCGCGCAGTAATCGCTTAAGCAGCATCATCAGGCCAACGGCCATCAGGGTGCCCAAGGCCTGAAAACCGGCCACCAGATTCAGCACCACCAGCATCAGAAACAGCATGTGCCACCAGCTTCCGCGCGCCCCCACGGCCCGCAGGAACACCGGGTCCAGGCTTTCCAGTAGCAGCGGGCGGTAAATCAGCGCCAACACCGTAAGGGTTACGGTTGCTACGCCAGCCACCAGATACAGCGCAGCATTATCCACGGCCAGCACCGAGCCAAACAGGATATGCATCAGATCGACATTGCTGCCGCTCTTGGAGACCAGCAACACCCCCAGCGCCAACGACAGCAGGTAAAACGCCGCGAAACTGGCGTCTTCCTTGATCGTGGTAAAGCGTGTGGCAAGCCCGGCCAGCAATGCCACCAGCACCTTAAGCAAAAAAACCACCCAAGCTCATGGTAAGCAGGCTCAGCCCTGCCAACAGAAAACCAATGGCGGCACCCGGCAATACCGCATGGCTCATGGCATCGCCCATCAGGCTCATGCGGCGCATCACCAGGAACAGACCAATCGGCCCGCTACCCAGCGCCAGCGCCAAACAGCCCGCCAAGGCTCGTCGCATGAAAGCGAAATCGACAAACGGGGAAATCAGTAAATCGTACACTTCAGACATCAGGCAACAACTCCATCGGCCTGACACACCGGCGCGCGCTCATGCCAGTGCGCGGCGGTTTCTACGGCGCGCTTCAGGTGCACGTCCGTCAGGACTTCTTCGGTTTTACCCCAGGCCACCACTTCGCGTGCCAGCAGCAGGGTTTGAGGAAAATAGGCGCGCACCTGCTCGTAATCATGCAATACGGCAATCACGGTGCGGCCTTCGTCATGCCAGAGGCGTACCAGCTCGAGCAAGTCGTAGGTGGTTTTGGCATCGACAGCATTGAATGGCTCATCCAGCAGAATCAGGCGTGCATCCTGCACCAGAATCCGGGCAAACAACACCCGCTGAAACTGTCCGCTCGACAGTGCAGAAATCGAGCGAGGAGCGAAGTCGGCCAACCCCACCTGCTCCAGCGCCTGCAAGGCACGCGCCTGACCGTTTCGGCCAACCTTGCCAAAGACACCGGTCTCATGCCACAAACCGGTGGCCACCAAGTCCAGCACACTTACCGGCAACGAGCGGTCAATTTCCGCCTGCTGCGGCAGATAGGCGATATCCTTGCGCTGGTAACCTTCCAGTACGACCCGGCCCGCATCAGGCGTAAGCGAACCCATCATGGTTTTGAGCAGGGTGCTCTTGCCTGCTCCGTTCGGGCCAAAGATGGCGGTACATTCTCCTTCCAGAAAACGCCCGGAAACATGATGCACCGCCGGATGGCGCTGGTAGGAAACGGTTAAATTCTCGATGCCGACAGTCATGCCACCTCCTGTAAGGCCCACACCACTACCAGCCATAAGGCAGACAGGGCCAGCAGCACCAGTAACAGGCGTTGCCAGGGCTGACATCGACAACAACGTCCGTGGCGCGCGATAGGTCGCCATGGTCAAATGTTGGTGTTTCATGTGCAGTCTTTCCTTACTCGAAGCAGGACTTGAGCTGTGCTTCGATCTGTTCGGCGTCAAACGACGGGGCAATTAACTCGAAACGACTATCGCGCCGCCGGACACCTGCGTTGCTCCCCACTGACCTTCAGCCCAGTTCAGCCAGACCCAGCTATCCAGTACCCGGAACACACCCTTGGCCCGCACCAGCCCGGGGACCAGCTTCGGCAGCCGATCAAACAGGTTGGTCAACGCCTCACCGCTAAATGGCTGCTCGGGCGGGAACGTCCAGCCCATCGATGTCCAGCCAGAGCTGCTGCCAGCGGGCACAGCGGGCCGATAACGCGGCTTGGGTGCTGTCGCCAGCGCCAGCCAGCCAGGGCTCCAGCTCGCCATTGGTGACTTCCGCCACCAGCGTTTTCGGGGGAAACAAGGCGGCGGCCTGCTGGCGGAACGCTTCCATGGTGGGAACATCTGCCACATCCGTCTTGTTGGCGACCAACACATCGGCAATGGCAACCTGATCGCGATACAACGGCTGGCGCAGGTAATCGCCGTTCACAAACTGGCGCGGGTCAACCAAGGTAATCACCGCCCCCACTTCCAGCGCATCGCTCAGCGGCTTCTCACGCAATTCATCAATCACCCCGGCGGCATGCGCCAGACCACTGGCTTCGATCAACAGACGATCCGGTCGCTCACGCCGCAGCAAATTGGCTACGGTTACCGTCATCTGCGGCCCGGCCACACAGCACAAACAGCCACCGGCGATTTCAGCTACCGGCAATTCATCATTCATCAAGGCGGCACCATCAATACCCACTTCGCCGAATTCATTGACGATGATGGCCCACTTTTCATCGGTCGGACGATGCTCAATCAGATGGCGCAAGGCCGTGGTTTTACCGACTCCCAAAAAGCCGGTAAACAGGTTAACAATAGTTTTTTTCATAGATGACATGCCTTGCAGTGCCCAGCCAACACCAGATTTTGGGGCGAGAGTGCAAACCCAACCGACTGTGACGCCATGCGCAGCGCACTGAGGCCCGCCGTGGCGTCAATTTCCTCAACACTGCCACAGTCTTCACACACCAGAATCAAACCCTCGTGCTGACATTCAAAATGATCACAAACAATAAAGCCGTTGAGGGCTTCAACCCGGTGTAGCAACCCGTGCTCCACCAGAAAATCCAGTGCGCGGTAAACGGTAGGCGGTGCCGTGACGCCACGCTCCTGCTGCAGATCAGCCAGGACCTGATACGCCTTGACCACGCCCTGATGGCGCAGCACCAGTTCCAGCACCCGTCGGCGCAAGGTAGTGAGCTTGCTGCCGCGCGCCACACAATGGCGTTCCGCCGCCTGCAAATAGGCTTCGTGGTTCATGATTTTTCCCCGACCATATCCCGTACAGGCAATAATGTTACATTATAACATTTCTATTTAACAACCCTTAACACATCACGGCTATAGTTGCCAACGGCATGTGGTAGGCTGCAAAAAGCTCGCAAACTGCCTACCCAAAGGAGTGCACATGAAAAAAACCCTATTGTTGGCAACCCTCGCCAGCCTGCTCGCCAGCCAAGTCTTTGCCGCCGATCCGGTCAAAGCCCGCAAAGAAGTTTTCAAGCAATACAAACAAACCTTCGGCCAGATGGGAAAAATGACCAAGGGCAGCACGCCGTTCAACAAGGACGACTTTGCCAAACTCGCCGCCCATCTGGATGCGCTGGCGCAGCAACCGTGGCAATACTTCCCGGTAAGCACCGCTACCGGTAAAACCGCCAGCGAAACCGATGCCAAACCAGAAATCTGGAGCAAAGCAGACTGGAAAAAAGCCATCGACACCCATAAGGCAGAAACGGCCAAGCTGAAACAAACGGCGGCCAGCGGCGATCTGGGCGCGATCAAGGTACAATTTGCTGCCGTGCAGAAAACCTGCAAGGCCTGCCACGACAGCTTCCGTAAAGACTGAGCACTGAGGTAAACGCCAAGCGCGGCCATTCGTTAACCAAGAAGTACGCTTGGCGTTACACCCTCTTTTTCGCCGGACACACTACACACCATGAAACACACTGTACTAAGCCTGCTTTTGCTGGCCGTGGCGATTCCCGCCGCCTATGCCGATACCCCGGCAGAAATCCGCACGCAATCCTTCAAGAAAATCCTGCGCAGCTTCGAGCCGATGGGACAGGTTGTGCGCGATCGCGACCCGTACGTCAAAGCCACGTTCCTGAAGAACGCCGATACGCTTAAAGCCATCGCCAACGAGCCGTTTGCCCATTTCCCGGCCAACAGCATTACCGGCAAGAGCCGCGCCAAACCGGGCATCTGGACTCAACCGGCCAAATTCCGGCAGAAAAAGACAAATTCCTGAAAGCCGTCAACGATCTGGACACCACCGCTCGCGGTGGCGATCTGGCTGCCATCAAAAAGAGTTACGGCGTTGTCGCACAAAGCTGCAAATCCTGTCACGACAGCTTCCGTGGGCCAGAGAAGTAATATCTCGCCCCCAAGCAAACAAAGTATAGCGATATGCTTTGTCGTTTTCGGCCAACCCTGCGGCCTTGTCAGAAATACGTCAGCAACAGATAGACGGCGAGACCCGACAGCAGCAGTGTCACCACCGCCATGATGAGCGGCTTGAACATCAGGGGTGACGGCTGACCATCCATCTGTTTGTAGCCGGTAATCATCGGCCGTACCAGGTTCTGCTTCTTGAACACGCGATAGGCGATGATGGCCGAGACATGCAACGCCACCAACGCCAGAATCAGATTAAAAAGTTTTTGTGGAAGCTGGTCAGTGATTCGGAAAGATCCGAGGCAATCTTGCCAGCCAGCGGGCCATTGAACGTATAGCTATCCACATCCGAGGCAAACAGCCCGGTTCCCACCTGCACCAGCAGCGCCAGCAACATCAGCAGCACCATCCAGCCACCCAAGGGGTTGTGGCCGGGGTTATCCTGTTCCGTGACTTGGCCCTTGATATACGCCAACACACCAACCGGCCCGCGCACAAAACTGGCAAAACGCGCCGTCTGGCTACCGGCCATACCCCACAACACACGGAACAGCAACAAAACTGCCAGCGCAATGCCACACCACACGTGATATTGCAGCCACTCGCCACCTTGCTCACCACTGGCCCACATCGCCGCGACCAAGCCTACCAGCGACCAGTGAAACAGCCTGGTCGGCAAATCCCACACCCTGACGTACTGACTCATTGCCTTGTTCTCCATTGCATCCTACTGACTGAGCGACAGTGTGCCGCAGCATCCTGCGCCATCCACAGCAAAATGGTTAATATCTGTTGCGGCACCCAATGCAAAACGGGCACTTGTGTGCCCGTTGAATTGATCATGACGCCAACTTAAAGCTAACGCCATGTGCCTGCTGATCGGCATAGTAGCTTGAACGCACCATGGCGCCCACCGCGGCATGCTTGAATCCCATTTCCTTTGCCTGTTCTTCGAAACGGCGGAAGGTATCGGGATGCACATAGCGCAAGACAGGCAAGTGGCCATCGGACGGCTGCAGGTACTGGCCAATTGTCAGCATATCAACATCATGCGCACGCAAATCGCGCATCACTTCCAGAATTTCTTCATCGGTTTCACCCAAGCCGACCATCAAGCCGGATTTGGTCAGCACGTCAGGATTTCTCGCCTTGTAATCCTTGAGCAACTGCAGCGAGTGGGCGTAATCCGCGCCGGGACGTGCTTGCTTGTAGAGCCGTGGCACGGTTTCCAGATTGTGGTTCATCACATCGGGCGGGGTTTCGGTCAACACGTCAATCGCCAACTCCAGGGCGGCCACGGAAGTCCGGCACCAGTACCTCGATCTGGGTTTTCGGCGAAGCCGCGCGGACGGCGGTAATGCAGTCGGCAAAATGTCCGGCGCCACCGTCGCGCAGATCGTCGCGATCCACCGAGGTGACCACCACATAGTTCAGGCGCAGCGCGGCTACGGTTTCGGCCAGATGCTTGGGTTCATTCGGATCCAGCGGATTGGGGCGGCCATGACCGACATCACAGAACGGGCAACGACGGGTACAGATATCCCCCATGATCATGAAGGTTGCCGTGCCTTTGCTAAAGCATTCGCCGATATTCGGGCAGGTCGCCTCTTCACAGACGGTGTGCAGCTTCTGATCGCGCAAGATCTGCTTGATTTCGGTAAAGCGCTGACCATTGGGCAGCTTGGCGCGAATCCACTCCGGCTTTTTCAGTTTTTCATCCAGCGGCACGATCTTGATGGGAATGCGTGCGGTTTTGGCGGCGCCCTTGTGTTTAACGCCCGTCTGGTTGTCCGGCTTCATGCAGTCTCCTTCATCACGGTCAGGTGTCGGTCCAGATGCGGCAGCAGCTTCTCAGCTACTTGCAACACGGACAGGTCAACACCCAAATCCTTCATTTGTGTCACCTTGAGGCTTAAGCATAGCCGCAAGGGTTAATCCAGTTAAACGGGGTCAGGTCCATGTCGACATTGAGCGACAGCCCGTGATACACCGCGCCGTTCTTGATGCGCAGGCCCAGTGAGGCAATCTTGGAACCCGCCACGTACACGCCCGGCGCGTTGACATCGCCATTTGCCTCGATGCCCAGTTCGGCCAACGTATCAATCACCGAATTTTCGATACGCCGTACCAGATCACGCACGCCGATATGCATGCGTTTGAAGTCGATCAACGGGTACACGATCAACTGCCCAGGCCCGTGATAAGTGACCGGCCGCCACGGTCGGTACGCACTAGCGGAATGGCGGTGTGGCGCAGGATGTGTTCCTCCTTGCCCGCCAAGCCCAGTGTGTACACCGGCGGATGCTCCAGCACCCAGATCTCGTCACGCGTATCGGTGGTGCGTTGGTCGGTAAACGCCCGCATGGCCTGCCGGTGGGCTGGTAGTCAACCAGCCCCAGATAGTTGATGGTGCGCTCCACCTGTTGCTCCCTCGGTCAGAAAACCACTTTCACCATCGGGTGACTGGTTAGCGACCGATATATGTTATCAAGCTGCTCTCGCGAGGTTGCCGTTACCGTTACCGTTAGCGAAGCATATTTGCCGCTGGAGCTGTCGCGGCTTTGCACATCGCGTTCGCTCACATCCGGCGCATGGGTTCGCACGACCTCAATGATGGTCATTTGAAATGATTCGTGCTGCTCTCCCATGATTTTCAAAGGGAAACGGCAGGGAAATTGCAGCAGCTCTTGGCGTTCCGTCATTACTTTCACTCCTACAACAACAAACCCGGACCATGGCTGGGCATCGGTCCGGGCTGGCTTGTCCTGACGGCAACGCCGTCGCGGAAAGCGGGTTATTTCTTGCCAAGCATCAGCTTGATGCTGTCCCAAGAAGCTGAAGAAGTTGCCTTCATCCACGGCTTTGAGTGCCACAACCGGCCGTTCGTTCACCGGCTTGCCATCGAGCGACACCACCAGTTTGCCAACGACCTGTCCGGCCTTGACCGGCGCAATGACCGGCTGATTGGTGGTCAGGTCTGCCTTCAGACGTGCCGCTTGGCCTTTGGGAACCGTGGCGTAGACATCAGAGCTAAAGCCGATGGCTACCGACTTGGCATTACCTTTGTAAACCGGCAGCTCGGATACCGGCTTTGCTGCAGCATATAGTTTGGGCGTATCGAAAAACTGCAAGCCGTAGTTGAGCAATTTGGAGCTCTCAACCGCACGGGCCTCCGCACTTTCCGTGCCAACCACCACCGACAGCACACGGCGGCCATCGCGGTGGCTGGATGCAATCAGGTTGAAGCCTGCCGATTCGGTGTGCCCGGTTTTCATGCCGTCGACGTTCGGGTCACGGTAGAGCAACAGGTTGCGGTTAGGCTGGGTAATGTTGTTGTAGGTGAATGACTTCATCGAGTAGATGGGATAGTACTCCGGGAAGTCACGGATGATGGCCGCGGCGAGAATGCCCAAATCACGCACGGTGGTGTAATGGTTAGGGTCCGGTAGGCCGGTGGCATTCTTGAATTGCGTCCCCTTCATGCCCAGCTTTTGCGCTTGCTGGGTCATCATCTGACCAAACACTTCTTCGCTACCGGCAATGGCTTCGGCCAACGTAACGCAAGCGTCGTTGCCCGACTGCACGATCATGCCCTTGATCAGGTCTTCCACCTTGGTCGGCGTCTTGGGATCAAGGAACATGCGCGACCCTTCGGTCTTCCAGCCTTTGGCCGACACGGTCAGCGTCTGGTCCAGCGAGAGGCGTTTCTCTTTCAGCGCCTTGAACGTCAGGTAAGCCGTCATCAGCTTGGTAAGCGAAGCCGGTTCCACTCGGGAATCGGGATCACGCGCCGCCAGAATCTGGCCGCTGTAGAAATCGACAAGGTAGTAGGCCTTGCCAGCAATCTCCGGCACCGGAGGGACAAAGGCAGTATTGGCAAAGGAAAGAGACGGCAACGCAATAGCTGCCGCAACAAGCATGCTGGTGAAAGTTTTCATGGTGTAGACGTGCGTCTTCGAGGTGGGATCGCAATACAGTAGCCCGATATTATACACACCGCAGCCACGATGGATTGGCCAAGCTCACGGGTTTTTTGCCATCTTTTTATTGCCTGCGGTGGATGCCGCACTTAAATGCCTCCACGACTTTCCGAGGGGTTGCTGTTCCTGATACCCTGACAGTTCAAAAGAAACGGACATTGGCATCACCATGCAAGACAACCAAGATTATCTGGAACGTATCCTCACTTCACGGGTTTACGATGTCGCCATCGAAAGCCCGCTGGAAAAAGCCCCCAATCTCTCCCGTCGCTACCACAACACCATTCTGCTCAAGCGCGAAGACCTGCAACCGGTATTCTCGTTCAAGCTGCGCGGCGCCTATAACAAGATGGCCAAGCTCAAGCCGGAGCAGCTGAAACAAGGCGTCATCACCGCCAGCGTAAGCAACCATGCCCGGGCGTGGCGCTCTCCGCCCAGAAAATCGGCTGTACCGCCACCATCGTCATGCCGGTTACCACCCCGCAGATCAAGATCGACGCCGTCACCAGCCGTGGCGGTAAAGTGGTACTGGCTGGCGAATCGTTCAGCGACGCCTACAAACATGCCATGAAGTTGGCCGAAGAAACCGGCGCCACCTACATTCCGCCGTTTGACGACCCCGATGTGATTGCCGGACAGGGCACCATCGGCATGGAAATCCTGCGTCAGCACCCCGACACCATCAATGCCGTATTTGTCGCTATTGGCGGCGGCGGGCTGGCTGCTGGCGTGGCCAGCTACATCAAGCGCCTCAAGCCGGAAATCAAGATCATCGGCGTTCAGCCGGTTGACTCTGACGCCATGAAGCAATCCATCGAGAAAGGCGAACGCGTCGAACTGAAAGACGTTGGCCTGTTTGCCGATGGCGTAGCCGTCAAGCTGGTAGGCGAAGAAACCTTCCGCATCTGTAAAGAACTGCTGGACGAAATCATTCTGGTCGATACCGACGCCATCTGCGCCGCGATCAAGGACATCTTCGAAGACACGCGCTCCATCGCCGAACCGGCTGGCGCTCTGGCCGTGGCCGGTGCCAAGGCCTACATCCAGCGTGAAGGCTGTACCGACGAAACACTGGTTGCCATCACCTGCGGTGCCAACATGAACTTCGACCGCCTGCGCCATGTCTCGGAGCGTTCCGAGCTGGGCGAACGCCGCGAAGCCGTCATCGCCGTCACGATCCCGGAACAACCGGGCAGCTTCAAAAAGTTCTGCTCAGTCATCGGCAATCGCAACATTACCGAATTCAACTACCGCTTTGCCGACCCGCGTGAAGCGCAAGTTTTCGTGGGCGTGCAAATTGCCGGTAAGCAGGATGCCGACAAAATCCTGAGCGACCGGCCAGCAATGAACTGGAAGCGCTGGACCTGACCGATAATGAGCTGGCCAAACTGCACATCCGCCATCTTGTTGGCGGCCACGCACCACAGCTCAAGCACGAACGCGTGCTGCGCTTCGAATTCCCGGAACGTCCGGGCGCGCTGATGCGCTTCCTTGAGTCCATGCGCACCGACTGGAACATCAGCCTGTTCCACTACCGTAACCACGGTACCGACTACGGTCGCGCATTGGTTGGCATTCAGGTTCCGCCTGAAGACAACGCTGAATTCCAGCGTTTCCTCGACCATCTGGGCTATGTTTGGGTCGACGAAACCGATAATCCGGCCTACAAGCTGTTCCTTGGCAAAACCATCCGTTAACCCCCGTTCGGCCAACCCTGACAAGTTGGCCGAACTTGCCATGACTTACCGATTCATGATTCAAGCCGCCTTATTCGACCTGGATGGCACACTCGCCGATACCGCCCGCGACACGGGTGCCGCCCTTAACCGCCTTCTCGCAGAAGAAGGCCGACCGCCGCAACCCTACGAAGCCATTCGCCCGATCGCCAGCCACGGCGCTCGAGGATTGGTTCAGCTAGGATTTGGCATCGACCGCGACCACCCGGATTTCGACAGCCTGCGCCTGCGGTTTCTTGACCACTACGCCAACGGGTTCGCCGACCAAACCTGCCTGTTTGACGGCATCAACGCCCTGCTGACCGGGTTGGCCGAACGCCAGATTCCGTGGGGCATCATCACCAACAAACCGATGCGGTTTACCGATCAGCTGGTTCCCACCCTGCCCTTCGTTACCGCTCCTGCCGTGGTCGTCAGCGGCGACACCACCCCCGCCGCCAAACCGGACCCGCTCCCCATGCTGTTTGCTACCGAACAAATCGGCATCGCCCCGCAGCATTGCATTTATGTCGGCGATGCGGAACGTGACATCCAGGGCTGGACGCGCCGTCGGTATGCGCACCGTATTGGCCAACTGGGGCTATATTTCGGCCAACGACACCCCATTCAGCTGGGGCGCCGATCATTGCATCGACACCCCACAAGACTTACTTAAAATATTTTGAGAAAAAAGGAACTGGCTAAGCCTTATTGCTTGTCTGTATACTTGACCGACTTACTGCATTTGGGGCCGACCTGGTTTCGACGGGGGTTACAAAGCAGCTGAGGGCATACCGGGATTTCAGTCACCCCGTTAAACACTGAATTTATATAGTCGCAAACGACGAAACTTACGCTCTGGCTGCTTAATCGCGCCAGACACTGCAACGATTCGCTGATGGGTCGGGTGGGTCAAACCGCTGCAGTGTCACTTTACATCAGCTAGCGTTGTACCGGGTCACTTGATCCAACGCGAAACAATAGGTGACTCGCTCCAGTCCAGCCTGCCCGTCGGCGTGACCCGGAGTTAAATCCAAATGACACGGCTAAGTATGTAGAACTCACTGTAGAGGACTTTCGGACGCGGGTTCGATTCCCTAAGCTCCACCACTTTTCCTAGCAAAATCAAGTAGTTACGATTTGCTAAATGGTAAGAATCTGGCTGTAATTGGCTATATTTGGCTCATTCTGCCAGCTTTTTTGCCAGCATTTGTTTTACTCCGTGGCCGCTAAATGCGGCCACTGCCTTTTCACCTGCCGCATCAGCCTGATCCGGTATCCACTTTCCGTAAACTCTTCCGATCATAAGCCATGACGAGTGGCCCATCTGACGGGCTACCCACATGGGTGACTCACCTGCCGATAGCATCATTGAAGCGAAGGTGTGCCGCGTCTGGTATGGACGCCGGTAGCGAACCCCTGCCCGTTTCAACGCGTGCTGCCATAGCGTCTTGCGGATAGCTTGGTCACCCTCCCACGGCTTTCCAGTCCTCGGATTCAGGAACACTCGACCGGATGGATGCAGGAATGACAACGATTTCTGCGCACTGATTGCCTCTAGTGCTTAAGCGCTAGGAGCTTTACATCACGCTTTCCGGCCCGCGTCTTTGGTGTCTCAAAATCCATTGCGGCCTGAGTCAGTGCTTTGGTTACTCTCGCATAGCCACGCACAAAGTCGATGTCTGACCACTCGAGCGCCACAAGCTCACTTGTTCGCATGCCTGTCCAGAATGCGAACTTCAAAAGGTTGTGGCCATGCCCGGTAAGCTGGGCGAGGATGGCCGACTGCTCTTCCTGCGTGAACGGGTCGACGTCATCATCCTTAATTTCTTCCCGCCTCTTGAATGGCCGAACACTGACTTTTTGGCATACTTGTTCCAGCGCCGGGCTGCGTTTTCCACAAAAGACATCCACGCTCCAACTTCCATCTGCGGCATCAGGTCGTACAGGCCGCGCAACAGAACGCGCACCTGCTCCAATTGGTGGGCGTTGAACACCGTTCGATCAGTTATCCCCTTGCTGACGCTCATGTCACCCGCCTGAATCCAAGCATCGTAAGCACGATCTGCTGCTATCCGATTCGCTGGAATGGTGAAGAGCAGCGCGGCCTGAACAATGTTAGGCACCTACGGTGGCATTCTGATGAACCAGTTCACCCAGGGCATTTCGTACCTTGTCGAACCAGATCGAAGCCGACCTGTTCGCCACTGCTTACCAGAATGCCTCCCGCGCTTACGGCACTCCCGGCACTGCGCCGTTTGGTACTGCTGGCGATCTGTCCGATATCGCTCAGGTTCGCAAGATCCTGGATGATAACGGAGCTCCGCAAACCGATCTGAACCTGGTGCTGGGCTCCTCTGCCATCGCCAACCTGCGCGGCAAGCAGAACGTGCTGTTCAAGGTGAATGAATCCGGCACTGACGAGCTGCTTCGCCGAGGCATCATCGGCCAACTGGAAGGTCAGATGATCCGCAACTCCAATGCGGTGCAGTCGGTCGCCAAGGGCTCCGGCGCAAGCTACACCACCGATACGGCAGGCTATGCCGTCGGCGCCACCAGCATCAACCTGATCACTGGCACTGGCACGATCTTGAGCGGCAACACGATCACCTTTGTATTAGCGATTCCAACAAATACGTTGTTACCGGTGGTATTGCAGCGGCTGGCGCGGTAACCATTGCGGCTCCCGGCCTACTGCAGGCTATCCCGGCGTCTGCAACGGCCGTTACCGTTGGCGCCACGGCAACGCCGAACTTGTCGTTCAGCTCCAGCGCCATCCAGCTGATTACTCGTTCTCCGCAAATGCCGATCGGGCCCGATGGTGTGGCCATGGATATGGCCGACGACGTTATCCAAGTTACAGACCCGATGACTGGCATCGTTTTTGACGTGGCCGTCTATCGCCAGTTCATGCAGCTTGTTTACCACGTTCGACTGGCTTGGGGCTGCCAAGCCATCAAGTCTAACCATATCGCCCAATTGCTGGGTTAATCGACAAAGCAGGGGGCTTCGGCCCTCTGTCTGGAGGCCTGACATGGAACTTGAAACCGTAAAAATCACCGCCGAAATTACTGATCTGAACCCGCTCGGTTACATCATCATCAACAAGTCAGATTTGACTGAAGATCACGTGCTGTTCGATGAGTCGAATAAGAAGTCCAAGGGCAAAAAGGAAGATTCCGCCGACGACACCAAAACTGATGAGCAGGACGGCAACGAAGGGGTCTAAAAATGGCATTGACCGATGCACAAATGGCCGATGTCCGCCGCTACATGGGATATGCCTTAACCGGCACCACCATGCCGATCACCAACGATCAGGATGTGGTCTATGTGCAGTTCGGCATGGTGACCATGTCGCTTCATCATCGGCTGACCACCTTGAGTGCCAGTGAAGAGGCAGTGCTGATCAATACCTACCTTGCGCCGCTCAACAGCATGGAACAGGACATCATCGGCATTCGCGGCAATCTGGATACGGCGCAAGCATCCGTCTGGACACATAACGCCCTTGAGCAGTCTGACAGGGATCGACTGTTTGATTCATGGCGGCGTCGCATGTGCCAGTTTATTGGTGCAGCACCGGGCCTCGGACTTGGATTGGGTGGCGGTATCCGTGTGGTAAGGGGGTGACATGGAAATCGATGCCACACATGTGAACGCCCTGCCTGAAGAGGCGCGCCTGCTGGTCCAGATGATCATAGAAGGCCGCGTAAAGCAGTTTGCGCTGATCATCGAAGATGAAAACGGTTGCTTTTACGACAATTTCCCGACCCTAGATGATTCGGCAAGCAAGATGGGGATGATTGGCGCGCTTGAAGTCCTAAAACGTGACTACATGCGCTGTTTCATCGACTCGCGGGTTGAATACCTACAGCCGGGCGAGGATGAATGATGGACGGCGCTACGCTACAGGCGAAGATCTACAAGGGTTACGGGCGGGCGGCCAAACGCATCGGTTTCAGCTACCAGCAGTTCCGGGCGACGTCGGCCAATAACCCATTGTCCACGACCGCGCTGCAATCCCTGCCCTGCTCGTTCACGACCAACTTCACCTTCAACCAGCCGAACAAGTACGGGCAGGCCACCGGCTTGGCCTGTTTGACGCCACAAGCGTCCAGCCGGGCGACTTCCTTGTTGGCCATCAGGGCACGTACTTCGTCGCCGCCATGCAGGACACGCTGCCGATCTACTGCGTGCAGTGCAATCGCACGGTGAACGTGCTGCGCGTCAGCATGGATAGTGGCGTCGGCCAGATTGGCTACGGTGGCGACACCGCCGACACCGAGCAGGTGCTGATGTCTGGCTGGCCTGCCAGTGTGCTGCAGGGAACAAAGGGCGAGCGCAACGAAGCTGGGCTGCCCGGTGACACGCGTACGCCATGGTGGGCCATCCTGATGCTGAAGCATGGGACGGGGTGACGCTGCGAACCAGCGACATCATTACTGACGAACTTGGGCGGCGATACGTCGTTTCCAGTGCCGAATTGACCGACATGGGGTGGCGGATCACCGCCATGCAAGCACAGGTGTGAGATGGCCGATCTATCCGACGTACTCAATACGCTGTCCGGCCTTGTCGCGGCCGCTGTCTACCCGCACGGCACCTCGCAGCCAAGCGTGTGCAACGCACCGGTGAAGGCTTATCCAGGCTGGCTTAAGCACCGAACGTACTGGAAGCCGATCTGAAGGCCGGAAAGGTGCACGTCAGCGTGTACCCGCTGCCCACCGAACGCAAGACCAGCCGCCATATTGGCCGGGGGTGGACTATTACCGCCACTGGTGCGCCAACGCTGACAGCGACGGTCAACCTCAACCAGGTAACGCTGGGCGGTACGGTGTCTGCACCGCAGAACGTCTACCTGCTGGTGGACGGCAAGGGCTACGCCTACGCCGTGCAGCCAGCGGATACGCTGACCAGTATTGCCACGGCACTGGCTATGCAGATACCCGGCGCGAGCAGTTCGGGGGCTGTCATCACGCTACCGTCACCTCACAGCGTCATCGCACGTGTCGGCGCGGTCGGCACGGCCATGCGTGAACTCAAGCGGCAGGAAAAGCAGTTCCAGATCACCGTTTGGACGTCGACCCCGGCGCTACGCGATGCGACGGCCGGACCGGTGGATGTCGCGCTGGCCGTGTCAAGCGATCTGGCCTTTGCCGATGGCTCGCACGGCATCCTGCTGTACAGCCACACGATCCAGACCGACCAGAACGAAAAGTGGCATGTACCGCCGTGACCTGATCTACACGGTTGACTACGCCACGACGCAAACCGTCGACGCGCCGCAGGTTATCGCCCCGGTTATCAACGTCATCAACCAGAACAGCGGCCAGACCATCCGCACCATTCAGGAGTAATCCATGCCCTATGAGCAAGACGCCACGGCCTTTGTGCTGGTGGTCATCCACCCCTTTGCCGACTACCAAAAGGGCCAGCGCATCACTGACCCGAATGAAATCGACAAAGTGCTGTCTGGCGAGTGCGCCAGCTACGTCAACAAGACGCCAGCCGCCGAATAAGCCGCTACCTCAAACAACTTGAACCCGCCCCTGTGGCGGGTTTTTGCATTTATGGAGCTAGACAATGCCCATTTATCAGGCTGGCAGCTTGAATACTGCCGCACTGTCGGCGCCCGATCTGTATGTGCAGGTCGTGCCGCCGAAAACCCGCTTCATCAATGGCGTAGCGACGGACGTTCTCGGCATCGTTGGTGTCGCCAGCTGGGGGCCGGTGAACAGCCCGTTCCTGATCGGCTCTGCCGTCGACCAGCAACGCATGATCGGCCAGCCGCAGGTGCGCAAGTATGACCTTGCCACCGCCGTGGCCGTGTCGCTGCAACTTGGCGCCTCCAACATCCGCGCTGTGCGTGTGACGGATAGCACCGATGTGGCCGCCAGTGTCGCGCTGAAAGATACCGCAGGCACGCCGGTGACTGGCGCTACGCTGACCGGCATCTACACCGGCACGCTCGGCAACAACCTACAGGCCAGCATCTCTGGCACCGCCGTTGGCAGCTTCAAGCTGACCGTTATCATGCCGGGCCAGAACCCGGAAGTTTTCGACAACCTGACCGGCTCCGGATCTGCTTTCTGGCAGGGGCTCGTCAACGCAGTAAACAACGGACAGTCCGGCATCCGTGGCCCGTCGCAGCTGGTGGTGGCATCGATCGGCACTTCTTCTGCCGCGCCGAATACGACCAATACCTATGCGTTTGCTGGCGGCACGGACGGCGCCACCACGCTGACCGATTCGGTATTGATCGGCATGGATGGCACCACTCGCAAGGGCCTGTACGCACTGCGCGGCACCAATGCGCAGGTGATCAACCTGGTGGACGTCACAGACTCGACGCAATGGCCGTCGATGCTGACCTATGGCTTGTCTGAAGGCGCTTACCTGCCGACGCAAGGCCCGGCTGGTGCGTCCTATACGACCGTATCGACCTCTCTGAACACTGCTGGCTGCGATGGCTACGCGCTCAAGGTGCTGGTAGGTGACTGGGTGTATTGGTACGACCAGGTAAACGGCGTCAACCGCATGCTGGCTCCGGCGACCTTCGCGGCCGCCGAGCTTGCCGCGTTGGCTCCGCATATCTCGCCGCTGAACAAGCCGCTACGCAATGTGGTGGCAACGCAGCGCCAGTTGGCCAACCAGCCGTACAGCCTGCCGGAAATCGGCGCGATCAACACCGCACGTCTGGATGTGATCACCAACCCGTGCCCGGGCGGCAACTACTTCGGCCACCGCTCCGGCCTGAACTGCTCCAGCAACCCGACGCAGAACGGCGACACCTACACGCGGATGACCAACTTCATCGCGCTGACGCTGGCCGCTTCGTTCGGCGACGTGGTGGGCCAGAACCAGACCGTTGACCTGCGCCGCGAGAAGAAAAGCACGTTGGAGTCGTTCCTCGCGAACTTGGCAGACCCAACCAGATCAGGCGGCGCCATGATCGGAGACCCGAACGGCGGTCCGGCCTTCTCGGTGCAGATCGACAAGACCAACAACCCGGACAGCCGCGTGGCGCTGGGCTATATGCAGGCCGACGTGCAGGTGAAATACCTGAACGTGGTGCGCTACTTCCTGATCAACGTCGAAGGCGGTGGCTCTGTGTCCATCACCGTATCCACCTCGCCACGCTAACCACAGAGGCCCGAAAGGGCTTCTCCTCCGGAGTATGAGATATGCCGCTACAAGGCTATACGATTGGCCGTGACGTTGCGTTGGATGTGATGACTTCCAGCGGTGTGTTGCGGTTCGACAAGATCACCAAGTTCACGCGCAAGCCCAAGGTGGGCACACAGGAGATCGTCCCGCTCAACGGGCAGACGGATGAGCTGCAATGGCCGAAGGGCTGGAACGGCACCATCATCATCGAGCGCACCAACTCGACCGCCGATGACTGGCAGGCCAAGTGGGAAGACGACTACTTCAACGGCGTCAACCGTGATCCGTCCACCATCACGGAAACCATCACCGAATCGAACGGCTCGGTGTCGGTTTACCGATACGAAAACGTGCAGTTGCACCTGACCGATGCCGGTGACGCGAGCGGAGAGAAAACCGTCGCTCAAGAGTTCACCTGGACCGCGCGCCGCCGCAAGAAAGTGGCGTAACACCTTCGGCGTGGCAGCGGGGCACCGTGGCCGGGTTCGTCGCTTAGCCAGCCACGCCAACCTGACGACTTTTGACGAGAGGACAACGAAATGGCAGCAGTAAAAGTACACGATACCCCGCAGGAAGCCGCGAAACCGGCTGCTCCGACCAAAGAAACCGTCACCGATAGCAAGGGCCGCGTGATTACCCTGCGCGAGCTGGACCCGCTGCAGCAAGCGCGTCTCGTCATGGCCGTGGGTGGCGATGTCGCCGCCAACCCCACCTACATGAACGGCTTCGCCCTGCTAAGCCGCCATGGTGGAAAGCATCGATGACGAGTTCTTCGGCTTCCCCGGCTCTGTGGCCCAGATCGAGGCCATGCTCAAGCAGCTGGGTACCGAAGGTATGGCATCCATCAACGCTCACCTGATGGCCAAGTTCGAGGCGGCCAAAGCCGAGATGGAAAAAGCCACGCAATCGACTGAGCAGGCCGCCGCAAAAAACTAGCGAAGAACCCCGATTTCCGCAGCCGCTGTTGGCTGGTGAGAAATGGGGTTCCCTTCGACAAAGTGTTTGATGTGGAGCGGCTGATGAAGCATGAGCAGATGGCCATGTCGATCACGTTCAGCGAGTTTGAAGGCAACGAGTTCGACTGGCACGCCATGCAGTTCAAGGAGCGCAAGGATGGAGTTTAAAAGCCTCGGGGACTTGGCCCTTCACCTTGCCGCCCTTCCAGCCATGCAGGTGGTTGAGTTACAGCATGGACTGGAAAAGTGCGCCAAGAAGATCGAGCAGACCGCCAAGGACGAGATTGGCCACTACCAGCAAGCGTCCGGGCCATTCCCGGCTTGGGCTGATCTGGCTGACTCGACCGAGCAGGAAAAGGCCGGGAATGGCTACCCTGTCGACGCGCCGCTGCTCAGAACCGGCGAGATGCGCGACAGCATCACGCATGAAGTACATGGACTTGAGGCCGTGGTCGGCTCAAAAAACAAGAAGCTGTTCTACCACGAACTCGGCACGCTAACTATTCCGCCCCGTCCAGTCATTGGGCCTGCCGCGTTCCGGAGCATGGACTTTATCCTACGCACGATTGGTAACGCGGCTGTTTCAGGGCTGGTGGGTGGCGAGCGGATACACCCGAGCTTGGGGTATGACGGGTAGTAATGCAAAAAACCCGGACAAGGCCGGGTTTGTTTATTTTGCTCGGTGCATGGAGTTAACGATGGATATCAAATCATTTTCGTTAAGCGAAACGGTTCTTCCATTCTCTCCCTGCATGCTGGTGAATTGAACTAATCCCTTGCTAGTGAAGGTATTGTCTTTTCCACCAGACATTGTCATTTCAAAAGAAAATGCACAGGTAGCACTTCCAGAATCTTTATCAATTGATTTCGCAACGAAACCAGTAACATTTATTGGTGTTTCTACCTTTCCAATAGGATGAAACCCTCTGTCTACAGCAATATTATAGGCATGTTCTCCTAAGTTATTTAGCTCTTTCTCTATTAACGTCCCTACCGTGTTTTTTGTTTCATCGCTATAGCAAATGCTTGGTTCCACCTTTGAACAACCAGAGACGAATAGTGTAAAAAAAATCACGTAAATTAAAGAAACTCTCATTTATGGCTCTTTCCCAAAAGACGCAATAACGAAAAACGCGATAACAGCCAATACAGACGAAAAAATCCACCACATCGCATAGCCGAACATCATCCATCTCAGCAACTTATCAAGCCAGTCATTATCTGTCTTTTTTGTTGTCTGGTTTCGTGGGATGAACTCTTGCCGTGGGTATTGAACCCATCTAAACCGCTCGGCGAGCCACTCCTGAACACGATAACGCAAAGGGTATCTCATGGCCTTCGAAGCCTATTCAGTTGCCATAAAGCTCAGTTTAACCAATATGGTCAGCTCTGGCTTGGGCATGATCGCAAAAGACCTGACGGGGCTTGAGAAAAACGTTGTCAGCCTGCAAGACAAGTTCAAGGCGCTGAAGATGATCGGCGTCGGCTGGGGCCTGTCACACATCGGCAGCTCCATGTTTGGATTCATGGGCAAAACGGTTGAGGCGAGCAAGGAGTACACACGCCAGCTTTCCTTGATGAGTGCTGCCGGGATGTCTCAGCTTGAGATTGCAAAAGCAACATCCTCGGCGTGGCAAACATCAAAGGATGTGATTACTTCCAGCGCTTCGGCCAACCTTACCGCTATCCGCGAGTTGCGCTCTGTGTTCGGCAAAGACCACATGAGCGAGGCGTATGCCCTATTGCCACAGGTGCAACGGACCAAGTCCATCATGGAGGCGTTGACTGGCAAAGAACAGCACGGCGTAGCCTTTGACATGAGCTCGACCACTCTCTGCCCAAAGCGCAGCGCCGTACGGCTCGCCGATTATTCGAATTCCTACAAGCTGAAGGCTATCGCGGGGCCTACGACAGCATCCAGCGCTATGTCCGGGCCTGGAATGCGAGTGCTACAAAGATCGTCAGAACACAGGCTTTTGTCCCGTTGTCATTCGCTCCTCGGTGAAGTGGGTCAGTTCGACTGGAGCTACGAACATGTGGTGCTCGGTGGTGTTACCCAGACCATCAAACTAGCCCATTTCCGTCTGACCTACAGTCGGCAGATGTTTGTCGTTGCCTATCCGCGCGAGACCCGGGAGATGGTGTTCGATGCCCATCGCCGCGCCTTCGCTTTCTTCGGTGGGGTCCCGCACAAGATGGTCTACGACAACCTCAAGACCGTGGTGGAGACAGTGTTTGCTTAAGCAAAGAGCGCCAGTTCAATCGCCGCTTTCTGGCGCTGGCGAATCATTACCTGTTTGAGCCGGTAGCCTGCACGCTTCAGGCTGGGAGAAGGGCCGGTCGAGAATCAGGTGGGCAATATCCGTGAATGGCTATTCACGCCGACGCCGCGCTTTGCTGACTTCAGCGGCTTGAACCAGTGGCTGGAACAGCGCTGTCGAGAACTGGCGGGACGACGTCATCCCACGCAAGAGGCCACCATTGCGGATGTACTGAAGGTGGAACGCCCTCATCTGCGACCGGTCACCATGCCGTTCGACGGTTACGTCGAACATCTGTTGCGCGTCTCCAGCACCTGTCTGGTCTCGGTGGATCGCAACCGTTATAGCGTCCCCGCCGAATGGTAAGCAAGGTCGTTTCGGTACGTATCAATGCTTAAGCACGATTCGTATCGTGGCCGATGGCCGGGAGCTGGCCTGCCATGTTCGCCACTTTGGCCGGGACCAGATGGTCTGCGAGCCCCGGCATTACCTGTCGATACTGGAGACGAAACCTGGTGCCCTCCGTCACGGGCGGCCATTCATCGAATGGGTCCTCCCTCCCGCTATCGAAGCGGTTCGTCAGCAGGCCCTTAAACAGCCCGGGGAGATCGTGCCTTTGCCGAGCTACTGCTGGTGGCGCGTGAATCCGGCACGGAGACGCTGGAAGTGGCCTGCCAACTGGCGCAGAAATATGGTAAGCCCAGCACGGCAATTGTACTGAACGAGTTACGGCGATTGACCCGCCCCCCTCGAGTGGCCGTGGTGGAGACACCCGACACATTGAGCCTCCGTGAGGAGCCGGTGGCGAATTGCGACCGCTACGATACCCTGCGGGAGGTGGCGCATGTCTGAATCCTCCCATCTGGCCCGACTGCAAACACTGCGGTTGTACGGCATGGCCGAAGCATGGCGCGAATTGCAAGCAGAGGTTCACCGGCAGCCCCTTTCGGGAGAGGCGCTGCTGCGACGATTGCTCGATGCAGAACAAGCCGACCGACAGGCACGCAGTCTGAGCTATCAACTCAAAGCAGCACGCTTCCCGGTGCACCGTGACCTGAGCGGCATTGACTGGTCAGAGACCCCGCTGGAGTCAGCCCGTATCAAGCAACTGGCGAGTGGCAGCTATTTGGATACCGCGCACAACCTGATCCTCGGTGGGGGGCACTGGAACCGGTAAAACCCACCTGGCGACAGCCTTGGGTATTGCGGCCATTCATCAGGGCAAACGGGTGCGGTTCTACAATGCGGTAGACCCGGTGAACCAGTTGGAGAAAGAGAAACAGCAGGGTAAAACGGGACTGCTGGCACGCCAACTGGTACTGATGGATGCCGTGATTCTGGATGAGCTGGGCTACCTGCCATTCCCCGAATCGGGTGGGGCGTTGCTGTTTCACCTGATCAGTCAGTTGTATGAGAAGACTTCGCTGATCATCACGACCAATCTGAGTTTCGGGGAGTGGGTGAGCGTGTTTGGCGATGCCAAGATGACCACTGCGCTGCTGGATCGGGTGACGCACCACTGCGACATTCTGGAAACCGGAAATGACTCTTACCGGTTCAAGCAGAGGAGGAAAAACGGCTGATTTGCCTGGTCAAATTTGGACGCTGTTTGCTGGTCAAAATTCGACGCTGATTGACATACTGGCCTATTACGGTGCCGAGTCAGCAGGCTCCCTGACTTTATTGCCCAACGGGCAGGACTTGCCGAATGCAGAGGGTGCACAGCCATTGTTGTTTGAGCAACTGTCAGCTCGCATTGCCAACATGCCACGACTTCCACTGGTACACGTAGCCCCAAAAAAATGTCACTTGCCGGGGCCCAGCACAAACTCGCACTTATCTGGGATGGCAAACAACTGTGGGAGCCACGCGGGTCGACACCATCGACCCATATTCTGAAGCCGAACCACGATAGCGGTAGCTTTCCACACTCAGTAGCCAACGAGTATTTCATCATGCGACTGGCGGCAATCTTGGGGCTAAAGGTTCCTGCCGTGACCCGACTGTACGTACCTGAACCCGTATATCTGGTAGAACGATTTGACCGGGTATTATTGAACGGGCAATGGCAACGCCAGCATGTCATCGATGGTTGTCAGCTACTAGGAATTGCTTCCGGCTTCAAGTACAGCGCAGGCTCAATTGCCACCTACGGCCAACTGGCGACACAAACCCGACCGCCCATGGTAACGCGGCGGGCACTGTTTCAATGGCTACTGTTCAATATACTGGTCGGCAATACCGATGCACACCTAAAAAACATTAGCTGCCCGGTGACCAAGGATGGCATCAGCCTAGCCCCTCACTATGACCTGCTCTGTACTGCCGTGTATGAAACACGGATGAATGGCCATGACGGTTGGCCCGAAGCGACGACACTCGCATCGGATGTACTGGGAACTTCGCGGTTGGCACAATGTGATACTCCCCGGCTTTTGGAAGTGGCAGAGCAGTTAGGTGTCGCCCGCACAGGTGCACGTCACCTGCTATGCGAGATGGTCAGGCGCATCATTCCGGCTGCGAAGGAGCTGTATGAGCAGATAGTATGTGAAAATGCACAGTTGTCTGCCACGCAACCAGAATTGCGCGCTGTTTTGACCGGAGAGGAAGTCTGGCTACGAGGCATTGTCCGCATCATCATTGCAGAGATGGCCACCAAGCTCAGCAAGGAACGCTAAAAATCACCATAGAATTAAACGTGATTTTTTTGACACTTTATGCTTAATTTTTTGCCGATGCGCCAAATCATGCTTTACCAAGACAGCTAGGGAGCCCGGTTCGGTTCCTAGTTTCCGACAGCTTATGCTTTACTCCGAGACATGAAACGCTTAACGGCACAAGTAACTTACTGGTTATCAATGGCTTTTTTCTTTGGCTGTTACCTGTGAGTGTTACACATGACTGAGAAATTGATGTCCAAAACAGCCCATGTTGTACGCCGTGGGGCGATCTATTACTTCCGCCTCAGAGTACCTGCCGATCTCCTTGCACACTACGGCAAGAACGAGATCATTTTTAGCCTGAAGACCAAAGACGCCGCCGAAGCCAAACTCAAAGCTGCTGCTGAAGGTCTGCGCCTACAAGGTAAATTCACTGTTCTCCGGCAAGCCATCAAAGCCAATCTGGTTTCAGGCCTCACCCCCGAGGAGATTCGTAGAGCATCTCTGGCCTTCGCTCGCTCCCTGATGCTGGAGGATGAACAGCACCGCATGGCAGGCAATATCCCCGAGGCTTACGAGGCAGGCCTTGATGTCATGGAAGAGGCAGCCAAGAATGCGGTGGCAGGCCACGATAACCATCAGATGACACGCATTGTTCGTGGTTACCTCGAAGATCACGGCATCATGGTTGAGCCTGAGAGCAGCTTGGAGAAGCGCCTTGTATATGCTTTCTCTCAGACAGGCGTGGATGCTTTAGAGGGCATCAGGCTGCGCGATAAGGGCAAGGCAGTGCCTACCCCTGAGCCAGTATCCATGGCAACACTAAGAGCCAAGGCTGGGCATCTTTCCCATGGAGACGTGCTGCTTTCCGCTCTGATTGAGCAGTACTGCACAGAACAAGAACAGGCGGGGAACTGGCTTGAGAAAACCAGCTTGGATAACCGGGCAATCTTCCGACTGTTCATTGATATTGTCGGTGACATTCCAGTGTCCACCATCGGCTAGCGGCTATTTTTATGTCCGTTCATTACCTGAATCGCCCCAGCTTCTCTAGACACTCTTGAGCCGTTGGAAATATTGCTTCTCAAACTCTACCGGCGATAGCCCATTTGCGGAACCATCGCTGGCGCTTCGGGTTGTAGAACATCTTGATGTAATCGAAGATGTCTCGTCGGGCTTCCTCCCGGTCGCGATAGGCCTTTCGCTGGATGCGCTCCCGCTTCAGCAACTGGAAGAAACTCTCCTCCACGGCATTGTCATGGCAGTTCCCACGCCGATTCATGCTGGGCACCAAGCGATGGGCCTTCAAGAAGTCCTGCCAGTCGTAACTACTGAACTGACTCCCCCGGTCGGAATGCACCAGCACCTCCTGCTTGGGCTGACGCCGCCATACCGCCATCAGCAAGGCATTCAGCACCAGCTCTCGTCGATACGTGACTGCATCGACCAGCCAATCACCTGTCACGAGAACAGGTCCAGCACCACCGCCAAATACAACCACCCCTCATGCGTGCGGATATAAGTGATGTCGGTTACCCAGGCCTTATTTGGCTCATTCACGGAGAACCTGCGTTGCAGGTGATTAGGTGCCACCACTGCTGGGCGACCACTGTAATGCCCAAGACGCCGGTGGTAACCCGTCTGCGAACGTAAGCCCTCCTGCTTCATCAGCCGTGCCACGCGATGTTTGCCACAGCGCTCTCCCTGAGCCTGCAGGCCGTCATGCACCTTGCGGTACCCATAGACTCCGCCACTCTCTAACCAGGCCTGCTTGATTTGCCCCAGCAAACGCTAGTCTTCACGCGCTCGACGTGATTGCGGAGACGCTCTCCGGGCGTAGTAGCCACTGGGGTGCACTGCCATGACCCAACACAGTCGTCGAACAGGAAATTACTGCGCGTGGGCCCGGATGAAGGCATACCTTACCCGGACTCCTTGGCAAAGTATGCGGCGGCCTTTTTTAGGATGTCGCGCTCCTCGGTGACCCGTTTGAGCTCAGCCTTGAGACGTCGGATTTCGGCTTGCTGATCCGCAGATTCGGCTGGTTTGGCACGCTTGGGGCCGTAGCGTTTCAGCCATTGATACAGGCTGTGGGCAGATACGCCGAGACGGCTGGCGACTTCGGCGACGGGATAGCCGCGTTCAGTAATCTGTTTGACGGCTTCAATCTTGAACTTTTCGGGGAAACGCTTGCTGCTCATGACACCTCCTTGTGGGACCTAGTGTGAGGCTCACGAGGTATCTACGAAAGCGGGGGCGATTCAATCACCATTTGAACGTCAACGAATATACAACCCTGCACCTGACACAAGCGTTACACGGCGTGCACTACAACGCCTCAAAGAAGAGCGACCAGAACTGGCGCAAGTAAAACTTGATGGTGTCCGGGCCGGTCGCATTGACCTCACACCGGATCTGGTCCCGGTGATTTCCGGCGTAGATGGGATTACCGGTCTGGTTGTTGCCACCGGATTTAGCGGGCACGGCTTTGGTATTGGTCCGGGGGCTGGAAAATTAGCGGCTGACCTGATACGTGGAGTCACACCAATTGTTGATGCAATGCCTTTCTCATTGGCGCGATTCAATAACGGCACACCAATTTTTATCGACCCGGACGTTATCTAAAAAACCGGGCGATACCAATGTCTCGCTAATGATATTTTCACCACGCATAGTCGGAGAAAGTGCTGATCCTGTCGCTCCGGCTGCGATGAAAAACGCTTGGAGCAAAGCAGAGTTCTTGCTATTTCTCGTTATGTTTTGAGTAATACATGGCTTCGTCAGCGTACTTGAGCAACTGCTGCGCTTCCTCACCATGCTCGGGATAGTGAGCGATGCCGATGCTAGGCTGGATTCTCAGGCTGTGGCTGGCGATATCCAAAGGCAATTCAAACGCCTTGTGGATTTTATCCACCACCACGGCAACATGTTCAGGCTCCAGCGTGCTTTCCAGCAACACCACAAATTCATCCCCGCCCACCCGGGCCACGGTATCCGATTCACGCACGCACTGTTTAAGCCTGCGTGCCACGGCCTGCAATAGCAGATCGCCCGCTACATGACCAAAGGTATCGTTGATTTGCTTGAACTTATCCAGATCAAGATAAAGCAGGGAGAATTGCCATTGTTCGCGCCGGGCTCTCATCAGGGCGCTTTCCAGACGGTCATGCAGCAAGCGGCGGTTGGGAAGATGCGTCAGGGCATCATATTGCGCCATAAACTGTAGCCGGGTATGCAACTGCTTGCGTTCAATCGCCGTTGCAACCTGGGTAGAAACGTATTGCAATAGATCCTGATCTTTTTCGGTATAACACGCTTCACCAGAATAACTTTTCAACACCAGGGCACCGATGGTTCCACGTCCCGTATTAAGCGGCACGCCCAGCCAGCACAAGACATTTTGCCCAAAGGCATCAATCAAATGCACCGGGCAAGCCGCCAATCTTGACCGGGTCAGCAATAGCGGCTGATGGGTGCGGATGACTTCGGCACAAAGCGTGCCACTGGCTGGCTTGGGTATTGCCGGGTCCGGCTTGAGGGAATCGACATGATACGGAAAACTTAACTGGCCACTGTCCTCATCATAAAGTGCCACGTAGAAATTATTCGCAGGTAACAGTTGGCCGATGATCTGGTGAATTTGCTGGAAAAGCGCGGGCAAATCTTCTGCCGCGTGGGCAGCTTCGGAAATGGCGTAAATGGCCGCTTGCACGGACTCGGCCCGTTTGCGTTCGGTCACGTCATGGGCGACGGCGATCCTGAGCTGGTCCGTTTCCGACCAGCGAGCGGACCACATGACATAAACGATTTCGCCATCCTTGCGCAGGTAGCGATTCTCGAAATGCGGTTGTGCCTGCCCCGACATGATCTGGCGAGCCGCTTGCAGCGTTCTCTCCCTATCTTCGGGCACCACCATTTCAATCATCGATTTGCCCAGCATTTCTTCCGGGCTGTAGCCAAAAATGCGCTCGCATGCCGCACTGACATAGACGAAGAGTCCCGCTGCGTCGACGACACAAACGGCGTCGAGCAGGAGATCGATCACGCTGGATAGAGGGAGTGCGGTTTTCATTTCCATGGTGGGAGCATACTATCTTGGCAAGATGACGCAACATCCATTCCTGCTTGTTAATTCCGGGTTCGCCTGCGTTCAAAATAAAAGCACCACGACGGGAAACGCCCATGACGAACCTGCTTTGACTTTATTACAATCGACAACACAGCCGCTGCCTTTCAGGCACGACACTCATTTATCAGCATAACAAAAGGATCGTGGCTTGGCTTTTCCCATCTTGGCTTATCCAGACGATGCCCGGCTTGTTCCGGGCCAACATCCGGGCTGGAATCGGGCTGATGGCGCTTGCCTTATCGAGGCATCTTCTGACGTGGAAGCAGTGTTAACCTGGCTGAAGGAATATCGCAGCCAACCGCGCACGCTGGATGTGTACCGTAAAGAAGCGGAGCGTTTTTTACTGTGGGCATCGCAACGCCGCGGCAAGACGCTGTCCGATCTGACGCGTGATGATGTGCTGGACTACGACCGCTTCATGGAAAGCCCGGACAGAGACTGGTGCGGGCCGACACGACCACGCACGCACCCGGACTGGAAGCCTTTTGCCTACTGGCCATCCAAAACCGGTGCAGCAGCCAAAGGCGGCTTGTCGGTAGGGTCACGGCAGCAGGCCAAGACAATTTTATCGAACCTGTACAACTATCTGGTACAGGCAGGCTACTTACGACATAACCCCTTTGCCCTCAAGCGCGGCCGTACCAAAGGCATCAAGACCATTCACGAAGACCGCATTCTGGAGCACGAAGCTCTGGAATTCCTGATGCGCTGGCTGAACGACTGGCCAACCGAAACCGAGCGTGACGTACAACACGCCGAACGCGCGCGCTGGCTGATCTCGCTGTACTACTACTCGGCGGCGCGGCTGCGCGAAGTGACTCGCGCCACCATGGGAGAAATCCGGCTGATTCGCGGTCAGTGGTGGTGGAAGGTTTTGGGTAAAGGTGAGAAACAGGGCGATGTCCCCGTTAACAAAGCCCTGCTTGAAGCATTGAAACGTTACCGTCAGCATCTAGGGTTGGCCGAACTCCCCTCGCCCTCCGATACCACCCCACTGGTATGCAGCCTGTACCGGAAAAAGCACGATCCCGGCTACAGCGCCATGAGCGCCGCCGGCATACACAAGTGCATGAAAGACATCATGCAGCGCGCCGCGGATGATGCCAGCCTGGCAGGACACGACACTGTCGCCGCACAGTTGCGACGCGCCTCGACACACTGGTTACGCCACAGTTCGGCGTCGCATCAACTGGATGCTTAAGCGTGCCGTTGCTGGTGGTTAGCCAGAACCTGCGCCATGCCAAGCTGGAAACCACCCGTCGCTACCTGCATGCCGAGGATGAAATGCGTCATGCGTTGAGCGAAGACTGGGCAACCCGCCGCCCCGGCCATCCGGCCAAAGGTGACAACTAAGCCCGTACGACCGTCGTCTTTTTTCATGCCATATCGCTGATTAGTCCATCCAGCGACTGATAAATCGCGTAGCATGATGGGAGAAATTGCGGATGCGATCTTCCTTTGAATAGTGAGACAACCATGCCTAGCAGAAGCAAGCCAATCAACGGAGGCTACCTCCTCAACCTGCAAGCCACTACCCGACAGTTCCATCGTGCGATGGAAACCATCTGGGACCCTTTGGGGATGACAACCTCGCTGTGCCACGCGCAACTGTCTTGGCTGTCGCACCCGCAGGAGCTGTCGCAAGCGACCGCAGAATTCATCGAGAAAATAGCCACCTTGCAGCAGTACACCGGAAACGGGCTCTCGGCATGCCGTGCAAGGATGTCGAACTGCCGCATCCCGACGATACGCGTTTTGCCGACCCGCAGTGGACCGAGTCGCCCACTTGGGATATTGCCAAGGAATGGTATCTTACGCTGACACACCACAGTCAGGACATGCTGTACAACACCCCGGGGCAATCCAGCAAGGCAAACCGGCGGGCGGCATTCTGGTGGCGCAGCTGGCTTAATGCACTGGCACCCACCAACTTTCTGCTGACCAACCCCATCGCCTTGCAGCGCGCAGTGGAAAGCCATGGCGAAAGTTTGTTGCAAGGCTTCAATAACTTTCTGGAAGACCTGCAACTTGGCACTGTCCGCATGAGCAGTACCGAGGAGTTTCAGGTCGGCAAGAATCTGGCGGTCACACCCGGCAAAGTCATCTATCGCAACCGGATGATGGAGTTGATTCACTACACGCCAACCGCACCCAAAGTCCATGCCGTGCCGGTGGTCATCGTCCCACCGTGGATCAACAAGTTTTACGTATTGGACCTCAACCCCAAGAAGAGCATGGTGCGTTTCCTGCTGGAGCAAGGGCTGGACGTATACATGGTGAGCTGGAAGAACCCCAGCGGAGAAATGCACGACACCGGGTTTGATGACTACCTCACCGACGGGCTGGACCAGGGCCTTCCGCGTGGCGCGTGAACTCTCCGGCAGCGCTCAGGTGAATGCGGTTGGTTACTGCATCGGCGGGGCAGCGCTGGCAACGTATATGGCTTGGGCCAATCGTCATTACGGCAAGGAAAACATGCCAGTGGCGAGCGCCACTTTCTTCACTACGCTAGTGGATTACCACAAGCCGGGGGACATTGAAGTCTTCCTTGATCCAGCCACCATCGAATGGCTGGACAACAAGATGGAAGAAAAAGGCTATCTGGATGGCAAGGAAATGGCACTGTCGTTCCGACTGCTACGCTCCAACAGCCTGATCTGGCATTACGTCGTGCATAACTATCTGTATGGCGAAAAACCATCGGCGTTTGACGTGCTGTTCTGGAACATGGACACCACTCGCCTGCTAAGCCACCATGCACGCCTGGTACTTGCGCGAGTTTTATCTGAATAACAACCTGATCAAACCCAACGCCCTGACTGTTGCCGGGGAAAGCATAGATCTGGAACAGGTGGTCCAGCCGGTATACGCCGTCACCGCCGTGGATGACCATATTGCGCCGTGGCGGCAGGCATTCCGCCTTACCCATTTTGTAGCGGGAGACAAGCGCTTTGTGCTGTCTTCTTCCGGCCACATCCTCGGCATCATCAACCCGGTGGTCAATCCGCCGAAACGCGAGTACTGGGTGGCACCGGCCGAGCGCCACCACACGCCGGACAGCTGGAAAGAAACGGCCGAACACCATCAGGGCAGCTGGTGGGAAGACTGGATGCAGTGGATCAAGCCCCGCTCGGGTGAACTAAAGAAAGCCCCGGCGGTGGAAAGCAAAGCCTACCCGGCGCTGATGGATGCGCCCGGCAGCTACGTTACCGAACCTTGAGCGGCCATGATGGCATGATCAGACACGCCATCTTTTCGGCCAACTTTGCGATATAAGCTGGTCAATCGGCACAAAAAAGGCACCTTGCGGTGCCTTTTTCATTTTCCCGTTACCTGATCAGGCTTCCGGGTTTTTGAACATTTTGCGACGTTCGTGCTCTTGCAGGTAACGCTTGCGCATACGAATGGTTTGCGGAGTCAGTTCCACCAATTCGTCGTCGTCGATAAATTCCACCGCGCCTTCCAGCGACAGCTTGATCGGCGTGGTCAGACGCACGGCTTCATCAGTACCGGAAGCACGTACGTTGGTCAGCTTCTTGCCCTTGAGCGGGTTAACGACCAAGTCGTTGTCGCGGCTGTGAATACCGATGATCATGCCTTCGTAGATTTTGTCGCCCGGGGACACGAACATGCGGCCACGGTCTTCCGGGTTCCACAGGGCGTAGGCTACAGCTTCACCGTTTTCTTGCGAGATCAGCACGCCGTTATGGCGACCCGGCATATCCGGTTTAACCGGAGCGTAGTCGTCAAACACGTGGCTCATCAGGCCAGTACCACGGGTCAGGGTCATGAAGTCGCCACGGAAGCCGATCAGGCCACGGGCCGGAATATGGTATTCCAGACGCGTACGGCCATTGCCGTCAGATTCCATGTTGGTCAGTTCACCACGACGGCGGCCCAGTTCTTCCATCACGCCACCACGGAAGTTGTCTTCCAGATCAATGGTCAGGTTTTCATACGGCTCGCATTTTTCGCCGTTGATTTCCTTGAAGACCACGCGCGGCTTACCAACAGCCAGCTCGAAACCTTCACGACGCATGTTTTCCAGCAAGATGGTCAGGTGCAGTTCACCACGACCGGAAACACGGAACACGTCGGCATCGGCGGTGTCTTCCACGCGCAGGGCTACGTTGGTCAGCAGTTCCTTGTTCAGGCGATCACGTATCTGACGGCTGGTAACGAATTTACCTTCGGTACCGGCCAGCGGCGAGGTGTTAACCATGAAGTCCATGGTCAGCGTCGGCTCGTCCACCGTCAGCATCGGCAGGCCAACCGGGTTTTCCTTGTCGGCGATGGTGACGCCAATACCGATGTCTTCGATACCGGAAATGATGATGATGTCACCGGCTTCGGCTTCTTCCACCGGCACACGGTCCAAACCGCGGTAGCCCAGTACCTGATTGATACGACCGCTGGCCACTTGTTCTTCGTGGTTCATCACCACAACCTGCTGACCCGGCTTGATGCGGCCATTCAGTACGCGGCCCACGCCCATGCGGCCGGTGTAGGTGGAGTAGTCGAGCGCGGCAATTTGCAATTGCAACGGCGCATCGGCGCTACCCGGAGGAGTCGGTACATGCTTCAGCACGGTTTCAAACAGCGGACGCATGTCGGTGGATTCTTCTTCCAGCTCCAGCTTGGCAAAGCCGTTCAGGCCGGAAGCGTACAGAATCGGGAAATCCAGTTGTTCGTCGGTGGCGCCGAGTTTGTCGAACAGATCGAAAGTCTGATCCACGACCCAGTCCGGACGAGCACCCGGGCGGTCAACCTTGTTGATCACCACGATCGGGCGCAGGCCCAGTGCCGGGCTTTCTTGGTCACGAAGCGGGTTTGCGGCATCGGGCCTTCGACGGCATCCACCAGCAGCAACACGCCATCGACCATGCCCAGTACGCGTTCCACCTCACCACCGAAGTCGGCGTGTCCCGGGGTGTCAACGATGTTGATGTGAACACCTTCGTATTCGATGGCGGTGTTCTTGGCCAGAATGGTAATGCCACGTTCTTTTTCAAGATCGTTGCTATCCATTACCCGTTCATCAACCTGCTGGTTGTCACGGAAGGTACCGCTTTGACGCAAAAGCTGGTCAACGAGGGTGGTTTTGCCATGGTCCACGTGGGCGATGATGGCAATGTTGCGAATCTGTCGGGTCATGTCTCAGGAATTGAGGATCGGAAAATAATCGTTGATTTTACCACGCATCCACGGCAAGCCCCAACAAACCTTGTGCGACAAAGCCATAATGTTTTGGTTACACTGCGGAAAAACTGGAAAACTGGCAAATGAAGGAGTTGACGATGTACGACTGGAACGCCCTGTGGCATGAACGCGACGGCTACAAGACCGGTTATCACGTCGCGCATGACGACATCAACCAGCTGGCCACCGAGCTTTCGGCCAACCTCTACAAACCGGCCGCCGACCTGCACGATGTGGCGGTTTACGAAACGCCGGACAAATTCATTCTGGCTGGCCACGATGACGGCCTGCAACTGCTGGAAATGAACAAACACCACCTGTTTGACGTCACCACTCGTCTGGTGACGGAGGACGAAGGTCAGGACACGCCGCTGCCCTACGTGGAAATCCATGTCGACAATCTGGCCACAGCCGAGCAGGCGCTATGGCGCGGCGCCATCACGCTCAACCAGCAGGGGCAGATTCTGGTGGCTGGCCAGCCGATCAATGCCGCCACGCCCCCGGCCATGGCGTTCGACACACTGTCGTTTAACAACAACGAACGTTTCCGCGCCGAGCTGGCGCGCGTCTGGCGCGAGGACATTCCGGCACTGCAACCGTTGATCGATCACTGGTTTGAGCATGGCGAACTGGCCGAAGCCGAGGTCGCCGAGCATCACTACGGCGATGCTGCCCGGATACAGGAAATCTGTGATCGCTACGCGGAAATGGTGCAACGCGAACAGGCCGTGCTGTCGCGCTTGTTCTCCGACAACGAGCTGCATCTGATCGCTGCCGTACTCAAGGACATTCATTTTGACAGCGCTGCCGCCTGCCGTGGTTTGTGGCTGGCCGTGGAAGCACGGCTGGTGCATGACGAACTGGACCGCCAGCTGAAGGTGGACAGCGCCGCGCTGCTGAACAAAATGAAAGCCCTGAGTTACGCACAGGAAGTGGCGTTGATTGAAGCGCTGTCGCCGCTACCAGAGAGCGACACAGCAGAAGACTAAGCAAGCACGAAAGGTTGGCCGAAACCCGGCGATACAGCGGTTTCGGCCAACCTGCACAAAAAAAGAAGGGATGGCCGCAGCCACCCCCAATCCCATCCATACCAGTCAGAATTCAGACGGCAGAGGCACCGACCTGACTCCCGCCAGTGTAGCGACGGATTATTGCATCGGCATGACAGGGAACAGCGTCAGGACCACCTTGCCCAGATTCTGGTTACGCCCGACGTATTCCTGCGCCTCGGCCACCTGTGCCAGCGGGAAGCTGGAATCCACAGTCACCTTGAGCTGACCGGGCTGGATGGTAAGCAGCACCTGCTCTTCCAGCGCCCGCGCCAACCCGGCTTTGACGGCCAGCGGCTGCGAGCGCAAGGTGGAACCGATGAGGGACAGGCGCTTCATCAGCACATGCCCCAGATTGATTTCCCCCTTGATGCCGCCCATCAAACCAATAATCACCAAGCGCCCATCCGGCTTCAGGCTGGCGATGTTTTCCGCCAGATAACTGGCCGCCACCGGGTCGAGAATCATGTTGGCACCGCCCCATTCCTTGATCTGGCGGGAAAACGCGGGCAATTCCTTGTAATTGAACACTTCGGCAGCGCCAAGCTGACGGCAGAAGGCCAGTTTTTCCTCGCTACCGGCACTGGCAATGGCCCGGCCGCCGAGGAAATTGGCTAACTGGATGGAGGCCGCCCCCACCCCACTGGCTCCGGCGTGCATTAGCAGCGTTTCGCCCGGTGCCAGCTTGCCGACATTCACCAGATTGAACCACGCTGTCATCCAGGGCTTCCGGCAAACTGGCCGCTTCCACCCACGACAGCCAATCCGGCTTGGGCACCGCCAGTGCCTCGTCCAGTACGGCATATTCGGCATAGCCGCCACCGGCAATCAGGCCGAACACAGCATCGCCCGACTGGAAACGGCTGTCGGCCGGAGCTTCTTCCACCACGCTTAAGCAACTTCCAGCCCGATGATTTCGGTCACACCGGGCGGTGGCGGATATTTCCCCTCGCGCTGCATCAGGTCGGCGCGATTGATCCCCGAGGCCATGACCTTGACGAGCAATTGGCCGGGGCCTGCCACCGGTTTGGCCACGCTGGCAATTTTCAGGGTTTCCACCCCGCCCGGATGATCCTGTATTACGGCTTGCATCGACATCTTTAACCCTTATCAAGCGGATTGAATTTCAATTGATTACAATACCACGCCATGAGTGATCACTGCTTCCATTGCGGCCTTCCTGTTCCGGAAGGCGCGGACTACCCGGTACGCTACCGGGAGAAAACCGAAACCACCTGCTGCGCCGGTTGTCAGGCTGTGGCCAAGACCATCATCGATTCCGGGCTGGCGGACTACTATGACCACCGCAGCCGGGAAGCGCGACAAGCCGAAGCGCTGCCACAAGAGCTGCTGGAGCAGATCCGTCTGTACGATTCGGACGAGCTGCAAAAGAGCTTTGTGCACCGCGAAGAAGGCAACGTGCGCGAAGCCGCGCTGATACTGGAAGGTATCACCTGCGCCGCCTGCGTCTGGCTGAACGAACAGCATATCCGGCGGTTGCCGGGGGTGATTTCGGTCGACATCAACTACACCAGCCACCGCGCCCGCGTGCGCTGGGACAATAGCCAGGTCCAGCTGTCGCAGATACTGGAAGCGATCGGCGCCATTGGCTACCGCGCCCACCCCTACGACGCAGAACGACAGGAAGCATTAAGCCAGAAAGAGCGCAAACAGGCCATCAACCGCCTGTGGGCCGCGGGCCTGTCGATGATGCAGGTCATGATGTACGCCGTGCCGGTGTATCTGGCACCGGATGGCGACATTAGCCCCGACTTTATGTGGCTGCTGCACTGGGCCAGCTTTTTGCTGACGCTGCCGGTGATGCTGTATTCCGCCGTACCGTTCTACCGCGCCACCGGCGCGACATCAAGACACGCCGCGTGGGCATGGATACGCCGGTGACCATCGGCATTCTTACGGCGTTTCTGTCCAGCACCGGGCGCTGCTGCACCGGGTAGAGCACGGCATTTACTTCGACTCGGTGTCGATGTTTGTCTTCCTGCTGCTGGCCGGACGCTATCTGGAAGGCATCGCCCGGCGCAAGGCAGGTGAAGCGGCCGAGAGCCTCGGTCAAGCTGGTGCTTAAGGCGTTTGCCCACCAGGTGCCGGGTTGGCCGGACTCACGCGAGTTGGCCGAAACCACCGTCAGCCAGCTGCAACCCGGCCAAGTGATCATGGTCAAACCGGGGGAAACCATCCCGGTGGACGGCACTGTGCTGGAAGGCCACAGCGCCATCAACGAATCACTGCTGACCGGTGAAAGCCGACCGATCAGCAAGACGGTAGACAGCACGGTAATTAGCTTAGCGTCAACACCACCAGCCCGCTGTTTATCCAGACTACGCAAAGCGGCCAGCAAACCCGGCTGGCTGGCATCGTCCGGCTACTGGATCAGGCTCTGGCAGAAAAACCGCGTCTGGCGGTCCTTGCCGACCGTTTTGCCAGCTGGTTCGTGGCGCTGCTGTTGCTGGCAGCGGCTTAAGCACCTATGTGGGCTGGTACATGGTCGCACCCGACCGCGCACTGTGGATTACCGTGGCGGTACTGGTCATCTCTTGCCCGTGTGCCCTGTCGCTGGCAACCCCAGCAGCGCTCACAGCCGCCTCGGGCCATCTTGCCGGGCTGGGCGTACTCACCACGCGCGGCCATGCGCTGGAGACACTGGCCAAAGTCACTGACGTGGTGTTTGACAAGACCGGCACCCTGACTTACGGCGACATGCGCCTGCTGGACTGCCATCTACCCGGCGACACCGGCAGGGACGAGGCGCTGGCACTGGCCGCAGCGCTGGAGCAAAGCTCGGAACACCCGGTGGCCAAGGCTTTGCGCCAAGCCGCCGAGGGCCAGACCACAACGCGGCGGGCCAGCGATGTCAACAACCTGCCGGGTCAGGGCGTTGAAGGAACTATCGACGGACGTCGCTGGCGACTGGGCACGCTGGAATTTGCCGCGCAAGGCCATGCTGTTCCGTCCCTGCCCGACAACTGGCACCCCGAAGCCACCCACGTGGCGCTGGCCAACGACACAGGCATCGTCGCACTGTTTGCCGTCGGCGATGCCATACGACGTGATGCCCCGGCATTGATGCAGGCGTTGGGCGAGCAACACATCCGCGTGCATCTGCTTAGTGGCGACGGCGATGGCGCCGTCACCGCGCTGGCGGGTGCATTGGGCATCAACCACTACACGGCGCGCGCCACCCCGGAAGACAAACTGCGCTACGTGTCGGCGTTGCAGCAAGCCGGGCACCGCGTGCTGATGGTGGGTGACGGTATCAACGATGCACCGGTGCTGGCACGGGCCGATGTCTCGCTGGCCATGGGCAGCGGCACCGATGTGGCGCGGGCCAGTGGCGACATGATTCTGATCAACGACAGCCTGACGTTGATTTCCAGTGCACTGCGCCTGTCGCGCAAGACGCTGGGGGTGATTCGTCAGAACCTGTGGTGGGCGGCTAAGCTACAATCTGGTAGCCCTGCCGCTGGCGATCAGCGGCCATGTCACTCCGTGGATTGCCAGCCTGGGCATGGCAGCCAGTTCCTTAATCGTGGTCAGCAATGCGCTGCGCCTAGTCAAACGAAAGCACTGATGGAAAGCCTGTATCTGCTCATCCCGTTGAGCCTAGTTCTGGTATTTGTAATCGGGGGCATTTTCTGGTGGGCCACGCATTCCGGCCAGTTTGACGATCTGGAAGGCCCGGCGCACCGCATCCTGATGGATGACGACCGCCCGCACAAAGACGACACACCCGCGCAAAACTGAGCTGACGGCGGGCTGACAGGTCCGCCGCAATCGGCTAGCATGCGTATCCCATCCTGAACGGTGAATACCCCCGATCGTGAAAGCCGGTTTCCAGTTTTTCGCCACGCGCCGTTTTCTTCCGCTGTTTGCCACCCAGTTTCTTGGTGCGTTCAATGACAACCTGCTGAAAACCGCCATCGTGGTGCTGATCAGCTACCACGGGTTGACGCTGGTAAGGCATGCCACCCGAGCAGTTGGTCAACATGGCTGCTGGCGTGTTCATCCTGCCGTTTTTCCTGTTTTCCGCCACAGTAAGCAAGTTGGCCGAACGTTTTGACAAGGCCGCCATGGCGCGCTGGATCAAGCTGGTGGAGATCGGCATCATGCTGCTGGCTGGCACCGGATTTGTTCTGCACGCCGCGGGCCTATTGCTGGCCGCGCTGTTTCTGATGGGAGCCCACTCGGCCTTCTTTGGCCCGCTCAAATATGCCGTGCTGCCGGAATATCTGGACGAGCATGAGCTGGTCGGCGGCAACGGTCTGATCGAGATGGGCACCTTTCTCGCCATTTTGCTGGGCCAGATTGTTAAGCAGCCAGCTGACGCAAGGCGGGCCAGTCATGATACTGGCCATGCTGTTGGCCACCGCCATCACTGGCTATGCCTGTAGCCGCCGGATGCCGAGCAGTCGCGGCGCGGGCGCCAAACTTGCAGCTTTCGGCCAACTTCATCAAGGATTCGGTGCAGCTGGTACGCGATGCACGGCGCCTGCACGATGTGCGTAGCGCTATCCTTGGGATTTCGTGGTTCTGGCTGATGGGCGCCACCTATACCACGCAGCTGCCCACCTTTACCCGCCTACATCTGGGCGGCAATGCCGATGTCTATACTTTACTACTGGCTCTGTTTTCCATCGGTGTCGGACTCGGCTCGGTGCGCTGTGCCAAATTGTCGCAGGGCACTTTGCAGCTGGGACTGGTATTGGTCGGCAGTGTCGGGATGACGCTGTTTGGCGGCGATCTGGCGCTATCCGGGCTACAACCCCATCACGGCACTCTGGCAACGTTGGCCGAATTCCTGCATCAGCCGCATAACTGGCGTTCGCTACTGGATGTCGCCCTGCTCGGCTTTTTTGGCGGTTTCTTTACCGTGCCGCTGTATACCGGCTGCAAACCGCCAGCCCGGACAATTTCCGCGCCCGGGCCATTGCCGCCAACAACATCATCAATGGCTTTTACATGGTGGCCGCGGCCGTGGGTGGTGCGCTGGCGCTGAAGTTATACAACAACATCGCGGTGTTTCTGCTGGCGGCCGCCATCGCCAACCTGTTGGCCACGCTGCATCTGGTGCGCTACGCGCCGCGCATCTGGCAACAACGGTGGCAATGGCTCGACGCGCTGAAAGCCCGCGACTGAACACACCTCTCCAATAAAAAAACCGCCGCTTTCCGGGAAATGAAAGCGACGGGCAAACGCAGCAGAGTTTCGGCCAACCTGTCCATCCACCTGACCGGCCCAGCGCCACGGCTTACAGCTTGGCGGCAGCATCGCGCAAGGCGGTGCGCAGACCTTCTTCAATCACCGGATGGTAAAACGGCATGTCCAGCATCTGGGCGATAGTCAGCTGTTGCTGCACGCTCCAGGGCCAACAGGTGGGCCAGATTCTCTGCACGCGGGCCGATCATCTCGGCTCCAATAAATTGCCCGCTGGATTTGTCGGCATAGACGTGCAACAGGCCCCGGTTCTTGAGCATCACCCGGCTGCGCCCCTGATTTTCAAAGCTCACCTCACCGGTCACAAAACTACCTGCGGCCAACTCGGCATGGCGCTTGCCCACCAGCATGATCTGCGGATCGGAAAACACCACGGCAATCGGTGCGCGGCGCAACCCGGCGCGCACCGCAGGATAACTGGCCGCGTTCTCACCGGCGGTTTTGCCCTCGTCAGCCGCCTCGTGCAGCAACGGCAGGATATTGTTGGCATCGCTTAAAATGAATACCGGGCTGCTGCCACACTGCAAGGTCTGCGGGTCAAACAGCGGTACGCCACGAGCATCCAGCGCCAGCGAGGTGTTCTCCAGCCCCAGACCCTTGACGTTGGGCGCCCGCCCGGTGGCCGCCAGCACGTAGTCGAAGTGCTCGGTCACCTGCTGGCCATCGCGGCCAACATAACGGATCACGGCTTGCTCGCCCTCGCGTGATGATTCGAGAATGGTGGCATCGCTATCCAGATAAAAATCTGCCTGTAGCACCTGTCTGGCGACCTGTGCCACGGCCGGGTCGGACAATGGGCCAATCGAACCGCCACGACCAAACACGCGGACCCGCACGCCCAAACGCGACAGTGCCTGCCCCAGTTCCAGCCCGATCACGCCGGGGCCGAACACGGCCACGCTGGCGGGCAGGGTTTCCCGGGCAAAGACATCATCGTTGACGATCAGGCGGTCGCCATACACCCGGAACGGCTCCGGAATCACTGGCGACGAACCGGTGGCGATTACCACGCGGCTGGCTTGTACCGTGCTGTGCTCGTCCACCTGCAAGGTGGTGTTATCGATAAAACGAGCGTAGCCACGCAAGCGATCTTCAGCCGGAATCGCTTCCACCCCTTCCAGCACGAAACCGACAAAGCGGTCACGCTCGCGCCGTACGCGATCCATCACTTCACGGCCGTCGATACGAATGGTGCCATCCACGTGCACGCCAAACGGGGCGGTGTGGCGGGCTTCGTGTGCCGCCTCGGCTGCGGCAATCAGCAACTTTGACGGCATGCAGCCCACGCGCGCGCAAGTCGTGCCATAGGCACCACCTTCAATCACCACGGCCGTACGGCCCTGCGCCCTGGCAGCACGATACGCCGCCAAACCGGCCGTCCCGGCGCCAATCACGGCCACATCTACTTTGATCGTCTTCATGTTTGTCATCCTTGTGCGGCATTTACCGGGATACGGCAGGGCTTTCCCGTTGGCCATCCCGTATCCCTGTAACAACCTGAGCGGCCCCTGCCCGATTCCTGCCCACAGCTTCCGTGCCGCGCTGGCACGGACCCGATGCTGTCGACAGGCACGGGGCCGTCAGGGGTTTCGGCCAACCTAGCTCAGTTGGCGAAATAGGCTTCCAGATCGTCGGCGGAACCCACCAGCTGGCCATTGATGAACACTTGCGGCGCGGTCATCTTGCCGGATACGGCACCCAGTACCTTGCCACGCACTTTGTTATCCAGCGGCACATCAACAAACGGGTAGCCTTTTTCCGTCAGCAGCGCCTTGGCACGTGCGCAGTGCGGGCAACCTACCTTGCTGAACACCACAACTTGATCCGGCTTGCGAGCGTTGGGGTTGATGTAGTTGAGCAGCGTATCGGCATCGGACACCTTGAACGGATCACCCGGCTCTTGCGGTTCGATGAACATCTTGTCCACCACCCCATCTTTCACCAACATGGAGTAGCGCCAGCTACGCTTGCCAAAGCCCAGCTCGTTCTTGTCCACCAGCATGCCCATGCCAGCGGTGAACTCGCCGTTGCCGTCCGGGATCATCACCAGATTTTCGGCTTCCTGATCCTTGGCCCATTCGTTCATCACAAAGGTGTCGTTGACCGACACACACAGGATGGCATCGACACCATTGGCGAAAAAGGCCGGTGCCAGTTCGTTGAAACGCGGCAGGTGAGTAGACGAACACGTCGGGGTAAAGGCACCCGGCAGCGAGAACACGGCGACGGTTTTGCCATCAAACAGCTCGGCACTGGTAACATCTTTCCACTCGTTGTTTTCACGGATGTGGAACGTAACATTCGGAACGCGTTGACCTTCACGATTTTGCAACATGGCTGACTCCTTGCACGGGGTTAAGTGTTTAATCAATCGATGTGGCAATATTGATAGAAACAAACAAATACGTCTAATTGATTGTTTAAAGCTTTTTGATTGGAGTTTCTTATTACCATCCGTCAGCCCGTGCAGCGTGCGGCATGAGCCATTAAACTCTGCCCTTGACCCTATTCCACACCTCAGCGGCACAACCACCGCGCCGATGAGGCCGTTCCGTCTGTCGCCCGAACCGACGGAACCTGACAAAAACCCGGATATCCCGCATGAAACCGCTTGCTCCCCAGTTGTGCCGCCTGACGCTGGCACTCACCGCCTTACTTCCGCTGACGGCACAGGTAAGCAGCGATGACGACCTGATCGCTGCACGCGAAGCATTCCGTAAAAACAATAGCGCCGTACTGGCCAGTTACGCCGACAGCCTGCCAGCCGACTACCCGCTGCGGCAGTACCCAAGTTACTGGCTGGCCGGCAGGCGCTGGAACGACAGAACGATGGCCCGGTAATCGCCTTTCTCAACAGCGCCCGCGAAGGCAGCATGCCGGAACGTATCCGCAACGAATGGGTAAAAAAACTGGGCAAGCGTGAAGACTGGAGCACGTTTGGCAATGAATGGAAAAAGCTGCCGGAAGACGGGCGCGACGAGGAATCCAGCTGCTACGGCCAGCTATATAGCCTGCGCCGGGCGGCACCCCGGCCAACCTCAACCGTTTTCTGGATAGCCGCAGCGTCCCGGAAGGCTGTAGTAGGCTGATCAGCGCCGCCGCGCAAAAAGGCCTGGTCGACAGTAACTGGCTCTGGCGCCGTACCCGCTTGCTGCTGGCCGGTGGCTATGTCAGCGCCGCCCGGCAAACCGCCGCAGCCGGTGGCTTGCCACTGGATGCGGCGGACCTCAACAAACCCGCTTCGGCCAACCTTGCCACCCCCAGCGGGCAAGAGGCCATGACCTACGACGTGGTGCGCAAGGCCAAGAGCGACATCAATGGCGCCGCCATCGAACTGCGCGCGGTTGAAGCCTCGCTCGGCAAGGAACGCGCCGGCTTTGCCTCGGGGCAATTGGCGTTGCAATCGGCCAAGCGCTTGCAGATGCCACAAGCCCTGCAATGGTTTGAAAAAGCCGACCCGGCACAACTCACCAGCGAACAATGGGAATGGTGGACGCGCTCGGCACTGCGCACCCGCCAATGGCAGGAAGTGGAACGCATCACGCGGCTGATGCCAGCCGAAGTTGCCGACAAACCCGCCCGGCAATACTGGCGCGCCCGCTCGCTCAAACAGTTGGGACGGACCAGCGAAGCCACCTCACTGTTCGTCAAGGCCAGTCAGGGGCACCATTACTATGCTCTGCTCTCACTGGAAGAAATCGGCAACTCGCTCTCCACGCCCGCCAGCCGCATCAACCCGGATGAGGCAAGCATCAACCGACTGCAAAACCAGCCTGGCATTCGGCGCGCACTGGCGCTGTTCAACCTGAGCGAGCGCTATCGCAAGCCGGAATTCCGCACAGATGCCCAGCGCGAATGGCGCTGGAGCATGCGTGGCCGTCGTGATGCCGACCTGTTGGCCGCCGCCGAACTGGCGCGCCGTCAGGGCTTTTACGATATGGCCATCTACAGCGCGGAACGCACCCAGACCGATCATGATTTCTCGCTGCGCTACCTCACGCCGTACCGCGAAGTGACACAGCGTTACGCCAAGCAATTGGGCATTGACGACGCACTGGGTCTACGGCCTGATCCGTCAGGAAAGCCGTTTCATCACCATGGCACGCTCGGGCGTTGGCGCTTCCGGCCTGATGCAGCTGATGCTTAGGCCACCGCGCACTGGGTGGCGCGAAAAATGGGGCTGGGTAACAGCTTTGCCGTGCACGACATCGACACCAACGTGCAACTGGGCACCCGGTATCTGCGCTACGTACTCAACAACCTGTCCGGCAACATGGTGATGGCCACGGCCGCCTACAATGCCCCGGCCCGCGCCCGCGCCCGGCAGGACAGCAACCTGCTGGAAGGCAGCATTTATGCAGAAACCATTCCCTTTAGCGAAACGCGCGACTATGTTCAAAAAGTCATGGCCAATGCCGCGTATTACGCCAGCACCTTTGGTCATGGCAATATCTCGCTGAAAACCCGCATGGGCACCATTCCGCCACGCTAACACCGGTACAGCATACAGGGAGCAGACACATGAACTATTCACGCATCGCCCTACTGGGCGGCGGCGGCTTCATCGGCAGCTACATTGCCGAAAGGTTGGCCGAACAGGATGTCGCCCTTACCATCCCCACGCGCCAGCGCGAACGGCAAAAACAGCAGCTGATCGTGCTGCCACAAACCGAGCTGGTGGAAACCAACCTGCATGATCCGCAAGCGCTGGCGCAGCTGCTACAAGGGCACGATGCGGTGGTCAGCATGGTCGGCATCCTGCATGGTTCGCGCCGGGCCTTCGAACACGCGCATGTCGAACTGGTGGAAAAAATCATTGAGGCCTGCAAGCAGCAAGGCATCCGTCGTCTGGTGCATATCAGCGCGCTGGGCGCCGCCACCAATGGCCCCAGCGATTATCAGCAGACCAAAGGGTTGGCCGAAGAACGCATCAAATCCAGCGGGCTGGACTGGACCATCCTGCGGCCATCGGTGGTGTTTGGCGTTGGCGACAGCTTTCTCAACCTGTTTGCCGGGCTACTGAACCGCCTGCCCCTGCTGCCGTTGGCGGGTGCGCATACCCGCTTTGCCCCGGTATGGGCCGATGACGTAGCACGCGCCGTGGTCGCCTGCCTGCACAATCCGCTGACCATCCACCAACGGCTCGATCTCACCGGCCCGCGCACCTACACGTTGGCCGAACTGGTTGGCTACGTTGGCCGCCTCACCGCCCACCCGCGTCCGGTTATTCCGCTGCTTAGGCCGGGCTGGCACTGCTACAAGCCACCCTGATGGAGTGCCTGCCGGGCAGGCCGCTGATGAGTCGCGACAACGTCCGCTCACTGGCCGTGGATAACACCAGCCCCGATCCCTTCCCCACCAGCTTGCTCGGGTTTGCCCCGACGGCGCTGGAATCCGTGGCACCAGGCTACCTTGGCCGTGACGACAAAAACACCCGGCTATCCGCTTACCGAGAAAAGGCCACGCGTTAAGGCATGAAGATCTACATCGTCGGCGGCGCCGTGCGCGACCGTCTGCTGGGTTTGCCGGTCAAGGATAGAGACTGGGTGGTCGTGGGTGCCACGCCGGAAGCCATGCTGGCACAGGGCTTCCGCCCGGTCGGCAAGGATTTTCCGGTTTTTCTGCACCCCAAGACCCGGAGGAATACGCACTGGCGCGCACGGAACGCAAAACGGCCAAGGGCTATCATGGTTTTGCTTTCCATGCCGCGCCGGATGTCACGCTGGAAGACGATCTGGCTCGCCGCGATCTCACCATCAATGCCATGGCGCAGGACGAAAATGGCCAGCTCATCGACCCCTATCACGGCCAGCAAGACCTGCAAGCACGGCTTTTGCGCCATGTCAGCCCGGCATTCATGGAAGACCCGGTGCGCATCCTGCGGCTGGCGCGTTTTGCCGCACGCTTTGGCTTCGAGGTGGCGCCGGAAACGCTGGCACTGGCCCGGCAAATGGTCGACAACGGCGAAGTGGATGCACTGGTACCCGAACGGGTCTGGCAGGAACTGGCCAAGGGGTTGATGGCCGATCAACCTTCGCGCATGTTTCGTGTCCTGCGCCAATGCGGCGCACTGGCGCGCATTTTGCCAGAAGTGGACGCGCTGTTCGGCGTACCGCAGCGCGCCGACTACCACCCGGAAATCGACACCGGCGATCACACCATGCGCGTCATCGATACCGCCGCGGCCATGTCGCTGCCGTTAGCGGCACGCTTCGCCGCCCTGACACATGATCTGGGCAAAGCGCTGACGCTTGGCAGAGGTGCTGCCGCGCCACATCGGCCACGAAGCTCGCGGGGAAAAACCACTGCTCGCACTGTGCCAGCGCCTGCGCGTGCCAGCCGACTGCCGTGACCTCGCACGCATTACCGCGTTGCACCACACCAAGGTGCACGGCGTAAGCACGAGATGAAATCCTCCACCATCCTGCGCCTGTTCCGCGACACCGATGCCTTGCGCCGCCCCGAGCGCTTTCGCCTGATGCTGGCCACCTGTGTGGCCGACGCGCGCGGTCGGCTTGGCTTCGAGCAGGCGTCCTACCCGCAGGCCGACTGGCTGGGCACCATGCTGGACGCTGCCCGACAGGTGGATCGCTTAAGCGCCATCGCGGCGGCCTGCGAAGACAAGCAGCGCATTCCAGCAGAGGTAGACGCCGCCCGTGTGCAAGCTATCGCTGTGGCACGCAAAGAACTGGGGCTGGCTGCCAAGCCGTTATAACCGCCAACCTCCCGTGCCAGTGTTGCACCCTTGCCGGACTACTGGCAGTTGGCTACCTCAGCACGGGACCTCTACTCGTTTGGTTGACAGCGCCAGATGGGCAAATACATGACAAAGTGCTAAATTGGCCTTTTGTCCGAAGAGTAACCGTCATCATGAAAAAACTGCTCGCCATCCTGTTGCTGGCCGCTAGCGCGCCTACGCCAACTCCGCTTGCGACAAGCCCAAGAACGATTTTGATGATATCTACTGTCTGAACAAGGTATACAGCCAGGCTGACAAGGAATTGAACAAGAGCTATGGCGAACTGGCCAAATTGCTCGACGCCAACGGCAAGAAAATGTTGAAAGCCAGCCAAATGGCCTGGATCAGCAATCGCAACGACAGCTGCAGTTACAAGGATCACCGCGGCTTCTTCGTCAACCTGAGTTGCGCCACTCAAGCCACCATCGAACGCCTGCAGTTCCTCAACGACCGCAAGCGCGAGTGCAACAGCGCTGCATGAACAGCAAGTTGCAGTAATCCGCTTCCTTGCCGGTCATCAACCCGGCTACACGGAAACACAACAGCCCCGCCAGAGCAAACCAGCGGGGCTGTTGTGTTGTTGGGCTTTTATCGTAACGGCAAGGCAGGCAAACAAGCCTGAATACCATCCGCCACCGCTTCGGCCAACTTGCGCTCCACCGCCGGATCTGCCAGACGCTTTTCTTCCTGCGCATTGACGATCACGCCGTGCTCCACCAGTACCGGCTGACGGGCCGTGCGCAACACCACCAGATCATCAAACCAGTACACCCCCAGCGCCGCGTCAGCCAGCGGGCGATTTTCGCTAAGCAATCGCCTCATGGTGATGCAAAGTGGGGGTTTCACCGCGCTGCTGCAATGCGGTGGCAATGCGCCGGGCACAAGCCAGGCTGGCCTCGGGGGTAAGGATTGCGGCGCGAGACAAACACCGAATAGCCGTGAAAGCGACTGGATTCAGCCAGATACTGTAGCTGCACCGAATCATGGTGCACGGAGACGAACAAGCGCTGCGCCGCTGCCTTGTCGGTACGATCGGTCAGTTTTTCCATCTCGCCCCACTCGCCAATCAGCACGTTGCCGATGCCGCGCGCGGCCAGCACCTGCGACAACTGCCGCGCCTGACGCTGGTTGAAGGAAAACTCGGTCTGCCCGCTGGCGCTGCGTGCACCGGGGGCCTTCAGTCCATGCCCCACATCCACCGCCACGGCAGGTATGCCCGCCCAGACCGAGCAAGGCAGAACAACCATGGAGAGGAGCCGTCGTTTCATCGTCCAGCCTTGGCTTCGCATTGACGCACCCTCTCGAATAGACACACGGTAGCTGCCATCGCCACATTCAGCGATTCGGCATGGCCCGGCATCGGGATGCGCACCCGCGCGTCAGCCTGCGCCACCAGCGACGCGCTCACACCGGCGCCCTCATTGCCAAACACCAGAGCCACCGGCCCAGTCAAATCTTCGTGATACAACGAAACACTGCCATCCAGATGCGTCACCAGCTTGCGGCCGCCAAACGCACACATTTCATCAGCCAGCTCGGCCTGCTCATGCAGGTTCAGGGCAAAATGCGCCCCCATGCCCGCAGCACTTTGGGTGAAAAGATGTCGACACAACCTTTGGAAAGAAATACCTCACGCACGCCGGATGCGGCAGCACAACGCAAGATGGTGCCAAGGTTCCCCGGGTCCTGAATATCCTCCAGCAACACCCGGCTGGCGTCAGCCGCCGCCATGGCCGGTTGCGGCCGGGCACACACGGCCAGCACCTCGGCGGCGGTATTCAGCGCCGTCACCCGCGCCAGAATACTGTCTGGCACGGTCACCACCACGGCGGCATCCGGCAGCCGCGTCAGCAGCGCCTTCAGCTCCGGGTGATCCAGCGCACGTTCGTTCAGGTACAAGCGGCGCAATTGGCCACCGGCTTCCAGACAGGATTGGGTCAGGTGCAGACCTTCCAGCACCATGACGCCTTCCTTGCGCCGCTCGCGGCCGTTTTGCACGAGGCGGTTAAGATGTTTGATTTCTTCGTTTTGCGGCGAAGTAATGATTTTGCTCTGGTACGCCATTCATCCCCGGCGACGCGTCAGTAACGTCACACATTCCTTGAATTTCAGATAGTGATCCTGAGTGATAGCCGTGCCACTGTTGCCGTTGTCAACGTAGAACACCCCGGCGAGTTCGTGCCCCGCAAACAGCGTCATCACGGCAAACTCGCCATTACCAATATGGTTGAAAAAGGCATCCTGATACGTGGCCACCAGCTTGGCCCGCACGGCCATCGGGGCATGAAAGCTTTGTGGCTTGCTGGTCAGCAAGGCAAAGAAGGAGCCGGGTTCCAGCTCTACCGCCAGTTTGCGTAGCGGATGATTTTCGGCCAACCCTACCTGGTAACGCAGTTTCAGCTCATGGCTGGTCCGCTCGTAGCGGTAAAACACAATCCGTTCAAAACGCAGATCATTGGCCAGATAGCGGATAGCCTCACGTACGGCCTGTTCCAGCTGCTGCGGTTCGGCCAACGTGGCCACGGTTTTCATGCTGGAAGGCTGATGATCACTTTGCAGCTGCAACAACGCCCGTGCCGGGTAGGTATAGCCGGAAGATCGCGGTGAACGCGCCACCGCCAGCACCGCGCGCACCACAGCGCCATAAGCCTGGGCGTAATCCGTGCCGATCAACTTGGCCGCCGCCTCGATACCCACATGCCACGACGAGCGCCACCAGCCCTGCTCCAACGAATTGGCCGTTGCCATTGCCAGCTTCAGCAACTGTCGGCGCGGGGTCAGCGGGCCGGTACCGAGCATGGACAGCAAACCAAGCGGCAACGGCATGGCCTGCACAAACTGCTCAAGCACGCGAGGATAGTCGGTAGCAAAATGATCGGACACCTCCTGCAGCAGAGGACGGTCTGGCAGCCGGTTACGGTAAATCAGGTACAGACAAGCGGGAAGATTGTAGAGCAAGGCCGCCACAAAGCATTCTTCCACCTTGTGTTCATCTGCCAGCGACAGCCACTCCTTGACGATCAGCGCGGCTACCCGGCCACGGGCCAGCCAGTCCGCCACCGCTTCCAACACCTCCGGCGACAACTTGTCCGCCACCGGCTGTAACGGGGTGAGCTTGTCAAAACGATGCCCTAGCGCTTCCATGCCCATCAGCATCAGCGTTTGCTCAACCGTCGGCAGGCTTTCATTACGCTGCAAGGCTCGCGAACCACCCACTACGCGTAGCAGATCAAACAACAGCAACGGATCGGACAGGCACAGATTGGCCAAATCGGAAAAGCTGATCAGATCGCTATGGCGTGCGCTGGTGGCACGCAACTCCACGAGGGTAGCGGGCAGAATCGGCCATCGTCGTTCCGCGATGGATTTAAGCCAGTTAACGAGGTCCATGGGGAGTGTGCCAGATCAGTAATTCTTTTTGGAGCGCGCTAAAAGCGGCAGGCGTTCATCGGGTTGGGTATCAGGAATGGCAAAGGTATTGCTGATCAAAACACAGCCGGGTTTGCCTTCAGCCATGAACTTGGACCAGACGCGTGGCATTGGTGCCGGTGACAGAAACGCATAAACCGCATCGTAGCCGGACCAGTCTTCTTGCCAGAAACTGTGACAACGCATGCGAACTTGCGACGGGCGCCCAGAGCAATACCAACGTAGCTGCGCCAGCAACCAGCTGCCCCACGCATTTTCCAGAGCCTGAATATGCACATCGGGACGCAAGCGTGCCAATTGCAAGGCAAGCCGACCATCTCCGCAGCCCGCTTCCAGCAAGCTGGCATTCTGGGGCAAACATTCAGCCAGCTTTTGCGCCACCTCAGAGGCCGAACGGTAAAGCGGTACGCGCTCCACCAGTGCATTACGCCCCACAGCCAGTGTTAGCAACAAGCCAAGCAAATAGACCCAGGCCGGTAAGGCCGCCTGCTGCATCACGACCACGGCAGGCATGAACAGCGCATGACCCCATTTCTGCCAACCAGGGCAAACGATACACAAACGCCAGCAAACAACTCAGCAAACCTTGCAGCACGGCCCGGGCGGCAGGCTGGCTGGCCGGGGCAATAAAGTACCAGGGCCGCCACAGCGGCTAATAGCTGAATCAGGCCACCGGCGCCACCACGCCCTACGGCGCAAGCTGGCATCAGCCATGCGCCCCCGGACTGGTAGGCGTTGCGGCCGCAGCCGGTGACGGCGTATCGCCCTCACTTCCCGGGCGGATACCGTCATTCTGGATGGCTTCTTCGGATTCCTGATTGAGCACGACGATCGTAATGCGGCGGTTCTCCGGGCTAAACACATTGGTCTTGATCAACGGATTAGCGGAGGCCACGCCTACCACACGCAATACCTTGTCTTGCTGCAAGCCACCAGCAATCAGCTCACGCCGCGCGGTGTTGGCACGGTCAGCAGACAGCTCCCAGTTGCTGTAACCGGCCTGCCCGCCGCTAAACGGCGTAGCATCGGTGTGACCGGAAATGCTGATGCGATTGGGCAGCTGGTTCAGATCCTGCGCCAGTTGCTGCAGCAGGACGCGGGTATGCGGCAGCATGCGCGAACTGCCGGAGTCGAACATCGGCCGATTCTGTTCATCCACGATCTGGATTTTCAGGCCCTCAGGCGTCATTTCCAGCTTGAGCTGGTTTTTGTAATCCTTCAGCAAAACATTGTTGTTGATGGTGTGCTGAATGTTTTGCTGCAATTTGCTGAGCGAGGCCTTTTCCTGCGCCTTGCGCTGCTTTTCGGCCTCTTTCGACTTCTTGTTGACCTGCCCGGCATTCTTGGTCAGATCATTACCGCCGCCCTTGACCACCGAGGTGGCGTCACCGGCACCGCTACCGCCAGACATCGCCACTTTCAGCGGCGTCTTGAAGAACTCAGCGATACCGTTCAGCGTACCCTGCGATGCCGAGCCCAGCAGCCACATCAACAGGAAGAACGCCATCATTGCTGTCACAAAGTCAGCGTAAGCAATCTTCCATGCCCCGCCGTGGTGGCCGTGGCCACCTTTCTTGATGCGCTTAACAATAATGGGGCGTTGCGATTCGTCAGCCATGGCTTTGCCTGTTACCGATTATTTCTTGTGCTTGACGTGATCTTCCAGTTCCTTGAAGGACGGACGATCCGTGGAGGTCAACACCTTGCGGCCAAATTCAACGGCCACTTGCGGAGCATAGCCGTTGAGGCTGGCCAACAGGGTAACCTTGATGGTTTGGTAAACACGGGTGCTGTCCGCTGCCTTGAAACCAAGAATCGAAGCCAGCGGGCCGACAAAACCGTAGGCCAGCAAAATACCCAGAAACGTCCCTACCAGTGCGTGGGCAATCAGCATACCCAACTCTGCTAGCGGCGCACCTACCGATTCCATGGTGTGCACCACGCCCATTACCGCCGCCACAATACCGAACGCCGAAGCATGCCGTCGGCAATACCGTTGACCGCTGCCACCGGTACTTCGGCTTCATGATGGTGCGTTTCGATTTCGACATCCATCAGGTTCTCGATCTCGAAGGCGTTGAGGTTACCGCCGACCATCAAGCGCAAATAATCGCAGACAAATTCGACCACATGGTGATCGCCGCTGATAGCCGGATACTTGGTAAACACCGGACTGGCTTCCGGGTTGTCCACGTCGGCTTCCACCGACATCAGACCTTCCTTGCGCACCTTGGTCAGGATTTCAAACAGCAAGGAGAACAATTCCATGTAAAACGCTTTGTTGTACGGTGTCGGCTTGAACACCGTCGGCAAGGCCTTGAGCGTGGCCTTGAGCGGTGTGCCGCCATTGGCCACAACAAAAGCACCTGCGGCCGCACCGGCGATCATCACAACTTCCAGCGGTTGCAACAACGCCGCCAGATGGCCCCCTGCAGCGACAAAGCCCCCCCAATACGGAGGCAAGGATAATGACATACCCGATTCCGACGAACATGCGTCAAGTCCTGTGATGATGTTTTTTGGTATCTACGTGGCCAGACATTACAGCACGATTCGTACCGCATGAAGCAAAAAAGCGGGCTTGATTGTATCAAACCCGCTTCACCCCGGCAAAAACCACGCCAAGTGCATATGGATTGTTAACCAATGGCAATTACACCAGGTTACGGGCTTTCAGCTCTGCTTCAAACTCTTCCATACACTGGGCCGCCAGTGCCAGCATGTCATCAATTTCCTGCTTGCTGATCACCAGCGGCGGTGCCGACACCATGTGATCACCACAGGCCCGCATGATGAGGTCGTGACGGAAGAAAATGTCGCGACAGATCAACCCGATCTCGCCGGTATTGGGGAACAGTTCACGCGTCGCCTTGTTCTTGACCAGCGTAAAGGCCTGAATCAATCCCACGCCACGCACATCGCCCACATGCTCGAAACGGCTGAATACTTCGCGCCAGCGCTGCTGCATGTATGGACCGGTTTCATGCTTCACCCGCTCGATGATGCCTTCATCGCGCAACGCCCGAACATTGGCACAGGCCACCGCCGCCGCGACCGGGTGGCCGGAATAGGTAAAACCGTGATTGAAATCCCCGCCTTCGGCCAACATTGCGGCAACCTTGTCTCCGACAAAGACCGCACCAATCGGCAGATAACCGGATGACAGCCCTTTGGCGGTGGTAAAGATATCCGGATGGAAGCCAAAGCATTGGTGACCAAACCATTCACCGGTACGGCCAAAGCCGCAGATCACCTCATCCGCCACCAAAAGCACATCGTATTTGTGGCAAATACGTTCCACTTCCGGCCAGTAGGTAGATGGCGGAATGATCACACCACCGGCTCCCTGAATCGGCTCACCGACAAAGGCGGCCACCTTGTCCGGCCCGATTTCCAGAATCTTGTCTTCCAGCCACTTGGCCGCTGCCAGACCAAATTCTTCGGGCGTCATGTCGCCGCCCAGACCATACCACCACGGCTGCTGCACATGTTCGATGCCGGGAATTGGCAAATCACCACCATCCTGGTGCATGTAGGCCATACCACCGAGCGACGCTCCGCCGATGGTTGAGCCGTGATAACCATTCCAGCGACCGATCAGCGTCTTTTTCTGCTTCTGACCCTTGACCTCCCAATAGCGGCGCACCATGCGGATCATGGTATCCACCGACTCCGAGCCGGAGTTGGTATAGAACACATGACTGAACCCGGCCGGGGCCACTTCGGCCAACAGATGCGACAGCTCAACCACCGCCGGATGGGTGGTTTTGAAAAAGGTATTGTAATAAGCCAGATCATCCATTTGCCGCTTGGCCACTTCGGACAGATCCTTGCGACCGTAACCGATGTTTACGCACCACAGCCCGGCCATGCCGTCGATGATCTTGTTACCTTCCGAATCCCAAAGGTAAATGCCCTCGCCTTTGGTGATGACGCGCGCGCCCTGCTGATTGAGCGAGGTCGTATCGGTAAACGGATGTAAATGATGAGCCGCATCCAATTCACGCAGCTCACGGGTGGAACGTTGCTTTTGCATAGCACTCTCTCAGGTTGCTCTCGGCCGACCCCGGCCACCAAGGTTGGCCGAACCGCGCCAACCGGATATCGAAAATCATCAAACGTGCAACAACAGGAACTTGCGTTCCCACGGGCTGATCACGCGGAAATACTCAGCCGATTCTTTTTCCTTCATCCCCACATACATGGTGACGAAACGCGGGCCGAGCACGTCGGCAATCTCCTTGCATTCGGCCAACTTGATCAGCGCTTCCTCAGAACTGTTGGGGAACTGGTATGGCAGCTCATAGGCATCGGTCTGTCGTGGTTCGCTCGGTTTGAGTTTGTTGACGATACCCAGATAGCCACACGCCAACGTTGCCGCCATGGCGATATAAGGATTGACGTCCACGCCCGGCACCCGGTTTTCCACCCGGCGCGCGGCGGGCGAGGAATGCGGCACACGCAACCCTACCGTGCGGTTGTCATAGCCCCATTCCACATTGGTGGGCGCGGCGGTATAGCGTGACAGGCGACGGAACGAGTTCACATACGGGGCAAACAGCGGCATACACTGCGGCACAAACCGTTGCAGACCGGCAATGAACTGGAAGAACACGTCGGACGGGCTGTCGTCGGCATTGCAGAAAGCATTACGCCCGGTTTCCTTGCAGATCAGGCTCTGATGGATATGCATGGCGGAGCCCGGCTCGTTTTCCATCGGCTTGGCCATGAAGGTGGCGTACATGTTGTGGCGGAAGGCCGCTTCACGCACGGTACGCTTGAACAGGAAAACCTGATCAGCCAGATCCAGAGGATTACCGTGCAGGAAGTTGATTTCCATCTGGGCGGTGCCGATTTCGTGAATCAGGGTATCCACTTCCAGATTCTGCGCGTGACAGTAATCGTAGATATCCTCAAACAGCGGGTCGAATTCGTTGACCGCATCAATGGCGTAAGAGCGGCGACCAAACTCGGCACGGCCGGTCCGCCCCACTGGCGCGGACAATGGCACATCCGGGTCCGGATTGGGCGACAGCAGGTAAAACTCCATTTCCGGCGCCAACACCGGCTCCAGCCCCGGTCGTCATATAACGACAGCACGTGTTTGAGCACGTTGCGCGGCGCCACATCCACCGGCGTGCCGTCGGCACGGTAGCAATCGTAAATCAGCTGCGCAGTGGGGTCGGCTGCCCACGGCACAAAGCGTAATGACGCGGGATCGGGCTTGAGCACCATGTCCGGATCGGTCAGATCCAGCATGCTGTCATCCGGATAATCCCCGGTCACGGTTTGGATCAATACCACTTCCGGAAGACGCATTTCCGGATCAGAAACAAATTTGTCCTTGGGGACGATCTTGCCTCGCGCCACCCCGGTCATATCCGGCACGATACACTCCACTTCGGTAATGCGATTCTCGCGCAGCCACTCGTTGAGCTGATGGTTCATGATGCTTTCCTCTAATGTCCGGCCGGTATTCCGGCTCTGGATAAACGTGTCAGCCCTGCATCTTGCTGGCACGACGCTCACGGCAAGCGTCACCGAAAGCGTTGAAAATGGCACCGGGACACCGGGTTGTCCCAATACTTCCATTCCGGATGCCACTGCACGGCATAGGCAAAGGTTTTGGCGTCCCGTACGCGATACGCCTCCACCAGGCCGTCATCCGCATGGGCGTCGGCGATCAGCCGTTCGGCCAACCTTTTGATGCCTTGCTGGTGTAGCGAATTGACTGTTGCAGAATTCGTGCCTAGCCATGAATGTAGCAGGCTGTCGTCATTAAAATGAATGTCATGCGACGGTGCATAATGATCATCCAGCAACGGACTTTCCGGTTCGCGATGGTCACGCAGGCCGGGTTGTTCCTGCACGTACTGGTGCAACTCGCCCCCCAGCGCCACATTGATTTCCTGAAAACCGCGGCAAATCCCCAGCAGCGGAATCCCTTCGGCCAACAACAGCTCCACCAGCGGCAAGGTGGTGGCATCGCGGGCCGGGTCATGCAAGGTGCCTTCGCGACTGGCCGCGCCACCATAATGATGCGGCTCAATATTGGACGGCGAACCGGACAGCAACACGCCATCCAGCAGTGGCAGCACATCCAGCAAGCGGGACATGTCGCCCAGAGCGGGAATCAACAAAGGCGTACCGCCAGCCGCTTCCCACGCCGCCGTGACGTATTTCACCCCAACCGCATGAAACGGCAGCGCGCCCACCGTTTTGATATCACAGGGAATGCCAATAATCGGATGTAACATGCTTACCTCAGAGGAACATCGGCAGCGGCCTTGATCGCCTCCACCGGATCAACATAGAGATAGCCAAGAGCCTGTGCGACCGCAGGATAGGTCACTCGCCCCCGGCAAATATTCAAACCGTTACGCAGATGTGCGTGGTCCAGCAACGCGCGGCGCCAGCCTTTGTCCGCCAGTGCCAGCAAATACGGCAACGTGGCGTTGGTCAGCGCCTGTGTCGATGTCCGTGCCACACCTCCGGGCATGTTTGCCACACAGTAGTGCACAATGCCGTCCACTTCATACGTCGGCTCCTGATGCGTTGTGGCACGGCTGGTCTCAAAACAGCCACCCTGATCAATCGCCACATCCACCAACACCGCCCCCGGCTTCATCGCGCCCAACATGGCGCGTGTCACCAGCTTGGGCGCAGCAGCACCCGGCACCAGTACCGCGCCAATCACCAAGTCGGCATCACACAACGACTCTTCAATATTGGCGGCATTCGACATCAGGGTCTTGATGCGGCTTAGCAAAACAGCATGTCAATTTCCTGCAAGCGTGGCAGCGACTTGTCCAGAATGGTGACATCCGCCCCCATCCCCAGCGCCATGCGCGCCGCATTAAGTCCCACCACTCCACCACCGAGAACGCAGACACGCGACGGCAACACCCCCGGCACGCCGCCCAGCAACACTCCGCGTCCGCCTTGGGCCTTTTCCAGCGCATGCGCGCCAGCCTGAATCGCCATGCGACCCGCCACCTCGGACATGGGCGCCAACAACGGCAAGCCTCCACGCTCGTCGGTCACGGTTTCATAAGCAATCGCCACCGCATCCGACTCCAACAGCAACGCCGTCTGGCGCGCGTCGGGCGCCAGATGCAGATAGGTAAACAACACCTGCCCGGCTCGCAACAGTAGGCATTCCACCGGCTGTGGCTCCTTGACCTTGACGACAATCTCGGCGCGGGCAAACACCTCCTCGGCATTGGCGGCAATGGCAGCACCCGCCTGCAGGTACTGCTCATCGGTAAAGCCCACCGCCAACCCGGCCTGCTGCTGCACCAAAACCTTGTGACCATGCGCCACCAACTCACGCACACCAGAAGGCGTCAGGCCAACACGGAACTCCTGCGCCTTGATCTCTTTCGGAACGCCAACCCACATAACCGCCTCCTCCTGTTTTCGTATTGCCGCGCACCGCGCCACTGACGAAAAAGTCACACCGGCTAACTTGCCATGGCTAATTCTGGCGACAAGACTTCACAGTTGTAAAGATATTTGATCAAATTCATCAAAACACCGATGACAACCAAACAACAAACCCACCGCAGGCTGCAGCAAACCACGTATCATGTAACGTCTAAAATTATTAACACACAGATGGAACAGGAACAATGGACGTTGGAGCGCGATTGAGAATGGTCCGGGACCGTTTCGGTCTATCACAACGTGAGCTGGCCAAACGGGCGCTAGTTACAAACGGCACCATTTCGCTGATTGAGCAGAACCGGGTCAGCCCGTCGGTCAGTTCGTTGAAAAAAGTGTTAGAAGGACTCCCCATGTCCTTGACCGAATTTTTCACCTTTGATGCCGACCCACAGCCGCCACGTGTCTTTTATGACGCAGCCGAACTGCCCAATCTTGGCACCAATCAGATCAAATTTCTGCTGGTTGGCACGGCTCATGCTCACCGTGACATCGCCATCCTCAAAGAAGCCTACGAACCCGGCGCCGACACCGGCCCGGACATGATCACGCACGAGGGGCAAGAAGGCGGCGTCGTTATCAAAGGCGCCATCGAAATCACGGTCGGGCAGGAAACCCGGGTTCTCGGCCCCGGTGACGCCTACTACTTTGATAGTAAATTGCCACACCGCTTCCGCAATGTTGGCGATGAAATCTGTGAGGTAGTCAGCGCCAGCTCGCCACCTACTTTCTGACAACAGGCCAAGCCAAACTGGCCGGAATGACACAACACAAGGAGAAACCCATGGCAACAACCCATGCCCAGTGGCAACAGCGTGCCGCCGCACTGCAGATCGAAGGACGCGCCTTCATCAACGGCGAATATGTGCCCGCCAGCAATGGCAATCTCTTTAGCTGTATCAATCCGGCTAACGGCGAGAAGTTGGCCGAAATCGCCTGGTGCAGCGAGGAGGATGTCAACTACGCCGTCAAGGTAGCACGTCAGGCATTCGAGTCTGGCCAGTGGTCCGAACTGGCTCCACGCGCGCGTGGTGAAATCCTCAAGCGTTTTGCCGCGCTGATTCGCCAACATGGTGACGAGCTGGCACTGCTGGAAACGCTGGACATGGGCAAACCGATTGGCGACTCCACCACCGTCGACGTCCCCGGTGCCGCCTACTGCGTGGAATGGTTTGCCGAAGCCATCGACAAGATCGGCGGCGAAGTCGCTCCGCTCGACCCCAAGCTGCTCGGACTAGTCACACGCGAAGCGATTGGCGTTGTCGCCGCCGTCGTGCCGTGGAACTTCCCCATTCTGATGGCCAGCTGGAAGTTTGGCCCCGCGCTTGCTGCTGGCAACGCCGTCATCCTCAAACCATCGGAAAAATCCCCCCTTACCGCCATTCGACTGGGAGCGCTGGCGCGAGAAGCCGGGATTCCAGATGGCATCTTTCAGGTTCTGCCCGGCGCCGGTGACGTGGGCAAATGGCTGGCCCTGCACATGGATGTCGACTGCATTGCCTTTACCGGTTCAACGGCGGTGGGCAAGCTCATCGCCTAGCTATGCGGCCCAATCCAACCTGAAGCGTGTCTGGCTGGAACTCGGCGGAAAATCACCCAACATCGTTCTGGCCGACTGTCCGGATATCGAAAAAGCAGCCCGCGCAGCAAGCTAAGCGCCATCTTTTACAACATGGGGGAAATGTGTACGGCAGGCTCGCGCCTGCTGGTGCAACAGGACATCAAGCAGCCCCTGCTGGCAGCCATCAAGCAGGCTGCGGCGCGCTACGCCCCGGCCGACCCGCTCGACCCAGCCACCCGCATGGGCGCGATTGTCGATCGCATCCAGTACGAAAAAGTTTTGTCTTACATCGACAAAGGCTGTGGCGAAGGCGCCCAACTCATTACCGGCGGCCAAGCGGCCCATGGTGAAACCGGGCTGTTCATCGAACCGACCGTATTCGACTGCCCGCGCCCTGACCTCACCATCTGCAAGGAAGAAATCTTCGGGCCAGTGCTGTCGGCTATTACCTTTAACGAGGTCGAAGAAGCCATCCAGCTGGCCAACGATAGCGAGTACGGTCTGGCCGCGGCGGTGTGGACCGCCAACGTGAGCACCGCGCATAAAATGGCTCGACGGCTACGAGCCGGGACAGTATGGGTCAATTGCTACGACGAAGGTGGTGACATGAATCTGCCGTTTGGCGGATTCAAACAGTCTGGCAACGGGCGCGACAAATCGCTGCACGCGCTGGAAAAGTACACCGAACTGAAAAGCACGCTGATCAAGCTCTGAACCCCGCCAAGGTTGGCCGAAAACACAAAAGGCACCGTTACGGTGCCTTTTTTCATTGCCAAACCACAAACCTAGTCGCGGAAGTTATTGAACTGCAGGGGGAAGTCCGTTATTTCTTTGCGCATCAAGGCAATACATTCCTGCAAGACATCGCGCTTGGCCCCCGAAACACGCACCGCTTCACCCTGAATGCTCGCCTGCACCTTCAGCTTGGAATCCTTGATCAGCCTGACAATCTTCTTGGCCAGATCGGTTTCCACGCCCTCGCGCACCGTGACCGCCTGCTTGACCTTGTTACCGCTCACCGACTCCAGCTTGGCGTAATCCAGACAACGAATATCCACCCCACGCTTGGATAGCTTGTTGATGAGAATGTCCTTGACCTGTTCCAGCTGGAATTCCGCATCGGCAAACAGCGTCAGCACCTTATCGGCCACCTCGATACGGGCATCGCTACCCTTAAAATCGTAGCGGGTAGAAACTTCCTTGTTGGCCTGGTCCATGGCATTACGCACTTCGACCTTGTTTACTTCCGAGACAATATCAAACGACGGCATGATTTTTCATTCCACAACATTCACTAGCCGCCGATTCTAGTGTGCCAATCGCACCTTGTCACGACGCACCCCAATTTCCATCATAGCCCTCACGCTACGACAGCAGCGGGCCATTCCGGGCCAACAAAAAGGCTGGCGTTCGGCCAACCTTTTTGACGTAACCCGCGCGGCACTTATTTTTTCAGCACCAGAAACTCCACCAGCACATTCTTGAAGATAAAGCCACCCACGCCCAACCCTAGCACCAGAAACAGCACCGCCGTGCCAAATTTTCCGGCATTGGACTGCTTCCCCAAGTCCCAAATGATAAAACCCATGAAGATGATCAAACCGGACAGGCACACCACCATGGAGATATTGGTAAATTGCTCTTCAGACACTCTCAATGCCCTTCTCTACAATAGATTTCATTCCAGCCACCGGGCAAACAGAACCAGACAGGTATAAATTCACAGCCAGCGCCACAATCTCGGCGCCAAAGATACCCCTGATTTTGATCAAGCTCAAGATTTGCCCTCAAATTACGTGACCACAAACCCGTGTAGTGATAAGGGGAATTCACAGCAATTGCATCCGCCACACAACAAAAAAGCCGCCCGGAGGCGGCTTTCGCTCATTACAGCGCAGGCAACAGCTTAGCCACGCTTCAATTTGGCATTGGCAGCAATACGCATACGCAAGGCATTCAGGCGGATAAAGCTGCATCAGCATGGTTGTAAGCGCCACCATCTTCGTCAAACGTAGCGATGGTCGGATCAAACAGGCTGTCCGTCTTCGATTCACGGCCAACCACGATCACATTGCCCTTGTACAGTTTCACGCGCACCCAGCCGTTTACCGTAGCCTGAGACGCATCGATCATGGCTTGCATCATCTTGCGTTCCGGGCTCCACCAGTAACCGGTGTAGACCATGCTGGCGTACTTCGGCATCAGCTCATCCTTAAGGTGAGCCACTTCACGATCCAGCGTAATCGACTCAATGGCACGGTGTGCCTTGAGCATGATGGTGCCCCCCGGGGTTTCGTAGCAACCGCGGGACTTCATACCCACATAGCGGTTTTCTACGATATCCAGACGACCAATACCGTGCTTGCCACCCAAGCGGTTCAGTTCAGTCAGAACCTGAGCCGGGCTCATCCGTTGGCCGTTAATGGCAACGATATCGCCCTTCTCGTACTCGAATTCCACGTATTCGGCAGCATCCGGGGCATTTTCCGGGCTAACCGTCCACAGCCACATATCTTCTTCCGGTTCGCGAGCCGGATCTTCCAGCACGGTACCTTCGTACGAGATATGCAACAGGTTGGCATCCATGGAGTACGGGCTGCCACCATTCTTTTTCTTGCTGATGTCGATGCCGTTTTTCTCGGCATAGGCCAGCAATTTTTCACGGGACAGCAGATCCCATTCACGCCACGGAGCAATAACTTTGACGTCCGGCTTCAGAGCGTAGTAGCCCAGTTCGAAACGCACCTGGTCGTTACCCTTGCCGGTAGCGCCATGCGATACCGCATCAGCATTGACCTGATTGGCAATTTCAATCTGACGCTTGGAAATCAGCGGACGCGCGATAGAGGTACCCAGCAGGTACTCCCCTTCGTAAACGGCATTGGCGCGGAACATCGGAAACACGAAATCGCGCACAAATTCTTCACGCAAGTCATCAATGAAGATGTTTTCCTCTTTGATGCCCAGCGACAATGCCTTCTTGCGGGCTTACCAACTTCCTCACCCTGACCGATATCAGCGGTAAAGGTCACGACCTCACAGTTATAGGTATCCTGTAGCCATTTCAGAATGACGGAGGTATCCGGGCCACCAGAGTAAGCCAGTACTACTTTATTGATCTCGGACATTTGCTTTTTCTTTCCAGCGAAACGTTTCAGTTTTTCTGCAACCGGGTTTTAGTCGTACTTTTGGCCCAGCAACAGAAATTCGATCAGCGCCTTTTGGGCATGCATACGGTTTTCAGCTTCGTCCCACACAACACTTTGCGGGCCATCAATGACCGCGGCCTCGACTTCTTCGCCACGATGGGTAAGCAGGCAGTGCATGAACAGCGCATCCGGCTTGGCCAGCTTCATCAAGGCAGACGTTACCTGATACTCACGGAAAGCATCCAGTCGCTGTTGCGCTTCCGCCTCAAACCCCATGCTGGTAAACACGTCGGTCGTCACCAGATCTGCGCTTAAGCAACCGCATGTTCGGCACTGTGGCTCGGCTCGAAAACATCCGAACCGTAATGCTCGCCATCCAGTATGGACAACTCATAGCCGACCGGAGTGGCCACTTTCAGCTTGAAGCCGAGTATTTTAGCTGCTTGCAGCCAAGTGCGGCACATATTATTGCCATCACCGATCCATGCCACGGTTTTGCCCTTGATCGAGCCACGATGCTCGAGGAAGGTAAAGATGTCAGCCAGAATCTGGCACGGATGATATTCATTGGTCAGACCATTGATCACCGGCACTCGCGAGTGCGCCGCCAATCGCTCAACCAGAGACTGGTCGAAGGTCCGGATCATGATGATGTCGCTCATACGCGACAGCACGCGCGCCGTATCCTCAATCGGCTCGCCGCGCCCAAGCTGGGACGACTTACTGTCAAGGAACATGGCATGCCCACCCAGTTGGGACATACCTGCTTCAAACGACACACGCGTGCGGGTGGAATTCTTTTCGAACACCATGGACATCACCTTACCCACCAGCGGCTGATACAACTCGCCCGCCTCGCGTCGTCGCTTCAGGACCTTGCTCCGCTCAAAGATATGACGGTACTCATCATGGTTCAGGTCGCTGAATTGCAGGTAATGTCTGACTTGCGTCATGGTTATCTATCCAAAAAAATCCAAAAAAAGAGCCATCGCACGCTGAACACAATGACTGTCTTCATGCGCGACGGCACATTACTACACGTCAACTCCACGCCATCAAGCTAACGGGTTTTATTCCTATATAAATCGAGGAAAGTTCCGCAAAAGATAGCGCAGAATGGTTATATTTAGCGGAAATTACTCGTTCTGACAAGCTCTCCCACACACAACATCCTGCCAAACACAGATAAAAACACCGCGTTTCCCTCCCCTGACATGATCATTTACTGGGAGGATCAGCAGTCCTTATCCGTTTCAGGGTTTTTTATGTCTTTATAATACCGAGCCGCCAATCCTGCTCTGCCCATCCTCATCTGCCGGTTCGGCCAACATCAAGCAGCAGGCGCACATCCGCCTCATACGGTACAATCGCGACCTATGCTGAATGATGCTGAAAAAGACGCCATCCGTGACCATTACCGGACCATAGCCGACAACCTGCCCGGCTTTCGTCCGCGCGCGGCACAACGGCGCATGTTGGCCGAAATCGCCAACACTCTGTCGCGCTGCCAAGAAAAGCAGGGCGACGAATGGCCAGATCGACAAGGTGAAAGCATCACCGTCATAGAAGGGCCAACTGGCGTCGGCAAAAGTCTGGCGTACTTGCTGGCTGGCGGCATCATGGCCAAGGCGCGCAACAAGAAGCTGATTGTGACCAGTGCCACGATTGCCTTGCAGGAACAACTGGTCAACCGCGACCTGCCATTTGTAGTCGAAAACAGCGGCCTGCCTCTCACCTTCGCCTTGGCCAAGGGCCGCGGTCGCTACCTGTGCCCGCAGCGCCTCTACGCGTTGACGGCCGAAACAGCACAAGGCCAGTTGATCGATATCGATCCATCCTTGGCGCTCTGGGACCGCAAACCCCAAGCCGAAGAAATCGATGCCCTGCGCAAGATGGCCGATGCCTTCTATTACCGCAACTGGAACGGTGACCGAGATGAATGGCAGGACGTCATCGAAGACAGTCTCTGGTCACGCGTCACCAATGATCGCCACGGTTGCCTGAAAGCCGCCTGCCCCAACCGCCCGGAATGCCCGTTTTACTTGGCACGCGAAACACTGGAAACCGTCGATGTCATCGTTGCCAACCATGATCTCATGCTGGCAGACATCGCTATGGGCGGCGGCGTCATTCTCCCAGCACCCGAGGACAGCTTCTACTGCATCGACGAGGCACATCATCTGGCGAAAAAAGCCATTAATCAGTTTTCGGCAGAACATTCACTGACCCAAGCCATGTTCTGGCTCGATAAGGTAGCCAGTGTCGCCGCCCGGGTAGAAAGCCTCACCAACAAAACCGAGCTTAGCCAGCAAGCCACTGAGGCCGCTGGCGCCTGCATGGAAACGCTGACCGAATGGCTATGGTTACTGGAAGGCGAAGAAAGCCTGACTGCCAGCAGCGACAATCTCGAGCCCACCGGCTAATTGAAGACGGCCAATTACCGGAACGTTTCAAACTACCAGCGGCCAACATGGCCATGTCCGCACGCATGGTATTCAAGCACCTCTCCATGCTGAACGATTCCCTCACCGAAGCCCGCAAGGATAAAGGCAACGATGCCCCCTTGTTTGACAAGGCAGCGGGTGACCTTGGTTTTATCAATGGCAAGGCCGAACAGCTTATGGCTGTGTGGGACTTGTTCGAAAAGGAAACCGAAGAACAGGCACCGCCTATCGCCAAATGGATCACGCGCCGGGCGGATGGCAAAGGCGACTACCAGTTTTGCGCCTCACCGGTGAGCGCCGCTGCCAGCCTGGCTAGCACACTGTGGCGCCGTATCGCTGGAGCAGTACTGACCTCGGCAACCCTTCGTTCATTGGGTGAATTTGATCTGCTGCTATCACAAACTGGCCTCAAGTGGCTTCCGGAAGTCAGTTGCATTACGTTGGACTCACCATTCAATTTCCAAGAACAAGGTGAACTCTACTTACCACCACTGCTAGCCAGCCCCAAAGATCCAGCCGGGCACACCCGTGAAATTGTCGAGTGGCTTCCCAAGCTAATCGACGTCAACGAACCGGTTGGCACACTGGTACTGTTCTCCTCTCGCAAACAGATGCAGGAAGTAGCCAGCACCCTACCCGATAGCCTGCGCGAACGATTACTGGTCCAGGGAGAACTCCCTAAAAGTGTCCTGCTCGACACCCACCACTCCCGCCTGAAAACCCAGCAATCCAGCGTGATATTTGGCTTGGATTCCTTCTCTGAGGGCCTGGACTTGCCGGGCGAGAGCTGTGTACACGTCATTATCGCCAAGCTGCCTTTTGCCATGCCGGACGATCCGGTCGGCAAGACCCTGTCACGCTGGATCGAAAAGCGTGGCGGCAACCCCTTTATCGAACTCACCATCCCGGAAGCCAGCATCAAACTGATCCGGGCGGTTGGCCGACTGATTCGAACCGAGCGCGACTACGGCCGGGTCACCATTCTGGACAACCGCCCTGGTCAAGCAAAGTTACGGCAAAAAACTATTGGCATCACTCCCCCCGTTCAAGCGGCTCTAATTTTCAGGTAAAATTAAGGGTAAACCCGAAAACAACAAGAAAACCTGATAAACAGGGACAAAAATTGATAACCCGCTTTACGGATCGGGCCACAAGAGACTTCACCGAAAGCACATATCCGGTTCCACCATCATGATCTGCAACCCATATGAAATCGTTATTCAGGGGCTCACCTCTGAAGGCCGTACTTTTCGCCCGAGTGATTGGGCGGAGCGGTTATCCGGAATTCTGGCCTCCTTTGGCGACAGCCAGAAAAGGCTGGAATACCACGCTTACGTTCGCCCCATGCTGCTAGACGGCGTACGTTGCGTCGCCGTCGACAAGAAACTGGAACGCGTCAATCCTCAGGTTTTTCAATTTCTGATGGACTTCGCCAAAGACAACGATCTGCGTATCGTCGATTGTCGTACGCTGATCGACGAAATCTATCCGAACCAGTTTTTGGCCTAATTACAACAGCATCACCCGCAAACCGGCCAAAAAACCAAAAATGCAACACAGCTGTCATCTTTTGTGGTTATCCTGCGACAGCATTATCACTGGCTCTGGCAAAGGTTTTGATCCACAGCAGAACTACCCTGACGGTTTTCTGCTGTGCTTAGTCGAAAATCAGCTTTGACGGACTAGCCAGTATCTTTAAGATAATGCTGAAGAACAGTGTCCAAGCCCATCCGTGATGTAAATCCGGCCCACTCTGTTCTTGAATAAAATCAAACCCAGATGGAGCACTCACAATGCAAAAGAAGAACCCGGCAGCACTCGTCGCCACCCTGTTCGCCGTACCGTTTGCCGCTCACGCTGATGTAACCCTGTACGGTTTCGTTAGCGCCGGTATCGAATCCACCAAAGCCACTGGCAATGGTGATCAAACTAAAGACTACAAATCCCGTGGTCGCGTTGTCGACAGCAACTCCCGCATTGGCTTCAAGGGCTTTGAAGACTTGGGCAACGGCACCAAGGCTATCTGGCAAGTTGAAAGCAGCCTGCGTAACTTCGAAAACGGCGGCACCAACGACAAAAACCAAACCGCTTCGTTTGCTACCCGCAACAGCTTTGTAGGTTTGGATGACGCCACCTACGGTAAGGTACTGCTGGGCCAAAACGATAGCGCCTACAAAGCCTTGGTAAGCTCCCGGTGCAGCCAGCTACCTGCTGCTGGACCCGATGGGCGATACCACTGCCGAAAACAACGGTGCATCCTCCACCTACAGCCGTGGCGAAGCCCGCCTGGTCAACTCAATTCACTACTTCTCCCCGACTTGGAATGGCTTCAAGTTTGGTGCATCGTATGGCGCGGACGAGACTCGTGCTTATGATGCCAATCTGGAACGCACCAACCGTCAAGTTTACTCTCTGGGCGCTAACTACGTTAACGGTGGCTTGACCGTTGCTGGTGGTTATAACCGCACCAATGATACGGCATTCGGCGCAACCGCTGCGAACGGCAAAAACCTGACGTTCTACAAACTGGCAGGTAGCTACAAATTTGCGACTGGCACGTTCGTCGGCGCTGGTTATGAGTTTGGTCGCTTCGACACCACCACTGACACCAAACTGAAACAAGACGACTGGACCGTTGTTGTTGGTCAAACTTTTGGTGCCGCAACCGTTAGCCTGTCTTACAGCGAAATCGGTAAACTGCGCAACGCCACGACTGGTAGCGATTCCGACTACAAGGCTAAACAATGGACCTTGGGTGGCACCTACGCTTTGTCCAAGTCGACTTCGCTGTATGGCTACTACACCAAAATCAACAACAACAAACTGCAAAACGCCAACTTCGCCAACAACCCGGTGTATGACACTGGCTCTGGCTCAAGCGCCGCTGTCTTGACCAAAGGCAACGACCCGCAAGCTATCGGCGTAGGCATGAAAGTCGCTTTCTAAGCAAAGCACTTTCCTCGCCAAGCTAAAACAGGCACCTTCGGGTGCCTGTTTTCTATCCATTTGATAGAATGTCTCATTGCCACACACCTAAAGCACACAGCAATGAGCGTTACGATAAAAACCCCGGAAGATATCGAAAAGATGCGAGTCGCTTGTCGGCTGGCAGCAGAACTCCTCGATTACCTCACCCCCTTTGTTAAACCCGGCGTCACCACCGAACAGCTGGACAAGCTAGCTCACGATTACATGGTAAACGTGCAAGGCAGCATTCCCGCTCCGCTCAACTACTCGCCGGATGGTCACAATCCGTATCCAAAATCCATTTGCACCTCGATCAATCATGTCATCTGCCATGGCATTCCTAACGAAAAACCATTGAAGAATGGCGACGTGATGAACATCGACGTCACCGTCATCAAGGATAGTTACTTTGGCGACTCCAGCCGCATGTTCTATGTTGGTGAAGTGAGTGATCACGCACGCCGCTTGTGCAAAATCACCTACGAATGCATGTGGAAAGGCATTGAGAAGGTCAAGCCGGGCGCGCATCTCGGTGACATTGGCCATGTCATTCAGCAGCATGCGGAAAAAGCTGGCTACAGCGTTGTACAAGAATTCTGCGGTCATGGCATTGGCAAGAACTTCCACGAGGAACCTCAAGTGCTGCACTACGGCCGGGCGGGTACCGGACTGGAGTTAAAACCGGGCATGATCTTTACCATTGAGCCGATGCTCAATCAGGGCAAACGACATCTGCGCGTTCTGGCCGACGGCTGGACTGTCGTGACCAAAGACCGCAGCCTGTCAGCGCAATGGGAGCACACCATTCTGGTTACGGAAACGGGTTATGAAGTGTTGACCATTTCCGATGGCACGCCACCCAAACCAGTATTTCACTAAGCGATAAAAAAGCCTGCATGAGAATGCAGGCTTTTTTCAACTTTCAACGCAACAAGGTTGGCCGAAACTAGCGTTACCAGCAACGCTGAATGATCTGGGCCAAAGTCACGAGCTTGCCATGGAAGAAATGCCCGGCACCGGGGAAAACAATGACGGGCAAGCTCTGCGGACGTGCCCAGTCCATAATGGCGGACAAGGGTATCACTTCGTCCTGCTCACCGTGAATCACCAGTGTATCAGCTTAAGCACCGCGGGCGTGGCTATGGCATATTTACCCACTGCACAACCCATCAGTAGCAGTTTGTCGGCAACAATGCGCTCACGTGTACGCGCGGCAACAAAACCACCAAACGAGAAACCAGCCAACGCCAGAGGCAGATCTTCTCCATGTGCAGCCTTGGCGTAGGTAATAACAGACAGCACATCTTCCACCTCACCAACACCGTAGTCATGCACGCCTTCACTCTCTCCTACGCCACGCAAATTCGGGCAGTAACAGGCATACCCCATTTGTGACAACGCCTTGGCGGCCGTCTGAATGACCTTGTTGGTATTGGTCCCGCCTTGCAGCGGATTAGGGTGGCACAACACGGCGACACCGGTTATTTCCCCAACTGCCGGGACAAAAACCGTTTCCAAACCACCGACCGGGCCGGTAATGGTTAAACGCGCAGGTTGCTTCAACATCAGAGCTTCAACCTTTCCACGATCCGGTTATGCTGCAGATGCTCATCAACGATCTCGTCAATATCATCCCGATCGACAAAGGTATACCAAGTCTCCTGCGGATAGGCCACCATTACCGGGCCATCATCACAACGGCCAAGACAACCGGCCTTGTTGATGCGAACCTTGCCTTCACCAGCCAGACCCAAAGCCTTGACCCGATCCTTCATGTACGCCATCAGCTCGCTGGAGCCATGGTTGTTGCAACAGGTTTCACCCTCGGCACGCTGGTTACAACATACAAACACATGCTTTTCAAAAAAACTCATGATTCCACTTTCTAGCAAGGTTGGCCGAAAACCGCATCAACAGCCAACCGCTTAACTGTCACTATCCGCCCAGCCTGTGGCGCCAACCGACGCGGCATTATCAAACTTGGCATAGTGACCGATAAACGCCAGGGCGCACGGCACCGGTCGGCCCGTTACGGTGTTTGCCAATAATGGCCTCGGCCAACCCTTTCTGATCGGAGTCCGGGTTGTAGTATTCATCCCGATACATGAAAATGATCAAGTCGGCATCCTGCTCAATGGCACCCGACTCACGCAAATCCGACATCATCGGGCGCTTGTTCGGCCGCTGCTCTACTGCCCGCGACAGCTGCGACAAGGCGATCACCGGCACCTGTAACTCTTTGGCCAAGCCTTTCAAACCACGCGAAATCTCACCAAGCTCAGTAGTACGGTTATCGCCACGGCCAGAACCGGACATCAGCTGCAAATAGTCGATCACGATCAAGCCAAGCTTGCCGCCATGCTGCCGCGCCAACCGGCGGGCTCGCGCACGCACCTCAAGGGCTGTCAGTGCCGCCGTTTCATCGATATACATCGGCGCATCGGACAGCTTGCCGATGGCGTACGTCAGCTTCTGCCAATCGTCATCGCCCAGCTTGCCGGTACGCAACACATGCTGATCCAGCCGCCCCACCGATCCCAACATCCGCATGACCAGCTGAGTACCGCCCATTTCCATGGAAAACACCGCCACAGGCAGGTGCTGTTCGACCGCCACATGCTCGGCAATATTCATCGAGAAGGCGGTTTTACCCATGGAAGGACGACCGGCCACGATGATCAGGTCACCGGGCTGCAAACCGGAGGTTTTGGCATCCAGATCGATAAACCCGGTCGGCACACCGGTGACTTCATCCGGATTGTCGCGGCTATAGAGCATGTCGATCCGCTCAACCACCTCTTTGAGCAGATTGGGCATTTCCAGAAAGCCTTGCTTGGACTTGGCAGTGGATTCGGCAATCTGAAAAACCTTGCCCTCCGCTTCATCCAGTAGCTGTGCCGCATCACGCCCCATCGGGCTATAGGCGGATTCGGCAATCTCGGTGCCTACCAGAGCCAGCTGACGCATAACCGAGCGCTCACGCACAATTTCAGCGTAGCGACGGATATTGGCCGCCGACGGTGTGTTCTGCGCCGGGTAGCGAGGTAAGCCAAGCCACCGACATTACCCAGCTCGGCATTCTTGTCCGGGCTCTCCGACACCGTCACAACATCGGCAGGACGCGCTAACTCCACCAACCGGGCAATATGCTTATAGATCAGCCGGTGGTCATGGCGATAAAAATCCGCCTCGCTGATAACGTCGGCGATTTTGTCCCGTGCGCTGTTATCCAGCAACAAGCCGCCCAACACAGACTGTTCAGCTTCGATGGAATGCGGCGGAGTGCGCAGCGAGGCCATCTGGCCATCAAAATTTTCAATGGATTCGGTCATTCAGACTCAAAATGGAGTACAAGACGCTATTGCACAACTGGCAAACAAGGGGTGATTTTAACAGTTTTCCCCACCACCAGCGGCAAGGTTTGCCTTGGCATGACTCGCGTATTCACAATAGTCACATAATATTGAAGCAGCGAACACCTACACTCAGGAATAGGACCACTGGCACCTGACTGGTGAGGCACAGCCCTTTCATACCGTACTTTTTTAGTCAACTATTGGCGGATGGGACCATATTCCAGTAAACTATGGTCAAAGCTTCCGCTTATGCGGTTTACTTTCTCAACAAGGAGTGCACGATGGAACACAAACTGCCGGAACTGCCGTACGCGCTGGACGCGCTAGCCCCCCACATTTCCAAGGAAACTCTGGAATTTCACTACGGCAAACACCATCAGACCTACGTCACCAACCTGAACAACCTGATCAAAGGCACTGAGTTCGAAAACGCCACACTGGAAGAAATCGTCAAGAAATCTTCTGGTGGTATTTTCAACAATGCCGCTCAAGTGTGGAACCACACCTTCTACTGGTTTGGCCTGGCTCCGAATGCCGGTGGCGAACCGACTGGCGCACTGGCTGATGCCATCAACGCCAAGTGGGGTTCTTTTGAAGAATTCAAAAAAGCCTTTACCCAAACTGCCGTGGGCACTTTTGGCTCTGGCTGGGCTTGGCTGGTAAAAAACAGCGATGGCTCGCTGGATCTGGTATCCACCAGCAATGCTGCCACTCCGCTGACTGCCGACAAAAAACCGCTGCTGACCTGTGATGTATGGGAACACGCCTACTACATCGATTACCGCAATAGCCGTCCCAACTACATGGACAGCTTCTGGAAACTGGTCAACTGGGACTTCGTTGCCAAAAACTTTGCAGCCTGATCAACCCGGCTCAATAAAAAAGGACCTCATCGAGGTCCTTTTTTATTACCCATCCCGAAATTGATATCAGGCAGCAAGCCACCAAACCGATGATGACTTGCCCTACCGGCAACAACGATTACTGATCAGCCGGTTGCTGCTTACCCAACGTCACTGGATAGCGCTGCCGCAACGCTTCCAGATAACTGGCCAACATGGCATTCGCCTTCATTTCATTCACCACTCCGGCCAGCTGATTGCGCTCCGCCTCACCCGCTGCAGGCGCCGGGATTACCTTATCCACGCGATACACCACATATTCGCCAGTATCACGCTTTACCCCGACAAAAGCTGGCAGCTTGGCAGACGAAACGGCAAAAACGGCACGGACATCAGCAGGCGGCAGACCTTGCAGCTGGCGGCGAGACACCACCTTGGTTTCACCCCACTTCTGTTCTGCCGGTGCGCTACCAGCTTTTAAAGCTGCCAGCAATGCTTGGCCCTTTTTCTCTGCCAGTTTCGCGCCCTCACGGGCCAACAACTCAGTACGAATCACGTTACGCACTTCGTCCAGTTTTTGCAGGCGCTCCGGTTGGTGCGCTGCGACACGCAGCACAACCAGCGTATTGTTGCCGACATCCACGGGTTCGCTATTGTGCTTTTTCTTCAAAACATCATCGCTAAACGCGGCGGCCAGAACCTTGGGATTAGACAGCACCGCATCCGTTGCCTTGGCCTTGCTCACCCAGTCCGAGTGATGAATATCCAGCTTGAGCCCCTGTTGCAATGCTTGCAAACTGTCGCCTTGCTGATAGGCGAGTTCGGCCAACTTGTCCGACTGGGTACGGAACATTGCCGCAGCTTTCTGGCGTTTCAATTTATCGGCAACAGCCGCCTTGACCTCAGCCAGGCTAGCCGTTTTGATTTCGTCCAGCTTGATAATGTGATAACCAAACTCGGTTTCCACTACTTCACTGATCTGCCCCGGCCGCATTCTGAAGGCCACATCTTCAAACGGCTTGACCATCATGCCACGGCCAAAGAAACCCAAGCTGCCACCATTCGCGGCAGACCCCGGGTCTTGCGACTTGGCTTTCGCCAGTTCGGCAAATTTGGCAGGTGTCGCCCGCAACTGCTTCAGCAGAGCTTCCGCTTCTGCCTTGATTTTCGCTTTTACAGCTGCCGGAGCACCTTTTGGCACTGACAACAGAATATGCGATGCCCGACGCTGCTCACCGGCGAACTCGCGTTGATGCTCATCATAAAACTTCTGCAACTCCGCATCCGTCACCTGTAGTGACTGCGCCAGCGCCTCTTGCGACAACACAACATAATCCAGCTTTACTGCTTCTGGCGTGCGGAAACGCTTGGAGTTCGCATCATAGAAAGCTTTCAGTGCAGGCTCGTCTACCTTGGCCTCTGCGACGAAGTCGGCTGGTTTGAACAGCTCTGCACGAAATTCACGTCCCTCACCCATTACCCCAGCCAGACGTGCCACCATGGAGCGGGAGGTAAACTGGCTACCCGCCAAGGCATTGACTTGACCCTGCAGCAGAATATCCTTGCCCATCTGAGCCTCAAAGGCTTCTGGCGACAGATAACGTGCTTTCAAGAATTCCTTATAACGCTCCGGGCTAAACTTGCCGTTTTCCTGAAACAGCGGAATAGCCGCAATAGCGCGGCGTAACTGCTCCGGCGATACACTCGCGCCATTACGATGCGCATCAGCCAGCAACAACTCCTGCCGAATCAGGTTTTCCAGCACCGACTGACGAGTTGCAGCATCATTCGGCTGCCCTTCCAAGGCTCGATCCAGATCGCGCTTGTAGATTTTTACCCCACCGACTTTAGCCGGTAGGGATCATCCACGGCAGAGGTATAGCTACCGACGCCGAAGCCAACAAAGGTCAGCGCTACAGCACCGAGAATAACTTGAATGACAATTTTATTGTTCTGGACAAAGTGGAACATAGCGAATTAGGCGGAAGCCACCTCTGTTGAGGAAAATAAAAAAAGGTGAACGACTCTGCCGTTCACCTTTCTTGCATATCTTGGCGGAGCGGACGGGACTCGAACCCGCGACCCCCGGCGTGACAGGCCGGTATTCTAACCAACTGAACTACCGCTCCAAACTATGGTGGGTGATGACGGAGTCGAACCGCCGACATTCTGCTTGTAAGGCAGACGCTCTACCAACTGAGCTAATCACCCGGATAAAGCTAAAACCCTGCCGCTTTGGGTTAAACGACAGGGTTCAAATTATAATGCGTCTTTCAGCGCTTTACCAGCACGGAACTTCGGAGAACGGGCCGCCGGAATCTTGATGGTTTCACCGGTTTTAGGATTGCGCCCGCTGCGTTCTGCTCGCTCACCCACGTAGAAGGTACCAAAACCCACTAGCGTTACGGTATCGCCCTTTTTCAGAGCTTCAGTCACGGCAGCCACTACACCGTCGAGTGCTTTGGCCGCTGCAGCCTTGGACAGATCTGCTTCAGCAGCAATAGCGTCAATCAGTTCAGACTTGTTCACGTAAGTCCCCTTTCGTCGTTCTCGGTCTACGTAATTCGGATAAAAACTGCTCGTTTATAGCAAGGCTAAAATCCTTGTGTCAAGCGCCATTCAGCTACATTTCGCGGCTTGGATATTTCCATCAGAAACCGCGCCGACACAAGGATTTCGATACTACGGTAACGTCATGATTTTTAATGCGTCATGACCGAGACACCCGACCCCGACTCTGGCTGAGCGGAAATAACGGCATCTTTCACCTCATCCAGCAACGGCTCCGGATGACGCTCCAATGCCAAGGCCAATACTTCATCAATCCACTTAACCGGATGAATCTCCAGTTTCTGCTTGATGTTGGCCGGTATTTCAGTCAAATCCTTGACGTTACCTTTGGGGATCAATACTTGCTTGATACCCCCCGATGCGCCGCCAGCAATTTTTCCTTCAGGCCGCCAATCGGCAAAACTTCACCACGCAGGGTGATTTCCCCTGTCATGGCAACATCAGAGCGTACCGGAATTCCGGTCAAAACGGAAACCAGAGCGGTCGTCATGGCAATACCAGCACTCGGTCCATCCTTAGGTGTTGCACCTTCGGGCACATGGATATGCATATCGTGTTTTTCATAGAAATCGGGCTTGATACCCAATGTCTGTGCACGACTACGCACCACACTCATGGCCGCGGTAATAGACTCCTGCATAACCTCGCCCAGCTGCCCAGTACGAATGATATTACCCTTACCGGGCAAAGCCACCGCTTCAATCGTCAGAAGCTCACCGCCCACCTCAGTCCAGGCCAAGCCGGTAACCTGACCGACACGGTTTTCCTCTTCGGCCACACCATAGTCGAAGCGATGTACGCCCAGATATTTTTCCAGATTCTTGGCGGAAACCGTTACCTTGGCAGCCTTGGCTTTTTTCAGCGACTGGCCGGTCACCACCTTGCGGCAAATCTTGGCAATCTCACGATCAAGACTACGCACCCCGGCTTCTCGCGTGTAATAGCGAACGATATCCCGCAATGCCGATTCCTCGGATGTGCAATTCATCTTCTTGCACGCCATTTTCCTTCATCTGCTTGGGTACGAGGTACTTGAGCGCAATATTTACCTTCTCGTCTTCGGTGTAGCCGGACAAGCGGATGATCTCCATCCGATCAAGCAAGGCTTAAACGGAATATTCAACGAGTTGGCCGTCGCCACGAACATAACGTCGGACAGGTCGTACTCCACCTCGGCATAATGATCGATGAAGGCGTGGTTCTGCTCAGGATCCAACACCTCCAGCAATGCCGAAGAGGGATCGCCACGGAAATCAGCCCCCATCTTGTCGACTTCATCCAACAAGAACAATGGATTCTTGACACCGGCCTTGGTCATGTTTTGCAGCACTTTACCCGGCATGGAACCGATATAAGTACGGCGATGGCCACGAATCTCCGACTCATCTCGCACGCCGCCCAAGGCCATGCGCACAAATTTGCGATTGGTGGCGCGGGCAATCGACTGCCCCAAAGAGGTTTTACCAACACCCGGAGGCCCTACTAGGCACAGGATAGGCGCTTTCAGCTTGTCAACACGTTGCTGCACGGAAAGGTATTCGAGAATGCGCTCTTTGACCTTTTCCAGACCAAAATGATCTTCGTCCAAGACTTCTTCAGCCTCGGCAACATCCTTGTTGATCTTGGTTTTTTTCTTCCGGGGTAAATCCAGCACAGTATCGATGTAATTACGCACCACAGTGGCTTCGGCCGACATGGGGGACATCATGCGTAACTTCTTGAGCTCGGACAGCGTTTTTTCGCGTGCCTCCTTGGACATGCCAGCCGCCTTGACGCGCTTTTCCAGCTCATCAAGATCACTGACTTCATCCATCTCGCCTAACTCTTTCTGGATCGCTTTAACTTGCTCATTCAGATAGTACTCACGCTGGCTTTTCTCCATCTGACGCTTCACACGTCCACGGATGCGCTTTTCTACCTGCAAGATTTCAATCTCACCTTCCAGCTGAGACAGCAAATGTTCCAGACGAGCCGGGACATCAAACATTTCCAGCACTTCCTGCTTTTGCTCAAGCTTGAGCGGAAGATGGGCGACCACGGTATCAGCCATGCGTCCGGCTTTCTCAATGCCAGACAACGAGGTGATGACTTCCGGAGGGATTTTCTTGTTGAGTTTTACGTACTGCTCGAACTGAGTGAGCAGAGCCCGACGCATCGCTTCGGTTTCAGTCGAATCCTCAACATCCGCGCTCAAGGGCATGACCGTACCGACAAAGCAATCATTGTCTTCGACCACATCCTTGACGTGGGCGCGCTGGCGCCCCTCTACCAATACCTTGACCGTGCCATCGGGCAACTTAAGCATCTGGAGAACGGAAGCGATCGTTCCGACGTCGTACAGATCATCAGCAGCCGGTTCATCCTTGGAGGCGGAACGCTGTGCCACCAACAATATCTGCTTGCCTTCATCCATGGCTGTTTCCAGCGCACGAATAGACTTGGCGCGCCCGACAAACAGCGGGATCACCATATGAGGGAAGACAACCACGTCCCGCAAGGGGAGCAACGGCAACACGGTTTCTTCTTTGAGTTCTGCGGGTTGGGGCATATCACCTAACCTTGCTTACATGAAACATTGCATTGGAGATGGGGCATGCGGGGTGAAAATCAAGCTCCCCATACTAAAACAGTTTGCGCACCATACAAATAAAAAACCGCCCGTACAGGCGGCTTTTCTAGCTGGCCCACCACTCAGGCGGACTGCACCTGATCTTTTTGCTCTCGATAGATAAACAGGGGTCTATCACCTTTTTCGATAACTTTTTCGTCAACCACGACTTTTTCCACATTATCCATGGAAGGCAACTCGTACATGGTATCCAACAAAGCCCGTTCCAGAATGGAACGCAGACCACGCGCCCCGGTCTTGCGCGCCAGAGCCTGCTTGGCAATCACACGCAAAGCTGAAGGGCGAACTTCCAGATCGACCGATTCCATCGAGAAGAGTTTCTGATATTGCTTGATCAACGCATTCTTGGGCTGAGTAAGAATGGTAACCAATGCTTCTTCATCCAGCTCGTCCAGCGTCGTAACAACCGGCAAACGACCGATCAACTCCGGAATCAGGCCAAACTTGATCAGATCCCCCGGTTCAACCTCCTTGAACAAGGTAGAAACACTCTTGCCATCGTCTTTGGAATTTACTTGTGCACCAAAGCCGATACCGCCCTTTTCGGAGCGCTGACGGATAATCCGCTCCAGCCCGTCAAATGCACCACCACAAATGAACAGGATGTTGGTGGTATCAATCTGGATAAATTCCTGATTCGGGTGTTTGCGTCCACCCTGCGGCGGAATAGAAGCGACCGTACCTTCAATCAGTTTAAGCAGCGCTTGCTGCACCCCCTCACCCGAAACATCGCGGGTTATGGAAGGGTTTTCAGACTTACGCGAAATCTTGTCGATTTCATCGATGTAGACAATACCACGCTGCGCTTTTTCTACATCGTAATCACATTTCTGCAGCAACTTCTGGATAATGTGTTCAACGTCCTCACCAACGTACCCCGCTTCAGTCAACGTGGTTGCATCGGCGATTACAAACGGCACATCCAGCAATCTGGCGAGCGACTGCGCCAGCAGCGTCTTACCAGACCCGGTCGGCCCAATCAGCAGAATATTGCTCTTGGACAGTTCGACATCATCTTCGGCGGCCGGGGTATACAGGCGTTTGTAGTGGTTATATACCGCAACAGACAGGGCTTTTTTTGCCAAATCCTGACCAATAATGTACTGATCAAGGTCGGCGCGAATTTCCTGCGGAGCAGGCAATGCCGGAACATCGGCTGTTGAGGCAGTCTCGCCACCAATGCCCTTTTCCAGCTCCTCGCGAATGATATCGTTACATAACTCGACACACTCGTTGCAGATAAATACCTGAGGCCCTGCAATCAGACGCTGCACCTCATGCTGGCTCTTTCCACAAAAAGAGCAATAAAGAAGCTTTTCACTGCTGGTCTTATCTGCCATGGGAATTCCACTGCTTACGCTGCAACATCCTTGCGGGACGACAGCACTTTATCAATCAAACCGTATTCGCAAGCTTCATCTGCCGACATGAAATTGTCACGTTCGGTATCTGCCTGAACACGCTCCAGCGATTGCCCGGAGTGCTTGGCCAGCAACTCATTCATCTTGGCCTTCACCTTCACCAATTCACGGGCATGAATTTCGATATCCGTGACTTGGCCGCTCAAACCACCACCATACAACAACGGCTGGTGGATCATGACGCGACTGTTGGGCAGAGCAAAACGCTTGCCCTTGGTGTAAGCGGTCATCAGGAACGCTCCCATACTGGCCGCCTGACCAATACACAAAGTGGAAACATCCGGCTTGATAAAGTTCATCGTGTCATAAATCGACATACCGGCAGTAATGGAACCACCTGGTGAATTGATATAAAAATAGATGTCTTTATCCGGATTTTCCGACTCCAGAAACAGCATTTGTGCCACAACCAGATTGGCCGATTCGTCCGTGACGGGGCCAACAAGGAATACGATCCGCTCTTTCAGCAAACGAGAGTAGATATCGTAGGCGCGTTCGCCACGACCACTCTGTTCTACCACCATGGGGACCAACCCCAGTCCTTGTGCATCCATCATTGATTTCATCGGCCTCTCCGGTACAGCATTATCAGGCGTTGTTACCCATCAGCTCTTCAAAGGACAGCTCTTTTTCCGTCACTTTGGCTTTGGACAACACAAATTCAACCACATTATCTTCCAGCACCATGGAAGTCGGGCCTTCCAGACGATCCGGGCTGGCGTAGTACCACTTAACCATTTCTTCCGGTTGTTCGTAGCTTTCGGCAAATTCTTCAACCAAGGCTTTTACCTTTTCCGGCGAAGCTTCCAGCTTATTGATATCAACCAGTTCGGCCAGGATCAAGCCCAGAGCCACACGGCGTTCAGCCTGTTTCTGGAACAATTCCGGCGGCAACGGCATATCCTTGATGTTCATGCCACGGGACTGCAGGTCACGTTGTGCCTGTTCAACCAGACGACCGATTTCCAATTGCACCAATGCCTTGGGCAGTTCGATTTCGGTAACATCCAGCAGGGCCTGCATTACGTTTTCTTTGGTGCGTGCCTGCAAACGACGCTTCATTTCGCGCTCAACGTTTTTGCGGATTTCGGCACGCATTTTATCTACGTCGCCATCGGCAATGCCCAGCATCTTGGCAAATTCGCCATCAACTTCCGGCAATTGCGGTTCAGCAACGTTTTTCACGGTAATGCTGAATACGGCGGTTTTACCGGCGACATCTTTACCGTGGTAATCTTCCGGGAACGAAACTTCAATGTTTTTGGTTTCGTCTTCTTTCAAACCGGTGACACCCGCTTCGAAGTCAGCCAGCATCTGGCCCTGACCCAGCACAAACGGAAAGTTTTCTGCAGAACCGCCTTCAAAAGCCACGCCATCGATCGTGCCCTTGAAATCGATGATGACGCGATCGCCTTCAGCCGCAGCACGCTCTACACGGTTGAAACGGGTACGTTGCTTGCGCAGGATATCGATAGTTTTTTCAACTTCAGCATCAGCAACCGAAGCAGTCGGCTTTTCGATCTCTTTATCGGCCAACTCACCCACTTTTACTTCAGGGTAGACTTCGAAAGTTGCGGAGAACGAGAAATTCTCGGCGCCGTCTTGTACAACCGGCGGAGCAAATTGTGGGTAGCCAGCCACACGCAGCTTTTGCTCGGTGACGGCTTTGTAGAAACCTTGCTGAACTTGTTCACCCAGAACTTCTTCACGCACTTGGGCGCCATAGTTCATTTCAACAATCTTCAGAGGGGCTTTACCCGGGCGGAAGCCTTGAATTTTGGCATTACGGGCTACGCGCTTAAGGCGCTCTGTCACCTGGGCATCAATGGCGGCCATCGGCAGAGCAATATTCATGCGGCGCTCAAGATTGCTCAACGTTTCCAGCTGTACTTGCATGTTCAATCCTTAAACTATGTACGAGTCTAGTTGCTTGATGTCATTAAGGTGGCGAGCCGATGATTCGGGCTGAATGCAACCCAAACTACTCACAGATGGAAGCTATATGAGGACAGGGCTTAAGACAAACCAAGACACTGACGCCGAAAAAGCCGCCCACCCGCTCAAGCAAGCCGACACACCTTGACCAAAGGACGAAGTATACCATGCTGTTTAAGCTTGTATGCAGCGCAGGTCTGCTCCGGTCTTCCTCTCATATGCGTTTATATCGGGAGACAATGGAAACATCAGGGCATGACATCAGATAGGCCAGCCTGTTGCAAATCCCGGACTCTCAACAGGCAAGCTCGCCGCGTGGAAGGCATTCAGAAGGCAGGAACAGAGGGGTAGCAATCAAGCTACGCAAGAGAACTCCGATATCCAGAAAAAAAGCCACGAAGCCTGAAGATTGATTGGCTTGATGGCTTTAGTGCTGAATCTAGTTGGTGCGAAAGGAGAGACTCGAACTCTCACGCCTTGCGGCGCTGGAACCTAAATCCAGTGCGTCTACCAATTCCGCCACTCTCGCATTACCACAACGACGCCACTCGGATTGTTGAGCAGGTCTTTAAGGAGGCGCAAGAATACCTGAGCCCCAAAAATTAGGCAAGCCCCTCACCGACACCTAATGAACGGACTCCCGACTGCCAGATTGGCCATAAACCAAGGCTGGAAGACTGGCAATCGGCGGCCACAGCCACCCCAGGAATCGCCAACAACTTGTCGTCAAGTGAATACAAAAGCGGCCATTGCTGACGCAACAGCGGCGGCATGCCGTGCTCTTGCAGCAGAGTCTTGACCGGTTTTCGGCCAACCTTTAGCACCAGCCGCTCACCACCTACGCGCGGGCGCAGCACGGCGCCTGCTGCCAGCATCTCTGGCGCAAGCCCACCGGGGCGCCACTCGAGTGTCAATCGACCCGACCACTCGAAAACATCCAGCGAACAAGCCTGTCGCAACGGTGGCAGCACCGACGACTCGGGAAGCGGCCTGCACAAGTTTTCAATGGCCAATAACTTGCCAGCAAAACGGATTAGCGTGTAACCAGTTAAAGCAAGAGCAGGATGAGCAGTAACCTGCGACGTGATAACCTGATGTTGAAATTCTTCCAGCGCCGCCGGTGTTGGCAAAGGCTCAGACAATTGCCGCAACCACTCAAGCAAAACCAGCCGCTGCCGGGCCGGTGACAATGCCAACCACGCTGACAGATCCAAACCGCCGTCACGCCAACAGGCCAGCAAATCCTGACGAGCAACCTCATCAAGGACATCTGCCGCATCCGCCATCAAACGGGCAGTCCGGCACAGGTGCTGCCGATATTGCGGTAGCGATTTTTGCAACCCCGGAAAAATGTCGTGACGCAGCAAATTGCGACGCCAACGGGTGTCGGCATTGCTTTCGTCATCCACCCGGTCAATGTGTGTTCGCGCGCGTAGTCTTCCAGCTGCGAGCGTGACACAGACAACAATGGACGCCAAAGCCACTTAGCCCCACGGCGATGTAGCCCTGCCATCGCTGCCATGGCCTTAACCCCACCACCGCGCAATGCCTGCAACATCACTGTTTCGGCCTGATCATCCTGATGATGGGCCAACACAATGACCTTTGCTGCTGACCTATCAAAGGCCTGGTAACGCAAGCACCGAGCTTCAGCCTCCAGACTTTGCCCGCCGGACGTTTCTACACAAACCCGCTCAACTCGCAGCGGCACGTCCCAGTTAGCGCACAATGACTGGCAATGTTCAGCCCAAGAATCGGCACGCGGACTCAGGCCATGATGCACGTGCACCGCGCCAAGTGATATATCAGGCAACTGCAGACGAGCCAGACACAACAGGTGCAAGAGCACCGTTGAGTCCAGCCCGCCGCTTAGCGCCACCTCAAAAGAACATTGGCCGGACAAATTGGCTAAGCCAATGGGAGATCAGATGCGCCAGAAGATCAGGCTGCTTCTTCCTTGAAGTGGCCATAGCTCATCAAACGTTCGAAACGGTCTTTCAGCAAGCTGTCGACCGGTTTAACCAGAAGCTCATTGAGCTGCTCCTGCAAAACCCGCTTCATGCTGCTCATCATCTGGGCATGATCGCGATGGGCGCCGCCAACCGGTTCACTAATGACACGATCAATCAGGCCAAGGGTTTTCAGGCGGTGAGCCGTAATCCCCGGGGCCTCGGCGGCGTCAGACGCGCGCTCCGCCGTTTTCCACAAAATGGACGCACAGCCTTCCGGAGAAATCACCGAGTAGGTCGAGTACTGCAGCATGTTGACGTAATCACCCACGGCGATCGCCAGCGCGCCACCAGAACCACCCTCGCCAATTACCGTGCAGATGACCGGTACCTTGAGGCGGGACATCTCATAGAGGTTACGGCCAATGGCTTCCGACTGACCGCGTTCTTCCGCACCAATACCGGGATAGGCACCGGCGTATCGACAAAGGTCATTACCGGCACACCGAATTTTTCGGCCAACTTCATCAGGCGCAAGGCTTTGCGATAGCCTTCCGGACGCGGCATACCGAAGTTGCGGTAGATCTTTTCTTTGGTGTCACGCCCTTTTTGGTGGCCAATCACTACTACTGAATGGCCATTGAAGCGTGCCAGCCCACCGACAATGGCGTGATCATCTGCAAAGGAACGATCACCGTGCAGCTCTTCAAAGTCGGTAAAAATGGCGCCAAGATAATCCAGCGTATAAGGACGCTGAGGATGGCGGGCAACCCGGGAAATCTGCCGGGGGTCAGCTTGCCATACAGGGTTTTGGTCAGCTCTTGGCTCTTTTTCTGAAGACGGGCAATTTCTTCGGAAATATCCAGAACTGAATCGTCCTGGACAAAGCGCAGCTCTTCTATTTTGTTCTCGAGCTCGGCAATCGGCTGCTCAAAATCGAGAAAGGTCGGCTTCATTCTTAACGTCATCCGATTTAAGCGAATCGTTCAATCATACATGAGACAGCAAGAATCCGTCACGCCACGGCAGGACAAAATTCCCACTCGGCTAGAGTTTTTACCCCAAAAACCCCGGTCCAGCCATTTTTTTTGGGGTGGCCTCTTGCACAACAAAAACCCGTATGCTTTAATTCGCCTCCTCGCTGAACGGCACACGCTAACAGCGACAAAGTTTTCGGGCGTTTAGCTCAGTTGGTAGAGCGTCTGCCTTACAAGCAGAATGTCGGCGGTTCGACTCCGTCAACGCCCACCAGTTTTTGGAGTGGTAGTTCAGTTGGTTAGAATACCGGCCTGTCACGCCGGGGGTCGCGGGTTCGAGTCCCGTCCGCTCCGCCAGCTTACAATTTGTCGTACCCGGTTTCGGGCGTTTAGCTCAGTTGGTAGAGCGTCTGCCTTACAAGCAGAATGTCGGCGGTTCGACTCCGTCAACGCCCACCAGTTTTTTGGAGTGGTAGTTCAGTTGGTTAGAATACCGGCCTGTCACGCCGGGGGTCGCGGGTTCGAGTCCCGTCCGCTCCGCCAGCTTACAATTTAGTCGTACCCGGTTTCGGGCGTTTAGCTCAGTTGGTAGAGCGTCTGCCTTACAAGCAGAATGTCGGCGGTTCGACTCCGTCAACGCCCACCAGTTTTTGGAGTGGTAGTTCAGTTGGTTAGAATACCGGCCTGTCACGCCGGGGGTCGCGGGTTCGAGTCCCGTCCGCTCCGCCAGCTTACAATTTGTCGTACCCGGTTTCGGGCGTTTAGCTCAGTTGGTAGAGCGTCTGCCTTACAAGCAGAATGTCGGCGGTTCGACTCCGTCAACGCCCACCAGTTTTTTGGAGTGGTAGTTCAGTTGGTTAGAATACCGGCCTGTCACGCCGGGGGTCGCGGGTTCGAGTCCCGTCCGCTCCGCCAGCTTACAATTTAGTCGTACCCGGTTTCGGGCGTTTAGCTCAGTTGGTAGAGCGTCTGCCTTACAAGCAGAATGTCGGCGGTTCGACTCCGTCAACGCCCACCAGTTTTTTGGAGTGGTAGTTCAGTTGGTTAGAATACCGGCCTGTCACGCCGGGGGTCGCGGGTTCGAGTCCCGTCCGCTCCGCCAAACAAAAAAGCAGCCAAAATGGCTGCTTTTTTTGCGTCTACTCTTAGCAGAAGAAAATCCGGCCCACAATGCATGTGGCACCGGATAACCGATTCAGTCGCGGCGGAACGCCGTAAATAGCATGACAACGATCATGACGACAAAAAATACCGCGGTCCAGAACGGCATTGCCATACCGAGAAAGGTCCAGTCGACCTTGGCACATTCGCCACTCCCCTTCAGTACCTTGGATAGCACATCCCACAGCGGGAAGGATTGCATCATGTATTCCAGCCCCGGACCACACGCTGGCACTTGTTCTGCTTAAGCAGGCTTTGCAACCACAGCTGGCGTAACGATACGGCAGAACCAGCCAAGCCAAGGTGGCCAGAATACTCCAGCCGCGATAGCCAGCACGCCCCGGATTATGTAATGCGGCCAGCAGCGCCAGTACCCCCATCGCCATGACGCCGATGCGCTGCAAAATGCACAACGGACAAGGCTCCAGTCCCAATTGATATTGCACATACAGCGCATAACCGATTGCCGCCGCACAGGCGGCGGCAACAAAGAGAAACACCTGACGACGCGATAAGTCGAACCTCACACTACCTCCACGCTAAAAAAAGTAAAACATTCTGATACCGACCCCGGATCAAAGTTCCAGAAACCGGCGGATGGCATCTCTCTGACACCAGGCATCACGATAGCCCAAGCGGATCAACTCCCGGCAATAGCCCGGCTCAAACAGCAAATAAGTTGCCAGTGCCGCGCCACGCGGTTTGGTGCCCGCTTACGCCACTGAGCAGAAAACGTAGCAGCGGGGGAAACAATCGGATGTGTTTGTAGGCAATACTCTCCAGCGACTGACTGGGATTGACCATGAAGACGTCGACATTGCGCAATGGCGTACGCATGACCCGGCTGGCACTGGAGTCGAGCAAGGATACCGTATGGTTGATGCGCAGCAAGCGCTCCATATCCATGGACAGGCCATCCTGAAACACACTGGTCAGCAGATGCCCGAACACTTGCGCTTAAGCGAGGGATAACCATGATGTAAACGCCGCTCGTGCACTACCGGCTGCCGTCCGGTCAGACCGATGACAAATAGCTTATCGGCCCCCAAATGAACCGCTGGCGATAATGGCGCCATCTGGCGCACAGCCCCGTCGCAGTAATAACGATCGCCCAATCTGGCCGCCGGGAAAATAAGCGGAATGGCGGCGGAGGCCATCAGGTGATCAAGGGTAATACAATCACGAATACCAACACGCTGATGTCGAGACCATTCGGCCAACCCTGATCGACCTTCGAAGAAGGAAACCGACATTCCGGTCGAATAACAGGAGGCGGTCAGCGCCAAAGCATGGAGAGCCCCCTTCTCCACTGACGAGGCAATTCCATCGAATGCCAAGCCCTGCCGCAGAAACTGTCGCAACGGCGCATTGTCGAGCAGGCTTTGCGGATTTTTCCAGAGATGGCCACCTGACAAAATGGAAACGCCAAAATGCAGGAAGGTTTTAAGCAGGCTCAGTGAACCGGCGTCATACACTTCGGACACATGCACCCGCCGCCAAACCTTGATCAGCGAAATCACTGCCCGACGGAAATTATCGGCTGACGCCGCCAAGGCCGTGGCGTTGATCGCCCCGGCAGAGGTACCGCAGATAATCGGAAATGGATTGACGCTCGCATCGGGCAACAACCGCGACACCGCCAGCAACACGCCAGCCTGATACGCTGCGCGCGCACCGCCACCAGACAGCACCAGTCCTAGCGTCGATTTCTGCGCCATGAGGCCCTCATTTGGCGGTCAATCCGTTGAAAGTGGCGCACGGCGGCAGCGGATATGCTCCCAGTCACCTGCCGCACGGCTTAAACGGGGTTCAATCCTCGTAAGCGACCATCATGGATTCGATCAGGACCGAGCCCATGTGTTTGGCACCGCGAACCAGAACATCAGAACCGACCGCCGACATGCGCTGGAACATCTCACGCAAGTTGCTTAGGCGATAGTGATTTCTTCGACCGGATATGCAATCACGCCGTTTTCCACCCAGAACCCGGCAGCGCCACGCGAATAGTCGCCGGTCACAGTGTTGACGCCATGTCCCAGCAGCTCGGTCACCAGCAGCCCGGTGCCCATTTGCTTGAGCAACTCATCAAAGGTTTCACCGGTGGAGTGCACAATCAGATTGTGTGCGCCGAGCTATTGCCGGTAGTTGGCATACCCAGTTTGCGCGCGGAATAACTGCCGAGCATATAGCCGGTCAACACGCCCTGATCCACCAGGCGCCGAGGTGTGGTTTCGACCCCTTCGTTATCAAAGGCGCTACTGGCCAGTCCACGCAGAATCAACGGATCTTCGTCGATAGTCACCAGCGAGGAAAATACCTGAGTGCCCAGCGCGCCTAGCAAAAAGGACGACTGGCGATACAAACTGCCACCGCTGATGGCAGAGACCAAGTGCCCAAGCAGCGAGGAGGCAACCGGCGCTTCAAACAACACCGGATACTGGCCAGTTTTGACACGTCGCCCGCCGAAGCGCTGCACCGCACGCTCACCGGCTTTTCGGCCAACCTGTTCTGCCGAATCCAGATCTTCCACATGGCGGGCAGCGGAAAACCAGTAATCGCGCTGCATCGAGCCATTTTCGTCGGCTACCACCGCCGCCGACAGGCTATGCTGCTGGGGAAACCCGCCATGAAGCCATTACTGTTGGCATACACGAACTGGCTGGTCTGCAACGAAACCGACGCGCCTTCGGAATTGCGGATACGGCCATCCACCGCCAGCGCCGCCGCTTCACAGCGCTGCGCCAGTTCGATGGCGTTCTCTACCGGCAGGTCCCATGGATGGAACAAATCCAGATCGGGGAAATCCGTCGCCAGCAGGCTTCTTTCGGCCAACCCGGCGCACTCGTCTTCGGCGGTATAACGGGCAATATCCAGCGCCGCCTGTACCGTGTCGGCCGGGCCTGATCGGAAAAATCGGAGGTACTGGCATGGCCTTTGCGCTGCCCCAGATAAACTGTGACGGCCACACCCTTGTCCTGGTTGTATTCGATGGTTTCGACTTCAGCAAGCCGCACGCTCACGGTCTGGCCAATGCCCTCCGAGACATCGACCTCGGCCGACGTTGCGCCAAGCGCACGGGCCTGCTCCAGCACGCGCGAAGCAATGTGCTCCAGCGCCGAATGGGTAAAACTGAATGTAGTATCTGCCATAGTGTCTTTCGCCCTGGTCATGGTTGAGGCAATCGGCGCGCAAGGCCGCTTACGCCCAACCCTTTTCCGGTATCATACCAGCCTTGAATTACCAAGAGACTTGAGAACAATGGCTGATTACCAGAATGACGATCAGGACGAAGAACTCGTCAGCAAATCCCAGCGCAAACGGGACATGGATGCGCTGCAGGATTTAGGCAAGGAATTGGTGGAGCTGTCGCGCGACACCCTCAAGAAGATGGACCTGCCGGAAGACCTGCTGACCGCCCTTCTGGACTACAAACGCTTTACCGCTCATGGCGCCCTGCGCCGTCAACTGCAATACATCGGCAAACTGATGCGCGATGTCGATCCGGAACCGATCCGGCGTTACCTGCAAGTGATCAAGGGCGAATCGGCGGAACATATTGCGTGGCAACACTTGCTGGAGCGCTGGCGCGAGCGGCTGATGACGGATGACAAGATGCTGGCCACCTTCATCCACGACTTCCCGGCGGCCGACCCGCAGCAACTGCGTACGCTGATCCGTAACGCCCGCAAGGAACAGCAAGAGAGCAAGCCGCCCAAGTCGTTCCGCCTGCTGTATCAGGCCATCAAGGATCTGATTCCCGAGCCGGGTGCGCCGCGCGATACCAGTAGCGATGACAGCGACGAAAGCTAAGCCGCACACCAGCACAGCGCGGCCGCGTTCGGCCAACCTTTATCACGTGGCGCAGCACTGACCATGGGATACCAACCGCCGCGCTGGCTGCCCGACGGCCACTCCCAGACGATCTGGTAAGCACTGATGATCAAGGTGCCGACGCCGCCCTATCGTCGTGAACACTGGCACACGCCGGACGGCGGCCGGATTGCCGTCGATTTTGTCGATGGCGCGGCGGGGCAACCACTGGTTGTACTGTTTCACGGACTGGAAGGCAGCAGCCACAGCCACTATGCCAAGGCGTTGATGCAACAGGTGCAGCGACGTGGCTGGCACGGCGCCGTGCCACATTTTCGTGGCTGCGGCGGTATCGAAAACGCGCTACCGCGCGCCTATCACGCCGGCGACACGGCAGAAATCCGCTGGATTCTTGCGCGTCTGACAGAACGCTACCCGGTCATACTGGCCAGCGCCGTCTCACTGGGCGGCAGTATGTTGCTCAACTATCTGGCCGAAGAAGGTGCCCGTGCACTCCCCACGGCTGCAGCGGCCATCTCGACCCCGCTGGATCTCCATGCCGCCAGTACCCGGCTCGACAAGGGGTTGGGCAAACAGCTCTACACCCGGCTATTCATGCGCACGCTACGCCCCAAGGCGCTGGACACGTTGCGCCGTTACCCCGGTCTGTTTGATGGCACCCGGGTACGACAAGCCAGCACCTTTAGCGAATTCGACGATCTGGTCACCGCGCCGTTGCACGGCTTTGCCAGCGCCCGGCATTACTGGCAAAGCGCCAGCAGCAAACCACGTCTGGCACAAATTAAGCGCCCCACCCTCGTACTCAACGCCCGTAATGACCCGTTCCTGCCCGCCGAAGCGTTGCCCAACCCGGCTGACGTCGGCCCCAGTATTACGCTGGAATGCCCCGCGGCAGGCGGCCATGTCGGCTTTGTCACCGGGCCGTTTCCCGGCCAGATAGACTGGCTGCCGCAGCACATTCTGGCTTTTTTCAGGCGCAACTGGCCGCCACACCAACCACCTGATGCCCGCGCCAGCCCGGCGCGTGACTTGTCAAAGCGCGGCGGCTTCTGCATCATGTTTTTTTACGCTCGCCCGCAAAGACGCACTTTCAGCATGTCAGACATTCTCAATACCATCGTTGCCACCAAACATCAGGAACTGGCAGAGGCCATCCAGACGCGCCCACTGGCCACCGTCAAAGCCGCCGCAGAGGCCCGTGCCGATGACCATCGCGACTTTGTCGCCGCCATCCGTGCCAAACATGCGCTAGGCCAGGCGGCGGTGATCGCCGAAGTCAAAAAAGCCAGTCCGAGCAAAGGCATTATCCGCCCGGATTTTCAACCGGCCGCCATCGCCGCCAGTTATGCTGATCATGGCGCGGCGTGCCTGTCGGTGCTGACTGACCGCCACTACTTCCGGGCTGCCCGCAATATCTGGAAGAAGCCCGCGCGGCCTGTTCCCTGCCGGTATTGCGCAAGGACTTCATGGTCGACGCTTACCAGATCTATGAAGCACGTGCCATGGGGGCGGACTGTATCCTGCTGATTGCAGCCGTGCTGCCGTTAGCGCAGATGCAGGAGTTTGAGGCACTGGCTCATCAGCTTGGCATGGCCGTACTGGTGGAAGTCCACAACGAAGCCGAGCTGGATCTGGCACTGCAACTTTCCACTCCGCTGGTTGGCGTCAACAACCGCAACCTGCGCACTTTCGAGGTCAATCTGGACACCACCCTTGCCCTGCTGCCGCGCATTGCGGCCGCCGGACGAATTCCGGTCACCGAAAGCGGCATTGCCAGCAGCGAAGATGTACGCCTGATGCGCAGCCATCAAGTCGATACCTTTCTGGTCGGGGAAGCGTTCATGCGCGAAGACCAGCCGGGTGCCGCCTTGCAACGGTTGTTCCAGAACTGATCTCGCCGCACAAAATTCAAACGGCTCCAGAATCATGGAGCCGTTTTTCATGGTGCCAGTACGGCCGGGTTGGCCGAAAACCCGCGTCAGTAATCCACTCCCAGATAGAGATAACCGGTTAGCAAGCCTTGCTCGGCATAGCCAACGCCAATAAAGAACGGCCCCAGCAGCGTATCCGCACCGATGAAAAGCGAGCCGGAATCCAGCGGGTATCCTTGTTCTGGAACGTCTGCTGCCAGACCTTGCCCATTTCCAGCGAGGCCCCGGCATACACGCCACTGCCCAGCGCTGACGGCAACGAGGCCGCCCGCCAATACATCATCAGGCGCGCCAGTGCCACGCGCGCCCCCAGTAACTCGTCCGTCTGATAGCCGGTGAGGTTAAGAAAGCCGCCAAGGCTCTGTACCCGGTAATCGTCCGGGTTGCGGTTAAGATTGCCTTTGACCTTACCGGTCAGGCGGACCGTCATCTCCCCCAGCGACTGCGCCGATTCGCCGGTCAGGCTATAAAAACGGCTATCCTGCGAACTGCCCCAGCTAGGCAATGAGGCCGTGACCTGTCCGTTGACAAAATAGCCATGGCGCGGCCAACGCGGGTTATCAAACTGGTCCACCACCACGCTGCCTCGTAACCCGGTATCGGTGGTACGCGTACCATCGAGGTAGGAATATGCATTACCCAACGTTTCGTCGGTGCGCACGCGCGAACGATAAGCCCCCAGCCTGACTTCACCATACTGACCCAACGCCACGCCCAGATCGGCCCCGAGTTTCAGATAGCTATTGGTCAGCTCGGCATATTTGACATGCCCTCGGCTATACAGCGGAATCGGCTCCTCGTTATAACTGAACGACGCGGCAGCAAACAGCGGGCTGTCAAATGACCGGGTTGATAGAACTCGGTCTTGAATAATTTGCGGTCGCCCACCGATAGCTCATTGCGCCACGACGCACCGGCGCGGTTGGCCCGGTACGCTGATGTGCGGCCAGAAAGGTAAAACTGGCGTCGCCCGGCGCACTGCCCTTGAGGTTCAAACCAAAACGCAGGTAATTTGGCCCGATGCTTTTCTCCACCGGCATGACGGTCATCACATTACGGCCCGACTGGCTATCCAGACTGTAATCGAGCTGGTCATAGTCACCTTGGGCAAAAATATCGCGCAGCTTGTCGCGTGCCACATCAATCGGTTCGGCCAACCCCTTGTGTTCCACCGCCTTCTCAATCGACTGGATATTGACGAAAGCCGTCGTCCCTTGCACGTGCACATCGTCCACCATGGGTATCGCTGGCCGCACCAGGCTTTGCTTCCAGCGCGCATACTCTTCCGGGCTCACCGCATAGGCAGACAGCTGCTTTGCCATGCGGTGGGCGGCCGCCTCACCCAGCGCAATGATGGCCTTGTTGTCAGCAAAAGAGGCGCTGGTATAGGCATCCAGCTGCGGCCGGACAACCAGATCGCGCTTATCCAGCCGGGCGAGTTGTTCCCGCACGTTACGGTCCACCATGATGTTGCTGGTCTGCGCAACCACGTCAAACAACGAGTTGATTTCATCCGGCTTGAGCAACGGCCCACTGACATCCACCACGATCACATGATCGGCACAACGGCCCTTCACCTCCTGCACCGGCAGGTTACGCGCCAAGCCTCCATCCACCAGCAATCGCCCCTGATCTTCCACCAGATCAAACACCCCCGGCACCGCCATGCTGGAACGCAAAGCCAGCGCCAGTGGTCCCTTGTCAAACACCACCGCGTCACCATTGGACAGATTGGTCGCGATGGCGCGGAACGGAATTGGCATCTGATCGAAGCTGTCGAAGGAACGGTCACGCGTCAGCTTGCGGATAAACAGATCAATCTCTTGTGAATTGATAGCGCTACGTGGCACACGGATCTGGCCATTTTTTATGCCGAGCGTTACATCCATGTAGTTTTTGTAGTCATCGCGCTTGCGGTCATACGGCACCGATGAGCGGGTGGTTTTACCCGACAGCATCTGATCCCAGTCTGCCGAGTTAAACGCCTGTTCCATATCAGCCAATGGCAAACCATTGGCATACATGCCACCGATCAACGCCCCGGCACTGGTACCGGCAATACAACTGATCGGTACATGCAACCGGTCCAGTTCCTTTAACACCCCCAAATGCGCAAAGCCACGAGCGCCGCCGCCGCCCAGCACCACACCGACGCCCTTAACCTTTGGCGCAGACTCGGGCTCTGCCGCCAAACCAGGGCATGGACGCCAGCGCCGTACACCACAGCACAACCAGATAACCAAGAAATTTCCATTGCACTGTCATTTTTTTATTTACTAGCCTGTTTGCTTGCATTTACTCTGTTATTTGTTGACCAAACCGGTGGGGCTTCTATTTCACCAACGGTTCTTATCACGTAAGATAGCGCAGTATGAATCTGGGAAGACAACGTCCAAAAAGCTAGACACAATGTTTGATTTTAAATCGCTCGTCAGTTCCCTGCTTACTAAAAACACCTCAGCTTCTGATGTGGCGCAGTCGGCTACGTTGCTGGTACAAGATCTACCGCAAACCGAGTACTTCACTGCACTGATCGAGATCATCAAGGCGGTATCCAAGATTAACGCGGATACCGACATGTCGCTCAAAGAGCGTTTCAAGACCCTGCTGTATGTTGATGAAAAATCCCACAGTATCCACCGGGAACTGTGCCGGGATTATCTGCAGCAGAAGCCCGGCAGCAAAAGCTATCTGCCGACCATTCTGGCGTACTGGAATGAACTGACCACCGCCTACCAGCTCTGCCTGAAACTTCACCAAAGCACGCCCAACGGCATTCCGGAACCACAGCTGCGGCTAATCACGGCCCGCGGCCTGCACCACCAGATGCGATTGATCGCACGGAATGCATTACGTTACCTCAAACCGGAAGGCAGCAGCTGGCTGCAAGCCTATCGTTTTTACAGCCAGGGCAGAAGAGTCTGGCATTGCACGTACTCCCATTGCCCTGTATCCGGACAGCTCAACCGAACAAAGCTGCGAACAATTGTTATTGCAAGGCTGCATGTTGCACCTGGCGCAAACCGAGAACATGCTGCACAAGGAAATCCAGGCCGTTGATCAACTGCTGTTATTGCTCTGCCGGGCGCGCGTCTGGAAAAACAACCCCCAATTGAAGACCCGGTATTTGCCATCAACCTGACTCAGGCCGAACAACCTCAGCTGATGTTACGCGGCATGGCCAGCCCCAACCACCGTTACTGGAGCGCCTCGCCCATGACCGGGCTGCTGGCCGACCTGATGTTTGAGCTGGACAAACGGGTGCCCAGCGCACTGAAATCATTAAAGTGCGAACTGGATCGTAAAGAGTGGTCATGCCTGTGCGAGAAACTGGCAGTACGCTGGACCAGTGATCGCGGTAAATCGCAACGCAAATCCGAACGCTCATTGCACAGTTCCACGGCGTGGGTAAGCATTGGCTTTGAACGCGCAGCCTTTCAAACCAAGGTGCAGTCGCTCAACGACACTGACAATACCCAGCAGGAAGAATGGCGCATTACCGATATCAGCGGCACAGGGATGGGGTTAAGCTATGTTGGCAAGCCCAACGAACCCTTGGCTATCGGCAAGGTCATCTTGGTGAAGACCGAGTCACACCCACTGGTACTTGGCATTGTGCGACGCATCGAACTGCAACAGACCAGCTCCGGGTCGGCATCGAGATTCTGGGACAAAACCCTGTTGGCGTAACCTTGCTCGACCCCAGCGAAACCGACGGCCACCCTGCCACGGCCATCTACATCACCCAGCCGAATTCCCGCCGGGGGCAGCGCTGGTTCCTGATGCAAAAAAACTGGACCGTACCCGACAAGGAATTGATCCTGACGGCCCAAGGCAAATCTTACAAAATCCGCCTCAAGGCACCCCAGCAGTTATTCGAAGACTGTGGGCATAGTGATTTTGAAACGGTAGCCAAGGTCGACTGACGCCACACATAGACCTGCAACGCTCATCCCACGACGTTGCCAGCAATAAAAATGCCCACCATCCGGTGGGCATTTTTATCACACAATGCAGCGTTGCTTACAACACTTCGATGATACCCGCCGCACCCATGCCAGTGCCGATACACATGGTCACCATGCCATAACCCTGCTGCCCGGCATTGCGCATACCGTGTACCAGAGTGGCCGTGCGGATGGCGCCAGTCGCCCCCAGCGGGTGTCCCAAGGCAATGGCGCCGCCATGCGGATTGACCTTGGAGACATCCAACTCCAGATCCCGAATGACCGCCAAGGACTGCGCGGCAAACGCCTCGTTCAATTCAATCCATTTCAGATCATCCTGTCCGATGCCTGCCTGCTGGCAAGCAGCCGGAATCGCCTCTTTCGGGCCAATACCCATGATGGCAGGCGGCACGCCCTGACCGAGAACGTCACATAACGTGCCAGCGGCGTCAGGTTGAATTGCTTGAGAATCTTTTCTGAAACCAGAATCACCGCGCTTAAGCGCCATCGGACATCTGCGACGAGTTACCCGCCGTCACACTACCCTTGGCATCGAACACTGTTTTCAGTTTGGCCAAACCTTCCAGCGTGGTTTCACGGCGCGGGCCTTCATCGGTATCCAGCACGCGAGAAGTTGTGATTACCTCACCAGTCGCCAGATTCGGCGTACGGTAAGTAACCGGCAATGGCGTGATCTCGCTTTTGAAAGCGCCGGAATCAATAGCCGCCAAGGCGCGGCGATGTGATTCCACGGCAAAAGCATCCTGATCTTCGCGGGAAACGTTCCACTGCTGCGCGACTTTCTCAGCCGTCAGGCCCATGCCATAGGCAATGGCGTAGTTTTCATCTTTGGCAAAAATTTGCGGGTTCAGCGCAACCTTGTTGCCCATCATCGGCACCATGGACATGGATTCTGCACCAGCAGCAATGACCACATCGGCTTCGCCCATGCGGATACGATCAGCGGCGATCTGCACTGCATTGATGCCCGACGAGCAATAACGGTTGATGGTGATGCCGCCAACCGTGTCGGGCAGCCCTGCCAGCAGCACGCCAATACGTGCCATATTGAGACCTTGTTCCGCTTCAGGGAACGCACATCCCACCACGCAATCCGAAATCAGCGTCGGATCCAGCGTTGGAACCTGAGCCAAGGCGCCAGTAATCACATGCGCCAACATGTCATCCGGACGAACGTGTTTCATCATGCCACGCGGGGCCTTGCCCACCGGCGTGCGGGTGGTGGCAACGATATAGGCTTCCTGTACTTGCTTGGCCATATTTTTTATCTCCTTGGTGTGTGACAGGCTCGCCCCTCGCGGCCGTCACACCGTGCATTCTTCAAATTAGTTACGCAGCGGCTTGCCAGTGGTCAGCATGTTGGCAATGCGGTCTTGGGTCTTGGTGTTTTTCAGCAGCGTCATAAACGCCTTGCGCTCCAGATCCAGTATCCATTGCTCGTTCACCAATGTCCCCGGCTCCAGATCCCCGCCCGTCATCACATCGGCAATCTGCCCGGCAATAAAGAAGTCATGCTGTGAGATGAAATGCCCTTCCAGCATATTGACCAGTTGCCCCTTGATGGACGCTGCGCCAGGCGCCCGGCCACCGGGAAAGCCTTGTTTGCCAGCGGCGGACGATAGCCGGATTCGGCCAACGCCAGCGCCTGCTGTTTAGCCACATACAGCAGCTCGTAACTATTGAAAACAACCGGATCGCCTTTGCGGAAATAGCCAATTTCCTGCGCTTCGACACCGCTGGTCGCAACTTTGGCCGTGGCAATCGCCATAAAGTAATCCTTGAGAGCGGCCAGCACGTCGCCTTTGGCTTCCTGTGCCGCACGCAGCGCAAACTCTTTGCAACCACCGCCGCCCGGCAACAGGCCAACGCCAACTTCCACCAAGCCAACATACGACTCCAGCGCTGCCACGGTCCGGTCGCAGTGCATGGCAAACTCACAACCGCCACCAAACACATAGCCACGGGTCGCTGCCACGGTAGGTACCGGCAATACCGCAGGCGCATCGAGGTGTTCTGGAACTTGCGCACCGTAGCGTCGATGGACTCCCAATCGCCCATCATGAATGCCTTAAGCAGCATCGATTGCAGGTCTGCCCCCACCGAGAACGGCTCTTCGGTTTGCCAGATCACCAGGCCTTTGAAACCATCTTCGGCCAGATCAATTGCCTTGTTCAGCCCTTCGATCACTGCCGGGCCAATGGCATGGGCCTTGGATTTGAACGACACTACCAACACGTCATCACCGGTAGTGAATGCGCGTACGCCTTCGTTCTCGAATACTGTCTCGCCCAGCGGAGCGGCAACCTCACCAAATACGCGGGCAGGGGCGAGTTGTCGCTGATAAACATCCAGCGAGGAGCGGCCCAGCAGCGTGCCGTGTGCGGCGTTGTAGGAACCATCAGCAAAATGCACGCCAGCACGATCCGACTCCAGCACCCAAGCAGGAAGGTTGGCCGAAGCCAAGGCTTTACCCGCTTCGACATCTTCGGCAATCCACTTGGCTACTTGCTGCCAACCAGCCGCCTGCCGGTTTCGAACGGCCCGGCAGACCAGCCAAAGCCCCAGCGAATGGCAAAATCCACGTCACGGGCAGAGTTGGCAATACCGGCCAGATGGTAGGCAATGTAGTGGAAAACATCGCGGAAGCAGGCCCACAGGAACTGCGCCTGCGGATGCTGGCTATCGCGCAACTTCTTGAATTTTTCTGCCGGGTTGGCGATCTTCAGAATATCTTTAACGGCGTCGTCGCCTTTCTCGCCCGCCCCGACATACTCGCCTTTGGCCGGGTCAAAGACAAACATCTGCTTGCCGTCTTTCTTGTAGATGCCAACCTTGGTTTTAGCGCCCAAGGCACCGGCAGCAATCAACTTCTGCAGCCACTCAGGAGACTTGAAATAGCCATGCCACGGATCATCAGGTAGCGTGTCCTGCATGGTTTTGACGACATGAGCGAAGGTATCCAGGCCCACAACATCAGCGGTACGGAAGGTGGCGGACTTGGGACGGCCCAAGCGCGGGCCAGTCAGATCATCCACCACGTCAAAGCGAATTCCGAATTTTTCAGCGTTGGCGATGGTCGCCAGCATCGAGAACACGCCAATACGGTTGGCGACAAAATTGGGCGTGTCTTTTGCCCGGACCACTCCCTTGCCCAGCGTGGTAACAAGGAAACGTTCCAGATTGTCCAGAATGCCTGCATCCGACGTCACGCACGGGATGATCTCGACCAGATGCATGTAACGTGGCGGATTGAAGAAGTGAACACCACAGAAGCGCGGGCGGACCGATTCCGGGCAGTTTTCGGCCAACGTATTAATGGACAGACCCGAGGTATTGGTCGCAAAGATCGTATGCTCACCCGGGAATGGCGCCACTTTATGATACAGATCAGCCTTCCAGTCCATGCGTTCGGCAATCGCCTCGATCACCAGATCGCAGTCTTTCAGCAGATGCAGGTGGTCTTCATAGTTGGCTTAGCTCAATGGCATTGACAACGTCCTGACCAGCCAGCGGCGACGGTTTGAGTTTCTTCAGACCCTCGATCGCCTTGAGGGCGATCGCATTCTTGTTACCTTCTTTGGCTGGCAAATCAAACAATACGGTAGGCACTTTGGCATTTACCAGATGAGCCGCGATTTGCGCCCCCATCATCAGCGCCAAGGACAGCGACCTTGCGTACGATGAATTTGGATTGAGACATGGGTTTCCTCGTTATAGTTGGACCACACATAATCATCAGGCAGGCCCCTCACGCCTGCCTTGCTTTGGTCAGGACAGGTTTCCTGTCCTGACCCCTTCCACAACTAAACGTCTATCCGGTTAGAAACGATAGTTGTACTGCACACCCAGAAACTGCAGATTGGTCTTGTAATCGCCACGGGTGGTTTCACCGTTGCCAGTGCACGTACCGGTTGGCGTGACGGGGGTACACGTATCGGTATAATTGATACTGGAATTCTTGAAGAATACATAGCTGTACGCCAGATCAATGGATGACTGCTTGTTCAGCTTGTAATTGGCACCAACAGAGAACCAGTAGCGGTCGCTATCCGGCAAGGCCGGGTGACGCAGATTGTCGTTTTTCACCGGCGACTGGTCATACGCCACACCGCCGCGCAGCAATAAATTCTCGCTGTACTTGTAGTTGGCACCCAGCGACAGCTTGAACGTGTCTTTCCAGTTTTGCTTGATGATCAGATCACCTTCCGCCGGATTGACGTTGTGGAACTTGATGTCGATGCTATCCATGCGCGAGTGACGGGTCCAGGTCAGGTCGCCCATCACCGCCCACTTGTCATTCAGGTCATGATAGAAGTTGCCCGATACCGACTCAGGCGTTTCCACATCCACCGATGCCGCAGAAGTTTTCTTGCCTGCACTACTGGCAATAATCTGATTCAAGATCGGGTCTGACGTCACATTGAATGACCAGTTTGCGTTACCTTCCGGGCGATGGCGTACGCTGGAGCGATAGGCCAGACCAAAGCGGGTGGCATCGTTAAGTTGGTACATATAGCCGAGGTTAAAGCCATAGCCCCAGTCATCGGCATCCAGCTTGGCCTGACCATCCTTGGCCCCCAACAAAGCCGACTGAACAGCAGCCGGGGCCTGAGTACCACCCAGACCATAGTAACTGGTCAGCAATGAGGACCCAGCACCATGTGCCAGCAAGTATGAAACCCCGCCAGGCACATCCACTGCCTTCTGCAACTTGGCCTTCATGTACTCGGCCGTCACACCCACACCCACCGAATGATGCTCATCAAACTTGAAGGACATCGATGGATTGATATCGATGGTTTCCAGCGTGATGTTTTCCAGACCATAACGGCTTAGCCGGTATTGCCATAATCAAGCTTGGCACCAAACGGTACAAACATGCCTACACCGACACTGAGTTTGTCATTCAGCTGATGCGTCAGATAGAAAGACGGGGCGACAACATAATCCGGAGCAAACGTACCGCCATTGCCCCCGCCAGTTTGTGAACCGGTAAAACGCGTCGAACCTTTGTCGGTATAGTCGGAATTAGGAACAACCAGCGTCAGGCCGCCAGAGAGATTGGTTCCCTCAAGACGTGACATGCCGGGTTGTAGAACAAAACCGAAGCATCGGCCGCTTCGGCACTGTTGGCATGCGCCGTACCCTGCGCAGAAACGCTCTGCGAGCCAAAGTGATAACCCGAGGCATGGGCGGTATTCGCAACGCCTCCGATAGTGACTCCCATGAGCATCACGGACAAGCTGAGGTGCTTGAGTTTCATGTGTCATCTCCCTCTTTTTTAGCGACTCTATTTGATTTGAAGTGCGTCGTTTATGAACCACTTTGCATGCGGTCCTGTCGGGATACTACCAGAGAACTCAAACCTGTCTATCAAAATAAAGAGCGTTTGTTCCAAACGGTCGTTTTATTTTGTATTTACACAACAACGGCAAAAAATAGACCGTGAAAACGCGCTAATCTACAGCTATCTTTCTTGATCTCCCATCACCATCAATGGCAACAAACGTTGCAATAATTTCCGTTACCGTCACGGCGACACCCCCAGCCCGCTCGGTTTCTACGGAAATTTTTAAGGTAATGGACGTCTCACCTTGGCGCAGTTTTCCCACATACAAACTGACGACTTCGCCCGGCCACACCGGCGCGGCAAACTGCAGCGCATTGATCGCACGGGTGGCGACCCAACCACCGGTCAGACGTTCCGCCACCAACGTTCCGGCCGCATCCACCTGCCCCATCAACCACCCCACCTGCACCCGGCCAGACAAGCCAACCGCTTCGGTCAAGGCACGGACACGTAACACGGGTTGTTTTAATTGAACATCGTTCATGGCACACCACCGGCGGTGAGAACAATAGGCTTTCAAGTCTGCACATCTGGAAGATAGTGCAAGCCTGAAAGAGTGAATAGAGCACCTTGGGCAGTCGCTTGGTTAGAAGATCAACCGATCCAGCAAGTCTGCATCGTGATGACGCAATGCCATGTCAAAATCATCGACCATGATGACATCACGCTTCAACTTACGCGCTCGTGCGACGTCCTCAAATTCGACCGGGGAGATCGCGCCGGTTTGTAGCGCTTCGGCCAACCTTTCTCTGGCGGTCAGGGCATGAAACGCCCCGGAACGGGCCAGCTTACGCAAGCGCTGTTCGACCGGCTCGGCCTTGAGCGTCGCCGCCAAGGCCACACCCAGCATCCCCACCGGATCGCGTTCGTCCAGTGGCACGAACATGCCGTTGGTAAGCCGATCACGCACTCCACCAGGTTGCATCAGATTGCGCGCCACTTGGGTGCCGAGGCGATCGGAAGGTGGCTTGAAACGCCCCCCCCCCACGGGAAGATGATGGCGCGCAAAATGCCCGCCAACAGACGATTGGGCAAATTAGCCAGAAAGCCATCCATAGCATGCTGAATATCATAGAGATTGCTTTCCACCGCCCATTGCAGGATTACCTGATCGTCCTTGGCAGCACCTTCACGCTCAAAACGCTTGAGACAAGCCGATGCGATATACAACCCTGACAATACGTCCCCCAAACGAGCAGACAACTTCTCGCGGAATTTAAGCGTTCCGCCAAGACTAAGCATTGCCATATCCGACAACAAGGCAAAAGCACTGGAAAGCCGCGTCAGCTGCTGGTAATAACGCCTGACTTCAGCCCCACATGGAACACGAGTCAGATGGGCACCGGTCAACCCTAACCACAACGAGCGGAAGACATTACTGATGACAAAATTAATGTGCCCGGTTACGGCTCGGTCAAATTCAATCAGATCGTCACGCTGCACTGACTGCATTTCACGCAGCACAAACGGATGGCAACGGATCGCCCCCTGCCCATAAATGATCATGGACCGGGTCAGAATATTGGCCCCCTCAACGGTAATGGCGATGGGAACTGCTTGATAGGCACGTGCCAGATAATTACGTGGCCCCAGCACCACCGCACGGCCTCCATGCACATCCATGGCATCGTTCAGGACTTTGCGCATGCGTTCCGTATTGTGATACTTGAGAATAGCCGACAAGACAGATGGTTTTTCACCCAGATCGAGTGCCGTCAGCGCCAGATCCTGTGCAGCCTCCATCTGGTAGGTATGCCCGGCGATACGGGCCATCGCCTCATCCACACCTTCAAACTTGCCAATCGGCAAGCCAAACTGATCACGAATGCGCGCATAGGCACCCGTCACATAGCTGGCCAGTTTTCCAGACGCTACCGACATGGCAGGCAAGGAAATACAGCGCCCCACCGACAGGCACTCCACCAGCATCCGCCAGCCCTGCCCGGCATATTCACGCCCACCGATGATCCACTCCAGCGGAATGAAAACATCCTTACCCCAGGTTGGCCCATTCATGAACGCCGCACCGCCGGGATAATGACGTCGGCCAATACACACCCCCTGATGCCCGGTTGGCACCAACGCGCAAGTAATGCCCAGCTCGTCCACTTCACCCAGCAAGTGATCAGGGTCATACAACTTAAACGCCAGCCCCAGAATCGTGGCAACTGGCGCCGGGTGATCCAGCGCTTTTCCCAACTAACACGCATGCCCAGCACGTTTTGGTGCAACTCACCGCTACGTGGATCGGTATAGTTGCCGTAACACACCACACCATAGTCAGGAATATTGCCAGCGTCCGAGCTTAAGCATAAGGGCTGGTTAGAGCAAAACAGGGAATCTCCACGCCTTTGGCCGGGCGCGGCAGGTAATAATCTTTTTGGGAATCGGTACCATAGTGCTGCAGCAACTCACCGGGCCCCAATGAATTAGGGACCATCACCGAGACTGCCGCGCTGCCTCCCCGCGTGGCAATCTTGGTAACAACCTTGGCATGGGCATAATTGGAGAACTCCAAACCGCCATAGCGTTTCTGGATGATCATACCCAGGAAACCATGCTCCTTGATAAATTGCCAAACCTCCAGCGGCAGATCTTTCAGCTCATGCGTGATTTTCCAGTCATCAATCATCTGGCACAACGCTTCAGTCGGGCCATTCAAAAACGCTTGTTCTTCTGCCGATAATTGCGGATCAGGAAAAGCCAATAGGCGTTGCCAATCTGGCCTGCCGGAAAACAGATCGCGGTCCCACCACACAGAGCGGCATTGAGCGCCTCTTGCTCGGTTTGAGACATGACTGGTGTAATTTTTTTGAAAACGACAAAAAACGGACCGGTCAGAACGACACGGCGCAGGAGCTGGATGTTGAGCACAAGGGCAATCAGGGCAAACGCCACCCAGCCAGCAGTGGGCAGGGATGCCCCATGAGTCCATGGCAAGCTCAACAGCCATATGGCAACCACGGCACTCCAAGCCAAAATGGGGGCTCGGAAATAAGCCAATCCTCCCACCAGCAACACCAGAAGAACAGCAGCTATCATGAGGCCCGACCCCCGTATTGACAGTGTCAGCCGGGAACAGGTGCAACCAACCCGGCTACAACAAAGGGCACCAGATGTTTGACGATCATGTCAGGATCACGCGCGGTGACAATCTGGCTGCGGAAGAAAATCTTCAACACATCATTACCGGCAAAAGCATTAAACATGACACTAAAGGCAAAATGCATGCGCCAAGCCAACTCTTCCACCCCAAACTCTGGCAAGGCATGGCGAAAAGCACGGGTATAACGCTGCACAAACACACTGTATTGCTGTGAAATGGTTTCGCGCAGCAATCGGTGGTTTTCTACCAGAGTACGTGACAGCAAGCGGACAAACAATGCCCCGCCGCGAGCAGGATCCTTGGACAAGGCGAGACAAGGACGGATAAAAGTCATCACCAGACTTTCCACACTCGGGTGCTCCTCCTTGGCTTCCAGCTGATCCAGTTCGGCCAGACAGGAAGCGATCAGCGGGGCCAGACGGCGTTGAAACACCGACTCGAACAACGCATCCTTGGAACCAAAGTGGTAATTCACCGCGGCCAGATTAACTTCCGCTTGCTGGGTAATCATGCGTAGCGAAGTCGCCTCAAATCCCTGCTCCACAAACAGCTGTTCTGCAACATCCAGAATACGCGTTGCGGTGTCTGGGCGATTAGCTTCCATGATGACCTTTGCCTTTTTTAGGTTTGCAGAGTGTAGCTTGTTCATCTCCAACTTTCGAACAAGTGTTTCAAAATTACGTTCTGGTTTGAAATGTGTCAAGACAATACCGGGCCGAACGCCGCCCACAAAAACGGCAGTCTGTATTCTAGACTGCCGTTTGAATGAAACGAGTGAAATTATTGTCTCAGGCAAGGCCGCGCGCAATATCCGCCTTGAGATCGTCCAGATGCTCCAGACCTACCGCAACGCGAATCAGCCCTTCAACAATCCCGGCCTTGGCTCGCGCCTCAGCAGAAATCCGCGCGTGCGTAGTGGAAGCCGGATGCGTCATGGTGGTTTTCACATCACCGACATTGGCGGTGCGGGAAATCACCTGCAGGTTATCAAACAGCTTCCATGCGGCTTCCCGGCCACCTTTCACCACAAACGATACCACGGCACCGCCACTGGCCTGCTGCTTCATTGCCAAGGCGTGCTGTGGATGGCTTTCTAGTCCGGGGTAAAACACTTTTTCGATGGCAGGATGCTGCTCCAGCCAACGCGCCAGTTCCAGCGAAGTAGCCGACTGTTTTTCCATGCGGATAAATAGCGTTTCCGGCCGGAAAGCAAGACCCACGCATTGAATGGCGATAGCGACGGCCCGGCAGTACGGACATGCAGGAAAACCTGCTCAACTAGAGCATCCTTGCCGACCACCGCCCCACCAAGTACCCGGCCATGACCGTCCAGATATTTGGTGGCGGAATGGACAACCAGATCGGCGCCAAGTTTGAGCGGCTGCTGCAAAGCTGGCGAGCAGAAGCAGTTATCCACGACCAGAATGGCTCCCGCCTGATGCGCAATGGCGGCAATCGCCTCAATATCGGAAACTTCGGTCAGCGGATTAGACGGTGTTTCCGGGAAAAACAGCTTGGTGTTGGGACGGACAGCCGCATGCCAAGCATCAAGGTCCGCACCTTCGACAAAGGTGGTTTCAATGCCAAATTTGGACAAGGTGCCGGAAAACAGGTTGATGGTGGAACCAAACAGGCTTTGCGACGACACAATGTGATCGCTTCTTGAGCAGTGCCATGGCAACGGCCTGAATGGCCGCCATGCCACTGGCAGTAGCTATCGCGCTATCGCCACATTCCAGTGCGGCGAGGCGCTGTTGAAAGGCTGACACGGTAGGATTGGTAAAGCGTGAGTAGGTATAACCTTCCAGTTCGCCCATGAACATGGCGGCCGCCTGTTCGGCTGAATCATAAGTAAAACTGGAAGTCAGAAACAGACTTTGGCTATGTTCGCGAAACTCGCTGGTTTCACGACCGGCACGAATAGCCAGAGTTTCCGGATGTAACGGTGAGTTTGAATTTTCTTGGTTCATGCTAATTATTTTCTACCCCTGATAACCGCGAGGTGCCGGATAACAGTAAAACCTGCTGATTGGCCGGTTTTCCTATATCGCCAGCTATATAGATATAAGAAAGAAGGCTAAATAAAAACGCGCCCGGTCAGGCGCGTTTATTTTGCTCACATCAGGTTTTGCTCTGCAACATTCAAATTGAGATCAACCATCTGGGAACTGGATGCCTCCTCTTTATCTTTGGCTGATTTACCTTGCGAACGGGCGCTTTCTATTGCATCAAGATATTCATTCGTAATGTCGCCGGTAATATATTCACCATTGAAACATGAGGTCTCGAACGCATTAAGTTGCGGATTGACGCTATGCACCGCTTCTTCAAGCGCATCCAGATCCTGATAAATCACCGCATCCGCGCCAATTTCTTCTGCGATTTGCTGATCATTACGGCCGGTAGCCAGCAATTCGGCCCGGGTGGGCATGTCGATACCGTAAACATTGGGGAAGCGCACCGCCGGTGCTGCCGAGGCAAAATAAACTTTCTTGGCGCCTAAGCATCACGTGCCATTTGCACGATTTCCTTGGACGTGGTGCCACGCACGATGGAATCGTCTACCAGCAATACGTTGCGATCCTTGAATTCGCAGGCAACCGGATTGAGTTTCTGACGCACCGATTTCTTGCGTACAGCCTGACCCGGCATGATGAAGGTACGACCGATGTAGCGGTTCTTGATGAAGCCTTCGCGATAAGGCAAACCAAGATGGTTGGCCAATTGCAGCGCGCTGGGGCGACTGGTATCGGGGATAGGCATGACCACGTCGATATCCATCTGCGGCAACACGCGGCGGATTTTTTCGGCCAACTTCTCGCCCATCACTATGCGTGCCTGATAAACCGAGGCGCCATCAATAACCGAATCCGGACGAGCAAAGTACACATATTCGAACAGACACGGCGCATGCGTCACGTTAGTGGCGCAGCTGCGCGCGTGGAAATCACCGTCAAAGCTGATGAACACGCCTTCGCCCGGCTGCACATCGCGCAGCACCTGGAAGCCCGAGCAATCCAGTGCCACCGATTCCGAGGCCAGCATGTACTCGGCACGGCCACTGGATTCGTTGACGCCGATCACCAGCGGACGGATGCCGTTGGGGTCGCGGAAGGCAACCAGACCATAACCGGCGATCATGGCGACCACAGCATAGGCACCGCGTACCCGGCGATGCACGGCTTCGATGGCGGCAAACACAGCGTCCACCGACAGTTCAAAGCCCTCGACACGTTGCGCCAGTTCATGGGCGAACACGTTGAGCAGCACTTCCGAATCCGAATTGGTGTTGATGTGGCGCAGATCATGGCGGTACATGTCGGCCTTCAACTCTTCGGTATTGGTCAGGTTGCCGTTGTGTGCCAGCACCACGCCAAACGGCGAGTTGACATAAAACGGCTGGGCTTCCGCCAGGCTGGAAGCAGAACCGGCGGTGGGATAACGCACATGGGCGATCCCGGCATTACCGTTCAGCGAGCGCATATTGCGTGTGCGGAACACGTCCCGCACCATGCCGCTGCCTTTGTGCATGTGAAAGGACTTGCCATTGGCCGTCACAATCCCTGCCGCATCCTGACCACGGTGCTGCAGCAACTGCAAGCCGTCATACAGCAACTGGTTGACAGGCGACTGCCCGACCACGCCTAGAATTCCACACATCTTCTGCTCTCTTCCCAACTACCTATACAGATAAAGAAAAGCGGAATATCTTGAAGTAAAGATATCAAGATATTCCGCCTGTATCACACACTTTCCTGAGTGTAATGGAGGTGTTCGACCAATATGGTCGGTAGCCATGGTCGCAACGACAAGGCCAGTGATTCAAATGGCGGAGCCAATACTGAATTTTTCCATATCGGCTGACGCGGCATGTCGCTCAAACCTCCCATCAACACCAACACCGTGACCAGCACCAGACCGCGTGCCACGCCAAACACCGCACCCAGCAGGCGGTTAACGCCCCCCAGTCCGACCGTATCAATCAAGCCTGTCAACGTTACGCGCAGCAAGGCGGTGAGTAACCACACCAGGAAAAACAACAACACAAACGCAGCAACCAGACGCAACCCTTCCGACGGAATATCGCCCGGCAGGAAGGTGGAAACCAGCGGTGACATTTCCTTGGCACACCAGAACGCAATCAGCCGGCGCCCAACGACAGCACCTCGGCCACCACCCCACGCACCAACGCAATCACCACGGAGCTAAGCCAGTATGGCTAATACAATGTAGTCAAATACTGTCATCGCGTCTTATTTGCTGACTATGATGCCGGACACGCCAGCACGAGATAATTTTTGCAAGGTCGCCTCAGCTTCCGCACGACTGGCGAACGGACCTACCCGTACGCGCGTGACCTCACCCTTACTGGTTTGCACCTTGCTGAAGCGCGCCGACACACCGATACCAGCGAGCTTGGACTTGAGCGCATCAGCCTTGTCCGGGTCGGACAGCGCGGCCAACTGGATCATCGATTTGCCACTGGGGGCGGCGTCAGCCTTGTCTTGTTTGTCCTGCGATTTCTTGCGTTCGGGTTTAGCGACCGCATCACTATCCTGACCGTTCAGAATGGCCGCCGGATCGACTGCCTTATGCGACTTGCTTTCAGCCTTGCTGGCGGCGTGGCTATCCATCTTGTCCGACGACTTAGTGGACGGCTTATCCAGCTTGCTTTCAGCCTTTTTCGGCGTGATCTCTTTTTGTGGCTTGTCTACTTGCGGTTTGTCTGCTTAGCTTACCGTTGACGGCGCCTTGAGCTTCTCAACCGGTTTGTTTTCCGGCACCTTGTGCGCGGGGGCAACCGGCTTGGCCACGACCGCTGACGGCGCCACGGCCGCAGCAGGAGCGGCGATGGTAGACAAATCAGCTAATTGGGTTGTTTCCGCCTTGTTGACGACCGGGGCCACTTCAACAACTGCCGGTGGTGCTGATGCCGTTTTGGTCTGTCCCGCCGCCGCAGAGGCGGCTGGAGCGGAAGCGGTCGCCGCCTTGCTGGCACTGGCGGCCGAGGCATCGCTCTGAATCTCTACCGTTTCCGGTTTCATCGGCTGATCCGGCAGGTGCCCTACCACATTCCACAACACAACGGTCGAGATACCCACCAGTACGACTGCCCCCACCAGACGGCGTCTGGCGCGTTTTCTGAGCAGTATCAATTCATCTTGGTTGGACAGTGCCATGCCTTCCTCAACGTGCGGCGCGCCGGGCTTGCATCACCTCAGCGACCGTGTGGAATGATCCGAAAACGGTGATTCTATCATTCTCTCCGGCCAGCGATAAGGCAGCATCCCACGCCTGCGTCACAGTTTCGAAAGGCGTGACGTTGCGAATACCCGCTTCGGCCAACTGGCGGGCAATATCCGCGCCACTCTGCCCGCGTGGCATATCCAGCCCGCCAACAAACCAGCCATCAAAATCCTCTTTGGCTATCGCCACCACCGACGCCAGATCCTTGTCGGAAAGCATGGAAAACACCGCATAGCGGTTCTCGGCAAATGGCAACTGGCGCAAACTGGCCACCATGGCACGCACGGCATGCGGATTATGGCCGACATCCAGCACCACCGCCGGGCGGCCGGGCAACACCGGAAGCGTCCGGGCCAGTCGACCTCGATCAGACCCTGCTTGATGGCTCCCATGCTGACTGGCAAACGGTCGCGCAGGCATTCCAGTGCCGCCAGTGCGGCGGAGGCATTGGCCATTTGATAACCGCCACGCAGGGCCGGGATAGGCAGGGCGTGACGATGACGCTCGCCCATGAAGAACGACCACTGCACTTCCATACGATTGAAACCAAAATCGCGGCCATACAGTTTGAGATCGGCTCCGATGGCGGCGGCATGTTGTAGCAGGCGTTGCGGTGGCTGCGGATCGGCGCAGATGGCCGGTTTGCCAGCGCGGAAAATACCGGCCTTTTCAAAGCCGATGTCTTCGCGGTTATCGCCCAGATAGGCCTGATGATCGAGATCCACACTCACCACCACTGACACATCGGGTTCAAACACATTGACGGCATCCAGCCGCCCGCCCAGCCCCACTTCCAGCACGGCAACTTCCACGCCTTCGTCGATAAATGCATGCATGGCGGCGAGCGTGCCAAATTCGAAATACGTCAGCGAGGTTTCGCCGCGCGCCGCGTCGACAGCGGCAAAGCTCTGTAGCAGTCGCTGGTCGCTCACCGGTTGCAGATCAATGGCGATGCGCTCGTTATAGCGTTCGATGTGAGGAGAGGTATAGGTGCCCACCTTGAAACCGGCACGATTGAGAATGGTGGACAGCATGGCGCAGACAGAGCCCTTGCCATTGGTGCCTCCGACGATAATGACCGGGAAGGTTGGCCGAAGCCCCAGCGCATCGCGTACGCGGCTGACGCGTGCCAGCCCCAGATCAATCGTGGATGGATGGGAGTGTTCCAGCCACGCCAGCCATTCGGCCAACGTGCGGCGTGTAGTATCAGTCATAAGATTCTGTTGCGGCCAGCGGCGGCTGACCTTCAAACCAAAGCAGATAGACCCGGAGTCGGCGCAATGATTCCGCATCGGTTGAGTCGGGCCAGAGCATGACGGCGTGGCGTCGGCCTTCCGCCTTGACGTTCAGCACCACCAGCCACGGCGAAACAAAGCTGTCATCCAGCACCTGCGCCGCCACGGCTGTCGTCCCAAACCACAAGGTCAGCCGACCTGCGGCATCAACTTCGAGACGGCGCACGGCCTGCCGACCATGCCACCAGCCATTGGCCCGCAAGCAGCCCAGGCCCAACAGCACCGGCAAGGGCAACAAGGCCGACCATGCCAGCGGCAGGTATCGCAACACAACGGCAGAAAACGCCACCACGGCCAACAGAACCAGCGCCAGCCACAGCCGTGACGGGCGCAGATTCAGGCCAAACGGTGGCAGCTGGTGCGACATGGGGTCAGAGTTCGTGTGCGGGCATGTTGGTGATGTCGCCTTCCACGCTATCGATCACCGTGGCGTGGATTTCCACATCAAACCATTCCCAGAACGCTTTCAGGCTCAAATCCTTGGGCCACAGGCTTTCGTCTTCGTACCATGACGCCAGTTCCATCTTGAACAACTGCTCGTACATTTCGTCGACGTGGTTGATACCCTCTTCCGGATCGGTAAATTCCGGCAGCAAAATCACCGTACAATCCGTACGCAGGCTGTCCAGCGACAGATCCATGTCGTTACCCGGCACGCTGTTCAGCCATTGCAAGAAGGGTTCTTTGGGCTTGATCACAGCCACGGAACGATCGACAAAATACATGAAAATCCTTTCAGCCTGCAGAAGGATGGCAAGTTGGCCGAACCGCCTGTCATGGCGACCCGATCCAGCCATCCGGATATGGCGCGCATTGTAACAGTGGCCACGGATCACGCGAAGTGCCAACCGGGCCACGTGTTACAATTGTGGCCATTCACTTCCAATACAAGATGCATTCATGGCTCTGATTTCTGTCGAGAAAGCCTGCCCGGCTTTCGGACATCATGCACTGCTCGATAATGTCGACTTCGCGCTGGAAACGGGCGAAGTGGTTGGCCTGATCGGCCGCAACGGCGCCGGTAAATCCTCGCTGCTCAAGGGCATCGCTGGCGCGATTGTGCTGGATGATGGCCGCATCAACATGAAAAGCGACCTGCGCGTGGCATACGTGCCACAGGAACCGGAATTCAACCCCGAGCACACCGTTTTCGAAGCGGTGGCCGAAGGGCTGGGCGACCTCAAGGCCTTGCTCACCGAATACCACCAGCTCACCCAGCAGTTGACACAGGGTTCGGCCAACCATGAAGCCATTCTGGCCCAGCTGGAACCGGTGCAACAGCAACTGGAAGCCCGCAACGGCTGGCAGTTTGATGCGCTGATTGCCTCCACCCTCAGCCATCTGGATCTTTCACCCGACGTGCGCATCCGCGAACTGTCCGGTGGCTGGAAAAAACGCGTGGCACTGGCGCGGGCACTGGCGGCAAAACCAGACGTGCTGCTGCTGGACGAGCCAACCAACCACCTCGACGTGGCAGCCATCGAATGGCTGGAAAACCTGATCAAGAACTTCTCCGGTAGCGTGCTGCTGATCACCCACGACCGGCGTTTCCTCGACAACGTCGCCACGCGCATCGTCGAGCTGGACCGTGGCCTGTTGCGCAGCTACCCCGGCAGCTTCAGCGCCTACCAGACCCGCAAGGCCGAAGAACTGGCGGTGGAAGAAGAACAGAATCGCATCTTCGACAAATTCCACGCACAGGAAGAAGTGTGGATTCGCAAAGGCATCGAAGCACGCCGCACCCGTAACGAAGGCAGGGTACGGCGACTGGAACAAATCAGGCGCGAACGTGCGGTGCGGCGCGAACGCGTCGGCCAGGTCAACTTCCAGCTGGATGCCGGGGAACGCTCCGGCAAGCTGGTGGCCGAGCTGGAACACGTCAGCAAGTCGTTTGGTGACAAGGTGATTGTGCGCGACTTCACTACCCGCATTCTACGCGGCGACAAGATCGGCCTGATCGGCCCCAATGGCGTTGGCAAAACCACGCTGCTGAAACTGATTCTGGGTGAACTCGCCCCGGACAGCGGCAGCGTCCGCCGTGGTTCCAACCTGCAGATTGCCTACTTCGATCAGTTCCGCGAGCAACTGGATGAAGAAGCCAGCGTGGTGGATGTAATCAGCCGGGTAACGAATTTCTCGACATCGGCGGCCAACGCAAGCATGTGATGAGCTATCTGGAAGACTTCCTGTTTTCCCCGGCACGCGCGCGCAGCCCGGTTCGCTCACTTTCCGGCGGCGAACGCAACCGCTTGCTGCTGGCCCGACTGTTTACCCGGCTTAGCCAACGTGCTGGTGCTGGACGAACCGACCAACGATCTGGACATCGACACGCTGGAACTATTGGAAGATGTAATCGGCCAATACGCTTAAGCACCGTGTTTCTGGTCAGCCACGACCGGGCGTTTCTCGATAACGTGGTCACACAGGTCATCGCCTTCGAAGGTAATGGCAAACTGGAAGAATACCCCGGCAGCTATCAGGACTGGATCGACACCAAGGCGCGCATGGCAAGCCTCAAGTAAGCCGAAACCACCAAAGAAGCGCCCGCCACTGCCCCCGCACCGGCCAAGCCGGAAAAAAACAAACCGGCCCGCAACAAGCTCTCGTACAATGAAACCCGGGAATTGGCGGCGCTGCCGGATGACATTGCCAAGCTGGAAGCCGAACAGCAGGCACTCAACGAGCAGTTGCTCGACCCCACCTGCTACCGTGATCGCCCGCAGGAAGCCCATGGCTGGCAGCAACGCGTGGAAGAAATCGACGAATTGCTGCTGGAAAAACTGGCGCGCTGGGAAGAATTGGAGGCCCGACAAAAATGAAAAAACTCGGTTTGTGTGCTCTGATGGCTCTCATGCTGGCGGCGTGCAGCAGCCAGCCACCACGCAAAGTCAGCCATGCCAAGCCACGCGCCCCCAGAACCATTGCACTGTCCGGACTTAAGGCCGATGGCGCCGGGCGCGAAATCCTGATGTATACACTGGGCCTGCTGGATCTGGACTACAAGTTTGGCGGCAGCAACCCGGACGCCGGACTGGATTGCAGCGGCATGGTCAGCTACATCTACCAGAACGCAGTTGGCGTCAAGTTGCCACATAATGCCGCGCAGATCGCCAGCGTGACCCGGCCGATCGACAGCAACCAGATGCGCGTCGGCGACCCGGTGTTTTTCAACACCCTCAACCGCTCCTACTCGCACATGGGCATCTACATCGGGGACGGCAAGTTTGTGCATGCGCCGCACACCAATAGCACCATCCGGGTTGAGCGCCTCGACAACAGCTACTTCGCCGCCCGCTTCGAAGGCGCCCGCACCATCTTCAACTGATGCGCCACTGGACGCGGAAGTTGGCCGAAACCTGGCAGGGGCTTTCGGCCAACCTGCCTACCCTGCATCGTGATGGCATCACGTTCAGTGAAGACTGGCTGCTGCAGCAACTGAAAAAACGGCTGGATAGCGATGATCTGACGGTAGAAGGACTCGCCTTACTCAGCCACGACAGCACTCTGCACCTAACACTGCACCGGCCAGTAGCGGCTCACCTCACCCTGCATTTTGATTTTCTGGCTGTGGACTGGCCGCAACGCCGCCTGACGCTGCGCTACCATGCCACCGGGCAATCGGCCTCCACGTCGCTGGTCAAGCGAGCCTTTGTAAACCTGCTGCTCAGCACGCTCGATTACGGCTCGGCCCCGCATTTATTGCGCCAGCTGACGCAAGACCTCGACTGGATCGACGTACAACAGCAGCAACTGGTCTTTCACCTCAACCGCTTGCCTAGCGCACAGCGCTGGCTGGAGCGGCCGGTGTTCGGCCAACCTCTGGCTGCCCGACTGGCAATCCGGAGCCTCAATACGTCACCCGGCCAGCTGCGCCTGCGGCTGGGGCGCGCTACGCCAACTGATACAGACAAAGAAAAACCCTGCTAAAAAGCAGGGTTTTTCGTGTGCGGTCAAACGGCTAATCAGCCTTTGACAACCTTGGCAATCGACTCGGCCACGTAGCCAATGTTCTTGCTATTCAAGGCAGCCAGGCAGATACGGCCAGTCTTCACCGCGTAAATGCCAAACTCGGTTTTCAGGCGTTCCACTTGAGCTTCGGTCAGGCCGGTAAAGGAGAACATACCGCGTTGCTTGGCGACGAACGAGAAGTCCTGTTCCACACCTTGTGCCTTGATGGCTTCCACCAGACCAGTACGCATGGCACGAATGCGATCACGCATGCCAGCCAGCTCGTCTTCCCACATCTGACGCAGTTCCGGCGTGGACAGCACGGCAGCGACAATGGCACCACCATGGATCGGCGGGTTGGAGTAGTTGGTGCGGATCACGCGTTTCAGTTGCGACAGCACGCGGGCCGATTCTTCCCGGCTGGCGGTCACGATGGACAGCGCACCAACACGTTCGCCGTACAGCGAGAAGCTCTTGGAGAACGAGCTGGAGACAAAGAACTGCAGGCCAGAGGCAGAGAACAGACGCACGGCAATCGCGTCGGCATCAATGCCATCGGCAAAGCCTTGGTAAGCCATGTCCGGGAACGGCACCAGACCACGTTCGCGGCAGATTTCCACTACTTCAGCCCATTGTGCTTCCGTCAGGTCGGCACCGGTCGGGTTGTGGCAGCAAGCATGCAGGATGATGACCGAACCAGCATCCAGGCCATTCAGGTACGCCTTCATGCCAGCGAAATCCACGCCACGGGTAGCCGGATCGTAATAGGTATAGGCTTCAACGGTGAAACCAGCCGATTCAAACAACGCGCGATGGTTTTCCCAGCTCGGATTGCTGATATAAGCCTTGGCAGACGGGTTCAGGCGCTTGAGGAAGTCGGCGCCAATCTTCAACGCACCGGTACCACCCAGAGCCTGTGCCGTAACGACGCGACCGGTTTTCAGCAGTTCGCTATCTTCACCAAACAGCAGGTTTTGTACTGCAACATCATAAGCCTTGGCGCCTTCGATCGGTTGGTAACCACGCGGCGGCATGGCTTCCGGCGCGCTTTTTCAGCGGCCTTCACCGCAGCCAAAAGCGGAATCTTGCCGTTGTCGTCGCTGTAAACGCCAACGCCAAGATTGACCTTGGTGCTACGGGTATCGGCGTTAAAGGCTTCATTCAGGCCAAGAATCGGGTCGCGCGGCGCCATTTCGACGGCGGCGAAGATCGAAGAGGTCATGCAGGGCTCCATTTATTTGCAGAACCGCCACCATCGCCATGCACATCGGCCTGACCACGGCAGCAAGGGATAAAAAACATCAAACAGTACCCAGTTTACCACGGAGTACCGGCCATAGGCGCTTTGCCAAGTGACCATCTAAACCGGCAATTCTGCAGGGGCCGGGCAACACAATCACGGATCGATATCTTGCCAATTGACTTGATCCCGCCAGTTAACCATCTACGCTGAATAGGTAGCAGCCATTCGGCTAGCGCTCACCGTTTCAAGGAGCAAACCATGAAGAAATTCATTTTGCTGTTCTGGCCTTCTTTCATCATCGCCGTTCTGGCAACGCTGGTGTTTTACTCCATCTTCGATCCGGCAGAACTCACGCTGCACGGCAATGCGCTGTTTCACGACAAGCTCACGGCTTACTCGGTGTTTCTGCTCATCAGCTGGGCATTTGGCGCACTGAACACCGCCATTGTGCTGAACCTGAATCGAACACCTTACGAAATCAACGGCTTTATCGCGCCACCTCCCGATGCGCACGACGAAGACAACACCACCGAGTCCGATGAACAGCTGATGAAACATTCACACTAAACCAGACAACAACTGCCGGGCGCCTGCTACAACCATCAGGGTGCCCGATCAAGTTCACTGCGCCACCCGTTCCAGCACCACAAAATATTTGCGCACCGGCTCCAGCACCTCAAACGTGCCGACAAATCCGGCGGGGATCACTGCGGCCTCGCCCGGGCCAAAGTCCTGCGTGACACCAGCGGCGTCATGCAAACGCACCCGGCCTTGTTGAATACAGAAGAACTCCAGTTTGTGGGCGGAAAACCGTATGCGCCGGGCGCCGGTCTGGCAAGTCCAGATACCGACTGTCACCTCCCCCTCTGCTCCGACAAAACTGGTCCGGTCTCGCGGCGCGGATTGCCAACAACCAAACGCTCTGCACGCGGATAATCCACCTCCGGCGCGCCCAAAGCCTCCACCCGTACAATCGCCACATCCGTCATAGCCGCCCTGCTCCATGAAGAAAAACGCTATTATCTCCGATGTTGAGATGCGCTTGCCGACCACAACAAGAAAGGCCAACCATGAAGCCACTCTATACCAACCATAGCTTGCGCGCGGATGATGACGACAATGAGGACACTCCGCCGCTACCGCTCTATCGTCGCTACGATTCGCAAGGAGTCATTCACCAGATATCGTTTTACCTGTCCGGTGAAATCGGCGCACCAATTCAGTACACCGACATGCTGTACGCCATGCGTACCGCCAGCGAAACTGACCTGATCTTCCTGCACCTCAATACACCGGGGGGCAACTTCGATACTGGCCTGCAGATCATCAACAACATTGCCGCTAGTCCAGCGCGTGTCGTAACCATTCTGGAATCACGCGCCTACTCGATGGGTGCGCTGATTTTTCTGGCCGGTGATGAGTTGATCGTGCATGACACCTGCCAGTTGATGTTCCACAACTACTCCTCGGCCCTGATTGGCAAAGGCAACGAGCAGCAAGCGCAAGTACTCGCCATCAGCAAATGGTTCGAGAAGGTCATGCGTAATGTCTGCAAGCCATTTCTGGCAGACGAAGAGGTGGAACGCATTCTGCGCGGTGAGGACATCTGGATGGACTCGGATGAAATTCGCCGCTGGCACACCTGCAAAAAGGCGAGCCCTCCACCCTGCCGCGCAAGCACAAAGCCAAAGCCGCCATGGCTGCTGCCCCCAAGGAATGAAGCAAGCAGACGCGGCCAACGCTAAGACATGACAAAGGGGGCTGACGCCCCCTTGCTTGTTGCTTTCGGCCAACCTTAAGCGTAGCGCTACAACACGCCCAAGCCACGCAGCATCACCACCAGAATCAGCAGCGGCGAGACGAAACGCACCAGCACAAACAGCACACGTACCAGCCGCCCATTCTCCAACGCACCTTCATTCGATAGCGCCTGCTTGAGCCGCGCCAAACCCCAGACATAGCCCACAAACAGGCAGATAAAAATCCCGCCCAACGGCAGCAGGATATTAGATGTCAGGAAATCAAACAGATCGAACAGGGTTTTGCCAAACAACGTAAAGCCAGACAACGTGCTATTGGAGAGCGCGCAACCGGAGCCGATCAGCGCCAACACCAGCAAATTGATCACGGTTGCCCGTTTGCGACTAATCCCCAGACGGCCACTCATTACTGACACCGGCACTTCCAGCAGTGACAGCAAGGCACCGGTCGAGGCAATCGCCGCCAGCACAAAAAACACCACCATGAACACATGTCCCAGCGGCATGCTGGCAAACACGGCAGGAATAGTGATAAACAGCAGCGACGGCCCGGCTCCGGGCGCAAAACCAAAGGCGAAGACCGCCGGAAAAATCGCCAGCCCGGCCAGCATTGAAACAAAAAGATCGGCGCCCATCACCCGCAGCGTGGTGGTCGGGATATTCTGGTTATCACGAAAGTAACTGCCATAGGTCATCATGGTACCCATGCCAATGGAGAGCTTGAAGAACGCCAGCCCCACCGCCGTCAACACCACACCGGCCGAAAGCCGTGAAAAATCCGGTGCCAACAAGAATTCCACACCCTTCATGGCTCCCGGCAACATCAGGCTACGCACCGCCACCACCAGCAACAGCACAAACAACAACGGCATCAGTTTTTTGGTAACGGCCTCAATCCCCTTGGCCACGCCCAGCAGCAATATCCCGCCAATCAGCAGCAATACCAGCCATTGCCACAGCAAAGCTTGCACCGGGTCGCTGATCAGTGTCTTGAACGCCGCCGATGTCACTTTGGGGTCACTCGACAGAATGGCACCGCCAATGGCCTTGAACACGTAGGCAAACACCCACGCTGCCACTTCGGAATAAAACGCGATAATCAGAAATGCCGCCAACACACCGGAGGCACTGATCAGCCACCACGGCTGCCCGGCCGGTGCCAGTTTCTGGAATGTCGTGACCGCATCGGCTTTGGCTTTCCGCCCCAGCATGATTTCGGAAATCATCACCGGCAAGCCAACCAGCAAGGTGGCAATGATGTAAACCACCAAGAAACTGGCACCACCATTGGTGCCGGTCAGATAAGGGAACTTCCAGATATTGCCCAGCCCGACAGCCGAGCCCAGTGTGGCAGCCAGCACGCCAAAGCTGGAGGTGAAACCGTCGCGGGAGGTTCCCGTGGCGGCGTTAGGAGTGGAGGATTGCTTGTCCTGGTCCATAAGGTTTCTCGCATCACAAAAAACATAACCCGCCACGGGGATAACCTTGGCGGGCGCCTCAATGTACCGGTTTTGCCGGTGGCGGCATTCTGCAGCGAAACCCCGCAGGGTGCAAACTCATCGCAATAATACAGGCGGCTGGTGGCACAACTCATCCACCCACCAGCCGCGCCAGCCAATCCTGACACGCCTCCAGTTGACTCACCTCAATATATTCATCGGCCCGGTGCGCCTGTTCGATCGAGCCGGGACCAAGCACAACGCAGGGAATACCCGCCTCGTGAAACAAACCCGCCTCGGTGGTGTAAGCCACACCCAACCCATGACAGCAGTCACTCAGTTTTTCGGCATAACGCATCACTTCGCTGGCGGGATCGGCTTCAAATGCCGGGCAATACACCAGCGGCTCGATAATGATGTCGGCTTCCGGAGCGGTTTGCCGCATCTCAGGCAGCAACGTCGTCGCATAATCGCGCAACGATTCGACAAAGCGTTCCGGCCGATCACCCGGCAGCCAGCGACACTCAAATACAAACTCACAATCCTTCGGCACGATATTTGGCGCAGCACCTCCCGTGATCGTACCGGTTTGCAGCGTGTTGAATGGCACGTCGTACAACGGCTGATGCGGGCCAAAGGCCGCCTCGGTTTCGGCCAACCTGCGTAGATGGATGATCAGTTTAGCCGCGTATTCAATGGCGTTTACCCCGAGCGGAGTTAACGAAGAATGCGCGGCCCGCCCCAATAGACGGCAACGATAGTGGGCAATCCCTTTGTGTGCGATCACCGGCCGCATACTGGTCGGCTCGCCGATAATGCAGCCCGACACAACCACTCCGTCCTGACGCAACCCGTCAATCAGACGACGCACACCCAAACAGCCCACCTCTTCATCATAGGAAAACGCCGGCCAACGGCATGCTGCAAGGTGCCAGACTCCGCCAGCGCTACCCAGTGCGGCACCATGGCCAGCACGCAAGCAATAAAACCTTTCATGTCGGCACTGCCACGCCCGTATAGCCGCCCGTCATTCTTATCCGTCAACACAAACGGCGGACTATTCCACTCCTGCCCATCAACCGGCACCACATCACTATGGCCAGACAAGACCAGCACCGGACCCTCGCCAGGCCCCACACGGGCAAACAGATTGGCCTTCTTGCCCGTGTCATCAAACGTCAGGCGCGAAACAATGCCCCATTGCGCCAGATACTGGCTAATCCACTGGATCAATTCCATATTGGAATGGCGACTGGTGCTATCAAACCGCACCAGTTCGGCCAACAATTTCTGTACAGAAGCGGGCATGGCACTATCCTAAAATCCGGCTGGATGAGCAGTCTGCCTGCTCGCCCAGCCAACAGCAACGGTCAATTGACCAACGCCGCCCAAACACATCAGGCACAACATTGACATTGATCAAAAAGTCTTGACAGCAGCATGAAAGCAGAGGATAGTTCGCATTCTTCTATGGCGGGTCTCCCCGCATTGCACAGTAGCCAACCCTGGTCAGGTCCGGAAGGAAGCAGCCACAGTTACTTAGTGCAAGTGCCGGGGGTCAGGCTCGCCACCCCTTCCCCTTATGAAAACAGCGTTATAGATGACTATATTGCTTATTTATGACCGGAATGTTCGTCTGTCCTGATAGCACCTACAAAAAAACAAACACGCCTGCGGGAACTTTGACTATTTTTTTTGCATCAAATTATTCCTGATGGGTTTTTTTTGCTATTTTTAGAAGATGGAGCCGTATGCTCCACAACCCAATACTGATTACAAATACTTTAGAGAGGAACCACCATGAAACTCTTTGAAAAGATCCCCAATCCGCGCGAGATTCGCCGCAAACTCGGTCTGAACCAGCAGGAATTCTGGAGCCGTATCGGCGTCACCCAATCCGGTGGCTCCCGCTACGAAAGCGGCCGCAACATGCCAAAACCGGTACGCGAACTGCTGCGTCTGGTGCACGTAGAGCAAGTTGACCTGTCGCAAGTACGCCGCGAAGACTTTGAAATTGTTGAATATCTCAAAGAAACGCATCCTGACCTGTACAAAAGCCTGCGCAAAGCCGTACGCGCCAAGCTGGAAAATCAGCAAGAAGGTTCCGAAGCTGTTGCTTAAGCTAAGCCGTAGCGTCTTTCTGAAAAGGCATCGTAAGAAGTGAGCGGGGGCGAACTTCTGATCGATGCCTTTTTTATTGCAGCGACTAGTGCAATAAAAAAGGACATCTTCATGATGTCCTTTTCTCTTCAATACAGATGACCAAACCGGTCTTATTCGCCCTTGCTGCGCACCAACAGTACCGGCACATCCGACTGTTTGAGCAAGCCTTCGGCTACACTGCCCATCAGAATATGCATTAACCCTGTCCAGCCGTGCGTTCCCATCACGATCAGATCAGCCCCCCACTGGGTGGCATCTTCAATCAATACTGAAGCGATTTTATCGCCCCAGCTTTCCAGAATTTTGCCTTCAGGCTCAATCCCGGCAGTCTTGGCCTTGGCTTCCGCCTGCCCCAGCACCTGTTCAGCCCCTGCTTGATCGACTTCTGCAACTCGGACGCATCCAGAAACTCCGTACCGCCCCAGCCAAACTGGGCCAGATCGACCACATGCACCAGCCGCACACTGGCACCCAGCTCCTTGGCCAGACGGCACGCTTCGTTCAGTGCCAAATTGGAGGTATCGCTATCGTCGACCGGAACAAAAATTCGTTGATACATTCTACTGGCTCCTTTTCTTCTTTAGCCTCTTGTCTCAGTCTATCAAACAATATGCATCGACAGTTGATAAAGATTAAGACGGTCGATTAGACTCGAACCATCCTTTCCTGAGCACAGCCATGGCACGAATCAAACTGGATCTACCCGAGCGGGTCGTCTTTGACACCACACTAGATGTCAGAATAGGCGATATCAACTATGGCGGCCACTTGGCCAATGATGCCTTTCTCCGCTTGGCGCATGAGGCTCGCCTGCGCTTTCTGAAAAGTCTGGGTTACACCGAAATGGATGTTGAAGGCGCTGGCATCATCATGACCGATGCGGCCATCGTTTATCGGGCAGAAGCCTTTCATGGCGACCGGCTGACTTTCCGGCTGGGCCTCAGCGACTTCAACCCTTATGGCTTTGACCTGATGTATCAGGTAGTAGATGACAACACTGGCAAAGAAGTAGCAAGATTGAAGACCGGCATCGTGTTTTTTGATTACACCGCACGCAAAATCCAGTCAATACCGGCCGCCTTTGCCGAGCGCTTCACGGCCTAACCGAGTTCAAGAGGGTCAACATGCGACAGTACCTACCCAACAGCGCAGAAGCGATTGCTCGTCTGCTGGCCATGTTCGTGATTACCGATGGTAACGTTGACCCACGTGAAATCGACTTGTTAGAACGCCTGCATGTTTACGACATGCTTGGCATCGGGCGGAAACAGTTTACCCGGTACTGGTCGACTATTGCGACGATATCTCGGATGAAGCCGAACATGATGGCACCATCCGCTTGCTGGACAAGGAACGGGTGGAAGAGCTGCTAGGCGATGTCACCGATCACAAAAAACGCCTGCTGACCTGCGTTCTGGCCATGGATATCAGTAAAGCCGATGGCGACATCAGCGATTCGGAAATGGCACTACTGCGTTTCATGATGCAACGCTGGAACATCTCGCTGGACGACCTGCATCACACCTTTACTCGCTGAGTTCACGCCGGTAGGCATACCGGCCTGCAAAATTGGCCCCGCTTATCCTCAGGCTTGAGCAACATCCGAAGTCAAACGATCCAGTAACGCCTGCAAGGCCGTTGTAACGGTCTGCTGGCGGACTTGGTCTCGATCACCCGAAAAATGGCGCACAAAAGCTTCAGCGCGACCATCCGGTCCCTGCAGCGCAAACCATACCGTCCCGACTGGTTTCTCTGGAGTCCCGCCGCTGGGACCCGCCACCCCAGAAACGGCAACGGCCCAATTCGCACCGGAAAGCCGGCATGCACCCGCCACCATTTGTCGCACCACGGCCTCACTGACCGCGCCGTGCTCCTGCAATGCTGCCGACTGGACGCCAAGCAAGCGTTGCTTGGCATCGTTGCTATACGTCACCACGCCATAACCAAACCAGGCAGAGCTGCCGGATACTTCGGTCAGCGCGCTGGCAATCAGCCCGCCGGTACACGATTCCGCCGTGCAGACAGATTCTCCTCGTGCCAACAGGCTGGCGCCAACTCGAGCGGCTAACTGAATATTATCGACCATGATGCGCCCGGAAATACTGGATGAGGCCGTTAGTGGAACTGTCATGCGACAGGTTGGCCGAATCATCGGTTAACTGCGGCAGAATGCGTTTGGCTAGTTGCTTGCCATACTCAACGCCCCATTGATCAAACGAATTGATCCCCCAGATCACGCCCTGCACAAATACCTTGTGCTCATAGAGCGCCATCAGCATCCCCATACGGTAAGGTGTCAAACGCTCCAGCGCCGTGGTATTGCTCGGTTGGTTGCCGGGGAAAACACGCTGCGGCAAGAGCATGTCCAATGCCTCACCACTGAGGCCAGCCAGTTCTTGCAAGACTTGCGCTTCGTTCTTGCCGCGCATTAATGCTTCGGTTTGCGCCAGACAATTGGCAACCAGCACGTCCTGCTGTTGTCCGACTGCGTAATGGCTGGTCATGGGCAGAATAAAATCACAAGGAACCAGCCGGGTACCTTGATGCAATAACTGGAAGAATGCGTGTTGGCTATTGACGCCCTCTTCACCCCAGATCACCGGTCCGGTATCGAAGTCCAGCGGCTGGCCAAGACGGCCTACCCGTTTGCCATTCGACTCCATATCCAGCTGCTGGATATAGGCAGGGAAACGGCGCAGACCATGGTTGTAGGGCATGATGGCATGGGTATGCGCCTGGTAGAAGGTGTTGTACCAGATGCCCAGCAAAGCCATGATCACCGGCATGTTCTGCGCAAATGGCGCATTAAAGAAATGCTCGTCCATGGCATGCGCACCGGCCAAAAACTGCCGAAACGATGCCTCTCCAACCGCCAGCATTACCGGCAGACCGATAGCCGACCAGACCGAATACCGCCCCCCGACCCAATCCCAAAATTCGAACATGTTGGCCGGATCAATACCAAAAGCGGTCACGGCCTCGCGATTGGTGGAAACCGCCACAAAATGCCCGGCAATATCTGCTTAAGGCGTGGCATGCTGCAAAAACCAGCTGCGCGCCGCTTGGGCATTGAGCAGTGTTTCCGGCGTGGTAAACGACTTGGAGGCCACGATGAACAGTGTGGTGGCCGGGTCGAGTCGCTGCAGTGTTTCAGCAATATGCTGTCCGTCGACATTGGAAACAAAATGCACGCGGACGTCCGGACTGGCATAAGGCGATAACGCCTCGGCCACGACCAGTGGCCCCAGATCCGAGCCGCCAATTCCCAGATTCACCACATCCCGGATCGGCTTGCCACTAAATCCCAGCCATTGCCCCGCCCTCACCTGTTCGGCAAAACGCAAGGCGCGCTGCAACACCGGTGAATCGCCGGTACAACATCTGCGCCATCCAATAACAGCGAAGCGTTCTCGGGCAAGCGCAAAGCCGTATGCAATACCGCCCGGTTTTCGCTGATATTGATACGTTCGCCGCGGCGCATGCGGGCGATCCAGCCAGCCAGATCGGCGGTTTCGGCCAACTCGAACAACAGCTCCATGGTGCGCGCGGTAATGCGGTTCTTGGAGTAATCCAGCAACAAGCCGTCAAGCTCCAGTGAAAACGTATCAAAACGCCGAGGATCGGTCTCGAACAGCTCGCGCATGTGCATGTGCCGTGTTGCACGCTGATGCTGATGCAGCTTGGCCCACACGGGCGTGGAGTTGATGTCGGTGTAACGACTGTCAGCCATGGAATGTGCCAATGGGATAAATCATTTCAATAAAAAAGCCGGAAAATCCTCACAGGTTTCCGGCCCGCACGCCTCGTCAAATGACCTCGGCGAGGGATTATTCCTTGATGAAGTGCTCGCGGTAATACTTGAGCTCTTCAATCGACTCAAGGATATCCGCCAAGGCCTGATGCTTGCCACGCTTGATCACGCCACGCGCAACTTCTGGCTTCCAGCGTTTGCACAACTCTTTCAAGGTGGAAACATCCAGATTGCGGTAGTGGAAATAGTTTTCCAGCGCAGGCATCCAGCGCGCCATGAAACGACGATCCTGACAGATGGAATTGCCGCACATCGGAGACGCCTTGGTTGGTACATGTTCCTGCAGGAAGGCCAGCATGGCTTGTTCCACCTGCGCTTCATCCAGCGTGGAATCCTTGACGCGCTCGATCAAACCGGAGCGGCCATGGGTATTCTTGTTCCAGTCATCCATGCCATCCATAATGGCAGCGGGCTGATGAACAGCGTAAACCGGCGACTGCGCCACGACATTAAGCTGGCTATCGGTAATTACCATGGCCACTTCAATGATGCGGTCGGTATCCGGATTAAGGCCCGTCATTTCCATGTCGAGCCAGATGAGGTTGTTCTGATCTTGTGCCATACTATCGCTTCTTTGCAAAACCTTGCCATTTTCCTTCATTGCTTAAGCCAATCGGCAAACCTGAACCTACCCGCACCACACAATGACCGAGGCTTTTACCTATTCGTTCCTGGCCGCATTGGCCATTACCCGGCACTTAAACTGTGGCTAGGCAGCCGCCATATCCGGCACATTATCCGTCATCGCGCCGCTGTTCCGACAGATTTCGCCAGTGACATCACCCTTAGCCAACACCAATTGGCGGCGGATTACTCCACAGCCAAGACCCGTCTGGGATTATGGTCTGCCGTTATTGATGGCGCGCTGATTCTGGCCTTCACCCAAGGCGGGCTACTGGATGCACTCGGCCGCTACATTACCGCCAGCGGCATGGGAACTCTAGCCAGCGGGCTGGTGCTGATCAGCGCCGTCACCCTGATCAGCAGTCTCGTTTCCCTGCCCATCAGCCTGTTCAGTACTTTTGGCATTGAAACACGCTTCGGCTTTAACAAGCTCACGCCACGGTTATTCGTGCTGGATCAACTGAAAGGGTTGGCGCTGGGCATCGTCATCGGTCTGCCTTTGGTTGCGCTGGTGCTATGGCTGATGGATATTTCCGGCCCGCTGTGGTGGCTATGGGTATGGCTGGTCTGGTCTGGTTTCCAGCTGTTGATGCTGGCGCTTTATCCGACCTTTATCGCCCCGCTGTTCAACAAATTCAGCCCACTGGAAGATGAAGCGCTCAAGCAGCGCATTGAGGCGCTTCTTAAGCGCACCGGTTTCAAAAGCCGGGGCGTGTTTGTCATGGATGGCTCCAAACGCTCCAGCCACGGCAACGCCTACTTCACCGGCTTTGGTCAGGCCAAACGCATCGTGTTTTTTGATACCTTGCTGAAGCGGCTGACCCCGACAGAAATCGAAGCGGTGCTGGCGCACGAGCTGGGCCATTACCAGCGTAAGCACATCGTCAAACGGATTGTTCTGACCTTTGCCCTGTCGCTGGCGCTGCTATTTATCCTGGGCCAGCTGATTCATGCCAACTGGTTTTATCACGGATTGGGCGTAAGCCAGTCTGGCACCGCCATGGCGCTTGTCTTGTTCTTTATGGCAATCCCGGCATTCACTTTTCCGCTCACGCCGGTTTCCAGCCTAATTTCACGCAAGCATGAATTCGAAGCCGATGCCTTTGCTGCCAGCCAGACCAATGCCAGCGAGCTGATTCATGCGCTGGTCAAACTGTATCGTGATAACGCCTCCACGCTCACGCCAGATCCGCTGCACTCGGCGTTTTACGATTCCCACCCGGCTTCCTTGCGGATTACCCGGTTAAAACAACTGTGACACATGGCAGCCAACAGCAAGCAGGTTGGCCGAAGTGGATGGCACGCACCGCACAGAGCCACGCCCGGCAACCAAGGCAAACTGCGATGATATTTATTGACCCTAACCATCCGTACCTCGCCAAGGCGAAAACGCCGCAGGAACCAGCATGAGAGAACAAAGCGGACAGATTATTCGCAGCCATGGTAAGCACTTCATTGTCGAGTCGGAAGGCCAATGCTACGACTGCACCACACGCGGTAAACGCGTAGATTTTGTCTGCGGTGACAAGGTCGACATTCTGGTACAAAACAAGGAGCAGGCCGTCATCGAGCGGGTGCAGCCACGCACCAGCCTGCTCTACCGGCAGGACGACTGGAAAACCAAGATCATTGCCGCCAATGTCACGCGCATTATGTTTGTCACCGCCGCGGTGCCCAGCCCGAGCGAAGAACTGCTCAACCGCTGCCTGATTGCGGCCGAGGCCGCCGAAATCGACCCGGTCATCATCGTCAACAAGGCCGACCTTCCGGAAACCCCGGCATTACTGGAAAAACTGGCGTTGTATAGCCAATTGGGCTACATCGTGGTCACGCTTTCGGCCAACCATGATGTCAGCCCGCTGTTGCCGCTGCTGCATGGTCAGACCAGCGTGTTTGTCGGCCAGTCCGGCATGGGGAAATCCACCCTGACCAACGCCCTGCTGCCCGCCGCCAACGCCCGTACCGGGGATATTTCCGCCGCGCTCGATTCCGGTCGGCACACCACCACCCATGCCACGCTGTATCATCTGGACGCCAATAGCGATTTGATTGACTCTCCGGGCTTGCAGGAATTTGGCCTGAAACATCTGACCATTCCGGATTTACCGCATTACTTTCCGGAAATGCGCCCTTATATCGGCCAATGCAAATTCCACAATTGTACTCATCGCGCCGAACCCAACTGCGCCATTAAAGCCGCTTGCGAACAGGGGTTGATTAGCCGCAAACGTCTGGAATTGCTGCAGCGCATCAGTAACTCACTGTAAATATCGCTTCTCATAAAAATAGTGTGGCCACAGCCTTATGTAACGGGCTGTGGCCACTTTTCATATTAATTTTCATGTACAGCCAGCAGCGCAACATATTGGCATAGCTTCTATTTTTTTAGCATAAGATTTTGCTGCGGTGCATTATTTACAAATATTTTGTCGGCTCTTATTCTGTAAGAAAAAAGCAACGGGATAGACCCATACTTCAAGCTGTCTTACCCCCAAATAAATGGAGCCAACATCATGACAAAACGTATCGCCTTGATCACCGGAGGCATGGGCGGCATCGGTACCGCCATTTGCAAGTCCTTGGCTAGTGCCGGTCACACCGTCGTCACCACTTACAGCAAACCGGGCAAGGAACAAGCTTGGCTGGCCGACATGTACGGACTCGGGTTTAACGACGTGCATGCCTACCAGTGCGACGTCACCGACACCAGCGCTTGCCGGCACTGATTGCCAAAGTGGAGCAGGATATCGGCGCGGTGGACATTCTGGTCAATAACGCCGGCATTACGCGTGACGGCACCTTCAAGAGACAGACCAAGGACGACTGGGATGCGGTCATCAAGACCAACCTGGACTCGCTGTTCAACGTCACCAAACCGGTGGTAGACGGCATGGTGGAACGCGGGTTTGGCCGCATCATCAATATTTCTTCCATCAACGGCCAGAAAGGCCAATTCGGCCAGACCAACTACTCGGCCGCCAAAGTAAGCATGCACGGTTTTACCATGGCCTTGGCACAGGAAGTGGCACGCAAAGGCGTAACGGTCAACACCGTTTCGCCGGGATATATTGCGACCGAGATGGTGATGGCGGTTCCGGAAGACGTGCGTAACAAGATTGTGGCGCAAATTCCGGTAGGCCGTCTGGGCAAGCCGGAAGAAATCGCCGCACTGGTCAATTATCTGGCATCCGAATTGTCCGGTTACATGACCGGCGCCAATCTTTCCATCAACGGTGGGCAGCACATGATGTAACCAGAGCAGGACGAAACAAAAACCCGGCACAACGCCGGGTTTTTTTATTTGAAGCAAACAGCTATGCTTGCGCCTCCATTCCCCCGTTATAACGATCATGGCAGAAACACTGACTATCCAGGGGACAGAGCAAGGAAGAACGCTATCAGGCGCTCCTGCCACAAGCCAAAGCGCTGGTCGAAGATGAAACCGACCTGATTGCGGCATTAGCCAACCTGTCGGCCGCCTTGGCCATGACTTTTGACTGGCTATGGACAGGCTTTTACTTGGTCAAAGCCGGGCAACTGGTACTAGGCCCGTTTCAAGGGCCCATCGCCTGCACCCGCATTGGTTACGGCAAAGGAGTATGCGGCAGCGCTTGGCAGCACAACCAGACACTGATCGTGCCAGACGTCGAGGCCTTTCCCGGCCATATTGCGTGCTCGTCCGACTCACGTTCGGAAATCGTGGTCCCTATCCATGATGCAACGGGCCAAGTGGTGGCTATTCTGGATGTGGATTCGGCCAACCTTGCCACTTTTGATGCCACCGATGCGCGTTATCTGGAAGAAATCGTCACCGCACTTACACCGCTGTTTCCGGCCGGGACAACGACGCCTGCAACTGCAGACTGAGCCAGTTGCGCACGGCCTCAGCATCCATCTGCGCCAACTGCTCACGCACCGGCAACAAGGCCGCACTTAACGGCTCAAGATAACGCTGCGCGCCAGCCGCCAGTTCTGCCGCCAGATGTGAGTTTTCGCTTAAGCCCATGGCCAGCAAGCGCGAGGCCGACTGCTCCAGCTGGCCACCCTGACGTTGTGTTTCCTGCTCCAGACTGGCGCAGCGTTCATCCAGCCATTCCAGACGCGCCGCCAGTCGACCGTTCTCACGCTCCCGCTCGGCCAAACGCTCGCGCCAGACATTGTCCTGTCGTGTAATCTCTTGGCGGGCTTGCTGCAACTCGTCATTCAAGCGCTGCTGTTGTTGCGTCATCGCCAAGCGTTCCTCTTCCACTTGTTCATACAGCCTGACGCGCAAGCCCTCCAGACGCTCGTACGCCAGTGCTTCACGCCTAGCCGCTTCGTTGCGCTCCTCCTGAATACGCTGTTCGGCCCGCGCCTCCAGCTCGGCAACACGCTCATCCGATTCCCGCCGCAGCGCCATGGCATCCTGACGCATGCTCGCCAACATTGACTCCAGATTCTGTGCCGAAGCTTCAAGCTGCCCGCGCCGCGCCGATTCCGCCGCCAAGGCACTCTCCAGATCGGCAACTCTCTGGTTCTTCAATTCCAGTTCGCGCAACGCCGACTGCAAGGATGCCTCACGCGCCTGTAGTTGCTGCAACTGTTCGTCCAGCTGCTGCGCCATGGCCGTGACGGCCGACTGCGACTCCTGACGTACGGCGTCAAGCTGCCGGTCGGCCTCATCACAAGCTTTTTGCCAGAGCAATTCAAAGGCTTCGGCCAACCCTGCAGGCCAATCCGGCCGCTTGGCGGAGAGCGACATGCGTGACAAGAACTCCTGCCGCCACTCTTTTAGCGTGTTGTTGATGGTGGTATTGGAACCGGACCCCAGCCGGGCGCGCACCTCAACTACCGTGGGCCAGACGCCCTCGCCCACCAACTCGAACGCCGCTTGCCGGATGCGCGCATAAATATCTGTCGCCATCGCCATACCCTGCCTGAATTGTAATTGCCGGGAATTCTACCACATTGTAAATAATAATTTATTACGTAATACGTTATTAATTTAACAACAAAACAATAATATTTCCGATTACTATACTTATCGGAAGTAAATGTTAGAATTAGCCACATGAAAGATACCCCTGCCACGCTTGCCTTACCCGCTGACCGGCCATCGACACCCAGTATGGCGAGGCAAGGTCTACTCATTGATGCAAAGTCGGATCAGCAAGCCGTCCTGACCTGGTTATCCGAATTCCTTAATAGCCCAAGAACGCTGGCAAGCTACCGCAAGGAAAGCGAACGTTTTTTGATGTGGCTAGACGAACGACAACAACGCCTGTCAAGCGTGCGCCGTGAGGACGTTCTGGAATTCGAGCGCTTTCTTGCCCACCCCACTCCACAGAAAAAATGGCTAGGCCCAAGCAAGCCGCGTCAACACCCCGACTGGAAGCCATTCAGCAAGCCACTCACCGCCAGCAGCATCCGCCAAAGCCTGACCATTCTGGGAGCACTGTTCAGTTATCTGAATAATGCAGGCTACCTTAATGGCAACCCTTTCAAGCTGCGGCGCAGCCCCAGTCCACGCACCATGACCAATCAGGTAGAGCACTTCCTCAGCGAGGCCGCCCGGCATCAACTACAAAGCACGTTGGCCGAACTCCCCCGCCACACCACACGAGAAAAACAGCACGCCGAACGAGCCGACTGGCTTTTCAGTCTGCTCTATCTGACCGGCGCGCGCCGTAGCGAAGTGGCCAACGCCTGCATGGGGGATTTGTTTGAACGTCAGGGCAACTGGTGGTGGCGCATTACCGGTAAGGGAGGGGTTTCGGCCAACGTACCGGTAAGCGATGAATTACTGGGCAAGCTGAAACGCTATCGTCTCAGCCTGGATCTTGGCGCTTTGCCCATCAGCGGCGAAACCACTCCGCTGGTCTGCCGCTTACCCGGTAAAAACCGGCAGCAGGCACTGCAACCGTTAACCGACAAGGCGATTTATCTGATTTGTCAGGAAATCTTTGCTCGCGCCAGCACCAACAGCAGCAACCCGGCGCTGCGTCGCGAACTTGAACAAGCCACACCGCACTGGATGCGGCATACGGCAGCCAGCCACCAGCTGGAAGCGGGTGTGCCGCTACTGGTAGTCAGCCAGAATCTGCGTCACGCCAGCATCCAGACCACGCGCCGTTACTTGCACACGGAAGATGATGCCCGTCATGCAGCCAGCCGCCGTCATACCTTGCGTAACACCACCAGCCAAGATGACCCGCCACCGGACTGAGCACCACATCCGTCACGCCAGATAGAAAAGTCGGCCAACACCCTTCCCTTGCCGCGTTAATCGACGTACTATCGCGCTCCGGTTTTTGGGAGGGTACATGGCTGTTCACAACGCTGCGCGTGCTTGCGGCATCGACTTTGGCACATCAAATTCCACCGTCGGCTGGCTTTGCCCCGATCGACCCACCCTGCTACCGCTGGAAGACGGCAAAATCACCCTGCCGTCCGTAGTATTTTTCAACTACGAAGAAGATCACTCGGTCTTTGGCCGTCATGCCCTGCAGGAATACATCGAAGGCTACGAAGGGCGGCTAATGCGCTCGCTCAAGAGCCTGCTGGGTTCCAGCCTGATCGACAGTCAAACCGAAGTACAAGGCAAAGCACTGCCTTTTCGCCACCTGCTGACACTATTCATTCAGGAATTGAAACAGCGCGCTGACCGGGCAGCGAACAGATCATTCAGCGAAGTCGTGCTGGGGCGCCCGGTATTCTTTGTGGATGACAACCCCAAGGCCGATCAACTGGCTGAAGATACGTTGGCCGAAGTCGCCCGGCAGATCGGTTTCAAGGACGTCTCCTTCCAGTACGAGCCCATCGCTGCGGCGTTTGACTACGAATCCGGTATCGAACGCGAAGAGTTGGTGCTGATTGTCGATATCGGCGGCGGCACCTCCGATTTTTCGCTGGTACGACTCTCTCCCCAGCGCCACATGCTGGATCAGCGCCACGACGACATTCTGGCCAACGGCGGCGTACACATTGGCGGCACCGACTTTGACAAGCAACTAAGCCTGCATGGCGTGATGCCGCTATTCGGCTTCAAGAGCTGCGCAACAATGCCGAGATGCCGTCCGGCCAGTATTTCAACCTGGCCACCGGCACACCATCAACTTTGCCTACACCCGCAAAGCCTGGATGGAACTGCAAGACATTTACCGCGATGTTACCGAACCGAAAGCCATGGATCGGCTGTTCAAACTGATTCAGGAACGCGCCGGACATTGGCTGGCCATGCAGGTGGAGACCGGCAAGATTGAGCTATCGGACCAACCGCACTGTCAGCTTGATCTGGGCATGATCGAAGCCAATCTGACAGCAGAGTTAAGCCGCGAAGCCTTTAATCACAGCATTGATCACCTGCTGACGCAGATTGGCAAGACATTGCAGGGCTTGTTGGCTGAAGCGTGCAGGCCGGGCAGATTGATACCGTGTTTTTTACCGGGGGTTCCAGCGGTGTACCGGCGTTACGCCAGAGTATCCGTGCCCTGCTGCCGCAGGCGAGACACGTCGAGGGCAACCTGTTTGGCAGCATCGGCAGTGGCCCGGCGATTGAGGCACGCAAACGCTACGGCTGCTGAGAAAAGTGTAACTTGGCTATCCGCCCGAGCCATTGCGGCGGCGGGCTTTTTTCGGCGCAACTGACGGCGGATCAAAATCGAACAGCAAACCGGTACGCCCGGTTTGTGACTGACAGGCGATCACCAGCGCACGGTTGATCGCCTCTTTCTTGCTTACCCCCCACCACTCGATCATCTTGTCGAGCGACTTTTGCGCCTCGCGCGTTAGCTCCACCGTAATCGCCAATTCCTGCAACCGGTTACGGCGCAACTCGCGACTGCGGCGCTTGCGCTCGGCCGCCGTCATCGCACGTTCCCCCAGAGGCTTCCTGCCCGTTTTTTTACGGACACCCCCAATCAGGTCAAACGTGTAATGGTCGCAAGGGTCTTTCATGCCAAACAGACAGGTCAAAAGGAAGGGGCGCAAGCATACCACACTCGCTTTGGCTGGGCGCCATTTCCACGCGCAAAGCGGCAGGATTACCTATTAGTCATGCCGGGCATCACAACCACCCGCGCTGCATGACCCCAAACAGCACCAACATGGCAAACAAGGCGGCAACCAAATCATCCAGCATCACGCCCAAACCACCGTGGACATGCTGATCCAGCCAGCTGATTGGCCAAGGCTTGGTAATGTCAAACAACCGGAACAAGGCAAAGGCCAACAGCCACGCCAACGGCGTTTCCGGCGTAATCGACAACACCAGCAGCATGGCGACGATTTCGTCCCACACAATCCCACCATGGTCATGCACGCCAAGCGCCTTGCCTGTGACCGAGCAAAACCAGACACCGACGACAAACAACGGCAGGCACAATCCAGCCAGCCACAACCCCTTGACGCCCAACGCCCACAACAGGAAAAACAGGGGATAAGCCGCCGGGTTCCCCGGGTTCCCGGCGCCTTGGCCGCCAGACCGCTACCAAAGCCAAACGCCAGAAAATGCGCCGGGCGTCGGGTAATGAATGCCCAGTCAGGCTTGATCGAAGTGGTCAAATCCGCTCCTTTGCAAAGAAATTTCACGGCCATCGGCCGCCAGCAAATGCGCCTTGTCACCGACGACAATGCGACCGATCCGCGTAAGGCGGCAATCAACAGTGGCAGCAATCGCGGCGACGCTGGCACGCTGACTCACCGGCGCGGTAAACACCAGCTCGTAATCATCGCCACCGGCTGCCAGATAAGGCAGCAGGGTTGCGCGCTGCTGCTCGATGGCCGGTAACGACGGCAGACATTCGGCCCACACCTCCGCCCCAACGCCAGAGCACTCCAGAATATGCCCCAAATCGGCCAGCAGGCCATCGGAAACATCTGCCACCGCATGCGCCACACCGCGCAAGGCGTGCCCCAGTTCAAGACGCGGCGTCGGATAATCCAGCCGCTGGCGACAGGCGGTAAACCAAGGCTGTTCGGCCAACCCTTGCTGCCGACTGGCCACCGCTAGTGCCCCCAAACCCAATTCACCGCTGACCCAGATATCGTCTCCCAGTTGCGCGGCGGCACGGCATAGCGCCTGCCCCTGCGGCGCTTCACCCATTACCGTCACCGACAAGGTCAACGGCCCACGTGTGGTATCGCCCCCCACCAAGTCAACCTCGTAACGTTCAGCCAGCCGATAAAACCCTTCGGCAAAACCTGCCAGCCAGCGCTCGTCCAGTTGTGGCAGCGCCATGGACAACAACACCCAGCGCGGCGTCGCGCCCATGGCCGCCATATCAGACAGATTCACCGCCAACGTTTTGTGCCCGAGCGCAACCGGATCGACATCGGCAAAAAAGTGACGCCCTTCTACCAGCATATCCACCGACACATGCAGATCATGCCCCGGCGTTGGCCGCAGGATCGCCGCGTCATCGCCTACGCCGAGCACAGCCTGCCGGGCCGGTCGGGTGAAATAGCGCCGAATCAGCTCAAACTCAGTCACGATGGCGGACCTCATGCAAAAACACCCGCCAGAAGCGGGTGTGTATCATCTTGCGCGACACGGCTCTCAGCTCTGACGACGAGCTTTTTGCGAGGCCACTTCATCAGCACGCAGGTCAGCCGCCAACTTGTCCAGTACACCGTTGACAAACTTGTGGCCGTCGGTACCGCCAAAGGTTTTGGTGATTTCAATGGCTTCATTGATGATAACCGGATACGGAGTTTCCGGATGCTGCGACAATTCCAGCGCGGCCATCAGCAGTACAGCCTTTTCTACCGGGCTAACTTCATCCTCACTGCGCTCGTGATAACGGCTTACCTGTTTCGTCAGCGCGGCCGCATCTTTCAGTACACCGTACAAGATGGTGCGGAACAGGTTTTCGTCCGCTTTGACAAAGTAATCGTTTTCACGCAGGTGTTTTTCAATCAGCGAAGCCGGTTGTTCCGGATTCAGTTCCCATTCGTAAATGCCCTGTACGGCAAATTCACGGGCACGGCGTCGGGCAGTTTTCATAAAATCGCGAGTCCTTGTAAAGAGCATGAAAGCCAGCAGCGAAAGTGTCGACCAAGATCAACACCCCACAGCCTGACTTCCCTTTTTGTTCAGCAGGTTGGCCGAAACGGCTTAACCGCGCAGACGACGATGCAGATTCACCATTTCCACGGCAACACGGGCAGCATCGCGCCCTTTTTCCAGCGTACGGACTTCCGCCTGCTCGTCGGTTTCCGTGGTGAGAATGGCATTGGCCACCGGAATGTCAAAATCCAGACCGACACGCGTAATGCCTGAGCACCGGATTCATTGGAAACCAGTTCAAAGTGATAGGTTTCGCCGCGAATCACGGCGCCCAGAGCCACCAGCGCGTCAAAACGCCCGCTCTTGGCCATGGTTTGCAACACCAGAGGCACTTCCAGCGCGCCCGGCACCGTAGTCAGCAGCACGTCTTGCGGTTCCACGCCCAGCGCTTTCAGCTCGGACAGACAGGCATCACGCAGCGCGTGGCAAACGGCGCCGTTGAAACGGGCCATAACGATACCGATTTTCAGACCTTTGCCGGTCAGATCGGGTTCCGGGCGTTGGATAGCGGATAGCATGGGTGTCCTCGCTGCGAAACGTATTTCGGAAAACCGTTGATTTTAACCGATTTCGATGTGCGGGTGTTCCGGAAGACAAAATCCGGTCACTTCCAGCGCAAAACCGGTCATCGAAGGCAGGCTTACCGGCGAGGACATCAGCTTCATCTTGCCAACGCCCAGCGCCTTGAGCATCTGCGCACCGATACCGAAGCTCTTGCTGTCCCACTTCTGCTTTTTCTGCTGCTTGCCCAGTGCGCGATCCAGCAGGCTCTCGCCACTTTGTGCACGGTACAACAGCAGCACCACCCCACGCCCTTCGTCTTCGATCATCTCCAGCGCATTCGGCACGGTCCGGTGTGATCGCCGGACAACGGATCAAGAATATCCATCACCGACAGCGGCTCGTGCACCCGCACCAGCGTTTCTTCATCGGCCACCAGCTCGCCCTTGACCAGCGCCAGATGAGTGGCGTTGGAGGTTACATCGCGGAAAACATGCAGGTTGAACGAGCCAAAAGGTGTTTCCACCGGACGCTGCCCGACTTTTTCCACCAGCGATTCGGTACGGCTGCGATAGTTGATCAGATCGGCAATGGTGCCAATCTTGATACCGTGCTCGTTGGCAAATTCGATCAGTTCCGGCAAGCGCGCCATGGTGCCGTCGTCATTCATGATTTCGCAGATCACGCCCGCCGGTTCCAGACCGGCCAGATTGGCCAGATCGCAGGCTGCCTCGGTATGTCCGGCACGCACCAGCACGCCGCCCGGCTGCGCCTTGAGCGGGAAAATATGGCCCGGCTGCACCAGATCGGCTTAACTTGGCATGGCGTGCCACGGCAGCTTGTACGGTCCGCGCACGGTCGGCCGCCGAAATCCCGGTGGTCACGCCCTCGGCCGCCTCGATCGACACGGTAAAGTTGGTGGCGTAAGCCGTGCCGTTATTGCTGACCATCAGTGGCAGATTAAGCTGTTCGCAGCGTTGCTCGGTCAGGGTCAGACAAATCAGCCCGCGACCGTATTTGGCCATGAAATTGATGGCATCCGGCGTAACAAAATCCGCCGCCATAACCAGATCGCCTTCATTTTCGCGATCTTCCGCATCAACCAGCACTACCATCTTTAAGCCTTGATGTCGGCAATAATGTCCTGCACCGGAGAAATAGCCATTCCTGCTTTCCTTTATAGTTTTACCGCCCCGAGTCTTACTCAGCACAGTATCAAATCCACATAATCAGACTCGCCATCGTTGATGGCCAATACATCCTGGCTAGCGGTAGCAACGCCTGATTTTCGGCCAACCTGCAACGCCATTTGCGGCGAGGAAGCGACGCCCGGCCTCATGCCGGGCGGCGTTCGGCCAGCACCCGCTCCACGGTATCGACAATTGCCTGTGTCTGCGGATCAATCTCGATATTGATGCGGTCACCCACCTGACGCCACTGGATGATGGTGCGCTCCAAGGTTTCCGGAATCAGGTGCACGCAAAAACGGTTACCCTCGACCTGACCGATGGTCAGGCTGCAGCCATCGATGCCGATATAACCCTTGGTAAATACATATTTCATCAGGGCCGACGGCATCTCGAACCACACCGTACAGTTGTTCGGGCTACGGATCACGTCTGCCACCGTAGCCAGACACATGATGTGCCCGGACATGCTGTGGCCGCCAATTTCATCCCCAAAGCGGGCCGCGCGCTCCACATTGACCTTATCACCCAGCTTGAGCTCGCCGAGGTTGGTCACCTGTAATGTTTCCTGCATCAGATCAAACGACACACGGTCACCATCCACCTGCGTCACGGTCAGACAGCAACCGTTATGGGCAATCGACGCGCCCAGTTCAATCCCGTCCAGCATGTGCGCTTAAGCAGCTTGAGCACATGGGTACGGAAGGACTGTTTTTCCTCAATGGCAACGACCTCGGCCATACCCTGAACAATTCCGGTAAACATAATCCGCTTCTCCTGCCTGCGCCCACGCCCCACCATTGTCATCTTTGCGGCGGGAGCAAAAGCCTTATCATAACCAAATCGTCAGCCGCTGCCGACCGCGTTTCACCAGCCTCACCGGCCCACCAACCACCCGCAAGCCCGCAGAAAAGCGCCAAATCCCGGAAAACGAACGCTTTCGGTTGTTTTATAGCAGCTTACTATCCTGTAAAATTGGCGGTTTACCAGTTCTTTTCAAGCATCCATGTCTGCCGAATTGTCCCGAATTGCCGAGGAAGTGGCGCACCGCCGCACGTTTGCCATTATTTCCCACCCTGACGCGGGTAAAACCACGCTGACGGAAAAACTGCTGCTGTTTTCGGGCGCCATTCAGATGGCCGGTACCGTCAAGGGCAAAAAAGGCGGCAAGTTTGCCACCTCTGACTGGATGGAAATCGAAAAGCAACGCGGTATTTCCGTGGCCTCCTCGGTCATGCAGTTTGATTACCGCGACCACACTGTCAACCTGCTAGACACCCCGGGCCACCAGGACTTCTCGGAAGATACCTACCGCGTCCTCACTGCGGTGGATAGCGCGCTGATGGTCATCGACGCCGCCAAAGGCGTGGAAGAACAGACCATCAAACTGCTGAATGTCTGCCGCCTGCGCAACACGCCAATCGTCACCTTCATGAACAAGTGTGACCGGGAAGTCCGTGACAGCCCGGAACTGCTGGACGAGGTGGAAAACGTTCTGGAAATCCGCTGCGCGCCGATCACCTCGGCCCATTGGCATGGGCAAGACCTTCCGCGGCGTATACAGCCTGCTGAGTGACGAAGTGATTCTGTTTGAAGTAAGCACAGAAAAACTGATCTCCGACGTGGAAGTGATCAAGGGGATCGACAATCCGCGTCTGGATGAACTGTTCCCGCTGGAAATGGAACAGCTGCGCATGGAAATCGAACTGGTCAAGGGCGCCTCCAACGAATGGAATCTGGACGAATTCCCGGCAGGCGAGCTCACGCCGGTGTTCTTCGGTTCGGCCATCAACAACTTCGGCGTACGCGAGATTCTGGATGCCCTGATCAACTGGGCGTAAGCACCGAAACCGCGCGATGCCACGGTACGCATGGTAGAACCGACCGAAGGCAAATTCTCCGGCTTTGTGTTCAAGATTCAAGCCAACATGGACCCGAAACACCGCGACCGCATCGCCTTCCTGCGCGTGTGCTCCGGCCAGTTCGAGCGCGGCATGAAGATGAAACACCTGCGCCTGAACCGTGAAATTGCCGCCTCCAGCGTGGTCACCTTCATGTCGCACGACCGCGAAATTGTGGACGAAGCCTTTAGCTTAGCGACATCATCGGCATTCCCAACCACGGCAATATCCAGATCGGTGACAGCTTCTCGGAGGGTGAAGTACTGGCCTTTACCGGCATTCCGTTCTTCGCACCGGAAATGTTCCGTTCGGTACGCATCAAGAACCCGCTCAAAATGAAGCAGCTGCAAAAGGCTTGCAGCAGCTGGGCGAGGAAGGCGCGGTACAGGTTTTCAAACCCAACAATGGCAGCGATCTGATTCTGGGTGCGGTTGGCGTGCTGCAGTTTGAAGTGGTGGCCTCGCGCCCTGGCGGCAGAATACGGCGTTGAAGCCGTGTTCGAATCGGCCAGCATCTGGTCGGCCCGCTGGTTTACCTGCGAAGACCGCAAAAAACTGGAAGAATTCCAGAAAGCGCTGATCAACAACATCGCCGTGGATGCCTAAGCGGCAATCTGGCCTACATGGCCAGCAGCCGCGTCAACCTGCAGCTGACGCAAGAACGCTGGCCGGATATTGTCTTCCACGAAACCCGCGAACACGCGGTGAAACTCAACGACTGATGAGCACATTGCCCGACTGGCCCGGACTGTGGCAGCACGCCAACATCGGTGATCTGATCCGTTCGGCCATCTGGCTGGTGCTGTTGGTCTTTGTGCGCACCAGCATCCTGCGCACCATTTCGGCCAACCCTAACGTAGCGTTGGAGGTACGACGCCGCTGGACGGTTGGCCTGCGTAATGGCTTGTTTCTGCTGGGGATGGTTGGCCTGATCGTCATCTGGGCCAGCCAGCTGGAGGCCATCGCCGTCTCCATGGTGGCGCTCGCTGCCGCACTGGTCGTGGCCACCAAGGAATTGATCATGTGCGCGGGCGGTTCGCTCCTGCGCAGCGTCAGCAATTGCTACGATCTGGGCGATCATATTGAGGTGTCACATTACCGCGGCCGCGTGGTGGATATCAATTTGCTGTCCACCACCATCATGGAAATCGGCCCGCGCCATGATTCGCACCAGATTACCGGCCGCGCCATTGCCTTCCCCAACAGCCTGCTGCTGGCCAATCCGGTGATCAAGGAAAATTACATGGGCCACTACGTGATCCACATCATCACCGTGCCCATGGCTTACGCCATTCCACCTGCCCGTGCCGAACGGCTACTCAAAGCAGCGGCGGATCAGGCCTGCCTGCCGCATGTGGAAGATGCCCGCCAGCACATGGAACGCATGGCCGCCCGTCATTTACTGGATATTCCTTCGGTCGAGCCCAGAATTGCCGTGCAACCAGTAGACGACAAACGCTATCAGCTGATCTTGCGCGTAGCTATCCCAGCCAAGGAGCGCCAGCGCATTGAACAAGCCATCCTGCACCAATTCATGGATGCCTGCTTTCCAGAAACTAACAACCCAGCATAATAATTTTAGAGCACCAACTCCAAACATGGCATACTCGCTACCATCCTTCAGTTTGGCTCCGTCGGCGCATAATGAATAAACCCCGCATCAAGACCTACGACCGCATCATTCAGGAAAGCCTGAAGCTGTTCAATGAACAGGGCGAACGCAGCATCACCACCAACCACATCGCCGCTCACCTTGGCATCAGCCCCGGCAACCTGTATTACCACTTCCGCAACAAGGAAGAGATCGTCTACCAGATTTTTCTGCAATACCGCGATTTCATCATCCAGCGCCCGGCTATCCCGGAAAACCCGGCGGTAACGGTTGTGGATCTGGTGAGCTATCTGGATACCGCGTTTCTGGCCATGTGGAAATTCCGCTTCCTGTTCTACGATCTGCCGGCCTGCTGGCGCGCAGCCCGCAATTGCAAACCGAGTACCATCAGTTCGTAAACAGCGACTTACGCGAATTGCTGCATGGCCACTTCCGCGAATTCATCCGCCTTGGCCTGCTCAAGATGGATGATGAAGACATTGAAGCGGTCAGCGTCAACATCTGGCTGGTCGTGAAGTTCTGGTTTGCCTTCGAGCAAACGGCCCATCCCAAAGCGCCGATTACCGAGGCATCCAGCCGTCGCGGCATTCACCAGATTCTGGCCATCCTCAAGCCATATGTACAACCGGAATTCATGGCATCGTTTCAGGCACTACGCGAGCGCTACGCCAGTTAAACACCCCGCATCACCTCAGGCCAATGCGGCACGATACTGCCGCATTGGTCTGACTCGGGGAGGAATCACTCCAACCTGACCTCCCGCCATTTGCACGCATAACAAACGTGTGTATGCAACACCAGCCCGAAGAAATGTTGCCGTGGGCTATGACAATGATGTCAAATCAAGTATTCCCACCGCATCAAGATCATCGCCCCGCAAAATGTCCACCACTCCCGAGGTTCCCTTACCACGCCAACCTCTTTTTTGGGGATTGTTGCTGCTCTACGCCCTGTCGCATCGCGGCTCAACCCGGCTAGCCGGAGTTCATTGGGGGGATTGGTGCCTGATCTGGTTGCCATCTGGTGTGGGAGCTTTACTCGCCATCTACTACGGAGGACGCGGTGCTTGCATTGGTGCCGTCGGTTCGCTGATCATGTCATGGAGCCTTTACTGGAGCCAAGACAGCCACGGCGACTGGTTAAGGTCACTACTGGTTGGCGTGTCCGTGTCGGGTATTGACGGCATCCAGTACAGCGTTTTTGCCTTGATGCTGGGACCGGACAAACGTTTCCGGTTAAGAGAAGCTGGCGCATTACGACAGATGTTTGTCACCATCGGCGCCAGCCTGTTATGCACCGTTCCACTATTTGTCCTGCTTCCCAAACTGATCCTGCATATTGCTGACAGCCAATACGCCCCATGGCCGTGGACGCCCCATATCCTGTCTGAAGCTGAAGGATTGCTGATTTCCAATGGTCTGGGCATGCTCCTGATCCTGCCCCCGGCGTTGGCCTTGCTGACACCGGGTATGCGCCAGAGCACCGGCCAAGACAGAAACCCTGCTGGTAGCCAGTGCCCTGCCATTCGTGATGACATTACCGCGATTGTTCATCCTGCAAGAGTATCTGGTCCTGCCACTACTGGCCTGGATGGCGCTGAAGAGCAAGATGGCTGGCGTTGCTTTGGGGATGACTATCGTCGGCATCACCACCGCCATCATGATTCACTATGGACTCAATCCACTGGGAATGTTGCAGGCCAACCTCGCGTTGACCACGCTGGGCGCCTACATTCTTTGCGTCAGCATCCCAATGTTGGTTCTCGGCACGGCACTGGACCAACTGGACGAGCAAAACGCCCATCTGGAACAAATCGTCAGCGCCCGAACCACGGCACTGGTCGAAGCCAACGCCGAACTACAGGCACTGGCCCATCACGACCCGTTAACCGGTGCGGCCAACCGCCGCTATTTCATTGAAGAAACGGAAAAAAACATTCTGCGGGCGCAGCGCTACGAGGAACCTCTTTGCATTTGCATTCTGGATATTGATCACTTCAAAGCCATCAATGACCAATATGGCCATGGCATGGGCGATCAGGTACTCAAGCAGCTGGCAACCCTCTGCCAGTCACTGCTACGCGAGTCGGATTTGTTCGCTCGCTGGGGCGGGGAAGAATTCGTCATCCTGCTACCGGGCGTTGATATTCATGAGGCACTACAGGTTGCCGATAAACTACGCATGGCCGTCGCCTCATCGCCTATCCGCTTCGGCCAACTACAAATTGCCGTCAGCTTCAGTGCTGGCGTAGCACAATGCCGCGCCAACGAAGATCTGGATTCCATGCTTTCGCGTGCCGATCAGGGCCTGTATCGGGCCAAAGCCAGCGGGCGCAATCGTGTCCTGCACACGGCCGATTAATCAGTTCTGTTGTTATCGGACAACCGCAAAGGTTAATCCGCACACCGCCCGGCCAAACCGGTCTATCGTTAGGTTAGCAGCGGAAAACATTTACAAAATACTCGTTGACCCCAACATCTGCGACAAATACCTGAACTAAGCTGGCTTCTATCGGTACCGCCATAGTAGGCTAGATAGCAATCTGATCTGGCTGGCGAACCCAGAAAACATTGCAACGAACAAGGACAGCGCCATCATGAATGCATATACCAAAAGCAAACAGTTAGTCCTGACAACATTATTGTCTTCGGTACTGGTAACGAGCACGGCAATGGCAGCACCCCCCCAATGGAGATCACGGCCCATTCCAAAATATCCAGAGTGATCAAGGGCAGCGCTCGCCGCAACGTCAGGACCGGCAAGACAGTAAGCAAGGCCGCGAGGCGGACCAATTCCAGAATATCCGCAGCGCCCCCGATCAATCCTATCGAGGTGACACCCGGTACAACCGTGACTACCCGCCGCGCGGACATCAGGAGCGTAATCATCACTATCATGAGGGCTGGGGTGGCGTTTCTCGTGAGCACGCACGCAATTTTGCCTATGAAGAAGGGATACACGGCTACAAACCGCTACCTCCCGGTATTCGCCGCAATCTACGTTATGGCCACCCGCTTCCTCCGGGAATTGCCATGCGCCCGGTTCCCCCGCAGCTGCTCCGTCGCTTACCACCACAGCCCGGCTATGAGTGGCACATTGTCGGCTCGGATCTGGTGCTGACAGCCATTGGCACCGCCATCGTGGCGGACATTCTGATCAACGTTCTGCAATAACCCACTCATAGGGTGAGTTAACAACAAGGCCGAGGCCAGACAACCGCCTCGGCCTTGTTTTGCCATGCGTAGCACGCCACAACGGTTAACGGAGAGAGGCCATCACTGACCACCGTAGCCCCACTGGCCTGACTAGCGTATATAGTTAAATTGTTTTCAGAAACAATTATCTAATTTGCTAAAGATCAGAGTTGGCCGAACTTCCACTCGGAGAATAAGGGCTGACAGGGAAAACCACTCCGATGCATTTCGAAACCGAACTGAAGCTCAGGCTTGCGCCACAAAAGAATGCTGCTTTTCGACGGCTGATGGCAACACACGCCCCCGCTCCAAGCCGTAAACATATAGTCAGTCATTACTACGACACTGCCACACTGGAACTTGCCAGATACAACATGGCATTAAGCCTGCGGCGGCAGGACGGACAATGGGTTCAGGCCATCCATCTCGACGATACGGCCGGATCAGGACTCCATCAGCGGCTCACATTTGAAGCGCAGGTAGCAAGCCAGGCTATCGATTTAGCCAACATCACCGATGAAGCTACGCGTCGCTTTTTATTGCAAGACAAGATTGCCCGGGCATTGCGTCCGCTATTTACTACAGACGTGCAACGCACCAAGTGGCACCTTGAGGATGAAAACGGCAATGAATTAGAAGTTGTACTGGACCACGGCACGATAGTCGGAGACACGCAGACTCACAAGATCAATGAGGTGAAACTTGGCTTAAGACAAGGCCAAGCCTCCGCCTTGTTCGACTTGGCCTTGGCGCTCGGCAAACATTTCTCAATGATGCCCGAGCCACTCAGCAAGGTAGCGCAGGGCCACCTGTTGAATCAGCTTAGCCATCAAACCAGTGCCATCCAAGGCCCAATTACCCAAGCTGACCGGCAACATGCCATCACAACAGGCGATGCAGGCAATGGCTTACGAGACGCTACGGCACTTGCAGGCCAATGTTCCCGGCGTACTCGACGACCATGACATCGAATTTGTGCACCAGGCGCGTGTAGCCTTGCGACGGTTAAGATCGCTGCAAAAAATTTTCCCGTCCCTCGTGCCGCATCATGATCGGGAAAACGTTCTGTCACGCATCAAGGAACTTGCCGCAACACTGGGACAAGTGCGCGATCTGGATGTGTTTCTGACAGAAACCTTGCCGCCGCTGGAAGAAGCACTGGCGATGAGCACCGACTTTACTCCGCTCAAAGCAGCACTAGCGCGGGCACGTCAGCACAGTCAGAACAAGGTGGTCACCGCCCTGACCTCACCAGACTATGGCAGGTTATTGATTCAACTACTGGCTGGCTTGCATGCACCGCAATCGGCAACAGAGAAACCAAACGGCAAGTTGCGTGACGTTGCCAGGCCCGGCACTGAGCCAGCGCCGGAAACCTATCAAAAATTCAATAAAACATTGGCAATCACTGGCTCCGGTGGAGCGACATGACTTACGCAAACGGGCAAAGAAATTACGCTATGCGATTGAATTTTTCTCTCCGCTCTACCCGCGGCAACAGGTCAACGCGTATCTGAGTGCGCTAGAACAGGTGCAATCGGTTATGGGAGCCGTCAATGACCACATCGCCGGTCAGGCGCTAATGAAACAGCTTGCCCAGCAAGACCCGGAGCTGCAACAGCTCGTTTAAGCATCGTCATTGGCTGGTTGGCGCATGCGGCCAACCAATCCGAAACCACTCTGGGTAATGCTTTAGACAAGCTGGCATCGGCCAAGGCGTTTTGGTAAAGCAGAGCCGGAACCGGCTTCGCTTCACTCCCAAACCATCAACTGCTTTTATTCAGTCATTCAGGGCCGCCTTGGCCGCCTCTTCCGGCGTCAGTCCGTCAAAAAACTGGTCCGTAAACCATTCGGCCTGTTCTTCGATGTGCTCTTGCGCTTCGGCCGGGGTCGCCCCAGCCGCCACCAATAGCACCTCCACTTCAGCACACCATTCCAGCAATGCAATCGTATCCGGATCCAACTCGGGATTTTTGTTTTTGGCCAAAGCCAGCTCCTTGAAAAAATTTATCGACCGCATTCTACGCCAGTACTGTTGCTTCGCTGTCACTAAACATACCGCTACTGGCTGCTTATTTTACCGGCACTGACACAACACAAATCTGCCGTTCACATATCAGTCATAGAATAAGCGCATTAGCCTGCCAGAGCACTGCCATGCATGACCAACAGTTTTTAGCCGATGCTGAACTCGCCTTGCTGCCCGATCATCTGGAACATTGGAAAAAAAGTCATCCCGCTTGCGGCGTTTTGGCGTTAGTCGCCGAAGCCAGTAAAGCGCAGATTCCAGTATTACAAAGCCTGTGCCAAGGCCAGAACATTCCCTTGGCGGGAGCGATTTTTCCGCGCTTGATCCATGGCAACTCTCTGATCGAGCAAGGCATGTGGCTGATCTGTTTCGAGCATGCGCCCCGGTTCAAGCTAATCAGCGGCTTTAGCCATGATACGGCCGCCGACACCGCTTCAATATTGGCCAGCATCACCCCTCAACTTGCTCCGCGGCGGCAGACATTGTTCATGCTGTTCGATGCCATGCTGCCACATATTGGCTCGTTACTGGACGGGCTATATCTCGAGTTGGCCGACCGGGTCAGCTACATTGGCCTGAATGCCGAAGCAGTGAGAGTTTCCAGCCACTCCCCTGCCTGTTTGACAATCGCCAGATAGTGGGAAATGGCCTATTATGGCTGCTGCTGGATGTACCCCATGGCGCCGTGATTGCACATGGCTACCACTCGCAAGCGCCACTGGTCACCGCCTCCAGTACCGAAGGCAATGCCATCGTCAGTATCGACTGGCAACCAGCGTTTCAGGTATACCAGTTACTGGTAAAAACACGTTATGGTATTGCGCTGACGCCAGAGAACTTCTATCAGTATGCGGCGCATTTTCCTTTTGGCATTTTGCGGGCAAACGAAGAAAGCCTCGGTCAGGATTCCAGTCGCAGTGCGGGAAGACGGGGCATTATTGTGTGTGGGTGAGATACCATCGAATGCTGTATTGGCACTGCTACATGCCCCTGATCCGGGCAGTGACGAAACCATCGACCAGCTGGTAAGCCGCCTGCTTAAGCACGTCCGGGCCAGCCCCTGTTAACGTTCTACTGCGCGGGGCGGCGGCTGCATTTGCAAACAACCGGACAGGATGAACTGGTCATGCTGCAACAGCGTAGCGGTGCTACCGAACTGTTTGGCGCACTGACACTTGGGGAAATCGGCCACGATAGCAACTGGGGTTACCCGGTTTTTCATAACGGTGCCATCGTCTGCTGTCCATGGAGTTGAATATGTTTAGCGGTCAATACCTTGCCGTACTGTACGACCCGGAAATGACGCTCTCCAGCGAGATGCGCTTGCAACCGCTGCTAACCAAGGTACTGCAGCGTCTGTTGTTTCATTCCGGCTTTCCGATCGGGATGGCATGCCTGAGTGATCCCAATGTCAGTCGGGCGCAAGGTGGAACCTTTATTCTGGAAGCCGCTATTGGCGACCACGTTCTGGCAAAGCGCCAAGGGCAAGTCATCACCCTTGAGGCCAGCCAGCTGTTAAGCCGAGGCCTGCCTGATGATGGGCGCGTCATGGCTAGATCTGCCCGATACCTCGCTAACGGCGGACAGCACTGTTCTGTACCTGCCGATGCCCAGCACCGGTTTCCTGCTGCTTTGGGCTCCCACGCACAAAGAGGTGCATTTACCGGTACAACAGTTATTCAAACCGGTCATGGCCAATCTGGAGAAATCCATCCGGTTGTGCCGCCATAACGAAGACTATACCCACGCCATCGAGCAGGACCGGGATGAAGCACGCGAACAGTTGGCCGAACAATTGGCCAGAACCGACCGGCGTTAAGCCAGCTGCGCACCTTGTATGATGCGCTGCCAGATCTGGTGTGGCTGAAAGACCCTCACGGCATCTATCTGGATTGCAACCTGCGTTTTACGCAATTTTTTGGCGCCAGCAAGGCTGACATCGTCGGCAAGCGCGACCATGATTTCGTCTCCACCGAGCTGGCCAACGCCTTTCTGGAACATGACCGCAAAGCCATGCAGCAGGATCGCCCCACCAGCAACGAGGAATGGCTGACCTTTGCCTGCGATGGCTATCACGGGCTGTTTGAAACCATCAAAACCCCCATTCGTGACCGGTCCGGCCAACTCATGGGCGTGATGGGCGTGGCGCGCGACATTACCTTGCTACGCCAGCATCAGCAACAGCTGGATTATGCGGCGCATTACAACGCGCTCACAGGTTTACCCAATCAGGTCTTGCTAATCGACCGGATTCACCAAAGTCTGAAGCATGGCAAGCGCAAGCAAAGCCAAGTGGCGCTGTGCTATCTGGATCTGGACGGTTTCAAGGATATTAATGACCGGCTAGGACGTGAGGTTGGCGATCAACTTCTGGTCAGCCTGTCGCGGCAATTGCGTCAGTCCCTGCGCGAGGAGGATACGCTGGCTCACTTGGGCGGCGACGATTTCGTGATCCTGCTGGTCAATCGTGACGAAACGGCCAACCTGCCATACACGCTGCAACAGCTGCTTGACTCACTGCATCAACCGGTACAGATCGGACACCATACCATCAACATGTCCGCCAGTATCGGAGCTACCAGCTACCCTTCCGACCAAGCCGACCCGGACACCTTGCTGCGCCACGCCCACCACGCCATGTACGTCGCCAAGAAGCACAACAAGGGTACGGCCTGCCTGTACGACCCGGAGCTGGACCGGCGTGAACGGGTGCATCAGGATGGACTAAGCCGCATCCGCCAAGGGCTGAAGCAAGACGAGTTCCGGCTGTATTACCAGCCCAAAATCGACATGCGCAGCGGCAAACTGGTTGGGGTAGAGGCGCTCATCCGTTGGCAACATCCAGAACGCGGCGTACTGGCGCTTATTATTTCTTGCCGGACATCATGAACACGCCGATGGAAATTGTGCTGGGCGACTGGGTGCTGGCGCAGGCCTTTGCGCAAGCCACCCGCTGGAATGAACAAGGCAACCCGATCCAGATCAGCATCAACATCTCAGCCTCGCAACTGCAAGAAGACCGCTTTTACGACAAGCTGACGCAACTATTGCAAACTTACCCGTTGGTCTCTCCGCACCAGATCGAATTGGAAGTTTTGGAAAGTTCGGCCCTGCAGGACATTGATAAGGCCGTGATGGTGTTGGAGCGCTGCCGCGCGTTGGGTATGGGTGCGGCACTGGATGACTTTGGCACCGGTTATTCGTCACTGACCTTCTTCCGGCGCCTTCCCGTCAATCTGGTCAAGATTGACCGCTCGTTCGTTTCGGAACTGCCATCCGATCTGGAAGATCAGGTCATCATTGAGGGCGTGGTCAGCATGGCCGGCTGTACCAGCGCCAGATCATTGCCGAAGGGGTGGAAAGCATCGAACACGGCAAAACCTTGTTGCAACTCGGCTGCCACTGGGGGCAAGGGTATGCGATTGGTCACCCGATGCCTAGCGAACAACTGGCTATCTGGCAGGCGGAATGGCGCAGGCCAGAACAGTGGGCGCAGGAACATCACGACAACAACAAATACTGCACGCTCGCCGCACCATCGCTACCGCTCTGATACGTAGCGACAAAATGTAGGCTGAAGTTTCGGCCGCACCTGAGCACTTCAGTAAGGTTGGCCGAAACAGCTGTTGGCGAATCGGTGGCCAGATAAGCAGCCACGGCAAACAGCGAACATCGCATGTGATCAAATCACACCGGCCTTGCAGGCAAGTGCGAAGCTGTCACAGCCTTTACCAAGCTGCATGGTATCATCCCAGCCACTCATCTCCTGCGACTGACACTCCGATGAAAACGCCCTCTTCTTCCACCTTGCAAGATGAAACTTACCAAACACTACGCCAGTGGTTGTCGCTGGGCCGATGGCTGCCGGGTGAGCGACTAAAGATCAAACAGCTGGCCCAGGATATGGCCGTTGGAGAGATGCCGGTACGCACCGCCTTGCAGCGTCTGGTCGCGGAGCGAGCCTTGGCTAATACCCCCAACTGCGGTGTCACAGTGCCACAATTAACCCGCGCCCAGTTTGAAGATATCTTGCAAATGCGCATGCTACTGGAAGGCGAAGCTGCCGAACGTGGAGCGCGCTGCTTGGGCGATGCCGAACGCGCCCAGTTGAAAGAACTGTGCAAAACCATGGAGCAAGCGATCCGGGACGAAGACGTCAAACACTACCTGCGGGTCAATGAAGACTTCCATGTGCTGCTGTACCGGGCGGCAGGCTCTCCGCTACTCCTCTCGCTGATTGAAACGGTATGGCTGCATGTAGGCCCTATCTCCAATCAGCTACATCAGGATTTGCATGTCTGGGCCACCATGAACGACTGCCATGAGGACATGTTGCAAGCTCTGGACCGTAACGACCCGGCCGCCGTACGTCGTGCCATCGAGCGCGACCTGTTCAGCGCTGGTCAGTACCTCAAGAGCCTGTGTCGCTAACCGGATCAGAGCGACAAGGTCGGCCGAAAAGATCCCTGCCTAACCTCGCAGGGATGGATCGTGAAACCACTCTGACAGCAGGTGGCGAATAGCCTTGGCATTTTGCCGTGGCTGGTGACCTTCCAGCCATTGTGCACGGTCAAGATGGAAGCTATAGCGCAGAAACATGGCCTGCCCGCGGCGCCAGCCACCGGACTGTGTATAGACACAGACCCACGGGTCACCCTCACGCCAGCCTATCGCAGTTGGCACCCCCTCCACTTCGCCCAGCCACCAAGGATCCGCCGCATTGAAATGCACTTCATCCAGCAGCACGGTGCGCAGCAGTGGCGAAACATTGCCACGTTCGGCATACGCCTGACGCAGATGCCGACAAAGCCGCTCCTTCTTGCCGGGTAAAGCCTGAATGCCGCTGCCGTGAAACTGGCGACAACTACAGGTTAACGCACGCAGATCAACCTGATAGGTAGACGGTGGGTTCACCAGACTGGGCACCTGTTGCTTATCGACATCCAGCGGCGGCAGATTGACCGTATCGGTCAGACGTGGCCACCGTCGGCGTACCCAACTAAGACCAGAACCGGGCGTGGCAACCGGGCTCGCCGCCGATACGGCCGACTCCAATTGGTCCAGTGCCGAAGCAGCGCAGGCTGCCGTTTCCTCCGCCCATACCAAACCCATCCAGCCAGCACCACAATCAGGACTGCTACTCCGCACAGCCACCCGCCTATTCCTGTCCACTCAACCATGTTGCCTCATCGTTTCACACCGCGAGCCTACCCACCAAACATCTTCACCTGAACATACCATATTCCAAATGGAAATTGGTCACCATTACTGACTGGGCTACGCCAATACAGCCCCACCCCAATCCGGTACAATTGCTTAAGCAATTCGTTTGAAAGCCCTTGTGTATGTTGAGTTATCGCCACGCCTTTCATGCCTAAGCAACCATGCCGATGTACTGAAACATTTTATCGAAATTCAGTTACTGGACTATCTGGGACAAAAGTCCAAACCGTACTGGTATATCGATACCCATGCCGGTGCTGGTGCCTATTCGCTAACCGAAGGCTATGCCACCAAGAATGCCGAATTCGAAAGCGGCATCGCACGGTTATGGCAACGTAACGATCTGCCTGCTGCGCTGCAGCACTATATCGAAGTCATCCAGCAACTCAATCCGGATGGCCAACTGCGACATTATCCCGGCTCGCCATGGTGCGCTGCAGAAGTCATGCCCGCGTCAGACAAACTGCGGCTGTTTGAACTGCACCCGTCAGATTACCAACTGCTACAGGCTAATTTTCAACATGCCGGACGCCGCGTACAGATTCAGCAGGCCAACGGATTTGACGGCCTCAAGGCTGTTCTGCCTCCGCCGCCACGCCGGGCGCTGATTCTCATCGACCCGCCGTATGAAGACAAGCAGGATTACCAGCATGTCACCCATGCGTTGAAAGAAGGGCTGAAGCGTTTTGCCACCGGGGTCTATGCGGTCTGGTATCCCTGCCTGCAACGGGTGGAATCGCGTCAACTCCCCGAACAATTAAAGAAGCTTCCGGCCAAGAACTGGTTACGCGTTGAGCTACATGTCCAAAAACCGTCTGCCGATGGTTTTGGCATGCACGGCAGCGGCATGTTCATCCTCAATGCACCGTGGACATTGCCGCAGACACTGCGCGAAGTCATGCCTTACCTGACAGAACATCTGGCACAAGACGGCCAGGCCCAATTTATCCTCGAAACCGGTGGCGACCTGTAACGCCAGCAAGGAAAAAACCATGCTTTCCCAACGCGCTGAACAACTGCGCCATAGCCATGTTTACGGTCAGGACAGCCGGGCCGCCGAACGCAAGACCCGGCTGGTGATGTGGATCACCCTGATCATGATGGTGGTCGAAATCGTCGCGGGCTGGCGTTTCAACTCCATGGCATTGCTGGCCGATGGCTGGCACATGAGTTCGCACGCCGTCGCAATCGGGCTGTCCGCCTACGCGTATGCCACAGCCCGCAAACATGCGGCCGATCCGCGCTTTGCTTTCGGTAGCTGGAAAATCGAGATACTGGGCGGGTTTGCCAGCGCCCTGTTCCTGCTTGGTGTAGCGCTGATGATGGCGATAGGCTCGGTAGAACGCCTGCTGCAACCGCAGACCATCAACTTTGATGAAGCCATTGCCATTGCCATTTTGGGGCTGGTGGTCAATCTGGTTTGTGCTGGCATCCTTGGCCACGACCATAGTCATGATCACGGGCACAGCCATCACGACCATGGACATGGGCATGATCATCATCAACATGGGCACGAGCACCACGACCTGAACCTGAAATCCGCCTATATCCATGTCGTTGCGGACGCCGCCACTTCAGTTCTGGCCATCGCGGCGTTGTTTGGCGGCAAACTGTATCAGTGGAACTGGCTGGACCCGATCATGGGTGTCGTCGGCGCCATTCTGGTCGGCATCTGGGCCAAAGGGCTGCTGCTGGATACCGGACGTATCTTGCTGGATCGCGAGATGGACGCGCCCGTCACCGACGAAATCCGTCAGGTCTTGCAAGCGGATTGGCCGCACCAGCCGCTGGCAATCAGCGATCTGCATGTCTGGCGGGTCGGCAAGGAACACTATGCCTGTATTGTCAGCGTGGTGACGCACGACAGCCAGCTCACGCCCGATCACGTCAAACAGGCGCTCTCGATTCATGAAGAATTGGTACATATCACGGTCGAAATCCATCATGTGCCATCAGCGGAAGCGCATGACGGCCATCATGGCAGCTGATTCGGCCAACCCTGAACGACAAAAAAGCCAGCGTCACGCGCTGGCTTTTTTTATTCCCACATCCATCAGCGGTTGAGTAAGCCGCTAATGTCTTTTGCCTCCCAGTGCGGGAAATAACGCCGCACCAGTGCGTTCAACTCCACTTCAAACTCCCGCAATCGTGCCAGCTCATCCACCGCCTCCGGTACTTCACTATCGGCAGACGCCACGATCATCCCGGCAGCCGAAGTGGCATTGCTCAAACGATCGATAACGATGAAGCTCCCCGTTCCGCGGCACTGGGTATATGCATCAAAGACCACCGGTGCGTTCAGTTCGATACGGCACAGGCCGATTTCGTTCAGCGCCAGTTGGCTAACATTGAGCTTTTCCAAGGTATTGACGTTGATCCGGTGCTCAATGTTCGCGACACGGCCAGTGACATACTTCCCGGCCAGCTTGAAACCATATTCCTTGCCAACCACCAGCGGTGCCTCATTCATCCACACCACATGGGCTTCAAAAGCACGCGATACCGCGGGCCAAGTCTCAGATGCCCGCACGATCACGTCGCCACGCGAGATATCGATTTCGTCTTCCAGCGTAAGGGTAATTGCCTGCCCTGCACCGGCGGCAGCCAAGTCACCATCGTAGGTCACAATCGCTTTTACCCGGCTCTTCTTGCCAGACGGCAACACCACGACGTCGTTGCCGGGATGGATTTCGCCAGCAACGATGGTGCCGCAAAAACCGCGGAAGTCGAGGTTCGGACGATTGACATACTGCACCGGCAACCGGAAGGCCGACAGCGCCACGTCATCTGCCACATCCACGCTTTCGAGCCGTTCCATCAGCGTTGGGCCATCATACCAGGGCGGCGTTCTGGCTACGATTGACGACATTATCGCCACGCAAGGCAGAAATCGGCACGAACTGGATATCCGGAATGGTCAAGTGTCCGGCAAATTGCAGGTACTCATCACGAATACGGTTGAAAACCTCTTCGCTGAAATCGACCAGATCCATCTTGTTGACGGCTACGATCACATGCTTGATGCCCAGCAGGCTGACAATGTAGCTATGGCGGCGGGTCTGGGTCTGAACCCCGTAACGGGCGTCAATCAGGATGATGGCCAGATTACTGGTCGAAGCGCCGGTAGCCATATTGCGCGTGTACTGCTCATGCCCCGGGCAGTCGGCAATGATGAACTTGCGTTTTTCGGTATTGAAGTAGCGATACGCCACGTCAATGGTAATCCCCTGCTCGCGCTCGGCTTGCAAACCATCCACCAGCAAAGCCAGATCAATCTCCTGGTCGGTGGTGTTGAACTTCTTGGAGTCGCGCTCGATCGCCGCCAGCTGGTCTTCAAAAATCAGCTTGGAGTCGTGCAACAAGCGGCCAATCAGCGTGGATTTGCCATCATCGACATTGCCGCAGGTGATGAAGCGCAGCATGTCTTTGTTTTCATGCTGCTTGAGGTATTCCAGAATATCACTGGCAATCAGATCAGACTGGTGTGTCATGGTTCTAGCTTCCTTGCTGACCGTAGCATTCGGCCAACTTAATACGTTACAGACCCAAAGGTTGGCCGAAAATCAGAAGTAGCCTTCCATTTTCTTCTTCTCCATCGACCCGGAAGAATCATGGTCGATTACCCGTCCCTGACGTTCGGAAGTCTTGGTCAACAACATTTCCTGAATCACTTCCGGCAAGGTGGTGGCGGTAGATTCCACCGCTCCGGTCAACGGATAGCAGCCCGTGGTACGGAAGCGTACACGGCGGTTCTGGATGCTGGCTTTTTCCTCATCGGTGAGGTACTGCAGAATGCGATCATCGTCGATCATGATCAACGTACCGTCACGCTCAATCACCGGGCGTTCGGCCGCAAAGTACAACGGCACGATTTCGATATTTTCCAGATAGATGTATTGCCAGATGTCCAGTTCGGTCCAGTTGGACAACGGAAACACGCGGATACTCTCGCCCTTGTCGATCTTGCTGTTGTAGATATTCCAGAGTTCCGGTCGCTGGTTTTTCGGGTCCCAGCGGTGGTTCTTGTCGCGGAAGGAATACACACGCTCCTTGGCCCGGGATTTCTCTTCATCCCGACGCGCACCGCCAAATGCCGCATCAAACTTGTACTTGTCCAGCGCCTGTTTCAGGCCCTGCGTTTTCATCACATCGGTATGCTTGGCGCTGCTTACGGTAAACGGGTTGATACCGGCTTTCACACCTTCTTCATTGACGTGAACGATCAAATCCCAGCCATACTCACGCGCTTGCTTGTCACGCAGTTCAATCATTTCCTTGAATTTCCACGTGGTATCGACGTGCATGAGCGGAAACGGCGGCTTGCCCGGCGCAAAGGCCTTCTGAGCCAGGTGCAACATCACGGCAGAGTCTTTACCAATGGAATACAGCATCACCGGATTTTCAAATTCGGCCGCCACTTCACGGATGATATGAATCGACTCTGCTTCCAACTGCTTGAGGTGAGTCAGCCTCTGTTGACTGATTTTCATCGTATGCCTGTCTTCCTTGCCAGCCAAACCGGTATCACCGGTTCTCGGTCTATGTGTGCTTGAGTGCAATGTACCTAAGCCGAGGCAACTCTTCAAAACCGATTAGATATATCAATATGCACTATCTAATTCACAAATTAGTCCAAAGAGCAATAAAGTAACTCACCCCGTAGCACCTGACACACCCACAGACAAAAGAGCACAACCCTATTCTGCACAACCTACTCGGGCTATCATGAGGCCGACATTCCCTCACCAAGCAATCACCAAAGCCCAATAGCAGATGACTCTTCAAAACGCATCTTCCCCCTCGACTTGTGCGCAAACCATTCACATCGTGGCCTGCTCCGGCCAATTGCCCGATGTGGCGCAAACAGAACGCGGGCTGGAACGACTGCAACAGGCAGGATTTCATCTCACCAATACTCATGCCACCCGGCGCCGCTATCAACGGTTTGCTTAAGCACTGACGCCGAACGACTAAACGATCTCAACCAATTAATTGCCCACCAAGACATTCCCGGCAAAATACTCGCCGGGCGTGGCGGATATGGCGCCGTACGGCTGCTACCGCAACTGGACTATGCGCGACTCTGCCCGCTCTTACGCGAAGCAGGCACTCAGATCATCGGTTATAGCGATTTCACCGCCATTCAACTGGCGCTACTGGCACAAGGGCAACTTGGCAGCTTTGCCGGGCCGATGGTGTATGGAGACTTTGGCTGCCGCCAACCTAGCCATTACACACAGGAACACTTCATCGGCGTCACTACACAAGCAAGCTGGACGTTATCTTGCAACAGCCAACAAGTAGACGAAGGGCAAGGCGAAGGACTGTTCTGGGGAGGGAACCTCAGCGTACTCTGCAGCTTATTGGGCAGCCCATACTTCCCCGACATCAAGGGTGGGTTACTCTTTTTAGAAGATGTGGGCGAACAACCCTATCGCATTGAGCGCATGCTGCAGCAACTATATCTATCCGGCGTATTGGGCCAGCAAAAAGCCATATTCATGGGCGATTTTGGCACTGGCAACATGACCGATGCCTACGACTCCAACTACACCTTAGCAACCGTCATCGCAGAGATCCGGCAAATATGCAAAATCCCTGTTTTTACCGGCATCCCATTTGGACACACACATCACAAAACCACGCTACCGCTTGGATTTCCGGCAAGCTATCAAGCCGCCCCCGATCAACTAACACTGACATTTAGCGACTATCCTCATCACTGCACTCAAGGATTAAATCTTTCGGCCTTACTCACCCCTAACGACTAATGCCTGACAGAAAATAGGCACCGTCGCCAAGCGGAACACACAGCGACTAGAAACGTCCCAACCTGATGCTGTAACAGCAAGCTACGCTTATTCACGGATTAAGACAGGACAGGATGCGGAGCCGGGGACGCCAAGGCGCGGCCCGGCCATGGAGCCAGAGGAGAAGGCGCGGTGGCCGGTGTGAAATGCAAGAAGCCCAGCTGATTGAGCTGGGCTTCGTAAGGGGAGTCTGGCGGTGTCCTACTTTCACATGGCGAATGCCACACTATCATCGGCGCTAAGGCGTTTCACGGTCCTGTTCGGGATGGGAAGGCGTGGGACCACCTCGCTATGGCCACCAGACATAAACTGTCAACAAACTGTAAGAAGCCTTGGGTTGATCTCTCAACCCTGAATTAACTTATGATTTCGGTAATTGATTGCACGTCGCACATTTACAGCCAGCTCGGTTTCCCAAGCCACTCAAATGATAGGATCAAGCCTCACGAGCAATTAGTATCGGTTAGCTTCACGCCTCACAGCGCTTCCACACCCGACCTATCAACGTCCTGGTCTCGAACGACTCTTCAGGAGGGTCAAGCCCTCAGGGAAGTCTCATCTTCAGGCGAGTTTCCCGCTTAGATGCTTTCAGCGGTTATCTCTTCCGAACTTAGCTACCCGGCAATGCCACTGGCGTGACAACCGGTACACCAGAGGTTCGTCCACTCCGGTCCTCTCGTACTAGGAGCAGCCCCCGTCAAACTTCCAACGCCCACTGCAGATAGGGACCAAACTGTCTCACGACGTTTTGAACCCAGCTCACGTACCACTTTAAATGGCGAACAGCCATACCCTTGGGACCGGCTACAGCCCCAGGATGTGATGAGCCGACATCGAGGTGCCAAACTCCGCCGTCGATGTGAACTCTTGGGCGGAATCAGCCTGTTATCCCCGGAGTACCTTTTATCCGTTGAGCGATGGCCCTTCCATTCAGAACCACCGGATCACTATGTCCTGCTTTCGCACCTGCTCGACTTGTCGGTCTCGCAGTTAAGCTACCTTTTGCCATTGCACTATCAGCACGATTTCCGACCGTACCTAGGTAACCTTCGAACTCCTCCGTTACACTTTGGGAGGAGACCGCCCCAGTCAAACTGCCTACCATGCACTGTCCCCGATCCGGATAACGGACCAAAGTTAGAACCTCAAAGGGGTCAGGGTGGTATTTCAAGGTTGGCTCCACCAGAACTAGCGTCCCGGCTTCTAAGCCTCCCACCTATCCTACACAAACCACTTCAAAGTCCAATGCAAAGCTACAGTAAAGGTTCACGGGGTCTTTCCGTCTAGCAGCGGGTAGATTGCATCTTCACAAACACTTCAACTTCGCTGAGTCTCAGGAGGAGACAGTGTGGCCATCGTTACGCCATTCGTGCGGGTCGGAACTTACCCGACAAGGAATTTCGCTACCTTAGGACCGTTATAGTTACGGCCGCCGTTTACCGGGGCTTCGATCAAGAGCTTGCACCCCATCACTTAACCTTCCGGCACCGGGCAGGCGTCACACCCTATACGTCCACTTTCGTGTTGGCAGAGTGCTGTGTTTTTGTTAAACAGTCGCAGCCACCGATTCTCTGCGACCTGTCGTAGCTTCAACCGCAAGGGTTTACACCACAACAGGCATACCTTCTCCCGAAGTTACGGTATCAATTTGCCGAGTTCCTTCTCCTGAGTTCTCTCAAGCGCCTTAGAATTTTCATCCTGCCCACCTGTGTCGGTTTGCGGTACGGTTCTCGTATAGCTGAAGCTTAGTGGCTTTTCCCGGAAGCGTGGTATCAGTCACTTCAGATCCGTAGATCCTCGTTATCACGTCTCGGCCTTAAGGAGAGGCGGATTTGCCTACCTCTCCAGCCTACCGGCTTGAACCAGGGCATCCAACACCGGCTGACCTAACCTTCTCCGTCCCCACATCGCACTATACGAAAGTACGGGAATTTTAACCCGTTTCCCATCGACTACGCTTTTCAGCCTCGCCTTAGGGGCCGACTCACCCTACGCCGATGAACGTTGCGTAGGAAACCTTGGGCTTTCGGCGAGCGGGCTTTTCACCCGCTTTATCGCTACTCATGTCAGCATTCGCACTTCTGATATCTCCAGCATGCCTTACGACACACCTTCACAGACCTACAGAACGCTCCCCTACCACGCACAGTAAACTGTGCATCCGCAGCTTCGGTTATAAGCTTGAGCCCCGTTACATCTTCCGCGCAGGACGACTCGACCAGTGAGCTATTACGCTTTCTTTAAATGATGGCTGCTTCTAAGCCAACATCCCGGCTGTCTAGGCCTTCCCACCTCGTTTACCACTTAGCTTATCATTTGGGACCTTAGCTGGCGGTCTGGGTTGTTTCCCTCTTGACGATGGACGTTAGCACCCACCGTCTGTCTCCCATGCTTGCACTTTCCGGTATTCAGAGTTTGCCATGGTTTGGTAAATCGCAATGACCCCCTAGCCATAACAGTGCTTTACCCCCGGAAGTGATACATGAGGCACTACCTAAATAGTTTTCGGGGAGAACCAGCTATCTCCGAGTTTGTTTAGCCTTTCACCCCTATCCACAGCTCATCCCCTAATTTTGCAACATTAGTGGGTTCGGACCTCCAGTGCGTGTTACCGCACCTTCATCCTGGCCATGGATAGATCACTCGGTTTCGGGTCTACACCCAGCGACTAAGACGCCCTATTCGGACTCGGTTTCCCTACGCCTCCCCTATTCGGTTAAGCTTGCCACTGAATGTAAGTCGCTGACCCATTATACAAAAGGTACGCAGTCACCCCTTGCGAGGCTCCCACTGTTTGTATGCATCCGGTTTCAGGTTCTATTTCACTCCCCTCCCGGGGTTCTTTTCGCCTTTCCCTCACGGTACTGGTTCACTATCGGTCGATCACGAGTATTTAGCCTTGGAGGATGGTCCCCCCATCTTCGGACAGGATTTCGCGTGTCCCGCCTTACTTTTCGTACACTTAGTTCTTGCCATGGCTTTTCGTCTACGGGACTATCACCCACTACGGTGGCACTTTCCAGAGCCTTCGACTAAGCCAAGTCATAAAGAGTACAGGCTGTTCCGCGTTCGCTCGCCACTACTGACGGAATCTCGGTTGATTTCTTTTCCTCGAGTTACTTAGATGTTTCAGTTCACTCGGTTCGCTTCCACTGACCTATGTATTCAGTCAGGGATACCTATTGCTAGGTGGGTTTCCCCATTCGGATATCGCGGGATCAAAGCTCTATTGCCAGCTCCCCCGCGCTTTTCGCAGGCTTACACGTCCTTCATCGCCTGTGATCGCCAAGGCATCCACCAGATGCACTTAGTCGCTTGACCCTATCATTTCAGTAACCCGGTTACTTCCACAACAGGCTGTGTTTGTGCGACATGCCACACCGCCCCTTTTGATATGGCGACATGACATCGATACAATCAAATTACCCAAAGTCGACAAGCTTTCCAACGAAGAATTAACTCCGTTTTCCTTCTTGCCGTCTTGTTAATTCGGCTTCTTCAGTTTGTTAAAGATCGGGCGTGCGACCTTGCGGTCTGTCAACGCAAACAAAAATTCACCGCCTCTCGACGATGCGCTTTTGTTTGGGCTGAGTGGTGGAGGATGACGGGATCGAACCGACGACCCCCTGCTTGCAAAGCAGGTGCTCTCCCAACTGAGCTAATCCCCCAACAGGTCAAATGGTGGGTCTGGTTGGACTCGAACCAACGACCCCCGCCTTATCAAGACGGTGCTCTAACCAGCTGAGCTACAAACCCAGTTGACGATGGCGTCTCGCCTCGCAGCAAAACTCCATGCCCTTAACTTCCAGAACAACCGATAGGTTGTGAGTACTCGGCTTCCGCCTTTCTCTAGAAAGGAGGTGATCCAGCCGCAGGTTCCCCTACGGCTACCTTGTTACGACTTCACCCCAGTCATGAAGCATACCGTGGTAACCGGACCCCCGAAGGTTATCCTAGCCACTTCTGGTATCCCCCACTCCCATGGTGTGACGGGCGGTGTGTACAAGACCCGGGAACGTATTCACCGCAGCATGCTGATCTGCGATTACTAGCGATTCCGACTTCACGCACTCGAGTTGCAGAGTGCGATCCGGACTACGATCGGTTTTCTGAGATTAGCTCCACCTCGCGGCTTGGCAACCCTCTGTACCGACCATTGTATGACGTGTGAAGCCCTGCTCATAAGGGCCATGAGGACTTGACGTCATCCCCACCTTCCTCCGGTTTGTCACCGGCAGTCTCATTAGAGTGCCCAACTTAATGATGGCAACTAATGACAAGGGTTGCGCTCGTTGCGGGACTTAACCCAACATCTCACGACACGAGCTGACGACAGCCATGCAGCACCTGTGTTACCGCTCCCTTTCGGGCACCCTCTAATCTCTCAGAGGTTCGGTACATGTCAAGAGCAGGTAAGGTTTTTCGCGTTGCATCGAATTAATCCACATCATCCACCGCTTGTGCGGGTCCCCGTCAATTCCTTTGAGTTTTAACCTTGCGGCCGTACTCCCAGGGCGGTCAATTTCACGCGTTAGCTACGCTACCAAGGATTCAAACCCCCAACAGCTAATTGACATCGTTTAGGGCGTGGACTACCGTGGTATCTAATCCTGTTTGCTCCCCACGCTTTCGTGCATGAGCGTCAGTATCATCCCGGGGGGCTGCCTTCGCCATCGGTATTCCTCCACATCTCTACGCATTTCACTGCTACACGTGGAATTCTACCCCCCTCTGACGTACTCTAGTCGTGCAGTCTCCAATGCCGTTCCCGGGTTAAGCCCGGGGCTTTCACATCAGACTTGCACAACCGCCTGCGCACGCTTTACGCCCAGTAATTCCGATTAACGCTCGCACCCTACGTATTACCGCGGCTGCTGGCACGTAGTTAGCCGGTGCTTATTCTTCAGGTACTGTCATCCCCAAACGCTATTAACGCTCAGGATTTCCTCCCTGACAAAAGTCCTTTACAACCCGAAGGCCTTCTTCAGACACGCGGCATGGCTGGATCAGGGTTGCCCCCATTGTCCAAAATTCCCCACTGCTGCCTCCCGTAGGAGTCTGGGCCGTGTCTCAGTCCCAGTGTGGCGGATCATCCTCTCAGACCCGCTACGGATCGTCGCCTTGGTAAGCCTTTACCCCACCAACTAGCTAATCCGACGTCGGCCGCTCGAATAACGCGAGGCCCGAAGGTCCCCCGCTTTCCTCCTCAGAGCGTATGCGGTATTAGCACTCCTTTCGAAGCGTTATCCCCCATTACTCGGCACGTTCCGACGCATTACTCACCCGTTCGCCACTCGCCACCAGGAGCAAGCTCCCGTGCTGCCGTTCGACTTGCATGTGTAAAGCATGCCGCCAGCGTTCAATCTGAGCCAGGATCAAACTCTTCAGTTCAATCTCTTAGCAAATTTCTGGCACGCAAGATCAAAGAAATAAAACAAGTATTTCTGTCTCTTGCAGTGCAAGTGTTGGCTTCTACCAAGCACTCACACCTATCGGTTATTCTTTCTGTTAAAGATCGGTGCCAACCGCTTCGTTTCCGTTGCGTCGTCAGCTGAGGAGGCGAACTATACCCACCCCGGCCACACCCGTCAACACTTTCTGCGCCCTTTCCTGACTCTTTCCGCCCAAAACCCACCCAAATCCCCCACAACCCGCTGTTCCTGAACGCCTTATTACAGCCGGGTTTTTGCAGACTTTTCCCCCTAGGCCACCGCCCTGCTCGACGCGCCATCTTCGCCAGCAGCGTCTGGGGCTGCGTTAATTCCCCTCTAGCCGCCTTACACGCCCGCAGAACAACAAAAAAGGTTGGCTGAAGCCAACCTTTTTACACAAACACAAACTCTGGGCTTTAGTTTTTACGCAATTTGGCGAACGCTGCTGCCATGGCGGTGTCACCCGCGGGTTGTGACGCTGTCCGTGATTTATCACGTGGGCGGTTATCTGCCACTGGCTAAGCCGTAGCCAGATCGCGTGACAGCACCCACTTCATCATCCAGACGCATGGTCAGGGCGATGCGCTTGCGCTTGACATCCACTTCCAGCACTTTGACCTTGACGACATCGCCAGCCTTGACGACTTTGCGCGGGTCGTCGATGAATTTGTTCGACAACGCGGAGATATGGACCAGGCCGTCCTGATGCACGCCAATATCGACAAAAGCACCAAAGTTGGCCACGTTGGTGACGACGCCCTCCAGCACCATGCCCGGCTGCAGATCCTTGATCTCTTCTACGCCGTCCTGGAACGTTGCGGTCTTGAATTCTGGCCGCGGGTCGCGACCGGGTTTATCCAGTTCCTTGAGGATGTCCATTACGGTTGGCAAACCGAAGCGCTCGTCGGTGTAATCGGTGGCACGCAGGTTTTTGAGAAAAGCGGAGTCACCAATCACGGAAACCATTTCGCGTTTGGTCTGGGCGAGGATTTTCTCCACCACCGGATAAGCTTCCGGGTGCACGGAGGAGGCATCCAGCGGATTGTCACCATCACGGATGCGCAGGAAACCGGCCGCTTGCTCAAAGGTTTTTTCGCCGAGGCGCGGAACCTTGAGCAGTTGTTTGCGATCACGGAAGGCGCCGTTCTGGTCGCGATAGCCAACGATATTGCTGGCAAGCGTAACATTCAGGCCGGAAATACGCGCCAGCAGCGGTACGGATGCAGTATTGACGTCGACACCGACCGCGTTGACGCAATCCTCCACAACGGCATCAAGCGCCCGTGCCAGCTGACTCTGGTTGACGTCGTGCTGGTATTGGCCCACGCCAATTGATTTGGGATCAATCTTGACCAGTTCAGCCAACGGGTCTTGCAAGCGGCGGGCAATGGAGACCGCGCCACGCAAGCTGACGTCCAGATCAGGGAATTCCTTGGCGGCCAATTCAGAGGCGGAGTACACCGAGGCCCCTGCTTCGGATACCACAATCTTGGTCATGCCCAGTTGCGGGTAGGCCTTGATCAGGTCTTGCGCCAGCTTGTCGGTTTCCCGGCTGGCGGTGCCATTGCCGATGGAGATCAGGTCGACGTTATGCTTGCTGCACAGCACGCCGAGAATGGCGATGGATTTATCCCATTCGCGCCGAGGTTCGTGCGGGTAGATGGTGGCGGTGTCCAGAAGTTTGCCCGTGCCATCCACCACGGCCACCTTGACGCCGGTACGCAGGCCGGGATCAAGCCCCGTGGTGGCGCGTTGGTTAGCCGGTGCCGCCAACAGCAAGTCGTGCAGGTTGGCCGAAAAGACTTTGATGGCTTCAGCGTCAGCGGCTTCTTTCAGGCGCGACACCAGCTCCAGCTCGAGTGACAGGAATATCTTGGCACGCCAGGTCAGGCGCACGCTATCCAGCAACCACTTGTCGGCGCCACGCCCTGCATCGTGCAAGCCAAAATGCGCGGCAATCTGTTGTTCATAAGCGGAACGCTCGGTAATCGGGGTCTCGTCGGGCTGATATTTGAGGGCCAGATTGAGTACGCCTTCGTTGCGACCGCGCAGCAGTGCCGGGCACGATGCGATGGCGTCTGGCGAATCGGCTCGCGGTGCTGGAAGTAATCGGCAAATTTGGCACCGACTTCTTCCTTGCCAGCAACGACACTGGCAACCAGTTCGCCCTCATTCCACAGTTTTTCACGCAGCTGCCCGAGAAGTTCAGCATCTTCGGCAAAGCGCTCAATCAGAATGGCACGGGCGCCATCCAGTGCCGCCTTGCTGTCGGCAATACCCTTGGCGCTATCCACATAAGCAACGGCGACCTGTTCCGGAATCTGGTTGGGGTCAGCCAGCAAGCTGTCGGCCAGTGGCTCCGTAGAGCTTCGCGGGCGATCTGGGCTTTGGTTCGGCGCTTGGGTTTGTATGGCAGGTAAAGGTCTTCGAGCGTGGTTTTGTTGTCCGCGGCGTAGAGCGCGGCTTCCAGCTCGGGAGTGAGCTTGTCTTGCTCGGTAATGCTTTTGAGAATGGCGGTGCGACGTTCGTCCAGCTCTCGCAGGTAGATCAGACGTTCGGCCAACGTGCGCAGCTGGGTGTCATCCAGCCCACCGGTCACTTCTTTGCGGTAACGCGCGATAAACGGCACGGTGGCGCCACCATCGATCAGGTCGATCGTGGCGGCCACCGGGCTTCACGGACATTCAGTTCGGCCGCCGGGCGGCTGGCAATGCTTTTCAACATCGGCGGTTTGCTTTCGAGTGGCGCAAAAAAGCCGATACTGTAGCGCCATCCGCCCGAAAATCAAACGGCCGCAGCGTTGTTCAGCCAGGGCTTGCGCGGCATCCGCGTTGTCGAAGTATTCAACGAAGGGCGACAGCAACCCGGCGATATGGGCGGCCAGCTTGATCCAGACATCATCGACAATAATGGCGACGCGGCCGAAGTCTTTTTCATGTGCACGGACAAATTTGACTTGTTCCATGGCCATGTCGAGGGTGAAGTCCTTGAGTTCCGACAGGTCCAGCAGCACATTCGGCGTGCCCTGCTCTTCCACGCGCTTGAGCAAGGCTTGTTCGAACAGCTTGAAATCGGCCGGGAGAATTCGTTGAAAAGCGCCACATCCAGGCCGTAGTTTTGTTCGCGAATGGAAATCATGCCAGTGCTCCTCGGAGTTAATGTATTCAGGGACGGTTGTTTTGATTTTAACGGCGGCTGGCCAACATGCCGCTGACCACGATCAATAGCGTAGCCAGTATGGCATCCAGCGTCAGGCGGTCACCCCACACCAGCACACCCAGCAAGGTGGAGAATACCACGGTCAGATAAGACAGGTTGGCGACCAACAGTTTTCGGCCAACCTTGTAAGCGTGGGTCATGGCCAATTGCGCCAGCGTGGCGGTAACGCCCAGCCCCAGCAGCGGCCAGACGTTTTGCCATGTCAGCGGGTGCCAGCCTTCCAGCCCGACCAGCAACGCACCACCCAGCGTGGAAATCAGCGCAAAGAAAAACACCACGCGCCATTCCGGCTCACCCAGACGCCCCAGCTCGCGCACATGCAAATAGGACCAGCTTAGCCAACACACCAGAGCCCACGCCCATCAGGCCCGCCTGCCGGTATCGCCAGAAAGCGTGGGCCGTAGCAACAGCACAACGCCACCAAAACCTAGCACCAAGGCGAGCAGCGCACGCGCAGGCAGGGTTTCGCGCAACAGGAAAACGGATAGCAGCGCCAGAAACATCGGCGAGGTGTAATTGAGCGTGACGGCGGTTGAAAGCGGCAAATGGGCAATGGCATAGAAATAAAGCAGCAACGACACATAGCCGATCAAGCCACGCTGGACGTGATAGCGCCAATGCGGCGTCACAAATTTCTCGCCACGCACGAGCGCCGCCCCGCCCAGCGTGAGCACGCCGAGCAAGGTACGCCAGAACACCAGCTCGGTGGAGGAAAAATCATGAGCGCCGAGCTTGACGAAAAACCCCATCAAGGCAAAGAAGACGGCTGCCACCAGCATCCAGGCCGAACCCAGTTGCAGACGCCAGCGCGCCGTCACGGCTGAGGTATGGTTGTCATGCTGCATGTGGTCAGCGCACCGCCGCCAGAATGCCGGAGCCAACAATCAGCAGCATGGCCAATATGCCGCTAACCGACAGGGCATCGCCCCACAGCAACATGCCCAGCAACACCGAGAAAACCACCGTCAGGTAGGCAAAACTGGCCACCAGATATTTTCGGCCATCCTTATAGGCTCGGGTCATGAATAGCTGGCCCAGCATGCCGCAAATGCCGACGCCCAATAATGGCCAGAGCGTATCGCGCGACAACGGGGAAAATCCCGGCCCGAGCATCAACCAGACAAAACCCAAAACGCTGGCAATGGTAAAAAACCAGAACACCACCTTCCACGACGGCTCGCCCATTTTGCCCAATTCCCGAACCTGAAATACGGCAAAACCGGCGCACAATCCTGAACCCAGCCCCACCAGCCCGGCCAGCCATTGATCAGAGGAAAACGTTGGATGCAGTAACAACACGATGCTTAAGCAAAACCGGAGAGCAGCGCCAGTAACACCGGGCGCGTCAGGTGGTCTTTCAGCTTGACCACGCAGATCAGGGCAAAGAATAGCGACGAGGTGTAATTGAGGGTCACCGCCGTCGATAACGGCAAGCGCGTCAACGCATAAAACAGCGCCGACATGGAAAGATATCCGATGAAGCTGCGCTTTAGGTGGCCCAGCCACAACGGTGTCAGTGGCGACTGCCCGCGCCAGGCCATGACGCTGCCCAGACAGACGGCACCGATCAGCGTGCGCCAGAACAGCAGTTCCACCGAACCATAAGATGAGGCCCCCAACTTCACGAACATGCTCATCAGCGCAAAAAACAGTGCGGCGAGCAACATCCAGCTTAACGCCCAGTTGGCCGGTGCGAATCCGGCGCCAGATCTCGGCTAGCGTCAGACGACGCCAAATGGGGTTGGCCGAAACGGCCTTACTACTCATCATGGATGCAACCAGTTCACCGACAGGCACACCGACTCCATCTGGCGCCGGTAGGTTTTGAATTCCGAGGCATTGGCGGCACAGCGCGCCTCCAGCATGTGTTTGCCGTTGCCCGGCAGCAAGACCTGCAAGTTATGCCGCACAATCCACAAGCCACTGGCCACGATGCGCCCTTCGCGGTATTCCGCCACCAGCCGCGCTGGCCGCGCGCTCAGTTTCAGCACCGAGGCCGCTTCACGATCACCATCGGCCTTGCGCAGTTGCCGTGACCAGTGATCCGGGGTTTCGCGCCGGTTCTGCTTGCGCGTGAGCACATACACTTCAATCGCCGCCCGTTCGCGCTGATCGGCTTTTGGAGGAATCACCCGCAACACCTGTTTCCCCTCCAGCACACCCGGGCGCACTTTCCAGCAAGCGGGCACGTTAAAGCTGAACTGATGAGAGGTATCGGTATAGGTTGCCGCCCAAGCGGAGGAGCTGGCCAGCAAGCCGATCAACAGGCAGGGGGATACAACATGACGTAGTAAGTAAGACATACCGTCCGGACAAACAAAAAGGCGCGGAAATCCGCGCCCCGGTATTGTGCACTGAAACAGTACCGTTAGCCAACCAGGTGTTGACCCATTTGCCGACGATAGAACTCGTGGAAGTGCTGCATGCCTTCTTCGGTGGGCGACTGGTATGGACCAACTTCGCTTTCACCACGCAGCCACAGGGCTTTGCGGCCTTCGTGCATGCGATAGCAGATTTCGTCGTCTTCCTTGGCCGTTTCGAAATAAGCGGCCTGCTCGGCTTCGACAAATTCCGGCTCGAAGTACACCACGTCTTCCGGATAATAGAATTCGGTAATCACCGTGCACTGCTCCGGCCCGCGCGGAATGGCGACGCTTACCACCAATACATGCGGATACCATTCCACCATGATGTTGGGGTAGTAAGTCAGCCAGATGGCACCAAACTCCGGTTGCTGTTCCTCAAAACGGCGACGCACCTGTTCATGCCACTTGCCATAAACCTTGGAGCCGGAACGGGCCAGCTGGTTTTTCACGCCCACGGTTTGCACGTGGTACTGATCGCCCCACTCCCAACGCAGGTCGGCGCAATTGACGAAATTGCCCGGGCCCGGATGGAACGGATCGACGTGGTAGTCCTCGGAATACACTTCAATGAAGGTCTTCCAGTTGAAGTCATATTCGGTGGTATGCGTGGAATGGAAAGCGTAACCATCAAACGACAGATGATGAGCCACCCCGAGCTTTTGCAGATCACGCAGGATGTCACGCTTGGCGTCAAACAGCAGGCCGTTCCAGCGCACCAGCTCGGTCTGGTTCAGGTTGAGGCACGGTGTTTGCGGAAAATGCGGCGCGCCCACCAGTTGGCCATCGTTGCCATAAGTCCAGCCATGCAGGTTGCAGACGATATGGTTACCGTTGCCACGACCTTTATAGATGATGGCCTGACGGTGACGGCAGACATTGGAAATCAGTTTGATCTGGCCATCCACATTCTTGAGCATCTTGCCGTGCCCGAGCCAGTCCAGCGTGTGATAGTCGCCGAGCATTGGGCACCATCAGTTCGTGGCCGTAATACTGCGGGGCATCGGCAAACAGTACCTGCTGCTCAAGGTTGTAATAAGCCGGATCAAAATAGGTAAAAATCGGGAGCTGGGCGGCAGACGCTTGCAGCATCTGCGGAGAAGCCAGATCAGACATTATTCCCACACCTCCGTGGAAGAAGATATAAGACCAGCCGAATCTCGCTCGTGACGAGTTTACGGAACTTTCTTTTTAAAAAACAACGCCGAATCCCCCTTGGATTCGAGGGGCGGATTATGCCCGCCCCCTTTGGGGGGGCAAGCCTTTTACCTAAAAAATTCCCGCTGCCTTGCCGTAAATCATATTTTTTCGCCTTTGTCGCACGCCTGCCGCCGGGCGGCCAGCGCGCCCGCTAGGGATAACCCCACTTCACAAAATCACCTTAGTTGAGGGCGCCATGGCAACGCAACATTAGAAATGAACAAAACGAGGTGATATGCTTGCAGCACAAAGGAGTGAGAGGCTGGCACTTAGGGCCACAAGCCGGACAAAACAAATCTGTAATGGGAAACACCTTCCCCTACAGGAATAATGCCTACTCACTAACCATACTTATAAGGAATGAGACATCACGCATTTGCAGAAGCCTGTCCTGAAATGCCGTTTCATACACAATAAACATATATACCGGAACGTGGCTCGTTATGAATTCAACTATTCTAGTCATCAACTGTGGTAGCTCCTCCCTCAAGTTTGCCGTTATTGACACCCGCACCCATGCAGTAAGCATTTCAGGGTTGGCCGAAAAGCTCGGCATGGACGGCGGTTGCGTCACCTTCAAGTTCAACGACGAAAAATCCACGCTCAAACTCACTGAAAGCAGCCATGCGGCGGCCATGTCGTCAATTATCGACAAGCTCAAGGCCGTGCATCTGCTGGAAACCATTCGGGCCGTTGGCCATCGCGTGGTACACGGCGGTGAACAGTTCCGCACCTCGGCCATCATCACCGAGTCGGTTCTCAACAGCATCGAAGCCTGTTCCAAGCTGGCACCGCTGCATAACCCGGCGGCCTTGCTGGGGATTCGCGTTGCCCAGGGAACACTTTCCGGATCTGGTGCACACCGCCGTCTTCGACACGGCTTTCCACCAGACCATGCCGGAACATGCCTACTACTATGCCATTCCGCGCGAAATCTATCGGGAAAACGGCGTACGCCGCTATGGCTTCCACGGCACCAGCTATCGCTATGTGGCGCAACAAGCCGCCAACATGCTGGGCAAACCGCTGAGCGTGGTGCACCTGGTCTGCGCCCACCGGGCAACGGTGCCAGCCTGTGCGCCGTTCGTAACGGCATCAGCGTCGACACCACCATGGGCATGACCCCGTTGGAAGGCCTGGTCATGGGCACCCGCTCCGGCGACGTCGATCCGGGCTTGTATGGTCACCTCGCCAACGAACGTGGCATGACCGCGCTGGAAATCAACGACATGCTGAACAAGCGTTCGGGTCTACTCGGCCTGTCCGGCCTGAGCAGCGATTGCCGCGTCCTGCAGGAAGCCGCCGAACAAGGCCACAACGGCGCCCGCATCGCACTGGAAAAATTCTGCTATCGCCTGGCCAAGTACATTGCTGGCCAGATGGTTGCGGTAGGCCGGGTGGATGGTCTGGTGTTCACTGGCGGGATTGGCGAAAACTCGGTTTGGGTACGTTCGCGCGCCATCATGTGGCTGGAACATTTCGGCTATAAGCTGAACGACGAAGCCAACCGTGAATTCGTCGGCGGCAAGCAGGGCTTCATCAACGCCGACGGCAGCATCCCCATCATGGTGGTGCCGACCAACGAAGAACTGATGATTGCTCTGGATACCGCCCAGCTTGCCAAGCTGGAATGCTGAGTCGCCGCTAGTACGCTCGAGCCAGTGCCGCCCGGCACTGGCCGCCTGAAGGATTGAACATGCTTACGTATTTCCTTGCCCCCATCGGTTTCGATGCCGGGCTGACCTCCGTGGCGCTGGGGATGATCCGCGCCCGGAACGTTCTGGCTTGCGCGTTGGTTTTGTCAAACCAATCGCACAGGGCAGCACCAGCGAGCAGGAATGCTCCACCCACTTTGCCCATGCCATCTGTCACCTGAATCCGCCCAAACCGCTGTCGATGGAACGGGTGGAACACCTGTTGTCGCAAGGCCGGTCGATCAATTGATGGAAGAAGTGGTCTCGCTGTATCAAAGCGCGGCGCAGGACGTGGACCTGATGATTGTCGAAGGTCTGGTACCGGACCGCAAAAAGGTCTACTCCACCTTCCTCAATACCAAGATTGCCCGCAACCTGCAGGCACAAACCATTCTGGTCGGCGCGGCAGACCAGTTGGCCAGCCATGAAATTGCCGAACAGCTGGACATGAGCATCCAGACCTTTGGCAGCCAGGTGGAACAGATGGCCGGTTATATCCTTAACCGCGTCGCCAAGGGCGTTGACACCAAACAGCTGGAAATGGAAATCCATGAGGCCAGCCATCACCTGCAAGGCCGCCGCCTGCCGCTGATTGGTGCCATTCCGCAGGAAATGGAACTGCTGGCGCCGCGTACGCTGGATGTTGCCAACTACCTGAAAGTACGTCTGCTGCACTCCGGTCAACTGACACGCCGTCGGGTGCGCAGCATTGTCGTGGCCGGGCGTACTGCTCCCAATGTCGTTCAGCTGCTCAAGCCGGGTGCGTTGATGGTAACGCCGGGCGAGCGCGAAGATATTGTCATGGCGACCTGTATGGCCGCCATGAACGGCGTGCCGCTGGTTAAGCCTGCTGTTCTCCTGCGATTCGCTGCCGGACCAGCGCATTCAGCAATTGTGCCAGCAAGCCTTCAACAGCGGCCTGCCGGTAATGATGACCGATCTGAGCACCTTCGATACCGCCAGCACGCTGGGCGCAATGAGCCGCCAAGTGCCGCCGGACGATCTCGATCGCATGGAACGGGTCATCGAATTTGTAGCAGAACATCTGGACACCAGCGCGCTGAAACAACGTGTGGGCGAACCGCGCGAAAAACGCTTCCCGCCACCGGCCTTCCGCTTCCAGCTGATGGAAAATGCGCGCAGTGCCAACAAACGCATTGTGCTGCCGGAAGGTAACGAGCCGCGCACCATCAAAGCGGCAGCGATCTGCCATGAAAAAGGCATCGCCCGCTGCGTACTGATCGGCAACCCGACCGAGATCCGCCAAGTTGCCGAAGCACAAGGCGTACAGTTGCCCGAATCGCTGGAAATCATGGACCCGAACGCCGTGCGCAAGCACTACGTCGGCCCGATGGTGGAACTGCGCAAGGGCAAAGGCCTGACCGAGCTGGGCGCGGAAGAACAGCTGCAGGACAACGTGGTGATGGGCACCATGATGCTGGCGCTGGACGAAGTGGACGGTCTGGTTTCCGGCGCAGTGCACACCACCGCCAACACCATCCGCCCGGCCTTGCAACTGATCAAGACCGCCCCCGGTTCCAAGCTGGTATCCAGCGTGTTTTTCATGCTAATGCCGGAACAGGTACTGGTGTATGGCGACTGCGCCGTCAACCCAGACCCGAGCGCCGAAGAACTGGCTGACATTGCCATCCAGTCGGCCGATTCTGCCGCCGCCTTTGGCATTCCGCCGCGCGTAGCCATGATCTCCTACTCGACCGGTTCATCCGGCAGTGGCAGTGACGTGGAAAAAGTACGCGAGGCCACCCGTCTGGCACGCGAAAAACGCCCGGATCTGGAGATTGATGGCCCGATGCAATACGACGCGGCCAGCGTGGAAAGCGTGGGTCGGCAAAAGGCGCCGGACAGCACGGTGGCCGGTCGCGCCACGGTGTTTGTGTTCCCGGACCTCAACACCGGCAACACTACCTACAAAGCCGTGCAGCGTTCGGCCAACGTGGTCAGTGTTGGGCCGATGCTACAAGGCTTGCGCAAACCGGTGAACGACCTGTCACGCGGTGCGCTGGTGGATGACATCGTCTACACCATTGCCCTGACGGCGATTCAGGCCGATCAGAACAAAGCCAACAGCTGATCACCTGCTGTATCTGCCACACCCGAAACCGGCCAACTGGCCGGTTTTTCTTTTGCCGGTTGAATCAATCAAACATTTGTTTTAGATTGATGCAGCGACCAATTTATCGATAACCATTACAAACAGGTCGTTCCAGTTTCAAGCCCTTCCCAGACAACAACACATCGCGGCCGGAACGTTGGCCGAAAGAATGTGATGTCACACGAGATAGAGCGCTGCCGACCCAGCCGATGATGCGGCGGACAGCGCCAGCACACCACACAACACGAAGAAGGAAGAGAGAGACATGGCTGCATCAACACTGACCGAGTGGTTTATTCCCCACAGCATTCGCCAATCCAACGAACAGGTCATCAAGGCCCGCACCGTGGTCGGCGTCGGGCTGATTGCCGGTGCCCTCGCCCCGCTGTTTGCGGTGGAATACTGGATGCTGCACCACGTGGCGATGAGTATCGGCATTGCACTGGGTGGGTTGGGGCTGCTGTTGGGCCCGCTGCTGCTGAAACTCACCGGGGGCGTGCGGCTAACAGCGGAGTTCATCGTGGCGTGCATGTATGCCATGGTGTGCTGGATGGTGTATGTCAACGGCGGCATTCTTTCCACCAGCATCGTCTGGTTTGCCTCGATCCCGTTCACCGCGATTTTTGTCGCCTCGCGTCGTTCCGGCATCGTCTGGATGCTGCTGACGCTGGCAGGGCTGGGCGTATTTTTCCTGCTGTCGGCTACGCCCGGACAGCTACCGCCGGTACCGATCGACCGCGCCGAGGTGCCGCTGTTGCAAGCCAAATCTCTGGCCGGGCTGACGCTGGTGGTGCTGTGTCTGGCCATGGCGTTTGACAAGGCCAAGGTAAAAAGCCTGACGGCGCTGGAACAGGCGCGCGGTGAATCGGAACGCACGGCCGAGGCGATGCAGATCATGATGACGCAAGTCACCCGCTCCATTCATGCCGCTTCCAGCGCCAGCCGCGAGATTGCCTCCAGCACCACGCTGATGGCCCGCACCATGACCGAACAGCGTCACCGTGCCGATGACATGGTGCAAGTCACCCAGCAGATGGCCGTTGTCACCCGCCAGAATGCCGAGCAAACCGGCAGTGCCACGCGACTGGCCGACAACGCCGGGCAAGCGGCCAATACCGGGGGCGAAGTCATGCATCAGGCGGTGTTACAACTAAACCAGGCCAAGGACGCCATTGGCCATGCCGCGCAACGGCTGGAGGAACTGGGCCAGCGCAGTGATGAAGTGAGTGGCATCGTGCAGCTGATTCGTGACATTGCCGACCAGACCAATCTGCTGGCGCTCAACGCGGCCATTGAAGCCGCGCGCGCCGGTGAATTTGGCCGCGGATTTGCCGTGGTGGCGGATGAAGTGCGCAAGTTGGCCGAACGTACGCAAAACGCCACGCTGGATATCGAATCGAAGATTGACCTGATCATCGACGGCACCAATCAGGCCATGGTGGCGATGCGCGAAGGTAGCCAGCAGTTGCAGGCCGGACGCCACCACACGGTAGAGGCGCAGGAAAAACTGCACGGCATCATTCAGGAAAGCCATACCCGGCCCACTTGCTGGCCGAAGTAGCGCAGGCAGAAACCCGGCAGAACCAGGGGTTTGCCCAGTTTGCCGACAACATCAACGCGGTTGGCGAGGCCACGCGGGCACTCTCCGGCGAAACACAGATCATTGCCGATGCCACGCACCGGCTGGATGGACTGATGTCCGATCTGGGCAGCAGCGTGCGCCAGTTTCAACAGGCGGCCTGAGCGAGCGAACGAGGCGGCCCGGCCGCCCTATGACCGATTACTTATTGGTTTATCACTAAATTGAATTAGTTTCTCTGTTTTTATTTGTTCTTAGACTAAGAGGTGCACAGTAAAGTTAGCTTAAGCACCCACCTGAAAACAAAGGAAAACAAGATGCTGCTTCGCCGTCTCACTACGATTGCCACCGCCCTCACCCTGTTGGCTGGTGCCGCCGCCCCGGCCCTTGCCAGTGTTACGCTATTGAACGTGTCGTATGATCCGACGCGCGAGCTGTATCAGGATTTCAACAAGAGCTTTGCCAGCTACTGGAAGAGCAAAACCGGCGAAAGCATCACCATCAAGCAGTCACATGGAGGCTCCGGTAAACAGGCCCGTTCGGTGATTGACGGGCTGGAGGCTGATGTAGTGACGCTGGCGCTGGGCTATGACATCGATGCCCTGCATCAAAACGGCAATCTGTTACCTGCCACCTGGCAAAAACGGCTGCCCAATAATTCGTCGCCTTATACCTCGACCATTGTGTTTCTGGTGCGCAAGGGCAACCCGAAACACATCAAGGACTGGAACGACTTGATCAAGCCGGGCGTGGAAGTGGTCAGCCCCAACCCGAAAACCAGTGGCGGCGCCCGCTGGAATTATCTGGCCGCCCGGGGTTATGCACTGAAACAGCCGGGGGGTAATGCCACCAAGGCCAAGGAGTTTGTCCGCAAGCTGTATGGCAACGTGAAGGTACTCGATTCCGGCGCTCGCGGGGCGACCATCACCTTTACCCAGCGCCAGATCGGCGACGTGCTGATTGCACCGGGAAAACGAAGCCTACCTCTCCACCAAGGAGCTGCCGGGCAAGTTCGATATCGTCACGCCGTCACTCTCGATTCTGGCCGAACCGCCGGTCAGCGTGGTGGACAAGGTGGTGGACAAGCACGGCACGCGCAAAGTGGCCGAAGCGTACCTGCATTATCTGTATTCCCCGCAAGGGCAGATCATTGCCGCGCATAACTTCTATCGCCCACGCGACCCGAAAATTGCCGCGCAATATGCCAACCAGTTTGCCAAGGTGAAGCTGTTTACCATCGACAGCGTGTTTGGCGGCTGGCAAAAAGCGCAGAAAACACACTTTGCCGATGGCGGCGTGTTTGACCAGATCCATTCTCACTAACGCCCAGAGGCGGCCCTCTGCTTGATTATGCATAGCGGAGGGCCGCTGCCACTGCCGTAGGCAACTTTCAGGATCGCCCATGACTTTTCAACGTTGCACCACTCTTGCCATGGCGCTGGCGCTGTTGGCCGGTAGCGCCGCCCCGGCGTTTGCCGACATCAACCTGCTGAATGTGTCGTATGACCCGACGCGCGAGCTGTATCAGGACTTCAACAAGGCGTTTGCCAAGTACTGGAAAGCCAAAACGGGAGAAACCGTCAGCATCAAGCAGTCACATGGCGGCTCCGGCAAACAGGCCCGCGCGGTGATTGACGGGCTAGAAGCCGATGTGGTGACGCTGGCACTGGCCAACGACATCGATGCCCTGCATCAAAAAGCCAATCTGCTGCCTAAGCCGACTGGCAAAAACGCCTGCCCAATAACTCATCGCCTTATACCTCGACCATTGTGTTTCTGGTGCGCAAGGGCAACCCCAAGCACATCCGCGACTGGAACGACCTCGCCCGCCCCGGTATCAGTATCGTGACTCCCAATCCGAAAACCGGCGGCGGCGCCCGCTGGAACTATCTGGCTGCACGGGGCTACGCGCTGAAACAGCCGGGGGGCAGCCCGGCCAAAGCGCGCGAGTTTGTCAAAAAGGTGTATGGCAACGTCAAGGTACTGGACTCTGGCGCACGCGGTTCGTTGATTACCTTTGCCCAGCGCCAGATCGGCGATGTGCTGGTTTCGTGGGAAAACGAAGCCTATCTGGCCACCCGGGAGCTGGGGCCGGACAAATTCGAGATCGTGACGCCGTCGGTGTCGATTCTGGCCGAACCTTCGGTCAGCCTGGTGGACAAGGTGGTGGACAAACACGGCAGCCGCAAGGAAGCGGAAGCCTATCTGCGCTATCTGTATTCACCGGAAGGCCAAGAGATTGCCGCGCAAAACTATTACCGGCCGCGCGATCCGAAGGTGGCTGCCAAATATGCCCACGCCTTTACCAAGGTCAAGCTGTTTACCATTGATGGCGTATTTGGTGGCTGGGCCAAAGCCCAGAAGGTGCATTTTGACGACGGTGGCATCTTTGACCAGATTCAAGCCCACTGATACCCCGGCCACCCCCGCCACCACCATCGTTTTGCTCTCCGGGCAACACGATGGTGGTGAGACGCTGGAGAGCCAACTGGTGGCAGCCCTGTCGGCCACCCATCTGACCGATACACAAGGGTTGGCCGAATGGCTGTCACAGCATACCGGCAACCTGTGGCTGATTGCGTTTGGCCACGCCTGCGCGCAAGCACTGCAGCTGGCCGTGCAGCACGCGGATCGCTGCTATGGGGCGTTACTGGTAATGCCACAGGAAGGCAGCACATCGCCAGCGCTGTTGCCGTTTCCCAGCGTGGTGGTGTGCCCACCGCCCGATGCCCTGGCTGCCACGCTTCAGTACCAGTGTCACACTGGCCAATGCGTGGGGCAGTCGTTTCGAAACGCTTAAAACCCAGTCAGGCAGCCCCAGTCAGCAACGCCAGTTGCTGGAAATTTTCCAGCAGTTACGTCAGCAAAACGAAGGCTGGCTGCTGGGTTCGTTCTGAGATTCATCCTGTTTTCTCCCCTTGCCCTGCCTTTGCCGCCCTATCCCGATAACCGGGATAAGCGCGTTCCGCTTATGCCAAAAATTAATAACGTACGGTTATATAAAAAATCCAGAATCACTTTCCCGATTATTGAATAAGCAACGAAGAAATCATTATTTTTAGAATAAGGCGGCAGCCAATATCCTGTTTACAGTTATTTAGATAAGGATGTCTGCATGCTTGCTTATCCTCATTGCCCCGCGGAGGTCGACGTATGAAATCACCGACCCTGCCGCGTGTTCTGCCCGGCTTTGGCCTGTCGCTGGGTTACACCCTCACTTACCTGTCGTTGATCGTGCTCATTCCGCTGGCAGCCGTGTTTCTCAAGACGGCTACCTTGCCATGGGCCGATTTCTGGCAAACCGTCACGGCGCCGCGCGTGCTCGCGTCTTACCGGCTGAGTTTTGGCATGGCGCTGCTGGCCGCGGCGATTAATAGCGTATTTGGCCTGCTGTTGGCCTCGGTCGCTGGTGCGCTACCGCTTCCCCGGTAAAAAACTGGTGGATGCTCTGGTCGACCTGCCCTTTGCCCTGCCCACGGCGGTCGCTCGGCATTGCCCTGACCGCGTTGTATGCTTAGCAATGGCTGGCTGGGACAGTATCTGGAACCACTGGGCATCAAGATTGCCTTTGGCCCGCTCGGCGTACTGGTGGCACTGGTGTTTATTGGCCTGCCGTTTGTGGTGCGTACCGTACAACCGGTTTTGCAGGATCTGGATAGCGAGCTGGAGGAAGCCGCCACCTGCCTAGGGGCGGATCGTTGGCAAACCTTCCGCCATGTCATCTTGCCGATGTTGCAACCGGCGCTGATGACCGGCTTTGCTCTGGCGTTTGCCCGTGCGGTGGGGGAATACGGCTCGGTGATTTTCATTGCTCGGCAATATTCCGATGGTGTCGGAGATTACGCCGCTGATGATCATCAGCAAGCTGGAACAGTATGACTATGCCGGGGCTACCGCCATCGCCTCGGTCATGCTGGTGGTGTCCTTCCTGCTGTTGCTGGCCATCAATGCGCTGCAGGCCTGGACGGCCCGTCGTCATGGAAGGAGCGAATAATGGCTGGTGCGACATCTTTGCATTTGACACAGCAACGCGCCGGGCTGCTGGAGCAGCGCGAGGCTACCCGCGAACCGCGCTGGGTGAAGGCGCTGATTCTGACCGTGGCGCTCGGCTTCTTCGCCGTGTTTCTGGTATTGCCGCTGCTGGTGGTATTTGTCGAGGCCCTCGCCAAAGGCTGGGATACCTATCTGGAAGCGATTACCGAACCGGAGGCACGCTCCGCCATCTGGCTAACCCTGACAGCCGCCGCCATTGCGGTGCCGCTCAACCTGCTGTTTGGCGTGGCAGCCGCCTGGTCGATCACGCGTTTTGATTTCCGTGGCAAGCAGTTGCTGATCACCCTGATTGATCTGCCGTTTTCCGTGTCGCCAGTGGTGGCGGGCCTGATCTACGTGCTGGTGTTCAGCACGCACGGCTGGCTGGGCCCGTGGCTGGACAGTTACGACATCAAGATCATCTTTGCCGTGCCGGGCATTGTGCTGGCCACCATTTTTGTCACCGTGCCGTTTATCGCCCGCGAGCTGATTCCGCTGATGCAGGCGCAAGGGCGCGAGGAAGAAGAAGCGGCGGTGGTACTGGGGGCTCGTGGCTGGCAAGTGTTCCGCCATGTCACCTTACCCAACATCAAGTGGGCGCTGCTGTATGGCGTGATTCTCAGCAACGCGCGCGCCATGGGTGAATTTGGCGCCGTGTCGGTGGTATCGGGGCATATCCGTGGCGAAACCAACACGCTGCCGCTGCACGTGGAAATTCTTTACAACGAATACAACTTTGCGGCCGCTTTTGCCGTGGCATCGCTGCTGGCCATGCTGGCGCTGGTTACGCTGATCATCAAGAGCTGGGTGGAATGGCAAGTGAGCCGCGCCCGGCCGTGGCACAGGAAGACTGACATGAGCATTCAGGTACAACACATCAACAAGACGTTTGGTTCGTTTGTGGCGCTGGACAACCTGTCTCTGGATTTCAACAGCGGCGAGCTGGTGGCCCTGCTCGGTCCGTCCGGCTGCGGTAAAACCACGCTGCTGCGCGTAATCGCCGGGCTGGAACAGGCCGACAGCGGCACGGTGCTGCTGGATGGCGAAGACGCCTCACTCACCCATGTGCGCGAACGACAAGTGGGATTTGTCTTCCAGCACTATGCGCTGTTCCGCCACATGTCGGTGTTCGACAACGTGGCGTTTGGCCTGCGCATGAAGCCGCGCAAAGAGCGCCCGCAGGAAGCGGAGATCAAACGCAAAGTGCACGAGCTGCTGCAACTGGTGCAGCTGGACTGGCTGGCCGACCGCTTCCCGGCCCAGCTCTCCGGCGGCCAGCGCCAACGTATTGCCCCGGCACGCGCACTGGCGGTCGAGCCGCGCGTACTGCTGCTGGACGAGCCGTTTGGCGCATTGGATGCCAAGGTGCGCAAGGAACTACGCCGCTGGCTGCGCCGTCTGCACGACGAGCTGCACATCACCTCGATCTTTGTCACCCATGATCAGGAAGAAGCACTGGAAGTGGCCGACCGCGTGGTGCTGATGAACCACGGCAAGGTCGAGCAGATCGGCACGCCGGATGAGGTGTATCGCCACCCGGCCACGTCGTTCGTCTACGGGTTTCTCGGCACGGCCAATCGCTTTGCCGGAGTCAGTACGCCACAGGGTATCGATCTGGGCGGCACCACGCTGCCCACCGCAACGCCGGAGCATGAGCACGGCCATGAGGTGGTGGGCTTTGTGCGGCCGCATGAGCTGGACATTCTGCCCGCCGAGGGCGCAGGCTTACCCGCCCGCATCACCCGCGTCCTGACGCTGGGCGCCCTCACCCGGGTGGAACTGGAAGGCACCGACAGTGTGGCCGGGCAGCATTTTGATGTGGAACTGGTAAGCACGAACGGCAAAACAATCCGCTGCTGCAAACCGGTACAGCAGTACGACTGCAACCACGCTCGGTACGCGTGTTTGCGCAACAGGAAACGGCAGGTGTGCAATGAATTTCCAGCAATTACGCATTATCCGGGAAACCGTCCGGCAGAACTTCAACCTGACCGAAGTGGCCAATGCGCTGTTCACCTCGCAGTCCGGGGTCAGCAAACACATCAAGGATCTGGAAGACGAACTGGGCGTTGAGCTGTTTGTGCGCAAGGGCAAACGCTTTCTTGGCCTGACCGATCCGGGCAAGGAGCTGCTGACCATCGTGGAACGCATGCTGCTGGACGCCTAAGCAACATCAAAAGGTTGGCCGAACAGTTCAGCCAGCGCGATCAGGGCCAGCTCACCGTGGCCACCACCCACACCCAGGGCGCGTTATGCGTTGCCGCGCGTGGTTACCGCTTTCAAACAGGCCTATCCGCGCGTGCATCTGGTGCTGCATCAGGCCAGCCCGGACGAACTGGTTCGCCTGCTACTGGATGGCGAGGCCGACATCGGCATCGCTACCGAGGCGGTGGCCGACGTGCCCGATCTGGTGTCGTTCCCCTATTACAGCTGGCACCATACCGTGATTGCCCCCAACGACCACCCGCTGCAACAGGTGCAGCCGCTCACGCTGGAAGCGCTGAGCGACTACCCGCTGGTGACGTATCACCAAGGCTTTACCGGCCGCGCGCAAATCGACCGCAGCTTTGCCGAGGCTGGGCTATCGCCGGATATCGTCATGGCGGCACTGGATGCCGACGTGATCAAAACCTATGTCGAACTGGGCATGGGGATTGGCATTGTCGCCAACATGGCGGTCGATCCGGCACGCGATCAGGGCATTACCGAGCTGCCGGGACCAGCGCTGTTTGGCAGCCAGACCACGCGACTGGCGATACGCCGTGGCCATTATCTGCGCAGCTACGCCTACCGCTTTATCGAGCTTTGCTCGAGTGCGCTGGACGAAGACACTGTGCGCCGCGCCCTGTCGCCCGCACCGGTTCACGACTGATTACACACTCTCATCCCCCGACCACGCCGCTGGCCGGGGGCTTCCGCCCCCATCACCGGCCTTTCGGCCAACCTTGGCCAGAATCCCGGCCCCTGCGCTCTGGTATACTGGCGGCTGTCCTGTTTTTGCCGATCTTTCTCACGCATGACCACCACCCGCCCGTTGTCCGAACTCAAAGCTGCCCTGTCCACCTGTCTGATCCGCGACCGCCATGGCCTGCGGCGCAAACTGTCCGATGCGCAGGAACGACTCAAACTCCAGCAGCCAACGGACAAACTGTTAGCCGACATCGCCAGCCAGATCGACCGCTCCAGCCAGCGCGCCGCCACCCGCCGCGCCCATCTGCCGCAACCGCAGTTTGACGACGCACTGCCCGTCAACCAGAAGCTGGACGACATCAAGGCGGCGATCAGCGCGCATCAGGTGGTCATCATCTGCGGTGAAACCGGCTCGGGCAAAACCACGCAGATCCCCAAGATCTGTCTGGAACTGGGACGCGGCGTGTATGGCCTGATCGGCCACACCCAGCCACGGCTGGCAGCACGCTCGGTTGCCACTCGCATCGCGCAGGAGTTGGGCAGCCCGCTGGGCGAACACGTCGGTTTCAAGGTGCGTTTTACCGACAAGCTGTCCGAGCGTTCGGTGGTCAAACTGATGACCGACGGCATCCTGTTGGCCGAAACCCAGACCGACCGCTATCTGGAAAACTACGACACGATCATCATTGACGAGGCGCATGAACGCAGCCTCAACATCGACTTCCTGCTGGGCTTTCTCAAGCAACTGCTGCCGCGTCGGCCGGAGCTGAAAGTCATCATCACTTCGGCCACCATCGATGCCGACCGCTTTTCCCGCCACTTCAACAACGCACCGGTGATTGAGGTTTCCGGCCGCACCTATCCGGTGGAAGTCCGCTACCGCCCGTTGGCCGAACGCGACGAAGACGAGCGCGAAGTGGAAATGGAAGATGCCATCGTCGGCGCAGTGGACGAGCTGTCGCGCCTTGGCCCCGGCGACATGCTGGTGTTCCTGCCGGGCGAGCGTGAAATCCGCGACACGGCAGAAAAACTGCGCAAATCCGGGATTCGTGGCTATGAAATCCTGCCGCTGTTTGCCCGCCTGTCGAACGAAGACCAGCAAAAAATCTTCAAACCTTCCGGTGGCCGACGCATCGTGCTGGCCACCAACGTGGCGGAAACTTCGCTCACCGTTCCCGGCATCAAGTACGTGATCGACACTGGCCATGCGCGGATCAACCGCTACTCGCCGCGCGCCAAGGTCGAACAATTGCAGGTGGAAAACATCTCGCAGGCGGCCGCGCGCCAACGGGGTTAAGCCGTTGCGGTCGGGTTCAGGCCGGGGTGTGCATCCGGCTGTATAGCGAAGAAGACTTCAACGCGCGCCCAGCGTTTACCGACCCGGAAATCGTGCGCTCCAACCGGCCGCCGTCATCCTGCGCATGGCCGCGCTGCGTCTGGGCCGGGTGGATGACTTCCCGTTTATTGAGCCGCCGTCCAGCCGCCTGATCGCCGACGGCTACCGGTACTGACCGAACTGGGGGCGGTGGATGACAAGAGCGAACTCACCGCCATCGGCAAAGAACTGGCGCGCCTGCCGGTAGACCCCAAGATTGGCCGTATGCTGCTGGCCGGGCGGGAATACCAGTGCGTGCGCGAAGTGCTGATCATCGCTGCCGCGCTGTCGATTCAGGACCCACGCGAGCGGCCGTTCGAGGCACGCGATGCCGCCGAGCGCGCCCAGGCACGCTTCAACGACGACAAGTCTGACTTCCTGTCGTACCTGCATCTGTGGGATTTCTTCAGCGACGCGCTCAAGCACAAGAAATCCAACCGCCAGTTGCTCAACCTGTGCCACGAGCATTTCCTCTCGTACCTGCGCCTGCGCGAATGGCGCGAGCTGCACGGACAGTTGGCCGAAATCGCCGCCGACATGGGGCTGATCCAGCGCGAAGCTGCCCACGCCGCCCCTGACACCAGCGCCCAACAGACCATGAGCGAAAAGAAACGCCAGCAGCTGAATGCCGTCGCTTACGAAGGGCTGCATAAAGCGCTGATCACCGGCCTGATCGGCAATCTGGGCATGAAGTCACTGGAAGGCGACGACTATCTGGGTACGCGTGGCCTGCATTTCCACATTTTCCCCGGCTCCGGCCTGAAAAAGGCCAAACCGAAGTGGCTGGTGGCGGCAGAGCTGATGGAAACCAGCAAGCTCTACGCACGCTGCGTGGGCAAGATCGAACCGGAATGGGTGGAAAAACTGGCGCCGCATCTGGTCAAGTACCACTACTTTGATCCGCACTGGGACAAGGCACGCGGCGAAGTGGTGGCCAGCGAACGCGTCACGCTGTTCAGCCTGCCGCTAATCCCGCGCCGCCCGGTCAGCTACGGCCGCATCGCGCCGGAAGAAGCGCGCGAACTGTTTATCCGAGGCGCGCTGGTGGCGATGGACTACAGCAGCCCGGCGCCGTTCTTCCAGCACAATCAACAACTGATCCGGCAGGTGGAACAACTGGAACACAAGGCCCGCCGTCAGGACGTGCTGGTGGATGAGGAAGCCCTGTTTGCCTTCTACGCCGAACGTCTGCTTACTGACGTGGTGGACGCCGCCAGCTTTGAAGCCTGGCGCAAGGAAGCGGAAAAAAACGAACCCAAACGGCTGTTCCTGACGCGCGATGAACTGATGCGCCACGCCGCCCAGCACGTGACGGAAAACCAGTTTCCGGAATGGCTGGAAGTGGACGACGGCAAATTGCGCCTGAAATACCGCTTTGAACCCAACCATCCGCTGGATGGCGTCACCGTGGACGTGCCGCTGGCCATCCTCAACCGGCTGGAACCGGCGCCGTTCGAATGGCTGGTCCCCGGCATGATCCGCGAAAAACTGCAGGCCATGATCAAGAGTCTGCCCAAGCAGATTCGCCGCTGCTGTGTGCCGGTGCCGGATTTTGTCACCCGCTTCCTTTCGGCCAACCCTGACCAAACCCTGCCGATCGCGCCGCAGCTGGCACGCTTCATCCTGCGCGAAACCGGTGGAGTCAAGGTTGATCCGGCGGACTTTGATCTGGCCACCCTGCCCGCCCACCTGCTGTTCAACTTCCGCATCATCGATGACGGCAAGCAGGAAATCGGGCTGGGACGGGATGTGCTGGCGCTGCAAAAACAGTTTGGTCAGGCGGCGCAACTCACCTTCCGCGATACCAGCAGCGAATTCGAACGCGACAACGTGGTCAGCTGGGATCTGGGCGAACTGCCCGCCTCCATCCAGTTTGCCCGTGGCCGTCAGCAACTCACCGGCTACCCGGCGCTGACGCTGGAAGAAGAAGGCCGCGTCGCGCTACGTTTGTACGATACCGAGCTGGCGGCCGAACGAGCACACCGCAAGGGCGTGATCCGTCTGCTGCAATTGCAGTTGAAGGAACAGATGAAACAACTGGGCAAGGGCCTGCCCGGCATGACCCAGATCGGCCTGCAACTACGTAACGTGGCCAACGTCGATCAGCTGCTGGCCGATGCCATCGCCTGCATCTGCGATCGCGCCTTCATCGGTGACGACCCGCTGCCTCGTAGTGAAAAAGCCTTCAACGAGCAAAAAGCCCGCGCACGCACCCGGCTACCGGCGGTGATTCAGGCCGTCACCCAATACCTGAACCAGATCGGCGGCGAATACAACGCGCTGTGGCCACGCCTGCAAAAGCACAAGCTGGGGGCCGAGCTGCAACAGCAACTGGGCAAACTGGTTTATCCGGGTTTTCTCGCCGCCACGCCGTGGAGCCAGCTCCCGCACTTAACGCGCTACATCAAGGCCATGGGCATGCGGCTGGACAAACAGCTTAAGCCAACCCGCAACGCGATGGCCAGCGCGGAGCGGAAATCCGCGAACTCTGGCAAAAATGGGAACAGCGTGTCGCCGCCGAGGTGGACCGTGGCGAACCGTCGGCCGAGTTGCTGGACTTCCGCTGGCAAATCGAGGAATTGCGCGTCAGCCTGTTTGCTCAGGAGCTGAAAACGCCGTATCCGGTCTCCATGAAACGGCTGATGAAAAACTGGAACGACCTGCCGCGCTGACGCGGCTTTCGGCCAACCCTGCCCAATAAAAAAGCCGGTCATGTGACCGGCTTTTTAGCTGCTCATTGGCTTGCTATGTTCAATTGGCCTCGCCCACCGCCGGGCCTGCCATGGCGTCTTTTGGCATGGCCAGTGCCGCCACCTGCGCACGGGCGACGGCAAAATCGGCACTGGCAAGCACCGCCTGCCAATCGGCCGCCTCGCCCTGTCCCGCCATGCGTTGCAGCCGCTCAGCCAGCCGTGGTTGCGGAGGCGGCACCAAGCCCGCCAACACCTCGTCGGCGCGCGCTGGCTGGTTGCAGACCAACACCATATCGCAGCCAGCCTTCAGCGCGGCATCGGCCCGCGCCACGAACCCACCGGCGGCGGCGGCTCCTTCCATCCCTAGATCGTCGGAGAAAATCACGCCGTCAAAACCCAGTTCGCCGCGCAGGATGTCTTGCAACCAGCGCGACGAGAACCCGGCCGGTTGGCTGTCCACGGCCGGATAGACCACGTGCGCTGGCATCACCGAAGTCAGCCCGGCCTGACTGAGGCGGGCAAACGGCACCAGATCGTCCTGCCGCAGTTGCTCCAGAGTGCGCGCGTCCACCGGCATGACATGGTGGCTGTCACCTGCGACAAAACCGTGGCCGGGGAAATGCTTGCCACAGGTAGCCATGCCACCGCGTGCCAGCCCGCGTTGCAATGCCAGCGCCAGTTCGCTCACCACGGCCGGATCGCGATGGAAGGCGCGATTGCCAATCACCGCGCATTGCTGCCAGTCCAGATCCAGCACCGGAGTAAACGACAAATCCACGCCACAGGCGCGCAATTCTGCCGCCAGAACATAACCCGCCTGTTCGGCCAACTGCTTGGCGGTGCCTGCATCGCGCTCGCACGCTTCGCCCAGCACCCGCATCGGCGGCAAACGGGTGAAACCGTCCAGAAAGCGCTGCACGCGTCCGCCCTCGTGATCGACGGCAATCAGCAACGCCGGGTGGCGCAACGCGTGAATCTCGGCCGTCAGCGCCTTGAGCTGTTCAATCGATTGGAAATTGCGGCGAAACAGAATCACACCGCCCACCAGCGGGTGGCACAGCCGGGCGCGTTCGGCATCGGTGAGCGCCGGGCCAGCCACGTCCACCATTACCGGGCCGCGCGCAAGAGTCAGTTGAGACATGAGGAATCCATCAGGAAGTGGCAAGGTTGGCCGAAACGCTTTCCAGAACCACAAAAGCGAGCGCGTGCTCACGCTCGTCACTAATCGAAAGATGGCAATGGCCGATACCACGTTCAGCCAACCACTGTTGCAAGGGCGGCGCCAACTCGAACACCGGTTTGCCCAAGGCATCATGCGACACGGCCATCGCCGTCAACAACACCGGTGCCCGCACGCCGGTGCCCAGTGCCTTGGCCAGCGCTTCCTTGGCAGCAAAACGCTTGGCCAACAGGCGCGCCGGATCGACGGCACGGGCAAAGTCGGGCAGCTCGCTAGCGGCCAACAGGCGCCGTCCGATGCTGTCGCCCCAGCGTTGCAGCAATGAATGCATACGGGCGATTTCCACCAGATCGGTGCCAATACCGTAAATCATCCCTGCTCCGGCTTACAGGTGCGCGTCGCGTTACCTTCGACCATCAGCGCCTTCATGTCGCGCACCGCTTGTGGCAGGCCAACAAACAACGCTTGGCTGATGATGGCGTGGCCGATGTTGAGTTCGGAGATTTCCGGAATCTCGGCCACCGGTTTGACATTGTGATAACTCAAGCCGTGGTAAGCATTCACCACCATGCCCTGATGCACGCCAAACATCGCCGCATGGCGGATACGATTGAGTTCCACCGCCTGCTGTGCCGCAGTAGGCGCATCGGCATACGCGCCGGTGTGCAGCTCGATCACCCGCGCGCCAGCCTCATGGGCCGATTCAATCTGCTGCGTGTCCGGGTCGATAAAGATCGACACCCGAATCCCGGCTTCACTCAGGGCCTTGGTATACTCCTGCACCTGATCAAAGTAGCGAATCACGTCCAGACCGCCCTCGGTCGTCACTTCCTCGCGCTTTTCCGGCACCAGACAGACATCATCCGGTTTGACAGCCAGCGCATTGGCCAGCATCTCCGGCGTCATCGCCATTTCCAGATTCATGCGCGTCTTGATGACCTGACGCATGGCCACCACATCGGCATCCTGAATATGCCGGCGATCCTCGCGCAAATGCAGGGTAATCAGGTCGGCGCTAAGCCGTTTCCGCCACCAGCGCCGCTTCTATCGGGCTAGGGTAACGGGTGCCACGCGCCCGGCGCAGCGTGGCTACATGATCGATATTGACACCAAGCAGAATCATTATTGCTCCCAGAGCCATGAACGTCGCCCAGACATATGGCCCGGCCGACGGAAGTGTGGCACCACAGGCCTGCGCTCAATCGGAGAGCGCGTTAATGGCCTGCAACAGTTCACGCGAAGCCAGCGGCTCCGCCCCCAACAAGCCGGTCAGCCAGACACGCAGCAAGGCACGCGCCTCCAGCCTAGTCGTCTTGTCCGAAAAATCATCCCGCGCCATGGCCAGTAGCGAACTGCCACGCACTTGTGCCAGCTGGCCGATCAGCGGTTGCCCCTGATCCAGTTCCGGCGCGGCACCGGCCGCACACAGATAGTTGGCCGAAGCCATAATCGGCTGACCATGACCATCACGATCCAGTGCTTAAGCACGTAGCCCATCTCGCGCAAAATACCCAGTTCGTAACGCCGCAACACCGTTGCCAATCCGGCAGAACGCGCCAATCCGCGCACCGCCTGATCGTAAATGGCAAACGCTTCCGGCTGCGGATCATCACGCGCCGTTAGTTTCATCCATAGCTCGTTCAGATAAAAACCGCAAATCAACGGCAAGCCGGACAACTGCGGCACCCCGCCATTCCACTCGGCGGTATGCAAGGTGCGCACTTCATTCTTGCCAAACCAGGCCAGCGTCAGCGGCTGAAACGGCAGCAATATGCCGCGCAAATCGGCCCGCGGGCGGCGCGCGCCACGCGCTACCAGAGAAAAACGTCCGTAATCACGCGTCAGCACTTCCACCAGCAGGCTGGTTTCACGGTAGGGCTGTGCATGCAGCACGTAGGCCAGTTGCCGGTCAACCTTGCCCTGGCTCATGCCTCGTCATTCCGGGAAAAATCATAAGCCCGCTCGACATGGGCCACGCGCAACGAAAAAGACTGGTACCAGACCTCACGGCCAAGCTGTTGCGCCACCAGATGTTCGGCGTGCTGGCGCCGGCCGCAATGGCCTCCACACTTTCCCAGTACGATACGGTAATGCCATTGCCGTGCTCGTCCCGGTGACTGCTTTCCACGCCAAGAAACCCCGGCTGCGTTTGCGCCAGCCGTACCATGCGGTCGGCCATCTCGGCATAACGCGGCTCGTCGCTTCGCAGTTGCGAGGAAAAAATCACCGCCCAATAAGGCGGTGGCGGGATACGAACCGGCATGGCGGCTTAATCCAGGCCAAACTCTCGCAAGAAGCGCACATCATCGGCCCAACCGGATTTGACCTTGACCCACACTTCGAGAAACACCTTGCCGTCAAACAGCTTTTCCATGTCCGGGCGCGCTTCGGTAGAAATCTTCTTGAGCTTCTCACCGCCGCGGCCAATCACGATGGCCTTCTGGTTCTCTTTGTCGACCAGTACAGCGATATAGATGCGGCGCAATGCCCCATCCATTTCAAACTGCTCCACTTCGACATTCATCTCGTAGGGCAGCTCTTCCCCCAGATAGCGGAACAGCTTTTCGCGCACGATTTCCGCCGCAAGGAAGCGCTCACTCTTGTCGGTGACCATGTCTTCCGGATACAGCGGCATGGATTCCGGCAAATAGGGGCGCACCTGCTCCAAGAGTTCGGCCAACCTCTGGCCATGCTTGGCGCTGACCACTTCGGAAGAAGCAAAGGGGAACTCTGCCTTCACCGTCTGGATAAACGCGTCCAGTGCAGCCTTGTCCTTGGCCTTGTCCAGCTTGTTGACGACCAGAATCACCGGCGTGCGCTTGGGCAACAGCGCCATCACTTCACGGTCGGCGGCAGTAAAACGCATGGCTTCCAGCAAAAACAGCACACAATCCACATTGGCCAGCGAATCCTTCACGCTCTTGTTGAGCGTTTCATTCAGCGCCCCCTTGTGATAGGTCTGGAACCCCGGGGTATCGACAAACACGAACTGCGCGTTGTCATCGGTATGAATACCGGTCACACGGTGGCGTGTGGTCTGCGCCTTTTTGGAGGTGATGCTGATTTTCTGGCCGATCAGATGATTCATCAACGTGGACTTGCCCACGTTAGGACGTCCGACGATGGCCACAAAGCCGCAATGGTAAGCGTGAGTTTCTGTCATTTACGTTTCTTGCTTGCCACCAGTTTCTGCTCCAGCAACGGCAAGGCCGCTTCAGCCGCTTGCTGCTCGGCCGCGCGTAACGGCTGCTGCCTTCACCGGTGGATTCGATCATCAGGTCACCCAGATCGCACACCACCTTGAACCACTGCTCGTGGGCCTCGCCGGTCTGCATCAGGATGCGGTATTTGGGTAGTGCCAGCTTGCGGGCCTGCAGAGCTTCCTGCAGCCGGGTCTTGGCATCTTTGGCCTGCTTGGTGGTATCAATCGATTCCACACGCGATTGGTACAGCCGTCGTACCACTTGCTCTGCCGCCAGAAAACCAGAATCCAGGCTGACGGCGGCAAACGTGGCTTCCAGCGCATCGGCCAGAATGGAAGGACGGTTGAACCCGCCACTTTTCAGTTCACCCTCGCCAAGGAAAAGGTAATCCCCCAGTTTCAGGTCATGGGCGATTTCGGCCAACGTATTCTGGTTGACCAGGTTGGCGCGCAAACGCGACAACTCGCCTTCGGTCAGTTTGGGAAACTGGTCAAACAGCATGCGCGCTACAGTGTAGTTGAGGATGCTGTCGCCAATGAATTCCAGGGCGTTCGTTATTGGGCGTGCCAAAACTGCGGTGCGTCATGGCCTGATGCAGCAATTGAGGCTTCAGGAAAAAATAATCCAGCGCCTCGCAGAGGCGCCGGAAGCGGTTATCGGTTTGAGTCACGGCGTTATTGTTGGGGCGATTTGCCTGCACCGGGTGTCGAAGTCGAACACCAGGCTGACGTTAGCAAAGAGGGGAACTTCCCGGCGGTACGTGGCCCGGACAAATACCGAACCACCTTCACTTACCACCACCAGATTATCCGCCTTGATGGAGCTGATGTCTCCCACTGCCGCACGGTTAGTAAACTCGCGGCGAATGTCATACTCGCTCTTGCCACCTTCCGAGGCAAGCGCCGACACGGTTTTGCGGATCTCGCCATATTCGCTATAAACCGGGATCAGCTTGAAAACCAGCATGACGGCCAAGCCAACCACCATCATCACGAACAAAATGGAAACAATCGTTAACCCTTGTTGTCGCTTCATTTTCCACCCCGTTGTTATGTTATCCGCGTCGCAGTCCTGCACGGGCCAATCAGTGGATGGTGTGGCCGATGCGTGACAAATCGTGGAAGTTCATCCACACCATGAACGCCTTGCCCACCATCAGTTTGTCGTCGACAAAGCCCCAGTAGCGGCCATCCAGACTGTTATCACGGTTGTCGCCCATCATGAAGTAGTGGCCAGCAGGCACACGGCACTTAAAGCCATTGTCATCATACTGGCATTGATCACGATAGGGGAAATCCATCACCTGACTGGGCGCCAGAACCGGAGCCTCCGGAATATTCAGTACCTTGAAGCTCTTGCCAGCGTTTCCTTGAACTGGTCGTTATGGATCATGGCCAGCCCCTGCTCCAGATAGTCATAAGAACCATCCGGCAAATCCTTCACGGCTTGGCCATTCACGGTCAGGCGTTTGTTGCGGTATTCCACCGTATCGCTAAGCCAAACCGATAACCCGCTTGATATAGTTGACCTTGGGATTGGGTGGGAAGTTAAACACCACCACATCCCCATGTTCCACCTTGCTCACTGGCAGGAAAACCGTGTTGAGCACCGGCACGCGCAGCCCATAGGTAAACTTGTTGACCAAGATGAAGTCACCAACCACCAACCCCGGGCGCATCGAACTGGATGGAATCTGGAACGGTTCAGCCACGAACGAGCGCAGCAGGAACACCACCAGAATGACCGGAAAAAAGCCGCGGGAGTAATCGACAAAGTGATTCGGCTCGGCACCGGGCTCACGCTTGCCAGCCAGCAGCCATTTGTCCAGCGCCCACACCACGCCAGTCACCAGCACAAACACCAGCATCACGGCAGAAAAGCTCATGAAGCTGGACATGGCCCCAAAGGCACCGATCACCAGTGCCAGATAGCCCCACTGGATACCCGCTTAGCCAGTCCTTGTCGCCCAGCTCTTTACGGCCGCCAAAGGCAATCAGCAAAATGCCCAGCACAGCGACCACGACAAATATCCAGAACAGGTTTGCACCCACTTATTTATCCCCCACCTGCAAAATGGCAAGGAACGCAGCTTGCGGAATCTCCACGTTACCCACCTGTTTCATTCGTTTTTTACCGGCCTTCTGCTTCTCCAGCAGTTTCTTCTTACGGGTAATATCGCCACCGTAACACTTGGCCAGTACGTTCTTGCGCAACGCCTTGATGGTTTCACGCGCGATGATGTGGCTGCCAATGGCCGCCTGCACGGCAATATCGAACATCTGCCGCGGAATCAGTTCGCGCATCTTTGCCGCCAATTCCCGCCCACGATACTGCGCAGACTGGCGATGCACAATAAGCGATAGCGCATCAACACGCTCGCCGTTGACCAGAATATCCAGCTTAACCAGATCGGCCGCCCGGAATTCCTTGAACTCGTAGTCGAGCGAGGCATAGCCACGGCTGGTGGATTTGAGCTTATCGAAGAAATCCATCACTACTTCGTTCATCGGCATTTCATAACTGAGCATCACCTGCCGACCCATGTACTGCATGTTCTTCTGCACACCACGCTTCTGGTTGCACAGCGTCATCACGGCGCCGACGTAGTCCTGCGGCACCAGAATGTGCGAGGTAATGATCGGCTCACGGATTTCTTCGTACAGGCCAGGATCAGGCAGTTTGGACGGGTTTTCCACCTGCACCACTTCGCCGCCCTTCATCACCACTTCGTACACCACCGTCGGCGCGGTGGTGATGAGATCCATGTCAAATTCGCGCTCCAGCCGCTCCTGCACGATCTCCGGTGCAACAGGCCCGGAAGCCACAGCGGAAGCCAAAGCCCAATGCCTGCGAGACTTCCGGCTCAAACCTGAGCGATGCATCGTTCAGCTGCAGTTTTTCCAGTGCATCGCGCAGCGAATCGTAATCGTGAGATTCCACCGGATACAACCCGGCAAACACCTGCGACTGCACTTCCTTGAAACCCGGCAGCGCTTCGCTGGCAGGGTTGGCCGAAAGCGTGATGGTATCGCCCACCTTGGCAGACTTCAGTTCCTTGATGCTTAGGCGATGATAAAGCCCACCTCACCCGCTTGCAGGCTGGCACGCGCCACCGACTTGGGCGTGAACACCCCCACCTGCTCCACCAGATGCTCCGCGCCGGTAGCCATGAACTTGATCTTGTCCTTGGGCTTGACCTTGCCGTCCACCAGACGCACCAGCATCACCACGCCGACATAGTTGTCGAACCAGGAATCGACGATCAAGGCCTTGAGCGGGCCATCCGGATCACCCTTGGGCGGCGGAATCTTGCTGATCACCGTTTCCAGAATATCCTCGATGCCAATGCCCGACTTGGCCGACGCCCGCACGGCATCGATCGCCTCGATACCGATGATGTCTTCAATTTCCTGACTTACCCGTTCCGGCTCGGCCGCCAGCAAGTCAATCTTGTTGAGTACCGGCACCACTTCCACGCCCAGATCAATGGCGGTGTAACAGTTGGCCACGGTTTGCGCTTCCACGCCTTGCGAAGCATCCACCACCAGCAAAGCGCCTTCGCAGGCCGAGAGCGAGCGCGACACTTCATAAGAGAAATCGACGTGTCCCGGAGTATCAATCAGGTTCAGGTTGTAGATTTGACCGTCGCGCGCCTTGTAATGCAGCGCGGCCGTCTGCGCCTTGATGGTAATGCCGCGCTCTTTTTCGATATCCATCGAGTCAAGCACTTGCGCGCTCATTTCGCGGGCATCCAGGCCGCCGCAAAACTGGATAAACCGGTCGGCCGGGTAGATTTACCGTGGTCAATATGGGCAATGATCGAGAAATTTCGAATGTTTTTCATCGGTATCCAGCAAAAAATAAGGGCACGCAAGGGTGCCCTTGACAACTCACACTGGCGCGGATTTTAGCCGATTTCGTCCGGCTGTGCAGCCAAACATGCAGCCAGGCGCGGCGCATCAAGATGCCAGTGACAGATTTCGGTCTCCCCCTGCATCAGCACGGGCACCAGTTCGTTGTATTTCTCCTCGAGCAGCGGGTCGGCATCCACATCCAACACCTCCAGTTCAAAGCCATATTTGGCTTGCCATGGCTTGAGTTCGGCCAACATGGCATGGCACAAACTGCAATACTCGCGGAAATACAACGTCAGTTTCATTCGGCTTCACCCACGGTTAACGGTACAAATTGCGTCACCCCTCGACGCATCACCTGCAGCGCGATGGTAGCGCCCCGGCGCACTCCCGTCACGGCCGACTTGAACTGTTTGGCACTGGTAAGCGCCTCACCGGCCACGCCGACAATCACATCTCCCGGCTGTAGTCCGGCACGCGCCGCCGCACCTTTGGCCTGACGCACAAGCAAACCATATTCGACACCAAGCTGGGAACGCTGTGCCGGGGTCAACTCGGACAGCAGCAACCCCAACTGGCTAACCGCCTGCGATTCCGGCTCGGCACGGCGCGGCGTACGGTACTCACGCTGCACACTGCGAGCATCCTCATCCTTCAGTTCCTCCGGCACGACGCGCACCGCTGTCACAGCCCGATGGCGCCAGATATCCAGCACCACGGTTTTGCCCGGCTGGATGCTGCCAATCAGACGCGGCAGATCGCTAGCCGAATCCAGCGGCTGACCACCCACCTTGAGCACGATATCCCCGGGATGCAAACCGGCCTTGGCTGCCGGGCTGTTTTTCTCCACGGCATTGATCAATGCCCCAGCTAACCGCTCAAGCCCGAACGAAGCAGCCAAATCCTTGTTCAGCTCCTGAATCGATACGCCCACCCGGCCACGCGTCACCTTGCCTTTGGTTTTGAGCTGCTCCACCACATTCATCGCCACATCGATCGGAATGGAGAACGAGATGCCCATGAAACCACCGGAGCGGCTGTAGATCTGTGAATTGATGCCGATCACTTCCCCCCGCAGGTTAAACAGCGGCCCACCCGAATTGCCGGGATTGACCGCCGCATCGGTCTGAATGAACGGCACAAAGTTTTCGTCCGGCAGCAGGCGGTTCTTGCCGGAAACGATGCCGGACGTGGCGGTATTCTCAAAGCCAAACGGCGAACCAATCGCCAACACCCATTCCCCCACCTGCACACTGGCGTTGCGGCTCAGGCGCACCACTGGCAGATTGGTCGCATCGATTTTCAGCAAGGCCACGTCGGAGCGAGCATCCGAACCAATCACCTTCGCCTTGTATTCGCGTTTGTCGGTCAGCGTGACGGTAATTTCGTCTGCCCGTGCCACCACGTGCGCGTTGGTCATCACATAGCCATCAGGGGAAATGATGAAGCCGGAGCCAAGCGAACGCTCCTGATGTTCCTGCTGACGCGGAGGAGCAAACTGGCGGAAAAACTCAAAGAACGGGTCACCGCTCAACTCGTCAGGCAGGGTATTCACCGCTTCACGCACCGTAGAAGTGGTGCTGATGTTGACCACCGCCTTGCCTTCACTCGCCACGATGCGGGTAAAGTCCGGCAACGTCGCTTAAGCGACGACAACTCGGCCGCATACACCTGACCAGCCAGGACAGAGGCGGCCAGCGACGCGGAAATAATCAGTTTCTTGATCGACATGATTGCTCCATCTTGATGGGATAACAGATAACAGCAAACTGGCCGGGCATGAGATGACTCTCGCTTACCAGCCAAATAGTGCAAAAGATAGTATCGCACCTTGCAACGACGGCTCTGGTGTTAGTGCAACGACACCCTGAGATTTTTCAGCATGTTGACAATGGCGGGCGGTGGCATATCTCCCACCAGCGTCAACTGGTGCCCGCCACCATCATGCTTAAGCTGGCCATGTTGATGGCACCGTGCAGATTGATAACCTTGTCGGCACGATTATCCGCCGCTCGACAAACAGCGACATCATCACCAGCCCGTCGCTATACACCAGATGGTGCACGCTCTTGTCGGTTTGCCCGGGAAGGTTGCGCTGCACGGCTCGCAACAGGCGGAACCCTTGCGGCAGCCCGGAAACCCCACTGCTGGCCGCCACATCGGCAGCGGCTGCATGCTGGCGTTGCGTAACACGTAGCTTTGCTTGTAACGCGGACGGTAAACGCTCTTGTCCTTGGGCGCGGTCAAATCTACTTCGGTGAAAGCAAATTGCTCCACCGTTTCACCACGGTTATTCACCGTCATGACTTTCAGCGGCAAGGCCGAACCCGGCTCCACGCATAATTTCATGCTGTAGCGTTGCTTGTCCCGCGGTTTGAGTTCAAGCCAGTTGCAGTCACGCTGTGCTACGCGGTCAGCACCGTTTTTCCGGATGGTATAAGACTGGGCAATATCGGCCATTTCATCGGGCAACAAGGCGGGAAACAGGCGCATGGCACTCACTTTGGCCGCCATCAACGCGCGCTTGTCCGGCGCAAAACAGGCCAGATCAACGCCACTACGCACGATCTCCCGCGAAGGGCCATCCAGTGCCCAGCGTTTTTCCTGTACGGCATCACCCTGCATGCCGCGGACGATGCGGAAGGTTTCCAGCGCACCGTTCATTTGGTGAAGGTAAGTGCCGGTCAGGGCTTGCTGGCGGCCAGACTGGGCCACCTTGCGCAACATGGCCCAATCATCGTCGGCCTGAGCCACCCGGGCGGCGCCCAGCAGCAACAGGCCCGTCAGAACAGTCAGACGCATCAATGCCCTGCTCCATTGCCGTAAGAGACTTTCTGGATATTCTGGTCTGCCGTCATTTCCTGATGCGCCAGCAGATAGGGGTCATCCGCCGCAGGCGTTGCCACGGCTGACGTCACCGGCACTCCGCGGTCAGCCACCACGGCGACGGCCGCATCGTTGTGCGCCAACTGCTGCCAGGGCGACGACAGCGGCAAAGCTGACGCTGGCGGCCAGCGCCACGGCGCCCAATTTCCGGCCATGCCCATGGCCGGGGCCAAACCAGCGGCGTGGTGCCAGAACGGTGGGTTCTTCGGCCAACCTTTGTGCCACCTGTTGACGGACATTGATGCCGATTTGCGAATTGGCCCGCATGGCATCGCCAATCAAATGGTACTCATCCCAACAGGACTTGAGCGCCTCATCCGAACTGAGCGTTGCAATGAGCGCGTTGGCTGCCTGCTCATCCAGCTCATCGTCCACCAAAGCGGAGATTGTTTCTTTCATCACTTACCACCTTTTGTTTTCGGCCGTATCCAGCAAAGGCCGCAATTCGGCAGCAATCGCCTCACGCGCCCGGAAGATACGCGAACGCACGGTGCCGATCGGACAATTCATCACCTTGGCGATTTCGTCGTACGACAAACCATCCATTTCCCTGAGCGAAATGGCCGTGCGCAACTCCTCCGGCAAAGCCTCCACCGCCGTATTGACCGTAGCCAGAATTTGCTTGTTCATCAGCTCGGTTTCCGGCGTATTGAGGTCGGGAACCTGCGAGGCCAGATCGAAGGTTTCACCGTCTTCGTCTTCGATCTCGCTGTTCACCACCGGACGCCGTCCGTTGGCGCTGAGAAAATTCTTGGCGGTGTTGATGCCGATTCGGTACAGCCATGTATAAAACGCACTTTCCCCGCGAAACGACGGCAGGGCGCGATACGCTTTGACAAACGCTTCTTGCGTTACATCTTCAATGTCGGAGCCGTCACGGATAAACCGTGACAAAAGCCGGGCGAGACGCCGCTGGTACTTGGCAACAAGCAGGTCAAAAGCTCGTTTTTCACCTCGCTGGGCACGCTCCACCAACTGTTGATCGATCTCACGATCACTCATGTCGTTGTTATGCTCCCTGATTTGCCGCACCTGTCTGTCTAATAGTGTGGTGGCGACGCTGACACACACTAGACCGTAGCGTGATGGATGAGTTCCCCCGAGCTGTTACCGCGCAAACATAGCAGACCTTGAGCCAAACATGAATCCGTGCCCTTGCCTCTTGCCATATCGCTCGGCATGATTTACATTCCAACCAAGCACTTGCTCGAATTAATGGCAAGACACCAAACTCATGGTTGGAGGAGACAAAGAATGAGCACAGCCGGTCAACGTTTTCGCCCCGGCAGTAGAACAAGAAAAACCTTTGCAGGTGGTGGGGGCGGTCAATGCCTACGCGGCCCGTCTGGCTGAACATTCCGGTTTCAAGGCCTTGTACCTGTCCGGCGGCGGCGTAGCGGCCTGCTCCTGCGGCATCCCGGATTTGGGCATCACCACGCTGGAAGATGTGCTGATCGACGTACGCCGCATCACCGACACCACTGACCTGCCGTTGCTGGTAGACATCGATACCGGCTGGGGCGGTGCGTTCAACATCGCCCGTGCCATCAAGAGCTCGGAAAAAGCCGCGGCAGCCGTGCACATTGAAGATCAGGTTCAGCAAAAACGCTGTGGCCACCGCCCGAACAAGGCCATCGTCAGCCAAGGCGAAATGGTTGACCGCATCAAGGCGGCGACCGATGCCCGTCGCGATGACAGTTTCGTCATCATGGCCCGCACCGACGCTCTGGCCGTGGAAGGTCTGGATGCCGCCATCGAACGCGCCGTGGCGTGTGTGGAAGCCGGTGCCGACATGATCTTCCCGGAAGCCATGACCGACCTGGCGATGTACAAGAAATTTGCCGCTGCAGTCAAAGTGCCGGTACTGGCCAACATTACCGAATTTGGCGCCACCCCGCTCTATACCACGCAGGAACTGGGTGAAAACGGCGTCGCCATGGTGTTGTATCCGCTCTCCGCCTTCCGCGCCATGAGCAAGGCGGCACTCAATGTCTACGGCGCCATCCGCCGCGACGGCACGCAGCAGAACGTGGTCGACACCATGCAAACCCGGATGGAACTGTACGATCACCTCGACTATCACGCCTACGAACAAAAACTGGACGCATTGTTCGCCCGGAAGAAAAAACAAATAAACAGGTCTGCCCACAGACCGAAACGAGGTTCCACCTCCCGCCCGATGGCAGCAGGGCACGGCCTTGCTGTCTTTCGACGCACGATATGATGATTAAGGAGACATGGCATGAGTGAAGCAGCAGTAACCAGCAAACCCAAAAAATCGGTCGCTCTGTCCGGCATCGCCGCTAAGCAACACCGCGCTTTGCACGGTAGGCCGCAGCGGCAACGACTTGCACTACCGTGGTTATGACATTCTCGATCTCGCCCCGAATTGCGAATTCGAGGAAGTGGCTTATCTGCTGGTACACGGCAAACTGCCCAACAAAGCCGAACTGACCGTTTACAAGAAGAAGCTGAAAGCCCTGCGTGGCCTGCCTTCCTCCGTCAAGGCCGTACTGGAAGCCCTGCTTAAGCCAACTCGCACCCGATGGACGTGATGCGCACCGGCGTTTCCGCACTGGGCTGCGCCCTGCCGGAAAAAGACGACCATAACCTGGCTGGCGCGCGTGACATTGCCGACCGCCTGATGGCCTCGCTCGGCTCCATGCTGCTGTACTGGTACCACTTCAGCACCAACGGCAAACGCATTAACGTCGAAACCGACGACGACACCATCGGCGGCCATTTCCTGCACCTGCTGCACGGTGAAAAACCGTCGGCCGAATGGGTCAAGGCAATGCATATTTCGCTGATTCTGTATGCAGAGCACGAATTCAACGCCTCCACCTTTACCGCGCGCGTCATTGCCGGTACCGGTTCGGATGTTTACTCCAGCATTACCGGTGCCATCGGCGCCCTGCGCGGCCCGAAACACGGCGGCGCCAATGAAGTGGCATTTGAAGTGCAAAAGCGCTACGAAAACCCGGATGAGGCTGAAGCCGACATTCGTGCCCGTGTAGAGAAAAAAGAAGTGGTCATCGGCTTTGGCCACCCGGTCTACACCATTTCCGACCCGCGCAACAAGGTCATCAAGGACGTGGCACACAACCTGTCGCAGCAGGCCGGTGACATGAAGATGTTCAACATCGCCGAGCGTCTGGAAAGCGTCATGGCCGAGGTGAAGAAGATGTTCCCGAACCTCGACTGGTTCAGCGCCGTGTCCTACCACATGCTGGGTGTGCCGACCGCCATGTTTACCCCGCTGTTTGTGATCGCCCGCACCGCAGGCTGGAGCGCACATGTGATCGAACAGCGTCAGGATGGCAAAATCATCCGTCCTTCGGCCAACTATACTGGTCCGGAAGACCGGTGTTCGTTCCGATCGAACAGCGCTAATGGCAAGGGGCGTGCTGGCAGTTAGCCAGTCACGCCCCTGATTCTGATACCGATCATTACTTATTCGCCCTACGCCATGAATACTGCACACCGCATTTCCCTACCCGGTACCCAGCTTGATTACTTTGACACGCGTGCGGCGGTCGAGGCCATCCAGCCCGGCTCCTATGACAAGTTGCCGTACACCTCGCGCGTGTTGGCCGAAAACCTGGTACGCCGTTGCGACCCGGCCACGCTGACCGACTCGCTGAAACAGCTCATCGAACGCAAGCGCGATCTGGATTTTCCGTGGTACCCGGCGCGCGTGGTGTGCCATGACATTCTGGGCCAAACTGCACTGGTCGATCTGGCTTAGGCCTGCGCGACGCCATCGCCGACCGGGTGGCGACCCGGCACTGGTTAACCCGGTGGTACCGACCCAGCTGATTGTCGACCACTCGCTGGCGGTGGAGTGCGGTGGTTTTGATCCCAACGCCTTTGAAAAAAACCGCGCCATCGAAGAGCGGCGCAACGAAGACCGTTTCCACTTCATCAACTGGACCCGTACCGCGTTCAAGAACGTGGACGTCATCCCGGCTTAAGCAACGGCATCATGCACCAGATCAATCTGGAAAAAATGTCGCCGGTGATTCAAGTACGTGACGGTGTAGCATTCCCTGATACCTGTGTCGGCACGGATAGCCACACACCACACGTCGATGCTCTGGGCGTGATTGCCGTTGGCGTGGGGGGCTGGAAGCCGAAACCGTCATGCTGGGCCGTGCCTCAATGATGCGTCTGCCGGATATCGTTGGCGTCAAGCTCACCGGCAAACGCCAAAGCGGCATCACCGCCACCGATATCGTACTGGCCCTGACCGAATTCCTGCGCAAAGAGCGCGTGGTGGGCGCGTACGTCGAATTCTTCGGCGACGGTGCTGCCAGCCTGAGTATTGGTGACCGCGCCACCATTTCCAACATGTGCCCGGAATACGGCGCCACTGCGGCAATGTTCTATATCGACCAGCAAACCATCGACTACCTGAAGCTGACCGGGCGCGAGCCGGAACAGGTCGATCTGGTGGAACGTTACGCGAAAACATCCGGTCTGTGGGCCGATGCACTGGTTAACGCCGAATACGAACGGGTACTGGAGTTTGATCTCTCCACCGTGGTGCGCAACATGGCAGGCCCATCCAATCCGCACAAGCGCCTGCCGACTTCTGCCCTGCACGAGCGCGGCATCGCCGACGAGGCCAAGTTGGCCGAAGCTCGCACGGAAGAAGCCAAGGGCCTGCTGCCGGACGGCGCGGTAATCATCGCCGCCATCACCAGCTGCACCAACACCTCCAACCCACGTAACGTGATTGCCGCCGCCCTGCTGGCACGTAACGCCAACAAGCTGGGCCTGACGCGCAAACCGTGGGTGAAAACTTCGTTCGCCCCCGGTTCCAAGGTTGCCAAGCTGTATCTGGAAGAGGGCTTGCTGCCGGAACTGGAGCAACTCGGCTTTGGCATCGTGGCTTATGCCTGCACCACCTGTAACGGCATGTCCGGCGCGCTTGATCCCAAGATCCAGCAGGAAATCATCGAGCGCGACCTCTACACGACGGCCGTACTGTCCGGTAACCGTAACTTCGACGGCCGGATTCACCCGTATGCCAAGCAGGCATTCCTGGCCTCGCCACCGCTGGTGGTCGCCTACGCCATTGCCGGTACCATCCGTTTCGATATCGAGAAGGATGTACTGGGTCATGATCAGAACGGCCAGCCGATTACCCTGAAAGACCTGTGGCCGAGCGACGAAGAAATCGATGCCATCGTGGCCCGCAGCGTCAAGCCGGAACAATTCAAATCGGTCTACATCCCGATGTTCGATCTGGGCACGGTAGAAGAAGCCAAGAGCCCGCTGTATGACTGGCGCCCGATGAGTACCTATATTCGTCGTCCGCCGTACTGGGAAGGTGCACTGGCTGGCGAACGCACGCTCAAGGGCATGCGCCCGCTTGCCGTACTGCCGGACAACATCACCACCGATCACCTGTCGCCGTCCAACGCCATTTTGGCCAACAGCGCAGCGGGGGAATATCTGGCCAAGATGGGGCTACCAGAGGAAGACTTTAACTCCTACGCTACCCACCGGGGTGACCACCTGACCGCCCAGCGCGCCACCTTTGCCAACCCCAAACTCTTCAACGAGATGGTGCTGAACGAAGATGGCAGCGTAAAGCAGGGTTCTCTGACCCGTGTGGAACCAGACGGCAAAGTGATGCGCATGTGGGAAGGCATTGAAACCTACATGAACCGCAAGCAGCCGCTGATCATCATCGCCGGTGCCGACTACGGTCAGGGCTCCTCGCGTGACTGGGCTGCCAAGGGTGTACGTCTGGCCGGTGTCGAAGCCATCGTTGCCGAAGGTTTCGAGCGCATCCACCGCACCAACCTGATCGGCATGGGCGTGTTGCCACTGGAGTTCAAGCCCGGCGTCAACCGCAAGACGCTGGGTATTGATGGCACGGAAACCTTCGACGTGATCGGCGAACGCACGCCGCGTGCCACGCTTACGCTGATCATCCATCGCAAGAATGGCGAACGCGTCGAAGTACCGGTGACCTGCCGTCTGGATACGGCAGAAGAAGTGTCGATCTACGAAGCTCAGGCGGCGTGCTGCAACGCTTTGCGCAGGACTTCCTCGAGTCGACGACGACTGCCTAATACTCACTGCGACCGGGTCAGTACTGCCGCTTGCCGCCTGCCATATTGTGGTCAGGTGAGTAGCACGGTGGTACTGGCCTGTTTTTTCGTGCAGGCTGAATCTGGTTCAGTCTCATCAGGAAAATCTCTACATGGCTCACCTACCCCAGATCAAGATTCCAGCGACCTATATTCGTGGCGGCACCAGCAAAGGAGTGTTCTTCCGTCTGCAAGACCTTCCCGAGCGCGCACAAGTACCGGGTGAGGCGCGCGACAAGCTGCTGCTGCGCGTCATCGGCAGCCCGGACCCGTACGGCCAGCAAATCGACGGCATGGGCGGCGCTACCTCCAGCACATCCAAGACCGTAATCGTCGCCAAGAGCGAGCAGCCGGATCACGACGTTGACTACCTGTTTGGTCAGGTGGCGATCAACAAGGCGTTCGTCGACTGGTCCGGCAACTGCGGCAACCTGACCGCTGCGGTTGGTGCCTTTGCCATCAGCGGCGGCCTTGGTCGATGCCGCACGCATCCCGCAGAACGGCATCTGTACCGTACGTATCTGGCAGAAGAACATCGGCAAGACCATCATCGCCCACGTACCGATCACCGATGGTCAGGTACAGGAAATCGGCGACTTCGAGCTGGACGGCGTGACCTTCCCGGCCGCCGAGGTAGTCATTGAGTTCATGGACCCGGCCGACGGCGAAGGCTCGATGTTCCCCACCGGCAATGTGGTGGACGATCTGGAAGTACCGGGCATTGGCACCTTCAAGGCCACCATGATCAACTCCGGCATCCCGACCATCTTCGTCAACGCCGCCGACATCGGCTACACCGGCACCGAGCTGCAGAAGGACATCAACTCCGATGCCGAAGCGCTGGCGCGCTTCGAGACCATGCGTGCCTACGGTGCGCTGAAGATGGGGCTGATCTCGGACATCTCCGAAGCTGCGGCGCGCCAGCACACGCCGAAGATCGCCTTCGTCGCCCCGCCGACCGACTACGTTGCCTCCAGTGGCAAACTAATCGCCGCGTCCGAGATCGACGTACTGGTCCGTGCACTGTCGATGGGCAAGTTGCACCATGCCATGATGGGCACCGCTTCGGTAGCCATCGCCACCGCAGCGGCGGTGCCGGGCACGCTGGTCAATCTGGCTTAGGCGGCGGTGAGCGTGAAGCGGTGACCTTCGGCCATCCGTCCGGTACCCTGCGCGTCGGCGCGGCGGCAAAAATCGTCGATGGCGAATGGACCGTCACCAAGGCTGTTATGAGCCGTAGCGCCCGGGTACTGATGGAAGGTTGCGTACGCATCCCGGCTGATGCGTTCTGATCGGTTCTGACGCTTGATAATGACACGGCCAACCGCTCGTTAACGGTTGGCCGTAGTTTTGTGTAATCAGCAATATTGCTGACCGAAAATAACGGTCCGTATCACTGGCTTGTACAAGCACAGCGTCACACGGAGTCTGTTGAATGCAGGCCGATCAACAGCGCAGCACGCCAGAACTACCTTCACCCCCAGCCATGCGACGGGCATGTGCCCGATAACAAAACCTACCGTGCCGTTGCCACTTCGGCCAACTATTGATCATGCACAAGGCTTCACAGCGGCAAAAACCGGGACAGTGAATTCACCTGTTTCAGTGCTTTACGGAACCGGGAATGCGCACGTGACACCGTAGACTCGCTCAAATCCATCTGCCGGGCTGCGTAATAGCCGGTCATGCCCTCTACCTCCATCAGCCACACGGCTTCGCGGGGGCGTTTTTTCAGGCCGATGAGATCAGCCACCTCATTGAAGTGATCCAGTTTCATGATGACAACTCCTTCAGTCAAACGAGGACATGAAACGGCTGGCTCAGCACCAGCCAACGCGTGCGGCTCTTTAATTTTGCCCGGCATCAGTCAGGATTCGGAGCAGCCTTGAATTCAGCATAGCCTGCCACAAAAAAAATGCAGAGTTTGATTTACATCAAACTCTGCATGATTAGTTATTTCAGGCAATCCCTAACGGGCGGCTAACCACTGCAGCACCCCCTCTGCAGCAGCCCGTCCGGTGGCAAAACAAGCCGTCAACAGATAGCCACCGGTAGGTGCTTCCCAATCCAGCATTTCTCCCGCGCAAAACACGCCGGGCAGCGCGCCCAGCATCAATTGGCCATTCATCGCCTCAAAACGCACCCCGCCACCGGTGCTGATCGCCTCATCCAGTGGCCGGGGCCGCCGGAACGTGACCGGCAAACGCTTGATCGCCTCCGCCAAACGCACCGGGTCGTGAAATTCTTCCTTGCTCAGACACTCGTGCAGCAATCCGACCTTAACACCTTTCAGGCCAAGACGGCTTTGCAAATGGCTGGACCAGGGAACGCGAACCGCGTGGATGGCTAACTTCCGCCACCACCCGCTCCGCCGCGTGCCCCGGCAACAAATCGATATAGACAGTGGCATGGCCGAAGGCCGTAATCGTATCGCGCACGGCCGCAGAAAAGGCATAAATCAGGCTACCTTCCATACCGGTACGGGTGACCACACACTCTCCCTGTTTACGCACGGTCTGACCGGCGTAGTCGGTAAATTCCAGCACAATGGATTTTAGCGGCGTACCAGCATACTTCTCTGCAAAGTGCTCGCTCCAATCGGCATCGAAACCACAGTTGGAAGGTTGCAATGGAGCCACCTCGACGCCCTTTTCGGCCAACGTTGGCACCCATGCACCATCGGAGCCAAGTTTTTTCCAACTACCGCCGCCCAGCGCCAGCAACACCGCATCGGCCTGTACAGTGATCTCACCTTCCGGCGAGGCAAAGCGCAGCGCACCGTCTGTCGTCCAGCCCAGCCAGCGATGTCGCACATGGATTCTCACGCCATTTGCACGCAAACGTGCCAGCCAGGGCGCGCAATAGCGGCGCGGCCTTCATCTCGCGCGGGAAGACCCGGCCGGAGCTGCCGACAAACGTTTCCACCCCAAGGCCATGCACCCACTCGCGCAATTGCGGAGCCCCAAATGATTGCAACACCGGCGCCAGTTCATCGCAACGCGCGCCATAGCGCGACAAGAACGGTTCAGCTGGCTCGGAGTGGGTAATGTTCATGCCGCCAACACCGGCCAGCAAGAATTTACGGCCCACCGATGGCATGGCATCGTAGATATCCACCGCCACGCCATGGGACGACAACCATTCGGCGGCCATCAACCCCGCCGGACCGCCTCCGACGATCGCCACTCTATGCTGCGCCATACCCACTCCTTTGTTCCATTGCACCACAGCAACCCGATACCACGGTCGCCCAAGGCGGAGGATTGTTGCAGAAAACCACTCTGGATGCGACCCGCCGGGGCAGGGCCAATAGCGTCGCCAGGATAGAAACCATCCCCTGCCGCGCGCTGCTGGCCGGTTACCTCAACATCCGGTGAAAGATAAAACGGTGATTACCTGACAAAAGACAAGAAATGGAAAGAATTCACATTTATCATGACTGGCTGTGGCAGGCGCGCATCCAATCCATAATTGGGCCTTGGCGACGCCAAGTCGACTGCGCTACGCTTGACCAGTACAAAATCATGCCGGATGAGCAACCTCATACTCTGGTTTCACCTCAGACCGGCAAGTCCGTCATGCACACAATTTATCAAGGGAGGACGGCTACCGTCAGGTAGCCGGAAGGCAACCATGCGTAAACTTTCTGATTGGCCCATCTGGCTGCGACTAACCGGTGCGGTATGGTTATGCCTCGTCGTGGCCTGGAGTGGTGTCATCGCGTGGCAAACCCAAGTCAGCCGCGACATTGCCATCGATCAGGCCAAAGACATGGCGCACAGCATGAACGAGATGACCATGGCCGGGCTGACCGGCATGATGATCACCGGCACCGTCGCACAACGCAACGTATTCCTTGACCAGATCAAGGAACTCTCCGCCGTGCGCGATTTACGCGTGATCCGCGGCGCCGCCGTGGTCAAGCAATTTGGCCCGGGTGCCGGTAGCGAAGCACAACCGCGCGACGAGCTGGAACGGGCCGCGTTGGCCGATGGCAAGCCACGCATCGAAATTGCGACCACCCCGGAACTGGGACAACACCTGCGCGTGGTGTACCCGGCGCTGGCCGCGCCGAACTATCTGGGCAAGAACTGCATGTCCTGCCACCGGTCGCGGCCAAGACCCCGCTGGGCGCCGTCAGCATGAAAATCTCGCTGGAGAAGACCAACGATGCCGTTAGCCTGTTCCGTAACAAGAGCATTCTGTTTGCCCTGATCGTGTCGTTACCGCTGATGCTGGTGGTATTCCTGTTTGTTCGCCGCGTGGTCACCCGGCCGCTGCTTGCCATGTCGGAAAGCCTGACGCTGCTGGCCAAGGGCGAAGGCGATCTGACCTTCCGGCTGGACGCCAGCCATCGCGATGAAATCGGCACCACGGCCGCCAGCTTCAATCGCATGCTGGCCACTATTGCCGATTTGGTCCGCCATGTGGGCGATTCGGCCAAGGCCGTTACCGATGCGGCGCATCAACTCACCCACGGCTCGGCCCGCCCGGCCGATGGCTCTCATCAGCAAAATGCCCAATCGGAAGCGGCTGCCCAGCAGGTGGACGCACTGGCTTAGCCATATTGGCGACATCGCCAGCAACGCCCAGACCGTGCACGAGCGTTCGGGCGAGAGCCTGACTCATTCGGAACAGGGACGGCAAAGCCTGGCGCGGCTGCAAAGTGACGTCAATCAGGTAGAAAAAGCGGTACAGCTGATGGCACAGGAAGAGTCCGAGCTGGTGTCTGCGACCGCATCGATTACCGAAATGACCCGTCAGGTACGCGATATTGCCGACCAGACCAACCTGTTGGCATTGAATGCCGCCATCGAGGCGGCTCGTGCCGGATGAAGCTGGCCGCGGCTTTGCCGTGGTGGCGGATGAAGTACGCAAGTTGGCCGAAAAATCGGGGCAATCAGCCAACGAGATCGACGTTGTCACGGCGGCGCTGAACAAGAAAACCGATGCAGTGCGGTCGGCCGTCAGCGCCAGCCTTGAGCATCTGGCTTCCAGTCATCAGTCTGCCCAGAATGTGGCCAGCGTACTGGATGCGGCTACCACCTCGGTGGCAGCGGTACGCAACGGGCTGGACCAGATCGTCAACGTTACCGAGCAGCAACGGCAAAGCAGTGCTTACGGCATGGCGCAGAACATCGAAGCCATTGCCGCCATGGCACACGATAACGATGTCGCGATCCAGCAAACCGTATCGGCCGCCGAAGAGCTGCAACGCCCGGCCGATGCCCTGCGCGATTCGGTCTCGCGTTTTAAAGTCTGATCCTGTCGTCCCGCTGGCAGCCTGCCGGCGGGACACTCTCCCCAAACAGTCATTGGCGCAGTCGGGCGCATTTGTTACACTCGCCACCCGTCCCACCTTATCGCGCCAAGTCATTGTGAAAAAAGCCTCTTTTTCCGCCCTGCCGTTATCAACAGAACTTCTCTCCAACCTGGATAGCACGGGTTACCACAGCATGACCGCCATTCAGGCCGAAAGCCTGCCGGTCATTCTGGAAGGACAAGACCTGATCGCGCAGGCCAAGACCGGTAGCGGCAAGACCGCCGCCTTTGGTCTGGGACTATTGGCCAACCTCAATCCGCGCTGGTTTGCCGTACAAGGGCTGGTGCTGTGCCCCACCCGTGAACTGGCCGATCAGGTGGCGCAGGAAATCCGCCGCCTCGCCCGTGGCATCGACAATATCAAGGTAATTACGCTGTGTGGCGGCACGCCGATGGGGCCACAAGTGGGGTCGCTGGAACACGGCGCGCATATCGTGGTGGGCACACCGGGACGCCTGCAAGACCACCTGTTTCGCCAGACGCTGGACTTGTCCAATGTCAAAACGCTGGTGCTGGACGAGGCCGACCGCATGATCGACATGGGCTTCATTGAAGAAATTGCTCGGCATCGTGCGCGCCTGCCCGAAAAGCCGCCAGACCCTGCTGTTCTCTGCCACCTATCCGGACAACATCCGCAAGGCCAGTGCGCAGTTCCTGCGCCGTCCGGTAGAAGTAAAAGTCGAAGCGTTGCACAACGCCGAACACATCGAACAATGGTTCTACAAGGTTAAACCGGAAACCCGGCTGGAGACTGTCTCCCGAATTCTGCAGCACGTTCGGCCAACCTCTGCACTGGCATTTTGCAACACCAAAGCACGCTGCAAGGAACTGGTCACCGAGTTACAGGCCCGCGGCTTCTCGGCTCTGGCGCTGTATGGCGAACTGGAACAACGCGAACGCGACCAGATTCTGCTGCGCTTTGCCAATAAAAGCACCACGGTACTGGTCGCCACCGATGTAGCCGCCCGCGGGCTGGACATCAAGGAACTGGATCTGGTCATCAACGTGGATGTGACGCATGACCCGGAAATCCACATCCACCGTATCGGCCGTACCGGTCGTGGCGACCAGCATGGTCTGGCCCTGACGCTGACCACCGATTCCGATGCCAAGCGCCCGGTGCTGATCGAAAACTATCAGCAGTCAGAATTGACCTGGGCCGATACCAACGAACTCACCCCAGCTCCCGGCGGGCCACTGGTGCCACCGATGGTGACGTTGGAGATTGCTTAGGCGGCAAACGCGACAAGTTGCGCCCCGGTGACATTCTGGGCGCCTTGACCGGTGACGCCGGTATTGCCGGTAACCAGGTTGGCAAGATCAACGTGCTGGAGTTTGCCAGTTTTGTGGCGCTGGATCGGCATATCGTGCAGCAAGCGTACGATCGCCTGAGCCAAAGCAAGATCAAGGGCCGCTTGTTCAAGATGCGGCTGATCTGAAGCCGCCGCTCCTCGTTTTGTCACTGCAGGCCGGTTCTGGGCGCCCGGAACCGGCCTGCCTTCCCATCCAAATCTGTGCCAGATCAAACAGTGTTCTGACTAATTTGCTTACAGTCAGTCGCTCGTTTTAGACTGAATTCAGTTAAAAAGAATTAAGCAAAAATAACGATCGACTCACTTTTTTTACCGGGAGCCCACCCATGTTCGGAGCCACAAAACGCCAACTGGCCGAGTTACAAGAGCGCCACGCGCAATTGCAACAAGAGAACCAGCAATTACAGCGAGAACTGGATGCCACGCGCCAAATGCATCAACAAGTGCTACTGGAGCAGCAACAACACCAGCAGCGTCAGCAAAAGCAGGACAGCTACATTCAACCATTTGGTGAGTTCTGCGAAGGGGTAACCGGTATCCGGGCTTCGTTTGCCGACTTGGCCCAGTTGATGGACAGCCACTTTACGACGGCGGCCGATGCCGTTTCCACGCTGCATACCACACGCACGGCAGTGGACGGGCTGGCCAACAGCATCAATGAAATCGTAGTGGCACAAAAACGTACCGCCGAAGCCATGGATGCGCTCAACAGCAAAACAGGGCAAATCCGCCAGTTTGTCCAGTTGATCAAGGACGTGGCCGACCAGACCAACCTGTTGGCGCTCAATGCCGCCATCGAAGCGGCGCGCGCCGGTGAAATGGGTCGTGGTTTTGCCGTGGTGGCTGACGAAGTGCGCAAGTTGGCCGAACGCACGGCCACCGCCACTAACGAAATTGCCTCGCTGGTGAGCGATGTGGAAACCGCGTCCTCCAGCACCAAGGATCAGGTAACAGAAGCCGCGCAGCACGCCGAAGGCTATCGCGACACCGGCCTTGCCACCGCCGAAACCATTCGCGAAATGGTGGATGTCAGCGAACAAATGGCCCGCGTCATTTCGCAAGGCACCAACACCAGCTTCATGGAAGTGGTGAAGCTCGACCACGTGGTGTTCAAGCTGGATATCTACCGCGCCATGATCAGCCAAAGCACGCTGGATGCGGCGCAATTGTCGTCGCACCAGAATTGCCGCTTGGGCAAATGGTATTACGAAGGACGTGGCCATCAGCAATGTAAAGGCACCCCGGTCTTCAGCCAGTTGGAAACGCCACACGCCCATGTCCACGAGTTCGGCAAGGAAGCCATTCAGGCCTTCCGGCCGGTGACATGGCTGGCACACAACAGGCGCTGCAACGTATGGAAAGTGCTTCACATCAGGTGATGGAATTGCTGACCCGCACGGAAAGCGAGCCGTGCGACAAGGCACATAAAATCTAAGTACCATGTACGCGATCAGGGCGCCGTTCCGGTTTTATGCCGGTAACGGCGCTCTGTTTTTATGGCGCAAAGGCCACGCAAGATAGCCTCAATGTGGCCGCAGCAATGCCGTCACGGCGCGAATATCGGCTGGGGTGGTACGGCAGCAGCCGCCGATCAGACGAGCGCCATGCTGGTGCCAGGTTGCCGCCATGCGGGCAAATGAATCGTCTTCTGCGCTGCCATGCCAGCATTTACTGGTCGGGTCATAGATTTCGCCGGAATTGGGATAGACCAACAGCGGCTTGGCGCTGGCGGCACGGGCATCGTCCAAAAGACTATCGATAAATTCCGGTGCCGAGCAGTTGACACCCACGGCAACGATCTGCGGGAAACCGGCCAGTTGCGCCAGACACTCATCCAGCCGCTCGCCCTGCGACACATGGTGCGCATCGCGGCAGGAAAAGCTGATCCAGGGCGGCAGCCTGCGGGAATTCTTCGGCCAACAATCGACCCAAGGCGATGGCTTCCTCCGGGCAGGGCAAGGTTTCACAAGCCAGCAGGTCTGCCCCGGCGTTCAGAAAAATCGCCGGGCGCTCGCGATGGAAATCCATCAGCTGTTCAATCGTCAGGCCATAGTGGCCGCGATATTCGGAACCGTCGGCCAACATGGCGCCATACGGGCCTACCGATGCCGCCACCAGCGGTCGCTGACGGCCAACGCGATTGGCCGGGGCAGCCCAGAATTCATCACGCGCTTCCAGCGCCAGCGTGATCGAACGCTGCATCAGCGCCACCGACTGGGCATGGTCGTACCCGCGACGGGCAAAGCCCTGAAAAGTGGCCTGATAACTGGCCGAGGTGATGATGTCCGCCCCGGCCTTGAGGTAATCGAGATGCACAGCGCGGATCAGTTCCGGCTGCTCAATCAGCACGCGCGCCGACCATAACGGGTCATTCAGATCGCAGCCACGCTGCTCCAGTTCGGTGGCCATCGCACCATCCAGCACCAGCGTTTGCTGCTGGGCCAGCCGTTCGGCCAACCCGTTCACCAATTCCACCGAGGGCATCACTCTCTCCCGCTTGCATAAATGGCGTCAGCCTGACGTGGGCGGTGGCGGCTGTCAATCCGGAGCATCCAGCATTTTCCACGCGCCTGCCGTCCTGCTCTTGCCTCATCAGGTTGGCCGAAAGCCGCCACGCCGCCAAGAAAAAAGCCGCTCGAAAGCGGCTTTGTCCGATGACCCTTAGCGCGTCACATGGACAGATAGGACGACTGCTTCAGCCCGCGACAGAACTCGGCAAAGTAGATATTGCGCTCTTCGTACGGCAGATTGGTCGCACGCGACTTGGCCTCATAGCAGTTGAGGATTTCTTCCGGTGACAGGTGCACGTAGCGCAGCATGTCTTCGATGGTGTCATGCTCTTCCACCCCGGAGAACTCCAGCTTGCCGCCTTCGCGCACATAGACGTTGACCGAGTCGGTATCGCCAAACAGGTTGTGCATGTCACCCAGAATTTCCTGATACGCCCCAACCAGAAATACCGCCACTAGATACGGCTGGCCCGGCTGGATATCATGCACCGACATGCTGGATTCGATACTCTGCTGGTCAGCATACAGCTTGACCTTGCCATCGGAGTCGCAAGTCAGATCCTGCAACACCGCGCGGCGTGTCGGCTGTTCGGCCAACCGGTGCAACGGCATGATCGGCAGTACCTGATCAATCGCCCGGTATCCGGCAAACTCTGGAAGACCGAGAAATTGCAGAAATACTTGTCGGCCAGCTTGTCGGTCAACTCGTCGTACACCTGACGTTGCGAGCGCTGGCTGGCTTGTAATTGGCTATGCAGACGCTTACGCACAGCGCAGCATGAATCTGTTCGGCCAACGCTTTTTCCCGCAGCGACAACCGGCCTTCTGCGTACATCTCCGCCACCAGCCCGACATAATGGCTTAAGCACGGTAATAGATTTCCGTGACCATTTCTTCGTTGGTCAGGCTCATCAGGTCGTACAGCTTGCGTACCGGCAACGCCAGGGCTGGCCACATCGTCCACCTCCGGCAAGCTGTCCGGCAGGCGCTCCACGTCGGTGACATTCATGATCAGCACGGCATGGTGCGCGGTCATGGCACGCCCGGATTCGGACAAGATGCGCGGGTGCGGAATGGCGTTTTCATTGCAGAATTCGGCCAACATCGACACGATCACCTGCGCGTATTCGTCCATGTCGTAATTGATCGAACTGGCATTGCGCGAATGGGTGCCATCGTAATCCACCCCCAAGCCGCCGCCGACATCAACATGGTCAATCGGCAAACCGAGCGAGCGCAGTTCGGCAAAATAGCGCAGGGCTTCGCGGAAACCCGGGCGATAGTCGCCGATATTGGCAATCTGCGAGCCCATGTGGAAGTGCATCAGCCGGACACAGTCAGCCATGCCCACCGCTTCCAGCTTCTCGGCCGCCGAAATCAGCTGCGCTGCCGACAAGCCAAACTTGCCCTTGTCGCCACCGGTATCGGCCCATTTGCTGGACGCCAGCGATGACAGACGCACACGCATGCCCAAGGTTGGCCGAACAGACAGCTTGTGCGCCTCCTCGATCACCAGGTCCACCTCGGACTCTTTCTCGATCACGATGAACACCTGATGCCCCAGCTTCTGGCCAATCAGCGCCAACCGGATGAAATCGCGATCCTTGTAACCGTTACAGATGATGGTACCGCCGCGCGGAGCCAGCGCCAGCACAGCCATCAGTTCAGGCTTGGAGCCCGCCTCCAGCCCAATCGACACCGCCTGTGTGGCGATGATGTTCTTGATGACGGCTTCCTGCTGATTGACCTTGACCGGATAGATAGCCGTGTACTGGTTGCCATACCCCTGCGCGGCAATGGCGCCATCAAATGCGCGACACAAGCGGGTGACCCGGTCTTGCAGAATATCGGGGAAACGCACCAGCAAAGGCAGGTCCAGCCCACGGCCAGACAACTGGTACACCAGATCAAACAGATCAATTTCTTTTTGCTGACGGGTGTTGGGGCGCACCGTGACGCAGCCATTGTCCCCTACATCAAAATACCCCGCGCCCCAATGCTGGATGCCATACAGACTTCGGCTGTCGGCTACGGACCAAGCCATGAGTTTTCCCTCAATGAATCGATGGATAAACCCGCTCCTTAGTGCGCGGCGTTCGGGCTATAAGCTTTTGGTGTGCCAAGGATGTCGGAGCGAAACAATCACGTATTGTGCGCGTTTTTTACGCCAAACGAGCGCGGATTTTAACAACATACCCACCCCCGACAAGTAAAAATTTGATGAATTGTTGTAACCGCTTTTTAGCAGCCAGCAGCGCCCGGCTTTTAGGCTTAAGACAACACAACAACAGGGCCGGATCATCCGGCGTGACAAACTGCCACGCGCCATGAACCGGCCCCGAGGTGTAGCCGCCAACGCCCCGATCAGCGCGTCAATACCACCGGCACATCCTCTCGCCAGCTGACAAATACGGTATCGCCCCGGTGGGAGCGGTTTCTCCGGCATCGTACCAGCGCGACGACGGCACGACCGATTGCACGATTTTGCCGGTGGACAGTTTGACGTGGTAAATCGAGTAGCTGCCCATATAGGCAATCTCCTCCACCACCCCGCTTGCCCGGTTCGGCCCCGCCGCCAGCGGTTTGAGGTCCAGCCGCACGTCTTCCGGCCGGATACTGGCCCAAACCTGCATCCCCTTAGGCCCGGTGATGCCATGATCAATGCTTACCCGGCCCCCCAGTTCAGCGGCATCAATTTCCACCCGATCCGGCTCATCCAAAACGACCGGGCCTTCGAAAATATTGGTTTCGCCGATGAATTCAGCGGTAAAGCGACAGTTGGGATACTCATAGATTTCTGTCGGCGTCCCCACCTGCAACAAGGAGCCTTCGCTCATGATGCCAATGCGGCTGGCCATGGTCATGGCCTCTTCCTGATCGTGCGTCACCATGATGCAGGTCACCCCGACTTGCTCAATGGTATTAACCAGCTCCAGCTGGGTTTGCTGCCGCAGTTTCTTGTCCAGCGCGCCCAGCGGTTCGTCCAGCAGCAACAGCTTGGGGCGCTTGGCCAGACTGCGGGCCAGCGCCACCCGTTGCTGCTGACCGCCGGACAGCTGATGCGGCTTGCGCGTGGCGTATTTGCGCATCTGCACCAAGTCCAGCATTTCCATCACACGATCACTGATATCACGGCTGCCCAAGCCGTCCTGCTTGAGACCAAAGGCAATGTTCTGCTCAACCGTCATGTGCGGAAACAGCGCATAGCTCTGGAACATCATGTTGACCGGCCGTTCATACGGCTGCAGCCGGTTGAGCTCCTGCCCGTCCAGAATGATCTTCCCCGCCGATGGGGTTTCCATACCGGCCAACATGCGCAGCAGCGTCGACTTGCCACAGCCGGAGCTACCCAGCAGGGCAAAGATTTCATGCTGGTGAATGTCGAGGTCCACCCCGTCGACCGCAACATGATCGCCAAATCTCTTCACGACTCCGGCAATCCGCAGATACGGCTGATCCGATCCCATGCTTCCGGGCACTGCCTTGGCCACCGGCGGTGTGGCTTGAACCGATGTAGCGGCAGCAACAGCTTGCGTCATGATTGCACTCCTCCAACTGATATCCAGCCGCGCGCGGCCGTAAATGATGGCATGTGTGGCCCGAACAGAACAAAGCGCCCGCCTTGGCGACAGATCACTTCTCGTCGGCGCATCCTTACCGCAACAGGTAAGCAAGAACTGCTCCCAGCCAGATTCAACGCAAACTCAAGATCCTGACAACAGCGCCCCCGCGCATAGCAGCACACCAAAAAACACTCAACGACGCACCGCTAAGATGAGGACAAACCGTGCCACCGAATCAGCAGTAAAACCAACTAATATTGGGAAACACAGTAGTTTGCCGGGTTAGGCTAGCTGACGTTTAATAAATTTGACAAGCCTGCAGAGAATGTCAGGTTGCGAGAGGAAGCCAAGCTGTGGCTTTCCCGCACCATGATCAAATGAACAACACGAAAAAGCCAGAATGGCTTGATAATAGGAAATCAGACCTTCGAATTGATCAAACTCGCACCAGATTTGGTCATACCACGCCCCGGCACTGGCTGCTAAGCGCTCCACAAACAGGCTGCTGCCCGGCGCTTTCTTGGCCATCTTTTTCGCTTCAGCCGTGGCAGAACCAATTTCGTGATGAGACAGATAACGGCCGGGGGCAACCTTGATCACCCCCACCGACAAAGAGGTCAAGGGAAAGAACATGACCTCACCGGTGCGGCCAGCCACCTCAAAGCCACCAGCCGCCAAATGCTGTGGCTCAAAATGCATTTTCACCGCTTCATCAAACGCCTCAAGCATGCCATGCAGCCGCGCTTCCCAGTCTGACGATTGCATCAGCACGACAAAATCATCCCCGCCAATATGGCCGACAAAGTCACGATCCGAATCCACATGTACGCTCAACAGCTGCCCCACCAGCTCAATCAGGCCGTCACCCGCAGCGTAGCCGTATAAATCATTAAACGGCTTGAAGTTATCCAGATCGGCATGAGCCACCACAAACGGCACCTGTGCCTCCAGCAAGCGGTCTACGGTTTCACTGATCGGTACATTGCCGGGTAACCCGGTCAGCGGGTTGGCATAGCGCGCCGCGGATATCTGCAGCTCGGTAATCTTGCGCATCAGGTCAAACCCCGTCCCCATGCCCAGATAACCGCCCTGTTCGGTAATGATGAAACCATCTACCAGATGACGATGCTCTGACGCCACCACCAGATTGGACAATTCATGCACACTCATGTCGGCACTGACGATCAGTGGCTGCTTGTCCATCATCACCGCACACGGCTTTTTGCCATACAGTTCACGATTGAAAGGCCGGGCAAAACTTTCCAGCAAATGATGACGACGCAGCAATCCCACCGGGATGCCACGTTCCACCACTGGAATGGCAAAGCGATTGGGATCACTGGCAAACAGGCGGTAAGCCTCTTCATTGGGCACTGACGGTGCCAGCGTCGGCACGTCGATCAGCAGATCGCCAGCGCGCGGCTGATGGCGCCAATGCAGACGGGTACGGCTGCCACCCGCCCACTCCACGCCGGGCACGGTAATATGCCGTCCCTGCACCGGCACCGGGCTGGGGCGCGCCAACAAATACCCTTGGCCATAGCGCACGCCCAAACGGCGCAAGACACGCAGTTCGGCCACACATTCAATCCCCTCGGCCACCAGCATGGCTCCGGACTGGCGGGCGATGTCCACCATCGAGCGGACAAACTGTTCCTTGAGTGGATCGTGATGAATGTTCTGGACAAAATGCTTGTCGAGTTTGACAAAATCCGGACGCAATTCCGACCAGCGCCGCAGGTTGGAAAACCCTTCGCCCAAATCATCCAGCGCAATGCGAAAACCGCTGTCACGATAGTGACTGGTCGCCTCCCGCAAGGCGTCGTAATCGCCATTGGGCTGGGTTTCGGTCAACTCGATGATGATGCGCTTGGAATCCAGCCCGATACATTTGAGAAACGCCAGCGTTTCACCGGGCTTATGGTCGGGAGCCAACAGGCTTTCCGGACTGACATTAAGAAACAGCAAGCCGGAAAGCTGATGGCCGACAAAACTTTCCATGGTAATGCGACGGCAAGTCTGATCAAGCAACACCGTCATGTGGCAGCGTTGTGCCTGTTCAAACAAATTGACCGGAGAATGCAGCGGACTATTCGACGGGCCACGAATCAAGCCTTCGTATCCCAGAATTACTCCGGAATCCAGATCGACAATCGGCTGAAAGACGGGTTGTAGCTGGCGTTGCTGAATAATGGATTCCAGCTCACGACAGCGAGAGCTATCCGGGCACGGCTCAGCCATACGCGATGTATTCATAGACAAGTAACCAGCCAAAAATCAGACTAAACGCCAACTCTACCCAGAGAAGATGACAACTCGGTTAAATGACATGAAATTCGCTTCGGGCTAGCACAGAGTACTGGTGAGAAGACGCAAGAGCATGCAGAATGAATCATCACACCCATCCTATGTGCCGCTCCGACAACCCGCATCGCTCCACAAGGACAGTGTATGCCCTACGCCACGCTTAACGGCCATCAGGTCTATTACGAATTTGGTGATCAGGTCGAACGTCCCGTCCTGGTATTGTTCAACGGCATCACCATGTCCACGCCCGCCCTGGACGTTACTTCTACCGATTCTGCAAACCCAATATCGACTGCTGCGCTTCGACTTTCTCGGGCAAGGACAAAGCGACCGCCCGGCTGGCGAAAAATACACATTGACCGAACAGGCCGACATGGCCATGCAGCTGATTGATCACCTCTGCATCGAACGTTTTTATCTGGTAGGACTGTCATACGGTGGTATGGTCGCCCAGCACTTTGCCCGTCGTTTCCGGGCTCGCATTCTGAAACTGATATTGGCGTCTACCTTGGCCTGGTCTGATGAAGCCAGCCAGCGTATCAGCGATAGCTGGATCGCCGCACACAAGGCAGGAGGACTGGACCTGCGCGAGACCATCAGCATTCCCCGGCTATTCTCCAGCCGTTTCCCGGCCGCCAATAGCGCCATGCTGGAAGGATTGAAACAAATGGCAGGCATGCTGGACTGGAACGCCGTGGTCCGCCTGATCAATGGCGTGAAAGAGCACGATGCCCGTAACTGGCTGCACACGCTAACCGTGCCGACGCTCATCCTCGTTGGCAACGAAGACCGCCTCACCCCACGCTATCAGGCGGAATTGATTCAGGAACGCCTGCTGGGCGCCAAGCTGGAAGTGATCCCATACGCCATGTCTTGCATATCGAAGCGGCAGAAGCATTCAGCCATGCCATCAGCCGCTTCTGCCGCCCCGGATAACCGGGGCTGATCAATAACAACAAACAAAACCACACGCCAACAAAGGAGAACAACATGAAAATGGAACCCATCCTGCTCAGTGTCGATTCACGCGGCGTGGCAACCGTGACACTCAATCGAGCCGAGCTGCATAACGCACTGGACCATGAAACGATCGATCTACTGATCGCCACCTTGGAAACGTTGGCCGAAGACAGCAGTGTCAAGGTCGTTATCCTGACCGGGCAAGGCATCAGCTTTTCGGCCGGGCACGACATGCAGTGGATTCAGCGGTTGGCCGAATTCAGCCCGGCGGAAATAGAACGCGAAGCCCGGTTATCATCACGCTTGCTCAGCACGCTGGACAACCTGCCCAAACCAACCATCGCACGGGTTCAGGGTTCAGCGTTTGGGATGAGTGTTGGCTTGGTGGCGTGCTGCGATCTTGCCATTGGCGTTTCGGAAGCCCTGTTCAGCTTTTCCGAAGTAAAACTCGGACTCATCCCCGCCGTCGCCGCCCCCTATGTGATCCGCGCTATCGGTCAACGCGCTGCACGGCGTTACTTTGTCACCGCAGAGCGCTTCAATGCTTAAGCAAAGCCAAACGATTAGGGTTAATACACCAGGTCGTAGAAAACGATGAAATCGACATGGCGGTGGAACACGCCGTCAGGCTAATGCTACTGAATGGGCCACAGGCGATGCTGCAAGCCAAACAGCTGGTAAATGATATTGGCAGCCAACCGCTAAGCCATGAGTCGCTGGAACTGACCATTAAGCGCCTCGTCGAAACTCGCCATGGCAGTGAAGGCCGCGAAGGCGTTAATGCTTTTATCGAAAAGCGCACACCCAACTGGCTGGAATGAAGATCAAAAGGTTCGGCCAACCTTAAGCGACAAGGTTGGCCGAAATTCCAGAGACTCAAACACATCTGGATAGAAAAATACATTATCTCCATTAAAAAGTATTCAGGAGAATGATTTAGCAACCAATCATCTTCAATGAGCCCCGCTTCTTTTATATCCCAAAAGATAAAAAGCCACCCCAAAGAAATGGAATGGCTTTTATTTAAAAAACCGAATTATGAAATATAGTTAAACAACGACAACGCGGTAACTTTGCTGTAAGTGAGTTGACTATATTTCAGTGAGTTTTGCGTCATGGTAAAATCACTGATGGCCTTGGTCACATCCAGATCCTGCAAATCACTGATACTGGACCGATACTGCAATTTCAAGTCCTCATCCATACTCTTTACATTATCATTCTCTTGGCGACGAGCACCAATGGAGGCAATACCCGTCAGTACGTTTTTCTGTACTGAATCAATCCCGGACATAATACTCGACAAATCAGAAGCGTAGGTGGCTGGCTTCGGGCTTTGCCCAAGTAAATCATTAAATTTTTTCAGCACGTCGAATACTGCAGTAGGGCTGCCAGTATCACCAAAAACCGAACTCCCTGCTTCGGATATCTGCATTTGGCGTGCCGCACTAATCTGTACATCACGCTGCCCCGTATCGCCTTGGTAAGTGGCATTGTAATTACTATCAACCACGTACGCCGCAGAGCTGATCTTATTGCCACTGAAAAGATAGTTACCGCGGCCATCAGTCGCATTGGCATACCCGGCCATCTCGGAAATGCCTTCCTGCACTTGTTTCTGGATCATCTGCAACTGGGTGGTAGCCAATGCTCCATCCCCTGCCTGAATAGCCAGGCTTTTCAGATTGGTCAGCAGATTAGAAGCATTGGTCAGCGAAGTTTCAGAAATGGAAAGTGAAGACTCCACGGCCTGACTATTGGCAATAAATTGCGTATTACGACCATCTGATTGACTCAGCTGCAAGACACGGGCAGCTGCAACAGGATCATCCAGCTTGCGTCACAACACGTTTCTGAGTATCCAGCTGCAATTGTAATTTCTGTAGTGATGACTGCAGAGACTGCATATCATACACTCCAGACATAAATGAACTCGCTGTGCTAACTCTCATGGTTCAACTCCGCCAAACTCAGGATCCACCCAATTGAAGCAAACGGGAAAATAGATCCTGCGCAATTTGAATGACTTTACTCGATGCTTGATATGCCTGCTGATATTTCAACAAATCGGCCGCTTCCTGATCCAGATTCACCCCGGTCGCATTGGAACGGGTTGTAGTAACTTGCTGTAGCGTAGTATCCATTGCCGACGATGATAATTGTGCGGTATTCGTCACGTTACCAACGTAACTGACGGTAGTGGAATAATAAGTCTGGAAAGATTGCAATCCAGAATTTGTGCCATCTTTCTTACCGTCAACTATGGCTCGCGTTTGCAGCTTGGCCATCTCCAGCAAGTTACTGTTCTCACCAGATGCCACGGTATTTAATGGTACCGTGCCGATATTGATCACCATCCCAGCCTGCATCTGCCCAGACAGCTTGAAGCCAATCCCTAAATCTTGTGCCGGGGTAGAGTTATCCATCAGCTTATAGCCATTAGTGACATTGGGGTCTGCCACCACTGAGTAAGGGCCACCACCATTGGTACCTGTAATCGTTGCAGAAATACTCGTGGTAGAGGTAGCGGTGACAGTCAACCCCGTCAAGCCATACGCTGGATGCGTTGTCACATCTGGCGGCGTAGAAGTGCTAGTCCAACCATAACTACCGGTACGCTTGCCCACGCCCCACTCAGGCTAACCCCACTACTCGAAGGGGTAATCCCCCCCGCCGTCGTATCCAGTTGCAGAGAAGAAGAAACGGCTAATTTACTCGGATCTGACAGCAATACTTGCAGATTACCAGCGGCATCCTGAGGATGGCTTGCATAGGAAGTGAGATCATTAAATAGGGCGCCACCTTGCTGCCCAGACAGATCCCGGCCCAATTCATGCTGGTAATTCATGGCGGTAGAAAAATCGATCGCCAACGTCCCTAACTGCTGCCGAGTAGACAACAGTGCGCCATCACGGAAATTCAGCAACCCGCCCAAATCCCCACCATCAATCAGGTTGTTTGGAATCAGCGTGTTAGTACCATTGGCATTCGGGTAAACCAATTGCAACGATGTCGGATCAGCAGGATCTTTCTGGGTCGCCAGATGAGTTACGGTATTACCCAGGATCAGAGACTGACCATTACCGATAAACACGGTATAGGTCCCATCCGACTGGGTGACAGCCTTTGCCTTGACGAGTTTATTCAACTCTTGCATGGCATTGTCGCGCTGATCCAGCAAATCGTTGGGAACACTGTCTTGTTGACCACCGGTCATCGCTGCAATCTGGGAATTCAAACCGGCGATTTTGTCAGCGATGGCATTGATACTGTCCACCGTAGAAGCAATCTGACCATTGGTACCGGAGGTAATTTCCTGTAATCGACTATCGATGGTACGAAACTTGGTCGCCAGCGCCTGCGACATGTTTATCACGGTCTGACGGCTAGGAATGGAAGACGGGTCTTGCGTCAGTGTCTGCAAGCTACCAAAAAAATCCTGCAATGCCGGAGTCAGACCGACAGAGGAATCGGCCAACAGATTGTTGATCTGATTAAGCTGAGAGACTTGGCTAGAGTAATAATTACTGTTGGTTTGCGCATTCAGAACCTGCTTATCCAGATACTGATCGTAACTGCGAGCAACCTGAGTCACATCCACGCCTTTACCGACAAAACCGAAGCCCATATCTTGCGGCAAGCGAGCGGCCTGACTGATCGATTGACGGGTGTAGCTTACGGTATTGACGTTGGCAATATTGTGCCCAACCACCGAAAGCGCGGTCTGTGCGGCGTTCAGTCCGCTGACACCGATGCTGAAAATACTGGAACCCATAATTTATCCTCTGTGTCTTTATCGGCTGGCCAGATAAAAACTTGAACTCAGCTACGAACCGACTGGGAGAGTACGGAAGTGGCCACATCAACCAACTTGCGCGCATAACGCGGGTCGGTGGCATAGCCGCCGGTTTGCAAGCCTTGGGCAAACCCGTACATGTTCTGCCCCTGATTCAGCGCGTTGCGATAACGCGGCGAATCCTTGAGCAGATTGGCATAGTCAGAAAACGCTTCGGCGTAGGAACCATATGAACGGAATTTCTCCACTCTCTTTTGCGGGGTTCCATTCACATATTCCGTTGTCAGCACATTAGTCGTGGCGCCCTGCCAGTCGCCACCCGCCTTGATGCCAAACAGGTTATGACTTTCACTGCCATCAGAATTCTTGATTGAACGCTTTCCCCAACCACTTTCCAGTGCGGCATGGGCAACGACAAACTCAGGAGCCACGCCCAGCTGGTTGGCCGCATTACGAGCATGCGGCAACATGACCTTGGCAAAACTTTTGCCACTGGTCGAAGATGTCGTGCCAACCGCCGCACCTGCTGTCGCGGCAGGATCGCTAACCACAGCAGAAGCTGTTGCATTCTGCGCCTGCTGATATGCCTTGAGTGCCCGCGTGGGCAGCGACTGCGTGTTCAATGATGGACTTGGTGCCAGATACTCGGTTTTTGTATCGTTGGTCGTGTCGAGATGAGCCGACTTGGCAATCTGCCGGTACAACACATCCCCCAAGCCCATGCCAGTCTTGGAAAGTGACTGCACCATCTGCTGATCGAGCATGCTGCGATAGGTGTCCATATCGCTGGAATCCTCTTCTCCATCCAGCTTGGTTTCACGCATGGCCTTTACCAACGTTCCCATGAGTAACGCTTCAAACTGCCCCGCCACTTCACGCACCGCTGCCTTCGGGTCTTTATCCGCTTTACGCTGCAACCCGGATAGCTGCGTCGGGTCAATTGCCAACTGATTGGCTAATGCGTCAGATGACGAGTATTTGTTGGAAAAAGGTATATTCATCGGCTCACTCCCACGGCCTTTATAGCAAAAACCGGGCCAATAAAAAAAGCGGCCTGGTGGCCGCTTTTTCAGCTTGCAGAAGAATCAGATAATTTGCAAATCGGCCTTCAGGGAACCGGCCGCTTTCATGGCCTGCAGGATCGATACCAAATCCTGAGGCGTGGCACCAACGGCGTTCAGCGCGCTCACCACTTGCGAGAGATTGGCCCCCTTCGGCACCCGGATTACCTTGCCACCATCGCTCTTGATGTTGACATTGGCCTGATTGGTTGCCACGGTAGAACCGCCAGACAAGGGATTCGGCTGACTGACTTGCGGGGTATTGCTCACGGAAACCGAGAGGTTGCCATGGGAAATGGCGCATGGCTCCAGACGCACCGCCCGGTTCATGACGATGGAACCGGTACGGGCATTGATGATAACCAGAGGGGGAAACTTCTGCCGGATCAACGGCAATATTTTCCATTCGCGACAGAAACTGTACGCGCTGATTGGTATCAAACGGCGCACGCACTTCAACCAGGCGGCCATCCACGGCACGTGCCGTACCGGCACCAAACTCCCGGTTAATGGCATGCACCACCCGATTGGCCGTCGTGAAGTCTGCTTCTTGCAATTCCAGATTGATAAACTCGCCATTACCCAAGGCAGTCGGTACTTCACGTTCAACCGTAGCGCTTAAGCAGGAATTCGGCCAACGCTCAACTGATTGACCTGTGCCTTACTGCCACCCGCCGATGCTCCAGCCCCGCCCACCACGACATTACCCTGAGCCATGGCATAGACTTGACCATCAGCCCCTTTCAAGGGGGACAGCAGCAAGGTACCGCCACGCAAGCTCTTGGCATCACCAATGGATGAAGCGGTAACATCAATCGCCTGACCACGGCGAGCAAAGGGTGGCAACGTGGCCGTCAACGAAACGGCAGCCACATTCTTGGGATCAAGCTTGGTACCTGCCGGAATCTGCACGCCCAGCTGGTTAAGCATGTTAGACATGGATTGGCCGGTAAAAGGCGAGGAGCTGACTTTATCGCCACTGCCGTCCAGACCAACCACCAAGCCATAACCGATCAACTGGTTGGGGCGCACGCCACCGATATTGGCAATCTCTTTCAGGCGCTGAGAGGCCAGTACGGTATTCATCACGCACAAAAGCAAAACCCAGCCCAGTAAAAATCGTTTCATCACCACCAACCCTTACCACAAAGACAGCAGCCTATCAGAAAGGCAGTACGCTCAGGAAAAACTTGGTCAGCCAACCCGGCTCGGTATACAGCCGGTTATTGCCCTTGGTTTGTTGCTCGATACGCGCATCAGCCAGTTTCAGCGATGACACCGACCGATCCGGGCCAATATCCCGTGGGTTCAGCACACCGGACAGCCGGATGGACTCCGTATCACCGTTAACGCGCACCTGCTTCTCGCCGCTGACCACCAGATTGCCATTCGACAATACTTCAATCACTGTCACGGTAATCGAGCTGACAAATGATGTAGCCACCTGATTATTGCCTTTACCACTCAAACTGGCTGCACCGTTGGCCGAAAGAGAAGTTCCAGCCAGCGCTTTTTCCAGATATCCTGGCACAAACGGTAACTTCAGGCTGGCATCAACGCTCTCGCTGATGGAGTTTTTGCGGTCACCCGTTGTTTGTTCCGAAGTCGATGTCGCCGATTTTTCCTGAATCGTAACCGTGAGAGTATCTCCGACCAGCGCTGGCATTTTATCTTCAAACAGCGGACGGTAATTGGCCACCGGAAGATGGACCCGTTAGCCGGAACTGTCGCGGCCACAGGCTGCGGCCGGGCCGTCATCGGACTATGTACCAGTGGCGGCTCCTGTACCGCACAGCCGCTCAACACCAGAAATGAGGTCAAGATACTCAACAAACGCTTCATGACACGATCCCGCTAATCATTGGATTACAACTGCGCAATGCGCTGCAACATTTCGTCGGCGGTTTTGATCGCACGTGAGTTCATTTCGAACGAACGCTGAGCCTGAATCATCTTGACCAGTTCTTCCGTCACATTGACGTTGGAATCTTCCAGAAACCCCTGCTTGACCTGACCACGGCTATCGGTGTTCGGATCACCATCCTGCGGATCTCCGGAAGCGGCAGATTGCAGGTACAGGTTATTCCCCATGCTTTCCAGCCCTTGCGGGTTAATGAATGTGGTCAGCTGGATCGTCCCTGCCGTCTGAGCCGCAGGGTTATTCGGCAGAAAATACTGCACGACGCCGCCAGTGGAGATGGTGATCTGCGTGGCACCGGACGGAATGTTGATGTTGGGGTTCATCGAATAGCCATCAGCCGTCACCACATCACCATTGGCATTGCGCTTGAATTCACCATCGCGGGTATAGGCTGTTGTGCCATCCGGTAGAGAAATACGGAAAAAACCATCACCGGTAATTGCCAAATCCAACGACTGATCGGTCTGCATCAGGTTACCTTGCGAGTGGATACGGCTGGTGGCCACCGGCGTGGCACCCGTACCTACCTGCAGCCCGGTCGGCGTGGTATTGCCGTTGGCCAATTGAGCACCCGGCTGACGCAAGGTCTGGTAATACAGATCTTCAAATATTGCCTCGGCCACGTTTAAACCCTTTGGTATTGACGTTAGCCAGGTTATTGGAGACGACGTCCAGCTGGAACTGGCTGGAATCCATGCCAGTTTTGGCAATGTAGAGGGCGCGCATCATGATGGTTTTATCCTGTCGATCTAATCAGGGCCGGTGTCGCCCAACTTATTAGCCCATGGCCAGCAGCTGGGTAGCTTTCTGGTCATTTTGGTCGGAACTTTGCATCAGCTTGACGTTAAGGTCGTACTGACGGCCGTGTGAAATCATCTGTACCAGGCTTTCGACGGCATTGACATTGCTGGACTCCAGCGTTTCCGGCACCAGTTTGACATTGGCATCAGCCTGCGCGGTGCCACCGCCGTTAATGCGGAACAAACCGTCTTCGCCTTTGTACACCTCCTTGGCCGTCGGGTTGACCATCTTGATCTGCCCGACTAGCTGTGGCGTTCTGTCTGTGCCGGACTGGGGAGTCGCCATCACCGAGCCATCTTCACCCAGTTGCACACGCATGCCGGTGGGAACCGTAATGGGACCGCCATCGCCAAGAATTGGTAACCCGGTGCGAGTGCGCATCATGCCGGTGGTATCCAGCACATAACCACCATCCCGGCTATATGCCTCGCTACCATCCGGCGCCTGGACGGCAAAAAAGCCGGGGGAGCCGATGGCAAAATCACTGGCATTGCCGGTATGCAACAAGCTGCCCCGGCTTAAATCATGACCAACCGTGTTGTCGACCACATACGTGCGGGTTGGGGCGCCATCGCCGACGACCGGCAAGGCCCGGAAGGACACCAGATCGGCCTTGAAACCATTGGTATTAACGTTAGCCAGATTATTGGCTGTGGTCGCCTGCTGCCGGGCAACATGTTTGGCGCCATTCATGGCCAGAAACAGCATGCGGTCCATCAGTATGAGCCTTTAGCTAAAGCATTAACGCAGGTTGATCAAGGTTTGCAGCAAGGTATCCTGCGTCTTGATGGTCTGGGCGTTTGCCTGATAGAAGCGCTGGGCGGTAATCATGTTGACCAGCTCTGCGGTCAAATCCACGTTGGAGTCTTCCAGCGCGGAGGACTGAATCGTGCTTAAGCATTCCCCACTCCGGGCGCATTGAAGCTGACCGGGCCAGAAGCATACGATTCTTGCCAGCGGTTACCACCAACCGACTGCAAACCTTGCTGGTTGGTAAAGTTAGCCAACGCTACCTGACCAATGGTACGTGTCTGTCCATTGGTAAAGCTGGCCTCGGATGATGCCGGTCTGGTCAATATTGATGGCCTTGAGGGAACCAGCGGCATAACCATCCGAAGTCAAAGTGTTGGTGGACGCACCTTGCGCCACCTGAGTCGAGCCGGTGTAATCAACCGTCAAGGCAATCGGGGAGGAAGAGCCATTGGCCGTAGCTTGCCGTATAGGAAACCGACAATGTCGGAGCCGGGGTGGTGATCAGATTACCGCTGGTATCAAAGTTCAGCGTCGTGCTGTTGCCAGTGGCATTACCGTCCACATAAGCCGTAACTGTCCAAGGAGTACCAGCAGCCGTAGCGGTACCTTTGACATAGTACAGCGTCAGGTCATGCGAGTTACCCAGGGCTATCGTATGCCGTCGTCGCATTGGACCAGTTAAACGAATTGGTATTGGTCGGATCAAGTGGCGATACCGTCGGCGAGGTCAGACGCGAATCAAGATTCACGCCCATGCTGACTGTCGAGGTTTGTTTCGGCGAGATCAGATTGGTTTGCAATTGCAAGTCCGATACCGGGCCTTGCGTGACCACACCGTTGTTTGCCATCCAGCCCTGCAAGCGGTCGGTGCCATTGACCAGATAGCCGTCACGATCAACCTGAAACTGGCCATTACGGGTATACAGCAGCGCCCCGGCCTGACCGGTGCCGGAGGCTGGCTGCTTGACCACGAAGAAGCCGTTGTTATTGATGGCCAAATCAAGGCTACGGCCTGTCGCCGTAACGTTACCCCGGGTGATCGACTGCGTGACCGCCGCTGTACGTGAGCCGATACCTGTCTGCGTACTGGCTACGCCATAGAAGTTGGAAGCGTACATGTCGGCAAATTCGGCACGGGATTCCTTGAAGCCCACCGTGCTGGTATTGGCAACGTTGTTACCGATCACATCCAGCTGCTTCGATGCCGAGGACAGACCGCTCAAACCTTGTTGAAAGCCCATGTTGTTTCCTTGAGAATCCGCGAGTGCTTAAGAGGCTGTGATCAGGACAACTGAGCGACATCGCTCAATGCCGCACGAGAACCGTTGGTGAACACCAGCTGCGGCGTCCCCTGATCCCGGGCAACAGCCGAGATCTTCTGGTTATTGAATGGCGTAGCCGTTACGGCACTGGAACCGGAGGAGGCCCCACCTGTTGCCCGGGCTTCAAAGGTGTAATTGCCATCGGCCAACGTCTGACCACTGGCGTCCTTGCCATCCCAGCTAAAGCTGTTCATCCCTGCCGAGGCCTTGTTGACCGTCAGCGTATCCACCACCACACCATTGGCGTTTTTGATATTGATGGTCAACTTGTCTGCCGCACCACTGAGCATCACCGCACCTTGTGCCGCGCCGGAGGACAAAGCCAATTGGTTACCGGCTACCAGCGCTTGCCGCCCGATGGTGGACGCGGCCATCATCGACTGGTTGGCCGCCTGTGACTGAATCAGGGCCTGCATCGACGTATTGAGTTTCTCCAGCCCGGAGACCTGACTAATCTGCGCCATCTGACTGGTCATCTGGCTATTGTCCATCGGATTAAGCGGGTCTTGAGCCTGCAACTGCGTAGTCAGCAGCTTGAGGAACTGATCCTGAATCTGTTGTGCACTATTAGTGCCCGAGCTACTCCCGGATGAGGAAGTCGTACCATTGATGATGTCATAGGGATTGCTGCTGGAGCTGGAAGTCACTGAGCTGGTCATGGCGCGTCAACCTTTCCTGTTACTGGCCCAGCTGCAAGGTTTTTTGCAGCAGGGTTTTAGCGGTATTCATCATTTCCACGTTGGTCTGGTAGGAACGCGAGGCAGAGATCATGTCGGCCATCTCTTCTACCGGATTGACATTGGGCATGTTCACATAGCCCTTTTCGTCGGCCAGCGGGTTACTGGGGTCATATTTCAGGCGCGGCGGCGACTGGTCCTCCACCACCGACGTCACCCGCACACCAGCAACCTGCGGCTGCGAAGTGGACACGGGTACGGCGGTAAACACGACATGCCGCCCTTTATAAGGCTGACCGGTGGAGCTGGTCGCACTTTCAGCATTGGCAATATTGCTGGCAACAACGTTAAGCCGCATGGACTGGGCCGTCAGTGCCGAAGCTTACAATGGTAAACACGCTAGAGAGCGACACGATTACGCACCTCCCTTGATGGCATCGACCAGATTGCTGATTTTCTTGTTCAGGAACGTCAGCGTGGACTGATATTTGAGGGCGTTGTCGGTAAATGCGGCACGCTCGATATCCATATCCACCGTGTTGCCGTCGAGGCTAGGCTGCACGGCTGTCCGGTATTGCAGTTTGGCGCCATTGGCGGCTGCAGCAGAGTTAGCCGAGCCATTGAAATGGCGGGCATCGGTGGCAGACAAGGCCAGATTTCCCTGACTCTGCGCATGAGTTGCCGACTGCAAGGCCTGACGGAAATCGAAATCAACCGACTTGTAATTCGGCGTTTCCGCGTTGGCGATATTGCTGGCAACGACTTCGGCGCGATACGCCCGCAGGCTGAGTGCCTTTTGCTGTAAGTCAAAGTACTGATCGATCTTGTCTAGCATTACCGTCTCCTGAACGCCAATCTATTAGCACAATTCGTGCCAATATTTAAAACCCAATAAAATCAGCCATCTTGAAAAAGATACTCGCAATAGGAACAAGGGGTTTTGCCCTGAGCGCCCACAGAGCGGCAACTTTTGCCGCCGGGTTGCAAACGGTACGGCAGCAAACAAAAACGGCCAGCGCTTGTCAGCACTGGCCGTTTGGCAGGACGTTGTTACGGATGCGAAATCAGGCGGCGCGTACTTCAAAGTCGTGGGTAATCTCCGCCGTTTTGCCCAGCATGATGGAAGCGGAGCAGTATTTTTCGGCCGACAGCTTGATGGCCCGTTCAATGACTTCCGGCTTGAGATTGTTGCCGACCACGACAAAATGAAAGTGGATTTTGGTGAAAACCTTGGGCTCGACCTCGGCACGTTCGGCATCCATCTCTACCCAGCAATCCGTCACGTCCTGACGGGATTTGCGCAGAATGGTCATCACGTCATAGCTGGTACACCCGGCAGTGCCAAGCAACAGCAACTCCATCGGGCGCGGGCCCAGATTACGGCCACCACCTTCTGGTGCGCCATCCATCACCACGGCGTGGCCGCTGCCACTTTCGCCCATGAAACACACGCCATCCACCCACTTGAGCCTTGCTTTCATTCTGTTTCCTTGCAACATGTTCTCGCGTTTTGACGAGCCAAAACGGCTTGGTAACGCTCAAGACTATCATTCCCGATTTGGGCCTGACAAAGATTCACCGGTAAAATGAAAAGATTGTCCCGTTATAACTGGGTACCTCATGCTGGTATTGGGTATTGAATCGTCGTGCGACGAAACCGGCGTTGCACTTTATGACACCGAAGCCGGGCTGATTGCCCATCAACTTCACACACAAATGGCCATGCATGCCGAATACGGCGGCGTGGTACCGGAGCTGGCCAGCCGCGACCATATCCGGCGCGTCATTCCACTTACCGAAGCCTGCCCGGCCGATGCTTAGGCAAGACGCTGGCAGAACTGGATGCCATTGCCTACACCCGGGCCCCGGGTTGGGCGGCGCGTTACTGGTTGGCGCCAGCGTCGCCAATGCGCTGGCGTTTGGTCTGAATATTCCGGTGGTCGGCGTGCACCATCTGGAAGGCCATTTGCTGTCGCCATTGTTGGCCGAACCCAAACCGGAGTTTCCGTTTATTGCACTACTGGTATCGGGCGGCCATACGCAACTGATGGCCGTACGTGGCATCGGCGATTATCAGGTACTGGGCGAAACGCTGGACGATGCGGCCGGTGAAGCGTTTGACAAAACCGCCAAGCTGCTGGGGATTCCCTATCCGGGCGGGCCGGAGTTATCAAGGTTGGCCGAAAGCGGCGACCCAACGCGCTTTACCCTGCCGCGCCCGATGCTGCATACGCAAAATCTGGACATGAGTTTCTCTGGTCTCAAAACTGCTGTCTTGACGCTCACCAAGCAGGTGGAAGCCGAGCTGGGCCAGATCGACGACCAGACCCGGCGTGACATTTGCCGCGCGTTTCAGGAGGCGATTGTCGAGGTGCTGGTACAAAAATCGCTCAAGGCGCTGAAACAAAGCGGCATGAAACGGCTGGTGGTGGTAAGCGGCGTGGGCGCTAACAAGCAATTGCGGGCCGCGCTGAACGAGGCCGCGCGCAAACGCCGCTTTGAGGTGTTCTACCCGCCGCTGGCGCTCTGCACCGACAACGGTGCGATGATTGCCTTTGCCGGTGCCATGCGCCTGAAATTTGCCCACGCCACGCGAGAATTCAGCGTTAAACCGCGTTGGGACCTCTCGAGTTTACCCGCCGTTTAAATCCCCATCTCAGGCTCTTCATGATTCAAGTAAAAAACCTGACCCTGCGCCGCGGGCTCAAGGAACTGCTGGTTGACGCCAACGCCACGATCAATCCCGGCAACAAAGTGGGCGTCGTTGGTGCCAACGGCGCTTAAGCAAATCCAGCCTGTTTGCCCTGCTGATGGGGCAATTGCATGCCGATGTTAAGCGATGTCAGCATTCCGGCGCAGTGGACGGTGGCGCACGTAGCACAAGAAACCCCGGCACTGGAACGGCTTACCATCGATTACGTCCTGGATGGCGACCACGAACTGCGCCAGCTGGAACAACAGTTGGCCGAAGCCGAACAGCGCAACGACGGCAGCGCCATCGGCCACCTGCACAGCGAGCTGGCCCACATCGAGGCGTACTCCGCCCCGGCCCGGGCTAAGCTCCTCACCGGTCTGGGCTTTGACACCGCCAGCCACCAGCATCCCGTTTCCAGCTTTTCCGGCGGCTGGCGCATGCGCTTGAACCTGGCGCAGGCCTTGATGTGCCGTTCCGATTTGCTGCTGCTGGACGAGCCGACCAACCACCGGATCTGGAAACCGTGCTGTGGCTAGAAGACTGGCTGAAGGGCTACCCCGGCACCTTGCTGTTGATTTCCCATGACCGCGATTTTCTGGATAACGTGACCAGCCATATCGTCGAAGTCGCCAACCAGACACTGACGCTCTATACCGGCAATTACAGCCAGTTTGAAAGCATGCGTGCCGAGCGGCTGGTGCGGCAGCAGGCCGATTACGACAAACAACAGCGCCAGATCGCCCATCTGGAATCGTTCATCACCCGCTTCAAGGCCAAAGCCACCAAGGCACGTCAGGCGCAAAGCAGGGTGAAGGCACTGGAAAAACTGGAACGCATTGCTCCGGCGCATGTACATTCGCCGTTTGACTTCCACTTCGACAACCCGGACAACCTGCCCAACCCGCTGCTGCGGCTGGAACAGGTGGATATCGGCTACAACCACAACGCCATCCTGCACGGGCTGAATCTGTCGGTGGAAGTAAGCAGCCGCATTGGCCTGCTGGGGGTAAACGGCGCGGGTAAATCGACGCTGGTAAAACTGCTGGCGGGTGATCTACCGGCCCTATCTGGACAGGTGACCAAGGCGCAGACACTGAAGATTGGCTATTTTGCCCAGCACCAGCTGGAAAGCCTGCGCATGGATGAATCGCCGCTGCAACACATGCAGCGGCTGGCGCCCACTACCCGCGAACTGGAACTGCGCAGCTTTCTTGGCGGTTTCAATTTCCGCGGTGACGCTGCCACCGATCCGGTCGGCCCGATGTCTGGCGGCGAGAAGGCACGCTTGGCGCTGGCGATCATTGTCTGGCAAAAACCCAACCTGTTGCTGCTGGATGAACCAACCAACCACCTTGATCTGGAAATGCGCCACGCGCTGACGCTGGCGCTACAGGACTTCAGCGGCGCGCTGATTGTGGTGTCTCACGACCGCAGCCTGCTCGAATCCACCACCGACACCTTCTGGCTGGTAAGTAACGGTACGGTGCAGCCGTTTGATGGCGATCTGGAAGATTATCGTCAGTGGCGTCTGGAACAGTTGGCCGAAACCGGCAAACCCTCTACCGAGGATGGCCAGAGTGTCAACCGCAAGGAACAGAAGCGTCAGGAAGCAGAAGAACGCCAGCGCTTGTCTGCGCTGAAGAAACCACTGCTCAGCCGCCTGAACAAGCTGGAAAAGGAACTGGAGCAGCTGTCGCGCCAGAAAGCCGAGATGGAAGCGTTTCTGGCGTCGGAAGAAGCTTACAGCGATGCCAACAAAGGCAAGCTGGCCAGCGTCACGCGCGAACAGGGTGAAATCAGCAGCCAGTTGGCCGAAGTGGAAGAAGCCCGGATGGACGTGCAGGAACAACTGGAAGCCCTCGGCTAGTGCGCCGTCACGGTTGGCCGAATGGGGCATCAGCTGCCCGCTGACATTCGGCCAACCTGGTGACTATCCACAAAATTTTGGGATAACCCTGTGGATAACCGTAGTAAGCTCAAAAAAAACCATTACAACTTAATGACTTCGCTACGGCGCTCACAAAACAGTCACTTTTTTGCAAGAAGCTTCGCTTTTCCACACTGCCCGTGAACAGGGCTGGTGACAGAGTGTGGACAACCTGCACAAGCTGCTGTTTTCTCTCAATCTTTCCATGGCCGCCTATTTTTTAGGCAACAGTTTGCCGGGGTTCATGATGCCGTGCGGATCGAACACCTGCTTGATGCCGTGCATCAGCGCAATTTCCGCCGGGCTGCGCGTCACCTCCAGATAATCACGCTTGAGCAACCCGACTCCGTGCTCGGCCGACATGCTGCCCTTGAACACCCGCACCAGCGCAAACACGTGCTGATTGACGCGTTCACAAGCCCGACGGAACTCATCCACCGTCAGTTCAGCAGGTTTGAGTACGTTGATGTGCAGATTGCCATCGCCAATATGACCAAACCACACTACCTCGAAATGCGGATACTCACGCGCGAGCAGGGCATCCAACTGTTCGACAAACGCCGAGCACCCGGCTCACGGTAATGGCAATGTCGTTCTTGTAGGGTGTGTAAGGCGTAATGGATTCACTGATGTCTTCGCGCAAGCGCCATAGCTCCGCCGCCTGCTGCCCGGATTGTGACAGCACGCCATCCACCAGCCAGCCCTGCTCGGCGCACTGTTCAAACAGCGCCAGAGCCTGACCTTCGGTGTGCTCGGTCAGCTTTTCAAACTCCAGCAATACGTAATACTCGGCCGCTTCGTCAAACGGGCGCGCTACGTGCCCACGCGCCAGCACATGTCGCAGTGCTTTTTCCGAAAAAAACTCAAACGCGGTCAGATCCAGCTGGCCACGGAAGGCATTGAAGATCTGCATGATGCCAGACAGTTGCGGCACCGCCAGCACCATCACGGCCAGCTCTGTAGGCGGGCGCACCAGCTTGATGGTGGCATCGACAATAAAGCCCAAGGTGCCCTCTGCACCGATGAACAGGTGGCGCAAGTCATAGCCAGTATTGTTCTTGGCCAGCCCGTTGTTCAGCTCCAGCACCTCGCCACTGCCCGTCACCACGGTCAGCCCGGCCACCCACTCGCGAGTCATGCCATAGCGCACCACCTTGATTCCGCCAGCATTGGTGGAAATATTGCCGCCAATCTGGCTGGAGCCGCTGGAGGCAAAATCCACCGGGTAATACAAGCCGTGTTGCTCGGCAAATTGCTGCAGTTGCCGGGTAATCACCCCGGCCTGACAGCGTACGGTACGGTTGACCGGATCGAAATCGCTGATCGCCTGCAGGCGGTCAAACGACACCACCACCTCGTAAGCAGCGGCCACAGCGCCACCGGATAAACCGGTGCGTCCGCCGGAAGGCACTAGCGCGACACCTTCTCGCCCGGCCCAGCGCACCAGCGCCACCACCTGCTCCACGCGGCGCGGAAACACCACGGCACTGGCATGCGGCGTGAAATAACGCGTCCAGTCCAGTCCATAGCGCAGCAGCGTGTCGGCATCGGTCGCCATGTCGCCTTCGGCAAACAGGGTCGACAACTCGGACAACAGGCGGGCATCAAGCATGATTCTTCTCTGGTCAAAAGTTGGATTGTAGAGTAATAATAGTTGAGTGATTTAGTCAACAAATAAGGAGCCACGCATGCAAACCGTATCGCTCGCCAAGGACAAGATCAAAGTTTTACTGCTGGAAGGCGTGCACCAGAGTGCGCTGGATACCTTTCGTCAGGATGGCTACCACCAGATCGAATTCCACAAGAAAGCCCTGCCGCAGGACGAACTGCTGGAACGGATTGCCGACGCACATATTGTCGGCATCCGCTCACGCACCCAGCTGAACGCCACCGTGCTGGCGGGCGCCCACAAGCTGATGGCGATTGGCTGCTTCTGCATTGGCACCAATCAGGTTGACCTCCGTGCGGCAGCCCTGCGTGGCATCCCGGTGTTCAATGCACCGTTTTCCAATACCCGTTCGGTCGCCGAACTGGTGATTGCCGAAACCGTCATGCTGATGCGCGGCATTCCGCACAAGAACGCCCTCACCCATCAAGGTGGCTGGAGCAAATCGGCCGAAGGCAGCTACGAGGTGCGCGGCAAGACGCTGGGTATTGTCGGCTATGGGCATATCGGCACACAGGTGGGCGTGTTGGCCGAAGCCATGGGAATGAAGGTGGTGTTCTACGATATCGAGAACAAGCTGCCGCTGGGCAACAGCCAACAAGTGGCTACGTTGGCCGAACTGCTCAACCAGTCCGACGTGGTCACGCTGCATGTGCCGGAAACCGTACAAACCAAGGACATGATTGGCGAGGCGGAACTGGCCGCCATGAAACCCGGCGCGCACTTGATCAACGCCTCGCGCGGCACCGTGGTGGTGATCGAAGCACTGGCGCAGGCATTGCGCAGCCAGCATCTGGCCGGTGCGGCCATTGATGTCTTTCCGCTGGAGCCGGAAGGCAGTGGTGATGAATTTGTCTCGCCGCTGCGCGCCTTTGACAACGTGATCCTGACGCCACACATCGGCGGCAGCACACTGGAAGCACAGGCCAACATCGGCGGCGAAGTGGCCGCCAAGCTGGTGAAATACAGCAACAACGGCTCCACGCTGACGGCAGTCAACTTCCCGGAAGTGTCGCTCCCGGCGCATCCGGGCAAATGCCGGTTGCTGCATATTCACCGCAACCAGCCCGGCATTCTGGCACGCATCAACGAGGCGTTTTCCGCTTTGGGCGTCAATATCGCCAGCCAGTATCTGCAAACCACCGCGGATATCGGTTATGTCGTAATTGACACTGACAGCGCCGCCAGCCGGGCGGCACTGGAAGCCCTGCATCAGATCGAAGGCACCCTGCGCTGCCGCGTACTGTACTGATGGATGCTAAGCAAGTTGGCCGAAACGTTTCGGCCAACCTGATATGGGCACAACAAAAAGCCCCGAGCATCGACTCGGGGCTTTTCTTTACACAAGCAGATCAGGCTCAGGCCACAGCCGGTGCCCGCAACAACATCGACACCAGTTCGGCTACCTTGCGCTTGAGCTGACGACGATCAACGATCATGTCGATCGCCCCTTTGTCCAGCAGGAACTCCGCCCGCTGGAAGCCTTCCGGCAAGGTTTCACGTACCGTCTGTTCAATCACGCGCGGGTAAGCAAAGCCAATCAGCGCGCCCGGTTCACCAATCACCACGTCGCCCGGAAGGCAAACGAGGCGGATACCCCACCCATGGTCGGGTCGGTCAGGATCGAGATGAACGGCAGTTTGGCATCCGTCAACAGCTGCAGCGCGGCGCTGGTCTTGGCCATCTGCATCAATGAATTAAGGCCTTCCTGCATACGGGCACCACCGGAGGCCGCCACGCAGATAAACGGCGCGCGCGCCTCCACCGCAGCCTGCACGCCACGCACAAAGCGCTCGCCGACTACGGCACCCATGGAGCCGCCAATAAACTTGAATTCAAAAGCAGCCACCACCGCCGGAATGGCGTGAATACTGCCTTGCATCACCACCAGCGCATCGTCTTCGCCGGTGCTGCTCTTGGCTGCCGTCAGTCGATCCGGATATTTCTTGCTGTCCTTGAACTTCAGAATATCCACCGGGCGAATTTCGGCGCCCAGTTCGTGGCGACCTTCTTCATCCAGCAACAGGTTCAAACGCTCACGTGCCGACACCGGATGGTGATGATTGCACTTGGGGCAAACCTGCAGATTGCTTTCCAGATCGGTGTAATACAGCACGGCCTCACAGGCCGGGCACTTACTCCACAAACCTTCCGGAACGGAGGACGGTTTGTCAGCGCGGCCTTCGCGCTTGATTTTTGGCGGGAGGAGCTTGTTTAACCAGCTCATGCAGACTCCTTGCTAATCCTGCCCGGCACAACCGGGGTTGGCCGAACATCCGTTAACGGGGCAAATGCCCCGCATGGCCTGTTCTCAAAGGATGGCGGTTTTCAGTTCCGCCACTAATCGGGTCAACCGCTCTTTGGCAGTTTCAGGTGTTGCCGCCTCGATTTCCTGAACCAGTCGGCTCCCTACCACCACCGCATCGGCCGTAACCGAGATTGCCTTGGCCGTGGCACCGTCGCGAATACCAAAACCGACGCCGATAGGGACCTGAATATATTCTCTAAGGGCGGCAATTTTACGCGCTACGTCGTCAATGTCCAGATTTCCCGCACCCGTCACGCCTTTTAGCGACACATAGTAGACATAACCACGGGCATGGCGGGCAATTTCCTTGACACGTTCCAGCGGAGTGGTCGGCGCGATCAGGAACACCGGATCCAGCCCGGCGCCAGTCAGCGCGGCAGACAACTCGGGCGCTTCTTCCGGCGGACAATCCACCGTCAGGACACCATCCACGCTTAGCCGCCTTGGCCTGCTCGGCAAAGCGGGTATACCCCATGGCGCAAACCGGATTGAGATAGCCCATCAGCACCACCGGAGTGGTGTTGTTACGCTGACGGAATTCCGCCACCATCTCCAGTACATTCTTCAACCCCACGCGGTGAGCCAGAGCCCGCTCCGACGCACGCTGGATCACCGGGCCATCGGCCATCGGGTCGGAAAACGGCACACCCAGTTCAATGATATCGGCACCACCATCTACCAGACCGTGCATCAGTTCGACGGTAACCGCTGGCTGCGGATCACCCGCCGTAATGAAGGGAATCAGCGCCTTCTTGCCGTTCAGGGCAGCAAAACAGTTGGCAATACGTGACATGCGTTCCTCTTACAAGCTGATGCCGGACAGCGCGGCAACCGTATTGATATCCTTGTCACCACGGCCGGACAAATTCACCAGAATCACCTGATCCTTGCGCATAGTGGGCGCCGTTTTGGCGGCCCGGCCGTGGCATGGCTGGACTCCAGTGCCGGGATGATGCCCTCAAAGTGACAACAATCGTGGAACGCCTTGAGCGCCTCATCGTCGTTGACGGCTTCGTACTCCGCCCGGCCAATGTCCTTGAGGTAACTGTGTTCAGGACCGACACCGGGGTAATCCAGCCCGGCCGAAACCGAATGGGTTTCAATAATCTGGCCGTTCTCGTCCTGCATCAGGTAGCTCTTGAAGCCATGCAGCACACCCGGCGTTCCGGCCGACAACGGGGCCGCATGCTTGCCACTGGAGACTCCCGGGCCACCGGCTTCAACGCCAACCAGCCGCACACCGTCCACGCCCACATACGGATAGAACATGCCGATGGCGTTGGAGCCACCGCCAACACAGGCCACCACCACATCTGGCTGACGGCCGATCATCTCCGGCATCTGCACCTTGGCTTCTTCGCCAATCACTGACTGGAAGTCGCGCACCAGCATCGGATAGGGATGCGGGGCTGGCTGTACCAAGAATGTAGAACGTACTGTCAACGTTGGTCACCCAGTCACGCATCGCTTCATTGAGCGCATCCTTCAGGGTTTTCGAGCCCGACTCAACCGGCACCACCGTGGCACCCAGCAGCTTCATGCGATACACATTGGGCGACTGACGCTTGACGTCCTCTGCCCCCATGTACACCACGCATTCCATGCCATAGCGCGCTGCCACTGTGGCCGAGGCCACGCCATGCTGACCGGCACCGGTTTCCGCAATCACCCGCTTCTTGCCCATGCGGCGGGCCAACAAGGCTTGGCCGATGGTGTTGTTGATCTTGTGCGCGCCAGTGTGGTTCAGGTCTTCTCGCTTGAAGTAAATCTGCGCACCACCCAGCAATTCCGACCAGCGTTTGGCGTGATAAACCGGTGAAGGCTTACCAACATAGTGCTTCAGCTCGTAGCGATATTCTTCCCAGAAGGCCGGGTCGGCCTTGGCACGTGCGTATTCTGCTTTCAATTCTTCAAGTGCCGCCATCAGCGTTTCGGCGACATAGACGCCGCCATATGGGCCGAAATGGCCGCGGGCGTCCGGAAGATCATACTGATCCATGCCTTGCTCCTGATATAAACGCAGCCATTCTGGCTGCATCCTTGATTCCCTTGGACGCTTCCACTCCGCTGGAAACGTCAACCGCTGCAGGCGCCACCCGGCGCACCGCTTCGGCCACATTATGTTCGTCCAGCCCGCCAGACAGGATCAGCGGCAGTGGCAGCTGCTCCGGTAGCAAGGTCCAGTCAAAGGTCGTTCCGGTTCCGCCATGTGCGCCATCGACAAAGGCATCGGTCAACAAACCCCGCGCATCCGGATACCGAGCCGACCATTCTAGCAAATCCACACCCGGCCGTACGCGTACCGCCTTGAGATAGGGGCGATGAAACGAGCGACAGAAATCCGCCGTCTCGTCACCATGAAACTGCAAAACGTCAATCGCGCAGGCGGCAAGCACCTGCTCCACACATGCACGAGACGGGTCAACAAACAAAGCCACCACCGTGACAAACGGCGGCAGTGCGGCAATCACCGCCCGCGCCTGCTCCAAGGTAACGTGACGCGGGCTTTTGTCATAAAACACCAGACCGATGGCATCGGCACCCAGACGAGCGGCCGCGACGCCATCCTCCGGGCGGGTAATACCGCAGATCTTGATACGCGGACGCACATTCACCTCCATAATGCCAGCCGTGCCGCACTGGAGTGCGAAGGCAAATCAAAGTTTTCGGGATAACCCACGCCGGTCAGATACAGGCCATCCGGCATGAAAGTCGGCGGCGCCTTGGTACGCTGGCGCGCGGCCAGCAGTTCGGCCAACCCTTGCGGCGACAACGCGCCCTTGCCGACATAGACCAAAGCGCCGACCAGATTGCGCACCATGTGATGCAAGAAGGCATTGGCCAACAGGTCGAAACGAATCAGCCCGTCCTGCTCGGTGATGTCCAGTCGCTGCAAATGTTTGACCGGTGATTTTGCCTGACACTCCGCCGCGCGAAAGCTGGAAAAATCATGCTCACCCAACAGATAACCAGCCGCATCGCGCATGGCCGCCGGTCCAACTCTTGATGAAACCAACCGAGCTTACCCGCGAGCAGACAAGGACGTACCGGGTGGGTCAGCAGGAAATAACTATATGAACGGGAAAACGCCGAGAAACGCGCATGAAACGAATCATCCACCTCGCGCGACCACACCACGGCCACCTCTGGCGGTAACAAGGCATTGACCCCACGAACCCGGGCATTCAGTGAACGTTGTGCCGTGGTGTCAAAATGAACAACCTGCATCGAGGCATGTACGCCAGCATCGGTACGACCTGCCGCCACCGTCGTGACGGGTTCGCTGGCAATCGCACTCACGGCCAGATTGAGCCGGTCTTGTACCGTATTACCATGCGGCTGTGACTGCCAGCTTAAGCAAATGCGCGGCCATCATATTCCAGCCCCAGCGCGATTCTCATACCCACACTTTCATTGCTTTACCCGGTTTTGATGCAGAGGTTACCGTCGCCGCCCTCTCCGCGCAAAGCTTTAACTCTACCTTATCTGGCGGGTAATGCGCCATTGGATTACGCCACCACGCATAGCAAGTCGCGCTGCACAGCGCATCAGCGACTGCACAACGGTGCTATTTTCCCCAAATAAGGAGAACAACGTCCACCATGATTCCAGGCTGATAAAGCTGGCGCGATGAGGGAGTCCACCAGCCAGCAAGAAAGCACAGCTACCACTGAGCGCCAATTTCCGCCATCAACGCCAACGCGGCATCGTTGTCACCCATTTCCCGATAGAGTTTGGCCAATTCCAATTTGGCATCGATCTCGGACATCTCGGGGTCCCCCGCTGGCGTGGTGATAGCGGCACCAGTGATTACAGTTCCCGCTGCGGTCGATGGATGAGGCAACGATTCTTCAGTTTCGTATTCTGCTGCGGGCTTGTTTTCAAACGCAGCGGGCGGCACCACCGAAGGTTGCGCCAACTCAGCAGCAACGGGCACGACTGACGGCGTAACCTGATCTGCCTCTACTTCAACAGGCAGCGCTGGTGCAACAGCAGGCACTGGCTGCACGCTGGCGAGTTCATCATTACCTTTCGGTAATTCGGCCAACCTTGAGGGCTTGACGACAACCGGTTCGGGCACCCGCACGGATGCGGCTTCAGCCAGGCTTACCGCCTCAGACATCGGCATTGCTTAAGCAATACAAACAGCGGATGATCCGGAGCCACCTTCTGGCCCAGTTCACAGACACGCTGCCAGAGCAAACCACTATGACCCAAAATCCCTTTGGCCGAGGTCGCTTCGGCAATAAACACATCCAGATCTGGCTGCGCCGCCAACACTTCCAACAGCTTGTAGCGTAAGTCCTGACGCAGCGGCTCACGAACCAGCCCTTCCCGCAACACCTCCAACGCCTGATCAGTCCGTCCGTAAGCCATATAGACTTCCGCTTCAGCGATCGGATCGTCTCCGGTCAACTCAACCAACTCGCTGCCAGACAGGTTATCCCCCTCAAAGAACAGCGAGGCACCATGCAACGATTCACCCTTCCCGCTCGACGATGCCTGACCCGCTGCGGCAAGACCGGCAACGGCACGCTTTTTCTGCCGCTGGCGCAGCAACAGCAAGGCAGCCAATAATGTTGTTGCCGCCGCACCGCCGTATAACATGCGATGGTCGTCGTCATCCAATACCGGCTGGGTGGATGGCATGGATGCCGCAACAGGTTTGGCCGGTGGGGTGCTTGGTCTCGCCATGGCAACCGGAGCCGGAGCAACCGAACCGGCAGAGGCAACAGCAGATGAGGCTGGCCGAGATTCAGCCACAGACAGTTTGCGCAAGCGATCTTCCAGAATCCCGGCTTTGGCCCCGACCCGTTCCAGCACCTTGTCCTGTTGCTTCAACTGCTGTTCAAGCGTAGCGACCGGAACTGATAGTGGTTTGGTGATTGATGCTGCAGCATGGGGTTGGGATGCCGACCTACTGCCAACCGTAGCGGCTGACGCCGCACTGATTTTCGCTGCTGGCGCGGTAGCGGCAGACGCATGACGCTCAGCCTCAGGCGTCACCAGATAGGTTTCCGGCAAGCCCCACTCGGCAGGATAGTGCAACAGGGCACCGGCTTGCAGACTATTGGGACTGCTATTCGCAAAGGCTTGTGGGTTGGCTCGATAGAGCTGACGGACAATATCAACAACCGTACCGTGCCCTTTGATACGCTGGGCAATGGAAGACAGTGTATCGCCTTGCACCACACGATAGGCTTTCAGCCCATGATTGACACCATGAGACACCGGCCGTGAGCGCCGTGCGACATGTTTGTTGGCATCAGGTGCGCGGTGGCTCTCTACTTGCGGTTCCAGCAGCAGCAAGAATTGCTTTTGGGCTTTCACGTTGGCAATTGCCACTTCCAGACGGAAAGCAAGAACGGGGTCAGTCACTGGCTCGCTGGAGCGGAGTTGCAACACAAAATGCCCAGATGCCCGTTTGAGCAATCGGTGCGTCACCGAGGCACTCCAATGACGCTGGGCCGCGCTAGGGGAAGCGTTCTCGACTGGAGAATCGGCGAACACCGCAACATGCAATGCCTTGTCCGGTCGCAACGCTGAGCCAAACAGTTCCAATTCGGCCAACATGGGTTCACCAAGCCGCGACTTGACCGTTAGCTCTCCCAAGCCGAGGTTATCCAGTCGATGGACCGGTTCCACCGGCACAGCTTTTTGCCGTTATCATCATGGATCGGGGATTTTTTCTTGTGATGTGGGCCATCACGCAGGTAGTCCACCTCAAACTCGCGCACTACCCGGCCCGCAGGCCAGCTCATCTCCACCGCAAAATTTAACAGCGGTTCAGGAAAGTCGCTCGGGCCACTCACCCGCACCTTACTGACCACACCATCAGCACGGCGCAGCAAAGAAAAATGCAGGCGTTCCGCCGAAATCGTGTAGGGAGCGATCAAGGAATAATGATTACGATCCGCCAGACGGACAACCACAGCGCCCTGCGGATTTTCATCCAGAACTGGAATCTCCGCCTCAAACGCCTCGCCTGCTGACGAAAGCACCTTGATCGGACCCAGACCAGCCAGCGCCGGCGTCGCCCCCAAGGCCATCATTATGACGGCCAGCGGCACCAACTTATGCTTTGACATCGTTAATTCCAACAGCCTGCGCCAAGACAACAGCGGGAGAGCTGTCACCTCTCCCTGAACCCTGCCATATTGGCCGCATCACCGATTTAAGTGCTGATTTTGGTCAGCAGCGTTTGGGCCTCATCCTTCAAGGCACCCTGAGCCTCACTCACCAAATCCTCCAATACTTCACGCGCGCCATCACGGTCGCCCATGTCAAGGTACACTTTGGCCAAATCGAGTTTGGTGGACAGCGGATCATCCAGCACGGTCATTCCCTCGTGAGACGGGGTAGCGGCACTTGCCGGAGGCGTTGCAGCTTCTTGATACAGAGATTCGAATCCGGTTGCTGCCGTATCGGCTGATTCCGGCGGAGCCTCCAGAATGCCGACTTCCGTATCTGCCGGTTGCACGGCAGCGGCAGCCTGATTCAATGACTCAAGATTGAAGTCGAAATCCAGCAGATTATCCGCGGCAGGCTCAGGCTTCTCCTCAACCGGTTCGGCCGGTGCAACAGTCGATTCAGCTGCAGGAGCCAGCAACGATTCGATATCGAAGTCCAGCATGTTGTCATTCTGAGCCACCGGTTCTGGTTCGGTGCTAACTTCCGGGCTAGTTGGCGTTTCCAGTAATGCCGCCCGCAACGGATCATTTTCATCCGCAGCGTCACTGGCTGGAGTGGTGGCACCCACCATGTCTTCCAGCCGTGGCTCCGCCGGAGCTTCTGCGGGTACTTCAGCAGCAGCATCCAGGGCGCCAAACAGTTCCTGATCGAGGTCAATGGCCGGAGCCGCTGTAGCCGCTTGCTCGGCACTCCCCGCTTCAGACGAAGTCTGATAGAGAGGATTAGCCGGGTCCAGCCCCAGCCCCAAGGCGGCAGCCTTGGCCCACAAGGCTCCGCGGCCATCGGTTGCCACATGCAGTTCTTTGGCCAATTTTTCGAAACTGGCTACGTCAGGGCGCGCCGCATAAATTTCCATCAATTTGAGGCGGACTTCATGACGCGCAGGATCCTTGTTCAAGGCATCCTTGAGGATTTCCTCGGCTCGGGCATCGCGCCCGTAAGCCATGTAAACCTCGGCTTCGGCCACTGGATCGACTTCCGCCGCATCAATGGCGCCCGATGCCTGTGTGAAGTTACTCATGAAAGAGTGACCACCCACGGCGGACGCCTGTCCAGAATGGATATTGGTAATGGCATCGCGTCCCAGCACAGCTCCAGCGCCTTGTGTTGGCAGGTTTAAGCCATCACCGGCCGATTTACGGCATAGAGTGACCATAATCCCCAATGCCGCCAACAGACCAACCGCCCCCACACCACCGCCGATCAGGGGCAGGTTATCCAACAGGGCATCCAGCCAGGGAACGCTGAGCCGGAGCAGCTGGAGCAGTAACTTGTTTTTTCGGGTGGTAAGCGGCGTCGCAGCCGGTTTATGAACAGCAGGAGTGCTTGCCGCCTGCACCGGAACATTCAGTGCAGCAGGGGCCGAGGCGGCTTCAGCCATCGGCTTGCCCGTCTGCAGGGCTTTAAGTTTTTCTTCCAGTGCACTGATCCGGGCTTCCGCATCCTTGAGCGACTGTTCGCGCATGGCTACCTGACGTTGCAAGTCAGACAACTTGCTGTCGGCTGCGCCACCAGTTTCAGCTGGCACCAGTTTGAGTACATCGCCACCTTTGCGGGAACCCGCTTTCGCTTCTGGCGATACCACTGCCGGAAGCTGTGCGGTCTCAGCGGTCGAGGAGCGTGCCTGACTCAGTGTGCCAGCGGGACGGTTATTCGCCAGCGTCTTGATTTTTCCAGCCGAGGGCACCTTGATCGCCACCCCAGCTCTCATCCGGTCCGGGTTGCCATCAATAAAGGCCTGAGGGTTGGCTTGCACAATGGCAGCCATGGTCTGATTGAGCGACACGCCAGGCTTTACTTGTGATGCCAAGCTGCGCAACGTCATGCCCGGTGTCGTGCGCATGGTTCCCGGCAGCTCAATACGGTGGTTTGCCCGAGCGACAGGCCGACGATATTGGCGCGACAGGTTGTCATCCGCATAGCGCGGCAAATCCTGAACAATGCCACGACCGCTGCTGCCGCTGGAGTAATCTGCAGGATCAAGCAGCACGGTATATTCGCGTACGGAACGACCAGCCGAAGTTCTGGCCTCTACCACAAAACGCAAATAAGGCTCGTTGATCGGCGCAGAAGATGAAACGCGAATCGCTGCGCCATTGGCGCCGCGTACCAAAGAAAAACGCAGTGAAGACAAGATGCCGGAATAATCGACATTCAGGTCACGGAAGGTATTGATGTCTGCCAAACCTACCCGAGCGCCATCCAGATCGGCCCCACGCACACCGGACAACAGGATATCGGCGCGGAACGGATCACCCAGATGGGATTTGACACTGATTTTCCCGAGACCTGCCCAGACGTGTGCCGAGCACACCATAGCCACTGCCAGCACGCTGAGCTTCAATTTAGCCTGATTTCTCACTGTCCACCTTCCGGCACTTGAATTGATCTTGTTGGATATGACGTCCCGATTTGCACGGAAATCGGGATTAATCGCCATATTAGGCCCGGGAATCATTTTTAGCTAGATTACATAACCACAAAGCCAGCCGATTCCTGAACCGTTTTTTTTATTTCACCTGCGTTGCCTGTTGCAGCAGGGCTTCGGCCAACAATACGCAGTTGAGAGCCGCCCCCACCCGGACATTATCAGCGCTTAGCCAGAAACACAGTACATCATCGTTGTAGCGCAGCCGACTGATCCAGATGCCGTTATTGCCGGTCGCTTCCATCGGGGTAATGTAGCCGCCATGGTCCGGCTACTCACCACTTGCAAGCCTGCCGCAAGCAAGCGCTGACGGATTTGTTGAAGATCAACATTCTGGGAAAGCTTGACGCTGACTGACCAGGCATGACCAAAAAATACCGGCACACGGACACATGTTGCTTCAATTGGCAGTTGCGGTAAATCGAACAGCCGTCGCAATTCAGCTCTGACCGACTGCTCCTCCTCGGCTACGCCATTTTCGTCCAGCTCACCCACTTGCGGCAGCAGATTGAAGGCAATGCGCTTGGGAAACAATGTTGGTTCAGCATCACGCTGGGAAAACAGCGAGGTGGTCTGCTCGGCCAATTCTTCCATGGCCGCTTGCCCCATGCCGGAGACTGACTGATAGGTGGACACCGTCAACCGTTCCAGTCCGAGCGGCAGTAATGGCTGCAAGGCCAAGGCCAGCGGGGTTACGGTACAGTTGGGAGCAGCCACCAATGCCGCTTCGGCCAACTCCTGCAGTTGTTCGCCATTAATCGCCGGGATTACCAGCGGCACCGCGTCACTTTGACGGAAGGCCGCACTGAAATCAACCACGCTGGCACCCGCCGCACGCGCTTGTGGCACATATTGACGTGCCAATTCGCTACCTGCTGCAAAAATGGCCAAGCCGACATTTTCAAAGTTGAAATCGTCGATAGGGTGTACATCCAGCTCCAGATTGCCGTATGACACGGTGGCACCATCATGTTCCGCGCCATCCACGGCAAAAACCCGGGCCAATGGCAATTGGCGTTCGGCCAACAGGTCGAGAATGGCCTGACCAATCAGGCTAGTGGCGCCAACAACGGCAAGCTGAATCGAGTGAGACATTTTAAATCCTGACAAAAGAAAGGGCGCCTGAGCGCCCTTTCGTAACATGCAATCCGGTACGGGACCGATTAAAGGGTTGAGCGCTATTTTAACGCTCAATCAGAATGCGCAACATACGGCGCAACGGTTCGGCCGCACCCCACAGCAGCTGATCGCCCACGGTGAAGGCAGACAGGTATTCGCCACCCATGGCCAGCTTGCGCAGGCGGCCGACCGGTGTGGTCAGCGTACCGGTAATGGCGGCCGGTGTCAGTTCTTTCATCGAGGCATCGCGTTCGTTCGGGATAACCTTGGCCCACGGGTTGGCAGCAGCCAGCATGGCTTCGATTTCATCCAGCGGAACATCTTTCTTCAGCTTGATGGTCAGCGCCCGGCTGTGGCAACGCATCGAGCCGACGCGCACGCACAAACCATCCACCGGGATAGGGTTGGCCGAACGACCGAGAATCTTGTTGGTTTCGACGCCGCCCTTCCATTCTTCCTTGGATTGACCATTACCCGGTCTTTGTCGATCCACGGAATCAGGCTGTTTAACCAGCGGCACGCCAAAGTTCTGGCTTGGGTAAGCATCGGAACGCAGGAAATCGGAAACCTTGCGGTCGATATCAAGAATTGCCGACGCCGGATCGGCCAGCAAACCGGAAACCTGAGCGTTGATCGCGCCCATGCTGGTGAGCAGCTCGCGCATGTTTTGTGCGCCAGCACCAGAGGCAGCCTGATAGGTCATCGAGGTTACCCATTCCACCAGATCGTTCTGGAACAGGCCACCCAACGCCATCAACATCAGCGATACGGTACAGTTACCACCGATGTAGTCTTTTACGCCACGCGCCAGACCATCTTCGATGACGTTCTTGTTGACCGGGTCCAGGATGATGATGGCCTTGTCGTCCATGCGCAGCGTGGAGGCGGCATCAATCCAGTAGCCATTCCAGCCAGCGGCCCGCAGCTTGGGGAAAATCTCGCTGGTATAGTCGCCGCCCTGACAGGTGACGATGGCGTCCATGGCCTTGAGTTCATCAATGCTCTTGGCGTCTTTCAGCGGCGGCAACTCGCGGCCGATATCCGGAGCCTTGCCGCCGACGTTGGAGGTGGTGAAAAACACCGGTTCGTCGATGACGGCAAAATCGTTTTCTTCACGCATGCGTTGCATGAGCACGGAACCAACCATGCCACGCCAGCCTACAAAGCCTACTCTCACGGGAATCTCCTGATGGTCTCTTTAAAGTCAGTTGTGGCCCGTACTGTTTGACAGGACGGGCCAGTTATTTTTTTGGATTGTGCGGGCAGAACCTGCCACGGGCAAGAGGGATGACCCTAAAGCCCTGTTGTGGGCATGATTACAAGGCAGCAACCACCGCGTCGCCCATTTCCGAGCACGACACTTTGCGACAACCTTCTTCGTAAATATCTGCCGTACGGTAGCCTTGCTTGAGTACCGTCTTGACTGCATCTTCCACGCGCAGCGCAGCCGCTTCCTGATTGAAGGTATAGCGCAGCATCATGGCGGCAGACAGGATGGTGGCCAGCGGGTTGGCCAGATTCTTCTTAAGCGATATCCGGGGCGGAACCATGGCTAGGCTCGTACAGACCCTTGTTGTTCTGATCCAGCGATGCCGACGGCAACATGCCGATCGAACCGGTCAACATGGACGCTTCATCCGACAGGATATCGCCAAAGATGTTACCGGTGACCACGACATCGAACTGCTTGGGATTGCGCACCAGCTGCATGGCGGCGTTATCGACATACATGTGCGACAGTTCCACTTCCGGATACTGTTTGGCCACGTCGATCATGATTTCTTTCCAGAACTCGGTGGTTTCCAATACGTTGGCCTTGTCTACCGAACACAGCTTTTTGTTGCGCTTCATGGCGATGCCGAAAGCAACATGGGCAATGCGGCGGATTTCGCTCTCGCTGTAACGCATGGTGTTGTAGGCTTCGCGCTCGCCCAGTTCATTCACAGCGATGCCGCGCGGTTGGCCGAAATAGATGTCGCCAGTCAGCTCGCGCACAATCATGATATCCAGCCCGGACACCACTTCCGGCTTCAGGGTGGACGCATTGGCCAATTCCGGATAAAGGATGGCCGGGCGCAGGTTGGCAAACAGGTTCAGATCCTTGCGGATGGCCAGCAGCCCACGTTCCGGACGCAGCGGACGATCCAGCTTGTCATATTGCGGACCACCAACGGCGCCCAGCAGCACGGCATCGGCTTCACGACACAATTTTTGCGTCACGGCCGGATAAGGTTGGCCGAAAGCATCGTAAGCGGCGCCACCCAGCGGAGCCTCTTCCATCTCGATAGGCAGGCCTTCCTGACGCAGGACGTCCAGAACGCGCTTGGCTTGTGCAATGATTTCCGGACCGATGCCGTCACCCGGCAAGACTGCAATTTTCATGATTTTTTCCCGTCAGATTCAGCAAGAAACGGCGAGCCGTTGGCTACGCCGCTTCCGTTAGCTGGCCTTTCGGCCAACCTTGAGGCAATAGTGGTGCGACTCAGGCAAACAGCCAAGGCTGTTGCTGGCGACGCTTGGCTTCAAACGCCTTGATTTCGTCAGCATGCTGCAAGGTCAGGCCGATTTCATCCAGCCCGTTAAGCAGACAATGCTTGCGGTGCGCGGTAATGTCAAAGCCGAAGCTCGCGCCGGACGGCGTGGTCACGGTTTGTGCCGCCAGATCAACCGTCAGGCGATAGCCTTCGTTGGCCTGACATTCGGCAAACAACTGATCCACGACCTCCACCGGCTGCACGATGGGCACGACGCCGTTCTTGAAGCAGTTATTGAAGAAAATGTCGGCAAAGCTGGGGGCAATCACCACGCGGAAGCCGTAATCTTCCAGCGCCCACGGCGCATGTTCACGGCTGGACCCGCAGCCGAAGTTTTCGCGCGCCAGCAGCACCTGAGCACCACGATAGCGCGGGAAATTCAGCACGAAATCCGGGTTGAGCGGGCGCTTGCTGTTATCCATGCCCGGCTCGCCGTGGTCGAGATAACGCCATTCATCAAACAGGTTCGGGCCAAAGCCGGAACGCTTGATGGATTTCAAAAACTGCTTGGGAATAATCGCGTCAGTATCCACATTGGCGCGATCCAGCGGGCACACCAGCCCGTCAAGTGTTGTAAATGCTTTCATTTTGCCGCTCTTTCGATAGCCGAACCTGCGCTGCGGATGTCCTTGCCAACGCCCGATACTGTGTTACACCCTGCCAGCAGCAGACCGGCTGCCAGCACGACCAGTAGTTTCAGTTTCATCGTCACGTCCTCAGAGTGAACGCACATCGACGAAGTGGCCGGTCACTGCGGCCGCAGCAGCCATCGCCGGGCTGACCAGATGGGTACGCCCGCCTTGGCCTTGACGGCCCTCAAAGTTGCGGTTGGAGGTGGAAGCGCAGCGCTCGCCCGGATTGAGACGGTCGGCGTTCATCGCCAGACACATGGAACAGCCCGGTTCGCGCCATTCAAAACCAGCGGCGATAAACACCTTGTCCAGACCTTCGGCCTCGGCTTGTGCCTTGACCAGACCAGAACCCGGCACCACCAGCACCTGCTTGACGTTGGCAGCCTTCTGACGACCGCGGGCAACCGTGGCCGCTTCACGCAAATCTTCAATGCGCGAATTGGTACAGGAGCCGATGAATACCACATCCACCGCAATCTGATTGATCGGCGTATTGGCCTGCAAGCCCATGTACGACAAGGCGCGTTCGATACCGGCCTTTTTCACCGGGTCGGACACCTTGGCCGGATCCGGCACGCAACCATCAATATCCAGCACCATTTCCGGCGAGGTACCCCGGGTAACTTGCGGCTTGATCGCCTCGGCGGCAAGTTCAACCACCGCGTCGAACTGGGCGCCTTCGTCGGAATGCAGCGTATTCCAGTACGCCACGGCCTGATCCCAGTCTACGCCCTTGGGGGCAAACGGACGGCCTTTGACATACTCGATGGTTTTTTCATCGACGGCGACCATGCCGGAACGGGCACCGGCTTCAATGGCCATGTTGCACAAGGTCATGCGGCCTTCGACCGACAGGCTACGGATGGCGGAACCGCCAAATTCGATGGCATAACCGGTACCACCGGCGGTGCCGATCTTGCCGATGATGGCCAAAGCCACATCCTTGGCGGTTACGCCCTTGCCCAGCACGCCTTCAACCTTGACCAGCATGTTCTTGGACTTCTTGGCAACCAGACACTGCGTTGCCATGACGTGTTCCACTTCGGAGGTGCCAATCCCATGAGCCAGCGCACCGAAGGCGCCATGCGTGGAGGTGTGGCTGTCCCCACACACCACGGTCATGCCGGGCAGCGTCGCGCCCTGCTCCGGGCCCATCACATGCACAATCCCCTGCCCTTTGTCCTTGAACGGGAAGTAAGCCAGTGCGCCAAATGCCTTGATGTTGGCATCCAGTGTTTCAACCTGCTGACGGGAAATCGGGTCTTTGATGCCTTCGTCCCAATGGTCGGTCGGGGTGTTGTGGTCCGCCGTGGAGACGATGGAATCCTTGCGCCACAGTGAACGATTAGCCAGTTTCAGGCCTTCAAAAGCCTGCGGGCTGGTAACTTCATGGACCAAATGGCGATCGATGTAGAGGAGTACCGTACCATCGGCTTCCTCGCGTACCACATGGCTTTCCCACAGCTTGTCATACAGGGTCTGCGCCGTCATGTCTCTTTGTCTTTTCTGAGTCTCGAAATACGAAGAGGACAGCAAGGCCAGCCGCCCCGGCAAGCGGGCTCGACCAGCTGTTGCGGTCCGTGGATGAAGTCATTCTGTCATAGTGTCTAACCTTGTTACAAGTCTGGTTTGGCCGAGCGCCAAATCTCGCCCGAAAAAACGGCAAACCCGCGTCATACAAGGCTTACGACAGCTTGGACGGTTTGTCCAATATTTTGGACAGGCTGTCCGATTTAGTGACTTTCACGGCTGGGCGACAGCCATTTCAGGCTGACCAGCACCCCCAACAGAGCCACCAGCGCCGACAGAGCAAATGTCGCGCAGACACCACCTTGCGGCCACAGTAACCCAGCCAGCAGCCCACCACCGCTGCCACCCAAACCGAACGAAGCAATGATATACAGCCCCTGCGCCCGGCCATGATGCTGTGGTGCAAACATCCGATGAATCAAACCGATCGAAGCAGCATGATGCAAGGCAAAAGTCAGGGCATGCAGCGTCTGCGCCCCAAATGCCACCAGCGGGATGCCGACCCAACCGGCAATCAGGCCAAAACGCAACACGGCCGCTAGCAACGATAGCTGCATCAGCCGTTCCAGCGACAGTTTCCCCATGATGCGCGGCATGGCGAGGAAAATCAGGATCTCGCTGACCACGCCACATGACCACAGCAGGCCGATCAGGCTTTTCCCATAGCCAGCGTCCTTCAGGCCGATAGAGTAGAAGGTGTAATACGGGCCATGGGCAAACGCCATGAGGAAGCAACAGCCAAACAGGGCAAGCACCTTGGGCTGACGCAGGGTGAGCCAGATGGAAGCCGCCTCGTCTGCGGCACTGTGACAGGCGACCTCGGGCAGTTTGAAGGCGACCAGCGCCACCACCATCAAGCCGCCCAACGCCAGCCACGGCAGACAGGCCAGCGACAGCCACTCCAGCGCATAACCTCCCAGCGTGGCAGCAACGACAAAACCGATGGAGCCCCACACCCGCACCCGGCTATAACGGCCCGGCTGGGCGCGCGTCAGCCGGGCGGTACTGGCCTCCACCAGCGGCAAGGACGCTGCCCAGAAGAACAACGCCAGAGCCAGCGTGACAAACACTCCGGCGAAGGAATGCAACTGGCCAACCAAGGCAAAGATGGCGGCCGCCGCCAGCGATGTCGCAATGACAATGGGCCGCCGCCGCTGCTGACGATCAGCCAGCCAGCCCCAAAACCCCGGCGCCACAATACGCGCCAAGGTGGATAGCGCCACCAGCACCGAAATCTGCCACGGCGTGAATGACAACGACTGCAAATACAAACCCCAGAACGGATTGAACACGCCCTGAAACGCAAAATAGCAGAAGTAAAACAGCGCAAACGGCATCAGTGTTGCCGTTACTGGTAAGCTTTAACATGCTCGCCGGGCTTTCGGCCAACCTTGCCACCGCTAGTACGAGTCCTTGAAACGGGAGATTTCGCGGCGCGCCTTTTTCGTCGGACGGCCATCGCCATGCGGAAAGCTGGCATGCTCGGCCTTCAGCAAGGCCTGACGCTGCTCGCGCGCCTGTATCGACGCCTCATCCTCGTGATACAGGCATTGCGCTTCCCGCGCCGGACGACGCTGGGTGGCCAATGCCAGCACTTGCACATGGTATTCGAGCTGATTGATGCGCAGCAGCAGACGATCACCCGGTTTGATCATGCGCGAGGCCTTTACCCGATCGCCATTTACCGTCACCCGACCAAGCTCCAACGCTTCATGCGCCAACTGGCGCGTCTTGAAGAAGCGGGCCGCCCACAACCATTTGTCGAGCCGAACCTTGTCATCCCCTTCTTCGGCCAACATGGGCTGAGACATCAGGCCACCTCCCAGCGCGCGCTGACGAGGTCGGCCAGCGACAACTCCAGCACATCGCCAGAATGCATCGCCGCCACACCGGCCGGAGTGCCGGTGTAAATCAAATCGCCCGCCGACAGGCCATACACGTGCGACAGGTAACTGATCTGGGTAGCCACCGGGAACAGCATCAGCGCAGTGTTACCTGCACCGGCGCGCTTGGCCATTGACCGTAAGCGAGAATGACAGCTGTTGCGGATCGGTGATTTTCTCTGCCGCAACAAAGTCCGACACACAGGCCGCGCCACGGAAACCTTTGCCCTTGGTCCATGGCAAGCCCTTCTGCTTCAGCACCGACTGCACATCTCGCGCCGTAAGGTCCAGACCGATCCCGTAGCTAAGCAAGATGTGACAAGGCCTGATCGGCAGGGATATCAACCCCGCCCTTGCCCACCAGCAGCACCATTTCACATTCGTGATGCACGTCCGACGAGTAATCAGGCAAATGGATCGGCTGCCCCGTCATCAGCAACGCCGAGGTAGGTTTCAGAAACACCAGCGGCTCTTGCTCCACCTGATTGCCAAGCTCCGCCGCGTGTGCGGCGTAATTGCGCCCGATGCAAAAGATATTGCCCACACGGACGTCCACGCCCTCCAGTTTTACCTCAGCCATCGTCTTGCCTCCTAATTACCGGGAGAGCGATTATTGCAGATGTCCCCAGCGCTTACGAGCGCACACCTTGGTCGCCCGACTGGATTCACTATAAGGCCGCACATGATCATGGCGTGCCAAGCCACCCCAAGCACCAGAACGCTGTCACATATTATTTTGCTGCGGAACACACACCCCCGTGAAAATGTCATACAGACCTGTTACAGTCTGTTGCATACGCCAAGCTCATCGTGGCTGATCTCAGGCAACCGGGTCTGGCAAGCATAATCCACCACACATCACTGCACGTTAAGGAGATCACCTTGACCCAAGACACCAACGCCTCTCTGGAAAACTTCTTTTCCAATCTCTCCGAGACCAATCAGAAGTGGATGCAGCAATTCGTCAATACGTTTACCGGTGGATTGCCTGCCAACAATGGTGTTCCGGCCAACCCGATGACGGACGCCTGGTCGCAGATGCTGAACGGCGCCAACCAGTTTGTGGCGATGCAAAGCAATCTGTACCAGCAGCAGATGAACCTGTGGATGCAGTTTTTGGGGCAGAAAAAGAGCCGGAACCGGAAGCTGCGCCGGTCAACGACCGACGCTTTGCCGCCCCGGAATGGAACGAAAACCCGTTCTACAGCTTCCTGAAACAAAGCTACCTGCAAACCTCGAAGTGGATGACCGAGCTGGTGGATCAGGCGCAACTACAAGGCGAATCGAAAGAACGGCTAGCCTTTGCCACCCGCCAGTATCTGGACGCCATGTCCCCCACCAATTTCATGCTGACCAACCCGGAAGTCATCAAGCGCGCCATTGAAACCAAGGGCGAGAGCTTGGTCGAGGGCATGAAGAACATGATGGACGATGTGCAAAAAGGCCACATCTCCATGTCGGACGAAAGCAAATTTGAAATCGGCAAGAATATCGCCACCACCCCGGGCGAAGTGGTATTCCGCAACGAACTGCTGGAGCTGATTCAATACACGCCGACCACCGAGCAAGTCTATGAAAAACCGCTGCTGATCGTACCGCCGTGCGTCAACAAGTATTACCTGATGGACCTGCAACCGGATAACTCAATGGTGCGCCACTTTGTCGCTCAGGGTTACAAGGTATTTCTGGTCAGCTGGCGTTCAGCCGTACCGGAAATGAAGCAGTTCACCCGGGAAACCTATATCGAAAAAGGCGTGATTGCAGCCGCCGAAGCGGTACGCAAGATCACCAAACAGCCCACCATGAACGTGCTGGCGTTCTGCATTGGCGGCGTCATTCTGACCACAGCCATGTGCGTGATGCAGGCTCGCGGACTGAAATGGTTTGATTCCGCCACGCTGATGACCTCGATGATCGACCACGCCAACCCGGTGAAGTCAAGGTGTTTATCGATGATCGCCTGCTGGAAGCGCGGGAAGCCAAGATCGCCAACGGCGGCATCGTCAGCGGCCGCGAAATTGGCCGTACGTTTGCCAGCCTGCGCGCCAACGATCTGATCTGGAACTACGTGGTCAACAACTACCTGATGGGCAAAACTCCGCCACCGTTTGACCTGCTGTACTGGAACAACGACTCGGTCGATCTGCCGTTGCCGATGCACACCTTCTTCCTGCGCGAGTTCTACCAGAACAACTCGTTGATCCGGCCGGGCGCCCTGAATTTGTGCGGCGTATCCATCGATATTTCCAAGCTGGATGTGCCGATGTATTTGTTCGCGGCACGTGAAGATCACATTGTTCCGTGGAAAACAGTCTATTCCGGCATAAAATACCTGACAGGCGCGCCGTCCATCCGCTATGTACTGGGTGCTTCTGGTCATATCGAACTTCTCGATCAACCCAGTTACCAAGGACAAACGTAACTACTGGGTCAACGAAGAGCTGCAGGATGATCCGGAAATCTGGTTTGAAAAAGCCGAAAGCCGTCCCGGCAGCTGGTGGAAAGACTGGGATGCCCGGTTGGCACCGCAATCCGGCAAGAAAGTGGCCGCGCCCAAGAGCACGGGCAACAAGGAACTACCGCCGCTTTGCCCGGCACCGGGTACCTATGTACTGGCCAAATCCATGCCGACGGTGGTGGCCTGCCTACAGTAATTGCTTTACCGCTCCGGCTGGTCATATAGCCGGAGCCCTTGTTTGATATGGGCAGTTATCTGCCTGTAACACCACAACACGGAGAAACCGCATGCAAGAAGTCGTCATTGTTGCCGCTAGCCGCACTGCCGTTGGCAGTTTTGGAGGCTCGCTAGCCAAAGTCCCCGCCCCGGAACTGGGCGCTACGGTAATCAAGAGCTTGCTGGCAAAAACCGGCGTAAAAGCTGAAGACGTCAGCGAAGTGATTCTCGGCCGGTACTCACTGTAGGCGTGGGTCAGAACCCGGCCCGTCAGGCCTTGATCAAGGCTGGCCTGCCGGTCAGCACCCCGGCTTCCACCCTGAACGTAGTATGTGGCTCCGGCCTGCGCGCGGTGCATCTGGGTGCCCAGGCCATTGCTACCGGCGACTCGGAAATCGTGATTGCCGGTGGTCAGGAAAGCATGTCGATGTCCCCGCATATCCTGCCGGGCTCCCGCGATGGCTTCCGCATGGGTAACGCCCAGCTGGTAGATACCATGGTGGCCGACGGCCTGACGGACGTATACAACCAGTACCACATGGGGATTACCGCCGAAAACGTCGCCGCCAAATACGGTATTACGCGCGAAGAGCAGGACGCTCTGGCACTGGCTTCGCAAAACCGTGCCGAAGCTGCGCAAAAGGCTGGCAAGTTCAAGGACGAGATCGTTCCGGTATTGGTACCGCAACGCAAGGGCGACCCGGTTGTCTTCGATAGCGACGAATACATCAAGGGCACAACGGCCGAAACGCTGGCCAAGCTACGCCCGGCATTCAAGAAAGACGGCACCGTTACCGCCGGTAACGCCTCCGGTATCAACGATGGTGCTGCTGCTGTCATGCTGATGAGCGCCAAGAAGGCTGCCGAACTGGGTCTGAAGCCGTTGGCAACCATCAAGTCGTATGCGCTGACCGGTTGCGAACCGGAAATCATGGGCATCGGCCCGGTTGCTGCCACCCGCAAGGCTCTGGCCAAGGCTGGCTGGTCGGTCGATGATCTGGATCTGGTAGAAGCCAACGAAGCCTTTGCTGCTCAGGCTCTGGGCGTTGCCCGCGAACTGGGCTGGAGTGCTGACAAAGTCAACGTCAACGGTGGCGCTATCGCCATGGGTCACCCGATTGGCGCGTCTGGCTGCCGTATCCTCGGTCACCCTGCTGCACGAAATGCAGCGCCGCGATGCCAAGAAAGGCTTGGCCACCTTGTGCATTGGTGGCGGCATGGGCGTCGCTCTGGCAGTGGAACGCGCCTGATCGCGGATCATTCAGCCACATCAAAACCGGGCCTTGTGCCCGGTTTTTTGTTTGGCTTATTCCTCTACGCTGGCGCATCCTTGTCAGTCTCGGCGCTGGCTACCACAATACTTATTACTATCACCTCACTTGTTAGCCCGCCATGCTTACCGATTTTCTTCCGCACGATTTGATCCGACAACGCATCCAGTCCCTGCGGCTGGCCATGCAAGGAGCGGGTGTCGATGCCTGCCTGGTGCCCTCGTCCGACCCGCACTTGTCGGAGTATCTGCCGGAGCGCTGGAAAAGCTTAACAATGGCTATCCGGTTTTACCGGCTCCATGGGCATGCTGATCGTGACCCCGGATTTTGCCGGTTTATGGGCCGATAGCCGTTATTGGGAACAGGCACAAAAAGAGCTGGCTGGCAGTGGTATCGCCCTGATGAAAGTGCTTAACGCCAGCAGTGACGAACATCTGGATTGGCTGGCGAACCACCTCACGCGCGGGCAAACGGTTGCCGTCGATGGCGATGTGTTGTCACTGGCATTGGCCGAGTCATTGCAACGCCGGCTGGCCGCGCATGGCATTGCGCTGAACAGCCAGCTGGATTTACTGCAGCGGGTTAATCCGTCGCGCCCCGCGCTCCCGACGGCAGCGGTCTATGAACACGTCAGCCCGTTTGCCCCGCAAAGCCGCGCCGACAAGCTGGAACAGGTTCGCCGCACTATGCGCCAAGCGGACGCCGACTGGCACCTGATCTCGACGCTGGATGACATTGCCTGGCTGTTCAACCTGCGCGGCGCCGATGTCAGTTACAACCCGGTCTTCCTCGCGCACGCCTTGATCGGCCAACAACAGGCAACCTTGTTTGTGAGTTCTGGCAAGATTCCAGCAGAGCTGGCTGGCAAGTTGGCCGAAGATGGCGTGGTGTTGGCCGAATATGAACAGATCAAGGCAGCGCTGGCGGCATTGCCAGCAGGACAACGCTTGCTACTTGACCCACGCCGCGTCACGCAGGGCCTGCGACGAGCCATCCCCGCCACCTTGCCAGTGATCGAAGCGAGCAATCCCAGCACACTACTCAAAGCCTGCAAAACGCCAGCTGAGGCGCAACAGGTACGCCGCGCCATGGAACAGGACGGCGCCGCCTTGTGTGAGTTTTTCGCCTGGTTCAGTCAGGCGGTCAACCGCGAGCCGATGACTGAGCTGACCATCGACGAACAGATTACCGCCGCCCGCGCCCGGCAACCGCACTTTGTTTCGCCCAGTTTTGCCACCATTGCTTTAATGCCAATGGCGCCTTGCCCCATTATCGTGCCACGCCGGAACACCATGCCTCCATTTGTGGCAACGGCCTGTTACTGATCGACTCGGGTGGGCAATATCTGAATGGCACGACAGACATTACCCGTGTGGTGGCAGTAGGCACCCCGAGTGCCGAGCAAAAACGTGATTTCACGCTGGTATTAAAGGGCCATATCGCCCGGCTAGCGCCCGCTTTCCGCGCGGCACACTCGCACCGATGCTGGATGCTCTGGCCCGTGCACCACTTTGGCAGCACCAACTGGATTACGGCCACGGTACCGGTCACGGTGTCGGCTACTTTCTCAACGTGCATGAAGGGCCACAATCCATCTCGCGCAGTCAGCCCAACCCGGATATGGCCATGCTGCCGGGCATGATCACCTCGGTGGAACCGGGTCTGTACCGTCCCGGCCGCTGGGGCATTCGCATCGAGAACCTGGTTTTGAATGTGGAAGATGGGCGCAGCGATTTTGGCGATTTTCTGCGCTTTGAAACCCTGACCTTGTGCCCGATCGACACCCGCTGCATTGCGTTTGAGTTGCTGCGCACGGATGAAATCGACTGGCTCAACGCCTATCACGCCGAAGTACGGCAACGGCTGCTGCCACACGTACAAGGCGCAGCCCGCGACTGGCTGCTGGAGAGCACAAAGGCCATCGGCGACGGCGCTTGAAGTTGGCCGAACACCATAAAAAAACGCCCGATGGTGCTGCCGCGGGCGTTTTGTTTTTCGGCCAACCTTTGGGCTGGTGACGGAATTACATGGTTTCCAGTACCTTGATACCGAGCAGGTCGAGGCCGGTTTTCAAGGTCTTGGCTGTCAGGGCGGCCAGTTGCAAGCGGCTGGCGCGCACGGAACCTTCGCTCTTGAGAATCGGGCAGGCTTCGTAGAAACGCGAGAACAGCGTGGCGATATGGTACAAGTACTGGCTGAGGTAATGCGGGTAGCAACCCTCGGCCACCGCGTTGAGGGTGTCCTCAAACTGCGCCAGCGCCACGGCCAGTTGTTTCTCGGCCGCTTCGGTGATGATTACCGGTGCCCGGGCATCGTAGTCATCTGCCTTGCGGAACACGCTTTGCACGCGGGTGTAGGCATACTGCAGGTAAGGCGCGGTATTGCCCTCGAACGCCAGCATGGTGTCCCAGTTGAAGATGTAATCGCTCATGCGGTTTTTGGACAGATCGGCGTATTTCACCGCTCCGATGCCCACCGCTTCGGCAATTTGCTGTTTCTGCTCTTCCGACAAGTCCGGGTTCTTTTCTGAAACCAGCGCGTAGGCACGTTCCTGCGCCTCGGTCAGCAACTCGATCAGTTTAACAGTGCCGCCGCTCCGGGTCTTGAACGGCTTGCCGTCGTCACCCATCATCACGCCAAATCCGACGTGTTCCAGCTTCATACTGTCCGGCGCGAAACCGGCCTTGTGGCTGATACTGAACAATTGCTGGAAATGCTGGCTCTGGCGCGCATCCACCACGTAGATAACACGATCCAGATGCAGTACGTTGTGGCGATAGCGGATCGCCCCCGGTCGGTGGTGGTGTAGAGATAACCGCCGTCCTTTTTCTGGATGATCACGCCCATCGGCTGATCTTCCTGCGTGCGGAATTCGTCGAGGAACACCACCTTGGCGCCTTCGCTGTCGGCCAGCAGACCCTTGTCGCGCAAGGCTTGTAAGATGACCGGCAGGTCGGCGTTATAGGCTGATTCCCCGCGCACATGTTCGCGCGTCAGGCCGACATTGAGCTTGCGGTAGACCGCTTCGCAATGGCGCAGCGAAATATCGACAAACTGTTCCCACAGTTTATGTACCTCGGCATCGCCGCCTTGCAGCCGGACCACGTACTCACGCGCCCGGTCGGCAAAGGCCGGATCTTCGTCGAAACGCACCTTGGCCTTGCGGTAGAAGTCTTCCAGATCATTGAGCGCAAGCTCACTGCCCGCCTGACGGCTTTCCACCAGAAACGCGGTCAGCATGCCAAACTGCGTGCCCCAGTCGCCCACATGGTTGGCGCGCACCACGTCATGGCCGATAAACGTCAGCACCCGTGCCAGCGCATCGCCGATGATGGTGGAACGCAAATGACCAACGTGCATTTCCTTGGCAAGGTTAGGCGAGGAATATTCCACCATCACGCGTTGTGCGGCCACCGGGGTGATACCCAGCTTGCTGTCATGCAGCGCAGCCTCGGCACGGCGTGCCAGATAGTCTGGCGACAGGTGAATATTGATGAAGCCGGGACCGGCGATTTCCACCTTGTCGGCAATATCGCTCAGATCCAGCGCGGCCAGCACCTTCTGGGCCAGTTCACGCGGGTTGGTCTTGAGAGCCTTGGCCGCTCCCATTACGCCGTTGGCCTGGTAATCGCCAAAACCGGCCTTGCTGGCTAAGCTGTACCACGGCGGGAGCGTCCGGCGCGCTGGCGGCCAGCGCGGCCTGAACACGCGCATTGATCAGTTGCAGAATAGTCATGTAAATCCCGAGAATTGCCATGGAAACAAAAACAAATTGCCGTTTTTGCTGCCGAAAAATCGCTAGGCGTCGATTGTAAGCTTACGCGCCAGCCTCGGGCAATGTCTGCTCCACCCGGCTTCCGCCAATCGGCAGGCTTTCGGCCAACCTTGCCGGGCATCTTGGCGCTGGCAAAAGAAAGGCAGCTTGCGCTGCCTTGTGGGTGAGAGCGTTCCCGATCAGCCTTGCTGGAACGCCATCTGCATTTCGCGTTCGCGTTTGCGCTCGGAGGCACGCATGTAATAGTTGGCCGCGATCACCGCCACCGACACCACCAGAATGAACAAGGTAGCCAGTGCGTTCATTTCCGGATTCAGGCCCAGACGCACGCGGGAGAACACCACCAGCGGCAAGGTAGAAGACCCCGGACCAGACAGGAAGGCGGTTAGCACCAGATCATCCAGCGACAAGGTAAACGACAGCAGCCAGCCGGATACCAGCGCCTGTGAAATGAGCGGCAAGGTAATCACGAAAAACACCTTGAGCGGGCGCGCACCCAAGTCCATGGCGGCTTCTTCCAGCGAGCGGTTAAGCTCCTTGACGCGTGACTGGACGATGATGGCCACATACGACATGCACAACATGACATGGCCGATCCAGATGGTAAGCATGCCCCGCCCCTGCGGCCAGCCGATGAACTGCTCCATGGCGACAAACAGCAATAACAGCGAAATACCCTGAATCACCTCGGGCACCACCAGCGGGGCATTGATCATGCTTAAAAGAACAGGGTGAAGCCGCGGAAACGGCCAAAGCGTGCCAGCACAAAACCGGCCCAGTGCCGAGAATGATGGAAGCAAACGCCGACATCAGGGCAATTTTCAGGCTGAGCACAGCGGCACTCATCAGTTCATCGTCGTCCAGCAGCGCGCCATACCATTTGAAGGAAAACCCGGACCAGATGGTCACCAGCCGCGATTCGTTAAACGAATAGATGATCAACAACAGGATGGGCAGATAAAGGAACGCATACCCCAGCCCGAGCACGGTGTACGACAATGGCTTGCTTGGCTTGATCATCGCTTGCTCTCCATGTCTTTGACTTGATAGTGCTGAAACAGTGCCATCGGCACCAGCAGCAACAGCACCATGGCGCAGGTGACGGCAGACGCCATCGGCCAGTCGATGTTATTGAAGAATTCGTTCCACATGACGCGGCCAATCATCAGGGTATCGGCGCCGCCGAGCAGCTCCGGAATCACGTACTCGCCCACCGCCGGAATGAACACCAGCAGGCTACCGGCGATGATGCCATTCTTGGACAGCGGCAGAGTTACCGTCAGAAACGCTTTCCACGGCTTGGCGCCCGGGTCATACGCGGCCTCAATCAGGGTCATGTCCATTTTTACCAGATGCGCGTAAAGCGGCATGATCATGAACGGCAGGTAGGAATACACCATGCCGATATAGGTGCCCCAGTTGGTGTGATAGAGGCGCAGCGGCTCACTGATCACTCCCAGCCACAGCAGGAAGTGGTTGAGCAGGCCATCATTTTCCAGAATACCCACCCGGGCATAGACGCGGATCAGAAACGACGTCCAGAACGGCAACATCACCAGCAACATCAAGGTGTTGCGATTGCTTTCCGACGCCCGCGCCATGTAATAGGCCATGGGGTAGCCAATCAGCAAACAGATCAGCGTGGAGACAAAGGCAATCTGTACCGAGCTGACATAGGTCGCAAAGTACAGGCTGTCACTCAACACGAAGGTGTAATTGCTGACGCTGAGCATCAGGCTGAACACACCATCTTCGAATTTGGTCAGTGGCGAATAGGGAGGGATCCCCATCTGCTGCTGCGAAAAGCTGATGGAAATCACCAGCAGGAATGGAATCAGGAAAAACAGCAACAGGAATACAAACGGTATTCCGATCGCCGTTGTCCGGCCGGAAGGTATCCAGCGTTTCAGCCACGTTTTCATGTTACCGCCCACCTTGTCAGTCAGCATGCCCGCTGCCATGAAGCGCCCGCCCTCTACCCTACGGCAGCACTGGGCAGGCGATGGATTTCGGACAACCTTGCACCTCGCCGCCCGTCACGATCAAGCGGGCAGCGAGGTGTCAGGCCCTATTAACGCCCAGACTTGAACTGGGTCCACAAGCGCGTTTCCAGCCGGGTAATATTGGCTGGCAGCGGCGTTTGCAGGAACAAGGTCTTGATGACCGAAGCTGGCGGATAGATCGACGGATCGTTGGCGATTTCCGGCTTCACGTATTTGCGGGCGGCAAGGTTGGCCGAAGGGTAGAACACCTCATTGGTGATGGCGGCGTTAACCTTGGGATCTTCGACGTAGTTGATCCACTTGTAAGCGGCATCGACATTCTTGGCATCTTTCGGGATGGCCATGATGTCAAACCAGATCGGCGCACCGCCTTTGGGGATGTAATAGGCCAGCTGGTAACTGCGCTTGGCTTCCTTGGCGCGGCGTTTGGCGATGTTGATATCACCGGACCAGCCGTAGGCCAGACAGACGTCGCCATTGGCCAGTTCATTGATGTAACCGGAAGAACTGAAGCGGGTGATCGACGGCCGGATCTTCTTCAGCATTTCAAAAGCGGCCTGATAGTCGGCCGGATTCTTGCTGTTGGGGTCCTTGCCCAGATAGTGCAGAGCCGCGCTAAACACATCGGCAGCGCTATCCAGCATGGACACGCCGCAGCTCTTGAGCTTGGAGACGTGTTTGGGGTTGAACAACACATCCCAGTTATCCAGCGGCACATCCTTGCCGAGCAACGCGCGTGCCTTGGTCACGTTATAACCCGGGCCGATCGTCCCCAGGCCCACGGCACACCGTGTTCATTACCCGGGTCGGCGACCTGAATCTGCTTCATCAGTACCGGATCAAGATTGGCCAGATTGGGAATCTTGCTCTTGTCGAGCTTTTGATAAATCCCCGCCGCAATCTGCTTGCCCATGTAGTTGGCCGAAGGCGTCACCACATCGTAACCAGAACGCCCGGTCAGCAACTTGGCTTGCAGCGTATCGTTGCTGTCATAGACGTCATACTTGATCTTGATGCCCGTGGTTTTGCCAAAACCGGGTACAGTGTCCTTGGCCACATAGTCGGACCAGTTATAGACATTCAGCACTTTGCTGTCTGCCAGCACGCTTAAGCACTAGGTAATACCATCAGCAAAGAACAGACAACTTTCATGGCGAGTTTCTGCTTCATCATACGGCTTCCTTTGTATCGCAAGACCATACATGCCCGACCGATCCGATACCGAGTCAGGCCCTCACGCACTGCATTGACATTCAATCCGACACAACTGCCAGCGGATGTCATCCGCCGTTGTTTCCTACCTAGCAAGAACCGTGCAACCTTGTACAACACGTGGCAATTTCGACGTTTTGCGCCACCTCGACACCGCGTTTAAGAAAATGCACAAGTCATTGGCCACTGAACAGAGTTGTAGCGGCAACCCGATCAGCACGCAATCACTCTACGTTTTGCAGTGCAAAAAATGACAAGCGTCAAAACAGCGGAAAAAACAGATCGCACTGGCGCGGCGCTGACGCACAACGATGCGCACGGCCCGGGCACAAGATGGCAAAGCAGGCACTACAGAGGGGAAAGAAAACTCATATATTCCAAAGGCTTGGCCGCACTGATCATGCGCAGCAGTAGGCTATCCATACATCAAATATGATCAAACAAAGCTGGAGGCCACGGGCAATGGACGCCGCCGTCCAGAGGGGTTCTCGCCAACATATCTCAGGAAAAAAAGCGTAGGCCGCTTACAACAGCTACCAACACAACCTAACAAGGTAACGGACAAAACAATAAAAATGGGCGAACACATGGTGTCCGCCCATTTTCATGCGCCAAGCCGGTTACGGCTTGCACTAGATTTGATCACAAGAGGCGTGCAATCAGTGCCTTTTCCAATCCTTGCATGCCCGGAATCTTCACTTTTACGCCGCTCCCGGGCGCCACTTCCGCTGGCTCGCCGTTACGCGTCATGACGTTGAGGGTAATGACACGATTGCCGCTCGGGTGGATGATTTCCAGCTGATCGCCCAGTGCGAAGCGGTTTTTCACATCGATCAGCGCCCAGCCGTCGGCATCCACCTCCAGCACGTCGCCCACGTACTGGCTCTGTTTTGCCTTGGAATGGCCGGTGAGGTAATTCTGGTAATCCTGCGTCTGATGGCGCTCCAGAAAGCCCGGCGTGTAGCCACGATTGGCCAGACCATCCAGTTCGGCCAACAGTGACAAGTCAAACGGCCGTCCGGCCACTGCATCGTCAACCGCCTTGCGATACACCTGAGCGGTACGCGCCACGTAATACAGACTTTTGGTACGACCTTCGATTTTCAGCGAGTCCACACCAATTTTCACCAGCTTTTCCACCTGCTCCACAGCACGCAGGTCCTTGGAGTTCATGATGTAGGTGCCGTGCTCGTCTTCCATGATCGGCATCAGTTCACCCGGACGGCTGCCCTCTTCGATCAGGTAAGTCTTGTCGGCCAGCGGGTGGCGTTCGGCACCGCCGCAGGACGCAAAGCTCTGGTTGGCTTCTTCCAGCGCCTTGTTGAAATCAAACTTGATGGTCTGCACATCACCGGCATCGTCAGCCTGGGTGTCATGCACCTTGTAGTCCCAGCGACAGGCGTTGGTGCAGGTCCCCTGATTCGGGTCGCGGTGATTGAAATAACCGGACAGCAGGCAACGGCCGGAGTAGGCAATGCACAGCGCTCCGTGCACGAACACTTCCAGCTCGATATCCGGACACTGCTGACGAATATCCTCGATTTCGTCCAGGGCTCAGTTCGCGCGACAGGATGATGCGCGACACGCCCATCTTCTGCCAGAACTTGACGCCCATGTAGTTGACGGTATTGGCCTGTACCGACAGGTGGATCGGCACTTCCGGCCATTTTTCCCGCACCATCATGATCAAGCCGGGGTCGGCCATGATCAGCGCATCGGGCTTCATGGCAATGACCGGTTCCATGTCGGCCATGTAGGTCTTGACCTTGCTGTTATGCGGCAGCAGGTTGCTGGCAACAAAAAACAGTTTGCCGCGCGCATGGGCTTCGTCGATGCCGACTTGCAGTTCTTCCAGTTTGAAGTCGTTATTGCGGGCCCGCAGGCTGTAGCGCGGCTGGTAAGCGTAGACCGCATCGGCGCCAAAATCATAGGCCGCGCGCATTTTGTCCAACGTGCCCGCAGGCAACAGTAGTTCCGGTGATTTCATGTTGATGGCTATCGTGTGTTTCAGTGCAAAAGACAGGCCGTGGGCAGCGGTTTTTTGTCCGGGGCCACAAACGCCTTGCGCGCCGCCTCCTCGTCCAGCCTGTCGGCAGAATAATGTTCCAGCACCACCGCCCGCGCATCTTCGATCACGTCGGTGCAATTCTGGCAAAAGGCGTCCCAGTCTTCGGTCAGTTCGGGGCACGCATCCAGTAGGCTATAGAGGATCGCCAGCAAGGCCATGGTCAACGAGTGGTGGTACTTCCGGATAGACCCTTGGGCCATTACGTAACGTGAGAACGCCCGCGAGCACCGCACGGCCGCCTCGCCCGCCGGATACAGACGGCGATAAGCCCGGGCGGCGTACAGATGTGCCTGATGGTTAAAATCGGCAACCGGCAAGGTGTGGGTTTCCAGCTGGCGCAGGAATGCCTGGTAATCCATCACGGGGCGTCTCCGAAAGATAAAAATGAAAAGGCCCCACGCCTTGGCGGAGCCTTGTTTTCCCACGTTGTTTTTGGTTGTGCGGCGCGATTATGCGCGGCAAGCTGGCCCGTCGTCAAGCCTGACGCCACGGCAAACCAAAACATTAACCCTATGTTTTAAATACCCTTTTCCATCATGGTTTTCGGGCTAGCGCCAACACGCCGGTGATTTGCCCCACCAGTGCCAACAGCCACAAAACTCCACAGATCAGGCCACGCAGCATGCTCACCGCGCCATCGCCGCTGTTCAACAACGCCGCGGCGATGACAAACACCAGCGTAGACAACACCACCAGCCACCCCGCCAACAGGCGCTGTCGCTGCAATCGCAGGAAAAATGTCGCAAACATCATGTGCTCCCCATTCATTCGGCCAACCTGTCACCACGCTCAGTGCGGCGCTGATAGCGCCAGCTCCAGCATTTCCAGCTCCTTCGGCGAAAACCCGGCCTGCTGACGCGCCAGCAGATTATACGGCCCGCGATACTGCTCCAGCCCATAGTCGGCCAGCAACTGGCGAAACGTTGCCAAGGGCTCCGGCCACGTTGTTGACATAGCCAGGCAAACCAGTAATTGCCGACCTTGACGTGGCCGATCTCCTCGCGCAATACCACATCCAGAATCGCCACCGAAGCATGGTCTCCCATACTCTGCAAACGCCGCTGGATTCCCGGCGTGGCATCCAGCCCACGTGCCTCCAGCACCCGCGGCACCAGTGCCATGCGCACCAGCGGATCGTGATCGGTTTTGTAAGTCATCGACCATAACCCATCGTGGGCGGGGAAATCACCATAGGCATAACCGATTTCGGCCAACCTTTGCTGCAACAGCGCAAAGTGGCCAGCTTCTTCCGCCGCAATGCGCAGCCAGTCACCAATAAAGGCATCCGGCATGTCGCGAAAGCGCCACGCCGCATCCAGCGCCAGATTGATGGCATTGAATTCGATATGCGCAATGGCGTGAATCAGCGCGGCATGGCCTTCTGTGGTGGCCAACGAACGCTTGGGCACTTGTGAGGGCGACACCAACGGCGGGCGCAACGGCCGCCCCGCCTCAGGCAAACGATACAGCGGCGCCGCGTTGTCACGCCGCAAGCGTTGCGCCTGCCAATCGGCCTCCAGCGCGACCGTCAGCGACAGTTTTCGGCCAACCTCTGCGCACGTCAGCGCCGTTTCGATACGGGGATAAAGGTCAACACATTCCATAATTTGCCGATTTTAGCGGCAAGCCAGCCCCTCTGCATCTCGCCTTGCACACGACAGATCGTTCTTGCCCCGTGTTTCATGCATAATGCTTGGTACGATCAACCAGGGAGACACATCATGCGGTTCGACTCCAGTCTGTTGGGCAATGTGGATATCGACGAATCCACCATCATCACGTTCCCGCAAGGCATTCCGGCCTTGGAAAACTGCACCCGCTTCAAGTTGTTTCATAATGAGAGCCAGACCGAACCAGATCTGTACTGGTTGCAGTCCCCGGATGACGCCGATGTCACCTTCAGCCTGACCAACCCGTTGAAACTGGGCGTGCGTTACGAAATCGATCTGAACGATGACGAAACCGCATTGCTGGAGCTGCAAACGCCGGAACCAGCCGTGATCCTGGTCATGCTGTACAAAGAACCGTCAGAAGATGGTCAGGTACTGCTCGGCTCGTTGCGCGCCAATATCCGCAACCCGCTGGTGATCAACACGGTAACGCGTAAGGGCCTGCAGAAAACCGGTCTGAACTGCGACATCCTGCTGCATAACCAGAACTAGTTTTTGGCCATCAATACCGCATGACGCTGCCTCTGCCACGCTGCCCATGGTGCGGCTCCGATGCTCTCTATACGGCCTATCACGATCAGGAATGGGGCGTTGCCGAGCATGACGACCAGAAACTGTTCGAGATGCTGCTACTGGAAAGCGCTCAAGCCGGTCTGGCCTGGATTACCGTGCTACGCAAGCGCGAGGGCTATCGGGCAGCGTTTTGCGGTTTTGACCCGGCCGCTGTCGCGGCCATGACGGACGAGGATGTCGAGCGGCTGATGCACAACCCCGCCATCATTCGTAACCGTCTGAAATTGAAAAGTGCCATCCGCAATGCTCGCGTCTTTGTGCAATTGCAGCGCGAGCATGGCAGTTTTGCCAACTGGCTCTGGCAGCAGGTGGGAACACACCCCATCATCAACCGCCCCACCAGCATGGCAGACATTCCGGCACGCAGCGACCTGTCGGATCGACTCAGCAAAGCGCTGCAGCAGGCCGGGATGAATTTTGTCGGCAGCACCATCATCTATGCCTACCTGCAAGCCGTTGGGGTGGTAAATGATCACTTGTTAAGCTGCCATCGTCATCCCGACTTCACCCCGCCAACGGCATGATCTACCGTATGGGTACAAAAAAGTACCAATAGGCTTTTTTTCCATGCGGCAGCGCTTCTTACCCGAACACCAGCTGACTGTCTTTGGCATCGACCACAATGGTGGACTGCGGCGGATACTTGAAGCCAGAATCGCCTTGGCCAACGGGTTTTCCAGCTCGGTCTGGATCGCCCGCTTGAGCGGACGTGCGCCATAAACCGGATCGAAGCCAGCCTCGGACAACAACCCCAGCGCATCGTCGGTAACCTGCAAATCCAGCTCCAGCTTGGCCAAACGTTGCTCCAACCCTTTGAGCTGAATGCGTGCAATCGACTTGATGTTTTTCTCATCCAGCCCGTGGAACACCACCACCTCATCGATACGGTTGATGAACTCCGGACGGAAATGCGTTTTCACCTCAGCCATTACTGCCAGCTTGATCACCTGATAATCATCGGTCGCCATGGCCTGAATCTGCTGGCTACCCATGTTGGAGGTCATCACGATCACGGTGTTCTTGAAATCGACAGTGCGCCCCTGCCCATCGGTGAGTCGGCCATCATCCAAGACCTGTAGCAGGATGTTAAACACATCCGGATGAGCCTTTTCCACTTCGTCCAGCAGAATCACGCTATACGGTTTGCGGCGCACCTGCTCGGTCAGATAACCGCCCTCTTCGTAACCAACATAGCCCGGAGGCGCCCCGATCAGGCGAGCCACCGAATGCTTCTCCATGTATTCCGACATGTCGATACGGATCAGATGCTCTTCACTGTCGAACAGGAAATTTGCCAGCGTCTTGCACAACTCGGTCTTGCCGACGCCGGTTGGCCCCAGAAACAGGAAGGAACCATACGGCTTGTTCGGATCAGCCAGGCCAGAGCGGCTACGCCGGATGGCATCGGCCACGGCGCGCACCGCCTCGTCCTGCCCCACCACGCGTTCATGCAGCACGTTTTCCATGCGCAACAATTTTTCGCGCTCGCCTTCCAGCATTTTCGACACCGGAATCCCGGTAGCCCGGCTCACCACTTCGGCAATTTCCTCGGCGCCCACCTGTGTGCGCAGCAACCGCTTCGGTTTGCTGCTTTCAGTGCCAGACGCTTCAGCCTCTTTCAGCCGTGCCTCCAGTTGCGGCAGCTTGCCATACTGCAGTTCGGCCAACTTCTGCCAATCGCCCTTGCGCTTAAGATCGTCCATTTCCACTTTCAGCCGGTCGATCTCTTCCTTGATGCTCTGGCTACCCTGCACGGAGGCCTTTTCTGCCGTCCAGATTTCGTCCAGATCGGCATATTCGCGTTGCAGCTTCGCCATTTCCTCTTCGATCAGTTGCAAGCGTTTTTTCGATGCCTCGTCAGTTTCCTTCCTCACCGCTTCGCGTTCGATCTTGAGCTGAATCAGACGGCGATCCAGCCGGTCCATTTCTTCCGGCTTGGAATCCAGCTCCATCTTGATGCGGCTGGCGGCCTCGTCAATCAGGTCAATGGCCTTGTCCGGCAGAAAACGGTCGGTAATATAGCGATGCGACAACTCCGCGGCGGCGACGATAGCCGGGTCGGTAATGTCCACGCCATGATGGATTTCGTATTTTTCCTGCAAGCCGCGCAGGATGGCGATGGTGTCTTCCACCGACGGCTCATCCACCAGCACCTTCTGGAAACGCCGCTCCAGCGCCGCATCCTTCTCAATGTACTTGCGATACTCGTCCAACGTGGTCGCGCCAATGCAGTGCAGTTCACCGCGCGCCAGCGCTGGTTTGAGCATATTGTAGGCATCCATCGCCCCGTCAGCCTTACCCGCCCCCACCAGCGTATGAATTTCGTCGATGAAAATCAGCGTCTGACCATCATCCTTGGACAGATCATTGAGCACCGCTTTCAGCCGTTCCTCAAACTCACCACGGAACTTGGCACCGGCAATGAGAGCCGCCAAATCCAGCACCAGCAGGCGTTTGTTTTTGAGAGAATCCGGCACTTCACCGTTGACAATCCGCTGTGCCAGACCTTCGACAATAGCGGTTTTGCCCACACCCGGTTCACCGATCAGCACCGGGTTATTCTTGGTGCGGCGCAGCAGTACCTGAATGGCACGACGGATTTCGTCGTCACGGCCAATCACCGGGTCGAGCTTGCCGTCACGTGCCCGTTCGGTCAGGTCGAGCGTGTACTTTTTCAACGCCTCGCGCTGATTTTCGGCATCCTGACTGCCCACATTCTGGCCGCCACGCACCGCCTCGATCGCGGCTTCGATCGCCTTGGCCGAACCGCCATGTTCTTTCAACAACCGGCCGGTTTCGCCCTTGTCTTCGGCCAACGCGGCAAGGAACAATTCGCTGGCAATGAATTCGTCGCCGCGCTTCATGGCTGCCTTGTCGGTCAGGTTGAGCAAATTCCCCAAATCGCGCGAGACATTAACCTCGCCGCCCGTGCCCTGTACGCGCGGCAGGCGTTGAATGGCCGCATTCAGCGCCGTTTTCAGCCCCGGCACATTAACGCCTAAGCACGAGCCAGCAAACTCCCCACGCCCCCTTCGCTGTCATCCAGCATGGCCAGCAGCAGGTGGGACGGTTCGATATAGGCATTGTCATGGGCCAGCGCCGGGCTCTGGGCATCGCCCAGTGCCTGTTGAAACTTGGTCGTCAGCTTTTCAAATCGCATGAGACAGACTCCTTGTTAATCCTGTTAACTCGAATCTTGGGAAAGTTTTGGCGCTTTTCAAGGGCTGCGACCTAAGGATTTGTCATGGGTCAAGCAGGCCATTCATCACACCGGCACAACCGTAAAAATCCGATCAGAAAAAAACCGCGCGCGCGGCCGCTATCGCTTGATCAGCATGAAGAATCCTGTCGATTTTTTACCGATAGCGCGCCTATGGCATGAATGGTTTGCGGTAGAATAATCCCCCGTTTCCACGCCGTACGGCCTTCTGACTGCTCGCATGAATCCATTTGCACAACTCGATTGGCAAGATGGCCAACCCGTTTCCACGACGTTTGGCGATGTGTATTTTTCCAAGTCATCCGGACTCGAGGAAACGCGCCACGTCTTCCTGCGCCACAATCAGTTGGCCGAACGCTGGGCCGCTCTGCCAGCAGAAGGACAGTTCACCATCGGCGAAACCGGCTTTGGTACCGGCCTGAATTTTCTGGCCGCGTGGCAATGTTTTGTCGAACACGCTCCAGCCACGGCCCGCCTGCATTTTGTTTCCACAGAAAAATACCCGCTGGCTCCCGCCGATTTGCGCCGGGGCACTGGCCTTGTGGCCGGAACTGGCTCCCCATGCCAGCGAACTGCTAAGTCAGTATGGCACGCTCACACCGGGCTGGCACCGGCTGATTCTGCAACAAGGACGCGTCACGCTGACCCTGATTGTGGGCGATGTGCTGGAGACTTTGCCGCAGCTGGATGCCAGCGTGGACGCGTGGTTTCTGGACGGATTTGCCCCCTCGAAGAACCCGGAGATGTGGCAACCGCAGTTATTTGCGCAATTGGCGCGGCTGTCCGCCCCAGAGGCCACCTTCGCCACCTTTACCAGCGCCGGCGTGGTGCGCCGGGGGTTGGCCGCTGCCGGTTTTGCCGTGCACAAAGTGGCCGGATATGGCGCCAAGCGCGAGATGAGCTGCGGTAAGCTGGTTTCCGCGCCGCCCGGCAGCTGGCAGGCGCCATGGTTTGCACGCCCGGCCCAACGCCCGGCCGAGCGTAGTGCGATTTTGGTGGGTGGCGGGATTGCCGGTGCCGCCACGGCTCACAGTCTGGCCAAGCGCGGCTGGCAAGTCACGCTGCTGGAGCGGCTACCGGCCCTTGCCAGCGCCGCGTCCGGCAATCCACAAGGCGTGCTCTATGCCAAGCTGTCCGCGCATTTCACCCCGCTGACCCAACTGGTACTTTCCGGCTACGCTTATACCCTGCGCACGCTGCATAACCAGCTACCGCAAGGTGAAGCAACCTGGCAGCAATGTGGCGTATTGCAACTGGCGCATTCGGCTGCCGAAGCCAAAAAACAGCAGGAACTGGCCACCTGCGGTTTACCGGCCGACTTATTGCAAGCACTCGATGCTGACGCCGCCAGCCTGCAAGCAGGCATTGAACTTCCCTGTGGCGGGCTGTTCTTCCCACAGGGCGGCTGGCTCAATCCACCAGCATTGATCCGGCAACTGACTGATCACCCCAATATTCAGATACGTACCAGCCACAATGTGGTGGAGCTGGACTGGGACCCGATTACCCGTAACTGGACGGCGTACGATAGCCAGCAACCGTTGGCCATTGGCGCAATCGTGGTGATGGCTGGCGGAGCAGAAACCACAGCCTTTGATAGCACCAGCCATCTGCCGATCAAGCGCATCCGCGGCCAAGTCACCGTCACCGCGGCGACACCGGCAAGTAAGCATTTACAAACCGTGCTGTGTGGCGAAGGCTATATCTCGCAAACCCGTTTTAACCAGCACTGCACGGGCGCCACGTTTAAATTCAATACCGATGATCTGACTGTCGAACCGGCCGAGCACCGGAAAACCCGGATATGCTGGCCCAGATGGCCCCCAAGCTGTGGCAAGCGCTGGGCACCCCGTCACTGTCCGGTCTTTCCGGTCGAGCCGCCTTCCGCAGCACCAGTCCGGACTACCTGCCGATCATCGGGCCGGTGGTGCGACAACAGGACTTCATCGACAGCTACCTGCCCCTCTCCAAAGACGCGACGCTCAAACTCGACACCGCCGCGCCCCGGGTCGAAGGTTTGTATGTGAATACGGCCCACGGCTCGCGCGGCATGATTACCGCACCACTGTCGGGTGAAATTCTGGCCGCCTATCTGGATAACGAACCGGCCCCGCTGCCTGTCAGCCTGATGCAAGCCATCCACCCGAACCGTTTCACCCTGCGCGACCTGATTCGCCAGAAACTGCCGGGCGTCTAGCCGTCACGCTTTTTCGGCCAACCTTGTAGCACAAATGGCTGTCAGCCGGGCTTGAGCGCTGACCGTCACAGAACGTCACACAAACGCCCAACAAACAGGCTGTTGACCAAGGCTCGCCGCAGGCACACTGAAAGCTAGCTTGCTGACGCCAGTCCCGGCGCCCGTGAGCCGGCAAGGATGGATCAACGCACCCCGCTGGCCGGGCTGTCACGATCCTCCTTACCTCCTGAGCGAAGGTGCAATCTTGGGCCCCGAAAGGGGCCGTCTTTTTGCCTGCCGTAACCTGCCCCATGCATCTCCTCCCGCACAAACAAAAAGACACGCCGTGTTGCCTATCCTGTCACTAGAGGACAAACAACCCGGCGTGCCAATAATCTCTTAATTTGTACGGCAGTCTGTTCAGTACACCAATTTCGAGCCGATCACCATCAGCATCACAGCCAGCGCTACACGCAACCAGCTATCAGTCAGTTGCCGAGTCAGCTTGCTGCCCATCCAGATCCCCGGCAACGACCCCATCAGCAAATTGGCCACCAGCAAATAATGGATATTCCCCATGCTGGCGTGCCCCAAGTAAGCCACCAGCGTTAGCGGAATCGCATGGGCGATTTCCGTACCCACCAGACGCGCCGTCGGCAACTTGGGGTATAGCAAAAACAGCGCCAGCGTGCCCAATGCCCCGGCACCAATCGAACTCAATGTAACCAGCACCCCCAGCCCCAACCCGATCAGCACAGTCGGCACAACCTTGGGAACGACCGGGTCATCGGACTGGGCAATGTTGTCCCGATGCAACCAGCGCATGAGGTAAGGCTTGAGCAAAATGGCCACGGCGGTCAGCAGCAATGCCACACCCAACACCAGTTTAAAAACCGAGTCCAAGACATGCGAAGACAAATGCAAAGCCGACAGAGCCCACAGCGTCACCAACGCCGCAGGCACACTACCCGCCGCCATCCAGCCGGTAATGGCCCAGTCCACATGGTTTTGCTTGTTGTGAACCGTTACACCGCCTGCCTTGGTAATCGCGGCATACAGCAAATCCGTTCCGACAGCAGTGGAAGGGGAAATACCAAACCACAGCAGGATAGGAGTCATCAATGAGCCGCCACCAACTCCGGTCAAACCAACGATGAACCCCACCAGCAGGCCAGCTGCCGCGTATCCCAACTCCATAGTGTCCCCTATTTGCCTTGCATGATCGGAACACATCCTACCCCAGCAATATATAACCAATTAGACTGTTTTATTCATACAATATTCTATAAAAATCTATTTAGACTAACTGTGCAAATATGCCAAACCGGTGATCAATTTATCCACTAATTTCTAAATTTCCCCGAGCGACGTCTTTACAAATGTTTGAAACACAGTCAAGTTTCAATAGTCGGTACAAATCCGATTGCACGGTGTCAGATCACGTGAGAAAGAGGTGCCGGGATGAGTTTCCGTATTCCTCTGAGTGTTCGCAGAAAGCAGGCCCGCGATCAGCACGAAAGTTTTCTGTACGCGGTAGCCAAACCCCAGCTAAGCAACGCCGAACGTTGCTTAAGCAACAACGCGTGCGCCAACGCGCTCACGACCGGGATGATGCACGCTTCCTCGGCCGAGCGTTGCGCTGACGACCTGCCCTGACCCAACATCAGCCCTGACGGGATACCAAGGCAAGCAGCCCAGCCGGTGTCAGCGCGCGAAAGCGGCAGCCCGCCCGTCTCTGACTCGCCCGGCGACACTGACATATCTGTCCCAGCTTCGGGCCAACAGCCGGATAGTGGAGCAGACAACGCATCAGCCCCGTCATCCGGCTGCTCAGGTCACGCATACCCAATGACTTCTTCCCCCATCGCGCCACATGCCAAACCATGGAAATCACCAAATAAATCGTGCAAATTCATAAAAATGTAACAGAATGATGACTATAGCCTGTGGCATCCTAGCCGCCACAAGATCAAGACAATCGGGTAAAAAACACGCGCCCGAAAATTGGCTGAGATAATCGCCACTGACCTATTCAGAAACACAGGAAGGAAGCCTCTCCTATGAATGCCGCCAAGAAAATCCGCCGTTTTATTGAAGAAGGCAAAGATCCGGATCAGCTCAAGGTACTGAAAGAGCTTGCCGCTGCGCTGGAGATGGGGCGCTCATTCGACTTGAGCGCACTCTATGAAATTGATATGCGTTATTTCGACGTCGCCATTGAGTTACTGCGTGACTGGCGCTTCGATCACCACATTGCGGCCCGCAGCAAACTACTGGAACACCTGCTGACCGAAATCGCACCAGAACAACAGGCTCCGGTCACCGCAGAAGACGTCGTCAACGCGACCGCAACCGCTGCCGAACAAGACGCGATTCAAACCGAAGACGCGCCAACAGTCAAAGCCAAACCAGCCAGAAAACCCAAGGCAACCGCCAAAGCCAAACCGGCTGAAGACGCTTGACAAGCATTATTGATCCATAAAAAAAGCCGCTCTCTGCGGCTTTTTTTATCGGCGAGCGAAACAACGGGCTAAACGGCCGTCCAAACAACGACAGGCCGCATCAGTAGATACCAGACCTTCAATACATCGCTGTCGTTAAAAGCAGGAGTTTCCCGCCACCATTCCGTATACTAGGCAACGGATCACGCCACCCCAGTGAGAGTATGCGATGCAGCCTATCCAACCACCTCAAGATATCGCCCCCACCATCAACCGTCGCGCCTGCGACGCCTGCCGCAATGGTCAGGGACTCGATTTCAGTTTCAGCTATGCCTACCAGCCAATTGTCGATATAGAGACCCGGCAGGTTTTTGCGCATGAGGCACTGATACGTGGTCCGAACGGGGAAAGTGCATCCAGCGTACTGGCTCGCGTCAACGATGAAAATCGCTACCGTTTTGACCAGTCCTGTCGGGTTCGTGCCATAGAAACAGCGGCCAAACTGGACATGCAGACCAAGCTATCGATCAACTTCATGCCCAACGCCATCTATCGTCCGGAACTGTGCATCCGTACCACACTGCAAGCGGCACACGATCATGATTTTCCGGTCGAACGCATTATTTTCGAAACGGTGGAAGGTGAGCGAATCAACGATGGCAAATGGTTGGCCGAAGTCCTGCGCGAGTATCAGCGCATTGGCTTTCTAACCGCCATCGACGATTTCGGCGCGGGTTTTGCCGGACTGAACTTACTGGCGGATTTTCAACCAGACATCGTCAAGCTGGATATGGATCTGATCCGCCAGATTGATCAAAGACCCGCCCGGCAAAGCATTGTCCGCGGAGTCGCACGCATCTGTGAAGAATTAAACATTGACGTCATTGCTGAAGGCGTCGAAACAAACGATGAATTCCTGTGCCTGCAGCAAATGGGGATACGACTGATTCAAGGTTATTTGTTTAGTAAGCCACTGTTTGAGGCATGTATTCCTCCCAACGAGCTGATCTGGCCCGAGCAAATACGCTGACCCCCTCTAATGCATTCAGGATGCCGGGCACCGCAAGCAAGCCTGCTTTATCCGATGCGAGCATTTCAGAATTTGTGTGTAATCGGTTATTCGACAGGAACCGATATACCCAATCATGGAGGAGTGAGGTGAAGAACGAGGACCGCGTCGCACCATACTCGCCCACATTCGGCATGCACGCCCAAGCGCGGCGCAACCGCGCCCAATAAGCGAACGGCATAGCCTCACACGCCCGCCGTCCTGCACCACAACGGCCCGGGCAATGCTTTGGCGCGTGGCTTTTGCCCCGTTTATTAGCCATCAAAGACGAAAAAAGCTGGTTCGTATCTTGCTAACTCTGGGAATACCCAATTTGAGCAAGGAGCCGAGCCATGCCTGTTTTGTTTGATGAGATGTTTTCGGCCAACCGAGACATCCGGCCCCACTACCAGACCTTTTACAACTGGCTGCAACAACAGCCGGACAATTTCCTCGTAAGCAAGCGCAAGGAGGCGGATGTCATCTTCCGTCGCGTGGGCATTACCTTTGCGGTTTATGGCGATGACGCGGGGACGGAACGGCTGATTCCGTTTGACCAGATTCCGCGCATCATTCCGGCGCATGAGTGGAAAACCCTGCAAGCCGGGCTGAAACAGAGGGTACGGGCGCTCAACTTGTTCATTCGTGACGTGTATCACGATCAGGAAATCGTCAAGGCTGGGATTGTGCCGCCGGAGTACATCCACAATAACAGCCAATATCGGCCGGAAATGCAGGGGCTGGACGTGCCGAACGACGTCTACGCTCATATTGCCGGTATTGACGTGGTGCGGGCGGGTAACGCCGATGGCAGTGGCGAGTATTACGTGCTGGAAGACAACCTGCGCGTGCCCTCTGGCGTGAGCTACATGCTGGAAAACCGCAAGATGATGATGCGCCTGTTTCCGGAGCTGTTTGTCAGCAATCGCATCGCTCCGATTGCGCATTACCCTGATCTGCTGCTGGATTCGCTACGCGCCGTGGCACCGCAAGGGGTGGATGAGCCAACGGTGGTGGTGCTGACGCCCGGCGTTTACAACTCGGCCTACTTTGAACACGCCTTCCTCGCCCAGCAGATGGGCGTAGAGCTGGTGGAAGGTCAGGATCTGTTTGTCGACGATCACACGGTATACATGCAGACCACGCAGGGGCCACAACGTGTGGACGTGATTTACCGGCGGCTGGATGACGATTTCCTCGACCCGCTGGCGTTCCGCCCCGATTCGGCGCTGGGGGTACCCGGGCTGATGTCGGCCTACCGCGAAGGACGGGTGACGCTGGCCAATGCCATCGGCACCGGCGTAGCGGACGACAAGGCGATCTATACCTTTGTCCCGGACATGATCCAGTTTTATCTGGGCGAAAAACCCATTCTCAACAACGTGCCCACCGGCAATGCCGCAAGTAAGCCGATCTGGCTTATGTATTGGCGCATCTGCCGGAATTGGTGGTCAAGGAAGTTCACGGCGCCGAACGGCTACGGCATGCTGGTAGGACCGGCCTCCACTCACGCGGAAATCGAACGTTTCCGCCAGTTGCTGCAACAAAATCCCGGCGATTACATTGCCCAGCCAACGCTGGCGCTATCGGCCTGCCCGACGTTTGTGGAAGCATTGCGCCGCGCCATATCGACCTGCGGCCATTTGTGTTGTCTGGCAAAAACGTATCGGTGGTACCGGGCGGGCTCACCCGGGTAGCACTGAAAGAAGGTTCGCTGGTGGTCAATTCGTCGCAAGGCGGCGGCACCAAGGACACCTGGGTACTGGAATGTTAAGGCGACATCCATCGTCGCACGGTTGCACACCACACAAGACTTGAAACCCATGCACAAAGGGGTAAGACATCATGTTGAGTAGTACCGCTGATCACCTGTACTGGATGGCCCGCTACGTCGAGCGCGCCGAGAATACCGCCCGCATGCTGGACACCAATCTGCAAACCTCGCTCATGTCGCCGCTGGGTTCGCAGCCGGACGAAATGTGGAGCGCCATGCTCAACCTGTCGGAACTGAAAGAGCTGTTCCACGCCAAGCATGAGCAGGTCAGCTCACGCAATGTGCTGGATTTCATGATGTGCGACACCAGCAATCTGTCCAGCATTTACTGCTGTCTGCGCGCGGCGCGGGAAAATGCCCGCGCGGTACGCGGGGCGCTGACCACCGAGTTGTGGGAAACCTATAACTACACCTGGCTGGAGCTGAATGCGCTGCTGGACGACGGCCTGCATGAAAAGGCACCGGGCGAATTCTTTGAATGGGTCAAGTTCCGCTCGCACCTGTCGCGCGGCGTACTGATTGGCACCATGCTCAACGATGAAGCCTTCCGCTTTGCCCGTCTCGGCACCTTTCTGGAGCGCGCCGACAACACTGCGCGCATTCTGGACATGAACTACAGCCTGCCCTCGCAAGGTTATACGTTGGCCGAAACCGATAGCGAGCTGCAAGACAGCCTGCCGCGTGACTTCTATCACTGGGCCTCGCTACTGCGCTCGGTCTCGGCATTTGAAAACTACCGCAAGGTCTACCGCCATGGAATTACCCCGGAACGGGTGGCCGAGCTGCTGATCCTGTGTGGCGACATGCCGCGCTCGCTACGCGCCTGCATGGCCGAGGTAGAATCCAACCTCAACCATGTGGCCAATGGCCGGTCGCGCGAGACGCAGCGCCGTGCCGGAAAATTGCATGCCGAACTGCGCTTTGGCCGGTTGGACAACATCCTGCAAACCGGGCTGCACAGTTTTCTGACCGATTTTCTGGAACGCATCAACGACTTGGGATCGCGCATTCATTACGAATTCCTGACCGGCCAGCATGCCACGCACTAAGGCCGCATCCGCAACCGGGCGCGGTTGTTGTTTTCTGGAGCACGCCGATGTCGACGCATGTTGCGCTCAATCATGGCACGCACTACCGCGATGCCCATCCGGCAGCGTCGTGCCCGCTGAGCTCAGGCTGGAATTCCCGTTTCCGCTCGATCTGCGGCGTGACAACCGTTAGACTGTCGCCCCTGCCCGCTCGCCTGCTGGCGTCGGGCAGGTTATTGATTCACAGCTGTAGCCCTGACCATGCCCGATACCCGCCCCGTTTCACCGCCACCCGACACGCTGCAACACCAGTTGTCAGCGGCCGCTTCGCACCTGCCAGACGGGCACTATGGAGAATGGAGCGATGGTCAGCGGCTACGCGCTCACTGGCACCAGTTTGCCGCGCTGGAGGGTGATGCCAGCCCAGCCGACATGGCACGCAAGGCGGCCGATGCCGCGTGTCAGATTCGCGACAATGGCATCAGCTACAATATTTATGCCGAGCAGAATGGCAGCACACGGCCGTGGTCGCTGGACAGCCTGCCCTTCATCCTGCCACCGGCCGAATGGCGGCAGATCGAACAAGGCGTGGCACAACGCGCGCAGCTGCTCAACAGCATCCTGGCCGATGCCTATGGGCCGCGCCAGTTGCTGCAACAAGGCTTGCTGCCGGGGGCGCTGGTGTTGGGCCACCCCGGTTTTCTGCGCCAGTTAGACGGCTATACGCCACCGGGCGGCATTTATCTGCACATTGCAGCCTTTGACCTCGCCCGCACGCCCGACGGCCAATGGCGCGTGATCTCACAGCGCACGCAAGCGCCTTCGGGCCTTGGCTATCTGCTGGAAAACCGGTTGATCGTCTCGCGGCTGTTTCCGCAAGCCTTCCGACACATGCCAGTGCAGCATCTGGCTTCCAGCTACCGCCAGTTGCTCAATACCATTCATCGACTCAGCCCGTTTGGCCGTCGTGGTGATGGCACGCCGCGCGTGGTACTGCTCACTCCGGGGCCACATAACGAAACTTATTTTGAACACACCTATCTGGCGCGTTACACCGGGATTCCGCTGGTCAACGGCAATGATCTGACGGTACGCGGCAACGAAGTGTTTCTGAAAACCCTGCGCGGACTGGAGCCGGTACAAGCTATTCTGCGCTAAGCTATGGATGATGATTTTTGCGACCCGCTGGAACTGCGTCCGGACTCCACGCTGGGGGTGCCCGGGCTGTTGCAGGCCGTACGCGCCGGGAAAGTACTGATGGCCAATGCGCTGGGCTCAAGTTTTCTCGAATCGCCCGGCCTGCACGCCTTCTTGCCTGCCATCTGCCAGCATCTCACCGGCCAACCGCTGCAACTGGCGTCGTTACCATCGTGGTGGTGTGGCGAACCGGCGGCCCGGGACGAAGCGGTACAACACTTGCGCCGCCGCGTGATCAAGCCGACCTACCCATCCCTGTCCGGTTATCCACATTTTGAGCCGGTGTTGTGCCCGCAACTGAGCCATGCAGAGCTGGACGACTGGCGCCAGCAGTTACAAGGCCGCGCCGAAGCTTACACCCTGCAAGAAAACCTGCCGCTGTCCCAAGCGCCGATTTGGCACACCGGCCATGTCGAACCACGCGCCATGATGTTGCGCGTGTTTGCCATCGCCAACGGACAGGGGCAATGGAACGTGCTGCCCGGTGGGCTGACGCGTATCGCCGCCCGCCCGCATGAGCAAATCGTTTCGATGCAGCGAGGCGGCAGCAGCCTGGATACCCGGATACTGACCGATGGTGATATCGACACGTTTTCCATGTTGCCAAGGCGCCTGCACCCGGCGGAACTGGGCGGCAAGCGTCGGCTGATTACCAGCCATGCGGCGGAAAACCTGTTCTGGATGGGACGCTACGCCGAACGGGCAGAAAACCAGCTGCGCCTGAGCCAGTTGGTCCTGAAATGGCTGGAAGTCAACGATGGCAACAAAGATCCGGCCTTTATCCGCCTGCTCGTCCAGCTATGCCAGCAACAAAACCTGCTGCCGGAAACTGACGATGCCGCCGCACCCAGCTGGAGGGCGGTAAGTTGACCCGCGCCATCCTGCAGGGCGTAAGCGGGTGCGCTGGCAGTAACGGCGGGCTGGCTCATCATCTGGCCGCACTGGCACAGGCTGCCACGCCTATCCGCGACCGGTTATCGCTAAGCCATTCCCAACTGATCCAGTCGGCCAGCCAACGCTTTACTCCGGCGATTCGGCAACGGGTCCAGCAGGGGCAATACCGGATTGGCGAGGCAAGGCGCGAACTTGCCCAGCTTGCCGTGGAACTGACTGCCATTCGCGGCGAACAGGCGGATCACATGACGCGCGACGATGGCTGGCAGTTGCTGTCACTGGGACGCCAGCTGGAACGGCTGCATACGCTGGCCAGCACGCTCGGACTGTTTTTTGCTGAAACAGGCGATCTCACCGCGGCAGCCTTCGACCTGTTGCTGGCGTTTTTTGACAGCACGCTCACGTATCGCAGCTACTATCAAAGACGACAGGACGTGCTGGCGCTGCTCGACCTGCTAGTCTGCGACCGGGCCAATCCACGCTCGTTAACCAGTGTTCTGCAACGGCTGCAACAAGCCTTGCAAGCCCTGCCCGGCCCGCACCCGGCGGTACAACCGCCCCCTAAGCCGAGTTGCCCGAACTGGAAATCATGTGCCAACGCGACGACAACGGTCAGCGACCAGCATTGCTACAGCTCACCACCGCGCTGGAAACGGCCACGTTACAGTTATCGGATGAAATCGGCCTGCGCTACTTCAACCCCACTCAGGATTACACCCAGCCGTTGTCGTCCCCGGTTACAAGGCAAACGATGAGCCACGCGGATAGCACCCTTCTGCACCTGTGCCACACCACGCGCTATCGCTACGCCAGCCGGGTGGACTTTGCCCACCATGTGCTGCATCTGCAACCGCGCAACATGCCAGGCCAAAAGGTGCAGCGCTTTACCCTGACCATTGATCCGGGAAGCCAACTGCCGCGCGTCATTCGACTACTTTGGCAACCGGCAACACCACATGAGTTTGCAGGGGCCACATCAGGCGCTGCAAGTGATCTCGCACAGCATCGTCGAGCTCACCCCGCGTTTTGCCCAACTGGACGAAGACAGCAGCCCGGCATGGGAAAGCGTGCGCGATGGCCTGCTTTACCACGCTGGCGCGGCCTATCCGGCCCACGGGGAATTCAGCCTGCCATCGCATTTTGTCCCGACGCATGACGAGTTTCGCCGTTATGCCTTGCAAGCCTTTACGCCGCAGCGACCATTGCTTGGCGGCGCCATCCGGCTGATGGCGCAGATGTATCAGGATTTTTGCTATGCCACCGCCAGTACCGACATCAATACCCCGGCACTGGAAGCGTTCCGGGCCCGGCGCGGGGTGTGCCGGGATTTTGCCCACATCATGCTGGCCTGCTTGCGCTCCATCGGTCTGGCCGCCCGCTACGTCAGCGGTTATTTGCTGACCGAACCGCCGCCCGGCCAACCACGGTTACTGGGTGCGGATGCCTCACATGCACGGGTGTCGGTATACTGTCCGCATCACGGCTGGGTTGAGTTCGACCCAACCAACAATCTCATTCCGGACAGCAAGCATGTGGTGATTGGTTATGGCCGTGATTATGCCGATGTTCCCCCGTTGCGCGGGGTGATACACGGCGGCGGCGCACATACGCTGGAAGTGGAAGTCAGCGTTGTTCCCGCCCATGACAGCCTGGCGCAACACCTTGCCGCCCACCACGCCATCATCACAGGTAACCTTGCATGAACGACGCCGACTACCAACGTCTCTCCGCCACCCTGACCCGTTTCCAGCCGCTGCACAGCATGAATCTGGAACAGCTCGACGGTTTCTTCGCCGCCTTGCTGTGCGGACCGGAACCGATCAAGCCCAGCGAATGCCTGCCTATGATTCTGGGCGATGCCTTTGATGACGAAACGGCGTTTACCTCGCCCAAGGCACTGGAGCAGTTTGTCCGCCTGCTGATGGGGCATTGGCTGGATATCGCCCACACCCTGCAAGACGGCGAGCCGTTCCATCCATGGCTGGAAGAGGACGAGCACGGCGAAGTACGCGGTAACGACTGGGCACAGGGCTTTAGCGAAGGCATGCAATTGCTGCACGACGACTGGGCCTTGCTGTTTGACGACGCCGAGCATGCGCCGCTGCTGGAGCCGATTCTGGCTCTGGCCTTCGAGCAGCATCCCGACCCGGACATGCGCCCTTACGTCGAACACATCAGCGCCGAGCAACGCGCCGCATGGTTGGCCGAACTCTCCGATTCGGTCAGCGGGATTCATGCGTTTTTCACGGCCATTCGCCAGGCGCTGGAAGCGGAAGAAGCCGAACTGGATGCCGATATCGAGCATCAAAAACCCAAAGCCTGAGCCATATTCGCCGCTGTAAATTCCAACACTCGGCCGACCATTTTACGTTAAAATAAACAGTTTATTGATTCCCGCCGGATGGCGTCGGCCTTGCACTCAACGCCATCCGCTTCCGCCTGTCAGCAGCGTGGAACTGGCGACCTGCGCTCTTAAAACGCGCACACCTGTTGGGCCGCACGGCATGCGGCCCATTTATATTGCACCCTTGATTCGATGAGAAATTTGGACGACAAGAAACCCGAGCAGCGACTGCCAGCCGACCTGACCCGACGGGCCACCGCCATTATTGAAATGCCCAACGGCGTATTGGTGACGGCCCCGCGCGGCGGGCGTTACAACCTGCCGGGCGGCAAGGCCAACCGCGGCGAGTTACGTTCACAGGCCCTGATCCGCGAAATCCGTGAGCAAACCGGTCTGCGCATCAACTCCATGCTCTACCTGTTTGACCACATCACGCCGTTCAATGCCCACAAAGTCTATCTGTGCATCGCACAGGGCCAACCGCGTCCGCAAGGCGAAATGGAGCGCATGGCACTGATCACCTCACCAGATAGCGAACTGGAACTGTTCGTTGAAAGCCGCGCCATTTTGCGCCGCTATGCCCGCCTGCGCGGCGAAGAAAGCGCCAAAGGTCAAGCACTGCGCGCCATCCTGAAACTGGCACGCTACATCGCCAAAGTCGACTGAGCTGCCACGTTCGGCCAACCTATTGCCCTCCAGAAATTAGTTGTCGTCTGTGAATCGGACCGCTCAAGACGATAACCTTTTAATGTCAGCTTTGCTGCAGGTGGCTGCAGGTGGCTGCCCGTGATATCGATGTTATCGACAGGCAGCTCTGGCCGACAATTTGCCACTGCCACATCTTGCTTCTCCTCTCGGTACACCTTTGAGTGCATGCCCCCCTCCGTACAAACACTTACCCCCGCCACGCTGCCTTGCCCCAGCCATGTCGTCAGCATAAACTCGCGCTTTCAACCGTTCGTGAACACTCACGTCACCCGACGTGACAAGACTCCATGGATCTGTCTGCCCTGCTCGCCAGCTTCGCCAGCGCCTTCACCCAGCACCAGCGCCTGCTCACCCTGCAGCTCGAGGCCCCATCGCTCAGCGCCGAATCGTTGTTGCCCCACGCGCTGGACGGCCGCGAGGGCGTCTCCGAGGCCTATCTCTATCAGCTCACCTGTCTGTCTCCCGATACCCATCTTGAACTCAAGTCGCTGCTCGGCCTGACCGCCCGGCTGGGGGTACAGGAGGCCGATGGCCGGGAGAGTATCCGCTGTGGCGTCGTCTCGCGCGCCGAGTTGTTGGGCGCCGATGGCGGTTTCGCCAAGTATGCGCTGACCCTCGAGCCACCGTTTGCCCTGTTGCGCCACCGTCGGACTTCACGGGTGTTTCAGGATCTGACTGTCCCGGAGATCGTGACGCAGATCCTCCACGAGCATCAGGCCAATAATGCCGTCTTTGCCCGGTGCAAACGCTGAGCTTTCACACCCAGCCCGCCACGCCCCGCCGGTATTGTCTGCAGTACCGCGAGAGCGATTTCGATTTCATCGTGCGGCTGTTGCAGGAGGAAGGCTATGCCCGGCGTTTCGAGCACCACGACGGGGAGACGCCACAGGTGGAACTGGTGGTGTTCGACGATCCTTACAGCCTGCCCGCCGCGCCGTTGGAGCGGGTGCGCTATCACCGTCGTGATGCCACTGAGGACGAGGACGGGCTGACCGACTGGTCGGCCAGCCGTCAGGTGGTCACCAGTCAGGTGGCGTTGGCCAGCTTTGACTACCAGCCGGTGGCCACCCAGCACAGCGGCGACCAGAGCCGTATTGATCAGGGGGCGCGTGGCGAAACGCTGCAATCCACCTTGCAGGACTACGATCCGCAATCGCTCCACTATGCCAATGACGCCGATCAGCTTGGCCAGTATGCCCAGCTGCGCCAGCAGGCACACGATGCCCGGGCCAAGACCTTCAGCGGCAGCGGGTCAGTCCGTGGTCTGTGTGCTTAGCCAATGGTTCCGGCTGGATGATCATCCGGCGCACGAGGGGGACAGCCGTGAGCAGCGTGAATTCGTGGTTACCCGGCAGACCTTCCGGGCGCGTAACAACCTGCCCGTCGACCTGCAGGGGGCGCTGTCCGGCCTGATCGGCCAACCCGAGGCGGATGCGGCCAAGTCGCCGTTCGAGACCGAATTCACCGCCCAGCGGCGCGGTCTGCCGCTGACGCCAGCGTATGCACACAGCGAGCTGGCCCGACCGACCTCCCGGGGGGTACAGACCGCCACGGTGGTCGGCCCGGCGGGTGAGGAGGTGTATACCGATGCCCGGGGGCGCATCAAGGTGCAGTTCCACTGGCAGCGGCCAGACGAACACCCGACCCTCGGCGCCAATCTCGATGACCAGTCCTCCTGCTGGCTACGGGTGGCCATGCCCTCGGCTAAAGCTTGGGGGCACCAGTTCATTCCGCGCATCGGTCAGGAAGTGCTGGTCGACTTCATCGAAGGCGACATCGACCGCCCGGTGATTGTGGGCGTGCTGTACAACGGTAGTCATGCCACCCCGGCCTTTAGCGGCGCCGGTGCCTTGTTTAAAGCCAACAAGACCCTGTCCGGCATCAAGTCGAAAGAACATCAGGGTGGGCAATACAACGAACTGCTGTTCGACGACACCCCCGGCGAAGTGCGGGCCAAACTCAGCAGCGAATCCGGCAAGACCCAGCTCAACCAGGGCTTTCTGACCCAGCCGCGCACGAACGGCAAAGCCCAGCCGCGCGGTAACGGCTTCGAACTGCGGACCGACCAGCACGGCGCGATCCGCGCCGCCCACGGTCTGCTGCTCACGACCGAGGCACAGAATGGGGCCGCTTCCCACAGCTGGCACGGGAGCACGTACAAAGCCAGCTCGATGCCGCCCTCAACCTGAGCCAAAGCCCGGCCGACACCGCCAGCGCCCAGTTGGCCGACCGCATGGAAACCGGGCCGGAGGCCATCAATCCGGACAACAGCGCCGCCGGAAAGAAAGACAGCGGCCACCTGCAACACCACGTCGCGGCCCTCAAAGCACGGGAAGTAAGCAGCAACACCGATAAAGAGGGCAAGACCGCCAAAGACCAAAGCGGTCAGCAACCGTTACTCATCCTGTCCGGCCCGGCCGGTATCGCCAGTGCCAGTGAACAAAGCCAGACCCTCAGCGTAAGCACCAACCTTAACCTGATCGCCCAGCGCGACAGCAACCACACCACCGGTCGCCGCTGGCTGCACAACGTCGGCCAGCACATCAGCCTGTTTGTGGCGGGGGTGAAGGACAAGGTGGCGCTGAAGCTGATTGCGGCCAAAGGCAAGGTACAGGTGCAGGCACAGAGTGGGGAGATGGAGCTGACGGCGGACCAGGATGTCACCGTTACGTCGTGTAAGGGCAAGGTGACGATTGCCGCCAGCCGGAAATCCTGCTGACCAGCGGGGGCGGCTATATCCGGCTGAAGGGGGGGGAACATCGAGATTCACTGCCCGGGCACGGTGAGTGTGAAGGGCGCCAGTCATAGTTTGTGTGGTGAGCGAGCCTGAGCGTGCCGATGCCGACCTTTGCCAAGCCCGGCACCGGCAATCTGCAAGTCCTGCACGAGTTTGCTAATGGTTACTCGATGAATCAGGGCAAGTTCGTGGTAACCGACGCGTTGGGTGTCAAGCACCAAGGCGTGCTAGACGAGTCTGGCAAGGCAATGGTGCACGGTCTGCCAGAAGGACCGGTTGATGTGGCTTTCCTTGGGCGTCCACATAAAGACAAGCAGGATGTTTTCCCCTTTGTGCCGTTGCCGGACGATGCAGCACAGATAGCGGCCAAGCTGGAGAAGCTGGCCGGAGCAGCGGTGCAGGCCCGGGCCATGCAGCAGTTGGGCAGCTTGTTGGGCGGCATGCCCAACGGCATGGCTGGTCTTGCGGGTCAATTGTTGCAGGGAAAGAGTTCAAATCTGATGGCTCAGGCCAGTCAAGTGGCATCAGGCTCACTGCACGGGGCTATTACCAGCATCGCGGGCCGGGCTAGCAAGCTTGCCGCCCATACCGATCAAGTGCGCCAGATGGCCGGAAAGGCACAATCTGCGCTGGACGCTGCCCGTAACCAGAAGCTGGCTCTACCTACGGTGCCCGGTGCCACTCACTCTCTGCTCTGAACCGCCTCCACGACAAATTTTTGATATCTAGAAATCATGACAACAGCTGCTGTCCGTCCCGTTGCCGTTTTAGCTTAAGCACTCCGCAAAACGCCGCCAAAGCGCTTGAGCAAACTGGCCAGGATTTCGACAAATGGTTGCGCCGCATCAGCGACGGCCACCTGTCCGTTGAAACGTTGAAGACCGTCGCTGCTACCGTCCCGGTAGTGGGCAACCTGATTTCTATCGGCGATGTTGTCGTGGACGTTGTTGACATGTGCAACAAATCCAACCGTCGCGAAGAGGTGGATGTGTTCGACTGGTTGTTTCTTGGCGTGGATCTGGTGGGCGTTGTGCTTAGGCTGCCGGTGGTTTGTTCAAGGTTGGCGTTCGGCCAACCCTGAAGTTGTGTGCCACCAGCTTACGGCGAGCTGGCAAGGATTGGGCCAAGGCTGAAATCGAAGCCGGTCTGGCTGCCAAGCTGATTTCCATGTTACCGGCCAGTTATCGCAACTCCCCTGCGGAGTGGGTCAAGTTTGTTGACAGCAAGATTGAAGCGGAGCTGAAGGAGTGCGGAGCTAAAGGCGGCAAGATTCTCAAGGGCTTCGCCGATTTACTTACCAGCATGGGCACCGGCAAATTTGGCAGCTATGTCGAACAGCATGTGCAGCACACGCCAGTCCGTTACAACCTAGCCAAGACGAATGACGCAGGCTTGTGGGGCACCATCAGCGCTCATCTACAAGCCGTCAAAAAAGCAGCAGCCTCGGCAGGCCAAGAGGTCGCCAGCGGCGTGATGGTGACGGCGGCGCATGAGGTGGATGGCGTGCTGAAGGGAACCGCCTCCGCACGACTGATGCAGCGACTGGGCACGGCCATTGCAGGGTGGGCAGCAAAACTGGGCGAGATGCTGTTGAAGATGTATAGCAGTCATCTCAAGCCTTTGTTGGCGAAACTGGCTCGCGCCTTCCTCAAGCACATGCCAGTCAAAGCCGGTGCAGTTGCTTAAGCAAAGCCGTCAAGACGGTCAGTGCCAAAGTGGCGCAAGTCAGCAAGGAAGTCGCTGCCAGATTCGCGCCCAAAGCAAAACCTGCGCCCAAGTGTGCCTGCGCCACCTCAGGGAATGCCATTGGTTACGCCTTTGGCGAAGAAACATTCGAGCACACTGATTTCAGTTTGCCGGGTGTATTGCCCATTGTGTGGAGCCGCCGCTATCGATCCGACTTTACTGCCAACGATCAACGGGGTGAATTGGGGGCGCGCTGGATTTTGCCTTACCTCTCACGCTTCGATATTGAAGGCGGGAAACTCAAATACTACGACGACAGCGGCCGGACACTTGAGTATCCGTTGTTGGCCGAAGGCCTTTCTCACAAGGATGCCATTGAGGGCTATACCCTTACTCGCCTCTCAGATACTTTATTGTCGCAAACCTTTGGCCATGACCTGATCCAGCTTTATGAAAAACAAGGCGACAGCTTCCGTTTGGCACTAGTCAAGGACCGCGCTTAAAACAGCATCGCCATGAACTTCAATGAAGGTCGGCTCTCGCAGTTGATCAGCAGTGCGGGGCATGTGGTGGATATCAGCCACGACACCGTCTACCGCATTGCCGCCGTTGCACTTCGTGACCCGGTATCAGGCGAGGCGGGACGCGTACTGGCACGCTATCGCTATAGCGATAGCAACCCACTTCTGACCGATGCTTAGGCGACCTGTTGGAAGCCCGGGATGAAAATGCTCAAAGCTGGGCTTATCAGTACAGCCATCATCTCGTTACCCGCTATACCGACCGTACCGGTCGTGGCATCTCGCTGGAGTGGGATGGCGTTCACAGCGAAGCTCGTGCGATACGCGAATACGCCGACGACGGTAGCCTCGATGTGCGGCTTACACGGGACGAAAACATTGATCTGACTTACGTCACAGACGCCTATGGCCGGACGAAGGAGTACTACTTCGACGAAAAGGGCTACAACTACCGCATCGTCTATCCGGACCACAAAGAAGAGTGGTTCGAGTTCGATGAAGACAAGCGACTCACCAGCCATGTACACCCTGACGGCAGCGAAGACCGCTTCGCCTATGACGAGCGGGGAAACATGGTATGGCATGAGCGTCGGGACGGCAGCGAAGTGGCCTTTGCCTACGATGAGCAGGATAACCTCGTTGAAATCACCGACCCATTGGGCGAGAAATGGCTGCGCGCCTACGACGACAAGGGGCAGCTGATTGAAGAAACCGACCCACTCGGTCACAAAACCAAGTATGCCTACAACCAGCAGGGCCTGCCGGTTGCCGTGACCGATGCCAAAGGCGGTGCCAAAAAGATCAGCTACCGCCCGGATGGCCTGCTGGAAAGCTATACCGACTGTTCAGGCAGCGTTACCCAATGGCAATACGATGAGCGTGGCCGCTCGGTGCTCATCATCGATGCCATGGGCAGCGCCACCCGCTACCAGTACGGCGATAATGGTGGCCTGCGCGCTATCGTGTCGCCGGATGGCCGAGCCACCCAGTTGGAGCGCGATGCCGAATCCCGCCTGCTCAAGATTACCGACCCGTTGGGGCGTAGCACGCATTACGACTACGACAAGGCCGGGCGGCTGCAAAGTCGTACCGATGCTAACGGCCACGCGTTGGCCTACCGCTACGACACACTGGGTAGAGCTGATCGCCCTGCGCAACGAAAACCACCGCCACTATCTGTTTGAATACGATGAAGGCGGACGCGTGATTGCCGAAACCGGCTTTGATGGTGCAGTCACCCGCTACCGTTACGATCCCGCAGGCCGACTGGTAGAGCAGCAAGAGGGCGATGTTGCCACCCACTATCGCTACGACAGAGCAGGTCGCCTGATCGAACGCAGTGCGCCGGGCAGCAAGGAAAACTTCGGCTACGACCCTGCCGCCTGTTCAAAGCCAAGAACCGCTATGCCAGCCTGCGCTGGATTTACGACCCGGTCGGCAATATCAGCGAAGAACACCACGGCTACCACCTTGCCGGCCTACGGCAAACCTTCCGCTGGCGTCATGAGTACGACGAACTGGGCAATCGCATCGCCACCCAGCGGCCGGACGGGCATCGCGTGGACGTGCTCAATTACGGCAGCGGCCATGTGCATGGCCTGCTGTTCGGCCAGCACGACATCCTGAATCTGGAGCGCGACAAGCTACACCGTGAAACCCAGCGCATATTGGGCAATAGCTTGCAGCAAAGCCCGGCCTACGACAAAGCCGGGCGTCTCAGCAGCCAGCGCCTGAGTGGTGCCACCCAGTGGGTAAGCAGTACCAGTACGATGCCGTAAGCCAGCTTACCGGCATTGCCGACAATCGCCGCGGCCAGATCAATTACCGTTACGATCCGGTGGGGCACTTACTGGAAGCCGCCACCCCCAAAGGCGTGGAAAGCTTCCGCTTCGACCCGGCTTAAGCAACCTGCTGGACAACACACCGACAGCCGATGGCCATCAGGACAACAGCCTGCTGGGCAATCTACTGAGCCACTACGCCAAGCCGTCACTACCGCTACGACAGCCGCGGCAACCTCATCGAAAAACGCGTCAACGGCAGCCTCACCCAGCTGGAATGGGACGGCTACAACCGCCTGAGCTGACAGCGCCGGGTGGCGACAGCACCGAATACCGCTATGACCCGCTGGGCCGCCGCATCGCCAAGCTCAGTCAGGGCAAGACAACCCTGTACGGCTGGGATGGCGACGTGCTGGCGTTTGAAACCCAAGACGACGCCGCAGTGCATTATCTATTCGAACCCGGCAGCTTCATCCCGCTGGCCCGGTGCACACCGACGCCATCCAGGGTGTGAAAGTGCCAGCATGGGGCCAGCACAACCCCTACGATCCAGACCGCGACCCACTGCTGAAGGAAGGCCCGGAGCCATCCGCCCCGCACGCGGTGTACTACTACCACGCCGACCATCTCGGCACCCCGCAAGCCCTTACCGACGAACAAGGTAGGCTGGCGCTGGAAATGGACTACCGGGCACGGGGCGAAGCACGGGAAGTGATTGCCGAGGCGGCAGCCTCCGCGGCCTCCGCAACCCCTTCCGCTTCCGGGGCAGTACCATGACGACGAATCAGGGCTGCACTACAACCGCCACCGCTACTATGATCCGGAGATAGGGCGGTTTATTTCGCGGGACCCGATTGGGTTGATGGGTGGGATTAACATCCACAGCTATACACTGAATCCAATAACATGGATTGATCCTTTAGGCCTCTCAGAGTGCCCGAATAAAAAAACATGGTTTAATGCAAAAAGTCGTCGGGAAGCACTACGGCAGGCGAAACGAGATGCTAGAATTCCAATGAATCAACGGCCCAAAGTCATGAGAGAAGATCTTGAGGATGGGCATGGAAATACTGTGCTTGGCCCTAATTATGAACCAGTTACCACAAGAAATTATCACTACACCAACATCGATGGCAAACCAGTGATAATCCAAGAACATAGCATGGGACATGAAAAGGCAACTCCCTGCCATGGAGCAGAACCTCACTTTAATGTAAGACCAATTAGCAACCCAAAAACTGGCAGCTTCCCCAAAACTCATGGCCATTACAATTTCCCGAGGTAGCAATGAATTTATTAGACAAAATCGCGCGCAATCAATTTTTGCTGCAATTATTCCCAACAGGCCTGTCTCAACCAATACATATTGGGCAAATCAATCTTGATATAGGAGGTCGAGTTTATTTCAACCTGCATACAAGGCAAAAACCTGAAATAGAAGTTGCCAAATGGGGAGCATGGGGGAAAGATTACAACACAATTGTAATCAAGTTATTTGCCAAATCAGGAGAGAGCATAGAAATAAAAGAATGGCGCAACTCACACTATGATACTCTAACAACAGAAGAAAATGCAAAATACATAACTATAAGACAGAAAAACAACTCATTCAGTTTAAAACTCGAGGTATCAAATATAATTTTTCAAGAATGCACCACCTACACAGATGAATTAGAGATAGAAAATACCAAGGAGTAAGGAGAAGAGAAAAATAAAAGCAGACCACATTTTTTGTAGTCGAAGTCAATGAAAGATACTGCAAGCCGTACAAATACAACAAGCTGGGCAACCGCATCGCCACCCTGCGGCCGGACGGGCATCGCGTGGACGTACTCAATTACGGCAGCGGCCATGTGCATGGCCTGCTGTTCGGCCAGCACGACATCCTGAATCTGGAGCGCGACAAGCTACACCGTGAAACCCAGCGCATATTGGGCAATAGCTTGCAGCAAAGCCGGGCCTACGACAAAGCCGGGCGTCTCAGCAGCCAGCGCCTGAGTGGTGCTACGCAGTGGAGCCGCCAGTACCAGTACGATGCCGCTGGTCAGCTCACCGGCATTGCCGACAATCGCCGCGGCCAGATCAACTACCGTTACGACCCGGTAGGGCGCCTGCTGGAAGCCGCCACCCCCAAAGGCGTGGAAAGCTTCCGCTTCGACCCGGCAGGCAACCTGCTGGACAACACACCGACAGCCGACGGCCATCAGGACCACAGCCTGCTGGGCAATCTACTGAGCCACTACGCCTAGCCGTCACTACCGCTACGACAGCCGTGGCAACCTCATCGAAAAACGCGTCAACGGCAGCCTCACCCAGCTGGAATGGGACGGCTACAACCGCCTGGTAAGCTTGACAGCACCAGGTGGCGACCGTACCGAATACCGCTATGACCCGCTGGGCCGCCGCATTGCCAAGCTCAGTCAGGGCAAGACAACCCTGTATGGCTGGGATGGCGACGTGCTGGCGTTTGAAACCCATGACGACGCCGCCGTGCATTACCTGTTCGAACCCGGCAGCTTCATCCCGCTGGCCCGGTGCACACCGACGCCATCCAGGGCGTGAACGTGCCAGCGTGGAACCAGTACAACCCCTACGACCCGGACAAGGACCCGCTACGGCAGGCAGGTCCGGAACCATCCGCCCCGCGCGCGGTGTATTACTACCACACCGACCACCTCGGTACCCCACAAGCCCTTACCGACGCGCAAGGCCAGTTGGCGCTGAAGATGGATTACCAAGCCCGGGGCGAAGCGCGGGAAGTGATTGCCGAGGCGGCAGCCTCCATGCGGCATCCGCAACCCGTTCCGCTTCCGGGGGCAGTATCATGACGACGAATCAGGGCTGCACTACAACCGCTATCGCTACTATGATCCGGAGATAGGGCGGTTTAGGCTTTGTTGCACAAATCAGTCACAGGTCGAACTACCCCAATCCCCAGACGGACTTATCCCATGCGGACCGTTTGCGGTGTGTCCAAGGCTGTAAAGCGATTCAGAATCGTGGAACAGATTTGAAGCTCCGCCACCTGCCGGTCAAAGTCCCGCGACTTGACGCGGTCCGCCACCAATTTAAAACAGTGCATCCTCGTTTCGACCAAGCTACGCCGATGGTAGCCACTCCACTTTTTCCAGAGCGTGCGCCCCAGATACTTCACCGAGCGTAGTGACTCATTGCGAGCCTGATTGCCTCGTGAACTCCCTTTCCAGAATTGGCCGTTTCGACGTGGGGAAATGATGGCCGCCGCCCCACGCACTGCTATCGCGGCGTGGCACAGACGTGCGTCATACGCCCCATCCGTCGTCACTGTCGCCAGTTCCTTTGCCTCCGTAATCTGGGACAGCAGCTCCGGTAACATCATGGCATCGCCGGTACGATTATCGGTCACTTCCATAGCCCGGATTTCGAGCGTTTGCGCATCAATCCCCAGATGTAGCTTGCGCCATTGGCGGCGGTAATCAGCACCATGCTTTTTTACCTTCCACTCGCCTTCGCCCATCATCTTGATACCCGTGCTATCCACCAAGAGATGCAGACAACCCTGTTTCTTCTGTACCGGAATGCGCACTTGCAGGTCTTTCTGGCGGCGGGAAAGTGTGCTGAAGTCGGGGACGGCCCAGCCAAGTCCAGCCGGTGCAAGATGCTCTCAACCATACCTGTGGCTTGGCGTAGAGCCAGGCCGAATAGGCATTTGATGGTGAGACAGAACTGGATGGCAGCATCGGAGAAAGTTGGTTGCCGCCCCCGTTTACCGGTGACTGGAGCCTGCCAGTTGATGGTTTGGTACTTGGGGGGAAGGGGCTTGCTCATGCCGTCATTCTACCGGATGGCCGCAAGCCCTGATTTGTGCAACAAAGCCGAGGCCAAGCGTCTCAAGGAGCTGGAGACCGAGAATGCGCGACTGAAGAAACTCTTGGGCGAAACCATGCTCGAGAACGAGATTGCCAAAGAGGCCCTGCGAAAAAAGTGGTAAGCGCACCGTCACGGCGAAAGCTGGTGCGCCATCTGGTGGGCAAAGGGCTTAGCGAGCGCAAATCGCTGCGCCTGGCTTAAGCATGAGTCCCAGTTCATTCCGCTATCAGCCCGCCGCCGACCGCAATGCCGCCTTGAAAGTGAAGATCATCACACTCGCGCAACGGCACCGACGCTACGGTGCTAAGCATGATCTATTTGAAGCTGCGGCAGAGCGGCATGGTGGTCAATCACAAGCGGGTAGACCGGCTCTATGCTGAGGCCGGTCTGCAAATTCGCTTTAAGCGCAAGCGCAAGAAAATCCCTGTGGCCGACCGTCACCCACTGGCCCGTCCTTTGGCCGCCAATCAGGTCTGGTCGATGGACTTTGTGTTCGACCGGACAGCTGAGGGGCGTGCCATCAAGAATCTGACCGTCGTCGATGATGCCGGGCATGAGGCCGTCGCCATTGTTCCAGAACGTGCGATGGGAGGTCTGCATCTGACCCGCGTCCTCGACCAGCTGGCGAAGACACGTGGCTTGCCCAAAGCCATCTGGACCGATAACGGCAAGGAGTTCTGCAGCCGAGCGATGTTGACACGGGCACACACCCGTCGGGTTCAGCTCTTTCTCATCGAGCCGGGCAAGCCCAATCAGAACGCTTACATCGAATCCTTTAACGGGCGTTTCCGGGATGAGTGCCTGAACGAACACTGGTTCACCAGCCTGCGCCATGCCCGGTCGTCATCGAAGCCTGGCGTAGGGAATACAACAACGAAAGGCCCAAGAAAGCGCTTGGCGGTTTAACGCAAACTGCCTATGCCGAATCACTTGCAGAGAAATCAGGTAAATTAAGCCCAGACTCTAAAGCTCCCTGCTACTGAAAGCGGGGGGACGTCGGAAACACAATTTTGTGTGAGTGGACTTTTCAGGCACTTCGGGCAAGTTGGCTTACCTGAATGGACAAGCACAGCTCTCCGTCGAGTAAAAAAATTGATCAAAAAAGCTCTGGGGGGACATCGGATGATGCCGCGATGATAGACATCATAGATGACTTGACTACGGCAGCAGCATTAGTGCGGCGCCCCCCCATGAGCGACAAGCTATCGTGAACGGCTGTCGCATGATCTGAATCGTAGAATGGGTGATCTCGAAGCGCTCTTGCAAAGAGTCGGCTATGTCCTTCAGGAACGCATCGTCCGCCTGTCCCGTTGGCATCACCAAGTGCGCCGTCATCGCGGCTTGTGCGGTGTCGAGCGCCCAGATGTGTAGGTCGTGTACCGACTGCACGCCTGGTCGGCCAGCAAGATAGTCATGCACAGCTTGCGGATCAATTCCTTCTGGTACGCCGTCGAACAGAAGATGTAAAGACTGTCGGAATAGGCTCCATGTCCCCCAGATGATCACGGCTGCGATCAGCAGGCTGACAATGGGGTCCAGCCAGTTCCAGCCTTTCCAGAGGGTGAGCGCACCAGCGACAACCACGCCAGCCGATACGAGTGCATCGGCCATCATGTGCAGGAATGCCCCACGGATGTTCAGGTCGGCGTTGCGCCCGTGCATAAACAGCAAGGCCGTTGCCGTGTTGATGACGATCCCTATACCTGCTACCTCCATGATCATCACACCTTCATTTCCTATCAGCAGTTCCGGTGATAGCAAGCGTCTCACTGCCTCCCAGCCAAGTGCCCCCATGGCCACGAGCAACAGCAAAGCATTGGCAAATGCCGCCAGAATGCTTCCACGCTTCCAGCCATACGTGTGGCGTGGGTTGGGTCGCAACTTGCCAGCCAATGCACCACCCCAAGCCAGCACCAATCCAGCAACATCGCTGAGGTTGTGCCCGGCATCGGCCAGCAAGGCCAATGAGTTGATCTTCCAGCCATAGAAGGTTTCGATTGCCACAAAGACCAGATTCAAGCCAATGCCAATGGCAAAGGCTCGACCGAAACTGGCTGGTGCGTGATCATTGTCATGACTCATCGCAACGTGGCATCCAGTGCATCGATGGTTCCGGACCAATCCGCATCCTCAGCCAGTTCGTCTCTCAGGAATTCGCGCTGTGCCTCAGTCCAAAATGGCGCGTTGATGAGGGCTGTATCGGCTGATAGAGGGCGATGTGTACTCAAAAACTGTGCAATGCCCGCTGCATCATTGGGCAGCCCCAGTTGAGCAAATAAATCATGAAAACGATGTACGAGTTGGTCCATGCTTATCCTCACAACATTTCCAGCGCCAGCGCGATGCCTTGACCACCGCCAATGCAGAGCGTGACAATGCCACGTTTGCAGCCATCGCGCTGCATGGAATGCATCAAACGCGTTGTGAGTACCGCGCCAGTGGCACCGATGGGGTGCCCATGTGCAATGGCGCCCCCCTCGACATTGACAATGTCCTCGGCAAACCCGAGTTCACGTAAACAGGCCAGTGTGATCGCGGCGAAGGCTTCATTGATCTCAACGCGATCAACATCGGCAAGCGACCACTGCGCCCGTGCCAGTGCTTGGCGGACGGCAGGCACCGGCCCCAAGCCGAACATACCGGGCTCCACCGCTCCCACGCCATACGAAACGAGTCTTGCCAAGGGATGGAGTCCATTCTTCTCGGCCCATTCCCGGTCGGCAACGATCATTGCCGCTGCGCCAGAATTCAGCCACGGTGCACTGCCCGCCGTAATGGTACCGTCCTTGCGGAACGCAGGCTTGAGCTTGGCGAGCGACTCGGTAGTGGTCTCGGGGCGGTTGTGCTCATCTTTGTTGAATACGGTGGGTCCTTTGCGCCCCGGCACTTCTACCGCTACGATTTCTGCTTCAAACTGGCCAGCCGCCTGCGCTGCGGCAAAGCGTTGCTGCGAACGTAGCGCCCAGCGGTCCTGATCTTCGCGCGAGATATTCTTTTGCGTGACCAAATCTTCGGTGTGCCAGCCAGAATGCTTGCCGCTGAAGGCATCGTTGAGACCGTCGTACAGCATACTATCGAACATTGTGACATCACCCATCCGAGCACCCCAGCGAGCCTGTGGTAGCAGATAAGGGGCACGGTCCATGTTTTCCATACCGCCTGCCATTGCACAATCCACCATGCCTGACCAGATTTCCAGAGCAGCGCTCACAATGCCCTGAGCCCCGGAGCCGCAGACACGGTTGACCGTCAGGGCTGGTACCTCGACAGGCAAACCCGCGGCAATACCCGCCCGGCGCGCAGGATTCATCTTGACTCCGGCCTGAATCACGTTACCCATAACCAACGTCTGAACCTTGTCAGCCTGTAAGCCGGAACGCTTTAGGACTTCTCGAACAACGACCGCCCCTAAATCAGGTGCAGGGATGTCTTTGAGGCTGCCACCGTAAGTGCCGATGGCTGTGCGCACTGGATTGCAAATAACAATTTCTTTTTGACCCATGTCACTGCTCCTTAGAAATGTTCAAATACCGAACGAGTCCACATGCAAGCGTTCCGGATTCACGTCCTGTTGATTCAGGACGCGTGTAATTCCTCGGAGCATGGCAGGTGGGCCAGCCATATAAATGTCGCGCAGACCGATAAGTACGCCTGCCTTGTGTCCGCCGCGCATCCAAGAATTTGGAAGGTGATCCTGCCATCCCTATGCGGTGAATTAGCGATGAACGATGCTAGGCCCCCAATGGGTGCTTCCCCGTGGGACACTGTGCCAAGGCTTGGTAAATTGTGGATTGGGCATCGAGTGTTTCTCGTTGGCTATGTGCCCGCACGTTTCAGTACACCGCTCAGTTGAGTACCGGGTGCCACCGTGTTGTAGACCGTGCCATATTTCTTCACGTTGTCGTGCAGCAGGTCGAGACGATGCTCACTTTCATCAGTGTCCACCAGAATTTCATAGTCAATGGATTCCATCTTCGGCGGCACATCCTCGGCGCACTCCGTGCAGGCGTACTTCCACGCCGCGCAGCTCAAAGTTAAGGATCGGTATCACCCGTTCGATACCCTTGATCATGCAGGCGGCCAATGCGGCCATGAGGAGCTCGGCAGGGTTGAAGGCATCAATGCGTCCGGCCAGATTGGTATCTAGGGTAATGTCAGCCGCTTTGCAGTGGGCCAGGCTGCCATGTGCGTCAATACGGCGAGCCTGTACACGGAAGGTCATTTTGGGTTTGTCGTCCATGGGTCCTCCGATTTCATTCAGCAGCAACTGCCGCTGGTGCTTGGACTAGTTATGGGGGAGCAGCACGCACGCGCTGATGTGATCGATGCAATGTCACCCCGGACCGGGAAGCCTTTACGTATCCACTTTTTCAGGCCATCCTCCATGTTGGCGACTTTCTCATAGCCGTGATACATCAAAAAGTAAGTTGCTTTCAGGCTACGTTCTCCAACTGAGCACGACAGAATCAGTTCCCTGTCCTTGGGGAGTTCGGCAAAGCGCTGTTCGAACTCGCTCATTGGAAGATAGATCACATTCGGTACATCGAAAACCAGCTGAGCGACTTCATCCTCCTCGCGCACATCCACCAGCATTGCATTTTCTTGTTCAAGTTTGCGTTGAATAAGAGTTGGGCAGTACTGGCGCGCGTCCCGTAGTGTCTTCTGATCGGTGTTCATACTCAGGACTCTGCTTATTGACTCAGCCATTGGTCAATCTTGTCGCGCGCAGGAATGCCTCCAGCATGTACAACCTTACCGTCAATCACTACAGCTGGGGTACTCATCACGCCATAGCTCATAATGTCCTTGATGTCCTCGACCTTCTCCAGCGATACCGCAAGGCCCTTAGCCTGAGCGGCTTGCTCAATGAGGGCGATAGTGCTCTTGCAGTTGGCACAACCGGTGCCAAGAACCTTGATCTCTTTCATGTTAGTCTCCTTATAAAACCCAGTTGAATACATAACCCACGATCAAAATGCCTGTCGCCACTACGCCGGTAAAGGTGGCTATCAGCCTGATCTTGAGTACCTTGCGCAGAATGACCATTTCCGGGAGAGACAAGGCAATCACGCTCATCATGAAGGCAAGCACCGTGCCCAGCGCCGCCCCTTTGGCGAGTAGAGCCTGCACAATGGGAATCACGCTTAACGGCGTTGGTATACATGGGCACCCCGATCACGACTGCGAGTGGCACGGCCCACCAAGCGTCCTTACCCATGATAGCGGCCATGAAGTCCTCTGGTACGTAGCCGTGAATGCCTGCGCCGATGGCAATGCCTGCCAGAATGTAGGGCCAAACTTTGCCCACAATTTCTCGGACACTCTGAAAACCCGCTTCAATTCGCTCGCTTAAACTTATGCCTCCAGCTTCAATCTCGGCGCTAACACGAGGCATGTTGCGAACCCAGTCCTCCAGATAGGCTTCCATATTTAGCCGACCAATGATCCAGCCCGCGACGATGGCTACCGACAACCCCAATCCCAAATAAAGCAGTGCGACCTTCCAGCCGAACATACCGAAGAGCAGTGTTAACGCGACTTCATTGACCATTGGCGCCGAAATCAGGAAAGAAAAGGTGACGCCCAAGGGAACACCGGCTTGGACAAAGCCGATGAACAGTGGCACAGCCGAGCAGGAACAAAAAGGCGTAACGATTCCTAGAGCGGCAGCCATTACATTGGCTACCCCTTCCGTGCGTCCGGCCAGTAGGGAACGGGTGCGTTCTGGGGTGAAATAGCTGTTTATCATTCCCATGACAAACACGATGCCGGTCAGGAGCAGCAGCACCTTTGGTGTGTCATAGAAAAAGAACTGCAACGCCCCGCCCACATGGCTATCGCGAGCTACCGGCAGGATGGCAACCAATCCTTCAGAAAGTGGGATCAGTGTTTGGTATAGGCCCCACCACAGCAGAGCAGCCATTAGCAGAAACGCTCGAGGATTGCGTTGCGGCCAATGTATGGCGAAGGTAGTCATGTTTCAATCTCCAATGTTGCTTGCCCGGCAGGCTTGCTATTGTGCCGGACTGTCAACAATGGAGACGAATGAACCGCAAAAAGGATTCAGGCAATAGGGTGAGAGGCGTGGCAACACACCTGACCTGCCTCATCGAAACGAACACGGCAGTTCAAGACCAGCGCATCTCTCAAGCGTTTCCTTGCCCGGAGGAGACGTGACTTGGCCGCTGCAAGGGTTAAGCTATTAGCTTCAGCATAGGCACGCACTGTTTGGCCTTGTAGATCACAGGTTTCAATGATGTGGCGGTCTTCTGCCGACAGGATGGGAAGATTACGCGCGATGCAAGTATCAAGTGCATCAACGGGTACCCGCTCGTCGACCGTTATGTCGGCTAATTCCTCTGGTAATGCTTCACATGCTTTGGTCGTTCGAGCGACGTCGATCAAAGCATTTCGAGCGACGTGGAATAGCCAGGCACGAGGGTTATCTAGGGCGCAGAAGGCTTGACCTTGACGCATAGACTTCAGGAAGACCTCCTGCAGGAGGTCTTCCGCTGTATGAATATTGCCTGTACGGTGAGCCAGAAAGGCAAGTAACTCACTTTCGTGTGCAACCCATGCTCGCAAGACACACTCGAATTCGGTTCCGGTACTCCCCGTCATGATTATTTGGCCTCGTACCACGATTGGGAGGCATTGACGACCCGGACCACCAGTAGCATTACCGGTACTTCGATCAGTACCCCGACCACAGTGGCTAGCGCTGCCCCGGAGTGAAATCCGAACAGACTGATCGCCGCCGCGACGGCCAACTCGAAGAAGTTAGATGCCCCGATCAATGCTGACGGGCAAGCCACATTGTGCTTCTCTCCCACCACCCGGTTAAGCCAGTAAGCGAGAGCCGAGTTGAAGAACACTTGGATCAGGATAGGTACGGCCAGCAAGGCAATGACCAGTGGCTGCTTAAGTATGGCCTCGCCACGGAAGGCAAACAACAGCACCAGCGTTGCCAGCAAGGCGGTAATCGACCACGGACCAATCTTGGCCATAGCCGCATCGAATGCGGCCTGCCCTTTGGACAGCAGCCCCTTGCGCCATAGTTGGGACAGGATCACTGGAATCACGATGTAGAGTCCCACAGAGACCAACAAGGTGTCCCATGGAACGGTGATGGCAGAAATGCCCAGCAGGAACCCCACCAGTGGGGCAAAGGCCACCACCATGATGCTGTCGTTCAGCGCCACTTGCGACAGGGTAAACAAGGGATCTCCATTGGTCAGCCGACTCCACACGAACACCATCGCAGTGCACGGAGCCGCCGCCAACAGGATCAGCCCGGCAATGTAGCTATCCAACTGATCATAAGCACAGCATCGGGGCAAACAGGTGACGAATGAACAGCCAGCCCGGAAAGCCATGGAGAACGGCTTGACTACCCAATTCACAAACAGGGTGACGCCAATGCCGCGTACATGCTGGCGTACCTCGTGCAAGGCACCAAAATCCACCTTCACCAGCATCGGGATGATCATTACCCAGATCAGCAGACCTACCGGCAGGTTAACCCGGGCGACTTCCATCTTGCCGATGGCCTGAAACACGTCAGGCAGCAACTGTCCCAAACCGATACCGATGACGATGCAGGCAAACACCCACAAGGTGAGATAGCGCTCAAACACGCTCATGGGGGTGCCAGTGGCTTTCTTGGTCGTTACTTCACATTGTGCAGACAACATTACCTCCTCAGCATCAAATTTCTTATTTATTGTTTCCCAAGCGCACGCAACTGGGTCTGCAGTGACATACGATCGATCTTGTCGATGGGTAGGCTTAGAAATAGACGAATACGATTGGCGATCTGCATCTGCGCTGTCATGAATGCCTTGTGCTGTTTGTCATGGCTTCCACGGACCGCGGCCGGATCGGCAAATCCCCAGTGTGCCGTGATCGGTTGCCCCGGCCGGGCGGGACAAGCTTCCCCCGCTGCGTTGTCACAGACGGTGAAGATGAAATCCATCTGAGGCGCATCCGGTTGGGCAAACTCGTCCCAACTTTTGCTGCGCAGATCGCCCAGACTGTAACGTTGTTCAGATAGGATTTCCCGTGTCATGGGATGGATTTCACCACGGGGGTGACTGCTTAAGCACTGTAGGCATGGAAGCGCTCTCGGCCCGGTGGTTCATGATGACTTCGGCCATGATGCTGCGCGCTGAATTGCCCGAGCAGATGAACAGGACATTGTAAATCTTGTCGCTCATGTCAGTTTTCCTTGTTAACCAGATGGGTCAGTTGTAACAGCCGTTCGACACCAATCGGCTCCCCACTTAGCAGCAGCGGCTGCCGGAGCAGCAACTACCGGTTGATTGCGTCGCGTTGATCTCAATGATGCCAGCCCAGCGTGCCAATTCCTTACGGTTAGGGTAACGGCCAGCCATAGCGACTTCACCATTGACCAAGACCAGTGGTAGCCCCTCCTGCCCCGTGCGTTCCAGAAAGCCCTTGACCGTGGCATTGTTGGCAAAGGCCGGGGTTGCTGTGCCAGATTAAAACGCTCGATCTGTGCACCATTCTGCTTGGCCCAGTCGACATCGGCAGAGAAATTCACCAGTGCCCGGTCGACGTTCACACCACATACGCCCGTGCTGCAGCACAGTGCCGGATCAAAAATCTGGATGATTTTCATTGCAATCCTTTCTCTCTTTCACTGGCAAGCCGATCAGGCTTGCGGGTACAGCTGCTGCAATGCCGCTCGCTGCGCAGGTTTCATACTGATGATTGGGCGAATCGCCTTGGCCTTGGCCTCGGCTGCCTCGAGGGTCTGACACAGCCCCAATTCCAACAGCACCCCAACGGCGACGGTGCCGGTGCGGCCTTTGCCACCACCACAGTGGAAGCCCACCTTCTGACCGGCACGATAGGCGGTGACCACCGCATCGATGGCGGCCTTGAACAGGGCGACCTGATCCTGCGTCACATCATCCCCCAAGGGAATCTTGGTCCGGGTAACATCCGGCACCGCCGCGGCGCAGCCGGTGGATTCTTCGCGCAGATCCACAATCACTTGCACACCGTCCTGCTCTACCATGGCCGCGACATCGCTCGCGCCACCGAGGAAGACATGGTCGGCAATCAGTTGGTGATAGCTTTTGTTTTCGCTCATGGGTGTCATCCTTAAGGCAGCAGGGTGCCGATGCGATCCAGTTCGGCTTTGAAGCGAGCGCGATCCTGCTGCAGTTCCACCAGCGGTAAGGCCAGCAGGGCTTCAATACGGGTGCGCAGGATACGGTAGGCCGTCATGAAGGCAGCATCGATTTCTGCATCGGTACCCGTGGCATGGGCAGGGTCTTCCACGCCCCAGTGGGTACGCAGCACCGGGCCAAGGTAGGCCGGACAGGTTTCGCTAAGCAGCACTGGCGCATACAGTAATCACGATATCGGGTGTCGCTTGCAGATTGTCCCAAGACTTACTGTGATAACCCTCGGTCGAAATTCCTTCACGGCTCAGCAGTGCCATCGAACGCGGATGTACTTGCCCGGTGGGCTGACTACCCGCACTCATCGCCTGCCAACCAGCAGGTGCCAGATGGTTGAACGTGGCTTCTCCAAGGATGGAGCGGCAAGAGTTGCCCGTACACAGGAACAGGACGTTGACCGGGTGATTGCTCATAGTGGTGTTCTCTTCAATGAGTGAAATGCGGGACGCGTTAGCAGCAGCTGCCACCGGGCGTGCAGCAGGTTTGCGGCGCGGGCTGGGCTTGCGCTGGCTTGGGGGCACAACATGCGATAGCCGCGTCAGCGGAGGCTTCTTGCTCGCCATGGAAAGTCGGAATGGAAGCCAACGAGTGATAGCTTTCCCGGGCAATACCAGACGGGTCGGTCACCCAGTGCTTATTCGACCTGGCGTAACAACAGCCGGTCTGCATCTGGGTCACCATGCTGATATCTGCCTGCTGTAGTTGGCTTTGCAGTTGTGCCAGTTCCTCTTCGCTCTCCACCGGATGCCCAGATGATCTAATCCCGGCTCAGCACCCCGTTGTGAAATGGCGAAGTTAATGCGCGGATCTTCCAGCATCCACTTCGCGTAATCGTCCTTCTGCACGGATGGCGCAGTATGGAACAGCGCCGAGTAGAACCGGATGCTGTCTTCGAGATTGTTGACAGCTACGTGGATATGAAAGCGTTTCATGACAAGACTCCTTCGTTACGTTACTGACAAGTACCGTCACAAGCGGGCACTGCCGCACCCGCTTCGCATGGCTCGCCACGACAGCAGTTCTCGGTCAAGTAGCCCAGCAAGCCAGTCATCTGGTCGTAGTTGGCCGAGTAGTAAATGAACCGCCCTTCCTGACGCGCCTGCAGCAAGCCAGCACGGCTCAACTCCTTCAGGTGGAAGGACAGCGTGGCATTGGCAACACTCAAGCGCTCTCCGATCTGGCCAACAGCCAAGCCTTCCGGCCCTTGTTGCACCAACAACCGGTAGATCGACAAGCGTGTTTCTCGGGCCGGGCAGCGAGTAGGGTGACGGCATTTTTCGTTTCCATATTTCCATATTCATCGAAACGTAGTAATTGGTCAAGTACAATTCGAATATTATTGAAATAACAGGAAAGACACCGCCTGACGGGATAAGACTGTCCCGCTTACTGAAGAAGCGGAAACGCTGCTGTTAATTACGAAAGGAAAATCTGAATGAAGTCGATCATCACTCGTGCCCTAGTCCTGGCTGCTCTACTGGCTTCTGCCGTGACGACTTTGCCTATGCCGAACAACCGGCGATGGAGGCCGCAGATGTGGCACTCGCCAAACAGGTCAAAACCGCTCTGGACCAAGACCCGGATCTGGCGAAGCTGAATCTGTTGGTAACCAACAAGAAGGGAGATATCACGATCGATGGCACCATGACAGACGACCAGCAGATGGTGCGTACCGGTGAAATTGCTCAGAATGTACCAGGGGTGAAAAACATCCTCAACAACATGATGATGGCTAAATAAACATTGTTATCGGCGGGTGCGACTTGCCGGGCAACATCGCACCCTGCACGCATACTGCTTTATATAAGCGCAGCTCTTCTTTATGCTCCCAAAAGCTGAATTCATGATCAGCAAATGACTCTGAGCGGTCCTGATCTCTATGCACTTATTTTCACAACAACCATCGATCATCCTGGTGCGACCCCGGGTTTACATCGGTGACGGTATCTCGGTTGGTCCGGGCAAAATCGACTTGCTACGCAAAATCGGAGAAACCCACTCTATCTCGGCAGCGGCCAGAGCGCTCGGCGTGCCGTACAAGCGGGCATGGCTGCTGATCGACTCGCTGAACCAAGGCTTTGTCACCCCGGTAGTAGAAACCGCAAAAGGCGGTAAAGGCGGTGGTGGTGCGCGGCTGACAGCGCTTGGACAGCAACTTGTCACGGCCTATGACGCATTGGAAAAGCGACTGAACCTCGAAGCTAAGGATGAATTAGCTGCTCTGCAGCGTTTGGTCGATCAGCCTACGTCCGATTGACTATGGCTGGCCATGCCCAATTTCATTATGCTATTCGTTATGTCTTTTTTGACCTAACGATATGGTGTCCCATGAAATCAGCCAAGTACCTGCTGTCAGTCTGCACATTGTTATTCTCCCTATCGGCACATGCCGAGAAAGTCACGATTGCCGCTGCTGCCGACCTCAAGTTCGCAATGGACGAGATTGTCGCCACCTTCAAAAAGGCCACTCCAGCTGATGATGTGGACGTGGTCTATGGCTCCTCGGGAAAATTCCAGACACAGATTCAGCAGGGTGCGCCTTATGATTTATTTTTCTCCGCAGACATTACGTTCCCACGTAAGCTAGCCAAGGCTGGTTTTGCCGCATCGGAGGTCAAGCCTTACGCTGTTGGCCGTATTGTGCTGTGGAGTGCAGACCGGGATGCCCGCAAGATGACGCTCGCCAGCCTGGCCGATCCAAAAATCACCCATATTGCCATCGCCAATCCCAAGCACGCTCCTTATGGCAAGCGGGCAGTTGAGGCCCTGCAAGCAGCCGGTCTCTGGGCAAAGGTCGAACCGAAGCTGGTTTATGGCGAGAACATCGCCCACACCGCACAGCTCGTACAAACGGGTAACGCTCAAGTCGGCATCATTGCCTTGTCTCTGGCGGTCAACCCTGAGCTGGCAAGCAAAGGGGGATATTGGCTAGTTCCAGATAAATTGCATACGCCATTGGAGCAAGGCTACATCATCACCAAACGTGCAGAAGGCAATGCCTTGGCCAAACGATTCGCTAACTACATGGATAGCAAGGCCCGTGCCGTGATGACCAAGTATGGCTTTGTCCTGCCGGGCGAAGTCGCTGGCAAGTAGCCCTATCATGAGTATTAATTCCCGTAATAGCCAAGGCTTCATTGCCGGATCACTGATCGGTACACTAGGCGGTTTAATCGGCTTGGGTGGTGCAGAATTCCGCTTACCGGTCCTGGTCGGCGTGTTCCGCTTGGATACGCTTGAAGCGGTCATTCTCAACAAGGCAATGAGTCTGGTGGTGGTGACCGCCGCATTACTGTTTCGCGGCGGTACCATTTCGCCCGGCATTCTCATGGCGCATCTTGATGTCGTGCTGAACCTGCTGGCGGGTAGTTTGGTTGGCGCGTGGTGGGCAGCAGGCCATGCCATCACTTTGCCCCGGCACTGGCTCAACCGCATCATCATGGTGCTGTTGGTCGGCCTCTCGCTGGTCATGCTGTCGGAGGCGTGGGCTGGTGTACATGCCGAACGCGACGCCACTGTTCGAGGCTGGACCGTTGCGCTTCGTGGTAAGCTTGGTGGCCGGTTTAGGTATTGGCATCGTGGCCGCCCTGCTGGGCGTGGCCGGTGGTGAGTTGCTGATTCCTACCATCGTGTTGCTCTACGGCACTGGATATCAAGCTCGCTGGCAGTCTGTCGCTGATGGTTAGCTTACCGACGATGGTCGTTGGTTTCGTCCGCTACAGCCGTGCCAATGCTTTCTCCGTTCTGCGGCAGGAAAGTCAGTTGATGCGTTGGATGGTAGCAGGTTCGATCCTCGGTGCGGCAGCGGGGGGCATGTTGCTAGGTTTGGTGCCAACAGGTCTGCTGATGGGCTTGCTCGGTGTCGTTCTGCTGGTTTCCGCCATCAAGACCTTCCAGCACACACATTAACCAGAGGAGAGGTAATGCTGTCTGATAGTGACCTGCAGGCGATTGGGCTGACTGTGCGCTTGGCGGGTACCGTGACCCTGATCCTGCTGCTGGTAGGTACGCCCATCGCTTGGTGGCTGGCTCGCTCGATAACCTGGTGGAAGCGGCCAATCGGTGCCGTGGTGGCATTGCCCTTGGTGCTGCCGCCTTCAGTGCTTGGCTTCTATCTGTTGCTAGCAATGGGACCACACGGTTTGATCGGCCAACTGACCCAAGCATTGGGCATCGGACCGTTGCCTTTCACTTTCTGGGGCTTGGTCTTTGCCTCGGTGTTTTACTCGCTGCCCTTCATGGTACAGCCGCTACAAACCGCCTTCGAGGCCATCGGCGACCGTCCGCTGGAAGTGGCCGCCACCCTGCGGGCTTCGCCACTGGATGCCTTCTTTACCGTAGTTGTGCCGTTGGCCGCACCAGGTTTTTTGACGGCCTCGATCCTGACCTTCGCCCATACCGTGGGCGAGTTTGGGGTGGTGCTGATGATCGGCGGCAACCTGCCCGGCGTTACCCGTGTGGCCTCAGTACAAATCTACGATCATGTTGAGGCATTCGAATACGCCCAGGCGCACAACCTTGCAGCGGTGCTGCTGACCTTTTCCTTCCTGGTGCTGTTAGCTCTATACGCCCGGCGGCCAGCCCCGAAGAATGGAGCTTGAAATGACCGCAATAGAGGCACGTTTCCGGCTTGACTGGTCGGGATTCGTTCTTGATGTCGATCTCACTTTGCCAACACGGGGTGTCACAGCACTATTTGGGCCATCCGGCTCGGGTAAAACGACGCTGCTGCGCTGCATCGCGGGTCTGGAGCGAGCATCACAAGGACGACTCACAGTCGGGGGAGGAGTCTGGCAGGATGCCGGACACTGGCTGCCAACATACAAGCGGCCTATCGGCTATGTGTTCCGGGAAGCCAGCCTGTTTGCACACCTGACGGTGATGGGCAACCTGCGCTATGGCCTCAAGCGCCTCTCAGGTGAGCAGCAGGTAAGCCTGGACCAAGCCATCGAGCTACTGGGTATTGGCCATCTGCTCAACCGAAAAGCAGATCACCTGTCTGGTGGTGAGCGTCAACGAGTGAGCATTGCGCGAGCGCTGGCCGTAAGTCCGCGTCTGCTACTGATGGATGAACCACTGGCGGCTCTGGATCTGAAACGCAAGCAGGAGATCCTGCCTTATCTTGAGCGTCTGCATGACGAGCTGGACATTCCCGTACTCTATGTCAGCCACTCTCCGGACGAAGTAGCCAAACTAGCCGACCACCTTGTGGTCATGGACAGTGGCCGGGTGCTCGCTAGTGGACCGCTAGCCGATACCCTGACCCGCCTCGATCTGCCGATCCGGCTGGGCGAGGATGCCGGTGCCGTCCTGGATGCTACGGTAGAAGCAGTGGACAAGGAGTGGCACTTGGCACGTGTGGACTTGACCGAGGGAGGTAGCCTGTGGGCGAAGGATAGTGGACTGTCGGTCGGACAGTCAGTACGGATTCGTGTACTGGCCCGTGACGTAAGTCTGGCTCTGAATTTCCCGGAGCACAGTAGCATTCAGAATGTCCTGCCCGGCATCGTTGATGGGATCGCTGGTGACGACCATCCCGGTCTGACTTTAGTGAGGGTGCGGGTTGGCCGTAGCATGTTATTGGCCAGGCTAACCAAGCGTGCTGCTGCGTCATTGGGTTTGACCATCGGGCTGGCATTATGGGTGCAGGTAAAGTCTGTTGCACTGATGGAGTAGGCTGTTCTAGCAGATATACGCGTAAATGGGGAGCGGCAGAAATTCTGTGTAAACCTGCCATTGCACTCATTCGTGGTGACCGACCGCTTTGGCCGACCTGTAGACAAACCGGTTAACTGATGGAGGTCATACTTTGTGGCGGGCCTGGTAAGCTCTAGGCCTTGGTTGTTAAAGAGTATCCTCGTAGTGTGCTTCGATCGAAAGAGTACACATGCTCCCTTGGGTTCTCTTCACAGCGACCAACAATCCGTCGAGGCAAGTCTGGCTCGCCCTTATCCAGCTTGATCATCCAGCCACAGACCGGACAAGTCGCGGTATAGCGATATACATGTATCGTAGATGGGAGCTCGGGATCGTTTGCACGCTTGATCTCCACAGTGGCACCGAACTCCTTCCGGCAAGCATCCACTCCGGGGCAATGACAATTCTGTCATCAAATAGCGTGACGGCATTCTTGAAATGCACATACAGCCCGTAAGGTGCCAAGATCGCAGCTAGTACCATCAACAAATCCTGCCCAGTCACTGGAACATGTCTGGACCAGATATAAAGAATGATAAACAGCTCAAAAGTCAGTACAGAAATCAGAACCAGCACCTGCCATGACACAAAGCTCAGCCGTTTCCCTACAGTCCACTTCAGGCCTTCATTAGCAAAGATCCTACCTCGCCTTGAAAGCTTCAATGAAAGGTCGCGCTCATAGCGGATAGTACCTGCTGGTATCGATGCATCTGGGGTCTCAACAGTAACGGCCACTTCGGGCAAAGGACTAATTTCAAGGCAATACAATGTAGGTTTGCCACTAAGCTTCGTGATAACTGGGTAGCCAGGCAAACCCCTCTGGCGGCACAAATCCTGCAACTTCTCAACAATTTCTGGATAGCGCTGCTTTTCTATCTCATTCCACCGTGGGCTTAGCCGGGCAGATGGCTCTTGGTTCGGATTCCCTTCCAGATCCATATGAATCTCCTTGGTCGAGATCTGGGGCACCTCTTTACCATTAACGCAGGCATGTTCTGTTTGCTTGGCCAGATACTCCATGATCTTGCCACTCCATTGAGCCCGACGGTCACGTGGAATGGCGTCTTGCAAAACCTTAGCGACCTGAACGTAATCATCAGCCGAGTAGCAAACAGAAACATCATCAACATCATGATTTTCAATGATTTTTCCCACCTAAACTGCCCCTCAAATTACTCAATCTGACTACAGCAGCACGCATCACAGCCATAAGGTGACCTTCGTTACTTGACGAGGAGAACCCAAATGCATCATGAGCGGCAGATCAAACAACATGGCATTCCATTTGGATGGCATGTTCCTACTCAACGTATGGTTGACGCAAGTTCAGTGGCAAATGGTCTGGCTTGTGAATGCATCTGCTCCGCTTGCTCTGCCCCCTTGCAAGCAAAGCAAGGGAAAGTACGAGCATGGCACTTCGCACACCATACAGACACCAACTGCCAACATGCCGCGGAAGCGGCAGTACACCGCATGGCCAAGCAATTGATCGAAGAGCGCCAGCAAGTTCACGTCCCAGAACGAAGCTTCAGGAAAATGCTCCATGGCGAGAAGCAAGTATGGAGTGAAGAGATAGCGGTAACCGTTCAGGGCTCCGGCTTACAGGTGCTGACTGGTTGCGTGGCGGAGAAAACCATTTACGGCAACAACCCGCAAGATGGGATACGTCGGCCAGACGTGTTGGCTCTGCTGGATGGCCATCCCTTAGCGATCGAAATCCGCAATACGCACGAGGTCGATATAGAGAAGGCGGCATGGCTGAAGCAGCAGGGCTACTCCGTTCTGGAGATTGACATCGCAGATACCGCGTTCGAGCCGATGGAGTCCATCACGACGTTGCTAGAACGTCGGTTATTCGCCAACTCTCATCTGGCACAATGGCTCTGTCATGCTGGCGATGATGCGGCCAAGCGACAACTGATTGAGCTAGAAGCGGACACCCGTGCCAAGCGACGTGAAGAAGAACTTTTTCTGCTAGCCGAAATGGAAGCGAAAGCGCTCGCTGAGCAAAAGCGCATTGCCGCTAGAGCAAGACTTCAGGACATAGATGACTTCAGGCTACGGCTGGAAGATTGCACGGTGCGTATCGGACGCAACATCCGCCGTGTCTCTCTCAAAGTGCATGGTTTTACAGCCAAGCCAGCCTTTTCCAAGATCATGAACTTGGCTCACCGCTACGGTGGACAGTTCAATAAAAAGGGGAAATGCTGGGAATTCCAGCCGAAGCAAGATATTGAAGCATTTTTCCTACAGCTGTGTAGTGAAGCCGAGATGGTCTGCCTTGGAACAAATCGACGCACACCTGGTGGTGTAGCACCGATTCCGACACCACCTACCACACCAAACGTTGACGGGGACAGCCAAAGCACATTCAGAATCGCGCCCGAAACTGACGAGCGCTTTGAAGAACGGGCCGCGATCCTACAGTACGATGGTGGCTTTTCAAGGCAGGAGGCAGAAGAGCTTGCCGGGCAGAACATTTGAATACGTTCACCGATGGTCCCGGTAACGAACCAAAGTATTACGTTACCTACGCAAAGACTGGGGCAGGCCGCTTACCCGCCTGCCCTGTCCTGTTAACCCCTGCTTGCTCCAAATCCATGCCATCCGTTACCAAAAACCTTGGTATCAGCCTTGCACAGGTAGCTAGCACGATAAAACAACTGCTCAATACCGACCTGATCCCCCCTGTTGACTCGATATACAGCGTTATGAGGAAAGTGCACCAACCCACTCACCTCATTCCTACTCAAGCCTAATGCACTTGCCCAAGCCTCATGTACCCGGTGGTAGTTGTTGGACTGTTCCGAATTGAAATCACCCAAGGTATGGAAAGCATGGCCATTTAGTATGATCAATAAATGGTAATGTACACTACCGCATTCGCCTACTTCCCTCGCCCATACATAGCGCAGCATTGCATCATGCGCATACGGATCAAGAGCAGTAGCACAGCTCCGGTTGTAGCTGATTTTCTCTCGAAAGGAGGCAATAAACTTCATCAAGGCATGGTTGCTTAACGCAGCCTGATCGCACGCATTTCCTGCCGGAAACCGTAATTCCACACGAAAAGCAAATACACGGGAGCCACTTGAAAATGCCGTGCGTATTACTTGGTAGAGTTTCTCCAGATATTCCAATACCAGTGGACCACGCCTCAGGTACACCGGCAAGCCATTAAACAAGCTTTCTTCAAATAACTTTTGATTAGTATTATACGGATTTCTAAGTCTAGCACTCATAAATACCTCACAAGTAAAGTTCAAGCAAGTAGATTGTGCATACTTTCTTACTAGCAAAACTCTTCATTTCTTTTCTAGTTACTTAGCTGACATGCAAAACTACCCACAGCAAGATAAAAGCAATTACAGAAACAGCACCACTAGCCAACCAAACCATTGGATACTTACCCTTTAATATATCTACTACCTACAAATTTTACTGATGAAATCATTGAAAATAGCCGAACCAGCTAGCCACAACTCATCTGTAAACCTTCATTTACCCTTTTCAATTTACTCTGCAAAATTATCATTATCTTGGAATTAAAAACGGGCCAATCAGGCCCGTTCACGTTTTCGCTCTTCAATCCAACCGTAGACTTCCTCATCTAGCCATGCTGATGATTTTGGGCCAAGCTTGATAGGTTTCGGAAACTTTCCATTTTTAATGTAGAAGTAGATGGTCGAGCGCGGCAGCCCCGTGATTTCCATCACCATTTTCATTCTAAGTGCTTTCATAATCTTTCCCTTACGTTGTTGGTCCAGACCATGAGCGCATGGTGTATTTTTTTACTCTTATTACTATCTTGACGCTATTTCTCTAGCAGCTACTTGGTAGCCTTCCCTCTCCACAGCAGTAACATCACTGGACTATGACTGAAATTTTCTATCCAGAATCATCTATAGATCCTGCTAGTCCATTACTGAAAAATACTTGGCATTACCGATCACGAAACGCTTGATTTTCCTTTAAAAGTCGTATATGTATCTACATATGTAGACACTCATATGTAAAATATGAGATGTTTAATTATTTATTTGTCATATAAATTTTTAGAAAGGATGCCATGTACCCATCACATTTTTCAGGAGAAAATTTAGGATTCAATGAATTCTCACCTTCAACAAAGGAAAGATTAATAAATCTTTACTGGATGCAACTTGTAAACAAGAAAAATTCAAAACTAAGAGATGAAGATTATTACGATACCAATCGTGAACATTATATTATTGAATATCTCAAAGCAATAAACTACACACAAGACCATATTAGGCGCGATGCTGATCATTTGACTGAAAAACATTACATAGACTGGATCATTGACCTAGATTTTAGACAACACGAATTCATTATTAATAAATTAGATAGCCTTAATAATTTAAAAAAATACGCCAAATACAACAACATATCATGCATTGGCAGCGGTAAAACATTGATCACAACCATTTTCGACATACTGCAAAACAATACAACCACAAGAAACAACACTATTCCAATCGTGATTAAGTCATGGGATGAAACAATTATGCATGACAGAATTTTCACCGGTTTGAAACAAATACAAATGAGAGAATCATATGCGCATTGAATTGGTTGAAACGAAACGAGCCAGCCCATACCAAACACATACATACAAACATACTTCCGCACAATCCATTGGAAACAATAAAGATACTTTTCGATAAATTATACCAACACAAAGATACAAAAATCATTCAAATCAATAAAATAAAGCGCAGCTTTACAAACAAAACATATCACCAAAATTCAACATATATAAAATCACCACTATACATTGAATTATCAGAACACCATAAAAACAACCTAAAAGAAATAGCAAAATCAAACAACATGTCAATGAGACAATTAATTGAGAATTGGATTGACATGACACTTGCTCAAAATAGAAATTAAGATACCGACATTAAAATTAAACCAGAAAATTCATTTAGAATCACATGAGCATTAAAAACAAAAAAGCCACAACCAATCACTGGCTGTGGCTTTTCTAGCCTCACAAGGTTAATTTTAATCACACAACATTTTACTCAACATACACTGCAACATTACGTCTTGCAAAATTAATTAATGGCTGGCGGCCCCTGCATTCTATTGCATTGCCGACTTAATTCATAAGAAAAGCAATAATTATTGATGTAAATATCATAAAAATCACACCAATGAATTAGCAGTAAGCATGTTCTATTTCCACCCCATTAAATTAAACCGCCATTATGAATACGGCTCAATCAATACCAAATCAAGCCCTTTTGAGTGAAATAACATTCCTAGCAGGCCGTTGAAAAATCCGCTGATATAGCCCCAACCCATTTCCGAATGCGCAAAAAACGGGTTATCTCAGCGGACTGAACACCAATAAATCGGCATTCGGCTTGGGTTTTCTGGTTGTTTGCCGGTTATCCGGCGGTTTTGGGCGTAATACGCCCTACACATGCGATCCGCCCCAGCTGCCGGACAAGCTGCCAATGCGGACCAAGTTGTATGTCGCGAACGCCAAAATAGTTTGTCCGGCCAGTTTGGCCCTGCTGATCAGTTTGGTTTTGCGTAAACCACCCACGGTTTTCAGCCAGCCGAAGCATTCCTCGATACGTTTGCGGCGTCTCTGGCTGATTGCATAACCCTCATGGCGCGAGGTACGGCTGTCAATCGCTCTGCCAGTACGCTTACGTGCCACGTGGGGAGTAATACCCGGTCTCGACAGCCGCTAACGAATGTATCCGTGTCGTAGCCCTTGTCCGCGCCGACGGTGCTGCCTTTCTTGGCATGGCGCAGCAACAGATTCAGTGCCTCAGCGTTTTCCGTGTGGCCATTGACCTCCGACACCGAGACGTCTACGACCAGGCCGTTGCGGTTCTCGGTCAGGATGTGAGCCATGTGGCACAGCCTGCTGGCATCTCCAGCGCTTTTGCGAGCCAGTCGAGCTTCTGGATCAGTTTTGGATTGGTGGGTTTTGTTGCTTCGTTTCTCGCCCCGGAAATCGACATCCGGGTTGCGTCCTTCGGGAGGCGAGCTCGAGCTGTCGTCATCTTTGCGGACAAAGCTTTTGTGCGAGGCCTAGGCATCGATCAGCGTGCCGTCGACACTGAAATGTTCGTCGCTGGTCAGCTTGCCCCACTCGGCAATGCTGCGCACACGCACGAAAAAGGCGCGCGCCACATCCTCGGTGAACAGGCGGTCGCGGTTTTGCGAGAAGGTGGAGTGATCCCACACGCGGGCATCGGCGGATAGGCCGACAAACCAGCGAAATAGAAGGTTGTAGTCCAGTTGCTCCACCAACAGCCGCTCGGAGCGGATGGTGTAGAGCACTTGCAACAGAGAGGCGCGCAGTAGATGTTCGGGCGGAATCGAAGGCCGCCCGACGCAGGAATACAAGCCCTCAAATACATCATTCATCGAGCCGAGTACGAGATCGACCATCTGTCGTATCTTGCGCAGCGGGTGATTTGCCGGGATTCGATCCTCCAGCTGGACGTAGCTGAACAGGTTGGTCTGACTGTCGTTGCGGACGCCTCTCATCGGGTGCTTCCGTGGCTCGTTGGATGTTGATAATTATACCAAATGGATGGCCGTTAGTTTTTCAACGGCCTGCTAGGGAAGCTGGCCACTTTCACAAAGCTCAAGTGCACCTCCCAGCAGATCCAGTGTTTTACAGCGCTGTTCCCAATGAGTATGCCTTGCATAACGACCAGTCGTTTTGGCATCAGGCCTTGCGTGAGCCAGGATGATTTCGAGGTGAATGGTGACAATAGCGAAAAGCTGCGCATCACGTTTGCGCTGGACGGCGGCAACCAGAAAGATGGCGAAAGGAAGAACTCAATGTGGTGTGGTGAGGTGAATTGCACAGGGGGATAGTCTGTGGGATGAGCCGGGATGATGCGGGACAATCCGCGCCAGGCTTTGATTTCAGGCCGATTCGGGCCGGGCGACATGCAAATTTTAAAACCTGCAAAAGAAAACCGCGATTAACGCCTAAAGTAGCGCGTTTCGCGGTTTTTTTGCATTGGCATCAGATCGATACTTCACACGTACCAATACACCTAGCCGTTAAATTTGGCGCCCAAACCACACGACACGGCCGATGATGGAGAAGTCGTTAGGCAAGTTGGCCAGATCGACTTCAAAAGGCTCGTAGGCCGTATTCGCACTGGTTACCTTGATCTTGCCACCAGGAATGCGCTGCACGCGCTTCACGATCAGATCGCCATCCATACGCAGGACGTACAGACCCGTACCAGGATCATTGTCGGTATGGTTAATGAGGATGACGTCACGGTCGTTCAGTACACCCTCCATTGAGTCACCCTTCACCGAGATAACCGACAGGTCACTAGGCTGGCACCGCAGATAGTTGTCTATCCAATACTTGCGGAAAGCCATGGTAAACAGCGGTTTCTCGCCGTCTGTGCTTGCCCCGTAGCCTGCCGATGCCTTCAGGTTGTAGCGCGGAATGAAGGCGAACTCCTCCAAGCATACCGGGTTCCCCTGCGTATCCATTACCTGTGAGGTCGATGGGCCGACGGCATAGTGGGCGATTGGCTCATTAGTTGCGAACGATCCAGTCGTAGACACATCGCTGTCTAGCATCATTGGACCTTCGCCAATAGCTAACCATTCAACGTGAACACCTGCTGCATAGGCAAGTTTCACAAGGTTAGATGTGGACAAATCGACCTCTCCACCTCGCCATCTCTGCAAAGTGGTGTATGTAACCCCCACGCGCTTTGCCGCCTCGCCCTGGACCACCACACAACTGAATGGCCTTTTCAATCCGAGAAGGCAAACTAACGCAAAGGTTGTCTGTGTCAACTTTTGCAACACCCATAAGAACCCTCGCTAAACGCAAAAGTAACGCGTAAGAGTTTGATATTTAAAAGTTTAAGTAAGTAACCTGTGCAGTCACGTTTACTTTTCTATCAGAGCCAACCTTTGCGCAGTAAAAAATTAAACTCAAAGGTTTGACCGATTAAACTTTTACGTTTAGCATGTGCTCACCTAATCACCGAAATAGATTAAGGAATGAGCACAATGCAACCCGAAAAAAAACCGCCGTTGATTGGCACAGGGCGGACATCGTGGCGGAAGTTCGTAAGGTAGCTGGTCGATCCGCAAGCTGTCCATCGCGGCAGGAATGAGTCCTTCTGCACTGAACAATGCGCTTGATCGTCCTTGGCCGAAAGCCGAGCGAATTATCGCCGCTGCTATCGGTGTAAAGCCAGAAACCATTTGGCCAAGCCGTTACGAGCATCGCCATTTTAAGCCGGTTTTCCCTTCGGTGCCTTCTGGCACTGCAAATTGCCCTGTTGTCATGGAGTAAGCGTAGGTGGAAGCGCGACAGCGCACCAGCCTTACGTTTCCCGAAGCAAGGAAAACCATCATGAGAAAACGCAACTGGAAGTCGGCTAGACCTTCGAGTCTGGATGAGGCGATTGAGCTATGCGCCGATCACGCCAGCGAGGTTTTACGCCGCCCAGCCAAGGTGATGGCTGACCTGATGGGCGTTGAACTCAAAACCTATTACCGCTGGTTAGCCGACAGCTGCATTCCCCTTAACCGCGTTCGTCAGTTTGAGTATTTCGCCGGGGCGTCATTCGTCAGCGAGTACCTGTGTCTGGCCCATGGCAACAAGGTAGTGATCGCTATCCCGGCAGGACGTAAGGCCAGCGTGACGGATGTTGCCGAACTGCAGGCCAATGCTGCCGCCGCTATCTCGCTGTTAGCACGGTTTTATCAGGATGGGTCAGGACTGGAAGAAACCGTTTCTTCACTGACTCGCACCTTGTCTGAAGTGGCCTATCACCGCGAGAACGTGATGAAGGCCGGTCAGCCAGAACTTGGATTGTTTGAGGAGTAAGCCATGAAAAAGCTGTATGCCAAGATCGTGTTGTTGCTGATTCGCCCGGCATTGGAGGCTGATCGCAAGGAGCGGATGGAAGAGGCGCTTATCAATCTCGGCCCCTCTCCGGAGCGCACGAAAGTGCTGAATCGGCTGCTGGCGGATCTTTTTCGTGTTGTTGACAAGCTTGATCCAGAGGCAAGAAGGAATGTCCGCGGCGCAGTTTGGCAGGTGCTACTGAACGGTGCGCCCATGCTATGGGACCGTCCGCAACCAGAAGTAGGTGCCAAGTCAAGCAACGAGATTCAGTCGGAAGGTGAGCAAAAAAGCCACTCTCCTTCAGAGGGTGGCCGGGTTAGATCGGCTGAAGACGAGGCTATTTTGGCTGAGGCGCTCGAGGAGTACCGAACTCGTGCTCAAGGGAATGCAGAAGAGCATCTGAAAGATCTTGTAATAGCCTTGCGGAGACCTTTCCGTCGCCAGACTGGCTTAGCAGATTTGCAGCCTCCTCAGTCTCTTTGCGAAAAACATCGCGATCAAGAACGCCCTGCGCACCAAGAGTACGCGCAAGAACGTCAAACCCCGCCTGCAGCGCCCGTACGCGATCAATAAGGTCCTGAAGAATAGCACCGTGCAATTCGGGGGAAATTTCCATGAGGGTTCTCCAATGAAGGTTTATGACATGCAAGTTTGCGGCCTGCACTGCCATTCTACCCAGATTGGCAGAGTCCTCACCCAACAAGGGGTTTGGGCATGAGCCAGACCGAACTTAAAACGCATTACAGCGCCGCCGAGCTGGCCGAGATGAGGCTGCCGGGGTTGCCTGCATCGGTAAGCGGTATTTTCCGCGCAGCACAATCCGGTAGCTGGGAGTCATGTAAGAAGAAAGGGCGTGGTGGCGGGTATGAATACGCCCTAACCAGCCTGCCGCCAGAGGCGATCAAGGCGATCAAGGATCGCTTGGTCACAAAGCTGGTTTCTGCCCCGGTCGTGGCACTGCCCGCCGTTAAAACCAAGGAACAGCAGCTGGAATTGGCGCTGACCAGTCGTCAGCAGACGGTAGAAGGTGCCCGCAAGGGGGTGTTGGTGGCCATTGAGCGTTTGATGGCGGGGTGTGGCGTGAGCCGTGAGGCGGCGATTCACACGCTTTTAACGCAGGCCAAGGCCGGGATGCTGGACCCGCATCTGGACATGATGCTCCGCGCTGCCCATGACGGACGTGGCCGCAAGGGTTTGAATGGCCCCTATCCCTCCATTCGTACCATCAAAGGCTGGCGTGCCTTGGAAAAAGAAGGCCATCTGGCGCCTAAAACCGCCATGACGGCGTTACTGGATGTGCCGGAATGGGCCGCCGCCTTCCTGCGACTCTGGCAGTTGCCCAGCAAACCCAGCGTAGCGCATGCCTATGAGCAGTTCAGCCGTGAGTGGGCAGGAAGCCCGGAGGCGTTGCCCTCGGTTCATCAGGTGCGCCGCTTCATTGGCAAGCTGGGGAACGTCAGCCGCCAAACCGGCCGGATCGGCCCGCGTGAGATGAAGAATATCAAGCCGTTCGTCCGCCGCGATATCTCTGATCTGCTGCCGAACGACGTCTGGACCGCTGATGGGCACACCTTTGATGCCGAGGTTCAACACCCGTTCCATGGTAAGCCTTTCCGCCCGGAAATCACCGCCATTATCGATGTGGCCACCCGCCGTATCGTGGGATGGAGTGTCGGGCTGGCGGAATCATCACTAGCCGTACTGGATGCCATTACCCATGCGGTCACGCGTGAAGGCGTTATGGCGATCTTTTATGTCGATAACGGCTCTGGTTACAAAAACGATCTGCAGCGAAATGAATCGACCGGGATTATGGGACGGCTAGGTGCGGAAATGCACTTTGCCAAACCCTATAACTCGCAGGCCAAAGGTGCCGTGGAACGTTTGCACCAGTCGGTATTTGTTCGTGCCGCCCGCGAGTTGCAGAGTTATATCGGCGTCGATATGGACCGTGAAGCCAAACTGGCTCAATTCAAGATTACCCGTAAAGCCGTCAAAACCGGTGGAACCGTTAATTTGATCAGTTGGCCGCAATTTATCGAATTCATTAATAAGCGCATCGCGGATTACAACGCCCGTCCTCATTCCAGCCTGAATGGCATTAGCCCGGATATGAAACTGGCCGAGTTTATTGCTCTTGGCTGGGAACCTCATACGTTGAAACCGGGTGAAGACGCTTATCTGTTTCGGCCACAAGTCGAACGGGTTATTCGCCGGGGCGAAATACAACTGTATGGCAACCGCTATTTCAGCCGTGAGCTGGAGGAATTTCACGGTGAACAGCTGCGCATTGGCTATGACGTGAATGACGCCAGCCGGTATGGGTTTATGCCGACGATGGCAGGCTAATTTGCACCGCCGAATGGAATGCCAACGTCCGCAGTTACTTCCCGGTTTCTGTCATTGAGCGTGCCCGAGAGAAACGCGCCGATGCCCGCGCTGACCGCCTGCAAGCGCATCTGGAAGAAGTGGAAGCCGAACGCCGTGGCCAGCCTAACCATTGAGGCCCAAAAGGAAATCGTTATTCCCGGCGTGGTGTTTGGTACCCGTGAGCAGTTGGCCGAAGCTGCTGCCAAGGTTCGGGCCGAACACGCGGAAAAACCGGTCGAGCATCTGACCGACAAACCCACCCTGCAGGTGGTACCGCCGACCGTACCCGTTGAAACCGCCTTGCCGAGCAATGTGCTGTCCATCCCGGATAGCCCGGAGGCCCGTTACCGCTATTTCTGCACGCTGCGTGATCGCCATGGACGGGGCGAATGCCTCAGCGAGCGTGAACTGGATTGGGTACTGAACAAATACACCCACACCAACGAATACAAGACCTTGAGTCGTCGATAGGAGTTTGAACCGTGAACAAGATTGCACCGATTGCCAACCTCGATCTGGTCAGCATTGCGATGAGCAAGCTGATCAATCGCCAAGATGGCCTGCCGGGCCGGGCGTGTACTACGGCCCCAGCGGTTACGGCAAGACCACCACCATCGTGGCGGTGGCCAATGAAACCCGCGCCTATTACGTCCAGATGCGTAGTGCACGGGGCAAGAAAGCGCTGCTGGAAAAAATCGCCTTTGAAATGGGCATGCGTCCGGCCTCCACGGTATCGGCCAACCTTGATCTGATCTGCGAGCAGATGAGCACCAGCCAGCGGCCGCTGATTCTGGACGAAGCTGACCACGCTGCCAGCCGACCGGGCATGGTGGAACTGTTGCGCGACATTTACGAAGGCAGCCAAGCGCCGCTGATGCTGGTCGGTGAAGAAATGCTGCCAACCAAGCTGAAGAAGTTCGAACGCTTTCACGGCCGGGTGCTGGCACGGGTACCGGCCCAGCCGGTGACGATGGCTGACGCGGCGAAACTGGTTCCGATTTACAGCCCACAGGTCGCCATCGCTGAGGACTTGCTGGCCTACGTGGTCGATCTGGCTCATGGCTCGGTCCGCCGGGTGTGCGTCAACCTGGTCAACCTCCATGAGTACGCGATGCTGCACGGGCTGGATGCGATTGACCGGGCCACATGGGGCACTAACCCGCTGTATACCGGCGACGCACCGAAGAGGAACTGAGATGGGGGCACCACTAAATCCGCGTCGTGCGGCTCACCTTGAAATGGTGGGGGGTAAGGGGGGGCGTCAGAGACTTTGGGAGGCTATCCGTAAAAAACGTGACGACTTCACGGTCATCGACGTGGCCGCCAAAGCCGATACCGATATCGATACGGCGAAGACCTATCTGCGGTCGCTGACCAAGGCAGGAATCATTGAGGTCATTCAGGAGGCATCCGGTCATACCGAGAAGCGCTGGAAGCTGGCCGTGGATAAGGGAATCGAAGCGCCTCGCCTGACCCGTGACGGTAAGCCGGTCACCCAAGGTCTAGCCAATGAATCGATGTGGCGAACCATGCGCATGATCCGTGACTTTACGTTTCACGAACTGGCCGCGCTATCCAGTTCTTCCGAAGTCACCGTCGCGCCGGAAACCGCCAAGGCATACGTCAAGCACCTGTCCGCAGCGGGTTATCTGATTACCGTGACCAAGGGCCATGGCAAGGGCGCCGGTGGCATCCCCACCCGCTATCGCTTCAACCCGTCCCGCAACTCCGGCCCGCGCCCACCGATGATCCAGCGCACCAAGACGGTCTATGACCCGAATCTGGGGAAAGTAGTGTGGCAAGAGGAGCCTGATCATGACTGCTGACTGGCTGGATATCCTGCGGGAAGCGGTGGCCGAACGCGGGCAGAAACCGGTGGCCGACGCGCTGGGCTACTCGCGCTCTACGGTCAGCCTGGTACTGGCCGGGAAATATGCTGGCAAAACCGACGCCGTTGAGAAAAAAGTGCTCGCGGTACTGGCCCGTGTGACCTGCCCATTCAATGGCGCAGACATGACGATGGCCGATTGCCGGGCTTTCAGCAGTAGCCGCGCCCCCACTCACCACCCGTTAAAACTCAGCCACTGGCGAGCCTGCCGACAGTGCAAAAACTGCTGCAAAGGAGACTGACCATGTTAATGAGCACGACCCATTTACGTACCCATTCAACCCGGCAGGTTAATGCGGCGTTGCTGGATGCCACGCATAAAGCGGCCCGCGCCATTGAAGCGTTGAGCGAGAACGGCTTCACCGTTACCGACGTCGAGTTGAAGAGCGTATCCCGTCCGACCATCCGTATTCAGACCAGTGGCCAGTGCCACACCCTGATCGCCAAGGGCGAGGCGGTGTACTTCAGTTTTGGCAAGCGTGAGCGTGTGGGCCAGTACCGCGAAGGTCAGTTCCAGCTGGGCGGTTGCCGCATCGTTTGGACAGAAATCGGAAATTAATCAGGAGATGACCATGCAAGAACAAACCGTAGCCCGTGACTACCGCGCCATGCGCCGTGCCCTTGGCCTGAATCAATCGCAGTTCTGGAGTGCCGTCAAAGTCACCCAGTCCGGCGGCTCCCGCTATGAAAGCGGCCGCAAAGCCCCGGCACAGGTCGATGAGATGGTGCGCCTTCGCCACGAGCTGGGCATTGATATCACCCTCATCACCCCGGAAAACGCCGACGTGATCCGCGCCATTCTGCTGAAGGAACTGGATGCCAAGGAGCTGCTGGATCTGGCTAACCGTTGCCGTGAGTTGATGGTCAATGTCGGGAAGGTGGCGACGGATCTGGTCGAGACCTCTGTTGGGGTCAACACAATGCTGACCGGCAAAACCGCCTGCGTTGAGGTGCAGTGACATGGAGAACGCAAAAGTGCTTGAACAGGAGGTGCTGGCTGCCTTGTCCGAACACAAACATGGCCGCTCGACCAAAGAACTCGCCCAACAGCTGGGGCGTAGCGTGATGGAACTGACGTCAGCACTGTTGCAGCTTGAGAGCCAAAACAAGGTCAACCGCCGCGATGTCGGTAACGAACTGATCTGGCAGTTCGGACCCGGAAAGCACGTGGTCGCGGAGGCCAAGCCGAATGACAAGCAGAACGTTCCTGCCCGGGTTAAGCGGATATTGATGGGAGTAGGCAAAACCGGGATGACATCGGCCCAGCTGGTTGATCAGGTGATCGGCGCATCGACAGCTGTCCAGGCTGCCCTGCAGTTCTACCGCAAAAAGGATCAGGTCAAACGCCATGACAATGGCCACTGGTATTGGGTCTCCAATACCGATCAGTCCGTCGCCAAGGAAAGCAAGGAGGTCCGTCATGCCGACTCCAATACGGATACCGAAGTGGCCGGGAGTGGGAACGTAAACGATGACATGAGTGCTCCAGACTGCAGCCCGATTCCGTTGATTGGCTCCATTGGTGATGACGGCACTGTAGAGCTGTTTGAGAGCGCACCTGAACGCTTCAAGGTGCTATTCCCCTCGCATGTGTCGGGCAAGAAACCGGTAGAACCGTCGCCATCCAGGCCCAAAGAAGAAGTGCCGTTTAACTGCCTGTTGGATCAAGCCGGGCGGCTTTATCTGGACCTGACGAACGGCAGCACGACGGTACTCAGCCCGGATGAAACCGATCAGTTGTACCAGTTTTTGCACCGGTTACAGCCAGTCATGCCGCAACGGGAGTTGCTGGCATGACGCAGGACAGCGAGCTGGATGACATGACCAAGGCAAGGTTGGCCGAAGAGGTTGAGCGTCTGGTTGGCATGGGCATGGACCGGAAGAAGGCCCGGCGCATTGTGTGGGATGACTATCTGGACGAGCTGGCGGTCTATGCCACACCGGTGGTCGCCACCGCACCAGAGCCACCACAGCCCGAGCCTAGCCCACCAGACACCCCGGTACCGGAGCCGCCACCGGATAAACCACCATCGCCGCCGTCACGAAAACGATTCTGGCGGGCAGCCGATGAAGTGGCGATGACGCCGGAGTGGCTGCAAAAGAACCGGGCCGAACTGGCCAAAGTAAAGCGATTAGTAGGACTGAGGAAATAACCATGAATGCCATCCCGCAGGGATACAAAAAGGACGCCAAGGGACGCTTGATTCCGGTCGAGACCATCAAGCCTATCGATATCGCCCGTGATGAGCTGGTGAGCGAAATCGTCAAGAAAGCCGTTGAGGTCAAAGCACATCTGGCCACGTTCAAGGCCACGGCCTTTGCCGATATCCGGGCTTTTATTGAACTGTCGGCAGAGCGTTATGGCGCCAAGGTCGGCGGGGCCAAGGGCAATACCACCCTGACCACCTTTGATGGCCGCTACCAGATCAAGCGGGCCGTATCCGACACGCTGACGTTTGACGAGGGACTGCAGGCCGCCAAGGCGCTGATCGATGAATGCGTACACGAGTGGACCGAGGGAGCGCGCAGCGAGATCCGCGCCCTGATCAATGACGCCTTCAACGTCGACAAGGAGGGAAAGATTTCAACCGGTCGCATCCTCGGTCTGCGCCGTCTGGATATTCAGGACGAGAAATGGCAACGCGCCATGGCAGCCCTCAGTGACTCGGTACGGGTGCAGTGCTCCAAGTCATACATCCGCGTCTACGAGCGGGTTGGCGACGCTGACCAGTATGTGCCGATTCCGCTGGATATTGCCGGGGTATGAGCCTCGCCAATTACAAGCTACTGATTCGCAACCTGCGTACCGGGAATATTCCCAAGCACTCAATTTTTCACCTGATAAGGGACTTCAACATGACTAAACAAGAACTGATCACCACCACGGCCGAAAAATCTGGCCTGTCCAAAGCCGACGTTCTGCGCGTTGTCGATGCACTGGAACAAAACATTCATCAAGAACTGGCCAATGGCGGCGAGATCGTGCTGGCCAGCACCGGCAAGTTCAAGGTCAAGGATGTCTTAAGCTCCGAGCTGGCCGCAACCCGAAAACCGGCGAAACCATTCAAGTGTTAAGCCAAACGCAAGGTTGTTTTTGCTCCATCCAAGTCACTGAAAGACGCCATCGCTTAACCCAGCGAAACCGCCCGCAAGGGTGGTCTGCCGGGCGTGGTGGCCGGCACTGATGAGCAGCCAGACAGATGAAATCAAGGATCAATGATGCAGAAAAACCAAGAAATCAATACAGATCGGTTCATTCAGTGGGCTCGGGAAAGTAGTGAAGCAGCATGTCGCGGAAAGCAACTCCTTGCTCAATCCAACTCTCCTGTAGGGCGCTGGAGAGCCAGTTGGAAACGAGGTGTTCGCTACTTATTTGGAAAACTTTTTTGGCGGCGCTTGGATTCGAATGGGTCGAGAGAAGAGAAATAAGCAAGCTGGTCATGACTTGCTGCTGCACCTCAAGAGTGCGGAGCCGTTCTTGAACGTTGAGGTTAGTGGCGTCTTGCTGATTTGACATAGATGAACTCCCACGATGGTGAATGAAGTGCACGTTGACTGCATGCACTGCCATCTTACCCGAACGGGATACGCGAAACCGCCGTGAGGCGGTCTGTCTGGCGTGGTGGCCGGGCACTGATGAGCAGCCGAGGAAAAATATGAAACTGACCAAAGAACAGAAACAGGAACTGATCGACAAGCTGGCTAGACCGTGGGGCCGGGTAAGCCTCCTATGTGATGGCCACAAAGTGGAATTGGTAGTGAAGCTTTGCAAGGGCATGCGCTATCGCGTGGTCACGTATGTGGATGGTCGCTGGGAGAGTAAGTGGGTGTCGGGTAAGGAGGAGCATCCCGAACAGAAATTCTTGAACAAGCAAGTCCGTCCAGCTTGCCCAAAGAAAGATAAGGCGGCCATGGAGAAAGCCGTAGGCAAGCGCTACTTCAAAAAAATGTGTGTTGAAGATCGCTACTGGACCGCGACCTTCACGCTTTACGACATCACCTGGGCAAGTGGCCGCTCCGCTATCAACCACCTGTGCAAGGTCTGCGATTCCATCCAGATCGCCCCCGAAGAGGCCACTGCTTAGAACCCGGTGTCGAGCCTGCGTTACAGGCTCCGCAACGTGTTTTAACCCTCAATGCAGCCGTGAGTGGCCAGCCTCCGACCAACGACAGGAGTGCCGTCCTCTGATAAAGCAAGCATGGCCACTCACGCGTGCATTGAGTCTGACCAGGAGAAGAACAATGACAGACCGACGCAAGGCGATGATCTCCAAGATTCATATCGCCAAGCAGCAGCTGCAGATGGCGGATGACAGCTATCGGGCCATGCTCGCCCGTCTGGCCGAAGGCAAGACCAGCAGCACCAAGCTGACCTTGCAGCAACTGGATGACGTACTGGCCGAGATGAAGCGCCTTGGCTTTGTGCAAAAGACAGTGCGAAACATCGGTAAACGCCCCACGCCCCAAGATGACCGCAAGCGCTACATGGCCAAGGTTGAGGCTCTGCTGGCTGACCAGAAACGGCCATGGGACTACGCCGATGGAATGGCGCTCAGAATGTTCAAGGTTGAGAAGGTGGCCTCGGCTGGATGATGACCAGCTGCGCCGGTTGATGATAGGGCTGGAAATCGATGCCCGCCGCCACGGGAAAGGGACTGAAGCATGGGAAAAGTAAGAGAGGACGCGATTCTACGTGCCCAGCACCTGCTACCGGAAAACGCCCGTGAACTGGTGCGGCTGATCAGCCTGCCCATGACGATGAAGCTGGTCGACCTGCTGGGTGGCACGCATTTCCCGATCCCTAAAACTGCCCGGCAGGAAGGCCAGTATTTTTCGGCGCTGGCCGAGGTCGTGGGAGTGGATGCAGCCAGAACGCTGACCAAACACTACGGGAACACGCGGTTATACGTACCGAAATGCGCCGCCGCGTTGCGGGCGCTACGTGATGCAGAGATTCGGACAGACTATGACAGACACTGCCGGGAGCTGGGACATAATGCCACTGTCAATAATATACTGGTGCCAAAGTTCAAACTGTGTGACCGCCGGATCGAAGAGATTTTGAGCAAGGCCGACGAGCTTCTGCCTGAGAACATCCCCCAAGGTCAGCTGTTTTAGGAAGAAGGATATAGATATGAAAATGGGAACATTATCGGTCTTGCTGATCGCTGTGATTGGCGTGGCATCGGCAGCCAGCTTGTATAAAAAGCATGAAGAAAAGAAGGCAAGGATAGCTGAGTTGGAATTGACATTAGGTGATGTCGATTCCTTGATGAAAAAGCATGATGAGTTCAACTCTATAACAAAGATTGCAGCATCGACGCCAAGAATTCAGCTGTCACCCTTGGTAGCCCGCATGCAGGACATGAAGAATGGGCTGAATATTTCTGCAAAAAAAGGCTGTTCCGTTGATGCCAAGTTGGTCCTTGATGACTACATCAAAGCAAAAATTGATAGCTATATCGCCTTTATGGGTGCCATGAATCCTGAAGGGAACGGTGATGCAGCCAAAGAGGAGATGTACAGACAAGATGAGATAGCGAACCAAAAGGAAACACGGTTCATGGAGCTTGAGACAGCTTGTCTAACCGGTAGTAATCAAGAACTACAGCAATTAAAGTAACCGCCATCCAACCCCGCCACCCAGCGGGGTTTTGTTTTTACCGAACCCCTTCCCAATCCGTCCGTCCCGCCTGAATCCCTACGATAGCCCTCATGTTTTCAGCATGAGGAGGCATGATGCCCCGCGCTATCAACCTGATCGTCATCCACTGTTCGGCCAGCCCGAATGGCAAGCAGCTGGCCAAGAATGGCCAGACGGCCGCCGATGTCATTGATGTTTGGCACTGTGCCCGAGGTTTTCACCGTCAGCCTGCCGCTGTCGCCGCGTTTAACCCCACGTTAAAAGCCATTGGCTACCACTTTGTGCTGGACACTGACGGCAGCAAGTCGACCGGCCGTGGTCTGGATGAAATCGGCGCTCATGTGTCCGGTTTCAACGCCAACTCTATCGGCGTCTGCATGGTCGGCACTGACCAGTTCACGTTGCTGCAATGGCAAGCGTTGACCAGCCTGATCAAAGCGCTGGCGGCGAAGTATCCATCGGCGCGGATTGTTGGCCACCGTGATCTGTCGCCCGACAAAAACCACGACGGCACCATCGAACCCAACGAATGGCTCAAGACTTGCCCCGGTTTCACCGTCGCAGACTGGCTTAAAGGTGGAATGAAGCCGCTGTCCGGCAAGATTTTGGGGGGCGTGTAATGCGCTTCGATCCAATCGCCCCAGTCTGGCACCGCCTGTGGTCCATCCGCTTTGCGCTGCTATCCGCTGTGTGTGCTTTGGTCTCCGCGTTGCTGCAAACCGGCACCGATCTGCTGCCGGTTTGGCAGGCCGCGCTACACCCGATGCCGTTTGCCATCCTGTCGACGGTGTTTGGCTTTCTGTCTGCTGTGAGCCGGGTGGTGCATCAGCTTAGCGACGCGGCAATTGCTTGCCGACCTGCAAGCCGACAAGGACCAGACAGCATGAATCTTCCTTCCGTTTCCCTGTTGCCGTGGTGGGTCAAACCGCTGGCCATCGTCACCGTTCTCGCTGGTGTTGGCTATGGCATCTACCACACCGGTTATCAAGCGGCTGCACATGACTGGCAAGCCAAGCTGGACAAGCAAAAGGCGGATTACGAGTCGACCTTGCTCCAGAAGGCTGAGGCCAAATCCCGCGAACTGGCCAAGGCGGCTTCCGATACCCAGAAGTACGCCCAGCTGGCTCACCAGTTAGGCGTCACCTTGCTGGCCACAGAAAGCCAGCTCAAAGCCAAACAGCAACAACTCAAGCAAAGGATTCCCGATGCGATACGCATGGATGGTCAGCATTGGACTGGCCTTGGCCCTGTCAGCCTGCGCCTCTACCAAGCCGAACTCGGCTACGGAACCGCAGGTGATCCGGGTCTGCCCGCAACCCAGCCCGGAGATGCTGCAAAAGCCGATCAAGCAGCTCCGGTACCGGGTTATCACCAGAAGACATCCTGGCTCACGCCAGTGATTACGGTGCCTCGGTGCGGCGCACTGGAAGCCAAGTTTGACAGCTTGATCACGTTTCACACTCAAGCATCGGAGATCAAATGACTCAACTCCCACCGGCGGACCTAGGCGTCCGTCAGAACGAACAAGCCCAGCTGCTGGATGACCTGTCTGAAGCCACCCACCGCACTGGAAAAACTGATCCAGCGGATTCCCCCGCTAGGCGGGAATCGCCAGCTGGCCATGGAAGCCACCAAGCGGTTTGAGGAGGCAAAAATGTGGATCGACAAGGCGACGACATCCTTTGATGGATCAATTTGATCGAGCCCAGAAACTGGAGCTGGAAGAGCGCGAAACAAGGATCGCGGAGCACCAGGCGATGGTGCCATCCGGTAAGCCTTCCACGCACTGTGTTGATTGCCTGGGCGAAATCCCGAAAGAGCGTCAGGCCGCTGCACCCGGCCTGCGTTGCACACGTTGTCAGAGCGCCGTTGAGCGCCGAAATGGGGGGCCACGGTGAAGGTCACTGTTGAGTTTTGGTATCTGGTCGGCCTGCTGTTGGGCTTTTTAGGCGTGGTTTTCACCTTTGGCAAGCTGTTGCTGGGTGAGATTGAGAAACGTCTGGATCAGCGATTCGAGACGATTGATAAGGCCAACAAGGATTCCAGTACGCATTGGGATGAACGCTTTTCTGCGCTGTTGGAACAGAACCGGCGCGAGGCTGAAGGCTGGAAAACCATCGAAAAAGACTTCCTGCGCTTCCGGGCTGAATTGCCGCTGCAGTACGTGCGCCGGGATGACTACGTCCGCAACCAGACCGTGATCGAAGCCAAGATCGATTCGATCGCCCTCAAGATTGAAAACGTCCAACTGAAAGGACTACAGCAATGAATATCGATGCCGCCAAAGTTCGTCGCGAGAGCATGCGCTGGTATCTGGTGCTGGCCCTGTATAACGCCCGGCCAGAGGAACTGGTCGAGGATGTCATTCAGGCGACCATGCGCGTCATCATCCCGGATGTGTCACCACTGGAAGTGCGCAAGGAACTGGAGTATCTGGTCGACCGAGCCATGGTGAAGGTCCGCAAGGAACCGTCTGGCCGCTGGTGGGCCGATATCACCCGCTATGGCGTGGATCTGGCCGAGTACACCATCGACTGCCAGCCCGGTATTGGTCGACCGGAAAAGTACTGGAACTGACATGGCGGCACGCACTAGCGTTTCCATGCTGCCATCAGCCGTGCGTGAGTGGCTGGACCAGTCCTTGGTTGAAGGCAATTTCAGCGGCTACCAAGCGCTGGAAGAAGCCCTGCGCGACAAGGGATTTGCCATCAGCAAATCCGCCATCCACCGCTATGGCCAGAAGATTGAACGACGCTTCGCTGCTATCAAGGCCAGCACCGAGGCCGCCCGACTGCTGACGCAAGGCGCCTCTGACGATACCGATGCCCGCTCCGAGGCGGTGATCGCTCTGGTGCAGACCGAGTTGTTCGACTCCATCGTCAACCTGCAGGAGGCCAGTGACGAGGATGTCTCCAATGAAGACCGCATTGCTTTGCTGTCCAAAGTGGCCAAGAACATTGCCACGTTGAGCCGGGCTTCGGTCAATCAGAAGAAATTCCGTCTGGATGAGCAGGCCCGCATTGAGCGCGAAGCCCGCACCAAGCAGCTGGCCGAGCAGGAAGAAAGGCTGGAAGAACTGCGTGGCTCGGATGGCATGAGCGAGCAGATGGAAAACAGCATCCGCCGCATTCTGTTGGGTAAAGAGTGATGGCCGAACAGGAACATCCCCCGTTAAAAGCCCTTGGTGGCCCGCGCAAGATTAACCTGGCCGAAGAGATGGAACTGGCCGGGGTGGTGGTACCGCAGGACGTGGCTGATGCCATCCCGGAGAATCAACCGGTTTTACTGCCGTACCAGCAGCGCTGGTTTGAGGACGAGTCCCAGATCATGATCGCGGAGAAGTCACGCCGTACCGGTCTGACGTGGGCGGAAGCTTACACGCAACGTGGTCAAGGCGGCCAGACCACGGCGCCGCCAAGGCTGCAATACCTTCTATGTCGGCAGCAAAAAGGAAATGGCGCTGGAGTACATCGCCGCCGCCGCATTGTTTGCCAAAGCCTTCAATGAGCTGGCGCGGGCCGATGTGTACGAACAGACGTTCTGGGATGAAGGTAAGCAGGAAGAAATCCTCGCCTACATGATTCGCTTCCCCAAATCCGGCTTCAAGATTCAGGCGTTATCCAGTCGTCCCTCCAACCTGCGCGGTCTGCAGGGCGATGTGGTGATTGATGAAGCGGCTTTCCACGATTCACTCGCAGAACTGCTCAAGGCCGCGCTGGCCCTCACCATGTGGGGTAACAAGGTTCGGCTGATCAGTACCCATAACGGTGTCGAAAACATCTTCAACGAGCTGATTCAGGAAGCGCGTGCTTAAGCAAGAAGGATTACAGCGTGCATCGCATCACGCTGGATGACGCCATTGCCGACGGTCTCTATAAGCGCATCTGTTATGTCACCGGTCAGACCTGGTCGGTCGAAGCCGAGAAGAAATGGCGCGATGACCTCTACAAGAATGCCCCGAACCCCGAGTCGGCCGACGAGGAGTACGGCTGCATCCCCAAAAACAGCGGCGGAAACTGGCTATCCAGCCTGCTGATTGAAAAGCGCATGTCGGCCGACACGCCGGTGCTGCGCTACGAGTGCCCCCAAGGCTTTGAGCTGGAGCCTGACTATGTGCGGGAGCGCCATTGCCAGGACTGGATTGATGAAGTGCTCCAGCCGGAGCTGGACACACTTCCCAAGGGTGTCCGCAGCTTTGACGGGGAGGACTTCGCCCGGAGCGGTGACTTGTCGGTCCATGTGCCGCTGATCGAACTGCAGAACCTGGTGCGGCGCGTGCCGTTCATTCTGGAAATGCGCAACGTGCCCTTCCGCCAACAAGAGCAAGTCACTTTCCATCTGCTGGATGCCCTGCCGGGCTTTGCCGGGGGTGCCTTCGATGCGCGGGGTAACGGCCAGTTTCTGGCCGAGGTGGCCATGCAGCGCTACGGCGCGGATCGCATCCACCAAGTCATGCTGTCCGAAGGGTGGTACCGGGAGAACATGCCGCCGGTCAAAGCCGCGCTGGAAGACGGCGATCTGGATGGTCTGCCGAAAGACAAGGACGTGCTGGCCGACATGCGGGCAGTGCAAATCATCAACGGGGTTCCGCGTATCCCTGACACCCGGACCACCGGCGAAGACAAGGGCAAGCGCCACGGTGACGTGGCCGTTGCGGTGGCTTTGGCCTGGTATGCCGCCCGCGTGATTGATGCCGCGCCACTGGCAACCAAAGGCTACAAGGGCATCGGGCGAGGACAGTTTGCGGCATCAGCCCGATTCGGGCGCGGTACCGGTAGCCCATCAGAAACGAGTACGGGGATTGGATGGCAGCGAGACGACATAGGACGGCATGGATTGTCGTTCAGCCAAATACTCACTTTTGCATTTTGGACAGATAAAACATGGATAGGAGCCTTTATGTCCAGCCGCCTGCAAGATCGATTTGACGCCATTCTGATAGCAGTTTTCGCACAGGTCATGAAGCGGTTCGGAGCCTTGGCAATCTGGCTTCAGGCGGTGAGTGAACGTTCCCGGAGCCAGTTCGTGCAATTGGTAGCGCTGCTTTTCTTCTTCCCAGCTTTTGAGATCTCGAATTTCGGCTTCAAGGTCGCCAGTGCGGCTCAGCAGCGCCGCATAGTCCGCCTGAATGGAAAACATTTTCTGCTGGATATCAAAAATGATTCTGTTCAGCTCAACGGCCTTGGTCGATACAGCCGAATCCGTTTTGAGCGTGAGCAAACTCTGAGCCAGCTCCGCCGCAGACTTCAGGCCGCCGAATGCGCCCGTAATCATATCAATCATGGTTCCGTCTCCAAGTAATGACATTGAAGTTTAGCAGTGACGTGCCAATGCAAAAAAGGATGTAAATCATGGCGCAACTCGTTGACCATAATGGTCAGCCCATTAACATGGGTCTGTTAAAAACCTCCATCGCCACCCCGACCACCACCGGGGTGCGGCAGATCATTGCCTCTGCCAGCCATGGCCTTGACCCGGAATTGCTGGGTCACATGCTGCGTCAGGCGGTGAACGGTGATGCCAGCGCCTACTTGCGGCTGGCCGAGGACATGGAAGAGAAGTACCTGCACTATGGCTCCGAGTTGTCGACTCGCAAGCGTGCCCTGGTTGGTCTGGAGCTGTACGTCGAGTAGAGCGATGATGCCGCCAGTCAGCAGGCCGCCGCACTGGTGGAAGAAGCGCTGGCCCCGATCAGTGAAAACCTGTTCGATATTCTGGACGCCATCGGCAAGGGCTTCAGCGTGCATGAGATCGACTGGGAGACCAGTGCCGGGCAATGGATGCCGCGTGGCTTGTCCTACCTGCAACCGTACTGGCTGCAAACCCGCCGCGAAGACCCGGAAACCCTGTATCTGCGGTCGGATACCAACATCTACGGCGATCCGCTGGCACCCTATAAATTCATCACCCACAAGGTCAAGGCCAAGTCGGGCGTGCTGATCCGGGGCGGTCTGGCCCGCATGGCGTGCTGGGCTTTTCTGTTCAGCAACTACGCGATCAAGGATTGGGTCACGTTTGCCGAGGCGTATGGCCAGCCGCTGCGTGTCGGTAAGTACGATGTCTCGGCCACGCCGCAGGACATTGAAACTCTGCTGACGGCCCTGCGTAGCCTCGGCACGGATGCGGCCGCCGCCATCCCGAAGAACATGGAAATCGACTTTGTCGACGTAAGCAATAAAACCGCCTCGGTCGATATCTATGCCCGCCTGACGGAATACCTCGACAAGCAGACCAGCAAGATCGTCCTTGGCCAGACGCTTGCCACCAACACCGGCGGGAGCAGTGGCGGTGGCGCCTACGCCTTGGGCAAGGTCCATAACGAAGTGCGCGAAGACATTCTGGACGCCGACGTCAAGCAGCTGGAAGCCACGCTGGCCCGCGACTATGTCAAGCCGGTGGTGGACCTCAATCTGGGGCCGCAGCAAAAGTACCCGGCCATTCGTTTGCGGATTAACAAACCGGAAGACCTGACCGCATTGGCTGGCGTGGTGGATAAGCTGGTGCGTGTTTAACTTGCCAGTCGGTCAGGAGTCCACCTATGAGCGCTTCGGTCTGGAACGCCCCAAAGCGGGTGAAGCACTGATGGTACCGGTTGATGTCTAGCCCCTCAGACCCAAGCGGCGATGAATCACTATCGGGCGACTAACGCCTTGCAGCCGGGACAGATCGACCCGATGGCGCCGCTGATGGATCAACTGACCCGTCAGAGCGGAGATCCGGTCGAAGCCATGCTGACCGTCATTCGCCAAGCACTGGCCGATGCGCCCGATCTGGAGTCGTTTCAGCACTGGTTGGTGAATGCCTTTGGTGATCTGCCTACGGACCAGCTGCAGCGGGTAATGAACACAGCCTTTAGTCTGGCGGCGCTGGCCGGTCGTTATGAGGTGAGCCATGGCCGATGATGCGTTGCTGGGCGCGGTGTTCAAGCAACCGTGGTCGGTTCAGATGGACTACTTCCGGCAGAAGCTGAATCTGCCCACCCAGACATGGACCGACATCATGAAGGCCCAGCACGACCGTTCGTTTGTCGTGGCCGGGGCTATGGCCAGCGATCTGCTGGAGGATCTGCGGCAGGAAGTCGATAAGGCCATTGCCGGTGAGTCGACGCTGGAAGATTTCCGGGCCGGGTTTGACGACATCGTCGCCCGGCACGGCTGGGACTATAAGGGTGGTCGAAACTGGCGAACCCGCGTCATCTACCAGACCAATCTGCAGACCAGCTATGCCGCTGGCCGTTACCAGCAGCTGACCGACCCGGACATGCTGAAAGCGCGGCCTTACTGGCGCTATCGCCATTCCGATTCAGTCCTGCATCCACGGCCGCAGCATTTAGCACTGGAACGGCCTGGTCCTGCGGGCCGATGATCCATGGTGGCAAACCCATTACCCGCCAAACGGTTGGGGCTGCCAGTGCACGGTCTATGGTGTATCCGAGAAAGAACTGCGCGAGAAATACGGCAAGACTGGACCTGACACAGCCCCGGCCATTCAGTACGTCGAGCAGGACACGCCAGATGGACCGGTGTCCGTTCCCGACGGCATCGACTACGGATGGGACTACGCCCCAGGACAAGCGAACCTTGGACGCCTGCTGCTGGACAAGGCGGCGACAACGTCGGCCCGGATCGGGGCTGCGGCTATTCAGAGCGCGGTCGACAACATTCAGGCACTGGACAAGATCGTCCGGGAACGCTGGCAACCGCTGGTCCAGCAGATCTACCCGGACCCGGCGGGCTACCGGCCAACCAAACAGCGCATCCATATTGGCGGACTGTCACCGCAACTGGTCGACAAGATTGAGCAGGCCACCGGCGAGTCATTGGCCACGGCGGTGGTGTCGGTCGATGATAGTGAAGTGAAGCATGCGCTGCGCGATACCGGCGCCAAGGCTGACAAGCGGATTACCCTCGGACGATGCCATGCAGACTGTCGTGGGCATGTGGGAGCCGGAGCGGGTTTATCAGCAGATAGATCATGGCAAAGATGAGCCTGTTTATCTGGCAGTCTGGCAATCCGCTGATGGCAAGCACATGTTAAAGCAGCGATTAACGTGAACTACCGAACAAAGGACAAGGATGCGTCAGGGAAGCGCTATACCCTGCAGACGAACACTTTGCTGACCACCGGGCTATGTGGACCTACGGGATTTGGATAATCCGCAGCTTTACAAGCGGATTCTATAGAAGGAGGGAAACCGTTTAAGCAGAGGGACGCCACCCCCCTGCGTGTGCACGCCCTTTCGGGGTTGCAATACGTACAGCGCTATTTCACGTATTCCAGCACGGTATATTCATTATGAGTGACAACAGCTTCGAAATCAAAGTCGTCAACGACAGTGTTGACCAGGCACTGGATAAACTGTTGGCGCAAGCCCACAACCTGCGACCGGCACTGCTGGACTTTGCCGAGTGGGCCAAGGCAGAGACCGACCAGCGCTTTGCCGAACAGAAGGACTGGCATGGCCAGCCTTGGGAGCCGAACGCCCCGACGACACTGGCGGCGTATATCCGGCACGGCGGCAAGAAGAACTTCAAGAAAGATGGCTCGCTATCCAAGCGCGGCCAGACCGTGCTGGCCAACAAGAAAATCCTGCAGGGCCATACCAACAATCTGCGCCAGTACGCCTTCAGCTTTGAAGCGGGGCCGGATCATCTGACCTTCGGCCCATGGGGTAATGGACTGGATGCCTATGCGGCCATCCAGCAGTTGGGTGGCCAGGGCTGGCCGAGGCCTTGGCGTGTATATCCCGGCGCGGGCCTATCTGCCGGTGGATGAGAATGGCCAGCTGGCACCCGTCGCTGAAGCGGAGCTGCTGGCCATCTTGGGGCGTCACTTTGACGATGAGGGGCGTTGAGCCGCACAAATGGCCGACAGCGCACTGTTTTATCCTCATCGCCTAATGGCTTATCTATGGCAGTCCTAATGCCGTCCTGAAAGTTTTAACGGGGTTTTAACGCTATCGACAGGGTACGCGGCAATCCCCACTCGGTTTTACCGAACCCTTTCCCCCGTTTTTCCCAATTTCTCCCCGCTCACAATGCGGGGCATGAACACCGCTCAAAAACTCTTTCGGGCCATCAATGCCATGCCATCCGCTGGCAGGGCCATTAACGCGCTGACCCTTTCGTTGCCAGAGGGTGACTCGGCTCCCGAGTGGGTAGAGGTCATTCCTGCCGGGACGTTTAAAGGTCGTGATGGGCGCGGGCCATGGTTTAGCGATGTTCTGGCCATCTTGCAGTCCTTTGTCGCTGACCAGGCGGCGGGGATTGATCCCGTTGTCGACTACAACCATCAGACCTGCGGACCCGGTACCAAGGCGGAGGCTGCCGGATGGATCAAGCAGCTTGAGGTCCGTGATGGTGCGATCTGGGCGCGTGTCGAATGGGTCGCGGAGGGGGCCGAGAAAGTCGTCGCTAAAAAGTATCGCTATCTCTCGCCGGTTTTCGATTTCGATGCCACGGGCCGCATCGTCAAGCTGATATCCGTGGCCATCGTCAATGTCCCGAACCTGTTTTTACGTGCCCTTAACTCAATGGAGACCTCTGTGGACCTGCTGAAACAACTGATTGAACTGCTCGGACTGGACCCGGCGGCCGATGCCGCAGCGGTGATTGAGGCGATCAAAACGCTGCAGTCCGCCAGTGCTGACACCACCACCGCGATGAATGGCTTGCGCCAAGTTACCGGTGCAGCGGCCGATGCTGATCTGAAAGCCGTGACCAGCAGCATCATGACCGGCTTTGTGCCGAAGGCGGAATACGAACGCGTGGCCAACTCGCTGCAACAGCTGCAGGCCGGTACGGCCGAGGCGGAAATCGACAAGCAGCTGGATGACGCGGTGGCGGCAGGCAAGATCGCGCTTACCAGCCGTGGTTTTTACAAGGCCATGTGTAGCGCCGACATGAGCGCCTTCCAGGACTTCATCAAAACAGCGCCGGTCGTGGTCAATCCCGGTACGGATGCCACCAGCCGTGCGATGAACAGCCAGCAAGAAAAACCCCACGACAACCCGCTGCTCGCCAATGCCAAGGCGCGAGCCGCATCGCACTAACAGGAGAAGAGTATGCCTTCCGTGACTGAAAAGCTGCCACCGCAAATTCCGCTGTGTGGCGAACCGGACGAATACGGCGAAACCGTACAGGTCGGCCCGGACGCGCTGCTTAATGGCACCATTCTCGGCGTGGCCTCGCTGGAGGATGAGCTGGCCGTGCCCTGGTCTGCCGCCGCGAGCGACCCGCTGACCTTTGTGCTGGGCGTCCTGCGCCATGACCTGCCAGCCGCCGACGCGGGCGTGACCTCGCGTAATGCCGGCATTGCAGCCGGTGACTGCGTGATTGCCCTCGACTCGCTACCGGTCCTGAGTGAGGCCCAGTCGGCCGCGCCCGCCCATTACCGCCACGTTTATCGCCAGTTGTCGGCGCGTGGCATCCGTATCACCGAGCGTGCTGGCGAATAGTCGCCACCGACTCCTATATAAAGGAACAACACAATGCCCCAATCGCTTGCGGACATTCTGAAAGACCCGTGCTTTAACGTCGCCAGCCTGACCGAGTCCATCAAGCTGCTGCCCAATACCTTCTCCAAGGTCGGCCAAAGCGGCATCTTTAAGGGCAAGGGGATCAACACCCGTACCGTTGCCATCGAATACGCCCGGGCCGCATCCATCTGCTGGCCAACCAGGACGTCGGTAGTCCGGGGCAGCGAACCAAACGTAACCCGCGCAACGTCCGTTACTTCGGTGTGCCACATATCCCGCACGACGATACGATCTTGTCGGCCGATTTGATGGGGTCTCGCGGCTTTGGCTCGACCGATCCGGTGGCTGACGTGGCCAGCGTGGTCAACGACCACCTGCAGGATATGAAGTCCCGCCACGATCTGACCCACGAATGGATGATGCTGGGGGCGGCGAAGGGGCAGATTCTGGATGGTAATGGCGAGCTGATGTATGACCTGTTCAAGGAATTCAGCATCCAGAAGAAAGTCGTTGAGTTCAAGCTGTCCGATCCTGCCTTCAACGTCAAAAAAGCCTGCGCCGATGTCTGCCGCCACGTTGAAAAGAACCTGCTGGGCGATATTTCCACCGGTATCAAGGCATGGATCGACGCGGATTTCTTTGATGCGCTGACGTCGCACCCCAATGTCGAAAAAGCCTTCCGGGCTGGGCGGCGGCACAAGAAAACATCGGTGGAGACACCCGTAATGGCTTCAAGTTTGGCGGGCTGACGTTCGAAGAGTACACCGGTGAAGTACCGACGGCGGATGGCAAGAGCACGCAACGGCTGATTGACCAAGGCCATGGCCATGTCGTCCCGCTGGGCACCATGTCGACCTTCCGCATCTACGATGCGCCGGGTGACTTTGTCGAAGCGGTGGGCACCATCGGCCAACCTTACTACGCCAAGATCAAGAACACCGACTTTGACCGGGGCGTGGATCTGCATACCCAGTCCAACCGCTTGCCGCTGTGCTTGCGTCCGGGTGTGCTGGTGGAATTGCAGCTGAAGTAAGCGTCGCCGGAAGGCGATAGAGAGACAGCGACCGGGTGGGTGCTACGAACACCCACCCGGACAGCTGACCCGCAGAGTGAGCTGCAAGCCAACCCGAGGCTGTCACTTTCGTGCACGAAAGCCTGGACAGTTTAGCGGGTTTATTTGCACTTGCAGAGTATGAATACCCCACTGGAAGACATCCGCTGTGGCCATTGCGGCCGCAAACTGGCCGAAGGCCGCTATACCGAACTCTCCATCAAGTGCCCGCGATGCCGGGCACTGAATCATTTCAGGGCCACGAGCCACGACCCGAGCACCGGAGTGCCAATAAAAAGGACATACCTGATGCCTAACGCTAACCCCCTTGTGCCATGGATCGGCGGCAAACGCCGTCTGGCCAAGCACATCCTGCCGCTGTTCCCCGAACACGCCTGCTATGTTGAACCGTTCTGTGGTGCCGCCGCGCTGTACTTCATGAAGGCGCCAGCCAAAACCGAAGTCATCAATGACCTGAATGGTGAACTGGTGAACTTGTATCGCATTGTGGCCAATCACCTTGAAGAGTTCGTGCGGCAGTTCAAATGGTCCCTGATCAGCCGTGAAATGTTCAAATGGCTACAACTGACCCGCACGGAGCCGCTGACCGATATCCAGCGGGCCGCCCGGTTTTTTTATCTGCAGAAAATGGCGTTTGGCGGAAAAGTGACCGGCCAAACTTTTGGCACCGCCACCACCAGTGCGCCCCGGCTGAACCTGCTGCGCCTCGAGGAGGAGCTATCCAACGCCCACCTACGGCTGGCCCGGACGTACATTGAGCATCTGGACTTGGCCGAATGCGTAGCGAAGTACGACCGGCCCCATACCTTGTTCTACTGCGATCCGCCGTACTGGCAGACCGAGGGCTATGGCAACGCGTTCGGCATGGAGCAATACCAACGCCTGGCCGAGCTGGCCAGAACCATCGAAGGCAAGATGATCATCTCCATCAATGACGTGCCCGCCATGCGGGAAGTGTTTGCCGGGCTGGCCATGGAGCGAGTTGGGATCTGCTATACGGTGGGAGGAACGGCTACCCGCAAGGAAACGGGGGAGTTGGTAATTCGGAATTTTAGCTAGGGGAAAGAACGCCATACATCGCCGGTGGACGGGGATGTATGGCTAAGGAATATTATTGTGGGCAATCCACACTTCTTAGATATTTATCCTTAAGCCAAATTGTCTGACCTTTGAAATGATCTTCTCTTAGTGTTTCTTTTACATCAAGACAAAATCCAGGGTATCCCGGATATGGTTCTATATAGGTTTTTGGATAGCCATCAGGCTTTTTGCCAATAAAAAGTTCATTAGGATTAGTGGATGTAAAAGTCTCTTTATGAGTAGCACATCCTGCCGCTGTGAAAGCAATTAAGACAGCAAGAATAAATTTCAAGTCAGTTCTCCCTCTTGTGCATGATTTGCACTGTAAGTTTATTAACAGAAACAATAAAATTGTATTATTGAAATTTACACATACTTAATAATAGTGATACCGCATGGCTAAAGGTGTCAATACTCTTGGCATATACAGCTTTGCCGAACCCCTTCCTGCCTTTGCCATTCCCCCCATGCCCGCACAATGCGGGCATGACGACTTCTACTCCCTACATCACCCAACAAGGTCTCGAAGATCGCTTCGGCCGCGAGTTCCTGCTGCGTGTGACCGACCCGACCAACACCGGCGAAATTGACCAGGGCAAGGTGGCCCGCGCCATTAGTGATGCCACCGAGCTGGTGAACTCCTATCTGGGTAAACGCTACACCTTGCCGGTGCCGTTTGTGCCGGGATCGCTGGAGCGGGTGGCGGCTGACCTGGTGCGCTATTTCCTCTATGCCAGCCAGCCCGGCGAGGAAGTGACCAAGCGTTACGACGATGGGGTGAAGTGGCTCAAGGACGTGGCCAATGGCGTCGTTTCTCTGGGCTTGCCGGTGCCGGAAACCCCGGTCAGCTCAACCGGCAAGGTCGTCATGGCCGGACCTCGGCGCAAGTTCTCCCGCCACAGCATGAAGGACTACTGATGCGCCCGAATCACCTCGCACTGGGGCCAAGCATCGTGGCCCGGCTAAAACAGCAAATCGGTGACGTGCGCCAGATCGCCCTGCGCGGGGAGATGAGCGATGTCACCAGTGGCGAACAAATCTCTCCCTCGTTGTATGTGATCTATGTCCGGGATTTGTTGCCATCCGGTAGCCAGAGCATGGATGGCATGAACCATATCGTGCAGCAGTGGATGGTGGTGGCCTCTGTACAGGGTAGCCCGGATCAGATGATTGCCAAGGCGGGCCAGCTGCTGGCGGACGTCCGCGATGCCCTGTTGGACTGGTTGCCGGACACCGCGCGATATGAACCGCTACAAGCGGCAACACCTCCTGCTGCCATGTACCTCAGTGACTGGGGGTATTTCCCGCTGATGTTTAACGCCGATTTTTACGCCTGAAAGGAGGCAAACATGGCTGGATCGTCCCAGCGCGAGCGCGTTGAGTTGCTACAAGTGCACAAAAACGCCGGTACCGAATACCCGGTTGGCCATGAGCTGGTGGTGTCTTCGAGCACCGCTGCCCTGGCTGTACCGCCACAACATCGCCAAGCCACGCTTACCAAGGCAACCGTTACCCCCACTACGGAGCATGAAGCATGAGTTACGCACCGATTCTTACCTCGACTGAAAAGCACACCTATTCGGTATCTGGCCAGATGCTGATGTCGGCCTATGGCGAAAACAAGTACAAGCCGTTTGCCATGGTCGATACCGCCAACCTGACAATCGAGCAGGAAACCCGGGAACTGCCGGATGCCTACAGCGGCCGTGGCAACTACGACAAGATGTACTCGGTGAAAGCCGTCACGCTGGATCTGGACATCAAGACCTTCCAGCCGGAGATCATCGCTGAGATGACCATGGGCGTGGCCACCACGCGGGCGGAAGAGGCCATCTCTGATGAAGTACAGACGGCCTACAAGGGCGTGCTGGTCCCGCTGGAAAAAATCGGCGCCGGTGACTTTGTTGTGACTGATGAAGCCGGTGCGAATCCAACCCCTTATGTGGCCGGTAAAGACTACCTGCCGACCGCTCTTAAGCATCTTTGTTCTGGAAAGTGGCGCTATCGCTGACGGCACCAAGATCAAGGTCAGCTACAAGGCCAAGCAGGCCGACATCGTCAACTGGTTGGTAAGCTCTCCAGCCAAGAGCGTTCGCTCATCTTCCATGGGGTGAACAAGGCCAACCGTAAAGAGGTGGCCGTGGAGATTTTCCGGGGCAAGTTTGGCTTTGCCGACAAGTATGCCCTGCTGGGCAAGGACTTCCGTGGTGCCAAGCCTGAAGTTCGAAGTGCTGTCTGATCCGCTGCAGACCGGTGACGGCCTCTCCCAGTGGGTACGTGAAACCCTCATGAAGTAATCATTACATGATGCATGGCCATATGGCTGTGCATCGCCTTTGGAGTTTTTCATGCGAGTGCAAAAGAACCTGCAAATTGGCTCTGGAGTTTTGGTGAAAGAGCTGACGGTAGGAGAAATACGGGCTTTGCTGATCACCGCGCATAACGGTCCATCAGATGCCGATTTACATTGCTCTGCAGAGGAACGCAGCCGGATGGAAATGAATAATTGGCTGCTGCCTGTACCGACATTAACCGATGTGCTAGCCATGACGGATCTTGATGAGGTTAAGGCATGGACTTGTTGACTCAGTCTGAACTGACCGAGGTGGTCGATACCATGCGGGAGTTGAATCCGCTTTTTTTCGGGATGAAGGGGCGGATACATCAGGCGAAGATGACGACCGACATGGCCAAGTTGCTGATCACCCCTCCGAACAACTCAGTCGATTAGAACGCAACATGCGTGGCCTTATGCAGCGCGGGTTTACGCATGTTGAGCAGTTCCCTTGGCGTTTCTTTTTAGACGCCATTGATGACATCAATCAACAAGAGAAATCATGAGTAACACAACGCTGGCTTATGCCCTGCAGCTAAACCCTGCGGGGTTTCTATCTGGCCTGAAAGAGGCTGAGGCACGCTATCAGGACATGATCAAGCGTTGGCCAGAGATGGCCAGTAAGCTGGAGTTGTTCTCAGCGGCAAACCGTGATTTCCAAAACCTGGCCAATCAGCTAGCTGAAGCCAAACACGAACTGGAGGCCTATCAACAGGCGACCAGCCAAGCCACATCGCCCATTACTTCGCTGGAGAAACTGCAAGGTGTGGCTGAGGCCGTGGTGAAATCCTTATCCGGTCAACTCGGTACGCAAGCGGTAATTCTTAAACAGTCTCGCGCGGAGTTGCAGGCGTATGCGGCTGACAGCAAAGTACTGGAAGCTGCCCAGCAATCTGTTGAACAAAGTCAGTCCATTAATAGCGCTCGCCAGCTCGCCTCAGCCCGTATTGCACGGGCTGAACAGGTACTCAACATCCGTAGCCAGAAAGACATACAGCGGGAGATTGATCTTGTTGCGGCCGCCTACGGACGGTTGGCTCGGTCAGGCGAAATTTCATCGGCAGAGCTGGCTCGTGCCGCTGAGTCGGCAAAGTCAAAGATTGCCCTGCTGAAGCAAGAGATGTCGAATGTTTCAGCGACCAGTCTGCCCCCAGTGGCCTCTCAGCTCCGTCAGATCGGGACTCAGGTTGCACCGGGACTGACTGCGGGCTACATCACCAAAGAAGCCTCGCAGTATGCCGCCAATTTTGAAGAGGCCATGGCCAAGGTGAATACCCAGTTGGAAGGCGCTCAGACGAAAGAGCTTCCCAATCTAACCAAAGGGGTACGTGATCTGGCGCAGAGTATGGGGGTCGATGCCACTCAGTCGGCGTATGCCTTGGCCGATATCTTCGGATCAATGGATTTTACTCGGCCAACGGATTCACTAAAGGTACTGCACCAAGCACAAATTGCAGCCAAGGGCGGATTCACGGATGTGGGGACCAGTGTTCGGGTCGGTCTCGGCATTATGAATGCCTATGGGAAGGGTACTGAAGATCTGAATGGTATCTACGACATCCTGTTTCAAACGATCAAGGACGGTGTAACGGAATTCCCGGCACTGGCGCAATCCATCGGTTTGGTCCTGCCAACGGCAGTCGGTGCAAAAGTACCGCTGAGTGAGTTGGGGGCCGCCATTGCCGTGTTAACCAACAAGGCCTATCAGACTCCGGCAGCCATTACCTCAATTAACGGGGCAATTACCCAGCTCACGGCACCATCAAAAGAAGCCAAAGACAAACTTGGTGAGTTAGGAATCACTTGGAATGGGCTGGCCGGTACGATTAAGCAAATTACCGATAAGCACCTTGGCATCGATGCTATCAAGTCCATCGTCCCGGATATGGAGGGTGCGCGCGGGGTATTAACCTTGTCACAGCACTACCAGGAACTCGCCAATGAAGTCGTCAAGATGGGGAATGTTGGCGGTGTGGCGATGGAGGCTTACGGCAAAGCAACCGATACGGCAAAGCATAGTGGAACGGAATTCAAAGGGGCCGTCTCGGAGCTGAAGATTGAGTTTGGTGACATGGTGAACTCAGCGACGCCATTCCTTAACTTTCTGACGGATATGTTGCGGTCCTTTAATGCCCTGCCTGAGCCGATCAAGGATGCTGGCCTTGCTTTAGCTGGGATGACTGCTGCCGGTGTAGCTGTATCCGGACTGCTCAATATTCTCGGTGTGGGTGGCCTTGCCGGAGTGCTTTCGAAACTGCCTACGCTGGCCGTTTCCAGTTCGGTCAGTGCGGTAGAACTTGGCGCAGGACTGGGGACTGTTGGGGCTTCGGCCATGGCGGCCGTGCCGTTATTGACAGCATTTGTGGCTGAGGTGGTTTGGACCAGCAACAAGTTGACCGAGTTGTATCGGCTATGGCGTGAAAATCAGGATATGCAAGATTCGGTATCTGCACGTAAAGCCGCGCTGGATCAAACAATAGCAACGACTAAAGACTACGCTAACACCGTCGTACAGAGTTCTGAAAAACTGTCTAAAGCATCGGTCAAGGAGCGCGAAGAGTACGCCAAAAAACTGGATCAGGCTAAAGCCTATTGGCAAGCAAGGATGGAGCAGGAAAGCGCAAGACAGTGGGACTCACCCGAGGCCATAAACGCAGCCAGGATGAATCATCTTTATGCTGACGCGATTACTCAACTGAAACAGATCAACGATTTGCTTGCCAAGCGGGATGAACTGCAGGGGCAGTTGAATGTAGCAGAGGCAGACTTAGCGAGTAAGTTGGCCGCGCAGAAGAAAAAACAGCAAGAAGCGGATATCAAAGCCTATGAAGAAAGCATCAAGTACAAAATCCACACACTGCAAACGCTGACAGCGGCTGAGCAAGCATATGTGGCCACCTCTACTAGCTTGCAGATGGAGCAAGGTAAGGCATGGGTCGAGTCGGCAAAAAAACAGGTTGATGTTGTCAAAGACGCCTTGCACAAGCAGGAGGAAGCCGCCAAGCAAACAGCTGATAAGATCAAACAGATCAATGCTGACCTCAAGAAAAAACAGGAGGCAATGGTCACTAGCAACATGTCCTATTCCGATAGGCTGCGTGTCATCCAACGCCGGAGCATGTCAGAAGATGATCAGCAAAAGGACATCGCAAAACAAACAGACGAAAAAATTAGTCAGTCCAGCTCCCTTCGTAACAAGGGCGACTATGAAGGAGCCAAAAAAGCTGCTGAAGATGCCTTGTCCTTGGCGGAAAGCATTAAAGACAACAAAAAGGCGGAGGAACTAGCCAAGAAAGCGATTGATCAGGCCAATTCGACCAGTAAGGCTGATATTGCCGACACTGAGCAGCAGAAGTCGGATCAGGAAGCCAAGCTGGCCGAACAGAACAAAGGTATCGATAAGCTGAAGCAGCAGCTGAATGATGCCAATGCCAACGTTAAGTCGGTTGAAGAAACCTTGGCAAAGTTAATGGCGGCAGATAACCAGATCAAGGTAGATGCCGATGTTGAACAAGCCAAAACGAAGGTGCAAGAACTCAAGGATCAGATCGATTCAATCCAAGATAAGGTCGTCACGGTTAGTGTGCAGCAGAAGAATGCGGCGGCACCCGATACCAGTCTGCAAGCACAGGTCACTAAGGCGGCTGCGGCAGGGGCATCCACCGATGATCTAGTAAAAATCGCACTATCGACTTTTGATACCGGTGGCTGGACGGGTCCGGGTGGTAAATATCAACCCGCTGGTATTGTTCACGCTGACGAATTTGTAATGCGTCAGGAAGTTACCCGCGAGCCGGGGGCTTTGGCATTGTTTGACCGGGTTAACCGCTATGGCTTGAAGGCTCTTCAGGGCTGGCGTGGCTATGCATCAGGGGGCATTGTCTCTCGCCTGAAACAACCTGCAGATCTAATCCGTAATACGTTGGATAGCATGCCAACGATCCAACCGGCACATTCATCCGGTTCACTTCGACCGGTAAATCTCCATCTACCCGGCCAGTCCGACCCGGTCCCGCTCTCCGGCAGCGAGGATGCGGTGAAGCAGCTGGTGGCCGCCGCCAAACTCATGAACCTGAAGAGGGGCTGACACCATGAACGTCCACGACTATGCCCTGACATTCGGCATCGACGGCGTGTTAATCCCGGTTAAAGCCGCCGTTAAAGTCACCCAGCGTTACGAGACCCTTGGCGGTCGCACCCTGACGCGCATGAGCAATGGCCGTGGCCATCTGCAATCCCGCTGGAAAAAGATGCGTAGCGAACTCTCCGGTACCGGCTGGGCACCGCTCCCGCTGGCCGGGCTGGACCGGAGCATCGTGCACACCATTGACTGCGTCGCCCCGCGCGCCGTGCCCATTGGCACTCCGGTCTCTGAACGCCCGGATGTGCCCGGCGTCATCCGCGACGGCATGTATGTGTACTGGCCTCGGCTCACCGGCTATCTGGAAATCACGGAAGACACCGACCCGCGCTCGGCTACGTGGGGCTGGACCATAACGATAGAGGAAGAATGATGGCGACTGTACTCCCGAATGATGCCTACACCCCAATGATCCCCGCCATCAGTGGGCGATCCATTTATATGGATGGATGGGAAACTACACTGGCGGCGGACTGGACGCCAAACGGCATGAACAGTCCCGTTCTGACTGACTGGATCGGGCTAGATAATCAGCTCAAGACGAGATCCGGCACCAGTGCCGAAGTCGTCATTGAGTGGATCGGTGAGGATGGAGCGATGATTCGCTAAGCCATTTTTCTTGTTTAGCCCAGGCCCTTCGATCTATTGGGGCGATATGCCCGATATGGCCACCGGTGCTGTGCCGGATGTGAGCATGACGATCCCGGCCGGAAGCCGGGTCTACATGCCGCTGTTTTCGTATGACGTGCAACGCCCGGTGAACACTGCACCGGCTTGCTTACCGTATCTCATCCGTGGCGGTGAATGGGTGCCGGTCATGGGGTCATCCCCACCGCTTTGTAATCCGGATGGAACGTCATTCACCCTCCCGACTATTGATGACACCACAACGGCCACCGCCCTTATTTTGCTGTGTTACCAAACAAAGGCATCGTACGTCGTTTTGCAATCCACCTTGCTGGGTGGTGAGATGCCGTGGTTTGACCTGCCCCCGGGGTATACCGGAGACGGTAGTGGTGGAGTGCCTCAGTGATGTTCGGCCTGACCACGTTTGGCCAGACGCCATTCGGTACGGTAAGCGGAGAGAGCATCACCGGCGAAACCGTTTCCCTGCCTCTGCTGGTCACCGTTGCGCATACCCAGCCGGATGCCGCCACGATCTGGGATATCCGTGTTCTACTCGCTGACCAGGACATCACCGACCAGCTGACCGGGTCGGTCGTCATCGAAGCGGAGGAGTCTGCCTCCCGTATCGCCACGGTCAAGCTGCTGCTGACCGGGCAAAGCCTGTCTGACCTGACCGGCAAGCCACTGGTGGTCGAGATGCGCCCCAACGTGCTGGCCAGCTGGCAGCGACGCTTTACCGGCATCGTGGACACGCCCGAGTTTGGCCAGGATCGTGACTTTGTCACCCTGCATGCCCGTGACCGGCGCAGCGAGTCGCTGGCTCTGTCCAGCCGGGCCGAGCTGGAAGCATTGCTGGGCGGCTACTGGTCTCAACATGTTTTTGCCCGTTACGCCGACAGCCTGCAGTACGCCACGGACCGTCTCTCTACCATTCCCGCTGCCTATGATCTGGATGTCTACGGCAATCCGCGCCTGACACCATGGGCCGGGCTGGCGTCCAGCCTGACCCTGCATGCGGGCGATATCGTCGATGAATCGCTGTCGATTCAGCCCAGCAGCCACAAGTCGGTGATCAACCCGGTCACCAATGACAACGAGTCGGAACAGGCCATCAGTACCACGGCGATCTGCAAACTGTCGGACGGCAAGACCCTGACCACCAGCACCCAGCCAACGCTCACCGGCGTGGCCACGCCCGGCATGACCGTAACGGTGAAGGTAGGAGGTCAGACTCTGACCGCCACGGTAAGCGCCGGTGGCCACTGGTCGGCCAAGGTAACGAAACCCCGGCCGATGGCCGCTATACCCCGTGCGTCACGCTCACCTACGGCACTATCCAGTGCACGATGTGGGGCACGCCATTTCAAGTTGCCCGGAATGGCAAAGGGACGGCGATCATTGGTCAGGCCGCGCAAGAGCGTGTCGTCGACTGCTCGTTGCAATATCGCTATCCACGCCTGCACGAATACCGCCGCACCTATACCGGTCGATGGGCATGAGCTATGCCGCCTTTGCCCAAGGCAACAACGGCAAGCCGTACAAACTGCCGGAGAAGTCGCTGTTCAAGTCAGCCGTGGATTCCAGCGGCTGGAAGCTGCTCTCCGAGTTCTACACGCCACCGCTACAAGGCCAGCACTATGTCGGCTATATCGACAGCAGTGGCAATCTGCATGACGGTGAAACCGTCCCGAGCGATGCCGCCGCCGTGCTTTGGTACCGTAACGACTACACCGGCAAGCCCGAAGACGATCCGCGCTGCGAGTCGGCGGTGATCGCCATTGCCAAGCGGGTGGTGCAGACCCTGACCGAGCGCTGGCGGATCACCGTTAAGGCACCGGACAGCATTGCCGCGCTGGGCGAGATGAAGAAACAGGGGCAGACCGCCAGCATCGATGCTCAGGCAGTGCGTTCGACGCCTCCGCCTGGACAGACTCGACCACCATGCTGCCGGAAGTGGGCACCACCTCGGTCGACCTCACCAGTCTGGCCGATGCCACCCGAGAGGAGGCCAATCTGGCCATCCAGACACTGGCCGCCATTGCCCGGCGCCAGATACTGGAATCCCACCGCTTAACCCGCGTTAAATTCACGCTTCCGATTAACCCGGTTTTAGACACCTCGCGGGCGATCACAGTAGACCGGCCCGACCTGCTGGCCAGCGGCAAGATTGCCCGCCTGACCGAAACCTATGACCTGACGGCGGGTAGCGCACTGGCCGCCGTCGAACTGGCCATCTCGGGCCTGATCGGTGTTGGTACCGTTGATAGCGACCCGCTAAAAGCCCGGAGCTGGAGGCATTGCCCAGCCAGTCCCAAGCGGATAGTGCGGATCTGGGCACCTGCCTCGAGGGGCGTAGCCAGTACAGCACCAGCACCACCGGCTATACCACGGGAGCCAGTGGCGATGCCGCCTCGGAATACCCCCATGAAGTGGCCATCGCCGTGCCGGAGATTCCGGTATACCTCACCGACCCGGTCTCGCGTGAACTGGCCTACACCGTGTCGGTGGCCATCCCTGTCGATCGTCTGGAGTTCCGCTCATGAGTCGTCTGACATTCGGCTTTTATCGTGACGCCGAGCGTCACCAGCCGCTGGCCAGCCTGGCATTGGCCGGTGGCACCGTCACCCGGATCTGGGTCGGTACCGATGGCAGCAAGGTGGCCATGACGCCCAGTGGCGAAACCATCACCCTGACGGCTCAAGCCATCGGCCCCGGTCTCCCGGCCAGCCGGGTCAAACTGGCCAACTCGCTGTCAGAACTCGCCCATGGCAATGCCAGTTTGGCCATCGGGCAAGTGGTGTCCGGCATGCAAGCACTGTGGCTGCAGGTTGAAGATGCCGGACTGGACGATGGACAGTACGCCAACCTTTCACTGGTCAGCAACGCAATCTACGAGGTGTAACCATGGCCCGAATGAGCGCACAAGAAGCGGCCGAAGTCGCCCAGGCACTGGCCCGGCAATCCAGCCAAAAGACCGATAACGGCCTACCGCCCGCCAGCGGCCCCGGCGGCATTCCCGGCGGGATATTTCGTGGCAAAGCAACGGAAGGCAGTGGGACTGGCCAGACGTTGGCGGGACTGGCATCCGCTTATGTGGAAACCGGCCGGACGCTCTACGACAGCACCACCGACACCACACCTTACTTTACCCATGACGGGCTGTTCCGGATTGGAATAGTGCCGATCAAAACCCTGACCATTGCCGAGTCAAACAGCAGCGGAAACCCCACTGGGTCACCCGTCACCATCACCTTCAAACAGGGGGCATGATGATCGACCAGCCGACCCAATACGGATTCATTGGCGGTGGCTATGTCGTCGTTACCCCAGACAAAGATGCCCCATATTCAAACATCACCGGGTTTGGTTCCACCGGTACGCTGTTCCGTGATGACGGCCAAACGTTTCCATGGAAGGGCATCAATCCGTTTGATTGCAAACTGAATAATTATGGTGGATTTCTTACTGGTGGCAGCCCCGTGTACATGAATGTCACCACGGTACCGAACGCCCCTAAAAACGTGCCCGGTGCCCGAAACGATATCTGGACATCCGGGCCGCAGATGTCGGTGTATGGCGGCAAGCATCGTCTTGGTGGTGGATGGCTTTGTTGGCTGTACCCCATCGCTCCCGGCGAAGTCTTGAAACTCACGGTTGGGGCGGGAGGCTACGCCGATGACCGGGAGTACACCTACCAGCCCAACGTCGTGGTTCATAGCACCATCACCAAGACCGAGGACGATGACAGCGACTACGAGTGGGTCATGGCCTCAAAAGATGGCAAGACGGCCTTGTTGAGAAGCACCCGGCGCTATTACTACCAGGTCAACGTGACCAGCGTGGCCCGTACGGACAATGTCAGCGACCCGTACCGCATCAATAAGACCCGCTACGATGTGACGATGACGATTCAACAGCTTGGACGGGTGCGGGTTGACGTAGAAGAAGGAGGATGGACGTATTTTTACAAAGGGCCGCTCTATACCCTGAGTGAAGCGGGCAAAGTCGTACCGGTCGACTTCTATGTCAGAACAACCAGTACCGTCGAAATGGTCAAAGTCAGGGAAGAGCTGACGTATCCGACCTCTGACGGGGTGGGCCACCCGATGGGGACGCCGTACATCGTCGAGTACGGCTACTATCTGGAGGACTACACCTTCAGCCAGAAAATCGGGTCCATTTCGTTTGATTTTCATCGGAAAAATGCAGAGGATGGTTGGTCGCGTCGGCAAGATACCGGGGAAATCTTGCCGTACGGCACCGACAGTTTTGACCTGCTTAAGCGCTGGAAATCACGCACAGCCTGATCGGCATTGATATCGGCACCGGTGATATCAATGCCGGTAGTTTTTCGGACGGCAGCCACACCCTGAATGTCATGCCGCTGACGATCAGTGAGTCAACCAGTCATGTCGACCACCACGTCTACTACGACCTGACCACCCAGCAGGTCATTCCCGAAGACAAAATCCTGCGCAAGAACGCCAACGCCAGCTACGTCCGGGCCATCTCCCCGGACAGGATCTTCCTGTCAGATAACCCGAACGACCAGAGCGTGTTTTTTGTGTAGGGGGTACCAGGCCATGCTTATCAAGGTATAGTCTGGTGGCAGTCGATTGACCACGGACATTAACGTGGAGGCAACTGTCCTTGCACGGATTTTTCGCCTAATCGGTGCTGGATAAATGGTTAGGTACCGGTAATTGCGTTGCTCAGTAGAGAAGGTTATCCATTACCACAACTCCGCGAACCAACTCGACAAAGTTCTTCCCCTCGGCCGCACATTTCTCCAAGAATGCTTTGTATGCTGATTCGTTTACGAATAGAAGGGTTGCCTCTTTGAGGTCAAAACTGAAGTTACCGGTATCCGCCATTCTCATTCGTGTGTCCAATCAATGAACGAATCTTCGTTGCTTAGATCGAAATTGACGATCCGCCATTGCTGATCCGCAGGAAGAAACCTCTTGGCCTCAGAGGTCTTATCATAGATTACTGGTCTGGCGCCCTTCGCATAGGCATAGTCTTTCGGGAAGGCAAGACCAACGGCTAAGTATCGCCTCTTAGGGTCTTGCTTTCCCTCGTTGTATTTCTGTTCAAAAAATACGTTTTGGCAGATAGCTGTCAAAGGAGCATCTTGGAAGCATACTGCAGGCATCGGACCGCAAATGAATCCGCTCTGCGTTGAACTCCCTATAAGCTTTGCATCCGAAACGATTTTGTATAGAACCTCGACAACCGTCTTATCTTTTGTGTTTCGTGTTAAGTGAACAACTTGAGAGGATAAATCGCTCCGTTCCGCCAATCGGCGCTTCCATGCTTTCTTTGTGTAGGACATAGAGAAGATACCTGCCTATATAAATGCACAATTTTTAGCCTAATTCTTAATATGCTAACTATCGCCTGATAAAGTAAAAGCAACGCTATTAATTGTCATAATTTAGCATACACGCTGCTTGATCGGCATAATAAAACCCATAGACTGCACCTAACTCTTGCACACAGACTAAGGCTCCTATTTCTGTATGCTGACAAAAAACCGCGAGTTAGTCCCAGAATCATTCGTCCTTTTCTTGCCGTTCCAAGACATACCACGCGCACTTCACCGAACCCCTTCCCACCTCCCTGAAGCCACCAGACGCCGGACAATCCACATTGTTCGGCGTTTTTGCTTTAGGAACCCCATGAAACCGTATGCCCGTCCCGACCCGCTGGAGATCACCCGGGCTGCACCTTCGAAAAGTCCCGGCAGTGGACGGCAGGCGGTAAGCCTGTTGACCTGACCGGGGCGGAGTTCGAGCTGGTGGCCAAGTCTGATGCCGGGGCCACGGACACGCTCTTGTACCTGACCACCGGCATTGGCATCACCGTCACGGATAGTACCTTCACCATCCGCATCGAATCAGTCATCACCCGAACCTACGCCCGGCGTTCTGCTGTCTTCAACCTGCGGGTGCGCTGGCCCGGCCCCGATCCACGCCGCGTGGACCTTGTCATGACCGGGACGATCATCGTGAAACCGGGAGTGCTGGCGCCATGAGCGACCCGGAAATCATCGAGCTGGTGCCCGGCATCGAGGTCGAGGTGCTGGAAACCACGGCCATCGAGCGCGAGGTGCTCACCACCTCGGCAGAGCAGGGTCCACCCGGCCCACCCGGAGCCTCTGGTACCGCCGAATTTGATCTCGACCTCACCCTGATCTACCAAATTGCCAAACTGTAAGGACCCAAACCATGTCCCTAGACACCAAACTGACGCTGCTGGCCCGGGCGCTCGGAACCGATGTCAAATCCCTGACAGCCGCCGTCGGCAATCCGGCCGCGCTGACCACGACCGCCAAAAACTCGCTGGTCGCCGCTATCAACGAGGTACAGGCCGCGCTGCAGTCCACGACGGTCATCAACGACACCTCCGCGTCGACTACTTCCACGTACTCCTCCAGCAAGATGACCGACCTGCTGGCGCAGCTGAAATCGGACATCCTAGGCGGTGCCAGTGCAGCCTATGACACACTGAAGGAAATCGAGACCAAGCTGGGCAGTGACGACACCGCTCTGGCCAACCTGCTTTCCGCCGTAGGCAACCGGGTTAGCTTTGCCGATGCGCAGAGCCTGACTGCTGCCCAGCAGCTGCAGGCGTGCCAGAACATCGGTATCGGCGACCCGACTGTTGATCTCGTTGCCGCCTACAACGCCGCCAAGGCGTAAGGGGGCTGCAGTATGTCGCTGCTTGCGAATATTCAGGCTGCCATCGGCGCTATCGGAGCTGATATTAAGGCGCTCCCATCTAGGTTTGCTGCATTGTCTGGGTCAAGCGAACAACCGTTCAGTGTAGGTGCTGCCACCCAGAGCCATCATGCGGTAAATCTAGAGCAGGCTCAGGTTCTGAACGCTACTAAAATCCCCAGCCCTGCTGCTCGACTGGCCACTTCTGTCACCGCCAAGCTGGGCGCTGGTGCGTGATGGTTCGGCAATCGGCCGTACAGTTGAGCCACTGCTTTTCGCCGCACTGTGCCCAACGCGCAGCGGCACGCTGACCGGTGGACAAGCTACTGTCACCGGTCTTTCTACCACGCTGGACATGTGGGTCGGCATGCCGGTAGAAGGCGATGGCATACCGGATGGAACCACTGTGTCCAGCATCACCAGCACGACGGCGATCATGCTTTCGGCCGCCGCGATGGTTAGCGGAGAACAGGTGCTAACCATCTTTCCGTTCGGTTATGGCTACGGCGGCAGCGCGACCACCTTCGGTGTACCGGATGATCGTGGCCTACATACGCGTGGCTACGACAGCGGTCGCGGCTACGAGAAGTCAACGCTGACGGCGAAGACGACTAATGCCAGCAACGTGCTGACCGGCATCGCTTCAACGCGTGGACTGTGGGTCGGCATTCCAGTTTCAGGAGCAGGAATCCCGGCCAACACCACCATCACCAAAATCAATAGTGCGACCAGCGTGACGATCAGCGCCGCCGCAACCGCCACGGCAGCGTCTGTTGCCTTGAGGGTGACAGGCAGACAGCTCGGCGCCGAGGGCACGGACGAGATCAAGGCGCATAACCACGCACAACGCCGAGATGATGCAACTGGCGCAGCAGACGGTACCGACACGGCGGATGCCGTGGGAGGTACTAGTGAGTACGGGTTTACGTCCACTACCGGTGGCCCCGAAAACAACGTAAAACGTCGCATCGTACTGCCCATCATCGCTACAGGGAGGGCCGTGTAATGGCTGCACTCGACACACTGCTGTACTCATTTGACCCCGCAACAGGGGAGTCGAACGGCCAACCGTTTACACCGAATATGGACCGAGAAGGGAACCCCCTGCGGCCAGCCTTCACGACTTTTAACCCGGTTCCGGAGGCCGGTCTGCGTGAGGTGGCATTGTTCCTCGATGATTCTGGCTCTGTTCCGCTGGACTGGAATGGATCATGGCGCATCCGGCCGGACTGGCGTGGGGTACCGCTATGGTCGATGGCCAGTGGCGAGCCGGTTTCCATACAGCGTCCTGGGCAGACTCCCGCTGACATTAGCGCTATCGACGCGGAACCACCTGCGGCGGGCCATTATTGGGACGGAAGTGGCTGGAAGCTGGATACTGCCCGACATGCGCAAAGGTTGGCAGAACTAAGATATACAGAAGCCCGTACTGCCCTTTCTGCTAGCGACACCACACTGATGCGCTGCTATGAGGCTGGCATCGCACTGCCCGCGGAGTGGGTGGCGTACCGCAAGGCTCTTCGAGCTATCATCTCCGCACAATCCGGCGACCCGACGCAGCTGTTGCCGACACGACCAGCCTATCCGGAGGGTACCTGATGATCTGGCTCTTACTCGCCCCGCTTGATCTGCTGGTCAACATGCGGGCCTTCCCGGTGGCGTCGACCGAGGCCGAGTGCGAAAGCCTTCGCGCGGCCCTATCGGAAGCGCAGCAAACGGCAGTGGTAAGTCAGGCTGAATAGCGGCGGTTTGGATGTGGCCGGGAGAGGGTTAAAAGCCGGTAATTTTGCGGGTTATTTGCACCGATTAGCCATGTTGGGCAGTGCAAAAGCCCGCGCTAAACTGTGCAAATCAATTCGCAACGTTACACTCAATGCAGGTTTTTATGCAGGACAAAATCAATAGACAACAAAAAAGCCCTGAAAAATCAGGGCTTTAATGTAGATATCTGGCGGAGAGGGGGGGGATTCGAACCCCCGTTAGGGTATTACCCTAAACACGCTTTCCGGGCGTGCGACTTAAACCACTCATCCACCTCTCCAGAACTTTTCTGAGTGCTGGCTGTTAGCCGTTTTGCCCTCAGAGGCTGCGCAGTATATAAGTCAACGGCGGTGGACGCAAGCTTTTTTTGCCATTTGCCGTTTTCTTGGTGACCTTAGCTCGCCCATAGTTATCGGTCTGCGGCACTCGCACTCGTTTCTAGCCAGAGATGGCCGTGGTCATTCATTCAGTTATGCAGCCCGGAACAGCTTCGTGGCTACCGTATGTTTTAACTCAGCCAGTTGGCACCATGACTAGGGCGCTAGCCATAAGGTAAACTTGCATTCATTCGATTTCCTTGGCGGTTCATATCACGATGCGTATTGCGCTGGCCCAGTTCAATCCGGTAGTGGGCGACATTACTGGTAATACCCAAAAAATCCTGCAATTGGCACATCAGGCCATGGCTCAGGGTGCCGACATACTGATCACGCCGGAGCTGGCCCTGACCGGCTACAGCCCGGAAGACTTGTTGTTGCGCGACAGCTTTTACCGCGCCTGCAATCGCGCGCTGGATGATTTGCTGGAGCTGGATGGCATCACGTTGGTGGTTGGACACCCGGTGAAGCTGGGCAATGAGTGCTTCAACGCGGCCACGGTCATGCGTGACGGGCATCGTCTGGGGCAATACCACAAGATGCTGTTGCCAAACGATGAGGTCTTTGACGAGTGCCGTTACTTCACCCCGGGTGCGGCGCCACTGGTATTCAAACAGGGCGACACGCAGGTTGGCGTTCTGATTTGCGAAGACGTGTGGTCAGTCGATCCGGCGGCCGAACTAGCAGATGCCGGGGCGGAACTGGTGCTGGTGCTAAACGCTTCGCCTTTCCATCGCAACAAGGTTGAAACGCGGCATGATGTTGTTCGTTACCGTGTTGAGGAAACCGGCTTGCCGTTTGCCTATACCAATCTGGTTGGAGGGCAGGATGAGCTGGTTTTTGACGGGGCTTCGTTTGCCATCAACAAGGGCTAGAGATCGTCGCTCAGGCCGCGTCGTATCAGGATGAGCTACTGCTGGTTGACTATAGCGCTGGCGATCTGCAGCCAGCGAGCAAAGCCGCTCTGCCCGGCCCGGTGGAAAGCGTTTACCGCGCGCTGGTTGTGGGAGTACATGACTACATCACCAAAAATGGTTTCCCCGGTGTATTGCTGGGCTTGTCTGGCGGGGTGGATTCGGCGCTGACACTGGCGGTGGCGGTGGACGCGCTGGGGGCGGACAAAGTGCATGCGGTGATGATGCCGTCGCGTTACACCGCGGAGATCAGTGTGACCGATTCGCGCGACATGATTGGTAAGCTAGGGGTGAAGTACGATGAGATAGCCATCTGGCCGATGTATGAGCAGTTCATTCAGGCGCTGGCGCCCTCCTTTGCCGGGTTGGCCGAAGACACCACCGAAGAAAACCTGCAGGCGCGCATTCGTGGCACGCTGCTGATGGCGTTGTCCAACAAAACCGGCAAGCTGGTGCTGACCACCGGCAACAAGTCGGAGATGACTACCGGTTACGCCACGCTGTATGGCGATATGGCTGGCGGTTTTGCCGTGCTGAAGGATGTCTCCAAAACGCTGGTCTACCAGTTGTGCCAATGGCGCAATTCGATTGGAGAGGTGATTCCGGAGCGCATCATTACCCGTCCGCCGTCTGCGGAACTTCGCCCGGATCAGAAGGACCAAGATAGTCTGCCGCCTTACGATGCGTTGGATGCCATCATGCAGCACTATGTGGAAGACAACCTGTCGGCAGATGACATCATCGCCATGGGCTTTGCTGAAGCAGATGTACGCAAAGTGGTGCGGTTGCTCAAGATCAACGAATACAAGCGCCGCCGGCGCCGGTGGGCATTCGTGTCACCCATCGCGGCTTTGGCAAGGACTGGCGCTACCCGATAACCAACCGGTTCAGTTAATACCTGCTCATGAAAAAATTTGTGATAGCCGCTTTGGCCTGCGTTCTGACGCTGCTTAGCCAATGCGGCGGCCATCGCCCAACTGAAGGCGTTTGTCGCCAGCAGCAAGACGCTTTCGGCCAACTTCAGTCAAACCGTCAGCGCCAAGAACAAGCATGAACAAACCAGCGGCTGGAGATTTCCCGTCCGGCAAATTTCGCTGGGAGTACAACAAGCCTTACGAACAGCTGATTGTCGGTGACGGCAAAACCTTGTGGATTTACGACAAGGAGCTGGCGCAAGTTACCAAGAAATCGCTGAATGCCGCACTGGGCAGCAGCCCGGCCGCATTACTGGCTAAGCAATAACGCCATTGAACGCGATTACCGCCTGAAAGAAGCTTTACAAGAAAGGTGCGGTGGAATGGCTGGTTGCTAGCCCTAAGAAAGCCGACAACACCTTCAGCGCCATTCGCATGGGCTTTCAGGCGAATATGCTGGTGGAGATGGAGTTGACCGATAGCTTTGGCAATACCACGCACATCAGCTTCACCGGCCAGCAAAAAAATCCGGCCATAGCCAGCAGCCACTTCAGTTTCAGCGCACCCAAAGGGGTGGATGTGGTAAGCGGGGACTGATTGTGCCCTCTTCCATCATGACAAACGCCACGTGACCGTGGCGTTTTTTTATGGATGACCGGTCGGTAACCGGTCCTTATAGCGTTGGTAGTTCGATCAAGACGAACTCGTTGCCGTACAAGTCAACAAAGTGTGCAACGCCGCCGGTAATGTCATACACCGGCGCGCGCACGAACTCCACGCCCTTGCTTACCAGCTGGTCATAATCGGCCGCCAGATCGTCGGTATAAAACACAGCATAGGGCTGCCCTGCCGTCTGCTTGCCGACTTGGGCACGCTGCGCCGCTGTTTCGGCCAACACCAGCCACAATGCGACATCCGGCTGCGTGGGCAACCGCAAATGCACGCAGCGCCGCTCACCGGTATGAATATCGACCACGACCTCAAAACCCAGCTTGGTTGTATAGAACGCGATAGCTTCATCGTAATCTTGTACAAGCAAAACCAGTCGCCCCAAAGACTTCATGATGCGCCTCTTTTCCTGTGATTACGTCTGCCTTGCTTAAGCAGGCATATCGGTTTACGGTACACCCAAACCGGACGAGAGGCCAAACCAGCCGCCCTCTTTCGGCCAACCTGCAGGCGGTAAATCGGCATCTATCACGATCAATTATCACCGCGGCAACGGCAAAAACCCTGTCAAAGACAGGGGAATAAAATCTCCGGGCGATTCAACACAAGCGCAAACAGAGTTCGTATACTCATTGCACAACTTTTACGGAGCCCCAGTCTTGCCGCACCATTTGCCGGAATCGCTATATATTCGCAATCGTCTGATTCAGACGGACGATATTGAATTCCGGCTAACGCCCGCCGAAAAACAACGCCTGCTGGCGCAAGGCACTCATGACAAGGCCGCTCCGCCGCCGACAGCGCCGAACGAAGCCATTCAAGACCCGTTTCAACTTCTACCACCGGGCCTATCAATATCTGGGCTGGCTAACGCCTCGCCTGCTGGAGCTGGATGACGCCGAAGCACAGGTACGCAAGCTGGCCACACGGCTGATCAGCAGCGCCAACCACGCTCCCGAAGCCACGCTGGCCGCCAGCCTGCTATTGCCTTATGCCAGCTACGCACAGGCTCATGCCGTGCATGTTGCCGTGTTGATCGCCCGCCCGGCCTCGCGCCTGAGCATGACAGACAAAGACAGCCAGACACTGGTGTGCGCCGGGCTGACCATGAACGTGTCCATGGTGGAATTACAGGATGAACTCAACCGCCGGGCGGCACCGCTTTCCACCCTGCAAGTCAATCAGCTGCACCTGCATCCGCTGGCCAGCTCCGCCATCCTGCGCGAAGCCAATATTGAAGATCCCGTCTGGCATCTGGCGATCATCGAACATCACGAACGCTGGAACGGCAAAGGCTATCCGTTTGCGCTGGAACGCGAGGCGATCAGTGCTTATGCCCATATCCTGCACGTGGCCGACGTGGCCATGGCCCGCCTGCATCCGCGCCACTATCGTCGCTCGCTCGTTCCGCGCAATGCCATGGCGCAGCTGTTTCAGCAACGCGACATCCTCACCGATAGCCAACTGACCGACTGCCTGATCAAGGAAATCGGGCTGTATCCGCCCGGCAGCTTCGTCAAGCTGGAACACGGCGGCAGCGCCATCGTTGTGCACCATAGTGACAACATCACCAGCCCGCTGTGCGTACGCCTTGGCCGTGATGCCAGCCGCACGCCGCAACCGCAGAAAGTGGTCGGTTCCGTCGAAATGGCGGTGGAAGCCCGCCACTTGCCAGCACTGGCCTCGCTGTGGAACGGCAAGATCGTCGCCACCGCCGCACGCTAGGCACGGCCAAGGTTGGCCGAAAACCGCTGGCGGCACCGCCCGCGCACAAGGCTCGATCTGACGTAAGCCGTCTGATGCATTACACTCACGCCATGCATTGCGGCTTCTGTGTAGCCCTGTCGCTGGACCAGCCATGAACGACCTATTTCACCAAGAACCGAAAAAACCCCGGCCGAAGCACTGCGCCCCACCACGCTGGACGACGTCATCGGCCAGCAGCACTTGATCGGCCCCGGCAAACCGCTGCGCCTCGGCGGTCGAAGCGCAAGCCTTGCACTCCATGATCTTGTGGGGCCCTCCCGGCGTGGGCAAGACCACGCTGGCACGGATTCTGGCACACAGCTTTGATGCCGAATTCATCCCGCTGTCGGCGGTGTTTTCCGGCGTGAAGGACATTCGCGAAGCAGTAGAAAAGGCACAGGCCGCGCTCCAGCGCAATGGCCGACAAACCATTTTGTTTGTCGATGAAGTTCACCGTTTCAACAAGAGCCAGCAAGATGCCTTTTTGCCTTTTGTCGAATCCGGCCTGCTCACCTTTATTGGTGCCACTACCGAGAACCCGTCGTTCGAAGTCAACTCCGCGCTATTGTCGCGGGCACAGGTTTACGTGCTGCAAGCCTTGAGCGACGCCGAACTGCAGCAATTATTTACCCGCGCACAGCAGCACGGTGCGCTGGAAGGACTGGAGTTTGACGACAACGCCATCGCCACGCTCACCGGCTATGCCGATGGCGACGCCCGTCGTTTTCTTAACCTGCTGGAGCAGACCCGCACCGCCGCGCTGGCGCGCAAGGTTGGCCGAATCGACACCGCCTTTCTGGGCGAAGTGTTGACCGTCAACGCTCGCCGCTTCGACAAGGGCGGCGATGCCTTCTACGACCAGATATCGGCCCTGCACAAATCGGTACGCGGCTCCAACCCGGATGCCGCGCTGTACTGGCTAACCCGCATGCTGGATGGCGGGGCCGACCCGCGCTATCTGGCCCGGCGCCTGATACGCATGGCATGGGAAGACATTGGCCTCGGCCGACCCACGCGCCGCACGGGTAGCGCTGGATGCTGCTGACACCTACGAACGGCTAGGCAGCCCGGAAGGTGAACTGGCGCTGGCACAGGCGGCAATTTATCTGGCCGTGGCCGCTAAAAGTAATGCCGGTTACAACGCCTATAATCAGGCCCGCGCCTTTATCCGTCAGGACAAGAGCCGCGAGGTTCCCATCCATTTGCGCAATGCGCCGACCAAACTCATGAAAGAGTTGGGCTATGGCCATGAGTACCGCTACGCCCACGACGAACCCAACGCCTATGCCGCCGGGGAACACTACTTGCCCGAAGACATGGCAGAGCCCGGTTGGTATCAGCCGGTGCCACGCGGGCTGGAAAGCAAGATCGGAGAGAAGCTTGCCCTGCTACGCAAGTGGGATGAGGAAGCTAAAAAGAAATAGGCCCGCACGGGCAATCCCCAACAGATAGCATTTGGCCGATGAACACAGCACCTGCGGGTGCTGTTGTCACATCTGGCCCAAAGCACCACCGCCGGGCTTTTGGCAAATACCGGCGCATCCATTACCATCTCGTCATAAACATAAATAGCGAGATACCCGGTGTCAGCCCAGATCTATCCCTTCGAAAACATCCTCCACGCCGCCAGCATTGCAGAACTGACTGGGGCACTGCTGCATGCCAGCCAGCATTTTGGCTTTTCATCATTCCACTATGGCGCCCACGCGCCGGTAAAACCCAATGGTGAACCCGCCCGCTTTATCTTTGACGGCACGGAGCAGAAGCATGGTGGCGTAATTTCCAGCTATCCGGAAAGCTGGTTCAACCGCTACCAAGCACAGAACTACATTGAAATCGACCCACTGGTCCGGCATTGCTCGCGCTCCATCATCCCGGTGGTGTGGCATCTGCAACCAGAACCTGAGGACCACACCGTACGCCAGATGTTTGATGAAGCCAGCGAACACGGCTTGCTGACTGGCGCCACCTTTTCGGTGATCGGCAAAAATAGTGAGCTGGCGATTTTCAGCCTGACCACCGACAGCAATACCGCGGCAGACAAGCGCAATATCCAGGCACAGCTGGGCGGGCTATATGTTGCTGGCCCATTTGCACGAAGCCGTTACCCGGCTGGCACTCACCAACAATATGTTCACCCGCTCCGTCACCCTGACACCGCGGGAAAAGGAATGCCTAAGCTGGGTTTCCGCAGGCAAGACCTCATGGGAAATTGCCCGCATCCTCAATGTAGCCGAGGCCACGGTAATTTTTCACATCAGTAATGCTTAAGAAGAAGCTGCATACCAGCACCCGCACCCAGACGGTGGCGCGCGCCATTGCATTGGGGCTGATCAAGCCCTGAATCCTGCCTGCAGATATCCGGCCTATAAGTTCTTATAGTTACCGGCCAACATGGAATCCTTTGAAATAGCGCCCGTAGCGAGGCAACCGGTTTTGGGTAAACATCCGAGCCCGGCAGCCTCTGGCCATGCGATCAATCATCGGGACCCGTCATGTTGCGCCACTTACTCATTGCCACCACCAGCGCCGTCAAAGTCGCCAACATTACCAAGAATGACGGTTTCAACGGCACGCACATCCATTACAACACCAGCATCAGCAGCAAGAGTTACCGCTGCGGCATGCTCAGTACCTTTGCCAGCCGCTCCCTGCCCAAATGTGTAAAAGCAGGCGCAGCACTGGCGCTGCAATGATAGTGGCCGCCACCTTGTTTCCTTCCAATCAGCTCGGGATCACTCCATGAAAGAAATCAACGGCAGACTGAAAATGCTGGGCTCCGGCACAACCATCAAAACCCGGTGGGCAAATCCTTTGTCCATTACAACTCCATCGAGATTGGCGACACCATCCTGCAAAAAGTCCGCACTGCGAAAAGCCTGAGCGACTATATCGGACGCGGGCTGGGTGAAGAGGTCACGCTGTTTCTCAACGGTAAAATGCTGATTGGCATCCGTCTGGCCGATGGCAAAACCTATTTCTGGAAACGCAGCCTGATCGGACCGGTACTGGGGCTGCTTTGCATGCTGCCTCTGGTTGCATCCCTGCTGTCGACCAGTAACAGCCTGCTGATCGGCGTCGGCCTTCCCGCGCTGTTTTATTTCCCGGTATTTCGCCGCGATCTGAAACAGGTGCTGTCCTATCAATCCAGGCTATCGGCCATGGGTGGCATTCCGCTGAAAAGCTAAGCCTCCTCAATAACACCGGGCAGGCCACCACGGCCTGCCGCAACGCCGCCTACAGAGTACACCCTCCCCTCACCCTGACCGCCCTCTCAAGCACAGCAGGTCGCCATCAGCATCTACAAGCGCACCACCAGCGCTTATAATGCGCGTCTGGTAAGCAACAGACAGGACAAAGCCTGTCGGTTGCCGGTACACTTGAGCATTGCAGCACATTGCTGATGCCCGCACGCGTGCAACACATGGCATTACACTCTGTTGTTGTGGGTAAAACCGCGGCCAGGATGGCAGGTACCGCAACACGGCGTGGCAGCGACAGTTTCGCCAAGCGGTCGGCAAGACCGCCAACAAGACACAGCCGCCGGAACCGCAAGCCCGGAACAAGCAAGACACTTAAATATCATCAGGATTTTCCATGCTAGACATTCAATCGCTCCGTAACGATCTGGACGCCGTCGCTGCCCGCTTGGCCAGCCGTGGCTATACGCTGGATACCGAAGCGTTCGGCCAACTGGAAGTCGAACGTAAGAACCTGCAAACCCGCATGCAGGAACTGCAAGCCAAGCGCAATAGCGCCTCCAAACAGATTGGTCTGGCCAAACGCAATGGCGAAGACGCCAGCGCCATTCTGGCGGAAGTGGCGACGCTGGGCGATGAACTCAAGGCCACGGAAGAAGCCTTTGCCGCCGTACAACAGCGGCTGGATCTGTGGTTGATGAGCATCCCCAACCTGCCGCACGAATCCGTACCGGTCGGCAAGGATGAAAACGACAACGTCGAAGTACGCCGTGTGGGCGTACCGCGTGCCTTTGATTTCGAAGTCAAAGACCACGTCGATGTTGGTGCGCCGCTGGGTCTGGATTTCGAAACCGGTGCCCGCCTGTCCGGCGCCCGCTTTACCGTATTGCGTGGCGACATGGCCCGCCTGCACCGCGCGCTGGCGCAGTTCATGCTCAACACCCACACCGGTGAGCACGGTTATACCGAACACTACACCCCTTACATCGTCAATAGCGACGTGCTGTACGGTACCGGCCAGCTGCCGAAATTTGCCGAAGACATGTTCCGCGTCGAACGTGGCGGCGAAGCGGCGGCACAAGCGCAGTATCTGATTTCCACCTCGGAAATCACCCTGACCAACACCGTGCGTGACAGCATCCTCAAGGCTGACGAGCTGCCGATCAAGATGACCGCGCACTCGCCCTGCTTCCGCTCCGAAGCCGGTTCCTATGGTCGTGATACCCGCGGCATGATCCGCCAGCACCAGTTCGACAAGGTGGAAATGGTGCGCATCGAAAACCCGGCCAACTCTTACGCGGCGCTGGAAGAGATGGTGGGCCATGCCGAGAACATCCTCAAGGCACTGGAACTGCCGTACCGCGTGATCACGCTGTGTACCGGCGACATGGGCTTCTCTGCCGCCAAGACCTACGATCTGGAAGTGTGGCTGCTTAAGCACAGAACACGTACCGCGAGATTTCCAGCTGCTCCAACTGCGAAGCCTTCCGGGCACGCCGCATGCTGGCCCGCTTCAAGGACGAAAACGGCAAGAACCAGCTGGTGCACACTCTCAATGGCTCCGGCCCGGCCGTGGGCCGTACGCTGGTGGCTGTGCTGGAAAACTACCAGAACGCCGACGGCAGCGTCACCATCCCGACCGTGCTGCGTCCCTACATGGGCGGCAAGGACAAGATCGGCGGCTAAGTTGGCCGAACGCCAGACAAAAAAACCGGAGCACATGGCTCCGGTTTTTTTATGCTGATCCGCTTGGGCATGTCAACTTGGCTGTCTTTTCGGCCAACTTTGCTCCGCCGGTTACGCTTGCTGCGCGCGCAATAGCCGCTCGAACTCCTGACGCGGCACCGGTTTGCTGAACAGGAAGCCCTGAGCCCACACGCAGCCCTGCTCCTGCAAGAATTGCCGCTGCGCCTCCAGCTCCACCCCTTCGGCCACCACATCCAGACCCAGACTGCGCGCGATGGAAATGATGGCCTGCGTAATGGCCGCATCGTCGCGGTCCTGATGCAGATGCATGATGAAGGACTGATCAATCTTCAGGCCATGCACGGGCAGACGCTTGAGATAGGACAGCGAAGAGTAACCGGTACCAAAATCATCAATCGACAGATAAATCCCCAGTTGCTGCAGCCGCCGTAGCAAATCGATCATGCCGCTGGTTTCATCCATCACCGGGCTTTCCGTCACTTCAAGCTCCAGCACGGAATTGTGTAGTTCATATTGCGTCAACAAGCTGGCGACGGTGTCGACAAAGCTGGGGTTTTTCAACCGTCTTAGCCGGAAACATTGACGGCGACACGGCCAGAGGACAGCCCGCTATCCTGCCAGTGGCGGATATCGGCACAGGCGGTATCCAGCACCCATTCGCCAATCGGTACGATCAGGGCACTGTCTTCGGCAATGGGAATGAACTGGCTTGGCGGGATCATGCCCATCTCCGGATGACGCCAGCGCAATAGCGCCTCAGCCCCGACGATGCGCCCGGAGGCCAACTCCACCTTGGGTTGATACCACAACTCCAGTTCGTGTTGTGCCAGTGCGCGGTGCAGGCTGTATTCCAGCTTGAGCCGCTCGATGGCGCGGGCGTTCATGTCTGCCGTGTAAAACTGGAAGGTGTTCTTGCCCCGCTCCTTGGCGCGATACATGGCGGTATCCGCATTGGCCAGCAAGGCATCGGCGGCGGCGCCATCATCCGGGTACATGGCAATCCCGACGCTGGCGGAGATGAACACTTCCTGTCCGGCCACCACCGCCACGGCCGAGACGGCGTCCAGAATACTCTGGGCACGGCTGGCTACTTGCTGCACCGACACCACGTTATCCAGCAGGATGGTGAATTCATCGCCGGACAAGCGCGCCACGGTAGCCAGCTGCGGTGCCACACGGCGCAGCTCCGAGGCAATCCGGGTCAGCAACTCGTCGCCCGCATGGTGGCCCAAGGTGTCGTTGACCAGTTTGAAACGGTCCAGATCGACAAACATCAAGGCCACGCGGCGGTTATATTGCGCCGCCTGCTCCACCGCTGCCTGCAGTTTTTCGATAAACAGCGTGCGGTTGGGCAGGCCGGTCAGGGCATCATGGTTGGCCAGGAAATGCAGGCGTTCTTCCGCCTGCTTGCGCTGGGTAATGTCGGAAAACACGGCGACGTAATGGCGACACTCGCCACTGTCATCGCGGATGGCGGTAATACTGAGGTGTTCGGTATACAGCAGGCCGTTCTTGCGGCGATTGACCACTTCGCCCTGCCGGGCGCCATCCTTGATCAGGCAACGCCACAGGTACTCATAGAATTCACGCGGTTGCTTGCCGGACTTGAGAATGGTAGGCGTCCGCCCTACCGCTTCCTCGCGGGAATAGCCGGTGATGCGCACAAATGCCGGGTTGACCGTCTGGATGACGCCGCTCTGGTCGGTAATGACGATACCTTCCATGGTGGCCTCGAATACCTTGTCGGCCAATAGCAGGTTCTGCTTCGATTGCAGCAGGGCCTCGTCACGCTCGCGCAAGGCGCCATGCAATTCCAACAGGAATTCGTGCTCAATACTCTGGATGATTTCGCGAAAGCTGACGATCTGCACCAGCTTGCTTTAAGGAGTCAAAGACAGCCAGATGGCGAATCTGGTGCTGGTAAATCATGCGGCGGGCCTGCAGCAGGCTGGCCGACTGTGGCAGGCCGAGCACCGGACGGGTACAAACCGTGCCAATCAGGCGATTGGTATCATCATGTGCCAGCAGGCGTACCACATCGCGCTGGGTCAGGATGCCGTAGCTCTGATCAGGAAACAGCACGCCCACCGCCGACAGATCATGATCCCGCATCTCGCGCAGCGCGGTTTGCAGGGTATCGGCGTGGGAAAGGATGGAGACTTCCGGACTATTGAGCATGTCCAGCCGCTTCACCCCGAGAAAGGCTTCGGTATCCTGATTGAGGATCACATCGGACAACGACAGCACACCGATCAGTTGCCCATGCTTCTCTACCAACGCGTGACGAATTCGGCTCTGGCGGAAGACGCCCAGGGCATGGTGCACGGTAACGTCGTGCTGCAGGGTAATGATCGGCTTGCTCATCACCTCACACACCGGGCGGCTGCGGCCGTTATCGTCGCCCAGGTCTACCTTGACGGCATCGCTTTCGGTCCACACCCCTTGCGGAATGCCGTCGTCGGCCATGACGATGATGGAGCCGCAATTGGCATCCAGCATTTTACGGGCAGCCTCACTGACCGGGGTGTCCGGCCGACAACTGAGTATCTCGGCTGACAGTATGTGCTCAATCGACTGCATCAACGGGGACATGGAACAAAGACCTTAAACAACAATTAATAATTTGTGCATCATTATAACGGCAGAGCTAATAACCATGATAGGGAAATAGATCAAGGTTTACTTAGGTTTAACCTCAAAATGCTCACCATGGTTTAGCGCCCTATTGTAACGATGGTTGCTGGGTTATCGGCTGATTAAGGTTAATGGGGTCCGGACAGTTTTGAAAACTAACGCCCCGCAATGCGGCTTAACAATACTTCCAACCAGCCCGCACTATGACACAAATGATTTACCGTGACAGCTTGGCATAATCGCCCGCCCAAGGTGATCAGGAAAAACCCTGATAAAACAATGAGAAACACGGATCACCCGCTCTGCTGCGAATAATCAATGTAGGCTATAGGATAATCATGGCGCCGCTGGTACCGACTAACGAAAGCCCATCATGCATGAAATGACGTTGGCCGAAGAAATCATCTTGCTGCTGGAACAACAGGCCGTCACGCAGGGTTTTACGTGTGTCAAACAACTCTGGCTGGAAATTGGCGACTTGGCCGGTGTCGATGCCGAGGCGCTCGACTTTTGCCCGGAAACCATCAAGCTCGATACGCTGGCGGCTGACGCGCGCGTGCATATTCGGCATCAGCCGGGCCAAGGCCATTGCCCTCGCTGTGAGCAGACGCTGATCGTGCATAGCCGGCTGGATGCCTGCCCGCAGTGCGGCCACTACCCGCTACAGATTCAGGGTGGCGATGCCATGCGCGTGTGCGAGCTGGAAGTAGAATGAGCGGAAAAGCCTCATCGTCAACACTTATCGGGAGACAACAATGTGCACGGTTTGTGGCTGCGGCCAAGGGCAGGCTCTCAGCGAGGGGGCAAGCGGAACGGGAGTGAAATATCCTTACCGGGCGCACGGCGGGCAGCAACACCCACCGGACCGCCCACCTTCCGCGCATGCCACGGCGCCAGCCTCCCGGCCAGACAGCGGGAGACTGGACTACGGTAGCGGGCCCGCTCACGCTCATGCGCCGGGGTTGTCGCTTAAGCACGCATGGTCAAAATCGAGCAGGATATTCTGGGCCGCAACAACCAGCTGGCCAGCGCCAACCGTCGCAAGTTGGCCGAACAACGGATATTTGCCATCAATCTGGTTTCCAGCCCCGGTTCGGGCAAAACCACCCTGTTGGCCGAAACCATCAGACGGCTGTCCCCGTCTCTCCCCCTGCGCGGTGATCGAAGGCGATCAGCAAACCAGCCACGATGCCGAACGCATCCGTGCCGCTGGTGCCCCGGCCATCCAGATCAACACCGGCAAAGGCTGTCATCTGGACGCCCACATGGTTGGCGAGGCGCTGGCAGCGCTGGAGCTGACCCAAGGTAGCCTGCTGTTGATCGAGAATGTAGGCAATCTGGTCTGCCCGGCCGCCTTTGATCTGGGGGAAGCACACAAGGTGGTGATCTTGTCGGTGACCGAAGGCGAAGACAAACCGCTCAAATATCCCGACATGTTTGCCGCCGCCGATTTGCTGCTACTCAACAAGATCGACCTGCTGCCCCATCTGGATTTCGACGTGGCGCGCTGTCTGGCCTATGCCCGGCAAGTCAATCCCGCCATCCGCGTGCTGCAGCTGTCGGCACAAAGTGGTGAAGGACTGGACGCGTGGCTGGACTGGCTGCAACAAGGCGTACAGGCCGCCCGGGCCAGTCAACGCCCAGCCATGGCCTATCGGCCACATGCCGATCGCGCCGCAGCACAGATGGCACAACAGCAACAGTGATGGAACGACAGCGCTTGCGGATACACGGCCGGGTACAGGGCGTCGGGTTCCGGCCATTTGTCTGGCGACTGGCTCACGCCAGCCAGCTCAGCGGCTTTGTGTGCAACAGCGGCGACGGCGTCACGCTGGAAATACAAGGGCCATCGGCCGCTCTGTCCGCCTTTCACCAGCAGCTGCAACAAACGCTACCGCCGTTGGCGTCTATCAGCCACCTTGAGACACATTCCCTGCCGGTACGCACCGACGAATCCGACTTTGACATTACCGCTAGCGAACCCCGGCGGATGCGCCCGGCTCCCCGCGGACAGCGCCGCCTGCCCGGCCTGCCTGAACGAGCTGTTCGAGCCGGGCAACCGCCGCTACGGCCATGCGTTTATCACCTGCACCGATTGCGGCCCGCGCGACAGCATCAGCCATCGCCTGCCCTATGACCGCGCCCACACCAGCATGGCACGGTTTGCGCTGTGCCCGGCTTGCCAGAGCGACTACACCGCCCCGGCCAACCGGCGTTTTCACGCCGAGACACTGGCCTGCCCGGCGTGCGGCCCGCAATTGCAGCTACTGGGAAGCGGCGCGGCCACGCTAGCGGGCGAGCCGATTGCCGAAACCGTGCGCCTGATCCAGCGCGGCGCCATCGTCGCGGTCAAGGGGCTGGGCGGCTTCCATCTGCTGTGCGACGCGCGCCAGCCGGATGCCGTGGCACGCCTGCGCGCCCGCAAGCAACGGCCCACCAAACCGCTGGCGCTGCTGGTGCCGAATGTTGCGTCAGCTCGCCAATGGGCGCAGGTAAACGATGCCGAGGCTCACTGGCTAGATGCGCGCGAAACCCCCATCGTACTGCTGGACAAACAGCCACATAGCGACGCCATGCTGGCTTAAGCATCGCGCCGGACATGGGGCAACTCGGCCTGCTGCTGCCACCAGCGCCGCTGCATTGGCTGCTGCTGCATGCCGCACTCGGCTACCCTGCCGGGCACGATTGGCGCCACGAGGCCCAGCCTGTCGTGTGGGTCATGACCAGCGCCAATCGCTCCGGCGCCCCCACCGTCACCCATAACCACGCCGCGCTAACCGAGTTGGCCGACATCGCCGATGCCTTCCTACTGCATGATCGTGACATCGTCACGCGCAGCGACGACAGCGTGCTGACCGTGGTGGATGGCGCGCCGCTGTTCCACCGCCGGGCGCGCGGCTTTGCCCCCGAGCCACTGCCGCTGCCACACGGCGGGCCGCCGGTATTGGCGCTGGGCGCCTATCTGAAAAACACAGCGACGTTGATGTGTGACCACGAAGCCCGGCTTTCCACGCATGTCGGCGATCTGGATCACCCGCAAACCTGCGTGACGTTAGATCAGGCGGTGGAGCGCCTGCTGGCGGGCACCAATATCCGGCCCGCCGTCATCGCCTGTGACCGGCAAACCGACAGCTACGCCAGCCAACTGGCAGAAAGGTTGGCCGAACACTGGCACGTCCCGCTGCTGGCGGTGCAACACCACCATGCCCATCTGGCCGCCGTCATGGCAGAGCATGCACTGGAGGCACCCGCGCTGGGGCTGGTGCTGGATGGTTTCGGGCTGGGGGACGACGGCGCCGCCCGGGGCGGAGAACTGATGCAACTGGAAGGCAGCGGTTACCGGCATCTGGGCAGCCTTGCCACACTACCGCTGCCCGGCGGCAACCGCGCCGCGCGCGAGCCGTGGCGCATGGCGGTTGGCCTGTGGCATCAACTCGGGCAACCCGGCCCGCTGCCACCCCACCTGACGGCACACCCGGGCTACGCACTATTGCAGCAACAACTCAACCGGCGCTTCAATTGCCCGGATAGTAGCAGCCTCGGCCGCTGGTTCGATGCCATCGCCGGGCTGACCGGCCGCTGCCCGCAACAGCACTTCGAGGGCGAGGCGGCGCAACAGCTGGAAGCACTGGCTCAGAGCTGCCCGCCCTTGGCGCAGGGGTGGGTGATTTCGGCCAACCTTAGCGGGCGCAGCCAACTGGATTTAAGCCCACTGGCACGCCACCTGCTGACGCTCAACGACGCCACGGCCATTGCCAGCCTGTGGCACAGTACGCTGATCGCGGCACTGGCCGACTGGCTCGTCCGCACCGCGCGCACCACCGGCCTCACACTCATCGTGCTGGGCGGCGGCTGTCTGGCCAATCGCCGCCTGCATCGCGGGCTGCGGCAGGCACTGACACAGGCCGGGCTACGCGTTTATCTGCCACACACCCTGCCGCCCGGCGACGGTGGCATCAGTCTGGGTCAAGCCTGGATAGCGCGCCAATGGTGGCGTGCCACACAAAGGAGCTGACGATGTGTCTGGCCATTCCGGTACGCATTACTGCCCTGCTGGCCGACGCTATGGCCGCAGTGGAGGTCGATGGCATCCATCGGGTCATCTCGCTGGCGCTGATTGACGACGCACAGGTTGGCGATTACGTCATCCTGCATGTCGGCTACGCCATCGGCAAACTTGACCCGGATGAAGCACAGGCCACGCTGCAACTGATGCACAAGTTGGCCGAACTGGGGTCGCCTGATGAAATACGTTGATGAATTTCGCGCGACGGAACTGGCGCACGGCCTCGCCCGCCGCCTACATGCCAGCGTGCAGCCCGATCGCCGTTACCGCCTGATGGAATTTTGCGGCGGCCACACACACGCCATTACACGCTATGGCCTGACCGCGCTGCTACCGGCCAACATCGAGCTGATCCACGGCCCCGGCTGCCCGGTATGCGTGCTACCGATTGGCCGTATCGATGCCGCCATCGACCTCGCCCTGCGCCATCGCGTCATCCTGTGCAGCTATGGCGACACCTTGCGCCTGCCTGCCAGCTAGGCAGATGACGCTCTATCGCGCCCGCGCCCAAGGCGCTGACGTGCGCGTGGTGTATTCGATCAACGATGCCCTGCAAATTGCCCGCGAACATCCACAACAGCCCGTGGTGTTCTTTGCCATCGGCTTTGAAACCACCACGCCGCCCAGCGCCGTCGCCCTGAAAACCGCCCGGGTCGAGGGGCTGACCAATTTCAGCCTGTTCTGCAATCACGTCCTCACCCCCCGCCGCCATGCGCCACCTGCTCAGCTCCGACGATGCCGTCGCGCTGGATGGCTTCATTGGCCCTTCCCACGTCAGCACCGTCATCGGCAGCGCGCCCTATGCCAGCATCGCCCGCGACTATGGCAAACCGGTGGTGATTGCTTAAGCTTCGAACCGCTGGACGTGCTGCAATCCATCCTGCTGCTGGTGGAACAGATCAATCAGGGTCGGGCCGAGGTAGAAACCCAGTTCACGCGCGCCGTCAGCGAAAACGGCAACCGCAAGGCCCTCGACTTGATGGCGGAAACCCTGACCCTGCGCCCGTCTTTTGAATGGCGCGGGCTGGGCCATGTTGCGCAGTCGGCACTGGCTGTTCATCCCGACTATGCCGAATTTGATGCCGAGCAGCGCTTTGATCTGCCGATACCGCACGTAGCCGATCACAAGGCCTGCGAGTGCGGCGCCATCCTGCGCGGACAAAAACAACCGCGCGACTGCAAGGTGTTTGCCTCCGCCTGCACCCCGGACCATCCACTGGGGGCCTGCATGGTCTCCAGCGAGGGCGCCTGTGCCGCCTATTATCACTATGGCCGCTTCGCGCCAATCATCACGGAATCGCCCTGCCGATGAACATGCCCCTGCAAACTCCAGCGATCCGCCAACTCGACTTGCGCCATGGCCGGGTAGAACTCACCCACGGCAGCGGCGGCCGTGCCATGGCCCAGTTGATCCAGCAGCTGTTTGTCGCCCACTTCGGCAATAGCTGGCTGGCACAAGGCAACGATCAGGCCATCGTGCCGCCCGTAGCAGGCCGCCTCGCCATCGCCACCGATAGCCACGTGGTCTCGCCGCTGTTCTTTCCCGGTGGCGACATTGGCAGTCTGGCGGTACACGGCACCGTCAACGATCTGGCCATGGGTGGTGCCAGGCCGCTGTACCTGTCCGCCGGGTTCATTCTGGAAGAAGGTTTTCCCCTCGCGGACCTCGCCCGTATCGTGCAATCGATGGCCAACGCGGCGCGAGCGGCTGGCGTGGCCATTGTTACCGGCGACACCAAAGTGGTGGAACGCGGCAAAGGTGATGGCGTCTTCATCAACACCACCGGTATCGGCGTGGTACCCGAGGGAGTCCAGCTGGTAAGCACGATCAGGCCCGCCCCGGAGATGCCATTTTGCTGTCCGGCACCATCGGCGACCACGGCATGGCCATCCTGTCGCAACGCGAGCATCTGGGTTTTGACAGCACCATCCAGTCCGACAGCGCGGCGCTGCACACCCTTTCGGCCAACCTGATCGCACACTGCCCCAGCCTGCGCCTGATGCGCGACCCCACGCGCGGCGGGCTGGCCACCACGCTCAACGAACTGGCATCACAATCCGGAGTTGGCATGCTGCTGGACGAACAGGCCGTGCCGGTACAGCCAGCAGTCCGTGCCGCCTGCGAATTACTCGGGCTGGACCCGTTCTACATCGCCAATGAAGGCAAGCTCGTCGCCATCTGTGCGCCGGAGCATGCCGACAGCGCCTTGGCCGCTCTGCGCGCCCATCCACTGGGGCGCGAGGCGGCACGGATTGGCCATGTGGTAGCGGACGCCCATGGCTTTGTGCGCGCGAAAACCCGCTTTGGCGGCGAGCGCTTGCTGGACTGGCTCAACGGGGAAAACCTGCCGCGCATCTGCTAGCCCCGCCACGCGCCAGACATGAAAAAACCGGAAGACGGTAAGCCGCCTTCCGGTTGATACTGCTGTACCGACCTGCACGCCCGGTTAACGCCCGGCGTGCCGTCCGCTCAATTCTCTTTCTCTTGCTTACCCTGCTCCGGCGCCACATAGCCCGGGAAATTGAAGCCGCCAAACAATTGTTTCGCCTGCTCCTGCATGCGGTTCTGCATGTCCATGAACATGCCGGAACTTTGTTCCATGTAGCTCGACATCATGCTCTGCATGGCCGGGCCCTGGAACTTCATGAACTCGCCCCACAAATTGGCATTGAACACCGGGTTATCGCCATACATGGCCTTGGTCTGCGCCTGCATCTTCTCTTGCAGTTGCGAAAACAGTTGCAGGTTTTTCTCCAGAAACGGCCCCATCATGCCCTGCATGGCCTGCCCGTAGTAACGGATAAACTGCGTCAGCACCTCGTGGCTGAACATCGGCATTCCGCCGTTTTCCTCTTCCAGAATGATCTGCAAAAGTACGCTGCGGGTAATGTCTTCCTGCGTCTTGGCATCCACCACCTGAATATCAACGCTATCCAGGACCAGTTGCTTTACATCGCCCAGCGTGATGTAAGAACTCGTTGCCGTATCGTACAACCGGCGGTTCGGGTACTTCTTGATGACCCGCTTTTCAACACTCATGTCACACTCCTGAATTATTTATTGTCGTGGTGTTGGGTGGAGCACTTTTATCATAAATACAACAGACTAGAGTAAAACAACTACACGCTCTTGAGATGGCGTGCTAGATTTAATCGTCATTGTGCAGTGCGATATCAGAGTTTGTAAATATTCTTGATCGTAGTCCAACAAAATGAGGGTCTAAAACATGGTTGCTAGCAATGATCAATTTACCAAATTTTCGCTGACCGGTTTCGAAAACGCGCTGCGTTTTGCCCAGATTTCTCTGGACGGTACCGAACGGCTGTTTAAATTCAACCTGGACAGCGCCAAGCAGTCGCTGGAAGAAAACGTACAGGCCGCCAAGGACCGGCCGCCGCGACCGATCCTCAGGACGCTTTCAACCAGCTGAACAAGCTGGCCAGCCGCAGCATCGACAAAGCGGTTGCCAACTCCCGCGGCGTCTATGAAATCCTGTCCACCACCCAGACCGAACTGGCCAAGTTGGCCGAAGAAAATCTGGGCACCTTCAACAAATCGCTGATCAGCGCCATTGAAACCGCGGCCAAAAGCTCGCCGTCCGGTTCCGATGCTGCCCTCAATGCCGTGAAAACCAGCATTGCTGCCGCCGCTGCCGCCGTCAACAGCTTCAGCAAAGCCGCCCAGCAAGTGGCAGAATTTACTGACAGCAGCGTAAAAGCCGCCTCCAGCGCCACCGCTGACGCCGTCAAGACCGCCACCAAACGTGGCAGTACTGCTGCCTGATCTCTTGACCGGATTTAACACACCCAACCCCGCCTTTTGGCGGGGTTTTTGCTGTTGGCGTGGTGCCAACGGCAACAGACAGGATTACAATCTCTCACCTTGAGTCAGCATCAGGCATACAGGTTCCATTCGCATGAAAATCAGCAGCAATTTTGACGCTTAAGCAGCATTGAAATCGTTTCCATTAACGACCCGGAAGATATCCAATTACGTATTCCTCGTGATAATGCCTCTGAATTTGCGCAATGGTTCTACTTCCGGCTGCAAGGGGCAGCCTACCAGACCTGCACGCTGCGCTTTCTCAATGCCAGTGATTGCGCCTATCCGGAAGGCTGGGTCAACTATCAGGCCATGGCCTCGTACGACCGCATCAACTGGTTCCGGGTGCCAACCCACTATGATGGCGAAGTACTGACCATCGAGCATGTACCGCTGGCCAACAGCGTCTACTACGCTTACTTTGAACCCTATTCCTACGAGCAGCACCTCAATCTGATCGGCCGGCACAAGGCTCCGGCCTGTGTCAGGTGACCGACCTCGGCAGCACCTTGCAAGGCCGCGACATCAATTTGCTGACCATCGGCCATGAGGTCGAATCGGACCTGAAAGTCTGGGTCATCGCCCGCCAGCACCCCGGTGAAACCATGGCGGAGTGGTTTGTCGAAGGCTTCCTCAATCGCCTGCTCGACCCTCTCGACCCAACATCCCGCGCGCTGCTGGATAAAGCAACGTTCTACGTGGTTCCCAACATGAATCCGGATGGTTCGGTACTGGGTAACCTGCGCACCAACGCGGCAGGCAGCAACCTGAACCGGGAATGGGAACAGCCATCGCTTGAGGCAAGCCCGGAGGTGTTGGCCGTAAGGGAAAAAATGCAGGAAACCGGCGTCGATCTGTTTCTGGACATTCACGGCGATGAGTCCACGCCTTATGTCTTTGTCGCCGGTACCGAAGGCGTGCCGTCCTACAGCGAACGGATTCGCCTGCAGGAAGAAAAGTTCAAACACTACCTGCAGCTTTCCAGCCCGGATTTTCAGGACGAGTTCGGCTACGCCAAAGATGCCCCGGCGAAGCCAATCTGGCACTGGCAACCAACTGGGTGGGCAATCACTTTAATTGCCCGGCCTTCACGCTGGAAATGCCGTTCAAGGACAATGCCAACCTGCCTGATGACGACTACGGGTGGAACGGCCAGCGCAGCTTGCGTTTGGGCGAGGCCATGCTCTCCCCTATCTTTGCCGTCATTAATGATCTCAGGCTGTAAGAACAGGGCACGACAGCCCACTCACCGCAAAACCGGCATCCTGCCGGTTTTTTTATTGTTCAGTCACAGAAATAAAGAAGGCAAACCTCGCAGCCAACCCGGGATGCACACAGGAATTTGCAAGGCAGCAGATACCCCAAAGTGTTGCAGGCGATGTATGGAGAAATGACGAGGGTCAAACAGGGCGGCACATCTAGGCAACCGGGACGAACCGGTAACAGGGGCTGTATCACACATCAGGCAGAATCCGTCAGGTGCACTCTTGCCGCCAACGGTCACAACTTAACAGCTCAGGTAGCCGGGGTATCTGTTTGAACGCCAGTCGTCTGTAACGATTTCAGACGTTCCCCGGTTTCAATGAGAGAGGCTTGCACGCCATCCTTGATCAGGCAGCACAAATAATCCATGCCCTGCTCGGTCATGACAATACCGCTATGGGACGATATTCCAGACGGCCGTCAGCCACCAGTTTCGCAATCTTGCGACGCACGGTTTCACGGGGAATGCCAGTCACTTCTGAAATGGAAAACGGGTTGGTAGCCAGCAGCGAAGCATGGTGATGCTTGTCATCACCGGTTTGGTAATTACGCGTGCTGTGCATGTAGACCTCACCGAGAATCAACGGCAACAGGAAATCGCCATCAAACTCGTGATACAACCGGCTCAGGCTTTGCACCATGTAGGCCCAGGATATCTGACAGGCTTTCCGGCATATCGACTCGCCACTGCGGCAGGACTGGCAGTCACTACTGGCAGAGGCATCTGGCGAAACGGAAATCCTTGGTGCGTCGGAATCGGGCTGATCCTGCATAGACGTAATCATCGTAATTATAATGTTTCCAATACCGAGGAATTGAGTGGCTCCTCTTACCGGGGTGCTTTCTGCGCCCACACACATCCCGAATCAGTTTATAAAAACCGGGGCTGATACAAGCAGGATGATAAAATCCATGTTATCAAGGCGGGAAACGACGGAAAGCGCACAACATAGCCCTGAGCTACAGTGACTAAATCGAGCGTGTAGAAGTTAATCAGTCCGCCTCTCTTATGCAAATCTGCACTACCCACAATGGGGAGATGACACCCCAAAAAAATATCCCTTTGGTATAAACATTGAGCAGGCAAGCTTCCCGCTGCTTGCCGCCCACCACCTTGTATTCACCACTGCCTGACTGCCAACTCAGCGCTGCACTGCAGCAGCGAAAGTCTAAAACAAGCCATTGATTTCAATAGATATATATGATGCATAACTATAGCTATCGATATAGCGTTACCCGCTGAACACGGCAGCAAAATCGGCCCAAGATTAGCACCTTATTTTATAAAAATCATTACTTATCTTATCGTTATCTTTAAACAATAAAAAAATAATGCGGTTTAATACATCAACATGAAAATTCAAAGTAATCACCATGCTTTGTGCACCATGACGAGCCATAACATTTAAATTAGGGGTTAATCGCAAACGTATAAGAGCATAGCCATATTCGATAAAACCGATAAAAGAATGAGGCTTAACAGAAATAATCAGTTCAGGGAAATTGGCTAAGTAAAGGTCAGTAATAACAAAGCGACCAAAGTTGTCGGAAGCGGGAAAACCACCGAGCGAAAAACATCATTTAATTCAAACGGTCTATAGAAACACCAAAATCAAGACCATCTTAATGTCATGAATACAAAGGATTATGCGTTAATCATAAGCATCTATTTGCATTTCTGGGCACATTAGGTATGGCCATTTTCGGCCAACGTGATAGTGCAGTAACTGTTTTCAGGAATCAGAGATACCAAAGCAAAAACACCGGTAGTTAGCCGGTGTTTTTAGTGAGCCACTGACAGAGGTGCTGGTTTGGGCTACTACCCGGCAACCGGCACGCTCAAGCCATTATTCGGCCATTGCAGGCAGCGCGATTTTGTTATCGGTACTGTATTGATAGTCGTGGAACACATGTTCCGCCGTCAGCTGCTGATAACTACCGTCTGCTTTACGGTTTGTTGTGTCTTTCAACCGGTAGGTAAATTGACCGCAAGTCCAACAATCGAAGTTACGCATGTGGGTACACAGGCAGGTTTTGTCCCAGACCTTGACGCGACGCTCGCCCGGATGAGCGGCCACTTCGCGGTTGTAGGCTTCAATGTACTGACAGCTGCCCGAGGCATCCAGCAGATAGCCATATGCTTCGCAATTGGGGCGAATGCCATTACCGATCGCCGGGCTGTTCTTCAGCATGCGCATCGGATAACCGGTCGGCGAGATCTGGTTGACTTCGATATCGTCTTCACTGGCTTTGAAGTATTCCTGCTGCACATTTTCCGGCAGACCACATTCTCGCGTCACGGTGAAGCGGGTAGCCACCTGCACGGCACTTGCACCCATTTCCGGAAGCCGACCGCATCACTACCGGTAAACACGCCACCAGCGGCTACCAGTGGAATATCCAGCTGTTCGGCCTGCAACCAGGCACGGATTTCCGCCATGATGGTGGCCAGATCGTATTGGGCCCAGTCCATGCCGAAGCCGAGGTGACCACCCGCCAGCGGCCCCTCGACCACGACATAATCGGGCAGACGACCGGTGCGAGCGCTTTTTTTCAGGAACAGCTGCAAGGCTCGCAGTGATGACACGATGATACCCAGCTTGGCATCGCGAAAGCGCGGATGATCTTCCATCAGGGCAAATGACCCCAGATGCAAACCAGCTGCCAGCGTAATGCCATCAATGCCGGCGTCCAGCGCGGCCTTCAGGCGTACCCGCAGGGTTTCCTTGGGGCTGTTCATCGTCAACTTTTCCATGCAGTTGATGAAGATCATGCCCGGGCCGCGCTTGGCTTCCATGGTTTTACCCACATGGAGAGCTGTTGCTTCGGCCAACAGTCCCAAGTCGAATTTCACCACCGACTTGTCAGAATTCTCTACGTTGAATTTGTACTGCTGCAGCTTGTTCTTGACGTACTTGGTATTGAAACGACGATCCGTCACCGTCGGCACCATGGCATCTGAAATATGGCCAATGCCACCCAGACGCGCCGCTTCCAGCGACAAGGCCGACGTTGAGATGTCTACCCCCATGCCACCCACGATGATAGGCACCAGTTCCTGCGAACCTAGTCGCAGGCGAAAATCATCTACGCTCTTCATTGCTTGAGTATCAGCTTCTTTCTTGGCAGGCCCGCATTATCGCCTAATGCCTGCGGCGATAAAAGCAAATGATTTATGACCTTACACATCCCGGACACTTCAAGGCAGCATCCGTCAACTCCACATATGACCAACAAAATGCCAAAAACGTTCAACATCTCCAAGCATTCCACGCGAAGAATCAAAGATAATTGCCGGAATAACTGACAGCATGGCTTTTTATGTCACTGCTTTTTTGGCCCGAGCGCTCGCTTGAGTGCTTGTACAAAGCGGCACGATGCCCTAGGCTGCCAGCTCTTTGCCGATGGAGAATGACATGCTGACATTGCTGGCTGCCCGCCCTGGACCGTACCGGGAATATTTTGGTCAATGGCCGACTGGATGGTTACCCCGCCTATTTTCACGTCCAGCCCCAAGCGATATATGAAGCTCTTGGCTTGTCAGCAGACAGCGATCAGGGCGCATTACAACTGTTGCAGCAACAATGGGCACGCTTTGATCCGGCGCTGGAACGTCTGGTCCGTCGCTTTGGCAATGATTTTCTGGCTACCGCTGCTTTGCTGCAAATGAAGTAAGGCAACAACGGCGGCTACACCAATAGCTCGCCATTGCGAGTGCAAGCATCTAGCCCCCCTGCTCGCGCGGCAAACTTAAAACACAACACAAACACTGGCTGAGGGTTGGCCGAAAGAGAGAGGCCCCAGCCATGGCAATCATGCTGCCCGCGTCTCATTGTTGATACAGCCAAACTTCTTTGGCTTCGGTTATGTGTCAGACAAACCGGAACTCTCCTCCACCTCATCGCTGAATTTTCCTGCCGTAACACTGTCCACCGAGTCTGATTCCGTCATTGTGTCTCAGCCCTGAAACACAAATCCCTTCGTCGTTCACTGCCTGAAAATCCCGGCGCCTTATCCTGCAAGGTTTTGTCACTGTTGGCATGCAAGCTGCGTTAAGCGGCCTATCAGCGGTATGCCGCAGGAGACACGCAATGAATTTCTACATGGCCTTGTTGGGTTTATTGTCATCCGCCACGACGGCCCCCATTGCCAGCGCAGCCGACATTTCTGGCGATACCCACGATGCCGACATCGTAATCATGCGGCGCGTACCGGAGCGTTCCGCCTACCGCACCGAAGCGCATCCCAGCACGAACGCCAGCCGGGTCAATGTGTCACCGGCCCATGACGTAACCCCGGCCACCACAAGCACTAACGTCCCCGCCCGCTTGGCGGACGACCACACCATGTCGTTGACCGTTGGCAACACGGAACGCTTCCAGACGTCATCAGTCGGCGCAACCGCCATGGTCAATGCCCCGCTGCTAACAGGGGCGAGCATCAGTGCACCGCTCACTGGAAGCGGCGCGGGAAATGGCACCGGCGGACTGGCGTCCTCGATCCAGCAAGCGCTCTCGCCCCTCAGCCAGAATCCTGGATTGGGTCACTAAGGAGCGCGGCCATGAGACACCTGACATCATTGACTCGCTGCTGTCTGCCCGGACTGCTGAGCCTGATCATGACTGCACACGCCGACACCCGGCAACTCTGGAACAAAGTGGCAGTGGCAATAGCGGCGTGCTCTCGATCAACCAAGCGGCGGGCGATGGCAATCAACAGGCCAACCTGCGCAATCTGGTCATCAGCACGGACACCGCCCACGCCAATACGGCGGCACAGCAGCGGTTGAGCGCGTCAGGCTCACCCCATGCCGGTAGCGATTCTGCCATCATTGCGCCGGATTCACTGCGCAACAACGTCGGGCTGATCGGCATCAACCAGAGCGCCGGGCAAGCCAACCAATCGGCCAATAGCTTGAGCCTAGCCATCGGTGGCCACTCGGCTTACATTAGGCAGGCGCCATCGCCTCGCAGGATAGTGTGTTGCAGTCCGCCGCTACCGGCCACGCCGTCCGAAATGAGACATCCGCAAACAGCGGCCAAGAGCAGCAAACCGTCATCAGTGACAGCGCCTTTCAAGGCAGTCGCGGCGTCATCCAGCTTAATCAGATAGTAAGCAACCTGAATCAGGCGGTCAACGCCACGGCTATCCGTGTTGTTCGCCCGTAAGGGCTGTTGGCCGCCACCGTTCCACCCCGAGGCGGTGTCCGGTCTTTTTTATATGTAAGGAGAATAATCATGGCTAAGCTGCACAACACTCTGGTACTGGTATCCATTCTGGGCGCTTATGGCATTGCACATGCCGATAACACCAGCCCCACACACCAGCCGCCGGTCAACAACTCGTCGACCCAAATCAGCAACACGATTTCCAACGGCTATGACAACACCACGTCCAATGTCAATCTCTCGGCCTATGCCGAAGTATTGGTGGTTGACGAGGTGTTTGACCCTCAGGCAGATGCCTTGGCCAACGCCAGCGTCAACGATATTCAGAAAAACCTGAATAACAAGCTGAATGTTACCGACCCGTCGAAAGCGGCGTTGCGCAATAGCGTGGCCCATGTTGATGGCAACGTGCCGTCAACAACGCCTCGGGTTTCTTCAACCAGCAGGCCAACAACGTTGCCATCAGTTCCACTGGCAACAAGAACAGCGTTGCCAAAGCGGCTACCAACTTTGAGCAACTCAATAACGACAACACCTTCAACTTTGAAGAGCCGTATCGCGGCACGTCAAATGACATGACCGCCTCGGTCAAAGGCTCCATCAAGGATGTAAACGGTAATGTCGGCGTCAACAATGCCGCTGGTGCGGGCAACCAGCAGAAAAATGATGTGGCGTTGGCCAATGCCAGCTCGGCGCTGCTAGCCAGCGCCTCGACCGGTGGCGTGCAACTCAACCAGAACACCGTCGTCACGTCTTCTCTGCCGTTGAATGTATCGGCGTCGCTCAGTGACTCGGTCAAGAATGTCACGGGTAATGTCGGCGTCAACAACGCGGCAGGGCTGGGTAATCAACAGATCAACACCCTGTCGATCGCCTCGGCCTCTGGCAAATAACTCCACACGCGAAAGGAGTGGCCGTGGCGGTGTCAGGCATCGCCACGGCTGACAATGCTGATGAACCGATTCTGTACTTTCTTGCTGCTCCTGCTTGGCATCTCTACCACGCTGCATGCCGCCGAACTGGCGATTCCGGCATTTACCGGTGACGGCGAACCCAGCAAACGGCTCACCAGCCTACGGGAAATCCGTTTTCAGTATGTCGTCGAGCAGAAAACCGACTATAGCTGTGGCGCGGCGGCTCTTGCCACGTTGTTGCGCTATGCGTTTGCGCGCCCGATCACCGAAAACGATGTCATCGTTGGCATGTTCAACGGTGCCAATGCCGAACAGGTGCGCAAGCAGGGGTTTTCCATGCTGGACATGAAACGCTACGTGAACAGCCTGCAGCTGCGGGCCAGCGGTTTTGTGACGGGAGTGGAAAAACTGCCGTCGCTGCGGATTCCGGTCATCATCATGCTGGATGTCAACGGCTATAAGCATTTTGTCGTACTGAAACTCGCCACCAAAGACAGCGTATTCATCGCTGACCCGGCGCTAGGGAACCGCAGCCTGCGCATGGACGAATTCAAACGGCAATGGAACGGCGTGTTACTGGCCGTTGCCGGGCCAGGCTATCGGCCGAACACTCCGCTGCGCCGCATACCGGCGATTCTGTCAGCCCGTTCCGCCGTCAACAGCATGCAGCCGGTAGAGTTGGCCGAACTGGTTGAATACGGCTTCTTGCATAGCGATTTTTTCTGACCACGGCTTTCTGGATGACGGTCCGATCAAAGCTTCGGCCAACCTGCACGACCTGACTGCGATTCCCACACAAGGATGCACGCCATGAAAACCAACCGGATGGGCTGGATATCCGTATCGTGCCTGCTGCTGGGGCTGAGTGCTCCCGGCTACGCCGCCTTGGCGTATGTGGATGACACAGTTCTGGATGGTCTGCGCGGGCGATATGTCGATGCGGGTAAAATCGTCAATTTCGGCATCCAGATGACCACCATCTGGCGCGATGCGGATGGCACCCTGAGTGGCGTTGCCACCCAACTGACCGGTCGGGATAACGGGCAAGTCCGTGTCAGCAACTATACGCTGGACGGCAAAACCGCCGGTAACCCGTCGTCGCTGCCCACAACGCCGGGGCTGGCTTCCGTGCAAGGGGTGGTACAAGTCAACCAACTGGCGGGCACGAATAATCAATCACACAATAGCGCGACGGTGGAAATCGATAATGCCGGGGCCGCACCACTGGCGCTGGGCACTAACTGGCAACCGGTCAGCCAGAGTTCGGCCAACCACCGGCGATGGAAAATCCTTGCAGGTGGTAATCCAGAAAGGCGCGGCGGGTTATGCCGGGCAATCGATCGGACAAGGGCAGCTGACACAGTTTTCCAATGTGCAAGGCAGCAATGTGGCAGTAGAAAACTCCCTGCGCATTCAGGTTTCCCTCAGTCCCGCCAATCGCCTCAGTGGCAATCAGCTGTTCAATAGCCTGCACCATTTAATGATAGGCATCCCCGGGCGCTAAACCGAGGCGGCTCCGGCCCGACACAGGCTCATGACGAGAGCGCGTCTTCCTTCTCAACCCGCGATTCGGGCGGTGTGGGATTGGCGGCGGACAGGGTTGGCTCTGCCATCTGGTACTTCTGCAGCAGGCGATAAAAGGTGGCGCGCGACACGCCCAACCGCCGCGCGGCTTCCGAGCTGTTATTGCCAAACAGCTTGAGCGCCAGCGCCAAGGCGTCCTGTTCGGCCTGTGCACGCGCCTCCTCCAGCGTCATCAGGGTACTGGTCCGCAAGTTTTCGGCCAACCCCATGTCCGCCGCATGGATGATGCGACCACGGGACATAGCCAAGCCCTGACTGATGCGATTGACCATTTCCCGCACATTGCCCGGCCAGGCATAGCCCACCATCACGCACATCGCTTCACTGGAAAAGCGTTTACCGGGCAGCTCCATGCGTTTGGCCGGGGAACCCAGAAAATGGGCCGCCAGGATCGGGATATCCGAACGCCGTTGCCGCAGCGGCGGGATGTTCAGGCAGCACACATTCAAGCGGTAAAACAAGTCTTCGCGGAACCGTCCCTCCCGCACCGCCCGCGACAAATCCACATGCGTGGCCGACACCACCCGCACATCCACCTCCAGCGAGCGGCTGCTGCCCAGCCGATCAATCGTGCCTTCTTGCAAAAAGCGCAGCAGGTTAACTCGGGCTTCAATCGGCATGTCGCCGATTTCATCCAGAAACAGGGTGCCGCCCTTGGCCGCTTCAATCCGGCCGATGCGTCGTTCGGTGGCGCCGGTAAATGCGCCACGTTCGTAGCCGAACAATTCTGACTGCACCAGCGCCAGTGGCAAGCCACCACAATTAACCGCCGAGAAAGGCGCCTTGGCACGGCGGGAACACTGATGAATGGCGCGGGCCACCAGCTCTTTACCAGTACCACTCTCGCCGGAAATCAGCACATTCATATCGATCCGCGCCAGACGACGAATATCCTGCCGCAGCTGTCGCATGGAAGGATGTTCCCCCACCAACTCGAGTCCGGCCTCGTCTTCATCACCATGCTGGGTCTGGCGATGCAACAGCGTTTTGCCGTGCAACCGCCCCAGCGTCACTTCCAGCCGGGTGGGCTGGATGGGCAAACAGTGAAAGTCATAGCACACGTCATTGATGAAATGTTTGATCAGCGGTTGAGCCAGCAGGGCACGATCAACCAGCAGCACCCATTCCAGATCAAACAATCCGGCCGTCTTGCGCAAGGTATCCAGCTGGCGCATGACCTTATCGTCCACCCAGATCAAGCCAACAGTTGCTTCCCGCACACCCTTGTGCATGGCCAGTTGCCGCACATCGCTGACATGGTGAACCTGCCAGCCATGGCGGCCAAGCACGCTCAATAACGGCGACATGCCGCTGCCGATGGCCAGAAGCTGCTTAGTCATGCTCATGCCCTGCCTCCATCAGAACCGGTAAGGAAACTTGATGGAGAACGCATAGTTGGCCGTATCGGGCGTCAACCCTACCGCCAGATTGGGAATGATGGACAACCGTTTGTTCAACGCATAGGTCAGCCCAACATTCAGCGTCGCCGCATTGGCATCGCTGCCGGGTACGTCATTCCATGCGCCGCCATCACTCTTGGTTTGCGACTTGCGTGCCATCTGTTGCGAATAGGACATTCCCGGGCTCAAGCGGTCGTTGAGCGCAAAGGCAAACCCGGCACCAAACGACAAGCTGTCGCCCAGTTTGACACTGCTTACTTGCACCACATCCTGCTGTGCACTGATGTCGTTGAAATGCTTGCTTAAGCATAGTGGGTGTAGCCAACGCTGGCAAACAGCACGGCCGGATCAACGGTTTTGACAAACGACAGCCCGGTGGAATACGCCCAGACACCGTTTCCGGTGGGCAGACGCTCGGGAACGGACAGGTTATCGTTGCCCGCCGACGGGATCAATTTGATGCCATAAGGATTGCTACCGGTTGGCGCCTTGGCATGCAGGCTCCAAACGATATCCGGCCAATCCATGTCTTCCTGTACCAGCTTGTATCCCACGCCAAAGCTGACATCCCCCAGCTTCGGTCCCCTGGTTGACCGAGGATTGCGACACCGTGGAGGACGATCCCCCCGCCCCGCCGGAGAAATACGTAGCATCACGTGCGATAAAAGGCAGATTGACATCAAATTGCCAGCGCGGCGATGGCGAGTAACGGCCAGTCAGATCAAAGGTCATACTGTCACTGCGCAACCGGTCCAGATTGATGCTGCCCAGAAAAATGGAATCCAGCGCCAGAAAACCGTTCAGTCGCAGCTCACGCGTATCGTAATGGCTATAGGTGAAGCCGGGCTCGAGCGAGAACGTGCTGCTGGAATCAAAGCCGCTCGCTTCCTGATAAATGTCGCTGACGCTTTTGGGAATTTCCGACACCACCGGCAAACTGGGGGATGGCACCGGAGAGGACGACGGTAACGCGGTATGGCCCGGTATGGTGGCCAAGGCGATGGAGCCAGTCTGCCCGGTGAAACGGCCGGGCTCTGTCGCCGGACTTGCCGTCAGGGCCGCGAGTTTCTGTTGCAGCTCACGGATCAACGCTGCCTGCTCATGACTTTGCTGCTGCAAAACTGCCACTTCCTTGCGCAGTTTCTTTAACGGCGTCTCCGCCGCTAAAACGCTAGCACCGGGCAGTGCCAGCAGCGTCACGGTGAAAACCAACGGCCGCAGGGATAAGACTGGTGCCAAGGACGGTTGCATGGTGGGCCCCGAACAGAAATCGAATCAAGAAAACCGCGACGACATCATCTTATGAAAATAATAAATTCAGAAATCAAACACACCAGCAAATCGGCATGCGTTTTCACTATAGGATGGGAAATACATCAATACAATCTCATACCACGGCCAGCGCTATGCGCCCCTCAGCAACCCGAGTTGCACTCTTTATCGCAACGCAACAAATGGTCGCGCAGACAAGCGGGGCACAAACAATCCCTGCCCTCCTCGCCCAACGGCACAACATGCGGCAAATCGGCACACCAGCACTGGCCCTGCTGACCACCGCTACCGCAGACAAACGCCGCACCACACTGCTGACAGATTTTGTCTTGCACCGTACGCGGCAAGGCCAGCAGGCGATCCCACACCGCTCGCTTTTGCACGGCGTCGAATGACGACCAGCCGCTGATCTCCGCCAGCGTGCGCTGGCAGCCGGTACACATCGCCCCCGCCTCATCCAGCTGACAACGCTGCACACACGGAGAAGGAACTTCATTGGTCATAGCCAAACCTTGCTCTGCTAAAAATGGCGACAGGGTTGGCCGAACCACCATTTCGGCCAACCCTGTCAGAACTCATCAGTCCATATGTCAAACCTGTTCAGGTTGCCACGCCGCCACCACGCGGTCGATTTCCTGCAACCAGTGCTCCTGATCCAACGGCGACAACCAGCTGGCCACGATGCTGTTCTTGACCAGTTGCACGACTTCGGCCAACGTCAGCTGCAGCGCCCGGCGGCACGCCAGCAAATTGGCATTCAGGTAACCACCAAAGTAGGCGGGATCATCGGAATTCACCATGGCCAGCAGGCCAGCTTGCAGCAAGGATCGCAGATTATGCTGTTCCATGCGCTCGAACACCTTCAGGCGCACATTGGAAAGCGGGCAGACTGTCAGCGGTATCTGGTTTTCGGCCAACCTTTGCACCAGTTGCGCATCTTCCAGGGCTGCGCACACCGTGATCAATGCGCGATACCTCCAGCAAGTCCAGCGCCTCCCAGACATAAGCGGCCCCTCCTCGCCAGCATGCGCCACGCGGGCCAGCCCCAAGTCCTTGCAGCGGGCAAACAGACGCTGGAACTTGGACGGCGGATGCCCCACTTCGCTGGAATCCAGCCCAACGCCGTCAATCAGCGACAAATGCGGCATGGCCATCTCCAGCACGGCAAAGCCTCTTCCGACAGATGGCGCAAAAAGCTCATGATCAGGCGGAAACTTATGCCCCACTGCTGCGCCGCCTGCTCCAGCGCCGCACGGATGCCCAAAAGCACATGTTCGAAGGGCACGCCACGATCCGTATGGGTTTGCGGGTCGAAGAAGATTTCAACATGCACCACATTATCGGCATGCGCCTTTTCCAGATAGGCCCGGTCAGATCGAAGAAATCCTGTTGCGTCTGCAACATGCCCGCACCGGCATAATACAGGTCGAGAAACGACTGCAAATTGGTAAACGCATACGCCGCGCGAATCGCCTCCACCGAAGGATAAGGCAACGTAACGCCATTACGCTGCGCCAACGCCAGCATCATTTCCGGCTCCAGCGTGCCCTCGATATGCAAATGCAACTCGGCCTTGGGCAAACGCCGGATCAAATCATCAAGCGTACAGTCAGACATGATTTCTCCCTACAAAACAGAAACGGCGCAGAAAACCTGCGCCGTTTGCATTACATCATTCTGGCCAGCAGATTACTGGGCAGATTTGGCTCCGCCGCCAATGGTTTCCATTACAGTCCATTTGCCGCCAACCACCTTGTACACGGTAATGCCGCCATCCTTCAGGTCACCCTTGTCATCGTAGGACCAGTTGGACGAGGTGACGCCCGAGTACTTGATCTTGGCCAACACCGGCAGATACACCTTCGGATCGGCAGACTTGGCATCTTTCATGGCCTGGATCATCGCGCCGGTCGCATCATAACCATACGGCGAGTAGGTGGCTACGTCAGATTTGAAACGGGCCTTGTAACGCGCCTCGTAGTCTTTGCCTTTAGGCATCTGGTCCAGCGGCAAGCCAGCCAGCGAAGCGATGGAACCATCGGCTTCCTTGCCAGCCAGTTGCAGGAAGTTCGGGGTCTTGGTCATTTCGCCCGAAACCAGCGGAGCGTTAATGCCAAGGCGCTTCATCTGCTTGGCCATCGGGGCAGACTGGGCGTCGGCGCCACCGTAGAAGATCACGTCCGGGTTCACACCCTTGATCGAGGTCAGAATCGCGGCAAAATCGGTAGCCTTGTCGTTGGTGAACTCGCGCTTGGCAATCTTGCCACCGGCGGCTTTCACCGCCTTCTCGAATTCATCAGCCAGGGCCCTGACCGTAAGCGGTACGGTCATCCACAATTACAATGTTCTTGGCTTTCAGTTTTTCCACCACGAACTTGCCCATCACCGAACCTTGCTGGGTATCGGACGTCATGGAGCGGAAGGTGTTCTTGAAGCCTTGAGCGGTAAATACCGGCGAGGTTGCCATGGCGATCATCGGCAAGCCTGCGTCGGAATAAATCTTGGAAGCCGGGATGGAAGTACCAGAGTTAAAGTGGCCGATTACGCCGTTAACTTTCTGGTCTACCAGCTTTTGTGCCAGTTGCGTGGCAGTTTTCGGGTCAGCCTGATCGTCTTCGGCCACCAGTTCAAATTTGACCGGCTTGCCATCAATGGTCGGCTTGGAGGCGTTGGCATCTTCAATCGCCAGCGTCACACCGTTCTTGTACTCTTCACCGTAGTGCGCTTGCGGGCCGGTCATCGGCGCAGCAAAACCAATCTTGATGGTATCGCCGCTGCTCGCTTGAGCCGCGCCAGAAGCCTGGCTACCGGAAGCAGCCTCTTCTTTTTTGCCACAGGCGGACAAGGCCACTGCAGCAGCTACGGCGATCGAAAGTGTCGTCAGCTTGTTGAATTGCATCTCGTTTCCTCTATTTGACAGGTTTGTACTATCCGGCTTGTGGCAGAACAGTTCTTGTGCTGCGTTTTTTTGTGGTGCAGTAAACGCTGGCGGCATTATTCCAATGCTGCCAGCTCATGACAAGCCCCATCAGTATACCGATGATCGAGTCGGTATCGGCAGGTCACCAGCAGGATTGGCGATTAAAGCCTTGCCAACCTGCCCGACACCCGGCCGATACCTGTTCAATCTCAGTCACCAATGCTCATCAAACTGGCGTTACCGCCTGCCGCCGTCGTATTCACGCTTACCGCGCGCTCTACAACCAGACGATGCAGGTTGTACCCGCTTTGTCCTTTCAACACTAACGGAACCAAGGCACCATCACGGGCCGCCAGAGTGGCACGAGCTGCCTGCGCATCGGCATCCGTGCCATCAAACAAGACGGCACTCAATTCCGCTTGCAACACATCGGCAGCCAGCTGGACATGGCCAACCAGTTGGCTAAGCAATTTTGCTGCCAATATCGTCATCGGCCAATACCGCCTGATTGCCGGTAGCCAGCACGGCAACCAGTTGCTCCAGCCGACCATCCATTGAGGCTGCCAGGCAACCAACCTTGCCACGCGGGGCAAAGAACAGACTGTTGTTTTCCCCTGTTGGCCCCGGCAAGCGCGCGCGATGCAACAACGGAGTCTCGCGGCGCGCCTGATCAAGCAGCGCACTGACGCGCGGACCAGCGCCCAGCGCCGAGGCGGCGTTCGCCAACGCATCCAGCCCTGCAAGGTTGGCCGAAACCGGTTCCGTGGCCAGCTTGGGCATCCAGCCATCGGCCTGAGTCAAGCGATACAGATAGAACGGACCACCGGCTTTCGGCCCGGTACCGGATTTGCCTTCCCCGCCAAACGGTTGTACCCCTACCACGGCGCCCACGATGTTGCGGTTAACGTAGATGTTGCCTGCTTTGATCTTGTCCACAATCGCGTCAATGGTTTCATCGATACGGCTGTGGATACCATGGGTCAGCCCATAGCCGGTGCGGTTGATCTCGTCGACAACCCGATCCAGCTGATTGGCGTCAAAGCGCAGCACATGCAATACCGGACCAAACACTTCACGCGTCAGATCATTGAGGTTGTCAATTTCAAACAACGTCGGCGGCACAAACGTACCCTGCTCGCAATCAGCCGACAGTGGCGTCTGGTAGCAGGCGCGGGCTTTGGATTTCATTTTCTCAATGTGTGCCAGCAGCCCGGCCTGAGCGTCGGCATCAATCACCGGGCCGACATCCGTCGTCAGCAAGGCCGGATTACCCACCTTCAGTTCAGCCATCGCGCCTTTGATCATGGTGATCATGCGATCGGCAACATCGTTTTGCAGGTAGAGCACCCGTAGCGCAGAACAACGCTGTCCCGCGGAATCAAAGGCCGACGCCAGTACGTCCACCACCACCTGCTCGGCCAGAGCGGAGCTATCAACGATCATGGCATTCTGACCACCGGTTTCGGCAATCAAAGGCACATCCTCGCGGCGATCGGCCAAGGTCCGGTTGATGATCTGGGCCACTTCGGTGGAACCGGTAAAAATCACGCCTTTGACGCGTGGATCGCGCGTCAATGCCGCGCCCACCACCTCGCCACGGCCCGGCAGCAATTGCAGGGCGCCACGCGGCACACCCGCTTCGTGCATCAGCCGGACAGCATAAGCGGCGATCAGGCAGGTCTGCTCCGCTTGGCCAGCACGGTATTCCCGGCCGCCAGCGAGGCGCTCATTTCACCAATAAAGATGGCCAGCGGGAAGTTCCATGGGCTGATGGTAACCACCGGGCCTAGCGCCGGTGGGTTAGCCTGGCTGAAATTCTCACGAATCTGACCAGCGTAATAACGGCAGAAATCAGCCGCTTCACGCACTTCGGCAATGGCATTGCTCAACGTTTTACCGGCTTCGCGCACCGCCAGCCCCATCAGCACCGGCATGTGCTGGTCCATCAAATCCGCCATGCGTTCCGGGCATGCCGCACGCGTGTCCACCGGCGTATTTGACCATTGCGGATAAGCGCTTTCGGCCAACGTCAACGCACGCTCGACATCAGCTAGGCGTCGCTTCCAACACTTGCCCCACCACGTCCGCGTGATTTGCCGGATTGCGCACATCCAGTGCCATGCCTTCAGTCACATCGCCATCACCCAGCATCGGGAAGGCACGCCAGCTCGTCTGTTCAGACTCGGTCAACCCCTGTTGCAGCTCGCCCAGCACATGTTCACTGGAAAGATCCAGTCCTTTGGAATTGCGGCGTTGCGAACCGTACAGATTGATCGGCAACGGAATTTTGCGATGAGGCTCACCGGCATACTGCGCTGCTTCCTGCACCGGGTTGGCCACCAGTTCATCAATCGACACCGATTCATCAACAATACGGTTCACAAACGAAGAGTTGGCACCGTTCTCCAATAGGCGCCGCACCAGATACGCCAACAAGGTTTCATGCGAACCAACCGGAGCATAAATCCGAGCAGCACGGCCCAGATTTTGCGGGCCGACAACCTGATCAAACAGCGTCTCGCCCATGCCATGCAAGCACTGGAACTCAAAATCCTTGCCTTTGCCCAGCTCATAAATGGCCGACACGGTATAAGCGTTATGGCCAGCAAATTGCGGGAAAATGGCATCCTGCGCCGCCAGCAACTTCTTGGCACACGCGATATAGGACACATCGGTATACACCTTGCGGGTATAGACCGGATAGCCCGGCAAACCATCGACCTGAGCACGCTTGATCTCCGCATCCCAATAGGCGCCTTTCACCAAGCGCACCATGAAGCGATGACCGCTGCGACGAGCCAGATCAATCAGATAATCAATAATATAGGGACAACGCTTCTGGTAAGCCTGCACCACCAGGCCAATACCGTTCCAGCCAGCCAGATCCGGGTCAAAAGCCACCGCTTCCAGCAAGTCCAGCGACAGCTCCATACGGTCGGCTTCTTCCGCGTCAATATTCAGACCAATATCGTACTGTTTGGCCAACAGCAACAATTCTTTCAGGCGCGCGAGCAATTCCGTCATCGCCCGTTCATGCTGACTACGGCTATAACGCGGATGAATTGCCGACAACTTCACCGAAATGCCGGGGCCTTCGTACACACCGCGGCCTGCCGATTCTTTACCAATGGCATGAATCGCCATCACATAATCGCGCATATAGCGTTGGGCATCTTCCTCGGTCATCGCCGCTTCGCCCAACATGTCATAGGAGAAACGATAACCGCGCGACTCACGCTCGCGGCCGTTAACCAGCGCCTCCTCGATCGTTTCCCCGGTCACAAACTGCTTGCCCAACATCCGCATGGCCATATCCACACCCTTGCGGATCAGTGGCTCGCCACCTTTGGCAATCAGCCGGGTCATAGCTGCCGACAAACCTTGTTCGCTATGGGACGATACCAACTTGCCCGTCACCAGCAAGCCCCACGCCGCCGCGTTGACAAACAACGAAGCGCTATTGCCCAAGTGCGCACGCCAGTCACCACGAGCAATCTTGTCGCGAATCAGCTTGTCTGCCGTTTCCCGGTCAGGAATCCGCAACAAAGCCTCCGCCAAGCACATCAACGCAATACCTTCCCGGCTGGAGAGAGTGAACTCATGCATCAGGGCATCAACACCACTAGAGCGTGTCCGCTGGCGACGAACCTGCGTCACCAGACGACGAGCCATATCCTGCACAACCTTGACCTGCTCATCACTCATCGCAGCTTGCGGCAACAACGCCTGAACACATTCCCGTTCATCACGACGGTACGCCGCCGTAACAGCATCTCGCAGAGCCGACTGGGAATGGGCTAACACCTGAAATTGCATGACTTACTCCCCTATCTCTATTTACGTCTGGATGACACCCCGACTTATTGCCTATTGTATACAAAAACATTTTTTGTTGTTGGACAATATAAAATATTTTTTACAGCAAAGAAGAACGCGAAAATCAGACAAAACCTAGCACAGCGACATGTGTTCCTTGTCGTTATAGCTCACGCAGGAAATAAAGACGCAGGACAGATAAAACCACAGGTAAAAACGGGAATAGCAGGATTCACGCAGCAAACGTGAAGACAGGTAATTAACCATTCAGCAAAGAGGGCGCTTCGCGTGAACAGACCATCAGGAGAGCCCCACCCCGGAGGGGCGTGGGGCAAAGTCGCAGGTTTCGGAGCGTAAAAGCAAGAAGCCCAGCTGATTGAGCTGGGCTTCGTAAGGGGAGTCTGGCGGTGTCCTACTTTCACATGGCGAATGCCACACTATCATCGGCGCTAAGGCGTTTCACGGTCCTGTTCGGGATGGGAAGGCGTGGGACCACCTCGCTATGGCCACCAGACATAAGCTGTCAACAAACTGCAAGAAGCCTTGGGTTGATCTCTCAACCCTGAATTAACTTATGATTTCGGTAATTGATTGCACGTCGCACATTTACAGCCAGCTCGGTTTCCCAAGCCACTCAAATGATAGGATCAAGCCTCACGAGCAATTAGTATCGGTTAGCTTCACGCCTCACAGCGCTTCCACACCCGACCTATCAACGTCCTGGTCTCGAACGACTCTTCAGGAGGGTCAAGCCCTCAGGGAAGTCTCATCTTCAGGCGAGTTTCCCGCTTAGATGCTTTCAGCGGTTATCTCTTCCGAACTTAGCTACCCGGCAATGCCACTGGCGTGACAACCGGTACACCAGAGGTTCGTCCACTCCGGTCCTCTCGTACTAGGAGCAGCCCCCGTCAAACTTCCAACGCCCACTGCAGATAGGGACCAAACTGTCTCACGACGTTTTGAACCCAGCTCACGTACCACTTTAAATGGCGAACAGCCATACCCTTGGGACCGGCTACAGCCCCAGGATGTGATGAGCCGACATCGAGGTGCCAAACTCCGCCGTCGATGTGAACTCTTGGGCGGAATCAGCCTGTTATCCCCGGAGTACCTTTTATCCGTTGAGCGATGGCCCTTCCATTCAGAACCACCGGATCACTATGTCCTGCTTTCGCACCTGCTCGACTTGTCGGTCTCGCAGTTAAGCTACCTTTTGCCATTGCACTATCAGCACGATTTCCGACCGTACCTAGGTAACCTTCGAACTCCTCCGTTACACTTTGGGAGGAGACCGCCCCAGTCAAACTGCCTACCATGCACTGTCCCCGATCCGGATAACGGACCAAAGTTAGAACCTCAAAGGGGTCAGGGTGGTATTTCAAGGTTGGCTCCACCAGAACTAGCGTCCCGGCTTCTAAGCCTCCCACCTATCCTACACAAACCACTTCAAAGTCCAATGCAAAGCTACAGTAAAGGTTCACGGGGTCTTTCCGTCTAGCAGCGGGTAGATTGCATCTTCACAAACACTTCAACTTCGCTGAGTCTCAGGAGGAGACAGTGTGGCCATCGTTACGCCATTCGTGCGGGTCGGAACTTACCCGACAAGGAATTTCGCTACCTTAGGACCGTTATAGTTACGGCCGCCGTTTACCGGGGCTTCGATCAAGAGCTTGCACCCCATCACTTAACCTTCCGGCACCGGGCAGGCGTCACACCCTATACGTCCACTTTCGTGTTGGCAGAGTGCTGTGTTTTTGTTAAACAGTCGCAGCCACCGATTCTCTGCGACCTGTCGTAGCTTCAACCGCAAGGGTTTACACCACAACAGGCATACCTTCTCCCGAAGTTACGGTATCAATTTGCCGAGTTCCTTCTCCTGAGTTCTCTCAAGCGCCTTAGAATTTTCATCCTGCCCACCTGTGTCGGTTTGCGGTACGGTTCTCGTATAGCTGAAGCTTAGTGGCTTTTCCCGGAAGCGTGGTATCAGTCACTTCAGATCCGTAGATCCTCGTTATCACGTCTCGGCCTTAAGGAGAGGCGGATTTGCCTACCTCTCCAGCCTACCGGCTTGAACCAGGGCATCCAACACCGGCTGACCTAACCTTCTCCGTCCCCACATCGCACTATACGAAAGTACGGGAATTTTAACCCGTTTCCCATCGACTACGCTTTTCAGCCTCGCCTTAGGGGCCGACTCACCCTACGCCGATGAACGTTGCGTAGGAAACCTTGGGCTTTCGGCGAGCGGGCTTTTCACCCGCTTTATCGCTACTCATGTCAGCATTCGCACTTCTGATATCTCCAGCATGCCTTACGACACACCTTCACAGACCTACAGAACGCTCCCCTACCACGCACAGTAAACTGTGCATCCGCAGCTTCGGTTATAAGCTTGAGCCCCGTTACATCTTCCGCGCAGGACGACTCGACCAGTGAGCTATTACGCTTTCTTTAAATGATGGCTGCTTCTAAGCCAACATCCCGGCTGTCTAGGCCTTCCCACCTCGTTTACCACTTAGCTTATCATTTGGGACCTTAGCTGGCGGTCTGGGTTGTTTCCCTCTTGACGATGGACGTTAGCACCCACCGTCTGTCTCCCATGCTTGCACTTTCCGGTATTCAGAGTTTGCCATGGTTTGGTAAATCGCAATGACCCCCTAGCCATAACAGTGCTTTACCCCCGGAAGTGATACATGAGGCACTACCTAAATAGTTTTCGGGGAGAACCAGCTATCTCCGAGTTTGTTTAGCCTTTCACCCCTATCCACAGCTCATCCCCTAATTTTGCAACATTAGTGGGTTCGGACCTCCAGTGCGTGTTACCGCACCTTCATCCTGGCCATGGATAGATCACTCGGTTTCGGGTCTACACCCAGCGACTAAGACGCCCTATTCGGACTCGGTTTCCCTACGCCTCCCCTATTCGGTTAAGCTTGCCACTGAATGTAAGTCGCTGACCCATTATACAAAAGGTACGCAGTCACCCCTTGCGAGGCTCCCACTGTTTGTATGCATCCGGTTTCAGGTTCTATTTCACTCCCCTCCCGGGGTTCTTTTCGCCTTTCCCTCACGGTACTGGTTCACTATCGGTCGATCACGAGTATTTAGCCTTGGAGGATGGTCCCCCCATCTTCGGACAGGATTTCGCGTGTCCCGCCTTACTTTTCGTACACTTAGTTCTTGCCATGGCTTTTCGTCTACGGGACTATCACCCACTACGGTGGCACTTTCCAGAGCCTTCGACTAAGCCAAGTCATAAAGAGTACAGGCTGTTCCGCGTTCGCTCGCCACTACTGACGGAATCTCGGTTGATTTCTTTTCCTCGAGTTACTTAGATGTTTCAGTTCACTCGGTTCGCTTCCACTGACCTATGTATTCAGTCAGGGATACCTATTGCTAGGTGGGTTTCCCCATTCGGATATCGCGGGATCAAAGCTCTATTGCCAGCTCCCCCGCGCTTTTCGCAGGCTTACACGTCCTTCATCGCCTGTGATCGCCAAGGCATCCACCAGATGCACTTAGTCGCTTGACCCTATCATTTCAGTAACCTGGTTACTTCCACAACAGGCTGTGTTTGTGCGACATGCCACACCGCCCCTTTTGATATGGCGACATGACATCGATACAATCAAATTACCCAAAGTCGACAAGCTTTCCAACGAAGAATTAACTCCGTTTTCCTTCTTGCCGTCTTGTTAATTCGGCTTCTTCAGTTTGTTAAAGATCGGGCGTGCGACCTTGCGGTCTGTCAACGCAAACAAAAATTCACCGCCTCTCGACGATGCGCTTTTGTTTGGGCTGAGTGGTGGAGGATGACGGGATCGAACCGACGACCCCCTGCTTGCAAAGCAGGTGCTCTCCCAACTGAGCTAATCCCCCAACAGGTCAAATGGTGGGTCTGGTTGGACTCGAACCAACGACCCCCGCCTTATCAAGACGGTGCTCTAACCAGCTGAGCTACAAACCCAGTTGACGATGGCGTCTCGCCTCGCAGCAAAACTCCATGCCCTTAACTTCCAGAACAACCGATAGGTTGTGAGTACTCGGCTTCCGCCTTTCTCTAGAAAGGAGGTGATCCAGCCGCAGGTTCCCCTACGGCTACCTTGTTACGACTTCACCCCAGTCATGAAGCATACCGTGGTAACCGGACCCCCGAAGGTTATCCTAGCCACTTCTGGTATCCCCCACTCCCATGGTGTGACGGGCGGTGTGTACAAGACCCGGGAACGTATTCACCGCAGCATGCTGATCTGCGATTACTAGCGATTCCGACTTCACGCACTCGAGTTGCAGAGTGCGATCCGGACTACGATCGGTTTTCTGAGATTAGCTCCACCTCGCGGCTTGGCAACCCTCTGTACCGACCATTGTATGACGTGTGAAGCCCTGCTCATAAGGGCCATGAGGACTTGACGTCATCCCCACCTTCCTCCGGTTTGTCACCGGCAGTCTCATTAGAGTGCCCAACTTAATGATGGCAACTAATGACAAGGGTTGCGCTCGTTGCGGGACTTAACCCAACATCTCACGACACGAGCTGACGACAGCCATGCAGCACCTGTGTTACCGCTCCCTTTCGGGCACCCTCTAATCTCTCAGAGGTTCGGTACATGTCAAGAGCAGGTAAGGTTTTTCGCGTTGCATCGAATTAATCCACATCATCCACCGCTTGTGCGGGTCCCCGTCAATTCCTTTGAGTTTTAACCTTGCGGCCGTACTCCCAGGGGCGGTCAATTTCACGCGTTAGCTACGCTACCAAGGATTCAAACCCCCAACAGCTAATTGACATCGTTTAGGGCGTGGACTACCGGGGTATCTAATCCTGTTTGCTCCCCACGCTTTCGTGCATGAGCGTCAGTATCATCCCGGGGGGCTGCCTTCGCCATCGGTATTCCTCCACATCTCTACGCATTTCACTGCTACACGTGGAATTCTACCCCCCTCTGACGTACTCTAGTCGTGCAGTCTCCAATGCCGTTCCCGGGTTAAGCCCGGGGCTTTCACATCAGACTTGCACAACCGCCTGCGCACGCTTTACGCCCAGTAATTCCGATTAACGCTCGCACCCTACGTATTACCGCGGCTGCTGGCACGTAGTTAGCCGGTGCTTATTCTTCAGGTACTGTCATCCCCAAACGCTATTAACGCTCAGGATTTCCTCCCTGACAAAAGTCCTTTACAACCCGAAGGCCTTCTTCAGACACGCGGCATGGCTGGATCAGGGTTGCCCCCATTGTCCAAAATTCCCCACTGCTGCCTCCCGTAGGAGTCTGGGCCGTGTCTCAGTCCCAGTGTGGCGGATCATCCTCTCAGACCCGCTACGGATCGTCGCCTTGGTAAGCCTTTACCCCACCAACTAGCTAATCCGACGTCGGCCGCTTGAATAACGCGAGGCCCGAAGGTCCCCCGCTTTCCTCCTCAGAGCGTATGCGGTATTAGCACTCCTTTCGAAGCGTTATCCCCCATTACTCGGCACGTTCCGACGCATTACTCACCCGTTCGCCACTCGCCACCAGGAGCAAGCTCCCGTGCTGCCGTTCGACTTGCATGTGTAAAGCATGCCGCCAGCGTTCAATCTGAGCCAGGATCAAACTCTTCAGTTCAATCTCTTAGCAAATTTCTGGCACGCAAGATCAAAGAAATAAAACAAGTATTTCTGTCTCTTGCAGTGCAAGTGTTGGCTTCTACCAAGCACTCACACCTATCGGTTATTCTTTCTGTTAAAGATCGGTGCCAACCGCTTCGTTTCCGTTGCGTCGTCAGCTGAGGAGGCGAACTATACCCACCCCGGCCACACCCGTCAACACCTTTTGTGCCATTCCCTGACACTTTTCGCCCTAGCTCCATCCAAACCCACCGCAAGCCGCTGTTCCTGAACGCCTTATTACAGCCGGGTTTTTTGTGAAGCAAAACACTAGTGCTAGCACTAGGCGAGTTGGCTGTCACAACTTGGGAGAACCAGAGGGAAAAATACTATCGATCTTGCGGTGACATTGATTGGCGCACATAACAATTATGGACGGGGAATACCGTTTGTCACGGGCTTTAGGCCGGACTCCGGCCTGCGAAGACGAGTGGTTTCTGATACTCTTATATACCTTCAGTATCGATAGATCGCCTGAGGCGGAAGAAAACCATGCTTAAGTTTGATGTTCTGATTGTTGGCAGCGGTCTTGCCGGAATGACCCGGCTCTTCATCTGGCTGAACGTCGCAAAGTTGGTCTGATTACCAAACGGGATTTGCTGGAAGCCAGTTCCTCTTATGCTCAAGGCGGGATTGCTGCCGTCCTGGACACGGAAGATTCGGTTGAGGAGCATATCCGCGACACGCTGATTGCCGGAGCTGGTCTGTGCAACGAAAAGACTACTCGCTTTATTGTTGAGAATTCCAAAGAAGCCATTGAATGGCTGATTGCGCTGGGGGTTCCGTTTACCAAAGATGAAACCCATAAAACCGGCTATCACCTGACGCGCGAAGGCGGCCACAGCCATCGCCGTATCATTCACGCTGCCGATGCCACCGGCGCGGCGGTGACGTCCACGCTGGGCCAGAAGATCAAGGCTCACCCGAATATCACTGTGCTGGAAGAATTCATTGGTCTGGATCTGATTACTTCGCGCACGCTGGGGCTGGAAGGCAATCGGGTATACGGTGTGTACGCGCTGGACAAACAGGCCGATGAGGTAGTGACGATTGGCGCCAAGCACACCATTCTGGCTTCTGGCGGCACCGGCAAGGTATATCTCTATACCACCAATCCGGATACGGCCACCGGCGATGGCATTGCCATGGGCTGGCGCGCGGGCTGCCGTGTGGGCAACATGGAGTTTATCCAGTTCCACCCCACCTGCCTGTACCATCCGCATAGCAAATCGTTCCTGATTTCCGAAGCTGTACGCGGTGAAGGTGGCATTTTGCGCCTGCCGGATGGTACGCGCTTCATGCCGAAGCACGATCCACGCGCGGAACTGGCGCCGCGCGATGTTGTGGCACGTGCCATCGACTTTGAAATGAAGAAGCATGGCCTTGACCATGTGAATCTGGATATTTCGTACAAACCTTCCAGCTTTGTGAAGGAACACTTCCCTAACATCTATGCCCACTGCACCGGAACTGGGCATCGACATCACGCAGGAACCGATTCCGGTGGTGTGGCGCACTACACCTGCGGTGGTCTGGTGACTGACCTGAAAGGCCATACCGATCTGGATGGCTTGTACGCAGTGGGAGAAGTGGCCTGTACCGGGCTGCATGGCGCCAACCGGCTGGCCAGCAACTCGTTGCTGGAATGCATGGTGATTGGCAAGGCGGCCGCCGAAGACATTCTCGCCAGCGAAGATGTGGCACTGCCGAAGATTCCGGACTGGGATGACAGCCGCGTCACCGACCCGGATGAAGAAGTGGCCATTTCGCACAACTGGGACGAATTGCGCCGCGCCATGTGGGATTACGTCGGCATCGTACGTACCAACAAGCGTCTGGAACGCGCACTGAACCGTATCCGCTTGCTGTCTGAGGAAATTCACGAGTATTACAGCAATTTCCATGTCAGCAATGATTTGATCGAGTTGCGTAACCTCGTGCAAACGGCGGAGTTGATCGTGCGCTCAGCGCTGGATCGCAAGGAAAGCCGTGGCCTACATTACAGCCGTGACTATCCGGAGACGTTGGCCGAAGCCAAGGAAACCATCTTGACGCCGGAACGGCCGCAACAGCTGGGCGACTAGCTTTTCGGCCAACTCGGGTTGATAAAAAAACGGTGCTCTCGGGCACCGTTTTTTTATGCGTTGGCTGACGGGAGTTGAGGCGGCAATGCTGTTCCTGCCGCCAGCGGCAGGGTGAACCAGAACACGCAGCCGTCGCCGGGCACCGACTCGACGCCAAACTGGCCACGGTGGAATTCGACAATGGAGCGGCAAATATTGAGGCCAATGCCCATGCCTTCCACCTTGGTGGAATAAAACGGGGTGAACAGGTTGTCTTTGATGGCAGCAGCCAGCCCGGGGCCGTTGTCGGCCACTTCCACGCGCCAGTTTACTGGCGTAATGGCGGTGCTGACCCGCACACAGGGCCGACGGGTGTGGCCATCCTGCATGGCTTCGATGGCGTTTTTCATCAGATTGAGCAACACCTGCTCGATCAGCACCGGGTCCATATCCAGCAAGCAATCAGCCGCCTGCTGTTGTACCTGCAGCTGCACACCGGCCTTGCTGGCCAGACTTTCGGCCAACCCTGCCGCCCGCAATACCACGCGAGAGGGATCGACATGTTCCAGTTGCGGCTCGTGCTTTTTGACGAAGGCGCGGATGCTGTTGACGATCTGACCGGCGCGACGTGCCTGCTCGGCGATGGCCTGCACGGCTTCGCGCACGCCTCGCGGCAAGGTCATGTCTTCCGGCAAACGGCGCATCAGCCCGGCGGCATACGTATTGATGGCTGTAAGCGGCTGGTTAAGCTCATGCGCCGGGCTGGACGCCATTTCGCCCATGGCGATCAGCCGTGAAGTATTCTGGAAGCGCTCCTGCTGGCTTTGCTCGCGCGCTTCGCGCTCCTTGTCTTCGGTGATGTCGGCCAGAATCACCAGCCGGGCGGCCTCGCCGTTGACCCAGTCGATACGCTCAACGGTGCAGCTGGAACCAGTGTTGTCCTTCATCCACGGCAAATTCGGCACCGAGATTGTCCTGCCCTCCCGCTTCGGCCAACCCCGGCAACAACACGCAACACGGGGCATCCGGTTCTTCCTGTAGCCACAGATAGGCAAAAGTGGGGTTGGCGTACAGCAGCTGGCCGTTTTCGGCATCCACCACGCACACCCCGGCCTGCAGCCCATTGAGCACCGTGAGGAAACGTTGATGCGAGGCATTCAGCGCCAGGCGCTGGCGCTTGCGTTCGGTAATGTCGAACAACGTGGCGATCCAGCCATGGTGACGGCCATCCTGTTCGATCAGCGGCGTAGCGTACAAGCGCACCTCGATAGATTCGCCACTTTTGCGCTGGAAGCGCAATTCGAAGCCCAGCTCCGGTTGCTGGCCATGGCGCACCGCATCCATGGCGGCCTGTAGCAGCGGGTAGTCGTTCTTCGGCCAGAACGAATGCGGCGGTTTCTGGCCGACCAACTCTTCCGAGCCATAGCCCAACAGCTCGCAAAAAGCGCGATTCACGCGCACGATTTCGCCTTGCAGGCCAAAGGTCACCAGCCCGCTTTTCATGCAGTCTTCAATGGCCCGGCGCAATGACACCTCCACCGCCAGTGCATGTTCCGCCTCGGAGCGTTCCCGCACATGACGGCGAATCCGCCAGACAGAATAAATCAGCGCCGCCGCCAGCAGCAGGATCAACCCGGTAAGCACCGGTAGCGTCAGCCCAAGCCCGGTGCGATAACTCACTGCCTTGAGGGACAAGCCATAGCCCGGCGGATCAAAACTGGTTTGATGGGAAATGTTGCTGGGATGCTCGCTGGAGTCAAACTTGCTGGCCAGTGTCTTGCCGTCCAGATCCTGAATGCTGATGTAATTTTTTGAAGCAATCCACCACGGCACCTGGTGATAGAGCAGCAAATCCAATTGGTAAATCACACGCAGGCCGCCACGCGGCTTGCCGTCATCGATCATCGGCACGGCCAGATCGAAACGGTATTTGCCATCCGCCCCCAGATACGGCGGGCTGTACGATGGCCGCAGCAGGCGCGCGGCGCGCCACAGGGCATCGTATTCCTGCCGGGTCAGCTGTTTGCCATCATTGCGCTGGCCGTGCTGATCCCACAGCACCTTGCCATGGGTATCGACCCACTGCACATTGGCCACTTCCGGGTTTTCGCGGATGAAAAACTCCACCACGCTGGCAAACTTGCGGCTATTGACCCGCGATGCCAGCACATCACTGGCCAGCGTGTCAGCCCGGGCCTGATGGCCCTCCATGTGCAGGCGTAACGACTGCTCCAGCCAGAGCACTTCCTGAATCAGGTTATCCTGCTGCTCGTCTTTCCAGTCGCGGTAAACCAGATAAAACAGGCCGCCCAATGCCACCATCAACGCCAGCAGCGTAACGGCAGTTGTGAACCACAGCAGGCGCGGCACACGACGCCGGGCAAGGAAATCAATGACGGACATAGGCAGCGAGGGAAAGCCGCAATGCGGAAGTCCCCAATGGATGGCAAATGAACAGCCCTCTACTTTACACCGGAATAAAAGCCAGCTGATGGCTGATAAAATACATCGCTATAACAACACAGCGGGATACAGAGGATGAAGCTGAAACAGGCACTGGCCATGGCCGTGCTGGTCTTGGGCTGGCTGGGCTTGCCCGCTTGCGCCAGCGCGGAAATCATCATCCGGTTCAGCCACGTGGTGGCACCGGATACGCCAAAGGGCAAGGCGGCCGCATATTTCAAGAAGTTGGCCGAAAGCCGCACCGGCGGCAAAGTGCGCGTGTTGATCTACCCGAATAGCCAGCTATACAAGGATAAAGACGAGCTGGAGGCGCTGCAGCTGGGCGCCGTGCAGATGCTGGCCCCCAGTCTGGCCAAGTTCGGCCCGTTGGGCATCAAGGAATTTGAAGTCTTCGACCTGCCCTACCTGTTTGACGATTACCGCGCGGTCAACCGGGTGCTCAACGGCAGCCTTGGCAGCCAGTTGCTCGGCTTACTGGAAAGCAAGGGCATCAAGGGGCTGGCGTACTGGGACAACGGCTTCAAGAATTTTTCGGCCAACCGCCCGATTCGCCGTCCCGGCGACCTGAAAGGCCTGAAGATCCGCGTGCAGCCATCCAAGGTTCTGGAAGAAGAAATCCGTGCCGTAGGCGGCCAGCCGCAAATCATGGCGTTTTCCGATGTCTATCAGGCCTTGCGTGTTAAGCGTGGTGGACGGGGCGGAGATGGAAGGCTCCAACTTCTACACCAGCCGCGCCTATCAGGTACAAAAACACCTGACGCTCACCAACCATGGTTTTCTGGGCTATGCAGTAATCGTCAACAAGAAATTCTGGGATGGCCTGCCCAGCGATATCCGTCGCACGCTGGAGGGCGCCATGCAGGACGCCACCCGCTATGCCAACGATATTGCCAAGCAGGAGAATGACAAGGCGCTGGCCAGTATCCGCGCCTCCGGCAAGACCGTCATTTACACCCCGACGGCGCAGGAGCGGGCGGCATTCAAGCGCGCGCTCTGGCCTGTGCATGCGCGCATGGCCAGCCGTATCGGGCCGGGGCTGTTACAAGCCATTTACCGGGAAACAGGTTTCCGACCGGGACACTGAGACAGCGCCCGATGCCACTGGAATTTTACCGTTATGGCAAAGGATGAAAATTAGTGTCGCGTTTTTTGTCGGACACGGCATAGCCCCATGCAGGGTTAGCCCTTATAATAAGCGGTTATCGCTGAACGTACTTAAAAGAAACCTCATCTAATCAGGAGCTCTCGATAATGGACGAGCAATTGCGTCAAAGCGCACTCGAGTATCACCAGTATCCGAACCACGGCAAGATCCAAGTTGCACCGACCAAACCTTTGGCCACCCAGCGCGACTTAGCCCTTGCCTACTCACCGGGTGTCGCCGCCGCATGCGATGCCATTGTTGAAGACCCACTCAACGCCTACAAATACACCGCCCGTGGCAACCTGGTGGCCGTGATCTCCAACGGCACCGCCGTACTGGGTCTGGGCAATATCGGCGCTCTGGTAAACAAGCCGGTCATGGAAGGTAAAGGCGTACTGTTCAAGAAATTTGCCGGTATCGACGTGTTCGATATCGAAGTCAATGAGCTGGACCCGGACAAGCTGGTGGATATCGTCTGCTCGCTGGAACCGACCTTTGGCGGTATCAACCTGGAAGACATCAAGGCGCCGGAATGCTTCTACATCGAGAAGAAATGCCGCGAACGCATGAATATTCCGGTATTCCACGATGACCAGCACGGTACGGCCATTGTTTCCGCAGCCGCCATCCTCAACGGCCTGCGCCTGATCAACAAGAAAATCGAAGAAGTCCGCCCGGTAACCTCCGGTGCCGGTGCGGCGGCCATTGCCTGCATGGAATTGCTGGTGGCATTGGGCATGACCCGCGAAAACATCACCGTCTGCGACTCCAAAGGGGTGATCTATCAGGGCCGCGACGACAAGATGGACGAAACCAAGAAGCGTTTTGCCATTCAGGACAACGGCCAACGCAAGCTGGCCGATGCCATGGTTGGCGCCGACATCTTCCTCGGTCTGTCTGGTCCGAAACTGGTAACGCAGGACATGGTACGTTCCATGGCCCGTGACCCGATGATTCTGGCGCTAGCCAACCCGGAACCGGAAATCCTGCCGCCGCTGGTCAAGGAAGTCCGTTCCGACGCCATCACCTGCACCGGCCGTTCCGATTTCCCGAACCAGGTCAACAACGTCCTGTGCTTCCCGTTCATCTTCCGTGGTGCGCTGGACGTGGGCGCCACCACCATCAATGAAGAAATGAAGCTGGCCTGTGTTCGCGCCATCGCTGATCTGGCCATGGCCGAACAGTCCGATGTTGTGGCCTCTGCCTATGGTGATCAGGAACTGTCGTTTGGTCCCGAATACCTGATTCCGAAGCCGTTTGACCCGCGCCTGATCGTCAAGATCGCTCCGGCCGTAGCCAAAGCCGCCATGGATTCCGGCGTGGCCACGCGCCCGATCCCGGACTTCGATGCCTACGTCGAACAACTGGCGCAGTTCGTCTACAAGACCAACCTGTTCATGAAGCCGGTGTTCACCCGGGCGAAGAAAGAGCAGAAGCGCGTGGTGTTGGCCGAAGGCGAAGATGAACGCGTGCTACATGCCACGCAGGAAATCGTCTCCAATGGTCTGGCCAAGCCGATCCTGATCGGTCGTCCGTCGGTGATCGAAAAACGCATCGAGAAACTCGGCCTCAAGCTCAAGGCGGGTGAAGACTTCGAGCTGGTCAACAACGAATCCGATCCGCGTTTCAACGAATACTGGCGCGAGTATTACAACCTGACCAAGCGTCAGGGTGTCTCGCAGGAACAGGCTCGTCGTCGCGTGATCGGCAACTCCACGCTGATCGGTACCCTGATGCTGCGTCGTGGCGAAGCCGATGCGCTGATTTGCGGGACCTATGGTTCCTACCGTCAGCACTTCGACATCGTGGAAAAGGTGATTGGCTACGCTGATCAGGACAAGGGCGCCGCGGCGATGAACGCGTTGATCTTGCCGACCGGCAACATCTTCATCACCGACACCTACGTCAATGCCAACCCGAATGCCGAACAGCTGGCTGCCATCACCGACATGGCCGCGACGTCGGTCCGCCGTTTCGGTATCGTGCCCAAGGCAGCGCTGTTGTCCAACTCCAGCTTTGGCACCGTGCAGTCGCCGTCGGCTGGCAAGATGTCCGACGCGCTGGCGCTGATCCAGCAAACCAACCCGACGCTGGAAATCGATGGCGAGATGCAAGGCGACGCCGCACTGGTGGAAGCCATTCGCCAGCAAGCCATGCCGGATACCACGCTCAAGGGTTCGGCCAACCTGCTGATCATGCCGAACGTGGAAGCCGCCAACATCAGCTATAACCTGCTGCGTGTTTCCGCCTCGGACGGCGTGACGATTGGCCCGATCCTGATGGGTATGGCCAAGCCGGTACACATCCTGACGCCGATCTCGTCGGTACGTCGCATCGTCAACATGGTGGCACTGGCCGCCGTGGATGCGCAGGGCTAAACCAGCCCCGCACCGACGCACGCCAAAGCGGCTTATACTGAACGGACAGCCCACGGGTTGTCCGTTTTTATTTCCATCCGGAGGAGAACAACATCATGAGCGCCGACTTCAACCCCACCGACCCGTTCAGCCTGTTCCGTCAACTCTGGCAAAACAGTACGCCACCGGGTGCACAACCGTTTCTGCCGCCGATGAGCGAAGAAGAAATCGAGCGCAAACAGGCCGAACTGCGCGTGGTGGAAAGCTGGCTGACCATGAACCTTGGCATGGTGGCGATGCAGATCAAGACACTGGACATGCAAAAAGCCGCCCTCGCCGCCCTGACCCCGAAAACCGACAAGTAACTGGTAACTCAGCACTGCATGGCTTTGTTAATGGTATGGACGCCAAGAAATAGCCGCAGCTACTCCGGACCGAGTCAGCGTCGACGGCCATCCCGTTCGCGCTTAAACTAATGCTCCGTTCATGGGGAGACGCAGCATGGGTTTGGCGCAAGACATCGAGGACATCCGGGCTGGAATCAAGTCGGGCCGGTTTGCGAACGAGGCCTCGGTCTCGCAAGGCATCGTCCTGCGGATTCTGAACGCCCTCTCGTGGCCGACCTACGACACCCGGGTCGTCTGCCCCGAATTTTCCTTATCGGGCCGCCGCGTGGATTACGCCCTGTGCCATCCCGCCAGCAAGCCGATCGCCTTCGTCGAGGTCAAGCAGATCGGACAGAGCGACGGGGCCGAGCGGCAGCTCTTCGAATACGCCTTTCACACCGGCGTCCCGATGGCGATCCTGACCGACGGTCAGGAGTGGAATTTCTTCCTCCCTGCCGAGCAGGGCGATTATGGCGAGCGGCGGGTCTATAAGCTCGACATCGTGGAACGGGACATGAAGGAGTGCGTCTCGCGGCTCGAACGCTACCTGCGGCACGACGCGATCGCCTCCGGGGCCGCCATCGATGCAGCCCGGCAGGATTACCGCAATCTCGCCCGCGAGCGGCAAATTGAATCCACGCTGGCTAGCCGCATGGGACCGTCTGATGGAGGACGAGGACGAAATGCTCTTGGAGATCGTCTCCGACAAGGTGGAGAGCCTGTGCGGCTTCAAGCCCGCCCCCGACACCGTCGCCCGATTCTTGAAGTCGAGGACCAAGGGTGGTGTCGTCATGGGTGCTCACCGGTACCAAGCTCCGCAATCCAGAATCTCCCAGCCGACCTCCCAAGCCCCGATCGCTCCGGCCCCGATCCAACGCCCTGCGGCACCCCCTGCGCGAAAGGGAGCAGCCTTCCCCACATCGATCGGCTTCGTCCTCGACGGACAACACCACGCGGGCCGCAACGCCTGCGATGTGATGATCCAAGCTTTCGAGACTCTGGCGGCGAGGGACGCCTCTTTTCCCGAGCGGTTCGCGGCCCTACCCAAGCATGGGAGGACCCGCCGTTATCTGTCTAAGACTCGCGACGAACTTTACCCTGACAGGCCTGACCTTTGCCGGGAGTACTCCACCAAGCTGAAATCCGGCTGGTGGGTCAGCACCAACCACAGCCGGGCGACCATCCGCCGAATCATCGAGATGGCCTGTGATGTCGTCGGCCTACGGTTCGGCTCCGATTTAACCGTCAATCTCGGCGACTGACGGCTTCCAGCTCCGGAACGAAAAGAGGGGGGCCAGCTTCGGCCCTCCTCTTATTTTCTTGCTCTGACCTGGATGGTTTGAAGGTTTTCACCCCCTCCGCCCATTGCCGCTAGCCCTAAATTATTTCAACAGATTCAGGAAACGGCTCGATCACATGATGGCGTTTTACGTTGGATCACGGCAGACCTTACGGCCGCTGCATGGCAAAGACATCGCGCGTGGTGCTGTAGTCGTCGCCCGCCAGCTTGCCGATGGCATCCAGCGCCTTCGAATCGAGCTTGCCATCCTGCCAGAGGGCATCGTCAACATGCACATGGCGGACATCGCCCAGAATCAGCTCGCTGCGCCCGGCCCCGCGCCCAGCGACTGACTGGAGCGCAAGGTACATTCGAAACGTACCGGAGCCCCGGCCACCCCGGGGGCTCGCACCTGCAGGCTGCGCGCCTTTTCCAGCCCGGCCAGATCGAATTCATCCACCTCAGCCGGATACTGGCCACAGGACAGATTCATGGCTTCGGCCAACTCTTGGCTGACGATGTTCACCACAAAATCGCCCGTGGAGCGGATATTCGCCGGGTATCTTTCTCCCCGCCATTTGACGGGCGGATGACGCTGAACGCCAACACCGGCGGATTCACGCTGGCCACGGTGAAAAACGAGAACGGCGCCAGATTGGCCACTCCGTGCAGATTCTGCGTACTGACCCAGGCAATCGGCCGTGGCAGCACGCTGCTGACGAGTAATCGGTAAACGCTGCTGGGCTCCAGTTCCCGGATATCCTGTTGCATGTCGAGTCCCTTGCTTTTTTAAGAATGACTTCATTCTAATACCGCACCGCAACAAAATAGTAGCCTGTTTGTAAAATGCCAAATCTTGTCCGGGCGCTGCTGCACGACCGCGTGCCTGCGGTAGAATGACGGGATGACTGCACCCCGCTTTATCCATTTACGCCTGCACTCCGAATTCTCCATCACCGACGGCATCGTCCAGCTCGACGACGCGGTTAAACGGGCGGTGAAGGACAGCATGCCTGCGCTTGGCATGTCGGACCTGATGAACATCTTTGGCATGGTCAAGTTTTACAAATCATGCCGGGGCAAGGGCATCAAGCCCATCGTGTCCTGCGATATCTGGCTGCAAAACGACGATGACCGCGACAAGCCATACCGGCTGATGCTCACCGTCAAGAATCGCGCCGGTTATAAACGGTTGTGCCAGCTGCTGGCCGATGCCTATACGCACAATCAGTACCGCGGCCGGGCGGAAATCAAGCGCGAATGGCTGGAAAACGGCGACAACAGCAACCTGTTGTGCCTGTCCGGGGCACACCATGGCGACGTCGGGCTGGCGTTGTCAATGGGCCAACACGACGAAGCACGGCGCCGGGCCGATTATTGGGCACGGCTGTTTCCCGGCGGCTTCTATCTGGAATTGCAGCGGATCAACAATCCGCAGGTGGAAAACGTCGTGCAGTCCACCGTGTGGCTGGTAAGCGAAACCGGCTTGCCGGTAGTGGCCACCCACCCGATCCAGTTCATGGAGCCGGACGACTTCAAGGCGCACGAAGCGCGCGTCTGCATTGCCGAAGGCTATACCCTGTCCGACAAGCGCTTAAGCCAAAGAACTTTGACGAGTGCCAATATTTCCTCAGCGAAGCGCAGATGGCGGAGCGTTTTGCCGACATCCCGGAAGCACTGGCCAACACGGTAGAAATCGCCAAACGCTGCAACGTCACCATCGAGCTGGGGCACAACTACCTGCCCAATTTCCCGACGCCCGACGGCATGACGCTGGACGATTATCTGGTCAAACGCTCGCGCGACGGGCTGGAAGAACGGCTGCCCAAGCTTTATCCCGACCCGCAGCAGTTGGCCGAAAACCGCGCGCGCTACGACGAGCGTTTGCAGACCGAGCTGAACACCATCATCCAGATGGGGTTTCCGGGTTACTTCCTGATCGTGGCCGACTTCATCAACTGGGCCAAGAACAACGGCTGCCCGGTGGGGCCGGGCCGTGGTTCCGGTGTTAGGCAGTCTGGTGGCGTTCAGCCTGAAGATTACCGATATCGACCCGCTGCAATACGCCCTGCTGTTTGAACGCTTCCTCAACCCGGAACGGGTGTCCATGCCTGACTTTGACGTGGACTTCTGTCAGGACAACCGTTACCGCGTGATCGAATACGTACGTCAGGCCTACGGCGCCGAGGCCGTCAGCCAGATCGCCACCTTCGGCACCATGGCCGCCAAGGCGGTGGTGCGCGACGTTGGCCGCGTGCTCGACCTGCCGTACAGCTTCTGCGATGGCGTATCCAAGCTGATTCCGGCCGCGCCGGGCAAGCATTTCAGTCTGGACGATGCGGTCGAGATGGAACCGGTACTGAAAGAGCGGCTGGAAAATGAAGAAGAACTGCGCGAACTGTGGGCGCTGGCGAAAAAACTGGAAGGCCTGACCCGCAACATCGGCATGCACGCGGGGGGCGTGCTGATTGCACCGGGCAAGATCACCGACTTCTGCCCGATGTACAAAGCCAGTGGCGAAGATGCCGTGCCGGTGTCGATGCTGGACAAGGACGACGTGGAACAGGTCGGGCTGGTGAAGTTCGACTTTCTGGGCTTACGCAACCTCACCATCATCGACCGGCAGTGCGCTACATCAAGCAGCTCGACCCCAGCTTCGACACCGACCTCGAGTTACTGGAGTTTACCGACCCGGCCGCCTACAAGATTTTGCAGGAAGCCAATACCACGGCCGTCTTCCAGCTTGAATCGGACGGCATGAAACGGCTGTTGGAAAAGCTGAAGCCTGACCGCTTTGAAGACATCATCGCCGTGCTGGCGCTGTACCGGCCGGGCCCGCTCGGCTCAGGCATGGTGGATGACTTCATCCTGCGTAAAGCTTAAGCAAACAGGAAGTGGACTATTTCCACCCCGACCTGAAAGGCTGTCTCGACCCGACCTATGGCGTGATCGTGTATCAGGAACAGGTGATGCAGATCTCGCAGATCATCGGCGGCTACACGCTCGGCGGCGCTGACATGCTACGCCGTGCAATGGGGAAGAAAAAAGCCGAAGAAATGGCCAAGCACCGCAGCCTGATCGCGGAAGGTGCCGCCAAGAAAGGCTACGACCCCAAGTTGGCCGAAATGCTGTTCGACTTGATGGCCAAGTTTGCCGAGTACGGTTTCAACAAGTCACACACCGCCGCCTACGCCGTGGTGTCGTACCAGACCGCCTGGCTCAAGGCGCATCACTGCGCCGCCTTCATGGCCGCTACCATGTCGTCGGAACTGGACAACACCGATCAGCTCAAGGTGTTCTACGACGACTGTCTGGTCAACAAGCTGGAATTCCTGCCGCCGGACGTCAACGAAAGCTTCTACCGCTTCGTCCCGGTGGACCGTCAGCACATCCGCTATGCGCTGGGCGCTATCAAGGGCACAGGTGAAGCGGCGGTGGATCACATCGTCGCCGTACGCAACGAAGGCGGGCCGTTTACCGACCTGTTCGACTTCTGCCAGCGCACCGACAAGAAAACCGTCAACAAACGGGTGATCGAATCGCTGATCCGCGCCGGGGCGTTTGACGCGCTGGAACCCAACCGCGCCAAGCTGTTTGCCAACGTCGGCCTCGCCATGGAAGCGGCGGAACAACAACACGCCAACGCCAATCAGGGCGGCCTGTTCGACCTGCTGGGTGACGACGTGGCACCGCCGGTCCCGATGGTGGAAACCCGGCCGTGGAACGATGCCGTCAAGTTGGCCGAAGAGAAACTCGCCGTCGGGTTTTACCTGTCCGGCCACCCGTTCAGCGCCTACGCGCAGGAAGTGCGCGGCTTCATCAAAACACCGCTGGCACGGCTGGTGCCCAAACGCGAGCCGCAGCTGCTGGTAAGCTTTGTCACCGGCATCCGCGTCAAGGTGGGCAACCGCGGCAAAATGGCCTTTGTGCAACTGGACGATGGCAGTACCAAACTGGAAGTCAGCCTGTTTGCCGAAAGCTACGAAGCCAACCGCAGTAAGCTGAAAGACGACACGGTATTGGTGGTGGAAGGCAAGGTCAGCGAGGATAACTTCTCCGGTGGCCTGCGCATCATTGCCGACAAGGTCTACGAACTGGGCGAAGCACGCAGCCGCTATGCCCGCAGCCTGTCGCTGCAAATGAACGGCAACAGTGATGTCGGCAAGCTCAAAACCCTGTTACAACCGTTTCAGAGTGAAGAAGCCGGTTGTCCGGTACGTATCAGCTACAACAATGGCCGGGCACGTGGTGACCTGATGCTGCCGCCAGCCTGGGGCGTGCGGCTGGACGACGGATTGTTGCTGTCTTTACGCGACTGGCTGGGCGAAGACAGCGTGCGTGTGCTGTGGTAAGCCTGCGCGACTAAGGGAAAGTTGGCCGACTTCCCGTGGAGGTCGGCCAACGTCGTTACTGCTCAGGCTTTGCTGTCACTGACCTTGAACTGGGCAGACAAATGCGTCAGCCGCTCAATGGTATGGCGCGTTTCGCCCACGCTACGCGACAACGCATGCACCGCCTCATGCATGCTATCCACCACCTTGACCACATGCAGCGCCGCATCGGACTGCTCGCGCCCGCCGGAAGCCAGATCGCCAATGGTGGCAAACAGGTTTTCCACCAGATCGCGGCTGGAACGGTTATCACTGGCCGCTTCCTCAGCCAGTCGTAAGCCCTCTTCCACGCCTTCGATGCCCGCTTCCACCGTCACCGCCGCCTGCTCGGCCTGACCACGCACTTTGCTGATCATGCTTTCGATTTCCACCGTGGCACCGCTGGTGCGTTCGGCCAACTTGCGCACCTCGTCCGCCACCACGGCAAAGCCCCGGCCCGCCTCGCTTAAGCGCGCGCCGCTTCAATCGCCGCATTCAGCGCCAACAGGTTGGTCTGCTCGGCAATTTCCTGAATCACCGTCACGATGGAACCGATTGCCCGGGTGCTATCGGCCAGCGTGCGCAAGGTTTGCGCCGTGGTCAGCACGGTATCGCGGATTTCACCGGTGCGCTGCGACACCTCGGCAAACTGCTGACGGGTATTCTGCGATTGCGCCAGCAGGCTGGCTTTCATCTGCTCGGCGCTGGCCGTCGCGCCCTCCAGCTTCTGTGACTGCGCCTCCAGCGACGACAGCGTCTGGCGCATGGTCACGCTTACCGCCCGGGCGGCCAGACTGGTGGAGTCGTTATGTTGCTGCATCTGGCGGTTGTCAGTTTCCAGATCGGACGAGGCCAGCAGCACGCGCCCCAGCGTGGCGTCCGTGGTATCAATCAGGCTGTTGATCCATTGCGCCATCACCCCGGCTTCGTCGTGTACAAGTCCTTGTCGCTCAATGCGCAAGCGCAGGTTGCCATCGCCCTCGGCAATATTGCGTACCATCTGGCTGATCTGGCGCAAGCGCTTGGCCAGCGGCTGCGCCATCAGGCGGCGGTACATCAGCGCACCACTCAAACCCAGCGACAACGACATCAACTTGGCCAGCCAGAACGGCAACCCCACCTCGCCCAGAATGGCATCAGCCAGCCAGACGACGCCAACAATGGCCAGATAGCCGCGCATCATGCGGTAGCTGACCGAGCGATAGCGATACACTTCTTCCAGATCCGCTTCGCACATCATGCCCCAAGTATCCGGCGAACCCGGCAGGCTAAAGGTCACGCCCTTGCCGATCACCGGCACGTGGCGATAATCCGCATAACCGGGATAGGTAACAAACAGGTTGCTGCCCTGACGGATGGTTTCGCGCACGCCGGGATGCAATTGCCCGGTAGCCGGGTCGTTGAACACCAGCTCGAACTCGGTGTGCTCACGCACCCGCACCACGCCATAAGCCGTCTTGACGCCATCTTTAAGATTGGCTCCACCCTGATTGACGCTCCCATCTTCAAAGCGCGAACGCGACAGCGCGGTGATTAGCCACAATCGAGCGATCAAACACCGAGCGCACCATGAACAGATAGTTATCGCCCGACTCATGAAAAATGTGCCCCGCCTCGCGCTGGATCAGGTCGCTCATCACATCATTTGGCACCCGCGCACACAGGCAGCCAAGCACCACGCCGTCCTTGATCACCGGCTGATAGAACATCAGCGTCACGGCATCGTGAAAACGCGAGCTTGTCGGCCCCAGCGTCTTCGTCACCGGGTCAATATAGGGGCCATGCAGAAACGGCGCCTTCAAGCCCTGCGCCAGCGCCTGCGCATTGAGTCCGCTACTGCCTTCGCGCGAGCGGACGCTGGACGCCAGCACCTTGCCATCGGGCTGCACAAAGCTCAGTTCCGAGGCATCTTTCAGCATGCGGGCTGCATCCGTCAGACGCGCGTCACCGGGCTGTGGCAATTGCAGGGCACACTGCTGGGCCAATACCTCCAGCCGCTGCCAGTGCAATGTCGCCCATTGCGTCAGCAGCTTGACACGGGTGGAGGCAAAACTTTCGAAGGTGTTTTCCAGCGCCGGATAGCGGTCACGGTTAATGCCGCACGACCACTTCATCACCAGCTTGCCGGTCCTTCCCCATAGAGGTAGCCAGCTGCGCTCGGCGCGGCTTAAGGCCATGTTGGTACTTAGCAGACTCATTTACAGCTCCGGGGCTTTTATTATTAGTTTCACTTCAAGACCAAGCTAATCCGTTGTGGGACACGGCCATTCCGACCCAAATCAGGGCAAAAAACCCCAATATTGGGCGCAGGCAGCCGTTTCTCGCCACATAACGGTGCAACCGTGTTGTTGCGCAAGGGGATGATCTGTCGGGGAAATACGCGTAGAGAATCGTGGCCGTCGTTATGCCATGTGCTTTAGCCAATACCAGCCATGGAGTTTGATCGGTCTACCAGAACGCCTGTCTCACGACACACCATCGACCGCATGCAAGCCTTCGTCGCGCCCAAGCAACAGGCAGACAACGACTTACAACAACGTTTTAACAGCAAGGGTCATGCCAACTGTCGCATCTGGCTGGGTTTAGCAAGTGATGGCTTAAGCCGACATATGATTAAAAAACAGCACGACAGACAGCAAAAAGAGGAGACAACCATGCAACGTCATTACGGCCGCCTGCTGGAGCAGGTCTATCTCGTAGTAAATGATCTGGAACGCAGCAAGCGCTTTTATCGCACGGTACTGCAAGCACTGGGGCTGGACTTGTCCGGCGAAGGCGCCGATTACTTCTGGGCAGATGAGCTGTTTGTTTCCAGCGGCGAGCACCCGGTTACTGCGCATCTGGCGTTTCAGGCCACGGACGAATTGGCGGTGGAACGCTTCCAGCAGGCCGGGCTGCAGGCTGGGGGTCAGCTCTATCCAGCATCGCGGCTGACCGGGCCACTCGCTTGCGGCCGCACCGTGCGTCTGCGCGACCCGGACGGCAACATCATCGAGGCGGTCTATCACGGCCCCGATACCCTGCCCCGCGTGCGCGCCCACGCCAGCCAGCCGGTGGCCAGCCCCTTCATCATCAGCGAATAGATTCCAGCGCATGACAAGGTTGGCCGAAAACGACGATGAGGCAGACTTTCGGCCAACCTCTCTGCCGCAGGCAAAAAAAACGGAGGACAAAAGTCCTCCGGGAAGCCTTGTAGCCGGGATAGTTACAAGAAAAACACTTATTTCCGGGCTTGCGGGAATTTATAGCCAACAAACTTCTTCTTGGCCCAAGCCTTGAATTCGTTGGAGTTGTAAGCCGCTACCACATCCTTGGCCCACGGCTTGGCCACGTCAGCCGACTTCACCACGCCCCAGTTCACGTAGGCGTAGCTCTTTTCCTGATAGATGGCTTCGGTCAGCTTGATGCCGGAGCTGATGGCGTAGTTACCGTTTACCACGGCAAAATCAACATCGGCACGCGAACGCGGCAGTTGGGCGGCTTCCAACTGCACAATCTTGATCTTCTTCACGTTTTGCGCGATGTCATGTTCGGAAGCCGTCAGCGGGTTGATACCCGGCTTCAGCTTGATCCAGCCCAGATCATTCAGCATCACCAGCGCACGGGCAAAGTTGGACGGATCGTTCGGGGCGGAAACGGTCGAGCCCACTTTCACATTCGCCAGTTTCTTCAGCTTGTTTAAGCATAGATGCCCAGCGGCGCGGTCGGTACCGGAACACCGGGGTCAGCGTCAGCTTGTGTTCCTTGGCAAAGCTGTCCAGATACGGTTTGTGCTGGAACACGTTTACATCCAGCGCGCCTTCCTGCAATGCCAGGTTAGGACGCACGTAGTCGGTGAATTCCACCAACTTGACCTTGTAGCCTTTCTTTTCCGGGATCGGCTTGATCGATTGTTTTACCTGATCACCGAAATCACCCACGGTGGTACCGATAACGATTTCCTTCTTGGCCGGATCGGCGGCCAGAACGGAGCTTACCAGAGCCGGGCCAAGAACCGAAGCGGTAAGGGCTTTCAGAGCAAATCTGCGCATTTTTATCTCCTTTTGGGATTGTCTTTGTCACATCGCGGCCGACGGCAGATAGTCCGTCAGGGCCGAGTCTTACAACGGTAAAAACAGAATCAGCGTTTATCCAGCCGGGCGGCGAGGCGGTTACCAATAAACTGGATCACCTGCACAATCACCACCAGCAACAGCACCATGGCCACCATGATGTCGGTTTCAAACCGGTAGTAACCGTAGCGGATGGCGAGGTCACCAATGCCACCGCCGCCCACTACCCCGGCCACGGCGGTGTAGCTCAAGAAGCTGATGGTCAGAATGGTCAGGCTGGAAATCAGGCCAGCACGAGCCTCGTTGATCAGCACCTTGCAGATAATCTGCATCGGGCTCGCACCCATCGCCTCGGCGGCTTCCACCACCCCGCGCGGAATCTCGCGCAGGGTCTGTTCCACCAGACGGGCAAAATACGGGATCGCCGCAAACGACAGCGGCACCGAGGCCGCCACCGGGCCAATGGTGCTCCCCACAATCAAACGGGTCAGCGGCACCAGCGACACCATCAGGATGATGAACGGGAAGGAACGCACCAGATTCACCAGCCAGCTCAACACCCCATTGATAACCTTGTGGGCAAATAGCTGCCCCGGTTGCGACAGATACAGCAAAATCCCCAGCGGCCCGCCGATGAAAATAGCCGTGGCCAGCCCCACACCCAGCATGACCAGCGTTTCCTGGCAGGCCTGCCAGATTTCCGGCGCCATCGAACTCAAGTTCTGCAAGGCATCATTCAGTACGCTCAGGTCCATTACGCAGCCTCCAGCAGAGAACGGGCAAGATCGGATTCCGCCTCAACCACGCCATTTTTCACATCCACCACTTCCACCAGCTTGCCGTGATCAAGCACCGCCGCGCGCTGGCAGATGGCTCGGACCACGCCCATCTCGTGCGTGACGATCACCACCGTCACGCCAAAGCGCGTATTGATATCTTTCAGACAGTCCAGAATCGACTGCGTGGTTTTCGGATCGAGAGCCGAGGTCGGCTCATCGGCCAGAATCACCTTGGGGTTGGGCGCCAACGCGCGGGCAATGCCAACGCGCTGTTTCTGGCCACCGGAGAGCTGTGCCGGGTAATGGCTGGCACGATCAGACAGGTTCACAATCTCCAGACATTCGGCCACCCGTTGCTGGATTTGTGCTTTCGGCCAACCGGCAATTTCCAGCGGAAACGCCACATTGTCGGCCACGGTACGGTTGGCCAGCAGGTTAAACTGCTGGAACACCATGCCGATATTCTGACGCGCATGGCGCAAGTCACGCGCCGACAAACTGGTGAGATCCTGACCGGCCACGATCACTGCACCGGCGTCCGGCCGCTCCAAAAGATTGATCAGCCGTAGCAAGGTGGATTTGCCTGCGCCGGAAAAACCGATCAGGCCAAAGATTTCACCGGGAGCCACTGAGAGCGAGGTATCGGATACGGCATCGAACCAGCCACCTTCTGGGCGGCGGAATCGTTTGCGAACATTTTGTAAATGAATCATTCCTGACTACTCCAAAAGCAAAAGCCCGCCGAAATGGGGCGGGCTTTTGCTGGGCAATCTTCAAAAAGATTATTACAACCGGAAGGTCGGCTGCCCACGCTTTAGCTGTTTATCGCCCGCAAGCTGTGTTCAAATCGGCGTCAAATTTGATTGGAATTGAACATCTATTTTCATTTGATGTCAACCTGATCGCGAAAACAATTAGAAATCTGTCGCATTTAACCAAATATTTAAACTTTATATAACATATAAATATAAGCGTATATCCAGCGCTGCCATCGGCTCATTTCGGCTGCAGCACCGCCGTCAACGGCAGATGGTCTGACAAACGCGACCAGGGCAAGCCACGCAACACCTTGGCATCCACCACCTTGAGCCCGCGCACGTAGATACGGTCCAGCGGCAGGATGGGCAGACGGGCCGGAAAACTCAGCGCATGTTGGCCGAACAGGCCATGAAATACCTCGTGCAAACCGGCCTCGCGCAGCAGGTGTAGCGAAGCTTCACCACGCCAGTCATTAAAATCCCCAGCCAGAATCAGCGGCAGATCGGGCGGGATATTGTCGCGGATGTAGCGTACCAGCGCGGCATACTGCTTGCGCCGGTCATGGGCCAGCAAGTTGAGATGGGCACACAATGCCACCACCGGTTTCGGCCAACCTTGTGGCATCAGCACACCATGCAGCACCCCGCGGCTCTCGAAGCGGTTGACCGAAATATCCCGGTTGCACCATTCCTGAATCGGATAGCGCGACAGCAAGGCATTGCCATGATGGCCGTAGTCGTAGGCCGCATTCAGCCCGTACGCCACCTTGTGCTCCAGCTTGCGGGCCAGATAGGTATGTTGCGGCACGGCTGGCCACGCCTCATGACGCAAGGCACGGCGCCGGTTGCGCCCTTGCACTTCCTGCAAAAACAGCAAATCGGGCGCCAGCGCTTCCAGCGCCGGGCAATGTCGTCCACGCGCACATGGCGATTGAGCGGAGACATGCCCTTGTGGATGTTATAGGTGGCGATTTTGAGGGGAACAGGCTTCACGTGGTTTCCGTTTTGTCGACATCGGCACGGCAGGCCAGCGGCCCACCGTTTCCATGATAGCCCGCCGCCATGATGACAGGGGCACCACCAGCCAAAGACAGCAGGTGCTAGCGCGCAGGCACCGTTGCCAGACGGCTCGCCAGCAAACGCAAGGCTTCGGCGTTGGAAGGCGAAAACACCTTGTCGACCGCTTGCTGCCACGGCAGCCATTGATAGGCCAGATGCTCGCCGGGCGACAGCGTCACCGGCAAGGGCTGCGGCAGCTGCAGGCCAAAGACGTGTTCACTGTTATGCGTGACGCCGGGCGGGTAACGGTGACGCCAGTGCGGGTAGATTTCGTAGCGATTGGTGATCTGCCAGTCCGCCAGTACGTACTGGCTGGCATCCAGCCCGGTTTCCTCAGCCACCTCGCGTTGTGCCGTTTGAAGCAAGGTCTCGCTGCCTTCGCGACTGCCGGTGACCGATTGCCAGTAACCCGGCTTGTCGGCGCGCTCAATCAGCAGCGCCCGGCCATCCAGCGTGTAAATCACCACCAGCACCGAGATCGGCTGCTTGTTCCCCATCAGCCCTGCCCTCTGCCCGCGGCGGAAGGCAATACCGCCAGCACACCGGCCAGCTCGACGGCGGACTTCACGCCCATTTTTTCAAACACGCGCGCGCGATGGACTTCCACCGTTTTCATGCTGATCGACAGGGCTTCGGCAATCTGTTTGTTGAGCTTGCCTTGCAAAATCAGCTGCATCACTTCGCGTTCGCGCTCGGTCAGCAAGTTGAGTGACGATGCCACCCGGCTGCGTTGTTCATGCGCCAAGCGTGCCCGGGCATCGCGCTGCAGCATGGCTTCCATGCGTTCCAGCAGGCGCTGGTCGTCAAACGGCTTCTCCATGAAATCCAGCGCACCCAGTTTGAGCGCGGCCACCGCATGTGGCACATCACCGTGCGCGGTGAGCATGATCACCGGGGGACAGTAAGGCCAGTCGGCCAGTTTTTCCAGCAGCACGATACCACTCATGCCCGTCATGCGCAGGTCGACGATCAGGCCATTGAATGCCGCAGCCGTCGGGCAAGCCAGAAACGCCTCGGCGCTGTCAAAGCCGGTAGCCTGATACCCTTGCCCATCCAGCAACCACAGCAGCGATTGCCGTACTGCAACATCGTCATCGATGATGGCGAGCTGTTTGCCTGACATACAGTTCCTTTACGCCAAGGTTAACCGTTACCATTATTGAGGATGCGGACTTCCTGTTGCGGGAACGGAATCTCGATACCGTGTTGCTTGAACAGCCGCCAGATCGCCAGATGGATATCCGACTTGAGGCTCAACAGACCGTTTTCCGGATCGGCCAGCCAGCATCCCAGTTCCAGATTAATCCCGCTATCGGCAAACTGCACGACGAAGCTGCTGGGTTCCGGCGTTTTCATCACGCGCGGATGATCTGCCGCTTGCTTGAGCAGGCTCAGCGCCAGATCGAGGTCGGTGTTATAGCCCACCTGTACCGGAATGCTGATCCAGATGCTCTTGTCGGAATACGACTGGTTGATCACGGTATTGGACACCAGCGTTTCGTTCGGCACCAGCGCCTCGGTGCCATCCAGCCCCTTGAGCACCACATAGCGCGAGGTGATCTTGGTGACGTAGCCGACGCGGCTGTCCACCATCAGGCGGTCGCCAATACGAATCGAGCGGTCCAGCAAGATGATGAAGCCGGAAACATAGTTGCTGGCAATTTTCTGCAAGCCAAAACCCAGCCCCACCCCCAGCGCGCCGCCAAACACCGACAACACGGTCAGATCGATGCCCACTACCGGCAAGGCGATCAGCACTGCCAGCACGATCAACAAGGTGCGCGCCACCTTGGAAAACACGATGCGCAGCGACAGGTCGAGATCCTGCAGCTTCATCAGCCGCGACTCGATCAGGCGGCTGAACCACAGCGCCACCACCACGATGACCGACACCCACAAAATGGCGTTGAGGATGGTCAGCAGATCAAGACGGCTACGCCCGACGTGGAACGATACCGATTCCAGCCAGTCGATCGCCACCGCGTCAAAGCCGATTGCCCAACTGACAAAGGCCAGCCAACACAGTGAGGCAAGGAAATGCTCGGTAGTGCGTTCAAACTTGCCGCGCGGCAACGCTTGCCGCACCACCGCGCCCAGCAGGCGGATGATCGACAACCAGAACAGCATGGCCGACACCACGGCCAGCACGTGCGGGCGATGGTGCCAGAGCAGCACCCGGGCGAGGGATGACAGGATGACCAGCAATTGGGCACTGAACGGCAGCACCAGCCGGAAACCGATATACGGGAAAAACCGGTCATAGCGCTCGGGATGGTCCTTGAACCAGCGCGTATACACTGGCGTGCGGCATACCAGCCGATGAGGATGCACACCAGGGTGATCAGTGCTTCCAGAATGCCCGGCACCGTCTGCAAGGCAGACAGCAAGGCATCGAACGTCATTTCTTCACGGCGAAACAGCACGCTTATCTCCTGCGGATGACGGTTACGGCGCCGCCGTCACCAAGTGGCCTTCGCTCAGGCGCAATACTCGCTGGGCGCGGTTGGCCAGTTCCATGTCGTGGGTCACGATGATCAGGCTGGTTCCCAGACTTTCGTTGAGCTCCAGCATCAGATCAAATACCTGCTGCGCCGTCTGGTGATCCAGATTACCGGTCGGCTCATCGGCCAGCAAACAGGCTGCGTCACCAGCGCGCGCGCAATGGCCGCCCGTTGCCGCTCGCCGCCGGAAAGCTCGCCCGGCTTGTGTTCCAGCCGCTTGCCCAGCCCAACCCGCTCCAGCATGGCGCGCGCCGCGTTTTCGGCCAACTTGCGCTCCATGCGGCGAATCAGCAACGGCATCATCACGTTTTCCAGCGCGGTAAACTCCGGCAGCAGATGATGGAACTGGTAAACAAAACCGAGCGACTGGTTACGCAAGCGGCCACGTTCGGTTTCCGACAAGCGGTTCAGCATCTGTCCGAGTACTTCGACCTCACCGGTCGTCGGTACGTCCAGCCCGCCCAGCAGATGCAGCAGCGTACTCTTGCCAGAGCCGGAAGCGCCAACAATGGCAATGCGCTCGCCTTTATCCACCGTCAGCGACACATCCGACAGCACGGTGACATGCAGTTTGCCTTCGTCGTAGGTCTTGCCCAAGCCACGGCAGGCCAGCACTTTATTCATAACGCAACGCCTCCGCTGGGTACGCGAGGCGCGCCAGCTCGGATACAAGGTGGCCACCAACGCCAGCAGCAGCGAAATCACGGTAATGGTGATCACATCGCCCCACTGCACATCGGATGGCAGATAGTCGATCATGTACACCTCGCTGGATAACAGTTTGGTCCCCAGCAGGCGCTCGATAAACGGCACGATCACATCCAGATTGAACGCCACCGCCACGCCACCCAGCACGCCGCCAAGCGTCCCCAGCACACCAGCCACCGCGCCCTGAATCATGAATATCTTCATGATGCTGCCCGGCGCGGCGCCGAGCGTACGCAGAATCGCGATATCCGCCTGCTTGTCGGTCACTACCATCACCAGCGTGGAAACCAGATTGAACGCCGCCACCGCCACAATCAGGGTCAGGATGATGGTCATCATGCGTTTTTCGATCTGTACCGCGCGGAAGTAGTTGGCATTGGTATCGGTCCAGTCGGTCACCTGTGCGGCCTGCGACAGCTTGCCACGTAAGTCCTCTTTCACTTGCGGGGCCAGCAGCGGATCATCCAGCTTCAGACGCACGCCGCTGACGTCGTTACCCAACCGGGTCAGCACCTGAGCGTCGCGCAGATGGATCATCGCCAACGAGGCGTCGTATTCATACATGCCAACCTTGAACAAACCGACCACGGTAAACTGCTTGTAGCGCGGAATCATGTAGGCGGGCGTCACCGTTCCCTGCGGTGTAAACAGCGTCACCTTGTCGCCGCGCGCCACACTCAGCTGACGCGCCAGATCAACGCCCAGCAGAATGCCAAATTCACCCGGTTTCAGGCTGTCCAATCGCCCGACCACCATGTGACGGCCCACATCCACCACTTTGTCTTCCAGCGCCGGATCAATACCGCGCACCAAGCCGCCGCGCACATTGCCATAGGCCGAGAACAGCCCCTGCTCGTTGACGAACGGCGCGGTCGCCAGCACATGCGGTTGGTGAGACGCCAGCTGCGCCACCTTCGGCCATTCGGCCAACCTGTTGTCGTAACTGCTGATTTCCAGATGCGAGGCCACGCTCAGGATGCGACCGCGAATTTCCTTCTGAAAGCCGTTCATCACCGACAGCACGATGATCAGCGCGGCCACACCCAGCCCGATGCCCAGCATGGAAATCAGCGAAATAAACGAAATGAAGCCATTGCGGCGTTTGGCGCGCAGGTAACGCAGCCCGATCAGGACTTCAAAAGGCCATTGCATGAAGCGGCCGCCTTTCAGGATTGGTAAGGGTTTTGCAGGCTTTGCATCAGCCGGACCAGGAAATCACGCACCTGATGTTCATCGCAGCCCATCAGTACCGCATCTTCCAGCGCGTCCTGAGCCATCTGCGAGATCTCCTCCAGGTTCTCCTGCATCACTTTCAGTTTTTCCACGCAGGCCACCACATTACCCTGCGGATCGCGCCACACCGGAATCTCTATATTCACTGCCATACTCCATCGGTTCCTACAAAACGCAATGCCCGCTCGCGCGGGCATCGGCAAGGCATCACGACAACACCTGCAATCAGTGTGCTGCCTTTTTCTTTTGCTACTGCTGTGCGCCGCTTACTGGCCGTGCTTGGCCCGCGTCTTTTTACCCGGCTTATCCGCCGTCGTACTCTCTGGCGCCGGGCTATCCGCAGCGGCTTTACATTTACGTCCCTTGCGGCACTTGGCAGCAGTCGGCTCGGCCGCTGCGGCCGTTTCGGCAGCCACCGCCTTGCACTTGCGGCCCTTACGGCATTTCACTGCTTGACGCAGCGGCCACCGCTTCGACCACGGCGGGCTGCTTGCATTTACGCCCTTTGCGGCATTTCACCACCACGGCATCCGCCGCCGGTTTGCTTAAGCCGGAATAACAGCCTTAACCTGCGCCGCCGCCGGACGTTTTTCGGCCAACCCTGCCACCGGAGCCGTTGCTGGTGCCGCCGACGCCAGCGCCGCCGTCGTGCGATTCACCCGACGCGCGCCATTGAAACGTGACACCCAATAGCTCTGGTTCATGTTCGCCACTTCGACATTCTTGCCGGTACGGGGCGAATGAATGAATTTGCCGTTACCCATATACAAACCGACATGGGAATAGGCAAAACCACGGGTATTGAAGAAGACAATATCGCCCGGCGCCAGTTCACTGCGCGCCACGGCCTTACCGACGTGCGCCATCTCCGCCGCCGTACGCGGCAGGTTGACCCGCAACGATTTCTGGAACACGTAACGGACAAAACCGCTGCAATCGAGGCCATTATCCGGCGAGTTGCCACCAAAACGGTAAGCGACGCCCAGCAAGCTCATGGCTTGCAAAAGCACATCGCCCACTGCATCCTCACCGGGAGAGGCATACTTGGAGATCGGATCTTCCGAAGCTTCCGCTGCGGGACGCCCTTCTTGCGGGGCTTTCTCTGGTGCGGCATACGCCAATACCATAAAGGCAGACAGCACCAAGGCTAATAAGCGGAGTTGCAATTTCATAGGCCGAACTCTATCGGACGGGACCGGTAGTGTAAAGCCAACCGGGACAGACAAAACCTCATGCTAAGAGAAACCCTCGTTGCCATGCGCGACCTGCCGCGCCTGAAAGAAATCACCACCATCCTGGTGCGCCACGGGCTGGGCGAATTTGCCCAGCGGCTGAATCTGCCGCGTGCCATGGAAAAAGCCGGGCGCTGGCTCAACCTGCAGCTGCCCGACCCCGACGCCTCGCCACACCGGTACGCGTGCGTCTGGCTTTTGAAGAGCTGGGGCCGACCTTCATCAAGCTGGGGCAGATTCTCTCCACCCGGGTGGACATGTTCCCGCCCGACTGGATTACCGAATTCGAAAAACTGCAAAGCACGGTACCGCCCATTCCACCGGCGGCCGTGCCCCCCTGATCCAGAAAGCCCTCGGCGCCGCACCGGACGCCATCTTCCAGAGTTTTGAAGCCACGCCGGTGGGCTCTGCCTCCATCGCGCAAGTCCACCGCGCCGTGTTGCAGGATGGCACCCCTGTCGCCGTCAAACTGCGCCGTCCCGGCATCGTGGAAAAAGTGGATGCCGATCTGCGCATTCTGAGTTATCTGGCAGGGTTGATCGAACTGGAGTTCCCCGATGCCCGCCGCTTCCAGCCAACAGAGATCGTCAGCCAGTTTGCCCGCTCGCTCAAACGCGAGCTTGATCTGGCGGTAGAAGCGCACAACATGGAGCGTTTTGCCCGCGACTTTGCCGATGATCCAACCGTAGTCGTGCCGCGCGTTTACTGGGACTACACCAACCCGGCGATCAACGTGCAGGACTACATCGACGGCATTCCCGCCAGCCAGCTCGACAAGTTGGCCGAAAGTGGGCTGGACAGTGTTGCGCTCGCCAACCATGGCGCTGACGCCGTGCTCAAGATGATCCTGATCAACGGCTTTTTCCATGCCGACCCGCACCCCGGCAACGTTTTTTCTTGCCGAAACAACGCATCGCCTTCATCGATTTCGGCATGGTCGGCCGCATCAGCCATGCGCGGCGCGATGAAATTGTCGACTTGCTAGCCGCACTGTCCAATCGCGACGAAGGCGCCATGATGGATGTACTGATCGGCTGGACGGGCAGCACGCCGGTCGACGAACAGCGCTTTGCCTACGATATCAGCGAGTTCATGTTCCAGTACGAGCACATCCCTCTCAAGAACCTCAACATCAGTCAGCTGATCATCGACATCATGGCGCTGATCCGCGACCACGGCATCGTATTGCCTTCCGACCTCGCCATGCTGTTCAAGGCGCTGATCACGCTGGAGGGGCTGGGGCGCCAGCTCAACCCGGAATTCCAGCTGGTCGAGCATATCGGGCCGTTTGTGCGCCAGTTGATCACCGAACGCTATCGCCCCGCTACCCTGCTCAAACGTGGGCGGCAAACGCTGGCGGAAGGCATTGGCATGATTGCCTGCCGCGCGATCTGATCCGGCTGTCCAAGGATATCCGTCAGGGCAAATTCCGCATCAACCTCGACATGCAACGGCTGGACAGCTTCGGCCGTCAGCTGGACCGCAGCGCCAACCGGCTGACCATGGGTATCGTCACGGGTTGCCTGATCATCGGCTCGTCCATCGTAATGACGGTCAATGCCCCCCAAGCTGTTTGGCCTGCCGTTTTTCGGTTTTCTCGGCTTCATGGTGGCGTTTATCAATAGCTTGTGGCTGATCTGGTCGATCTGGCGCTCCAGCAAACAACTCTGAGTGGGATTAGCCGTTTCGGCCAACTCGCCTGCCTGTAGGGTTTAATCCGACCTCTGGCTGGCGTGACGGCTATGTAATGATTGACCGATAAAATGATAATGAATATCATTTACAAAAATAATTCACGGGAGTCATCATGAAAGCCATGCTGGTTGGCGCCGATACGTTGGGCAATATCCCCAACGTACTCAATACGTTTGGCATCACCATCCACCGTCATCTCAGTGGCCGTCACAGCGCTCATCAGCGCAAGCTGGACAAGCTTCTTAAGCCGGTACCGAACTGCTGATCCTGTTTACCGACTTTCTCGGTCACAACGTGATGCGCCATTGCCGGGCGTTGGCTGCAGAGCACAACATCCGTTTTATCGCCTGCCGCCGCTCGGTTTGCGCGCTGACCCAGTCGCTGCAAATTGCCGGGCTTCCCTGTGGCGACTGCCAGCACTGTCCGGCCCGCAGCCAAACCAGCGCAGCACACTGAGCTGACAACAAAAAGGCTTAAGACATTGGTAAGCCTTGCTTCATCGGGCGCCCTCCCCAGATACTAACGACAGTAATCGACAGCCTGATCCAGACGCTCCACCGCGATCACCTGCAATCCGTCAATCGGCTGCCGTGGCAGGTTGGCGGCTGGCACGATGGCACGGGTAAAGCCCAGCTTGGCTGCTTCACGCAGCCGTTCCTGCCCACGCGCCACCGGGCGGACTTCGCCAGCCAGCCCCACTTCGCCAAACACCACCAGCTTGTCGGGCAATGGCTGGTTACGCAGCGACGACACCATGGCCAGAATCACCGCCAGATCGGCCGCGCTACGCTAATCTTGACGCCACCAACAGCATTGAGAAACACATCCTGATCGAAACAGGCCACGCCGCCATGCCGGTGCAGTACCGCCAGCAGCATGGCGAGCCGGTTCTGCTCCAGCCCGACGGCCAAACGCTTGGGCTGGAAACCGTGTGCGTCATCTACCAACGCCTGAATTTCCACCAGTAAAGGCCGTGTGCCCTCCTGCGTGACCAGCACACAGGAGCCGGAAACATCGTCGCGATAGGACGACAGGAAGATGGCCGAAGGATTGGAAACGCCCTTCAGCCCGCGCTCAGTCATGGCAAAGACGCCCAGTTCGTTGACGGCGCCAAAACGGTTCTTGATGGCGCGAATCATGCGGAAGCTGGAATGGGAATCGCCTTCGAAATACAGCACGGTATCGACCATATGCTCCAGCACGCGCGGGCCAGCCAGTGAGCCTTCCTTGGTGACATGGCCCACCAGCAAAATGGTGGTGCCCGTCTGCTTGGCCATGCGCGTCAGTTGGGCCGCACATTCGCGCACTTGCGAGACTGAGCCCGGCGCCGACGTCACCTGATCGGTATACAAGGTCTGGATCGAGTCGATCACCGCCACGTCCGGTGCCTCGTGCTTGAGGGTTTCCAGAATGGCTTCCAGACGGATTTCGGCCAACAGGCGCACTCGCGATGGGTCGACGGTCAGACGCGAAGCACGCAGGGCAATCTGCTGGGGCGACTCTTCGCCCGACACGTACAGCACCTTGCGCTGCTGGCCGATGCTGGACAGCGCCTGCAGCAACAGGGTGGATTTGCCAATGCCCGGGTCGCCGCCAATCAGGATGACCGCGCCGCGCACGATGCCACCGCCCAGCACCCGGTCCAGTTCATCGATACCGGACGGGTCGCGTGGCGTTTCTTCAGTCTGCACCTCGGATAACAGCTGTACCGGCGCGGCGTTGGAGGCCCAGGCCTGAAAGCGCGGGTTGGCCGAAGCCGGTGTCTGCACCGATTCCACCAATGTGTTCCACGCCCGGCAATGCGGGCACTGCCCCTGCCATTTGGGCAGTTGCCCGCCACATTCGGTACAGGAATAAATAGTTTTGGTTTTGGCCATCAGAAAAGATGAAAGATGCCAGATCAGCTTTGCGAGCCGGAGGGGGCTGGCGAACCTTTTTTGGCATCTTGTTGATTGAGCTGCTGAATGATGTTGAGTAGCCGTTTCTGGTCGGCGTCACCGGAGTTCTTTTTGGCTGGCGGCGGGGCATTCTGCTTGCGAATGGCAGAGAGCACCGCTTCAACCTCCGGATCGTTCTTCGCTTGCCGGTCGGCTTCTTCGCTGGATAACGGTTTGGCCTCGCTGGTTTTGTCCTTGACGGCGGGTGCCGAAGCCGGAGCCGACTTGGCCGCGGGAGCCGAACTCGGCGTCAACGGCGCAGGTGGCGGCATGGTATCCAGCTTGTTCTTGGCCATGTACTCATGCATTTCGCGCCAGCCCGCGTAGATAGACGCCTTATCCGCATCCGGGTTGAGCAAATAGCACTCTTCCAGCGAACGGCCGGTTTGCCGACAGGCCGCTCCGATGGCTTTGTTGGACTCCTTGGACAACCCGGTTACCGTGTTGAACCAGTTGCACCCGGACAGCACCAGCACCAGCGGCAGCAGGAAGAGTAGCTTCATGCCTGTATCCCCGTGTTGTTACCCCAGCTTGGGGCGTAAATCCAGCTCGATAATCTGCCCAGTTTGCCCCTGACTATCGGCACTGAGCCAATGCAGGAAATACGGCATCAGCGCAGAAATATTGGCGCGTTCGCTCTTGTCTTCGCCCGGGTGGGTCCGATTGCGTTGCGGCGAGTTGACCGGACCCGGCACCAGCAGGTTGACGCGCAGATTCGGGCACACATCCCACTCATTGGCCGCCACCTGCGTCAGATAGCTCAAACCAGCCTTGGAGGCGCCAAAACCGCCCCAGTACGGCGTGGGATGCAGGCCATGGGTTTCACCGACAAACAGTACCGACGCATCCGGCGATTCGGCCAACAACGGCAAGCAGGCGCGGGTGAGCGCAAACGGCGCCACCGTATTGATACGGTACTGGTCCATCCATTCTTCCACCGTCTGGCTTGACAGCGGAGACAGCGCATAAAAATGTGACGCGCAATGCACGATGCCATCCAGTCGTCCCACTTCACGCTTGATCTGGAACGCCAGATTATTGAATTCGTTTTCTGCCGCACTGAGCAAATCCAGCGGAATCGCCGCTTACTCCGGCCCGCCAAGCGCCAGAATTTCGTCATAAACCTTTTCCAGCCCCTTGACGCTACGCGCCAGCAGCACGACGGTGGCGCCGTGTTGGGCAAAGTTCAACGCAACTTCTCGTCCTATCCCCTGCGTGGCGCCGGTGACCAGAATCACGCGACCGGCCGGCAATCTTTGGCAAAGCTTGTCTTCATCTTGATGTCTTCTGCTTAAGGCAATGAGCAACGTCCCGGCCAGCCGCTACGGCATGACCGGTAAACCACGGAATGTACACGTTGTGCCGCCTCTTTTCGAGCCTTGATCGAACGATGGCTGACACGGAGCAAGTCTTGCGCGCAAATTCATGACTGATAATCGGCCAACAAAGCACGGGCAGCGGCCACACCGCTTCTCACCGCGCCCTCCAGCGTCGCCGGGTAATCCGGCATCAGCCAGTCACCGGCCAGATAGCAGCCCGGTCCCGCAGCACGCAGTGGCGGACACCAGCGGCCCACCTCAGCAGCAAAGGTGGCGCGTTTTTCCACCACCACGCGCCATGACAGCGGTTCGGCCACCTGCGGCACCAGACGCCGCACGTCAACCAGCACCCGCCGCACCAGCCCCTGCTGGTCGATACCCTCCAGCCCTGATGGCGCGCTCAACACGGCAGCCACCAAGCCGCTCTCGCCGGTCAGCGCGGCGCGGTCAAACAGCCAGTCGGCCGTACCGCCACGCAAACCGGTCATTGCTTGCGGCAATGACACGGGTTGGCCGAACTGCAGGTATACGGTGTATATCGGCCAGTAATGCAATGACTGAAGCCTGCTTACCAGCGGGCTTTCTGGCAGCACGTGGGGCAGATGATAGGGGGCCACCGCCACAATGACGGCATCAAACGCCTCGCCTTCCACCACGGCGCCCTGCTCCGTCGCCTGAAGCGCCCTCACCCGCCCGCCCGGCCGCCGGCCACGCCCTGTGCTTGCAACCAGGCCAGCGCCGCGTTCGGAAACAGCGTGCTCAGATCGACCTTGGGCAACAACAAATCACTGGCCGCGCGTTTGGCGCCCAGACTGTCGCGCAACACCGTGGCCAAGACCTGCATCGAAGCACGCTCCGGCGGGGTATTGAGCGCCGACAACACCAGCGGCCGCCAGAACTCCTCAATCAGTACGGGTGATTGCCGTTGCTGCTGCAACCAGCCAAGCACCGGCAGGTCTTCGGCCAACCTCCAGCCCTGCCAGCGCAGTTTCTGCAAGGCCCAAGCCAAACGCAGCTTGCTGCCGATGGACAATCCCTTGGCCATGAGCAGACCAAGAGCCACGTGCCACGGTGCGGGTAGCGACGGACAGCGCAGTTGCAAGCCGCCCAGCCGTATCCAGTTCATTGGCTCACGCCGTAACACGCTGTCAGGCTCAAGGCCGACGGTGCGCATCAGCCGCAGACATTCCGCATAGGCGCCGATCAGGATGTGCTGGCCATTATCCAGCCCGGAACCATCACCCAGCGCACGCGCCCGGCCACCGGCGACGCGACCAGCTTCAAACAAGGTGACATCCGCGCGCGGCGCCAGTTCCACCGCTGCCGCCAGACCGGCCCATCCGGCACCGACAATGGCAACACGCGGACGCGCCGCTGCGGCGTTATGGCCGATAGCCAAAGGTCCGGTCTTCGGGCCAGCCACAGCTTGCGCAGTGGCGTCAGTGACAAATGCTGGTTCAGCACCTTGGCCGGGCCATCCAGCTTGATCTCATCCAGCGTGGCGCGATAAATCGCTGCCATCAGCAGGCCCGGTCGTTGGGTCTTGCGGTCCACTGCCGGGAGTTTGTCCCACGCCGCGCGGTAATGTTGATGCGCCCGTTCAATCTGGAACACCATCAACTGGCTAAACGCTTCAGTTTCGCGATACTGCAAGATATCGGCAGCCGGAACATTGAAACGCTGCAACTCCTGCATCGGCAGATAGATACGGCCGCGCCGGGCATCTTCGCCTACGTCACGGATGATGTTGGTCAGCTGGAACGCCAGTCCCAGTTCTTCGGCGTAATCCAGCGTGGCTGCATCCTGATAACCGAAAATCCGCGCGGCCAGTTGCCCCACCACGCCGAAGCGACGCGATGACAATACTGGCGCAAGTCGTCAAAGCTGTCGTAGCGGGCATAGGTCAGGTCCATTTCCATGCCATCGATGATGGCCAGCAAGTCAGCCTTGGGCAGCCCCAGCGGTTCGACATGCGGCTGCAACGCCTGCAACACCGGATGCTCCGGCACCCCGCCGTACAGGCGCTCGACCTGACCACGCCACCAGGCCAGGCTGGTGCGTGCCACGCCTTCATCGTGTGTTTCGTCCACCACATCATCCACTTCGCGGCAGAAGGCGTACAACGCGGTGATGGCCAGCCGCCGCTTCTCCGGCAAGAAGCGAAAGCTGTAGTAGAAACTGGAGCCGCTACGGGCGGCCTTGTCTTGGCAATACTCGTCAGGCGTCACACGCCTCTCCCTCATTCAGTGTCGATCAACAAGTGTGACAGGATCGTTCCGTGCGACGGCCATTGGGCCGCAGTGCACGCCACAGCATGTACAACCAGTCTTTCCAGGTCAGCACCGGGCGGTGATGGAACACGTCACCACCACTGTCGTGCAGTTTTTTCAGGATGCGATCACCGCCCAGAATGATCAGCCGCAACTCCAGCCCCAACCGGCCTTTCAGCACTTTGCCCAGCGGGGCACCGGCCTGCAGCATCTTGCGCGTGCGCTCGATCTGTTTGGCCATCATCGGGCGCCACAGGCCGCTGCTATCGCCATTGGCGATCTGTGCTTCGCGGATACGGAAACGCTCCAGATCATCCTGCGGCAGATAGACCCGGTCTTTTTTCCAGTCGATCGCCACATCCTGCAGAAAGTTGATCAATTGCAGTGCGCTACAAATGCCGTCAGCCATGGCGAGATGGCGCGTGTCATGCACACCGTACAGCGCCAGTATCAGCCGCCCGACAGGGTTGGCCGAACGGCGGCAGTAATCCATCACTTCGGCAAACGAGGCATAACGCGTTTTGGTGACATCCTGCCGAAACGCCGACAGCAAATCGTAAAACGGTTGCAGCGGCAACTGGTGCGCGGCAATTTCACGAGCCAGCGTCTGCATCATCGGCATGGCGGGCGTATCACCACGCTTGATGCAGTCCAGCTCCGCCTCGAGCCGCGCCAGTTCGGCCAACCTTTCTTCCGGGCGCTGCTCGCCCTCATCGGCCACATCGTCGGCATACCGGGCAAAGTGATAGATGGCATGCACCGCCCGCCGCAAACGCCGCGGTACCGGGATGGACCCAACCGGGAAATTTTCGTAATGGCCAACAGACATGAAGCGCCTACCCGTATCAGTGGTAAGCGGCCATTATAACCGACTGCTCCACGCAAAGTTTTTTCGCCCGGACTCTTTACAGCCCGGGGCGGCCTCCTTATAATGCGCCGCACTGTAGACGCAGCGCTGGGGGTATAGCTCAGCTGGGAGAGCGCTTGCATGGCATGCAAGAGGTCAGCGGTTCGATCCCGCTTATCTCCACCACCATTGCGCTACAGTAGATTTTTCTGGGTCCCCATCGTCTAGAGGCCTAGGACATCGCCCTTTCACGGCGGTAACCGGGGTTCGAATCCCCGTGGGGACGCCACAGTTTTTACCCGTGGGGGTATAGCTCAGCTGGGAGAGCGCTTGCATGGCATGCAAGAGGTCAGCGGTTCGATCCCGCTTATCTCCACCACACAATTTGGTTCCCATCGTCTAGAGGCCTAGGACATCGCCCTTTCACGGCGGTAACCGGGGTTCGAATCCCCGTGGGAACGCCAGCATCGGGGGTATAGCTCAGCTGGGAGAGCGCTTGCATGGCATGCAAGAGGTCAGCGGTTCGATCCCGCTTATCTCCACCAAAACGGCAAAAGCCGGAATCTACGGATTCCGGCTTTTGTTTTTTCTGCCCGCCAAACACACCGGTACAGCGTGACACATGGCGGGAACACAACACGCCCCCGCCCGTTGGCGCTAACGCTCAGATAAAGAACATGTGGCCCAGCTTGGCGGCCTTGGTATTGAGATAGGCGTCATTGTGCGGGTTGCGCCCCACCATCAGCGGCACACGCTCCACCACGTCGATGCTGAGCATTTTTCAGCGTTTCGATCTTGCGCGGGTTGTTGGTCATCACCCGCACATGGGCGATGCCCAGTTTATCCAGCATGTGACGCGCCACGCGGAAGTCGCGCATATCGGCCGGGAAACCCAGCTGTTCGTTGGCCTCCACGGTATCGGCGCCACCATCCTGCAACTTGTAGGCGCGAATCTTGTTGATCAGGCCGATGCCGCGCCCTTCCTGCCGCAGATACAACAACACCCCACGCTCTTCCTTGGCAATGGCCTGCATGGCGGCCTCAAGCTGGAACCCGCAGTCGCAGCGCAAGGAAAACAGGGCATCACCGGTCAAACATTCGGAATGCAGCCGCGCCAGTACCGGCTCGCCGGAGGCGACATCGCCCAGCGTTAGCGCAACGTGCTCGCGCCGAGTCGCCTGTTCTTCGAACCCGTGCATGGTGAACACGCCCCACGGGGTCGGCAAACGGCAACTGGCGATGAAATCGATGGTCGGTTCAGTAACCGGCATAGCTGGCTGGGATGACATGAAATTCTCCAGACTGGAACTACCCAAATGCTTACCATACTAGCGGCGGCTGACAGGCGCTGGATAGTAAAAAATGTTGAGCGACGTATTCAGGAATTTTCAACAAGCGGCAGTTGGCCCAACGGGCCCGCCAGCACGATGGCAAGCGCGGCCAGCCAGACTTGCCGCTGCGGCGTGAAGAATGCGCTGGCGCTGGCTTCGGCATCGAGAATCCCCAGCACCCGGCCGGAGGCATCCAGCACCGGCAGACACACCTCGCTTTTTACCTTGGGATCACACTGATAATAGCTGCCGCCTTCAGCTTGCCAGAGGGCGACATCATCAATCACCACACCCCAGCCGGTCAGCCCTACCCGGCTGTTGTTGCTGTGTTCGGCAAAGCTTTCGGTCAGTGGAAACTCGGCCCGGCTGGGTGTACCCAGATAGGCCAGTTTGACGAGGCGGGCGTCGCGGCCCTCGCCCATTTTGCGATACACGCCGAGCCAGTCGGCACCGACTTTGCCGTTTACCGTTTCCAGCAGCGCATACAGGTCGGTCAGCGCCACCCGGGCTTCATCGGTTTCCCCGCCAAACCAGATGTCTAGCGAGTAAGGTTCGGCTGCGAGCTGATCCACCAGCGAACAACTGCCATCGGTGGAAAGCTCCGGCACCGGGTAACGGAACAGTTCACGCCGGGCGGCGGGCTTGTCGACACTCAGTATGGCTGACAGCGTCATCACCGCGATCTGCACGTCGACCCGATCCAGCTCCAGAGACTGCTCGCGCAGATAAGCGGCAAGCTGACTTGCAGGTATCATCAACACTCCTGAGAGATTGGCATGAGCATGGCCGTTTTTCGGCCAACCCGATTAGTGGCGGGCTTCGCGCGCCGATTCGACCACATCGTATTCGAACAGGTCATTGGCATCGTCTTCATCAAACACGTAGTGCTGATTGCAGAAGTCACAGACGATTTCCACGCTGCCCTGCTCCAGCAAGACCTCGCCCACTTCCTGCCCACCCAGCATCTTCAACATGCCGCCAACGCGCTCGCGGCTACAGTTGCAGGCAAAGGCCACCGGTTCCGGATCAAACGTCATCAGGTTTTCGTCATGGAACAGGCGATGCAGAATGTCGGCGGCCGACAGCTCTTGCAGTTCGGCCTCTGAGAGCGTGCCGCCCAGCATCTGGATGCGCTCCCAGCCTTCCGGATCGCCATGACCATCCGGCAGGCGCTGCAACAGCATGCCGGCGGCGGTGTGCTCGCTGGCACTGAGGATCAGCCGGGTGGCGAGCTGTTCGGAACGCGCCATGTAGTTTTCCAGCATGGCGCCGACGCTGTCGCCTTCCAGCGCGACAATGCCTTGCCAGGTTTGTGCGTTTTCCAGCTTGGGTTCCAGCGTCATGACAAAACGGTAAGCGCTGCCCAGCAGGGTTTGCAACGGCGCCTCCGGCAGTTCGTCATCCCATTTGGCCGTGGCGCGAACGGTGCGGTCGTTATGACACTCCACCACGGCCAGATGCAGCGGGCCATTGCCTTGCAGTTGCAAGATCAGGGTGCCATCAAATTTGATGTTGGCGGCCAACAGCTCGGCGGCAGCCATCAGTTCGCCCATGATGGTTTTCAATACGGCGGGATAGCTGCGCCGCGCCAGAACCTGTTGCCGGGCGCTGTCCAGACGCACCAGCGCGCCGCGTACCGGGGCGCCGTCAAACAGGAATCGTTGCAGGGTGTCTTGGTGGCTCATGCGTGTTTATCCCTTAGCTTCTGTGGCCAGCTCGATCGTGTAGAGGGACATGGGCAGCGAACTGCTGGCATCGAATTCACAACCGGCGCGCACGCCGATCTCGGCGATTTCGGCGGCTGTCAGGTTTTGCTCGTAGGCCGCATACATGGCACCCATGGCGTAGTCGTGGCCGGAGCCGATCGACCAAAAACGGGAAAATTCGTAGATTTCCCGCATCGGGTAGACGCCGAAAATTCCATGCGGATTGGCAATGACCACAATCATCTGGCTCGATTCGTACGGGTCGTCGTCTTCTTCTTCCGGCCGCAGGAAAAACGCTTCCTTGAGCTTGGGATGCAGCTTGCGGAAGGTTTCAAAAATGCCCTGACGGCTGGAGAAATCCTTGTTCTTCAGCTTTTTCAGGGCACTTTGCAGCACCAGGTCATGGGCGGCCGATCCGGAAATGGCCAGATAGCTGTCGCCATGCCGGAAAATCTTGTTATGAAAACGGTCGTAACTGGCCGGGAGCTTCTGGTCGTCGCCAAAAGTCGTCTGGCTATCGGCGGCGATGGCGATCTGGTTATCTTTTCTTACCGCCACAATGGTGGTCATGCTTGGTTCCTGTCGGCAAAACTTGCAAATGGGGATTTTCTCACAAAACGCAAGCTGCCATGACCGGACAAAAAGATGGCAGGTTGGCCGAAAGCCACCTGCCCATGCACTAACCGGCAACACGTTAACCGGTTATTCGTTTAGAAGGGTTTGTCTCCCAGAATGGTGGCGCGGTGCATGATGCGACGCGTTGGTCGATAGTCGTCCACGGCGTAATGTTGCGTCACCCGGTTATCCCAGAACGCCACATCACCGGCTTGCCAGCGCCAGCGCAGGCTGAACTCCGGTCGTGCCTGATGGGCAAACAGGAAAGCCAGCAAGGCGGCGCTTTCTTTTTCGCTCAGCTCGTTGATGCGGGTGGTAAAGCCATCGTTGACAAACAAGGCCTTGCGACCGGATACCGGATGGGTACGAATCACCGGGTGGCTGATCGGCGGGTTTTCCAGACGGGTCTTGTCCCAGCGCTGCAGGTCTTCCGGGCGCGTGCCATAGCGCTCCAGTGGGAAGGACTTGGTAAAATCGTGCGTGGCGGTCAGGCCATCCAGCAGCTGACGCAACGGTGCTGACAGTGCCTCGAAGGCGGCAATACCGCTGGCCCACAAGGTGTCGCCGCCGGTTTCCGGCAACAACCGGGCGGCCAGTACTGCGCCCAGCGGTGGCGTTTCGATGAAGGTGACATCGGTATGCCAGATGGCGTTATCACGCAGATCGAACGCTTCGGTATCCAGCACCATGACTTCTGGCGCGTCCGGATGGCTCGGATAAATCGGATGGGTATGCAGCTGGCCAAAGCGGGCGGCGAAATCGCGCTGTTGCGTGGGCGACAACTGCTGATCGCGGAAGAACAGTACCTGATGGGCCAGCAAGGCGTCGCTGATCTGCTGGTACTGCTCGTCGCTCAGCGGCCGCGCCAGATTGATGCCCTCCACCAGCGCACCCAGCGCCGGGGTCAAACGGGTAATGCGTAAACTCATTATTGCATCCTCAAATTTAGTCGTGCTGGCCATGCCGGGCGACAGGCGGCGTTGCAGCCAGCGCAACCCCAGCTCCAGCGCAAAAGCGATGATGGCGATGACAGCGATGCCCAGCAGCACCATGTCGGTCACCAGAAACTGGGCAGCGGACTGCACCATGAAACCCAACCCTCGCGTAGCGGCCACCAGTTCGGCCGCGACCAGCGTTGACCAGCCGGTACCGAGGCCAATGCGCAGGCCGGTAAGAATGTCCGGCAGCGCCGCTAGCAGAATCACCCAACGCAACAGCTGACTCCGGCTGGCGCCGAGTGACTGCGCGGCCTGAATGCGGCTGGGGCTGACATGGCGCACGCCGTAAGCCGTGGCGATGACGATGGGGGCGAAGATGGCGAGAAAGATCAGCAGCACTTTGGATAGCTCGCCAATCCCGCACCAGATCACGATCAGCGGCAAATAGGCCAAAGGTGGAATCGGCCGATAAAACTCAATCAGCGGGTCGAGCAGGCCACGAGCCACGCGGTTGACGCCCATCAGCACCCCCACTGGAATCCCGAGGCATACGGCCGCCAGCAACGCCAGCACAATGCGTTGCAAGCTGGCGGCCGGTGTTGCCACAAAGTGGCATCCATGAAGCCCTGCGTGGCGGCCAACTGAAACTTGGCCAGCACCGCCAGCGGCGACGGCAGGAACAAGGCTTACCAGCCCGGCGGCGGTGATGCCCCACCAGGCCAGCAACAACGTCGCCACACTGATGCTACCCAGCCAGAGCGGGCGCTCGGCCGACCTGCGGCGCGGGGTGGCGGCTGGCGATGTGGTTACGTCCGCGAGGACGCGCGCCTCGAGTATCGGTTCCAGCGTATTCATGCCAAGGCCTCCTCTTGCGGTTGTCGATGGCGATACAAGGTGGCGAGCAAATGCTCGCGCAGTTCGATAAAAAGAGGGTCAGACTTGAGGGTGCGTGCGGACTCACCTTCGCGGTAACGCTGGCTGAAGGTTGGCCGAATGCGTTCGACGATGCGCCCCGGCCCCGGCGACATCAATACCAGCTCGGTGGCAAGGAACAAGGCTTCTTCAATGTCATGGGTAATCAGGAAGATGCGCCGCCCGGCCTGCGCCCACACCTTGAGCAACAACTCCTGCATCTGCTCGCGGGTAAAGGCATCCAGCGCGCCAAACGGCTCGTCCATCAACAACACGCGCGACTGGCTGGCCAGCGCACGGGCAATCCCCACCCGTTGCCGCATGCCGCCGGACAACTCCCAGCTGTAACGCTGTGCCGAGCGTTCCAGCCCCACCAGTTGCAGCATCCTGTCGGCAGCCTGCCGACGCTGGGCTTTGGCCACGCCTTGCAAGCGCAGACCAAACGCCACGTTGTCGCGCACGTTCAGCCACGGCAGCAAGGCATCATGCTGAAACACCACGGCGCGCTCGGCCGATGGCCCGACAATCGGCTAAGCCATCAAAGCTGACCTGCCCACTGCTCGGCGGAAGGAAGCTTAACCAGCACATTGAGCAAGGTGGTCTTGCCGCAACCGGACGGCCCCAGCGCCACGGTCAGATCATCCAGACCAATACTCAGCGACACGCCAGCCAGTGACGGTTCCGGCTGGCCGGGGTAATGCACGGTGACATCCTGCGCCACTAGCTCACTCATGTGCCGCTCCGCTCAGTTGGCCGTTTTGACAAAACGGTTGGTCACATACGGACGGTAATCCGGCTGCAATGCTTCCACCTTGCCTTGCGCTTTGAGGAATTCGGCGGTCTTGCCCACGGCCTGCACAAACGGCTGTTGCAGTTGTGCGATCTGCTCTTTCTGCAGCAGGAAGTTATTGCCCTTCAGCCCGGCTTGCACATCCTCGGCCTTGGCGCCGGTCAGACGGGAAATCTTGGCAAGGTTGGCCGAATCGGCGATGAAGCCCTGAGGATTGGCACGGTAACGAGCGATGGCATCCAGCGAAACCTTGCTGAACTTGCGCAGGAAGTCCGGATTCTTCGCGGCAAAATCATTGCGCACGATCCACACGTCGTAAGTGGGCGCGCCCCACTTGGCCACCTGCGCGGAGCTCACCAGCACTTTGCCGCTGGCCTTGGCCTTGCCCAGCACCGGGTCCCAGACATAGGCGGCATCGATATCGCCGCGCTGCCGGGCAGCGGCAATCTCGCTGGGGCGCAGGTTAAGAATCTTCACCTTGCTGGCGTCCACCTTCCAGTGTTTCAGCGCCGCCAGCAGGCTGTAATGTGTGGTGGAGACAAACGGCACCGCCACTTTCTTGCCGATCAGGTCTTGCGGCTTGGCAATGTGGCTGCCGTTACGCACCACCAGCGCTTCGGCGTCGCCAATTTCGTCGGCAATCAGAAACGTCTGTATCGGCAAACCACGGCTGGCCGCGGCAGCGAGCGGGCTGGAGCCCAGATTGCCAATGGCGACATCACCGGAGGCAATGGCGGCAATCACTTCGGAACCACTTTCAAACTTGCGCCAGTTGATTTTGCTGCCCGTGGCTTTTTCATAAGCGCCATCGGCCTGCGCCACTTTGGTCGGATCAATACCGGTTTGATAGGCAACGGTGACCGGATCGGCGGCAAACGCCGTACCAGCCAACAAGGACAGGGAAACAAACAGACGGGTCAGCGGCAGTCGGGACATGCTGGATTCCTGCAAGGGATGGAAGATGGTTTGCAATCTACCAACCCACACAGCAAACATTAAGCAATAAAAAATGCGTTTTTTATTATAATTTCATATATGTGATTTAAAACTGCCCACTACATCAACGCTGGCCAGACGCCGATCGGCCGCAATCACCGCCGCAACCAGCCGGATGCTGGCGCGATGGCAGCGAACATGAAACAATCCCGTTAAGCACGGTTTTGCCAGGGCGTGCCAGTACCCCGATCGATCAACCCGGCCTCAAGCCTCTGAACGGATAGAACACCATGTGCCAGCTCTTGGGCATGAACTGCAACACCCCCACGGACATTCTGTTTTCCTTTGAAGGTTTCCACCGTCGTGGCGGGCTGACCGACCACCATGCCGACGGCTGGGGCATTGCCTTTTTCGAAGGCAAAGGTTGCTTAAACTGTTTCTGGACACCAAACCATCGGCCGAATCGCCGGTGGCCCATCTGGTCCGCAATTACCCGATCAAGTCTGAGCATGTGATTGCCCACATCCGCAAGGCGACACAGGGCGAGATCCTGCTGGCCAATACCCACCCGTTCCGCCGCGAGATGTGGGGCCGTTACTGGATTTTTGCTCACAATGGCGACCTGAAAAACTTCGAACCCGGCCCCGGCTGCTACTACAACCCGGTCGGCAGCACCGATTCGGAACGGGCGTTCTGCTACCTGATGGAAAAGCTGCGCGCCAAATGGTGCCAGCCGCCGCAACTGGACGAGCTGTTTGCCGAAGTGGCGAGGTTGGCCGAAGAAATCCGCGGCTACGGCGTGTTCAACTTCATGTTGAGTAATGGCGAGGTGCTGTTCTCGCACTGCTCCACGCACCTGCATTACATCGTGCGGCAAGCGCCCTTCCACGAAGCGCATCTGGTGGACGACGACGTTACGGTGGATTTTTCCACCGTTACCACTCCGCAGGACCGCGTGGCCGTCATCGCCACCCAGCCGCTGACCGACAACGAACACTGGACGCAACTGGAGCCCGGCCAGCTCATCCTGTTCCGCGACGGCGCCCCGCTGCTCTCCCGCCTCTGACCCATCGCCTCGGCCTGCGCCTGACGCAGGTATTTCCAGCGTCTACCGGATGACGTTATGCTGCCTGAAGGCCAACTGCCAAGGTTGGCCGAAAAGGCGCCCAAGACAGCCACCGGAGACCATGATGAGCCGATTCGACTTCAACCAGCCCCCGTTTGACAGCCTGACCAGCGCAGAACAACGCGAACTGGAGGAACGGGCCGATATCATCTTCTTTGCCGACGACGACATCATCCTGTCACCGGGCGACCCGGTCGAGGCGCTCTATGTCGTCATCAAGGGGCTGGTGCGCGAAATGGCGGGAGATGAAGTCATCGCGCTCTATCGCGCCGGACGATACCTTCGACGCCCGCGCGCTGGTCGCCTGACAACAGCCCCAACCGCTTTGTCGTGCATGAAGAAGCGCTGCTGTTCAGCTTGCCGCGCGACGTGCTGCTCGCCCTCACCAACCAGAACCCGCGCTTTGGTGCCTATTTCTACGCCAGTGTCTCGGAAAAACTCGGCTCGCTGGCCCAACGTGCTTAAGCAACCGCGAACTGCAAACCCTGCTCACCGCCACCGTGCGTGCGGTCAGCAGCCGCCAGCCGGTCTTCGTCAGCGGCGACACCAGCGTGCGCGACGCCGCCAAGGCATCATGAAACAGAAAAAGGTGAAATCGCTGCTGGTACAACACAGCGGGCAACTGGGCATGTTCACCACCAGCGATTTCCGCGACATCGTGCTCGACGACGTGCCCACCAGCACCCCGCTGGCGCAACGCTGCCGCTTCGGGCTGTTCACGGTGGATATCGACGACTACCTGTTCAACGCCCTGCTCACCATGACGCGGGAAAACATCCGGCTGGTGGTGATGGAAAACGGCGAGGCCGTCAGCATCCTGTCGCAGATCGACATCCTGTCTTACTTCTCCAACCACTCGCACCTGATTGCCCAGCGGCTGGAGCGGGCCGACTCGCTGGACGATCTGGCCGACATCGCCCAGCAGATCACGCGGCTGGTACACATCCTGTCCAACCACGGTGTCAAAGCCCCGCAGCTGGGGCGGCTGGTGCAGGCACTGAATGCCCGGCTGTTCGAGCGCACCGGCAACTGATCGCGCCGCAAGCGGTACAGGACAACAGCTGCCTGATCGTGATGGGTTCGGAAGGACGCGGAGAACAGATACTGAAAACCGATCAGGACAATGCGCTGATCGTGCGTGACGGCTTTGACGACAGCGGGTTGGCCGAATTGTGCGACGCGTTTTCGCAAGCCTTGCATCGCTTTGGTTATCCGCCCTGCCCCGGCCAGATCATGGTCAACAATGCGCAATGGCGGCTGACCGAAAGCGCGCTCAAGGACCGGCTCTACCAGTGGATTTATGCGCCCACCGGCGATGCGCTGATGAACCTGGCCATTTTCGTCGATGCCGAAGCGGTGGCGGGTGATGCCACCCTGCTGCGCCGTTGCCGCGAGTATCTGCTGACACAACTGAAGGATGACGCCAGCTTCTTCTCGCGCTTTGCCCGCGCGGTGGAACAGTTCGACACTCCACTTGGCCTGTTCTCGCATCTACTGACGCAGGAAAGCAATGGCAAAGCCCTTCTCGACCTGAAAAAAGGCGGCATCTTCCCGCTGGTGCACGGCATCCGCTCGCTGGCGCTGGAGCATGGTCTGCTGGAACGCAATTCGTTTGAACGGCTGGATAAGTTGGCCGAAAACGGCTATCTGGAGCGCGAGTTTGCCCGAGAGCTGGCCGAGGCCCTGTCCTTTTTGCTCAACCTCAAGCTCACGCAGGGCTTGCACAGCCCGGAGGCTTACCAGCTACCCGGTAACCAGATTCAACCGGATGCCCTGACGGCGCTGGAGCGTGATCTGCTGAAAGATTCGCTGGGCGTGGTGAAAAAATTCCGCACCCAATTGCGCCATCACTTCCGTCTGGGGAGCTTCTGATGCTGGCCGGGCTGAAGCGTCGCTGGCAACGCCGCTGCCTGAAGGACGAACGCTATGTCGATTTATTCGACCAGCGCGAGGATGAAATCGTCAGTATCGACTGCGAAACCACCAGTCTGAAAATTGACGAGGCCGAACTGCTGTCAATCGGTGCGGTCAAGCTGCGTGGCAACCGCATCCTGTGCAGCGAAGCGTTTTATCTGCTGGTGCGCCCTACCCACAAGCCGGACAACCGCAATGTGGCCATCCACGGCTTGCGCCCGCGCGATGTGTCGGCAGGGGAAGACGCCAACGAGGCGGTCCGCCGCTTGCTGGCGTTTATCGGCGGACGGCCGTTACTCGGCTACTATCTGGAATACGACGTGGCCATTCTCAACAAATATATCCGGCCGCTGATCGGCACCACCCTGCCCAACCGCCAGATCGAGTTATCCGGCCGCTATTACGACTACAAGTTGAAGCAGAATCCGGGCGCCTACATCGACTTGCGGCTCAATTGCCTGTGCGAAGACCGGCTGTCACGCCACTGGCGCGCCATGACGCGCTCAACGACGCCATCACTGCCGCCATGTTGTATCAGGTCGTGCGCCAGCGCGGCTTTGGCTAAGGCGCGCGCCACGCCACAAAACAAAACGGGAGCCAAAGCTCCCGTTTTGCCTGCCGGACGATCAGTCCTGACGCTATCAGTACGACAACTCGTCGTGACGCGTCTGCACCATCTTGCCAGCCCCCAGCGACAGCATCAGCAGTGCAATGCGTTCGTGCACGATGACGGTATGGGTGTTGCCGGAAAACTGCATGAAACGACGCAGGTCTTCGCGGACCTTACGCGAACCGGTAACGTCGATGATGATGTCAACATTCTCGCCCTGCTCGGCAATTTCGATGAAGTTGTCAGTCACCGGCACGCCGTGCTCGCGCGCAACCGCGATGCCAGGGCAACGTCAGGTTAAGATCTGCGACCCCGACCATCTCCACAAACGGCGCATTCAACAGCTGCCGTAGTAGTGGCGTACCGGTTTCACCCGCACCGATCATGCCGATTTTGAACTTTTCCATGTCAACCCTCAATTTCAGCTTATGCTTGCAGAATAAGAGCCGACACTCTAGCAGTTAGTTTAGCTCCGCCGTATTTGAGACAGGTCAAATCACTAGCAACTGGCCCGTCCATTTGTAAGTAAATTTCCACAAAACTACCACATTGGCATGGCGGGATTTTTACAATGCCGCCAACAGCGCCGTACAGGGCTGGCTGGCGCCCGCTATAGCCAGCCACGTTCCGCAAACGATTCAGCCTGCCGACCGGTCACGACAAAATGATCGAGCAAGCGGACATCCACCAACGTCAGCGCGGCTTTGAGGGTTTCTGTCAGCGCACGATCTGCCGCCGAGGGTTCGCTCACACCGGACGGATGGTTATGCGCGACGATCACCCCGGCGGCATTGTGCAATAGCGCGCGCCGCACAATCTCGCGCGGATAAACTCGGGCCTCGGTCAGAGTTCACTAACATACCAACAATGAAGATGTTGTTTGTTCATGGTTGACCACCAGTCAAGCGGCACTGCATACCAAATACATCCACAAGTGGAGGTGCTAGGCGCTCAGAAGCTTTTGGCATCCGCAAAGGCTTCAGCTCATGGTTATAGAACTCACGCTTGGAGTATTCGATGACGGGTGCCACACAAAGGCCCAGAGTACGCTCAAAGGAGCTGGAGGCGCTAACCCCGAGGGAACAGTCTACGCTGCACCAGAGGGATATTTAGGTCAGGCTGACCATCACATTAAATTCCGGACACCCTCGCGTGCCCCCCGTATAGCGCGTTGCTATTATGACATACGGGAGGAGTTAGCCATGAGGCTATATAACCTGAAATACTGGTTCTGGTGGTGCGCCGCGCTTAGCGTGCCAGCCACCGTGCAAGCGGTAGGGTGGTACCAGAGCAGGGGGCCGTTGAAAGCGGCTCTACTAGGCGTAGCAATGGGGGCAGTAAACGGCTTCGGTGGGGGGACAATGCTGTGGATAGTGCTTACCGCCCCCGTGGTGTGGGCAGCCGACTTCCTGCAAAAAGGCAGTAGCAGGAAAGTCGCCTACCTAAAAGGCTTCGCTTGGTACGGCGTAGCGCTTGGCCTCGGATACCTGTTTGTACGCGGCATGATGGACCCTGACACAAACCACGCGATTGGCTTGGTGCTGGGGGTGATTCAGCCGATTTGCCTGACATGCGCAGTATTAGCTGGTGTGTTGGACCGGGTAGCCGGGAGGAACGCCCCTCCGGTAGACGGGCCTATACACACGTTCGGGGCTGACGGCAAGCGGATTAAGACAACCCCGCACGCGTCGATGGAAGCGCTCACCTGGGTGCTACCCGTGCTTGGCGGGGTGGTGGTAATGATTATGCTGGTAGCGAGGTAATGCGGTGGATATGAGCGCAAAGGGGCGTGTTAGCACGTCGTGCCGGTGCTATGCTGCCAGTATAAGGACATTGGCATGAGCGACGACTTGGAGTCCGACTACGAGGGCATGAAGCGACGACTGGACGTAGAGGAGCAAGCGCTGCGGGTGGAAAAGCTACGGCGAGAGCTTCACAGAGGCGATGCCGCTAGGGCTGCGCGAGACACTGCGCTACTGGCCGCTCGTAACGGAGTTGGAACCTTCAAGCGCGGCGCATACCGGTGTTCAAGTGGGTGTGCATAGCCGCTATCGCAAACACTTGCGTTTAAGTTGAACGGGGTAGAGACCAGCGGCCTCGCAGAGTTTGTAAAAAGCGTCTTTATCCTCCTACTGGGCGTCGTGGCGCTCGTTTGGATGGCTTAGGAGCGCGCCATACCAAAACTGTCAGTTAAAGCCATGGTGGCCGGCTGTCCCGCAAGACGAAGCCAAGCGGCTGATGGTGTACTCGGACCTGTACTTCGGTGAATCTGTCTCGGGGTATATAGCCATGGCTAGGGAGCTAGAGCAGGAAGTGGCTAACTCCGTGCCCCCACCCGGCCCGATCTTCGCCGAGCCCTGTCCCTGACGTGGTTAGCGTGCGGTCCAACCACTCGGGCTACGGCTACCGGGGGTCGGAGAGCTTCGAGCACGACAACACCGGCGACATAATGAACTACTCCGGGGTTTACGACACAATCATCAGCGCAGCCGGTACCCACGAAGGATGGCCCCCGAGGATACGACTACGACGAAGACGTGGGCGACGGGGAGGCCATAAACGGCGTGGGGGTACGAACCCCGTTCGAGGACGACTAAGGCCCGGACTAGCCGGGCCTTAGCTCTTACAGTGAAGCAGTTGAATCTACCGCGCCATTTACATCCTCGTCGTAGCTGGTCCTGTATGAGGTCCGAAGAGGTTTCGAAGTGGTAAGACCGATGGACTGCAGTCGGGCAGTCTAGTTCGTAGCTACAATCTTTGGCCTATTTGATATTTAGCGTCTACAGAGAGAGCCAATGGCAACCTTGAGCATCGCCAACCGAGACATGTTGTATTCGTTATCGTGGTACATGTCCGCAAGAAAGACTGCGCTGCGTTCCGCACTCTCTTTCCGCACACCGCTCTCCGTCACTGACCAGACTGACATGAGGGTCCATTACTCTGGCTACTTTTTAAATCTTCTTGCAGCGACCGAACTGTTCCGCGAAACGACTACGCTGCAGCCAAATAACTTTGAAGAGCAGTTGTATTCGCGCTTTGTTTTTGATGGGTTCCAAGACGGAGAAGCGAACTACTCCTATATTCGTGAGCTGCGCAATGCGGTTGTTCATCGCGGGTTGGACGTCACGTCTGCTGCCCATTTTGATGGCAACTTCCCAATGATTCTTGCGGAACCGGAAGTTAAAAATCGGAATGGAAAAATTACATTCGTTGCCTTTGACAAATACTTACTGCATGTCATCGAAAAGTGTGAATCGGTCGTTGGCTCTGTGATGCTTGATTGTTTGAACGGAGCAGGAATCTTTGAAGCCTCCGTGGCGGCAAAAGCTGCCGTTACTGAATACTATGAGGCCGTTATAAATTCCGACGCCATTCCTGAGGACATCAAGAGGATGGCCTTGGCAATGGAATTCAAGCCCGAGTGGGTAGAAGCCGCCCACAGCGATGCAATGACGACGCTGCGTGAAGCGTTGGCACCGTGTAATGCCATTAAGCCATCGGCGTCTTAGAACTGTCGCATACTCAAAAGGCGGATTTTAGAGGTCAGCGTAATCTCAACCTAGTCCTGAGCAGAATGTCAGCTTTCGAGCTGCCCGATTTGAAACTGGGGTATCGCAAATGAGTCGCCTGCTTAGGCCAGTTGCTGCCATTTGCCTTTTCGAGTTGGCTTAAGCCGACTATTCGTTGGGATACAACTAAGGCAAGGAAGGAACAGGAGAGTTAGCCTAGATAACATCAGAAGGATGCTAGCGGAACGCCAAGATTATCTCCAACCCATGCCGTAGTTAGGCTCCGATACATCCTGAGCGTCAACTGCTTAACAGTAAGCATCCAGGTTCATGTAGTATCTGGACAAACGAATGGAGGGCTCTTTAAACATGGCTATTTACGCAATCTGGAACAATAAAGGCGGCGTGGGTAAAAGTTACCTAACTTTTCAAGTTGCCTGCGAATACGCGCGGCAAAACCCAAGTAAGAAGGTTCTCGTTGTGGACATGTGTCCCCAAGCGAACTCATCGTCTATGCTGCTTGGAGGCATGGTGAATGGCGAAAATCAATTGAACACCATTCATTCTCAGCCACGTAGAGTCACGATTTCTGGTTACCTAGAAGATCGAATTGCAAGCCCATATCAGTCTCCGGGGACCGGCTCTACATACCTTACCCAAGTAAGCAACCACAATCACTCAGTGCCAAGCAACCTATTTCTGGTTGTCGGGGACGAACAACTCGAAACTCAAGCGTCACGCGTCGCGAATGCGACGAGACCTCGGTCCGCAAGATGCGTGGCGTATTGTGCATTTGTGGGTCGCAGACTTGATTCAGGACATCTTGACGCACTGGAATCATGAAGATTCGTGTGTGTTTATCGACTGCAATCCGAGTTTCTCGATTTACACAGAATTGGCTTTAAGCGCGGCAGAGCGATTACTCATCCCCTTCTCAGCAGACGGCTCATCAAAGCGTGCAGTAAAGGCAGTCCTGTCGCTTGTTTACGGTGTACGCCGCTTGCCGACAGATCCACTCTCTGAGTTTGTGATTAACAACAACCAGTTTCGGATGCGCGTTCCAGAGATATATATGTATATTGGAAATAGGTTAACTCAGATGAATAATTCGTCAGCATCTGCATTCAAGACTGTTGTTGACGAAATTGGCGATGAGATCTGGGGGGTTTGGCAGAATAGACCTAATGCATTCTGCATACATCCGAACGGTGCCCGGGCTCCGACGAACAGAAGGACCTTCAAAGCAATGTTTCAGTACGAGGTGAATGATGCCAATACTGCCTCGGTCGTATCTGGTGCTCAAGGCATTCCAATTTCTGTTCTTCCGGCGGGGCGTGCCAACGTGGCAGGGAAATCTATTGTTGTGAACCAAAGTCAACTTGATAAGCAGGTTCCGAACATACAGACGTTAGTTGGTAACATCGAATAGTCGAGCCGTCGCTTCCTAGTCGGCGTACTGGTCCGGGATTGGGGCACACAGTGTTTGCGTCCCCAGTTCCGGGACACATAGAATCCGTCACCCCGCCAAATCTGACAGGTTAATCTCGAACGAGTAGCGCTCGTTCGGATATTAGTCGCGGATGTCGGATCAGGGTCGTTTCCTGCCTCTGACTAGTAGTCAGCTCTCGGCCAACTGCTGCCGGTCGCCATTTCTACAGACCTGCCATTTGAACGACGGCTCCGATCAGATACTTGCCGGACTGGCTACGAGTACAACTCGGCCTAAGCTGACGGTCGCAAGCATCGAGGCTACGTCTGCTTCCGACCGATTCTGTTGAAAAACCTGGTAGCACAGCCGATTCCTGTGGATGTAGAGGCCATTTTTCATGGATCTAATCGTAAAAACGGTCTAAAAAGACCGCTTTTCTAAGCTATTTCATCTCATTTCGTTTCCAGCAGGCGCAACTTGCCCACCAAGGGGGTGAATCGGGCTGGCCAGCTTGGCCAATCGACGCAAATTCTGGGCAATGGCGGCCGTGGTAAATTCGTCTTGCGCACCCGACAGCCCCCGAAGGCGAAGTCTGTCGAGCTTCAGGATCCGCTTGAGGTGTGCGAACAGCATTTCCACTTTCTTACGTTCGCACCGAGATTGCTGATACCCCTCAGTTTCACGGAGGCGTCGGGCAACATCGCGAGCGTTCTCATGGATGCTGCGGGCAATCTTCCGGAAAGTCATATTCGGACAGCACTGCGGCTTCATCGCGCAATCCTTACAGTCCGACTGGCTGGCTCGGTAAATGATGGTGTCGGCCTGTGTGACGTGGCTGCGCGGATTTTTGAATGGGCGCCAGTTGCTCCGCAGTGGTTTGCCTGCCGGACAACGATATTCGTTTGCTTCAGCGACCCATGTGAAGTCGCTGTTTGAGAAAGTGTCATCCTTTCGCGCGCTCTTATCCCAGACTGGCATGTGCGGCTCAATTCCTTTCTCCTCGACCATCCAGCCCAGCATGGGGGCGGTGCCATAAGCCGTATCGCCAATCAGCCGTTTGGGACGCAGTTCGAAGCGCTCCTCAACACGATCGACCATGGTCTTGGTAGAGTCGACCTCTGCCGTACGATGGTAAGCGTGGCTTCGACATCTAGGATGACACCATGCGCGGTGTCGATTAGGTAATTGGTCGAGTAGGCAAAGAAGGCGATCCCACCAGTAGCGGCAGTCCAACGGGACTGGGGATCGCTCAAGGAGGTCTTCCGCGTGACAGGTTGCGCCTCGGCGTCAGCATCGAGGGCGGCTAAATACTCCCGGACCGCTCGTTTGTTGTGCGCAGGATCCCGCCAATTCACTTGCTCACCCGGAGCAATACTCAGGTCATGGCTTGCGTCGGCAGCAATCAGGCTGGCATCGACCGCAAAGCCTTCTCCTTTGATCAGCCCTGCAGCCATGCAACGAAGAACAACCTGGTCAAACAGCCAACGGAACGTCTCGCTTTCCCGAAAACGCCCGTGCCGATTCTTGGAGAAAGTCGAATGGTTGGGCACCGCATCTTCCAGGCCTAAGCGGCAAAACCAACGGTAGGCGAGATTGAGATGGACTTCCTCGCACAACCGGCGTTCAGAGCGAATGCCATAGCAATAGCCGATGATAAGCATGCGAATCATCAATTCCGGATCGATGGACGGCCGTCCGGTGTGACTGTAGTGGTCAACCAGGTGGTGGCGTAGTTGGCTTAGGTCGAGACAGCGATCGATGCCGCGCAAGAGGTGCTTTGGGGGGATGTGGCCTTCAATGTTGAAGGAATAGAACAATCGCTCCTGACCACCTGTCTGCTGCCCCATCATATCGACACCTCGGCGTCTCAATGCACTAGGCATAGTTTACCGCCGCATCAGAGGAGCCGGAGTTTTTCAACACAATCGACCCATTGCGGACATTAACGTGGAGTTGAGGCACCTGCGCGGCTTTTCGCGCTGGTCGCCTCGAACGCAGGGTTAGGTTTCGTATTCATCGAAGAGTGAATAAGCCCAAGTCTTCAACTTGAACATACTTCTTTCCACCTTGAGAGGTGCGGAGCGTTCCGAGTACTAGAGCATAAGTGCCAGCCAACTCTTCTTCGTCTGTTATGCGGAAGCGCTCGTAAAGCTCATTAACAAACTGCTCTGGTACACAAATGCTCATATCGTCACGGCCGCCGGAGTTAAGCCAAAGTGCCCCCGTTTGACCGAAGCGAGCAGACACAACCATTCCCCAATAGCCGCGATACTGGTGGTCATACGCTGCGGCCACCGCGCCGAACGGGACGAAGAAATCTGCAACGGTGAACTCGCCAACACCAGCAATTTCGATTATTTGCCGAGATGTCCGAAATTGTCCCGACAGCATAAGGCTGCGAAGGATCGTACTCAGTATAGCGATGCATTGCGGCGTCCGGGCGAACGCCGCCGCCAACGAAGCGGCCACCGCGCCCCCCTGAGTTCACTGGAGCATCGGGGACGTTGTGTCTCTCGTCAGGCGCGCCGAAGTTGAAATCGAGAATGATGCGCTGGCCTGGATTTTCGAGGACGTCTTGATCGTCACCGGGGCCAATGTTGTTCTGTTCGTACTCGGATGCAGCTAGCGTGCAGCCCTCCTCATGAGGGCGGGCACCAAAACATGCTGCCTGACCACTGCGCGAAGCCTTTCGAAAGAAGGCGGGACCGCGACATTCCGGACACACCAAAAATCTCCGCTTCCTCGCCAGCTCATTTGGTGGCAGAGCCGCGAACCTTGCCGCTTGGTAAATCACATCATCTAGCGTACAGCGTGCTGCGTCCATGATGGTGGCTCCTAATAAACCTAACGTGAATTAGCTACTTTGAGTAAATGCTCTTCCAAGACAGAGAGCGGTATCGCAGCCTTCCAAGGTTTGGTTGAGTCTAGGGTGACGCATTGATCGTGGAATTCCTCCGGCCACCAATTTGAGCCGTTGATGTTCCAGGTGACCAATGAAAATTCACGGCTTCCTTGCTCAATTATCGTGAAATGATCATGCCAAGGGTATTGGTAGTAGCGCTCGGAATCCTTGATATACAACAAACACCGCAGCTTTGTCGTTGGCTCACAAGGTTGGATTTCCCCAACTACCCGGGGTACCAATGAAGGAGATTTCTCCCGTTCTGTATTTGACGGGGCCTTCAAGTCGGTTGGTATAGGCCTTGAGAATTCTAGCGGATGCTTCTTGCCCATCAATTACAACACGATCAATTAGCAACGCATCCGCACGAGATAGTCTCTGCGTGAAGAACGAATAAAAGTCGTCGAATGCCATCTTCGTGCCTAACGTTCGAATTCACCGGACCTGCGCGGCTTTATCGCGCAGCGTCCGGTGGACCGCAGGGTTAGCAGTCTTATTCATCTTTCGACATCACGTGTGCGCACGTATCCGCAAAATGGTTCTGCAAATAATTCTTCGGGCATTATTGTCGAACCACACCGTCGGTTGCCGCGTTGAGTTCCGAGTTACCGCGGGGATAATCCATTCGGTCGCACTGGAATACGTGAAATAGCGCATTACGTATAGGCTGCCTGAAATATGGAGCCCCGCGCAGGGGGTGGCATCCTGCCTGTGCGGCCAACCTCCCCGCCCTATTACGTATCACACAACGTCCCCAAGTAAAAAAGCCCGGACATAATCCGGGCTTTTGCCAACATTCTGCCAGCATTTAGCGCCAACCCATTGATTTCAAATAAATTGACGCTGGTTCGATTCCTTCTGTCCCTCGACATAATAACTTCATGATGTGTTAAGGAGAATGCGCTATTGCTAATAGCCGAAATTCGGCCGAAGCAGCCTATCACTTCATCAACCCAGTGTGGTGGCTCGGGGCCACATAGTGGTCATTGCTTTACCGTTTGTACTGGGTATCTGCTATTAGCCCCGGCTAATTCTTACTCCAGAGCCTTAACCTCCAGTCGAAATCGCTGAGAATGGACACTGGGTGGTCGGCTACGGAGCATGCGAGTGGATGAAACGGATAATTTCCTACTGCTCTAGCTCGATAAAAAAATCTGGAGGCGTGTTGCCGGGCTTAAGGCCCAGAGCATCCATAACTGATCCGATCGCATCAATGTACGGTCCCGGATTAAATGGCCTGATCGAACACTCCTCTGAGCTAAGAGTGTTCATTAAGCCAGTGACGAAGGCATATTCTGCGAATGGTGGCATTTTTGGAACGCACCGCATCCCGTGCCATTTCCCGCTCGCATACCACCAATAGCCTTTGCCCAAAACGCAAAGAACGGTACATGGTGGGGAGTTGTCTTCGGTATACCTGAGATACCGCTCCAGCTCATCACCAACAATATCAGAAGAAAATGCAAAGAGTACAGAGACGGGCATGGGCCCGCCGATCACTGACTCATTCGCGTCAGTTTTCGGATAAGACTTCAACTTGGCAAGTGCGCGGAATTTAGCATTCGCATCTTTGATCTCGGTCGCTGAAAGCGTCGATTTCACCTCAAACGCGTATCTCACGCACTCAACAGGAAAAAGGCCAAGTTGGCTGCTGAGCAAAACTGGCGCTACAGTCTTTTTATGAAAAACAACAATATCCGTCTGATCCGACTTGTTTCCGAGTGAGTCTATGACCTTCCCAGTACCACATCGAAAGCTTTGGGTTAGGAACGGCTCTACGCATTTCTGGGCTGCTAATTCACGTATCTCCCCTGCCAAGCCGTTATGGTCTGCATGGTGGGATAGTTTGTCGGCTTCTGCCTTGGCCGCTGCGATTAAACCGGTGATGTAGTCGAAATGTGGTGTGGTCATTATGTAGTGTGAATGTATTACCGCCAAACTTCCGGGCCTACTGATAGACCGACGGCCAAAGCAGTAACTAAACCAAAAGCGCTGAGCTTATTTTTTCACCAAAACGAGCAATCGCTGTTCAAATATACGAATCATCAGATTCAAAATTAGTAATTGTACACATCACAGCTTTAGATGTGTTAACTTAATGCGAGTAACCAATAACTGGGGCTTACCAGCCCCACTTAAGTTTGTCATATAGAGTAGCTAGCTTTCTGAAGTTACTCGCATAGCTAGATGTTGCGTAATCGAGCTTTTCTTCATTTTCGGTCAAGAACTGACGAAGAAGGTCAAGGTCGATCTTTTCGCGTGAAAAGAAAGGGATGTAAGCCGAGGCATTCTCCGGCGTACATCCATCGATAACATCGTACATTGTTTGATGGCGGTACTTTCTGAAGAACGGTGCAGAGTACATCTTGACGCGAAAGTCTTTGAGGTCTCGTTTGACCCATTTATCCAGAGCCAACCCACTCTTTTCGTAAGCTTCGGCACAATCAATCCCAACTTGCCGTAGATACTTAAAGACAGGTACATTCTGCGTGTATCTGCCAACTCGAGGAATAACGCTGTCAATAATCTGCCTTGCGTCGTAGCCCCCTTTCTCATGCAAGACATCGACAATTAAATCTTTCGTCTCGACTGCTGCATATCCAACTCCAGAAATTGCGTTCTCTTGATGTGATGCGACTCCTACTCCGACCAAGAACTCGACATCTTCTTTCCTGTCAATCGCATCAATGTCAACTACACAAAGCTTCTTTTCTGGCTCAGAAGACTGAACTAGTTCATACATTTGCTCTTTGCAGTAGCGCAGGACTCGAGCTGGAATTTTTCTCTTTGTGGCCTGAAGGGCTTCAAAGATTGGGATCCAATTATTTGACTTTACCAAAACAAGCGGTATTTGAACGCCATCAATTGTGATGTATGTATCCGATATATTGGCTTCTTCGCCATCAGCTTGCCGTTGAACAAATATTAAATTCTGCCGAAGTTGTTCGATATTTTCTTTCCCAATACAAAGTGAAATGGCTCTGAGCAAGCTAGATATGTTTTGGTCCGACAATGAATAACCAAGAAATACGACCGGGTGCTCGACAAAAATGGTAATTAGCTTTGCAGCAAGATACGCATTTCGCTCGTTAAATTGATCATAATCTTCATTGGTCAAAACTAGTGATGCGGGCAATGTCGAACACCCATGAATCTTGTATATCTCACCAATCTCTTGCGGATTAGAGAAAAGCAACTCGTTTTGACCTATGTACTTCCGATAGTCAGGAAAAAGTTGCTCGATAAACGTATCCCAGTTGGTTGTGATGATGCCATCTACGTTCAGTCCGGCCAATAGTCCAACTTCTTGTCCATAGTCGGAGTTCTTCGCTTTTCCTTGGTCAAGGGTCGAGAGGTAATTGCAAATTTCGATTCTCAGCGCCGAAGTTACGTTCGATATTTTTCCCTTGTGGCGCTCGACGCTGGCTTTGTAAGTCTCCGAACTCCACCAGTGCTTGTTGAAATCCTCTGCTAATAGACGGGCAGCAAACGGATAATTGCCATTTGCTGACGCAAGGTAGTACTCAAATGGATTCCCGGCTACGCAAAATCTGCTCAGGAGTCCTCTCCAGTCTTCTAGGCCAAGATAACGCCTTGAAAATCCAGACCCCACAAATAGAAATGGACCAGCGCCTCTATTCTTGAAAATTTCTTCGAGCTTATGCCTTATCACTGGGAGTCCTTCAAAAGGTGGAAAAATACACTCTGCTTGGACGAAGCCAACTTATGAGTGTCCGCTTGATGGAATAGCTAGACCTCATTGACGTTCAATAGATCTGAGGCATCAAGCCGGAGTATTGGGCAGAAAAGCAAGCGAGCAATAGTAAGTTCCAGCTTGACCCAAGGGGACTTCCTTGCGGCTGGTGAGTCGACGAGAAGTACCGCATGGGCCCGAAAAAGCTCACGCATTACTCTTAGTTGCTCCCAACGGCCCTGCTCTGGCTGAAGGCAATGAATGAAGGGGGTACTTATACTGTCAAGATACCGTCGCAGATGTTCGAGCATCTGTTCAGTAACAACTCCGTCGCGTCGCGAGTAGCTGACGAAGATTCTCATTTAATTAGTTTCCAAATAAAGAGCGCCCATACGATCAAGGCAGCACTAACTAGCACCGCATACAGCCACATCGAATGGTTAAATGTAGCTTCAAGTACACGTTTGAGTGCCGAGTGCGAGACGCGTTCGGGCGAAATAACCTTTTCACCTTGGGCAGTAACGAGGGTGCTGCCTTCTCGTGCCGCGAGGTGCTGGCGAATGGACTCCATTGTCCCTCGGAGTTTTACTTGGTAGAAGTAGCCAGTAGCGTCAAGGAACCAGAAACACAAGGGTATGACAAATGCGGCGACGAAGATTGAATGGTCTAGGGTGCCATTTGTGAATTTGACCATCAAAGTCAGCACAACAAATTCTGTTGTGACGCAGAATTTTTTAGTCTCAAAACAGAAGCTGCTGATCTGAGCGACAACTCCGTACAACTGATCGAGCAGCTTCCAATCAAGTTCATCCTGGAGTGTCTTTGCGTACGGTTTGTTGTCCATAGGGTAAGCGAGTTGTGAGTCGTGCATCAAAAGGTCTAACAGCATTTATACGAATATCGGTGCTCGTATAACGATTGATATCATTGACAACAATTATCACGCCTCCCCTTGGGGAGCAAGTAACTTGTCATATGAAGATCCGTATGATAACTATTGTCAGCCAAGTGCCATAGACGTGCATGCTCTACAGCCAAAGAGGCCCCACATGGGATATGGGTGCGACAAATCGAGCATTGGCTGCGTCTATGACCAGTGCTGATTCTAACTGGCCACGACTTAGGGCAACATCTTAGGGGCGATAGTTCGCGGGCTAGTGAGTGGAATACAGACCTTAGGCATCTGTGCAAGTGAGCGAACCGGTCTGTGGCCCAGACCGGACGCTCAGGGTAGGATGGGTGACCGACCGCTTTGGCCGAACTACAGCAGTTCAGTGAGTACATCCAAGATGACGACTTTGGGTCGATTTCCGCCATTCATGGTCAGGTGAGCAAGTAGCAGCACCTGAGTTGTGCTGTGGGCTTACCATTAGATGCGCAAATCCATGAATCACGTACGACCCGTGGCTCTGTTCAGGTCACGTGTTGGAAGTGTCCAAATGGGACACTTGGTGGTCGACTATCGCCTGCTCGCAGCTTGCAGGCTATAGAGGGTGGAACGCGACACACCGAAGTGGCGCGCAATCTCTGCTACCGACATTTCCCGGTTTTTCATCATGGTCAGTGCAACGCGCTGCTGTTTGCTGTCCAGTCGCGGCGGACGGCCACCCTTGCCGCCACGGGCCCTGGCTGCCTCGAGGCCTGCGAGGGTCCGCTCTCTAACGAGCTCTCGTTCGAATTCTGCCAGTGCCGCGAACAGGTGAAACACGAGCTTGCCTGCCGGACCACCAGTATCAACCGATTCCTTCAACGACTTGAACTTGACGCCTCGGGCCTCCGGGTCATTGACGATGTTGATAAGGTCTTGCAGGTTCCGTCCCAGTCGGTCAAGTCGCCACACTACCAGTGTGTCGTCCTTCCTCAATACCAAGAGGCAATGGACCAGCTCAGGCCGGTCGGCCGTCTTGCCACTTGCTTTGTCTGTGTAGATGCAAGTGGCTCCAGCGTCTTGCAGAGCATCCTGTTGCAGGTCGAGTATCTGTTCAAAAGTGCTGACCCGCGCGTATCCAATAACTGCCATTCCATCCCCTTTTCCGGACGTTGATTGTTGGAGCGGATGTTGAACATCCAAAGGGGTATAGCGCAGCGTGGCGATGATGAAGTGGCGCACGTCCAGAAATCCATCGTTTTCTGGACGGCCTGGAATGCTACAAACGAGAGGCCCAAGACGCCTCGCATAAGGCATCTTTAGGGAGAAGTCACCGCAATGGACTCGGATTGCTGAAATTAGAGGTGATAATTGGAGTTATCAGGAAAGATGCTTATATGCGGTGGGCCAGAACCTGATGGAGCGCAGTCCCCAGCGTGGCAGGTAGGACTTGTCATGGGGGCTCAAGGGCACTAGCCTACCCATTCCGATGGCTTGCCTCCCACCACTCATGCCTGAAATTATTTCCTTAGAGTTTGATACCAAAGGGGTGTCGTCAAAGGCGCTACAAGTGCTGAAGACGGCAGTATCGATTGCTCTGCAGAATCGTTGCGTCACGTTGCACCATGTGCCGATAGCCGACTTCTGTGAATTGGCTAACTTACCCAATACAACCAGCCCGGCACTGCTTAGTAAGCTGTTGATAGAGGCAAGGAAAGTTCTCGGTTCTGTTGAGGTAACGGACACAGATGGTGAGGACGAAGACCTGCCTTGGGGTAGCTGGCCAATATTCAATGAAACATACGTGTCCAATGAACATATTTCATTTGAGATAAGTCGCCCCATGTATAAACAGGCGGTACATGCCGCTCTGCTTGGCAGCAGTTCGAACTATCTGTCGACGTTGGGGGAGGCGCATGTCATCTCATTGCCGCCACGCTAGCGGAGCAATGCAAAATTGATGCAGCCCTCCGACATCACCCTATGGTCGGACAAGACTGGTAAGCGGGGGCTGCTCGGCAGAGAGACCCAATGTCGCACACGAAGCGTCTAATCAGGATGGACGCCCCGGTGTGTTGGCAAGCCAGTCAGTGCCGGAGCTTGGCTCGTTCTCGGCCAGCCGCTAGGGGCGCGGGGAGCGCAGCGTCCCCACATCAGCCCGGATAGTCAAACTTCTTGGTCACGAATAAACCCCACGATTGCTCAACGTTTCGAGCATGACCGGGGTGACCGGCAGCGCGAGCAAACTTTTTACCTGATTCTCTTCTTGTGTCCCTTCTGGAAGAGAAAGACGATGTATCTAAATTTTCCCATAAAGCCCGGTCCGGGCGGTCACGTCAAAAACCACCGCCTTTAGCGGTGGTTTGGCTGGCCGCGGTCACAGGTTAGTTGGTCACAACCGGACATTGCTGGACTGTCCCGTCCCCTGTAGGCAATCCTGCCCTATGATTTGAGCATAGGAGGATGTCCATGAGCACACAGCGTTTCACCCCTGAATTCAAAGAAGAAGCCGTCAAGCAGGTCACTGAGCGCGGCTACTCTGTTGCCGAAGTTTCTGCCCGGCTTGGGGTTTCCAGCCACAGCCTGTACAAATGGGTGAAAGCCGTCAGCCCGGATAACTCGGAGAAACAGGCTGCCGAGCTGATCGAGGCCAAGAGCGAAATCCTTCGCCTGAAGGCGCAACTGCGTCGCACAGAAGAAGAGCGAGATATTCTAAAAAAAGTCGCGCGGTACTTTGCCGGGGAGTCCGAGTAAGGTACCGCTTCATGAACGAGCATCGACATACCGGCCGCTAACGACCATGTGCCGTTTGCTGCAAGTTGCCCGTGCAGGCTTCTATCAATGGCTACACCGCCCCGAGTCTGATCACGCCAAGGAAGATGCCAGATTGCTGGCGCTGATTCGCGACTCTCGGCGAGCCAGTGGCGGGGTATATGGGTCACGTCGCGTTCTGGGTGACCTGCGCGAGATCGGTGAGGTATGTGGCAAGCATCGTGTCGCCCGAATCATGCGGCAGCACAGTATCAAGGCACAGCGCGGTTATAAGGCACCACGTCCCATTGCGGGGCGCCCTTCCTTGTTGGCCCCCAACCATCTGAATCGCGAGTTCACGACGTCACAGCCTGACCAGACCCGGGTGACGGACATTACTTACATCCGTACCGGCAGGGCTGGCTTTATCTGGCGGTGGTGATCGACTTGTTCTCACGCAAGGTGGTGGGCTGGTCAATGAAACCGACATTGAGCCGCGAATTGGCGTTGGATGCTCTGCTGATGGCACTGTGGCGGCGCAAACCTACTGGTCGTGTGCTGGTCCATTCAGATCAGGGCTCGCAATATGGCAGTGATGATTGGCGCCGTTTCTGCCTCTCCCACAACCTTGAACCCAGCATGAGTCGCCGTGGCAACTGCTGGGATAACGCTGTGGCAGAGTCCTTCTTCAGCAGCTTGAAGAAGGAGCGTATCCGCAAACGGATTTACAAAACCCGCGACTTGGCCAAGTCAGATGTATTCGATTACATCGAAGCTTTTTACAATCGAACCCGCCGCCACAGTCACCTGGGCGGCATCAGTCCCGAGGCCTTTGAGCGGGCCTCGGCGTGAGGCGGGCGTTTGTCTACTGCACCCGGGACAGTCCATGCAGGTTCTGATGCGGCCAGCCTTGGTCGTCATGCGTCCTTCTGTGACCGCTCCGATAGAGTCTGGCAAGCGCTTCCAGAACTTAGGCGATGCGACCGGCACCATCCCGTTTTCACGACACCAGCCCGCATAGTTGGCGTAGACGTCTGCCTTGGGGGTTTCGACAGTCGTTGTGAGTTCAATCCCAAGGTCGTGACCCCATGCCTGAACCGAGTTTGTTTCCGAACGGGCTGATTGCGCTGCGCTACGCATGGACGTGGGTATGACTTCGTCAAACCGACCTCGAGCAAGCAAGCGAAGCAACCCCTCTAGCGCCCAGTTCAGCACGTAAGCAAGCTCGCGGGTGACGATGCGCTTTGCCAATAACGGGTCACGCTCACTTTCGGGGACTTCGACTGGAAAGGGTACAACGTCGAAGCGTCGCCAAAAGCCAGTGGACTGGTCCGTCACAGCCGGAATGTGGTTCGCCAAAATCAGCCATTTGCCATTCACTCGCACTGTGATGGGGTCACGGTACTTGCGGTCAATCTGGACTAATTCGCCCGCAATCAGTGACTTCATAGCTTGCTCGTTGATATTCCGCTGGGGAGCTTCATCGCAGTAAATCAATGAGGCGCCAATCATGCTGGCCATGCGAAAACCATCCAGGGCATCCAGCTGGATGGCTGCGGTTCGTTCGTGCAAAGCCTGGACCAGGTTGGCGGGGAGCCTTTCCCATTCGCACCGGACCCCAACCAGATTTGCGCTCGTTGGAAGCGAGCATCCGGCAGTAGCGTGTAGCCGATGTACTCCTGCACCCTGCCCCGTACCGCTGAGTCAGGAAGGATGCGCTCAATGAAGGCGTTGAACTCAGTGGGGGCTGGCGCACCGGGGTCAAAATCACAGGAGAGGACGTGTCGTAGCCCCAGAGCCTTGTCATGCGGCTTGAGCACTAAACCGTGGTCCAAGTGCAAATATCCATTGCGGACCGGGATAACGGTGGTATCGGCAGGCTCGCCAATCATGGGGAGCCAGCGTAAGGCCGTTTGGTACGCCGCACGTGCGTTAGCTGCATTGACCGAACCACGGCCGTCCAATGCTATCCATTTGAGCGCCATACGCTCCCCCATAGCATCCTCAAGCGCTTTCCAATGGGTGCCGGTCCATTCATACAGCAGGCTATTGTCAGAAGCGTAGTTGCCAGACTTCTCTAGTTGTTCAGCGAAGCGTATGGGTTCGAAAGCAGGGAGCCGACTCATGCTTTGCTCCCTGTTTTCGTCATTACCGCTGACGCACTGCTAAGTGTCAGCCAGTCACTACGGACGGTTTGTGTCTGGCTCCCTGCCATTGAGCGGTGGTTGTAGACGGGTGTCGGGATGGGATGAGAAAAGGCACTTCGGTCGCGAGGCCACAACAATCGGTTCATGTATTCGACTTACGGAAACGCAGTCACATGACTGCTCCCGGTATAGCTCGAGATGGCCTGCATGATGAGTTCTGCATTGACCTTGGACGTATTGGGCTATTTGTCCGGCAGGGGCCGAGGAGGCGGCGCAGCAGCCCTCTACGTAAGGGAACCACCGGGACGCAATTCTTGCGCCCACCAGTCCTGTAACATTTCATTCGGGATAAAATCATCGCCTATTTATTGCTGACAATGGGCTGGGTATCACGCCCTACCACAGCGGCTCTTGTGAACGGATACCTCAACACCCAAGCCGATTCAATCACTGCAGCCATAGGTTAAGTGACTTAGTGATGAGTCCGATATCGCAGGCGAGGACGTCGCCTAGTCACCATCGGCAGCACTAGCTTGTGGGTGTTCTTAAGCGCAACGTCTAGGGAACTCCCAGAACCTGATGGAGTTCCCTCAGCCAAGCTAGTTGGCGTGCTGGTTTTCTTGAACGATGCGCTCTGGTGGCAAGGTACAAAATAGACAGCTCATTCGTTACGAATCCCGCGGCAAGCCGGGTACTGCGAGCAGCCCCAAAACGAATGGCCAGCATTGCCCCCCTGCTTCGCAGTACGGCGAACCCATCGCGCTACCGCATTTGGGGCACACGGGAGCATCTTCTCTTTAAAAGGTTGCCGCATGTTCGCGGCGACGGCGACGAACTGCGGAAACGCCTGCACCGACGAAGAATGCCAGTGGAACCAGATACTGCAGGACACCTGCAATTGCAGTCCACATTCGGTGTGTCATGGTAGATGTCAGGGTTCACTAACATACATACTATGAAGATGTTTGTTCATGGCTGACCACCAGTCAAACGGCACTGCATACCAAATACATCCACAAGCGAAGAGGCCAAGAGTCAGAAGCATTTGGCATCTGCAAAGGCTTCAGCTCATGGTTATAGAACACGCTTGGAGTATTCGATGACGCCAAATCTCCTCACCTACCAGCTTCCTCAGTGCTGTTTCAAGTTCTCCCTGAAGGTATCCCTCGATAGTCATCATGAATGCTATTATCATTTTCTCGTGTGAGGTACTGGTAGATGCACGTGCCTATACTATTTATCATCAACAAACAGACAACATCAATGGACGCCGCATCGCTCAATGACACCCTACAATACGAAATGCAGGGTCTAGTTTCAAACCTTCTAAGCCCACAGACTGAAGTCAGCCTCCAGACAACTTCACTGCCTATCCCCCCTATCAGTGCATTGGATACACCAATGACGCTTTTAGAGGCAGAGAGGCTCTATCCGTTACTACTCAAAGAGGTGATATCTCGCCTCACCAATAGCGAGGCCAGACCATGTGCTATTGAATTGGACACCAATATATTAGGGACACAAACCAAAGGCTGTAGGAACTTGGGGCTAGTACTTGCTCTCCCGCCGAGTTACGCCAAACAAATGGCATCCATTAGTACGCAGAAGCCGACCCTATCGCTGGCATGCGGAATTAACTATCTCTTCCGAGAGGTCTACTTTTGTTGGAAATCGGACCAGCTCAATGCCCCCGAAACTCATGACCTGTGGCTTCCTTTGATGGGCACACAGATTGTTGACGATGTCTGGCTGAACGATGCGAATGGGGACCAGTCGGATGCTCCAGAGGAAGAACGCTACAGTTGGACTGACGTACTGGTCATCTGCCAAGGAAGGATTGTGGCAGGGGGCTTTTGGACCAGCACAAGCGACAGTTTGGTGATGCAGGTCGAAAGTTCTCAATCAATCAATTTCAGACCTCTCCGATACTGGTCAGAAGAGGTTCTTGCAGGTGCCAGAGAACGGGCTGCTTACCTTGATAGCGTCACACCATGGTATGACCGGGAATGCATCAATGAAATGGGGCGGCGCTATCGCACACTTCTGTCCCTTACCAGAGACCTTTGAGTTGATTTAGTCAGTACCGATACTCAGGCAGGGAGAACACACCTTCTCAGCAGCCCCCCCTCCAATCAGCGCCCCATTTCAGAGGTGTCAATTTCCCACTCTACCCCCTGAATCTCTAAATTAGACCGCTCGGTTAGCTGGGAGAAGGTCACGGTTCCTTCAATAAACCTTATTGCTCTGACTATTGAACTGGTTTACAAGTATTTTGCCCAGATCGCTGTGGCACTATATGTGGTACTACCTGATACAGTCGAGGTGCTTCCTATACCCGTTGCAGCCTGAGAGGATGTAACGGAAGAGGTATTTACATATACACCACCGCTGGTTATGGATATTGGGCTAGCTACGTTCTGTCCTTCGTAAAGTCCACCATAAATTGTATTTGTTGCACCTGAGGTACTGATTGAAGTACCTGTAATTACATTGCCATAGAATGTCCAGCCCGATGCCGCCAGTGAGGTTTGTGCAACAACGGCATCATTTGCAAGACTTACTGAGCCTAAAGCAGTGGTAGAACTACAGACGTTTGTTGGCCACAGATTACCGCCACAAACAGAGGAGACTGCCGAAAAATTCGGGGCATAAATCTTGGAGCTACTAGAACCAAGGGTTAGAGAACCATTTACAAAAAAAGCACTGATCAGTCCAGAGCTGGCATTCCCCGTGGTACCATTTATGCTCAAATTCCCATCAAAGTAATAAATTCCCGGAGGCCAACTATTTATCCCGGTAAGCGTCCAACCAGATTTATTGGCTGTACTTGTTGTGAAGCAGGCATTATTACCCCAGCCACACTGGAAAAGCGCATAACCGTTTGACGTTTGCATTGTATTGCTTAGCAAATCATATGTACCAGAAATGTCGATGCCAGTTTTGGTCTTCACATTCTGTATCGTCACCATAGGGTGATTATTCGAAGCATCCAGAAAGAACACATAATTAGCTGACGATTTATAATCTGAGACATTAAATGAATTGGTTTTAACGTTGCAGATCGGTAGTCCAGGCAAACCGGTGCGTTACTGGCATCCACGCCAGTAACCAAATTTGGAATCTTCGCAGAATTACCTGCAGTATTTGTATATTTGCCGACAAGTTTGCCATTACTAATCGTCGGCAACGTGGATGCATTAACTGTCAAATTACCACCACCAATAAAGTTGGTGATAGTATTTGTGTACATGCTAATATCACTGTTTGACTTGAGAGTGGTATACGTTCCCGCCCCAACATTAGCTATGCTGATTGTATTTCCCCACATGGTTGTGACAGTGCCAGTAGCGCCCATGCTTATCACGCCGCCATACACACTGTTGTAAGTAAGGGAAATGGTATGGCCATTATTTGTTGGATAGGAATAAGTGGTGGAGCCACCAGATGTGAGTGTCACATTGATACTACTTGAATTTGATGTAACCGTAGAGCCAGATAGAGTGCCACCGACATTAGCGGTTCCAATTAAGGTACCATCAGAATAGACATTCACATTATAGGCACCAGCAGTAATCGCATTATAGGTGGCGTTGCCAGTTCCACTGATTGAAATATCCTTTGCGGCAAGCGTGACGTTCGACAGTGCCGTCATATTGGAGATGGTAATATCGCCAAGTGCACTCAGGGTTGAACCTGATGCTATACCCCCTCCAGAGAGGTTTATATTCCCTGTTGAACACCCCGCCAAGTTTGCCGATGAACCGTTGGAAACGCTGATATTGCCATTTACCGCAATATTGGCAAGTACAGCGCCATTCATAAATGACATTCCCCCACCCGTGTAGGATAGATCGCCATTAATGGTAACCGCGGGGGATATCGTTGTAGAGCTACTTCCAGTGGTACCCGACTGCGTAAGTTGGTAAATGACCTGAACGGTAGATGTCGCCGGACCACTGGTGCCTGTTACCGCCGCAGTCAGTTGTTTAGTACTGCTGTTGCACGAAGTGATGGCGGCCGACACTCCGGTCATGTTAACCGAAACACTAGGGCAAGACCCACCGCTAACCTGCGTATAGACGGCCCCCACTACGCTCGTGTTGTTTAGTGCCTGAGTGAGCGCCTGCACACCTTCCCATGCTTTGATCTGAGCTTGCGTAGTCGCATGCACGCTCATCTGCATGTCTTGGGCTCCACGCACTCTGAAATAGACGGTCATGGCAGTCGCCGTCATTGCCATGCCAACGAGTAAAACTATCAGCATGGTGGCCATGCCGCTCTGCTTCTTGGTAATACTGGGTGTTTTTCTGCGGTAATTGATTGGCATAGAAACTTAGTGGAAATTGGTCAGACAGGTCTGATTCTGAACACTCGCAGAGGCAGCGTAGCCTTGTACCACCAAGGTAGCAATATAACCTCCACTGGCTATAAGAGCTCCACTGGCAGCAGCTCCAGTGCCAAAAGGAGAGCAGCTGGCAGTTGAAACGGTAATGGTTGCACTCCCCACATTAGGGGCTGTAGGCAGTCTGACAGAGGGGGCGGTAATGATGCTTTGACTGGCTGCGCTGGATGCGGGAAGCGTGGGGGTTGAGCAGCTATAACCGGACGATGCAGGGCCATAGAAGGTTAGATTGTTGCCGCTGGCCACCAGAGCCCTGGCAAGTACTGGATGAGCTTTTCCAGACAATCGCGTTACCAGCCACTCCTGTCGATACAGTTGAAGAGGCTTGGTATACCTGTATGGCAGATCCATAAAGAGCCGTACCAGAGGCATAACCGTAGCCTGCATTTTGCAGCAAGCGATCCACCATGATGATCCCGCCACCAATCTGGCCATCCATGATGGCTCCGTAACCCGCTTCTGAAGAGCTTTTGGCAGCTGTTCTATACAAAGTCAGCATGGTCAGAACCACCAGTAACCCTACAACCATGCCGACCATCAACTCAATCAGCGTGAAGCCATCCTGTTTTTGTATCATGGAATAAATGTGATCAAGCCACCAATGTTTGATGAGGTTGCACTGGCGGTTGGTTTCGCAATGGAGATGTTGGTAATTGAAACAGTCCCCGAGCTGGTCGTAGCACTCGCGGAAATATTGGAGGTAATCGTGGCAGTGCAACTTCCACTTGCGATTGTCATGCTGGCCGTATTGCTACACCCTGTCTCTAAGTTGTAGCGGATCTGCTGAACAGCTAGTCCGTTTGCATTCATGTCTCGCTGAGCCACAGCAATCCGACCACAAACAAAAACCAGTCCCATCCCTATGACTGTCGTCAGAACAATAGAGATCAATCCTTCAAGCAGCGACGTGCCGTACTGCCGCTGGAGGTTGGTTGGATAGCGTTTCATGGGTAATAGAGTTTAGATAGAGCATTGCCAATACACTTACGTGAAGATACATGTTTTCCATGCAACTACGCTAACTATATTTCTACCGTTATCTTGCGGACATTCAATCTGCCCTTGCGTACCAGATTCGTCATGGCTGCGGACAACGTAGAAAAGAACAGACTAACTCGCCACTGCCAATCGTCCACTTCGGCGGAATGTCAGAACAAAGCCACTGGGCTTTGTTAATGGTATGGACGCTCCCCCTGACCGGCTCGCCCGGTGTGATAGTAGGTGTGTCACTTACAAGGGAATCCACCATGACAATCAAGACCATTGGCCTGGATCTAGCCAAACAAGTTTTCCAGATTTATGCCGTTGATGAGCGCGGTCAGATTGTAATGAAGAAACAGCTTGCTCGTGCAAAATTGGCTGCTTTTTTTGCCAACCATCCACCTTGCCTAGTCGGCATGGAGACTTGTTTGAGTACTCATTTCTGGGCCAACAAGCTGGCCAAGTTTGGACATGATGTTCGCCTGATGGCCCATTAATTCGTTAAGCCTTACGTCAGGGGCAGCAAGACCGGCCACGCTGATGCCGAGGCAATCTGCGGAGCAGTACAGCGGCCAAGCATGCGGTTTGTTCCCATCAAACAGCCCGAGCAGCAAGCCGAGCATCGAGACTCATTGCGAGCATGATTGCCCAGTGAGTTCCCTTTCCAGAATTGGCTGTTTTGGCGCGGGGAAATGATGACTGCCCCGCGCACTGCTATCGCGGCGTGACACAGACGCCTGTCATACGCCCCATCGGTAGTCTCTGTCGCCAGTTCCCCTGTCTCAGGAACCTGAAGACAGCCGCTCCGGCAACATCGCGGTATCGCCGGTGCGAGTGTCGGTTACCTCCATGGTACGAATTTCCGGCGTTTGAGCATCTATACCCAGATGCAGCTTTGGCCATTGGGGCGGTAGTCAGCGCCATGCTTTTTTACCCTCCATTCGCCTTCGCCCATCATCTTGATGCTGGTACTGTCCACCGGGAGATGCAGAGTCATGCCTTTGTCGAGCCAGAGGAGGAGTTGCCCTCGCGGCTTGAGGGACTGGTTGTAGGTTTGCCAGTTGATGGTTTGGTACTTGGGAGAGTGAGGGTTGCTCATGCCGTCACTCTACCAGACGGATGCAAGCCCTGATTTGTGCAACAAAGCATAATCAGACAGTAGTCACCCGGGCCTTGATCGACAGGTAAGCCACTCGAATCATTTGTTGTATATACGACACACAACAGACGTAATACTTTGTTTAATATAATAGACTCACTGTAAACAGAATTTAAAAACCAAGATCGAGCATACTCAACCTAGTGGGAAAAACTATCAATAAATATATGCTGCTACGCAGCAAAACAGCAATGATTACTTAATGTTCCCAAAAAAACAAAGCAAAAACATATCGTTTACCTATATTACAAACAGATATACATTACCCTAGCGCATTCAGTATTATATTTTTTATAGCATCATTAGATGCACATCGGTGGTAAGCCCACTTGGAGCATGAGGGAAAAATTAAGTGGCGCTAGCGATGACAACATTGGAATGGGAATTCTGATTTCAGTTAGCCACACAAACCAGTTTAGAACAACTTGTTTACATATCTTCAACTAAGATTGATTAATAATTCTCACTGAAACTTACCGTTCCGGCCCCTACTCTCCACGCCCTCTCGCCGTGGAACCGGGCCTGTCTAGACTAAATGTACTGAAGCTGCGAGCGAGTAACTAAAGAATTAGATCATTCATGGCGCCATGTTAGTCAGTCAATAAGATAGTAAGTCCACCACACAAAATATGGCGCTTCCATAGCTTTTTCGTATCATATCTAAAAGAAGCTCATCAGCCTAATTTATTCAGAGCTTGAAGCGATTCAATCAAATAATACGTTACGATTAAATTTAAGGTAATTATGCAGAAAAGCCACAAGCAATATGAACAGTTTCAACAAGCGATAGACCAACACGCCATTATTAGTGTGACGGATGCCAACGGGAAAATCACCCACGTCAATGATCTTTTCTGTTCAATTAGTGGATATAGTAAACAGGAACTTATTGGTTATACCCATCGGGTTGTCAGGTCAAGCGAACATAATGAATCATTCTACATAGCCATGTGGAACACAATTAGCTCTGGCAATGTTTGGCATGGTGAGGTATGTAACCGCCGTAAGAATGGATCCCTTTATTGGGTGCAAGCAACCATCGCTCCGATTCTGGATAATAATGGGTTACCACTGCAGTACATTTCAATCAGAACTGATATTACTCATCTGAAAGAATTAGAGTCTCAGATAAAAATACAAGAAGAAAAATACCATTCTATTTTTTCTGCCGTGGCTGATGGAATATTACTCATTGGCACTGATAAAAGAATCATTGAGTTCAATAGTGCAGTACTCCGTATTCTCGGTGTGCATCCGGATGTATTGACTGATGCAGTAATTGATAGCGAATTCATTGATTTCTTGGGATTGCGATGGCCAGATGGCAGACTAATATCTTCATCCGATGGGCCATTATCTAGGGCTCTTGCCACGGGAAACATTATTCGTGACGTGACAATCCAGTTGCGGCGACCGGACCATCAGCACGTTTGGCTTAATATCGCGGTAGAGCCCATCTATAACGACACCGGCGAGATGATTTCAGTTGCGATCTCATTTTCCGATGTTAGCCAAATTCAAAAAACCCAAAATCAACTACAGCACTCCCTTAGCCAGCTACATGCCACTGTGCACGCAATTCCTGACTTGCTCTTTGAACTGGATAGAGAGGGTCGTTGTTGTTGCCCACCAAAAGGTGACGAAAGCTTATTAATAATCCAACGGGATCAGTTCACTGGAAAGCAGATAAGTGAGATATTACCTGTAGAGGCTGTTACTCAAGTTATGGCGTCTATTGTCGAAGCGGAGTCCTGCGGAAATTCCTATGGCCGAGAAATCTGGCTTGATGTCTCCAAGGGACGTTGCTGTTTCGAACTCTCGGTTGCACGAAAGGACAGGGAACCATTAGAAGCAGAACGGTTCATCATACTCGCCAGAGATGTAACACTGCGTAAGTCTATGGAAGCTGATTTGCGTCGTAATGAGCAACGCCTAACGTTGGCTGTTGAAGGTGCTGGCGATGGGGTTTGGGAGTGGCATATTCCTAGTGGTGAACTTGTTTTCTCCAAGCTTTATGCAGCTATTCAAGGTTATAGTGAAGATGAATTGGCACCGAATATTTCATCTTGGGTAGATTCTGTCCACCCAGAAGATATGCCACGCATTTCACAGGTACTTCAAGATTACTTGGACGGAAAATTTCCCACTTACAAGGCCGAACTTCGACTACGTTGTAAGAGTGGAAACTACAAATGGATTATGTGTCGTGCAACCATCACAGAAAGAAGTGAGGATGGGAAACCATTACGCATGATCGGTATCCATACGGATATTTCTCATCAAAAGGAAAATGAATCCAACCTGCTGCTATTTCGGCAGATTTTCAATGCTAGTGACCAGTGCATAGCCGTTACGGACCCAAATGGTAGAGTCATATTAGTTAATAAGTCCTATGAAGAAAAGATGGGCTATTCTGTCACTGATATGGATGGACTTGATTTCTGTCAATTTGCGGCAATCGACAAAGAATCTGGTGAGCTAGTTCGTCAATCCGTATTGATTGAAAAGCGTCCTTGGGTTGGGATGACACGGCGGCGAAGCAAGAATGGCAAAGAATTCTATGCATTAAACCACTATGGATTGGTGCAAGATGAACAAGGCAATCTACAGTTTATATTCGTGATCTTTAGTGATTTTACTGATGAATTAGCAAAGCGTGAGGCGCTTACCGCAGCGGTTGAGAGTGCAGAGAAAGCAAACAGATCTAAATCAGATTTCCTTTCAAGCATGAGTCATGAGCTGCGCACTCCAATGAATGCAATTCTTGGTTTTGCTCAGATACTTGAATATGACGATACATTGAATGAAGATCAGCAGGAAAATATCCGGAAATTCTGAAAGCCGGTCATCATCTCTTGGAACTAATAAACGAGGTGTTAGATCTAGCAAAGATCGAGGCAGGGAAAATCAATCTTTCAATTGAAGCAATCAGTTTACCCGGGCTTATTAGTGAAAGCATACAGCTTATCTCCCCATTGGCTAATACCAAAGGCATTAGTATCTCCCATGGCAAGTTTACTGAAATCATGGTTCATGCTGACCGCACACGGCTCAAGCAGGTAATCATCAACCTTATTTCGAACGCTGTGAAGTATAATCGTGAGAAGGGAAGTATCTCGATTAGAACCCGCAGCCAGACCCCGGGGACTATTCGTATAGAAATTGAGGATTCCGGACAGGGAATCTCAGAAGAAAATCTCCAATATTTATTTCAACCATTCAATCGTCTTAATGCCGAATTTTCAGAAACGGAAGGCACAGGGATAGGCCTAGCCATCTGTAAAAAACTGGTAGATATGATGAATGGACAAATCGGCGTTACCAGTAAGCTCGGCCACGGATCATGCTTTTGGGTCGAACTCCCCATTTGTTTTAACGGTGAAATTAGCTCCGACGTAATCGATGATAAGGAGCAAACGAAGACCTTGCACACAGCTAGTCATCAATACACGGTACTTTCTATCGATGATAACCCTGTCAATCTTAGACTATTGACGCAGATATTTTCCCGTCGACCTAATTATCATTTAGTAACAGCCCATAGCTCAGACCTTGGAATCGAACTTGCATTGGCTTATCAACCGAATCTAATATTGTTAGATATTAACATGCCGGGGATGAACGGTCATGAGGTACTACGTATACTTAAGACACAGCCTACTCTGAAGTCTACCCCAATTATGGCGGTAACCGCGAATGCACTACCTAGCGATATAGAAAAGGGGTTAGCTGCTGGATTCTCAGATTATCAAACCAAGCCGATTAATATCCACAGCTTTCTACAGGCCGTTGATCGTCTGATTCAGCAGCACGAAACAGATAAAGGTAACTAATTTTATGATGAAGAACGACATTATTGCATTGGCTCAGATTCTTATCGTTGATGATGAACCTTCAAACTTACGCCTAATTCATAAAATATTATCTTCCCGGGGCTATAAAAATTTAATACTAGTGCAAGACCCCGTGGAAGTTATTGAAGCTTATCGCACCTACTCTAAGCCCTGATACTTTTGGATGTAAACATGCCTCACATGACAGGCTTCGAAGTCATGCAGGCTCTAAATGAATTAAATGATCCGATTGCCCCACCTATAATCGTTTTAACTGCTCAAAATGATCGTAGTTACACTTTAGAATCATTATCTCTTGGTGCGCGATATTTTATTACAAAACCATTTGACAGGGTTGAGCTAATCATGCGCGTACGTAATTTACTTGAAGCACACCGGCTCATCGCTTACTACATGAACAGAAGATAGTTCTAGAGGAAATGGTACGAGTTCGTACTGAAGCACTGCATTCGACGCGCCTTCAGATCGTACGCAAGCTTGGGCAAGCGGCAGAATATCGGGATAACGAGACAGGGATGCATATTATTCGCATGAGCAAAATTGCGGCACGCATAGCCCAATCTGCCGGTTGGGATATTGATGCCTGTGATTTGATGTTGAACGCCAGCCCCATGCATGACATCGGTAAAATTGGTATTCCAGATGCAATATTACTAAAGCCGGAAAATTTGAGCCAACAGAGTGGGAGGTCATGAAGACACACACGACCATCGGTGGGAAATTATTGGAGGGGGATGATTCACCACTCCTTACTTTGGCTCACGAAATTGCATTGACCCATCATGAGAAATGGGATGGCTCAGGATACCCAGCAGGACTGCGAGGAGAAAATATTCCCTTGTCAGGCAGAATTGTGGCCATTGCCGATGTCTTTGATGCTTTAACTTCACATCGCCCTTACAAAAAAGCGTGGACACTTGATTCCGCGATCAATTATATCAATGAAGAAGCCGATCATCACTTCGATCCACAAGTAGTCGCTTGGTTTAATGATGCTCTTGAAGATATCTTAAAAATTTATCGTTCTCACCCAGAAATCACTGAAGATAGGTAGAATGCAGTTTTATTTATACAGTAAAAATTAAGCGCACATTACAAGAATACCTATATTTATGCGCAATAACCAACCTATTACAGACAAGTAAATATTATTACCAGAGGGGGAATTCATTTATTGCGGTAATCCACCCAGAAATTAGTTGTCGTCTGAAGTAGAATTTTCTCCAACAGGATTGAAGGGAATCGGTACCCCCACCCTATGGAGTAAGTCCATTGGAAAACGCCCGTCGCGGGTCTGGAGAGGGGCTTGGCAGGCTCAGCTCTCGGTGCGGACAGTCTTACCCGGGGTAGACCTTCCTCTCGTGCATCAGTGACTCAAAAAGTGTGGTAGCTGCAGTCAACAGGTCGGACTGGCGGCGAAGCTCTGTGGCGGAGCCACGGGGCAAATTGATGGTTTCAGCGGTGGGTTCGGTGCCGTAGTAGGTGACGCGCGTCAGCGTGCGGCCATGATGCGGTAGCAGGAAAAAGCACACCGACGTGCCGCGGAGATAGTTGCGAGAGACGGTCATCATTTGGGAGCTCCTTTGGAGGGTTCATATCCGTATAAGTTTGCCCTCGGGGCATGACTGGCTTGCGGCCTCTCCTTTTAAGAACTATTTGCTCGATGGTCGGTATAAGAAAAGCCCACCGGAGTGGGCTTGGAGAGAGGTTGAGCGCTTGCCCTGTTCGCAAGCCTCTGGTTGCCTATCTGAGCAAGTTGCTCACGTTATGAGCCGCTGGCAGAGTCAACTAGACAGTCTTTGCATGTGCGGCACCCACCCAATCAGTCGGGATGGCTCCAGACTCGACCAGGCCAAACAGACACAAGGTCAACAGTGACGCGGTAATGCAATGTGCGACTGTGCGATACGTTGGAAAACTTTCAGAAACTGCGGGAAGAACAGGCAGCAAATACCTCTAACGATATGGGCTTCATCTCCCCGGCCGCACGAGCGCAGTTTGTGCTCGGTGTCATTCTTGCTCACCGATTCCCACATCAGAAAGCTGTTGGGCAATCCAGCCCGGCGCTCAGCGTCTGAGTACCGCCACAACAGGCATTGATTGATGCTGAAATCTGATACTGAAAAGGCGGAAAAGCTCATCAAGCTGATGGGGGGCTACGGATATCTCGTCACCACCGGGTGCGCACAGCATTCAGCTTGATAACTGTGGCCTGCACTACTCGCACAGCACCGGCTCGCACTCGCTCTACACGCGTGTCTTGCGCGATTGTCCGGGTGAAAACCACGTGCTGGTCTAGGAAAACCCGGGGCCCGGCTGCTTGCGCATCAAGCACTGCCACGAGCGCCTGACCGATGACTACCGGCAGCGGTTATCCGTGAAGTGAACGGCATGCATTGACGCCGATGGAAAGGGCCGGGATCGACCCCCCCCGGGTTTTACCGATGCCCTATCATTTTTTAGTTAGGACGCCCTCCACCTAGACCTAATCTTCTTGGTCGACAAAGTCACTGATGTTGAGTATTCCGGACGGCAACGACACGGTACCATGAAAACACATGAAGTCGTACAGACTTTCCTGCAGATGCACTGGAAAATACTTGCGCAGTGCCACTATCTTACGCCCATCTGGATTACCTTCGCCATCCAGCATCTACATACGGGCAAATTGGGCTGCTCTATCCAATATATCCTGATTCGAAGAAGTCAGACCGTGTTGGTGATTTCGCGGGACGCCGTCATTATCACCATCCGGGATTAGTACTGCGTCGGCAGCCTCTAGGGCTTGGACAACGTCAGCGAGTGAAATTTGCTGGAAAGAGTCAGAAGGGTCAAATTGTGTCAGGGCCATGATTCATCTCCAAAGGAATGCGTAGGTAAATAGCTATCAGGAACGTCAACCAATGTTGACCCCTATAGCACGGAAATCTCAGAAAATCTGAGCCACACTCAGAAAATTCTGGAGCATTAAATCCGCTATTCCTCTGCACTCCACTTTATTGATTTAGCATAAGGCATGAACCATGACTCAATTGAGCAAGAAGCCCCCCCGCAGTCATAAGCGACATCGCCTGCCTTGGCTACCGCTTAACGCAAGCCCTGCTGCAAGATTCCATTACTTCAGCTGGTCTGCTGTAGCAGACAACATGGCAGCCGGGAGTTGAGTCTCAGCAGCTTTGCGCTGCTCGGGCGTCTCAGCCGACTTCAACGCAGCCTCCGGAGCTTGAATTTCTTCACTCTGCACTTCTTGCACCTGGTCGAGCCATTTCTGTTGTGTCGTCATTGCGTCTTCTTCCTTTGATAGCCGCCCCGGGCCGCTTCTTCCGCTTGCAGTTCGCTGTGCCGGGCGACAGGGTCGTACAGTTGCGGCATGTTGCGCTTAGCCCACGCGGCGGCAAGCTTCTTGTAGTGCATCTCTTCTTTGCTCCACCCCTGCGTAATGGCTTCTTTGGCCCAGTCAGGTATTTTCTCGGGATGGTTTGGCGGAAAGGCGTAGATGCCGCTCTCCTGGTCAAACGGATTCATATAAGGCCGCCGAACGCCAGTACGCGGGAGCCGGGAACCCGGGGCTAGTTCGACTTTGCTGCTGACCAAGCGCGCGACAGCTTTCTCGTCCAAGCTTCGCGAGCCAGTTGAACAATCTGAGTCAGCTTCTCTTCAATTTCCTGGTTTTTTCGCTCAACAACCGGGATAGCCTCGTCAATAATATGGCCAAGGTTGTGCAGATCTTCTTCGCTGCACAACGTTGCGTTCTCCTGTAGCCAGCGACGCACAGAGATATAGGAAAGTCGCATAGTAAAAAGCCTCTGTGAATATGCATTAATTCTACAGAGGCTATACGGTTATGGGTAGTAAGTCAGTAAGCTTTAAGCAGCTTCTTGACTGCGTAAGTGATGACTGCAGCGCGGCTCATGCCCATCTCATTCGAGTAAGCATCCAGCTCTTCAAGAACGTTCGGGTCGATGGACACGGTGATGATGTTCTTCTTACCAGCCTTGCGAATGGTCTTGCTGCCATCGTCCTTGGCCGCCACCGGTGCGGAAGCACCGGTTCCGGCATCCGGGGCACCGCCGATGAAAGCATCCACTGACGGGGCTGTTTTGCGGGGAGTAACAACCATGTTGGGCTCCTTCTTTCTTGTAGGTATCAGTTGAAAACGGCGGCGAGCAGGGCTTGCAGCTCGGCGGCAGCTTTTGCGTCGCGATTGCCCGGCAGCTCAAGCACGCTCAGACCAGCTCCGGCGGCGTCGGCGAAGGCTTTGCGGCGGCCGACGGTCACAGGCATCCGCTGCACACCATCCGGTACTGCTTCGCTGGCGGCGGCGTTGTCGTTGCCGCGCGCATCGGCCATGGTCAGCAGAGCCCAGGCCTCCACTTCTTTGATGGCGCGCGCTTCGGAGAGCAGTGCATTCATATCATCCAGAGCCCAAACGTCGAAGCTCCGGGGCAGGAAGGGGATGATGACTTTGTCCGCCAGTAGCAGCGCCGCACGCAGGGCGGTATTGTCCCGACCTCCAGCGTCAATCACGATGTCGTCGTATAGAGCAACAGCACGCTGCACTTGCTGGCGCAGGGCTTGGCCGTCAACGTAATGTGCAACGGCAACGATGGGCTCACGGTCGCTGCGGTTCGTCAGCGCGGTCAGAAGACTGCCTTGCCGGTCGCCATCCACGGCAAGCACGTTGCACCCCTGAAGCGCCCGGCCAACCGCTAGGTTCAGTGCGATAGTCGTCTTGCCGACACCACCTTTCGTGTTGAGTACAGCGATGATGCTCATAGTCATCCTTTCGGGAATGGTTGATTTGGATTGCTTCCGTAGTTCTGCGCTCTTGCATCAACATTTCCGTAGGAATTGCAGAACGCGTCTTCTATTGCGTATAGCGTCCAAATCGAGCATGAACACACCAACCGCACAACAAAATGCATAGAAATCGTATAGCGTAAACATCACTAGACGATTTCAGCCCCCCCCGGGCGATTGCCTGCGGGGGTCTGCAAGGAATGTCTTGGAAGACTTTGTCGGGAGGGGGACTACTTGATAGGCAGTCCTTTCGTTGTTCGCTTAGATAGGTAGATAGGTATAGCGGGGCGTTTGACGAAAAGTCAGGCGGTCAGCTTGTCGAAGACCGGGCGGCCGACTAGGTCTTCAACGCCGAAGTGCTCAAGAGCCAACTCTCGCAGCTTGTTGCCCAGCTTGCTTGTGAAGCTACGCACGCTGGTCAGGCTGCTCACACCCAGCAGGACGCGCACTTGGTCGAGCTGTTGGACGGACAGGCGCTCATGCAGCAGGTCCATACCGCAGATGGTCAGTGCTGCGGCTTCGGAGTCAGTCAATTCGTCGGACAGCTGGTGCATGAATGCATTAACTGCAAGTTCTTCAGCTGGGTCATTGGCGTCATCGGATCCGTCGATGGCACCAGTCACCAGTTTTTCAGCGGGCAGCTCGTGCTCTTGCTGGCGGCGCCAACCTTGGGCGGCGGGTACCGTAAGTCGAGCTGGCCACAGTATGCACGATTTGATTACCCAGCCAGCTAGCAATGCTGCTCTTGCTTGATTCATAAGAACCGGACCAGTGAACAGCAAGGGAAAACACTTCGCACAGTGCATCCTCTAGTTCGTGCGGAGGAATGCCAGCGCGGCGTAGCGAATGTAGATAAAACCTACGTCGATTTTTGAACTCACTTTCAATCAACTCAATGGTCGCCTTCGTCCGGGCAACTTGGTCAATCTTAACGACACTAGAGTGCACTAGTTGAGCTTCTTCGGCCTAGGTGGTGGCAACCAGTAGACGACGGGCTAGCGGCGAGCGCTTTTCCTGACGCTCGGTCGCGGGCACGAACTCTGGACGGAACGCGAGGCGGCGGGTGTTGATAGCGATAGCTGTTTGCATTTCGCATCTCCAACAAGAGCTAGGGGGGGATGCGCTGTCCTTTATTATGCAATTTATAATGAATATAAAAACACAATAAAAAGCAAAATAACAAAATAACACAATACATATTTACTATGCAATATCACTATAACTTTAAGCATTCTAGTACCGAAAATTCACGGGAAGAACGCCAAATTTCCCCGGGAACAAGACGCATAAATTTTTTGCGTAACTAGTTGTACGGAAGCGACAAAAGGCAGCGGTCTCTTTCCTATACGGATACAGGACACGCCCCTATCGGGCGGCAACTTGAAAGGAAAGAGAGATGACGAACGAAAGCGCTGAACGCGCTCAGGAGTGGGAACTCAAGAAGGAACTGGGAGATGTGAGCCATGCGCTCAATAAGCTCCGCCCGACTGTCAGCATCATGGTGGTGGTGGGGAAGAGGACGGCTCGGGTGGATGTGTACCGGGCCAGGCCCTGCGGTCCCGAAGTGCTTCAGGACGCCTTGCGCAAGCTGGACGTTCTTGAAGGTCGTTATGCAGCAGAGCTGGCGTTACCCGTGGTCGGGTGGCGCGCACGCATGGCGAACTGGTGGTATCGAAAGCGTCTGAAGAAGTTGTCTCATGACGCAGACGTCTTGCTGCAGCTGGTAACGGGTGAGCAAGCGTTGTTCATCACATATCACGACATGCTTAAGCACTGATAGTGCAGGCTGTCCTAGTCAAACTAGCAGCCGCCGCCCTGATTGCTGCCGGGGAGTATTGACTCCCAACCTACTCAACTCAAAGGGCCAAACCTCTCGGTGGGGCCCATTCTTATTATCAATGGGAATATCAGAAGCCGGGGCCAGCGTCGAAGGTAGTGGTTCCATAGGTGTTGCCGTGGATGTCCACGCCGCCGGACATCGGCAGACCGTTCACATTGAACGCCGAGGCCATATCGCCGGAAGACAGCCAGTCATCGGTCGTGACGCCGTAGGGGTTACCGTGGACATCTACTGAACCAACCATCGGTAGGCCGTTCACGTTCACAAGAGGAGATGCGGCTGCGTCGGTTGGGGTTGTGGGCAACCAGGGCAGCGACGCTGGTGGCTGCCGTCGCCCCGTTCCCGCCAGTGCGCAGGAGGCCGGTACTCTTCCTGCGGTAGTTACTTAGCGGACTGCTTCTGAAAGCGGCCAAGATGGTCTGCAGCTTCGCCGGTACTCAGTCAGGCGTTGACGCCGGGCTTCAGAGTGAGCACGCAGGGTTGGGGCGACGGGACCTTCCAGACTCTCGACCCGGTGGAGAAAGCGCAGGGCTTTCGAGACGAACAAGTGCTGAATGAGCGTATCACGGTACTGCGTGTACGCTTCCACGCGCAGGTCGCTCTGGGATGCATTTTGGTGGCTGTTAGGGGTCGTCATTTCGTGGGCTCCACGTGTCTCGTCTTGGTCGTCTCGGGCAAGCTGCTAAAGTCATCTCATATCCGTATAGCGGCACTGCACATAATTCGACAAAAATCGACGATAGGATACTACAAACCTTACGAAATAACCACGAAAATATCATAAATACTATGCGAATTAATATTATAAACTATGCTAATTAATAGTATTGTTTAATAAAGGAAAAAAACAGTAGAAGGGCCACAGCATACTTCCCCCCGACCAATCCCAACAGCTACTAACTTACCTGCGCATGGGCGTACAGAAGCAGCAGTACGCGGCCATGTAAGGCTTTTCCGCCGCTGGCTCAACGGAGCACAACCAGGGAATGTGGAGTCACTGATTTCTCATTGCCCGGGAGACCTGCGCAACAACCTGCTAGTACTACTCAAGGACTTGCTTATGCACTTCCCACGTGCGGTTTTCGGCATTCCTTGCCTAGTGCAGCACAGCTTTGAAGAGGCAATCAAATACGACCTCTACCTAGAGGACGGCATCACGTCTCCAGTGACGGGCAACGACGTGATGGAACCAGTTCCGGGCCTCTATTTCATCGGCTGGGCCAAGCCGGGCTCCCCCTTCACGTCGACCGGCCAGCAGCCCGCCCTAGACAAAGTTTCAGTCGCGCCGGGGAAAGCCGTCGGTGCTATCGCACTGTTCAAGGCGAACAACGAAAGTTTGGTCTATGACGAGCACGCGAACATGGAACCCGACCCACAGTGGCTTCACTTGCCCGATTTCTGGTGGGTGCGCTTGATTGGTCAGATGCCGGGCAATTTGCTGCTGCAGACCCACCGTTTGATGCCGTACCCGGAAGCAGTAGAAGCGGCGCGCATCATGTGTGACGCGGCAGGTGTGGAGCCGTTTAGCGTGAGTAGGCTGTGGTTCGTCCGACAGCTCGACATCGAGCAGGCGAAGGACAAAGCACGGCACTTCAATGAGCTGCAGGCACAAGCTTGACCTGCAGCCGCGCTAAGTCTTATGACCCCGCCCGGCCATCGCTTCGGCAATCATCTGCCAACCGCCACTCGGTGACATTTGGACGCTTTATCCAGAGGTCACGCCACGCGTTTCGACGGGTGCCCGTGATGGAGTTTGCCAGGCTGGCCGGAGAAATAGGCGAGCCTTGGTAGATGAACTGGTTTTCTTCCACCGTTGCTTCGTACTCAACCTCTTTGACCTGCGGGTCCAGTACCACACGGCGGGTCTTAATTTTCCGGCTCATAGCTCCACTCCTGCAGACGGACCTATCCGTTTGTTGCGAGTAACAACGTATAGCGCCGACAGGCGGCAATGCGACAGTGACACGGGGATGGCCTCCAGAGACGTCGGAGCACAGCCCCTCGGCTGGATGACTCTTCTCTAACGTCGGAGCGCTCGAACATCCTACACATCGCGACACCCTCCCCCCCTGCAGCGCGCTCTTGGGGCTTTGCGGCAAAGGGCCCACACATCCCGAAACATGCAGCGCCTCGCCAGCGCGACGCTAGCCACCACCCATGGAACCACATAGCCCCTCCAGCACGACGCCAAGACGGCCTGCCGCCAAACGCAACACGGAGCAGGCTTGCACACACCGACGCAACGCCTTGCTGGCGCTGAGCAACGCCAGCCAGAGCAGATTCCCGCAGGTGTGCATCCTAGCGTCCGGCAGGTGTGGTGACTTGGTATGTGCCCTATAGGTGAGCACTTGGCCGTGGAAGCGTCTCGCCGACGGAGTCATGGCCATCCATTTTCGGCTCCTTGCTGAGAGCAGTTGCATCTGCTGGCGCGGCTTGATGCTGATCTACCAACGGTGGCGCAGTGCTGCACCGGGGAAGGTGCGGGATTGTCTCCCCTGCGGGGATGTGGGGCCATGCAGGAAAGGTGGCTTCGAATGCCACGCAGAAGAGGCTTGTCGTCCGGGCGTGGCGTCGGGCCGGCATGACCGGCTCGCTGGAACTGTGCTGGTGTAGTGACCGGCGGCGCTTCTTGATGGGAGGCTTGGGCGGTGCCGTACTGGGTGTGGAGCCGAGCCAGCTGGCGCACCGATGGGGAGACAGGCGCGGCACAGCTAAGGCGAGCATGTTCGCCGCCGACGAGCAGCAGCTCGTCCCCCGGTTGCAAACGGCGTCAGCCGCAACCCGAAGGGGACACGGGGATGGTTGGAGCGGTGCAAGCTGGAGCGGCTAGTGATGCGCCCCGAGATGAAGCTGGTCAGCGCTTCGCAGGTGGGAACTCACTGGCTATGCAGGCACGGCAGCCCCCCTCCCTAAAGGCGTAGAGGAAAGAGACTCGCGAGTTGCTTAAGCAAAGAATCTAAGACGAAGGCGTGCCTTCCCTCTGCTTAAGCTGGTGTTGAGCTGCTGCCTGCCGGGAGTCGGGCCGGGTGCATCACCTTGCAGCGACATGAGAGCCTAGCGCAGCGTCCTAAGTGGCAGCTGACACTGGTTTCGTCTAGCAGGTGTGATGGGCCCGGGAGAAAGAGCTCCAGCAGCACGTCGTGAGATGCCGTAGCGCGCACCTGGACAATGCTCCCACCGTGCGACCAGCATCTACGCAGGTGAGCCCCTTTAAGTGCAGCGTCACGCCTAAGCAATGGAGACTCAGCAATCCCAGCTCGGGTGCCTGCCTATAGGGGAACCAGCCGTGTGGCTGTCCGCTTGGGTGGTGCTGGCGCGGCGCTGGGCCGGGCGTAGGGCTGCCCGCAAGGGAGGCGCGGCTCACCTAGAGCCGGGAGGGCGAACAGGAAGGGAGGCATCGAGCGACGCTCGGTTATGCGACACACTCATTGCGGATCTGATCTTTGCCGTAATAGCCCATCCAGTACGCTGCGGGCATCAGGGATGCCCTGCTCTCACCTTGGGGCTGGTGTGACATCTGGACCGGAAGGTGCTCTGGAACGCAAAAAGGGCCACAACGCGTTTTGAGCCATTTTCAAGCCTGAAGACTACCGACCCTACTCAACCCCGCTCGCATGGCTTGCAGCCCCCATAGCGCCCCCGGCAATCGGCATTGCACTACACTACACACTATGCAGATTAAAGGCATAACAACTATGCCATAACCAATCACCCGTCACGCATAAATGGCACAGATTTTGCTAAGCGGGTGTGCGCAATTGAATATATATAAGCATGGATTTACCTACGCATATGCTCATCAAAAACTAAAGAATATGTTTACGTGAGCATTGAGATGTGAAGCGTCTTACATCTCGCACTGTAGTGCAGTATATGCTCAACCACAAAGCTCAGGTGAGCATGGGTATTGTGGGTTCGATGCTCTGGTGCGCCCCTTCGCGGCTGACGCCGCGAGCAGCCAAGGGGTCCGTTCTACAGGCGGCGCTGGTGCCAATGCCAACGGGTAGGTTAGGCAGCGAGTGGGGGGCTCACTTGCGCGCTCCCAACCAGCAGCCCTAGTTGCGACCCTCGCAGAGCCAGGCGTTACGCCGATGACGCTCAGGCCAACTCGCCCGATTCGGCCATGGCATGGTTTATGCTTAGCGCAAAAAATCCCTGAGCCGTCACAGCATTCCCCTGCGTCTCTACGTTTAGTTGCTCTGCTTCCCGGCCTGACGCCCGGAAATTTCACACCCTCCGCACAATTGTGATGGTGTGGTGCTGTGTGTGAAGCCACACCACGCCGGGTGTCGCTCCCCCCCCCCGCTTCGCGAACTTCGCCGCATGGCGACGTGCGCCGGAGTCCCCGAATCGAGCCATCCAGAGCCACTGCTGGCCTTTCACTTTCGGTTGTTTCTCATCCTGGTCATGGTGACCCGGACTCGCGCACACCCTCCACACGGAATTGTGAGAGGTATGGCGCGGTGGGGTTATGGACCCTGCTGGTCTATAGCAGCCCACCCCACTTCGCGATAAAAACGCGTCGTGGCAGGTGGAATTCGGCAGTGATTCGGCCACCATTCGGCATACGGTGCGGATAGATTATGGAAAGCTTGTCAGGCGCGGTAAGCTGTTGGCATAAACGCCGCGTCGCTACACGTCGAACAAACGCGCGAAGAACAAGTGGAGGTACGTAGGGATGGTGGATTTGCTACCGGTTTTACTGACAGCGACAAAGACGGTACAGCAGCTCATGAAGCAGTGGTTCGCTGCTTACCCGCCGGGCATGCCGTGGACAATCGTATCGGACTACTGCGTAGGCGACGACGGCAAGAAGAACGATGTCTTCTCGTTCGTGGTCATCGCAAATCACGACAAGACGGAAAACATCAGCGAGTACATCTCGGCAGTCGCGCCGCGCGACATCAAGAAGGTCCGGCAAGTGCCGCTGGGATTGATGCAGTACCTGACTTGTCCGCAACCGGTGACGTTCAGCGTGTCATTCGTCATCGACCAAGAATCGGCCCTCTTGCGCGACTACTTGCGTGTCGAGCACATGATGAGCTTCATACCGGATGCCTGCGAGTTGGTGGAAACCTTCCGGAAGAACTCGACGCCGAGCGCTTCATTGAACCCGGCGTACTTTGATGAAGTGCTTCAGCGTCTCCGCATTTTCGAGAAGGATCTGGCCCGAAAGCAGTCGAATGCCCGGCTGTCGCGTCAGATTCACCCGGCCTCAGGGTATGCGGCAACGATGTTCTATCTGGTGACCAATGCGACGAGCGCAGGTTACCTACGGTGGATTTCTGACCGGGATAAGCTGATTGAGCACAACGACACGGTCGTGTACGACCTGGCATACATCTACTTCGTGCTTATGTCATCGAGCTTAAGCCGGGAGTGGAGCCCAATGACCGGGGCAATTTGATACTCGACATACCCAAGATCTTCTTCGAATTGCCTGAGAAAACTGGCCCGCACCGGTTCGATGCGCTCATCCGGCTGCCGGACTACCTAGCGGGGACACTTGCCGACATTGGTCCCGACATGTCGTACTCGAAAGACAAGTTCGGGGAGATGCTGCATGGAGTCTTGGTCGACTCGCCGAACAATTGTGTCGTCCAATTGACTTCGAACGGGGAGCGCATCACTGCGCGTTACGCCCAATATCGCTCATAACCCGGCAATGTAGCCGCAGACTTTCCGTAAAGACTGCGGAATGATTAAGCCCCGCGGCGCAGGTCAGCGGGGCTTTCGTATTTCGGTGATGGGGACGGTCAGCGGGCACTGCGAGCCACACGACGGTACTCGTTCACCAAACCATCTTCGCTAAGCCCCCCCCATGCGGCGCAACGCCTCCTGCTGCTCAGCGCTCAATTACACAGCCTGTGCTGGCGGCAAGAGTCTGCACTGCACTCTCTTTGACGTAGCGCGCGTTGATGCTTGGGCCCGCATCAGCGCAAACCTGCAGCCGCTCGTGAAACAGACGGTCGGCCTGCTGTACGCGCGTATGCATGCCAGTCGGGTCGTTGTACCGCTCGCTCACAGCGCCATCGAGCTTGAAGACAGCGCTTAACTCGTAACCCTGTTGGGTCGGCAGGTCGAAAACCAGACCCGCTTCACCGGCGGCAAAGCAATGATTGAAGATAACGACAGGCACGCGCAGTTTCTCCTGCAGCAGCTTGCGGGCGAACGACTCGCGCCGGGCACCGGTCGCAGCTTGGCCTACGTTCGCGAGCTTCTTTTCCATCGCTTTCTGGGCCAAGCCCTAGTCCTGGATGGAGTAGTTGGTATTGGTAGCCGACAAGGTGCATCAAACACCCGCTTCAGCCGATACGCTGATTACCTCTCAAATTCTCAATATGTACTCCGGCTTCGCAGGAGCAGTCCGTAGTTGTTGGGGGAAGTGGGGGCACCCTGTGCGGGTCGCCTTCATAACCGTATAGCATCGATTGGCGGGCAATAGACGCTCCGGCACAAATATTTTTTCTGGTGTCGATTCCCGGCGGTCGGCCGCTATACGACTATGCCGCCGCGTGGCGGCTCACAGCTGGAGCCCGCATGGACATTCAAGAAGACAACCCCGGTAAAAAAGGCCGGCACTCAAGGACTATCTCTCCGCGAAGCCCGACGACCGAGCGGTCGCATTCCCGGGCATGAAGCTTAAGCAGCAGAAAGAAGTACTCGCCAGTATCGCCCAGGCGAAGCGGTCATCATTGCTGCAAGGCGTACTGAAGCACATAGAAAAGCAGTTCGGCGAGCCCATCCGCACGGTCAGCGCCTACAAGCGCAAGCCAGATGTGGGCCCGGCCAAGGAACAGGCTGCGGCCCCGGCAGCGGGGCGGCAGATGGAACAGGCGCGCGACAACGAGCGCCGCTTGGCGCAGGCAATACAGACCGCAGGGGGCCGCACCCTGGACGAAATCAAGGCGGCCCGTGGCGCTGACGCAGGGCGCGGCAAGTCGCCCGACGAAATCAAAGCAACAAGCAAAACTCAGGGGCGCAACCACAACCGGTCAGTTGAGCGCTCGCAAAGTGTAGGCCGGGACTGACAGCAAGGGAGCAAGCGAGAAAGGCACAGTTAACCCTGTACCTCTCGTGACTCAGCATGGTAATTTACTCATCTGGCTTAGATTCTAATCCCCAAGCTACAGGACAGGTGCCGTAGCTATTGAAGATAGGAGTTGTTTGATGTTGCGACTGGTTGGCGGCACTGCGTTCAAGGGAGCCGACGGCGCTGAGAGCACCAAGACAGAAGTGGTCGAAGCTATGCCGACCACTAAGAAAAAATCGGTCAAAGTCGCCACCCCCGTGACGCTTTCCCCGGCACAAAAGGATGCAGCTCGGAAGCTGATACTAGATTGCGTGGTACGGCAATCAGACTCGGGACCTGAGATGTCGGTGCAGGGCTGGATTGATGCCGCCAATCGGGACATAGAAACTGGGGAAAGCGTCACGAGTGGCTCGCCAGCATTTTTTGTGCTCGCATCAATAATATTTGACCGCATGGGCATTGTGCTCAGCTCTGGCGGCAAGGAATTTGGCATGCAATCACATGTATATGCAACGGTAGTCGAGCCTAAAAAGCTTGTTCGTTACATTCCCCAGCTCAAGAAGGGAGCTGCTGACCTGCTCGGGCTCCCCCTGTATTAAGCGTAAGACACGGCTCCATGTGAAAGGCACAGCTCACCCTGTGCCTTTTTTTCTTGCCCATAAATAAAGATCACCCAGAGGTAGTCTGGAGAGAGAGGTACATAGAACCATGAGATGACCTACAGCCTGCGGATGGAATGCGTGCATCACATCAATCTGGCCACTGGCGGAGGAGCCTCATTGCCGTATAGCGCAGCAGCAGGTGCATGACGATGCCAGCTCACTCTTCATTGCGCGTCGGTTCGACAGCGGCCACCGTCGTCCCCGGTTGCTGCAAATCAGTGTTTGTAGCACCACACATCGCAGTCGAAGGCGAAGTGCGGAAAACGGTAAGCACCAAGCCGAGCACCGCAGCGCTTCCGATGGCAACGCCGCCAACAAATGTCCAGTTCACAGCCCAAGTCGCCGGGGGCAATGGCGCGCCGCCCAGCGTTGGAAACAGCAGCGCAGCAGTTCCCAACGTCGTCGACACTTGCAGGGATTTCAGCCATACCTTGCGCAACGAGAGCAGGTTCAAGAGGCAGAGCGTTAGCGCCACGAAGAACCCCAACCCACCGAAGGACTTGGTGGATTGGGTCAGCAGCATGACTGAGAATACTTGGCAGAGAGCGACGGGCATTTTGGCCTCCGCCACTTCAGTTATGCGGCAAATTGTAGCAGACCGTAGCCGACGGCCACGACCAAGCTGGCGAGCACGGCCAGCTTGCGGGCCAGGCGGCTCGAGCCGTAGCGACCGGCGCGCGATGGCAGGTTGTTGAACAGCTGCTTCAGCCCAGCATCGGTCACTTTGAAAGTGGAGGGGGCGGTAAAGAGAGGCATGGGGGCTCCTTTTATGGGTGGGTTCATATCCATATAGGTTCGGGAAGGCTTGATGAAAGCTGCTTTCGTCGGCTGACTCTTTGGTCCTGGCTCCGCTATACGTTAGTGCCCCCACCTAGCGCCTCATCGTCGATTCAACAGCAAACCGCACACCAGAGACGAAGACAAAGTTCCTGTTTCGCAGTGCTGAAGCGTACATACGAATAGGCAGCCCCTTTTTTATTCCTTGGACTTCTGACATGCCCGCTCCTTCACCATCGCGGTGCAATTATAGCCCGACGATGATCAGATACGGGCAACGTCCCGCGCAGCGTAACTGCTCCAGAACACGCGCAACACGTTGGTCATGTAACGGGTGATCCACTTGGATCCACACCGATTTACGGTTCCGGTGTCCATCACGGTCAACGCTCGGATGCGGCGACCATTCCATAGCGTATCCAATACAAAATTCCTCGCACAGTGCGGGTCTTGTCCCGTCGGCATTGGCTAATGCATGCAAACGTGGCGAGTCGAAGCGCTAAGCGTTGTTCTGCCAACTCACACAGCAGCACCCGTAGCTGCCGCAATGAGGCGCTCGGCAGGTTTGCAGCGAAAGGTCTTCTTCTTTAAATTCAGGGGTGAAACGCGGCGTGCTTAGGGACATCCTCCTATGCTGAAATCATAGGGCGGGATTGCCAACAAGGGATGGATCAGTCCAACTACAGCGCGCTTGAACTAGCAGGGTTAGCAGTGATAACTCAATTACTTCAATTATTAGAAATCATGAAAAACAAGCTCAAGTTCTTGATTTAAATCAATTCCAAGAACATGTTATTTAATTAGAACTATAACATTATATATAAAAATAAATTTTATATTTATATATAGTGCAGTTTTCAACTTTAATTATAATTTCAAATATTTTTTATACCCGTCTAATACTCTACAAAGGGATGCTGATGAAAATAAGCCAACAACTCCTGCTAACCCTCTCCACTGCCTTGCTTGCCTTGCTAGCAATCGGTTCATTTGGGCTGTGGCAACTGAAACAAGCCAACACCCGTTTTGATTACATTGCCGAAAACACCATGCCCAGCGTGCTGGCACTGGATCATGTCAAAGACACGTTTGCAGAAATGCGGGTTCAGGTTTACCGCCATATACTAGCCAACACTCCGGAACTGAAACAAAAAGAAGAACAACTGATCCGTGAATCGGACCAGAAGCTGGCTAATGAACTGAACAATTACGAAAAGAACCTGGTCTCCCACCAAGAAGACCGTGACCTGCTGGCGAAAGATCTGACTACGCTCAAGGCCTATGAAGCCGGACGAGTGAAGTTGCTACAGCTTTCCAACGCCAACCAGCAAGCGGAAGCGCTTAATTACCTGATGCAAGGCACGCTCAGCACGCTGGCTAAGGAAATGCGTCAGGCCATCGACGCGCACAGCAAATTCAATTACAACGAAGCCAAGAAAATGACGGCGGACAACCATGCTGCCTATGAGCTGGCGTTCAAGTCTTGCCCGGGGGCAATGCTGCTGGCACTGATCATCACCGGCGTCATGGCCATGCGCATGTTCAGCAGCCTGCGCAGCAGCCTGGATAGCATCAGTAGCACGCTAGTGAGCGTCAAAGACACCCTGAACTTCAAACAACGCGCGCCGGTGGAACGCATGGATGAAGTGGGCCTAACGGCAACGGCCTTCAACGAGTTGTTGTCGACGTTGCAAAAAAGCTTTGGCGAGATTCGCAGCAGTGTCGGCAATATCGACCATTCGATGAGCGAAATGTCGAGCAACGCCAGTGAAATTGCCAAGAGCTCGGTGCATCAGAGCGAAGCCGCCTCCAGCATGGCGGCCGCGGTGGAACAAATGACGGTCAGCATCAACCATGTCGCTGACCGGGCACAGGAAGCCAGTCAGCAAACGCGCGATGCTGGCCAGATTGCCGAGGAAGGCAGCAAGGTTGTGCTGACCACGGTGGAAGGTATTACCACCATTGCCAGCTCGATCCGCGAAGCCGCTGATCGTATCTCGCTGCTGCGCGACGACAGCGAAACCATTGCCTCGGTATTGGGAGTGATCAAGGATATTGCCGACCAGACCAACCTGTTGGCGCTCAATGCGGCGATTGAAGCGGCGCGTGCGGGGGAAACTGGTCGTGGCTTTGCGGTGGTGGCCGATGAGGTGCGCAAGCTGGCCGAACGTACCGCCAGCTCCACCACGGAAATTTCAGCCATAATCTCCAAAATCAAACATGGAACTAACGATGCCGTTGACAACATGCAATTTGTGGTAGAGCGCGTTACAAACGAAGCCAATAATGCTCGAGACGCCAGCGATGCCATCGACCGTATCCAGCGCAATACGCAGCGTGCGATGGAACTGGTGCAGGATATTTCCGACAGCATCGTCGAGCAAAGCTCGGCCAGCCAGACCATTGCGCAGAACGTCGAGCAGATTGCCCAGATGGCCGAAGAGAACTCGGCAGCGTCCAGCAGCTCGGCTGATGCCGCCAAGCAGCTATATCAGCAAGCACGCCAGATTCTGACTACAGTATCGCGATATCAGGTTTAAGTACGTAGTAGTCGCCCCGAAGTTTCGCTAAGAATTAGTTGCCCGCCGATCTGACTAAAGGCATAGCTGTGGCAAAGCCTCCTGCGAGCGGGTTCTATAGGCGTTTATATCATTCGCGGTCTGACGCAGCCCCAGCTACAAAAGCACACCAAAAGCGACGCTACCGGTATCTTCCTCGCCTCCCCCCCAAAGAGAGTGGGGGGAGGGAGCCCACCAGTTAGCCCACACAATAGGCGGGCACCACCGCTCAGATAGCAACCTTTAATAGGAAATCCTAGTCAAGTTGACTCGCATCAGCCACCAGTACCTGAGTATATTAGTCGGCCATCTTAAGCGTTGTTCAATGTCGTGGAAACAATATCCTGAACAACCCGAGAACAATGACTATCAGTACACTACTCGATCTTCATCACCGCATCGTAAATCAGATCGCTGAAGCAATCATCTATGCCGATACCAAAGGAATCATCCGCGAGTGGAATGGCGCAGCTGGGCACACGTTGATTCAACCGTTTCCGCAAGTTATGGAGCCAATTCGAACGGAGCTTCGTCGCCCTCAACCACCAGACCGCCGTAGCATCGCATTTCACAAGCGCGCTTTTTCGAATCATGTGCCGACTTCCGGGTACACCATACCGTTTGTCCTCAAAGAATCAGGAAGTGCTATCTTCGATGCTGTCCACTGAGGCACCCTCGTCGAGTACCACTTCGTCTTTGTAGCTCTTGCGCTTCTTAACCAAGGGGGAGCGAATCTTTGGCTCGGGAGGGATTAGCTCTCCACGTATCGCGGCATCCAGGTGTGGCGTGGGTTTGGGCTCCTTTGGCTTAGGGGGGTTATGCCAGCGAGACGATGGGTTGGCACGTGAAGGCAGACGCTTAGGGGCCAGCGGGACAACGTGATAAAAGTCCTCGTTGCGATACTTCACCATAGCGACTTCGTAGGCCCAGATGAATATGTGGTCAACCATGCGATTTATTTTAAGGTGTAGCTCTGAACGCTTCTCTCTTGCAGACACATCGTCTGAGACATAGAGAAAGCTCATTGCATCCTCCGGGAATGTCTCGTCGAACGTGGTGTTAGAATTTTCAATCATCATGCCACGCCGAACTTCTTCGAGCTCTTCCTGAGCGATACGCATCTCCTGCTCAATCTCGATAGCTTTGTTTGTCAGAGCTGTGATGCTTGCTCTTGTTTTTGCAACGGCTATGGCAATTCGAGCATTCTCTTCTGCCTTTGTTTCAATGATTGCTTCAAGCTCAGCAGCCCTTGCAGAAAGTTTTTCCCCTGCTTTGCTTCCCGGATACTGCTACCATATTTATAAATTTCATCGAGCAGACATGGGTCTGAGGTAATGACCGCCGAGCTGGGGCATTCAGTTATTCCAGCAAGTTTGTCACTGCAGAAACTCTGCCCCTTCGAATACCCGACCTTGGCACTGCGTCTTTGTATTGGGGCTCCGCAATATCCACAGTACATGAGACCAGACCATATGTTGTAATACTGGGTGTCACGACGCTTAGCGACACGACGTGTGGCTATCGAAGCGTGTGCCTTATTCCACAGTTCATCTGACACGATTCTCGGGTAGTAGTCCGGTACTACAATTCCAGTAGATAGACCTTTCCAGTGATACGATTGTGCTTCATGATTGCGCAGACGATGTTCGTGCTCACCCAACACAGCACGGTTACGCAACAGCTGGCCGGGCATACGCCCATGCCAGTGGTCGGGTCTTACTTTCGTCTCTCTGGTGGGTATTGGCCACTTGTCTTCGTTAGCACGTTTAGCAATCATCTTTGAGCCATATCCTATGGCGGACAGCTCGAAGACCTTACGGACGCTCTCAGCCTTCACTTCGTCAACTTGCCATGGCTGGTCCTGCGCTTCGCGATAGAGCCACCACGGAGCGGTACCGAAGGCCCCCTTCTTTGACTTCTTACGGGCGTCCTCAAAAGTGTCCCGTAGTCGCTTGGACTTCTGCTTTGATTCCTCGTGACCTCTATATAAAAGCACCATGGACATCATGAAACTACCCGGGTCCTTCAAGGCCTCCTTAGTCCATGTTTTGTTGTCCGTGAGGGTCACGATAGTGAGCCCATTATTTACAAGAGAGAACAATAGCTCGTAGGCATCCGGAAGAGACATGCGGGTGAGCCGGTCGAACGCTTCAATGAGCAGTATGGTGCCGGGCTCTATGTCACCGTTAAGTAGCATGACTTGAAGAACCCCCAGTGCGCCTCTCTTGGAGTTAGCTCCGCTGTACCCAGAGACACCGAGGTCTTCAAGGTTTAGCTCTGTGTCCAGCACCATATCGTTCTGTTTGCACCACCTAAGCGCCATTTCTGTCTGACGACGATATGAGTCACCAGCGGCTTGTTTTGCTGAAGAAAATCGAGTGTATGAAATTACGCGAGGCATTGAGTGAGCTGTTTAGTTGGAGGGGAACTCTTACGTAGTTTAGCTGCTATCCTTCCGAAAAGCTAAATGTAAGTTAGTGAACACAAGCCTCGGTCAACGTGCCGCGAAACACTTCTTCCACCGCCGTGACATGGTTTTGGGCGGTGAGAAAAATCACCACAAAGACTTCAATATCACGCTGCCCGATGGCCAGCCTAAGGTAATCACGCACCGCCTGCGGGCTGGATAGCGCATCGTTCAGTTTCAGTTGTTCCGACAGCGCCCGCCGCGCCAGCTCCTTGGTCGCCATCAACTGGGCATATTTGGCCGCGCCCAGTCCCGGACGCGCCTCGAATTCGGCCAACGTTGAGGACAGCAAACGCGAGAGCGAGCCAAAATCGGCCAGCAGGCTACGCGCCATCTCCACGGCACTGATGCCCTTCATGCCGGTGCGCAAGAAAATGGCCAACAGTTCGGCGTCGGACAGCCGCTCCGGCCCATGGGCCAGCAACCTTTCGCGCGGGCGTTCGTGTTCCGGCCAATCACTGATCGACATGGCGTTAACGTCCTGTTTTGTCTATAGCACTGAATTGAGAAGGTACCGACGCAGGATAACAAACCGCTCATGCCTTGGTAATAAGTCGCGGCGTTCACCAATACGAGCGGATAGTCCGGCAAAAATCCGGTAAACTTTTGCGCTTCCCTTATCTGCATCAAGAGAATTTCATGACAGCCAGACGGATACTGCTGGGCGTCACCGGCGGCGTCGCCGCCTACAAGGCAGCAGAACTGACGCGCCAGCTGGTCAAGGCCGGACACAGCGTGGAAGTGGTGATGACCGAAGCGGCGACGCGCTTTGTCACGCTTAGCCACCTTTCAGGCACTGTCCGGTCACGCGGTCTATACCGATCTGTGGGACCCGCGCCCGCATAACGCCATGGCACATATTGAATTGTCGCGCCGGGCCGAAGCGTTCCTGATTGCCCCGGCCACCGCGCACATGCTGTCCAAACTGGCGCATGGCGCTTGCGATGACCTGATCTCCACGCTGGCGGCCGCCCGTACCTGTCCGCTGATTGTGGCACCAGCAATGAACCGGCAGATGTGGGACAACCCGCCCAACCAGCGCAATATCGCCCAGCTCAAACAGGATGGCGTCACGGTGTTTGGCCCGGCCTCGGGGGCGCAAGCCTGCGGCGAAACTGGCGAAGGACGCATGCTGGAGCCGTACGAACTGTGCGAATTACTGGATGGTTTTTTTGCCGAAAAACTGTTGGCTTAAGCAAAAAGTGCTGCTCACCAGCTCCCCCACCTACGAGCCGATCGATACCGTCCGCGGCATTACCAATATCAGCTCGGGCAAGATGGGATACGCGCTGGCCCGCGCCTGTCGCGATGCCGGTGCCGAGGTGACGCTGGTCTCCGGGCCAACCGCCCTGCCGGTGCCCGCCGGGCTGCATTGCATCGATGTGCAAAGCGCCCGGACATGCAGGCGGCGGTACTGCGCGAGGTGGGCCAGAGCGATATTTTCATTGCCGTGGCCGCCGTGGCGGACTACCGGGTAAAAAACCGCGCCGAGCATAAACTGAAAAAGACCGATGGGCTGCCTGTAATCGAACTGGAAGAAAACCCGGACATTCTGGCGACGGTTGCCAGCCTGCCTGCCGCGCCATTCTGCGTGGGGTTCGCTGCCGAAAGCCGCAACTTGCTGGATTTTGCCGAAAGCAAGCGCAAGAAGAAAAAGCTGCCGATGCTGGTCGCCAACCTGGCCCAGCACGCCATGGGCGCCGATCACAACGAAGTGGTGCTGCTGGATGATGTTAAGCCAGCATCCGCTGCCGGACATGCCCAAGGCGCAAGTGGCGCAGGCCATTGTGCAGCATCTGGCCACGCTATTGGCTCGCCGCGCCTGATCGCGAGCCCGTCATTTATCTTTCAGGTTGGCCGAAACCTTTCGGCCAACCTTTTACATTACGCAGAAGGACCGCCATGAAACCCGTTATCGACGTCAAGATTCTGGACCTGCGACTCAAGGACAAGCTGCCGGATTATGCCACGCCGGGTTCGGCCGGATTGGACCTGCGCGCCGCCATCGACACCGACATCATGATCGCCCCGGGCGAAACCCAACTGGTGCCCACCGGCATTGCCATCCACATTGCCGATCCGTCCTTGGCCGCCATGATTCTGCCGCGCTCGGGCCTCGGCCATAAACACGGCATCGTACTGGGCAATCTGGTGGGATTGATCGATTCGGACTATCAGGGGCAACTGTTTGTCTCGGTCTGGAACCGTGGTCATGAAACCTTCCGCCCGGCGCCGCTGGAACGTATCGCCCAGATGGTGATCGTGCCGGTGGTACAAGTTGGCTTCAATATTGTTGAGGACTTTGCCAGCTCCGACCGCGGCGAAGGCGGCTTCGGCAGCACGGGCAAGCACTGATTCGTTTCCCCGCACAAAAAAGCCCGCCTAAGCGGGCTTTTTTCATGGCAGCAAGCTCTCATCAGACTTTGGCAGTACGCGTACGTTCGGCGCGCCCGCGCAGCCATTCCAGCGTCAACAGCAACACGATGGAGAACAGGATCAACACCGTGGCAGCGGCCGCAATGGCCGGGCTGATGTTTTCGCGGATACCGGCAAACATCTGGCGCGGCAGGGTGCGCTGATTCGGGCCCGCCATGAACAAGGTGACGACGACTTCGTCAAACGAGGTGGCAAAGGCAAACAACGCACCGGAAATCACGCCCGGTGCAATCAGCGGCAGCACCACACGACGGTAAGTCAACAGCGGGTAGGCACCCAGGGCTGGCACTGGCCTTGATCAGGCTGGGGTTGAAACCGCGCAGCGTGGCTGACACGGTGATCACCACAAACGGTACGCCCAGTGCCGTGTGCATCAGAATCAGCCCGATATAGGTATTGGCCAATCCCAGCGGAGCGAAGAACAGGTAAGCCCCCACCCCGACAATCACCACCGGCACGATCATCGGTGAAATCAGCACACTCATCAGCACCGATTTGCCGGGGAAGTTGGACGAGGTCAACCCCACCGCTGCCAGTGTCCCCAAGGCGGTAGCCAGCAAGGTGGATGCCGGGGCCACGATAAAGCTGTTCTTCACCGAGTTGTACCATTCCGGGTTGCCAAAGAATTCGGCATACCAGTGCAACGAGTACGACTTGATCGGATACAGCAGGAAGGTGTCGGCCGAGAACGACAGCGGAATGATCACCAACAGTGGCGACACCGGAAGATCAGGATCAGCACGCACGCCGCGCGAAACGTCCAGAACCAGATTTTTTCAATCGGGGAAGCGTAAGCAGGCAACATGATTTACCCCAGACTCAGACTATCGGAACCGACCAGGGCGGTTATACACAGCATACAGTGCCAACGTAGCCACCAGCAGCAACGACCCCAGTGCAGCGGCCATGCCCCAGTTGATGGTGACGTTGGTATAGAACGCCACGTAGTAACTCACCATCTGGTCTTGCGGGCTGCCGAGCAAGGGCGTGATGTAGTAGCCAATACTCATGATGAACACCAGCAAGGCTCCGGCGGCCACCCCGGCACGCGTTTGCGGGAAGTAAATCTTCCAGAACGCGGCAAACGGATGATCGCCCAGCGAGATGGCTGCCCGCACATAAGAAGGAGGAATGCTCTTCATCACGCTATAGGTGGGCAAGATCACAAAAGGCAACAGGATGTGCACCATGGCGATATACACGCCCACACGGTTGAAGGCCAACTGCAAGGGGTGGTCGGTAATACCCAGCGCCATCAGGCCGCTATTGACCAGACCTTCGGACTGCAACAGTACGATCCAGGCCGCCACCCGTACCAGCACCGAGGTCCAGAACGGCAGCAATACCAGAATCATCAGCAAGTTGCTCTTGCGCGCTTAAGCAGGTTGGCCAGCCAGTAGGCAATCGGATAGCCCAGCAAAATGGCAAAGGCGGTAATCCAGAAGCTCATCCACAAGGTACGGCCAAAGATGCTGAGAAAGGCACGTTCATCTTCCGGGGCCAGTTGTGGCAAGCCCGACTTGGTCTCGCGCAAATCGAGCGAGTTATAGATGTAGTACGGCGTCCGGGGTTTGGCGTTCTGGGCAACCACATGCCAATGATCCGGATCACCCCAGCGGTCATCGATCTGAATGAAGCGGTCGCGATAGGTTTCCCCCGGCTCCAGCGTCAGCGGCATCTTGCGCGCTGTTTTCATGATCAGGGAGCGGAAACCGCCGATATCCATGTTCAGCCGCTTGGCCACATTGAAGACCGTCTTGTCTTCTTTGGCCTGTGCCAGATCCTTGGCCATGGCAACAAACACGGCCTCGGGCGGCAAGGCCCGCTTGTCCCAAGAGGCGATCTGGCGCGACACATTGGGCAGCGCCGTGACAATTTCAGGGTTGTCCACGCTGCGATACAGCAGCATGGCAATAGGGATGATGAACGTCAGCAGCAGAAAAATGGCTAACGGCGCCACCAGCGACATCGCCTTGAACTGCTTCAGGCGCCGCTCCTTGGCCAGTTTGATCTTGAGCGGCACGCCATCGGCGGCCGTCAGCAGGGCAGGTGTGGTAAGAGTCTCGGACATGGCAGCAAGTCACACTGTGTCCAGCCGCATGGTCAGGCCGGATGGTGATGAATACAATCGGGGGAGAGTCCCCGAAGCGGGCACCCCGGCCGGGCCACCATCCCCACATACGGGGCATGGCCCGGCTTAAGCAACACCGGGTTAGCGAGCAGCCCAGGCGTTGAAACGCTCTTCCAGCTCTTCGCCGTGGTCAACCCAGAACGATACGTTCATGGCCAGCGCACCCTTCAGGTTGGCCGGAGCGGTCGGCAGGTTAGCAGCATCCTTGGTTAAGCAGCAGCTTCACGGCTTTCAGGTTGGTCGGACCGTAAGCGATCTTGGTGGAATAGACCTTCTGGTTTTCCGGCTTGCTGGCAAAGTTGATGAACTGCATCGCCTCAGCCACCTTGGCGCCCTTAGGAATGGCCCAGGAATCCACGTCGTAGATGCTGCCGTTCCACACCACTTTCAGATGCTTGCCTTCCTTCTGGGCGCTGTCGATACGGCCGTTATAGGCCGAGCTCATCACCACGTCACCAGAGGCCGGGAATTGCGGCGGCTGTGCACCGGCTTCCCACCACTGGATGTACGGTTTCAGTTGGGTCAGCTTCTTGAAGGCGCGTTCCACACCAGCCTTGGTGCCCAGTACCTTGTAGACGTCGGCCGGTTTCACACCGTCAGCCATCAGGGCAAATTCCGTGGTGTACTTGGCACCCTTGCGCAGGCCGCGCTTGCCCGGGAATTTTTTCACGTCCCAGAAATCGGCCCAAGAGGTCGGAGCCACTTTGAGCTTGTCGGCGTTGTAGGCAATGGCCGTCGACCAGACAAAGATACCGACGCCACATTCCGATGCCTTGGCCGGTGCAACAAAGTCGGCCTTGTTGCCAACCTTGGCCCAGTTGATCTTTTCGAACAGACCTTCTTCACAGCCACGCAACAGTTCCGGCGATTCGACTTCGACCACATCCCGGTCGGATGGCCGGTTTGCACCATGGCTTTCACTTTGGCCATTTCACCGTTGTAATCGGTTCCCTTGACCGCAATACCGGTGGCTTTCTGGAACGGCTGGTAATAAGCCGCCACTTGCGCCTGTTTGTTGGCGCCCCCAAACGACACGACGGTAACGTCTTTGGCAGCCAAAGCCAAGGCATGGCAAAAGCGGCAGTTACCGCCAAGGATACGGCGTACTGGATCTTGTTCATCAGTTTTTCTCCTCTGTGCTCTCTGCGGGTACTGCGTTGGGAAAGTTTTAATGAGACTGCGGGTCAAGCGCACGGATATCGCCAGACATCCAGCCAACGTTCAGGCTGTCGCCGACTTTCCAGCGGCCATCCAGTTCGCCCACTGGCACCTTGACCATAAAACCGGGCTGGTAAGCAATTTCGAGGCGCAGGCGAACGTGATCGCCAAAATAGATGAATTCGGCCAACTTGCCGGTCAGACGGTTGTCGCAGGACTCGGCGGCACCGTTCAGACGGATCCGCTCCGGACGGATGGACATGGAAGTCGTCTCGCCCGGACGGCTGACACACACCGGGCGTGCCTTGATCGCCGCGCCATCCGGCAAGCGCACCAGACAGGTACCGCCCGACACCTCCACCACTTCACCCTTCAGGGTGTTGTTCTCGCCGATGAAATTGGCCACAAACGAGTTGGAAGGCGATTCGTACAGGGTATCGGCCGCATCAATCTGCTGAATGATGCCGTCCTTGAACACCGCCACGCGGGTGGACATGGTCAGCGCCTCGCCCTGATCGTGGGTAACGTACACCACCGTGACCCCGAGGGTTTGATGGATATGCTTGATCTCCATCTGCATGTGTTCACGCAGTTGTTTATCCAGCGCGCCCAGCGGCTCATCCATCAGTACCAGCTTCGGTTCAAACACCAGCGCACGGGCCAAGGCCACACGCTGCTGCTGGCCACCGGACAGCTGGGCCGGATAGCGATGGCCCAAGTGGCCGAGCTGCACCATGTCCAGCGCTTTCTTGACCTTGTCAGCCACGTCGGATTTGGACAGCTTGCGAATGGTCAACGGGTAAGCCGGTTCTCGGCCACCGTCATGTGGGGAAACAGCGCGTAGTTCTGAAACACCATGCCGATGTTGCGCTTGTGCGGCGGCACCATGTTGAGCAACTGGCCGTCCAGACGAATCTCACCGTGGGTCGGGGTTTCAAAACCGGCCAGCATCATCAGGCAGGTGGTCTTGCCCGAACCGGAAGGCCCCAGCAGCGTCAGGAATTCACCTCGTTGAATGTCGAGGTCCGGTGTTTGACGATCAGACTTTCGCCGTCGTAACTCTTTTGCACACCACGAAAGCTGACCAGCACATCGTTGTTGGATTTCTCCGGTCCCATCAAGGCAACTCCTCTGCATTGTTCCGCCAAGCGGAATTTAGTTTTACTTTTACAGTCAGATTACTGAGCAACACCAGGCATGTAAAGAGTAAAAACTCTGATTATTTTTCTCACTCGAACCGGCCTGCCTATCGTTACGGAACACCTTAGCCATAACTGTGCCAGCTGGCCAAAGTCGTTTAAAAAATCGATCACCCGCAGTAAAAAGTCAAACAGAACAAGGTGCATCGCATTGCAACATTTACTTTGGATATCGCCACAACCTACTGAAAACGAGTAATAAATGCGCAAAAATGGCGTACGTCAGCACAATAAGCGAGCAATCCTGCACTGATTTACAGCAAAGAAATAATTGATGCGTTTAAGACATCAAACAATAAGGTGTGGCAATGGAACAACAAAAAAGCCAGCCCGAAAGGGCTGGCTTGACGGTTTTCCGCGTCAGGCAAGAGCTAACTCATCCGGCCAACAGATGGTTGTTGAGCTCGCGCATGCTTAAGCCGACAGCATCGCCGGGTCCAACGACTCGAAGGACTGCAACTCGGCAAACATCTGGTTGCAGATCTCCACATCATGTTGCCGGGTGGCAAGCCAGTTGGTGACGGCCGACGTCCCGGCCGAGCCATCCTGCAACACCAGACGCAGCAACTTGCGATGCAGGCGATACAGATCATCGCGCAAGGCCGAACGCGCCAGCGACTGCCAACGGTTATCACGCGGCAAGCGGGTGATGGCCTCACGCAGCCAGTCCAGCTGCAACTGATGTCCCAGCTGGTAATAGTGGCGAGCCACTTCATCCAGCGCCAATTCTCCACCTTCCGCAATTTCGATGATGTCCATCAGCGGTACGGCAAACTCCAGCCGCGCCAGCACCTGCGCCAGCTCTGCTTAAGCAAATTGGGCACTGCCAAACGTTGCTCCAGTGCGGCAACAGCCGGATAGTCGTCGGCATGGATCAGTGCCGGCAGGGTGGTCAACAGCACCTGAACCTTGGCGGCGTATTGCTCTATCACGCCATTGACCGAGCCAAATGGCCGCTTGTTGCGCAAGACCCAGCGCGTCACGCGTTCCACCAACGTGCGCACCATGCCCATCAGCTGCATCTGCAGATCGGCTGGAATCCCGGCGTCCAGCGCCTCGATCCGCTGCCATAATTGCTCGGCGTCAAACACCCGGCAGGCAATCCACCAAGCGCGTGCAATGTCCGCCGCCGAGAACGGCGACTCCTCTTGCAGGCGGAACACAAAAGTGGTGCCCATGCGGTTGATGATCTGGTTGGCCAGCTGATTGGCAATGATCTCGCGCTTGAGGTGATGCTGCGCCATCTGCTCGCGGAAACGCTGCTGCAGCGGGTGCGGGAAGTAATTCACCAGCACTGGCAGAAAATCCGCATCATCCGGCACATCCGTGTGCAAAATGGCCTGATCCAGCGAGATTTTGCTGTACGCCAACAGAACCGCCACTTCCGGCGTGGTCAACCCCTGCCGAGCCAGACGGCGTTCATTGATCTGGCTGTCCGAAGGCAGGAATTCCAGCTCGCGATTCAACTCACCGGTTTTTTCCATGTGCGCAATCAGGCGTGCATGCGACGACAGCATGTTGGCCGAATCCAGCCGCTTGCTCGCCAGCGTCTGGGTTTGCAGGTAATTGTTGCGCAATACCAGCTGCCCCACTTCATCCGTCATCTCGGCCAGCAGTTCATTGCGCTGCTTCAGCGTCATGTCGTAACTGCCTGCATCACCGCGCCCAGCAAGATCTTGATGTTGACCTCGTGATCGGAGCAATCGACGCTTAGCCGAATTATCAATCGCATCGGAACAGATCAGCCCGCCCTTGAGGGCAAACTCGATACGACCTTTCTGCGTGCAGCCCAGGGTTGCCGCCCTCGCCCACCACCTTGACGCGCAACTCGTTGCCGTTGACGCGCAGGCCGTCGTTGGCGCGGTCACGGGCATCGGCATGGCTTTCGGTGGAAGCCTTGACGTAAGTGCCAATGCCACCGTTGTAGAGGAGGTCGGCTTCGGCCTTGAGCAAGTTGTTGATCAGCTCCAGCGGCGCCATGCTGTCCTTGTCGGTATTCAGCCAGGCCTTGACCTCGGCCGACAGCGGAATCGACTTGGCCGAACGCTCAAAGATACCGCCCCCGGCAGAGATGCACTCCCGGTTGTAATCCGCCCAACTGGAACGCGGCAGCTGGAACAGGCGGCACCGTTCGGCATAGCTAATGGCCGCATCCGGGTTGGGATCGATAAAGATGTGCTGGTGATTGAAGGCGGCCTTCAGGCGGATGTGCTTCGACAGCAGCATGCCGTTGCCAAACACATCGCCTGCCATATCGCCAATACCGATCACGGTAAAGTCTTCGTTCTGGATATCTTTACCCAGATGGCGGAAATGGCGTTTCACCGCCTCCCGGGCACCGCGAGCGGTAATACCCATGCCCTTGTGGTCGTAACCCGCCGAGCCACCGGACGCAAACGCGTCACCCAGCCAGAAGTCGTAATCAGCGGAAACGCCGTTGGCGATGTCCGAGAAGGTCGCCGTGCCTTTGTCGGCAGCCACCACCAGATACGGATCATCCGCATCCAGACGACGCACGTGCGGCGGCGGCACCACCTGTCCGGCCACCAGGTTGTCGGTCAGATCCAATAGCCCGGAAATGAAAATCTTGTAGCAGGCAATGCCTTCGGCCATGAACGCCTCGCGCTCACTGGTTAACGGCAATTGCTTGCAGACAAAACCGCCCTTTGAGCCCATCGGCACGATGACCGAGTTCTTCACCATCTGCGCCTTGACCAGACCCAGCACTTCGGTGCGGAAATCTTCCATGCGGTCAGACCAGCGCAAACCGCCACGCGCCACCTTGGCGCCACGCAGATGCACACCTTCCACACGGGGGCTGTACACCCATATTTCAAACAGCGGCCGCGGTTGTGGCAGGAATGGAATCGCCGCCGACTCGAGCTTGAACGAAAGGTAAGGCTTGCTCTCGCATGCGGCGGTCTGTTGCCAGAAATTGCTGCGCCGGATCGCCAGAATGACGGCCAGGAAACCATTGAGGATACGGTCTTCGTCCAGATTGGCCACGTTATCCAGCCGCTCACGCAGTTCTGCCAGCAGGGTTTCGGCCAACGTGGCATCGGCGTCAAGCGGATGCAGCCGTGCCACAAACAACGCCACCAGCCAGACGCGTAATCTCCGGATAATTGGCCACGCATTGTTCGATGTAGCTCTGGCTAAAGGTCAGGCCAGCCTGACGCAGATACTTGGACCAGGCACGGATCAGCGAAATCTCGCGCCAGTTCATGCCCGCCAGCAACGCCAGCCGGTTAAAACCGTCATTCTCGCAACGCTTGGCAAAAACCTGTGTCAGCAGATCCCGGAAATTCTGCTGCACGTCATCACGGCCCATTTGCTCGAACGCAGCCCCCAGATCCAGACCAAAATCGCTGATCCACACCACCGAGCCATCGTCGCGCTCAACGCAATACGGATGCTCATCGCGCACCCGGACGCCCATGTTCTCCAGAATGGGCAGGCTGGCCGACAAATTCATCGGCTCGCGGTCATGAAACAGCTTCAGATTGAACGCCCGGGCACCATGCTGGAATGGGCGATACAGCTTCATCGTCAACGGAAGGTTGGCCGAAACCGCTTCCGGTGCTGAATATCCAGCAGCGCATTACGGGCAGCAAAATCATCCCGGTACGCCACCGGGAACGCCCCCTTGTAACGCTTGAACAAGGCGTTACCCACTTCTTCGCCATGCGCTTCCACCAGCAGCTGATGCAGTTCCTCCAGCCAGCCGCGCACCACACGGGCAATCTCCGCCTCAATCTCGCTGTCGCGGAAGGTGGGCAGCTTGGCCGACTGGGTGCGGATGATGTAATGCACCCGCGCCAACATGCCATCGCCGATCTGCACGCTGAACTCCGCCGCCGAACCATTGAAGGCATGTAGCAGCACCTGTTCGATCTTTAGGCGCACCTCGGTACTGAAGCTGTCACGTGGCACATACACCAGACAGCTGACGTAACGATGATAGCGATCGGTACGCACAAACAGGCGCACGCGTGGCCGCTCCTGCAAGCTGACAATGCCCTCGGCAATCGGTCCCAGCACCTCGGCCGGAATCTCAAACAACTCGTCACGCGGATAGCTTTCCAGCACAAAGCTCAAGGTTTTGGCTTTGTAGCTATCGTCGACAAAATCACAGTTGTGGATCACCGACATCACCTTGTTGCGCAGGATGGGGATGTCTTTGGGCGACGCATGGTAAGTGCGCGCGGTGTAAAGGCCAAGATAGCGCCGCTCCCCGATCACTTCACCCTTGTCATTGAGGCGTTTGATGCCGACAAAATCGATATAGGCTGAACGGTGAATCGTCGAGCGTGTCTGCGACTTGTTGAGGATGATCAGCTGCGGCTGGTGCGCCAGTTCACGCAAGGATTGGGGTAACTGTTCAAAACTGGTGGAATACTCCTTGTCGCCCTGATGCCGCAGGATACCCAGCCCCGAATCCTTGACGATGCGCAGGCTGTCCTTGCCCTCGCGCTCAACCAGATCGTAATCACAGTAGCCCATGAACAAGAAATGGTTGTCGGCCATCCAGTGCAAGAAGGCCACCGCCTCGCGCGCCTCATCTGCCCGCGCCCCCTTGAGCTTGGCCAGATCCTTGCTGATCACCACCAGTTGCTCACGCATGCGCGGCTCGTCGCTCACCACCAGACGAATATCCGCGATGATGCGATTGAGCTCAGCTTCCAGCGTGTGCAGCATGGCCGCATCACTGACACGGTCAATCTGCACATGGATGAAGGACTCCAGCGGCAGATGACGGTCTTCCGTGCGCTTCACGCTGAGTAATTCACCCTGCTCGTTACGCGCCACCGACAACACCGGATGCACCAGCAGATGCAGGTTGATGTTATGGCGGGACAGCAGCATGGCGATGGAATCAATCAGGAACGGCATGTCATCGGCGACAATCTCAATCACCGAATGCGTGCTTTGCCAGCCATCACGCTCAAAGTCCGGGTTATAAATTCGCGCTTTCTGCACACCGGGCAGGCGCTTGCGGGCAAATTCAAAATGCGCCATCGCGGCGCCAAACAGGTCCAGCGAGGAAAAACGTCGTAAATCGGCATGCTCGGTTTCCTCGAAATAAATCGGGAAGAACGCGGCAAGTTGGTGTGTCTCCTGAGGGGAAAGCTTGTTCTCGGCTATTGCCTGAATATCCGTGATCAGGCTAGCGAGTTCGGTCTTATTTGTAAGCGACATGAGGCTTCTCTTGTTGGTCAGCACGAAGTGCGTGGGCGCATTGTAGTAACCCACCCCCTGAGCAGCATTTCCGGAATGCGACGTCGAGTTACAGAATCCCGGATGCGGTGGTTCGCCCTGCCTGACAGTGAACCTCCGCGTTTCTTCTTTTTAGCCGCAGAGTCACGTGGTCGCTAACGATAAATCAGGCGGAAATAACGCTAGTCTTTCATCCCGCGCCACACCGGTCATCGGCAACAGCCCCCGAAACCGGATTAGATGTTGTCTTGGCCTTGAATCATCGTACAATGCAGCGCGAGGAAAACTTGCCTCGTCCCACAATACACGGAATACCGCGCCACTTCTTCTCACCATGGTTCAGCCGATGCATGTTGCCAAGCCGTTACGCTACGGTTTTCTTCTGTTGCCACAGAGTTCCATGGCCGACTTTGCCATTGCAACCGAGATACTGACGCGCGCCAATCAGTTGGCCGAAAAAAAGCTGTATGAGTTTCTGCCGCTGTCGCTGGATGGTCAGCCGGTACGGCTAAGTAACGGCTTGCGGCAGCCGGTAGATTTACCGCTGGGGTACGCGCCCAAGCTGGATGGGCTGTTCATTCTGTCTGACGATATTGGCGCCGAAGTGAGCGTGGAGGAATTGTCGCGCGGCATTCTCAGCAACCATCTGGATAGCCAGCTCATCGTCGGGCTAGGCTGTGGCAGCTACTGGATGGCGCGGGCGGGATTGCTGGGTGGCCAGCGAACAACCATCCACTGGCGGGAAATGGCGCGGCTATCCGAAGAGTTCCCGGACATCATCGTTTCGGCCAACCTGTACGAAAATCAGGGCAATCGCATGAGCTGTGCCGGTGGTGCCGCCACACTTGATTTCATGCTGGCACTCGTTTCCACCCAGCACAGCCACGAGTTCGCCGCCCGGCTGTCCGAATTGTTCAGTCTGGAACGGCTGCGTCCCAGCCACGAACGCCAGCGCATACCATTGGCCACCCGCATTGGCGGCAGCCAGCCCAAACTCACCGAGGCGGTGAGCCTGATGGAAGCCAATATCGAAGAGCCGCTCAGCACCGACGATATCGCCTATTACGTCGGTGTCTCACGCCGTCAGCTGGAACGGCTGTTCAAGCAGTATCTCAATACCGTGCCGTCCAAGTACTATCTGGAACTACGCTTGAATCAGGCACGCCAGCTATTGCAGCAGACCAGCAAATCCATCGTTCAGATCGGTCTGGCTTGCGGCTTTTCCAGCGGCCCGCACTTTTCCAGCACCTATCGTAATTATTTTGGCATCACACCACGCGAAGAACGCGCCCAGCGCAGTCAGCCGATTAACTAACCCGCTGCCGCTCAGGACGGATGACGCCGCTCCACATTCAGCGACAAGGGCAATTCAATACGGAAACAGGCACCGCTCGCCAGAATATTCTCGGCACTGATCAGGCCGCCATACTGCTCGACGATGGTCTGGCAAATGGACAAGCCCAGCCCCATTCCGTGTTCTTTGGTCGAAAAGAACGGATGGAACAGCACTTCCAGAATCTCAGGCGTAATGCCGCGACCGGTATCACGCACCTCAAGAATCGCTTTGCCACCCTCGCGACGAGTATGCACGATGATATGCCGCTTCATGCTCGGCTCATCGGCTAGCGCGTCCATAGCATTGGATAACAGATTCAACAACACCTGTTCCAGCTGGATACTGTCAGCCATCACCGGAACAGAATAGGTATACAGCAACTGCACCACCTCAATGCCCCGTGCCTTGAAATCATACTCGGCAAGAAACATGCAGTTCCCAACCACCGGTTCAGGTCAACCAGACGCGTCTCCATGGCGCGCTTACTCACCAGCGCCCGCAATCGTTTGATGATCTCACCGGCACGGTTCGCCTGAGCCACGGCCAACCGTAATGCCGACTCCACTTGCGGCACTGGTTCTTCCACCATCTCCATCAATTGCAACGACGCCTGACAATAATTGGAAATCGCGGTCAACGGCTGATTCAGCTCATGGGCAATGCCGGAGGCCATCTCGCCCATGGTATGCAACCGCGCCACATGCGACAGCTTTTCCAAATGCTCCTTCACGCGCAGCTCACTCGCCGCCAGCGCCTCGGCCGCGCGCTGGCGAATCGGCCCCATATCACGCAACGCACACACCACACCGGTCAGTTGCCCATCGCGGGAAAACAACGGAGCGACAGCCCCTTCCACCAGACGGACCTGCCCTTTCGCTGAGGCCAGTTGCATCCGGTCCGGAAACTCCACACTCCGCCCGGTATGGAAACACTCGCTGATCGGATCTTCGGCCAACTCTGCCGCCAGCTCATTCAACAGGCGGAACACATCCTGATAAGCGCGCCCAACCACGTCGCTGGTTAAGCAGCCCCACCAAGGCCAGCGCCATCGGGTTGATCATTTCGATGGTCTGGTCCTGCCGCAACGTAATCACACCATCATGAATCGCATTAAGCGTCACGGCGGCACGTTCACTCTGGAAGAAGATGGCCTCATCCGCTTGCTGCTGGGCAACCTTCAACGCCTGCCGCTGCAAGTAACTCCACCAGGGCACTGACAAACAGCACCAGAATCGCGATATTGACCAACAGCAGGCTCAGAATATGCAAATCTGCCGTTCTGACCTCTTTGGCCACCCCCAGCAGGAACGGTTGGGCTTCGCCGCCAACCGGCAACTCCATTTCCAGTCGGAACAACACCGGCCACCAATCAGCATGACTGGCATGATGGTGCGACGCATAGAACGGCTGACGACCGGCATGGTTCTGCCGCAGCTTCAGATAAAAATCCGGGTCAGAACCCGGAAGCTTCATCAACTTCTCACAATAAATCAGCAAGGCCGCCATCCCCGCCAGTTCGCGCCCGGCCGCTCCAGCACGAACCTCACCCGCGTGGCCAAGATAGAGAGGCTTCACCAACATATACGCTTTCCCCCCCTCATATAATTCAAAGGGAGGCGTGGATGTTTTTCTGCCAGTTAACAGCGCTTGCCGAATAGGTGCCGAGAAATGTCTTTCATTCAACACATCAAAACCATACACCGGGTTGGCCGAAGGTAAGTCCGGCTCCATCATGGTCACTACCAGATACTGCTCACGATTATCCGGCGATGGTTGCCAGCTGCGTCGGCCATCAAGATCATAGTCGCGAATAAAAAAGAAGCCCCCAATCGGGCCGTCATGGCTTTCAAAAAAGCTTACCGCGACTGACGTGTCACATGCTGGAAAAACTCGACGGTATAAAGCTGAGGATAATGGGCAATCATCTGGCGCGAAAACGTGCGCAATGCGCCCAAATTCAGATCAGGACGTGAGCTCTGAAAAGCATCAATCGCGGACAAGACCGACTCATTCTGATCGAGCTTGCGCGCCACCATCCCATGCGCCAGCCGTGCCGAGCGCTCAAACTCGCCCTGCAGTCGGCGATATTCCAAGACGCCCCATATCGCACTGGCCAATACAGCCGCGGATAGCCAAGCAAGCAGAAAGATATGACTCTTCTTACGCAACGGAGCAATCAAAACCTGTTACCTATTAGATAAATGGCACTAGCTGACGTAGGTTAAACATGGAGATTAAAGCCAGAACCGCCATTGTGGTCAGCTTCCCGGCATGAGGCAAGCGGACGAGCCACTGAGGGGGAAGAGGCAAGGCCACTGACATGGGCCATCCGGAGCGTTTAACCGGTATCAAGACGCCCCGCCCCGGAGGGGCGTGGGGCAAAGTCGCAGGTTTCGGAGCGTGAAAGCAAGAAGCCCAGCTGATTGAGCTGGGCTTCGTAAGGGGAGTCTGGCGGTGTCCTACTTTCACATGGCGAATGCCACACTATCATCGGCGCTAAGGCGTTTCACGGTCCTGTTCGGGATGGGAAGGCGTGGGACCACCTCGCTATGGCCACCAGACATAAGCTGTCAACAAACTGCAAGAAGCCTTGGGTTGATCTCTCAACCCTGAATTAACTTATGATTTCGGTAATTGATTGCACGTCGCACATTTACAGCCAGCTCGGTTTCCCAAGCCACTCAAATGATAGGATCAAGCCTCACGAGCAATTAGTATCGGTTAGCTTCACGCCTCACAGCGCTTCCACACCCGACCTATCAACGTCCCGGTCTCGAACGACTCTTCAGGAGGGTCAAGCCCTCAGGGAAGTCTCATCTTCAGGCGAGTTTCCCGCTTAGATGCTTTCAGCGGTTATCTCTTCCGAACTTAGCTACCCGGCAATGCCACTGGCGTGACAACCGGTACACCAGAGGTTCGTCCACTCCGGTCCTCTCGTACTAGGAGCAGCCCCCGTCAAACTTCCAACGCCCACTGCAGATAGGGACCAAACTGTCTCACGACGTTTTGAACCCAGCTCACGTACCACTTTAAATGGCGAACAGCCATACCCTTGGGACCGGCTACAGCCCCGGGATGTGATGAGCCGACATCGAGGTGCCAAACTCCGCCGTCGATGTGAACTCTTGGGCGGAATCAGCCTGTTATCCCCGGAGTACCTTTTATCCGTTGAGCGATGGCCCTTCCATTCAGAACCACCGGATCACTATGTCCTGCTTTCGCACCTGCTCGACTTGTCGGTCTCGCAGTTAAGCTACCTTTTGCCATTGCACTATCAGCACGATTTCCGACCGTACCTAGGTAACCTTCGAACTCCTCCGTTACACTTTGGGAGGAGACCGCCCCAGTCAAACTGCCTACCATGCACTGTCCCCGATCCGGATAACGGACCAAAGTTAGAACCTCAAAGGGGTCAGGGTGGTATTTCAAGGTTGGCTCCACCAGAACTAGCGTCCCGGCTTCTAAGCCTCCCACCTATCCTACACAAACCACTTCAAAGTCCAATGCAAAGCTACAGTAAAGGTTCACGGGGTCTTTCCGTCTAGCAGCGGGTAGATTGCATCTTCACAAACACTTCAACTTCGCTGAGTCTCAGGAGGAGACAGTGTGGCCATCGTTACGCCATTCGTGCGGGTCGGAACTTACCCGACAAGGAATTTCGCTACCTTAGGACCGTTATAGTTACGGCCGCCGTTTACCGGGGCTTCGATCAAGAGCTTGCACCCCATCACTTAACCTTCCGGCACCGGGCAGGCGTCACACCCTATACGTCCACTTTCGTGTTGGCAGAGTGCTGTGTTTTTGTTAAACAGTCGCAGCCACCGATTCTCTGCGACCTGTCGTAGCTTCAACCGCAAGGGTTTACACCACAACAGGCATACCTTCTCCCGAAGTTACGGTATCAATTTGCCGAGTTCCTTCTCCTGAGTTCTCTCAAGCGCCTTAGAATTTTCATCCTGCCCACCTGTGTCGGTTTGCGGTACGGTTCTCGTATAGCTGAAGCTTAGTGGCTTTTCCCGGAAGCGTGGTATCAGTCACTTCAGATCCGTAGATCCTCGTTATCACGTCTCGGCCTTAAGGAGAGGCGGATTTGCCTACCTCTCCAGCCTACCGGCTTGAACCAGGGCATCCAACACCGGCTGACCTAACCTTCTCCGTCCCCACATCGCACTATACGAAAGTACGGGAATTTTAACCCGTTTCCCATCGACTACGCTTTTCAGCCTCGCCTTAGGGGCCGACTCACCCTACGCCGATGAACGTTGCGTAGGAAACCTTGGGCTTTCGGCGAGCGGGCTTTTCACCCGCTTTATCGCTACTCATGTCAGCATTCGCACTTCTGATATCTCCAGCATGCCTTACGACACACCTTCACAGACCTACAGAACGCTCCCCTACCACGCACAGTAAACTGTGCATCCGCAGCTTCGGTTATAAGCTTGAGCCCCGTTACATCTTCCGCGCAGGACGACTCGACCAGTGAGCTATTACGCTTTCTTTAAATGATGGCTGCTTCTAAGCCAACATCCCGGCTGTCTAGGCCTTCCCACCTCGTTTACCACTTAGCTTATCATTTGGGACCTTAGCTGGCGGTCTGGGTTGTTTCCCTCTTGACGATGGACGTTAGCACCCACCGTCTGTCTCCCATGCTTGCACTTTCCGGTATTCAGAGTTTGCCATGGTTTGGTAAATCGCAATGACCCCCTAGCCATAACAGTGCTTTACCCCCGGAAGTGATACATGAGGCACTACCTAAATAGTTTTCGGGGAGAACCAGCTATCTCCGAGTTTGTTTAGCCTTTCACCCCTATCCACAGCTCATCCCCTAATTTTGCAACATTAGTGGGTTCGGACCTCCAGTGCGTGTTACCGCACCTTCATCCCGGCCATGGATAGATCACTCGGTTTCGGGTCTACACCCAGCGACTAAGACGCCCTATTCGGACTCGGTTTCCCTACGCCTCCCCTATTCGGTTAAGCTTGCCACTGAATGTAAGTCGCTGACCCATTATACAAAAGGTACGCAGTCACCCCTTGCGAGGCTCCCACTGTTTGTATGCATCCGGTTTCAGGTTCTATTTCACTCCCCTCCCGGGGTTCTTTTCGCCTTTCCCTCACGGTACTGGTTCACTATCGGTCGATCACGAGTATTTAGCCTTGGAGGATGGTCCCCCCATCTTCGGACAGGATTTCGCGTGTCCCGCCTTACTTTTCGTACACTTAGTTCTTGCCATGGCTTTTCGTCTACGGGACTATCACCCACTACGGTGGCACTTTCCAGAGCCTTCGACTAAGCCAAGTCATAAAGAGTACAGGCTGTTCCGCGTTCGCTCGCCACTACTGACGGAATCTCGGTTGATTTCTTTTCCTCGAGTTACTTAGATGTTTCAGTTCACTCGGTTCGCTTCCACTGACCTATGTATTCAGTCAGGGATACCTATTGCTAGGTGGGTTTCCCCATTCGGATATCGCGGGATCAAAGCTCTATTGCCAGCTCCCCCGCGCTTTTCGCAGGCTTACACGTCCTTCATCGCCTGTGATCGCCAAGGCATCCACCAGATGCACTTAGTCGCTTGACCCTATCATTTCAGTAACCTGGTTACTTCCACAACAGGCTGTGTTTGTGCGACATGTCACACCGCCCCTTTTGATATGGCGACATGACATCGATACAATCAAATTACCCAAAGTCGACAAGCTTTCCAACGAAGACTTAACTCCGTTTTCCTTCTTGCCGTCTTGTTAATTCGGCTTCTTCAGTTTGTTAAAGATCGAGCGTACGACCTTGCGGTCTGTCAACGCAAACAAAAATTCACCGCCTCTCGACGATGCGCTTTTGTTTGGGCTGAGTGGTGGAGGATGACGGGATCGAACCGACGACCCCCTGCTTGCAAAGCAGGTGCTCTCCCAACTGAGCTAATCCCCCAACAGGTCAAATGGTGGGTCTGGTTGGACTCGAACCAACGACCCCCGCCTTATCAAGACGGTGCTCTAACCAGCTGAGCTACAAACCCAGTTGACGATGGCGTCTCGCCTTCCGGCTAAACTCCATGCCCTTAACTTCCAGAACAACCGATAGGTTGTGAGTACTCGGCTTCCGCCTTTCTCTAGAAAGGAGGTGATCCAGCCGCAGGTTCCCCTACGGCTACCTTGTTACGACTTCACCCCAGTCATGAAGCATACCGTGGTAACCGGACCCCCGAAGGTTATCCTAGCCACTTCTGGTATCCCCCACTCCCATGGTGTGACGGGCGGTGTGTACAAGACCCGGGAACGTATTCACCGCAGCATGCTGATCTGCGATTACTAGCGATTCCGACTTCACGCACTCGAGTTGCAGAGTGCGATCCGGACTACGATCGGTTTTCTGAGATTAGCTCCACCTCGCGGCTTGGCAACCCTCTGTACCGACCATTGTATGACGTGTGAAGCCCTGCTCATAAGGGCCATGAGGACTTGACGTCATCCCCACCTTCCTCCGGTTTGTCACCGGCAGTCTCATTAGAGTGCCCAACTTAATGATGGCAACTAATGACAAGGGTTGCGCTCGTTGCGGGACTTAACCCAACATCTCACGACACGAGCTGACGACAGCCATGCAGCACCTGTGTTACCGCTCCCTTTCGGGCACCCTCTAATCTCTCAGAGGTTCGGTACATGTCAAGAGCAGGTAAGGTTTTTCGCGTTGCATCGAATTAATCCACATCATCCACCGCTTGTGCGGGTCCCCGTCAATTCCTTTGAGTTTTAACCTTGCGGCCGTACTCCCAGGGCGGTCAATTTCACGCGTTAGCTACGCTACCAAGGATTCAAACCCCCAACAGCTAATTGACATCGTTTAGGGCGTGGACTACCGTGGTATCTAATCCTGTTTGCTCCCCACGCTTTCGTGCATGAGCGTCAGTATCATCCCGGGGGCTGCCTTCGCCATCGGTATTCCTCCACATCTCTACGCATTTCACTGCTACACGTGGAATTCTACCCCCCTCTGACGTACTCTAGTCGTGCAGTCTCCAATGCCGTTCCCGGGTTAAGCCCGGGGCTTTCACATCAGACTTGCACAACCGCCTGCGCACGCTTTACGCCCAGTAATTCCGATTAACGCTCGCACCCTACGTATTACCGCGGCTGCTGGCACGTAGTTAGCCGGTGCTTATTCTTCAGGTACTGTCATCCCCAAACGCTATTAACGCTCAGGATTTCCTCCCTGACAAAAGTCCTTTACAACCCGAAGGCCTTCTTCAGACACGCGGCATGGCTGGATCAGGGTTGCCCCCATTGTCCAAAATTCCCCACTGCTGCCTCCCGTAGGAGTCTGGGCCGTGTCTCAGTCCCAGTGTGGCGGATCATCCTCTCAGACCCGCTACGGATCGTCGCCTTGGTAAGCCTTTACCCCACCAACTAGCTAATCCGACGTCGGCCGCTCGAATAACGCGAGGCCCGAAGGTCCCCCGCTTTCCTCCTCAGAGCGTATGCGGTATTAGCACTCCTTTCGAAGCGTTATCCCCCATTACTCGGCACGTTCCGACGCATTACTCACCCGTTCGCCACTCGCCACCAGGAGCAAGCTCCCGTGCTGCCGTTCGACTTGCATGTGTAAAGCATGCCGCCAGCGTTCAATCTGAGCCAGGATCAAACTCTTCAGTTCAATCTCTTAGCAAATTTCTGGCACGCAAGATCAAAGAAATAAAACAAGTATTTCTGTCTCTTGCAGTGCAAGTGTTGGCTTCTACCAAGCACTCACACCTATCGGTTATTCTTTCTGTTAAAGATCGGTGCCAACCGCTTCGTTTCCGTTGCGTCGTCAGCTGAGGAGGCGAACTATACCCACCCCGGCCACACCCGTCAACACCTTTTGTGCCATTCCCTGACACTTTTCGCCCTAGCTCCATCCAAACCCACCGCAAGCCGCTGTTCCTGAACGCCTTATTACAGCCGGGTTTTTGCAGACTTTTCCTCTCGAGTCACCGCTCTGCTCGACGCGCAATCCTCGCCAACAGCTTCTGCTACCGCTTTAATGCCCTGCTAACCGTCTTACACGCCCGCAGAACAACAAAAAAGGTTGGCCGAAGCCAACCTTTTGTAACGAATAAACCGAATCGTTCAATCCTTACCCGTCGATCTGGGCTTGCGGGTACGACGACGTGAAGCTGGGGGCTGAGCATCAGCAGACCTTGCCACGGACCGCCCAGTTGCAGTGGGCTTGGACACAGGAGTCGGAGGGGCAGCATCTTTCTGAATTGCAACCGATGGGCGACGGCCGCCGCGACGACGGCGAGGTGCGTTCGTTTCCTCCTTAGCCGCAACCAATGCAGATTTATCCTTTGGCGTAGCGACAAGATCTTCCTTGACCAGCGCAAAATCAACCCGTGCGCTTTCCAAATCCGCCCGCATCACCTTGACCTTGAGTCGATCCCCCAAACGATACTGCACGCCGCTCTTCTCACCCACAATGGCTTGCAACTCTTTACGGAAATGGAAGTAGTCTTTACCCAGTTCCGAAATATGCACCAGCCCTTCCACGTAGATACCATCCAGCAAGACAAACACGCCAAAGCTGGTGACCGCGCTAATTTCACCAACGAAGACGTCTCCGATCTTGTCGCGCATGTAGTAGGTTTTCAGCCATGATTCAACATCACGACTAGCGTCATCGGCACGACGCTCAGTCATGGAGCAATGCACACCCAGCTGCGCCCACTTACCGGGCTTGTACTTCTGCCCAGCCAATACAGCCTTGATGGAGCGGTGCACCAGCAAATCAGGGTAACGGCGAATAGGCGAGGTGAAATGGGTATACGCATCATAGGCCAGACCAAAGTGCCCGTTGTTATCTGGCGTATACACCGCTTGCTGCATGGAGCGTAACAACATGGTTTGCAGTACCGGCACATCCGGCCGACCCTGAATCTGTTCGGCCAACTTGGCGTAATCCTTGGCCGTTGGCTTATCCTCGCCACCGAGCGACAGGCCCACCAGACGCAAATAGGCCCGCAGATTTTCCAGTTTTTCCGGGGTCGGACCTTCATGCACGCGATACAGACACTTGTGCTGATTTTTCAGCAAGAAATCAGCGGCACATACGTTAGCCGCCAACATGCACTCTTCGATCAGGCGATGGGCATCGTTGCGCACCACCGGCACGATAGTATTGATCTTGCCATTATCATCAAAAATCATCTGAGTCTCAGTGGACTCAAATTCAATCGCACCACGATTGCTACGTGACGTCAGCAATACCTTGAACAAGCTATACAGCGTCTGGATGTTCGGCAACAGTTCGTTATCACTACCGTGTTGCAGCCAGTCCCATACCCGGTTGTAGGTCAAACGGGCCTTGGAGCGCATTACAGCAGGGTAAAACTTGTAACGCTTCACCTCGCCTTTACCGGATATTTGCATGTCACACACCATGCACAAGCGCTCAACATCCGGATTGAGTGAGCAGATCCCGTTGGACAACGCTTCCGGCAACATGGGAATCACCCGACGCGGGAAATACACCGACGTGCCACGGTTCAGCGCCTCCTTGTCCAGCGCATCATTCGGCTGAACGTAATAGCTGACATCCGCAATGGCTACAACCAAACGAAAGCCCTTGCCCTGTTTCTCGGCAAAGACTGCATCATCAAAATCCCGCGCTGTTTCGCCATCGATCGTTACCAACGGTAAGTCGCGCAGATCAACCCGATCTTTAATATCTTTCTTGCGCACCTTCTTCGGTGTGGCCTTGGCTTGCGCGCTCACCTCATCAGGAAACTGATACGGTAGATCGTGTTTACGCAGCGCGATTTCGATCTCCATACCCGGGTCAGCGTAATTACCCAACACCTCAATCACCTGACCAATCGGCTGACGGTATTCTTCCGGCTGCACCAGAATCTCGACCATCACCACCTGACCATCCTGAGCAGCCCCCTGCGCGCCGGGCTCAATCAGGACATCATGATTGATGCGTCGATCTTCGGGAGTCACCCGCCAAACGCCACGTTCCAGATGAATGCGCCCGACCAGCTGCGTAACAGCCCGTTCCAGCACCTCGACAATCCGGCCCTCTTGGCGACCGCGACGATCGGTACCGGCAACACGCACCATGACAAGGTCACCATGCATGACCTTGCGCATTTCACGCTCAGGCAAAAAAACGTCTTCAGCGACCACTTCCTGCGGCACGGCAAAACCGTAGCCATCACGATGGCCCGACACCTTGCACTTGAGCAAATCCAGCTTCTGCGCCGCACACACCGCACCCTTGCGATTGATGATGACTTGGCCTTCTCGTTCCATGGCGCGTAACCGGCGCTCGAAGAACTGCAGCTCGTCCATATCGATGGACAGCATGCTTGCCAACTCATGCGGGAACAAGGGAACCCCCTGCTCCTCCAATATCTGCAAGACAAACTCTCGGCTAGGTAAGGGATTGCTGTATTTGACTTTTTCCCTTTCCAGATAAGGATCTTGCAGGCGGAGAGAGAGTTTTTTTGTTTTTTTTGCGGGTCGGCCATTGACTTCCTCTGAAAGCTGAATATAATTCGCATCTCGTTGCAGCGTTGTTCGGATGATACAGCAAAGCGATGCCCGGTGGCGGAATTGGTAGACGCACTAGCTTCAGGTGCTAGCGCTCGCAAGGGCGTGGAAGTTCGAGTCTTCTCCCGGGCACCACTCAAAACTGTGGTGTTCGAGTTAATGATGTAACAAAAAAATCTGGTTGGCCCGGGTGGCGGAATTGGTAGACGCACTAGCTTCAGGTGCTAGCGCTCGCAAGGGCGTGGAAGTTCGAGTCTTCTCCCGGGCACCAACAGATTTTATAACAGATAACTACCATTATCTGTTGATGTTGTAAATTTTGTATGTGCCCGGGTGGCGGAATTGGTAGACGCACTAGCTTCAGGTGCTAGCGCTCGCAAGGGCGTGGAAGTTCGAGTCTTCTCCCGGGGCACCACCGTATTCAAGAAAGAGCCGTTGATTGTGAAATCAACGGCTCTTTCTATTTCTGCCATCGCTTCAGTCCCATAGCCCCACTACCGCACTCTACCTACCAACAAGAAAAAAGCCCGCATGATGCGGGCTTCTGGAAACTAGATGTGACAGACCGGTCTTACAGGCCAAACGGGTGACGCAAGACGATGGTTTCTTCGCGATCAGGACCAGTTGAAACAATGGCTACCGGAGCGCCACACACCTCTGCAATACGCTGCAGATAGGCTTGTGCGTTCGCAGGCAGGTCTTCCCAGCGTTTGGTACCAAAGGTCGACTCGCTCCAACCCGGCAAGGTTTCATAGATCGGTTCACACTTGGATACGGCATCCGAGCCAAATGGCAGAATATCGACTTCCTTGCCATCCAGCTTATAACCGACGCACAACTGGATGTTTTCCAGACCGTCCATCACATCCAGCTTGGTCACGCACAAACCGGAAACGCCGTTGATCTGAATGGAACGCTTGAGGGCAGCAGCATCAAACCAGCCACAGCGACGCGGGCGGCCAGTCACCGAGCCGAATTCGTTGCCGCGCTTAGCCAGGAAGGCGCCAATCTCATTTTCCTGCTCTGTCGGGAACGGACCAGAACCCACGCGAGTGGTATAGCCTTTGACGATACCCAACACGTAGTTGAGCATCTGCGGAGCCACGTTAAGCACCCGGTGCGGCAGCACCAGCCACGCAATTGGAGGAGGTCACAAACGGATACGTACCATGGTCGATATCCAGCAAGGTACCTTGCGCACCTTCGAACAACAACGGGATATCAGCCTGATTCATGTCGTACAGCGTACGGGAAACATCGGCCACCATCGGCTTGATGCGTTCGGCCAACGTCATGGTGTCGTTCAGGATAACGTCGAAACTTACCGGCTCAACCTTGAAATACTGGGTCAGCTGGAAATTATAGAAATCGACGTTTTCTTTCAGCTTGGCAGCGAAGCGTTCGCGATCAAACAGATCAATCACGCGCAATGCCCGGCGGGCCACCTTGTCTTCATAGCAAGGGCCAATGCCACGGCCAGTAGTACCGATCTTGCCAGCGCCTTTGGCTGCTTCACGCGCCTGATCCAGCGCGATGTGGTACGGCAGAATCAACGGGCAGGCTTCCGCAATACGCAAACGCGCAGCAACATTGACACCGGCCGCTTCCAGCTCGTCGATTTCCTTGAGCAGGGCTTCCGGCGACAACACGACACCGTTACCAATAAAACATTCGACACCTTCACGCAAAATACCGGACGGAATCAAACGCAGCACGGTTTTCTTGCCGTTCACCACCGTGGTGTGGCCAGCATTGTGCCCCCCCTGAAAACGCACTACGGCACGTGCGTGGTCGGTCAGCCAGTCAACAATCTTGCCCTTGCCTTCGTCACCCCACTGGGTGCCGATCACGACAACGTTCTTGGACATTGGAAAAAACCTCTTCTTCAGTCAAATACAGAAAATCAGTTAAACGGAACGACCTGCCAACCCTGCGCCACCGGAACCAGTTCACGATTGCAATTGAGGGACTCGGCCGATTCGCCCAAGTAATCAATGATCACCATTTCACCACCGGGCACGCAGACGAGCCACCTCATCCTCTGCGCCAGGCAAATGGCTTGCCGCCACACGGATACCCATAGAACTATCGCGTTCCGGCAAAATACGGATCAGATCGCGCAGATCCGGGCTGAAGCCAGTAGCAGGACGAGCACGACCAAATCTTCGGCCAACGTTATCGTAACGACCACCACGCGCCAGCTCTTCCGCCCAGCCTTCGGCATAGGCGGCAAACATCAAGCCGGTGTGATAATGCGTGCCACGCAATTCGGTCAGGTCAAAACTCAATTCCACCTCACCGGCCAGCGATTGGGCAATGGACGACAACTGGGTCAGGCCCAACTCAACCTCAGGCAAAGCAGGCAAGCGTGCGCGTGCCTTAGCCAGCACCGAAACCGGGCCATACAGTTCTGGCAACAGCAGGAAAGCACTTTTGTATGGTTCGGCTACATTGGTGACCAACTCACGCAGCGTCGAAATATCTTTACTTTGCAAGACGCGGAACAGCTCACGGGCGGCATCACCGTTAATACCAGCCGCTTGAGACAATCCACGGAAAATGGCGTAGTGCCCAACATCCAGACGCAGATTCTCTACCCCCACCTGCCGCAACACCGCCAGCATCAGACGGATAACTTCCAGATCCGCCTCAATACCGGCATAGCCATATAGCTCTGCCCCGACTTGCATTGGCTGGCGCGAACTCATCAAGCCATTCGGACGGGTATGCACCACGCTGCTTAAGCATAGCACAGTCGGGTTACGCCGCTACGATTAGCCAGCAGATGCGCGTCGATCCGAGCTACCTGAGGAGTGATGTCAGCACGCAAACCCAGTTGACGACCAGATAACTGATCATCGAGCTTGAAGGTTTTCAGGTCCAGCGCCGCATCCCCTTCCGCCACCAACGAATCTACATATTCGATCAACGGGGGCAGCACCAATTCATAGCCTGCACAACGGAACAATTCCAGCATTGCCGTTTTGGCAGTTTCCACCTGACGGGCGGTAGCGGGAAGAATATCCGCGATGTATTCCGGTAACAGCCAGTTACGTATCATTCAGATCAGCCACAGAATAAAAGGCGGGATTCGCCACCCCGCCTTGTTATCGGCAAACTGGCCGGAATCGCTTACCAGTTGTCAGTTACTAAATTGTTGCTCGGCCTTATCGAACAGCCAGCATACAGGCCGCCAAGGCAACCTTGTACACTTCGCATCGCACGATGCCACGAGCCGAACATCCATCCCTACGGCACGCACTTTCCACCCTGCGCGGCAAAACCAAAACATGGATTCTAACCGGAAAGACGGGAGGCTTTAAGCCTGATCGGGAAATTCGTGCCCTATTTTACGCTCATCTGCGCCAATGTGCTTGTCCAGTCACGACATAAGTGCCGTCTGGTTATAACCATCGGGAATTTAACTGTGTCATGCATATGGGAATTTACCGGATAGCGTTTGCATAGATTCCACTGGCAAGTCGGTGCCTGCTAAAAGGCTCCTGCTGTCGCTAGCTCCCACCCTGCATCCTAGTCGCTATCGGTCCAGCGGACATCAATTTCAGACTCAGTGCGATCCATCCCTTGCAATGCCTGAATGCGTTCTGCCAATCCTTCACGCAGCAAATCCAGACCTTCACCCGTCAACGCTGACACCCGCACTGCTACCGGTAGATTATCGGCGTCGCGTTCAAGTGCAGCAGGCAAGCCGCGCAAGTCCGTTTTGTTCCAGACCAATAACTGTGGCACTTTGTCAGCACCAATTTCCGCCAGTACTTTATTGACTTCATCAATTTGCACATCGCGCATCGGGTTGGCCGAATCCACCACATGTAACAGCAAATCGGCCTGAATCGTTTCTTCCAGTGTTGCGCGGAAGGCAGCCACCAGTGAGTGGGGCAAATCCTTGATGAATCCGACCGTATCCGACATCACCACCGAGACTTCCGGATTGAGAAATAGCTTGCGACTCGTCGTATCCGGGGGTGGCAAACAGCTGATCTGCCGCATAGATTCGGGCTTTGGTCAGCGAATTAAACAAGGTGGATTTACCGGCATTGGTATAGCCAACAATGGAAACCGAGGCAATGCCAGACCGACCACGACTACGGCGCTGGGTTTTACGCTGGCGCTGCACCGGGCCAAACGCTCTTTCAATCCCTTCACGCGGTTACCCAACAGACGACGGTCAGTCTCCAGCTGAGTTTCACCAGGGCCCCGCAGGCCCACCCCACCCTTTTGACGCTCCAAGTGAGTCCAGCCGCGTACCAGACGCGTGGCAAGGTGGGACAACTGGGCCAACTCAACCTGCAACTTGCCTTCATGGCTACGCGCACGCTGGGCAAAGATATCCAGGATCAGGCTGGTACGATCAATCACCCGGCACTGCAGAACCCGCTCAATATTACGTTCCTGCGCCGGTGACAGTTGGTGGTTGAAGATGACAACGTTGGCCGAAGTCGCCTGTACCAAGGCGCCAATTTCATCAACCTTACCCTTGCCAGCAAAGAGAGCCGCGTCAGGACGCTGACGCTTCCCCTGTATCATGCCCAAGAATGGACACGCTTAGCACTGCGTACCAGTTCAGCACATTCGGCTACGTTTTCCTGATAATCGGCCTCGCCGAAATCAAGACACACCAGGATGGCCTCGGTCACCTACGTCAGGACGATCAAACACAACAAAGGACCATGAAGAAAGACAACAAAAAGACAAAGGCCGACAGCCCACATATCATGTGGTCAATCGGCCCCCAAAAACCAGCAACGACAGCAATCAAGCGTCTTGTTGCTCCGGCTTCTGCCCCGGATTGTCGTGCGGAATATTAACCGGACGGGCCGGAACCACGGTAGAAATGGCATGTTTGTAAACCATTTGGGTAACCGTATTTTTCAGCAGCACAACATACTGGTCAAAAGACTCTACCTGACCTTGCAGCTTGATGCCGTTTACCAGATAAATAGACACTGGTACATGCTCCTTGCGCAGGATATTCAGGAACGGGTCTTGTAACATTTGCCCTTTAGAGCTCATTCGTTTTTCTCCGAATCGGTGATTGTTGTATTAAAGTCGTTTTAAAGCTGGGCAGGTACGCTTAAGTTTTAGCAGAAAAAATACTGTTGTACTATTTTTTGCCGTTTTTACCCCAACGGGTTTCCTTTTCCCGACCTTTCAACTTGGACATCGGCTTGGGTTTGGCCCGTGATTTCTCTTTGTCCGCCTCAGTGTCAAAAGGATTTTCCGCTGTTTTATATTGCACTCGCAGAGGTGTTCCTTGCAATTTGAACACCTTACGGAAAGTATGTTCCAGATAACGGGTATAACTTTCCGGTATATTGTCGAGCGCATTGCCATGCACCACAATGATCGGCGGATTCATGCCACCTTGGTGAGCATAGCGCATCTTGGGACGAATTAGACCAGAGCGTGGCGGTGCTTGTCGTTCTATCGCCACATTCAGGACTCGCGTCAGTTTCGGCGTGGCCAGTTTGGCCATCGCCGCCTGGTATGCTTCATCAATCGACTTGAACAGATCCGCAACACCTCGCCCTTCTATGGCGGAGATATAGTGAAACTTGGCAAAGTCGAGGAAATTGATTTTCCGCGCGATTTCACGTCGAACGTGCTCTTTTCGCTCGGCGTCCGGTTATCCCACTTATTGACCGCCACCACCAAAGCCCGGCCAGCCTCCAAGGCGAAACCGGCAATGGTAGCATCCTGCTCGGAGATATCCTGCTGCGCATCCAACACCAGCACGGCTACATTGGCGTCTTCGATGGCTTTCATCGTCTTGATCACAGAAAACTTTTCAATCGCTTCCGTCACCTTGCCGCGACGACGCACGCCAGCCGTATCAATGATGGTATAGGTTTGGGCATCCCGTTCAAAATCAATATAAATGCTATCGCGCGTAGTGCCGGGATGGTCAAAGGCAATTACCCGGTCCTCACCCAAAATGGCATTCACCAGCGTGGACTTACCCACATTGGGGCGGCCAATGACAGCAAACTTTGGATGATGGACTCCATTGCCTTCTTCTTCCTCAGGAAAGTCCTCCAGCACCAGATCCATCAGTTCACGCACGCCGTCGCCATGCGCCGAAGATATGACCAGCGGTTCGCCCAGCGCCAGCTCGTGGAACTCTGCTGCGGCGATAGCATGACTCATGCCCTCGGACTTGTTGACGGCCAGATAAACGGGCCGCTGCACCGGCGCAAACGGTTAGCAATGATTTTGTCTTGTGGCGTGATACCAGTACGGCCATCCACCAGAAACACCACCGCATCGGCTTCGTCAACCGCCTGCAGAGTCTGCTTGGCCATTTCAAACAAGATGCCTTCGTCCACCACGGGTTCAAAACCCCCGGTGTCCACAACCAGATAAGGTTTGCCGCCCACTCGGCCGTGGCCATAATGGCGGTCACGCGTCAGACCAGGTTGATCGGCAACCAAGGCATCACGACTACGGGTCAGACGGTTAAAAAGGGTCGACTTACCCACATTGGGGCGGCCGACCAGAGCGACGGTTGGTTTCATGTAGTACTGCTTTTTATTCTATGGACAGCATCACCAAGCGGCCATTTTTGCCTTGCAACAGTGCAGACGCGCCTAGCGATACAGGTTGATCGGTCAGACCGTCAGTGCCGGTCTTGCTACGGCCGACAATACTGCCATTTTCGTTCGACAGCAGATGGGCATAGCCTTCACCATCGACGACAAGCACGAAACGGCCGAGCATGGCAGGGCCGGATACATTACGGTATTTGAGGTCGTCCAGCTTCCAGACATTACGACCCGTGCTACGGTCAAAAGCCCATACCGAGCCATCTTCGGCCGTAACATAGACATTGCGGCCATCCACAGTCAGGCCACGGCTGGATGACAACTCGCGCGCCCACATCAGGCTACCTGTCTTGGCTTCGAAGCAGGCAACACGCCCTTGATAGGCCACGGCACACACTTGGCCGCCATCATATACCGGGCGGCTGGTGATATCCGTCACCCGCTCCAGTTCGGTAGCACCACGCGGATTGGCAACGACACCCTCCCACAATGGGTTGCCATTGGCTTGGCTAAGAATGGAAAGACGTCCACCTGCCGGCCGACCATCAAAGCATCACGCCCAACCAGTTTCATCGAGCCGGTATTGCGCACAATCAGTTGCGGCAGGTTTTGTGCCACAGACCAGAGTTGTTTGCCGTCATCCAAAGCAAAGCTGGTCAGGCGACCATCAGTGGTTCGCACCACCACAACACCATCGCTGGCTTGCGGGGCTTCTTGTGCCACGCTGGTTAGCACCTGCTCCCAGCGCACCTTACCACTCGCACGGTCCACGGCTAACAACTTGCCATCAACCGTCCCGACATAAGCAAAATTCCCCGATACCGCCACACCAGACGATAAGTCGCGCTTGATGTTCAGTTCCGATACCACCCGGCCAGACAGCGCGTCTACCGTGCGGATGCGCCCATCGGCATCGGCAGTCACGACATTACCGTTGCTGTATACCGGCATAAAACCGGTATTGGCAGAAGCTTGACTCAGCGACCACTTCACATTCAGCGGTTGCAGGGATTTGATAGCGACTAACGGGGTTGGCTCGATACGAGACGAGCCAGAAAACCAGCTGGCACAACCGGCCAGCGTAAAAGATGACAAGACTGCAACAACCAGCAATTGGCGGCGCATGCGTTAACCTCCCAGCGCGTCGAGTTTGGTCTGGATGAACTGGCGGATCGGTGCTTCACCCACCAGCTTGGCCAAGGCGGCCTTGTAAGCATCGCGGGCAGCAGGAATATCGCCTTTGGCAACCGCTACGTCACCGCGCTGATCCAGGGAACAAGGCATCAAACGTGGTTGGGTGTTCCTGTGTCAGCTCCGATACCGCCGCGTCATAACGTTTCTGGTCTAGCAGGATACTGGCCAGACGCAAATGGGCAACAGCCAGCACAGTACTGTCTTTGCTATTCTTCAGCAGCCATTCTAATTGCGACTGAGCCAAGGCCAAGTCATTTTTTTCGAATGCCACTTTGGACACTACCAGCGCGCTGCGTGCTGCATATACGGTAGACGGATAGTCCGCTTGCAGCAATTGGGCCGCCGACTTGAGCTGAGGCAGGTTCTGACTATCAACCAGACTGGCTACGCGGTCAAACACCACAGCAGCCTTTTCCGACTGCTGGGCTTCGTAGTACTGGAAGCCCTTGTAACCCAAGAACCCGACCAACCCGGTGGCGACCACCACACTGATCCATTTACCCCAATGCTGCCAGAAGACTTTCAGTGAATCGATCTGTTCCTGTTCATGCGAATCAAGTGCCACGGCATCACCCTTGTAATGTTTGAGCTTGGAAGCGAGCTACGGCCGCCGGTACATCGTCCAGCGCGACAGTTTCCTGCGCACCATCGACACGTAATGGCTTCACCACGGCTTGTTCAGACTGGATTTCGTTTTCGCCTACGATCACCGCTACGGCTGCACCGCTGGCATCGGCCTTTTTCATCTGCGACTTGAAACTGCCCTCGCCCAGATGCTGCACAACGGCATAACCGGCGGTACGCAGACGGGCCGCCAATCGCATGCCATATAATGCGGCACCCGCACCTTGCTGTACCAGATACACATCCACACCACGCTGGGTAGGCAACAAGCCCTTATCCTGCAACAACAGCAACACGCGTTCTAGGCCCATACCAAAGCCAATACCGGGGGCCGGTTTGCCACCCAGCTGTTCGATCAGCCCATCGTAGCGGCCGCTTAAGCACAGATCGTTCCTTGCGCGCCAAGCTCGGTCGTCACCCATTCGAATACCGAGTGATTGTAATAATCGAGCCCACGTACCAGCCGTGGATTTTCGACGTAGTCGATACCCAAACCGGCCAGCATGGTTTTCCAACCCTCGTAATGGGCCCGTGACTCTTCGCCCAGATAATCAATCAGGCGCGGAGCACTATTGGCCATGTCCTGCATGGCTGGGTTCTTGGTATCCAGCACGCGCAGCGGGTTGCTGTACAGGCGGCGCTTGCCATCTTCATCCAGTACGTCGGCATGGGCTTCCAGATGGCGAATCAGCGCTTCGCGGTGAGCGGCACGCTCATCCTTGTTGCCCAGCGTGTTGATCTCCAGCCGGACATACTGCGCAATCCCCGGGCGGCGCCACAGATCGGCCGTCATCAGGATGATTTCTGCATCAATATCCGGTCCGGCGAAGCCAAGTGCCTCGATACCCATCTGGTGAAACTGGCGATAACGGCCTTTTTGCGGACGCTCGTGGCGGAACATCGGCCCCATGTACCACAGCTTTTGCGTGGCGTTGTACAGCAGGCTGTGCTCGACGACGGCCCGCAGCGTACCGGCAGTCCCCTCCGGTCGGAGCGTCAGGCTGTCCCCGTTGAGACTATCGGTAAAGGTATACATTTCCTTTTCGACGATGTCGGTGACTTCGCCGATGGAGCGCACGAACAGCGGTGTGGTCTCCACGATAGGCGTACGAATGTTCTGGTAACCGTAATCGGCCAGCAGCCCACGCAATACCCCTTCAAAATATTCCCACTGGTGCGATTCGGCAGGCAGAACGTCATTCATGCCTTTGATCGCTTGGAGTTTTTGTGCCATGTCAGTTTATCTGGAATTATGCCTAATACGTTGGCCGAAACGGCCGACTCAAATTAATTGGCTCACTTGCCAGCAGGGACAGCCTGGATCGGGATGGTACGATTTGCCACCTCTCGCCGCTTGACTCCACCCTCGCCGTAGCGAGTTTGCACATAATGTTCAACGATAGTCTGGAACTCTTCGGCGATATGCTCCCCCTTGAGCGTAACGTCTTTTTGTCCATCCATATACACCGGCGCCACCGGCACTTCACCCGTACCGGGCAAAGAAATACCAATATCGGCCAGTTTCGATTCACCCGGCCCATTTACCACGCAGCCCATTACCGCGACTTTCATATCTTCCACGCCGGGGTACTGCAAGCGCCAGATCGGCATTTGTGCGCGCAGATATTGCTGGATGCGGTCAGCCAGCTCCTGAAAGAAGGTACTGGTCGTGCGCCCGCAACCCGGGCAAGCCGTGACCAACGGGGTAAAGCTGCGCAAACCCATCGTTTGCAGGATTTCCTGCGCGACGACCACCTCCCGGGTACGGGCTTCACCGGGCGCCGGGGTCAGTGAAATACGGATGGTATCGCCGATACCTTCTTGCAGCAGGACAGCCAGCGCAGCGGTGGACGCCACAATGCCCTTGGACCCCATCCCAGCCTCGGTCAGACCCAAATGCAACGGATAATCACAGCGACGGCCGAGATCACGATACACGCTAATCAGGTCCTGCACGTGGCTAACCTTGCAGGACAGCAAAATCTTGTCAGGCGATAGCCCCAGATCAATGGCCTTTTGGGCAGACTCCAGCGCTGACACAATCAACGCCTCGCGCATGATGGCATCCGGAGCAAGAGGGTTGGCCGAACGATTGTTGGCATCCATCAGCCGCGTGGCCAGACTCTGATCCAGACTTCCCCAGTTGACACCAATACGCACGGGCTTGTCATATTCGGCCGCGGCACGGATCATGAAGGCAAACTTGTCATCGCCTTTGGCGCCCTTGCCAACATTACCCGGATTGATACGGTATTTGGCCAACGCACGCGCGCAGTCGGGATACTCCTTGAGCAGTCGGTCTCCGTTGAAATGGAAATCACCAACCAATGGGGTATTACAGCCCATATCATCCAGGGCGCTGGCGAATTTCGGCCACCTTGGCCGCGGCCTCTGGCGTATTCACCGTAATGCGTACCAGTTCCGAACCGGCTTCGGCCAACTCATAAACCTGCTTGGCCGTCGCCACTGCGTCGGCCGTATCAGTGTTGGTCATTGACTGAACCACCACCGGAGCGTCCGACCCGACAACAACATGCCCTACTCGTACCGGCGAGTAGGGCGTCGAGCGATAATCCCGCTATCCATTTTTTAAAACCTGAATTGTTACTTGAGCTCGATTCTGGCGGTTGTACCACGAATCTTGTCTGAGAAATTAACGGGTTGGCCGTTATACGCCAACTGGACCTGTGCCGCGTTGCCAATTTTAAGCTGGAACGGCGGTGTGCCACTCACTTCACGCCCGCTGCCAGCCGCTACCGTTTCAAAAACCAGTTTTTTACCGTTGGCATCGACGACAGAAATCCGGGCAGCTCCGCTTCCCACCTTCAAACTGATCTTGCCCGCCGCATCTGGTTGCGTGCTAGCAACGGCGACACTAGCCTGCGATTTGCTTATCCCACTACTTGGCACCGTCGACGCGGCAGACGCCACCATATGAGCCGTTTTAGTTGGCGCACTGGCAGCAGCACTTGTGCCCAACGATGCCGAGGCCGCCTCCTGATGGACCAGCATCGGCGCCAACTGCCCCGGAGCCGTCTCCGCCGAATCAACATGTTCTCGCGACAGCCACCACCAGGCCACGCCAATAATCACCAGCACCAACAACAGCACAGCCAACGGTCGACCCCAGGCCAACCGAGCCACCCGCGGCGCCTTGCCCGCAAGTTCTTGCCCACGTGCTGCGGTACATCAGCCACGGTCTCTTGAGCGGCAACAGGCATCTGCTGTTCCAGCCGCCGCATCAGCGGCTCGCTATCCAAGGCCAGAAAACGCGCATAGTTACGCACGAAGCCGCGGACAAAGATCGGACCGGGCAATGACTGAAAATCGTCCGCCTCGATGGCTTCGAGTTGACGCATGGACAACTTCAGCCGGGCCGCGACATCGGCCAAGCTCACCCCGGCGGCTTCCCGCGCCTGCTTCAGCAGAAAACCAACTCCGGGTTCGCCAGACGGTTTGGATTGGTCAGGTTGTTGTTCCATCATCAACTTCCACTCAACAGCATCTGGGTTTCTTTGGAATCGGGATAGCGGTTTCGTAGCTGTGCCGCGCAATCACTTTCCAGATTTCGGTCGCCGGAACGACGCGCAATACGTATGCCCAGCCACAACTCTTCAGGCCCCAAAACCTGACTATTTTGTCGCAGTCGGTCGAAATAGAATCCGGCCAACTTGGCATTACCCAGATCCAAATGTAACGATGCCAGCTCTTTAAGAGCTTATGGGAAATTAGGAGCGACACGCAATGCCATCAGCAGCGAATCATTGGCCTTGTCGGTTTCGCCCAATTTTGCACTGCAGCGCCCCATGTTCAGATAGGCGGTCTGCGGCGATTCGTACAGCGGATTGGCCAGCGCCTTGCTGAAATAACCCATGCCATCCCGCGGGCGATTATGCTCACACAGGAACAGGCCGTAATTGTTATTCCCTTCCGGATTCGCCGGATCTAGCTGCAATGCCTGACGATAATTCTGCTCAGCCTGACCATCCTGCTGTAACAAGGAATAAATATATGCCCGCGTGAGATAGGCTGGCGCCGAGCGACTATCAGCATCGACTGCTTCATTCGCCATATCCAGCGCCACGCGCAAATTGCCGACCTTGACGTATTCAATCGCCAATTGGCTGCGGATCTGTGCCAGATCCTTCGAGGCCGCCATGACCGATGCAGTACAACCAAGCGCCAACAGGCATCCAGCCCCCCACATCCGCCATGTTTTCATTACTGATTATCCTCTACGATCTGCATCCATTTGGCCTGTCGCCGGGTTTTGTCTTGGACTTGCCCCGCCAGCTGTCCACACGCGGCATCAATGTCATCACCACGGGTTTTGCGTACGGTAACGACATAGCCCTGCTCCTGCAGCAACTCACGGAAAATCCGGATCGCATTATTGCTGGAGCGGTCATAACCCGAGTTGGGAAATGGATTAAACGGAATCAGGTTGAACTTGCAAGGAATATCCCTCACCAGCTCAATCAACTGGCGAGCATGTTCCGGCCTATCATTGACACCGTCAAGCATGACGTATTCAAAGGTAATAAAATCACGCGGCGCCTTTTCCAAATAACGGGAGCAGGCCGCCATCAGTTCCCGCAGCGGGTACTTCTTGTTGATCGGCACGATTTGATCACGAATCGCATCGTTGGGCGCATGCAGGCTGACAGCCAGCGCTACCGGGCACACTTCACGCAACCGATCCATCTGTGGCACCAGCCCTGATGTGGACAACGTTACCCGGCGGCGACTGAGGCCGTAACCATGGTCATCCAGCATGATCTGCAGGGCGCTGACCACGTTATCAAAGTTGGCTAGCGGTTCCCCCATTCCCATCATCACCACATTAGAAATGACGCGCTCATTTTTTGGGGTAACACCCATCGCCTTATTGGCCCACCAGAGCTGACCAATGATTTCTGCCGTCGACAAATTGCGATTGAACCCCTGTCGGCCGGTAGAGCAGAACGTACATTCCAGCGCACAACCAACCTGAGATGACACGCACAAGGTTCCGCGTTCGTCTTCAGGAATGAAGACTGTTTCGACACCATTACCGGTGCCAACATCAAGCAGCCACTTGCGGGTACCATCACTGGACGCCTGCCCGGTCATGAGCGACGGCACACGAACCTCAGCTTTCTCGTGCAGTTTGGCACGCAAGCTTTTGGCCGGTCGGTCATGGCATCAAAATCGGCTTCGCCCATCTGGTGCATCCAGCGCATTACCTGTTTGGCGCGAAACGGTTTTTCGCCCATCTCGGCAAAATGCTGAGTCAGTTGGTCCAGATTGAAGTCGAGCAGGTTAGTTTTCATGCAATCCTCGAGAAAACAGCGGCAGCCTTAAGCTGCCGCCTGATACAGCACTTAAATGAAATCAGCGAGCGCAGATTTCAGACGCAGCAAAGAAATAGGCGATTTCGATGGCAGCGTTTTCGGCACTATCAGAGCCATGAACGGCGTTGGCGTCGATGGAGTCAGCAAAGTCGGCACGGATGGTACCGGCGTCAGCTTTCTTCGGATCGGTAGCGCCCATCAGTTCACGGTTCTTGGCAATGGCGCCTTCGCCTTCCAGAGCCTGGATCATCACCGGGCCGGAGATCATGAACTCAACCAAGTCCTTGAAGAACGGACGTTCTTTGTGCACGGCGTAGAAACCTTCGGCTTCGGCGCGGGACAGTTGCTTCATCTTGGCAGCAACGATTTTCAGACCAGCCGATTCGAAACGGTCATAGATCTTGCCGATTACATTCTTAGCAACAGCGTCGGGCTTAACGATAGACAGGGTGCGTTCAATTGCCATATAAAATCTCCAATCCAAATACAAAATGGCGACAAGCGGCTAAACTCAAGCGACATAATTTAACCGTGCCGGGTTACACAATTTTAAGTAACCGGGCATTTTACCAGCCTTTGCCTGTCAACGCTGTATAAAATTTAAGCGCCATGACCGAACACCATTCAAACAATGACGTCCCGTCCAGTGAAGACGAAAAGCTGATTCACCACAAGCTGAAAGCACGACTGACCATTGCGGCGGCACTGGTCGTCGTGGCGCTGCTATCCATACCAATACTGGACAATCTGAAGCTTAGCCAACAAGACGGAAATGACCCGGGCGGCCAATAACGCCAGCTCCGGCAAGATCATAAAAATCGCTTCCGAAGCGGCACCGGAGACTTCAGCGCCCAAATCTATTGCCAGCGCACCGGCCAGCACAGCCAGCGCCCCTGCCGCCACACTACCAATCAAACCGACAGCGACATCGCCCCAAACTCCAGACCTGAGCAAGACACCTGCGCTGGCGGCAACCAAGCCCCTGACGCCACCGGCCGCACCGCCAAATGGCAATCACGCGAACATTCTCAAGTCGGCGCAGCTCAACCTGAGCCATGCTCCCGCGCTTAAGCACCAGCCACACACTCGACAACACCAGCAGCTAAAGCGGTTAGTCAACCAGCCATAGCGCCAGTTCCGCCCGTTAGCACCAACAAAACACAACCGGCTGGCTCATCAGTGGGGTACACCCTGCAGCTGGGACTTTTTAACACCACCGCCAATGCCGAAAATCTGGTGCGCGAATTGAAAAATCACGGCATTGAGGCACACACGGAAACCCGCGTACAGCTCGGCCCCTTTAAAACTCGTAGCGAAGCCGACGAGGCCAGCGAGAAACTACGGAAACTGGGTTACAAACCGCTACTGGCACCAGCAGGGTATTGATCGTAATCGCTTCATGCTTAAGCAATCACGCGCCATGGACACATACCGGAACCGCACATCAAAGCGGGCTCGGACAAGTCGGCCAAGAGAAAACAAGCATTCTCTCGACTCAAGTTGGCCGAACAGGTGTCCAAGAGACTGGCCAAACCTGATGACACACGCCGAGACTCGCTATGACAGCCAAACCCAGACATTACACCATCAACACTAATTGCCTGATGCCGGGCAGATCGTTAATCGATTGCCATTGACTAGTGTCAACGGCATAAAACTGTGTTGCAATGGTCTACGGCACAAATATTGTCAACCCGTTTAGCTTTCGACATGCTTTGAAAAAAATCACTTGGTTTGGTTTGTGCTTGCCATCGGCCTGATCGCAACCGCCCTGTTCAGTCTCAAGATGAAACAACAGGTCGACAACGATGCGGTCAAGCAATTTGCACATGCCAGCGATCAAATTACCCTGAAGATCAGGGACAGGCTGGCTGCCCAGGAACTAATCCTGCGCGGCGCCATGCTTTTTTCGTTGCATCGGACCATCTGGATCACACCGACTGGAAGCGCTACTGGAGCACGCTGAAACTGGAGCAGAATCTGCCCGGCGTGCAAGGTTTCGGGCTGGCACTACTGGTCCGCTCCTCACAACTCAACCAACACATCGCGACGATTCGCCAAGAGGGCATCCCCGACTACACCGTCCGCCCGGCTGGCAAACGCGACCTCTACACACCTATCGTCTATCTGGAACCCTCCAACGACCGCAATCTCAGGGCACTAGGCTATGATGTGTTTTCCGAGCCGGTGCGCAGGGCTGCACTGGTCACCGCGCGCGACACGGGCCAAGCGACGCTGACCGGTAAACTGGCGTTGGTACAGGAGAACGGGAAAGACGTGCAGGCTGGCGTCATCATGTATGTGCCCATCTACCGGCGCGGGCTTCCAACGGATACGGTATCGCAACGGCAACACGCGTTGATCGGCTGGACCAACAGCCCGTACCGCATGAGCGATTTGATCGTCGGCATCCTGCATGATTGGCAACGGCAACTAGGCAAAGATTTCAACCTGTTCGTCTACGACGGGTTGCACCCCACCCCATCAACCCTGCTCTTTAGTGGCCGGGCACGCATGAGCACGACCAACCATCCCCTGCTCTACCAGCAACGCATCATCGACTTCAACGGCCACCGCTGGCTGTTGGTACTGCAACGCGATCAGGGAACCGACCATCTGGATTACACGATTGCCCGGCATGCGTTTATCTGGGGAGCGGTACTCAGCGGCCTGCTGGCCTGGTTGCTCTGGTCTCTGCTCAACACCAGACACCGAGCCAATCTGATTGCCCAACGGCTGACGCAGGATATCCGACAACGAGAACAGTTGCTGAAGGAGAGCGAGGCGCGCTGGAACTTTGCGCTGGAAGGCTCTGGACTGGGGGTTTGGGACTGGGATATCGAGACCGGAACAGTGTTCTATTCCCGGCGCTGGAAAGAAATGCTGGGGTACACGGAGCAAGAAATCGGCAATGGGTTGGCCGAATGGGAACAGCGCGTTCATCCCGATGATCTGCCACAGGTTCGCAAACAAGTGCAGGCTTGTCTCGACAACCAGATACCGCATTATGTAAGCGAGCATCGCCTGCGCAGCAAACAAGGCAGTTACAAATGGCTAGTGGATCGCGGCATGGTCATCCTCCGCGACGAAGCAGGCAAGCCGCTGCGGATGATCGGCTCACATCAGGACATTACCGAACAGAAATACAGTCTTCTGCGCATCCAGCAACTGGCCAAACTCTATGCTGCCTTGAGTGAATGCAACGCCGCTATCCTGCGCTGTACGAGTGAACAACAGCTGTTCAACCGGATCTGTGAAGTTGTCGTGCAATTTGGCGGCATGAAGTTAGCCCTGGATTGGCCTGACCGACGCGGCAAGCGGGAGCATCATCCCGGTTAGTTCATATGGCGACAGCAAAAGCTATCTGGAGAACATTCAGGTATCCGTGCGAGCGGATGATCCACACGGCCGGGCGCTACCGGCACCGCTGTGCGCGAAAACCAGCAAATATGGATCGCAGAAATCGACACCGATCCACGTGCCGCCCCCCGGAAACAACGCGCCGCCCAGTACGGTTTAGCCTCGTCAGCCGCCTTGCCGATTAACCGTGCCGGTCACCCTATCGGCGCCCTGACGTTTTATTCGGCCAACACTGGCTGGTATGACCACGAAACCCGTAGTCTGTTTGAAAGCATGGCAACGCAAATCAGCTTTGCGCTCGACAAGTTCGACTCCGAAGCCACCGCCAAAGCGTTCCAAGCAACCGTGATGGAATCCGAACACCACCTGCAACAGGTGTTCGAAGCCACCCCGGTTCCCATGCAGGTGCATGCAAAAGCTGACTGGCATCTCACGGCTATCAACCGGGCTCACCAACACTGGCTAGGCTATCTGCCAGCGGAGATCACTGATCCCGATTGGTGGTTTGACCACCTTCATGCGGTCAACGAATCGCTTAAGCACAGTTTCAGACCCTCTTGCATCAGGCGATCGAACGCGTCCAATACGGACTCACCGTACAATTGCCAGAGTGCCAGTTGCACAATAAGGACGGCGCAACCCGCATAGCCCAAGGCACCATGACCATGGTGGGTGACGATATCATTCTGGCCCGGGTGGATATCACCGAAATCCGCCATGGTGAGCAAGCACTGCGCGATAGCGAACAACGCTTTCGCAACATGGTTGAGCAAACTGTCAGCGGCATGTACGTGCGGCGTGATGGCCGCTTTATCTACGTTAACCCCCGCTATTGTGAAATCACCGGCTGGTCTGCGGATGAGCTACTGGGACGAAACGTACTGGACTTTACCGATACGGATCCCGAGAGCAGTGAACAGATTCAGCAAGCGTGGGCTCGATTAGGCGCTCAGCGAGCGCACTGTTTCTTACAGCGCCCCAGTACGGCGTCGCGATGGCAAATGGATTGAACTTGGCGTCAGCGCCAGCCTGATTACCCGGGACGACGGCTTACCAGCCACCATAGTCATGGCGCAAGACATTACCGAGCGCAAACGGGCGGAAGATAAAATTGCCGCCTACGTCAAACAACTGGAAGCCTCCATGGAAGCGACACTCTATGCCGTGTCCACCATGGTAGAGCTACGCGATCCTTACACCGCTTAAGCCATGAACGACGAGTAGGATTAATTGCCAGCGCGATTGGGCAAGAAATGGGGTGGACGGAAGAACGCTGCAAAATGTTGGCCATGGTTGGGCTGGTGCACGACATCGGGAAAATCGCTGTCCCAGCCGAGATTCTGGCAAAACCAACACGCCTGAACACCACGGAAATGAAGATGATTCAGGAACACGCTCAGGCTTAGCTACGATATCCTTAAAGATGTGCCGTTTGGTAAACCCATTGCAGAAATCATACGACAGCACCACGAACGCATGGATGGCAGTGGCTATCCTCGAGGACTGAAAGGTGATGATATCCTCCCGGAAGCCCGCGTACTGGCCGTTGCCGATGTGATCGAAGCGATGGCTAGCCATCGCCCATACCGGGCGGCACTGGGGCTGGAGCAGGCATTAACCGAAATAGAGAAAGGCACGGGAACAATCTATGACAAATCGGTAGTAGAGGCGATGGTACGGCTGATACGCCAAAAAGAATACGCCTTACCGGATGGTACGTTTAAAGCCTAGTTAGTAGGTATAATTTTAGAATAACCCGATTTTTCGGCCAACCTAACGTGTTAAACGTTGTCAAATGCTAGGAAAGCATGTCGGCTATCCCTTTACCAAAAAACAGGCCAAGAGCAACGATATTGGTCCGTCGCTACAAATCGACAGGACAATTGACTACAACTGATATAAGTATTCTGCCGTGCCGCAGGTCTATACATCAAGGCCATAAGACCTAGTCGGCCTTTCGATAAGGCAGGGTACAAGCACTCCGTATCAGAAGTTACTCGTCCTTGCCTCTAGCAACTATTCAATTACCCCTGCATATTATTTGTAGTGTAACTGCACACCATGTAATTTACGTCCGGTATCGAAGCGAACTGTGATGTGATTTTCCGGTATACCAGCCTTAGTCATAAAGTCTTTAACTTCAACCGCACGTGCTTGTGATGCGGCCTTTGCATTACCGATATCACCACGATAGCAATATCCCCGAACGACAATCGCCTTGCTTGCTTTTAGTCTGGGTAACAACCGCAATAACTGCCCCTTACCTATATCATCCAGCTTTGGACTAAGCTTTTGGAACGGGATGAAATTTGGGTCGATCGCCATATTGGTTTCAATTTTTTTCTCCAACACAGCTTTCTCTGCAGCGGCCTTCTCTTGTGCGGCCTGAACAGCTGGATCCAGCGTCCGGGCACGATTGCCAGCACACCCCAGTAATAGACCACAAACCAAGCCGTACAACATTAATTGCTTCATGACAAACGTCCAGAAATGAACATTCAATAGCCCGCCCCGGGCACCGGAGCGGGCAACACACCGGTCAATCGAATCAGGCGATAGTCTTGTTGCTAGTCAGATCCCAGCCAGCGCTCACATTGCCGCCACCAGTACCGTCCGCACGTTTCTGCTGGGTATAGGTCCACTTGATCTTGCCGTAAGAGAAGCTAACTTTCTCACTGGGGAAACCTGCATCATTGGCTGCACCACTCGGTACCACCTTGGAAATCAGCACCTGTTCCATTTTGATTTCCGTGTATTTCACCTTGTCACCACCTGCACGGCACAGCTCAATAGTGACATCCTTAATATGTTTGCCAGTGCAGCAAGCCTCATAGATCTTCGGACTAGCCTTATCCAGAAAGTGGATAATTTCTAGCGGGGCATGGTTCACTCGTTCAGCAGTAGCACCACCAGCAGAGCTAGCAGTGGACTGAGCCGGTTGCTCAAGACCATGAACAAAAGACAGGATTTCGATCCAGTCCTTATGCTTGTCGTCGGTACTTTCACCCGGAATGCCATCAATTTTCAGAAATGCATCAAAAGCCATTTATTTACCTTTCTTTACTAAAGTAACAACACGTGGGACTAACCCACCATCAACAATCAACCCGCAGGCTGGGGCAATTCTGCGACGAGTCGCAGCGAAATCGTCAGTTCATCTAGCTGAAAATGCGGCCGCAGGAAAGCGGCAGCACGGTACACACCAGGCTTACCCGGCACCTCCACAACATCTACACGAGCCTCACGTAACGGGTACTTGGCCTTGGCTTCCGGCTGGCAGAATCGTCCAGCAGCACGTATTGCGCCAACCAGGTGTTCAGGTAGTCCTGCACGTTCTGGCGGGAGGCAAAGCTACCGATCTTGTCGCGCATGATGGACTTCATATAATGTGCGATGCGGGACACGGCAAAGATATAGGGCAGCTGGGTGGACAGACGGGCGTTGGCGTTGGCCGCGTCGGTGTTGTAGGTCTTGGCTTTCTGCACGGACTGGCTTAGCAAAGAAAGCGGCATAGTCGGTGTTCTTGCAGTGCACCAAGGCAATCATGCCCAGATCGGACAGCAGCTTTTCCGTTCGGTCGGTGATAGCAACTTCGGTAGGACATTTGAGCGCCACTTCGCCACTGTCCGTCTTAAAGGTATGTGCGGGCAAGCCCTCTACCAGGCCTCCGCCTTCCACACCACGAATTGCCGCCAGCCAGCCGAACTGGGCAAAGGCGTCGGTCAAGCGGGCCGCGTAGGCGTAGGCTGCATTGGTCCACAGGTATTTGTCGTGGTTGGTACCATCAACGTTTTCTTCGAAGTTGAATTCTTCCACAGGCACGTTATCTCGGCCGTAAGGCAGGCGCCCCAGCACGTGCGGCAACACCAAGCCCACATAGCGGGAGTCTTCCGATTCGCGGAAGGATTTCCACTTGGCGTACTCGACGGTGTCGAAGATCTTGGCCAGATCGCGAGGTTTGCCGATGTCGGCGAAGGTTTCCGGGCCGAACAGGCCCGGCGCGGCGGCGGAGATTAGCGGCGCGTGCGCGGCGGCGGCCACGTGTGACAGCTCTTCCAGCAGGTAGAAGTCTTCCGGATGGCGGGTAAATTCGAAATCGCCCACCAGCGCGGCATAAGGCGCGCCGCCGAAGGTGCCGTATTCTTCTTCGTAGATCTTCTTGAATAGTGCGCTCTGATCGAACTCAGAAGCTGCCTTGAAATCTTTGACCAGTTCTTTCTTGGAAACATTGAGCACTTTCAGCTTCAGCTGCGTGCTGGTTTCCGAACTTTTCACCAGATAGTTCAGACCGCGCCAAGAAGCTTCCAGCTGCTGGAAGTCTGGGTGATGCATAATGGCGTTCAGCTGATCAGAAATCAGCGCATCGATCTCAGCGATGCGGGCGTCTAGGCTGGCGCTCAGGTCGCGCGAGACGGTGACGCTGCCTTCCAGCACCTGTTCGGCCAACTCGGCGATCAGGTCGCGGGCATGACCGCGTTCGCTGTCGCTGCTGGCCACGCGGCTTTGTTCGATGATGCTGTCCAGCAAGCTGGATGCCTGTTGCTCAGCAGCCTGCGGCACGGCGACGGTTTGCTGTTCTGCGCTCATGCTCACTCCCCTGCCTTATCGTTACTACCGGATAAGCTGATCTGACGCAGTTTCTCCGTGTCGCGAACGATATCGTCCAGCAAAGCTTCCAGCTTGTCGTTACCAGCCATCTTGTTGCGCAGCTCGGACAGGCGCTGGCGGGCATCCACCAGCTTCTTCAGCGGGTCTACCTGCTTGGCCACGTTTTGAGGTTCGAAGTCAGCCAAGCATTCAAAGTTAAGTTCGACGCCCAGTTGGGTGTCGTCGTCGGCCAGCTTGTTGTCCACCTTCATCGCCAGACGCGGCGCCATGCCCTTGAGCACTTCGTCGAAGTTGTCGCGATCGATTTGCACGAACTTGCGAGCAGGATCCTTCAGCTTGGCAGCTGGCTCTTTGCGATGTCCGGAATAATCTCCGAGCACCCCCATTACAAAGGGCAATTCCTTAGTTTCAATCGCATCACCGATTTCTACGTCGTAGGTGATCTGGACACGTGGAGGACGAACCCGTGACAGTTTTTTCTGCGTACTTTCATTACCCATGATGAGTCCCTATGTAACCGAAAATGATCATCAACCCGTTAAACAATACTGAGAGAGAGACTGGCCATCACGTCACAAAGCTGAGCCAGTGAGAACTGCGAATCGCCCAAACGGCGACTAAGGATATACAGTGCTTCAGCGTAGGACTGATGGCTACGCCAAGGGGCTTGTTTATCTGAGACATCAATGACAAATCGAGGGTCCAGCGTTATCCCCCAGCACTGTGCCAGCATAGGTGCCGTAAGCATTCCGGGCACCAAGGCAAGACAGTTTTGCTCCGGCTGGCGAATAACCAAGCACTGCACAGACATATTGGTAAGTCCTGTGGTGGCGGCCGAAAATAAAGTTAGCCAAGTCACTACGGCCAACATGTCTTCTCCGTCACCAGCCGGAAGAGGTAGAAGGTAAGCCTGCGAGGAAAGACTACCTCGGAACTTGCGCTGTAACTGGCTGTGAAATACAAAGGAAAGCAGCAGCGCCGCTAAATCGGTATCACCACTACCTGCAAGCAACGTAGACAAGTGACTGCACGGGGTCATGGACAAGTGCCGCCCGAGTAGTTGTTCGGCCAACTTGATATCGTCCAATGAACCCGCACCGAATAATGCCTGAGCCTCCAGATACTGCCGACAGGCCACCATCTCAACAGCATTGTCGATCGCATTACGTAGTTGTTCCTGCAAGCCATTGAAGAACAACTCATTGGATAACATCATTACCCCTATGGAAGGGTGGGGTATATCAGAAGGCAACAGAGAAGCCGCTACTAGCGGATACAACCGTCCGCTCTCATCACGACTGGGCTGAATTACGCCTAGCGACAGCCAAGCTCCGTCTGGAGATCGGGTAAGTAAGGACGTTGCTGGCATCCGTAGGTAACGCTGGCGCGCCGCATCATCCCCTAGCAGTACCAAGCTGTCGGCAATCACGTGATCCAACTGGGATGCAGCCGGATGTGTAGCATTGATGCGAATGAAATCCGCACGTCGAGGCAATTTTCCAAAGATGCAGAACTGCCCGCCTAGGTCTTGTGTGCGCTTGAAATTGAAGGCCATGTTCTGGTCGTCCTTATTACAAAGTCACGCGCTCGGGCAGGGTTAGCTTGTAAAGCTTGATAAGCTGCAAGGGATTGACTCCACCAACCATACGGAAATTGAAACGCACCATCTGCCCATCTGCCGCCTTACCGGCTGGCCGGAAAGTTGCACCAAATCACTGCGCTCCTGGCTGACCTTGGCGCTGGCCAAAATGCGCATCAGGCCCATGTGTCCCGACTGGTTAGCAATGACACTGGGAGCACCACTGTAAGACACCACTTGGATACGAGTACCGCTCAACATTATCGGTACCAGGCCAGTTGAAAGGTTGCCGGGTTTGTGGACCATTACGGTAGCGTAGCTCCTGACCGTCAACCACGATGGAAATCTCCGACAACCCGGGTGTGGGCTGAGGCTGCAATTCGAAACGACTGTTCTCGCCATCCTGCAGTTGGGTAGCGGCAAGCGCGCCCAACTTACCTGCACCGGAAAGAAATTCAGGATTAAAGCGAATGCCCTTGTCCCCCCAAGTTCGGGGCACCAACATGTCACCCTTGCGTTGCACTAGTCCATTCAGGTATTTATTGATGAACTTATCGAGCACACCATCATTAGCTTTAACAAAGCGGTTGATTTCCGCCACAGAGGCCACCGTGCCAGAATTGGTAAACGGATACTTGCTGGCCAGCTGTTTCCACTGAGGCAATACCTCATTGGCCCATGCCCGGTTAATGTCTTGTTGAACAGGCCCTTGCATAGCGGTGTAAGACTGTGACAACGGGCGTACCAACATAGGGCGCACCATAGCGGCAGTATCGCTAGATACTTGGTTGAGCAATGAATTGTCGACATAAGAGACCGTGTCAGCCAACTCCGAGCCAGAGCCATTCAGGGTAGCCTGCAAGGTTGCACGAGCCTGCGGACCAGGTTCGTCCGTAGATGCAATGGCCGCCAGTTTTGCCTTCAGCTTTGCCAGTTGATCAAGGTATCCATTGAGAGGAGGATTATCTCCCTTCACCAATTGAGCAATCCCAGCGAACACTTGCCCGACTTCACCATACTGCTTGTTATTCACCTGCTTATCTGCTGAATCATCACTACCTTTTAGGAATGCAGTGGTTTTCTGCAAGACTGACTGCTTGGCGTTCTCAAGTGAGCGATTCAATTCAGAAGGGTTGTCCCAAGAAGTTTCCATTGCTGCGCGCGCAAGAATCAACTTGATAGGTGAACTCTGTTTGTCAGACAACCGGGTCAGCGCTGAGGCTGATTGCGCAGGATTACTGAAGTCACGGACGGTCACTCCCGGCAGGAATTTTTTCCGGCGGAGATATATTGCCCACGGTACAAGGCGGTCAGGACCGCCCGGTTCTTCTCAACATTGCCATCTTTACCCAGATTATCCTGAATGGATGAAGCCAATACCCAGTCATCACTGCGAATCTCTCCCTTACTTGCCTCCTCAATCGCTCTTTTCACGTAGCCATTCCAAGCCTCGCGTGTAAAAGCCCCTTCAATCATCTGGCTACTCGCCATGATGTCCAAGTCACGGTTGTTAAGAATGCGGGCAACGGTAAGAGGTGCATAGCGGGTATTGGCTCGAGCGCGGATTTCGTTATAAACCCTTTCCTCAGCAGACAAATGTTTATAAGAACCGCGCAGTGTATCTCGAGCATCATTGACCAGCCGCGGGTCATTGTTGATCAACGGCAAGTCACTGGCCTTGATCTGACTGACATAGAAAGCCACCAGTTTCTCTGCTACACCCATGACCTCTTCTACCGAATACTGGCCTCGCTGACTTTCCGGTATGGGCGCCAGTAACGAGGAATCTGATCGATCAGCTGTGGCTCATCCATCCGCTTCTGATCGTGCAACATCAGGTAGGGTCTTGAGCGCGTTGTATCCAACCTCCAGTTTCACTGGCTGACTGCCCTCTGCGGGTATGCCCGCGAGGGGATGGTGTTGCGTAGCTGTTGGAGAGTTAACCATTTCGGAAGCCACTGCTTTCTGTGGCCAATTAAGAGCTCCGACCATATAGTCAAGCGCACCAATTACAATGTTCGGCAAACTCCTGCGCGGTTTGATTGGGTGTGGGTGCGGCTTGGGGGCAAGAATTGGAGCAGGCTTGACAGCCACAGGAACCGGCTTCGTCTCAACCGACTTTTCTACTGCGGGTTGAGATTTGTATTGTTTGAGAGTTTCTTCCAAATTGCGCTGCACCGGCATCAACATCACTTGACGCAGACCGGCGAAATACTCCTTACGCAAACGAGCCTCCAACTCATGGCCTTGGTACAACCCCCATCCCAGCTGCCATGGCTCACCATTCTTGCGATAGGCCTGCAACTCTTCCAGCCGCTGCTGGAGCAACAGTAAGCCCCGGAGTTTGTTGTACAACTGACCAGAAGCAGACAGCTTCTCAGCCTGAACTCTATCAGTGGCCACCTGCTCAAGCAGCCGCTGATTACCAATGTAAGTCCAGGACCATATGCTAAGCCACACCAGCGAGCAACAACACGCCTACAACCATGGTAGCCAAGCGAGTCCAGCCAACTCGTGGAGATGTCTGACGAGAGATCAGGTGCTGATCTGGAAACAGTACATTACGGAAGAAATCGCGCAGGAAAAAACTATGGGAGGACGGAGCTTGCTTGCCATCGCGATGAGTAGCACTGAGATTGAACAGGCCTTGTACCCGATTCGCCGCTACGATGCGAGGCACCCCCTCCTGCAAAGCACTGGTGAAGTAAAAACCGCGCAGCAAAGGATGAGCGTGGTAAGGGTCATCTTCATATAAAAGGTGCATGAATTTCACCACAGCTTCTTTTAAGCCGTGGAACTCAATCGGAAAAGCAAAATGCGCCGGACTACACTTGTCACCTCGATGCTGCACAAGCTTCTCTTCCCCCATCTGGACCAACCCACGATAGAGCAATTCAAACTGCTGGGACGCCACGGTGGAAATGTCAAAACCCTTGCCTTGCTCTGCAGTCAGAGTGACACCCCAAACTTGGGAACGCTCACCCTCATCAGCATCCTGAAAGAACTGGGAAAAGCCTCCCAACAAATCTAACTTGGTAAACAACAAATACACAGGCACCTGTACACCAAAGGTATTGCACATTTCATGAATGCGCTCACGTACTTGGCGGGCGTAGGTAACAAAACCTTCGCTGTGATACTGCGCCAACTCTGGCAGGCTAATGGCGACCAGAATGCCGTTTACCGGTGCTTTAGCTCGGTGCTTTTTCAGCAGCTTGAGAAACTCCAGCCACTCAACTCTATCCTCGCTCTGGGTGGCATAACGACCAGCGGTATCGAGCAATACACCTTCGGTAGAAAAGAACCAGTCGCAATTTCGGGTGCCACCAACACCACGGATTCCGCTTTTATCACTGAAAGGAAAGGTCAAGCCGGATTGCAAGATAGCGGAACTCTTACCCGCCGCAGGGTGGCCAATAATCATGTACCAAGGCAATTCATATAAAGCAGCACTACCACTGGAAACGCCTAGCTTTGATTTCTTTAGGGTATCCACTGCGGCTAGCAGCTTTTGCCGCAATTGCGTCACTTCTGCACGCTTACTGGTATCTGCGCCAATCACCGCATCATCCGCTTGCTTGCGCAGCATTTTTTCCAGCAGCCCACCTGCTCTGCGTGCAAATAACTGACCAAGCAGCAAAGTGAGTATCCAAAACAGCATCACGCCCACGATCCAACCAAGCCGAGCATCCAGCTCAGCCAGCCCAAGCCAAGGGCCAACGAACCAGATGAGCGCGATCAAAATCAGGAAGCCAATCGCAGAGGCGACCTTCCCATGTCGAAGCCAAGCTTGCATAACCACCACTTATCGAATAATTGAAATGTTACTTTTTACCCAGCAATACCTTCAGAGACCCAGGCTGCTCGATATGCCCAAAATCCTTGAAACTCCAGTTCCCACCCCAAGTGAGCCCGACCGCTTGAGCCTCCTCACCCAGAGCCTGATAAGCCTGCATCGCCCACGCATCGCGCTCTGAAATCACAACCTTGCCATTGCGCATGGGAGCCAGATCCACAGCAAGCCCATACTGGTGCTTACTCTGCCCACCCTTAGCCTGTGTCACATGGTTACTTTGCGCAGCCAACGCATCTTGCCGCGCAGGGCTGCGATAACCCTCTAGGAGTACCATGGCAAATCCTCGGGCCTTCATCGTCGCCATCACGCGCAACACCGTCTGTACAAAGACAGGATTCATACGGCTCCAGTCCCGGTTAGCGTGAATAATATCCAGCCCGGGCATCTGCACCTGCACATCTGTGAATGCCAGCGGCGGCAGAGGCGGCGGTGGCACCAGTTTTTCCTCCAGCAGCGTTTGCTTAATTCGAGCAGCCTGCTGGTAATCCGGTACAACATACTCAGGGCGCTGGTAATAACGCCCCATTTTGAGAACCCCCCACACCCCCCACCGACCAAGGCAAAGGACAGCAACAACCACGTCAACCAGCGATAGCGTTGCCGCCGATTAAGTCGGCCCAAGTCGGAAATCACGGGGGTCGACGCAGGGGGCCCCGAAGAGACTACCGGACTAACCACTCCAGCTGTCCTCCGTTCAGCCCAACCATCAACCATCGCGCTTAGCCAAGAAAAAACGCCATCCAACCCAAGCCACCGCCAAAACCAAACCAGCTATCAACAAAGGGAGCCTGATAGACAAAAACATCATTCCACCCACAATTCCCTAAACCAATTATTTAATTTAAAGTGAAATCAGCACGACCAACAATACCCAAAAGCACTTTTTATTTGTAATTTAACATGACTTTTGAATATTTGTAATTGCTAGTAAACTACGATGAGTTGACTGGCAACCATCAGGAATCACATTTCATCCCATGCTGACGAGACTCAGAAGATATTGTTTGATCGTTGCGCTGAAGACCTTGCCAATACTGGTACTGGCAGCCTGTGCAGGGCCAAAGCTGGTAAACATCACAGGGGAAGGCAGCAAGAGCATGAACCGGGACGCGCAAGGCAAACCTTTGTCAGTGGTGGTACACGTACACCATTTGCGCAACACCGAAGCCTTTAACCGCCTGACTATGGAGGCTATGGTAGGGGGAAAATCAGAGACAGAGCTTCTTGGTAACACACTGATTTCAAGCAAAGAAATTACCTTGATACCGGAGGAAAATTCTCCGAACCGGACACTATCGAAGAAGAAACACGCTACATTGGAGTCGTCGGATTCTTCAGACAACCAGACACCGGCTACTGGCGTCTGCTGTATACCGCCGACGCGGTAAAACGTGATGGTTTAAATTTCAAAGCGGCAGATTGCTACCTGCTACCTTCGCGGACTAAGAACATCGCCATACCCGGACAATCAACACGCCCGCCATCAGATTGCTCCGGTAGACACCACTGAGGAGAGGTACCTCAGTACTGTCTCAATTTAACAACAATAGTTACGACTAATTAAATTTTTACTTAATTTAAATCTATAGGGAATTGCTGCCCCATAAAAATGACAAATGGCTTCTAAAATACATGAATTATTACATTAGGCTTTTAAGGTGTTCGGCCAACCTGCTTATCCAATTCGAACGAATCATGGTGCTCGTAATAGTAACGGGGCGATACGGGATGGCGATTAAGTCGACAACTGCGAGTAATGAACAGTGAAGGTTTGAAGTTCAATGCAACAGGCGAAACGAATTTTGTGGGGTGAAGGCATGTTCCTACGCCCCCAGCACTTTCAGCAGCAATCATTGTTTCTTGAGCAAAAAGCTACCGCTCTATTGCAACAATCACACCGTCATCAGTGGGGAGTTACCCAACTTCAATTAGACGAGCAGGCGCTGAAAGAGGGGGTCGTACGCATTGATCTATTGGCGGTAATGTTCCGCGACGGCACTCTTTATCAAGCACCGGCCCATTCGGCACTCCCACTATCGCGCGACCTAACATCTCTACCTCAACTCGGTATCAAGACTAAGCTCTACGCCTGCCTAGCACAGATGCAACCTTACGGCGGCAACACCCGCAACGGTGGGACTGCAACCCGTCCTACACGCTTTATCAGTCAGCAAAGCGAACTGGCTGATCTCTACACACAGGCATTAGAAGCTGATATCAGTACATTAGAACTAGATGTGAGACTGATGTTGGAAGAAGAAAATCGTGATGGCTATGATGCTATTCCATTGTGTGAACTGGAGAAGAATGCCACAGGGCAATGGGTAATAGTGCAAGGCTTCATACCTCCGCTGACCACGGTTAGCGCCGCGGAAAGCGTTCAGCAGATACTGAGACGCTTGCTAGATATCCTGCTGGTAAAAAGCCAGTCCCTAGCAGGTAGTCATCGGGAACGCGCCAAAAGTGTTGTGGAATATGGTGCAACAGATATTAGTTCTTTTTGGCTACTACACACCGTCAACCGCAACTTCGCCAGGGCTGCGACATCTATCACTTAGCGAACCGCTACATCCTGAAGAGCTATACATGGCACTAGCAGAATTTTGTGGCGAACTGCAAACCTTTTCTACGCTATACAGCCCGGCAGATATACCGTCCTACCACCACGAACAGTTACACCAAGTACTTCCGAAGCTTGATCACCAGATTCGCGAACTGCTAGATACGGTGATCTCCGCTCGCTATACCGTTATCCCCCTGCATTCACCCAAGCCATCGTTCTATATAGGACGCCCGGAAAGTGACCGTCTATTGGAAAACGTCGACTTCTATCTCTCGGTGCAGAGCGAGCTACCGGCCACTCAGGTGATCGACAACGTACCGCTGAAAATGAAGATTGGCGCACCGGACGACGTGGAAAAAATCCTCAACTCTGCTATGCGCGGCGTCGCTATTCACCATGCAACGCAAACACCTTCTGCCGTGCCGGTGCGCGTTGGCAACCACTACTTTGCCTTCGAACCACACGGGGATATTTTTGTTCGCATGTTGCAGTCGCGCAGCATCTGTATTTACGTTCCTCAAACCCTGTCAGATCTAAGCCTTGAGCTGATCGCCGTTTTCCGCTGAGCACACCATGAGTCAAGCCACGAGATCTCCAGCAATAGAACACCCCATCGCCATCGCCGCCCCTGCAGCTCCCTCTCTTCGAGAAATGCTAGAAGATGGCATCTATTTATTATTTCTACTGAAAGATGGCAACGAGCCCGGCAGCGCCGTTGAGTTCAACCGCCGCGTTGACAGCTTTCTCTCCCAATATGAGAAAAACGCACGCAATTTCAATAAAGACATAAACGACATCAATCACGCGAAATATGCCTTTTGTGCATTGATGGACGAAATCATCTTGTCGTCCAATTTCTCATTACGAGATGAATGGGAACGCATGCCACTACAGTTACGCCTTTTTGGCGAACATCTCGCAGGAGAAGGCTTTTTCAATCGGCTGGAACAACTACGCCTCGAGCCAGCCCAGAACATCGAAGCACTGGAAGTGTTCTACACCTGCTTACTACTGGGCTTTCAAGGGAAATATCTGCTAGAAGGTGAAGAAAAGCTAGGTTACCTCACACACAAACTGGGACAAGAAATTCAGCAGGTGCGCGGAGGCAAAGCCGAGTTCTCCCCCAACTGGCAGTTGCCACAACGCTTCCAAGCCTTTGTTCGCCACGAACTACCTCTGTGGCTCTACTTCGCACTACTCGCGGTCGTAGGTAGTGGCATCTTTTTTACCTATCGCTGGTTACTTTCGCAGCAACTAAGCAAAGTGTTTGGCTCCTGACATGGCGACTTTCAACCGACAGCCTCTGCTACAGCCATCGGTATTAGACCGTCTGCTGGACGACTATCCAGACAACAACCTGCTGGATAACGCACCGCTGTACGAGCTAACGCAGTTCAAACAGTCGCTAGCTCGCGATCTCGAGTCCTTGCTCAATACTCGGCTAATGCCAGCTGAGGTACGTGACGACGATTACCCTCTCGCTCGCACCAGCATGCTCAACTACGGGATTCCAGACCTCAGCGGCATAAGCCTGCTCAACCCTGACGACCGGGAATTACTACGAGAGCAACTGCGTCGAGCTATCGAAACTCACGAACCACGGCTGTCTAGAGTACGGGTCAATCTCGACGCTCCACGAGAGATGGAGCGCCACCTGCGCTTTCGCGTCGATGCTGTACTACGTATTCACCCCCACCGTCCACCAGTCACGTTCGATGCCACGCTGCAACTGTCGTCCAACGTATACAAAGTTGAATGATAGACAACGCCCTGTACGCCATGAGTCATCGTTTTCCATTTTGCCCCGTCGCGGGGCGACATTAAAGAAGAGATGAAATCAGGATGGACCTCACCAGTGTTCTCGCCAGCTTCGCCAGCGCCTTCACCCAGCACCAGCGCCTGCTCACCCTGCAGCTCGAGGCCCCATCGCTCAGCGCCGAATCGTTGTTGCCCCACGCGCTGGACGGCCGCGAGGGCGTCTCCGAGGCCTATCTCTATCAGCTCACCTGTCTGTCTCCCGATACCCATCTTGAACTCAAGTCGCTGCTCGGCCTGACCGCCCGGCTGGGGGTACAGGAGGCCGATGGCCGGGAGAGTATCCGCTGTGGCGTCGTCTCGCGCGCCGAGTTGTTGGGCGCCGATGGCGGTTTCGCCAAGTATGCGCTGACCCTCGAGCCGCCGTTTGCCCTGTTGCGCCACCGCCGGACTTCACGGGTGTTTCAGGATCTGACCGTCCCGGAGATCGTGACGCAGATCCTCCACGAGCATCAGGCCAATAATGCCGTCTTTGCCCGGTGCAGACGCTGAGCTTTCACACCCAGCCAGCCGCTCCCCGCCGGTATTGTCTGCAGTACCGCGAGAGCGATTTCGATTTCATCGTGCGGCTGTTGCAGGAAGAAGGCTATGCCCGGCGTTTCGAGCACCACGACGGGGAGACGCCACAGGTGGAACTGGTGGTGTTCGACGATCCTTACAGCCTGCCCGCCGCGCCGTTGGAGCGGGTGCGCTATCACCGTCGTGATGCCACCGAGGACGAAGACGGGCTGACCGACTGGTCGGCCAGCCGTCAGGTGGTCGCCAGTCAGGTGGCGTTGGCCAGCTTTGACTACCAGCCGGTGGCGACCCAGCACAGCCTTGACCAGAGCCGTATTGATCAGGGGGCGCGTGGCGAAACGCTGCAATCCACCTTGCAGGACTACGATCCGCAATCGCTCCACTATGCCAATGACGCCGATCAGCTTGGCCAGTATGCCCAGCTGCGCCAGCAGGCACACGATGCCCGGGCCAAGACCTTCAGCGGCAGCGGGTCAGTCCGTGGTCTGTGTGCTTAAGCCAATGGTTCCGGCTGGATGATCATCCGGCGCACGAGGGGGACAGCCGTGAGCAGCGTGAATTCGTGGTTACCCGGCAGACCTTCCGGGCGCGTAACAACCTGCCCGTCGACCTGCAGGGGGCGCTGTCCGGCCTGATCGGCCAACCCGAGGCGGATGCGGCCAAGTCGCCGTTCGAGACCGAATTCACCGCCCAGCGGCGCGGTCTGCCGCTGACGCCAGCGTATGCGCACAGCGAGCTGGCCCGACCCACCTCCCGGGGCGTGCAGACCGCCACGGTGGTCGGCCCGGCCGGTGAGGAGGTGTATACCGATGCCCGGGGCGCATCAAGGTGCAGTTCCACTGGCAGCGGCCAGACGAACACCCGACCCTCGGCGCCAATCTCGATGACCAGTCCTCCTGCTGGCTACGGGTGGCCATGCCCTCGGCTGGCGCTACTGGGGGCACCAGTTCATTCCGCGCATCGGTCAGGAAGTGCTGGTCGACTTCATCGAAGGCGACATCGACCGCCCGGTGATTGTGGGCGTGCTGTACAACGGTAGTCATGCCACCCCGGCCTTTAGCGGCGCCGGTGCCCTGCTTAAGCCAACAAGACCCTGTCCGGCATCAAGTCGAAAGAACATCAGGGTGGGCAATACAACGAACTGCTGTTCGACGACACCCCGGCGAAGTGCGGGCCAAACTCAGCAGCGAATCCGGCAAGACCCAGCTCAACCAGGGCTTTCTGACCCAGCCGCGCACGAACGGCAAAGCCCAGCCGCGCGGTAACGGCTTCGAACTGCGGACCGACCAGCACGGCGCGATCCGCGCCGCCCACGGTCTGCTGCTCACGACCGAGGCACAGAACGGGGCCGCTTACCCACAGCTGGCACGGGAACACGTGCAAAGCCAGCTCGATGCCGCCCTCAACCTGAGCCAAAGCCTCGGCCGACACCGCCAGCGCCCAGTTGGCCGACCGCATGGAAACCGGGCCGGAGGCCATCAATCCGGACAACAGCGCCGCCGGAAAGAAAGACAGCGGCCACCTGCAACACCACGTCGCGGCCCTCAAAGCCCGGGAAGTAAGCAGCAACACCGATAAAGAGGGCAAGACCGCCAAAGACCAAAGCGGTCAGCAACCGTTACTCATCCTGTCCGGCCCGGCCGGTATCGCCAGTGCCAGTGAACAAAGCCAGACCCTCAGCGTTAAGCACCAACCTTAACCTGATCGCCCAGCGCGACAGCAACCACACCACCGGTCGCCGCTGGCTGCACAACGTCGGCCAGCACATCAGCCTGTTTGTGGCGGGGGTGAAGGACAAGGTGGCGCTGAAGCTGATTGCGGCCAAAGGCAAGGTACAGGTGCAGGCACAGAGTGGGGAGATGGAGCTGACGGCGGACCAGGATGTCACCGTTACGTCGTGTAAGGGCAAGGTGACGATTGCCGCCAGCCAGGAAATCCTGCTGACCAGCGGCGGTGGCTATATCCGGCTGAAGGGGGGGAACATCGAGATTCACTGCCCGGGCACGGTGAGTGTGAAGGGGGCAAAGCATGTGATGGACAGCGGGACCTCTCTCGGCATACCAATGCCATGGTTTAAAGAAACGCATGACAGTAGTATCCAGTACAAAATTTTGGACGCCTCTGGAAACCCGGTCCCCAATTTTCAATACCAGTTACAAACAAAAACTGGATTAATGTACAAAGGTATAACTGATGAGAATGGATACACCCAACGTATCTATGCTGCAACAACAGAAATATTTACTATTACTAAGAAAATAATTAGCCAAACTGCACAAGAAGATCTGCAACCGGCAAGCAAAAGGGTTTTTGATGATGAAGAATAAAGACAAAGCCAATCCCAAAAGTGATCACACTCACCATGAGAGAGTAAAAATCGATTGCACATGCAATCGAGACATAACCATAGATGAATTAATCGACTGCTACCCAAGTCAAAAAATATCGATATTAGAAAATTTTTTGCCCCACATTAATAATACATTTAAAAAATACGAAATCAATACTTGCATGCGCCGCATGCACTTTCTAGCACAGATTGGCCATGAGTCTGCCAGCCTAAAATATACAGCAGAAATATTAAATAAAGGCGTATCAGAGAGTAACGTATATGATGGATATAAAGGACGAGGACTTATTCAAATAACATGGAAGAAAAATTATGAGAAATATGGAGATTTTATAGGGGAAGATTTTCTAGGAAAAAACAAGTACAAACTTGAGGCCGCAAATTTCGCAGCAGATTCTGCTGGATGGTTTTGGACAAATGGAAGTTCGTTAAATATTAATACTTTGGCTGACAAAAATGATTTTATTGCAATAACCATCTTAATAAATGGTGGCCTAAATGGTTTTGAACATAGAAAATCTCTATTAAAAAACTCTTACGAATCTATGAATTTAAGTTCGTGCAAAAGCTTAGCTGTGCTACGTGACAGCATGCCTGATGAGGCAAAAAAATCGCTCTCCACAGATGAATACCAGTTCAAGGACAGCCTTGCTTTTAAGAGTCCTAGAAGTGCGTTTGCTTGGGGATACTGGCACGATCCAGATAGCAAACGATCCGGCACAGAAAAAGACAAAGATAAATCTGTTTTAGGCTATCAAAGGTTTCTAGAATTAATTGAGAAAGATCCATTCAAGAAAAAAGCATTTGGCCTAACCCCTGCTCAAATGGAAAAAATCGCAAAAACCGCAACACAGGAAAAAGACTAGAAACCATCATGAAAAAATTATTATTTTTTTTCGCGATAATTTCAATATGTTCAATCGCAAAATCAACAGAAATTAATGACACCGAAAAACCAAAACCGATAAAAATTATAGCACAAAAAAAAATAGACACAGAAATATTTACACCAATATTTATACAATACATTCAACCAGGGAAAAGAACACCGTCCTGTTCAATAATACTCAAACAAAAAGAATATAAAGTTATATTCTTCGAACAAAATGACATTGAAGACTACTCTAACTGCAGCAAAATTTACCAACCCATAATAACAAAAATAAAAGGGGAGTTTTACGCAGCATATAAATACAGCGAAGAAGAGACCAGAGGATCATTAATTGATGACTACGTTGTCATGAGCATAAAAAAAAATAGCTTTCATATTTGTAAAAACATAGACAAAATCACAGATATAATGAAAAAATCAGGAAAACAAACATCTAAATCACTAAAATTTATTATTGAAAAAAACAGTTGTCTATAAATATAACCATCATCCATTAATAATAGCTTTAATAAACAACCTCTATTTAATTAACAATAATATTTTACATGTCATTCTTAAACAGTCCAACTTCCCGCTTGTATTCTGATTAGCCAGATATCTCACGTCAGATTGGAATACAGGGGATTGTGACACTAGCTAAGCCATAGCAATCCGACAAAAAATAATTAGTTATTGCCTAAAGGATAAATTTTTCCAGCAGACATTTCCTGTAAAGCCAAAGCTTTTCAGGCATACCAAAAAAGAAATAAAAGAAATTTTGCCGAATATTATATTTAATTAATCAGACGGTCAGACTTGACACTACCGATGGCTACGAAAATTACATTTAACCTAATAGTAATTACTTCAACAATAGCTTCGACTGCGAGCGCAACAAATTTCAGTAAGGAAGATTTTTACTCAACCATCACCCACCCCAAAAACCTAGCAGGTGAAAATAGCACAAACTTTATTAAGAAAATAAAAAATAATTGCACAAAAAAGCAACGAAGATTTTCCATCAAATAGAAGCTATCTAAACATATATCAATGCAAAATACAAAATGAAAACCATACAATAGGACTAAATGAAGAAAACTCACACGGAAAGATAATAAGCAATTACTTCGGACTAATTACATCAGAAAAGCAATATTCAATAATTTTAAAAAAATTAGATCAAAAAATGGGAAAGGATACAATCTAAATGACACAAAAAAATTAAACAACAAAATAGAATGGAACACTAAAATAAATAGCGACAGCAGTGTAAATATAGAAATATCAATTTTAACAACAGTAAATAAAACATATTTACAAGCAAATCTAGAAGACAACAGCGCGCCTTAAAGAGAGAAAGAAAATGAGGGGAATTATTATAGTTTCACTAGTGCCACTGATTACATCCTCCATCGCCAGCGCGGAGGAAATCAAGATAGCTTCCCCCACAAAAAAAGAGACCATAACTTATAAATGTAGCAATTCATTTTGCTCAGCTTGGGTAGAAGATGAAAACTCGAAATTATTCTTCTTCAAGGAAGTTAAAACTGCTACGATCACTGCCAAATGGGCCTCACCAGATCTGGCTCATATATCATTTTCATGTGGAAGCCCATGCTCGGTAAGTTTTTTTTATAAAAAAACAAAAGGCATCTCCAAGGACATTCATGACATACTGGCAATTAACACCAGTAAAGACTGTGTACTAACTCCAACCGAAGATGGCATTGCTACCTTCCCAATTTTTGCAACAAGTCAAATAAATCCATTTTGGCATATCAAATACAACGATAAAAAAATTAATTTTTACACTAAATCCGCAGTAATTTTTTCTACTATTCACGCAAAATTCAACAAGGATGATTCACTAGAATTTAAATACACAAAAAACAATGGCTCGGAAGGAAAATACAAAGTAGAAGACCCCTGTAAAAAATAAAATCCACATGATTTTGAGTGCAATATCGCCTAGCAAATTAATTAATTAAGAAAAATAATTTTTCAGCACACTCTTCACGTAAAAATCCAGCATCATGTCTAATACCCAACGAACCACCACATCAAATGTGAATTGAGTTCTTAAATTAAATGCTTGAATCTATCCTCCCCTATTACGAGCGTGAGCTCGGCCATTTGCGAGAACTGTCCGGCGAATTCGCCCGTCGTTACCCGAAGATCGCAGGTAGGCTGCAGATAGAAGGCGACCAGTGTGCCGATCCGCACACCGAACGGTTAATCGAGTCGTTTGCGCTGCTGGCAGCTCGCATCCACAAAAAGCTGGATGACGATTATCCGGAAGTGGCGGAAAGCTTTCTGAATGTGCTGTATCCACATTATCTGCAGCCCATTCCCGCCGCCACCATTGTCCAGCTGGAGTGTGACCCAGCCCGGCCGGAGATTGCACGCCGCTATCGTGTGGAACGCGGTCAAATGGTGCAGGCACCGGCTATTAACGGTGTAACGTGCAAGTTTCGCAGTGCTTATCCCGTGGATCTTTATCCGCTAGCGTTGAGCGAAGCCCGGCTGGAACTGACCAGCAGTTCGGCCTATCTGCGCCAGCTGGCGCCGGATGCAGCGGCGGTACTGACACTGGAACTGCAAACGCAGAGCGGTTTACCAGTGAACTCCATCGGACTAGAGTCGCTACGCTTTTTCCTGGACGGCGAAGCGCAAATGCACCTGTTGTACGAACTGCTACTGTCCGACGTACAGAAGGTGCAGGTGGGCGATGGTAGCGAAGATCCTGCACGCACGCGCCAGTTACCCGCATCCAGTATCACGCCAGTGGGCTTTGGTCGCGCGGAGGGCATGCTTGAATACGATGAGCGTTCTTTCGTGGGCTACCGGCTGCTGACCGAGTACTTCTGCTATCCAGATAAATTCCTGTTTATTGACTTCGGCCAACTTGACAAAGCAGCAGCTCGGCTGGATGGCGAGCGGTTGGTGTTGCGGGTGATGCTGGACAAGTATCCGGACGGCGAGCGCTACAACCGCCTGCTGACCCAACTTGGCGTGCAACACCTGAAGCTGGGCTGCTCACCTGTGGTGAATCTGTTCCGACACGCGGCCGAGCCCATTCGCGTCACCCATCAGAAATCATCTTATGCGGTAATACCGGACGGACGTAAGCCTCACGCTTACGAGGTGGTACAGATTCGCCGGGTACAACGGGTGGAGAAGTCAGCTGAAGGAGAACGCAGCGAGGAAGTGCCACCCTTCTATGCTATCCGCCATGCGGCACAAGACAATACTCCACGCTTTTACTGGCATACCAGCCGACGGGATTCGCCATACCAGGGCGACAAGGGAAGTGACACGGAAATTCATCTGGTAGATCTGGCCTTCCAGCCAGTGCGCCCGGCGGCGGAGGTACTGAGCCTGGAGCTGCTGTGTAGCAATCGCGACTTGCCCGAGCAGATTCCATTCGGTGGTAGCCAATCGTCGGCACATTCTGATTTCACTATTCCCGGACACTCGGTAGTCAAGCGGGTTCGGCTGTTACGCAAACCGGGCGCCACGCAGCGCAGTCCATTAGGCCGTGCCGTTCAGTGGCGTCTGATTTCGCATCTGTCGCTCAACTACTTATCGATTGTCGACTCTGGAGTCGAGGCGCTGCAGGAAATGCTGGCGCTCTACAACCTGACCGACTCTGCCGTCAACAGCCGCCAGATCCAAGGGATTGCATCCGTTATCAGCCAGCCCGCCGTGACACGGGTGGCAGGACGCGATTTCACCGGCTTCGTACGCGGTAGTGAAATCCGCCTCAAACTGGATGCGGACTATTACGTGGGCGGCAGCGTGTTCTTGTTCGCTTCAGTACTGGAGCGTTTTTTCGCGCTTTACTGCGCCCCCAACAGTTTCACTCGTTTGATCGTGGAAAATGTTCAGGACAGCGAGGAGGTACTCACATGGCCAGCCCGAGTTAGCGAAGCCCTCGTGATCTGAGGAAAGAACTGGAGTCTGATGCCAGCCAGTTCGGTTTTTTCCGGGCGGTGCGCTTGCTGGCGTTGTCTGGGCGCAAGCGCCCGGGCATCAAAAGACGACTGCCAGTTGATCTGCGTTTTCGCACATTAGCTACGCTGTCATTTCCTCCCAGCGAGCTGACCAGCTATCAACCTGCGCCAGAGGATGGCACGTTGGCCGAAGCGCTTAAGCAACAGCGGAGATGGTCATCAGCTTCATGGGGCTTACCGGACCATCCGGCGCATTACCAACCGCTTATACCGAGCTATTGCTGGAGCGAAAACAGCGCTACCGCGACAGTTCAATGCATGCTTTCTTTGACATCTTCAGCCACCGTGCCGCCTCACTATTTTACGAAGCATGGAGCAAGTACCGTTTTTGGCTGGAGGTAGAAGCCGGTGAACGTGATGGATTTACCCGGCATCTACTTGATTTGGGCGGCACCGGGTTAGGGACGTTACGTCGACAGATTGGTGAGCGAGTCGACATGGACGAAAACCTGTTCGTCTACTTTGTTTACTTGCTTAGCCAAAAGCCTATGTCGGCACAGTCTCTGGCTACGCTCATTGAGAGCTTCTTCGGCGTAACAGCACGGATAGAACAGTTTGTTGGCCAATGGATGACGCTACCGGAAAGTGAACAAAGCAAGCTTGGAGAACAGTGCTGTGAACTGGGTATATCGCTACTGGCTTAAGCAGCAGGGTTTGGGACCGCCAAACCAAGCTGCGGTTACGACTGGGCAGCATGGACATCAAGCGCTACGAGGCACTGTTGCCGGGGCGGCAAAGCGGCGGCGGCGTTGCGTGCCGTGTTGCAGTTTGCCCTCGGCCACAATCTGGCCGTGGATGCATGCCTGATACTGGAAAAAGACGCCGTACCACCAGCCCGCATGATGCCGGACAACCCTCTGCGCCTCGGGCGGAACCTGCTGGCTAGGGGCGCAAAAGCAAGACCCCGATGACATGCGCTATGCCTTATTACACTGATCACAACTCGCGACTTCGAATTTTGATTTCAATTACTGGAAAATACACATGTCGGTATCACTAAAATCCCTGATCGAACGCCTCACCCCCGCTGCACGCCAAGCACTGGAACAAGCGGCCAACCGTGCGCTGGGCCGCACTCATTTTGAAGTAGAAATCGAACATGTCTTGCTGGCACTGCTGGACCAACAAGACAACGCCGCACAAGCCGCACTACTGGCACTGGGCATACCCGCCGACACGCTGGGCCGCGAACTGGATGCCGCACAGGATAGCTTTCGCACCGGCAACACCCGCAACCCGGTGCTGTCCGCCTGGCTGCCACGCTGGCTGGAAAAAGCCCGGCTGCTGGCCAGCATGGAACACAGCGAAGCCGATATCTCCACGCTAGACCTGCTGCTGGCGCTGTGGCATGACGACGCCCTGCGCAACGCAGTGCAATCCAGCTCTCGCAGCTTGGCTGCACAGGGACGGTACGGCGGCGCTGCTAGGCGCTTATCGCGAGCTGCGCCGCCACGGCGGCGAAGGCAGTGCATCGCCTGCCGCCCGCCAGGAACAGGCCGAAGACGACACGGAACCTGACGCCGACGCCCCTATCCCGTGCCAGACCGGCCGCGGCTGTCCAGCGCTAGAAAAATACACGGTGGATCTCACCGCACAGGCCCGCGCTTAAGCAAGATCGATCCCATCCTCGGGCCGCGATGGCGAAATCCGCCAGATGATCGACATCCTCATGCGCCGTCGGCAAAACAACCCCATCCTCACCGGCGAACCCGGTGTGGGCAAAACTGCCGTGGTAGAAGGGCTGGCACGCAAAATCGTGCTGGGTGAAGTACCGGAAACCTTGCTGGGCGTCACCCTGCGCACGCTCGATCTGGGTCTGCTACAGGCGCCAGCGTGAAGGGCGAATTCGAAAACCGCCTGCGTCAGGTGATCGATGAGGTGAAAGCCAGCCCGGTGCCCATCATCCTGTTCATCGATGAGGCACACACGCTGATCGGCGCGGGCGGCGCGGCTGGACAGAACGACGCCGCCAACTTGCTGAAACCGGCGCTGGCGCGCGGCGAGCTGCGCACTATCGCCGCCACCACTTGGGCCGAGTACAAGAAATACTTCGAAAAAGACGCGGCCTTGGCACGCCGCTTCCGGTCGTGAAAGTGGAAGAGCCTGCCCCCGATATCGCAGTACAGATGGTGCGCGGCCTTACCGAAGCCATGCGCCTTCATCACAAGGTGGACATCCTCGACGAAGCCATCAGCGCCGCCGTGCACCTGTCCAGCCGCTACATCACCGGTCGCCAGTTGCCGGACAAGGCCATCAGCGTGCTGGATACCGCCTGCGCCCGCGTGGCGCTGTCCCGCAGCTTACAAGCCTGGCCCGGTGGAAGACACTCAGGTGCTGATCGACAACATCGAGCGCGAAATCGAGGCGCTGTCGCGTGAAGAAGGCCACACCGAACGCATCGCCGAGCTCAGCAGCCGTTTGAGCGAGCTGCGCGCAGACCTCGAGGCCCTGCACGCGGCACTGGCAGGTGCAACAGCAGTTGGTGGACGAGATCGAGCAGTTGAAGCAACAAACCGACGCGCCACGGCTGGCAGGCAAGAAACCCAGCCCGTTGATGCAAAAGCGGCAAGAGCTGCGCAAGCTGCAAAAAATCCAGCCGCTGGCCTTTGAGTGCGTGGATGAAAGCGTGATCGCCGACGTCATCGCCAGGCTGGACCGGCATCCCGCTGGGCCGCATGGTGAGCAACGAGCTGGAACAAGTGCAAAAACTGGGTGCGCTGTTGGCCGAACGCGTGATCGGCCAAGACCACGCGCTGGCGCAAATTGCCGAGCGGGTACAGATCGCCAAGGCCAATCTGGAAGACCCCGGCAAACCCAAGGGCGTATTCCTGCTGGTGGGCCCCTCCGGCGTAGGCAAAACTGAAACCGCGCTGGCGCTGGCGGAAGCCTTGTACGGTGGTGAGCGCAATCTGGTCACCATCAATATGTCCGAATATCAGGAAGCCCATAGCGTCTCGGGGCTCAAGGGATCCCCTCCCGGCTATGTGGGTTACGGCGAAGGCGGCGTGCTGACTGAAGCCGTCCGTCGCCGCCCATACTCGGTGGTGTTGCTGGACGAAGTGGAAAAAGCCCATCCGGACGTAATGGAGCTGTTCTTCCGGTGTTCGACAAAGGCGTGCTGGAAGACAGCGAAGGCCGCGAGGTGGATTTCAAAAACACTATCATCCTGCTCACCTCCAATGCTGGTACGGATCTGGTAATGCGCGCCTGTGAACACGGCGTGACGATAGAAGGCGAAACCCGTGATCCGACTGCGGCTGATCTGGTGGAAATCCTGCGCCCCACCCTGCAGCAAACCTTCAAGCCAGCACTCTTGGGAGCTTGGACATCGTGCCCTACTTCCCCATCAGCGACGAGGTGCTGCACTCCATCGTTGCGCTCAAGCTGGGTCGTATCCGCGACCGCATCGCGGACAACCATGGCGCCAAGATTGAGTTTCCAGACACGCTGGCCGCTACACTGGCCGCCCGCTGCATGGATGTTGACAGCGGTGCGCGCAACGCCGATGCCATCCTCACCCGCACCCTGCTGGCACCGATCTCCTGCGACCTGCTCAGTCGTATGGCAAGTGGCAAGCCGGTGAAAAAGATCGCCGTCTCGCTCAAGGGTTCCGATATCAAAGTGCGTCTGAGCTGAGGGACACGATCACTATGTGGAGATTGCTCGCACTGTTAGGGGGGTCCACCATTGGCTGGTGGAGCCTGCTGTGGCTGGTACTACCAGTAAGTTGGCAACGTGTCAGTCCGTCAGCCATGCTGTTACTGCACATCGTGCCACCCGTGGCTGTTACGCTGGCACTTCGTTGGTGGAGCACGCACAAGGAGAAAAAAGCAGAAGAAGATCGTCGGCAAGCGGAAGAAGCTGCTGAAGCCCAGCGCATCGCGGCACGCGAACAGGCACGCCAGCAGCATTATGCCAAGTTGGCCGAAAGGCAGCAGACCATTTCCTGCCGCTGGCTATACTGCACCGCCCTGCCGATGGGCGAAGAGCCAGCCTGGTTGGCCGAAACGGATGAAACCTGCCAGTGGCTAACGCTGGAGCGGGATGAGCTGGAAGATGACGATATCCTCACCGCACTAGCCGCGCCGCAACGTGAAGCATTGGAAGACTTGTATCTGACCGCTCCGGGAGCCGCCTGGTTACCGGTGTATACCGAGGGCATTCCATCGGAATCAGGGGTCGAACAGCTAGCCACGCTAAAAGCATTCAGCAGGAAGCCGCCTCACAGACGCTGGAAGGTACCGTTCCAGCGGTAGAGTGCCGCTTCCTCCCCGGTCATGGCGATATCGCCGAACGCGCCCGACAAGTATTGCTACAGATGCCGGAATGCCCCGGGCTAGTGCTACTGGCGGCAGACGCCCCAATCCTGCAACTGGAAGACGATGACGACTTCGACACTGAGCCGGACCCGGCCCTTGCACGGCGCGGCAAACCCGGTTTGGCCGTGGTTTGTCTACTGTTTCTGCGCAACGGGTTACCCTGTACTGAGATCACCGATCAAACTACCCCGCTGGACACACAAGATCCCTATCAACCGTATTGGGAGAAATCAATTTCTGCATCCAGTGCAGACTGGGGACCTGTCCCCCCCCAGCCAGCAACCATCACTCGCTGCCTTGCCAATTCTTGCCGAGCTGAGCCAGCCAGTACATGGTGCGGCTTCATCCAACCGGGCCATGCAACTGAGTCGTCAATTGCTGCCCATGCTAGACAATGCACTGGTAAATGCCATGCTGCTTGACTACCCATTCAGCGAAGAAGATGCCAAGCCCGAGGCCAATCGGACGACAAGCCTGGAATGGCTGGTACACAACAGTGGTGACGTACAGGTCGGCGGAGCCAGGCTAAGCGCACTGTCCAGTGCACTCAGCCACCATCAGACCGAAATTCATCCCATCGACCAGGCCTGTAATAGCGTGCGCGAATGGGGCAACAACGGCGCGGCTACCGGCGCACTGCTGACTGCCTTAGCCATCACCCGCAGCCATGCCTTGGAGGCCCCGGTATTGCTGGCACAATTTGGCCGGAAGACGCCAGCCTCAGCGTTGCCAGGGCCGCCACTAGAGGAAATGTCATCATGAAACGCGTTATCCGGTTGGGCGACCCCACAGACCACGGAGGGCATGTGGTGAGTGCTGCGTCCAGTACCACCCTGTTTGGCAAACAGGTAGCTTGCCTAGGTGATTCAGTCACGTGCCCGCGCCGGGGACATGGCAGCTGCACCATCGTCGAAGGCGACAGCAGTTGGCTCGTTGGTGGTAAACCCGTGGCCCGGAAGGCCATAAAACCAGCTGTGGAGCCGTATTGATCTCCACCCTGCCAGAAATAGGCAGGGGCTGACATTTTTTACAGGAAAAATCATGCAAGACACGATCGAAGCCCTGCTCAGCCCCGTTGCCGGAGATAATCCGGCCGGAGAAGACTTGGCCTACTCCGCCCTGTTCGATCAGATTCGCGAAGCGCGCCGCAGCGATGACCTAGGCCTAGCACAAGGAGAATGGGAACAAGCGCTGAAAGTGGCAGAATGGCCGCGAGTAGTCCGCCTGTGCGAAGCCTCTTTCACCGAACAAAGTAAAGATCTGCAACTGCTCGTCTGGTTGGCCGAAGCGTGGGTACGCCAACACGGAGTGGCAAGACTTAGTGACGGGCTCACTCTGCTCAACGGCTGGATCGAACGCTACTGGGAAAATGGCTACCCGGAACTGGACGAGCAGGATCCCGACGAACGCACAGGCAAGCTCGAATGGCTGAATCACCAATTGGCAGCAGCCATCCGAACCGCCCCACTGCTCAAGCCTGAATTTGGCGGCTATAGCTGGCAAGACTGGCAAGAATCGCGCGAAGTAGACAACCTTGGGCTAAAAGACCCTGCCGCACGCGACGCAGCGTTGGCCGAAGGCAAACTGGCAGGGGAAACTTTCGAGAAAGCGGCCGCTCAATCAGGTGCCAACTGGTTCTCCGGCTTGCATGACCAACTGGTGCAAGCTTTGTCCCAGTACGAAATACTGGAACAACAGGTAGATAGCAAGTTGGGAAACCATGCTCCAAGTCTGGTGGAAATACGTAATGCCATTTACGCCAGCCGGGATCTAGTGCTGCGTTATCGCAAACAGCACACCAGTTCCGTCAGCACCCCGCCAGTGACTGCAGCCAAAGGACCATCTAGCATGCCAAAAGCAGACAGTTCAACTATCGTCCACAGCTCCACGCCCACGGCACCATTTGACGGCCAGATTGCCTCCCGCGAACAAGCCATACAAATGCTAGGTCAAGTAGCACATTACTTCCGGGCCCACGAACCACATAGCCCGGTCTCGCTGTTGGCTGAACGAGCAGCGCGCTGGGCAGAAATGAGTCTGGAAGAATGGCTGCAGCATGTCATCAAGGACGATTCAACGCTAAGCCAGTTACGAGAACTGCTTGATTGCGAATAGCCGGAAAATTCGAATACGGCAATCCGCCGGTTCCAAATCTGGGAATTCTGTAAAAGACTGACTGCGCTAGCAGTCCATCAATCATGTGTGGTTGATGGACTCATGCCACGCGTATTCATGTCATGGATGCCAGTAAGGACTATTCCGTTCCCAAACCGTTTGTTGTAACAACAACTGGGACAATGTTTATATTATTTATGCCATGCGGAGAGTAGGCCAACGGCCCGAACATCGGACCACCACATGCTCCCAAGGCTATCGTCAATTTGGCTAAACCTGCGCCTGTTCATACTTTCTTTCATCTGGAACCCTGCGCATTGATTGGAAAACGAGGGGTTCCCACGGGCGCAAAGCGAGCAGCAGACTGGTTCCATCCCTCTCTTCTGTCACACGAGCCACCCCTTCCTGATGTAATTCAGTAAACTCCTGAAGCAACTGGCGCATCTTCTTCTGGAATCGTTGATTATCAGCAGGTGATAACATTGCCTGTTGAAAAAGCAGGCATTCCCCTGAATGATTGAAACCCGAGTCAAGAAAATCGCCTTGTACCCTTTTCTGGAAAAAACGGTGGATCGGCCCATCCGGACGCCATTCAAAATCGCGTTCAATGCGTAACTTTATGCGATTTTCAGGTAGTAGCCGTATCAAACCGATACGATCAAGTTCCAGTAAATGCCTAATGCATTCCGCATCACTCAGGCAATAGGTCGCAACGATCCTCTCCATGTTCCAATGATTAAGCACACACACGGCCACCAGCACTCTTTTGGGATCCGTCACCAACTCAGCCTCTTGAGCCTCGCTAAGTTGGCGTAGATGCGGTTGCGAAGCTTCAGCAGCCTGAATCAGATCGACAAACTCCAACTGAATGAAAGCACAGATAGCTTCCAGCGTACGCAAATTAAGGCTCTGCTGGGCAAATTGACGTTTCACGCTGGATTCGCTCAGGCCGAGATGTTCCGCAACAGCAGCATAGGTTTTACCTTTGGCTTTGAGTAATTGTTTGAGCGTAGCAATCAGTTGGAGTGTTTGTGACATGAGAAAGTATCGATATTCGATACCTCATAGCTTACATTTTACAATTTGTAATGGGAAGGTTTCACATTCTATTTGCATAGTTCAGAGTATCCCTACTACTTCATACGCCTGTAGCGACCTTGTCGTAGCTGTTTGCGGGCAAAGATTTATGAATAACCTTCAGGGAGCAGAACTTTATGACAAAGAGACATTTACAATCCATCGTTAAACTGACTACGTCTCGTTTGCCTAGAAGAGTAACGTCCTCCGCTTCGGCCTGTGCAACACAGACAGAAACCTGCAATCCCGCAGCACAGATCAGCCTGGAAGGACTCTCTACCAAGCTGACTGCGGGCGACATTCTATTTATTCGCGTGCCCGCCTACCCTTTCCACAAGGTAGCGGAAACAACCCAAAGCTGGACCAATCATGTTGGGATAGTTGTTGAGGCCAATCGGAGTGAGGTATTGGTCGCAGAAAGCAAGTTTCCCCTCTCGCGTATATCTCCTCTTGCCCGGTTCCTCTCCTCTGCAGAAGGAGGAAGGATCTCCGTTCAACGTCTGAACATAGGGTTAACCGATACCCAGCAGAACAGGCTTCAACAAGCAGCACGAGCCCGCTTAGGAGTTTTTTACGACACCGGATTTAATCTGCACTCAAAACGAGAGTTCTGCTCACGCTATGTTCATGAAATAATTCGTGAAGCAACCGGCACCCCGGTTGGCGAAGTTGAGACATTCTCAACCTTACTCACTCGCAATCCTCGCGCTGACTTGGGATTTTGGACACTCTGGTACTTTGGCAATATCCCGTGGAACCGGGAAACCATCACTCCCGCAAGCATGCTAAGAAGCGCTGCACTACACAGTGTTTTTGATGGCTATTTCAACGCCTAGACACCTACTCGCCCGACACCACAACCAACACCTATCGTCCTATAAGCCGCATCTAAACAAGGCTATTCAACATGCCATATCACGAACAACTATTACCAGCTGCTTTGATTATCACCCTGACCATAGCCTTCTTTATATTGGAATGTATCTATCCGGTAGAGAACTTCCGTATTCACATGGCTGGTACGGCCGCGCTGTACTGATGAACCTCGCCCAACTAGCCTTGGTCGGGTTGGGTGGCTTAACCCGGAATCGATTTTTTCGCGGGCATGCCCTATTTCATCTGGGAGCATGGCAGAGCCCCGCTCTGGAAGGTGCATTTTATTGGTTTGTTGGCACCTTCGTATTCTACTGGTGGCACCGCATAAGACATGCTAACGGTTTCTGGGTGATTTTCCATCAGCTCCATCACAGCCCTAGCCGTATCGAAGTACTGACATCCTTTTACAAACATCCAATAGAAATTGCGTCGGACTTGATCATCACCAGCTTACTCGTCTACTGCATTTTCGGAGGGACTGCCGAGGCAGGTGCCCGGACATCACTATTCAGTGCCGCAGGAGAGTACTTTTATCATGCTAACATTCGTACCCCAATGTGGCTTGGATGGTTCATCCAACGGCCAGAACATCATTCGATTCATCATGAACTGGACGTACATCAGTACAACTTTGGAGACATCACTTGGTGGGACCGACTGTTTGGAACATTTAAAGATAGTGAGAATTTTGCACCCCGCTGCGGTTTTCCGGTAAACAGGAAGAGCATTTACTGGCGATGCTCCGCTTCCAGAATGTCTATCACGACTAGGGGGCGGATTTCGGTTAGCAAAGAGAAAGGAAACTACTCTAGTTTGAATCAAACCAGAGTAGGCATCACTCATTTTTCAATGCTCCTGCATGTAATTTTGGTCAAGGAAGCATGGAACCAGCAACGAAAAAGGTTACAGCAAAAAATGCTGTAACCCTTAAATATTTGAATGGTGCCGGTGAGAGGAGTTGAACCCCCGACCTTCGCATTACGAATGCGCTGCTCTACCAACTGAGCTACACCGGCTAACCAACTTGGCAAAAAAGCCTTGAAACGGCTCAAGGCTTTTTAAATCTGGTCGGAGTGAGAGGATTCGAACCTCCGGCCTCTACGTCCCGAACGTAGCGCTCTACCAGGCTAAGCTACACTCCGCTTTTTTCAATTTCTCGGCAAGAAACCGAGGGGGTGAAATGTACCATAAACAACAAATTTTTACAAGCATTTTGGTCGGGGTGAGAGGATTCGAACCTCCGGCCTCTACGTCCCGAACGTAGCGCTCTACCGGGCTAAGCTACACCCCGAATACTTGCTGTTACTGCATCTGACAGTCTGCTACGGTGCTCCGGGAGGGAGTACAATTAGCGCCATCAGAGGACGCGCATTATGGAACAATTATGTGGTTTAAGCAACTCTCTTTTTATCGTTTGAGCAAGGAATTCCCCGTTGAAACGGCGCAACTTGCTGATGCACTGGATAAAACGCCTTTTCAACACTGTGGTGGGCTGGACTGGTTTTTTGAGGGCTGGGTACCTCCGGCCGCGCATCTGGATTCGCCGGTATTTGCGGTTCGTGACTGCCAGTTGGTAACGCTGAAACGCGAAGACAAGGTGCTGTAAGCGGGGGGTGATCCGTGATTTTGTCGAACTCAAAGTCAGCGAAATCGAGGACAAGGAACTGCGCAAGGTTGGCCGAAAGGAAAAACAGGCCATCAAAGAGCAGATTACGGACGATTTGCTGCCGCGGGCGTTTGTCCGTACCAGCCGCATGACGGCCTATCTGGATACCCAGCGTGGTTGGCTGATGGTGGACTCGGGCACGGCAAGCAAGGCCGAAGCGCTGGTATCCAAATTACGTGAAGCGCTGCCGCCCTTCCCGGCCGCTCTGCCACGCACGCAGATTGCGCCGCACACGGCGATGACCGACTGGCTGGCCGCCGGGGAAGCACCGGTCGGTTTTGAGCTGGATGCCGATTGCGAGTTGAAGGACAGCAGCGAAAATGGCGCGGTTATCCGTTGCACGCGCATGGACCTGACGGCCGAGGAAATCCGCCAGCATATTGCCACCGGCAAACAGGTGACGCGGGTTGGGCTGATCTGGCGTGAGCGCATCCGTTTTGTCTTGACCGATCAATTGCAGTTGAAGCGGATTCAATTTCTGGATGTGTTGCAGGAAGAAGCCAGCCGGGTAAGCGATGACCGCGAGAGCTTGTTCGAGGCGACCTTTACGCTGATGAGCGCGGAGCTGGGCGAACTGGTGGATGAGCTGGTTGAGGCGCTGGGTGGCTTGGAGGAGAGCCAAGCGGGCGGATCAACGGCGGCGGCACCGGTCGCGACGTCATCCGCGCCAGCGTCGTCTGGCGATAACACCTCGTCGGATGTCCCTTGGGATTGACCAGCAAATACAGCCGGGCCGGTTGGTAGCAATCAACCGGTTCGGCCAACCTGTGGTTGGACTTTGGCGTCACAAGGTAAGCAATTGTTTACCATAACTAAACAATATACTTCCAGATAACCGGTTTGTTCGAACAGGGTTCTGCCGTAAGCTGGTGACATCAAGACTTTGCAAGCGATGCCATCATGACAACACGACACCCCGCACTATTCATCTCCCACGGCGCGCCGACGCTGGCGCTGGAAGACAGCCCAACAGCGCATTTTCTGGAACAGCTGGGGCGGGACTTGCCACGGCCCCGCGCCATTGTGGTGTTGTCCGCCCACTGGGAAACGCGGCTCCCCACCGTCAGCCTGACTGCCGCGCCGGAAACGGTTTACGACTTTGGTGGTTTTCCACGCGCGCTGTACACCCTGCAATATCCGGCGGTAACGGATGTGAAGTTGGCCGAAAACGTGCGTGACCGCTTGGCGGCGGCGGGATTTGCTGTCGCCACAACGGACACGCATGGCTGGGACCATGGCGTCTGGACGCCACTGCTGCGCATGTATCCGCAGGCGGATATTCCGCTGGTCGCCGTCTCGCTGCCACACGCCGCCAGCGCTGAAGTGTTCTACCAGATGGGCCAGGCCTTGCGGGCACTACGCGACGACAATGTGCTGATTATTGGCTCGGGCAGCTATACCCACAACTTGTGGGCCCTGCAGCCGGAAGGCAGTGCCATACCGCAATGGGCGCAGCAGTTTGCCTTGTGGGTGGATCAGGCGTTGGCCGAACACCGTCTGGCCGATTTACTCGACTGGAAAAACCAAGCGCCGCTGGCTCGCAACAACCACCCGAGCGACGAGCACTTCAACCCGTTGTTTGCCATGCTCGGCGCGGCCAGCGATGGCGTCGCACCGCAACGCCTGCATGATGACTGGCGTTATGGTTCGCTGTCGATGGCCTGCTGGCGCTTCGATTGACGCGGTTAAGTTGGCCGAAACCGTTTCGGCCAACCCTGATATAACAAATGGCCATGCGGGGCTTCCGGCATGGCCATTTTTTTGCGCAGGCTAATGTATCAGCGTAACCACTGCACGCTCTGGTAAAACACAAAAGCCAGCAGCCAAGCCAGCCCCACCGACCAGACAACGGATAGCGAGGTAAATGCCAGGCTTTTGGATTCACGCCGGATGGCGGCTACGGTGGAGAGGCACGGCACGTAAACCAGCGTAAACAACAGGAAGCTCATGGCCGACACCCAATCCAGATGCTGTACCAGCGCCGCCCCAAGGCTTCGGAAACGCCGTAAATCACCGCCAGACTACCCAACAGGATTTCCTTGGCAACAAAACCAAACAGCAAGGCCACGGCCAATTCATGCTGGATGCCGATCGGGTCCAGCACCGGAGCCAGCACATCGCCCATGGCATTGGCCAGCGTGCGATGCTCACCGGCCGGAATGTGTGACACCAGCCACACCAGCACCACCCCCATCAGGATAAAGGTGGAGGCCAGTTCCAGAAACGCCCGCACCTCGGTCACGGCGCGGGCCAGCATCTGCCGCAGGCTGGGCAGCCGGTACGGTGGCACCTCCAGCAAAAATGCCTCACTGCCCTGATAGCGATCCTTGAACACCCGGGCGCTGAACATCGCCACCAGGAAACTGAGCGCATACAAACTGGTCAGCACCCACGGAGCCTGATGCGGCGTAAACAGCACCCCGGCAAAGAACACCACCACCTGCAACCGGGCGGAACACAGTGAAAACGGGATGATCAGCATCGACAGCAAGCGCTGATTGCGTTCACGCATCACCCGCGTCCCGAGAATGGCTTAAGCACATTGCAGCCAAAGCCCATCAGCTGCATGACAAAGCCCCGGCCATCCAGCCCCAGCCGGGCCATCAGCGCGTCAGTCAAATACGCCGCACGTGCCAGATAACCGCTGTCCTCCACCATGGCCATCAGGATGAAAAATACACACAGGATGGGCGCAAAAGTCAGCACCGTCGACACGCCCTGCCAGATACCATCCAGCAGCAAACTTTGCACGATAGTAAGCAACGGCGTCAGCCACGGCACCAGAGCATGCAGCTTGACCCAATCCAGCGCGCTGCTCACCACATCCTGCAACGGCGTACCGATCATATAGGTGGCGTTGAACAACAAGGCCATCAGCACAAAAAACAGCGGCAAGCCCAGCCATGGGTGCATCAGCCAATGGTCAACCTTTTCCGTCAACTGCGGCGGCATCTGCGCAGGCAGGCTCCACACCCCACGCAACAGCCCCTGCGCTTGGCTGATGGCCTGCCGCGTGTCCGGCACCTGCTCCAGCTGCGCCTGTACCGCTGCTCCCGCCCGTGACGCCAGCGTATTGAGCTGCGCCATCAGTTTCGGCCAACCTTCCACCCGTTTGGCCGACACCAGCGCAACCGGCGCCTGCAAGCGTTCGGCCAATCCGGCCACATCCAGCTCCACGCCCAGCAAACGGGCCTCGTCTGCCATGTTCAGGACAACCTGGCATGGCAATCCGGTTGCCATCACCTGCACCGCCAATGGCAACTGGCGATCCAGTTGCGAGGCATTCAACACCAGCAACACACCATCGAACGCGGTGCTACCCAGTACTTCACGCACCACCGCTTCATCATCGGTATAGCCGGTCAGGTCATTCACCCCCGGCAGGTCCACCAGCTCCACCATGTGGCCGCCGAGCAACAACTTGGCACTGGCCAGATCCACCGTCAGCCCCGGCCAGTTGCCCACCCGTTGCGACAGGCCCGTCAGGCGGTTGAACAGCGTCGATTTGCCGGTATTCGGCAAACCGATCAAGGCAAAACGTTTCATCCGGCCATCCTCACCTTGATCGACTTGGCCAGATTACGGCGCAGCAAGACCCGTGTGGCACCCACGGCCACTACCAGCGGGCCGCCAAACGGTGCCTTGCGCGTCAGGGAAAACGGATTGCCGGGGATCAACCCAAACGCCGCCACACGGCGGAATGCCTCGTCGGACACATCCAGCTGTTCCACAACCCCCTTTGCTCCCACAGGAAAGGTATCCAGTGACTGCATGGTTTGCTGCCTCATAAATAAGAATGGTTTTCAGTACCGAGTATACTGTAACTCATCTTGCCGGGACAGCACCGCACCACAACCTGCACAGGTTATGGCCCCGGGCGATGGCTAAGGAGTAGAATCACCGCCATTTCAGTCTTTCAAGAACGGACGCTCCGACTATGAGTATCAAATCCGACAAGTGGATCCGTCGCATGGCCGAACAACACCGCATGATCGAGCCGTTCGAACCCAACCAGATCAAGGTATCCAACGGGGAAAAAGTCATCTCCTACGGCACCTCGAGCTACGGCTACGATATCCGCTGCGCTGACGAGTTCAAGGTGTTTACCAACATCAACAGCACCATTGTCGATCCGAAGAATTTTGACCCCGACTCGTTTGTGGAAGTGGCTTAAAAAGGCTATTGCATCATCCCGCCCAACAGTTTTGCCCTGGCTCGTACCGTGGAATATTTCCGCATTCCGCGCTCGGTGCTGACGGTGTGTCTGGGGAAATCCACCTATGCCCGCTGCGGTATCATCGTCAACGTGACGCCGTTCGAACCGGAATGGGAAGGCTATGTGACGCTGGAATTCTCCAACACCACCCCGCTGCCCGCCAAAATCTACGCCAACGAAGGCGTGGCACAGGTACTGTTTTTTGAATCGGACGAAGTTTGCGACGTTTCATATAGCGACCGGGCTTAAGCAAATACATGGGCCAGCAAGGCGTTACCCTGCCCAAACCCTGAACCGTTTCAAACCGTACCCAAAGGATGGCATAAGCCATCCTTTTTTTATCTGCCGCACAAAAACCTGCTCGCAATCCTGAATTAATGTTCTAGGATAAACATAGGGTTAGGCATCGTTCGCGATGTTTACTCCTCTGGCACAGCAAGCCAATTCTTCTTTGTGAGCGCCGCGGTTCCCCCTTGCCGCTGCGCTCTCTTTTTGTCGGTCGGTCAACATTTCTCCACTCAGCAGCACCCAATCAGGTTGTTCACTATTTAATTTTTTGCAAAGATAGTCATTACGTCAGTTTGCTTCACCTCGTACGCTCATCATGCCAACATCCATCTATGATTTTTCTGCCAGCGGTTTGCTGGGAGGCAGCATCAACCTGAACGACTATCGCGGTCAGGTCATGCTGCTAGTCAATACCGCCAGCCAATGTGGTTTCACCAAGCAATATGCCGGGCTGGAAGCGCTGCACCGCCGTTACGCAGAGCAAGGCTTGGTGGTGATCGGGTTTCCTTGCAATCAGTTCGGCCAACAAGAGCCGGGCGATGCGTCAAGCATTGGGGCTTTTTGCCAGAAAAATTTTGGTGTCAGTTTCCTGATGGCCGACAAAATCGATGTCAATGGCCCACACAGCCATCCATTGTGGAACTACCTGAAACAGGCCCAGCCGGGTGTACTAGGTAGCCACCGGATCAAATGGAACTTCACCAAGTTTCTGGTGGACCGCCGTGGTCAGGTGGTGCGCCGTTTTGGCTCCATCACCGCGCCATCAGCTCTAGCCCGCCACATAGAGGCCTTGCTATGAATGAATGGCTGAAGCTGGATAACCAGTTGTGCTTTGCCCTTTATGCCACCAGCCGTGCCATGACGCAGGCTTACCAGCCTTTGCTGGAGCCACTGGGACTGACGTATCCGCAATATCTGGTCATGCTGGTACTGTGGGAACAGGATGGTGTCAGCGTAAAACAGCTGGGCGAACGTCTGATGCTAGATTCCGGCACGCTCACGCCGCTGCTCAAACGTATGGAAATGAGTGGCTGGTTAAGCCGACGGCGTGCACAAGACGATGAACGCCGGGTGGATATTTTTCTGACCGATGCTGGCCGCGCGTTACGTCATGCCGCACTGGCGGTTCCGCAGCAACTCAGCCGCAAATACGCTGATCCGGCCAACCCTGAACTGACTCAGGTGCGCGAGCTACGCGATACACTGCGTGAACTGCTGACGCTGCTGCGTCAGGCACCGGCCAATCCGGAGGGCTAGGGTTCACACACCACTTGGTGAACCCACACATGACAAGGGCAGCAGATACCGGCCCTTTGTTTGTTACCACGTGGCAATAACGCGTTCAGATGGTTTCGCTGGCGATCAATACACACGGGTCATCGACTTCATGACGGGCATCGTCGGCCAGATGCCCCATCTCTTCATTCAGATGTTCCTGCATGTCGATCAATGCCGCCTGCAGGATGGCGCTTAGCCAGTTCGGCAGGCTGGGCATTAAATACCTCGGCCATGGCCCGCAACTCGGTACAAACTTCTCCGCTGATGGGAATTTCCAGTGTGCGCACCGCTTCGACATGGGTGACGCACTCGGTACCAAGACAACAGCAACGTCTGGCTTCCATTTGCTCCAGCAATTTGTTCAGGGCAAGTCCCATGGTGGAGTCCTCCTCCAAAGTTACCCTTATAAAATTAGAAGCTTAGCTGGAAAAATAAAGCAGAAAATCTACATCCCTTGCGTTGCGACAAGTTACAGAACGCACCTTAAACCTGACACGCGATGACCTGACCACGGCTTGATGGCGGACGTTACAGATGGCGGACTAGCCCTCACCGGCAGAGCAGCAGAACTCACCGGTCAATCGGCAATATCACCGTCCAGATAATACCAGTGGCCTTCTTCACGCACGAACCGGCTGGTCTCCTGCAAGCGGCACGCCCGGCCATTGACCTTGTAGCGCGCCACAAACTGCACCACGCCACGGGTATCGCTCATCTGTCCGTTCTGACAGTGCACAACGGTCAACCCCAGCCACTTGACCGGGTCTTGCGCCAGATCCAGCGCGGTAAGCCTTGTCGAGGCATGCCAAGTAGCCAGCAGATAGGCCTCCTGCTGACGGGTATAGGCGACATAGCGTGAACGCATCAGCGCTTCGGCGGTGGGAGCTGGTTGTTGCGGCGGGTCGATATAGCGTCCGCAGCAATTTTCATAAGACGCTGGCAAGCCACACGGACAGCCAACGGGAGCAGCGCTCGTCTTCTTGCTCATGATCATCAATAGCCGAGCCGGGGCAAACCGTAGACCCCGAGCAGGAAGTTGGTAAAGGCCGGATCGGCAGGCGGGTTTCTCAGTTTCGGCCAACGTTTACGCCAGTCGTGCAAACGCTTTTCCATCTTGGCCTGTGATTCATCCTGCGTCAGGCGATCCGCATCACGCTCGACCGCCAGATAGCGGTACATGGCGAAGGTGTTGTCATCCACCAGGTTGGCACCAACTACGCGTAAACGCACGATGTTCAGCTGATCAGCCGCCGCCGTACGGCTAAGGGTGCCACGCCCCACCTGAGCAGCCAGTTGACTGGCCTCGCGCCGCAAGATATCGATCTTGCTGTCGTGGCGCGGAGACGGCAGTGGAATGGTCGGCCTTACCGGCGGTCGACTTGGGGTGGCCGTCGGTGGAATCAGATTGGTGCAGGCGGACAACCATACGGCGCAACCGGCACAGAAAATGAGTCGTTTCATCGGCGACATGGTAGCGGATTCTCCCCAACAGGTGAAACCAGCCCGGCACAGGCATTCAGTCAAGGCCACGCCAGTGGTGCAAACCGCCATAAAAAAACACTGCCGGCATCAGCGCAGGCAGTGTTTTCGGCCAACGTTTAAAGGCTCAATCCGCCAGATGCTCGTACAGCGGCGTGGACAGATAGCGTTCGCCAAACGACGGAATCACCACCACAATCAGCTTGTAAGCAATTTTCCGGGCGTTTGGCCAATTGCAGCGCGGCCCATACTGCCGCACCAGACGAGATACCAACCAGCACACCTTCCTGTCGCGCCACCTGACGAGCGGTATCGAAGGCGTCATCGTTGGTAACGCGGACAATTTCATCATAGACAGAAGTATTCAGAATGATCGGCACAAAACCGGCGCCAATCCCTTGAATACCATGCGGGCCTTTCGGGCCACCAGACAAGACCGGCGAGGCATCCGGTTCCACCGCGACAATCTTCACCCCCGGCTTTTTCGCCTTGAGCGCTTCCCCTACCCCGGTGATGGTGCCGCCCGTGCCCACAGCCACCACGATATCCACCTGACCATCGGTATCGCGCCAGATTTCCTCGGCGGTGGTTTTACGGTGGATTTCCGGGTTGGCCGGATTTTCAAATTGCTGCGGCAGGAAATAGGTATCCGGATGCTGTTCCACCAGTTCACGCGCCTTGGCAATGGCACCGCCCATGCCATCCGGCCCCGGCGTCAGAATCAGCTCGGCGCCATAGGCACGCAACAGCATGCGGCGCTCGCGGCTCATGGTTTCCGGCATGGTGATCACCAGCTTGTAACCCCGGGCGGCGCAGACCATGGCCAGACCAATACCGGTATTGCCGGATGTCGGCTCAACGATGACGGTATCGGGACCGATCTTGCCTCTTTTTCTGCCGCGTCGATCATGGCCACGGCGATACGGTCTTTGACGCTGTGCGCCGGGTTAAAGAATTCCAGCTTGGCAGCCACGGTGGCGACACAGCCATCGGTAACACGGTTGAGCTTGACCAGCGGGGTGTTGCCGATCAGGTCGGTAACGGTATTGGCAATACGCATACGCTTGTTCTCCTATCGCGACCAAAACGAATGATTTATTCTCAACTATACTAAACGGCTGGAACAGCAGCCGCTAATATTGTTTCCTTATAACGATATCAACCTCGCTGGTAGCGTGCCGACATGTTCACCCCGCAAACCGAGTTACCACACCAGGCTGGCGCCGTACCCTGTACACCATCATCTTCGAGTCCGATACCACCGCTTACCGCCGCTTCGACCAGTTATTGATCCTGACCATCCTGCTGTCGCTGCTCACCGTCATTCTGGAGAGCGTGACGGCCATTCGCCGTGCATGGGGAACACAGCTGGCAACGCTGGACTGGGTGTTTACCATCCTGTTCACCATCGAATACGCGCTGCGCCTGCTTTGCGCCCCAGGCCCGCACGCTATGCGCGCAGCTTTTTTGGGGTGGTCGATCTGCTTTCCATTCTGCCGCTCTATATCGGGCTACTCATTCCCGAAAGCCGGGTGCTGGTGGATATCCGGGTGCTGCGCCTGTTACGGATGTTCCGTATTTTCAAACTCACCCGCTATGTCGGCGAGGCCAGCGAACTGTGGCGCGCGCTGACCACCAGCCGCCGCAAGATTGCGGTATTCATGGGAACGGTGGTTTTGCTGGAAATCGTGCTGGGAACACTGATGTACGTGATTGAAGGCGAAGCCCATGGCTTTACCAGCATTCCGGTAGGTATCTACTGGGCCATCGTTACCATGACAACAGTCGGCTTTGGCGACATCACGCCTAAAACACCGCTGGGGCAGGCGGTGGCCAGCGTGGTGATGATCATCGGCTACGGCATCATTGCCGTGCCCACCGGCATCGTCAGCGCCGAGCTGGCGCGCGGGCCGGAGGGCGACAAGGCATCACCGCCGTGCCGCTGCCCTCACTGCGCCAGCGACGGGCATGCTAGCGAGGCACGTTATTGCAAGGATTGCGGCGCAGCCTTGGCGCCGCCGGATCAGCCAGAACGAGGCTAAAGCGCGGAGTGCTCAAGCAGGCGCCGGTAGTGGGCAGCCATGGCAGCATCCCGTGCCACAAACCATATCTGGCGCAGAGTCGACTCGGTATGCTGCAGCCAGTCACACACCGCCGCCACGGCAATCTGGCTCGCCGCCGCAGCCGGATAGCCGTACACCCCGCAACTGATCGCCGGAAACGCCAGTGAGCCCAGTTGGTACTGCTGCGCCAAACCAAGGCTGGCACGGTAACAGGCCGCCAGCAAACCGGCTTCCCCATGGTTACCACCGTGCCATACCGGCCCGACGGTATGAATCACGTAACGCGCTGGCAAGGCATAGCCTGCAGTCATCCGCGCCTCACCGGTGGGGCACCCGCCCGTGGTACGGCATTCGGCCAACAATTGCGGGCTAGGCCGCACGATGGATCGCCCCGTCCACCCCGCCGCCGCCCAGCAGGCTGGAATTGGCGGCATTGACAATTGCATCCACGGCCAGCCGAGTAATGTCACCCTGCACCAGCGCCAGTTCCGTTGCTGCCACCTTCATCATCGCGTCCTCCCGCGGCTGGCCAATACCAGCCGCGCCAATTGCTCTGCCTGCTGGGCGATGCGCGTCTCGGCTTCGTCCATGGCCTGCGATAAGGTCATCGGCCGGTTGCAGAGCGAAAAACAGCCATCAAATGCGCGCACCAGTTGGCCATCGCCATCAGGCACCACCGCGCCTGACAACAGGCTGACCGGCACACCGGCCTGCCGCGCCATGGCCGCAACCTGGAGCGGCGCCTTGCCAGCCAGTGTCTGCCCATCGCTGCGGCCTTCACCAGTCAACACCCAGTCTGCCGTCTGCAAGGCGGCGGCCAACCCGATATGCCGGACCACGGCCTGCGCACCGGGATAAGGCCGTCCGCCCAATAATTGCAGAGCATAGCCCAAGCCTCCGGCTGCACCGCTACCGGCACGCTGACGACAAGGTTGGCCGAAAGCCGTGTCGGCCAGTTCGGCAAATCTGGCAATGGCGGCATCCGGGTCGCCACCTGCTCGGGCTGTACCCCTTTCTGTGGGCCGAATATCGCCGTGGCCCCATTTGGGCCGGTCAGCGGATTACTCACGTCCGACCAGATCTCCAGCTCGGCCTCGGCCAAAGGCGAGTCCAGCGCCGTGATATCGACCTGACAGATTTCGGCCAACCTTGCTTAAGCAACGCCGTAACTGGCTGGCTAAGCCGCATCCCGCAAATGCACGCCCAACGCGGCCAGACAACCGACACCGCCGTCATTGGTGCAGGAGCCGCCCAACGCCACGGCAAGACGTCGATGCCCGGCCTGTAGCAGCGCCGCCAGCATCTCCCCCACCCCACTGCTGGTGCGTGTCAATACCGAGCTGTCGGTCACATCAGGCAAGCCGACAATACGCGCCACTTCTACCACCACGGTGCCATCAGGCAACAGCAAGGCGGCGGAAGGCTTTAATTCCCCTTCCGCGTGATGGACCGGCACATGCAACCAAGTGCCACCTACCGCCGCGGCCAGCGCGGCCAGCGTTCCTTCGCCGCCATCAGCCATCGGCAGGAGGTCGCATTGCGCCGCCTCATCCGCGCGGCGAATGCCACAGGCCATGGCTTGCGCCACGGCCTGTGCCGATAACGAGCCCTTGAATGAATCCGGAGCCAGAACCCAGCGCATCGGCGCTCTCCATTGCGTTAATGACAAACAAAAACCCTCCGGCCACAGGCAACAGAGGGTTGGAGGATGAAACCAGACGGCGGGTTAGTCTGCCGCTTTCTCCTCGACTGCTGGAACCGGTGCGGCCTCGGGTGCCACCACCGCTGCCGCAGCAGGCTTGGGGGCGACCATCAGTTCCGCCGCTTTTTTCTCATCCGGCGTTACTTCCCCCACCGGCTTAGCTTAGCGAGATCAAAACGTTTGCCGCCACGCGCCAGCGATTTGATGTAACGCGGTTTGCGACAGTGATTGGCCACCACGCGCGAAATCAGCGTGGCCTCGAATTGAGGCAACGAGGCAATCAGGCTTTCGTGAATGCCCAAAGCCAGCGGACGGAACTGGCGGAACACCTCGAACTTGCTGTAAACATGTTCCGCAATCATCTCAGTCTGTTTTTTCTTGGACAGACTCTGCACTGCGGATTTGAGGGCGGCGCCCAGTGCCGTTTCAGTATTTGGCTTCATGAACTTCTATCTAGATCTGTTGATGCACAGGCAGCCAGCGCTGCCCGACCAGAAACCGGCATATTACCGGCCCTTGCCCCACAGTCATACGCAAGGCGTACCACCAAGGCGGGCGTTATCTTAATGCAGGTTGCCCGCGCATACCAGAAACAAAAGACACCAACGGGCTTCTGTCGGCTTTTTTACCAATGCCGACACGGCCACAGACGGCTCTGGCCCGGGGTTTTACGACAACGCTGACAGCTCTGCACGCTAACCACTGACGCCGCCATGCCTGTTAACTGTAGAACACAAAAAAGCCAAGAGCATCAGGCTCTTGGCTTTTTGATTGGTTGCGGGGACAGGACTCGAACCTGTGACCTTCGGGTTATGAGCCCGACGAGCTACCAACTGCTCCACCCCGCGGCAACTGCACGTCACGGTCAACAGCGTAACGTGATAACCACAATAAAGTATGAGTGTTGCCAAACAACGGGTTTTGTTGTTTATCACCGATATCAAGCCATGAATAATTAAATTCAACTTAATATCTGGCAACAGTTAAAACCCATGCCATTTAATTTATCTCAATGGAATGAGATAACTATTCTGGCAACACCTCAATACAAATTAAAGCGGTTGAATGTTGGTTGCAGCCGGGCCTTTTTGACCCATGCCTTTGGTGTAGCTAACTTTCTGGCCATCATGCAGCGACTTGAAGCCGTCTACTTTGATTTCAGAGAAGTGTGCGAACAAATCATCGCCGCCGTTGTCCGGGGTGATGAAACCAAAGCCTTTTGCGTCATTGAAAAATTTAACGGTACCGGTTTCCATTATGTATTCCTTTACTTAATGTTTTTGAGAGCCAATGCTCGAAAGAGCAAGATAATCAAGGAATAGATATTTGAACAATGGGGCACCGCTTTTGAGGAAGGGGACACAAATGTAGCGAAATAGATATGGAACTTGAAAACCCTGCAGTACCGTTATACGCACTCAGTACCAGCCGGTCAATCACTATTTGTGATTATTTTAAAATAAATGCCATTCCCCGTGAAAACAGCCCGTCGCCAGTGGTTGTGCCAAAGGGATTAGACAGGGCGGCGGCCGTGATGGACAGTTCCGCGGCGCATCCGGGCTCGCGCCTGATCGACGCCCTCCCCCCCCAGCGTTTGACCTGTCGACGCCCGAGCAGGCAATGCTTATCATGCTACCCGCATGGCCGAATGGTATATTTACCATGGTTTTATTTAGATCAACCCATTAAATTGAAAGTCAAGCCATCAATTATGAAGCTATCGCTTAAATCAAGATTGATACTGCTGGTAGTCATCAGCTTTGTCGGCATCGGCTTTCAGGCGGTGTCGTCCATCTGGATGGCGGCGCGCCAAGGGACGGCGCTACGCGAATTTGTCAGCCAGCAAATGGCCTTGCGTCAGGCCTCCACCACCAGTTACGCCCATGGCCTGCAGATGGGTCAGGCGCTGCGCAACTACCTGCTGGATCCAAGCAACGCCAAGGCCATGCAGAATTATCAAAACGCGCAGCAAAAATTCAGCAGCGAGATTGCTGTCTTGAAACAGCTGGATGCGGGCAACGACCACATCGCGCAGCTTCCCGCCACCGTGGAAGCGCTGCAAGGCAGCCAGCAGGCGATTATCCAGCTCGTCCAGCATGGCGAGTTTGACGCCGCCAAGGCCAAGCTGGTGCATGACGAAACGCCAAAATGGCGGGCGATCCGCGATATTCTGCTGGCCGAGGTCGAACAGGCCAATGCCGCCGCCAAGACCCGCGAAGCCGCCGTGCTGACCGATCTGGACAGCCATACCCTGCTGGCAGCCGTGGGCGGCCTGCTGTCGATGGTGCTGGTCGTGGGTGCCGCCTGCTATATCGGTCTGGAGATTTTCCGCCAACTGGGTGGCGAGCCCAGAGAAGTGGCCGACTGCCTGCAGAAGTTGGCCGAAGGGGATTTACGCCATCGGCTGGACAAGCCCGACCTGCAAGGCGATAGCGTGCTAGCCATGACCACCCGTACGCAGGAACAGATCCGCACCCTGATTGCCGAAGTGGTGCGCTGTGCCGAACGCGTCAGCCAGTCCAGCCAGACGGTTAGCCAGGAAACCGAGTTGCTGGCACAAACCTCTACCGAACAAAGTGCCGCCACTTCCGCCATTGCTTCGGCCGTGGAGCAACTGACGGAAAGCATCGCCAGCATGTCGGAAAGCGCACAGGACGTGCGCGCCTTGTCGTTGCAAAGCGAAAACGAAGGTGCCGAGGCGCGTACCTCGACCGAAACCGCTGCCGCCGCAATGCAAAAGGTACTGACCACGATGCAGGCGGCGACGCAAAGCATGGATAGCCTGCAGGCCAATATTGCCAACATCAACGGCATTGTCGTGACGATTCGCGATATCGCAGACCAGACCAACCTGCTGGCCCTGAACGCGGCGATTGAAGCGGCTCGCGCCGGTGAACAGGGGCGCGGCTTTGCCGTGGTGGCCGACGAAGTGCGCAAGTTGGCCGAACGCACTACCCGCTCGACCGAAGAAATCAATGGCATTGTAGAAAAAGTGGGCACCACGACCGACACGGCGCGTCTTGCGCTGGAACAGGCGCAAACCCGGGCCGAGGACGGCAGCCAGCGTGAAGATCAGGTTGCCAATGCAGTACAACGCATGGCTCAGGCGGCGGCCAAAGCGGCACAGGCTATGGAAGCCATCGCCTCCGGCCTGCAACAGCAGCGCGCTGCCAGCGACGACATCGCCAAGCGTGTGGAGCTGATCGCCAATGGCATTGCCAGCAACAGCGCCACCTCGACCGACACCAGCCGCCAGATGGAACAATTGGTAGGCTTGTCGGGTGAGCTCAAAGCCAGCGTATCGCGCTTCAAGGTCTGAGCCACCGTTTGCCGTCGTCCCAACGCCGAGGCCATGCCGCCTCGGCGTTTTGCTGTCTGGTCAGGCGCCACGTCCCTGCCCCTTTTTCCGTCTGATGAAGGTGCAGCGGGCTATCGCGCTAACCGGGAATCTGGCTTACCGATTTTGGGTAACAGGCCATTGTTAAGGTTAAAGAAGCCACATAGAATCGGCCTGTACCTTAAATGGAAAGGTTTATGATGAAGCCACTGTGGTTTGTCCTGTTGTGTGCCGTATCCGCCTCCAGCCCGGCCTGCACCTTCAAGACCTCTGACTCTGACAACATCCGCGAGATTGCGCGTCAACATGGCGGCTATCCGATTTCCGACGCGCAGTGCAAGTTTCTCAATGAGCGCGGCCTAGCGTTGAGCATTCGCGGCAACGCCACGGTGTTGTCCGGGGTATCGATGGCATGGGTCAATGTGTCGCTGGCCAACCTGAAAACCGGTATCAAGTCGGACTCTTATCGTTATTCCAACAGCCTCGACACTAGCGAAGCCAGCCAGACCAAGGCGGACGATCTGTTGTACAGCAATCTCTCCGACGCCATCGGCGCGTTTGACTTTGCCACCGCCGCCCGTGAAATGGAAAACTACCGTAACAAGCGCAAGTGAGCGCTTATCACGAGCTAGGCCGAACACTCGGCTGGCGCTGACCGTTTCCTCCAACAAGGGAACGGTAAAACACACAAGCCCGCTTTAGCGGGCTTGTTTCATTCAGTAATGGGAGGATTGCCTGCCATTAGCGGGCCGAGCGAATCTCGATGGGTGCATAGGTGTCCATGGCGGGCTGGATTCCTTGCTACGCAGCAGTTCGCCTTTCACCAGAACCGGCCGCTTGCTGGCCAGCAACTGGTTAAGCTGTGCCACGGCATCAACGGGGAAGTTTTCCATCAGACCAAGCAGCACGTTATAGCCGCCGCCCAGTTCCAGCACCAGCGTGTGGTAATTGAGCGCACTCCCGCTGGATAGTAAGCCGCGCATCACCACCGAGGTGGTCGGTGTGCGGTGTTTGCGCGGGTCGAACCATACGTTATTCACTTTATACGGTTGACGCGGTTGCGCTAACAGGCAGGATATCCGCCTTACCCGTTACCGCATATTTGCCAACAAAGGCATGTTCCCCCGTCAGCATCTCTTTCAGACCGAGCAAGGCGCCCTCGGTACAGAAGACATTGCTGCCACACTTGACCCATGCCTTATCGCTGGGATACTGATGCTGGTAAAAAGCCTTGATGTTTTCAGCATCGACCGGCTTGCTGGCGAGTAAATCGCCATACAGCTTGTTCACTTCGCTGTTCAGCGCTTTCAGACGGGCATCGGAACACACCAGCTGCGCATACTGATCTTGTGGCGCCGCCTCACAACTGATCCCTTCGGCCATCGCTCAACATGGCACCAAGCAGCAGCGTAACAGCCGCGACAATTACGTTTTTCATGACGATCCCCCTGTTTTAACCATTTGCAATGCTGGCGATTGTACCAATGCCAGACGCATGCACCAGCGTCTTGGCACGAGAGTGCACGACAGGAGAAAAACTTGGGGACAGCTGTGTACCTTTTTTCGTACTGCTTTAGAAGTGGCACACAAAATGGTACATAAGAAACGGGATGCTATCGGATGCTGTTGAACACCAGAGGACAACAAAAAACCCGCAAAGCCTTGTGCCATGCGGGTTTTCTGGACTTCTCTGAACGTCGTCGGACGTTGGGATGGTGCCCCGGGCCGGGGTCGAACCGGCACAGCCGAAGCCGAGGGATTTTAAGTCCCTTGTGTCTACCAATTTCACCACCGGGGCATGAGAGCGGCGATTTTAGCCCAGCAGCCGGACTGCTGGCAATGATGGTGCGACAGACGATAGCCCGCTGCCAATGCGCACGCACCCGGCGTTAGCGGCTAGAATCAGCGCGGTGGCAGCGGGCTATCCAACCTGCGCTCTGCCCCATGCCGTTGTCGGGCGCGAATGTTTTTTCCCATTTCCAAGGTGTTTTGTCATGCCGCTGTACCGTTTGCTGGCCGACTTTATCCGTCGGCACTGGCGCCCTTACCTTGCTTCAGCCGTCATGCTGGCGGCGGTGGCGGCGTTATCGGTGGCCATTCCGCGCACCGTGGGGCATATCGTCGACGGTCTGGTGAGCCACACGCTTTCCGGCCAACCGTTGCAGTGGCAACTTGGGTTATTGCTGGTGATGGGGCTGGCGATTTATTTTTTGCGCGTGGGCTGGCGCTTGCAGCTGTTTGCCGCGGCCTACCAGTTGGGCGTGGAGCTACGCAATCGCTTGTATCGGCAATTGATCAGCCAAGGGCCGGGGTTTTACCAGCACCAGCGCACGGGCGACCTGATGGCGCGCGCGACCAATGATATCGACGCGGTGGAGATGGCGGCTGGCGAGGCGATGCTTGCCGGTTTCGACGGCAGCCTGACACTGGTGCTGGTGCTGGCCATGATGACGCTGGGTATCGATTGGCGCCTGGCTCTGGCGGCGCTGTTGCCGTTTCCACTGATGGCGGTGGCGTTCTGGCGCATTTCGCATCATGTCCATCTGGCTCGGGCGCAATCGCTGGCCCGTTTCGGCCAACTTAATGATCATGTGCAGGAAACCTTGACCGGCGTGCGCACGCTGCGGGCGCTGGGGCTGGAACGGCGCAATGGCCGGGAGCTGGCAAGGTTGGCCGAACAGGCATCAGCCAGCAGTCTGGAAGCGCAGCGTTGGGAAGCCGCCTATGAACCAGCGGTGGGGCTGACGCTGGCAACATCCAGCCTGATGACGCTGGCGCTGGGCGGTTATCTGGTATGGCAGCGGGCGCTGACGATTGGTGAACTGACCAGCTTCAGCATGTATCTGGGCCAGTTGATCTGGCCGATGTTTGCCGCGGGCTGGGTGCTGTCGCTACTGGAGCGCGGCAAGGCGGCCTGGCAGCGGCTGGAGGCCATTCTCAGCCGGGCGCCATCGGTACAGGATGGCGGCACGCGCGCATCACTGCAACCGGGCGGGCTGGAATACCGTCAGATCAGCTTCTGTTACCCGGAACAAAACCGACCGGCGCTGGAGACGGTGTCGTTTCGGCTGCAGCCGGGCCATACGCTTGGCCTCGGTAGGCCCGACCGGTGCCGGAAAAACCACGCTGCTACGACTGTTGCTACGGCAGTACCCGTTGCAGCAGGGCAATATTTTCTGGGGCGGCAGCGCCATTGCCGATTACCGGCTGGCCACCCTGCGCGAGGCAATCAGCTGGGTGCCGCAGGAGCCGTTTCTGTTTTCGGCTTCCGTCGCCGACAATATCGCGCTGGCGCGCCCGGATGCCAGCCGCGACGAGATTGTCCGCGTTGCCCAGATGGCGGCGGTGCACGATGACATCATGCGCCTGCCGCAAGGCTACGATACCCCGGTGGGCGAGCGTGGCGTGGCGCTATCCGGTGGCCAGCGCCAGCGGCTGGCGATTGCGCGCGCGCTGCTGGCCGATACACCGCTGTTGCTGCTGGATGACGCGCTCTCCGCCGTCGATACCCAAACGGAAACCCTGATCCTGCAACACCTGCGCGAGACGCGACGCGGGCGCATGGTGATTATCGTCAGCCATCGCTTGTCGGCCGTGGCGGATGCCGACGACATTGTGGTGCTGCGCCGGGGCGGGTGAGCGAAACCGGCACACATCAGGCGCTGTTGCAGCGCGAGGGCTGGTATGCCAGCCAGTGGCGCTATCAACAACTGGAGGCCAGCCTGAATGAAGACTGAACGCCGTGATGCCATGACGCTGTTGCGTCTGGCTGCCGCACCGGAACACCGTCACCTGTGGCTGGGCCTGCTCTGGCTGGTGCTGGCAGCCTTGCTGGAAGCCGCTGGCCCGCTATTGGGCAAGGTGTTTATCGACCGTTACCTGTTGCCGCATCAACTCGACTGGGGCGTGATCGTCCTGCTGCTGGCGGGCAGCCTGCTGTCCGGCTATGTGGCCTCGGCATTGCGTTACCTGCAACTGGTGCGGCTGGTAAGCGTGGCCATGCGCTGTGTCGAACGTCTGCGCCGCCGGTGTATGAACACGTTCTGGCGCTGCCGATGGCGTTTTTCGACCGCGCCATTACCGGCCAGCTGGTGAGCCGCGTCACCAACGATACCGAGTCGGTCAAGGCGCTGTATGTGCAGGTGCTGTTTGTCATGCTCAACAGCGGCATCGTGGTGCTGGGCGCCCTCTTGGCCATGGCCTGGCTGGACTGGCGGCTGATGCTGGTGGTGTTGCTGCTGATTCCGGCCATGGCGCTGATCGTGTGGGGCTACCAGCGCTGGAGCGCGCCGTCGGTGGCGCAGGCGCGTGAGCTGCGCAGCCAGATTAATGCGCAGTTGGCCGAATCGATCAACGGCATGAGCGTGCTGCAAGCCAGCAACGCCGAAGGCCGCTTTAGCGAGCGCTTTATCGCCACCAACGGGCAACAGTACCGTGCCCGCTTGTCCGAGCTGTCGGCCAATGCCCGGCTGCTGCGCCCGGCGCTGGATTTGCTTAACGTGGTGCTCTTGGTGGTGGTGATTGCCCGTTTCGGCCAACGTCCGCCCGCCGGGCTGGAAATTGGCGTGCTGTACGCCTTTGTCGGCTACATTGCGCGCGTGGTGGAGCCGCTGATCCAGATCACGCTGCAGTTCAGCCAGCTGCAGCAGGCGGTGGTAGCAGCCGCGCGCGTCAATGCGCTGTTGCAGGAACCGCGTCAGGCGCCCGGCCGGGGTGAAGCCAGCATCAGCCACGGCGCGGTGAGTTTCGATCACGTCAGCTTTGGCTACCAGCCGGGCCACCCGATTCTGCATGATCTGCAACTGGCGATTCCGGCGGGCAAGTTCTACGGCATCGTCGGCCATACCGGCAGTGGCAAATCCACCCTGCTGTCACTGTTGCTGCGCTTTTATGCACCACAGCAGGGAAGCATCCGGTTGGACGGCATCGCGCTGGACGAGATTGGCGATGACGCCTTCCGCGCCGGAATCGGGCTAGTGCCACAGGAGCCGTTTCTGCTGGCCGCCAGCGCGCGCGAGAACATCGACATGGGACGTGGATTGAGCCAACAGGACATCGAAGCGGCGGCCCGGGCGGCCGGTGTGCACGAGCTGATTCTGGCGCTGGAACACGGCTATGATACCGACATGGGCGAGAGCGGCACGCGCCTGTCCAGCGGACAGAAACAACTGATCGCCATTGCCCGCGCGCTGGCGGGCCGCCCCCAAATACTGCTGCTGGACGAGGCCACCTCGCACATCGACAGCGAAACCGAGCAGCGCGTACAACAGACCCTGACCGCGCTACGCGGGCAGATCACGCTCATTTCCATCGCCCACCGCCTGTCCACCATCCGCGACGCCGACCGCATCATCGTGCTCAATCACGGCCAGATTGCCGAAACCGGCAATCATGACCAGCTGATGGCCATCGAGCATGGCATTTACCAGCGTCTGTACCAGTTGCAACAGCTACAAAGCAGCCAGGCCGAAGCCTGAGGCGGCGAACGACACCGGGCTTACCACTGGCCGCCAATGCCGGTGATCAGGTTGACGCTGGCCAGATACTGGCGGTTGCGGATGTCCCGGGCGGTCTTTTCCGCCGCCAGCCGGTTGGCCTGCGCAGTCATCACGTTGATGTAGCTGACCGTACCGGCGCGGTACTGGTTGAGCGTAATGGTTTCGCTCCGGCGTGCGGCCGTCACCGCAGCCTGCTGCAACTCGGCTTCCTCGCTCAACAGCCGCTGCGCTGCCAGATTGTCTTCCACCGACTGGAACGCCGCCAGCACCGTCTGGCGATAGCTCGCCACCGTCTGGTCATACTGCGCGATGGCGGCATCGCTCTGCGCCTTGCGCAAACCGGCATCAAACAGCGCCAGCGCCAGACTCGGGCCAAGCGACCAGAAGCGGTTGGGCTGCGTCACCCAGTTGGCAAAGCTGGCCCCCTTGTAACCGCCGCTGGCGTTGAGCGACAAGGTGGGGAAGAACGCCGCCTTGGCCAGCCCGATCTGGGCATTGGCTTCGGCCATGTTCCGTTCCGCCTGAGCAATATCTGGTAGGCGCTCCAGCAGCGCGGACGGAATGCCGGGCGGAATGGCTAGGCAGGTGTGGCTCGTGCGTGGCCTGCGACGGCAGCGACAGTTCCGGCTAAGTCTTGCCCAGCGCGCTGGCGATGGCGTGCTCCAGTTGCGCCCGCGTCAGCTGCTTGTCCACCACCTGCGCCTGAGCGCTCTTGAGCTGGCTTTCCGCCTGCACCACGGCGGCGTCAGACACTACGGCTTAAGCGGTACTGGTTACGGGTCAGCGTCAGGGTTTCGGCCAACGTGCGTGCACTATCCTGCAATTGCGCCAGTTGCCGGTCGGCCACCACCAGTTGCAGCCGGCCGATGCCAGTTGTGCCTGGCTGCTGAGGCGTACTGCATGCAGTTGCGCCAGATCGGCGGCCTGTTTGGCCTGCCCCGCCTCCACGGCGCGGCGCACCCGCCCCCACAGGTCGATTTCCCAACTGGCCGCCAGACCGAGCGAGTATTGATTGCTGACGGAATCGGAGCCGGACGACTGGGTGCCGCGCGTGCGGCCAGCCGTGGCCGATAGCGACGGAAACAACCCGGATTCGGCCTGACGCAGTTGCGCCTGAGCCAGCCGGTATTGCGCCTCGGCCGCGGCCAGCGTCGGGCTCTGGCGGTTCAGTTCGTCCATCAAGGCATTCAGCTGGCTATCGCCATACACCGTCCACCACGGCCCCTGCGGGCTGGCATCCATTGGCCGCGCCAGCTGCCACTGGCTGTTTTCCTTGTACTGCGCCTAAGCAAATTCCAGCTTGGCCGCACATAATCCGGGCCCACCGCACAACCCGCCAGCCCCAGCAGTGCCAGCGCGGCACCCAACAAACGGAGATGCTTCACCGTGTGATTCCTTCTTCCGATACCGGCGAACGCCGCCAGCGTGCCACTCGCGCCAGACACCATTTAAGCGAGCGTTCCATGTAGAGATACACTACCGGCGTGGTATAGAGCGTCAACAGCTGGCTCATGATCAGCCCGCCGACGATGGAAATGCCCAGCGGCGTGCGCAACTCGGCGCCGTCACCACGCCCCAGCGCCAGCGGCAAGGCGCCAAACAGTGCCGCCAGTGTAGTCATCATGATGGGACGGAAACGCAGCAGGCAGGCCTGATAGATGGCTTCACGCGGCGTCAGCCCCTGTTCGCGCTCGGCGGTCAGGGCGAAGTCGATCATCATGATGGCGTTTTTCTTGACGATGCCGATCAGTAGCAGCACGCCAATCAGCGCGATGATGCTGAACTCACTGCCAAAGGCCATCAGCGCCAGCAGCGCCCCCACCCCGGCCGAGGGCAAGGTGGAGAGGATGGTCAGCGGATGCACCAGGCTTTCGTACAGCACCCCGAGCACGATATACACCGCCAGCAGCGCCGCCAGAATCAGCCACGGCTGGCTGCTGAGTGAATCCTGAAAGCTCTTGGCGCTGCCCTGAAATCTGCCCTGAATGGTCGCTTACAGGGCAATCTGCGCCAGCGCGCGCTGAATGGCCGTGGTGGCATCGGACAACGACACCCCGAGTGGCAGGTTGAACGACACGGTGGTGGCGGCAAATTGTCCCTGATGGTTGACCGACAACGCGGTGGAGGTCGGCGCATAACGGGCAATGGCCGACAGCGGCACCGGCTGGTTATTCGGCGTTTGCAGATAGATGTGCTGCAGCGCCTGCGGGTTTTGCCAGAACGGCGGCGCCACTTCCATCACCACGTGATACTGGTTGAGCGGGTTGTAGATGGTGGACACCTGACGTTGGCCGAACGCATCGTTCAGCACCGCATCCACCTGTTTCTGCGTGATATGCAAGCGCGCCATGCTGTCGCGGTCGAAGGTCAGCATCATCTGCACGCCCTTCACTTCCTGATCGGAATTCACATCCGCCAGTTGCGGTAACTTGTTCAACGCCTGCTGCACGCGCGGCGTCCAGCTGCGCAGTTCCTCCGGGCTATCGCCCTGCAAGGTGTACTGGTACTGCGCGCTACTTTGCCGCCCGCCGATGCGAATATCCTGCACCGCCTGCAAAAACAGCGTGGCCCCCGGCTCACGCGCCGGGTCTTGCGCAGCCGCGCGATCACCTGTTCGGCACTGTCCTTGCGCTGCGACAGCGGCTTGAGGCTGACATACAGGTTGGCGGTGTTACGCTGGCCGCCGCCGGTAAAGCCAGCCACCTGATCCACCGCCGGATCGCGGCTGACCTTGTCGACAAAGCGTTGCAGCTTGTGCTGCATGGCCCGGAACGAAATGCTCTGATCGGCGCGGATCATGCCGCCCAGTCGGCCGGTATCCTGCTGCGGAAAAAAGCCCTTGGGCACCACGATGTAGAGATAGACATTGAGCGCCACGGTAAGGCCGAGCAACAGCATCATCAGCGGGCCATGGCGCAAGGCCCAGTCCAGCGACTGCTGATACCCGCGCTGCATGGCATCCAGCGCGCGCGCGCTCAGGCGCAGCAGCCGGTTGGGCTCCGGCAAGTTGGCCGAAACCTCACGCGTTTTCAGCCAGCGCGAGCACAGCATCGGCGCGGTGGTAAGCGACACCAGCAACGACACCATAATCGCCACCGACAAGGTCACGGCAAACTCGCGGAACAAGCGGCCGATGATGCCGCCCATCAGCAAGATGGGAATGAACACCGCAATCAGCGAAATACTCATCGACAGCACGGTAAAGCCCACTTCGCGCGCGCCGGTGAGCGCCGCCTGCCGTGGCGTCAGGCCCTTTTCCAGATAGCGGCTGATGTTTTCCAGCACCACGATGGTGTCATCCACAACAAAGCCGGTCGCCACCGTCAGCGCCATCAGGCTGAGGTTGTTGAGCGAGAAACCGGCCAGATACATCACCACAAACGTGCCCACCAGCGACACCGGCACGGTAATGGCGGGGATGGCAGTGGCGCGGCCGTTGCGCAAGAACAGGAACACCACCAGGATCACCAGCGCAATCGACAGCAACAACGAGGTTTCCACCTCGTGCAGCGACGCGCGAATGGTGGGCGAGCGGTCCATGGTCACCGCCAGATGAATCGATTGCGGAATGGACGCCTGCAATTGCGGCAAGGCGGCACGGACCCGGTCCACCGTGGCGATGATATTGGCGCCCGGCTGGCGGAACAGGATCAGCATCACCGCCGACTTGCCGTTGACCAGCCCGGCGTTGCGCACATCCACCACGGCATTTTTCACCTCGCCGAGGTCGCCCAGACGCACCGCGGCATTGTTGCGGTAGCTGACAATCAGTGGCAGATAGTCCTTGGCCTCGCGCGCCTGATCATTGGCTTGCACCAGCCAGTGGCGGTCGCCCGCTTCCAGCATGCCCTTGGGGCGGTTGGCATTGGTGGCGGTAATGGCGTTACGCACCGTTTCCAGCCCGATGCCGTACTGGTTGAGCTGCATCGGGTTGAGTTCCACCCGCACCGGCTGCGAGCCGCCGCCCACGATCACCTGACCGATGCCTTCGATCTGCGCCAGCTTCTGGCCCAGAATGGTATCGGCGGCATCGTACATCTGGCCGCGGCTGAGGGTATCGGAGGTCAGCGCCAGAATCATGATCGGCGCGTCCGCCGGGTTGACCTTGCGGTAACTCGGATTGGACGGCATGCCCGTGGGCAGCAGCGCATGGGCGGCGTTGATGGCAGCCTGCACGTCGCGCGCGGCGCCGTCGATGTCACGGTCCAGATCAAACTGCAAGGTAATGCGGCTGGAACCTTGCGAACTGCTGGAGGTGATTTCGCTCACCCCGGCAATGCGCCCCAGCGCGCGCTCCAGCGGTGTCGCCACCGTCGCCGCCATGGTTTCCGGGCTGGCCCCCGGCAGGTTGGCCGAAACCGAGATGGTGGGGAAATCCACCTGCGGCAACGGCGACACCGGCAGCAGGCGAAAGGCGATGAACCCGGCCAGCAGAATCGCCAGCGTCAGTAGCGTGGTGGCCACCGGCCTACGGATAAAGGGTGCCGACGGAATCATGACTCGGCCTTTTCGGCCAACCCTGCGCTCCGCCCGGCGCTTACGCGGCGCGCCAGCCGGTCAAACAGCAGGTAGATCACCGGCGTGGTAAACAGCGTCAACACCGGCTCACCAGCAAGCCACCCACCATGGTAATGCCCAGCGGATGACGCAACTCCGAGCCCATGCCGCTGCCCAGCATCAGCGGCAAGGCCCCCAGCAACGCCGCCATGGTGGTCATCAGGATCGGGCGGAAACGCAGCAGGCAGGCCTGATAGATCGCCTCGCGCGGCGGCAGACCCTGCTCGCGTTCCGCTTCCAGCGCAAAGTCGATCATCATGATGGCGTTTTTCTTGACGATGCCGATCAACAGGATGATGCCGATGATGGCAATCACCCCCAGTTCGGTACGCGACAAGAGCAGCGCCAGCAAGGCGCCGATACCGGCCGAGGGCAAAGTGGAGAGGATGGTCACCGGGTGGATATAGCTCTCGTACAGCACCCCGAGCACGATATACATGGTGACGATGGCCGCCAGAATCAGCCACAGCGTGCTGTCCAGCGAATTCTGGAACGCCATGGCCGCGCCCTGAAAGCGCGTTTCCGGGCTGGTAAGCAGACCAAGCTCGCCCTCGGCGGAGCGGATCGCCTGCACCGCCTCGCCAAGCGACGCACCGCGTGCCAGATTGAAGGAAATGGTGGTGGTGGGGAACTGCCCCAGATGGTTGACCGACAGCAAGGTATGGCGCTCGCTCAGGCTCGCCACGGTATCCAGCGGCACCGGTGTCCCCGCGCTGGTGGCAACATAAATGTTCTTCAGCGACAACGGCCCGGCCACACTGTCCGGATGCACCTCCAGCACCACCCGGTACTGGTTGGTCTGGGTAAAGACCGTGGAGATCAGACGTTGGCCGAACGCATCGTACAGCGCATTGTCGATGGCCGCCGTGGTCACGCCCAGCCGCGCCGCCACATCACGGTTGATGGTGACATACGCCTGCAAGCCCTTGTCCTGCAAATCGCTGTTGACGTCGGCCAGCTGCGGCAATTGCTGCAACCGGGCCACCAGCTTGGGTACCCACAGGCTCAGCTCGTCCGGGCTGGTAGCCTGCAAGGTAAACTGGTATTGAGTCCGGCTGACGCGCGCATCAATCGACAAATCCTGCACCGGCTGCAAATACAGCGACATGCCCGGCAGGCCGTCGGCCTTGCTCTGCAAGCGGTTCAGCACCGTACTCAGGTCATCGCGCTCGCTCTTGGGCTTGAGGTTGATCTGCATGCGGCCGCTATTCAGCGTGGCGTTGTTGCCATCCACACCAATGAACGACGACAGGCTGTCCACCGCCGGGTCTTGCAGCAGCTCACGCGCCAGCGCCTGCTGGCGTTGCGCCATGGCGCTAAACGACACCGACTGCGGCGCTTCGGTAATGGCCTGAATCGCCCCGGTATCCTGTTGCGGAAAAAAGCCCTTGGGCACCAGTACGTACAGCAGCACGGTCAACACCAGCGTGCCGTTTAGCCACCAGCAGCGTCAGCGTTTGCCGCTCCAGCACCCAGTTCAGCATGCGGCCATAACGGGCAATCACCCGCTCGAAGAAGGCGCCGCTGGCGTGGTAGAAACGCCCCTGCTTCGCCTCCGGCACATGTTTCAGGATGCGGGCACACATCATCGGCGTCAGGGTAAGGGAAACCACGGCGGAAATCAGGATCGCCACCGCCGGGTAATGGCAAATTCGCGGAACAGCCGCCCGACCACATCGCCCATGAACAACAGCGGAATCAGCACGGCAATCAGCGAGAAGGTCAGCGAGATGATGGTAAAACCGATCTGCTGCGAGCCTTTCAACGCTGCCGCCATCGGCGTGTCGCCATCCTCGATGTAGCGCGCGATGTTCTCGATCATCACGATGGCATCGTCTACTACAAAACCGGTGGCAATGGTCAGCGCCATCAAGGTGAGGTTGTTGATGGAAAACCCCGCCAGATACATCACGCCAAAGGTTCCCACCAACGACAGCGGCACCGCCACGGCCGGAATCAGCGTGGCAGGCAGATTGCGCAGGAACAGGAAGATCACCATCACCACCAGCGCAATCGACAGCAACAGCTCAAACTGCACATCCTCCACCGAGGAGCGGATGGTGACGGTGCGGTCCGACAGCAACGTCACCTCCACCGCGCCGGGCAGGGTCTGTTTCAACTGCGGCAGCAAGGCCTTGATGCGGTCGGTCACCTGAATCACGTTGGCGCCCGGCTGGCGCTGCACGTTGAGGATAATGGCTGGCGTGCTATTGGCCCGGGCTGCCAAACGGGTATTTTCCGCCGCTTCCACCACATCGGCGACATCCGCCAGACGCACCGGCGCACCGGCCACATAAGCGAGCACCAGTTGGCGGTATTCGTCCGCAGATTTCAGCTGGTCATTGCCATCCAGCGTCGCCGCCTGTTTCGCGCCGTCAAAGCTGCCCTTGGCCTGATTGACGTTGGCGTTGCCAATGGCGGTACGCACGTCCTCCAGCGTCAGGCCGCGTGCTGCCAGCGCTTGCGGACGGGTCCGGATACGCACCGCCGGGCGCTGGCCACCGCTCAGGCTGACCAGCCCCACCCCCGGCAGTTGCGACAGCTTCTGCGCCAGCCGGGTATCCACCAGGTCTTCCAGCCGGGTCAGCGGCAAGGTCCCGGAACTGACGGCCGTGGTAACAATCGGCGCATCGGCCGGATTGACCTTGTTGTAGATCGGAGGGCTGGGCAAATCCGTTGGCAGCAGATTGGAGGCCGCGTTGATGGCCGCCTGCACCTCCTGCTCGGCCACGTCCAGCGTGACATCCAGTCCAAATTGCAGGGTAATGACCGAGGCGCCGCCCGAGCTGGATGACGACATCTGCGCCATGCCCGGCATCTGGCCAAACTGGCGCTCCAGTGGCGCCGTCACCGACGAGGTAATCACATACGGGCTGGCCCCCGGATAGAGTGTCACCACCTGAATGGTGGGGTAATCCACTTGCGGCAATGCCGCTACCGGCAGCAACCGCCAGCCCACCAGCCCGGCCAGCATGATGGCCACCATCAGCAAGGCGGTGGCCACTGGCCGCTGAATAAACAAACGCGAAGGATTCATGCCCGGCCCCGGCGCCTAGTTGGCCGAAGCCGAGGCCGCATGCGCCGCACCGGCACTGGCCGCACGCTTGCCATGACGTCCCTTGCCACCGGCCTTGCCGTCGAGCGAGGCCGGGTCGATCACGCGGATCTTGGCGCCTTCACGCAGTTTGTCCACGCCATCCACCACTACCCGCTCACCCGGTTTCAGCCCGGCGCTCACCACCACGTCGTCGTTCTGCGTGGCACCGGTCTTGATCTGGCGGACCGACACGGTTTTCTGATCCCGGTTCACCGCATACACATAACTGCCGCCGCGTCCCTGCTGCACCGCCACGGCCGGAATCACCGGCGCCTGCTGCTGTACTCCCAGCTGCAGCCGCACATTGACAAACTGGTTGGGAAACAGCGCCTGATCGGCATTGGCAAAGCGCGCCTTGAGGCTGACCGTCCCGGTACTGGTATTGAGCTGGTTATCCACGGTCAGCAACCGCCCTTCGGCCAACTTGGCGCTGTTATCACGGTTCCGGGCTTCAACTTTCAGCGCCGGATTCTGCCGGTAAGCTTCCAGCAGCGCCGTCAGCTGGGTCTCCGGCACGGCAAACACCACATTGATCGGCTGCACCTGAGTAATCACCACCAGGCCGTTAGTATCGCTGGCATGCACGATATTGCCCGGGTCCACCTGCCGCAGCCCAACGCGGCCACTCACCGGCGCGCTGATGCGGCTGTAACCCAGTTGCAGACGGGCGTTATCCACCGCGCCATGATCCACCTTGACCGTACCCTGATACTGGCGCACCAGCGCTTCCTGCGTATCCACCTGCTGCTTGGCAATCGAGTTCTGCGCCAACAGCTGGCGATAGCGCTCCAGATCTAGCCGAGCATTCTGCAAAAGTGCCTGATCGCGCAGCAGCTGCCCTTCTGCCTGCGTCAGCTGCGCCTGAAACGGCCGCGGATCGATCTGCGCCAGCAACTGGCCCTGCCGTACCGTCTGCCCTTCCTCAAACATCACCTTGTCGAGCTGGCCATCCACCCGGCTGCGTACCGTCACCGTGTGGTTCGACGTCACCGTGCCCAGCGCGGTCAGGTCGAGCACCACATCCTTCGCCGTCACCGGCGCCACGGTCACCGCCATGATGCCGTTGTGCGGTTTCTTGCCGTCGTCCGGCTGACGATGGCTGACAAACCACACGCCTGCCAACAGCGACACGGTGATCAGCGAAATGACAACAGGCCGGAGACGCTTGCGTTTTTTACTCATTGAGGAAGAAACGCAAACCTCCCCAGCTTCAGACGGGGTATTGGGAGTGGTCATGGAGCGGCCGTTTTAAATTTTGAGAAAAAACCAAAGGAAGCAGGCTAATCGCACTGCTTCCCTTCCGTATACATCACAGCATTCCTCCGCCCTAAGAGCGGATCAGACGCGCTCAACGATAAGGCGGGGGCATGGCATAACCACGACTACGCGGCGAGCCATAACCCGGCACCTGATTGCCCTTGGCATACATGCATTGCTGATAGGCCAGATTATAACGTTGCTGCGCATCCTGTCCGGCATAAGCCGATTGTCCGGCGCCATTGGCCGTGCCCACCAGTAGCCCACCGGCGGCGCCAACGCTGGCACCACGATGACCGCCCATCAAGGCGCCAGCCGTAGCGCCCACCACCGTCCCCAAGGCCATGCTGCCCGCCATGTTGTTGGCGGCCGCATCGGTGCTGCTGGTCCCGGCGGCTTGCGCGGCAAACTGCCGACATTCGGCATCATCTTGCCGGAATACTTCAAACGGCTTGCCCGGCGCCTAAGCAATCACCTGTGCAGTCGGCCCGATCGGCCGGGTGGCACAACCCGCCAACACGCTGAGCAAAACCAGTGGCGTCATCCATGACACAACAGTTTTCATGTTCGTATTCCTTCTGCCGCATTAACGTTCCGGCGGTGTGGCCGGTACCGTTTTCCAGCCTTCCGGGCAATGTTCCACATACGGGTAATACTGCTTCTTCGAGCGGCAGAAATACCACGACTGCACCGGCGCTTCCTGCACCGCGGGAGCAGGCGGAGCCACCTGTACCGTCGGGGGCGGCAACATCACCACCGCGGGCGACACCGGATACGGATAAACCGGAGCGTCGTACAAAAACCATGTACCGGCAGCAATCCACCACCAGCCCAGCCTGTCGCCATGATAGCCATGGAACCAGCGGCCGCCGTGCCAGGGCGTCGATATCCAGATGATGCGGGTGCCAGCCGGGACCGCCGCCACGCACATGGTGGAACGGCGACGCATAGCCACCATGTTCAAATGGGTCGGCTTGCGCCACCGCGCCGGTCAACAGCGACAGTGCCAGCAACGGCAACACCATCCAACGTCCGGTATGTTTCATCTTGCTCACCTTGCCGTGCAGCCTGTGGCGGCCTCATGCCGCCTTGCGTCGCACAGTCCTTGACTGGAGATGGTTTCATTGTAGGGAACAAGGTATGAGCCATCTTTGAGTCATGTTCGCGGAAGTGTTTAGAAGTGTTAACCAGCGCGCCCGTCACTTTGCCCTCCGCCATGTCTTGCGGCAAGATAAGCCACTTGGCTCACCGCTACCCACCACACCTCGCAACGGCTCATGAACGCTACCCCCCTGCTCGATGCCCGTACGGCCCGACTCCTGCCCCGGATCGTCGCCGTTTCGTTTTTCATGCAAACGCTGGACGGCACCATCCTGAACACCGCCCTGCTTTACCATGGCCTTGACGCTGGGGGAAAGCCCGCTGCGCATGCAATCGACCGTCATCGCCTACATGCTGACCGTGGCCATGCTGATTCCGGCATCCGGCTGGCTGGCCGACCGTTTCGGCTCACGTCGGGTTTTCATGCTGGCCATCGTCATGTTCAGTCTGGGTTCACTGCTGTGCGCACTCTCCACCACGCTGACCATGCTGGTGGGAGCACGAGTGGCACAGGGGGTTGGCGGCGCGCTGATGATGCCGGTGGGGCGGCTGATCATCCTGCGCAACTACCCCCGTACCGAACTGGTGCGGGTGCTCGGCTTCGTCACCATCCCCGGTCTGGTTGGCCCACTACTGGGCCCGACTCTGGGCGGCTGGCTGGTGCAGTACGCCTCTTGGCACTGGATTTTCCTGATCAACCTGCCCGTCGGCCTGATCGGCTGCCTCACCGCGTTACGCTATCTGCCCGCCATGAAAGACCGTGTTCCACCGCACTTCGACTGGGCCGGTTTTCTGCTGTTCGGCGCAGCCATGGTCTTGCTGTCGTTGGCGCTGGAAGGGCTGGGCGAGCTGCAATTCGCCCATGCAAAGGTGATGCTGCTATTGATGGCGGGCCTCGCCAGCCGGCCGCCTACTGGCTGCATGCCGCCCGTTTTGCCACGCCGCTGTTCAGCCTGTCGCTGTTTCATACCCACAGTTTTGCCGTCGGGATACTGGGCAACCTATTTGCCCGACTGGGGAGCGGCTCCATGCCGTTTCTGACACCGTTGTTGCTGCAGGTCGCGCTCGGTTACAACCCGATGGAAGCGGGTCTGACCATGATCCCGCTGGCACTGGCCGCGATGAGTGCCAAGGCCATTGCCACGCCGTTGCTGGAAAAACTGGGTTACCGCCGCGTGCTGGTCGGCAACACGCTGGTGCTGGGCCTGCTGATCGCTTTTCCCTGATTGATGGTCACACGCCCAAGGCGTTGCTATATGGTTATCTGGCACTGTTTGGCGCCGTCAACTCGCTACAATTCACCGCCATGAATACGCTGACCCTGATTGATCTGGACGAGCGTACGGCCAGCAGCGGCAACAGTTTGCTGTCGGTAGTGATGCAATTGTCGATGAGTCTGGGCGTAGCTGCCGCTGCGGCGTTGCTGGGCGGCTTCGTCAACCTGTCACAACATCCGGGGCAAGCCCAGATTCTCGGCGCCTTCCACACCACCTATCTGTGCGTGGGCGCTCTGACGTTACTGGCTGCGGGCATTTTCCTGCAATTGACGGCAGAAGACGGAGCAACCGGCCAGCGTAATGCCCCCGCAAAGGCCAGCATCGATCACTGAACCGCCGATAACATGGGGCAACCCGCCAGATACACCTGATGCACATGGCGCTCGTCACCCAGCGTACTGAGGGCAAACAAACGCTCCGCCAGCGTAGTCGCTCGCTCCAGACGGAACGCCAGCAGCGGGGTGGCGTTCAGATCCAGCACCACGCAGTCGGCTTCCTTGCCCACGGCAAAATTGCCGATCACGTCATCCAGACACAAGGCGCGGGCACCGCCCAGCGTGGCCAGATACCAGCCGCGTAGCGGCGGCAGCGGTCGCCCCACTGCCTGCGACACCTTGTAAGCCTCGCCAAGCGTGCGAATCAGGCTGAGTGACGTCCCGGCCCCAACGTCCGTGGCCAAGCCCACGGCTACGCCCTGCTCCAGCATGGCGGCATGATCAAAGAAACCACTGCCGAGAAACAGATTGGAGGTCGGGCAAAATGCCACCGCTGCTCCGGCTTCGGCCAACCTTTGGCGCTGCGCGGGCGACACGTGAATGGCATGGCCATAAATGGTACGCGGCCCGACCAACCCATAGTGTTGATAGACATCCAGATAATCGCGCCGACCGGAAACAGCGATTCCACCCAAGCCAGCTCGCGGTGGTTTTCCGCCAGATGCGACTGCACATACAAATCCGGTAAGCTGGCGTACAACTCGCCCGCCAGCTGCAACTGCGCGGGCGTGGAGGTGGGGGCAAAACGCGGGGTGATGGCGTAGCCCAGCCCTTGCCATGCCAGCACGCAATCAGATCGGCCGACTGCTGCGCTCCGGTTTCGGCACTGTCCAGTAGTGCCGTCGGCGCATGCCGATCCATCAACACCTTGCCGCATAGCACGCGCATATTGCGTTGCAGCGCTTCGCTCATGAACGCATCCACCGACACCGGATGCACGCTGGCAAACACCGCTGCCGTGGTGGTGCCATGGGCCAATAGCTGATCGAGCACAAATGCGGCCGTCCGCTGCGCCAGTTCCGGATCGGCAAACTGCATTTCAGCCGGAAAGGTGTAGTCGTTGAGCCAATCGAGTAATTGCTTAGGCCAAATGCCCCGATGATACCAACCTGTGGATAGTGCAAATGGGTATCCACCAGACCCGGCAAAATCAGCTTGCCGTGATGATCGTGCACGACTGCCAATGCGAGGCTAGAGTGATCAAGCACTGACCACTCCCCTACTGCAGCCACCTTGCTTAAGCAATGATGGACACATAGCCATCCGGCCAGTGTTGCCAGGGCTGCCGGATTATCTTCCGGCCCGGGGTCCGCCAAAAAATGCAGAACCTCACCGCGCAGGATCAGGTGGTCGTTAACAACAGGAGAATGCATGCAGAAGGCCCAAGGCAAACTATGCCCTCAGACTGGCAGAGCAATGCCGGGCGGTCAACCGAAGCCCACCATACTCATAAGCCAAGGGCAAAAGCCGATACGGAGATTTATACCGATATGGGCATCGCGACATCTGGGCCGGATAACAACAGTAGCGGATGAAATGGCAAAAAACCCAGCAAACTTGCATTTGCTGGGTTTTTGTCTGGAGGCGGGGGTCGGAATCGAACCGGCGTAGACGGATTTGCAATCCGCTGCATAACCACTTTGCTACCCCGCCGTAAGTGGCGTTCTACCAGCACAGTGTGCTGATAGCAATAAACTGGAGCGGGAAACGAGGCTCGAACTCGCGACCTCAACCTTGGCAAGGTTGCGCTCTACCAACTGAGCTATTCCCGCAGGGCGTAACGTAAAGAGCAATGGAGCGGGAAACGAGGCTCGAACTCGCGACCTCAACCTTGGCAAGGTTGCGCTCTACCAACTGAGCTATTCCCGCAGCACGTAACGCAAAGAGCAAGATGGAGCGGGAAACGAGGCTCGAACTCGCGACCTCAACCTTGGCAAGGTTGCGCTCTACCAACTGAGCTATTCCCGCGTCACATAACGCAAGAGAAACTGGAGCGGGAAACGAGGCTCGAACTCGCGACCTCAACCTTGGCAAGGTTGCGCTCTACCAACTGAGCTATTCCCGCGTATCTCTTACTTCCCTGCCGCTACCGGAGCAACGGCGAGAGACTGCGAATTATAAGGATTAATCCGTCCCTGTCAACACTTCACACGTCGATTTTTTTGCCAGAAAACTCGCGCGCCGCCATGCGCAGGTAGTAAGCCATTGACCATAAAGTCAAAATCACGGCAACCACCATGAACAGGTTACCCAGCCACAGGGTATCCACCCCGGGCAACAGCGGGCTTAAGCATACAGCAGCAACAGGATGGCAACCATTTGCGCCGTGGTTTTCAGTTTGCCGATGTAGGCCACCGCCACGCTCTTGCGGTTGCCCATTTCCGCCATCCATTCGCGTAGCGCGGAGATGGCAATTTCGCGGCCAATGATGATCATCGCCATCCAGCCTTCGGTACGGTTCAGTTCCACCAGCAGAATCAGCGCAGCGGCGACAATCAGCTTGTCCGCCACCGGATCGAGAAATGCGCCAAAGGCCGAGGTTTGCTGCAGGCGTCTGGCCAGAAAGCCATCCAGCCAGTCAGTGACGGCCGCTAGGGCAAAAATGGTGGCACCCAGAATATTGCGATGCTCCGAGATCAGGGTGGTATCGGGCAGGAAAAACACGGCAACGCAGATCGGAATCAGCGCCACCCTGAGCCAGGTGAGGAATATCGGCAAATTGAAAGGCATCGGAATGTGTCGTACTCAATGCAGTGCGTTATAAATTTTTTCGGCCAACATCTGGCTGATACCGTCCACCTGTGCCAGGTCATCCACACTGGCCGCGACAACACCGCGCAAACCGCCAAAGCGCATCAGCAGGCTTTGCCGTCGCTTGGCGCCGATGCCGGGAATATCTTCCAGCGTCGAGGCGGTACGCGCCTTGGCACGCCGCGCACGGTGGCCGGTGATGGCAAAGCGGTGCGATTCGTCGCGCACGGTCTGGATCAAATGCAATGCCGGGTGGTCCTGGCGCAATTGTAGCGTCTTTTCCAGATAAGGGAGGATCAGCGTTTCCAGACCGGGCTTACGCTCCTCCCCCTTTGGCCACGCCGACGATGGGGACGTTGACGCCCAGTTCGGCAAAAACCTCCAGCGCCATGCGCACTGGCCCTTGCCGCCATCGATCAGCACCACATCCGGCATCTTGCCTTCGCCTTCGGCCAACTTGCGGTAACGCCGCGTCAGCACCTCGCGCATGGCGGCATAGTCATCGCCCGGTTTGGCGCTTTCGATGTTGTAACGACGATATTCCGACGGTTGCATGCCGCCCTTGTCGTACACCACGCAGGAAGCCACGGTCGCCTCGCCCATGGTATGGCTGATGTCAAAACATTCCAGCCGCTCGACGCCTTCCAGCTGCAAGACTTCGTTCAACATGGCCAGACGGTGTTGCTGGGTGGATTTGCTGGAAAGCTTCTGACCAATAGCCAATTCGGCATTTTTCTCGGCCATTTCCAGCCAGACGCGGCGCTCGCCGATGGGGTGATTGACTATGGTCAGCCGAGCGTTCGGCCTGTTCTTCCAGATATTCCTTGAGTACATCAGAAATGCTGCCGTTGATGATGATCACCGGCGGCAGCGGCGAACCGAGATAATGCTGGGCCAGAAACGCTTCAAGGTTGGCCGAAACATCGCTGTCGTCACTGTTGCTGGGGAAAAAGCTCTTGTCACCCAGATGGCGACCACCGCGGATCATCACCAGATTGATGCACACCAGACCGGACGCTTGCTGAACGGCCACCACATCGGCATCGAGCTGGCTGGAATTGCTGGAAACAAACTGCTTTTCCTGCACGCGTGCCGGGCCTGAATCTGATCACGCAACTCGGCCGCCTGCTCAAACTCCATAGCTTGCGACGCGGCCATCATGCGATCGGTCAGCGCGTCGATCAGTTCGCTTTGCTTGCCCTGCAAGAACGCCACGGCACTGCTGACATCACGGCGGTAATCGTCCTGACCGATATGGCCGACACAGGGTGCCGAGCAACGCTTGATCTGGTACAGCAAGCAGGGACGGGAACGGTTGGCAAACACGGCATCTTCGCAGGTTCGCAAGCGAAAGACTTTTTGCAGGATCTGAATACTCTCGCGCACCGCGTAGCTGTTGGGAAACGGCCCGAAAAACTGGTGCGGCCGCTTCGGCTCGCCGCGATAGTAGGCCAACTGCGGATAGTCATGCCCCGAGATCATCAGGTACGGATACGACTTGTCATCGCGGAACAGGATGTTGTATTTGGGCGCCAGCGACTTGATCAGGTTGTTTTCCAGAATCAGCGCCTCGGCTTCCGAGCGCGTCACCGTGGTTTCCAACCGTGCCACCGGCGCACCATCAGTTCGATGCGTGGCGACAAGTCATTTTTCTGGAAATACGAACTCACCCGCCGCTTCAGATCAATCGCCTTGCCCACATACAACACGTTGCCAGCGGCATCGAACATGCGGTACACGCCGGGCAGATTAGGCAGCCCGGCCAACACCGGCCGGGGGTCAAATGCGGCGGGTGTAGCCACTCAATTGCACCAGGTTTGTACGTCTTGCTGGGCGCGCTTGATCATGTCGACGCGCTGCGCGTCGGTGGCCAGCCCATTGCTACCCGGCATGGCGATACGGCCATGCGTTTGCAACGAAGCAAGATTGGCGCGCGCCGTCTTGCAGTTTTGCTCGCGCACTTTCTGATTGGCCTCGCGAATCTTGGCATTGGCCGCATCGACGCTGGCGGCTTTCGGATCAGCCGGTTTGGCCCGGCGCAGGGGCCGAAGCCGCGGTAGCCGGTGCCGTGTGGCGAATATTCATACGCTGGGCATGTGTACCCGGCTGCGGACGATCCGAGTACACCGTACGGCCGGAAGCATCCTTCCATTGGTAAACCTCGGCATGGGCAACACCGGTCACGCCCCGGCCAGACACAGCAGCAAAAGGGAAGTTTTCATGGGTTTGGCATTCCGTCCAGAATAGATCAGAGCCTGATTGTACGTCGGTACGCTTCCCGGCGGCAAAAGCCGGATGTCAACAGATTTTTTGCAATCCGTCCCGGCCTATCGGTATAATGCCGCTTTGCCGCAAAGGAAACGCCAGATGCGTATCATCGAGAAAGCCTATACTTTCGACGACGTTCTCCTCGTCCCGGCCCACTCCGCTGTTCTGCCGCGCGACGTAGTCCTCTCCACCCAGTTTACCCGCAACATCCGACTGAATCTGCCACTGGTGTCCGCTGCCATGGATACCGTGACCGAAGCCAACCTCGCCATCGCCATGGCACAGGAAGGCGGGATCGGCATTGTTCACAAGAACATGAGCCCCGATCTGCAGGCCAAGGAAGTGTCCAAGGTAAAACGCCATGAAAGTGGCGTGGTGAAAGACCCGATTACCATCGCACCGGACATGCTGGTACGCGATCTGGTTCTACTGACCCGCCAGCACAAAATCTCCGGCCTGCCGGTTATTGATAATGGCAAGGTAGTGGGTATCGTCACCAACCGTGACCTCCGCTTCGAGACCCGTCTTGATCAACCTGTTGCCTCCATCATGACGCCGCGTGATCGCCTGATCACCGTCAAGGAAGGCGCCAGCATCGACGAAGCCCGTGAACTGATGCACCACCACAAGCTGGAACGGGTATTGGTTGTCAACGATGACTGGGTGCTGAAGGGCCTGATCACCGTAAAGGATATCGTCAAGACCAGCGAACACCCGTTTGCCTGCAAGGATGGCCAAGGCCGTCTGCGCGTGGGTGCAGCGGTTGGCGTGGGTGCTTAAGGCACGGAAGAGCGCGTGGAAAAGCTGGTTCTGGCTAAGCGTCGATGCCATCGTGGTGGACACCGCTCACGGCCACAGCCAAGGCGTGCTGGACCGCGTACGCTGGGTAAAACAGAACTTCCCGGATGTTGACGTCATTGGCGGCAACATCGCTACCGCTGACGCTGCTCGTGCCCTTTTGGACATGGGTGCCGACGCCGTAAAAGTGGGCATCGGCCCCGGCTCGATCTGTACCACCCGTATCGTAGCCGGTGTGGGCGTGCCGCAACTGACGGCCATCCACAATGTCTCCGAAGCCCTCAAGGGCACCGGCGTACCGATGATTGCCGACGGCGGTATCCGCTTCTCCGGTGATATTGCCAAAGCCTTGGCTGCCGGTGGCAACACCGTGATGCTGGGCGGCATGTTTGCCGGTACCGAAGAAGCTCCGGGTGAAGTCGAACTGTACCAAGGCCGCTCGTACAAATCGTACCGCGGCATGGGTTCGCTCGGCGCCATGACCCAAGGCTCGTCCGACCGTTACTTCCAGGACAACGAATCCAACGTCGACAAGTTCGTTCCGGAAGGCATCGAAGGCCGCGTACCGTACAAGGGCCCGATCGCTCAGGTTATCCATCAATTGATGGGCGGCCTGCGTTCCTCGATGGGCTATCTGGGTTGCCGTTCGATCGAAGAAGTACACGAAAAAGGCTTTGTGGAAATCACCTCGGCAGGTATTCGTGAATCGCACGTGCACGATGTGCAGATCACCAAGGAAGCACCAAACTACCACGTGGAACGCTAAGCGTTGCTGTAGTGTTGATATCGCAAGAGCATTGCTACTTTTTATTTGTGCGCCCATACCGGGAAAAACCGGCACGTTATGTCATTTAGTTGAAAGAAAATAGTCATTTTATTAGCTGTCAGATAAAATGCTTAAGCAATCCGCAACGTAGGAACTCGTATGTCCGCTACATGGGGAAAAAGACTCTCGCATCGTCTGAGCAGCCTGCTGGCAGTACTGATGCTTGGTTGTGCAACGTACAGCATGGCAGCCGGGCCGACATATAGCTTTGCCGTACTGCCACAGCGCAGCCCGATGCTGACTGCCCGTTACTGGAATCCGCTACTGGAGTATGTCTCACGCAAAAGCGGGGTCACGCTGCAACTGGTGACGGAGCGCACGCCCGAACGCATGGATGGGCAGATCGCCAAAAGCCAGTACGACTTCATCTATACCAATCACCACTTCCAGTAAGCCCTGCTGCATAGTGGTTACCACGTCATTCTGCGGCCGGACGGCGAAGTCATCCGCTCGGTGATCGTAACGTTGGCCGAATCCCCAGTGCATAGTCTTGAGGACCTCAACGGCAAACCGATGGGCTTTCCCGCACCCTCTTCTTTTGTCGGCTATTGGGTTCCGCTGGATTACTTGCGTCACCAGCACCTGACCATCACGCCGGTATTTGGCGGCAATCAGGAAGGCATCATGGGCCAGCTGAAAACAGGGCGGGTACAGGCCATCGCCGCCAACGATGGCGTGATGCGCGAGTTTGCCAAGCGGGAAGCCATCAAGTACCGTGTGTTGTGGAGTTCGGCCGCGTTTCTGGATATCCCCATTTCCGCCCATGGCCGCCTGCCTGCGGACATCATCCGCAAAGTCAGCGCGGCCTTTGTCAGCATGCAGCATGATCCGGCAGGCAAAAAACTGCTGGCCGACTCTGCCCGTCTGGTAGGCGATACCAGCACCAATGGTTTTGTCACGGCGGATGATGCCGCTTATCAAAACCAGGTAGCCATTTACCGGCATACCATGTCTCATAGCGGAAACTGAGATGATCTCGCTATTGCAGTGGAATCTGTGGCATCGCCAAACCTTGGGACGCTGTTCAGCGCACTCAGTGTGCTGATTGTTAGCGTCTGGACGATCTCCATCGTCAACGGCACACGGCTGGATGCTCTGGATGCCCAACGCGTACTAGCCCGTCATCTGGATGAAGAAACCCGGATTCTGCCGACCGAAGTTGCTGATGATCTGGTACTGGGCGATTTCGGCGCACTGGAACAGACCCTCAATCAGAAACTCACCCGTACCGAACTGGCCGCCGTACGCTATCGGGATGCGGCCGGTACGCGGCTGGATCTGCAAGAAGCGGACGAAGGCAACCATGGAGTTCCCTACTGGTTTATCCGCCTCACCGGCCTGCAGCCGATTTCCGGGCAGGCCAATGCCATCATCGGTGGTCGGCATTACGGCACGTTCACCATCACCCTGACTCCCATCGAGGAAGTCACCCGCCTGTGGCAGCGGCTGCTGGAACGGATACGCACACTGGGGATGACCCTGACCGTGCTGATGCTTGGCATCTGGCTGGTCTTGCGTTCCAGCCTTAAGCCTTTGGCGCAATTTGACGTCGCCTTGCAGCAACTGGCCAAGGGCAATCTGGACACACGCTTGAAACCCGCAGGCAGTCCGGAGCTGCGGCGCGCCATGAAAACCTTCAATTTCATGACGCAATCGTTAGCCAGCGCGCGCCAGGCCTTGTTGGCCGAATCCGAACGGACCCGCGTGACACTGGCTTCGATCGGTGATGGCGTCATTGCCATTGATGCACAGGGCCGCGTGGAATACATGAACCCGATGGCCGAATCACTCACCGGCTGGCAGTTGAATGAGGTCATCGGCCTGCAAGGTGAGGAAGTCTTCCACCTGATCGATGAAAACACTCGCGCCGCCATTGACTGGCCATTGCTGCAGGTACTGCAAGAAAAACGACCGCTGCGCCTTGCCTCCAATACGCTGCTGATCACCCGCTTCGGCAAAAGTTTTCCGGTGGAAGACAGCGCCGCACCGATCTTTGATCGCGATGGCCACAGTGTCATCGGCGCCGTACTGGTCTTTCACGACCAGAGCGACACCCGCGCGCAACTGAACCGGCTGCGCGAGCGTGAAGCGCAGTTAAGCGCCGTGATCAACACCAGCCCGATCGGCATTCTGGTCATTTCACCACTCGGTGACATCCAGCGCGCCAACCGTGCCGCCTGTCAGGCTCTGGGCTGGGAAGAAAGTGAACTGCCCAGCATTTTTGCCCTGACGCATCCGGACGACCTGCCCGCCTCACTGCAACACTACAGCGCGCTTGGCAACAACCAAGCCAGCACCGTCACGCTGGAAAAACGCTACCAGCGCCGCAATCGCGACTACTTCTGGTCGGAAACGGTACTGACGCCACTGACCGATGACAACGGCAAACAGTACGCCATGCTGGTGATGCTCGAAGACATCACTCATCGGCGCGAAGCCAACGAGCAGCTCAAGCTGGCGGCCAGCGTGTTTCACCATGCCCGGAAGGCATCATGCTGACTGATGCCAAGGCCAGCATCATCAACGTCAACCCGGCGTTCTGCCTGCTCACCGGTTACAGCCGGGAGGAAGCCATAGGCAAAAACCCGAACTTTCTGAAATCGGGCTACCAGCCCGAAACCTTCTACCGCGACATGTGGCAAAGCGTGCTTGAACAAGGCCATTGGCGCGGCGAGATCTGGAACCAGCGCAAGTCTGGCGATATTTATCCGGAATTGTTGAGTATTGCCGCCGTGCACAATCCGGCTGGCGCCATTACCAATTACATCGGGATTTTCTCCGATATCAGTTTACTCAAGGAACAGCAGAATAATCTGGAACGCCAGGGCTCACTATGACATGCTGACGCAGCTGCCCAATCGCATCCTGCTGACCGAGCGGCTGGAAGCGGCCATGCATCAATCGCAGCAGGATGCCAGCCAGCTGGCGATCTGCTATCTCGATCTGGATGGCTTCAAGGCGGTCAATGACAGCCAAGGACACGCTACCGGCGACAAACTGTTGATAGAAGTGGCGCAACGACTGAAAGACGCCTTGCGCGGCGGAGACACCGTATCACGTCTTGGCGGTGACGAGTTTGTGCTGCTGCTCAGCCACATTGGTGAGCGCAATGCCCTCGACGACACCATGCGCCAGACTGCTTCAGGTCATTGCCATGCCGTACAAGATTGCCGAGCAGCCCTTTACCATCTCGGCGAGTATCGGCGTCACGCTGTATCCCAATGACGATGCCAACCCGGATGCGCTGCTGCGCCACGCCGATCAGGCCATGTACATCGCCAAGCAGTACGGGCGCAACCGTTATCACCTGTTCGATCCGGAACACAGCCGCCGCCTGCAATCGCGCAATGCAGCGCAGGAACGTGTGGTCCGGGCGCTGCATCAGAACGAACTGGTACTGTATTACCAGCCCAAAGTTGACATGCGGCACGGCACCATCATCGGTGCAGAGGCCCTGATTCGCTGGCAACATCCACAACGCGGCTTGCTGTCGCCCTATGAATTCCCGTAAGCGATTGAAGACACCGAATGGATGGATGAATTGGGCGAATGGGTGATCACCCATGCCCTGACGCAAATGCAGCAGTGGCACGATATCGGGCTGGTCTTGCCGGTCAGCATCAATCTGTCCGGACATCACCTGCTGCGCGAAGACTTCATTCCGCGCCTCAAACAGCATCTGGCCGACTACCCTGCCCGGCCAAAGGGCAGTTGGAACTGGAAGTGCTGGAATCAGCCGCCTTGAGCGACATCGGCCGGGTGTCCGAAGTGATCCGTGCCTGCCAGAAACTGGGCGTACGCTTTGCACTGGACGACTTTGGTACCGGCTACGCCTCGCTCGCCTACCTGCGCCGACTGCCTGCCGACGTGCTGAAAATCGACCAAACCTTTGTGCACGACATGCTGAGCGATAGTGATGATCGCTCCATCGTCGAAGGGGTGGTCAGTCTGGCCCGCACCTTCCGCCGCCAGGTGATTGCCGAAGGCATGGAAACGCCGGAACATGGCGCCCTGCTGATTGCAATGGGCTGTGACCTGGCGCAAGGCTACTGCGTGGCACGCCCGATGTCTGCCGCCGCGCTGCCGGGCTGGATCGAACAATATAGTGTCCCGCCACTGTGGAACGCCGCTGCCCGCGGCCAGTTCCCGAGCGAAGACCTGTCGCTGTTTTCCGCCGCCATCCATCACTGGGGCTGGTGTGAACAGGTAGAACAGGCCTGTCTGAAAACGGATGCAGGCGATACGGACAGCACGCTGGAGCGAGACTCCACGCAATGTGTGTTTGGCAAATGGTTCCATGGTCAGGGCTATCAACAGTATGGCCAATTTGATTAGCTATCACGCAGTGATGCAGGCCCATAAAAACGTCCACGAGTTGGCCGAAAAAATGCTCGGCAGCCACCGAGAACATGGCGCCAGCGACGCCGAGCCACGGCTACCGGCCTTGCATGACGCGCGCGATCGGTTACTGGCCGCGCTCAAGTCACTGGCCAACGAGGTAAAAGTGGCACGAGATAATCGTCATTAATGCCGGTTCCTCCAGCCATGCCGATTCGACATAACAGCCGTAGCGAAACCTGCCTGATCAACCAGCGGCGCTATCATGTGCGCCACTGGGGTCCGGCGGACGCTCCATTGCTGGTCTTGCTGCATGGCTGGATGGATTGCTCCGCCACCTTCCAGTTTACTGTCGACGCCCTGCAGCACGAGTGGCACGTACTGGCACCGGACTGGCGCGGTTTTGGCCACAGCCAATGGAACGACGGCAGTTATTACTTTCCCGACTATCTCGCCGATCTGGATGCCTTGCTGGCCCGCTATTCGGATAACCAGCCTGTTCGCCCTGGTCGGCCACAGCATGGGCGCGATGATTGCCGGGATCTACGCTGGCGTACGCCCGGAACGCATTGCGCAGCTGGCTTTGGTTGAAGGTTTTGGCTTGAGCCAGACCCAGCCAGAGGAAGCCCCCGGCCGTTATGCCCGCTGGCTCAAGGAAACGGCCTGCACACCAGCGTTCAATCCAATCCGGGATCTGGCGCAGGTTGCCGCCAAATTGATGGAACGCAGCCCTCACCTGTCGCTACCACGCGCCCAGTGGCTGGCACAGCAACTGACTCGCCCCGATGGCGTGCAACAACTCACCTACCGGCCGATCCGCGTCACAAGATGGTTAACCCTGTTCTCTACCGGCTGGAAGAAGCCAAAGCCTGCTGGCGACGCATTCAGGCACCGGTGCTATGGGTGATTGGCGGTGACATGCTGGAACACCCGATGGCCAAAGGAGTGTTCGACACGCTGGACGAACGCCGCGCCTGTTTCCCACAACGCAAGGAAGTGGTGATTGCACAAGCAGGCCACATGGTGCAGTGGGATCAACCGCAAAGGTTGGCCGAAACGCTTGAAACATTTTTCCGGCCACCACCACGACCAAATAACTTGCACCATTTTGCTGTCCATCAAAAGAACAGCCAAGCAAAGCGGCAGGAGCCTTGCTAAAATGGCGACATTCCGCACAGAGCGCGCACGCAATGACAACATTGATCCACCCCGATGAACGTGACCAACTCCTGAAAAATCTGGTCATCCCACCGCGTCCTGGCGTGTTGGACAAACTGATGGCGCTCCGCAACGACCCGGACATCAACCTGCACAAGCTGGGTGAGATCATTGCCGAAGACGTCGCGCTGTCTGCCGCCATGCTCAAGGCAGCCAATACTCCCATCATCGGTCGGGGACGAAAAATCGTTTCCGTGCAGCAGGCACTCAGCCTGTTAGGAATCAAGAACGTCATCAGCCTGGTAAGCGGGCTGGTCCTGCGCACGCGGCTATCCCAAGACTCGCCTCCGGCGATCGAGCGCTTCTGGGAACGCGCCATGCTGCAAGCCATGATCAGTGCCGCACTGTGCGAGCGGATTCGCGTGATACCGGAAGACTGCCAGAGCTTTGCCCTGTTTCATGGCTGTGGCATTGCGGTAATGCTGATGCGCTACCCCGGTTACGAACGCACGCTGCAGTTGATTGCAATGGCCTCCGACGACCGTATCGGCAAGGTCGAACAGGAATTGCATGGCACCCGTCACGATGTTGTCGGCTATCTGGTGGCGCGCGCACGGAACATGCCGGAAACCTTTGCCAAGGCAATTCTGGTACAGCATGACCCCGACGTCTTCGACACCAGCGAACAGGGACCGCTGGACCATGATGGCCGCATGATGGTGGCCGTCGCCCGTGCCTCGTTCAATGTCTGGCGCACCATGACGGCAGGACGCGAAGACGCGGGCTGGGAACAACGCAAAGCGGCAGTGCTGGATTATCTGGGGTTGGCCGAAACCGAATTTGAAGACTGGCGCGATGAAATGCACCAACGGCTGGTAGGCGACTAAGCCCTCGTCTCCGGCGGCACAAACCATAAAAAAGCGCGAAGATCATTCGCGCTTTTTTACATCTCAACCAACCACTCTGTTTGGCTGGCAGACGAGTTATCCGGCATCAGCGGCATGACGTTCTGTAGCGGGCGGGAACGACAGCCAGTAGTAGAAAAACTCACGCGCCAGATCAAGAAAAGCCGTGTGATTACCCCGTTCGGCCAGATGCAGCAGCATCGCATCCACCGCTACCCGGTAGCTTTCCGGTTTGTATGGCTGGCCGTGTAGTAAAAACAGCATGGCCTTGAGCAATATCTCGCGCTCGGCAATCACGCTCTCGTCAACACCGTTCTCAAACAGCTCGCCCAGATAAATCCCCAGAGACGGCGGAAAATCAGCGAAGCCCTGCTGCTGCAAGCGCTGGCACAGATCATCCAGCGAACCGGTAACTTCAATATGAACATTGCGAGTGCTAAACCCGGCGCGCGAGGTCATGGCCGCCAGTTTTTTCACATCTCCCAGCCAGAAATAGTAATACTCGCGAGCCGAGGTCAGTGTGATGACACGCTCGTCCGGCTCGCAATCCGCCAGCAACATTTCCACCGCCTCGCGAAACACCTCCAACTGCTGGGGCTTGCCTTCGAGCACGCGCACCAGCGGAGTCAACAAGCGGCGACGCTCAGCCACCACCTGAGCCGAGGCTCCTTGCCGCTCGATCAGGCGCAAATAAGCCACCAGCGAAGCGGGTTCGTCTGATGGAAGCTCAGAGATCATCATCATCCTCACTGATCGTACCGCCCCCGCACCACAGATCTCGCCCAGCCATCTCCAGCCAGACAACAGAAACCGTGGGGTAAGCAGGGACTATGCCGTGGACGGCACTAGTGCGCCGCAACCCTAACTGGAAGCCGTGCTGCGCGCCCATACCCATCCCTTCATGCCAAGCCCATGGTCAGACGCACATCCGCGCCCACCATACGCACATCACGAATCGTAACCGCTTGCTTGTCGGCCAAATCCTCCAGCGCCGGCCAGGCAAACAGGCCTTGTGCAGCGTTGCCAACCAGAGCGGGCGCCAGATACAGGATAATTTCATCGACCAGCCCGGCCTGCACCAAAGCACCGTTCAAGCCAGCCCCCGCTTCGACCATCAGTTCATTGACACCGCGTTCCGCCAGACTGTGCAACAGCAACTCCAGATCGGCATGGCCGCCCAACGCAGGCAAAATCAGGATCTGCGCACCACGCTGCCGGTACACTTCATGGCGGGCCGGGTCAGCGACACTGGTCGCCAGCAAGGTGTTGCCACCATCAAAAATGCGCCGCTCGGGCGGCGTTACCAGACGGCTATCCAGCACCACACGCAAGGGCTGCAACGAGGTATCGCCGGTGCGCACCGTCAACTGCGGGTTGTCGACCAGCACCGTGCCACTTCCAGTCAGGATGGCACAACTACGTGCGCGCAGTTTCTGCACATCCCGGCGCGCGGCCGGGCCGGTAATCCACTGGCTTTTACCGTTGAGCAACGCCGTTTTACCATCCAGCGTGGCCGCAGCCTTGAGCGTCACCCACGGCCGCTGGCGTTCCACCCGCGACAGAAACCCACGGTGCACCCGGCGGGCTTCTGCTTCCAACAACCCGACATCGGCGACAATGCCGCTCGCAGCAAGGCCAATCCCTGACCGGCCACTTCATGGTAAGGATCGACCATCGCAGCTACCACGCGGGCCACCCCCTCTTCCACCAGGCGGGTGGCACAGGGCGGCGTGCGGCCATGATGACTACAGGGTTCCAAGGTCACGTAGGCCGTTGCACCACGCGGCGATTCACCTTGCGCGAGACAATGCTTGATTGCCCGGATTTCCGCATGATCATTGCCCACCTTGAGCGTGGCGCCCTCGCCGATAATGCGCCCATCTCGCACCAGTACACAGCCCACGCCGGGATTGGGGGAGGCACGTCGGGTAGCCGCTTCGGCCAACCTTAGCGCATGCTGCATAAAATGGTGATCTTGCGGCGAAAAATCGGTCATGAACAAACGGCCTAACAGAGAAAATCAGCCACGCAACCGCCCCGGCAGGCAAGGCGGAAATCATGGCAGCAATGAAACAACACGGAGCGCGGTGCCTCCGTCATGAATGGTGGGTTTTCTCGATTTCCTTGATGGCATCGGAAAACTCGGAAATATCCTGAAAGCTCCGGTACACCGAGGCAAAACGCACATAAGCCACCTTGTCCAGCTTGGCCAGTTCGTTCATCACCATTTCACCGATCTGGCGGCTGGACACCTCACGCTCACCCAGTTGCAACAGGCGATGGCAGATGCGGTCGATGGCATCGTCTACCAATGCCGTCGGCACCGGGCGCTTGTGCAGTGCGCGCAGAAAACTGGTACGGACCTTGGCCACATCAAATTCGGCACGATGCCCCCCGACTTCACCACCTGCGGCATACGCACATCGGCGGTTTCAAAAGTCGTAAAGCGCTTTTCGCACGCCGGGCAGCGGCGCCGACGACGAATACTGGCACCATCTTCGTTGACACGAGAGTCAATGACCGGGTATCGGCATGTCCACAGAACGGGCATTTCATGATGCGGCTATCCAGAATGTCTCAACTAGCGCATGGTAGCAGTAATATCGCACCAAGTTAATGCCATTTTCTGGCCGGACGGCCTTGATGAACACAATCGGGGCCTCAATGGCGGCGGCTACAAACAAGTAACCAGCGCCGACAGCAGGCCGGTAATCGCCATGAAAAAAGCGGCCCCAAAGGGCCGCCTTGCATGACAACGTGAGCGTAGTGCTTAGTTTGCGGCGTAAACCGGCAAACGCTGGCACAGCGCCTTGACTTCGTTGGCCACGCGAGTGATGACTGCTTCGTCAGCCGGAGCATCCAGCACGTCAGCAATCAGGTTGGCCAGCTGGCGCGCTTCGTCTTCCTTGAAGCCGCGCGTGGTCATGGCCGGGGTACCAATACGCACACCGGAGGTCACGAACGGTTTTTCCGGGTCATTCGGAATGGCGTTCTTGTTGACGGTGATGTGAGCACGGCCCAGAGCAGCTTCCGCCTCTTTACCGGTAATCTGCTTGGCACGCAGGTCTACCAGGAACACGTGCGATTCGGTCTTGCCCGATACGATACGCAGACCGCGTGCCGTCAGCGTGTCGGCCATCACTTTGGCGTTCTTCTTGACTTGTTGCGCGTAAGCCTTGAATTCCGGCGAACCGGCTTCCTTGAAGGCAACGGCCTTGGCAGCAATCACGTGCATCAGCGGACCACCTTGCAGGCACGGGAAGATGGCCGAATTCAGCGCCTTTTCGTGCTCGGCACGGGCCAGAATCACGCCACCACGCGGGCCACGCAGGGTTTTGTGGGTAGTGGTGGTCACGAAGTCAGCGTACGGTACCGGGTTCGGGTATTCGCCAGCGGCCACCAGACCTGCATAGTGAGCCATATCGACAAACAGGTAAGCGCCCACTTCGTCGGCAATCTTGCGGAACCGCGCCCAGTCGATTTCCAGCGCATAGGCCGAGGCACCGGCAACAATCATTTTCGGCTTGTGTTCACGTGCCAGACGCTCAACCGCTTCGTAGTCCAGCTCTTCCTTGTCGTTGAGGCCATAAGCCACCACGTTGTACAGCTTGCCAGAAATGTTGACGGAAGCACCGTGGGTCAGGTGACCACCGTGAGCAAGGCTCATACCCATGATGGTATCGCCCGGCTTGAGCACGGAAACATACACGGCCTGGTTGGCCTGCGAACCGGAATGCGGCTGAACGTTGGCGTATTCCGCGCCAAACAGCGCTTTCAGGCGATCAATAGCCAGCTGCTCGACCACATCGACGTGCTCACAGCCACCGTAGTAACGCTTGCCCGGGTAGCCTTCGGCATACTTGTTGGTCAATACCGAACCCTGAGCTTCCATTACCGCAGGGCTAACATAGTTTTCCGAAGCGATCAGTTCAACGTGGTCTTCCTGACGACGGTACTCGGCATCCATGGCAGCGGCGAGTTCCGGATCGAACTTGGCAATCGTCTGGTCAGCAGCAAACATCTTTGACTCTTCCATCAAAGTTTAACAATGGGGGCAATTCTACACGAATTACCGAACAAAAAATGCAACATCAAGCAGCATGAATAGACTTCATGCTGGCTGGATTTACTGCAGTGTGGCGCGGTCGCCCGACAAATCATTGGCGGTAAAAAACAGCGGGATATCATCGCGCAGCTCCGGATAAACTTCCGGCAGCACATGCACGTCACGCACCTGACATTCGGCCATCAGTTCACGGAAGTTGGCTTCGATCAGTGCCACATTATCCAGCGCCGCCAACGGCCAGACAAAGGCTTCCCAGTTACGCTCGTCGCCTTCAGCAGACAAGGTGACATGCAGTTCGCCGTTGTCATGCGCCGACATGATCGCCACCGGGTCCTTGCCCAGCTCGCGCAGGCGGCGAATCTGGGCGCTGGCAAATACCTGCAACGCCACTTCAAAGCGGGCAAAGTTGCCAGCTACCATGGCCTGCATCACCGGCATCGGCGGGCGCGCGATCGGGAACAGGGTAACGCCATCGGTATGCAATTGCTCACCCAGGGAATTTCATCAGCGGCATACCCCGGGCACCGACCGATCCACCCAGCTTCACCGGGGCATCCGCACCTTCTTCCTGCATGGCCACACCCAAGAGGTAACGCAGGAACACGCCTTCTTCTTTAACCGTGACGGCGGAAGCTTCCAGCGGCACCGGCAGACCTGCCTGCACATCAGCCAGTTCGCGGGTCCAGCGGAACAGCTTGCCCGAATCCATCGCCACAATACTGTCCGGGTGCAGCAAACGTCCGGATACGTGCACCTGCGCGTTAGCGGCAACCACACCGTGTTCGCGCAACAATGCATTCAAACCTTGTTCATCGGCAATGGCGTCGGGCAGCGTTGCCTGATTCTTGCTCTTAAGCTACCAGCACCAACGGGATGGCAAACACGACGGCGTGCCGACCAGCCGGATTTTCCACGGCATCACGCAGCCCGGCCCAGACCTGTTTATAGACTTCTTGCGACGGCACCATGGCCAGCGCGACAGAAATTGACAACAACTCGTCACGGCCCAACATCTCCACCATGGAATCACGCATGGCGCTGTACCACAGCTCGCGATCGGCATCGGTCGTGGCGGCAAGGGCGGATTGCGCATTGTGAATCAGCATGTTGGTCAGCGCGACTTCAGGGTAGTACTGGCGCGGATCAGGTAGGGTTTGATGCATCTGGGCCATGTTGTCATCCTGCAGAAAACTAAAAGCGCTATTGTCGCACAGCTTATGCCGGACCGGCGTATTTGCCGATACGAATCATTTTCACAAGTGAACAACAAAATGTTCTAAATGTGCGACAGAAAGTTACATTTTTGCTAGCCAGCCGCCATACAGCCGTTGACACCCTGTTCAGCAATCCGGATAATTGGTTCCTGTTGAGATGCAGCAATTGCTTCTTGATAGTTTCTCCTCTATTTCTCCTTTGTAGACTTGGCGCGGACCTCTGGTTCCGCGCATTTTTTTTGCCTGTTTGCCTCCGACACAACGCAACACTTTCCATCGTGCAACAATGATTTAGCCATGCGGGGTTCTTGCCACCGAGGCGCAACAGCAATCTATGACCAAGCGGCCCCGCTGGTTTGTACGATGACGCTCACACCAACCAAGCGCTCGATAATGGGATTGACTAAAACGACGCTTCCACTTCTATCCCACATACCGACAGGTATGGATTGCACATTGGATACATGTTCGTTTTGTTACAAAATAGAACAACCAATCGATGCACGATTCGGTTTGTAGAAACATTGGACCAAGGGGAGCAGAAGCGCGGCAAGGCGCCCATGAAAAACGGCCAACAGCCAGATAGAGCAGGGAAATCCGGGAAAAGTTCACGCTCGCGCGCTGGTGATACATAAAAAAACCGGACGACCTTGCGGTAGTCCGGTTTCGGAGTTGCTGCCAACAGACCGTTACTGACGTTCTACCGGCTGACATCACGAATGGCGCCGGTATCGGCACTGGTGGTCATGGCAGCATAGGCACGCAACGCCGGGCTGACCGCCCGCTCACGGCCCAGCGGTTTCCGGGCATCACGCCCTTTGGCTTCCATGGCGGCACGGCGTTCGGCCAACGTTGCCTCGGATACCACCAGCTGGATACGGCGATTGGGGATGTCGATCTCAATGGTGTCACCCTCTTCCACCAGACCAATGGCACCACCTTCGGCGGCCTCTGGCGAAACGTGGCCGATGGAGAGGCCAGAGGTACCCCCAGAGAAACGGCCATCAGTCAGCAACGCACACGCCTTGCCCAAGCCCTTGGACTTGAGGTAGCTGGTCGGGTACAGCATTTCCTGCATGCCCGGCCCGCCCTTCGGCCCTTCGTAGCGGATGATGACGATATCGCTTAACTACAATCTGGTCGGTCAGAATGCCTTCCACCGCACTGTCCCGGCTTTCAAAGATGCGCGCCCGGCCGGTGAACTTGAGAATGGAATCGTCCACCCCGGCTGTTTTCACGATGCAACCACGTTCGGCGATGTTGCCGTACAATACCGCCAGACCGCCGTCCCGGCTATAGGCATGCGGCTGGTCGCGAATGCAACCGGCTTCCTTGTCCAGATCCAGCTCCTGATAGCGCATGGATTGCGAAAAGGCGATGGTGGTGGGAATGCCCCCCGGCGCGGCGCGATAGAAGCGGTGCGCGTCACTGTCTTCCGCCGTACGGCGTACATCCCACTGTTGCAGCGCTTCGGCCAACGTGGCGCTATGCACGGTGGGAACATTGGCATTGATGATGCTTAAGCACGTTCCAGTTCACCCAGAATACGCATCACGCCACCGGCGCGGTGTACGTCTTCCATGTGATATTTCTGGGTAGCCGGAGCCACTTTGGCCAGACACGGTACCGAGCGCGACAACCGGTCGATATCGCCCATCTTGAAATCGACACCGGCTTCATTGGCGGCGGCCAACAGGTGCAGCACGGTGTTGGTGGAGCCGCCCATGGCCACATCCAGACTCATGGCGTTTTCAAACGCTGTCTTGGTGGCGATGGAGCGTGGCAACACCGACGCATCATCCTGTTCGTAGTAACGCTTGGCCAATTGCACGATCAGGCGACCGGCGCGCAGGAACAGCTCCTTGCGATCGGCGTGGGTGGCGACCAGGCTACCGTTACCCGGCAGCGACAGGCCCAGCGCTTCGGTCAGGCAGTTCATCGAGTTGGCGGTAAACATGCCGGAGCAGGAACCGCAGGTCGGACAGGCCGAGCGCTCGACACGAGCGACGTCTTCATCCGAAACATGCGGGTTGGCGGCTTCGACCATGGCATCCACCAGATCAAGGCCGCGTACGTCGTTGCCCCACTGCACCTTGTAAGCTTCCATCGGGCCGCCGGAGACGAAGATCACCGGGATGTTCAGGCGCATGGCGGCCATCAACATCCCCGGGGTGATCTTGTCGCAGTTGGAAATGCACACCAGTGCGTCGGCACAGTGCGCGTTGACCATGTATTCGACGCTATCGGCGATCAGGTCGCGGCTGGGCAGGCTATAGAGCATGCCGCCATGGCCCATGGCGATACCGTCGTCGATGGCAATGGTGTTGAATTCTTTGGCAACCCCACCGGCTTTTTCAATTTCACGCGCCACCAGCTGGCCCATGTTGTGCAGGTGCACGTGGCCCGGCACAAACTGGGTAAACGAGTTGGCAATGGCAATGATTGGTTTGCCAAAATCTTCATCTTTCATGCCGGTGGCGCGCCACAAGGCACGGGCACCGGCCATGTTGCGGCCTGCCGTCGAGGTTTTGGAACGATATTGGGGCATGGTGATTCCTTTGTCAGCGCATTCTTTCGGCCAACGTTCCTGTCTGTTATGGGTGACAGTGTTTTGCACTAAAACCCACCATTTCCCGGATGCCAGAGACGGATTGGCGCGTCATGGCGCGGGTGAGCGCGACGCGGGGGAACGCTTTCCGTATAATTTCGTCAACCTTCTTTTACCGCAAACGCACACGACTGACAAATGATCATTCATCCGCAGTTCGATCCCGTGGCCATTCATCTTGGCCCGCTGGCTGTTCATTGGTATGGCCTGATGTATCTGGTGGGCTTCATGCTGTTTATCTGGCTGGGCAACCGTCGCATCCGCCGGGGCCACCCTTTCATGACATCCAAAATGCTGGATGACCTGCTGCTGTATGGCGTGCTGGGGGTGGTGCTCGGCGGTAAGCTCGGCTATGTGCTGTTCTACAAGCCGAATATCTGGCCCAGCCGTTGCATATCCTGCGGGTATGGGAGGGCGGCATGTCGTTTCACGGCGGCTTTCTTGGCGTGTTGCTGGCGATGTGGCTCTTTGCCCGCCGCCATCAGCGCAGTTTCTGGGAAATCACCGATTTCATCGCCCCGCTCGTACCGATGGGGCTGGCGGCTGGCAAACGCTGGGCAACTTCATCAACGGCGAGCTGTGGGGGCGCGTGACGCGTCCGGATGCGCCGTGGGCCATGCTGTTTCCGCAGTCGCAGTCGGATGACTTCGCCCGGCGCAACATTCACCGCAGCTGCTGCACACCCTGATCCAGTTTGGCGGCCTGCCGCGCCATCCGTCGCAACTGTACGAATTTGCACTGGAAGGGCTGGCGCTGTTCACCCTGTTGTGGTGGTTCAGCAGCAAGCCGCGTCAGAAAGGGGAAGTCTCCGCCCTCTTCCTGCTGGGCTATGGGGTATTCCGCTTTACCGCCGAATTTGCCCGCGAACCGGATGACTTTCTCGGCCTGCTGGCGCTCAATTTCTCCATGGGCCAATGGCTGAGCATGCCGATGATCGTGGCCGGTTTGCTGTTGTGGCGCTGGGCACGACGCCAGCCCGGGCAGCCGGCATGACGGCGCACGGTTATGCGCCGCTGTGGGCGGCACTGCTGCTGACGGGGCTGCTTTCCGGGTGTTCGGTGCTTGCCGTGGCGGATGCCGCGGTGACGGTGACGGCCACCACGGTGGACATTGGCGCCAAGGCAGTCGGGGCGGCGGTGGACATCACCAGTGCCGAGCATCAAGGCGGCGACGCGCAGCAGTTCGCCCGACACGCCCCCCTCTGCGCCACCGACCGCACCACCGGCGTCACCCTCTGCCACGCCATCGGCCAATACGGAAACACCTACCGTTTCGGCCAACTAGGCATGGCGCACGCCGGTCAGGCATCAGGCCCCTGCATGACAGGGGCCTGATCATTTGGCGGTCAGCCTAATTCGCAGTCGCCATATCAACTACACTTCACAGTAGTTTTCCTGTCGTCCCGCCGCACAAGACGGCACCAGACGGAGTCAAAACATGCAATTGAAAGTATTGGGTTCTGCCGCCGGAATCGGCTGGTAAGCTCGCACCACCAGTTTTCTGATCGATGACGACACGCTGCTCGATTGCGGCAGCGGCGTAGGAGAGCTGACGGTGGAAGAATTACTGCGCATCCGGCGCGTACTGCTCACCCACAGCCATCTGGACCACTGTAACGCGCTGCCGCTGTTGGCCGATGTGCATGCCAGCCACGGCGGGCCGGGCATTGTGGTGTATAGCCAGCAGGAAACCATCGATGCGCTCAAGGCGCATCTGTTCAATGGCGTACTCTGGCCCGATTACACCGTACGCCCCCGCGCGGCACAACCGTGGGTACGTTGCATTGCCATGGAAGTGGGCGATGCCTTGACACTGGCCGGAGGGTTGGCCACCGTCCCGCTTTAGGCACAGCACAGTATTCCGGCGATAGGCTGGCTGCTGGAAGGCCGCGAGCGCGCACTGGCGTTCAGTGGCGACAGCGGCCCGTGCACGGCATTCTGGCAGTGGATTGCCCAAGTACCGTCACTCAGCGATGTGATCTGTGAAGTGACTTACCCCAACGAGCAGGCACAGGAAGCCGCCGACTACGGCCACATGGCACCGGCATGGTTGCTGCCGCTGCGGCAAGAACTACCGCCGCAGGTGCAGCTCTGGGCCAGCCATCTGGATAGCGCCGCACGGGATAGCATCCTGACACAGTTGCAGGCTGACGATCCCGTGGCACTCCCTATCCGCCCGCTGGAGCAAGGCATGGTGATCGAGCTGTAACAGGCCCGATCAGGGTTTCAGAGGGTGACGTCGAAACCGGCATCCTCTACTGCGGCGGCCAGTTCCGGCGGCGAGACCACGGCCGGGTCGTAGCTGACCTTGGCCTGTTTGGCTTCCAGGGCTGACTTCAGCCGCGTCCACCCCGGCCATGCCGGTGAGCACACCGGTAACACTCTTGACGCAGCCCATGCACGTCATGCCTTCAACCTGCAAAATCACTTCGCTCATCATTTTTCCTTCCACATAAAATCGGCCCGCGCCAGGTTATTTCCAGCGGCGCAGCAATAACGAATTGCTCACCACCGACACCGAACTCATCGCCATGGCGGCACCCGCCAGTACCGGGCTGAGCAGCCCCAGCGCCGCCAGCGGGATACCGAGTACATTGTAAACAAAGGCAAAGAACAGGTTCTGGCGGATTTTGCCCAGCGTGGCACGCGACAGGCGAATGGCATCGGCCACGTGCAACACATCAGTCTGCATCAGCGTGACATCCGCCGCTTCCACCGCCACGTCCGGAGCCCCCATGGCAAAGCTGACATCGGCAGCCGCCAGCGCCGGTGCATCGTTGACACCGTCGCCCACCATGGCGACACGGTAGCCTTGTTCGCGCAGGTGCTGCACTTCGCGCGCCTTGTCCTGTGGCCGCACCTGTGCGCGGAACTCGCTGATGCCAGCTTCAGCCGCCACCCGGCTGGCGGTGACGGCGTTGTCGCCAGTGAGCATGATCACCTTGACGCCCATGGCCGACAACTCACGCACCGCCTGCGCTGAGGTTGGCCGAATCGCGTCGGCCAAGGCCAGCAGGCCCAGCAACTGGCCATTCAGACTGACAGCGATGACGGTTTTGCCTGCCGCCTGCAAGGTGGCCACCGATTCCGGCAATGTCGTACTCACCCACTGTGGCGCACCGGCGCGCACCACGCCCCAGCCCGCCACACTGGCCTCCACGCCCCGTCCCACCTCCACCCGGAAACCGGAAACTGGCAACGCCGCCAGCTGTTCCTGTTCGGCCAGACGCAACACCGCCTGCGCCAACGGGTGCTCCGAACCGGCCTCGACGCTGGCCGCCAGCTGCAACAAGCTGGCCCGGTCTCCTGCCAGTGCCACCACGTCAGCGACCTGTGGCTGGCCTTGCGTCAGCGTCCCGGTCTTGTCCACCACCAGTGCCGTGACGCGGAAGCGGTTTCCAGTGCCACGGCGTTACGGAACAGGATGCCGCGCCGGGCGCCGTTACCCATACCCACCATCACCGCCGTGGGCGTCGCCAGCCCCAGCGCACACGGGCAGGCGATCACCAGCACGGCCACGGCATGAATCAGTGCGCGCGCCCAGTCGTGTGTCAACACGCCGGTCAGCAGCAAGGTCAACAACGCAATGCACACCACCACCGGCACAAAAATCCCCGAAATGACATCGGCCAGCCGCTGGATGGGGGCTTTCGACCCTTGCGCTTCGCCCACCAGACGGATGATTTCGGCCAACTGTGTTTTACCGCCGACGCTGGTGGCAACAATCCGCAACATGCCGTCCTGATTACGCGTGGCGGCGTACACCCGGTCCCCCACCGTTTTGCTGACGGGCAGGCTCTCTCCGGTCAGCATGCTTTCATCCACCGAGGCATGGCCTTCCAGCACATCACCATCCACCGGAATGATTTCGCCATGGCGCACCACCACGCGGTCGCCCACTTGCAGGCTGGCGACCGGCACCTCCAGCAGCTGGCCATCGCGCTCCAGTCGCGCCGTTTTCGGGCTGAGTCGCAGTAGTTCCTCAATGGCGCCGGAAGTCTTGCCTTTGGCGCGAGCCTCCAGCAGCTTGCCCAGCAACACCAGCGTAATCACCACCGCGCTGGCTTCAAAATACACGGCTTGCTCCGGCCAATCGGCCAGCGTGACCACCGCCGACAGCAACCACGCCATGCTGGTACCCAGCGCCACCAGTACATCCATGTTGGTGCCACCGCCACGCAGCGCATGGAAAGCGCCACGGTAAAAGCGCCAGCCAATGATGAACTGCACCGGTAATGACAACAGCAGCTGCCACAGACGCGGCACCATCCAGTCGTGCCAGCCCAGCATCATCGCCAGCATTTCCCACACAAATGGCAAGGTGAACAGCAATGACACGGCAAACCAGCGGCGCTGCTGGCTATAAGCCGCCAGCTGGCGTTGCGCCAGCGAGTGGTTATCGGCCGCTAGCAACGGCGTGGCAGCGTAACCGGCCTTGCTCACCACCTCGACAATGCGCGCGTCGTCCAGCGTCCCGGCCGGGAACTGCACCACCGCCGTTTCGCGTGCCAGATTGACACTGGCTTGCACGCCGGGCAAACGGTTGAGCACCTTCTCGATGCGACTGGCGCAGGCTGCGCAGGTCATGCCTTCAATGGCAAACTCGCGCCGCGCCACGGGGACGAGGTAGCTTTGTGAATCAGCGCCACCAATTGCGCCGGGCCGCTCTTCTCCGCGTCGTACTCGATGCGCGCGCTTTCATTGGCAAAGTTGACCGTGGCGCTGACGCCATCCTGCCGGTTCAGCACTTTTTCGATGCGTGCGGCACAGGCACTGCAGGTCATGCCTTCAATGGGGAATTCGACAACAGACGGTTTCATGGCAGCCTCCTGTCAAAAGTATATACCCCTATAGGGTATAAAACCAACCTGCAAAATAAAGGTTGGCCGAATGCCCAAAACGCGACATTCGGCCAACCTTGTCAGTCGTAAAAAGAGGAATCCGTACCTTATAGCCAGCGGTAACGCCAGAACAGATAACCTAGGGCCGCCGCAATGGCCGCCATCAAACCGAGGACGGCAAAATAGCCATAGTGCCAGTGCAATTCCGGCATGAATTCGAAGTTCATGCCATAGATGCTCAGCAATCAGCGTCAGCGGCATGAAGATCATGGTGATCACCGTCAGCACCCGCATCTGGATGTTCAGCCGGTGCGACTGAGTGGACAGATACAGGTCGAGCATGTCACCCACCATCTCACGCGACATTTCCAGCGATTCCATCACGTGCATGGTGTGATCATAGGCATCGCGCAGATAGACCACGGTTTCGGCACGGAAGAAGCCGTAATCACCACGCGTCAGGCAGATCAGTATTTCGCGCAGTGGCGTGATGGTGCGGCGCAGCTTCAGGCAATCGTGCTTGAGCTGCTGGATTTGCAGCAACACCCCCTTGTCGCGCCCACTCAACAGCTGGCTGTCGGTTTTTTCCACATGCTCGGTAAACTGGTTGAGCACGCCAAAATAATCATCCACCACCGCGTCGATCAGGGCGTAGGCCGGTAGTCGGCCTGCTTGTGGCGGATCTGCCCGCGCCCACTGCGCAGGCGCTCGCGCACCGCTTCAAACAGGCCAGTGGGGCGCTCCTGAAAGGTCAGCACAAAACTGCGCCCCACCACCAGATAGACCTGATCGTATTTCAGCCGTCCGCCGCGCGCCGGGAAATGGAACACCCGCGTGGCGATGAACAGGTAGTCGCCATAATCTTCGATCTTGGGACGCTGGCGTGCGTTGAGAATGTCCTCCAGCACCAACGGGTGCAGGTGGAAGCGCTCGCCAATGGCCTGCATGAAGCGAGGATCGCGCAAGCCATAGACGTTGAGCCACAGCACCGGTTCGGACGGCTGGTACGCCAGCCCTGCCTCCACGGTGTCGAAACGCGTCTCCAGCAGGCGCTCGGCGCCGTATTCGATCAGGGTAATCGACGAGCCATCCTGCTTGACTTCGCCCACCGGCAGCAGGGTGCCCGGCGCCTCGCCCAAGGTTGGCACCTGCTGTTTCAGCGCGGCATGCCGCATGTCAGACTTGCCCGACCAGCAACTGCACGCCGACGTTTTTCCACTGCGTCACTTCCTGCTTGAAGGCGCTGGTGGTGAGCGGATTGGCCTGCAACCACGCCTGACTCAGCGTCAGGGCAAAGCCCTTGGGCTGATGCACCAGTTGCAGGGTTTCGGGCAGCGGCACGCTGCGACGACTGCGGTAGAACAGCACCGCCAGACGCAGCGACACCACGGCCTGCCACAATGCTCGTTCACGTATTGCAGCATCTTGCCCATGTCGCCGCGATGCCCCAGCACGATGGCCGCCAGCGTGGCCTGTTCGCGTTTGGAAAAACCCGGCATGTCGGCATTTTGCAGGATATAGGCCGAATGCTTGTGATAGGCGGTATGGGCAATGGTCAGGCCGATTTCGTGCAGCCGCGCCGCCCAGCCCAGCCGCTTGAGCATGTTGGCGTCAAACTCGTCGCCGGACACCATGCGATACAGCTGTTCGGCCAACCCCATCACGCGCTCGCACTGTGCCGTATCCACATGGTAGCGGCGCTGGAACAAGGCCACGGTGGAGTCGCGCATGTCTTTTTCGCGGTGCAACTACCAACAGGTCATACAGCACGCCATCGCGCAGCGCCCCTTCGGCAACGATCATCTTGTCGATGCTCAGTTCCTCGAAGATGGCAATCATCACCGCCAGCCCACCAGCCAGCACCGGCGCGCGGTCCGCCTTCAGGCCGTTGAGATTGACGTACTTGATGTTGTCGCGCTTGATCAACTCGGCCTTGAGTTTTTCCATGCCCTGCAAGGTGATGTCGCTAGCGGACCAGTCGTTCAGCTCGAGAATGTCACGCAGCGAGCGGGCCGTGCCGGACGTCCCCACCGCCAGTTGCCACTCTTGTGGCGGATAGGAGTGGGTAATGCGCTGAATCTCGTTGCGCGCCGTCAGGATGGCGTCGCGGAAATTGGTTTTGCCCAGTTTGCCGTCGGGGAAAAACCGCAGGCTATAGCTGACACAGCCTAACGGCAGGCTTTCGGTCACCTGCGCCTTGAACTGGCTGCCGATGATGAATTCGGTCGAGCCGCCACCAATATCCACTACCAGACGGCGTTCTTTGGTGGCTGGCAGCGAGTGAGCAGCTCCCAGATAAATCAGCCGCGCCTCTTCACGACCGGCGATGATTTCAATCGGAAACCCCAGCAGTTCTTCGGCACGGGCGATGAAATCGGGCGCATTCTTGGCCACGCGCAAGGTGTTGGTGCCCACCACGCGCACCTGCGCTTAAGCAGCAGGCCACGCAAACGCTCACCAAAACGCGCGAGGCAGGCCGGGCACGCTCTTGCGTGTCGTCATCCAGATACTTGTCATCCGTCAGGGCTACCCAGCCGGACGGTTTCTTTCAGGGCATCAAGCGGATAGAGCTGGTCTTCCACCACTCGGGATACCTGCAGCCGGAAGCTGTTGGACCCAAGATCGACAGTTGCCAGCACATCATGGGGGGGCGTAGTTGGAGTCAAGGTCACCCCTTCTCTTCTTCAATATGCTTGCCAGTCGGGTACAAACTTACGGGTCAGGGTAGCCACCCCAAAACCATGCTGGCGTCGCGGTTGAACACAATAAAAATGGCGGTAACTGGATGTTACCGCCATTGCACAGCGCCGTCATCGGGACTACAGCATCACTCGCCCGGGGTTTCGCGCTTCATGTCTTCCAGCGTGGTATGGCGAATATCCTTGCCCTTGACCAGATACACCACGTATTCGGCAATATTCTTGGAGTGATCGCCAATGCGTTCAATCGCTTTGGAGATGAACAGGGTATCGATCGACATGCTGATGGTGCGCGGGTCTTCCATCATGAAGGTGATCAACTGGCGCACTTCGGCATCAAATTCATCGTCCAGCCGCAAGTCTTCTTCGGCCAACTCCAGCGCCGCGGTAGCATCCAGCCGGGCGAAGGCGTCCAGCGCGCGCCGCAACATCATCAGCGCCACTTCGGCCAACTTGTTGATTTCACGGAAACGCGGCACCTGATAGCGTTCGGACTGATAAATGCTCTTGCCGATACGAGCGATCTTCTGCGCTTCGTCACCGATGCGTTCCAGATCGGTAATCGCCTTGATCACGGTGAACACAATGCGCAAGTCACTGGCGGTAAGCTGACGGCGCGCAATGATATGCAGGCATTCGTCGTCAATCGACACTTCCATGGCGTTGACCAGCGAATCCTCGGTAATCACCTTGTCGAATTTGGCGATATTGCCCGTCATCAGGGCATCAATGGCCGACACGATCTGCTGCTCTACCAATCCCCCCATTTGCAATACGCGGGTGCGAATGGTTTCGAGCTCCATGTCGAACTGCTTTGAAATGTGCTCCGCCATTTCAGCCTCTTTTAGTCAAATTGCAGATAACGGGGCATCATATAACCGGTGCATGACGCCCGTGTGACAATCCATAGTTGGCCGAACCGGTAACAGTTCGGCCAAGCGGAAGATTACTGAATCACTTCCACGCCGTCTTCACGGCCCAGCAACAATACATCGGCGCGGCGACGGGCAAACAGGCCGCACGTCACCACCCCGGCCAGCTGGTTGATGGTCGCTTCCAGCTCAACCGGTTTAGCAATTTTCAAGCCATGCACATCCAGAATGATGTTGCCGTTGTCGGTGATGAAACCGTCGCGCAGCTCAGGATGGCCGCCCAGTTTCACCAGCTCGCGCGCAACAAAACTGCGCGCCATCGGCACCACTTCCACTGGCAGCGGGAACGAACCCAAGACATCCACGTACTTGCTCTGATCCGCAATGCAGACGAACTTTTCGGCCACGGCGCCGATGATTTTTTCACGGGTCAGCGCACCGCCACCACCTTTGATCATGTGCAGGTAATGGTTGATTTCGTCGGCGCCATCGATATACACCGGCACTTCATCGACCGTGTTGAGTTCAAACACCGGAATATGGTGAGCCTTGAGGCGGGCCGTCGAGGCTTCCGAGCTGGATACCGCGCCCTTGATACGGCCCTTGATAGTGGCCAGTTCTTCAATGAACAGGTTGACCGTGCTACCGGTGCCGACACCGATAATGCAGTTATCCGGAACAAATTCCGGGCCTTTTTCGCCACCGCCAGCTTGAGTTGGTTCTGGGTTTGCATGATAAAACCTCCGTCGTGGATTAGGGACGCTGCCCTAAGTTGTTGTTCTGATTAATGTGATGCTAATCGTTCCACTACCCGGGCATCCACCCGGTCAAGCCGCCGATAACGGCATCAGCAGGCACACGGCACCGGGCCTCAATCGCCTCGCAACGTCCAAGGTAGCCCAGCTTCTCGTTGGTTTTGCCTTTGACGTTCACTGCCGACACGTCAATACCCGGTCCGCGGCGATCGCGGCACGCATGGCATCGATGTGCGGAGCCAATTTCGGCTGTTGTGCAATCAGTGTGGCATCAACATTGATCACCTGCCAACCCGCATGGCGCACCCGCGCCACCGCTTCGCGCAGTAGCACCCGGCTATCGGCCCCCTTGAAGCGGGCATCGGTGTCCGGAAAATGGCGGCCAATATCGCCCAGCGCCGCCGCGCCCAGCACGGCATCGGTAATGGCGTGCAACAGCGCATCGGCATCGGAATGCCCCAGCAGCCCCTTGTCATGCGGAATGTGCACCCCGCCCAGAATCAGCGGCCTTCCCGCCACCAGCTGGTGCACATCGTAACCTTGCCCGATCCGAAACATGTCACTCCTTCCGTGCGGCAAGAATGGCGCGCACCAGTGGCAAATCCCGCGGGTAGGTCACCTTGAAGTTTTGCGCATCGCCTTCCACCAGACTGGGCTTGAGCCCCAGACGTTCGATAGCAGAGGATTCGTCGGTAATGTCCTCGGCCGCACAGACGGTCAGCGCTTCGGCCAACGTGCCCGCACGGAACATTTGCGGCGTCTGCGCACGCCACAAGCCGTTGCGCGGCACCGTGGTGCTCACCCGCCCTTCGGCATCGCCACGCTTGACGGTATCGGTCACCGGCAAGGCCAGCAGCCCGCCCACCGGATCATCGGCCAGCGTGGCAATCAGGCGTTCCACCGCAGCCAGCGAAATGCAGCAGCGCGCGGCATCATGCACCAGAATCCAGTCGTCGGCTGCGGCCTGCAAACTGCGCAAGCCATTGAGCACGCTCTCGCCGCGCGTGGCACCGCCCACGCGATGCACCGTCAGCTTGGGAATATCCCACTCGTAATCGTCAAACCACTCGTCAGCTGGCGAAATCACCACCGCCACTTGTTCGATCGCTTCCACGCGCGACAGGGTCATCAGCGTGTGCCACATCAAGGTCCGGCCATTCAATTGCAAATACTGTTTGGGGCTGGGGCCGCCAAACCGGCTCCCCGACCCCGCCGCTGGCACCAACGCCGGTAACGGCCACTCATGCCTTGCTCTCCTCAACCACTACAGGGTTCTCCAGCGCGCGCCATACACATTGGCCTTTCACGCTCTTGTCCAGACTATCCAGATAGGCCGCATGTTCGGCCAACTCTTCATCGCTGGCGCGACACACCGTCAGCGGCTGGTGCTTGACCGGCAACGCACCGGCCTGCTCCACCATCGGCGTATTCACCTCGATGTCCATCATCAGGCTTTCCTGCCCGCGGGTCATCCACAGGTACACTTCCGACAGCAGTTCACAGTCGATCAGCGCGCCGTGCAGGGTACGGTTGGCGCGGTCGACTTCAAAGCGGTCGCACAACGCATCCAGGGCTGTTGCGCTTGCCGGGAAACATGTCGCGCGCTTCACGCAAGGTATCGATCACATTGGCGCACAGCTGCTCGATCGGCTCGATGCCCACCCGCGCAAATTCGGCATTCAGAAAGCCCACGTCAAACGGGGCGTTGTGGATGATTAGTTCGGCGTCGCGCAGAAAATCGGCAATTTCGCTTACCACCTGACGGAACTTCGGCTTGTCCGCGAGAAAATCCAGCGAAATGCCATGCACCCGCTCGGCATCCGGGTCAATCTCGCGCTCCGGGTGCATATACAAATGCAGATGGCGCCCGGTGAGCTTGCGGTTGATCATCTCCAGCCCGGCAAACTCAATGATGCGGTGACCTTGCGACGGTTCCAGACCGGTGGTTTCGGTATCGAGAATGATTTGTCTCATGACTTGATGCTTTCAGGCCGGGCACGAGGGCGTCAAACGCCTTTCGGCCAACCTTGAGGGAAGAATTTACGACTGCGCCTGTTCCACGCCACGGTTGGCCAGCTGATCGGCCCGTTCGTTGAACTCATGGCCAGCATGGCCCTTGACCCAGCGCCACTCCACCTGCAGGTGGCGATTGCGTTCGGCATCCAGCTGTTGCCACAAGTCGGCATTCTTCACCGGCTCCTTGGCTGCCGTCTTCCAGCCGCGCTGTTTCCAGCTGTGGATCCACTCGGAAATGCCTTTTTGCACATATTGCGAGTCGGTATACACCACCACCCGGCACGGCCGGTTCAAGGTAGACAGCGCCCGGATCACCGCCAGCAGCTCCATGCGGTTATTGGTGGTGCTCAGCTCGCCGCCACACAGCTCCTTTTCCTTGCCCTTGTAACGCAGCAACGCTCCCCAGCCGCCGGGGCCGGGGTTGCCTTTGCAGGCACCATCGGTATACATCTCTACTACGTCTTCTGTTGTCATGCTGTCTCGTCTGCAGGTTTTTTGTGGCTGGGCTGCCGGTCATTGCTGCTTAAGCCACCGCCAGTCCGGGTGCTGCCTTGGCCGGTTTCCATGTCGGCGTAATCAACCGCATGCCGCGTTGCCGCTTGATGGCTTCAATGCCGTAAACCGCTGCCGTCAGCGGCCACCAGCGGTTGCCTAAGCCTGTTCCAGATAATGGCAACGCGCCAGCCAGTCGTGGCGCGAAAACGGCGGCGCATAGCCCATGAATGCCGTCGGATTGGCTTCCAGTTCCAGCAGGGCCAACCAGTCCTTGATGCGCGCCAGCGAAAGAAAATTGCCACACCACGGCGTGGCGCTACGGCCCTGAATCAGGCGGCGCAGCCCCCACAACGACAGCGGGTTGAAGCCGGTCAGCACCAGACGTCCTTCCGGCATCAATACCCGCTCGGCTTCACGCAGAACGTGATGCGGCTTGGTGGTAAAATCCAGCACATGGGGCATCAGCAGCAGGTCCAGACTACGCGTCTCGAACGGTAGCCGTTCCGGCTCACAGCGGATGTCGACCGGACCGGTTTCGGCCACCCGGCACTGCCGGGGATACGGTTATGGTCGAGGAAGTTCACATCCGGCACACCCACCTGCACGGCATGAAACCCAAACACATCGGACACGGCCCGGCGGTAAAAAGCCTGCTCGCGCTCCAGCAGATAGCACCCCAACTCGGCCGTGGTCAGCCAGTTGGAAAACGCCTTCATCATTGCGGAACCTTTCCAGACACCATGTTTACCGTTACTCCAGTTCGCGCCTTGGCCGACAATTATATCTGGGTTTTGCAGCAGAATCGCCGCGCCATCATTGTCGACCCCGGTCAGGCCGCCCCGGCGCAGGCTTTTCTCGAGGCAAACCAGCTGACACTGGAAGCCATTCTGCTCACCCATCACCATGCCGACCATACCGGCGGAATCAGCGAGCTGAGCCAGCGCTGGCCAGAGGCCAAGGTCTATGGACCGGCAGACATTGCACTGGTGCAAGAAGCGGTGATGGACGGTTCCCACATTGATACGACGTTAGGCTCAATCGCCGTGCTGGCCGTACCGGGACATACGCTGGATCACCTGGCTTACCGGCTCGACGGCCATCTGTTCTGCGGTGATACCTTGTTTGGGGCCGGTTGTGGTAAGCTGTTTGAAGGCACCGCCGCACAGATGTACCAGTCGCTCAACACTTTGGCGCAACTACCGGATAACACTCTCATCTACCCGGCACACGAATACACGCTGTCCAATCTGGCCTTTGCCCGGCGGTAGAACCCGACAATACCGCTTTGCAGCAACGCGAGGTCACCGACCGCGCCCGTCGCGCACAAGGCGAGCCTACCCTGCCCAGCACCATGGCAGCCGAAAAAGCCACCAACCCGTTTTTACGCGCCACACACGCTAGCATCCAGAAGGCGGTACAACAGCACACGGGCCAGCCAGTCAGCACACCAGAGCAGGTATTCGCAGAGCTGCGTGAATGGAAAAACCATTTCCGCTAACCCGTATTTTCACAGGACCGCCACCGGCCAACCACAGTCAGGACAGGGGTCGGCCCGGTAAAGATAGCGGCTATTTACCCCGCAGGAACGGCATAGCTTATACACACTGAAAGCTAGCTAATCATTTGTTTTTTCAGGTTGACATGGTTAAAGGCGGTGTTTAGCATCGGCCAAGATCAGAATACTGGGCTTAGCCAAATGAAAAGATTCACTCCATTGGCAATTTCGTTGTCATTTGCATTTTCAGCAGTCTCCGTCGCACATGCCGACTCCGGGACCTTCGGGCAGTCTGTCGGCGTAGACGAAGGTCTGGCCGCCGGTCTGGACATGATGCTGCTCAACTCCAGCCTGCTGCGTCATGGCGATAACCTGTGGGATCGCGCGCGCCGGGTTTCCAGCTCACCGAAGTCAATCCGGAGCTGGTACAGCGTCATGAACGCCTCTACGCCAGCCGCGCGGAATACTTCCGCCGCACGCTGGAGCGTAGCCACAAATACCTGTTCCACATCATGAATGAAGTGGAACGCCGTGGCATGCCCACCGAAATTGCCCTGCTGCCAGTAGTGGAAAGTGCCTTTGTGCCCACCGCCCGCTCCGGCGTTGGCGCCGCCGGGCTGTGGCAGTTCATGTTTAGCCACCGGCCGCCAGTATGGTCTGGAACAAACCTGGTGGTATGACGGCCGCCGCGACGTGGTAGATGCTACCCGTGCCGCGCTCGATTACCTGCAAAATCTGTACGCCCAGTTCGGCGACTGGAACCTGGCGCTGGCCGCCTACAACTGGGGTGAAGGCAATCTGTCACGCGCCATCGCCCGCGTACAAGCCAGCGGACAGACCCCCACGTTCGAAAACATCCGCATGCCGAACGAAACCCGCAATTACGTTCCCAAATTGCTGGCGGTGCGCAACCTGATCAACCAGCCGGAACAATACGGCCTGCGTCTGGATAAATTCCCGAACAAACCGTATTTCGTGGCGGTGTCCACCGGACGCCACATGGACATCGACATCGCCGCCAAGTTGGCTTAAGCATTTCGGTGGCCGAATTCAAGGAACTCAATCCGGGCTTCAACCTGCCGGTGTACGCCTACAAGCCGGGCCGTCAAATGCTGTTGCTTAGCCAGCAAGGCGGACCGCTTCGAAGCCAATCTGGAAAAATGGAACAAGCCGCTGCTGACTTGGCAGGTGTATACCCCCACTAGCACTGAAAGCGCCGCGGATGTGGCCAGCCAGCATGGCATGACCACGTCAGAACTGCTGGCCGTCAATAAAGTCCATAGCGGCACCCTGCAAGCAGGCCGCCCGGTTCTGGTGGCCATGCGCGGCAATAACAATGCCCCGCTGGAAGGTGGTGACAACCTGATGCAGGATAACAGTGCGGTGATGGTTGCCAGCGCGAAACCGGCTGTCGTCCGTACCCCGGCAGCTCAACCGCTGATCGTGGTTCAGCGCGACAAACCAGTCACCGTAGCGGAAGTTGCCAAACCAGTTAGCGCGCCCAAAGCCGTTGCTCCGGTGATGCTGGCCAAGGCCGATACAACTATTAGCTCGACACCGGCTACCAGCGCACCGACAGCGACAGCGACACCTACTGTAACCGCTCCGATCACCACGGCTCAGGCTCCGGCATCGCAAGTACTCCCGGCAGCCCAAACCACGACCATCCCGGCAGCAGCAACCATCGTAACGGCCCGAGCCGAGACGGTGCAGGTTGCCAAAGTTGCCGAACCGGTCAAGGCGCGTCCGGTCAGCCTGGTCAAAGTGGCCGAAACCCGCGTAGCCCGCATCAATCCGAATGCGTCGCAACATACCGTGGCGGCGGGGGATACGCTGTATAACATTTCGCGCCGTTACAATATCAGCGTGGCGGACCTCAAGGCGCTTAACCAGCTGAATGAAGATGTAGTCAAGCTGGGACAAGTGTTAAAGGTAAAAGGCAACGCCCAAACGCTGGTGGCCAGCCGCACAACCGAGGCTGGCAATTCCGCACAGGATGATGCCCTGCTCAAGGTCAGCGGGCTGCAGGCCACGCGCGTACCGGCAACCGGCGCCACGCCATCCACTTATGTGGTGCAACGTGGCGACACCGTTTACAGCATCGCCCGCCGGTTTGGCGTCAACCACGCGGATATCCAGCGCTGGAATGGCGCCGGACAGGTGGCACGGCTGCAACCGGGTCAACAAGTCCGCATCGAGGTACAAGGCCTATAAGTCTGGCGACAACTTGGCTGCCGTATAGATAAAAAGCCCCGCTGGTCGGGGCTTTTCTCATTGGCGATTAGGGATTTCGCCTTGCTCGGATCAAGTAGCCGTGACCACGCCTGCCGCCGGGCAAACAGAACAGAGCGATCACCATCACTCAGCTTGCTGGCTATCCAGCCAGATCGTGACCGGACCATCGTTGGTCAACGCCACCTGCATATCGGCACCAAACACGCCGGTCGCCACTGGCTTGCCCAAAGTTTCGGCCAACCCGGCAACGAACTGCTCAAACCGCGGACGGGAAATTTCGCCCTTGGCGGCGCGGCTATAAGAAGGCCGATTGCCCTTCTTGACGCTGGCAAACAAGGTAAACTGGCTGACTGCCAGCACCTCGCCACCCTGCTCCAGCACCGAACGGTTCATTACACCGGCGTCGTCATTGAATATTCGTAACTGGCTTACCTTGCGCACCAGCCACTCGATGTCGGCGTCACCATCGCTGGCTTCCACCCCAACCAGCAATAACAATCCGGGGCCAATCGCGCCGGAAACCTTGCCATCCACCGTTACCGATGCCTCACGCACTCGTTGCAACAACACCCGCATAGTTCAACATCCCAGTCAGATTACCGGCAAATTGTAGAGCGCCAACATCGCCCGGTCATGTTCGGGCTGATCAAGTTTGCCCACCGTGTGGCCCGCTTCCGATAAAATCGGCCAACCGCCGTTCAAGGACACCACACATGCTGATGGTCATCTCCCCCGCCAAAACACTCGACAACACGCCACCGGCCGCACACATCCCCTACACGCAGCCGGATTTTCTGGCACACAGCCGCGAACTGATCGCCGTCTTACGGGAAAAAAGCCCGGCTGATCTGGCCAAATTGATGTCCATCAGCGATGCGCTGGCGGTGCTGAATACCGGCCGCTTTGCCGACTGGCATACGCCATTTGGCCCGGACAATGCCAAGCAAGCGGTACTCGCCTTCATGGGCGATGTGTACGAAGGGCTGGATGCCAGCCACTTGGATGAAGACGGCTTGAGCTATTTGCAGCAGCATCTGCGCATTTTGTCCGGCCTGTATGGCTGCCTGCGCCCGCTCGACCTGATGCAGCCCTACCGGCTGGAAATGGGCACCCGGTTAGTCAATCCGCGCGGCAAGGATCTCTATACCTTTTGGGGGCAGATCATTACCGATGCGCTTAACCAAAGGTTGGCCGAAGACCGTGATCCGGTGCTCGTCAATCTGGCATCCGAGGAGTATTTCAAGTCGGTCAAACGCGCACAGCTCAACGCAGCCATCGTGACGCCGGTTTTTCAGGACAAGAAAAACGGCCAGTACAAGATCATCAGCTTTTACGCCAAGCGTGCGCGCGGCCTGATGGTACGTTGGGCCACACTCAACCGGGTCAGCCAGCCAGCACAGCTCAAGGAATTTGACAGCGAAGGCTACGCCTTCGATGCAGACACCTCCAGCGAACTGACTCGGGTGTTCCGCCGCGCCCCGGCTAACCACTAAGCATGTTCAAGCCGTTTTGATTGCATTGGGCAACGGCTCACCCAGCGCAAAGGCAGAGGCATTGGCCAGCGTTGTCTCGGCGATGTTGGTCAGGGCCTCGCGGGTCAGAAAGCCCTGATGCGAGGTGACCAGCACATTGGGAAAGGTCAGCAGGCGCGCCAGTTGATCATCCTGCAAGCCGGATTCGGAATGATCTTCAAAAAACACACCTTCTTCCATTTCATACACATCCAGCCCCACCCCGCCGAGACGACCATCCTTAAGAGCGGCAATCAGCGCCGTGGATTCGATCAGGCCGCCACGGCTGGTATTGATCAGCACGGCACCGGGTTTCATGCGCGCCAGCGTTGAAGCATCAATCAAATGCTCTCCGCCGTCAACGGCAAATGCAGGCTGATCACGTCCGATTGCTCAAGCAGCGTCTCCAGCGGCACGTACTCAAATCCCAGACGGGCGGCCAGTTCGGGCTGGGGATAAGAGTCATAGGCGAGCACCCGCATGCCAAACCCTTTGGCAATCGCCATGGCCGCCCGGCCAATCCGCCCGGTGCCGATAATGCCCATGGTCTTGTGATACAGGTTGAATCCGACCAGGCCATCCAGTGAAAAATCCATCTCCCGCACGCGCACGTAGGATTTGTGAATACGACGCACCACCGCCAGCAGCAGGGCAAACGCATGTTCTGCCACGGCATGCGGCGAATACGGCACCCGCGTGACCGTAATGCAATGATGTTTCGCCGCCGCCAGATCGACACCGTTGAACCCGGCACAGCGCAAGGTAATCAGTTGTACGCCCTTGTCAGCCAGCGCCGCCATGACCTCAGCGTCGAGGCGATCATTCACAAACGGGCACACCGCGTCGACATCCTGTACCAGTTGCAAGGTGTCCCGGTTGAGGCGCGGTTCAAAAAACACCAACTCGTGATTGAAGCGCTGATTGGCCAACAGCAATGCCTGACGGTCATAGGCTTTGGTATCAAACACGGCAATTTTCATGGCGACATTCCTCATGGTTCAGGCACTTTCCACGGCTGGCCGCTTCCGACCCGTCTGGTTTTTTAAATTTATATGACAAGCGCTGTTTAATATGACGACATTGATTTATGTCATAGGTTAAATGCTGTAAAAATTTTACATTAATTCGCTGTTGCCCATTTCTCCCATCAATACACCATTTACCGCCTGATCATGAAAAAGAACTTTCCCGTCACTGGGATTGAAGTGCCGTTTACCCATGGCTTGATCGTGACTCGCACCAACCTCAAAGGCATCATCACCCATGCCAATGATGGTTTTGTCCGCCTATCCGGCTTTTCCCGTGAAGAACTGATTGGCTCCAGCCACAACATCGTCAGACATCCGGACATGCCGCCGGTGTTATTCGAAGACATGTGGCAAAACCTGCAAAACAATCGTCCGTGGCATGGACTGGTCAAAAACCGCTGCAAAAACGGCAACCATTATTGGGTCGATGCGCTGGTAGTGCCCGTCCGCGCGCACGGCGAAACCACCGGCTACATGTCGGTCCGTACGCTAAGCTGATCGCCAAGACATTCAGGCAGCGGAACAGCTCTATCCCCAATTGCTCCATGGCGCGCGCTTTACCCCTCCGCCCCACCGCGGTTGCGAGGAAGCGCGGATTCGTCATGGCATCGGGCTGGCGCTGGCCGTAGTGCTCGCCAGCGTAGGCGCGGTTTCCGGCACCATCAGCGGATATATCTTGGCCGGGCTTGGCATCAGCCTGCTTGCTTAGCTGGATGCTGTTCGAACGTCGTTGTAGCGCACGCCATGCCCAGTTACTACAGGTGTGCGAGAACATTGCCGAGGGCCGCCTCAACAACAAACTCTCGCTGTATGGCAAAGGCGAAACCGGCCGACTGGAACGAGTGCTGGCCTACATGCAGGTGCATCTGAAGGTTGTCATCGACGAATTGCAAATGACGGCGCAGGAGCTGGATGCCGATTCCGATATCCTGCAGGACACCATGCACGGCATTTACCAGAAAATGGAGATCGGCAACCAGAGTGTCGAACAAATGAGCGCCGGTATCGAACAACTCTCCACGGCGATTGAACAGGTGGCACAAAACGCCGAACGTACCGCCAGCCTGAGCGCGCACTCGCGTGACAGCATCCATGCCAGCACCGAGGACATGAACCTTGCCCATGCCCGCAGCCAGCAGGCGGTGCAATCGGTAGAGGACGCCCAGCGCACCATCCACTCGCTCTCGGATGCCATCGCCAGCATCAGCAAGGTGACGCAAACCATTCATGAAATTGCCGACCAGACCAACCTGCTAGCGCTGAACGCCGCCATCGAAGCGGCCCGTGCTAAGCGAAAGTGGCCGCGGCTTCGCCGTGGTGGCCGACGAGGTACGCAAGTTGGCCGAACGGACCAGTCATAGCACCGACGAGATCAACCAGCTGGTCAACGATATCCGCCAAGCCTCGGACGAGACGGTACAGGTGATGCAGGAAGTGACCATCCAGACCCGGGCAGGCAGCGTGGCACAAGAGCGCACCACCGGGCAGCTCAACGCCATCCGCGATGCTTCCAGCAGCGTCTGCGACATGATGCAGGAAATCGCCAGCACCAACGCCCAGCAATCCGCCACCGCCGCTCATCTGGCCGAACGCATGGGAACCGTGGCGGAACAGATCGACGAATCACATCACCATGTCGAAAACGCCAATGCCACGCTGGTGAAATTCTCCGACAAGGCGCATACCTTGGCTCGCTTGGCCAAACATTTCCAGCTGGAGGACAACTAGGCATCGCCCCATTCGGCCAACTGTGCTGTCTGCGGTTGATAAGCCGTGGATAGCCTGAAAAGAGAGGCAATAACGCTTTGCCACAGCAAGCCACGTTTCAACACGTGGCTTTTCTCTTGGTATTAACCATTGCCAGATCAACCCGAGATCTATCTTTTTACCGCCATCCTGTACTGCTTGCTCTGCGCTGGACTACAGGCGTTTTCCAATCTTGCCGAACTCTGGCTGGATCAACGGCGTAAGCAGGCTCACCTTGCCTGAAAATTTCAAAGGCGAATTACCGTCGGACGCCATGACGGATGACGATCATGCTTTACCCCTCCCCTGCGGCGGTTGATCTCAAAAAAAAACGCCAGCATCAAGCTGGCGCAAAGACCGGATGTTGCCTCACTCAAAAGACATGGTTCATGCCCACCATGAACGTCATCGGATCGGCGCCCTTGCCTTAAGCATCGCCGCCGTGGCATTCAGGTTACCGGTGGAAACGAAGTAGTAGCCCGCGTTGGCCGAATTGAAAATGCGCGCATATTCGGCATACACCATCGTGCGCTTGGTGAAGTTATAGGTCGTCAGCAGGCTGAGAAAGTGGGCATCGGTCTTATCGGTCGTTGCTGATCCGGCAATGGATGACGATACATTGCCCGCCCGGCCATAGGTCATGCCCACATAGGTATGGGGCGTCAGTTCTTGTCCAAGATGCATACCGTATGCCATGCGACTGACGTTGCCTTCGGAATAATGTGTACGCAACGACTCCCCACCCAAGCCCAGCACAGTGCCTTGCGAAAAGGTATACGAACCAACAAATTTGACCGCATCTGCACTCATGCCCGGCTCGCTGGCAACACCGCCAGTGTTGGTCAGGCTACCGTTGCTGCTGTTGGCATGCAGATAGGACAGGTTGGCAATCACCGGGCCGTCCTTGTAATCCAGCTCCACTTGCACCGCCGACGGGCTACCGTTGCCGGTCTTCTGCTCGGAGGTGGAGTAATTCAGACTGCCCGCCAGTCCGTTCACCCTCGGAGTGTCGTAGCGCACCACATTGATGGCACGCCCGCCCATCAGGGAGGTGGTGGCAGAGGATTTGCCCAACGGGGTATAACCGCCATAGGTACCAAATACCGACAGGATCATCCCGGCGACCCCGGCCTGCACCACATGTTTGTCGAGCGCCGCCAGATGTGAAGTCCAGTACAGGTCGTAACGCCCCACAACCAGACGCCCCCAATCCTCGCCCTTCAAGCCGACAAATGAGGTCCGGTTGGCAAAGCCGCAGTTGTTGCAATTGTCAGGGTTGATGTCCTGCTCCACCTGCCACACGGCGCTGGTACCATTACCCGGTTTTCTTCGCCACGAAATCCCAGATACGACAGGTTACTGGTCACACGCTGACCGGATGGAATATTGCTGTGCCCATCGGTGGCGCCCTTGGCGGACACCGTTTCCAGCGCGAGGTTGATCTTGCCGTAGATGACCGTATTGTCGGCCATGGCGGTGGCGCTGAGCAGAAGGCCCGCCAACCCGGTGATATAGATGGTTGCATGCTTCATGAAGTCTCTCCGTATATTGTTATGGTTGTACTTCAGCGGTTGAGCCGGAATCTGACGACCACACCTTGCGGGTGGGTGCCTTCCGTTCAACAAAATCGATCAGACAAAAAATCCCGCGCACGGCGCCAACACCGAACGGAACACACCGCAGAACCAATGACCAATACGCCGCATCGCCATGATGCGGCTGGCGGATCAACCCAATGCCGCGACCAGTTCAGGGATGCTCTCGAACAGGTCACCGACCAATCCGTAATCCGCCACCGGAAGATCGGTGCATCGGCATCCTTGTTGATGGCTACGATCACCTTGGAATCCTTCATCCCGGCCAGATGTTGAATGGCGCCAGAAATGCCGACCGCGATATAAAGCTGTGGTGCAACAATCTTGCCGGTCTGGCCGACCTGGTAATCGTTGGAGACGAAGGCATCGACAGCGGCGCGAGAGGCTCCCAGTGCAGCGCCAAGCTTGTCGGCCAACGGTTCCAGCAGGGCACGGTAGTTGTCGCCATTGCCCAGTCCCCGGCCGCCGGAAACGATGATCTTGGCGGTGGCGAGCTCCGGTCGTTCGCTTTTAACCAACTCCCGTCCACTCACGCGGGCAAGGCCCAGATCAGGGCAGGCTGGCACCGGCTCAACCACAGCATTACCACCATCACCGACCGCTTCGAACGCCGTGCCACGCACGCTGATGACCTTGATCGGATCGAGCGATTGCACGGTGGCCAGCACATTAGCGGCATAGACCGGGCGCACAAAGGTATCCGCACTTGCCACTGCCACGATGTCAGACAGTTGCGCTACATCCAGCAGGGCTGCCACGCGCGGCAATGTGTTTTTGCCAGTGCTAGTCGCGGCGGCAAGAATGTGGCTATAGCCATCGGCCAAGGCCACGATCAGCGCAGCCAGATTCTCGGCGGTCTGATCGGCATAGTGTGGCGCATCGGCCACCCTGACCTTGGCAACATGAGCCGGTAGGCGGCCTGCTCGGCGACCGCGCCACAGTTGGCACCGGCCACCAGCACATGGATTTCGCCGCCAATCCGTGCCGCGGCAGCGACGGCATTACGGGTAGCAGCCTTCAGGCTGCGGTGATCGTGTTCAGCAATAACAAGCAGGGCCATGGCAGGATTCCTTAGATAACGTTGGCTTCGTGTTTGAGCTTGGCGATCAACTCGGCCACATCGCTGACCTTGACCCCGGCACCGCGTTTGGCCGGTTCGTCCACTTTGAGCTGTTTCAGCCGGGGGGCGATATCTACGCCCAATGACGCCGGAGTCACAACCTGCAGCGGCTTTTTCTTGGCCTTCATGATGTTGGGCAACGAGGCATAGCGCGGCTCATTCAGCCGCAGATCAGTCGTCACCACAGTAAGCAGTTTGACCGTCAGGGTTTCCAGCCCGCCGTCGATCTCTCGGGTAATATCGGCCTGCCCGTCAGCAATAGTCACGCGCGAGGCAAAGGTGGCCTGCGCCCAGCCCATCAAGGCGGCCAGCATCTGCCCGGTCTGGTTAGCGTCGTCATCGATCGCCTGCTTGCCACAGATCACCAACTGCGGCTGCTCTGCCTCACACACCGCCTTTAACAACTTGGCCACTGCCAACGGCTGTAAAGCAGCATCGGTTTCGATCAGCAGCGCCCGATCCGCACCATTGGCCAGCGCGCTACGCAGCGTTTCCTGACAGGCGGCGCTCCCGGCCGACACCACGATCACCTCGGAAGCGATACCGGCTTCCTTCAGGCGCACGGCTTCTTCCACCGCGATTTCGTCGAACGGATTCATCGACATCTTCAGGTTGGCCAGATCGACATCCGAGCCGTCCGGCTTGACCCGCACTTTCACGTTGTAATTCAGCACACGTTTTACAGGGACCAGAATCTTCATCGCTTTTCCTTTCGGCCAGTTCGTGGCAATTCAGTCGTGAACCACGACGTATTCACTTAACGGAGCCCGATCGAGAGCCAAGGTATTCTCGGGCGCCTCAGGGTCGGGGTAGCCCAGTGCCATGCCACACACCAGCTGTTCCTGCTCGCCAAACTTCAGCAGATCAGCAATGAGGCGGTGGTAGTCAATCCACGCGCCTTGTGCACACGTGGCCAAGCCGCGAGCACTGGCGGCCAGCATCACGTTCTGCAAAAACATGCCGTAATCGAGCCAGCTCCCCTGCTCCATCCGCCGGTCGATACTGAACATCAACCCGACCGGGGCTCCAAAAAACTCAAAGTTCTTGCGGTGTTGGGCGCGCATCCGTTCGGTCTCGCCCTTCTGGATGCCAAGCAGGCCATAGAGGCCCCAACCGGACTTGCGCCGCCGACCGAGGTAAGGTTCAAAGAACTCGCGCGGATAGTAGTGATACTCGGCCTGATAGCTGCCATCCGCCCGGTCATAGGCCGAGCACACGGCATCGACCAGTCGCTGACGTGTTCTGCCGCACACCACATGTACGCGCCATGGCTGGATATTGTTGCCGGAGGGCGCCCAGCAGCGCTCGCCAGAATCTCGTTCACCCGTTCCAGCGGCACCGGTTGGGGAAAAAAAGCCCGGATCGAACGGCGTTCCCGCATCACCCGGTCCACCAGCGCCACCGTGGCGGGCTCTCCGTCCTTGTGATGGTTGTCCTGCATAATCAACTCCTGTGGATAAACAGCACTGATGTTTTCGGCCAACCTTGGGACCGGTGGCGCGGGCAATCAGCCTAAGCAAACGCAGCAATACCGGTCTGGGCCCGGCCCAGAATCAGCGCATGGACATCGTGAGTGCCTTCGTAGGTATTGACCGCCTCAAGGTTGACCATGTGGCGGATCACGCCATATTCGTCGCTGACCCCGTTGCCACCGAGCATGTCGCGCGCCGTCCGGGCAATCTCAAGCGCCTTGCCACAGCTGTTGCGTTTCATGATCGAGGTGATCTCGGGAGCGGCGCTGCCTTCATCTTTCATCCGACCCAGACGCAAGCAGCCCTGCAATCCCAACGTGATGTCGGTTTGCATGTCGGCCAACTTCTTCTGGATCAGCTGGTTGGCGGCCAGAGGACGGCCAAACTGTTGGCGCTCCAGTACATACTGACGGGCGCGGAACCAGCAATCTTCCGCCGCGCCAAGCGCCCCCGTGCAATGCCGAAACGCGCCGAGTTGAGGCAGGTGAACGGCCCCTTGAGGCCACGAATGTCCGGGAAAGCGTTGTCATCCGGCACAAATACGTCATCCATCACGATCTCGCCGGTAATGCTGGCGCGCAGGGCAACCTTGCCGTGGATGGCCGGGGCGGATAACCCCTTCATGCCTTTTTCCAGAATGAAGCCGCGAATCTGTCCTTCGTCATCCTTGGCCCAAACGACGAACACATCCGCAATCGGGCTGTTGGTAATCCACATCTTGCTGCCATTCAGTTGCCAGCCACCGGCCACTTTTCTGGCCCGCGTAATCATCGAGCCGGGGTCGGAGCCGTGGTTCGGCTCAGTCAGGCCAAAGCAGCCAATCCATACGCCGCGCGCCAGCTTGGGCAGGTACTTCTGCTTTTGTGCTTCCGTGCCAAACTCAAAAATCGGCACCATCACCAGCGAAGACTGGACACTCATCATTGAGCGGTAACCCGAGTCGACGCGCTCGACTTCGCGCGCGATCAGGCCATAGCTGACATAGTTCAAACCCGCTCCGCCGTACTGTTCGGGCAACGTTGCCCCCAGCAGGCCCAGTTCGCCCATCTCGCGAAAGATGGCCGGATCGGTGGACTCATGGCGGAACGCCTGCTGTACGCGGGGCGCGAGCCTGACAATATTCGTGCGCCGCATCGCGGATCATGCGTTCTTCGTCACTCAGTTGCAGATCCAGCCGCAGCGGATCATCCCATTGGAATTTCATGATTGAAGGCCTTTCTGTCGTCCGGCAACGCCGGTATCAGGCGCCGTGCTGGCGAATCAGGTTGCGGGCAATGACGAGTTGCTGGATCTGGCTCGTTCCTTCAAAAATACGGAACAGCCGCACATCACGATAAAAACGCTCGATGCCATATTCGGCCAGATAACCGGCGCCACCGAAGATCTGTACGGCCCGGTCGGCGACGCGGCCACACATTTCCGAGGCAAACAATTTGGCGCACGCCGCTTCGGTACTGACATCCCGCCCCAGATCACGCTGGCGTGCGGCATCGACCACCATGGATCTGGCGGCATAAATCTCGGCCTTGCTGTCGGCCAACATCGCCTGAATCAACTGGAACTCGGCAATCGGCTTGCCAAACTGCTTGCGTTCACAGGCGTAGCGCAGGGCGTCATCCAGCATGCGTTCCGCCACGCCGACTGACACGGCCGCGATATTGATGCGCCCCTTGTCGAGCACCTTCATTGCCGTCTTGAAGCCCACCCCTTCACGCCCGCCAATCAGGTTGCTGGCCGGAATACGGCAGTCATCGAAAATCACATCGCAGGTGTGCGCGCCTTTTTGCCCCATCTTTTTGTCGATCTGGCCGAGCGACAGCCCGGGAGTACCACGCTCGACGATAAAGGCCGAGATTCCATCCGGCCCGCGCTTCTCCGGATCGGTACGTGCCATCACCGTGTAGATACCGGCCTCCGGCGCATTGGTGATGTAGCGTTTAGTGCCGTTGATGACATAGCTGCCGCCATCCCGTACCGCAACAGTGCGGACGCTGGCGGCGTCGGAACCGCTATCCGGCTCGGTCAAGGCAAACGAACCGATGATTTCGCCACTGGCGATCTTTGGCAGGTAGTGGTTTTTCTGCTCGTCGTTGCCATCAATGACAATGCCTTGTGCGCCGATGCCATTGTTGGTGGCAAACAAAGACCGAAAAGCAGGAGAGGTTCGGCCAATGGCAAAGGTGGCCAGCACCTCTTCCTCCATCGTCAGCCCCATGCCGCCGTACTCTTCGGGAATGGACAGGCCAAACAGGCCCAGCTCTTTCATCTCGTTAACCAGCTCTTGCGGAATCTGGTCGGTTTCGGCTACGAGCGCTTCATTGGGTATCAGGCGTTCGCGCACAAACCGGGAAATGGTATCCAGCAGAATATTGAGGGTTTCCCGGTCTCTGATCATTTTGTCTATCCGTTTCCATGTCGATGATCTTCGGCGTGCCGTGTGGCGAAGCCTGAGCACGGGAGGTCGCGTCCATGCCAGATGGACGCGCATCCCCGTTTATTTGACGTATTTGCGGAATTCCGGCTTGCGCTTCTCGCGGAAGGCATTGCCCCCTTCGGCCGACTCTGCCGACTCGTAATAGAGCTTGAGCGCGTGCATCGCCAGCCCGCCCATGCCACGGATCATCTCGGTATCGACGTTGAACGATTTCTTGGCCAGCGCGATGGCAGTCGGGCTCTTTTCGACAATTTCCTCGCACCACTTTTTCACTTCGGCATCCAGCTGCTCAGGTGGCACCACCGCATTCACCAGCCCCATCGCCAGCGCTTCCTTGGCGCTATAGCGGCGGCACAGGTACCAGATTTCACGAGCCTTCTTTTCGCCGACCACACGCGCCAGCAGCGCCGTACCAAATCCGGGATCGACCGACCCCACACGCGGGAAGCCTGCCCCAGTTGCGCTGTTTCCGAGGCGATCGCCAGATCGCAGATGGTGACCAGCACATTGCCGCCGCCAATGGCGTAACCGTTAACACGGGCAATCACCGGTTTGGAGATATCGCGAATGGCGCTTTGCACTTCTTCAATCGGCAAGCCGATGGTGCCGCGGCCACCATACCCGCCATCTTGCGTGCCTTGGTCACCACCGGTGCAGAAGGCCTTGTCGCCCGCCCCGGTCAACACCACGACGCCAATCTGACGGTCAAAATCCGCATCCTTGAAGGCGTGAATCATCTCTTCGCAGGTTTGGGCGCGAAACGCGTTGTACTGCTTGGGACGGTTGATGGTAATGGTGGCAATGCCATCTTCCTTGGTGTACAGAATGTCCTGGTATTCCATGTTGTCTCTCCTTTGTCAGTCAGGGGGCTCTTAGCCAGCCATCGTCAGGCCACCGGATACGCTGATCACTTGGCCGGTGATGAATGCGGCTTCATCGCTGGCAAGGAAGGCGATAATGCCGGGCAGATCGCCGGGCTGGCCCAAGCTTACCAAACGGAATCGCACGGGTAAAGGCGGCACGCAGTTTCTCGCCCTGTTCACCTTCCCCGCAGATATCGTCCAGCAATGGCGTATCGGTTGGCCCCGGGCACACCACGTTGATATTGATTTGCTTGCGAGCCAGTTCGCGGGCGATGGTCTTGGAGAACGACACCAGCCCGCCCTTGCAGAAGGCATACACGGCTTCGCCGGAAGAACCGACGCGTGCCGCATCGGAGGCAACATTGATGACACGGCCACGGCCGCGTTGCGACATGCCTTTGAGTACCGCGTGGTGCATGTACAGTGCACCGTACAGGTTGATGGCGACGATCTGATCCCACAGCGGTTTCTCGGTATCGAGAAAATTGCCCACCTTGTCCCAAACGGCGTTATTCACCAGCACCTCGATCGGGCCGAGCTGTTGTTCAGTAGCCGCCACCGCCGTCTGCACGGAGTCCTGATCAGTCAGATTCACGGCAAAAGCGCTGGCACGGCCGCCACTGGAGCGGATGTCCGTCGCAACGGCTTCCGCCGCCTCCTTGTTGATGTCAAAAACCGCGACCACGGCACCGTCCTCTGCAAAGCGACGGCAGATTGCCGAGCCGATTCCGCCTGCACCGCCGGTCACCACAACGACCTTATCCCGGATACCCTTCATGCTCGCCTCTCCTCATGTCATGACAAAAATTTGAAGTGCGTCTTGCCTTCGTTCCGCGCTTTGCGCTTCAATAGCTTCCGTTCAAACTTCTCTGGCTCCGCTGATGAAAGACCTTCCAGCCGAAAAAAACCTTGCGAACATCGAAATCAACAACCGTTTGTTTTTTCGGTTCTTTCAAGCCGCCAACACGCTGCATACCAAGGGCACTCAGGCACTGTCGGGACTCGGTGTCACCACCCAGCAGTGGTCGGTACTGGGCGCGCTCTCCCACCCCAAGGCAACGGATGGCATGACCGTCGGAGAACTCTCGCAATACTTGCTGGTCAGTCGACAGAACCTGGCTGGCCTGATGACCCGACTGGAGCGCGATGGCCTCATCGAACGCGTCACCAGCGAGGAAGACCGCCGGGCCCGCCGGGTGAAATTAACCGCCAAGGGCCACGAGCTCTGGGCCGCGCTCTACGATCCCATCAGCGACTTCTACGATCAGGCCCTGCAAGGTTTCTCGTTCGACGACCGTTTGGCCTTCATCCACTACATCAGCCTGCTGCAGCAAAACATGGCCAAGATCTAGATCCGATGCCGCTCGGCCATCTGGCGGGCGATAATCATCTTCATGATGTTTGCCGTCCCGTCACCGATCTGCAGCCCCATCACATCCCGATAACGCTGGCCAAAGTGGTAATCACTGCCATAGCCACCATGGCCATGCGTCAGCAGACACTGGTGAATGATTTCGCACGCCAGCTTGGGTGCCCACCACTTGCACATTGCTGCTTCGGCGGTATGTGGTAGCCCCTGATCCTTTAGCCACAGGGTTTTCAGACAGAGCGCCCGGCAAGCCTCATACATGGTCTCGGCTTCGGCCAACGGGAAACTGACGCCCTGAAATTCGCCGATCGGCTTGCCAAACGCCTCACGCTCCTGTGTGTATTTCCATGCTTCGTCGAGCGAGGCCCGCACCACCCCCATGCATTGCAAACCAATCAGCGCCCGGCTGTAGTCGAATCCCTGCATGACCTGGATGAAGCCCTGTCCTTCGTCGCCAAGCATCATGTCGCTGGCAATACGCACACCATCGAAGAAGATCGAACCGCGCCCGACCGGGCGGGTGCCAATGTCATCAAATGCGGTTCGGGTGATCCCCGGCAGATGCATCGGCACCAGAAAAGCGCTGATCCCGCGAGCCTTGGCATCTTCCGTACCGGTACGGGCAAACACCACGGCCACATCGGCCTGCGTCGCCATGGAAATTGACGTTTTTTCGCCGCTGAGCACGAAATCGTTGCCATCGCGCACGGCTTTCAGTTTGAGACGGGCCGCATCAGAACCGGCACTGGGTTCCGTGAGGGCAATGGCAATCAGCTTGTCGCTAAGCAATCACCTGCTGCAGCCAGCTTTGGGCGGCATCAGAACGCGCGTGCGTCGCAACGATCTGTCCGCATAGAGAAGTCAGAAGGTTTACGTAAGAGACGTTGAAGTCGCCATAAGCGATTTGTTCAAGCAGCAAGCCGCTGGTCACACAGTCCAGTCCGAGGCCGCCGTGTTCCTCTGGCAACTCCAGCCCCAGAAAACCCAACGCTCCCATTTCCTGCACGATCTCACGCTCAACCCGCTCGGCTTTTTCACGAGCGCGGTAATAAGGAGCAAGACGGGTTTTGGCAAAGCGAGCGGCAGAATCGACCAGTGCCTGCTGTTCATGGCTGAGGCTGAAGTCCATCACGTATTCCTCCTTGTTCTGTATGTGAGTTGAATACTAGCCACGCCATTCAATATACGTCAATAAGTTGATATAAAATTTATTGGAATTTTTGCACTAGAATCCAGAAAAAGCCAAACAAAAGAAATTTTTTATTTAAAAATCAATAGCTTGATTTTATTTGTTTATGCTGATAGCAATTTCACAACAGTTGATACGTCATTTTATATCAACATGTTGACTCATTAATCAGAGAGAGATACCGTACTATCACATCGGCTGCAGCGTGACATCAGGACAATGACATCACCTTGTCATCGGCGACATACGCAGCGTGGAAAACCGGTCGTGAAATGGCAGTACGCCACGACGCACTCTCTTGCACTGCCTCCGGGCAGAGCATCGCCCCGGCGGTGATTTCGACTGGAGTTGAATGGAGATTGGATATGAACTTTGACCCGGTGCTGCTCGCGCCCCGCATGGGGCCGATGAAAGCCCAAGGCTTTTGGCGGGATGAAACGATTGAGTGCCATTTCCGCAGGGCATTGGCGTGCTGCCCCGACAAACTGGCCGTGGTGGACTACCGAGAGGGGCAAAACCAGCCGATTCGCCTCAGCTATCAGGAACTCGATCAGCGCGTCGAGCGGATTGCCCGCGGATTGGTGGCATCAGGGATCGAACGCTCCGACGTCGTAACCTTCCAGCTGCCCAATTGCTGGGAGTTCATTGCGCTTTCGCTGGCCTGCGCGCGCATCGGTGCCGTGGCCAATCCGGTTATGCCGATTTTTCGCCAGCATGAGCTGAACTTCATGCTCAACTTTGGCGAGTCAAAGATTTTCATCGTCCCCAAGGTGTTTCGTGGCTTCGATTACGAAGAGATGGCGCACGCCATGCGGCCGAATCTCCCCCATCTACAGCAATTGGGGGTCGTGGGAGGCAGCGGCGACGATAGCTTCGAAGCCACGTTGCTCGCCACCGCACATCCACCGCTGACCACCACCGCTATCGATCCGGACGATGTGCTGCTGCTCATGTACACATCGGGGACAACCGGCGAACCCAAAGGCGTGATGCACACCTCCAACACCTTGTTCTCCAATTTGCACGCCTATATCCGGTAATGGAGCTGCAAGAGTCCGACGTCATTCTCGGTGCCTCACCGATGGCACACCTCACCGGCTATGGCTATCTGGCGATGATTCCGTTGATTCTGAATTCGACCACGGTGCTGATGGATGTGTGGGACGCCAAACGGGCATTGCAGATCATCCGCGACGAAGGGGTGACATTCAGCATGGCTTCCGCCACGTTCGTCGCCGACCTGTGCATGGCGGTTGAGGCGGGCGAGCCCACCTCGGCACAGTTCCGCAAATTTAACTGTGCGGGTGCGCCGATTCCGCCGGTATTGATTGAACGGGCCCATTCCCTGATGGGCCTGACGATCAGTTCGGCGTGGGGCATGACCGAATGCGGTGCCGTGACGGTCACCGAACCCGCACGTGCGCTGGAAAAATCCGGCGTCTCGGATGGCCGACCGCTGCCGGGCATGGAAGTCAAGGTTGTTGGCGCCAGCGGCGAGTCGCTGGCCTGCGGCGAAACCGGTGCGCTAATGATCCGCGGAGCCTCGCTGTTTGCCGGGTATCTGAAACGGCCACAGCTGAACGCTACCGATGAAGAAGGCTGGTTCGAGACTGGAGATCTGGCGTTTATCGACGCCGAGGGTTACCTCCGCATCAACGGCCGCAGCAAGGATGTGGTGATCCGTGGCGGCGAAAACATTCCGGTAGTGGCGATTGAAAACCTGCTCTACCAGCACCCCGCCATTGCGGCCGTTGCCGTGGTCGGCTACCCGGACAAGCGTTTTGGCGAGCGCGTCTGCGCGTTTGTCGCGCTCAAACCGGGTTGCCACTTCACCTTTGAAGACATGACGGCCTACCTGACCGAACAGCAGCTCACCAAACAGTATTTTCCGGAGCGGCTGGAAGTGGCCGACCAGCTCCCTCAGACGCCCAGCGGCAAACTGCAGAAGTTCAAGCTCAGAGAAGCGGCCAAGGCGTTTGCGGATACCCACTGAGGAGTGGTCATGGATACGGAAATTCTGCTGGAAACCATCGGCAAGGTCGGGTTGATCCGACTCAATCGTCCCGACGTCTACAACGCACTCAACGATGCGCTCATGAACCAGCTCGGAGAGGCTTTGGATGCGCTGGAAGCAAACGAAGCGATCGGTTGCGTTGTCATCACCGGCAGCGACAAAGCCTTTGCCAGCTAAGCGCCGACATTAGCGCCATGCGCGCCATGGATTACATGGATGCTTACAAGTCCAATTTCATTACCCGCAATTGGGAGCGGCTCAAAACCTTCCGAAAACCGGTGATCGCCGCCGTTTCGGGACTGGCATTGGGTGGCGGCTGTGAGCTGGCCATGATGTGCGACATCGTGTTTGCCGCCGATAGCGCGCGTTTTGCCCTGCCGGAAATCAAGCTGGGCGTCATCCCCGGCGACGCGCGGCACCAGCGCCTGCCGCGCGCCATCGGCAAGGCCAAGGCCATGGATTTATGCCTGACCGGACGCATGATGGACGCCGCGGAAGCGGAGCGTTGTGGCCTGGTTTCGCGCCTTTATCCGGCCGGGCAACTGTTGGCCGAAGCGCTGGCCACGGCGCAATCCATTGCCGAATTCTCCCAACCGGTGGCGATGATGATGAAAGAGTCGATCAACCGCGCCTTCGAGGGATCACTCAACGAAGGGCTGCTGTTTGAACGCCGCACGCTGCACGCCACCTTCGCGATGACCGATCAGAAAGAAGGCATGGCCGCCTTTGTCGACAAGCGCCAGCCGGATTTTCGCCATCGCTGAACACTGGTGCGCCAAGCGCCGTTTTTCCCGACACCAACACAGGGAGTCCGCCATGACTGAAGTACTAGTCGACTACCCCGCTGCGCACATCGCGCGCCTCAGCTTGAACCGGCCGGAAGCGCGTAACGCGCTGAATCAGGAGGTACGCCAGCAACTGGCCGAGCACTTTACCGCCTTGGGCAAGTTGGCCGAAGTCCGTTGCATCATCCTGACCGGTGGCGAGCACTATTTCGCCGCCGGTGCCGATATCCGCGCCATGGCCGATCACGGCGCCATCGATATGCTGCTGCTCCACACCCAGCGGCTATGGCAGGCGATGGCCAGCTGTCCCAAACCGGTGATCGCGGCCGTCAACGGCTTTGCACGGGGCGGTGGCTGTGAACTGGCCATGCACGCCGACATCATCGTGGTTAGCGAGAGCGCCAGTTTCAGTCAGCCGGAAGTCAAGGTCGGCATCATGCCCGGCGAAGCGGCACTCAGCGCCTGACCCGCGCCGTCGGCAAATTCAAGGCGATGAAAATGCTGTTGACCGGACAGCCGGTGAGTGCCGCCGAGGCCTGCAGCATGGGGCTGGCCAGCGAGGTAGTGGCCGATAGCGCGGTACAAAGCCGGGCCACGGAATTGGCCAGCCAGATTGCCGCCCTGCCGCCACTGGCCATTGCCCAGATCAAGGAAGTGGTGCTGGCCGGACAGGATGCGCCGCTTGAGACGGCGCTGATGCTGGAACGCAAGGCATTTCAATTGCTGTTTGCCAGTCAGGATCAAAAAGAAGGCATGCACGCCTTCCTCGACAAACGCCAACCCGACTTTCAAGGACGCTGAAGCATGCTGGACGCCACACGCAAGGATTTAACGCTTGGCATTGTCGGCACAGGGCTGATGGGCCGGGGCATCGCCCAGATAGCAGCGCAGGGCGGCGTGCAGGTACGGCTGTTCGATAGCCGCGCTCATGCTGCCGAGGAAGCTCGCAGCGCCATTGCCGAAGCCCTCGGCAGGCTGGTGGACAAGGGCAAGCTGAGTTCGGCCAACCTTGACGCCACCCTCACGCGCATTACCACTGTCGACAATCTGGCACAGCTGGCCGATTGCCATATCGTGCTTGAGGCCATCGTAGAAAGCCTCGACGCCAAGCGTCAGTTGTTTCATGAGCTGGAAGACGTGGTCGCCGCTGACTGCCTGTTGGCCACCAATACCTCATCGTTATCCATCACCGCCATTGCCGCGGCGTGCCGACGACCGGAACGTGTTGGCGGCCTGCACTTTTTCAGCCCGGTCCCGCTGATGAAGGTGGCCGAAGTAATCGACGGCGTACTCAGCGCCAGCTGGGTGGGCGAAGCACTGGCGACATTGGTACGGCGTATCGGCCATACGCCGGTGTACGCCGCCGACACTCCCGGTTTCATCGTCAACCACGCGGGGCGCGGCTACGGTACCGAGGCGCTGCGTATCGTCGGCGAAGGCATCGCTGATTTTGCCCGGTCGACCGTATCTTGCGCGACAGCGCCGGTTTCCGGATGGGGCCGTTCGAACTGTTCGACTTGATCGGGCTGGACATTTCATACCCGGTGATGGAATCGATCTACGAGCAGTATTATCAGGAACCGCGCTACCGCCCCTCGCCCATCATGCGCCAGCGCATCGCCGTAAGCCTGCTCGGCCGCAAGAGTGGCCGTGGTTTCTATCACTACGACAATGGCGCGGTCGTCGCCGTGCCCGCCCCTGCCGCGCCACAGGTCTCCGTGCCACCGATATGGATCAGCCAACGTCAGCCAGAAGCCCACGCGGCGGTCTCCGCACTGCTGCAAACGCTTGGAGCCACCCTCGACCATGGCGCACGGCCATCTGACAACGCGTTATGTCTGGTACTGCCGCTGGGCGAGGATGCCACCACCAGCACGTTGGCCGAAAAACTCGACCCGTCCCGGACTATCGCCCTCGACCCACTCTATCTGCATGGTCATCGCACACTGATGCAGACTCCACTGACCACACCGGCAGTACGTGATGCCACCGGAGCCTGCTCGCGCGTGACGGAACCGCCGTATCGGTCATCCACGACAGCCCCGGCTTTGTTGCCCAGCGCGTCATGGCCATGATCGTCAATATCGGTTGCGACATGGCCCAGCAACGCATTGCCACACCAATAGATATCGACCACGCGGTGACGCTTGGCCTCGGTTACCCGAAGCCCACTGGCACTGGGTGATGCCATCGGCGCAGGCACGGTACTGACCATTCTTGAGGCGCTGCACACGTTCTACCGTGACCCGCGTTATCGCCCAAGCCCATGGTTAATCCGCCGCGCCCGCCTTGGGGTATCGCTGCTGACGCCGGAAAACTGAGTCCATTTGCCACCGATTCACGAGGAACTGCCATGCTTGATGCTTATCTCTACGCCGGACTGCGCTCGCCATTCGGGCGCCACGCCTAAAAAGCTGGCGACCGTGCGCCCGGACGATCTCGCCGCCACCGTCATTCGCGAACTTCTTGCCCGCTCCGCCTTTCAGAGCGAAGACGTGGAGGACGTCATCCTCGGCTGCACCACCCAGTCTGGCGAAGACAGCCGCAACATCGGTCGCCACGCCGCGCTGCTGGCGGGTTTACCGCCAACCGTTCCGGGGCAAGCGGTCAACCGGCTGTGCGGTAGCGGGCTCGCGGCCATTCTCGACAGTGCCCATGCCATCAGCTGTGGCGAAGGCGAGCTTTACATTGCTTAAGCGGTGTCGAGAGCATGAGCCGCGCGCCCTTTGTCGTCGCCAAAGCCGAATCGGCCTATAGCCGCGATTTCAAAGTGTTCGATACCACCATCGGCGCACGTTTTCCCAATCCACAGTTAGTGGAACAGTATGGCAATCACAGCATGCCGGAAACGGGCGACAACGTTGCCGCCGAATTGAACATCAGCCGCGACGCCTGCGACCGGTTTGCCGCCGCCTCGCAAGCCAAATACGCAGCAGCCAAAGCAGACGGTTTCTATGTTAGGCGAGATTCTGCCTGTCGCGGTGCCAACCGGACGCAAGACGCCAGCACTGCTGGTGGACGAAGACGAGCATCCTCGCGCGGGATCGACGTACGAAACATTGTCGGAACTCAAACCACTGTTCGGTGGCGTGGTCACCGCGGGCAATGCGTCAGGCATCAATGATGGCGCCGCGGCAGTATTGATCGGCAGCGCGCGGGCCGGAGAACGCGCCGGGGCCAAACCGCTGGCAAGGATTCTGGCTAGGCGCCGTGGCCGGGGTGGAGCCGCGCGTCATGGGAATCGGCCCGGCCTTTGCCATTCCGAAGGCGCTGGCACGCGCCGGACTCACGCTCAACGACATGGACGTGATCGAGATTAACGAAGCATTCGCGCCGCAGGTACTCGGCTGCCTGCAGCTGCTCGGATTAAGTCATGACGATGCTCGCGTCAATCCTAACGGCGGGGCCATCGCCATCGGCCATCCGCTGGGAGCATCCGGCGCACGTATCGCACTCACTGCGGCGCGTGAACTGGAACGCCGTCATGGACGCTATGCGGTGGTGAGTTTGTGCATCGGTGTTGGGCAGGGCATTGCCTTGGTGCTGGAGCGGCAATAGCGCGGTACCGGCTTGGGCAGCGAGCGGTGCTGGCCACCATGGCAAGGCGCAAGCCCCGTCACATCACCAGCACCGCCGCTCCGCGTAACGCTCCGGCACGTAAACAGGCGAGCGCTTCGTTTGCCTGTTCCAAGGCAAAGGCGGTCGTGCTGGTATGCACAGGGATAGTCGGTGCGAGCTGCAAAAAGTCCAAGCCGTCTTGCCGCGTCAGGTTGGCCACCGAGCGGATCATCCGCTCTCCCCAGAGATCGGCATAGGCAAAACCGGGAATGTCACTCATGTGGATGCTTAAGCACACACGACACACCCGCCCGCCTGCACCTGTCGCAAGGCTTGCGGGACCAGTTTACCATCGGCAGCAAAGATCAGGGCCGCGTCCAGCAAATCTGGTGGCGTTTGGTCAGAGCCGCCAACCCAGCTAGCGCCAAGAAGACGGGCAAAGTCCTGCGCTTCTGCGTCGCCGGTCGGGTGAAAGCATAAAACTCTTGCCCGGCATGACGCATCACTTGGGCAATGATGTGTGCCGCCGCGCCAAAACCATAAATCCCCACTTTGTGCGCCTCGCTTACCAAGCGCAGGGCGCGATAGCCGATCAATCCGGCACACAATAGCGGTGCCAGCTCGGCTGCCGACTGATCTGCGTGACAAGGCAGAGGAAAACAATAACGGGCATCGGCCACGGTGTAGTCGGCATAACCGCCATAGATCTGATAACCGGTAAAGCGCGCCGACTCACACAGATTCTCGCGGCCGCTGAGACAAAAACGGCATTGGCCACAGGTCCAGCCCAGCCATGGCACGCCCACCCGTTCCCCCACAGTAAAGCCCGTTACACCCGCACCAATCGCGCTGACGCGCCCCACAATTTCATGTCCGGGAATAATGGGCCAGCGCGGATAGGGCAGCTCGCCATCAAGCAGATGCAAATCTGTGCGGCACACGCCACAGGCCTCAATACGCAATTGCAGCTGTCCTGCCGCAGGCTGTGGAATTGGCCAATGCTCAAGGCGCAGGGCCTCGCCGGAATGGTGCAGGACCATGGCACGCATGGTTCCGGAGACGGAATTAGGCATCGGCAGATTCCTTTCGCGCGGCGGCGTTGCAACAACCTTAACCAGACTACTGATTTTAGTCAGGTTGCCCGTCATGCGGATATGAAAAAAGGGAGACCTTGTGGTCTCCCTTTTGGGCAATGATGTATGCGTGCGATTTAGTTGGCAGCCGAAGCAGCCGGTTTAGCGGCCTTGTGGCTGCGTACATGCTTTTTCACATGCTTCTTGGCGTGGTGCTTTTTCACTGCGACCTTGGCCGGTGCCGAAGCATCGGTCTTGGCGGCCTGGGCTTTTTGTGCCGGTGCGGACGCAGCAGATTTGGCTTTTTTCACCGTGGCGTGTTTTTTAGCCACATGCTTTTTCACTACTTTCTTGGCCGGTGCCGCTTTGGCTGCCGGAGCCGAAGCTGCCGCCGGGGTTGCCGCAAAGCCTGCAGCGGAAGTCAGACCAAAAACAGCGCTCAACAGCATCAGGGACAGCTTTTTCATGTGTATTTCTCCAAAGATGGAAAAGGAGGGAATCTCCAGGACGCCAACGTTGTGTGCATCCATGTCTTGCATCCTAGTCGGGAGATCAACGGGAATCTGTGAGTCACGTGTAAGCAGATGTAACGCCACGTACCATGCGTCCGGTCAGCTGCCCGAAAACAAAACAGCCCGGCATCACCGGGCTGTTGAACGGGCAGGAAGGCCGCTACTTAGACGGCTTCCACATTATGTTGGGCATCGCTATCGCGCAGGATTTCCTGCGCCCAGACCACCGAATCCATGTAATAGCGGTTAACCAGCGCAACATCAAACTCGAGAATCTTGGCCAGCGTGCGGATACGCGCTTCATCGCCTTGTTCACAGGCCATGGCTAGGCCCAAGTGCGGGCCGAACAGGCCACGATTGTCGATCACCGCTTCACGCACCGGTGCTTAAGCAAATCCAGCGGGTCAAGCACATCTGGGAACGGCACCCCCATCAGGACATCCAGCAATGAGAACATACCAGTGAGGAACAGGTGTTCCGACTCCACCTTGTTGCTGCGGTAATTGCCGAGCTTTTCCATGAAGCGAGCGCGAATCAGCGATTTTTCCAACAGGCTCAACGCCTTGCCATCTTCCTTGCGCGCGGTAAACAGCAACATCGACAGCCACTTGAACAGCGTTTCCCGTCCCAGTAACAGCAAGGTGTCTTCAATCGTTTGCACCTTGCGCGACAAGCCGTTGATCGGAGCATTGATGAAGCGCATCAACTTGAACAGCAGCACGGAATCCAGCTTGAACTGGATCTCGATGTCTTTCGGATCGGCGTTGGCCCGCAACAAGCGCATGATGTGCAGCACCCGCGTCTGGCTGGCATCGGCCTTGCCACCTTCCAGCGTTCGTACCGAGGTGAGGAACGGGCCATGGAACAGGGCAAAACGATGGCTGCCCGGCGCGCGCAGGCAAACATCCAGATCTTCCGCCGTACCGATGTTACGTGCCATCCAGCGCGCGTTGGGGTAACGCTGCGGCAGCTGGTCGAGAATCGGTGCGAGCACTCGCGTGGATGGCGCGGCAAAATCCAGCAGCATGAAATCGACGCGGCTAAAGAGTTCCGGTTGCAACCGTTCGGCCAACACTTTGCGATCGTACAGCGCCGGTTCGATGGCAAATCGCACACCTTTGGCACGCAACGCATCCAGTTGCCCCAGCATGGCATCAGTCATCGGCTCATCGGTTAACGGATCAAGCACGAAAATGACGCTATCGGCCTAAGCATTTGCAGCAACATGGGCTCTTGTAACGACGCCATGGCGATATGCACAAAAGCGCGGCGATAGGCCAGCAGGCGGAAGATTTCCATGTTGAGCAGCGTTGACAGCAGCAGCCGGTCAAATTCCCCGGCGTTTGCGTGCCGTCATGCCCGCCCTGGCTGCTCTGCTTGACGAAGAATTCATACGCCACCACGCGCAACTGTTTGTCCATGATCGGCTGATGGGTGACAAAGCCGAGCGTGGCGGGCAAATCCAGCGGTTTGTGGTCAATTTCGGCGGGTTGGACAGGAGGGGCCATGGCCTCGGCGACCGGCTCAACCGGTGCGACCTCGCGGACCTCATCCTTGCTACGGGTCAGCCCGCCAAACAAATTCTTGAGCATGGTCACTACTTTCTTTCCAAATCCTGATCCGGTAGAGGGTGATGGCAAGATTAACCTCGACTAGCGGGAATACGCGGGGTATCCACCCGCACATCGCCACATTGTGCACGGTGCCGTAACGCATGATCCATCAACACCAGCGCCAGCATGGCTTCGGCAATGGGGGTGGCTCGGATGCCAACACAAGGGTCATGTCGGCCATGGGTTTCCATCAGAATCGGGTTGCCCTGCTTGTCGATGGAGTGACGCGGCTGGGCAATGGAAGACGTCGGTTTGATGGCAATGGACACCTCGATATTCTGCCCGGTGGAAATCCCACCGAGAATACCGCCTGCGTGGTTGCTGGCAAAACCTTGCGGCGTGAGTTCATCGCCGTGCTCGCTGCCCTTTTGTGTCACACAGCCAAAGCGCCAATTTCCACGCCCTTGACGGCATTGATGTTCATCATGGCATGGGCGATGTCGGCGTCCAGCCGGTCATACACCGGTTCGCCCCAGCCGACAGGGACGTTTTCCGCCACCACGCGCAAACGCGCGCCAACCGAATCCAGGGCTCTTGCGGATGGCATCCATGTAATCTTCCAGTTGCGGCACCACGCTGGCGTCAGCGGCAAAGAAGGGGTTGGCCGAAACCTCATCCCAGCTGTGGAACGGGATGACGACTTCGCCAATTTGCGTCATGTGGCCACGGATCACAATGCCAAAGCGCTCTTTCAGCCACTTTTTGGCAATCGCGCCAGCCGCCACGCGCACGGCGGTTTCGCGCGCCGAGGAACGGCCGCCGCCACGCGGGTCGCGGATGCCGTATTTGTGCCAGTAGGTGTAATCAGCATGACCGGGACGGAACGTGTCGGCAATGTTGCCGTAATCCTTGCTGCGCTGATCGGTATTACGAATCAACAGGGCAATCGGCGTGCCGGTGGTTTTGCCTTCGTACACGCCGGAGAGGATTTCCACGCTATCCGGTTCGCGCCGCTGGGTAACATGACGGCTGGTGCCAGGGCTTGCGCCGATCCAGTTCCAGCTGGATGTCCGCTTCGCTGATTTCCAGCCCGGGAGGACAGCCGTCCACCACGCAGCCAATGGCTGGCCCGTGGCTTTCGCCGAACGAGGTGACGGTGAACAGCAAACCCATGCTATTGCCTGACATCTTCTGTGATCCCTTTATGGCCTAATTGGTTTTTAACGATTTTAACACGGCCCATTACCAAGGCACGTTTCCCGTATGGCGGCGGAACCAGCCGGTAATGGATAAACGCGGCTGACGCGCCGGTAAAACCTCGTGCCAGAAGCGATCGGACAAAAACAACACCAGCGTCCCGGCCTCTGGCGCAACGTCCAGATGATGCTGACACTCAGGGTCCAGATACAGCCGCATTTCGCCACCGGCATCGTCCGGCCAGTCCTGATTCAGATAGAGCACGGCACTCAGGGTTCGGGCATCGTCGTGGCGAAAACGATCCAGATGATTCTTGTAAAACGCGCCGGTCGGAAACACGGCAAAGTGCGATTCCAGCTCGACCAACCCCATGAACAAGGACTGATTCACCGCCTGACGGATCTGCTCCAGCTTGGCAAAATAGGCGGCCACCGCTGGTGGGGCGTTGTCTTCATCCAGCCATAATACCGAGTCGGAGCGGATTTCACTCAGGCGGCGCTGCTCGCTGGCCTGACCGATCGCCGCCTCGTGGAACTCGCCCTGACGCCAGTGCTGGACACATTCGTCGCGCAACAGGGCGATATCCTGCGGCGTGAACAAGCTGCGGTCGATCACCCACCCCTGTTCGGCCAACGTATTGATAATGCTGTCCAGTACGGGCGGTGGGCTCGCCACGCTTGCCGATAACAGTTGTTCAGTCATAGTAAACATTCTCCCCAGCGGACCGCACGCGAACGTCGCCCAAAGGATAAAGGGTTGGCCGAAAACCGGCGCCAGACACACCAAGGCCGTGTAGCGTGCCGCTCAACACGGCAGTACACGGCCCGGCATCCGATCAATCTCGGATAAATGCCTTTGCGCCCGCTGGCCTGCGCTGCGGGCGGCGCCAGATCAGGCGTCCAGATTCTTGGCTACGATCTCGTAAACATCCTTGGACAGTTTGGCCGCCAACAGTCGTTGCAGCTCGGCCGTCATCAATGCCCGACGCCCCGGTTCCAGTTTGTTGCGGCGGTTAAAGGCACGTACCAGACGGCTGGCCACCTGTGGATTGAAGGCGTCGATCACCAGCACCTGATCGGCAATGAAGCGATAGCCGCTGCCATCCGCCGCATGGAAATGACGCAAATTGCTAAGCAAATGAGCCGATCAGCGCGCGCGCCTTGTTGGGGTTTTTCAGCGAGAACGCCGGATGCTGCATGGCGGCTTTCACCTGCTCCGGGTATCCGGCAACTGGCTACCCGCCACCAGCGCAAAATACTTGTCCATGACCAGCGCATCGTGCTGCCAACGGCAGGCAAACGCGGCATAACACTCTTCACGCTCGAGGCCGGCGCGATCACGCAGGGCCAGCATGGCGCCCATCTGATCGGTCATGTTGTCGGCATCTTGCCCCTGCTTACGCGCGGTAGTCGCCGACCAGCTATCGCCCAGACGGTTAAGCATGCCCAGCGCCCGGTTCTTCAGATCACGCTTGCCAGCGTCCTGCGGGCGGTAATCGCGCGTCTGGTTGAGTTCGTACGCCTCGCGCCATTCGGCGCGCAACGCGGCGGCCAGTTGATCCAGCACGAAGGTACGCACCCGATGGATCTGTTCCGGATCGGCATCGTCCACCAGCTCCAGCAGGTCTGATTCTGACGGCAAGCCCAGCATCAGCGCCTTGAAGGCCGGATCGGCCAATTCATCTTTCAGGACAGCACGGAAAGCGGTGACAAATGCCTCCGGCAACGTCAGCGTCTGGCCAGCAGCCTGCTCGGCCAGCAAGCGCAACAGCAGGCGTTCGGCCAACGTCTGGCCAGCTTCCCAGCGGCTGAAGCTGTCGCTGTCGTGAGCCATCAGGAAGGCCAGCTGATCGTCGCGCCAGTCAAACTCCAGCCGCACCGGCGCGGAGAAGCCGCGCAACAGCGACGGTACCGGCTCGGCCGCCACATGGATAAAGGTAAACCGCTGCTCTGCCTGTTTGATATCCAGCACCCGCGTCGTGCCTTGCGGCTGCGCTTCGCCTTCCAGTTGCAACGGCAGATCATGGCCATCGGCACCAACCAGCCCCAACGCCAGCGGAATGTGCAACGGCTGTTTGTCCGGCTGGCCGGGCGTGGCCGGAGTCGATTGACGCACGGTCAGCGTGTAGGATTGCTCAGCCGGGCTGTAGCGGCCTTCCACTTGCAGACGCGGCGTGCCAGCCTGGCTGTACCACAAGGCAAACTGGGTGAGATCAACGCCGTTGGCGTCGGCCATGGCAGCGCGGAACTCGTCGCAGGTGACGGCCTGCCCGTCATGGCGACGGAAATACAGCTCCATGCCCTTGCGGAAGCCATCGCGCCCAAGCAGGGTCTGGTACATGCGAACGACTTCGGCGCCCTTTTCATACACCGTCATGGTGTAGAAGTTGTTCATCTCGATATACGAGTCGGGGCGAATCGGGTGCGCCATCGGGCCAGCATCTTCCGGAAACTGCATGGCGCGCAGCGCTTTGACATCTTCAATGCGCTTGACCGCGCGGCTGCTCATGTCGGCGCCAAATTCCTGGTCGCGGAACACCGTCAGGCCTTCTTTCAGGCTGAGCTGGAACCAGTCGCGACAAGTGACGCGGTTACCGGTCCAGTTATGGAAGTATTCGTGGCCGATCACCCGTTCCACGTTGTGGAAATCGCTATCGGTAGCCGTATCCTGCCGCGCCAGCACATACTTGGTGTTGAAAATGTTGAGGCCCTTGTTTTCCATCGCCCCCATGTTGAAGTCGCCCACCGCCACGATCATGTAAATATCCAGATCGTATTCCGGGCCAAAGCGCTCTTCGTCCCATTTCATCGCGTGCTTGAGCGACTCCAGCGCATGCGCGGCCTTGTCCTGATCGGCCGGTTCGGTCCAGATCTCCAGCAGCACATTGCGCCCACGCGCCGTGACATACTGGCTACGCAGCGCAGACAACTTGCTTAAGCAACCAGCGCAAACAGGTAGGCTTTTTTTGTACGGATCGACCCATTTCACCCAGTGGCGTTTTTTGTCCACCATGCCCTCGCCCACCTTGTTGCCATTGGACAGCAACACCGGCAGCTTCTGCTTGTCAGCTACGATGGTGGTGGTGAATTTGGCCATCACGTCCGGACGGTCCAGATAATAGGTTATCTTGCGGAAGCCTTCCGGCTCGCATTGGGTAAACAGGTTGCCATTGGAGGCATACAGCCCCATCAGGCTGGTATTGGCGGCTAAGCTCCAGCTCGGTTTCCACTTCCAGAATGAAGCTGTCCGGGACGTCATGCAGGCGTAGTTGTTCGCCATCCAGCTCATAACGCGGTTCGGCCAACCTTTCGCCATCCAGCGTTACGGCCAGCAGCCGGGCGGAACCATCCAGCACCAGATCGGCCGCCGCTTAAGCTTTGCTGTTGCGATTGATCACCGGGCGTGAAGACACCTTGGTCACACTGTCCTCGATATCGAACTTCAAATCCACGCGGTCGACCAGAAACGGCGGAACGGCGTAATCGTTTCGATATTTGACTTGAGGTTGCTGTGCCATGTTTTCTCTCTTTTTCTATACGGAACGACGGCTTGGCCTAACGCTGGCCTCACCGCGCCACAAAATAATCAGTGCACCAACCACTGGCCGCCCTCATCGGCCAGCAACAGGCGGCAAGTATCGGCGGGGGCCGCGGGCAAAGCAATGTCACGCATCAATAATTCATCACGGCGGAAGGCATGTAGCGTCACAGTATCGCCCGGCTGATAACGGGCCAGCGCCTTATCCAGATCAAACAGCCGCAAGCCATCAAGCGCCAGCAAAATGTCACCGCCAGACAACCCGGCCTGCTGCGCGGCACCGCCCTCCAGCACATGAACCAACTTGAGACCGAGCGGATCAGCGGCGGTCTTGACGCCCAACGACACCCGTGGCGCCTTGGCCGGTGCGCCATCCAGTACGCTGCCGCGATCCGCCACACTCTGGGCCACATCCCACAGCAAGCTGACGCCTTGTGTCGCCAACAGTTCAGCCAACGGCAGATCATCCGTGCGGCGCAAGGCGCGTTCAAAAAACTCGCCCAAGTCCAGCCCGGTCACTTGTTGCGCCACCGCTTCCCATTCGTTTTCGGCCAACCCTTGGCCATCGGCCAGCCATTTCTGCCAGAGCGCGCGCATCACATCATCCAGTGACAGCTGGCCCGCGCTATCGCGCCGGATGGTCAAATCCAGCGCCAATGCCGCCAGTGCACCTTTGGTGTAGTAGCTGACAATGCTGTTGGGGCTGTTCTCATCCTGCCGGTAGTATTTGGTCCAGGCGTTGAAACTGGATTCTTCCAGCGTTTGCTTGAGACGCCCAGCCCCACGCTGCACCCCCGAGATGGTCTGCGCCAGCAAGCCCAGATAGCGCTTGCGGTCAATCAGCCCGCAACGCACCAGCGTCAGGTCATCGTAATAGGAAGTAATCCCTTCAAATGCCCACAACAGGCGGGTGTAGCCTTCGCGCGCCAGATCATACGGCGCAAACGCCGCTTAAGCTGATACGCTTGACATTCCAGCTGTGGAAATATTCATGGCTGATCAAACCCAGCAATTGCAAATAGCCATCGCTAATCTCGGTTGCCCCCGGCGCAGGCAGATCATCGCGGCTAGCCATCAGTGCGGTTGAAGCGCGATGCTCCAACCCGCCATAGATATCCTTGCCAACAAACAGCAAAAAGACATAGCGCGCAAACGGCGCAGGTTGGCCGAACAGATTGATCTGGTACTCACAGATCTTTTTGACATCCTTCGCCAGTCGTTTGAGATCGGCACGGAAACGCCCGGCAATGACAAACTCGTGTGGCACACCACAGGCCTTGAAGCGTACCCGCTCAAACGTGCCCAGCTCCACCGGATGGTCCAGCAACTCATCGTAATTGGCTGCCAGATAACGACCAAAGCCGGACGTCTTGTCGACATCCAGCAGCGAGCAAACTGGTCGCCACTTGCCAGCCAGACAACGCCGGGACAGCAGGCGGACAAATTTCCACCTCACAGTCCTCGTCCTCATAGCCCTCAACCGCCAGAAAAACGCTGGACGCATTAAAAAACCCACGCTGCTGGTCAAGATAGGCGCCCCGCACCGACAAATCATAGGCATACACCTGATAAGTCAGCGTCAGCGTGCCTTTTACCGGTGCAGCCTGCCGGTGTGCTTATCCAGCTGACACAGCTGCACCGGCTTACCGCCGCTACGCGCCCGTATGGACACAATATGACGGGCAAACTCGCGAATCATGTAACTGCCGGGAATCCACGCTTAAAAGGAAAAAACGCTGACCCTCCTTGGCGGGATGTTTGACCTTCAGACTCACCTCAAACAAATGAGCGACGGGCGCAACCGGACAAATGGAATAACGAACCGGGACGTTCATGATCGGCCTGCAAAACGGGTAGGGACCACCAATTTTAACACTGCTGCTGGCTACAGGTTGCGGCGCCCCACGATTTGACCTACATCAAGGGGTAACGGGGGCATGACAATATAATCCCCCATAAGCGGCATCAGGCAAGTCATCCGCCCGAGCCCGCTACGCTTAACGTCAAAAAATGGTAAACGGGAAACCCGACAGGCATACGGCAATCATCTGGCCCCATTCGGCCAATATGATTTAGAATGCCGAGTTGAATAAATGGGGAAAAAGCGTCTGCGACAAGCATGCAACCAGCAAGCCTGCGGCAGAGGTCAACGCTTATGTATCTCTGAAGATCGGTTCCCCGCGGCGCGGCCCGACTGACTATGTAAGATTGGGGCAGTCAGGAAGGGTTCAAGTCGCCATGGTTTGTCACGTTCTGAGTTTGCAACCTTGGAGAAAACCTTAAATGGAAACGCAATCCACTTATAACTATAAGGTGGTGCGCCAGTTTGCCATCATGACCGTAGTTTGGGGCATTGTTGGCATGCTGGTGGGCGTCATTATTGCCAGCCAATTGGTATGGCCGGAGCTTAACTTCGGACCGTACTTCCACTTTGGCCGGTTGCGCCCGCTGCACACTAACGCTGTGATTTTTGCTTTCGGCGGTAGTGGTTTGTTTGCCACGTCGTACTACGTGGTGCAGCGCACTTGTAATGTCCGTCTGATTTCAGACAAATTGGCTGCCTTCACCTTCTGGGGCTGGCAACTGGTTATCCTGTCTGCCGCCATCACGCTTCCTTTGGGCATTACCAGCTCCAAGGAATATGCTGAACTGGAATGGCCGATTGACTTGCTGATCACCGTGGTATGGGTTGCCTATGCCATCGTGTTCTTCGGCACCATCGCCATCCGCAAGGTAAAACACATCTATGTAGCCAACTGGTTCTACGGTGCGTTCATCCCGGCGGTAGCCCTGCTGCACATCTTCAACAACCTGGAAATTCCGGTCACCATGTGGAAATCCTACTCGGTTTATCCGGGTGCAGTGGATGCCATGGTTCAATGGTGGTACGGCCACAACGCAGTGGGCTTCTTCCTGACTGCAGCCTTCCTCGGCATGATGTACTACTTCGTACCGAAGCAAGCTGGCCGTCCGGTTTACTCCTATCGTCTGTCCGTTGTGCACTTCTGGGCACTGATCTTCACCTACATGTGGGCAGGTCCTCACCACCTGCACTATACCGCTCTGCCGGACTGGACCCAGTCGGTAGGTATGGTGTTCTCCCTCATCCTGCTGGCACCTAGCTGGGGCGGCATGATCAACGGCATCATGACCCTGTCTGGCGCTTGGCACAAACTGCGCACCGACCCGATCCTGAAGTTCCCTGGTCGTTGCCCTGTCCTTCTACGGTATGTCCACCTTCGAAGGCCCGATGATGGCCATCAAGACCGTCAACGCCCTCTCCCACTACACCGACTGGACCGTTGGTCACGTGCACTCGGGCGCTCTGGGCTGGGTAGGCTTCATTACCATCGGTTCCATGTACTACCTGCTGCCGCGCCTGTTTGGCCGTGAGCAAATGTATAGCATCAAACTGATCGAAGCCCACTTCTGGCTGGCTACCGTTGGCGTGGTACTGTACATCGCCGCACTGTGGATCTCGGGCGTTACCCAAGGTCTGATGTGGCGTGCCCTGAACGCCGATGGCACTCTGACCTATGCCTTCGTTGAAGCCGTGAAAGCCACCTATCCGTACCACTTCGTACGTCTGCTGGGCGGTCTGATGTATCTGTCCGGCATGCTCCTGATGGCTTACAACACCTTCCGCACTGTCGCCGCTGGTCGTGCCGTGGATGCCAAGATCCCGGCCATTGACGCATCGGCTCACGCTTGAGCGGAACGAGGTATACAACATGGAAAAATTCCAGAAACTTGCTGAAGAACACGTCGGCTTCCTGATCGTATTCACCTTGATCCTGATCAGTATTGCAGGCCTCGGTGGAAATCGTTCCGCTGATGTTCCAGAAATCCACCACGGAACCTGTTGTTTAGCGTCAAGCCTTACACCGCCTTGCAACTGGCTGGTCGCGACATTTACATCCGCGAGGGCTGCAACAACTGCCACTCCCAGATGATCCGTCCGTTCCGCTCTGAAACCGAACGTTATGGCCACTACTCGGTAGCTGGTGAGTCCGTTTACGACCACCCGTTCCTGTGGGGTTCCAAGCGTACCGGTCCGGACCTCGGCTCGTGTAGGCGGCCGCTATTCCGATGAATGGCACCGTGTCCACCTGACCAACCCGCGTGACGTAGTACCAGAGTCCAACATGTTAAGCATTCCCGTGGCTTGCCAAGAACCCGGTCGACGCCGAAGTAATGCCCAAGAAGATGGCAGCGCTGCGCACTGTAGGTGTTCCGTATACCGACAAGGATATTTCGGAATCCAAGGCGCAAGTTGAGGGCAAGTCTGAACTGGATGCCCTGATTGCCTACCTGCAGGGCCTGGGTCTTGCACTGAAAAACGTTCGTTAAGTCATGGACTGGGTTACGTTTGGGCGTTCGCTGTTCACGGTGATCTGTTTCGTATTTTTCATCGCGATCCTGATCGTCGCTTACAGCAAGCGCTCCAAAGACCGGTACGAGGAAGCGGCTAATCAGCTCTTCCTTGACGACGACAAAGTGCAGGAAACCGACACGGACAAGGTTTCCGACGGAGCAAAATAATGAGTGATTTTGTTAGCGATTTCTGGAGTGTGTACATCACCGTCATCGTGGTGGCAGGCATTATTGGCCTGACCTACCTGCTTTTCTCCCAGTCCAAGACTACGGTCAAGAAAGGGGAAAAAGTCGAGACGCTGGGTCACGTATGGGATGGAGATTTGGCGGAGTACAACAACCCACTGCCTCGCTGGTGGATGTTGATGTTCTACATCACGCTGATCTTCGGTGCAGTCTACTTTGTTCTGTATCCGGGCCTGGGTTCCTTCCCGGGCATCCGCGGCTGGACTCAAGTGGGCCAGTACAAGGAAGAACGTGCACAAGCGGAAGCCAAGTATCAGCCTCTGTACGACAAGTATCAGAAGCTGGACTTGAAAGCCGTTGCAGCCGATCCGAATGCACAGGAAATGGGTAAGCGCCTGTTCCAGACCTACTGCGTACAGTGCCACGGCTCTGACGCACGCGGCGCCAAGGGCTTCCCTAACCTGACCGACAAAGACTGGCTGTATGGTGGTGATCCGAAAACCATCGAAACCACCATTCTGGCTGGTCGTCATGGTCAGATGCTTAAGCGTGGGGTTCGGCATTCGGTGAAGAGAAGGTTAAGGACGTTGCCAACTACGTGATGTCGCTGTCCGGCAAGAAGCATGATGCCGAACGCGCTACCCGTGGTAAGGAAACCTTTACCGCCGTGTGCTCGGCTTGCCACGGTCCGGACGGCAAGGGTAACCAGCAACTGGGTGCACCGAACCTGACTGACAACATCTGGCTGTATGGTGGTACTGAAAAAACCATCATCGAAACCATTACCAATGGCCGCAACAACCAGATGCTTGGAAAGACTTCACGGGCGAAGGCAAGGTACACCTGCTAGCTGCCTATGTATGGGGCCTCTCCAACAACGCCAAAGCACAGTAAGCTTTGACCTACATACTGCCCGCTTCTGCGGGCAGTATGTTTTAGTGGCATCAATATACAATTATGTAAAATTAGAATAGGCTCTGGACTTAAAGCGAGGCTTGCGTAAAGCTCATCAGCAGGCAGGTGTGCTTTGCGAAATCTTCTCTAAAGAGAACTACCATGTCAGACTCATTAAAAGAAATTCCCATCAAAGTGGAACAAACGCCTCCCAACGGCAAGAAGCCGGGAGACGAGGAAACCATCTCGCTGTATGCAGCATCCAAAAAAATTTACCCGCGTAGCGTCAAGGGATTGTTCAACAACCTGCGCCTGGCTGTCGTCTTGCTGTCGCAAATCGTATTCCTCGGGCCTGCCACGGCTGAACTGGAATGGCCGTCAGGCAGTACTGTTTGACATGGTCAACCGTAAGTTCTTCCTGTTTGGCCTGACCATCTGGCCGCAGGATTTCGTCTATCTGGCAGCATTCCTGATGAGTGCGGCATTTGGCCTGTTTGTCTGGACCACCATTGCTTAGCCGCCTGTGGTGTGGTTATGCCTGTCCGCAAACCATCTACACCGAGATCATGTTGTTGATCGAACAATGGGTAGAAGGCGACCGCAACAAGCGGATGAAACTGGACAAAGCCCCGATGGGCCTGAACAAGCTGCGCATCAAGCTGACCAAACAGCTGATCATGGTCGTGTTCTGCCTGTGGACTGGCTTTACCCTGGTCGGCTACTTCACCCCAATTCATGATCTGGTCAAAGCTGCGCCTACGTTCAATTACGGCCCTTGGGAAACCTTCTGGATATTCTTCTATGCCGGTTTCACCTATCTGTTGGCTTAAGCATCATGCGCGAACAGGTGTGCAAATACATGTGCCCGTACGCTCGTTTCCAGAGCGTGATGTTCGATGAAGACACGTTGATCATCTCTTACGATGAAAACCGTGGTGAACCGCGTGGTGCACGCAAGAAAGGCGTTGATCCTAAAACCCAGAATCTGGGTGATTGCATCAATTGCGGCATTTGCGTACAGGTTTGTCCGGTAGGTATTGATATCCGCAATGGCCTGCAATACGAATGCATTGGCTGCGCTGCCTGCATCGATGCCTGCGACGAAGTGATGGACAAGATCGGCTCTCCGCGTGGCCTGATTCGTTACACCACCGAAGCCGCACTGGAAGGCAAGTATCCGGAGAAGGAAATCCCTTCCCGTCTGAAGCGACCACGCGTGGTAATGTATGCGCTGGTTCTGTCGATTGTCCTCGTTGCCGCGATTACCTCGCTGATCTTGCGTAAACCGTTCAAGGTCGACATCATTCGTGACCGCGCCTCACTGGTGCGAGAGACAGATGAAGGCTGGCTGGAAAACAACTACAGCATCAAAATCATTAACACGACGGAACAAAACCAGCATTTCGTTATCTCTGTAGAAGGTCTGCCGGGAATCAAGATGGTGCCGGTCAACAAACCGGTCGATGTGAAAGCGACTGAAACTGAAAGTGTCTCGGTACGTGTACAAGCCGATCCGCAGTACGCCACCAAGGGTAGCCATGAGATTCACTTCGTGATTCGGTCGATCAACAATCCAGCGTTGCACGTGGAAGAAAAATCCAGCTTTATTGGAGAATAATGGATGGAAAAAACCGTCAATGGCCCGCGTCCCCTGGTTCAAGGAACCGTGGCCGTGGTTGCTGATGATCATCCCGCTGGTATCGGTCATCGTGGGGGTGAGCTACCTGACTGTCGCCATCAAGACTGACGATGGCTTGGTCACCGATGACTATTACAAGAAGGGTAAGGCCATCAACATGGAATTGCGCCGGGACAATGCCGCTGCATCCATGGGCATTACCGCTCAAGTAATGTTTGGTGGTGATGGCAAGAGCCTGCGCGTAGTCACAACCAGTCAGAGCCCGCTGCCAGATACCCTGCTGTTGCGTCTGATTCATCCGGCGCAGGATGACTTCGACCTGACCGCCGAGCTGAAAAAATCCGGCGACAATATGTATCAGGGCAATCTGGCCAAGGTTCCGGTCAAAGCCAACCACTGGTATGTCCAACTGGAAGACAAGGGCAACAAGTGGCGCGTGCAGTCGGAATGGAAAACCTCCGAAGGCCCGATGGTGATGCTGGGCAAACCCAAGCTGGAAGCGGCAGACAACTGATGGCTTGGCGCTCACTGACACGCACCATGGCGTCTGGCATGCTGGCACTGGGGTTACTGGCTGGCTGTGCCAGCCATAACGGCTACCAGCCGAACTATCTGGAAGGCTCGGTATGGCATCAGGCCCGCATCCAGATACCGCTGAACGCTACCTTAGTCAGGGTGCGCCTGCTTGATCTCAGCCGCGCCGATGCCCCGGCGGCGGTACTAGCCGAGCAAACACTGGAAAAACCCAAGGTATTTCCGGTGCCATTTGCCCTGTGTTATGACCGTCAGGCGCTGAAACATGACGGCAACTATGCAGTGGAAGCTCAGGTTTATGTCGATGGAGAGCTAAAGCTGCAAAGCCGAACGCCGGTTACCGTCAATCCGGGCATGAAGAACGGCAAACCAGCGGTGGAAGTGGTTTTGATCGGTCAGTAAGCGGTGTCAGACAAGGAATGAATAACGGGGCGATTAACGCCCCGTTTTATATTCTGGCCAGCAGACTACGGCACACATCCGGATGTAACTCTGACCGTGCTAGCGCAACACGATCTCATCCGGTAATTCATTCGGCCCCTTGTCGCCCTGATTGGGTACGTGCTGTACCAGCAGCGCATGCAATTGCTGCATGCCTTCTTCCAACCCACTGACAAATCGCCCAGCAGCAAAGGCCTGCTGCATCCCCCGGCAAACAGACTGCCATGCCGCAACAGGAACTCGACTGGCAATACCCCGGTCAGCGATGATTTCGATCTTGCGCTCGGCCATCAGCACATACACCAGCACCCCCGTGTTGTCTTCGGTATCCCACACGCCTAGCTGACCAAACCATTCCAGTGCACGCTGACGTGCCGTCTGCCGATGCCAGATCGCTAAGCCAATCCAGTGCCGATTCGATCACAAAGCGCAATTGGCCGCGATGTTGTGCTTCCGAAGCGGCCACCTGTTGCGCCAGCCGGTGCAGGACGGAAGGCGGAAAGCGTTGACGGGTACGCCAGCCAGTGCTGGCCAGATGTCGGACTAATCGTTTTATCATCATTTACCAGTCTCCCGAGGCTCCACCACCGCCAAAGCCCCCTCCCCCACCGCTCCAGCCACCACCAGAACTGCCACCGCCCCAACCGCCCCCCGGCCATGACATGCCAACGCTGCGCCCAAAGGAAAACAGCACACTGAAGACAGCAGCGAGGCAGGCCAGCAACAAGGCAAAGAATATCCCGGCACCAAACATCAGCGCCAAGACAAAGGCGAAGCTGCCGACCAGCACACTGCCCAACAGGCGGCCGAACAGGCGGGTCAACACGCCACCGGCAAACAAGACGGCAAACCCCATGACAAACCAGTTGTCGTCACTGGAACTACTCGCCTGCCCGGCGGCGGGCGGTAACGCTTCGCCATTGATCAACTGCTGTACCTGCTGCGTAGCGGCTTGCAGGCCGTCCAGCCGCTTGCCGCTCTTGAGATAAGGTTTGAGGGTGTCTTGCAAGATACGCTTGGCGACGGCATCGGGGATGGCGCCTTCCAGCCCGCGCCCGACCAGCAGCTGGGTTTTGTGCTCGTTGGCCACGACCAAGAGCAAGACGCCATCATCAATGCCCTGACGCCCGAGCTTCCAGCTATCCATCACTCGGGTGCCGTAATCGAAGGGCGTTTCCGGGGCCAAAGTTGGCACGATCAGCACGGCAATCTGGCTGCCTTTTTGCTGATGGAAAGCCAGCAATTGCTGCGCCAGAGCGGCCTGTTCATCCGGGCGCAGAAAACCGGCCTGATCGACCACCGGCGAACTGGGGGACGGCACGGGCACTTCGGCATACGCGAAGGCCATCAACCAACACAGCCCGATGCCAAGCCAGACGATTCGCCACAGCCGTGCCATGTCTAGTGTCCTGACGAAGCAGGTTGGCCGAAATTAACCGAGGGCGGGGTTGCCAGCAGGCGCTCGTTTTCCACGGCAAAGTTGGGCCGCGGTTTGAGGCTGAAGGCCAACGCCGTCAGGTTACTGGGGAAACTGCGTACGGTGGTGTTATAGGCTTGTACCGACTGGATATAACGGTTGCGTGCCAGCGCAATGCGATTTTCGGTCCCTTCCAGCTGCGCCTGCAGATCGCGGAACGCGCCGTCGGCCTTCAACTGCGGATAGTTTTCCGATACCACCAACAGCCGCGACAAGGCGGAACTGAGTTGGCGTTGCGCGGCGGTGTATTGCTCCAGTTGTTTCTCATCCAACGCCGTGCCTTGATTCACTTGTAGACTACCAACGCGCGCTCGTGCCGCGGTGACCTGGGTCAGTACCTGCTGCTCGTGGCTGGCATAGCCCTTGACGGTATTGACCAGATTGGGGATCAGGTCGGCTCGGCGTTGATATTGGTTGAGCACTTCCGACCACGCAGCATTGGCCGCTTCATCCACGGGTTTGCATGGTGTTGTAGCCACAACCGGACAGGCTGCTCACCAACACGACAGTGGCCAAGGCTTGTTTCAGCATGATGCGCTCCTCTCAAAATGAATTTCCGCCAGTTTATCGCCTAAATTTGGGCTGTGGGACGGTGATACAAGGCGGCGTCACCTTAGCGGCGCCATGCACACACTCTGCACGGCAGTGATACGCTAAACACACAAGCGCACAAGACGGCGAGGGGCAGATCGTGCTAGTCTTTGCAGGTTTTTTCCCGGGAAATACACGGCCAGCACAGCCTGCCGCCCCTGTCGGCTGCGTGCCTTTTTCGGCCAACCTTTAGCTGATGAAAACCTCGTCCTGTTACCCATGGCAGCGTACTGCCACTTACGTGCTGTGTGCACTGCTAATTTTGCGCCTGCTGACCATGTGGGTGATTCCGCTCACCGACACCACCGAAGCGCGTTACGCCGAAATTGCCCGCAAGATGCTGGAAACCGGCAACTGGGTGACGCCACAGCATGATTACGGCGTGCCGTTCTGGGCCAAGCCGCCACTCTCCACCGGCTTTCCGCTGCGTCGATGGGCCTGTTTGGCGTCAACGAGCTGGCAGCACGGCTGCCTTCCTTGCTGATGTCGCTGGTGGTATTGGGGCTGACGGCCCAACTGGCGCGTTCGGCGTAACGGCAGCGAAGCGGCCACGGCCACCGCGCTGATCCCTGGGCAGCAGCGTGCTGTTTCTCGGTGCGGGCTTAACACGGTGATGACCGACCCGTCGCTGCTGTTTTGCGTCAGCCTGAGCCAGACTGCCTTTTGGTATGCCCAGACGGAACAGGGGGCTAACCGGCAACGCTGGGGCTACCTGTTCTTTGTTGGCCTCGGTCTTGGCCTGCTGGCGAAGGGGCCGCTGGCCATCGTGCTGGTGGGCATGCCGATTTTCATGTGGGTGCTGCTACGCCGCCAATGGCGCGCGCTGTGGCAACGGCTGCCGTGGATCAGTGGCACCGTGCTGATGTTGGCCATTGCTCTGCCGTGGTATCTCTGGGCCGAGCAGCGCACCCCCGGTTTCCTTAATTATTTCATCATGGGTGAGCACGTCAGCCGTTTCCTCGACCCGGGCTGGAAGGGTGACAAATACGGCTTTGCCCATGCCACGCCGCACGGCATGATCTGGCTGTATACGCTGGGGGCGATCTTCCCCTGGTCGCTGGCCATGCTGGGCTGGCTGGCCAAACACCGCACCATGTTGCCGACGCTGCGCCGCAGCGATGATGGCTGGCTGCTCTACATCACGCTCTGGACGCTGATGACGCTGCTGTTCTTTACCATCTCGGGCAACATCATTTTTCCTTACTCCCTGCCCATGTTGCTCGGCTGCGCCTTGCTGTTGGCCGAACTTTGGCACCGTACCCGCACGGCGGGCAGCCCGAGCAGACTGCCGTGGATTGCCGCCGTTTCCGGCCTGCTCCTGCTGCTGGTCAGCGGCCTGAATGCTACTCATCCTGAACGCTATTTCCGTACGCAGAAAGCCGTGATTGCCGCCCGGCAGGCACAGCACCCGACGCGCGGCAGCGCCCCGGTGTACTGGGATAGCCGCCGCGAGTTTTCGGCCGAGTTCTACTCCGGCGGCCGCGCCAAAACCACGCAGGACGCGAGCAAACTGAACGCGTTACTGGCTTAAGCCATCCGGGCAGCTACATCGTGCTGGACGCGCGCGAGCGTCACAGCCTGCCAGCCAGCGTATTGGCGCAGTTTGACGACATTGGCCACTTCCGGGTCATGGGCGATACCATGACACTGTTGCGTGAACAGGGAACGACTCGATGAACGATACGTTTACGCCCCCCACTCTGCTCAAACTGCGCGCGGCTGACCGGCTTAAGCCGACCCGCTGGTGAGCTGCATCATTCCGGCTTATAACGAAGGCGAAAATATTGCCTTGATGCTGGAAACCCTGCACCGCTTGCTCAGCGACGCTATCGCCACCAGTTGCTGGTGGTGGACGATGGCAGCCGCGACAACACGGTCGAACAGGTACTGGGCTGCGTCGAGCAGCTGCCGGTGACGCTGATCCAGCTGTCGCGCAACTTCGGCAAGGAAATTGCGCTGACCGCCGGGATTGATCACGCCGAAGGCGATGTGGCCGTGCTGATTGACGGCGACTTCCAGCACCCGCCGGAACATGTGCCGGAGTTTCTGCAACACTGGCACCAAGGCTACGACATGGTGTACAGCGTGCGTTCCAGCCGCGACAACGAAACCCCGGGCCAAGCGCCTGTTCACCCACGTGTTCTACGCGCTGATCAATACTGGCTCCAACCGCAAGATTCCGGAAAACACTCAGGACTTCCGTGTGCTGGACCGCTGCATTCTGGACGCGCTGCGCGCCATGCCGGAACGTAATCGCTTCATGAAGGGCCTGTACAACTGGGTCGGATTCACCCAGCTGCCGGTCGCCACGCACACCCGGGAGCGGCGCGCGGGCAAGAGCAGCTTCAATTTCTGGCGCCTGCTCGACCTGGGCCTGACCGGTTTGACGGCGTTTTCCAACATGCCGCTACGCGTGTGGACGCTGATGGGCAGCGTGATTTCGCTGCTTTCCATCGGCTACGCCATGTGGGAGCTGGTACACACCCTGCTGTTTGGCAATTCGCAACCGGGCTGGCCGACGCTGGTGGTCGCCATTTCGTTTCTGGGCGGGGTGCAGTTGCTGTCGATCGGGATTCTGGGCGAATACGTTGGCCGAATTTTCAATGAGGTCAAACAACGTCCGACCTATCTGGTCAGCCGCATCAGCCAGCATCAGCCGCCATCGGAACAGGCATGAGCCGCGAATTATTCTGGTTTGGCGTGGTCGGCGTTTCCGCCATGCTGGTGCATTTCGTGTTGGTGGCGTGGCTGCTGGTGTATTAGCCGGTCTGGTACCGCTGGCGGCCAATGTGGTGGCGTTCTTGCTGGCGTTTCAGGTCAGTTACTGGGGTCATCGGCTGAAAACCTTTGAAGCCATGTACCGCACCGTCAGGCGCTGCCGCGCTTTTTTGCCGTCTCCAGCCTGAGTTTTATTCTCAACGAAGCGATGTATTTCGTCTTGCTGCGCCATACCCCGCTGGATTACCGCGCGGCACTGCTGATCGTGCTGTTTACCGTGGCCGTGGTGACCTTCGTGTTGAGTAAACTGTGGGCCTTCTCCGGCCATCGCCCCGCCTGAATTCCAATGAAAACACTCACGCTGTGTGCTGACGATTTTGCCCAGTCCCCCGCTATCAGCGCCGGGATTCTCGAACTACTGGCAGCGCGCCGTCTGGCCGCCACCAGCGTGATGAGCCAGTCGCCCCACTGGCCCGGGTTGGCCGAAAGCCTGCAAGGCTTTGCCCATCAGGCGGACATTGGCTTGCATTTCAACCTGACGCACCCGTTTGATGCCAGCGCCCGGCCGCTGTCGCACTGGCTGCTAGCGAGCCAACTGCGCCGTTTGTCCATGCCCGAGCTGACCGACCAATGGTTGCGACAGCTGGACCGCTTCAGCGAAGCCTTTGGCCGTTTGCCCGATTTCATCGATGGCCACCAGCACGTGCACGCCTTGCCACAAGTGCGCGCAGCGCTATTTGCCGCCGTGGCGCAACGTTGGCCGAACGGGAGGCGCCCTTACCTGCGCGCGCCCGACCGGCTGGGAGCGGCTTAGCGATAGCCGACTCAAGGCCTGGATACTGCGTGCCGTGTGCGCCGGTTTCCATCGTGAGGCACAGGCCCGTGGCTTTGCCTGCACACCGTGGTTTGGTGGCATGTACTCGCTGACGCCAGACGCCAACTACCCGGCCTTGATGCAGCGCTGGCTGGCAGTCTGCCCCGATCACAGCCTGATGATGTGCCACCCCGGCCACCGCGCTGATGACCCGGACGACCCGATTGCCACCGCGCGAGTGGAGGAATTCCATTACCTGGCCAGCCCGGCCTTTGCCGAACACTGCCAGCAGCAAAACGTCGAGATCGGCCGTTTCCGTCTCAAATAACCGGCCGGGCAAGCGCCATGGTTCGGCCAGTTCGGCCAACCTTTGCTGACATAAGGCGCCCAGAAACTGCTCGCCCTCGTCCGGCGGGCAGACAAAGGTCAGGCGTTCACCATCCAGAGGCAACACCAGCGCATAGGCGTGCAGATAACCGCGATCGGCCGGGCTGCCGCCGTACAGCGTATCGCCCAGAATGGGGGCCGACTGGCTCTTGAGTGCCACGCGCAACTGGTGCGTGCGCCCGGTCCGTGGTCGCAGCACGAATAGCCGTAATCCCGGCTGCACGGCATAGCTGAAAAACTGCGTCACCGCCGGATGCAGCCGCGTCGGCAACAACCGCCAGGCACCGCCACGCCCCTTGTCCATGTCGCCCTTGACCAGTCCCTGTTTCTTTTGCGGCTTGCGATCCGACAGCGCCAGATAATATTTTTCCACCTGATGGCAAAGGCTTCGCCCAGTTGCGCCGCCACGGCGGCCGAACGCGCCACCAGCAACAGCCCAGAGGTCATGCGGTCGAGACGGTGCACCGGCCACAGCGCGTCGTCCTGCAAACCGGCGCGTAACGCCTCCATCAGGCCCGCTTCTTCGCCCTGACGGTGAAAGCTGACGCTACAAGCGTGCTTGTTGACCAGATAGAAGCGCGGATCGGTATGGATCAGGGTATACATGCCGTCAAACCATTATGCGGCTGGCCCACGCGAGCCCGCCATGAATAAAAAACCCCTCGCCGACGAGGGGTGGTACAGGGGGCGCAGGCGCGCTTATGCCAGTTCTTCACGCATGCGCTGCTCGGCTTCCATGCGCATTTTCTTGCGAATTTCAGCGGCACGGAAACGCTTGATCTGCTCATCGGTTTCCAGCGGCAGCGCTTAAGCACTTCCACCGCCTTGCCGTTTTCAAACGCCACCATGGTGAAATAGCAGCTGTTGGTATGGCGCACCGAACGCTTCTGGATATCTTCCGCCACCACCTTGATGCCGATTTCCATTGAAGTTCGGCCAACGTAGTTGACGCTGGAGAGGAAAGTCACCAGTTCGCCGACATGAATCGGCTGCTTGAACAGCACCTGATCCACCGACAAGGTCACGGCATAACGGTAAGCGTAGCGGCTGGCGCAGGCATAAGCCACCTGATCCAACAATTTTAGCAACACGCCACCGTGTACGTTGCCGGAAAAATTGGCCATGTCCGGCGTCATCAATACCGACATCACCAATTCACGCTGATTGACCAGTCCTGCGAGAGTTTCCATAGTTAACTTGCCTTGTCATTACAAAATGGCACGCGGCATGAGAGGGCCTCGCGGCCCCGCGCTGTCGCGGCACTAATCCGACATTTTGCCGGAAGTTGACCATGCCGTGGGAGCGAATCGGCCATGGGCATGCCGTGCTGCCGTGCAGATTGGGCGCCAACGCGGCAAAATACCCCCATGCGGGCGGCGCCGCGCCGGGCTCGCCTCACCAACAAGACCGCTTTCCCCGCATGCTCTACAATCGCCGCCTTAATGACCGGCCGGCGCCTAGCACCGCCCGCCTTGCGGCTCCCAGCCAATAATCAGGCTGGCCGCCATGAATTTCAGGAGAAGTCAGCACATGAAACGTCTGTTTACCCCAGCCACCGCTGCCATCGTTGCCGTGGCACTGGCCAGCACCGCCTGTACCACCGATCCGCAAACCGGCCAGAGCAAGATGAGCAAAACCGCCATGTATGGCACGGGCGCGGCCGCAGCCTGTGGTCTACTGGGCGCCGCCACCCATGGCAGCAAGGGCGCGCGCAACTCGGCACTGGCTTGCGGCCTGGTAGGCGCTGGCGTCGGGGCGTACATGGATTATCAGGAAAAGCAGTTGCGGGAAAAACTCGCCAATACGCAAATCGGCATCCAGCGCGTGGGCGACCAGATCCGCCTGAGCCTGCCGGACAACATTACCTTCCCGGTGGACGGCTCCTCGCTCAACAACAGAATCCAGAAGCCGCTGAATGACGTGGTAAGCGTACTGGTGCAGTACCCGCAAACCATCGTCACCGTTGGTTAAGCCACACCGACAGCACCGGCTCGGTCGCGCACAACCAGCAGTTGTCGGAACAGCGCGCCCAGTCGGTATCGTCCTATCTGCAAGCTCGTGGCGTGGCCAATACCCGCCTGCAAACCATCGGCTACGGCCCAAGCCAGCCGATTGCCAGCAACAACACCGCAGCCGGGCGCGCCAAAAACCGCCGGGTGGAAATCCTGATCGCCCCGCAGTAATCAGGCATTTGCCGAGGGAGCGGCCTTTTCGGCCAACCCTAACGCTGCTCAACACGCCGTGGCCCGCTCGCCGCGGCGTGTGTTTTTCTGGCTGCGACACAACCAACCGGCATCATCTTGTCTGGTTGACGCCCACGGCGGTGGGCCATGGTGGCATAATCGCAGGCTTGCTTAATCCCGACGTTAACCACCACTATCATGACTGCCGCTGCACACACACTGGTCGTTCAGGCCGCCCATCTTGATTCCGATTCCCTGGCCGAACTGGCCCGCCTCTGCGGCGCGACCGACATCCAGCAACTGCACGCCGGTCTGGCCCGCCTGAGCCCGGCTGATCCGGCCAGCCGCGCCGCCGTCGCCGCACAGGCCGACCAGTTGGGCTACGATATCGCGTTTGTCGCCGCAGGCCGTCGTTTCAGCGACTTCGGGCTGGTGGTGTCGGACATGGATTCCACGCTGATCACCATCGAGTGCATCGACGAAATCGCCGACATGCTGGGCATCAAGCACAAGGTGGCCGCCATTACCGAACGCTCGATGCGCGGCGAGCTGGATTTCTGCGACTCGCTGCGTGAACGGGTAGCGCTGCTGGCCGGACTGGAAGAATCGGCGCTGGAAACGGTCTATCGTGAAAGAGTCCAGCTCACTCACGGCGCCGAAACGCTGCTGGCTGCCTGCAAGCAGCATGGCGTCAAGTTCATGCTGGTCTCCGGCGGCTTTACCTTCTTCACCGAGCGGCTGAAAGCCCGCACGGGCCTCGACTACGCGTTTGCCAACGAACTGGAAGTGGAAAACGGCAAGCTGACCGGCCGTGTAGTTGGCCGAATTCTGGATGGCAACGTCAAACAGCAGTTGCTGCTGGAAAAACGGGCAGAACTGGGACTGGCGCCGGAACAGGTCATCGCCGTCGGCGATGGCGCCAATGATCTGAAAATGCTGGGTGAAGCGGGCGTGGGTATCGCCTTCCATGCCAAGCCGGTCGTGCGCCAGCAAGCCGATGTTGCCATCAACGTGATGGGGCTGGATGGCATCGTCCATCTGTTTGCCTGAACTCACGTCAGGCGTGCCACCACGAGAGGCTGTCAGCATGAATTCGCTTCCTGCACTGGATTCTGCCAGTTTTGATGCCCATCTGCCATTTGCGGTAGAACCGTTGCCGGATGGCCAGTGTCCTTCGCGGCTGGAACGCCAAACGCGTCTGGCCTTGCAGGTGATGGCGGCCCCGACGGAAACGCCGGAGGATGCCAATCCGCTGTTGCAGCGGCTGGAAGCCAAGATTGATCTGGCGCTGGAAATGGCGCTGCTGAGCCAGCATCCGGAACGGCCGCCCCTCACGCACTGCCGCCTTGGCCTGAACGCCATCGCCCTGGCAAAGCCCGGAGCCGTATCCGGTTGGCAGCTGTGTGCAGGTTTCGCTCTGCCCCAATCCGGATTCGGCGCTGTTGCTGTATCTGGCCGCCCGCATCCAGAGTTGCAAGCAGAATGGCGCGGGCGGTTATCAGCTCAGTGCCAGCCTTGACGGCAGCCCTGGACGACGCCACGCACCGCTTATGGGAGCGCTGGGTGTTCCGCCGCCATCGGCGCGCCATCAACGGTTACTGACCGCCACAAAAAAGCCCGGAACTCCGGGCTTTTTCTTTTCATTATCGTTCGGCCAACCTGTCCAGCAAGCGCTGGTGGATACCGCCAAAGCCGCCATTACTCATCACCAGCACGTGGTCGCCGGGACGGGCCTCGGCCACGATGGCGTCGACCAACGCATCAAACACGTCAAACGTTGCCGCCTTGTTTCCCAACGGTGCCAGCGCCTCGGCCGGATTCCAGCCCAGATTGGCGGCGGAACAGAACACCCGGTCGGCCAGTTGCAAGGCGGCAAGCAGGGCGTCCTTCATGGTGCCAAGCTTCATGGTATTGGAGCGCGGTTCCAGCACCGCCAGAATGCGGTTTCGGCCAACCTTGCGACGCAACCCTTCCAGCGTGGTGGCAATGGCGGTGGGGTGATGGGCAAAATCGTCATAGACGGTGACGCCATCGGCCACACCGCGCACTTCCATGCGGCGTTTTACGTTTTCGAAGCGCGACAACGCGGCGATGGCATCCTTCACCGCCACGCCGAGCATGGCGGGCAGCGGCGATGGCGGCCAGCGCGTTGAGGCGGTTATGCTCGCCCATCAGTTCCCGGGCGACCGTGCCCTGCAACTGGCCCTGATACAGCACGTCGAAATGGCCGCTGTCATGCACATCCCCGACTTGCCAACCGCTGTCGACACCAAAGTTTTCCACCGGCGTCCAGCAACCGCGTTCCAGCACGCGTTGCAGGCTGGCTTCACGACCATTGGCCACGATCAGGCCGTTGCCGGGCACTGTCCGCACCAGATGATGGAACTGGGTTTCGATCGCGGCAAGATCGGCAAAAATGTCGGCGTGATCAAACTCAAGATTGTTGAGGATGGCGGTGCGCGGGTGGTAATGGACAAACTTGGAACGCTTGTCGAAGAAGGCGGTGTCGTATTCATCCGCCTCGATCACAAAGAACGGGCTGGTGCTCGCCGGGTCTTGCGGCGGCACGCCCGGCAGGCGGGCGGAAATGCCAAAGTTTTGCGGAATGCCGCCAATCAGGAAGCCCGGTGCCAGCCCGGCGTCTTCCAGAATCCACGCCAGCATGGAGGTGGTGGTGGTCTTGCCGTGCGTGCCAGCCACCGCCAGCACCCACTTGTCGTGCAGCACGTTTTCGGCCAACCATTGCGGCCCGGAAATATACGGCAGGCCACGGTTGAGGATTTTTTCCATCAGCGGCGTGCCACGCTTGACCACATTACCGATCACATACACATCCGCGCCGACATTGATCTGCTCCACGCCAAAACCTTGGGTCAGGGTAATGCCCATTGCCTCCAGTTGGGTACTCATCGGGGGATAGACGTTGGCGTCGCAGCCGGTCACCGTGTGGCCCGCCTGTTTGGCGATGGCAGCGATGCCGCCCATGAAGGTGCCGCAGATGCCCGTGGATATGAATGTGCATGACAGTAAATAGAGTGTTAACCGCGAGGGGGCTATTATAGCCTCCCTCTGACCCCATATATGAACGACAATAACACCAATCGCGGTTTCTCCGGTTAGCCCGTCTGCTAACATGCCCGCTTAAGCCGGGAAACCTGGCACTTATTTTTGATGTGGGCTGGCCTACCGGCAGCCCGCTGCGGAGTCACAGCATGGAAAATGATATCGTCGTTCAACAACCGGCCAACCCGGCACAGCTGATGCTGCTGTTCCACGGCGTCGGCGCCACACCGCAAAGCATGCAGGGCGTGGGCAATTATCTGGCCAAGGGCTTTCCCAATGCGCTAATCGTCAGCGTGGCTGCCGCGGCGCCGTCGGACATGGGTGCTTTCAGTGGTTCTCGGTACAAGGCGTCACCGAAGACAACCGCGCCGGGCGCGTGGCCGATGCCATGCCTTCATTGCCGCCGTCCGCCGCTGGCAGCAGCACAGCGGGCTGGGCTATGAAGCCACCGCGCTGATCGGTTTCAGCCGTGGTGCCATCATGGCGCTGGAGGCCATCAAGGTGGAAAACACTCTGGCCGGGCGGGTATTGTCGTTTGGCGGGCGCTTTGCCGTGCTACCGCAAACCGACCTCAAGCACACCACCATCCACCTGTTCCACGGCAAGGCCGATCCGGTCATGCCGTTCCAGTTAAGCGTGCAGGCCGCGGAACACCTGATCAAGCTGGGTGGCGACATCACGGCGGAAATCGAGCCGCATGTCGGCCACACCATCAACGAAGACCTGATGGAAAAGGCGCTGGATTACCTGCAATCGCACATTCCCAAGCGGCTCTGGGAGGAAGCGTTGAGCAGCGCACCGGGTAAGGGCGACATTCATCCCAAGGCGTGATAGCGCACCGGTAAAAAAGGCCAGCATCAAGCTGGCCTTTTTACTGCCTGCCGCTCAGAAAAACAGCCAGGTCAGCAAGGCAAACAGTGGCAACAAGATGGCGCCGGAGCACAGCATGTAACCAAAAAAGCCCGGCATCTTGACCCCGCGCTGCTCGGCAATCGCCTTGACCATGAAGTTGGGCGCATTGCCGATATAACTGTTGGCCCCCATAAACACCGCGCCCATGGAGATGGCCAGCAGTGTTTCGGCCAACGGCCCCATCAGCGTACTGGCCTCGCCTCCGGCCAGATTGAAAAACACCAGATAAGTCGGCGCATTATCGAGCAAGCTGGATAACAGGCCGGTCATCCAGAAATACATGGCATTGAGCGGCTGACCATCGGGGCCGGACACCGCCTGCACCAGTGCCGCCAGCTGACCGTGTGGCCCGGCCCGCAGGATGGCAATGGCCTAAGCACGATGGTGACGAAGATACCGGCAAACAGCTTGGCCACCTCGGCAATCGGCGCCCAGTTGAAGTCGTTACCCGCCCGCACCGGCTTGGGCGTCAGCCACCACGACAACGCGGCGATCGCCAACAACACGCCATCACGCAGCACATGCGGCAACGCCAGCGGGGTGCCCATCACCTGCCACACCCGCGGCGACTGCCACAGCCCGGACAGCAATACCGCCAGCACAATCCCCAGCAACAGCCACAGGTTGAATGCGCCATGCACGCGCAGCGGACTATCTGGCGACGGGTCTCGCGGCAGCACGCCGTCCTTGCGGAAATAATGACGGTCGATCAGGTAGAACAGCGCCAGCAACACCAAGGCCGACAGCAGCACAGGCAACAGCATGTGGCGCAACGTCCAGCCAAACGACACGCCCTTGAGGAAGCCAAGAAACAGCGGCGGATCGCCCAGCGGCGTCAGGCCACCACCGACATTGGCCACCAGAAAGATAAAGAACACCACCACATGGGCATTGTGGCGGCGGTTGTCATTGGCCTTGAGCAGCGGGCGGATCAACAGCATGGCCGCACCGGTGGTGCCCATGATGGAGGCCAACAGCGTACCCAGTGCCAGCAGCGCGGTATTCAGCCGTGGCGAACCATGCAGGTTGCCCCACAGCAGGATGCCCCCTGACACGGTATAAAGCGCCAGCAACAACACCACAAACGGCAGATATTCGGCCAACAACGCGTGCGCCAGCAGGGTGAGCGTGGCATGGCCACCAAAGCGGGCGAAGAACGGCAGCAGGAACAGCAAGGTCCACATGGCCGTGATCTTGCCAAAATGACGATGCCAGATACCCGGTGCCAGCATTGGAAACAAGGCAATCGACAGCAAAATCCCGGCAAACGGCAACAGCCAGCCCAGGGCTCAGACCAGCTCCGTTCAGCTCGGCGGCACCGGCCAGTTGGGGCAGCAGGACAGCGGACAGAAACAACAGGGATTTGGTCTTCATGATAGCGGGGGCTGTGAGATGCTCCACCGCGCACCAGCCGGGTGGCGGCGCGCGGTGGTATCGACGAACGACTTATTGCGTACCCTTCTGGATAAATTCGATCTTGTAGCCGTCCGGATCTTCAACAAAAGCGATCACCGTGGTGCCGTGCTTCATCGGCCCAGCCTCACGTACCACCTTGCCACCCTTGGCGCGCACCATGTCACATGCCTGATAAGCATCGGCCACTTCCACCGCAATGTGGCCAAAGGCATTGCCCTGCTCGTAGTGCTCGGTGTCCCAGTTATGGGTCAGCTCCAGCACGGTGTGATCGGCTTCGTCGCCATAGCCGACAAAGGCCAGCGTGAAGCGGCCTTCCGGATAATCGTTGCGGCGCAGCAGTTGCATGCCGAGGACGTCCTGATAGAACGCCGGGGAACGCTCAAGATTGCCAACGCGTAGCATGGTATGCAGCATTCGCATGAGGGGGTCTCCTAACAGTGAGTGAGATCAGCCAAACCGGAACAGCGTACTGCCGTGCTGTTTCAGCCACAGGCGCGCACGTTGCCAATCCGGAAACAGCCGGGCCGTTTCGGACCAGAACGCAGCAGAATGGTTCATGTGGACGAGGTGTGCCAGTTCATGCGCCACCACGTAGTCCAGAATATCGGGCGGGGCCTGTACCAGCCGCCAGTTAAGACGGATCACGCCAGCGGAGGTACAACTGCCCCAGCGCGTACGCGCGGACGACAACGCCAACGAAGCCGGAGCGCGCGTGCAACGCTGCGCCAGCTCGGCCAGCTTAACCGGGGAAATGCGCATGGGCCTGCTGTTTGAGCCAGCGGCTCATGGCGTTTTGCAACGCGTCGCGGTCGTGTGGCGTCACCCCGCTCACCAGCACGCCCGGCTCGGCACGCGCCACGCGCACACGCTGGTTAAGCGATGAAATGCAGCGGCAAAGGTTGGCCGAACAGCTGCACCTGCGACCAGTCATCGCGCGTTTGCAAGGCATGGCGCTGACGGGCGACGTGGTTAACTATCCAGTGCTGGCGCTGGTGCAGCACCGCCAGCAGTTGTTCACGGCCAACACGCGGATGGGCAATCAGCTCGACCCGGCCATCGCGAATGGCAATGCCGATGCTTTTTCGCTCGCGCCGCGTCAGCACCACCTCCACCGCGCCATCAGGCAGCGGCAGAGTCAGCCAGACGGGCGCGTTTTTCATCAGGATGGGCAAACGGGCCAACGCCACCGATTTCACGCTGGCGGGCTTCGATCCAGTCTTCGGCCTCGCGCATCAGCGCTTCCGGGCCACGGAATTGGGCCGGGTCCAGCGCCGGGCCGATCACCACGGTGATCTCGCCCGGATATTTCAGAAACGCATTGCGCGGCCAGAATTCGCCGAGCATTGTGTGCCACCGGCACCAACGGCATGTCCAGTTGCTTGGACAGGCGGGCGGCGCCCAGCTTGTACTTTTCTTAAGCCACGCCCGGCTTGGTGCGCGTCCCTTCCGGGAACACGGTAATCCAGAAGCCGTGTTTCTTGCGTTCCAACCCCTGCTGCTGCATGCGCTGGTTGGCGCGCGCGCGATCAGAGCGGTTGATGGCGATCGGGTTCATCAGCGCCAGCCCCCAGCCAAAAAACGGAATCCACAGCAATTCGCGCTTGGCGACATAGATCTGCGCCGGGAAGATTTTTTGCAGTGCCAGCGTTTCCCAGCCGGACTGGTGCTTGGAGCAAATGATGGACGGCTGCGACGGAATGTTTTCCGCGCCGATCACCTTGTATTTCAGGCCCACCACATGCGCCAGCATCCGGTCAGCGTCTGCGCCCAGCTTTGGCCAAACACATGACGGGTACGGCGTGGCAACGGTGCGGCAATGAACAGCATCAGGAAAAACAGCGGGGTGATGACCGCCAGTACCAGCCAGTAAATCAGGTTACGAATCCAGATTGCCATAATGCTCAAGATTTTTTCGAGGAGTTGATCAGATGTTCGGCGGCAGCATACAGGTCGTCAAACACCAAGGTGCCTGCTTAAGCAAATCGCCCTGCTCCGGGGTTTTTTCGCCCTTGCCGCTGCGGACCAGAATCGGCTGACCACCCACGGCGGCAATCGCTTGCAGGTCACGCAGGCTATCGCCCACCAGCGGCAGTTCGCTCAGTTTGACGTTAAAGCGCTCGGCCACTTCCTGAATCATGCCCGGTTTGGGCTTGCGGCAATGGCAGCCATCCTTGGGGCCGTGCGGGCAGAACACCACGGCATCGATACGCCCGTAAGCCTGCGCCGCCAGCCGGTGCATTTTCTCGTGCATGGCGTTGAGCGCATGCATGTCGAACAGGCCACGCGCCAGCCCAGACTGGTTGGTTGCCACCACCACGCGCCAGCCCGCCTGAGTCAGGTTGGCAATGGCTTCCATGCTGCGCGGCAGCGGCTGCCATTCGATGGTGTTTTTGACAAAATCATCGCGGTCTTCGTTGATCACGCCATCACGGTCAAGAATGACAAGTTTCAATCCAGGCTCCTGCAAAAAGGTTGCACCACAGCCGCGCACACCGGCTCAGGAAGGCAATAACCCCAAACCGTGGCCATCAGGCGCCCGGTTCGGGGTTGTCGTGCGGCAATAGCGGTATGGAAGGCCGCGCTTACTCGGCCAGCAGCGAAATATCCGCTACACGGTTGAACAGTTCGGCCAACTTGGCCAACAGCGCCAGACGGTTGGCACGCACGGCGGCATCTTCGGCCATCACCATCACGCCGTCAAAGAAGGCATCGACCGGCGCCTTCAGGCTGGACAGCTGCGCCAGCGCGGCAGCGAAGTCGCGTTCGGCAAACTTGGCTTCCACTTGCGGCGCCAGTTGCTGTACGGCGGCAAACAACGCCTGTTCGGCCGCTTCGGCCAACAAGGCCGGGTTAACCTGCCCCACTTCGCCTTCGGCTTTTTTCAGGATGTTCTTCACGCGCTTGTTGGCAGCGGCCAGCGTGGCAGCTTCCGGCAGGGCCTTGAAGCTGGCCACCGCAGACAGCACGGCACGCACTTCATTCAGCGTGCTCGGGGTCAGGGCCAGTACCGCGTCGATCTCGTCCACTTTGTAATCGCCAGCGAGGAAATGCTTGAGGCGATCCATCATGAAGCCGAACACTTCATCCACCACCGTGGCCGACAGCTTGCCCGCCGGGAAACCCGCGGCAACGATGGAGAGCAGTTCCTTGACGTCAACATTGGCATCCAGCGCCATGCGTACCACGCCCAGCGCGGCACGGCGCAGCGCGAACGGGTCTTTGTCGCCGGTTGGCACCAGACCAATGCCCCAGATGCCGACAATGGTTTCCAGCTTGTCAGCCAGCGCCACGGCGGTCGCCACCGGGCCTTGCGGCAGGCTATCGCTCAGCAAAGCGCGGGTGGTAATGCCCTTCGATGGCAGCGGCCACCTCAGCGGCTTCACCGTCGTGCTGGGCGTAATACATGCCCATGATGCCTTGCAGTTCCGGGAACTCGCCCACCATGTCGGACACCAGATCCGCCTTGGCCAGATAGGCGGCACGTTCGGCCGTGGCACGGTCGCAGCCCAGACGCTCGGCAATGCCACCGGCGATGGTTTGCAGGCGTTGCACGCGTTCCAGCTGCGAGCCGATCTTGTTGTGGTAAACCACATTGGCCAGACGCGGCAGACGGCTGTCCAGACGGACTTTCTGGTCTTGCTCGAAGAAGAACTTGGCGTCGGACAGACGGGCGCGCAGCACGCGCTCGTTGCCATGGATGATGAACGACGGATCGGAGGTTTCCAGATTGGACACCAGCAGGAAGCGGTTCATCAGCTTGCCGTGCGCATCCAGCAGCGGGAAATACTTCTGGTTCTGCTGCATGGTCAGGATCAGGCATTCCTGCGGCACTTTGAGGAATTCGGCTTCGAAGCTTCCAGCACCACCGGCCATTCCACCAGCCCGGTCACTTCGTTCAGCAGCGCGTCATCGGCGGCGATGGTGGCACCATGCACGGCAGCAGCATCGGCCAGACGTTTCTTGATCAGTTCGCGGCGCGCTTCAAAGCTGGCCAGCACCTTGCCCTGCTCAAACAGCACGCGGGCGTAGTCGTCGGCTTTTTCCACAAACACATCGCCGGAGGACAGGAAGCGGTGGCCGCGCGTGGCATTGCGGCTCTTCAGCCCCAGTACCTCGCCTTCGATCACGGTTTCGCCCCACAGCATCATCAGGCCGTGCACCGGGCGCACAAACTGCACGTCGGAATCGCCCCAGCGCATCAGCTTGGGCACCGGCAGCTTTTTCAGCGCCAGTGCGACGATATCGGCCAACACGGCCGACAGCGCCTCACCAGTCTTGACGGTTTCAAAGGCATACACCTCCTGTTTGCCATCATGCAGGGTGGTGAGCTGGGCCACGTCCACGCCGCAGGAGCGGGCAAAACCAGCCAGCGCAGCCGTCGGCTGGCCGTCTTTCAGGCCAGCAGCCACCGAAGGGCCCTTACGGACAATTTTCTGGTCCGGCTGGACGTTAACGACCGCCGGAATCTGTACCGCCAGACGGCGCGGCGAGGCAAATATGTTGGCCGAAACCTCTGGGGCCACGAACTGCATTTTTTCAGTTCGTCGCTAATGGTCTGGGCAAAACTCTCGGCCAGTTTGGCCAAGGCCTTGGGAGGCAGCTCCTCGGTGAGGAGTTCAATCAGCAAAGTGGCGTTCATGATCATTCAGGTTTCTTGCGAGGAGCGGTTTTGGCGGCAGCACACACCACTTGCAGCATGGCATCGGCCACGGACCCGTCGTACACCGGCTGCCGTGTCCGGCATAGCGTTGCAACGGGAACATGGACGAGAAAATGTGCTGGTTGTTACGGGTGTAATAGGACGAACCGACCAGTGCAAACTGGTTCTTGCTGCAATCGGCATAGCCGTCGGTGCGGCGGATGTCGAACGCAAAGCGGTAGCCTTTTTCGTACTGCCGTTCGCTAAACCGTTCCTGATTGACGAAGTGAACCAGCCCGTCTTTTTCCAGCCAGATGGATTGGCGATCAACCGCCAGTTCCAGCGCACTGCCGCGCTGGTACACCACCCAATCGGCCTGGGCAGCCAGTGCCGGGGCCGTCAGCGCGGCCAGAAAAAGACAAAGTCCGGTTTTCATGCTGGATCTCAGTCCTGATTGCACATCGGGAAGCCCGGGGCCTCGCGCGCGTCGTAGTAGGCCTGTGCCACACCACGGGCCAGATTGCGGATACGGCCGATGTAAGCGGCACGCTCCGTCACCGAGATCGACCCGCGGGCGTCCAGCAGGTTGAAGGTATGGTAACCCTTGAGGATCATTTCGTAGCCCGGCAGCGGCAAGCCAGCATCCAAGAGGCGCTTGGCTTCCGCTTCGTAATCATTGAACTGCTTGAACAGCAGCTCGACGTTGCTGTGTTCGAACGCAAAGCGCGACTGTTCCACTTCGTTCTGGAAGAAGACGTTGCCGTAAGTCACCGGCTTGCCGTCCGGACGGTGGGTCCAGATCAGGTCGTACACGTTTTCCACGCCTTGCAGGTACATGGCCAGACGTTCCAGCCCGTAGGTGATTTCACCCAGCACCGGCTTGCAATCCAGACCGCCCACTTGCTGGAAGTAGGTGAACTGCGTCACTTCCATGCCGTTGAGCCATACTTCCCAACCCAGCCCCAGGGCGCCCAGCGTCGGGTTTTCCCAGTCGTCTTCAACGAAACGGATATCGTGCACGGTGGGATCAATGCCCAGTTCCTTGAGCGAGCCCAGATACAGTTCCTGAATGTTCGACGGCGACGGCTTCAACACCACCTGAAACTGGTGATGCTGGAACAGACGGTTCGGGTTTTCGCCATAACGCCCATCCTTGGGACGGCGCGACGGTTGCACATACGCCGCATTCCAAGGTTCCGGACCCAGCGCACGCAGGAAGGTAGCGGTATGCGAAGTACCGGCGCCCACCTCCGTATCGTACGGCTGCAACAGCGCGCAGCCCTGGCGGTTCCAGTAATGCTGAAGCGTGAGGATGATTTCCTCGGAAGGTAAGCATAAACGTGGTTGGCAATATAAAAAGTCGAAGGTTGATTCTACCGGATTTGCTCGGGGATGCTCCAGCCATATGCGGACAAACCCCGTCAAGCCAGCTGCGCCATGGCTAGTCTGACCGAATAAACTTAGCGGAATTTCCGTCATATATCCTATTTGTTTGTGTAGTAACATTCCGCTTTGTCATAAACAAATTCAGGGAAGGATTGCCGTGCTGTTTTTCAACTCGCGCGTGGCCGAAGAGAGAGAAGCGGAAATTGCCCGCCTGCAAAGCGAGCTGGAAACCAGCCGCCAGACGCTGCAGCAGCAAACCAGCTTAAGCAACAGGCTTTGGAGACGGAAAACGCCCAGCTGCGCGAGGAACTGGCGGCGCTGCGCAGCAAGGCAGAGCGCATGGCCAGCTTCAACCAGTCGCTCAAGGCATTGCAGGGCGGCTATGCCCGGCTGGCCAACATGCTGGGCGGCGAGCGCGGGTTTATCGAGGAAGTCTCGTCCACCACGCAGCAAAGCAGCCAGCAGGTATTACACGGGCTGCAGGCGCACAATGAATTGCTGGGATACGCGCGGCAGGCGGAAGATCACATCGACGGGCTGAAGAGCCAGACCGAACAGATCGGCAACATCGTGTCGCTCATCAGCGGCATCGCCCAGCAAACCAACCTGCTGGCGCTCAATGCCGCCATTGAAGCGGCGCGCGCCTATGAACAGGGCCGCGGCTTTGCCGTGGTGGCGGATGAAGTGCGCAAGTTGGCCGAACGCACCAGTCAGGCAACCGCCGACATCGAACATCTGGTGGAAGGCATTGGCGTTAAAACCGACGTGGCCAGCCGGGCGGCGCACCAACTGGGTACGCTGGTGGGCGAATCGGCCACACAGGGCCGGGAAGCGGCCGACAGCCTGCAGCGCATGCTGAACCAGCTGATACGGCTGGAGCAGGTACTGGAAACCGCCTCGCTGATCGGTTTTGCCGAACTGGCCAAGATCGACCACAACACCTTCAAGTTCGAGCTGTACCGCGTCTTTTTGGGGTTGGCCGAAAAACGCTCGCAAGACGTCAACGACCATCAGCACTGCCGCCTCGGCAAGTGGTTTTACGAAGGCGACGGCAAGCAATACTTCTCGCATCTGGTAAGCTACCGCGATCTGGAACCGCCACATGCCGCGTTCCATCAGGCCGCGCGCGAGGCATTGCTGCAGAAGGAACAACACAATCAGGCGGCCGCGGAACAGGCGCTGGACGTGGTGGAAAGCACCAGCCTTGGCGTCATCGATGCCTTCGATCACCTGTCGCAATCCGCTCTGGCGCAAGTAGCCAAGGCGAGCGGCAAGGCTTAACGTCCAGACAGCTCATCCGGCTTGGCGGCGGACGATGGTTTTGCCGCTACCGGGTGCGCCGTAGCCGCCTCATCTTCCTGTTCGTCTTCATCCTGCCACGGCTGTGGCACTACGCCCGGAGGCAGCTTGATCGGCGGCTCCTTGCGCGCCAACCGGGCCAGCGTTCCCACCACGGTAACCAGTGGTGCGGCAATGATGGCAATCCAGAACCAGCTTGAATGCGCCCAATTCATATCATGGCCTCGTTAGCGCCATTCCAACAGAACGGCGTATGTAATGGTGATGGCGACGGATTGTAGGGGTTCGGCCAACCTCACCACAAGCACGCAAAAAGGCAGCCCGCAGGCTGCCCGGTCAGCAGGAGGTGCAATCCCCCACCTTAGCGCTGCTGCAACAGGCGTGCCGCATCCAGAGCAAAGTAGGTAAGAATACCGTCCGCGTTTAAGCACGCTTGAAGGCGAGCAAGCTCTCCATCATGCATTTTTCCTCATCCAGCCAGCCGTTCTGGAACGCGGCCTTGAGCATGGCGTATTCGCCCGATACCTGATAGGCAAAGGTCGGCACCTTGAAGGTGTCCTTGACGCGGCGAATCACGTCCAGATACGGCATACCCGGCTTGATCATCACCATATCGGCGCCCTCTTCCAAATCCATCGCCACTTCCTGAATGGCTTCGTCCAGATTGGCCGGGTCCATCTGATAGGTGTACTTGTCCGCCTTGCCCGGGTTGGCCGAGGAGCCAACTGCATCGCGGAACGGGCCATAAAAGGCCGAGGCATATTTGGCCGAGTAGGCAAAAATCTTGGTGTGGATAAAGCCCGACTCTTCCAGCGCCTCGCGAATGGCACCGATGCGGCCATCCATCATGTCGGACGGCCCGATCATGTCGGCACCGGCTTCGGCATGACACAACGCCTGCTTGATCAATACCTCGGTGGTTTCATCGTTCAGCACGTAACCGGTTTCGTCCAAGAGCCCGTCCCGGCCGTGAATGGTGTACGGATCGAGCGCGCCGTCGGTCATCAACCCCAGTTCCGGGAAGCGCGCCTTCAGGGCGCGCAGCACGGTCGGCACCGAGCCATCCGGGTTGTAGGCTTCCTTGGCGGCATTGTCCTTGCCAGACTCGATCACCGGGAAGATCGACAACATCGGCACGCCCAGCTTGAGCGCTTCTTCGGCGGTAAACAGCAGCTTGTCCAGGCTCTGACGCACCACGCCGGGCATCGACGCCACTTCCTGCTCGCGATTTTGCCCTTCCAGCACAAACACCGGATAGATCAGGTCATTGGTAGTCAGCACGTTCTCGCGCATCAAACGACGCGAAAAGTCATCTTTGCGCATGCGGCGCATGCGGGTAGCGGGGAAATAACGGTTAGCAAAAATCATCACGAGTCCACTAGCGATATTGACGACAGGATTGTACGCTCAGCCACGGTATTGTGCCGAGCCAACGCTAGCTGTGACCATGGCGTCGGCCATAACGTTCCCGACAGCGGGAACCCGCGTGGCCAGCCACCACTCCAATTGCCCGGATGTTTTGACCTATCATGGTCTGACTTGTCGTGCACCCGTAGAAAGCCGCTTCATGAAATTCCCGCTCGCGCTGATCACCGGCCTGCTCGTCCTCCATGGCGCCGCGCAGGCTGACACGCCCTCCGGCATCGGCAAAGAGGGCTTCGATCCCACCGTCCGACCGCAGGACGACATCTACCATGCCGTCAACGGCAGCTGGATCAAGCAAACCGTACTGCCACCGGAAGAGGCCCATATCGGCGCCTTCAAGACCCTGTACGATCTCAACCAGCTGCGCAGCCGCCAGATCATCGAGAACGCCGCCGCCCACCCGACCGACTCGGCTGAAGCGCAAAAAATCGGCGACCTGTACCACAGCTTCATGGGCGAAGCTCGCATCGAACGCCCGGGGCTGACCCCGCTACAGCCACAGCTGGCCCGTGTCGCCGCGCTGCGCAACAAGGCGCAACTGGTCGCGCTGTTGGGGCAATGGCAGAGCGAGCCGCTGGAAACGCCGCTCGGCCTGTATGTCGAGCCCGACGCCAAGAACTCGCGCGCCACGCTGGCCGGGGTCTACCAGAGCGGGCTGGCCATGCCGGACCGCGATTATTATCTGGAGAAAGACGCCCGTTTTGAACACGCCCGCCAGGGCGTATCTCCGCTACCTCACCGCGCTATTCCGTCAGGCGCAATTCAGCCATCCCGCCCAGCGCGCTCAAACGGTGTTTCAGCTGGAACGGCAACTGGCGCAGTTGCAATGGAGCAAGGTCGACAACCGCGACCCGCAAAAAACCTATAACAAGCTGACCTTGGCCCAGTTAGCCCAGCTGGCTCCCGACATCGACTGGCCGAGCTTTTTTGCCCGGGGAAGCGTGCCACAGTTGGCCGAACTCAATGTCGCCCAGCCCGGCTATGTCAGCGCCCCGGCCAAATTGATTAACAGTCAGCCGCTGGCAAGCTGGCAAGACTACCTGTCCAGCCGCCTGCTGGATGGCTACGCGCCGTACCTCAACAAGGCGATGGTTACCGCACGGTTCGAATTTTATGGCAAGGCACTGGCCGGTACCCAGCAGCAACGCCCGCGCTGGAAACGCGCGGTAGCCACCGTGGAAGACAGTCTGGGCGAAGCCATCGGCAAGCTGTACGTGCAGCACTATTTCCCCCCGGCGGCCAAGGCACGCATGCTGCAACTGGTCGACAACCTGATGGCGGCCTACCGCCAGAGCATCGACACCTTGAGCTGGATGAGCCCGGCCACGCGCGCTGCCGCCCAGCGCAAGCTGTCGCAGTACACGCTGAAGATCGGTTACCCGGACAAGTGGAAAGACTATTCGTCGCTGACCATTTCGGCCAACGATCTGGTCGGTAATATCCAGCACGCCAGCGCGTTTCGCTACCGCGAAATGATCAAGAAGCTTGGCAAACCGGTCGATCGCAGCGAGTGGGGCATGACACCGCAAACCGTCAACGCCTATTACAACCCCACGCTGAACGAGATCGTGTTCCCGGCCGCCATCCTGCAACCGCCATTCTTTGACATGCAGGCCGACGACGCCGCCAACTACGGCGGCATCGGCGCGGTGATCGGCCATGAAATCAGCCACGGCTTTGATGATCAGGGCAGCCAGTTTGATGGCGACGGCAACCTCAACAACTGGTGGACGGCAGAAGATCGCGCCCGCTTCCGGGCGCTCACGGCCAAGCTGGTGGCGCAATACAATCGCTACGAAGCGCTGCCGGGCAAACACATCAACGGCCAGCTGACGCTGGGCGAGAACATTGCCGACAACGCCTGCAAATCGCCTATAAGGCTTATCAGCTGTCACTGGCAGGCAAACCGGCCCCGGTGATCGACGGCATGACGGGCGACCAGCGTTTCTTCTACGGTTTTGCCCGGGTCTGGCGCAGCAAGACGCGCGACGCCGCCCTGCTGTCGCAATTGGTGTCCGATCCACACTCGCCGGAGCCGTTCCGCGCCATCGGGGCTTCGGCCAACAGTGACGCCTTCTTACGGGCCTTTGATGTCCATCCGGGAGATCGCATGTACAAGGCACCGGCCGATCGCATCCGTCTGTGGTAAGCCATCCTCCGTACGGACATAAAAAAAACGGGCTCCTGCTGGAGCCCGTTTTGTCATGCAACACGCACGCTTATTCAAAGAAATCGCGCAGCTTGTCCATAAACGACTTGGAACGCGGATTGTGTTTGGCGGTATCGCCCCGGCTGATGGATTCGAACTCACGCAGCAATTCTTTTTGCCGCTCGGTCAGGTTCACCGGCGTTTCCACCACCACATGGCACATCAGGTCGCCATAGCTATTGCCACGCACGGCCTTGACGCCCTTGCCGCGCAGGCGATACACCCGGCCGCTCTGCGTTTCGGCCGCGATCTTGACCTTGGCCATGCCATCCAGCGTCGGAATCTCCACATCGCCGCCCAAGGCGGCCGTGGCAAACGAAATCGGCATCTCGCAATGCAGATCACTGCCATCGCGCTGGAACACCGCATGCGCCTTGATGTGGGTTACCACATACAAGTCGCCTTAAGCCCGCCGTTCTGCCCCGGTTCGCCTTCGCCGGACAGACGAATGCGGTCGCCCTCATCCACCCCGGCCGGAATCTTGACGTTGAGCGTCTTGGTGGTTTTCTTCTGGCCAGCGCCGTGACAGCTGGTGCAAGGATCGCTGATCTGCTTACCAGTACCATGGCAGGTCGGACACGTCTGCTGAATCGAGAAGAAACCCTGACTCATGCGCACCTGACCGTGGCCACCACAGGTAGAACAGGTCTTGGGCTGCGTGCCCGGTTTGGCGCCGGTGCCATGGCACACTTCGCAATCGGCATGCGACGGAATACGGATCTGCTTCTCGCAACCGCGCGCCGCTTCTTCCAGCGTAATTTCCATGTTGTAGCGCAGATCGGCACCACGGTAGACATTGGAACGTCCACCACCGGCACCGCCACGACCACCACCAAAGATATCGCTGAAGATGTCGGAGAAGTCGCCAAAGCCACCAAAGCCCGCGCCGCCACCGCCGCCCATGCCTGCGGATCGACACCGGCATGACCAAACTGGTCATAAGCGGCACGTTTCTGGCCGTCAGAGAGGATTTCATACGCCTCTTTGACTTCCTTGAACTTCTCCTCGGCGTCCTTGCTGTCCGGGTTGCGGTCCGGATGGAACTTCATCGCCAGCTTGCGATACGCCTTTTTGATCTCGTCGTCGGAGGCATCGCGATTGACCCCGAGTACATCGTAGAAATCACGTTTGGACATTGTTGTTTACCATCTGGCTCACCTTGAACACAGCAAGGTTGGCCGAAAATCCAGTCTGCACTTATGGAAAAAGGCACGGCCGGGCGGAATCACTCCCGAGCCCGCGCCGTGCCTGTCAAAAGACCCGCAGAATTACTGCTTCTTGTCTTTCACTTCTTCAAACTCGGCATCTACCACGTCGCCGTCGTCTTTCTTGCCAGCGTCGGCAGCACCTTCACCAAGCTTACTGAGCTTCGGCCTGAGCACGGGCGTACATGATCTCACCCAATTTCTGGCTGGCCTTGGCCAATTCTTCAGACTTGGCTTCGATTTCGGCCTTGTCTTCGCTCTTGACCACTTCCTCCGCGGCCTTGATGGCTTCTTCGATCTTGGTCTTTTCCGCCGCGTCGATCTTGTCGCCGTAATCAGCCAGCGATTTCTTCACGCTGTGGATCAAGCCTTCGGCCTGGTTGCGCGCCTGTACCAGCTCGTGCAGCTTCTTGTCTTCTTCCGCGTTGGCTTCGGCATCCTTCACCATTTGCTCGATTTCCGCTTCGGACAAGCCACTGGAAGCCTGGATGGTGATGTTGGCCTGCTTGCCGGTCGCCTTGTCCTTGGCCGACACATGCAGAATACCGTTGGCGTCGATGTTGAATTCCACTTCGATCTGCGGAATGCCACGCGGGGAGCAGGAATGTCACCCAGATTGAACTGACCCAGCGACTTGTTGGCCGAAGCCTTTTCGCGTTCACCTTGCAGCACGTGAATGGTCACGGCCGTCTGGTTGTCATCAGCGGTGGAGAACACTTGCGAGGCCTTGGTCGGAATCGTGGTGTTCTTCTGGATCAGCTTGGTCATCACGCCGCCCATGGTTTCGATACCCAGCGACAGCGGGGTCACGTCCAGCAGCAGCACGTCGGTACGATCACCGGACAATACCGAACCCTGAATCGCAGCGCCCACGGCCACGGCTTCATCCGGGTTCACGTCACGGCGCGGTTCCTTGCCGAAGAAGGCTTTCACAGCGTCCTGCACCTTCGGCATACGGGTCTGACCACCCACCAGAATCACGTCATCGATGTCGCTGACTTTCAGGCTTAAGCATCTTTCAGTGCCACGCGGCACGGCTCGATGGAGCGTTCGATCAGGTCGTCCACCAGGCTTTCGAACTTGGCACGGGTAATCTTCATCGCCAAGTGTTTCGGGCCGGTTGCATCCATGGTGATGTACGGCAGGTTCACTTCGGTCTGCTGGCTGGAAGACAGCTCGATCTTGGCTTTTTCAGCGGCTTCTTTCAGACGTTGCAGCGCCATCACGTCCTGTTTCAGGTCAACGCCCTGCTCGCGCTTGAATTCGCCGATGATGTAGTCGATCACGCGTTGGTCGAAGTCTTCACCGCCGAGGAAGGTGTCACCGTTGGTGGACAACACTTCAAACTGGTGTTCGCCATCCACATCAGCGATTTCGATGATGGAGATATCGAAGGTACCGCCACCCGGTCATACACGGCAATCTTGCGGTCGCCTTCCTGCTTGGCCAGACCAAACGCCAGCGCAGCGGCGGTCGGTTCGTTGATGATGCGCTTCACTTCCAGACCAGCAATACGGCTTAAGCATCCTTGGTGGCCTGACGCTGGCTGTCGTTGAAGTAAGCCGGTACGGTGATGACCGCTTCGGTCACTTCTTCACCCAGATAATCTTCGGCGGCTTTCTTCATCTTGCGCAGCACTTCTGCCGAGATTTGCGGCGGCGCCAGTTCTTCGTCACGCACCTTGACCCGGGCATCGCCATTCTTGGCTTGCATGATTTCGAAAGGCATCAGATGGATGTCTTTCTGTACTTCCTTGTCTTCGAAACGGCGACCAATCAGGCGCTTGGCCGCGTAAATGGTATTTTTCGGGTTGGTCACAGCCTGACGCTTGGCCGGTGCGCCGACCAGAATTTCGCCATCTTCAACATAAGCAATAATCGACGGCGTGGTGCGTGCGCCTTCGGCGTTTTCTACCACTTTCGGGTTGCCGCCTTCTACCACGGCCACGCAGGAGTTGGTGGTACCCGTGTCAATACCAATAATCTTGCCCATAGTCGTTTCCTTTTATCTGAATTGGTTTCGTTGCGGCGGGAACTTCATAGCCGCCAACTGTTAGCTCAATAGGTATTGGCTATACCTGCTTTTTCAAGAGGTATTCGGCCAACCTTTTTTAGTCTTTGGCCTTGGCCACCACCACCATGGCCGGGCGCAGCACGCGGTCAGCCACGAGATAACCTTTTTGCATCACGCGCAGCACGGTATTCGGCTCGGCGTCCGAGGCTTCCGCGCTCATGGCCTGATGCTGATGCGGGTCCAGCTTGTCGCCTACTTTGGGAACGATGTCCTTGATCTGCGCCTTGTCAAAGGCCGCCACCAGCTGTTTGAGCGTCATGTCCACGCCCATCTTCAGGGTGTCGATCTGGCCGCTCTGATCCAAAAGCGCCATTTCCAGATAATCTTTTACAGATACCAGCTCTTGAGCAAATTTACTGATTGCATACTTCTGCGTGCTGACCAGTTCTTCCGCGTTGCGGCGGCGCTGATTTTCCATATCGGCATGCGCGCGCAGCAGTTGCTCTTTCAACTCGGCTACCCGGGCTTCCAGTGCGGCCACCTGCTCTGGCAGCGTCTGCTCCACGGCAGTTTCGCTAGAAACGGTTTCTTCCACGACGTTATTCTCGTTTTCCTGATTCTGGTTTTCCTGCATGGCGAGTCCTCAAACATGGATCGGCAAAAATGATGTCCTGATGCTAGGTAGGGGCTTTTAACGGGAATTCAAGAGCAGGCGGGGAATGTGCGATTTATAACTTTTCTGTTCGTTTACGCACAAAAATAACCGCTATGACTATTCGATTTTCGTTCACCGTGTTGGCTTGCGAAAATGTTCAATTTTTCTCTGTTGCAGTGCACGCAGAGCCGGTTTTTTGTGCTTATAATACCGCACACCCGCTGATTGGCTCACCCGGCTAAAACCCGTTATCCACGGGGGTTTGGTGATCAGAAATGGCAGTGAACATAAAGCATTGTCAAAAAAAATTCCGGAAAAACCGGAACGTCATTCAGACTGAGGAGCGCCGGAATTGCTGATTCCGGCCCGCTAGAGATAACGCATCGTTAATGAAGGGTTTTACATGACTACTCGCGAACAACGCATCGCTGCCATCCAGAAAGACTGGGACGAAAATCCGCGCTGGAAAGGTATCAAGCGTGGCTACACCGCTGCTGACGTAGAACGTCTGCGCGGTTCGGTACAAGTTGAACACACCCGGCTAAGAACGGCGCAGCCAAGCTGTGGAACCCGGTTCACAACGAACCGTTCATCAACTGTCTGGGCGCGTTGACCGGTGGTCAAGCCATGCAACAGGTTAAGGCTGGCATCAAGGCCATCTACCTGTCCGGCTGGCAAGTTGCTGCTGACAACAACTCCTACATGTCCATGTACCCGGACCAATCCCTGTATCCGGTTAACTCCGTTCCGGCCGTTGTTGAACGCATCAACAACACCTTCACCCGTGCTGACGAAATTCAACACGCCAAGGGTGTTCAGGCTGGCGATGCAGGCTACACCGACTACTTCGCTCCGATCGTAGCTGACGCCGAAGCCGGTTTCGGTGGCGTACTGAACGCCTTCGAACTGATGAAGTCCATGATCAAGGCTGGCGCTGCTGGCGTTCACTTCGAAGACCAACTGGCTGCTGTTAAGAAGTGCGGTCACATGGGCGGCAAGGTACTGGTTCCGACTCAGGAAGCCATCCAAAAACTGATCGCAGCTCGTCTGGCTGCTGACGTTTGCGGCGTACCGACGCTGATCCTGGCTCGTACCGATGCTGAAGCTGCTGACCTGCTGACTTCTGACGTTGATGCCAACGACAAGCCGTTCTGCACTGGCGAACGTACCGCTGAAGGCTTCTACAAGACCAAGAAAGGTCTGGAACAAGCCATCTCCCGTGGTCTGGCCTACGCTCCGTACGCTGACCTGATCTGGTGCGAAACCGGTACCCCGGATCTGGAATTTGCTCGCAAGTTTGCTGAAGCTATCCACGCCAAGTTCCCGGGCAAGCTGCTGGCTTACAACTGCTCCCCGTCCTTCAACTGGAAGAAAAACCGGACGATGCCACCATCGCCAAATTCCAGAAAGAACTGGGTGCCATGGGCTACAAATACCAGTTCATCACCCCGGCTGGTATCCACAACATGTGGTACAACATGTTCGACTTGGCTCAAGACTATGCTATCCGTGGCATGTCCGCCTACGTGGAAAAAGTTCAACAGCCGGAATTTGCGGCTCGCGATCGAGGCTATACCTTCGTATCTCACCAGCAAGAAGTGGGCACTGGTTACTTCGACAATGTAACCACCACGATCCAAGGTGGCGTATCGTCGGTAACTGCTCTGACCGGTTCTACCGAAGAAGAACAGTTCCACTAAGCTTTTTGCTGCACATCAAAACCCCCGGATGGCAACACCGGGGGTTTTTTGTGGATGTCAGTCAGACATCCACCGTCCTGACACGTATCGAGCAACACGCTGTAACCTGTTTTTCTCCGTCCGCACGCCGCATTACCGGCTGACGACGAACGGATCCGTCCGAGGAAGTTCATTACGAGTGGCACCAGACTGGTAACCAACCAGCGATGATTTCATCTTAATACCAACAATACTTGTTCTTAAATTACAGGGAAACTCATGACTGCTGCTCAATCTAACCTACAAATCACCCCTACTCTTGCCAACCCTGCCCCGTTGGGCCTGCTGGGCTTTGGCATGACCACCGTGCTGTTGAATCTTCATAATGCCGGGTTTTATCCGCTCACCGGCATGATTCTGGCCATGGGCATTTTCTACGGCGGCCTGGCGCAAATCATCGCGGGCGTGCAGGAGTGGAAAATGGGTAATACCTTTGGCGCTACGGCGTTCACTTCCTATGGGCTATTCTGGCTGACGCTGGTGGGCCTGCTTGCACTACCGAAAATGGGCTTCACGCCGGATAACGGCACTTCGATGGCCGCCTACCTTGGCATGTGGGGCGTATTTACCCTGTTCATGTTCTTTGGCACGCTCAAACTCTCGCGTAGCCTGCAGGTCATCTTCGGTTCTCTGGTTGTGCTGTTTTTCCTGCTGGCCATCGAAAAGGCAACCGGCAATGAAGAACTGGCACACGTTGCCGGTTTTGAAGGGATTTTCTGCGGCGCATCGGCCATCTATGGCGCCATCGCCCAAATCCTGAACGAGGTATATGGCCGCACGGTATTGCCGCTGGGCGCCCCGGCTGCCAAATAAGGCGAAAACTCACGGACAGAAGGGCGCATACCCACCTGTTTTTCGTGAGAATCACCCCAAAAAAAACGCCCCTGACGGGGCGTTTTTTATTGTGCCAAATACAGCTAGGCCGCATCGTGCAACGCCGAATGGCGCCGTGAGTAGCCGAAATACACCACCAGACCCAACACCAGCCAGATGGCAAAACATTGCCGGTCAGCGCCGACAGCTGAGTCATCAGAAACACACAAAAGGCGATGGCCAGCCCCGGAATATACGGCACGCCCGGACAATGAAATTTGCGCGGCAGATTCGGTTCACGCTGGCGCAGCACAATGATGGCGGCAGCAATCAGGGCAAAAGCGGCCGTGGTACCGATATTGGTCAGTTCGGCCAACGTATGCAGCGGAACAAAGCTTAGCGATAAGGGCAATGATGCCACCAATCAGCCACGTCGCCTTGTACGGTGTGTGATAACGCGGATGGACTTCGGAGAACACTTTGGGCAACAAGCCGTCGCGCGACATGGCAAACAGGATGCGGGTTTGACCATAAGTCATCACCAGAATCACCGTGGTCATGCCGAGGATGGCGCCCAAATCGACAAAACCGGCCAACCAGTCCAGACGAGCCACCTGCAGCGCCAGCGAAATCGGGTGATCAACGCCCGCAAAGCGGGCAAACGGCACGATCCCGGTCATGATGGCCGAAACCACCACGTACAGAATCGAACAGATTGCCAGCGACCAGATCACGCCTTTGGGGATATCCCGCTCCGGATTTTTGACCTCCTCGGCAGCACAGGTCACCGCATCAAACCCCAGAAAGCTGAAGAACACGATAGCCGCGCCATGAAAGACACCGTTAAAACCATAGGGCAACGCCGGGTGCCAATTGTCCGGCTTGATGTGCCAGATACCCGTGGCAATAAACAACAGCACCACCGACACCTTGATCACCACCACCACATTGTTCACGCGCTTCGATTCACGGATGCCAAACGCCAGCAAAGCCGTGATCACCAGCGCAATGACAAATGCCAAGTTGAACAAGGTCGGCTTACCGGGCTGTGACCCGGCTGCCGCAGTCAGCGCGTCCGGCAGGTGCACTCCAAAGCCCGCCAGCAGGCTCTGGAAATAACCGGACCAGCCAACCGACACCGCCGACGATGCCAGTGCGTATTCCAGCATCAAATCCCAGCCAATGATCCAGGCCACCAGTTCCCCCAGCGTGGCATAGGCATAGGTATAGGTGGAGCCGGAAATCGGCAGCATGGCGGCAAATTCGGCATAGCACAGAGCGGCAAAACCGCAGGCCAGTGCCCCGATGACAAATGACAATACCAGCCCCGGCCCGGCAACGGTCGCCCCAGTACCGGTCAGGACAAAAATCCCGGTACCGATGATGGCGCCAATGCCGAGCATGGTCAGGTCGAAGGCAGACAACTCCTTGCGCAGCCCCTTGGCACTTTGGGCAAACGCCAACATGCCATGGACGCTTTTCTTGCGTAGCAAACTCATGATTCCAACAATCCCTTGTATGGGCGTGCCGCAGAAATGGCAATGCGCCCACAGGCAAGCATGGGCGCAGACAAGGACACGACACGCGCTTTGACTAACAGGCGACCACCATGGTGGCTGTCTCTAGCTGGCAGCTTGCCGATAGTGGAAAACCGAAGGGGCGGATAGTACAACAACGCCCTGACGGTGCAAGCACCGGACACACCGTCGGGGAGCCTCGGCAGGCGCTTACTGCATCGCAAAGTTTTAGTCTGACAACACGGATGAACAAAGCCTTGCCAAGACAGGGCAGGTTGTTAGCGGATAGTTCGCATTAATCTTTACATAAAGCAATTATTGGTCTTTTCGCGCCATGAGCATTTTGCTTAAACGGGGACCACCAACCAAGACGTCAAGGTTGGCCGAAGACCCACGGCCAAACGGAACTATCCCATCACCATGCGCCGTGAGCAGGCAAGCAGGACCAACGCACCCACCGCGCATCCTGACCACACGCGACCGAGTATTCACCTGCGTCATGCCAGGACGTCAATTTTCTGCATCCAGCCGACTGATACCATCAAGACGCCGCAGCAAACTGGAAAATTTGCCAGCTTACACTCTTGCACCCGCCACCTTGGGTAGCTTTAGGTATCGACCTTGGCAGAAGACGCACGATCCTGTCTCCAATATTCAAAATTTAAAATTTTATTGCGCTTCATCGAAAGAAAATTCTTTTATATAAGAATAAAATTGCTCAAAATATCGTTGATTCATTACCAACGCTCATCACGCTTAATCCAAGAAGGAAGACTCATGGCCCTGACCAATCGTCGTCATTTCCTCACTGCCGCCACCACGGCCGTGCTGCTCGCTCCGAGCGTCTTTGCCGCCGAACTGAAATCCGTTGCCATTACCGCAATTGTTGACCACCCGGCACTGGATGCCGCCCGCAAAGGCGTGGTAGATGAGCTGAAAGCCGAAGGCTTTGGCGCCGACAAGGTAAAAGTTCAATACCAAAGCGCCCAAGGCAACCCGGCCACGGCTGGCCAGATCGCACGCAAGTTTGTTGGCGATAATCCGAATGTGATCGTTGCCATTGCCACCCCGTCGGCGCAGGCAGTGGTCGCTGCTACCAAGTCCATCCCGGTAGTGTTCACCGCCGTGACCGATCCGGTTGCCGCCAAACTGGTAAGCAGCTGGAAAGCCAGTGGCAGCAACGTTACCGGCGTGTCTGACCGTCTGCCGCTTGCTCCGCAGGTTGACCTGATCCGCAAAGTGAAGCCGACGGCCAAGCGCGTGGGTATCGTCTTCAGCCCGGGCGAAGTGAACTCGACCATCGTGGTCAAGGAAATGAAAGCCGAACTGGCCAAACGTGGCATGACGCTGGTGGAAGCTCCGGCTCCGCGTACCGTCGACGTTGGCCCGGCCGCCAAGAGCCTGGTCGGCAAGGTTGATGCCATCTACACCAGCACCGACAACAACGTGGTTTCCACCTATGAGTCGCTGGTAGCCGTTGCCAACCAGGCCAAGATTCCGCTGATCGCTGCCGATGCCGATTCGGTCAAGCGTGGCGCCATCGCCGCACTGGGCATGAACTACTACGACATGGGTCGCCAGACCGGCAAGATCGTGGCACGCATCCTGAAAGGCGAGAAAGCCGAGCAAGATTGCACCGCAAGTGGGCAACAAGCTGACGCTGATCGTTAATGCCTCCGCTGCTCAGAAACAAGGTGCTCCGCTGTCTGCCGCTCTGCAAAAAGAAGCCAAAGACACCATCAAGTAAGCCACTGGCCTGAGGGCTGGTAAACCATTAAGCAAGACCGACAAGGTTGGCCGAAGTGATCTTCGGCCAACCTTGTTATTGCAGCCATAGTTTCACGGCAAGCGATCACGCGCCGTGTCCGGATAACCTCACAAGGGATTTCCGCTTTCTCGAGAGGTATGCATGTCGTTGATTTCATTGATGGGCGCACTGGAAATCGGCCTGATCTTTGCGCTGGTAGCGCTGGGCGTGCTGATTTCCTTCCGCTTGCTCGATTTTCCCGATCTGACCGCAGACGGCAGCTTCCCGCTGGGCGGTGCCGTGGCGGCCACCCTGATCGCCGCGGGGCATGATCCTTGGCTGGCGTGCGGTATCGCCGTCATTGCCGGTGGCGCGGCTTAGCTGGGTAACGGCCTGGCTGAATGTCCGGCTGGGTATTTTGCAGTTGCTGGCCAGTATTCTGGTGATGATTGCGCTGTACTCCATCAACCTGCGTATCATGGGTGCGCCGAACGTGGCTCTGATTGGCCTGCCGACGGTATTCAGCCCGTTTATCAACGGTGATAATGCCCGGCTGATCCAGTATTAGCCATTCTGGCGGTGATCGTCATCGTCGCGAAACTGTTGCTGGATGCGTTTTTTGCCTCGGAAACCGGTCTGGCGCTGCGTGCCACCGGTGCCAACCCGCGCATGGCCCGCGCACAAGGGATTTCCACCAACCGCATGACCATGGCGGGCATGGCGCTCTCCAACGCGCTGATCGCGCTGGGCGGTGCCTTGTACGTGCAAACCCGGGCGGCGCCGATATCTCCATGGGTATCGGCACGATCGTGGTCGGTCTGGCGGCCGTCATCATTGGCGAGACCCTGCTGCCTCCGCGCAGCCTGTGGCTGGTTACGCTGGCCACCGTGCTGGGCGCCCTGCTCTACCGTCTGCTGATTGCGCTGGCGCTCAATGCCGATTTCATTGGTCTGCAAGCACAGGACCTTAACCTGATCACCGCCGTGCTGGTTGGCCTCGGCGCTCATTCTGCCCAAGCTCAAGGGCAAACTGCGCAGCAAACAAGGAGGGCAGGCATCATGATGCGCGCCGACAACCTGTTCAAGACTTTTAACCCCGGCACGCCGCTGGAAAACCGGGTTCTGCGTGGCCTGTCGCTCACGATCGAAGCCGGTCAGTTTGTCACGGTCATCGGCAGTAATGGTGCGGGTAAATCTACCTTCCTCAACGCCATCAGTGGTGATATCACGCCGGATTCCGGCCGTCTGTTCATCGATGATCAGGATGTGACCCGCCTCTCCGCCCGGCAACGGGCCGGACTGGTGGCACGCGTGTTTCAGGACCCGTTGGCTTAAGCACCTGTGAAGGGCTGACCATTGAGGAAAATCTGGCGCTCGCGCTGCAACGCGGACAAAAACGCGGACTGGCACGTGCCGTCAAGAATGAATACCGCGAACGCTTCCGCGACAAGCTAGCCACGTTGCAACTGGGTCTGGAAAACCGCTTGGGCGATCGCATGGGCTTGCTGTCTGGTGGCCAACGTCAGGCCGTCAGTTTGCTGATGGCTTCGTTGCAACCGTCGCGCCTGTTGTTGCTGGATGAACACACCGCGGCACTCGATCCGAAAACCGCGGCTTTCGTGCTGGAACTAACCGACCGCATCGTGCGGGAAAACAAGCTGACCGCACTGATGGTGACGCACTCCATGCGTCAGGCGCTGGACCACGGCGACCGTACCGTAATGCTGCATCAGGGCCGCGTGGTACTGGATGTCACCGGTGAGGAGCGTGGCCGCATGGATGTGCCCGACCTGTTGGCGATGTTTGAAAAAACCCGTGGAGAAAAGCTGGACGACGACGCCCTGTTACTGGGTTGATTCCGCCCGTCCCTCGCGTCCCCCGATGCTGTCGTGGCCTCAGTCGCCACAGCATCGGGGGATTTTTCTTTAGATTAAAACAAAGCGATGGTAACGTTTCGTCATATTTTTTAGCCCTGATACGACTCTTACCCGGCTTCTCACCCATGCAATCGCTTCTGGATATACGCGCCACGCTGCTCTGTACCAGCGGTTACAGCCTGATGCTGACCGTGATCATCCTGCTGTTCTGGCGCAAAAGCCGCGGCGATAAGCCGCTGCTGGCATTAGGCATTGTCGGCATTCTCAGCAGTCTGGCCGGTATGATCTATCTGTTGCCGACGCCATTGGGCTTCTGGCATCAGCTGGTGCTGGCCAACCTGCTGTTTCTTGCTGCCAGCCTGCACATGCTGATCGCCACCGAACATTTCACCCGACAGCCGCGCAGTTGGTGGCTGTACGTGCTGGTTTTGCTGGTGGAGCTGCTATTGCTCAGTCAGGACTACATCCTGCTGCATACCAACCTGCGCATCAGCATCATCATGGCAGGTTATGTCCTGATCTGGCTGTGGGGCAGTTGGCGCATCAGGCAGGTGCGACACGGTTCGGCGCGCGACAGCTACCGCCCGCTGCTGCTACTGGCGCTGCTGCAAGTGGCCATTCCGCTGCTGCGCATCCCGCTGATCTGGCCGGTACCACAGGCCATGACGCTTACTCAGGCCTCGTTGCAAGGTCTGCTGTCCCTGAGTATGTTCTGGACCTCGTATGGTTACTGCCTGTTTATCGTTTACCGACGTTACGCTGGCGCCGTGGACAAGTTGGCCGAACAAGCCCAGCGCGACAGCCTGACCGGCCTATACAACCAGCGCGCCTTCAGAAGGTTGGCCGAACGCAGCGTCCATGAGGCACAGACCGGGCAACAGCCACTCGCGGTGTTGATGCTCGATCTGGATCACTTCAAGAGCATCAATGACCAGCATGGCCATCTGTACGGTGACGAGGTGCTGAAGGCCGTGGCCGACTGTCTGCGCCAGCATGTCCGGCCACAGGACGTGGTGGGCCGCCACGGTGGCGAAGAATTCATCATTCTGCTGCGCGACACCCCGGCGGATACCGCCCGCCACATCGCCGAGCGGCTACGAGCGGCGGTGGAGGCACTGATGCTCCACAACGAACATGTCATCACCGTCAGCATCGGGCTGGCCATGCTGGCAACGGAAGCCACCAGCCTGACCCAATTGATCAAGCAAGCCGATGACTATCTGTATCAGGCCAAGTATCAAGGGCGTAACAGGGTCGTGGCCATGCCCGCCGGATGAACCTTGTGCCGCCAATGTGCTCCAACCGCTCAGTGAGGCGTTTTACCACGGAGGAGTGATGATGCAATCCAAGATGCAAAGGCTGTGCGCGCTGGCATTGTTAGTGACGGCGCCACTAGCCATGGCGGGCGGGAACGCCACGGAACTGCGGCTGGTAGGGCAAGCCCGGCAAGAAGTGCCCAACGACCAGATCGAGGCCACCTTCTACCTGCAGGAAAAACAGCCGCAGCCCGCCCTGCTTGCCGACCACCTCAATCAGGCAACGGCGCACGCCTTGGCCGAAGGGCGACGCTACAGCCATGTCACGCTCACCAGTGGCGCCTATAACACATGGCCGGATTACGACAGGAACGGCAAGATTCGCGGCTGGCAGGGGCGGGCGGAGGTACGGCTGAAAAGCCGTGACATGCAGCAAGCCGCGCAACTGGTGGCCGTGCTGCAACAATCCATGCTGATGGAAGGCATGCAGTTTTCCTTGTCCGATGCCAGCCGTCGCCGCATGGAAAACACGCTGATCCCCAACGCAATCGCCGATCTGCAGGAACAGGCCCGCATCAGCGCCACGGCACTGGGCAAGAAAGTTCATCACATCGCAGAACTGGAGATTGGTAACAGCCGCAGCAGCGAACGCCCGCCCCGGCTACTGCAAGCGAAAAGCCTGAGCGTGGCGAGCGAAGGCGCCGTCAGCGAGCCCGACTGGCAACCGGGGCAAACCGTGTTGCAGATTCAGGTCAACGGCAAACTGATTCTCGAGTAAACCCGCCATTTTCCCCTCAGCGGGCACTTGGCATGGGATTAAGGCTTTAAGCCTGTTGAATGTTGAGCTAAAGTAACGACGGTAGCCAGCGCCTCTACGCTGGCACGTCGCCGACATCCAGACTATCCACACATCATGAAACTGATCGCTTCGCTGACCAGCCCATACGCTCGTAAAGTACGTATCGTGTTGGCCGAAAAGAAAATCGACTGCCCGCTGCAAGAAGCCTTGCCGTGGGTCGAAGGCACGACGGTACCGGAGCATAATCCGCTGGGGAAAGTGCCGGTGCTGGAACTGGATGATGGCACCACGCTGTACGATTCGCGGGTGATCGTCGAGTATCTGGACAACATCTCACCGGTATCGCGCATTCTGCCGCAAGAGAACCGCCCGCTGATCAACACCCGGCGCTGGGAAGCGCTGGCCGATGGTATCTGCGATGCCATGGTTGCCATCGTGCTGGAACGCCGACGCCCGGCGGACAAGCAGATGCCGGAATGGATTGAACGCCAGCAAGGCAAGATCGAGCGCGGGCTGGCCGCGTTGTCGCATGATCTGGGCGACCGACAATGGTGCAATGGCGTCAGCTACAGTCTGGCCGATATCGCGGTAGGCGTTTGTCTCGCCTATCTGGACGTGCATGCGCCGCAACTGGCATGGCGCGAACTCTATCCCAACCTGGCGGCCCTGCTGGAACGCCTGTTCACCCGGCAGTCCTTCATCGACACCCAACCGCCCGCCCCCGCCGAACGCGCCGCCTGATCGGTTCGGCCAACCTTTATTGCCGGGCAAGGGCTTGGCGTTGACAGGCAAAACGGCAGCGCACTCCCTGTGCCGAGTCAAATCAGCCCGGCGGCAATATTGATCATCAGCGCCAGCACGGTGGCGTTATAGAAGAACGCCACCACGCAGTGCAGCGTGCCCAGACGGCGCATGCGCCGCGAGCTGAAGCTGACATCCGCCGTCTGCCCTGACGTGCCGATAATGCAGGAAAAATACAGAAAATCACTGTAATCCAGTGCCTCGGCACCGGGAAACTCCAGCCCCGGTGGAATGCCCCGCGCCCGTGCCGTGTAGTAATCGTGCGCGTAATGCAGGGCAAACATGACATGGGTAAACAGCCAGGAAGACAGAATGGTGAGAATTGCCAAGGCAATATGAGCGCTGCGCCAATAGCCGTGCATGTCCTTGCTGACGGCCAGTTCCGCCACAATCGCCATCAGGCTGATGATGGCGGCCACAATCACCAGCCCCAACACCAGCCACTGCCCTTCGTCCTCGATATGGGCCCGCCGCCGAATATGCTCCTCGCTGGCACGGAAAATCATGCGTAATGCCAGCAACAGATACAACCCGGCACCGGCATTCCAGCCAACGATGTAGCGCGTTACTGGCTGTAGCACCATCAAGTGTGGCAAGCCCAGCACCACCAATCCACCAAAACAGACCGACAAGACCAGACGAGGGCGCGCCCACAGCATACGTAACCAGACATGGCGACGAACCAGCACAGACAAAACAGACATGGCGCAGACAGTTTCCCATTAAATCCAGTGTGCCAGTCTAATCGCCCGCTAGCGCCAGCGGTACGCCTCGCCATAAAAAAACCGCCCTGCCAAAGCAGGGCGGCGTGTAGTCAGACAGCCGTTTCAGCCGGGGTTGGCCGAAACCAGCCGGATCAGGCCGACAATTCCAGCATCAGTTTATTGATGCGTTTGACGAAGGTTGCCGGATCATCCAGCTTGCCGCCTTCGGCCAACAGCGCCTGATCGTACAGCACTTGCGCCAGATCGTAAGCACGGTTTTCGTCGCTTTCCTCAGCCAGTTTTTGTACTAGCACGTGTTCCGGGTTGATCTCCAGAATCGGCTTGGCAGCAGCAGGAACCGACTGGCCAGCCGCCTTGAGCAGACGTTCCAGATGGGCGCTCATGTCGTGTTCGCCCACCACCAGGCAGGCCGGGCTGTCGGTCAGGCGCGCGGTGGCACGTACTTCCTTGACCTTGTCGCCCAAGGCCTTTTGTACTTTCTCTACCACCGGCTTGGCGTGTTCTTCCGCCTGCTTCTGGGCTTCCTTGTCGGCCTCGTCTTCCAGCTTGCCCAGATCCAGTTCGCCCTTGGCAACGGATTGCAGCGGCTTGCCGTCAAACTCGAACAACGAGCCTACCACCCATTCATCGACACGGTCGGTCAGCAACAGAACCTCAACGCCTTTCTTCTTGAATACTTCCAGATGCGGGCTGTTCTTGGCGGCCGCCAGCGTATCGGCAGTGATGTAGTAGATTTTCTCCCGGCCTTCCTTCATGCGGGCAACGTAGTCAGCCAAGGTCACGCTCGGCTCGTCACCTTCCTGCGTGGTGGAGGCAAAGCGCAGCAATTTGGCGATGCGTTCCTTGTTGGCCGCGTCCTCGCCCACGCCCTCTTTCAGGACCTGACCAAATTCCTGCCAGAAGGTGCGATATTTTTCCGGCTGGTTCTCAGCCAGATCTTCCAACAGGCCGAGCACTTTCTTCACGCAACCGTTGCGGATGGCGTCGATATCCTTGCTTTCCTGCAGGATTTCACGCGAGACATTCAACGGCAGGTCGTTGCTGTCGATCACCCCGCGGATAAAACGCAGGTAATGCGGCATCAGCTTTTCGGTGTCTTCCATGATGAACACGCGGCGCACATACAGTTTCACGCCTTGCTTGCGCTCGCGGTCCCACATGTCAAACGGCGCGCGCGACGGCACGTACAGCAGCTCGGTGTATTCCTGACGACCTTCTACGCGGGCATGGCTCCGGCCAGCGGCTCGGTGAAGTCATGCGCCACGTGCTTGTAGAATTCCTGATACTGCTCTTCGCTGATCTCGCTCTTGTTGCGCGTCCACAGCGCGGAGGCGGAGTTGACGGCTTCCAGCTCGTCACTTTCGATGACTTCGCCGTTTTCACCGTAGCTGTTGCCCTTCTTCATCTCGATCGGGATCGAGATATGGTCGGAATACTTGCGGACGATGTTTTTCAGGGTCCAGTCGTTGAGCAGCTCGTCCTGACCTTCTTTCAGATGCAGCACGATGTCGGTACCACGCCCGGCTTTTTCGATGCTTTCCAGCGTGTACTCGCCTTCGCCCTGCGATTCCCAACGCACGCCCTGCTCATGGCCGGTGCCTAAGACGGCGGGTACTGAGCGTGACCTTGTCTGCCACGATGAAGGCGGAGTAGAAACCAACCCCGAACTGGCCGATCAGGTTGGCATCTTTCTGCTTGTCTTCGGTCAACTGCTGGAAGAAGGCTTTGGTACCGGATTTGGCAATGGTACCGATATTGGCGATCACTTCATCACGACTCATGCCGATGCCGTTATCGCTGATCGTGATGGTCTTGGCATCCTTGTCAAAGCTGATGCGGATCTTCAGGTCCGGATCATCTTCCAACAGTTCCGGATGGGCCAGCCCTTCAAAACGCAGCTTGTCGGCGGCATCGGAGGCGTTGGAGATGAGTTCACGCAGGAAGATCTCCTTGTTGGAATACAGGGAGTGGATCATCAGGTGAAGCAGCTGTTTGACTTCGGTCTGAAAGCCCGGGGTTTCTTTCTGTGCGCTCATGGTCAGTATCAACGTTAGTTGGTGAACAATGGCTTTGCAGATAGGGGCACAACCGCACTTTTCAATACCCGCAAGCCAGTCAGGGTTGGCCGAAAAGAAACAGCCCGCATCAGGGCGGGCTGTAGCAGCTAACGACTTCGGCCAACCTTCAGGCCAACCGCAACGGCTTAACGCAAGGCAGGCGGCAGGGCAAAGACCGTGGATTCCTTGACGCCATCCAGTTCGGAGACCGACTCCGCGCCATAGGCCTTGATCTGCTTCACCACGGCAGACACCAGCACTTCCGGTGCGCTGGCGCCCGCGGTAACGCCAACATGCTGCTTGCCGTCAAACCATTCCGGTTGCAACAAACTGGCATTGTCGACCATATAGGCCTCCACGCCACGCAAGGCGGCCACTTCGCGCAAGCGATTGGAGTTGGAGCTGTTGGGCGAGCCCACCACGATGATGAGGTCGCAATCGGCCGCCAGTTCCTTTACCGCATCCTGCCGGTTCTGCGTGGCATAGCAGATGTCGTCTTTCTTCGGGCTATTGATCAACGGAAAACGCGCCTTGAGCGCGGCGATGATGTCGCGCGTTTCGTCCACCGACAGCGTGGTCTGGCTGACATAAGCCAGTGCTTCCGGTTTGCGTACCTGTAGCGTGGCAACGTCCTCCACGCTTTCCACCAGATACATACCGGAAGCCACCCGGCCCATGGTGCCTTCCACTTCCGGATGTCCCTCATGGCCGATCATGATGATCTCCATGCCTGCCTTGTGCATGCGCTTGACCTCGACATGCACCTTGGTCACCAGCGGACAGGTCGCATCAAACACGCGCAAGCCCATCTGCTCGGCCTGCTCGCGCACGGACAACGGCACGCCGTGGGCCGAGTAAATCAGTGTCGACCCCACCGGCACATCGTGCAGGTCCTCGATGAAAATGGCACCTTTGGCGCGCAAGTCATCCACCACAAAACGGTTGTGCACCACTTCGTGCCGCACATAGATGGGCGCTCCGTACAGCGACAAGGCGCGCTCCACGATCGCGATGGCACGGTCCACCCCGGCGCAGAAGCCACGCGGATTGGCCAGCATGATGGTCTTGGTCATCAGAGGTCCTTGCAAAATGACAGCGGACCGCGGCAGTGTCGCCAGCGGCCCGCTCAGGGTGGAATCAGTGTTGCGGCTTTTTCAGGCTATCGATCACCATCAGCGCGGCACCCACGCAGATAAAGGAATCAGCCAGATTGAACGCCGGGTAATACCAGCTGGCATAGTAGTGAATCTGGATAAAGTCGATCACATGGCCATACACCATGCGGTCGATCACATTACCCAGCGCACCGCCCATGATGAACGCCGCCGCCAGATTCATCAGGCCGCTGAAACGCCCCTTGATGATATTGAACCCGAGCCAGCCGGATACGGCAAAAGCCAGCAGGCTGAACAGATGCTTTTGCCAGCCACCGGCATCCGCCAGAAAACTGAAGGCCGCACCGGGGTTGTAGAGCAAGGTGAAGTTGAACACGCCAGGGAATCACCTCGCGCATTTCTCCAAACTGGTAATGGCCGTTGAAATAGAGTTTGGACAGCTGGTCCAGCACAATCACCAACAGCGCGAGTCCCAGCCATTTCGGCCAACCTTTGGCTTGCGGCATGCTCATTACAGATTCCATCAAAATACTTTCACGCGCTCACAGCCGCTGCCGCCCTCGCCTGACACCAGACGACGGCGGCACGGCCCACGGGCTCAAACGTGCAGACGGCTTTCGCCCTTGCCATCAATATTATCGACACAGCGGCCACACACCGCGCCATGGTAAGCATGGCTGCCCACATCGGCACGGTAATGCCAGCAGCGGTCACACTTGGCATGGCTGGACGGGGTCACGGTGATACGCGTAGCCGGACCTTCCTTCACCGTCGCCCGCGATACGATCAGGACATACTTCAGATCATCGCCCAAGCTTTGCAGCTGTTGCAGCAAATCGCCATTGGCTTCGATGTCCAGCTCGGCCTGCAGCGATGAGCCCAGCTTGTCGGCACTGCGCAGCGCCTCGATTTCCTTGTTGACCTGCGCGCGGAAGTCGCGAATCGACTGCCACTTGGCCACCAATTGCTGCTCGGCCGCTTCCGGCAGGCTCGGGAACTCGTGCCGGGTGTGATAGAGCGTGGATTCTTCGCCGCTCTTGGTCAGCACTTCCCGGGCTTCGTCCGCGGTGAAACACAGGATCGGGCCAACCAGCAACAGCAGGCTGCGGGTGATGTGGTACAGCGCCGTCTGCGCACTGCGGCGCGCGTGGCTGTCGGCCTGCGTGGTGTACAGCCGGTCTTTCAACACGTCCAGATAGAACGCACCGAGGTCTTCCGAGCAGTAATTGACGATTTCCTGCACGGCAAAGTGGAAGGCATAACGCGGATACAGTTCACCTGCCACTTTTTCCTGCAAGGTACGCGCCATGTGCAGGGCGTACTGATCGACTTCCAGCAGCTTGGCCAACGGTACGGCGTTTTCCAGCGGATCGAAGTCCGACAGGTTGGCCAGCAGGAAGCGGAAGGTGTTGCGCAAGCGGCGATAGCTTTCCGTCACACGCTTGAGGATTTCATCGGAAATCGCCAGTTCGCCGGAGTAATCGGTGGAAGCCACCCACAACCGCAGAATATCCGCGCCCAGGCTGTCGTTGACCTTTTGCGGCGCCACGACGTTGCCCTTGGACTTGGACATCTTCAGGCCCTTGCCATCCACGACGAAACCGTGGGTTAGCAGCTGCTGATACGGCGCACGGCCAATGGTGGCGCAACCGGTCAGCATCGAGCTCTGGAACCAGCCGCGGTGCTGGTCGGAGCCTTCCAGATACAAATCAGCTAAGCCATGCCAGTTCCGGGCGCTGCTTCAGCACGGCAAAATGGGTGGAACCAGAGTCGAACCACACGTCCAGCGTATCGCTCAGCTTGCGGTACTGTTCGGCTTCGTCGCCCAGCAGCTCCTTGGCATCCAGGCTGAACCAAGCTTCGATCCCCTGCTGCTCGATACGCAGGGCGACTTCTTCCAGCAGCTGGGCCGAACGCGGATGCAGTTCGCCACTTTCCTTGTGCACAAAGAAGGTCATCGGCACACCCCAGTTACGCTGGCGCGACACGCACCAGTCCGGGCGATTGCCGATCATGGCCTCAAGGCGTGCACGCCCCCGGACGGGAAGAACTCGGTGGAGTCCACGGCCTGATTGGCACGCGCACGCAGGGTATGCCCGCCATGCCCGACCTTGTCCATGCCGATGAACCACTGCGCGGTGGCACGGAAAATAATCGGGGTTTTGTGACGCCAGCAATGCGGGTAGCTGTGCAGCAGCTTGGTCTGGTGCACCAGCGCGCCACGTTCGGCCAACGTTTCGATCACTTTCGGGTTAGCGTCCCACACCGACAAGTTAAGCAAACAGTTCGGTGGTCGACTTGTAACGACCGTCATCGGCAACCGGATTGTCGATCGGCAGCTGATACAGCAAACCGACCTGATAATCTTCCAGACCATGCGCCGGGGCGGTATGAACCAGGCCGGTACCGGCATCGGTCGTCACGTGATCGCCGCAAATCACCGGCACCACGCGAGCGTAGAACGGATGTTGCAGACGCAGATGTTCCAGCTTGGCGCCAGTGGTTTCCGCCAATACCGCGCTACCGGCAAAACCATAGCGTTCCAGCGCGGCTTCGGCCAACTCTTTGACCAGAATCAGCTTGCCTTTGGGGGTATCGATCAGCTGATAGGTCAGGCTGGCGCTCACGGCCACGGCCTGGTTGGTTTAGCAAGGTCCACGGCGTGGTGGTCCAGATCACCGCATAGGCATCGTCCACGTTGGCCGAAAGACCAAACGCCTGCGCCACACGTTCACCATCCAGCGCCTTGAACGCCACATCAATCGCACGACGAGGTGCGATCTTCATATTCCACTTCCGCCTCGGCCAGCGCCGAGCCGCACTCGATACACCAGTGCACCGGCTTCTCGCCCTTGAACAGGTAGCCGTTTTCGTAAATCTTGCCCAGCGTACGCACGATGTCGGCTTCGGTTTTGAAGTCCATCGTCAGGTACGGATTATCCCAGTCGCCCAGCACCCCCAGACGGATGAAATCCTTCTTCTGGCGGGCGATCTGCTCTTTGGCGTACTCGCGGCACAGCTCGCGGAACTTGGCAGCCGGAATCTCCTTGCCGTGCAGCTTTTCCACCATCAATTCAATCGGCAAACCATGGCAGTCCCAGCCCGGCACGTAGGGCGCATCAAAACCCGCCAGCGTCTTGGAGCGGACAATCATGTCCTTGAGCACCTTGTTGACCGCGTGACCGATGTGAATATCGCCGTTGGCATACGGGGGGCCATCATGCAGGATGAACTTGGGACGTCCGGCTGTCAGCTTGCGCAGCTTTTCGTAACGTTTTTCTTCCTGCCAGCGCTTGACCCACGCCGGTTCACGTTTAGCCAGATCCCCTCGCATGGCGAACGGGGTATCCAGCAGATTGACGGTTTTACGGTAGTCGATGCTCATGCCTGCTCTCGTTGCAAACTGGTCAAATAGGTTTTGGCACTGGCCGCGTCCAGTTCGATCTGGGCCACCAGTGCGGAAAAATCATCATAACGCGCTTCATCGCGCAATTTTTTCAGGAAACGGACAGTAATGCGCTGACCATACAGGTTGCCGGAGAAATCAAACAGATGCACTTCCAGCTTGTAATCCGGCGTATCACTCACGGTAGGATTAAGTCCCGGGCTGGCCACGCCGCCCAACCGGCCGTATGGCGTATCCGCCTCGACCACAAACACGCCCTGCAACGCTGGCTTCAGATGCGGCAAATGCACATTGGCCGTCGGGAAACCGATGGTACGCCCCAGCTTCTTGCCATGCCCCACTTTGCCGGAAATCTGGTACACACGCCCCAGCAAGGTCGCGGCCGAATCCATATCACCCAAGGCCAGTCGTTCACGTACCAGCGTACTGGACGCCCGCTCACCTTGGACCAGCACGGACGGCATCGCCTCCGTCACAAAGTCGGTACAGGCGGACAGCAATGCAAAATCCCCCTTACGATCAGCGCCAAACTGAAAATCATCGCCAATCAGCAAGTAACGCGTCTTCAACTCCGTCACCAGCACCTGATGGATAAAATCTCCGGCCTAAGCATGCGGGAAAAACTCTGATTGAAGCGATAGACGAAAACATAATCCAGCAAACCCAGTCGCTGCAGAAAGGAGAATTTGTCGCGTAACGTCGACAAGCGGGCGGGAGGATTGGCACGGCCAAAAAATTCGCGGGGATGCGGCTCAAAAGTCAGCAAGGCCGTCGGCAGCCCCCGGGCCTGCGCCTCCTGTTTCAGGCGGGCAAGCATCTTCTGGTGTCCCAGATGAACACCGTCAAAATTGCCAATCGTCAGGGCACAGCCCGAAAGCCCGAAACCGCGCGGATCTCCAAGAAATACCTGCATTCGCCGTCTTGCTTCCTGAAAACTTCTGATTGTAGCCGTCGGGGGTCTACACCGTCCAGCCGTTAACCCGGTGATGCAAAAACAAAAAAGCCCCACATTGTGGGGCTTTTTTTGCAACAGCCATCAGGCTTATTGCTGAACGGTGGATTCCTTCACACCGTCGATAACAACTTCTACGCGACGATCCGGCTCGATGCAAGCCTTGATAGCAGCATTCTGCTTCTTGTTCTTGGCGTATTTCGGGAACTTGGCCTTGCACTCTTCCGTCATCTTGGCTTCAGCTTTGCCCTTACCAACGGCGGTCACTTTTTCAGACGGTACGCCAGCAGCGACGAAGTAGTCCTTAACGGTGTTAGCACGTTTTTGCGACAGGGCCAGGTTGTACTTTTCAGAACCCGGGAAGTCGGTGAAGCCGTCAACTTCAACACCATTCAGGTGGTTTTCGCCGTTGTAGGACTTCAGCTTGGCAACCAGCGGGTCCAGTTCGTTCTTGGCATCAGCGCGCAGGGTGGACTTGTTGAAGTTGAACAACACCTTGGCGGACAGGGTGTATTTTTCCTTAACAGCAACCAGAGCTTGGCTGCAACGACCGGTTTGGCCGCTACTGCATCACCGCATTCAACCAAACCGTCTTTGGCTTTGTCGAAATAGGTGGTTTTCCAGCATTCGCCGTAGTTGTTGCGGGTAACGGCATCGGTCGATTGGTCTGCGGTATAACCCGGTTTAGCAGCAAACGCGCTAGCGGAAACCAGCAGAGCGGCAACCAGGGCGCTCAGTTTCAGCTGTTTAGTCATGTTATTCCCTCTTTAATCTATGAATTGGTAATGCGTAAAGGCGCAAAGACCACACTTAACGATTCTACTGCAAACAACAGGGTACTCGCCAAGCTGTGTTTATGCAGTTAGTCGGGACTATAGGAATGCCGCAACCCGGTGTCAACACAGCTTCACCCGACGTTAAACGAAAATGTTGTATAAAAACATCATTTTTCATTGTGCGGCGCGCATTCCGTAACAAAAAAACAACACATTATTTTTCTGCGATACGTTTAGCGAAACAACGGCAACGGCTGCCGCCACGTGGCCTGATAGCGTTCGGAGAAGGTGTCATAGCCTTTGACCGCATCCTGCAGATTCTTGCCATGCTTTATTTCAAAGGCGTTAAAGCCTACTTGCCACAGGTAATGCACCAAGTCCTGCCAGATATCGCCCAGCGCTCTCAGTTCGTTTAAGCATAAGTGTAGCGTTCACGCAACAATCGCGCCAAGCTATAGCCGCGTCCGTCAGTAAAGGACGGGAAATCGATCGCAATCAGCGGCAAGGATGGCAGGTCCGGGCGGAGCAAGGTGAGGTCATCGGAGGGCGACAACCACACTGCTGTCTGGCCGCCACGTGCCAACCATGCCTCGCGTGCCGCCAGCCAGGAAGCGAGCGGCACGATGACATCCTGCTCGTCGGCCACAGCGAAGCAGTACACCGTTTTCATCGGGACGCAGCAGTTGCCAGTTATCGTCAACCAACTGACCGTCTTTAATGATGTTTTGCATAGACACGCTCCTTGAAGGGGTCGAGGCCGATTCGGCGTACCGTTTCGATGAAGTGCTCGCCTTCCGGGCGTTGCTCTACGTAAACCGACATGATTTTTTCAAACGCCAGCGGCACGTCGGCCTGCGCAAACGACGGGCCAATCACCTTGCCGATGGTCGCCTGACTACCCTGACTGCCGCCCAGAGTGATCTGGTACCACTCCTCACCGTTCTTATCCACCCCAGGATGCCGATGTTGCCGATATGGTGATGGCCGCAGGCGTTCATGCAGCCGGAGAAGTTGCAGTCGATGTCCCCCAGATCAAACAGGTAATCCAGATCGTCAAACTTGCGCTGGATGGCCTCGGCTACCGGGATGGAGCGCGCATTGGCTAGCGAGCAGAAATCACCGCCCGGGCAGCAGATGATGTCGGTCAGCAAGCCAATATTGGGGGTGGCAAAGCCATGTTGCTTGGCCAGCTGCCACAGCTCGTACAGGTCTTGCTCGCGCACGTCGGGCAGGATCAGGTTCTGTTCATGCGAGACACGCAGTTCGCCAAAGCCGAAGCGATCGGCCCAAGCTGCGGCCGCTTCCATCTGTTCGGCGGTGATATCGCCCGGCGGCACGCCGGTTTTCTTCAGCGACAGCACCACGGAGCGGTAGCCTGCGTGCTGGTGAGCATGGGTGTTGCGTTGCACCCAACGGGCAAAGGCACGATCTTCGGCCAACTGCTGCTGAAATTCTGACGGGTTGGACGGTAGCTCCTGATACGCCGGAGCGGCAAAGAAGCTGGCGTAATGGGCAATGTCGACATCGCGCAAGGTGGTCGGGCCATCCTTGAGATGCTGCCATTCGTCTTCAACCTTGGCGGCAAACGCCTCGGCCGTCAGGGCTTTAACCAGGATCTTGATGCGCGCCTTGTATTTGTTGTCGCGCTTACCAAAGCGGTTGTAGACGCGCAGGATGGCATCCAGATAGCTGAGGATATGCCGGGCTGAGCAGGGAACTCGCGAACCACCTCGCCCACCATCGGCGTACGGCCAAGGCCACCACCAACATAAACGCGGAAGCCAACTTCGCCGGTGCTGTTTTTCACCACGTGCAAGCCCACGTCGTGCACCAGCGTCGCGGCACGGTCTTCCACACTACCGGACACGGCGATCTTGAATTTGCGCGGCAGGAAGGCAAATTCCGGATGCAGCGTGCTCCACTGACGGATGATCTCGCAATACGGCCGTGGGTCGATCAGCTCATCCGCCGCCACACCGGCGAAAGCATCGGTCGTGGTGTTGCGCACGCAGTTGCCGGAGGTCTGGATCGCGTGCATTTCCACGTCGGCCAGTTCCGACAGGATATCCGGCACGGTTTCCAGCGCTTAAGCCAGTTGAACTGCACGTTCTGGCGGGTGGTGAAGTGGGCGTAGCCTTTGTCGTAGGTGCGGGCGATATGCGCCAGTTTGCGCAACTGCACGCTGCGCAAATGGCCATACGGCACGGCGACGCGCAGCATCGGGGCATGGCGCTGCACGTACAGGCCATTCATCAGGCGCAAGGGCCGGAACTCGTCTTCGGTCAGTTCGCCCGCCAGAAAACGGCGGGTCTGATCGCGGTATTGCTCGACGCGCTCTCTGACGATGCGTTCGTCGACTTCATCATAACGGTACATGGGTGGGTGTCCTTCAAACAGGTTGGCCGAAAGCGGTTTCGGCCAACCTTAAACAGTGGGGCGCTTGAGCGGGCTAGCTTTGACGTGCAGGCCGCATTCTTTGGTTTCCGGGTTTTCCCACCACCAGCGCCCGGCGCGCACATCTTCGCCAAGGGTAATGGCACGGGTACATGGTGCACAGCCGATGGACGGATAATGCTGGTCGTGCAAGGCGTTATAGGGCACTTCATGTTGGTGGATGTAGTCCCAGACGTCTTTCTCGCTCCAGTCGATCAGCGGGTTAAATTTCATCAGGCCGTGATCGGCATCAAATTCACGATCCCCAAGATCCTGCCGCGTCGGAGACTGTTCGCGGCGCAGCCCGGTCAGCCAGGCCGACTTGCCCGCCAGGGCGCGTTTGAGTGGCTCGATCTTGCGGATGTGACAACATGCCTTGCGTAACTCGACGCTCTGGTAAAAACCGTTAATCCCGTGCAGGTTGACATACGCTTCCGTCGCCTCCGTCTGCGGGAAATACACGGTGACCGGCTGTGCCGGATAGCGCTCCTTCACTTGCTGCATCAGCGTGTAAGTGGCATCCGGCAAGCGCCCGGTGTCCAGGCTGAAGATGCCCAGCGACAAGCCCAGACGGGCAATCAGGTCGGTCAAGACCATGTCTTCGGCACCAAAACTGTTGGCCAGCACGGCATCAGGATGCTGCGCGGCGATTTCCCGCAACAAGGCTTGCGTGCGGGCAATTTTTTCATCCAGGCTCATCGAGCGCTCCATGATCTCAATTTGGGGTTGCCGCCCATCCTACCCAAGCCTCTTATAAACTTAAAAGAATATTGTGTTAGTATTTAATTGCTCTAGGTTTTATGGGTGCACTGGCACAATGAAATTACAACAACTACGCTATTTGGTCGAAGTGGCCAAACAGGGACTGAATGTCTCGGAAGCTGCGGAAAAGCTGCATACCTCGCAGCCAGGCATCTCCAAACAGATTCGTCTACTGGAAGATGAACTGGGTATTCAGGTATTCATCCGCAACGGCAAACGTGTGGTCTCGGTGTCCGAGCCAGGCAAGGAAGTACTGCGTATCTCCGAGCGGATCTTGCGCGAAGCACAAAATCTGAAACGCGTCGGCGACGAGTTTGCCCGCGAGGCAGAAGGTGCGCTCACCATCGCCACCACCCATACCCAGGCGCGCTACGCCCTGCCCGGCACCATTGCCGAATTTGTCCGCCGCTATCCCAAGGTGCGGCTCTCCATCAAACAGGGTAGCCCAACCCAGATTTGCGAAATGGTGGTCACGGGTGAGGCCGATTTTGCCATCGCCACCGAAGGCATTTCGCTGTATCGGGAACTGGCCATGCTGCCCTGCTATGAGTGGAATCGTAGCGTAGTCGTACCGGAAGGCCATCCGTTATTGGCACTGGAACGCCCGCTTACGTTGGCCGACATCACCGCCTACCCCATCATTACCTATGACTTTGCCTTTGCTGGGCGCTCCAAGATCAACAAAGCCTTCGAGCAGGCGGGTCTGACACCCAACGTGGTGCTGACAGCCATCGATACCGACGTGATCAAGACCTACGTCACTCTGGGGCTTGGCATCGGCATCATCGCCACCATGGCATTTGAACCGGAACGCGACAGCAAGCTGCGCAGTATCGATGCCAGCCACCTGTTCGAAGCCTCCACCACCAAGATTGGTATCCGCAAGGACGCTTATCTGCGCGGCTTTGCCTATACTTTCATCGAACTTTTTGCACCGCACCTGCACCGCAAGCAAGTGGATGCTGCCCTGCTGGCACACAATGCCGAAGCGGAAGAGTAACGCCTTTCGGCCAACCTCTGCAGGTTGTCCGAAAACAAAAAAGCCCTGCGATGCAGGGCTTTTTTTATGCTTGCACGGTGAATTACAGCGTCAGGCCACCGGTAACTTCAATGGCAGCACCATTGATGTAGCTCGCTTCGTCCGAAGCCGGAAGGCATAGACGTTGGCGATTTCTTCCGGCTGAGCCAGACGGCGCATCGGAACCTTGGACTCCATGGCTTCGATCACTTTTTCCGGCATGGCTTTCAGAATCGGAGTAGCAACAAAGCCCGGGCAAACGGCATTGGCACGAATACCCTTCTTGCCCAGTTCCTTGGCCCAGGTCTTAACAAAACCGATCACGCCAAACTTGGTAGCAGCGTAGTTGGTCTGACCAAAGTTACCGTATACACCCACGACCGAAGACGCATTCAGGATAACACCGGCACCTTGTTCCACCATGGTATCCACCACGGCGCGCGTACAGTTGTAAACGCCTTTTAGGTTGATATCGATCACTTTGTCGAACTGATCTTCAGTCATCTTGATCAGCTGGGCATCCATCACGATACCGGCGTTGTTGACCAGTACATCAATGCGGCCAAACTTGGCTTTCAGATCAGCAACCATATCAGCGATCTGAGCCTTGTCGGTTACATTGACCACATAACCTACGGCTTCGCCACCTGCTGCCTTCAGCTCTTCCACAACGGCATTGACCGCATCCAGGTTAAGGTCGCAAACAGCAACGATGGCGCCTTCCTTGACAAACTTCTGAGCGGTTGCCTTGCCGATGCCACTTGCTGCACCGGTAATGATGGAGACTTTCCCTTTTAATCGCATGGTTTATCCTTAGTAACTATGAGGTTGCAGGCAACCCGGCGGCCTGCCAGGTTCAATGTTCCGCCATCGACCTTCGGGATTCGTTCCCTGTTCTTGATATGGATATCTGACACGCTGATGCTGCGGCGCACATATTGCAGTGCAACAATCGCGCACTGCAATATAGCGCACTCCACGCGACGGGTAAAGAAAAGGCCCCAAGCAAGCGCTTAAAACTTGCTTAGGGCCGTAAAAACAAGACACTAGCGCGACAACCCGCTTAGCGCTTACGCTGCCAGCCATGGTTGTCGACGCCCGGTAAAGACCTTATTCCGGCCTTTGCTCGCCAGATAATCTTCGTAATTACCCGTGTAGTAGTCGTAACCACCGTTGCCATCCAGCTCCAGCACATTGGTCGCCAGCGAGCTGACAAACTGACGGTCATGCGACACGAAAATCAATGTGCCCTTGAACTGTTCCAGCGCCATGTTGAGCGATTCGATCGACTCCATGTCCATGTGGTTGGTCGGTTCATCCATGATCAACACATTGGGTTTGGTCAGGATCAGCTTGCCATACAGCATGCGGCCCTTTTCCCCGCCAGACAGCACACGCACCGGCTTGTCGACATCATTGCTGCCAAACAGCAAACGGCCCAGCGTGCCACGGATAACCTGCTCGTCATCCCCTTCCCGGCCCCAGTCGCGCATCCATTCGGTCAACGTGCGATCACTGTCAAACTCAGCTTCGTGGTCTTGGGCAAAGTAACCAACCTTGGCCTTTTCCGCCCACTTGATGGTGCCGAAGCATCCGCCACCACACCATCCGCCCACTCCGACTGGAATGCACCGGCCAGCAATTTCACCAGCGAAGATTTACCGGCACCGTTCGGACCGATAACCGCCAGACGGGCACCGGCTTCCAGAATGAAGTTCACGCCGCGGAACAACACTTTGTCGTCATAAGCCTTGCTCAGCCCGGCCACTTCCACCGCCTGACGGTGCAACTTCATCTTGTCATCCATCTCAAAACGGATGAACGGGCTTTGACGGCTGGATGGCTTGACCTCCACCATTTCGGACTTGAGCTTGTCCACCTGCTTGAGACGAGAAGTCGCCTGACGTGCCTTGGACTTGTTGGCCGAAAAACGTGCCACGAACTCCTGCAGTTCCCTGGATACGTTCCTTGGCCTTGGCATTGGACGACAATTGACGTTCACGCGCCTGGGTCGAGGCGATCATGTAATCATCGTAGTTACCCGGATAGATACGGATGGTGTTGTAGTCCAGATCCGCCATATGGGTACAGACCGAATTCAGGAAGTGACGGTCGTGAGAAATGATGATCATGGTGGAATTGCGCTCGTTGAGCACATGTTCCAGCCAGCGAATGGTGTTGATATCCGGTTGTTGGTCGGTTCGTCCAGCAGCAGGATATCCGGATCGGAGAACAACGCCTGCGCCAACAGCACGCGCAACTTCCAACCCGGGGCCACTTCACTCATCGGGCCATTGTGTTGCTCTTGCGGAATCCCCACGCCCATCAACAGCTCTAAGCACGCGCCTCGGCGGTATAACCGCCAAATTCCGCAAACTTCGCCTCCAGCTCGGCGGCGTGCATGTAATCTTCTTCGGTAGCTTCGAGATTGGCGTAAATGGCATCACGCTCGGACATCGCGGCCCACATCTCGGTATGCCCCATCATCACGACATCAAGAACGCGCTGATCTTCATAGGCAAACTGGTCCTGACGCAGCTTACCCAGACGCAGCCCGGTTTCGATGGCCACTTCACCACCGGTGGGCTCCAGATCGCCGCCCAGAATCTTCATGAAAGTCGATTTGCCGGAACCGTTGGCACCAATCAGGCCATAACGGTTTCCTTCACCAAATTTGACCGAAACCTTCTCGAACAACGGTTTCGCGCCAAACTGCATGGTAATGTTATTAGTGGTAATCACGCTGGATCCTTAAGCCAAATAGCCGTAAGTATCGGAAAAACGTAGGATTCTATCACAAATTACCCCGCTCCCGATGTTACACCCCGATACCTGTTATCCCTTTTGCCGCTGCGCCGAATTCCGCTACAATCGGAAGCCTTTACACTTCATTCATAAAATAGGCTGAACTATGCTTACCGGTAGCTTGGTTGCCCTGGTCACCCCCATGTTTGACGACGGTCGGGTAGACTTTGAATCCCTCCAGCGCCTTGTTGAATTCCACATTCAAAACGGAACGGACGGCATTGTTGCCGTCGGCACAACAGGCGAATCCGCCACGCTGGGCGTAGAAGAACATATCGCGGTCGTCAAGTCCGTAGTTCAGCAGGTAGCCAAGCGCGTTAAAGTCATTGCTGGCACTGGCGCCAACTCCACCGCAGAAGCCATCGAACTGTCACGCCACGCCAAAGAAGCCGGGGCGGACATGACCCTGTCGGTCGTCCCCTACTACAACAAGCCGAGCCAGGAAGGCATGTACCAGCACTTCCGCGCCATTGCCGAAGCCGTCGACATTCCGCTCATTCTTTATAATGTGCCGGGACGTACCGTTGCCGACATGAACAACAACACCGCGCTTCGTCTGGCCGAGATTCCCAACATCGTTGGTCTGAAAGATGCCACCGGTGACATTGGTCGTGCCTGCGACCTGATCCGCCGCGCACCCAAAAACTTCGCCCTCTACTCCGGCGACGACGCCACCGGCATGGCCTTCATGCTGTGCGGTGGTCACGGTGTCATCTCCGTTACCACCAACGTGGCACCGAAACTGATGAGCGAGCTGTGCAAGGCTGCATTCAGTGGCAATATCGCCAAAGCTCGCGAAATCAATGATAAATTGCAGGGTCTGCACAAATTGCTGTTTGTGGAACCCAACCCGGCGCCATCCAAATGGGCACTTCAACGCACGGGACTGATCCCCGGTGGCATCCGCTTGCCCCTCGGTGGCCTTGACCGAAGGCTCGCGCCTGCTGGTCGAAACTGCCATGCAGCAGGCCGAAGTCATCTAACCTTCCCTTGAACTGATTGGGAGTACGCATGAAACGGACCGCGCCTGTCGCGATTCTGCTGGCAACCGGCATTCTGGCCGGTTGCAGCACTCAAGAGCCGCTGGAAAAAAAGCTGGATTACAAATCCGACACCCCAAAAATTGCCAACACACTGGAAGTTCCGCCAGACCTGACGGCACCGCAAATCCGTAACAAGTACGCCATCCCCGGCAACAACGTTTCCGCCAGCGCACTGAATGATACGGCACAACCGGTCAAACGCGCCCCGAGCGCGACAGAGACGGTTGCCGTCAACGCCGTCGACAATGTTCAAATGGAACGTGCTGGCACTCAACGCTGGCTACTGGTCAGCGGCAAAAAACCGGTTGAACTCTGGCCGGTACTCAAAGCCTTCTGGCAAGACAACGGTTTCATTATCAAAACTGAAGAGCCGGATCTTGGCATCATGGAAACAGACTGGGCTGAAAACCGCGCCAAGTTGCCGAACGACATGATCCGCAAATTCATGGATACCGTTGGCTTGGGCAGCGTAATGTCGACGGCTGAACGCGACAAGTTCCGTATCCGTCTGGAAAAGACGGCGAATGGCACGGAAGTCTACTTCTCTCATCGCGGCATGTACGAAGTGTATGTGGATGAAGGGAAATCGCAGACCAAATGGCAACCGCGCCCGACAGACCCGGGTCTGGAAGCTGAACTACTGGGCCGCTTCATGGTTCGTCTGGGCCTGACCGAAGAAAAAGCCAAGGAAGCTGTCAAGAAAACCCTGGTCGCACCGGAAAAACCACAAGACCCGATCGTCGACGGCAAACTGGTGATCAACGATAGTTTTGATCGCACTTGGCGCCGTGTCGGTTTGGCTCTGGATCGCGTTGGTTTGGTGGTTAATGACCGTGACCGCTCGCAAGGCACCTACTACGTCAAGCCAGCCAAATCCGAACTGGATACGAACAAACCGGAAAGCAGCGGTGGCTTCTGGTCTAGTCTGGCGTTCTGGAAGGGTAGCGAGAAACCAGCCCAGCAAGAAAGTAGCGACGATTATCGCATCGTACTGAAAGAAAACGGCAATGGCTCTACCCTGCTATCCATCCGGGACAAGCAAGGTAAAGACCTGACCGGTGGTTTTGCCAAAACAGCACTGGGCAAGCTACAGGTAGAACTGCAATAAACCGTTAACTGCTGACAAAAAAAAGCCCGCAAATGCGGGCTTTTTTTACATCCAGTAAAACAATAAATTGCATTACCAGAAAATAAAAACCGGCCGAAGCCGGTTTTTCGTCGATACGCGTGCTAATTACTGAGCAGCGGAAGCAGCCGGAGCGGAAGCAGCAGCCGGAGCAGAGGCTTCAGCAGCCGGAGCAGAAGCGGCAGCAGCCGGAGCGGAAGCTTCAACAGCCGGAGCAGAAGCTTCAGCCGGAGCTTCTTTTTTACCGCAAGCAGACAGGGCTACAGCCAGCAGGGCAGCAACGAGGAGCGACTGTTTCATTTTTTCTTGACCTTTAAAGAAAATAAGTTAAACAAGACGTCAATCTATCTCCCGGGCCTGCACCTTACAAGTCTGGGCGACTGAAAATCTTTCAGTGCACAAATTGTATCACGAATAAAATGGCTGTGTAGTAGACCGCAACCCAAAAAAGTAACAACTCGTACAACTTTTGTTGCTACGCAACATTTAGCCCAAAGGGCCGACAGTGCTGCATTACACATTTTTTGCGCGATGGTCTACCGTAAAGTCCAACATCTGATATGGCAATATTGCTACACTGCCGCCAGTGCCAGTAACCAGCCAAGTAGCCTTCATACAACAAGGGCATCATCGATTGCTCTATGACGTTACCATTGATCTTACGCCAATTAGCAAATTGATGCCAGCACGCCTTGTCAACCGTTTCCACATCCAAGCGTTCACCGTTGCAATAAACATTACTGTCGTCAAAAAGAATCTGGCTCTTGCGATCCAACACCACGCCTTGTTGCTGCGCCTGCGCGGCAAACTCTTCTTCGTCCAGAGCGTCATCCGGGGCATCATAAAATACATGCGCCTTGGGCTCGGTCAGATAGTGGCCGAGAAAATCACTGACGGTATGCTGATCCCATTGCACGCGCGCCAGTATCTGGCTTACCTGCTCGACCATTTCAGGACCAATGAGCGCTTACTGGTCGGTAACCTTGAGGTCTGGGTCAGCATAAATGCCACCCAGACAGACTCGATCCTGCAGATACACCATGAACTGCGTAGCCAGTTCTTGTGCCGTCGGCGCGCGAAAACCGATGGAGTAGGTCATGCCCGGCTCCAGCGCTACGCCATAATGCGCATACCGGGGCGGCAAATAGAGCATGTCACCGTGCTCCAGAATGAATTCCTGCTCCACCTGAAAGTCCTGCAAGACCTTGATCGGCTCGCCTTCAATGAAGGCATCATCTTGCTGCGACGAGATCTGCCAACGTTTTTTGCCGCCCACCTGTAGCAAAAAGACATCATAAGAATCAAAGTGTGGACCAACCGTCCCTCCCGGCGGGGCATAGCTGATCATCAAGTCATCCAGCCGCGCGTACGGCATGAAATTGAAGCGCCACAGAATATCGTCGATATGCGGCAGGTGGTGATTGACGTTCTGCACCAGGATGGTCCAGTCCGATGCGGGCAAGCGGCGGAAGCGCGACGCGCGGAACGGACCACGCTCCAGATGCCAGTGCCCCTGCCGGTATTCGATCAGGCGCGATTCAACATCTTCCTCCATCGCCAGCTTGCTCAACCAGGCAAAGTCGACATGCGGCCCGACATCGGTCAGGGCGCCGCGAATGAGCAATGGCTTTTTGTGCCAGTAGTCTTGGAGGAATTCTTCAGGCGTCAGTCCGCCCAGCAAAGTCAACGGTTTCATGGCAGTTTCACGGGCAGCTTCGCCCTGCAATGGTTTACAATACGCACACGCGCGACGACAATTCGCGCAGGTTATCTCTTGCGGGTCAGGCTGCGCCTTGCACCCGGTCAAGCTTTTTTACTTTTCCTTTCGGATATTTTTCATGCAAATCGCCAAAGACACCGTCGTCACTCTCCACTACGAGATGTTCGACGCGGACAACAATCTCATCGACAAAACCGAAGAGCCTATCAGCTATTTGCATGGCGGATATGATGGCATCTTCCCGCTGGTTGAAGAAGCGTTGCAGGGCAAGAACGTTGGCGATGCCATCGACGTCAAGATGTCCTCCGACGATGCCTTTGGCGACCCGGAAGAAGAACTGATCCGCGTTGAGCCGCTGGACGTGTTCCCGGCTGACGTGGAAGTGGGCATGATGTTTGAAGCCGATGATCCGGAATCCGGCGAAGTTCTGGTGTTCCGCGTGACGGACATTGCCGATGGCAAAGCCGTCGTTGATGCCAACCATCCGCTAGTAAGGCCAGAGCATCCGCTTTGCGGCCAAGGTGGTGGAAGTACGTGCCGCCTCGCAGGATGAAGTGACCCACGGCCACGCCCATGGCGAGCATGGTCATCACCACTAAGCAGGCATGATCTAGAACCGGGAGCCTTGCTTCCGGTTCTGTTGCCACAGCAACCGCACCACGCCCCACACCGCGACACTGCCTTCAATCCCAATAAGCAGCCAATCTGCGTCATGCCTCACCGCTTGACGGCCGTATAGCCACCACAGCAACAACAACAAGCCTCCCTGTACGCAGGTTGTAACGGTTTTCGGCCAACCTTGCGGCCAGAGATAACGACAGCTAAACCGCATCACCAGCCAACCCAATAACGCCCCGGCCAACACATCGCTCGGCCAGTGCACGCCGATAGCCGGGCGCGACAGCATCACCGCCACCACCAACAGCGGCATGGCTTTTTGCCGGCACCGGGCTGGATGATGGTAGCCAATGCCGTTGCCAAAACGGCCGCCGCAACAGCATGGCCAGAGGGAAATGCACCACTCGCTGGGACGACATCCAGCAGCTGCACCGCACCGGTAGGCAACACCCATGATGGCCGCGGAACCGCTAACCCGGTCTTGAGCAACATGGTAAGCCCGGTCGCCAGACCGCTGCCCAGCAGCAGCGCTTAGCAACCGCTGCGGCCGATACCAGGATAGCGCCAACAGCAAAGCCAGCACGGTTTGCCAATTGCCCAGCACACTGACCGAGCGCCAGAACGCATCAGGAAACCGATGCAATTGATGATGCAAAAACAGAAACAGCGTGCGATTGCTATCCGGGAACAGGAGCAGGCAGAACAGCAGCAGAAGCAGACTGGAGATCGCACCTTGTTTCAGCGTTATACGCCGCATCAGGATGCCAGACGGCAACCCAACGTGACACGCTCATGCCCAGCCAGATCGGGCAAGGTCTGCACCTCGGCCAAGCCAGCATCGGCAAACAGCTGCCGCACTGCAGCCCCCTGATCGTAGCCATGCTCCACCATCAACCAGCCTCCCGGCAGCAAATACTCCGGTGCGCAGCATGGCGATCACACGCAGACAATCAAGACCATCTCGGCCATCGGTCAGCGCCATGGAGGGTTCGAAACGCACATCGCCTTCGGACAGATGATGGTCGTTGCTGGCAATGTAAGGCGGATTGGAAATTACCAGATCATATCGTTGTTGTGATGGCAGTGCCTGATACCAGCTGCCACTATGGAATGTCACCGCAGCGCCCAGTCGTTGCGCATTTTGCTGCGCCATGTGCAGGGCCTCGGAAGACAGATCCACCGCCTCCACCTGCCATAACGGCATTTCCAGCGCCAACGTCACAGCGATGGCTCCACTGCCGGTACCCGGTCCACGACTCTGGAAGCTTTCGGCCAACCTTGTTCATCGCCGCTTCGACCAGATGTTCGGTTTCCGGTCGTGGGATCAAGACTGCCGGGCTCACCGCAAACAGACGACCATAGAACTCGCGTTCGCCCAGCAGATAAGCGAGCGGCTCGCCCTGCAGACGCCGCTGCGCCAACGCATCAAAATTGGCCTGCTGCGGCGCCGTCAGCTCGCGCTCCGGATGCGCCACAATGGCGGCATGGCTCAAATCCGGCAACACATGCAACAGCAGCAGACGACTTTCCAGCCGGGGCAAGGCATAGCGCCGCAGCGCTTCAGCAAGCGTAAGCATGTCCGTTACAACAAGAAGATGGTGGCGAGGCCAAGGAAGATGAAAAAGCCACCCGAATCAGTGCAGGCTGTAATCAACACACTGGAGCCGAGCGCCGGGTCCTTACCCACTTTCTGCATCATGGTCGGAATCAGTACGCCCATGGTGGCGGCCAACATGAGATTCAGTGTCATGGCAGAAAGCATGACAAGGCCGAGGGACAGGCTGCCATACAACCAGGAAGCCACCACGCCGATCACACTACCCCACACCAGTCCATTGACCACACTAACGCCCAACTCCTTGCGCCACAGGCGCCGGTTTGCGACACCTGCATCTGCCCCATGGCCAGCGCACGCACGATCATGGTGATGGTCTGGTTGCCGGAGTTACCACCAATACCGGCGACAATCGGCATCAGCGCGGCCAGCGCCACAATTTTGGAAATGGAACCTTCAAACAAGCCGATCACCCGCGAGGCCACAAATGCGGTACACAGATTGACGGCCAGCCGGCCCAGCGGTTTTTTACCGAGTTGATAACGGGAGCGAACAGGTCTTCCTCTTCCTTCAAACCGGCCAGATTGAGGACTTCGGTATCGGATTCTTCGCGAATCACATCGACCATCTCATCTACCGTGAGGCGACCAACCAGCAGTCCGTTGTCATCCACCACCGGCGCGGTCACCGGGTCATAGCGCTCGAACGCCAGAGCGGCATCGGCGGCTTCCTCATCCGGATGAAAGCTGACCACTTCCACGGCCATGATGTCTTCCACCATGGCCTCCGGATCGGATACCAGCAGTTTGCGGATCAGTAGCACCCCTTTTAGCCGACCGGCATCATCAATCACGAAAATCTTGTCGGTTTGCGGTGGCAATTCGTCAAAGCGACGCAGATAGCGCAGCACCACTTCACACGACACATCGGCACGGATCTTGACCAGATCAAAATCCATCAGGCCACCGACCTTGTCATCTTCATATGACAAGGCAGACTGCAACTGGGCGCGACCTTGCTCGTCCAGATTGCCCATGACCTCGTACACCACCTGGCGCGGCAAGTCGGCGGCCAGATCGGCCAACTCGTCAGCGTCCAGCTGCTCGGCCGCGGCCACCAGCTCCTGCTGGTCCATCGACTCGATCAGGGTTTCCCGTACCGCATCGGACACTTCCAACAGGATTTCCCCGTCGTTTTCCGATTTGACCATGTCCCAGACCAGCAAGCGGTCTTCGAGCGGCAGCGATTCCAGAATGTAGGCGATATCCGCCGGATGCAGCTGTTCCAGCTTGAGCTTGAGCTCAGCCAGATTCTGCTTGTGGACAATCCCTTCGACCAGCTCATGCCGGGCATGTCCCGGCGATGCACAAGATCCTCTACCACCCGGTGGCGCTCGATCAAGCGTTGCACCTGGGTGAGATTTTCTTGCAGACGATCTGTGGGTTGTTTCTTTTCGACAACCGTCATGCAGCCTCCTTCCGCCGTTCCAGCGGGAGCACATGCACCACGGTTTAACGGCGGGGAATTATTCGAGAGTGTTGTAACGTAGTTTTGTTACGAGATAACTGGGTAAGTCCATATGTTCACCGCGCCTTGAACGCGGCAGGAACCAAAGAGAGGCGAGATTGTAGCACGGGCCGCAGGCCCGCTTCCAGCCAGAAGCGGCCTGCCTGCCGTGCCGGAAGTTACGGATAATCGGCGTAATTCATGCGCCGCAGGATAATGCGGGTCTTTTTACCCAAACCCGGCGCATTACGGTGCAAATCATAAAACCGCGGATTGGGCACCATGGCGGCCAACTTGGCGGCCTGCGCGGCAGACAGACGCGCCGCACTGGTATGGAAATAATGACGCGCGGCGGCCTCGGCGCCAAAGACACCGTTACCCCACTCGATCACATTCAGGTAGATTTCAAAAATGCGGCGTTTGTCCAGCACGCCTTCCAGCATCACGGTAATGATCGCCTCTTCCATCTTGCGCCAAGGGGTACGCTGCCCGGAGAGGAACAGGTTTTTTGCCAATTGCTGACTGATGGTGGAGCCACCAGCCACGATCTTGCCTTTCTTCAGATTCTTCTCGAATGCGGCTTCCATGCCGTTCCAGTCGAACCCTTCGTGATCGACAAATTTGGCATCTTCTGCCGCCACCAGCGCACGCTTGAGGTTGGCCGAAATCTTGCCGTAGGGCACCCACTGCTGACGTAATTCAGCCTGCGGATCGTCCTCCTGCAACTTGGCCAGCCGCTCATTCATGAACGCACTTGCCTCCGGATCGTGGTTACGCCAATAGACGATATGACCAAAAATCCACAGGTTATAGAGTAGAAAAGCGGCCACCGGGCCGCCAAAATCTTGAGAACCAGTCGCATGGGTAATCAGGCCAGCACTTCACGCAGCATATTGGTCACTTTGCGCGTGTCCGGCTGAATGCCACGCCAGATTCGGTAGGATTCTGCCGCTTGTTCCACCAGCATGCCCAAGCCATCGGCCAGCATGCTCAAGACTTTCCGCCTGACCACGGCGCAGGAATGGCGTCAGCCCCTTGCTATAGACCATGTCATAGGCCAGCGCTTGTGCGGTAAATACGCTTAAGCAGGCAGCGGCGGCAGTTCATTGTGCAGACTGCTGGAGGTGCCGTTGATGATCAGATCAAAGCTGCGACCAGCCAATTGTTCATAACCAACCGCCTCGATCTTGCCCCATGGCGCAAAATGCTCGGCCAAGGCTTCGGCCTTGATCAGGGTACGATTGGCAATGGTCAGCGAGGCTTACTGTTCCTGCAGGATAGGTTCCAGCACGCCGCGTACGGCACCGCCCGCTCCCAGAATCAGGACACGCTGCCCCTTGATCGGCACATCCAGATTTTCCACGATATCGCGCACCAGACCGACACCATCGGTATTGTCGCCATACAACTTGCCATCGATCGCCGTGAGGGTATTGACCGCTTCGGCCGCACGGGCACGCTCGGTCACTTCATCGGCCATACGGAAAGCATCGCCTTTGAACGGCAAGGTGACATTTAGCCCTTTGCCACCGGCTGCGAAAAAACCAGAAGCCACTTCGTCAAACTTGCCCAACTCCGCAAACAATTTTTCGTAAACGATAGTTTCGCCGCTGGCACGGGCAAATTCGGCATGGATAAAAGGTGACTGGCTATGGGAAATGGGATTTCCGATAACGGCGTAACGGTCGGTCATGATTCAGCTTTCCTGCTATTTCCTGTGTTGTCGCGGCCGGAGAATGGCCTAGTGTTCTGCTGATGCAACACTTTGCCGTGTAATGCCGCAAACATCAACCGCTTGATGTCATGACACTTGATAATAAAATCAGCAAATCCGCTCACTGCGTTACCTGCACGCCATCAGCTTCAATCCGGAAAAACAACGCTCAACCTTGTTCCCACGGCAAGCCGTGCGCTTTCCAGCCACAAACGGTACCCCGGTGCGACTGGGCATCCTTGTCGCCTTCAAACCCTTCCAGCACGTTATACACGGACGAATACCCTGCCTCTGCCGCCGGGCGGGCCGCATCATCAGACCGGGCACCGGAGCGGCACAGGAACATCAGTACGGCTTCTTTATCCACCTGCTTTTGCAGTTGTTCCTTGAAATGCGGGTTAGGCACCATCCCCGGATAGCTCTTGAATTCGATGCAGAGCGCGCCGGGAACCGTGCCGACAAACTGCCACTCGGCGGCGCTACGCACATCCACCATGACGGCATTATCCAGAGACTGCCAGATTTCATTGGCCTCCGGCGGCGTCAACGCCCCGGAATACGGCAACCCAAGCTGCTGCGCGCGCTGCTTGGCCTTTGCCAATAATTCGTTGATCTTCCCCATTCCACACTCCTGCTACCTATCCGCCAATCGTCTTTTCATTATCGGAAAAAGCGGAGCGGTAGTGCAATTTATCTAAAGGCACCAATTTGGTGCCACAAGAAAGACCAACGCACAAAAATGGAACACCAAACATGGCTAGCGCCTCATTTTGGCTTGTGACACAATAGATCAAAGTCTATTTTGCACTGGCACGCTTCATGCTTCAAACTGGCGTACCACCTTATTCAAGCAATTGATGCACGTTGCCCTTAGGAGAACACAATGGCGGTTGCAGACGTAGTCAAACTCATCGAAGAAAACGATGTGAAATTCGTTGATCTGCGCTTTACCGATACTCGCGGTAAAGAGCAGCACGTATCCATCCCGGCGCATGTACTGACCGAAGATGCGGAATCCTGGTTCGAACACGGCCACGCTTTTGATGGTTCTTCCATTGCTTAGGCTGGAAAGGCATTCAGGCTTCCGACATGCTGCTGATGGCTGACCCGGAAACTGCCCGCATCGACCCGTTCTTTGACGAGCCGACCGTATTCATGAGCTGCGACGTGATCGACCCGGCCGATGGCAAGGGTTATGACCGCGATCCGCGCTCCATCGCCAAGCGCGCTGAAGCTTACCTGAAGGCTTCCGGCACGGGCGATACCGCCTACTTTGGTCCGGAACCGGAATTCTTTGTCTTTGACAGCATCACTTGGGGCACCGACATGTCCGGTTGCTTCGTGAAGATCAAGGCCGAAGAAGGCGCTTGGGCTTCTGCCGAAGAATTTGAAGGCGGCAACAGCGGCCACCGTCCGGGCATCAAGGGCGGTTACTTCCCGGTACCGCCGGTTGATTCCGGCCAAGACCTGCGTTCTGCCATGGTTCTGATTCTGGAAGAACTGGGCGTACCGGTAGAAGTTCATCACCACGAAGTGGCTACCGCTGGCCAAATGGAAATCGGTACCAAGTTCAGCACCCTGACCCAGCGCGCTGACTGGACCCGGTTCTGAAATACGTGGTGCAGAACGTTGCTCACAGCTACGGCAAGACTGCTACCTTCATGCCGAAACCGATCGTTGGCGACAACGGTTCGGGCATGCACGTACACCAGTCGATCTGGAAAGACGGCAAGAACCTGTTTGCCGGTGACGGCTATGCTAAACTTGTCTGAAACTGCCCTGTACTACATCGGCGGTATCATCAAGCACGCCAAGGCACTGAACGCCATCACCAACCCGGGCACCAACTCTTACAAGCGTCTGGTTCCGCACTTCGAAGCTCCGGTAAAACTGGCTTACTCCGCCAAAAACCGTTCTGCTTCCATCCGTATCCCGCACGTGGCCAACCCGAAAGGCCGTCGTATCGAAGCTCGCTTCCCGGATCCGCTGGCTAACCCGTACCGGCCTTCTCTGCCTTGCTGATGGCTGGTCTGGATGGTATCCAGAACAAGATCCACCCGGGCGATGCTGCAGACAAGAACCTGTACGATCTGCCGCCGGAAGAAGACAAGCTGATCCCGACCGTTTGTGCATCGCTGGACGAAGCACTGGAAGCGCTGAATGCTGACCGCGAGTTCCTGACCCGTGGCGGTGTTTTCTCCAACGAATGGATCGACGCTTACATCGAACTGAAAATGCAGGAAGTAAACCTGACTCGCATGACCACCCACCCGGTGGAATTTGCGATGTACTACAGCCTGTAATCTGCTTTTCGACCCTATTACGGCAGCTTCGGCTGCCGTTTTTTTTGCCATGCGCACAGCGAGTCAGGGCAAAATGGCGAGCTGGACCAGCCGCGTGTGACTTGATCGTCAGTTTTCCCTATCATAGTCCCATAGTCACTGTTGATTTTTAGGTATCACTACCACCATGAAGAGACTTGCCCTCTGCCTGCTGATGAGCTGCGGTCTAGCCCAAGCAGCGGTTTACAAATACGTCGACCAGAACGGCAATGTGACTTTCAGCAACATTCCGATCAAGGGCGGCAAACCGATCCGGCTGGAACCGATTTCGACCTATTCGTCGCAAACACCCGTTCCGCATCACAACAAGACTCACGCCAATAGTGCCTCGTCGGCTAACGGCAGCCCGGCGGGTTACCCGAATGTGGATGCGGGTACCCAGCGCCAGCGGGATGGCGGACGCCGCAAGATTCTGGAGCAGGAGCTGAGCAACGAGGAACAGGCGCTCGCCGATGCCGGGAAAGCACTGGCCGATGGCCGGGCGACCCGCAATGGTGATGAAACCCACAACTATCAGAAATACCTCGACCGGGTACAGAAGCTGAAGGATGCTGTCACCGACCGGGAAAAGAACATTCAGGCATTACGCCGCGAACTGGGGCAGAATCGCCAGTAAGCACTATATTGGTGCAAAATAACTCCGGAAAAGCGCACGTTAGGGGAGCATGCCTTGGCGTGCTTATTGCTATCCATCAAGAGATAGCTTTACCGATTCCGGAGTCTCATGACTACACCCAACTATGCCGGGCTAGAACTGCTCGACACCCCGGTACTGATTGCCCAGGCTGATGGCACGCTGGAGTTCGTCAACCCTGCGTGTGAAAACCTGCTGGCGCTGGGCCGCAAGGAAGTGTTGCGGCACAACCTGTTTGTGCTGTTCAAGGAAAGCCCGGCATTGCATCAGGCGCTGGCCACGGCGCTCTTGCATGATGCCAGCTACATTGAACACGATCTGGAACTGGCCACCCCGTACAGCCCTACCCCACTGCATATTGCCCTTTCGGTTACGCCGGTTGATGGTGAAAACCGCCGCGCCTTGATCGAACTGCGCCCGCTGGATCAACAGCTGAAAATCGCCAACGAGGAGCGGTTGCTGTTGCAGCATCAGGCCAATCGCGAGTTGATTCGCAATCTGGCGCACGAAATCAAGAATCCGCTGGGCGGGATTCGCGGCGCAGCCCAGCTACTGGAACATGAGCTGAACGACCGGCCGGAGCTGAAGGAATACACCGAGGTCATTCAGGAAGAGGCGCTGCGCCTGCAATCGCTGGTTGATCGCCTGCTGGCCCCGCACCGCACCCATATCCGCCGTGAAATCAACATCCATGAAGTGCTGGAACGCGTGCGCAGCATCGTGTTGGCCGAATACCCCAACGGCATCAGCATGTGGCGCGATTACGATACCAGCCTGCCGCTGTTGGTCGCGGACAAGGAACAGCTGATCCGGTGGTGCTGAATATCGTCAAGAATGCCATTCAGGCCATGAAGGGCAAGGGCGAGATCATTTTGCGCACCCGCGTTGCACGTCAGGTCACGCTTTCACGCAAAAGGCATACGCTGGCACTGAAATTGCAAATCATCGATAACGGCCACGGGATTCCGGATGAGATCAAGGACCACATTTTTTATCCGTTGGTCACCGGGCGGGCCGAAGGTACCGGGTTGGGGCTGACGCTGGCGCAGGCTTTTGTGCACCAGCATGGTGGCAGCATCGAATTTGAGTCCCGTCCGGGCCAAACCTGCTTCACGGTCATGTTGCCGTTTAGCAATGAAAACTGATAACCCGCACATGACCTTGCACCAGCGCTCTGCTCAGGCCCCCGCCATCTTGGCAAGGGAGCACGAGTGGCAGAGTCAGGAACGCTCAGACAGAACAAGATACGGAGGGAGATAAAACCATGACGAAGCCAGTCTGGATTATCGATGATGACAAAGCCATACGCTGGGTGCTGGAAAAAGCCCTGACTCGCAGCGGTATCGCTTTTGAAAGTTTTGCCAGTGCCGACGATGCACTGAACGCGATGTACGACCGCTCGCCACAGGTCATCATCAGCGACATCCGCATGCCGGGCACCGACGGGCTGAAGTTCCTGTCGCGGGTCAAGGTGGATTATCCGCAGATTCCGGTCATCGTCATGACCGCCCACTCCGATCTGGAATCAGCAGTGGCAGCGTTTCAGGGCGGTGCCTTCGAATACCTGCCCAAGCCGTTTGATGTCGACCAGGCCGTGCAATTGATCGAGCGGGCGTTGGCCGAAAGCAGTTCGCAGATCGAAACCATCATCGGCGAAGAAGCCATGCCAGTACTGCTGGGGCAGGCACCAGCGATGCAGGACGTGTTTCGCGCCATTGGCCGCCTGTCGCAGTCCAATGTCACAGTGCTGATCACCGGTGAATCCGGTACCGGCAAGGAGCGCGTGGCGGAAGCGCTGCATCGCCATTCGGTGCGGGCCAACAAGCCGTTCATTGCCATCAACACGGCCGCCATTCCCAAGGACTTGCTGGAATCCGAGCTGTTTGGTCATGAAAAAGGCGCGTTTACCGGCGCGCTATCCACCCGTCGCGGCCGCTTTGAAGAAGCCGAAGGCGGCACGCTGTTTCTGGACGAAATCGGCGACATGCCGACCGAGCTGCAAACGCGCTTGCTGCGTGTGCTGTCTGACGGCCACTTTTACCGCGTGGGTGGCCACACGCCGATCAAGGCCAACGTGCGCGTGATTGCCGCCACGCACCAGAATCTGGAAACCCGGGTCAAACAGGGATCGTTCCGCGAGGATTTGTTCCACCGCCTGAACGTCATCCGCCTGCGCCTGCCGCCGCTGCGCGAACGCCGCGAGGATATTCCGCTACTAACGCGCCATTTTCTGGCCAAGAGTGCCACCAGCCTGGGGTGGAACCCAAGCGCCTGACCGAAGCCGCGATGGAGGTGATTCAGGGGGCGTCGTTCACCGGTAACGTGCGCGAGCTGGAAAACCTGTGCCAATGGATTACCGTAATGGCGCACGGGCAAACGGTGGAAGTGGTGGACTTGTTAAGCGGAACTACGCGAACCGGCCGTCAGCACCGGCAGCGATGACAGCGGTGCACCAGCCCCCGTCGGCGCGGCCGCCCCGGCACTGCATGTTGGCGACTGGACCAAAGGGTTGGCCGAAGAAGTCGCGCGCCGCCTGCGTGCAGGCGAGATCGGCATCATCGATGATCTGACCCGGCGTTTCGAGGAAACCTGCATCCGTACCGGTCTGGCACATACCGGCGGGCGCAAGGTTGAGGCGGCACATATTCTGGGTTGGGGACGCAATACGCTCACCCGCAAGATTCAGGAACTGGGCATGGAACAGCACGACGACGAGGCGCACGACTGAGTGCGTGTGTGAGTTGATCACGGCGTCCCGCCATTGGCCGGACGCCGTTTTGTTTGTCGCGCTGCTAGCGCGCGGCCTCCAGCGCCGACAGGCCCGGCAGCGTGGCAAAACTGCGTTCGCGCACCGTGGCGAGAAAATCCTGCATGAACGCCAGCGAGGCATCGTCATGCCTGAGCGCGGCGTACAGTTCGCTGTTTAACCCGTACTCGCCAATCGGTCGCGCCACCACATAACCGCGCTCCAGATAGGGTTTGACCGCCCAGAACGGCAAGGCGGCAAGGCCGCGGCGGCTGGCCACCAGCTGAATGATGGCAACAGTCAGCTCGCTGGTGCGGCGAGCCGGATTGACGCTTACCGGGCGCAGCACCTTGCGCACCAGATCCAGCATCTCGTCGGGCACCGGATAGCTGATCAGGGTTTCTCCGGCAAAATCCTGCGCGCTCAGACGTTTCTTTTCGGCCAACTTGTGATCGCGTGCCATGATGGCCACCATCTCATAGGCAAACAGCGGCTGGTAATCGACCTCTGCCTGTGGTTCCACCTCGGAGACGATGGCCAGATCGGCGCGGTTGGTCAGCAACAGCCCGACCGGATCGGCCTGAAAACCGGAAACAATGTCCAGCTCCACCGCTTAAGCCAGTGCTGGCGAAAGGCATCCATCGCCGAGCATCAGCCAGTCAAAACAGGTGTGACATTCCACCGCCACGCGCAATTCGCCCGCCTCGCCCTGACGGATACGTGCCAGATCGCGCTCCGCCGCCGCCACCTTGCCCAGCACCTCGCGCGCCAGCGCCAAGAGCCGCTCACCTCCCGGGGTAAAACGTAGCGGCTGGGTTTTGCGCTCGAACAGCATCAGATCGTAATGATCTTCCAGCGCTTTGAGCTGATGCGACAACGCCGACTGGGTTAAAAACAGCCGTTGTGCCGCCGGGGACACGCTGCCGGTTTCGGCAAGGGCAACCAGCGTTTTGAGATGACGTAATTCCAGCAGGCTCTGAATCATGAATATTATTCATGCTTTAACGTAAAATAATGAGTTTGTATCATACATCAAATTACGGGATGCTAGCGCTCACTTTTTGACAAGGAGCCTTCCCATGACCACGTTGCACCTGCCCGGTTTCCCGCGCATTGGAGCCAAACGCGAACTGAAAACCCTGCTCGAGCAGTACTGGAACCACGCCATTGATGCCGATGCCTTACTGGACGGTTGCCGTGCCCTGCGCCAAAAGCACTGGCTGTTGCAAAAAGCGGCCGGTGTCGAGCTGTCCCCGGTGGGCGATTTTTCGCTGTACGACCATGTGCTGGATAGCCAGATTCTGGTGGGCGCCGTGCCGCGCCGCTTCGGCTTTGACGCCGCCACACTCAGCGTGCCGCAATACTTTGAACTCGCACGCGGCAATGCCAGCCAGCTGACGCTGGAAATGACCAAATGGTTCGATACCAACTATCACTATCTGGTGCCGGAATGGCAGGCCGACACGGTGTTTTCGGCCAACCCTGCGCCGCTGCTGGCGCAAGTGAAAGAAGCGCAGGCGCTGGGCGTGGCAGTCAAACCGGTACTGGTAGGCCCACTGACCTTGCTCTGGCTGGGCAAGAACAAAGGCCCGGCTTTTGACCGGCTCAGCCTGCTGCCCGCGCTACTCGCCAGTTATCGCCAGATACTGGCCGCGCTGGCCACGCAGGGCGTGCAATGGGTGCAGATCGACGAGCCGATTCTGGCGCTGGACCTGCCGCCAGCGTGGAGCGAGGAGTTGCGGCACAGCTATCAGGCGCTGGCAGATAGCCCGGTCCAACTGCTGCTGGCCACTTATTTTGGCAGCGTGGCCGAGCATGCCGACTGGCTGAAAGCGCTGCCGGTCGCTGGTTTGCATCTGGATCTGGTCCGGGCGCCACAACAATTGGCGACGTTTGCCCGGGGTTGGCCGAACGACAAGGTGCTGTCCGCAGGGATGGTGGACGGGCGTAATGTCTGGCGCAGCGATCTGACGGTGGCACTGGATACGCTGGAGCCGCTCCAGGCGCAACTGGGCGAGCGGCTGTGGATAGCCCCCAGCTGCTCGCTGCTGCACTGCCCGTTTGATCTGGCAGCCGAAACCCGGCTGGAGACCGATATCAAGACCGGCTGGCGTTTGCCGTGCAGAAAGTCAACGAACTGAAGATTCTCAAGCGCGGGCTAGAACATGGCCGCGGCCACATTGCCAACGAGCTGACCGGCAGCGATTTTGCCCAACAGCAGCGCCGCAGCAGCCCGCTGATTCATCGCCCCGAGGTACAGCAACGGCTGGCCACCCTGCCCGCCGGGGCCGACCAGCGCCACAGCCCGTATGCACAACGCGCCGCCCTGCAACACGCCCGGCTCAAGTTACCGTTGCTGCCCACCACCACCATCGGCTCGTTTCCGCAGACGGCCGAGATTCGCGCCGCCCGCGCTGCCTTCAAGCGTGGCGAGCTGGAGGCGGCGGCTTACGAGCGGGCGATGCAACAGGAGATTGCCCGGGTCATCCGCAGTCAGGAAGCGCTGGATATTGATGTGCTGGTGCATGGCGAAGCCGAACGCAATGACATGGTGGAATATTTTGGCGAACAGTTGGCCGGTTTTGCCTTCACCGAATACGGCTGGGTGCAAAGCTATGGCAGCCGCTGCGTCAAACCGCCGATCATCTATGGCGACGTGGCCCGACCGCAGCCGATGACGGTCGCCCTGGAGCGTATACGCGCAGAGCCTGACAGCGCGTCCGGTCAAAGGCATGCTCACCGGCCCGGTCACCATCCTGCAATGGAGCTTTGTGCGCAACGATTTGCCACGAGCCGAGGTGTGCAAGCAGATTGCGCTGGCGTTGAACGAGGAAGTGCTGGATCTGGAAAACGTTAAGGCATCCGCGTGATCCAGATTGACGAACCGGCCATCCGCGAAGGGCTGCCGCTGAAACAGGCCGACTGGCCTGCATATCTTGCTCGGGCCGGGCAAGCCTTCCGCCTGACCGCCTATCAGGTGGATGACGCCACCCAGCTGCACACGCACATGTGCTATTCGGAATTCAACGACATCCTGCCCGCCATCGCCGCGCTCGACGCCGATGTCATCACCATCGAAACCTCACGTTCGGACATGGATTTGCTGACCGCGTTTGGGGAGTTTGATTACCCGAATGAAATCGGCCCGGGCGTTTATGACATTCACAGCCCGCGCCTGCCGCAAGAGAGCGAGATCCGCCATCTGCTGGAAAAAGCACTGGCGGTGATTCCGGCTGAGCGGCTGTGGGTCAACCCGGATTGCGGGCTGAAAACCCGCGGCTGGACTGAAGTGGAAGCGGCACTGGGCAACATGGTGCGCGTGGCCAAAGCGCTGCGTGCCGAACTGGCCGTCAACGCCTGAGTAACGCGCCACGGCTGACAGGTTGGCCGAACCTTCGCCCGTGGAGGTTTTCGGCCAACTTCAGTCGTGCGTGGCCAGCATGCTTGGCGTCATCATCGCCTTCAGCCGCGCCTGCTCGCTGTCGTTACGGTTGCGCGAGTTGATCCACCAGATCGCGCCTTTCTTGACACTCCACGGCTGTGGCTGGCCACACAACAACTGCGCCACCACCTCGCCCAGATAAGGCTGATGGCCAACCAGCACCACCGGCTTGCCACCATGGGGCCAGTGTATCGCCTTCAACACCTGCTCGACCGAGGCATCCGGATTGAGCGCTTAAGCACCACCTCCACGCTACGGCTGAGAAAAGCCGCCGTTTGCTGTGAACGGCGCGCTTCCGAGGCCAGCAAGGTAAAGTCATGCGGCAACCGCACCCGCAACCAGGCCGCCATCTGGCGCGCATGTTGTTGCCCGCGCCGCGTCAGCGCCCGGGCCAGATCATCGGAACCTTCTTCCGCTTCGGCATGACGCCACAAAATCAGGTCCATTGCCCCTCCGTTGATATGCGTACAAAAGATCACAGTGTGGCGGCGCGACATGTCCGCCCGGTGTCTGGCCGTTTACAAATGAATGAAACTGGCCAACAACGGCACCAGCACCGCGGTTATCAGGCCGTTAAGCCCCATGGCCGGCCAGAAAAGGCACCGGCCATTTCCGACAACTGAAACACCCGCGCGGTACCGATGCCATGCGCCGACACCCCGGTGGCCACCCCCAGCACCAGGTCGTCGGTCAGGCGTAGCAGGCCAAACAACGGCTTGACGATAACCGCACCGAAGATGCCGGACAAGATCACGAACATGGCTGACAACTCCGGCACGCCGCCTATACCTTGCGACACGCTCATGGCAATTGGCGTAGTCACGGCGCGCGTAGTCAGCGACAGCAGCACTTCATGCGGCAAACCGGCCAGCCAGCCCAGCCCCACCGCACTGACAATTCCCACCAGCCCGCCCACGCCGATACTGAGCGCCAGCGGCCCGGCGGCGCGCTTGAGGCGCGCCAGATTACCGTATAGCGGCACCGCCAGCGCCACCGTGGCTAAGCCCCAGCAGCATCTGGATGAATTGCGCGCCTTTCATGTAGCCGCGGTAATCGGTGCCGGTCAGCAACATCCAGCTCACCACCAGCAACACGCCGATCAGCACCGGATTGGACAACGGATGTCCATGGCAACGCCGGTTGAACAACACCGCCAGTTTATAAGCCAGCAAGGTGACAAAAATCCCGGTCAGCGGTGAGCCATGCACCACCTCCATCACGGCGGCAGCATTCATGCGTGCCCTCCGTGCAAGCGTTTACGCAACAGCAGCTTCAACAGCACGCCCGGCACCAGCAGCGTGAGCACGGTTGCCCCCACCAACACCAGCGCCAGCGACCAGCCAAAACCGCGCAGCAAATCCAGGTGCGCTAGCACAGCGCCACCAGCCGGAATGAACAGCAAGGACAAATGGCTGAGAAAGCGCGGCACGTTAGTCTTGAGCGTGTCCGGCACGGTATGGCGCGCCACCAGCGTCAAAAACAGCAGCAGCATGCCCAGCACCGGGCCGGGCAACGGCAACGACAAGGCACGGCTAATCAGCTCGCCAGCCAACTGGTATCCCACCAGCCAAAGCAAAGTTTCAATCATGGAGCGTATCTATCTTATAAAATGGTCACAGCCGATCAGCGCTTGGTCATGAAGTTCTCACCTGTCATCCATGATAACCGCCCGCCCGGCAATCTTGACAAGGGTTTCCCCTTGACCGGGGCACGATCAGCCCCCATCGCCAGCGAAACAGAGCAGGCAAGCCCGGGCTGGCTTTGGCATAATGCGGGATATGGTTGCACATGTTGACTGGCAGAGCCTGCCGCCTGCCCTTTCCCCCGCACTGACTGACTGCCTGAGCGAACCCAGTTCGCTCACCGCCCGCCTGATTGCCACCGGCCACCGCTTTGCCGTGCAAGTGGTACAACAAGGTGATGCCAGCGCCTATGCGGATGAGGCAGCAGAACTGAATTGCCCGGCCGGTACACGGCTGCATGGCCGCCATGTATTGCTGACGCTGGACGACACCCCGGTGATCTTTGCCCGCAGTGTCAGCCGGATCGACTGCCCGGAGTGGTCGCCGGTGCTGGCACGCGGCAGCCGCTCGCTCGGGCTGACGCTGTTTGGCGAAATGTTAGGCGGCGTTACAGCGCGATGCACTGCAGTATCTGGCGCTGCCAGCGGGCCATCCGCTGTTGCAGGCGGCGCACGCCGCGTTTTCGGCCAACCCTGCTGCCAGTGGCTGGTAGGCGCGGCGTTGCCGGTTTTTGATGAACAACGCTCCGCTCTTGGTGTGCGAAGTGTTTTTGCCCACACTGGAGGCTTTTCTCGCATGAACATGCCGCATCTGAAAGACCGCTTTACCGTTTACAGCCAGCTGATGCGGATCGACAAGCCCATCGGCATCCTGCTGCTGCTGTGGCCCACGCTCTGGGCGCTCTGGGTGGCCGGTAAGCCATCCGAACCCGATGATTGTGGCCATTTTTGTCATCGGCACCGTACTGATGCGTTCGGCTGGCTGCGTCATCAACGACTACGCCGACCGTCACTTCGACGCCCATGTCGATCGCACCAAACACCGCCCGTTTGCCCGTGGCGCGGTCAGCGAGAAAGAGGCACTGTGGCTGGCGGCCACGCTAGCAGCGGTATCGTTCCTGCTGGTTTTGCCGCTCAACGGCCTGACCCGGCTGATGAGCCTGCCTAGCCCTGTTCTCGGCCGCGACTTATCCGTTTACCAAACGCTTTTTCCCGGTGCCGCAGGCTTATCTCGGGCTGGCTTACGCATTTGGTATCCCCATGGCGTTTGCCGCCCTCACCGGTGAGGTACCGGCCGTGGCACTGGCTGATGCTGGTCGCCAACGCCTTCTGGACGGTGGCGTACGATACTGCCTATGCCATGGCAGACAAGCCGGATGACCTGAAAATCGGCATCAAGACCTCGGCCATCACCTTCGGCCAACATGACATCACCGGCATCATGCTGTGCCATGCCGCGTTCCTGCTGCTGATGGCGATGATCGGCCAACAGCTGGCACTGGGCTGGCCGTACTGGCTGAGTCTGGCGATTTCCGTGCCGTTCATCCTCAAGCAGTATCTGGATATTCGTGGCCGCAACCGTGCGCTGTGTTTCAAGGCTTTCCTCGACAACAACCGTGTCGGCTGCACCATTTTTGCTTAAGCGTACTGGCCAGTTACTGGCTGGCCTGATTCCACATCGGCCGCCAACAAAAAACCGCACGATGCTGTCGTGCGGTTTTTTTATGCCCAGCCCAAACCAGACGGCTCAACCCGTAGTGACAAACGGCAGGCGGTAGATGTGTTCACCAATATGGAAGGTCGCCAGCCAGCGTCGGCTGCCGGTCACGCACACCGGCAGAGTCACCCGCGCCTGCCACGCCGCGCCATCGGCAACGAAACGATAGCGATTAAACCCCATGTCCATGTCCACCATGGCAAATTCCACCGTGGGTTCCTTGTCGGCCACGCCAGTGATGCGCATGACAAACGGCTTAGGCCATTGCTTGGCGGCGTGACAAACACCAGTTGGCCGCCATCCGGCAAGGCACACGGTGCGCCGAGGTTATGGCAGGCCAGTTCCACCGGTGTTGCCGGTGTGGTGCGATGTTTCAGATACCAGTTGATCAGCGCCAGTTTGCTGATGCCAAACGCCAGCAAGATCACCGCCAGCGCCAGCCACTTCATTTGCTGACGCGTCATGCCCACGCTCCGCGCATCAAGGCCACACCGTGTGCGCCGTGCGCCCGGGCCTGCGGCAAGTCCACCGCCGTCAGGCCGCCCAAGGCATACACCGGCAACGGCGTACCCGCCGCCAAACGGCATTCAAAACCGTCCCATCCCAGCGGTGTACTGTCGGCATGGCTGGGCGTCGGGCAGACATGGCCAAGCAGCGCGTAATCCAGCCCCAGCTCCCCCGCACGCTGCAGCTCCGCCGCGTGATGCACCGAAGCCCCCACCCGGGCAAAATCCGGGCGCTCGCTCAGGGCGGCCAGCCGCTGGCTGGCAAGGTGCACCCCGTCTACCGGCCAACCAGCCAGCCAGGCCGGGTCGGCATTCACCACCAGTTTGCCTTGGCGCGGATGAACGATAGCCGCCACCTGCTGCACAAATGCCGCCAACTGTTGCCGGTCCATCTGCGGCTCGCGCACCTGCACCAGCGGATAAGCCTTTTCGGCCAACCTTTGCAACTGCCGCTCCACGCCGATTTCATGCGCGCAGGTAATGGCATAGACATCTGGCAATTCCAGCGATTTGAGGATCGGGCCGTTGGTAAGCAACATCGGGCCAACGCTGTACTGCCCCGGTATTTGCCGGGCAAACTGCTGCCCTTCCTGCGGCTGCGGCTCGCCCTGCCGGGCCCAGATGCGATAAAAGCGCAAATGCACCGAGGCATGTTCGTAATGATGGGTCTTGGTCAGCCATGGCGTGGCCTGCGTCACTTCAATGGCCATTTCCTCGTGAAATTCGCGCACCAGTGCGGCAAACGGCGTTTCTCCCGCCTCCACCTTGCCGCCGGGAAACTCCCAGTAACCGGCATACGGCTTGCCCATTAGCTGCCCAGCATGAAACTGCCATCCGGGCGCATCAGCACACCGGCCACCACTTCAATGATTTTCTTGTTCACGACATTATCCAGCTTGTTGCCTGCGCAAAGCTCAATCGCCCGGATCTTCCTGACGCGCCTCGGCAGGATGACGACGGGCATACGCAACATGCGCCAGCAGCAAAGCGATGGCCGCCAGCGGCAGATACAGCGTCCAGCCCATGCTGATTTCGGCGGGCAGATAAGTCAGCCGCAGCCACAGCGCCACGCCCAACAACGACAGGTTCAAGGCCAGCAACGCCAGACGAGTCAGGCCGGACGGTTGGCGTTGCAACGCGGCCACGCCCAGATAAAACCAGTGCGGAGCGGACAGAAACAGGTAATTGGGTAGCAGTAACGCCAGTGCTGCATGGTTGCCCAATGACACATCCATGCCAATCCACACCAGCGCCGGAAACGCCATCAATACTGCAACTTGCCAGTGACGAGCCATACGATTGCCTTGATGAATGGGAAGGAGCCCGGTTGGCCGAACGCCACGCCGGGCGCTTAATCGGCCTTGCGTTCCTTGGCGCTACGCCCGGCCCAGTCGCAGGCAAACTGCCACGCCACGCGGCCGGAGCGGCTGGCGCGGGTCTGGCTCCATTGCAGCGCCGCGCGCTCAGCCACCGCATCCAGCGTGAGGTTGAAATGCGCCAGCCATTTATCCACCGCCGCCAGATAGGCATCCTGATCGAACGGATAAAACGACAGCCACAGGCCAAAACGGTCGGACAGCGACACGCGTTCTTCTACCGCTTCGCCCGGATGAATTTCGCCATCCTGCAGCCAGCTTTCGCGGTTATCGCTCATTTTTTCCGGCAGCAGATGGCGGCGGTTGGAGGTGGCATACACCAGCAGGTTGTCCGTGCGCCGTGCCAGCCCGCCGTCCAGCGCCGTCTTCAGCGCCTTGTAGCCATCGTCGCCGTCTTCAAACGACAGATCATCGCAAAACAGAATGAAGCGCTCGCGCCGGGCGGCAATCAGCTCGACGATCTGCGGCAGATCGGACAAGTGCTCTTTTTCCACCTCGATCAGGCGCAGGCCCTTGTCGGCAAACTCCGGCAGCAAAGCCTTGATCAGCGAAGATTTACCAGTACCGCGGGCGCCGGTCAGCAGCACGTTGTTGGCCGGTTTGCCCTTGACGAACTGGCGGGTGTTGCGCACCAGTTGCGCCAGTTGGCGGTCGATGTGGGTGAGGTTGTCCAGCGCCATGGTATGCGGCGTGGTCACCGCCTCCAGCCAGCCTAAGCCATGCCCTGACGGCGCCAGCGAAACGCCAGCGCGGTCCAGTCCGGCTCGCTGTGTATGGCGGCAGCAACGGTTCCGGGCGTGCCAACAGAGCCTCGGCACGGGTCAAAAACGCTTCCAGTTTGTCCATGATGAATCCTCAGGAAGGCTGTTTTGCACAACAGCAACGCACCGCTCTGCAAAAATGCCTCCCGGCAATGACAGGCTTAAGCAACGGCCTGTCGGTGGGTGTGGCAATAACGCTCAGTCGCGCAAGCTGATCACCGGCCAGCCGTGCGCCTCGGCATGCGCGCGCAGGGTTTCGTCCGGGTCCACCGCCACCGGGTGGCTAACGATGGACAGCAGCGGCAGGTCATTGCGCGAGTCGCTGTAAAAAAAGCTCTGCTCGTAAGACGCCAGCGTTTTGCCGCGTTCGGCCAACCACATGTTGAGGCGGGTGATCTTGCCGTCCTGATAGCTGGGCACCCCGGTCGGCTTGCCGGTGAACTGGCCATCGCCGTCTTCTTCCACCTCGACGGCGATCAGGGTGTCCACCCCCAGTTCGCGTGCAATCGGCCCGGTAATGAAACGGTTGGTTGCGGTAATGATCAGCACCTCGTCGCCCGCTGCCTGATGCGCGGCCAGCAGCTCGCGCCCCTTGGGCAGGATGATCGGCTTGATGTGTTCTTCCATGTACTGGGCGTGCAGCACATCCAGTTCCGCACGGCTGTAACGGGTGAGTGGCTCCAGCACAAATTCCAGATATTCGTTGATGTCCAGCGTGCCAAGCCTTGTACTGCTCGTAAAAATGATTGTTCCGGCGGTCATACACTTCCTGATCGACCATGCCGCGCTTGATCATGAAGCGCGGCCATTCGAAATCGGAATCGCCAGCCAGCAGAGTGTTATCCAGATCAAACAACGCAAGATTCATAACGGACCTTCAGGATTCGTGGGTAGCGGTTTGCAAAACGTTTTTTACCAGCGGCACGGTAATCGGTAAGCGCAGCGCCAGCGAATAGCGGTCCAGCATGTCGATCATGGCGATCAGGCTGGTCAGGTCGCGCCGCCAGTGGGTAAGCAGATAGCGGAACACATCGTCGGGAATGGACAGCTGGCGCGTGGCGGCATGGGTGCGCAAGGCCGCCAGTTTGTCGTCATCCGACAACGCCTTCACCTCAAACACCAGCCCCCAGCCCAGCCGCGTGCGCAAATCGTCACGCACCGACAACGCCATCGGCGGCTGACGCCCGGCCATCAGCAGGCGGCCATCGCCGCCTTCTTTCAACGAGTTGTAAAACGAAAACAGCATGATCTGGTCATCGGGCGCCAGATCGTCAACGTGGTCGACAGCGATGAAGCTGGCTTCGCGGGCAAAATCCGGCAGGCTCTCGTGCTGGGCATCCAGATAGATCGCGGCGCGGCCCAGTCGTTCGGCGTGGGCAATCCAGGCCTGTAGCAGATGGGTCTTACCGCTGCCCGATTCTCCCCACAGGTAGATGAAGCGTTCGGCTTCCGGAGCGGTCAGGGCGGTAATCACTTCGCGATTGCGTTCGGCAACAAAGTTGTCAAAGGCAGGAAGCGGCGCGGGCGTGAGATCGAGTACGAGCTGGTCCAAGATTGAGCGGTATCGTGGCGGGTTGGCCGAAAGAATCAATTAATAAGGCAAAGTTATCGCGCGATTTTACGCTGATTGCCTCCCGCAGCGAAAGCCGTTCACCCGCTCGCGGGCGCCACAGTGACGACAAAAACCGTGGTTTTTGCGGCCACAGCTTAGCACCAGAGCGCAGCAACGGCAGCAGAGGCAGAAATTTTCAGTTAAAATACAGTGTTTTCGCTCAGGCGAAAGCTTGACGCAAAGATACTCAAGTTAGCAGAAAGCGAGTCCACCTTGAACACCACGTCCCTCAGTTATCGTGATGTTAGGCGTCGATATCGACGCAGGCGACGCGCTCGTCGAAAACATCAAGCCGTTTGCCAAACGCACAATGCGTCCGGAAGTGCTCGGCGGCCTCGGCGGTTTCGGCGCACTGGTGGAAATTTCCAAAAAGTACCAAGAGCCGGTACTGGTTTCCGGCACCGACGGCGTGGGCACCAAGCTGAAGCTCGCCTTCGACTGGAACAAGCATGACACCGTCGGCATCGATCTGGTGGCCATGAGCGTGAACGACATCCTGGTGCAGGGTGCGGAACCGCTGTTCTTCTCGGATTACTTCGCCTGCGGCAAGCTCAACGTGCCGCAAGCCACCGACGTCATCAAAGGCATTGCGGCCGGTTGCGAACAGGCTGGCTGTGCGCTGATCGGCGGCGAAACCGCCGAAATGCCGGGCATGTACCCGGTGGGTGAATATGACACGCTTTGCCGTCGGCGTGGTGGAAAAATCCAAGGTCATTACCGGCCGCGACATCCAGCCGGGTGACGTGGTACTGGGCACGGGTTCCAACGGCGTGCATTCCAACGGCTACAGCTTGGTTCGCAAGATCATCGAACGCGCCCAGCCGCAACTGGACGCCGAGTTCGAAGCGGGCAAGACGCTGCGCGAAGCCATCATCGCACCGACCCGCATTTACGTGAAACCGCTGCTCAAGCTGATGCAAACCCTGCCGGTCAAAGGCATGGCGCACATCACCGGCGGCGGCATCACCGAAAACACCCCGCGCGTACTGCTTAGCCAACACCGTGGCGCAAATCGATGCCAGCAGCTGGGCCTTGCCCAAGCTGTTCCAGTGGCTGCAAAGCGAAGGCAATGTGGACGCACAGGAAATGTACCGCACCTTCAACTGCGGCATTGGCATGGTCGTGATTGTGGCACCGGAACACGCCGACGCCGCCCGTGAACTGCTGGCTGCCGAAGGCGAAACCGTCTACCGCATCGGTGAAATCCGTCAGCGCAACGGCGACGAGCATCAAACCCAAGTGGCCTGATCAGTTGTATCGCTCCATTACGCCGCTATCGCTGGCGGCGTTTGTCTTTGTCTTGCGGATTTTGCCGTCTCATGAAAAACATCGTCATACTCATTTCCGGCCGTGGCTCCAACATGCAAGCCATTGTCGAGGCCGACATCCCCGGTGTCCGCATTGCGGCGGTGCTGTCCAACCGGCCGGATGCCGCCACTTTCTCGGGCGGCACAGCGCGGCATCAGCACGGCAGTGATCGACCACAAGCAGTTCAGTAGCCGCGAAGCGTTTGACGCCAAGTTGGCCGAAACCATCGACAGTTTCCAGCCGGACTTGCTGGTACTGGAAAGCTTCATGCGTATCCTCACGCCGGAATTCACCCGCCACTACGAAGGCCGTCTGCTCAATATCCACCCGTCGCTGCTGCCCGCCTTCCCCGGCCTGCACACCCACCAGCGGGCACTGGAGATGGGCTGCAAGATTGCCGGTTGCACCGTGCATTTCGTCACGGCAGAGCTGGACCACGGCCCGATCGTGTCGCAAGGCGTGGTCAACATTCTGGCCGACGACAACGCCGACAGCCTCGCCGCCCGCATCCTCAAGCTGGAACACCAGCTTTACCCCGATGCGGTACGCCGCTTTGCCGCCGGGCAACTGCGGCTGATTGACGGCAAGGTGCTGAGCCATGACAACGCGCCAGCCACGCTCATGTCGCCGCAACCCAACTAAGCCATGAAACCTGCGTCGCGCCTGTTGCTGGTCGCCATCGCCCTGTCGCTGTTGCTGCATCTGGGCGTGATTGGCTCCGGCCTGCTACCGGAAGCCAGCATCGACCTGCCGCCAGACCCGGCGCTACGCAAGATCGACGTCAAGCTGCAAGCACTGGCGCTGGACGAACCGCCACCCGCAGTAGCGGCCAACGGCGCCACTACCCAGTTGAAAACGCTGCCAGTAAAAGCTGCCAGCACGGCCCGGCACACGCCGCACAAGAAAAAGGCACGGCCAGCCAAGCGCAAACAGGACGCCTCCGCGCCGCTGAAGCTGGCGGCCGAGGGAGCAAACAACCCGGTCGGCAAACCGGCCGCCAGCGAACCGGTTGCCGTTGCCAAAACGACACCAGCGCCAACGGATAACCCGGCGGAGCCAACCGAGACGGATAACACGCCTGCCGACAAAACGGCTGGCAATGGCTACATTCATCCGGCCAGCAAGCTGGGGCGCTTCCCGCGCGAAGCCAAGCTGCACTACCAGACCTTCTACAACTCCATGTTGGCGGGTCGCGGCGACATGAGCTGGCAACGAGCCAACGGCGGCTACCGGCTGGAAGTCAATTTCTCACCTATCGTCGGCCCCAACCTGCGCTACGACTCACACGGGCAGATCGGCAAGGCCGGGCTGCAACCGGATGAGCTGCAAGCCTACAAGGGCAATGTTGCCAAAGAATCGGCGCACTTCGACCACGACGCTGGCGTGTTACATTACGGGGATCAGGGCGACAAGGAAGAACCGCTCAAACCGGGCGCGCAGGACGTGTTCAGTCTGGCGTTCCAGTTGGGGCTCAAGGGCGGCAATCTGGGCGCCGCGCCGATTCAGATCACCACAGGTAAGAAAGTCTACGAATACCCGATGGCAGCCAGCGGGGAGACCGATTACGACACCGGTTCCGGCAAGATACGTGTGATCGTGTTCCGCGCCAAAGCGCAGGACGATCTCACCGAATTCTGGCTGGCACCGGACTTTGCCAACCTGCCCGTACGCATCCTGCGGGTGGACCCGAAAAAACGTGTGGAGCTGCGCGCCGTGATGATCAACGTCAACGGCCAGCAAGCGTGGAAACTCCCGCCGCAACCCGGTATACGGACCAAAAATGAGCATTAACCCTAGCCAACTGAATCACATCGAAGCCGTGCTCACCAAAATGACCCGCTTCGACAACCCGGCCGATGCGGTGCTGTCGGCCTATTTCCGCGCCCATGACAAGCTGGGAGCCAACGACCGCCACATCATCGCGGAAACCGCCTTCGCCTGCCTGCGCCGCTATGGTCAGCTGTGCGCGCTGATTGCGCCGCAAAAAGCCACGGCGCGCCGCTTGGCCCTAGCCACGCTGGCACGCGTGCGTGGTCTCAATATCAAGGAATTTGGCAGCAGCCTGAAAGAAGAAGAAAAAACCTCGGATCGGCGAACTGAAAGGCCGCACCCTGCCGGACAATCTGGCCGTGCAGGCCGAGCTGCCAGCCTGGGTGATCGAAAGGTTGGCCGAAACCGACCCGGCCGCCATCATCGCACTTGGCCGCGGCATGATTGAAAGCGCCCCGCTCGACCTGCGCGTCAACACGCTCAAGATGAAACGCGACGAAGCGCTGGATCGTTTGCGCATGGATGGCTTCGACGCGCAAGCCACACCGTACTCGCCCATCGGCATCCGCCTGAAGGGCAAACCGGCGCTGAATCGTCACGAACTGTTCCAGTCCGGCGTTATCGAAGTTCAGGACGAAGGCAGCCAGTTGCTCGGCCTGCTGCTGGGCGCGCGCCGTGGCGAAATGGTGGTTGACTTCTGTCTTGAGCGCCGGTGGCAAAACCCTGCTGCTCGGCGCCCAGATGGCTTCCAGCGGCCGCCTGTATGCGTTTGATGTTTCGGAAAAACGCCCGGCCAACTTCAAACCGCGTCTGGCGCGCTCCGGCCTGTCCAATGTGCACCCGCAGTTGCTGGCACATGAAAACGACACCAAGGTCAAACGGCTGGCAGGCAAGGCCGACCGCGTACTGGTGGATGCACCGTGCTCCGGTCTTGGCACCTTGCGCCGCAACCCGGACCTGAAAATGCGCCAAAGCCCGGAGAGCGTGGCAGAACTTAACGTCAAGCAGGCGGCAATTCTGGCCTCAGCCTCGCGGCTGGTAAAAAATGGCGGCCGTCTGGTCTATGCCACCTGCAGCTTGCTGCCGCAGGAAAACCAGCAGATCGTCGAAGCCTTCCTCGCCGAACACCCGGACTTCCAGCGTGTTCCGGTCGATCAGGTGTTGGCCGAACAGAAAATCGCCCTGAGTACCGGCGATTATCTGGAACTGAAGCCCAACCTGCACAATACCGACGGCTTCTTTGCCGCCGTTCTGGTACGCACCCCGGCCTGACGCCCTGACAGCGAGCGGGTCGACTCCCTCCGGGGAAATTGACCCGCCCGCAACAGATCCGTAAAATAACCTATCTAAACACTCAAGTATTTGCCGGGGGAAACGCACAACACATCCCCTGCCAGCAGAACGAGTCATCAGCAAAGCCCGTCAGCCAGAGGCCGTGGCTGCTTTCTCCCCATCAAGGATACTGCCCGCATGAACACCCAAGAACGCATCAAGCAAACCGTTACCAGCAGCCCGGTCGTACTCTTCATGAAGGGCACCCCGCAGTTCCCGCAATGTGGTTTTTCCTCGCGCGCCGTGCAGATCCTCAAGGCCTGTGGCGTTAACAATCTGGTAACCGTCGACGTCCTGCAAGACCCGGATATCCGTCAGGGCATCAAGGAATACGCCAACTGGCCGACCATTCCGCAACTGTACGTGCAAGGCGAATTCATCGGCGGCTCGGACATCCTGTACGAAATGTACCAGTCGGGCGAACTGCAGGAACTGCTCAAGGGCCTGTAAACCACGTATTCCGGCCATGCCAAGGCTGCTACCGTTTTGCCTGACGGCAGATGGCAGCAAGCCCTTTTTTCATCGTGTTGCGCAAAAAATTACATATGAATAACCCTAGCGCACCAAGTAGGCATACAATGTAAACATGGATACCCCGCTTACATAACGATGATGATCTTCCGACACGCTCCATTATTTGCACCAGAATCCACACTGCGGGCCCGTAGTGGCGGTGGCGCCATGCCGATTGACGAAATCTGGAAGGCACTGGTCAACGACCAGTTGGTGCCCTACTTTCAGCCCATCGTCGACATCTCCAGCCGCAAGGTCATCGGGGCCGAGGCACTGGCCCGCTGGCGTCACCCGGCGCTGGGCGTACTCTCACCCATCGCCTTCGTGCCGGTCATGGAAGAACGCGGCATGATCCGTGAGCTGACCGAACTGATTCTGGAAAAATCGCTGTATGCCTGCCGCGACTGGCTGGATCACAACCACGCGCTCAACGTGTCGATCAACCTGTCGGCCTTCCTGCTGGCCGATCCGCAACTCACCAGTTATCTGGAACAGAAAACCCGTCTGGCCGGGCTGACACCACAGGACCTGACGCTGGAGTTTTCCGAAAACGCCCTGCGCCCCCACTGGGAAGCCGCAATCCCGCAACTGGCGGCGCTGCGCAGCAAGGGTTTTGGCGTAGCGGTGGACGAATTTGGCATTGGCGTCGACATGTTGGACAAGCTGGATCGCCAGCATTTCAGTGCCATCAAGATCGACCGCGCCTTCGTGCAGGGCTCGGCCCGCAACAGCCACCTGCGTGCCATTCTGCAGGAAAGTCTGAAGCATGGTCAGGAGCAGGGACTGCAGACCATCGCCATGGGGGTGGAAGATGCGGCAGACCTGGCGGTACTGAGCGAACTGGGCTGTCAGGCGGTGCAAGGCTACATTTGCTCGCCGCCATTGCCCGGAGAAGGGCTGATGCCGTGGATTTCCGACTGGGAAAAGGGCTAAAATACCGGCCACACTCTTGAAATGAAACTAACCGGCAGCGCCACCGCTGCCGGTTTCGCTTATCCGCTATCCGAAAAGTCGTGATTCCGCCGTTACCCCAGCTGAATGGCGGCTTTTTATCAAGGTTGAAAGCCCGAACACTATGCAAATCTCCGTCGTTAAACACCCGCTGGTCCAGCACAAGCTCGGCTTGTTGCGCGAAGGCGACATCAGCACCATGAAATTCCGCCAGTTGACCCGGGAACTGGCCCGGCTGCTGGCTTATGAAGCCACGCGCGACTTCGAACTGGAAACCACCGCCATCCGGGCTGGTGCGGCGAGATCGAAGTTCAGCAGATCAAGGGCAAAAAAGTGACGGTGGTACCGATCTTGCGTGCAGGGATCGGCATGCTGGACGGCGTGCTTGATCTGGTGCCAAGCGCCAAGATCAGTGTGGTGGGCCTGTCGCGCAACGAAGAAACACTGCAGCCGGAGCCGTACTTCGACAAGTTCGTCGACAGTCTGGACGAGCGCATTGCCCTGATCATCGACCCGATGCTGGCCACCGGCGGCTCCATGGTTGCCACCATTGACCTGCTCAAGCGCAAGGGCTGCAAGCAGATCAAGGCGGTGGTGATGGTCGCCGCACCGGAAGGCGTCAAGGCCGTCAACGCCGCTCACCCGGATGTGCAAATCTACGCCGCGTCACTGGATAGCCACCTGAATGAACAGGGCTATATCATTCCGGGACTGGGCGATGCCGGCGACAAGATCTTCGGCACCAAGAACGTCTGAGCCAACTAGTCAGCCACCGTGCCGCGCTCTCCTGCTTGGGCTGGCGGCACGTTTTTGCCACATCGTAACCCACGAGGTTTCTTCATGTTTCAGCAACTGAAACAGGCCATCGCCGGTGCCCAGATCCTGTTTGTCGCCTTTGGCGCACTGGTTCTGGTGCCCTTGCTCACTGGCCTTAACCCGGCCATGGCCCTGTTGGGCGCGGGTATCGGCACGCTGATGTTCCAGCTGTGTACCGGTCGTCAGGTCCCCATTTTTCTGGGTTCGTCCTTTGCCTTTATCGGCCCGATCATCTATTCGATGCATACACGGGGGCAAGGCGCCACCATGTTTGGCCTGTTTGCCGCCGGTTTCATGTACTTCGTGTTTGCCGCCATCGTGAAATGGCGCGGCATGGCACTGGTCAACAAGCTGCTGCCGCCGGTGGTCATCGGCCCGGTCATCATGATCATCGGCCTGTCGGTGGCAACCGCTGCCTCCAACATGGCCATGGGCCGCGCCGGGGGCAATCAGGTGATGCCGTATGAGACTTCGATGCTGCTCGCTGCCATTTCGCTGGCGACCACCATTGTGGTGTCGATCTTTGCCCGCGGCATGTTCAAGCTGATTCCGATTCTGGCCGGTGTGACCGTCGGTTATATCGCCGCCAGCCTGATGGGCGTGGTGGACTTCAGCAAGCTGGCCAATGCACCGTGGTTTGCCATGCCGGTCTTCCACCATCCGGAAGTCAACTGGGCAGCGGCGCTGTTCATGCTGCCGGTGGCGATTGCGCCAGCGATTGAACACATCGGTGGCGTCATGGCCATTGGCGGTGTAACCGGCAAGGACTACACCACAACGCCGGGGCTGCATCGCACACTGTCCGGCGATGGTCTGGGGGTTTGCCTCGGCCGGTTTGATCGGTGGGCCGCCGGTGACGACCTATGCCGAAGTAACCGGCGCGGTGATGATTACCCGTAACTTCAACCCGGTCACCATGACCTGGGCCGCGTTGTTTGCCATCTGCATGGCATTCTTTGGCAAGTTCAATGCCTTGCTGCAATCCATCCCGATGCCGGTGATGGGCGGCATCATGGTGCTGCTGTTTGGCACCATTGCTTCCATTGGTCTGAAAACGCTGATCGAAGCCAAGGTTGACCTGATGGTGCCGCGCAATCTGGTGATCATCTCGGTGGTGCTGACCGCCGGGATTGGTGGTTTGACGCTCAAGCTGGGCGGCTTTGAGCTGGCTGGCGTCGGCTTGTGCTCGGTTCTCGCCATTGCGCTCAACCTGATTCTGCCAAGGCACGCGCCCGGCCATGATGGCATTGTCGAAGGACAAGACGTTTAATGCGGCACAGGCTGCATGGCATTGCAAATAACCGGCCCGCGTGGCCGGTTTTTCTTGGTAAAGCGGAACACCGCTGAGCACGGCTGGCGTGACAAGGCCATGTCGCAAAGTGGCACATCGATGTCCGAAGGTTGAACGATTTTTTACGCCCCGCTCATGGATAATGTATCCCGCTTCATTGGCGCATGTATGTGCCAGCGACTCTACCTGAACGGCTACGCTGCCATGACCGCAAGGTTTGGCCTGTGGTAGCCGGGATGTATGCTCCAGTTAGTGGTAACTTGACAGCGCCGTCCACCGTGACGGCGTTATTTTTTTGCCCCGCTCGGCGCACTCAGGCATGAAAAAACCGGCCGCAGCCGGTTGTCGTGTTGTCTCCTTGACGGATTTAGCCCTTGCGCCGCGTGGCGCGATCGACCAGATACATCAGGCTTTGGTACGGTACACCGGCATGTTCGGACAAGCCAATTTCGCAGGTGATACTGTTGGAATAACCACTGGAGCAACCACACACCTGCTGGCGCAGGCCATCCAGCGCGCTGGCATTCAGTTCCGGGTGGCTAAAGCCCTTGTCGTTTAAGCAAAACCGCAGCAGGTAATGCCGCTGGGCACGGTTACCTGCTTGGCACAGCGTTGTGCCAGTGCGTTGAGCGTGGCTTCCTCGCCCAGTTTGCGCATCGAGCACACTACGTGCAGCGCCACGTTTTCGTCCTGCGGGACAAATTCCAGATACTCTGCCGCCACGGTCTGCACGAAGGTGGTCACGTCATACACTTTCAGCCGCGGGGCGCGCAGGCCTTGCAACAGGCTGGCGGTACACACGCCGTTATCGACAATCACCGGCCAACGGCCCTGTTCGCTCGCTTGCAACAAGGCGGCGGTGGTTTCGGCCAACTTCTGCGCGGCGGCGTCCACGGCGCCCTTGGACTGGAACGGTGTGCCACAGCACAAGTTATCCAGACCCGCCGGATACAGCAGCTCATAACCGGCCTTGCCCAATACGGAAGCCACCACTTCGTTCAAGGGCCGCTGATCGGGCTGGACGGTGGCCGGGGCAAACGTGCGGGTCAGGCAGGAAGGCATGTAGACCACTTTGCGCGTGCTGGCCGCGCACCCGGCCTGCAATTTCAACCGGCGTGCGGCGCGCGGGAAATACGGTGTCCAGTGCGGAATCTTGCGACCACCGACCCGCCGCAGGGCACCCAGAATGCGGCGCGTGGCGGCGTTTCCGGTCAGGCCGTGCAGGCTGTCCAACAGGCGCAGACCGAGGCGGGCACCGGCCGTGGCCGTGGCGTAGTGTTCGGCCAACCAGTTGGCACTGGCCCAGCCGCTATCGCTCAAGGACTGCTGACGCAGCTGGCTGGTCAGACTGCCGGTATTGATACCCACCGGGCAGGCGGTTTCGCACAGGCCGCAAGTGGTACAGGTTTCGTCGCTAGGCGATACTGATAGCGCTCGACGATTTCGGCCAACCTGTCATGCTCCTGACCACTCTGGCGCAGCGCGGCGATCTCACGGTTCGCCACGATGCGCTGGCGCGGGGTGAGCGTGATGGCACGGCTGGGGCACATCACTTCACAGAAACCGCATTCGATACATTTGTCGATGATCGGATCGGCGGCAGGAATCGGCTTGAGATCGCGAATATGCAACAGCTTGTCGCGGGTGATGATCACGTCCGGGTTAAGGATGCCGGACGGATCGAAGATCGTCTTGATCTCCTGCATGATGCGGTAAGCGGCCGGGCCCCATTCCATTTCCACAAACGGCGCCATGTTGCGACCGGTGCCGTGTTCGGCCTTGATGGCGCCTTCGTATTCCACCGCCACCAGTTGGCAGACCGCGGCGATGAACGCTTCGTAGCGCTTGATTTCTGCCGGATCGGAGAAGTTCTGGCTGAACACGAAGTGCAGGTTACCTTCCAGCGCGTGGCCAAAGATGATGGCATCGTGATAGCCGTATTCGCGGAACATCGCCTGCAGGCGTAACGTGCCGCGAGGTGCTCGATCGGGAACACCACATCTTCGGTAATCACCGTGGTTTCCGCCGCGCGCATGGCACCGACGCTGGGCAACATGCCTTTGCGGATATTCCACAAGCGGGTGAATTCTGGCACGTCGGTAAAGGTGACGCCTTCCAGCGACGGGATGGCGGCGATGTAATCGTTGATGGCGGCAATGTGCGCGGTCAGCTGCTCGGCCGAACCGGCACGCGCTTCCATCAGGATGGCGGCGGCTTCTTCCGGCAAGGTCTTCAGCGAAGCGGGCACGCAAACCTTGTTTTCCACCGAGCGCAGGCTGGCGCGGTCCAGCAATTCGGCCGCGGCCACCACATCCTTGTGCTGCGCCAGAATGGCAATCGCGTCGCAGGCTTCCTTGATGGTGGGGTACAACACCAGTGCCGATGCCTTATACGGCTGCTCCACCACGGTGTTGAACACCACTTCCGACAGAAACGCCAGCGTACCTTCGCTGCCCACGATCAGATGCGCCAGCATGTCGACCGGATCGGTAAAGTCCACCAGCGCATTCAGGCTGTAGCCGGTGGTGTTTTTCATCTTGTATTTGCGCCGGATGCGCGCTTCCAGCTCGCTGTCTGTGCGGATGCGGGCGGCCAGTTCGGCCAACCTTTGCAGCAGGTCGGCATGGCTGCGGCGGAAGGCGGCTACGCTCTGCGCATCGGCGGTATCCAGCACCGTGCCATCGGCCAATACCAGGCGCAGGCTTTTGAGCGTGTTGTAGGTATTCTGCGCCGTGCCGCAGCACATTCCGCTGGAGTTGTTGTTGACCATCCCGCCGATCATGGCGGAGTTGATGGTGGCCGGATCCGGGCCGATCTTGCGCCCCAGCGGAGCCAGGGCGCTGTTGGCGGCGCCGCCGATCACCCCCGGTTGCAGACGGATAGCCGCACCGTTATCCAGGATTTCCAGTTTTTTCCAGCCGTGGCTGGCAACCACCAGAATGGAATCGGTCACGGCCTGCCCGCACAGCGAAGTCCCGGCCGCCCGGAAGGTTACCGGCAGGTTCAGGTCGGCAGCGGCGGCCAGAATGGCTTGCACTTCCTGTTCGCTCTGGCTGCGGATCACCACCTTGGGCGTAAGCCGGTAACAGGACGCATCGGTGCCGTAGGTCAGCGTGGATAGCGGGTCGGTATAGATGCGCGTCTTGTCGACAACCTCGACAATGCGCTGGTAAAAATCGTGATAGGCGCCTTGCAGCATGAGTCTCTCCCCCGGCACTCGCCGCGGCTTGCGAGACGGCGGTAGCCGGTAGTCTGGCGGATACCGGCAAGGCTACGGGCGCATTGGCAACCGCAGGTTTTGCAGGCACCCTTAGCGGGCGCCAGCCTAGCGTCGGCGCCACAAGCGTAAGTGGAAACCGCACGATAGTGCCACAAGTTCCCCCGCCTCCCATCAAGGGATTACCCTGTGTCAGCACAACCATAAAGGATACAAGCGTGATGCTGATGGACAAGGAACAAGCCACCCTGCTGGTGGTGGATATTCAGGAAAAACTGCTACCCGCCGTGGTCGATGCGACCGGGCTGGTGGCGCGATTGCAATGGTTGCTGGGCGTTGCCGTCGACAACGGGCTACCGGTGGTGTTCTCCGAGCAATACCCGCGCGGGCTGGGCCACACGCTGCCCGCCCTGCTGGCCGCCGCCCCGGATGCCTGCATCGGTGAAAAACTGCATTTTTCCTGCGTGGATGGCAGCTGTCTGCCCGCCAGCCTGCTGGCCCGGCCACAGGTTATCGTCTGCGGCATGGAAACCCACGTCTGCGTACTGCAAACCGTGTTGCAGCTCTTGGCCAGCGGCAAACAGGTATTTGTGGTGACGGACGCTGTCTCCAGCCGCCAGTAAGCTGCCATCGAACTGGGATTGCAGCGCATGCGCGACGCCGGGGCGGTACTGGTCAATCGGGAAATGGTGTTGTTCGAACTGCTACGCGCGGCGGGTAGCGAACACTTCAAGGCGATGAGCAAGAAATATCTGGTGGGCGAACAACCCTAAGGCCAGAAGCGAGTACGGGTTGGCCGAAAGACTTCGGCCAACCCGTCTCTAGTGGCGGCTGAGCCGCTCAGTATTTTCTCCTTTGCAGACTGGCGCAGAACAGGCTGATGCGGGACTAGGCACCGGACCAGCTTTCGCCAGAACACAAAAATCTATTTAGCAAACAGCGTGCCAGCACGCGGATGGTAGTTTTGCCGCTTAGTGCATGAATAGCAGCAGCACCGGCACAGCGCTGGTGCAACCTTGCCCGGCCCGCGCCTCAGAATGGCGCTGGCGCACCTTCCGACACCAGTTGGCCATCCACCAGCCGCACCTGACGGTCACAGGTTTCGGCCAACCTTGGATCATGCGTCACGATCAAAAAGGTCACGCCATCTTCGCGGTTGATGTCGCGCATCAGGGCAAATGCCTCCGCCGCCGTCTGGGTATCCAGATTGCCGGTGGGTTCGTCGGCCAGCACCAGCCGCGGGCGGGCCATCAGCGCGCGCACAATGGCCACGCGTTGTTGCTGGCCACCGGACAGTTGCACCGGTTTCTTGTAGGCATGTTCGGCCAACCCCACGCGCTCCAGCAGCATCCTCGCCCGCTGGCGGTCTTCCGCCAGCAAGCGGCCGCGACCGGCAAACACCGGCATCATCACGTTTTCCAGTGCGCTAAATGCCGGCAGCAAATGGTGAAACTGGAAGATGAAACCAAGGTAACGGTTGCGCAGCGCGGTGCGGCTTAAGCATCGTCCAGCCCTTGGGTCGCTTCACCGGCAATCGCCATGTCGCCGGACGAGGGCGTTTCCAGTAGCCCCATGATATTGAGCAGGGTGGATTTACCGGAGCCAGACGGCCCGATCAGCGCGGCAAACTCGCCCTCACCCAGTTGCAGGTCAATGCCATGCAGCACCTCTACCTTGGGCGCCTTGCCACCGCCGTAAAATTTGCGGATTTGCCGTAATGCCAGTACATCAGCCACGAATTGCCTCCACCGGGTCCAGCTTGGCGGCCCGTCGTGCCGGAGCCAGCGCCGCCAACACACCAACCAGCGTCGCGATGACGGCGGTGACCACAAACAGCGAAGGCGTCACCACCACCGGAAACAACGGGCTGCCATCGGTATTGCGCGCCAGTTTGGTAAAGCCCAATGCCAGCAGCGCCCCCAAACCAGAGCCGAACACCGAACCAAACAAGCCGACAATGCCGCCCTGAATCAGGAAAATCAGCAAGATGCGCCGCGCCGTGCCCATCGCCCGCAAGATACCGATCTCGCGCTGGCGCTGCACCACCGACACCACCAGCACCGAGGCAATCCCCAGCGCAATGGCGAGCGAAACAAATACCTTGATCATGTTGGAGGAGGCGCTCTGGCTGCGCAACGCCGTTACCAGCTGGGCATTGGTGGTTTTCCAGCTGTCAGCCATCAGGCCGGTACGGCTGGCGGCTTCTTCGGCCAACCTGTCGGCCTGAAACAAGTCCGCCGTTTTCAGGTAGATTTCGGTCACATCCAGCTGGTAGCCGAGCAGCGATTGCGCCGCGCGCAGCGGCAGCATTACCCAGCGCGCGTTCAGGTCTTTCAGGCCAAAATCCAGTACCGCGCTGATGGTGTAGCTGTCGGCACTGCCGGTGGCGGACACCACGCGCAGCCGATCTCCCGGCGCGAGCCCCAGCTTGCGCGCCAGCTCCATGCCGATCATCACCGAGCCATTGGGCAGCTTGACCTGCCCCTTCACCAGCTTGTTGTCCAGCCGCACCACTTTCAGGTAATCCGCCAGTTCCACCCCCATCAGCGAGATGGACTCCTGCACCCCACCCTTGGTGGCAAAGCCCGGCCCGCTGGCCATGGCGGCAGCCGCCGTAATGCCGGGTATCTGCCTAACCAGCGCCATCCGATGCTGCCAGTTGTCGATGGTGTTCTCACGCGTGGTGCGCTTGGCCACCTCGGCCATCACCTGCACGCCGCCACTCGGCACGATCAGCCGACGGTTTTCGTCCTCCAACGGCTTGAGCACGATATGCGCCTGCGTCGACAAGGTTTTGTCGATGATGTTGCTCTGCAGGCCGTTGACGATGGCGGTGATATACACTACCACGGCAACGCCGATGGTCACCCCGGCCAGGATCAGCACGGTCTGGAAACGCCCCTCGCGTAACAACCGCAGCGCCACCGCCCATTCAAACGGCATCAGTCGGCCTCCGTCACACGCACCCGCTCGCCTGCCGTCACCAGCGCATCGCCAGTCAGCACCCGCTCACCCGGCTGCAAACCCTGCAACACTTCGGCCCAGCCATCCGTCACCAAGCCCAGCCGCAACGTGCGTTTGACCACCCGGCCCGACTGCACCGCCCACACCCACGGCGTGAGCAACGCACTGTCGTGTACCGCCGAGGCGGGCAGCACCATGGCAGCGTTCTTGCGCGCGGCGATGATTTCCGCCGATACCGTCATGTCCTGGCGCAAACCGGCGGGCAACGCCCCGGCCGGTTGCAATCGCACTTCCACCGTGCCGCGTTCGCGGTTCACCAGCGGCGCAATGCGCACCACCTTGGCCTCAAACGGAGCCTGCGGGTAGGCATCCGCCGCCACGCGCGGCTCGCCCCAGCGCCAGCCGGGCCAGATAGCGCTCATCCATATCCAGCAACACCTCGGTCTGGCCAGCCGGGGCAAAAGTCAGCGCCGCACTACCTGCGGTGACCAGAGCACCGGCTTCCACGTTACGCTTGACCAGCACGCCATCGGCCGGTGCCCGCACGGTCAGCTGGGACAGCCGTACATCGGTAGCGGTACGCTGCTGGCTGGCCGCATCCAGTTGGGCTTGCGCCAGCTGCAGCGCCTTGGCTTCGCTATCCATGGCCGCCTGACTGATGAAACCCTGTGTAAACAGGCCATGCTGACGCTGGTAATGACGCTGGGCTTCGGCCAACGTTGCCTCGGCCTGTGCCACGGCAGCCTGTGCCTGCGCCCGCAGCGCCACGGCTTCATCCGACTCCAGCCGCAGCAGCACCGCGCCCTTGCGTACGGCACTGCCCTCTTCCACCGGCGTGGCGACCACCCGCGCCGTCACCGTCGCCCCCAGACTGGCCGCCGTGACACTGGACAACCGCCCGGTCGCCACCACCGTCTGCACCAGCGGTTTGACCGTTACCCGATAGGCGGGCAGGCTCGGCCCCAATAGCAGTCGGACGCCCAGCCGGGCGAGAGTAGCCAGCCCGAGCAAGGCACCCAACACAATTAGCATTAACCGTTTGCGAGAAATCGTCATATCATCCGTACGGCTTGTCTTCATGCCGACTATTGTACTCACGAAACCCGGCAAGGCCGACTGCCTTGTCCCAAGGAATTGATCATGACGCCACCACGCTCTTTTCAGGACAACCTGAACACCCTGCCCACCGTTGATGCGATTGCCGCCATCGAACTACTGGACAGCAACGGCCAGCGCGTATGCTTAGGCTGGAAAATCAGCCGGTACGGCCGGTTCGGTGCGGGTTTACCATGCGTTGCTGCAACGTCACGGCGCCATCAATCCGGCCGCCGCCCGGAAGGGCTGGCCCTGTATGCCGAACACACCGCCGATGCGCGCCAGTTTCCGGGCAAACATCCCAATATCGACCGCCTGCTGGCGATTGCCGAACAGCAGGCCGCCACGCTGCAAGGCAGCATCATTGCCCGTCAGGACTAAATCTGCGCACCTGTGCGGCGATGCCAACAGAAGTTGGCCGAAGTCCAAATAAAAAAAGCCCGCTACATGAGCGGGCTTTTTTGCGGGGCCATTCCAGAAACTGGAATCAGGCTTCCGGCGTTACAACGATCTTGATCGGAGCAACCACGTCGTGGTGCAGAGCGATTTCGATGTCGTATTCACCGATGGCCTTCAACGGGCCGTCCGGCAGACGAACTTCGAAACGCTTGATTTCAACGCCAGAAGCGGTAACAGCTTCAGCGATGTCGACGTTGGTAACGGAACCGAACAGACGGCCATCCACACCAGCCTTCTGGGCAACGGTAACAACCGCGTCAACCAGTTTAGCGGCACGGGCTTGCGCGTCAGCCGGATTTGCGCCTGATGGGCTTCCAGCTCGGCGCGGCGAGCTTCGAATTCCTTCAGGTTGGCTTCGTTGGCACGCTTGGCTTTGCCTTGCGGGATCAGGAAGTTACGGGCGTAGCCGTTTTTAACTTTAACTACGTCACCCAGTTGACCCAAGTTAGCGACTTTTTCGAGCAGAATGATTTGCATCTCGTGTCCTTTCCCGGTTTAGTGCTGGTCGGTGTACGGCAGGAAAGCCGGAAACGAGCGCGCTTGATAGCGGTCGTCAGCTGACGCTGGTAGCGAGCTTTCGTACCGGTAATGCGAGCCGGGATGATTTTGCCGTTTTCGGCGATGAAATCCTTGAGGAGATCAACCGATTTGTAGTCGATTTCCTTGATGCCTTCTGCCGTGAAGCGGCAGAACTTCTTGCGCTTGAAGAGTTGACGAGCCATTTTGACTAACCTTTTACAAATTCAACATATTCGATATGCAGCACTAACCGAGGATTCCTGAGGCTACGCTGGGCAATGAAACCGGTGACATTCACCGTGTTGCCTGCCAGTGTCCCGGAGAGTTTCCGGGCATTGTCGCCAATCAGGACGGCCTGCATTTCGCAAGCCACATCACGTTCAAACCCGCAAGATGTCTGCCTTGACTGATGTCTGAGCCACATTTCCAGCACTGGCAAGCCAGCGGGCGTGTATCTCAAGGCGTCTTCGCGGTCGACCGTGGCGGTCAGTACCAGACGGTTCTGCAAGTCCGTAGTGCGGCCTGAATCAGGCTGCAGCTTCGGTCTCGGCTGCTTAACTGCTGGGCATCCAGCAGGTTCTTGGCCTTTTCGTCCTTCATCATCGGGGACGCTTCGGTTACGGCGCGATCCATCTTGATGGTCAGGTGACGCAGAACGGCGTCGTTGAACTTGAAGGCGTGCTCGATCTCGGCGAGGGTTTCAGCCTGGCATTCCACGTTCATCAGAACATAGTGAGCCTTGTGCAGCTTCTGGATCGGGTAAGCCAGTTGACGGCGGCCCCAGTCTTCCAGACGATGGATCTTGCCTTCAGCGGCCAGAACCATGCCCTTGTAGCGCTCGATCATGGCCGGAACCTGTTCGCTCTGGTCCGGATGGACGATGAACACGATTTCGTAATGACGCATGTGAACTCCTTTTGGCTATTTAGCCTTTTGCCATGCGGTTGCAAAAGGCAAGGTGTTAAAACCGCAGCATTTTACGCGCATTGCGGCGGCTAGGCAAATGGTGCGGTAGCGGACGATGGCTCAGAAATGCTTTTCGCGTTCAATATCTTCCACCACGCCATTGGCAATGGTCAGCGTGGTGGTATAGGGCGTGAACGCGTCGGCCATCCATGACATCTTCTTGCGCGTGACGAACACGGTGTACGGGCCGTGGCGGTGGCGGGTGGAAATGCCGTCACTGACGTAATCGGGCGGGCTTAGCCAGGGCTGACGGCCTCGGCTTCCGACATGCCGCGCGACAGGCGGATGAAGGTTTCAAACGGAATCGCCGCGGCGGGGGCAACGCCCGGCAGCAGCGCCGCAAGCAGCCAGAGGGATTTCATGTCGGCTCCGTTTCAGCGAATTTTTTCACCACATCCAGCAGTTCGGTCACCATTCCGGCCGCATCGCCCTCTACCATGGCGCGGCTGACGCAACCGTTCATGTGGTTTTCCAGCAACTGCATGGCCACGGCGTCGAGCGCCGACTTCACCGCCGCCACCTGCGTGAGAATATCCACGCAGTAACGGTCGGCTTCCACCATGCTGGCCGATGCCGCGCACCTGCCCTTCCACGCGCGCCGGGCGCTTCAGCAGGGCGGCTTTGTTGGGCTGCACCACGCTCTTGCTGCAGCAAGCGGTTTCGGCCAACTGTTCTGGGTCTGACAAGGTTTGATTCATGTTGTGTGCCATTTCGGAAAAAGCCGGGTCAGGACTAGGCCCTGACCTCCAGCATGCCCATCATGCCTGCATCTTCGTGTTCCAGAATGTGGCAGTGGAACATGCGCAGGCCGGGTTGTGACTGAACAAAACGCAAGCGCACGCTCTCGCCAGCAGGCACGTTGACCACGTCGCGCCAGGGCGAGAAACGGCTCGTCCTGCCAGATGCCATCGTCCGTGCGCGCCAGCACTTGAAACTGCGTGCCATGCAGGTGGAAAGGGTGATCCATGTGCGCCTTGCTGACGATGTCCCATTCTTCAATCTGGCCGACTTTACCGACGAAATCCACCCGATTCATGTCGAACTTTTTGCCGTTGATCAGGAACATCGCAGCCGGGTCGGCCATGTTTTCGGCAAATTCCACCGTGCGCCGCACGGCTGGAGTACCCAGTGCACTTATCGTGCGCAAATTCGTCGGCAGCAGTGGCGTGGCGACACGGCCGTGCTGGTGCACGTCCGCCAGCGTCAAGGGTTCGGCCAACTCTGGCCCCATGGCCTTGCCACGGTTGTATGGCAAGGCGAGCAGGCCCTGCGGCTGACCGGCGCTAAAGCGCGCCGTCACCACGATTTCCACGCGTTCGCCCGGCGAGAGCATGATGCTGTCGATCCGCCGAGGCGCGGCCAGCAAGCCTCCGCTGGTGCCCACCAGATGCACTTCATGCGCTTAAGCAATGCCAGTTTCAGGATGCGCGCATTGGTGGCATTCCACAGCCGCCAGCGTTGACGCTCTCCGGCCGCCAGCGTCAGTACCGGCTGTAACCCGGCGTTGACCAACACGAACTGGCCTTCGCGGCCATCATGCCGGTCGGCCATGCTGTTGGCGGCGATCTGGCCGTTTTCGGCCAACTTGAGATCGGACAACACCAGCCACTGCTCCGGCAGCGATGCCAGCGGATCGTCCTTGGCCTTGACCACAAACACCCCGGCCAGCCCCATGTAGGCCTGTTGCCCGGTCAGGCCATGCGGATGCGGGTGATACCAGTAAGTGCCCGCCGAGCCTTGCGGCAGGGTGAAACGGTAATCACGCTGCTGCCCCGGCAGTACCGGATCGTGCGGATTGCCATCCTGAGCAGGCGGCACCGGCAAACCGTGCCAGTGGATCGTGGTGGGCTGAGCGAGCTGATTGGCAAAGTGCAAGGCCACGCTATCGCCTTCCTGCGCCACAATGGCTGGGCCGGGCACTGGCCGTTGTAAGCCCAGAACGTCGTAGCGGGGAGGTCCGGTGCCAGCTGCAGTTGTACCGGCGCGGCGCGCAAGCTGGCGGCAAAGTGTCCGGCGCCCGCCTGATTGGCAAGGCGCGGCAAGGCATTGAGCGGCCGCTGGCGCGGCAAGTGAAAGTGTTCTGCCGAGCGGCACGGCGGCTGTCCCAGCCGCGGCACCAGACATGGCATGGTGATCCATGCCCTGCGCCCAGCTTTGGCGTGCCCAACAGGTACTGGCCGTCAGGGTGGCGGCAAACTGCAGAAAATGGCGACGATCCATCGTGTGTGTTCCTTTGCCCATAACATTGCATACCCCAGTCAGGTATATACCGAATGGACCATGGCTGTCGATAAAGTTCCACCGCGTCAGCTAACCGGCCATGAAAAACCCCGCCGGAACCGGGCGGGGTTGTGCCGTGCAAGGTTGGCCGAAACTCAGGCCGACGCCTCCGCCTTGAGCACACGCTGGCGGCGGCTTTCGCTCAGTACCATGCCGGACGATACCGAGACATTCAGGCTTTCCACCGTGCCAAACATCGGGATCGACACCAGCACGTCGCAATGTTCGCGCGTCAGGCGGCGCATGCCCTCGCCTTCCGCCCCCATGACCCAGGCCAGCGCGCTGCCTCGAAATGGTACAGATCGGTATCTGCTTCCATGGTGGTACCGGCAATCCACACCCCGGCATCCTTGAGGTCGCGCAGGGTACGCGCCAGATTGGTGACGGTGATATACGGCACCACTTCGGCGGCGCCGCAGGCCACTTTCGACACGGTGGCATTGAGCGTGGCGGAACGGTCTTTCGGTGCGATCACCGCATGCGCACCCATGGCATCGGCCACACGCAGGCAGGCGCCGAGGTTATGCGGATCGGTCACGCCATCCAGAATCAGCAACAGCGGCGGTTCGCTGAGATTTTCCAGCACGTCGTCCAGATTGACATGGTTGCGGCTGGCGTCAATCATGCTAAGCCACGCCCTGATGGCGGGCATTGCCGGTCATGCTGTCCAGTCGTTCCTTGTCGACGATGTGCAGCTTGATGTTTTCCTCGGCGGCTTTTTCCAGCACGGCCTTGGCGCGGGCATCCTGTTAAGCCGCCAGCCAGCCAGATTTCCAGCAGGCTATTGGGGTTTTGCCACAAGCGGGCATTGATGGCATGAAAGCCGTGAATCAGGCGTTTGTTGCTCATGGCATGTCTTCAGATAGAGGTTGGCCGCTATTGTAACGCCAACGCCCGCTGCTGGCGCAGGCAACTCCGGCGTTCAGCGCTCCAGCAGCCCGGTCGGAGCGACGGACGGCACGGCCGCGGCCAGCCGGGCATACACAGCAGCAAAGGCTTCCGCTGGCACCGGTTTGCTGAACAGATAGCCCTGCAGCATATGGCACCCCTTGGATTGCAGGAAATCGGCCTGTTCGGCCGTTTCCACGCCTTCCGCCACCACGGCAAACTTGAGCTTGCGCGACATGGCGAGAATGGCTTCGGCGATGGCGGCGTTGTCCTCGTCATGCGGCAGGCCGTCGACAAAAGAACGGTCAATTTTCAGGGTATTCAGCGGAAAGCGCTTGAGATACGACAGCGACGAATAACCGGTGCCAAAGTCGTCGATAGACAAACACACGCCCAGGCTTTTTAGCTCGGTCAGCAGGCGCACGGCTTCGGTCGGATTCTGCATCACCGGGCTTTCCGTCATTTCCAGCTCCAGCCGCTGCGGTTCCAGATCCGCCGCCGCCAGCGCGTCATGGATATGCTGCAACAGCGCCAGATCTTCAAACTGGCGGGCCGACAGGTTCACCGCCACGCGCGGCACCCATATCCCCTGTTGCTGCCAGCGCGCCAGTTGCTGGCAGGCTTCACGCAACACCCATTCGCCAATCGACTTGATCAGCCCGGTTTCTTCCGCCAGACCAATGAAACGCGTTAAGCGGCACCAAGCCAAGTTCGGGATGACGCCAGCGGATCAGCGCCTCGACTCCGGCCAGCTCGTGGCTGCTGGCGCTGACTTGTGGCTGGTAATGCAGTTCGAATTCGCCACGCTCCAGCCCCGGCGCAAGCCGTTTTCCAGCAACAGCCGCTCGAAGGTGTGGGCGTTCATTTCGGCATCGAAAAACTGGTAGGTGTTCTTGCCAGCTTCCTTGGCCCGGTACATGGCGCTATCGGCATGTTTCAGCAAGGTTTGCGCATCGGCGCCATCGCCGGGGAACACGCTGATACCGATACTGCCGGTGACATAGACCTCGTGCTCGGCCAGCCGCAGCGGACGGGAAAGAATGTTGAGCAGGTCTTCGGCCAACGTTGACAGCTCGGCCTGATCGGTCACGCCACTGACCAGCAAGGTAAATTCGTCACCGCCCAGCCGCGCCAGTTCCCCCCGGCTGCCAATGGCGTCGGTCAGGCGCAGGGACAGTACCCGCAGCAGCTCGTCACCGGCCTGATGACCAAACGAATCGTTGATCAGCTTGAAGCGGTCCAGATCAATGAACATGACGGCAAACGCCGCCAAGCTCTCAGGCTGGCGGATCAATTGCTCCAGCCGGGCAATCAGGCTGGAACGGTTGGGAAGACGAGTCAGCGGATCGTGATTGGCAAGAAACTGCAGCCGCTCCTCCGCCTGCTTGCGCACGGTAATGTCGGAAAACACCGCCACGTAATTGGACAGGGCGCCGTTGCTGTCGCGCACCGTGGAGATCGACAGCTCGGCCGGATACCATTCGCCGTTGCGGCGGCGGTCCATCATTTCGCCCTGCCAGTGGCCATGCAGGGCCAAGGCATCGCGCAGATGGCGGTTGATGGCCACATCGTGCTGCAAGAAGATGCGCGACTGGCGCCCCGGGCGTGGGCCTCGTCATAGCCGGTGATACGGTGAAAGGCGTCGTTGACCGCGACGATGCGGGTGTCGGCATCCAGAATCAGAATCCCTTCCGCCGAATTTTCGAACACCTTGGCGGCCAGACGCAGGTTGGCATCGGCGCTCACCCGCTCGGAAATATCCATCACCACGCCAATGATGGCCGGGCGGCCCTGATAGTCGAACAAGCGGCTATGCACTTCCACATCCACCATGGCGCCATCCTGCCGCCGTGCGCGGGTGGCAAAATGCATGATGTTGATCTGCTCGCGGAAGCGATGGGCGATCTGGTGGCGCATGCGCTGGTATTCGCTACCGCCCAGCAGCGTTTCCAGCGAAATATCCTGCAAGTCTTGCTGCGGGTAACCCAGCAGCGACGCCAGTTTGGGGTTGGCGTACACGATGCGTTCGTCCTGCAGGATATAGATGCCCATCAACGACTGTTCCACCAACGCCCGATAGCGTTGTTCCGCTTCACGTTTGGCCTGTTTTTCCTGACGGATCGCGGAAATATCGGCATCCACGCTGCCTACACCGGCAGGACGGCCATCGGCATCGAACAACGGGAACTTGCTCACCAGCGTGACACGGCGCTCGCCACCCAGCGTGATGCACTCCTCAAACTGGCGCGCCTCCAGCGTGCGCAACACTTCGGCATCTTGCTGGCGAATCTTCTCGGCGTCCTCGGCGGAGAAAAACGCATCCGCGCGCTGGCCAAGAATCTGCTCCGGCAACGCCTGCACCCAGTTGGCGTAGGACTGGTTGACCAGCAGGTAACGGCCATCCAGCCCCTTGAGCGACATCATGTTGGGGCTGTGGTTGACCAGCGACTCCATGCGATAGCGGAACTCCTGCGCCAGCCGTTCGTGACGGCGCTGGCTGTCGCTAAGAATGGCCACCAGCTGGCCCGCCGCAACAAACATCAGCGATAACGCCACATCAATGGAAAAATCACCGGTGCCAGCCAATACCGCCAGACGCGGATGCAGGCCAGACAGCGACAGCATGATGGTTATCAGCAGGCTGATCAGGCTGGTTCCCAGCAACCCGCCACGGTACGCCGCCCACAACAGCATGGGAAACAGCATGATCTGCGAGGGCACCTGGCCGGGCATACTGCTGGAAGCCAGCGCCCCCCAGACCACGATGGTCACCAGCGCAATCAGCGCCAGCTCCAGCAGTTGGTAGGCGCGCGGCCGGTTGGGCCAGAAGCGCAGCGGCAGCAACAGCATCAGGGCCGGGCCAGCGTGCCCCGGGTTTGCAGCAACCAGAGCACGGCCTGATGATTGGCGTTCTGGAACGGCATGAATAGCGCCAGCGCCAGCCCGGCTTAAGCACGGCGACATAGCCCAGCAGAACCATCAGCAGGCGCCACAGCGCGTAGGGCGAAGAGAGCGTATAGTCGTCACGCTGCCGCAGCGCGCGCAGCCCCGGCATCAATACGTAGAGCGACAGGATCAGGGCGGTCAGCCACGGTAGCGGCATGACGCGCCACAGCAACGCGCTTACCAGCAGCGGCCAGACCCAGCTAAAGCGACCGCCACGAGTCAGGCTCCACCACGCCCACAGCCCGTGCGGCAGGAAACTGGCCAGCGTCAGCGGCGCCAAAGGCTGCTGTGGCCAGAACACCAGGCTGGCGGCAAAAGCGAGAAACATGATGACCGATGACGGCCAGCGGTTAAGAGTCACTCTCCGATTCTCCTGCTGCCTTGCTGCCATCTTGCGCTCGCCGCCACGCTGTTCGCGGGCAAGCCGGGCGCCGTGACGATGCCGCCATCAGGACGGCATGTCGCCCCGCCATGGCAGGACTGGAAAGATGGATGAGGTGCCAAGGCACCCGGGCAGATTAGCGGGCCGTTGACGGCCTCTTGAATTGTGGCAAGGGGGAACACCATACCGGTGTAATACCCGCTGGTATAATACCGTGAGAACCATGAATGTGAAGCACAATGTTGGATAGCCTACCCCGCCTTCCCTCCGCCGGTCAGAAGACCCGCTACGGCATGCTCCCAGACGGGCTGGATGCCGCCGTTTTAGCCCAGTTGGCCGAACAGCAAGGCAAGCTGGTCATCCTCACGGCCGACGCTCAGGCCGCGCAACGCTTAAAGGTGGAAATTCCCTTCTTCGCGCCAGAGCTTAAAGTCGCCCTGCTGCCCGACTGGGAAACGCTGCCCTATGACCACTTTTCGCCACATGGCGAGCTGGTGAGCGAGCGGCTGGCCACGCTGTGGCAACTGCGCCGGGCGAATGTCAGGTGCTGATCGCCCCGGTGACCACGGCCATGACGCGGCTGGCGCCGGTGAGCTATCTGGTCGGCCGCACCTTCCTGCTCAAAACCGGGCAGAAGCTGGATGTGGAAAAGCTGCGCGGCGACCTGATCACCACGGCTTACTATCAACACGTCACGCAGGTGATGGCACCGGGCGAATTTTCGATTCGCGGCGGGCTGGTCGATCTGTTTGCCATGGGCTCGGCCCTGCCCTACCGCATCGACCTGTTCGATGACGAAATCGACACCCTGCGCAGCTTCGACCCGGATACCCAGCGCACGCTCTATCCGGTCAATGAAGTACGCCTGCTCTTAAGCGCGGGAATATCCGGCAGACGAAGCCGGGGTCACCGCGTTTCGCCAGCACTACCGCGAGCGCATGGAAGGCGACCCGTCGCGCAGCCGTATTTACAAGGACGTTTCGGCCAACCTGTTTCCGGCTGGAATCGAGTATTACCTGCCACTGTTCTTTGACGAAACCGCCACGCTGTTTGACTACCTCAGCCACGACAATGTGCTGATCACCCTGCACCGCGACGTACTGGGCGCGGCCGAAGGCTTCTGGCGCGATGTCATCAGCCGCCACGACATGGCGCGCGGCGATCTCGACCGCCCGGTGTTGCCACCGTCCGAACTGTTCCTGCGCCCGGACGAACTGATGCAGCGCATCAAGCCGCATCCACGACTGGAACTGCCAGCCGATGGCGAGCCGGAAGCCGAAGCAGCGAGCCCTTGCCGCCGCTGGCGGTGGAGCGCCGTGCCGACAACCCGCTGTACCGTCTGGCCGATTATCTGGCTAGCGGCCAGCACCGCCTGCTAGTCAGTGCCGAAGGGCTGGGTCGCCGCGAAACCATGCTGCAATTCATGCAGGAACACGGCCTGAAGCCACAACCGGTGGATAGCTGGGCGGAGTTCCTGCACGGCGACATGCCGTTGGCGCTGACCGTGGCACCGCTGTATAGCGGCTTTGCCCTGCGCCAGCTAAGCCGTGGCCATCATTACCGAAGCCGAGCTGTACCAGCATGTGGCGCGCAGCCACACCCGGCGCAAGAGCACGCGCGCCAGCTCCGACGCCATGTTGCGCGATCTGGCCGAAATCAAGCCGGGCGACCCGGTGGTGCACGAGCAGCACGGCATCGGCCGCTTCATCGGCCTGATCAGCATGGATCTGGGCGAAGGCGAAACCGAACTGATGCAGCTGGAGTACGCCGACGACGCCAAGCTCTATGTGCCGGTCAGCCAGTTGCACCTGATCTCGCGCTACGCCGGCGGCACGCCGGAACAGGCGCCACTGCACCGGCTGGGCAGCCCGGCACCGGGACAAGGCCAAGAAAAAAGCGGCGGAAAAAGCGCGCGACACGGCGGCGGAACTGCTTAATCTCTATGCCCAGCGTGCCGCGCGCGAAGGCCACCGTTTTACCCTGTCGCATCAGGATTACGACGCCTTTGCCGCTTTGGCTTTGAGGAAACGCCGGATCAGGCCAGCGCGATCGAAGCGGTGATTGAAGACATGTGCTCCGGCAAGCCGATGGACCGGCTGGTGTGTGGCGATGTCGGCTTTGGCAAGACCGAAGTGGCATTGCGCGCCGCTTTTGTTGCCGTCATGGGCGGCAAGCAGGTGGCGGTGCTGGTGCCTACCACGCTGTTGGCCGAACAGCACTACCAGAATTTTGCCGACCGCTTTGCCGACTGGCCGGTGAAGATTGCCGAGCTGTCGCGCTTTCGCAGCGGCAAGGAAACCAAGGCCGCGCTGCAAGGGTTGGCCGAAGGCACGGTGGATATCGTCATCGGCACGCACAAGCTGGTGCAGCCGGATGTCGCGTTCAAGAACCTCGGGCTGGTGATCATCGACGAGGAACACCGCTTTGGCGTGCGGCAAAAAGAACAGCTCAAACGCCTGCGAGCCAACGTCGACGTGCTCACCCTCACCGCCACGCCGATTCCGCGCACGCTGTCGATGGCACTGGAGGGACTGCGCGACTTCTCCGCCATCACCACCGCGCCGTCGCGCCGCTTGGCGGTAAAAACCTTTGTCAGCCCGATGAATGACGGCGTGATACGCGAGGCGGTACTGCGCGAACTGAAACGCGGCGGCCGGTGTTCTTCCTGCATAACGAAGTCGACACCATCGAGAACATGCGCGAGAAGCTGACCGAACTGATCCCGGAAGCGCGCATCGGCGTGGCCCACGGCCAGCTGCGCGAACGCGAGCTGGAACAGGTGATGCGTGATTTCCTGCAACAGCGCTTCAACCTGCTGCTGTGTTCCACCATCATCGAAACCGGTATCGACATTCCCAATGCCAACACCATCCTGATCAACCGCGCCGACAAGTTTGGTCTGGCGCAGTTGCACCAGTTGCGCGGCCGGGTGGGCCGTAGCCACCATCAGGCCTATGCCTATCTGCTGACCCCGGATGGCATGACGCGTGACGCGCAGAAGCGGCTGGAAGCCATCCAGCTCTCCGGCGAGCTGGGCGCCGGTTTCTATCTGGCCATGCACGACATGGAAATTCGCGGCGCGGGCGAGGTGCTGGGCGAGGGGCAATCCGGCGAGATGCAGGAAGTGGGCTTCAGCCTGTTTACCGAAATGCTCAAGCAGGCGGTGCGCGACCTGAAAAAGGCCGGACACCGGATCTGGATGCGCCGCTGGGCGTGACCACCGAAATCAATCTGCACAGCCCGGCGCTGCTGCCGGACGGCTATTGCCCGGACGTGCACGAACGGCTGGTGCTGTATAAACGGCTGGCCACCTGCGAGAGCGAGCAGGAGATCGACGACATCCACGAGGAACTGATCGACCGCTTTGGCCTGCCGCCGCAAACGGTGAAAACACTGATCGACAGCCACCGGCTGCGCCTGCTGGCCAAACCGCTGGGCGTGCAAAAACTGGACGCCAGCGAAGTGGCCATCCAGTTGCAGTTCATCGACAATCCGCCGATCGACCCGATGAAGATCATCCAGCTGATCCAGAACAAGCGGAACTACAAGCTGGCCGGGCAGGACAAGCTGCGCGTGGAATCGCACATCGAGGACGTTGGCCTGCGCACGGTGCGGGTCAAGGAACTGCTGCGCGAATTGCAATAAGCTCCCCCCGACAAGGTTGGCCGAAGTTCGGCCAACCTTGTTACCGACTACCCGACCTGTCTCCCACCACTCACGGCCCGCTGTGGGCCACCGCCAACCACCATGCCTGTTCGCCGTTTTCTGCCTGCCCGCCATGCCACCATGGCGCTGTTTTTTGTCGCCGGGGCCACCATGGCCACCGGGGCGTGCACATACCCACCATCAAGGCGCGTTTTGCCTTGTCCGACGCGGTGCTGTCGCTGGCGCTGTTTGCCATCGCCATCGGCGCGATTCTGGTAATGGGGCCGCTGGGACGCTGGGTGGCGCGGCGTGGCAGCGCCACCGCCTGCCGTCAGGCGACCGTACCATTCGCGCTGACCACGGCGTTACTGCTGCTGACGCCGTCGTTCTGGCTGCTCTTACCGCTGTTACTGGCGTTTGGGGCTAGCATGGCGGCGTTTGACGTGGCGATGAATGCGCAGGCGGCAACGGTGGAAGCCAAAGCACCACGCCCGGTCATGTCCAGCCTGCACGGCATGTATAGTCTGGGCGGCATGGTCGGCGCGGCGATCGGCGGGCTGCTGCTGGGCTGGCACGTGCCGCCCCGGCTACACGGTCTGGGCATGGCGGCCATCATCGTGCTGACCACGCAACTGGCCGCACCGCGGCTGTTGGCCGAAGCCTCGACAACGGCAACCGCCGCCCCGCCCCAGCGTCACCATAGCCACACCACCCTGTGGTGGCTGGGCGGGCTGGCGTTTCTTGGCATGGTGGGCGAAGGCGCCATGTATGACTGGACCACGGTCTACATGCGCGATGTCACGGCCAGCGCCGCCGCCACTGCCAGTGCCGGTTACGCAGCCTTTTCCGGCGGCATGGCGCTGGGGCGCTTTGCAGGCGACCGGCTACGCGCACGCTTTGGCGCCGTGTCGTTACTGGTGATGAGCGCCTGGCTCGGCTTCACCGGCATCCTGCTGGCCATCCTCTGGCCGGTACCGGCGGCGGCCCTGCTCGGCTTTGCCATGATGGGGCTGGGCATGGCCAACATGATCCCGGTGTTCTTTGTCGCCGCCTCGCGCCTGCAAGGCATCAGCGCGGCCGAAGGCATCGCCAGCGTATCGCGCGCGGCGTATGTCGGCATGCTGCTGGGACCGGTGATGATCGGCAGCGTGGCACACCTGACCCAGTTGCGTCTGGGGCTGGGCGTGGTGGCCATCGCCGTTGGTATCGTGGCGTTGTGTGGCCGCCCGGTGCTGGCACGCGCAACACGGCGTCCGGTAAGCTAGCTGAAACGCACATTCGGCCAACCCCAGACATGAAAAAACCGGCACCACATGGTGGCACCGGTTGGGGTCAGGCTCGAACAGTCTACGGCACGCTAGTGTGCGGCATCCATGAAGCGGTATTTGAACAGCTCGCCCTTGTGCAGCAACGCCCGAATCCTCGCTTACCGGTTTCGCCATTGATATTGGTAATTACCAGCCGTCCGGCGCCCTGATGCAGATCGTTGCGGAAATCGTAGTAGGCACCAATCACCGCCAGATGGCCCGCCTCCACTTCACCGGAGAACTTGAGGATGGCACCTTCCACCTGATTGTTGACGTTGAGCAACGCACCATCGGTCACGTCGATGCCCTTGGGAATATTGATGCTTAAGCCAGCTCCTTGCGGATGGCCGGTTCCAGCTTGCCATAATCGCCCGCCGCCGCCGTCACCGCGCCACACACCGAGTGGCCGATAAAGATCAGGAACGGCGTATGCAGATGGCGCACGCCATATTCGACCGACCCTTCCGCCGTCGCCAGCTGGTTGCCGATATCACGCACCATGAACAGCTGGTTGGTGGCATCGCCATGTAACGCCAGCGTCTGCACCCGCGAATCGGAACAAGTCACCACCGTGGCCCACGGCGATTGCTTGTTGGCAAATTTCTGGTAATAACCGGCGGAATGCTGGCTCATGTAGCGGGCATTGGCACTCAGCAGCGTATTCAGCATGCCATGCACCTGACGCTGTTCCGAGCCGTGTTCGCTCTCGTGCGCGTGCGCCACCACCATGCGTGGCGCCGGTTTGGGTTTGCTGCGTAGCACTCGCGCGGCGTGCACCGGCTTTTTGGCCGCCTTGACCGGTGCCGCTACGGTCCCTTCCGGCGGGCGCACCACCGGGCTCAGTCCGGTGGGCAACTTGGCCTCCGGCGGCGGTGACTGGCGCACCGAGGGCGCCAGTTTTTCCGGTGTTATCTTCTTGCTAACAATGGTGCCCGACGCCGTAGCGGTCGCTGGCGTAGCCACCGGCAGCGGCGCCACCTTCGCCGAGCGATTCGGCACCGCCACTTGCCCAGACCTGCCCCGCCAGCAGCAGCCAACACGCGGCCATCCCCTGTTGTACAGCCAAACGCTGCATGTCCTGCTCCTTCATCACGATTAGTATGCGTCTGGCGGCAAGGCACACCAAGACTGTTATCAGTCGTTATATCGGCTCAAACCGGCAAAACTGAATGACCGTTTCAAGCGGTAAGCGTTGCCGGTTTTTTCTGGCTGATCAGCACGCCAAACACCAGCACACACGCCAGCCCCTGTAACAACGTCAGGTGCTCGCCCAGCAAGCCCCGGCCAGGATGATGGTAAACACCGGGATCAGGTTGATGAAGGCCGCCGCCATAGATACCGGCACCTTGCTCACCGACCAGGAATATAAGCCATATGCCCCGAGCGTAATGCCCGCGCCCAGATACACCACCCACAGGCTGGGCCAGAACGGCAAGGAGGTTGGCAGCGACACCCACGGCGTCGCCACCCAAGCGCCAAACCACAGGCTGCCCAGCAGGCTCTGGATGCCGGTAATGCTGAGGGCAGAATAACGCGCCGACAGCTTCTTGGTAATCAACACATAGGCCGCGGCGCAGAGCATGGCCATGAATTCCAGCGCGTTCCCCAACAGCGGATTGGGCGCGCTCTGACTGGACTCGCCGCTCAGGCTCAGCCACGCCACCCCGGCAAACGACACGGCAATCCCCAGCCACATCTGCCGCCCTTGCCGCTCCTTGAGAAACAGCATGGCGCTCACCGCCACCAGTAACGGCAACGTGGCGGTAATGATCCCGGCCTGCGACACGCTGGTGTATTGCAGCGCTTTGGCTTCACACAGGAAATACACACACGGTTCGGCCAACCCGGGGCCAACAGCCATTTCCAGTCGCCGCGCCGATACTGCCAGCGCCAATGAAGCACGCCACAGCAACGGCAGCAGACACAGGCTGGCAATCACCATGCGGGCAAACAGCACCACCAGCGGATCGAACACGGCAAACACGTACTTCAACGCAATAAAAGAACTGGCCCACAGCAACATGGCGGTGGTCAAGGCAAGATAAGGCAGCATGCAACATCCGGCAAAAACAGCGTAGCCCGCCATCATGCCGATGTTGTAGACAGAAATAAACTCTCTCGCGGTCAAAATATTCATCGCACCACTGGCCAGCGGGCGCTGCCCCCACCAGAGCAGCGACGGTAGAATAGCCACTTTGCCCACCTTGTGGCCCGGCTCATGAAAACCTCGCACCCTCCGTCGCCCGATGCCCTGCTGGCCTTCGATGCCCTCGCCCGTACCGGCAGTTTTACCGCTGCCGCCGACAGCATCGGCTGTGCCAAAAGCCGCATCAGCCAGCGCGTCAAGGAACTGGAGCAGGAATTGGGCACGGTACTGGTGCTGCGCAATACCCGCCGCGTCGCGCTGACCGAAGCCGGGCTGCGTCTGGCGCAACATGCCCGCCAGTTGCGCGAGATGCTGGAACAGGTCAAACCGGATATTGCCGAAGCCCAGCAACTGATCGAAGGGCCGCTACGGGTCAGTACCACCGCGTCATTTGCTCAGTATTTGCTGGCGCCCATGCTGGCCGAACTGGCCATTCAGCATCCGGGGCTGGAAATCCAGCTGTTGGCCGAAAACCGTCTGCAGGACCCGGTGGATGATCAACTGGATTTCTGCATCCGCACCGGCCACATCCACGACGACCGGCTGGTGGCCAAGCCGCTCGGCTTCGTCTGGGAACGGCTGTATGCCAGCCCGCGCTATCTGGCCGATGCGCCACGGCTGACACAGCCGGAAGACCTCGGCCACCAGCGCCTGCTGTGTAACCGCTACAACCCGCACGGTCAGGAATGGCAACTGGCCAAAGATGGCGAACAGCGCACCATCCCCCTGCGCCCGACCCTGACCTGCGACCAATACGCCTCGCTGGTTTCCGCCGTCACCGCCGCGCAAGGCGTGGCGCTGCTGCCGCACTACGTGGCACAGCAATATCTGGTCAACGGCCAGATGCAGGAAGTCCTGCCCGGCTGGCGCGCTTAAACGCAGCTGGCCGGTTTATCTGGTCTTCCCCTACCGCCAGCCCTTGCCGAGAAAATACGACGTCCTGATCCAGCACGTCACGCCACGGTTGCGCGCCATGCTGGCTTAAGCAACCCCGTCATCACGCCGGGCTAAACCTGCTGTTGGTTAGACTTGATCCAGACCAAGACACTTCAGCGCCGCCTTTGTCACAATCAGCCCCATTTATCCTTCACGGTGCGGTCGTGGCGTGTGCCACGATAAACCGCCACGAACGACAGCCCCCGCCGCAGCCCGATCCCTGCGGGGCATGGGCAGCAACAAGGAGTACAGCATGGAACATGTAGACATTCTGATCGTCGGCGGCGGCATGGTTGGCACAGCCCGGCCGCGGCCCTCAGTGGTCACGGCCTGAAAATCACCGTTCTGGAACGCACGCCGCCACAGCCCTTCGACCCGAATCAGGCGCCAGACTTGCGCGTCTCCGCCCTCAGCCCGGCTTCGGCCAACTTCCTCGACAAACTGGGCGCCTGGTCGCGCATTCTGGCCATGCGGGCCACGCCGTACACCCGCATGCAGGTGTGGGAAGCCAACGAGGACCAAGGCACCTTGTTCAGTGCCAGCGATGCCAACGTCAACGAACTGGGCCATATCGTGGAAAACCGGCTGGTGCAGCTGGCCACCACCAGCAGCATGCTGGAGCGGCAGGACATCGACTACCGTTGCCCGGCACAAATCACCCGTATCGACTACCAGCCACTGGCCTCACGCGTGACGCTGGCGGACGGCGGCGTGCTGGTGGCGCGCCTGCTGGTGGCCGCCGATGGCGCCCTGTCGCAAGTACGCGAAGCGGCCTAAGCATCGGCATCAGCAGCCGCGATTACCCGATGCACGCCATGGTCGCCACCTGCCTGATGCCGTATGGCCAGCAAGACATCACCGGCAACGCTTCACCCCCACCGGGCCGCAAGCCTTCCTGCCGCTCAACGACCATTACGCCTCGCTGGTGTGGTATCACACCCCGACCGATGTAAAACGGCTGATGGCGCTGCCGGATGACGAACTGATTTCCGCTTTCTGTGCCGCCTTCCCGACCAAACTGGGCGGCATCCGTGAAATTGTCTCGCGCGGCTTCTTCCCGCTCACCCGCCGCCATGCCAACTGCTATGCCAAGGATGGCGTGGTGCTGGTTAACGATGCGGCGCACACCATCCATCCATTGGCCGGACAAGGCGTCAATCTGGGCTTTCAGGATGCTGCGGCACTGGCCGAAGTCCTGCTGGCTGCCCACGCCAAAGGCGAAGACCTAGCCTCGCTCAACGTGCTCAAGCGCTACGAAAAACAGCGCCGTTATGCCAACATCGCCATGCAGCGCGCCATGGACGCCTTCTGCTACGGCTTTGCCAACGACATCGGCCCGCTCAAGGCCGTGCGTAATCTGGGCCTGAAACTGGCTGGCAAGGCGGGCCCCATCAAGCGCGAAGTCATCCGTTACGCGCTGGGCTTGCCGATGCTGGAGCGGCGCTGAACGACACCGCGCTTTCGGCCAACCTGACGCCACTTGCCAAGGTTGGCCGAACATAAAAAAACCGCCCGGTAAACGGGCGGTTTTTCATGGTTGAACGTCAGAAAATCAGGCGTTCAGTTCCTTGGCCGGTACAACCAGGTTTCCACCACGGTGTCCGGGTTCAGGGAGATGGTGGCAATGCCTTCTTCCACCAGCCACTTGGCGAAATCAGCATGGTCCGACGGGCCTTGGCCGCAGATGCCGACATACTTGTCCAGCTTGCGACATGCCTGAATCGCCATGTGCAGCATGGCTTTGACGGCTTCGTTACGTTCGTCAAAGGTGCTGGCGATCGGGCCACCGCTGTCGCGGTCAACACCCGTGGTCAGCTGGGTCATGTCGTTGGAGCCGATGGAGAAGCCATCGAAATGCTGCAGGAACTTCTCAGCCAGTACGGCGTTGCTCGGCACTTCGCACATCATGATCAGGCGCAGGCCGTTTTCACCGCGCTTCAGGCCGTTGGCAGCCAGAATGGCGATAACGTCTTCGGCTTCCTTCAGGGTGCGGACAAACGGGATCATCACTTCCACGTTGGTCAGGCCCATCACGTCGCGCACTTTCTTGATTGCGCGGCATTCCAGCTCGAAGCAATCGCGGAACGATTCAGCCACATAACGGGCCGCACCGCGGAAACCGATCATCGGGTTTTCTTCGTGCGGTTCGTACAGCTGGCCACCGATCAGGTTGGCGTATTCGTTCGACTTGAAGTCGGACATACGCACAATGACTTTCTTCGGCGAGAAGGCGGCTGCCAGCGTGGAAACGCCTTCAGCAATCTTGTCGACATAGAAGTCAACCGGGCTGGCGTAACCGGCAATGCGGTCAGCAATCGTGGCTTTCAGGTCAGCTAGCAGGGTATCGAATTCCAGCAGTGCTTTCGGGTGGATACCGATCTGACGGTTGATCACGAACTCCATGCGAGCCAGGCCCACACCTTCGTTCGGCAGCTGGGCAAAGTCGAAAGCCAGTTCCGGGTTGCCGACGTTCATCATGATCTTGACCGGAGACTGCGGCATCTTGTCCAGTTCCAGATCGATGATTTCCACATCCAGCAGACCGTCGTAGATGTTACCGGTGTCGCCTTCGGCGCAGGATACGGTCACCTGCATGCCTTCGCTCAGTACGTCGGTAGCGTTACCACAGCCAACCACCGCCGGGATACCCAGTTCGCGGGCGATAATGGCCGCGTGACAGGTACGGCCGCCACGGTTGGTGACGATGGCAGAAGCACGCTTCATGACCGGTTCCCAGTCCGGGTCGGTCATGTCAGTTACCAGCACGTCACCCGGCAGCACGCGATCCATTTCGGAAGCGTCCTTGATGGTACGTACGGTACCACGGCCAATCTTCTGACCAATGGCACGGCCTTCGCACAGGACAGCCGACTTGCTGTTCAGGCGATAACGACGCAGGGTGTCCTTGCGGTCTTCTTGCGACTTAACGGTTTCCGGACGGGCTTGCAGGATGTACAGCTTGCCGTCGATACCGTCACGGCCCCACTCGATATCCATCGGGCGGCCGTAGTGTTTTTCGATGATCAGCGCGTACTGGGCCAGTTCTTCCACTTCCGCATCGGTAATGGCGAACTGTTTGCGCTCGGCTTCAGCCACATCGATGGTTTTTACCGAACGGCCCGCACGGGACGCATCGGTAAACTCCATCTTGATCAGCTTGGAGCCCATGTTCTTGCGCAGAATGGCCGGGCGGCCAGCCTGCAGGGTCGGCTTGTGAACGTAGAATTCATCCGGGTTCACGGCGCCTTGCACCACGGTTTCGCCCAGACCGTAAGAAGCGGTAACAAACACCACGTCTTCAAAGCCCGATTCGGTGTCGATGGTAAACATCACACCGGCGGCGCCCATGTCGGAGCGCACCATACGCTGGATACCGGCAGACAATGCCACAACGTCGTGGGCAAAGCCTTTGTGTACGCGGTAGGAAATGGCGCGGTCGTTATAGAGGGAAGCAAAGACGTGCTTGATGGCGTCTTTGACGTTATCCGGGCCACGGATGTTGAGGAAGGTTTCCTGCTGGCTTAAGCAAACGAGGCATCCGGCAGGTCTTCCGCGGTCGCAGAGGAGCGAACGGCTACACAAATGTCGGCACCGCTTAAGATCTGCCACCATTTTGTCCCATGCTTCCTTGATATCTGCGTCCAGCTTGGCCGGAAATGGAATATCAATGATCCATTGACGGATTTCCTTGCCTACCCGGGCCAGTTCGTTTACGTCGTCGACATCAAGGTTCGACAGCGCAGCGTTGATCCGGTCGGCCGGGCCTTCGTGTTGCAAGAAATCCCGATACGCTTGTGCGGTTGTTGCAAAACCACCGGGAACACGGACGCCGGAATTGGCCAACTGACTAATCATTTCACCGAGCGAGGCGTTTTTACCACCAACCTGCTCAACGTCGGTCATACGCAGCTTCTCGAACCAGATGACGTAGTTGTCTGCCATCACTTCACTTCCTGTGTTGGATTGGGACGATAGAAAGCCGGTATTCTAGCCGAATAACTCACTGTTTGCGTAGCCACTTTTGCGTTGCAACACCCGAGGGGTTGCCCTTGGACACGGTTTTGACCGGCATGTTCCGACCGGATTGGCGGCCATTTGGTGCGTGGATGACCTAGCAGCAAAATGCTACAAGCGCATGAAAACCGGGGGTCAACGGCCGATTCCTGCCACTCGTCCCGCCACCAAGGATAGGCAAGACTTTACCGCCCCGGCGCCGGTATACTGCTGGAAAAAATCGTCGTTATTTTTATAGACAGGTGCATTCATGCCACACCTCCGTTCCGCTTTTTTCATTTCTGACCGCACCGGCATCACCGCCGAGCTGTTGGGTAACACCTTGCTCACCCAGTTTGACACGGTGGAATTCAAGCGCGAAACCGTGCCCTTTATCGATACGCCGGAAAAGGCCGAAGAACTGGCGGCGCGTATCCAGCAAGTGGCCGATCAGGATGCGTTGCGCCCGCTGGTATTCACCAGCATCATCAACCCGGACGTGCGCCGTGCGCTGAAAATCCACAATGCACAGATCGTCGACTTCTTCGAAACCTTCATCGGCGAACTGGAGCAGGAACTGGGGCAGCGTGCTTCGCTCACCGTCGGCCGCGTACACGGCATGCTCAATGAAGAGCGCTATGACCACCGCATGGCGGCGGTAAACTTCTCGCTCAACCATGACGACGGCGTCAAACTCAAGGATCTGGATGAAGCGGATGTGATTCTGGTGGGCGTTTCCCGTTCGGGTAAAACCCCGACCTGCCTGTATCTGGCGCTGCAATACGGTATCAAGGCAGCCAATTACCCGCTCACGCCGGAAGACCTGGACAGCCCGACGCTGCCCAAGATGCTGCTTCCGTACCGCCACAAGCTGTTTGGCCTGACCATCGACCCGGCGCGTCTGCACTACATCCGTTCGGAACGCCGTCCGGACTCCAAATATGCCAGCGTCGACAATTGCCGGGTGGAGGTCAATGAAGCGGAGGCGATGTTCCGCCATCATGGTCTGGCGTTCATCAGCACCACGCACAAGTCGGTGGAAGAAATTGCCACCACCATCATGCACAAGGCAATGCTCACGCGCCGCTTCTGATACGGCCAGCGCTTGACGCCATGGCCCGTCACGTGGTCAGATAACCGGCATGAAATCTGCATCCGCAACCGTATTCCTGTTTTGGTGGTGGCGCCTTCACTAGGCGGCACCGGCGGTTGCGCATCATCAACCCGGAGGCTGCCGATAAGGCGGCACCGGGTTTTTTGTTTGTTCCGCCTTACCGACAGTCTCTAGCCATTATTTTTTGCGGAGACTGACATGAGTATTCTTGACACCATCAAGCCCGACGACATCATCCTGACCGGTGACCGAACCACCGGCCAGCTGCATCTTGGCCACTACGTCGGCTCGCTGAAAAACCGTGTCCTGCTACAAGACCACTGCCGCCAGTTTCTGTTGCTGGCCGATGCCCGGGCACTGACCGACAACATGGGCAACTATCTGAAAGTGCGCGATAACGTGCTGCAGGTGGCGCTGGATTATCTGGCGGTTGGCATTGACCCGGACAAAAGCACCATCTTCATTCAGAGTCTGGTGCCGGAATTGTCGGAACTGGCATCCTACTACCTCAATCTGGTCACCGTTTCGCGGCTGGAACGCAACCCAACCATCAAGGACGAGATCAAGCAACGCGGTTACGAACGCGACATTCCGGCCGGTTTCCTGACTTATCCTGCAGCGCAGGCGGCTGATATCACCGCGTTCAAGGCCACCATCGTGCCCGTGGGGGCCGACCAGATTCCGATGATCGAGCAAACCAACGAAATCGTGCGTCGTTTCAATGGCAGCGTGGACGGTGAGGTGCTGGTGGAAGCCCGCGCGCTGGTACCACAAAGTAGCGCCCGTTTGCCGGGCATTGATGGCAAATCCAAGATGTCGAAGTCGCTGGGCAATGCCCTGCCGCTTTCGGCCAACCCTGACCAGATTCGCCATGCGGTGAAGATGATGTATACCGACCCCAACCACCTGCACGTGAGCGATCCGGGACAGGTGGAGGGCAACGTGGTATTCACCTATCTGGATGCGTTTGAACCGGATACCGAGCTGGTGGCAGATCTGAAACAGCGTTACCAGCGCGGTGGGCTGGGCGATAGCGTGATCAAGCAGCAGCTGGAACAGCGTCTGCAAGAAACCACGGAGCCGATCCGCACGCGACGCGAGCTGCTGGCGCGCGACCCGGATGCCATCATGCAAATTCTGAAAAATGGCACCCACAAGGCGCGTGAGGCAGCGGCGCAAACTCTGGCGCAAGTGAAAGCCGCCATGGGGTTGAATTACTACTAAGCGCCAAACAACGGGAAACCGTGCAAGTTGGCCGAACCGGCACGCAGTGGTTCGGCCAACCTTACTCTGCGCCAGCCGACAGCGGCACGCGGATGGTCAAACCATCGTAGCCGACCTCAATGCCCGGCGGGCATTCGGCGGTCAAGGCCCGGTATTCCAGCTGATGCGTCATGTGGATGAGAATGGTGCGGCGGGCGGCGATGCGCTGCGCCCACTCAAACGACTGCTGCACGCCCAGATGCGACGGGTAGGGATCGTGACGCAGGCAGTCGAGGAACAACACGTCCAGCCCTTCCAGTAGCGCGAGGCTGTCGTCGGGAATGTGCGACAGATCCGTCAGCCACGCCACGTTGCCTATGCGCCAGCCCAGACACGGCCACTTGCCATGCTGTAGCGGGATGGGCGTAACGGCAACACCATGAAAATCGAAGCGCTGTGCCACTTCTTCCAGCACCAATACCGGCTTGTCCCACACCGGTGACGGCGGCATCAGGGCGTAATGAAAGCGGCTGCGGATGTTGTCCAGCGTAAAGGCGTTGCCGTACAGCGTAATCGGCCCTTTTTTCACATAGCAAAAGGCGCGCAGATCATCAATGCCGTTGAGGTGGTCGGCGTGCGGGTGGGTATACAGCACCGCATCGATGCGGGACAGCCCCTCGCGCAGGGCTTGCTGCCGCAAATCCGGCCCGGTGTCGATCACCAGTGCCTGCTCGCCCAACCGCACATAGGCGCTGCAGCGGCTACGGGTATTTTTCGGGTTGTCCGAGGCGCAGGTCGGGCAGTGACAACCGATCGCCGGGCTGCCGGAACTGGAGCCACAGCCCAGAATGGTCAGCTCCAGATGGTCGCTGACAGCGGGGACAAGAGAACCGGTCATGGGCGAGGAATCTTGGCAAACAGCCGGAAGAAGTTGTCGGTGGTGGCTTGCGCAATGGAGTCAAACGACACGCCGCGCAATTCGGCAATGTGTTCGGCCACATGCTTCACATACGCGGGTTCATTGGTCTTGCCACGGAACGGCACTGGCGCGAGATAAGGCGAATCGGTTTCCACCAGCATGCGCTCCAGCGGCACACGCTGCGCCACGTCCTTGATCTGCGCGGCGTTCTTGAAGGTGACGATACCGGAAAACGAAATGTAAAAACCCAAGTCCAGCGCGGCCTCGGGCAATCTCCCAGTTTTCGGTAAAGCAGTGCATCACCCCGCCACACTCCTGTGCCTGTTCTTCGCGCAAGAGGCGCAAGGTATCCTGCGCCGAATCACGGGTGTGGATAATCAGCGGCAAGCGCGGCGCGCGGCGCGGATGTGAGTGCGAAAACGCTCATGCTGCCGGTGAGGTCACCCTCACACCAGTGATAATCCAGCCCGGTTTCGCCAATGCCCACCACTCGCGGATGGGCGGCATGCGCTACCAATTCATCCTCGCTGAATTCGGCATTTTCCGGATCATCCGGATGTACGCCGACCGTGGCATACAGGTTGGCATGTTGTTCGGCCAACCCTAACACCTCGGCCGCCGTGTCGCGGCTGACGCTGATCACCAGCGCATGGCTGACGCCGTTGTGCTGCATGTTGGTCAGCACATCCGGCAGGCGTGCCGCCAGATCGGGAAAGTTGATATGGCAGTGTGAATCAACAAGCATGGGGCAATACCTGACAAGACGCCCCGGTCACAGTGCGGACCGGGGTGAAACAATGGAGAAAGCGGGTAACGGTTACATGGTGTGGGTTGGTAAGCTGGAATGCAAGACGCCGCCCAGCAAGGTTTCGATCTTGTCCTTGGCCTGCTTGCCGACATCGCTGGCGACAAACTCGACGCCTATCCCTTGCGTGCGGCTGTTGTTGGCACCGGCGGGAGTAATCCACACCACACGGGCCTGCACGGCGATTTTTTGCGGATCGTCCATCAGCGTCAACAGCAGGAACACCTCCTCCCCCAACTGCATTTCCTTGTTGGTGGGAATGAAAATGCCACCGTTACGCAGAAACGGCATATAGGCGGCAAACAGTGCGCTGCGTTCCTTGATGTGCAGTGACAGCACACCGGGACGGTTTTCCTGACGAGTGGTCGTGCTCTCCATACGTGCTTCGCCCCCGGCAAAACGGCAGTCAACCGGGTCGTCCCGGATTGAACACCTTGAGGTATTCCATCAACAGTGCTTCCAGTTGCAATCGCGTATTCAGCGTGTGCTGGCCAAATGGCGCCAACTGCAGCAGCGCCTGCTGGCAACGCATCAACTGGGCAAGATCGGCCCGCTGCGCCAGATCGGCCAGCACCGCCTTCTGGTCGGGATGATAACGGATATGCCCTGCCAGCCTCAAACCGGCTAGGTCATGCAGCCATTTCAGCAGCCGGGTAATGGGCAGCGCCAGCGGCAATTTGGCCTTGTCCACCGCTTCGGCCAACGTCAGCACCGTACCAAAGGTGGGCAATGCCAGGCCATCAATGAACTGGCCGCGCAGTTTGGCCAGCGCCGGGTCGTGATCAAATAGCGGCGCACCGCCGTGGCGTGCAAGTTCGATGGCCGGGTTGGCAATCTGCTGCGATTCAACCCAGGCCAGCGCTTGGCGATGATCCGGATGCGACAGCGGAAACTGGCGACAACGGCTGCGGATGGTGGGCAGCAAACGTTGCGGCGCCTGCGCCACCAGCAGAAACAGCACTTGCTCAGGCGGTTCTTCCAGAATCTTGAGCAAGGCATTGGCGGCGGCCGGATTAAGTGCCTCGTAAGCTCGACCAGCACCACCCGGCGACCGGCACGGTGCGCGGTCAGATGGGCAAAGTCGATCACCTCACGCACCGCCTCGATCTTGATCACCGGCAGCTTGCGCGTCGGCTTGCTGTCTTTGCTGGGCGCCTCGTCCTCGCCATGTGGCGTCAGGCGACGAAAATCCGGATGCGAGCCATGGGCAAACCAGCGACAGGCTTCACACTGGCCACATGGCTGATGGTCGGCCTGCGGCTGTTCGCACAGCAACGATTGCGCCAGATGCTCGGCAAACTCCAGCTTGCCGGTGCCGCCCGGGCCGGTAAACAGCCGGGCATTGGGCAAACGCTCACGCTCGGCGTTGAGCCGTCGCCAGTCGTCCTGCTGCCGGGGGTACAGCATCAGACCTGCCCCACCAGTTGCTGCAGCCGCGCAGCAATATCCTGCTGGATCGGCGCCAGCGCACGACTGGCATCCAGCACGGCAAAGCGGGCGCAACCTTCGGCCCGTTGCAGATAGGCAGCACGCACGCGGGCGTGGAAATCGGCCTGTTCCTGCTCGAAACGATCCAGCACCCGGCTGTCGGCCATGCGCTGCGCGGCCACCTCCAGCGGCACATCAAACAGCAAGGTCAAATCCGGTTGCAGTCCTTGCTGCACCCAGTCTTCCAGTTGGGCAATGCGCGCCAGCGGTACACCGCGCCCGCCGCCCTGATAGGCAAAGGTGGCGTCGGTAAAGCGATCGGACACCACCCACTGACCGGCTGCCAGCGCCGGGCGAATCACCCGGGCGATATGTTCCTGACGCGCGGCAAACACCAGCAGGGTTTCGGTATCCAGCGTGACGGCGGTGTCGACATCCAGCAACAAGCCGCGCAGCTTTTCGCCAATCGGCGTACCGCCCGGTTCGCGGGTAAACACCGCGTCGATCCGCTGTTCGGCCAACCATTGGCGGATAAACGCCAGATGGGTGCTTTTGCCCGCGCCGTCGATGCCTTCCAGCGTAATGAAGCGGCCGCGCGGCTGGATTGGATTATGCGTGGCACTCATCAGCGCTCTTTCTTCAAAATGTATTTGCGCACAGCCTGATTATGCTGATCCAGTGTTTCGGAAAAATGCGAGCTGCCATCGCCGCGGGCCACAAAATACAGTGCGCGCGAGTCGGCAGGATGAGCGGCGGCATCGAGCGAGGCTTTGCCCGGCAGCGAAATCGGCGTGGGCGTCAGGCCGCCACGGGTATAGGTGTTGTAAGGGGTGTCACGGCGCAGATCAGACTTGCTGATATTGCCGCGATAGCTGCGCCCCATGCCATAGATGACGGCCGGGTCTGTCTGCAAGCGCATACCGCTCACCAGCCGGTTGACAAATACCGCCGCCACCATGGGCCGATCGGCCTCGCGCGCGGTTTCTTTCTCGATCAGGCTGGCCATGGTCAACAGCTCATACGGCGTCTTGTATGGCAAATCGCCCCGTCGCCCGGCCCAAGCCTCATCCAGCTGGGTTTGCATGGTGCGATAGGCGCGTCGATACAGTTCGATATCACTGGGTAAGCGGTAAACAGATAGGTACTGGGGAAGAACAGCCCTTCCGGGTGATCGGCCGTCACGCCCAGTTCCTGCATCAATTGCGCATCGGACCAGCCGCGCGCCAGATGCTGCAAGTCCGGGCTCTTGTCCACCGCCTGACGGAACTGGTGGAAGGTCCAGCCTTCAATGATGGTCAGGCTGGCTTCATCCGGATGGCCTTCGGCCGGGCGTTTGAGCACATCCAGCATCGAGACGCTATCGTTGAACAGGTACAGGCCCGCCTTGATCTTGCGATCCGCGCCACTCAGGCGCGCCAGCAACACCATCACCTGACGATTGCGAATGACCCCTTCTTTTTCCAGTTCATGTGCAACCTGGTTCAACGTGCGATTAGGGCCCACCGTCAGCTTGTAAGGAGCGTGAGGCACGGTGACAGGAACGACCACGACCCAGCCCAGCCACAACAGGGCAGCGGCAACAAGGGCCATCAGGAAACGGGAAAACATTTTCATCGGAGAGCTAGAAACAGGCTGGTTGTACCGGGCAGAAACCACGGAAGAATAAGGTGGAATGATACCAGCAAGCGCCAGCAGCCGACATCGCCACGGTCACGCGCACTGGCTTTTTCTTTACAAATTGTTAATTATTGCGTTTGGCATAAAATTTCGGGAACGACGACGACTCGGCCCGGTCAATCCCCCATTTCCCAAACCGGAACGCACCATGAAACCGCTTCACAACCTGGCTTGTGCGCTGATGGCCTCGGAGCTCACTGGCCAGTCTGGCGCAAGCTAAACCAGTCGGCCAGACTGCTATCGCTGCCGCCAGGCGCCTTTCAGCATTCACTGCATACGCCCGGTCAAATGGTTTACCTCACGCCGGGGACCGACCTGAAACGCTACCACAGCCTGATCATTGCGCCACTGGCCATCCTCGATCGCAGCCCACAAGGTCGTTGGCAGCTACTGGAAACCGAAGCCAGCCATCCGCTCAACCAGTATTACCGTCGCAGCCTGAGCCGGGCACTGGCACAACATCAGCAAAGCATTACCGACCATCCCGCACCGGGCGTGGCACGCTTGCGGCTGGCAGTCAGCCGCCTCAAGCGCGATGGTTCATTGCTGGACAACGACGCCACGCACGCCATCGACAAGGTGGTGGCGCTGGCACACAGAGGCACCGGCATGGATGCCTATCTGCTGGAAATTCTCGCCATGGGACAACTGGAAGATGCGCTTACTGGCAAACTGCTGGCCGGTGAAGCGGATCTGGCCGACAGCGGCGCCAACAGCATTGCCAACGCCGAACCGGCCAATGCCAGCCTGCAACAACGCATTGATCAGTGGAACCGGCAAAATGCCTTGCGGCTGGCACAGGTGCTGGCCAACGGTGCGGTCGTCTGAAGAAGCCCTGCCTACTGGCGGCCAGATGTTCTATGCTATTGTCTGACACGGTGATTCGCACCAAACGGCTGCACCAGCTTACCGCATGGATCACTCAATGCCCACTTTGAAAAGGAAAACGACGATGCGCAACATTGCCCTGCTGGCTCTGCTTACCCTGTTTTCGGCCAACGTAGCGTCGGCGGCCGATGCCACCTGCGAAGCCAAGGCGGCCGAAAAGAAACTGGCCGGTGCCGCCAAAGCCAGCTTCATCAAGAAGTGCGAAAAGGATGCCAAGGCCAACAATGCCCAGGCCAGCTGCGATGCCAAAGCGGCCGAAAAGAAACTGGCCGGTGCCGCCAAGACCAGCTTCGTCAAGAAGTGCGTGAAAGACAGTAGCGCCAAATAATCAGCCTCACGCTGACCTTATCCAAACAGCCCGTATCCGGCCGCTGACAAGGCTGGGTACGGGCTGTTTGCTCGAGTACACCGCAATCAGGGCACGGGCTGTGACACGATGCCGTAGTCGGCCAACAGCGCCGCGAGCGGCGCCGACTGTAGCGGCAGCCCCCCTTCAGGCAACCGCAACTGCGCGGGTAACGTCGCCAGCTCGCCATCCCAATCAGACAGCGCCTCCTCCACCAGCCAGACCAGATCTCGGTCGTCCAGCAATGCCAGTTCGCCGCCAATTTCCAGCAACAGCTGTCCTTCCGGCGTCATGTAGGCAGTACGCGGCACCAATTGCTGGTTATAGGGCAACACACTCCAGCCATCGGCCGCACGACGCACCACGAAGGGCGCCACCTCCAGACTGACATACACTTTTTGCGGGCCGTTCTGGACGTAATAGCACCCCGCTGCATCACGGCTGTAATTGCGGTGAAAAAACTCGACCATGGCCGGATGCGCCAGCCGCTGCTCGCGTAGCCACCATTGGCCGCGACCATCCAGCCGCAACCAGCCAAATACCGCTTAAGCACATTCGGCCATTTCACCAGAGCAGCCAACACTTGTTCATCCATCTCAATCCCCTTGCTGGCTCGTGTTTCGGCCAACCTTGTTAACACCAGCGCCCGATGCGGCCGCTACATGCTGCGCAGCACGCTGATCGGCGATGTGTGCGTCACCTTGCGTACCAGCGGCCAGCCCGCCGCAGCCACTACCACCATGCCACTAGCCATGCTAAGGGCAGCAGCCACGGGTTCAGGCTCCACGGCAGGTTGAACAATTTGGCAGCCGCCAACGCACCAATGCCCATGGCGCCCAATGCTGCCAGCAAACCGGCCAGCGCCCCTAGCCACAGCAGCTCGGCCAACACGACACGGGTCACCTGCTGACGCGAGGCGCCCAGCGCACGCATCAGCCCGACATCAAACAGCCGCTCGTCGCGCGTGGCCGCCAGAGCGGCCCACAACACCAACACACCCGCAGCCAGCGCCAGCACAAACATCGCCTCCACGGCCCGGCTCAGTTTGTCCACCACCGCCCGCACCTGCTCCAGAATATCGGTAACATCAATCACGGTGAGGTTGGGAAACTGTTCCACCAGCTGGTTGATGAATGGCTCGCCATCCGGGCGCAGGCGGAAACTGGTAATCCAGCTGGCTAAGCTGATTGGCAAACAAGGAGGGCGGCGCCAGCACAAAGAAATTGACGCGAAAACTGTCCCACGGCACCTCGCGCAGGCTGGTTACCCGCGCCCGATAGGTGGTACCGGCTATGTCAAACGCCAGTGTGTCGCCCAGCCGAATCCCCAGCGTTTCCGCCAGCCCGCGCTCGACGGAAAACTGCGGCGGCGGCCGGTGCCCCGACCACCACTGGTAGGCGGCCAGCTGGTTGCCCGGCGGCAGGGTATCACGCCAGGACAGGTTGAATTCCCGTTCGGCCAACCTGCGCGCCCGCTCGTCGCCGTACGCTGCCGGATGCACCGGCACCTCGTTGATCGCCAACAGCCGCGCCCGTACCATGGGCGACAATTCCGGTGCCCGTCGTCCGCTCTGCACAAACGCTTGCTGCAACGCCGCTTTTTGCGGTGGCTGGATATTGATCACAAACTTGTTGGGCGCATCGGCGGGAATACTGCGCTGCCGGGCATCAATCAGGTCGCCACGCACCACGGTCAGGGTCAACAGCGCCATCAACCCCACCGCCAACGCCACCATCTGCACCACCGCCAACCGGGGACGGCGCGCCATGTTGGCCAGACCAAAACGCCAGCCCACCGTGCCGCCCGATGGCAGGCGCCGCAACAAGGCCACCACGGCACGGGCCAACACGCCCACCGCCGCAAAGAACAGCAACATTGCCGCCAGCAGCCAGCCCGCCAAGCGGGCATCGCCCACCTGCCAGGCCGCCAGCGCCAACAAGGCCAGCATGGCCAAGAGCGGGGCCAGCCAGCCCGGGCGTCGGGCCGGACGCTCATCGCGCAAGACCGCCAGCGGCGTCACCTGACGAATGGCCAACAATGGCGGCAAGGCCAATCCGCCCAGCAACGCCGGGCCGCCAGTGGCCCCAGCAACCAGGTCAGTATCCCCGGCTGCGGCAGTACCTCGCCCACCCAACTGATGGCCAACTGCATCAGGCCCGCCTGCACCGCGTAGCCCAGCACGGCGCCGATCACGGCTAAGACACAGCCCCAGCAGCACAAACACGCTGACAAACAGCCCGCCCACCTCACGCGAGGTCAGCCCCATGCAGCGCAACACCGCCACCGATTGCCAGTGGCGTGCCAGATAGCGTCGCACGGCCAATGTCACCGCAGCCGCCGCCAGAGAAACCGTCAGCATGGCCGTCAGGCCAAGAAAACGTCGTGCCCGCTCCAGTGCGGTGCGCACCTCCGGCCGGGCATCTTCCACATTTTCCAGCCGTGCACCGGCAGGTAGATGGGGTGCCAGCCATTGGCGGATCGCATCCACCTGACGGTCCTCACCAGCCAGCATCAGCCGCCAGCGTGCGCGCGTCCCTTCCTGAATCAGGCCGGTGGCGGGCAGATCGGCGCGGTTGAACATCAGGCGCGGGATGAAGTTGTACACATCCATGCTGCCGTCCGGTTCACGGATGATTTTAAGCTTACCAGACGCAGCTGCGCGTTCCCCACCGTGAGGGTGTCGCCGATCTGCAATTTGAGTCGTTGGGCCAGACGCAGGTCCACCCAGGCCGTGCCGGGTGCCGGGTGCAAGGCTCCGCTTTGCTGCCCATTGCCTGCCAGCTCGATCGTCACCTGTCCGCGCAGCGGGTAGTGATCGCTGACGGCCTTGTAGGTGGCCAGAGTCGCCTGACCATTGGCAAACACCATGGAGGGAAAGGTAATCTGTTCGGCCACCGCCAGCCCGCGCCGGACAGCTTCCTGACGCAGCCGGACCGGCGTTAACGCGCATTACTGCTGAGCACCAGATCAGCCGCCAATAATTGTGTCGCCTGCGTGGTCAGGCCGCGGGCGACGCGATCGGAGAAAAACCCCACACTGGTCATCGCCGTCACGGCCACCACCAGAGCCAGCGCCAAGACCGTCAGTTCACCGGCCAGCAGTTCGCGCCGGGCAAAGCGCAGGGCCAGCAACAGTCGCCCCCAGAACGTCATGCCCGCGCTCCAACCAGCTTGCCGTCCACCAGACGGTAAATGGCATCGCAGCGGCTGGCCAATTCGTTATCATGCGTCACCAGCACCAGCGCGGTGGCTTCTTCGGCGTTGAGCTGAAACAGCAGATCAATGATCTGACGCCCGGAATGCGGATCGAGATTACCGGTGGGTTCGTCGGCAAACAGAATGCCCGGCTGGATGACAAACGCGCGAGCCAGTGCCACGCGCTGCTGCTCGCCGCCCGAGAGGTGACGTGGATAATGTTGCAGCCGGTGCGATAGCCCCACGCGCTCCAGCATGTGCTGTGCCGCTTCGCGCGCATCCTTGCGGCTAAGCCAGCTCCAGCGGCAGCATGACGTTTTCCAGCGCGGTCAGTTGCGGCATCAACTGGAAATTCTGGAACACAAAGCCGACCTTGTCCCGGCGCAGCAACGCGCGCTGATCTTCGTTGAGACCAGACAAGGGTTGGCCGAACAACGAAACTTCGCGGCAACTGGCGTGATCCAGCCCGGCCAGCAAGGACAGCAAGGTGGACTTGCCGGAGCCAGACGCTCCCAGAATGGCCACGCTCTCCCCCTTCGTACAGCGTCAGGCTGGCCGAACGCAAAATCGTCAGCGGCTCGCCCTGATAATGTATTTCCTTGGCCAACTCTACGGCGGACAATATCGCCTTGTTATCGATAGGACTCATATGCTTTCAGTTAGTGTACGCATCGGATTACTGACCGCACTGTTGGCCATTGCGCCAGCAGGGGCAGCCACCATTCTGGTATTTGGCGACAGCCTGTCGGCGGGGTATGGTCTGCAGCCGGGACAGGGCTGGGTCACATTGCTGCAACGCGATCTTGCGGCGCGCCATCGCGTCATCAACGCCAGCCAGTCCGGCGAAACCACCGATGGTGGTCTGACTCGTCTGCCGCAAGCCCTGCGTCAGCATAAACCCGACGTCGTGGTACTGGAACTGGGCGGCAACGATGGGCTGCGTGGCCTGCCCACGGCTCGTATCGCCAGCAACCTGCAAAAAATGGTAACGCTATCCCGGCAGGCCCATGCCAAGGTGCTGCTGGTTGGCATGGCGCTGCCGCCTAATTATGGCCCGCAATATACCGCAGAGTTCCGCGCCGTCTACGATACACTGGCGCGCCGTAACCGCCCGGCCTATGTGCCGCTGCTGGTGGTAAGCTTCGAAAAAAACCTTAACCAGTTCCAGCCCGATGGCATTCACCCCAAGGCCGAACGTCAGGCCGACATGATGCGCACGGTCAAGGCCAAGTTGCCACTACACTAGACCGCACCGAAGTCTGGAGCATTCCTGCGCCCTGTTTACACCACAAAAAAGCCGTACCCTTCAAGGTACGGCTTTTTGGCGAGATGACCGGACATTTCCGGCCAACAGCAGGCTTACAATTCTTTGGCGTTCTCAGCCAGATAAGCAGCCACACCAGCGGTGTCGGCCTTCATGCCTTTTTTGCCTTTGCTCCAGCCAGCCGGGCAAACTTCGCCGTTTTCTTCAACAAACTGCAGCGCGTCAATCATACGCAGCATTTCGTCGATATTGCGGCCCAGCGGCAGGTTGTTCACTACCCGGTGTTGTACCACGCCGTCCTTGTCGATCAGGAAGGAACCGCGGAAGGCCACACCGCCTTCGCTTTCCACATCATAGGCCTTGACCAGATCATGGCCCGGTCGCCCACCGGGTGTAACCAACCGCACCGATACCGCCCTTTTCTACCGGGGTATTGCGCCAGGCGTTGTGGGTGAACTGGCTGTCGATGGACACGCCGATTACTTCCACATTGCGCTTCTTGAATTCTTCCAGACGATGATCAAAGGCGATCAGTTCGGACGGGCAGACAAAGGTGAAATCCAGCGGGTAGAAAAACACCACGGCATACTTTTAAGCAGTGGCTTGCTTGAAGTTGAAGTTGTCGACGATCTGACCATCGCCCAGCACGGCGGAGAAGGATTTTTCGCCATCAAAGAACGGGGCTTTTTTTGCAACGAGTACGGCCATGGACATCTCCTTAATCGGGTATTCAAGATAACAACAGGCACCTGTCGGGCACAGGAGCGTGTCGAACAAGCGACGATTTAAAACAAGTCGGCACGATTGCGCCAATTGTAAATCCATATCATGACAATAAAGATTGGCAATGTGCGCCAGCGCATCGGCATACTCTACTCAGGTTAGGTCGCTAACCGCCAATTTCAAGCAAGCACTGGCGTATCGCCAAATAAAAACGGGCTCCGCAAAGGGAGCCCGTTGGGTACTTTCGGCCAACCTGACAATTAGGCAGACGGCTGTTCGGCCTTCTGGCGCAGACGCAGGTTCAATTCCTTCAGCTGCTTGTCGTCCACGGCGTTCGGCGCGTTGGTCAGCAGACACTGGGCGCGTTGCGTTTTCGGGAAGGCAATCACGTCACGGATGGAATCGGCACCGGCCATCAGCGTAACCAGACGATCCAGACCAAAGGCCAGACCACCATGCGGCGGAGCGCCAAATTTCAGGTTGTCGAGCAGGAAGCCAAACTTGTTCTGTTGCTCGGCCGGGCTGATCTTCAGCGCGGCGAACACTTTTTCCTGCACGTCGGCACGGTGGATACGAATGGAACCGCCACCGATTTCCCAACCATTGAGCACCATGTCGTAAGCACGCGCCAGACAGTTGGCCGGATCGCTTTCCATCAGGTCCTCATGCCCCGGTTTCGGGCTGGTGAACGGATGGTGACACGCGGTCCAGCGATCGTCGTCTTCGTCGTATTCGAACATCGGGAAATCCACCACCCACAGCGGGCGCCATTCCTTGACGAAATAGCCATCCTGCAAGCCGTGTTCGTGGCCGATCTTGATGCGCAATGCGCCGATGGCTTCGTTCACCACCTTGGCCTTGTCCGCGCCAAAGAAGATCAGGTCGCCGTTATCGGCACCGGTACGCGCCATGATTTCGTTCAGCGCATTGACCGACAGGAATTTGACGATCGGCGACTGCAAGCCGCTGTTTTCGTCGTTGCTGATCTTGCTCTTGTCGTTGACCTTGATGTACGCGAGGCCCTTGGCGCCGTAGATGCCAACGAACTGGGTGTAAGCATCGATGTCCTTGCGTGACAGCTTGGCACCGCCCGGTACGCGCAGTGCCACCACGCGGCCGTTGGGCATGTCGGCGGCAGCACGGAACACCTTGAACTCCTCAGTCTTCATCAGATCGGTCAGTTCGGTGAACTTGAGCGATACGCGCAGATCCGGCTTGTCGGAACCGTAGTAGAACATGGCATCGTTGTAGGTCATGCGCGGGAACTCGGACAGTTCCACATCCAGCACGTCCTTGAAGATATGGCGAGCCATGCCTTCAGTGATGTCCATGATCTCGTTCTCGTTGAGGAACGAGGTTTCCGTGTCGATCTGGGTGAATTCCGGCTGACGGTCGGCACGCAAGTCCTCGTCACGGAAGCATTTGGTGATCTGGTAGTAGCGGTCGAAACCGGCCACCATCAACAATTGCTTGAACAGCTGCGGCGACTGCGGCAAGGCGAAGAATTCGCCCGGATGCACGCGCGACGGCACCAGATAGTCGCGGGCACCTTCCGGCGTGGAACGGGTCAGCATCGGCGTTTCGATGTCGATGAAACCCTGCTTGTCCAGATAATTACGCACGTTCATTGCCACGCGATAACGCAGGCGCAGGTTACGCTGCATCGGCGCACGACGCAGGTCGATCACACGGTTCAGCAAACGCACGTTTTCCGAAATGTTTTCGTCGTCGATCTGGAACGGCGGGGTCGCGGCACTGTTGAGAATCTCGATCTCTTTGGCGGATTTCGATCTCGCCGGAGATCAGATTGCTGTTGGTGGTACCAGCCGGACGTTCGCGCACGATACCGGTCACCGACAACACGTATTCGTTGCGGGTGGAATCGGCGGTCTTGAACGCTTCCGGGGTATCCGGATCAATGACAACCTGCACCAGACCTTCACGGTCACGCAGGTCGATGAAGATCACGCCGCCATGGTCACGACGACGGTGTGCCCAGCCTTTGACGGTAACGGTCTGGCCGAGAAATTTTTTGTCAATGAGTCCGCAATAATCGGTGCGCATTGGGTTAACCCTTTTCTTGGATTCGGTATCTGGTCGTTCTAAATGGTAAAAACATGGGGAACCGGCAGGGTGACGCCTAGTTCCGGAGACTGCGCACAGCATGGTGAGGCTCAACCGGCTCACGGCCCGGCACACTCGGCACCACCATCCCCATGGAAATGGCGTACTTCAGGGCGTCATCCACGGTCATGTCCAACTCGCGGGTGGCCTTCTTCGGTACCATGACAAAATAGCCGGAGGTGGGGTTGGGGATGGTCGGAACATACACCCCTACCATCTCGTCATCCGGACACTCCGGCTGCAAACTGAGCTGAACGGACGCTTAAGCAACTGGCCGGTCTGAAACGCTACGGTCCACATGCCCTGATGCGGAAACTGCACCAGCAACGCTTTCTTGAACGCCTCGGCCAGAATCAGACAGCAGGGTATCGCTCACCTGCTTGACGCTGTTATAGATGGACTTGACCACCGGCGTGCGCGACAGCAGGCCGTGCCAGAAGCGGATCAGCCGCTGCCCCAGCACATTGGCCCCCAGCATGCCGGAGCCAAGCAACAGCAACAGCGCGAACACCACCCCCAGACCGGGAATGTGAAAACCAAACAGGCTTTCCGGGCGCAATTCTACCGGCAGCAGATTGAGCGTCTGATCCAGCGTACTGATAATCAGATTGAGCACCCACAGGGTTACCGCCAGCGGCAGCCAGATCAGCAGGCTAAGCCACCAGATAACCCTTGAGGGTCATGTTGAGTGGTTTCATGAAGGGTTACGCACACCCACAGGAGCCAGAACCGCAGTTATGGCCGCCGCCGGACGAACCGCCGGAATTGCCATTTTTGAAATCGGTGACATACCAGCCGGAACCTTTCAGCTGAAAACCGGCGGCGGACACCAATTTATGGTAATCATGGCTACCACATTCCGGACAAACCGCAATCGGCTCGTCGCTCATCTTTTGCAAGTGTTCCTTGGCAACACCACAGGAATCACAATGATATTCGTAAATTGGCATGGATTTACTCTCGCGTCACAATTGACAACAACATAAAGGCATAATTATTGCTACGTTAAGCAACTGCCTAGCCTTACGTGACAGATGCGGACAACCGCACAAATCCTCAAGAGGGTTGCCGACAAGCTCATGATTATAGCCGACTGCTCCGGCATTACAAAAATACCGTTTTCACGTTGACGCAATATCTTGCTGTCACGCTCAATCATTGCACATTACACACCATAAACTGACGGGGTCCACATGAATCATCCACACACACCTCTAACTGGCAAAAAGGCCTGATCGTCGGCATCGCCAACGACAACAGCATTGCTTATGGCTGCGCCCGCGTACTGCGCGATCTGGGCGCCGAGCTGGCCGTTACCTATCTCAACAGCAAAGCCGAGAAATACGTGCGGCCGCTGGCTGACCAGCTGGAGGCCTCGCTGGTGCTGCCGCTGAACGTCGAGGAGCCGGGCCAGCTGGAAGCCGTGTTCCGCGACGTGGAAGCCCACTGGGGCAAGCTGGATTTTCTCATCCATTCCATCGCCTTCTGCCCGATGGACGACCTGCACGGCCGCGTGGTCGACTGCTCGCGCGAAGGTTTCCTGCAAGCCATGCATGTGTCGTGCTTCTCGTTCGTGGAGATGGCCAAGTTGGCCGAACCGCTGATGAAAGACGGTGGCTCACTGATCACCATGACTTACTATGGTGCAGACAAGGTGGTGGAAAACTATAACATCATGGGGCCGGTCAAAGCGGCGCTGGAAAGCACCTCGCGCTACCTTGCCCATGAACTGGGCCCCAAAGGCATCCGCGTGCATGCCGTATCGCCCGGCCCGCTGAAAACCCGCGCTGCGTCCGGCATTGCCCACTTCGATCAACTGATCGACGAAGCCATTGCCCGTGCGCCACAAAACAAGCTGGTGGATATCGAAGATGTTGGCCAAACCTGCGCCTTCCTGATTTCCGATATCTCGCGCGCGATCACCGGCCGGTCATTTATGTAGATGGCGGATTCAACATCATGGCCTGATACTGACAGCGGCATGGCGGTCACGCAGACGGTTGCACTGACCGCCAGCCACAGGAGGACACCGCATGGAGCACGATGACGGCGCGTTTGCCGACTTCCTAACCGCCGCGCAGCAGCATGGGCCGCTGCCAATGGCCGTTGTCCACCCGTGCAGCCATGAAGCCTTGCAAGGCGCACTGGAAGCGGCAGAACAAGGCATTGCCAGCCCCATTCTGGTTGGCCCGGCTTAAGCAAGATCCGCACACTGGCGGCACAACACGGCCTGGATCTGCGCCACCACACCCTGATCGACGCACCACACAGCCACGCCGCCGCCGCACAGGCGGTGGCGCTGGTACGCGAAGGCCGCGCCGCCATGCTGATGAAGGGCAGCCTGCATACCGACGAACTAATGAGCGCGGTACTGGATCGCCGCTGTGGCCTCCGCACCGAACGGCGCCTCAGCCATGTGTTCATCATGAAAGTCGACAGCTACCCGCGGCATTTGTATATCACCGATGCCGCTATCAACATTGAGCCAGACCTCAGCGCCAAGGCGGATATTTGCCAGAACGCCATCGATCTGTGTCATGCACTGGGAATTGCCGTCCCTAAAGTTGCCATTCTGGCCGCCGTGGAAACCATCAACCCGCACATGCGCTCGACGCTGGACGCCGCGGCGTTGTGCAAGATGGCAGACCGGGGGCAAATTCGCGGCGCCATTCTGGATGGGCCGTTGGCGTTTGATAACGCCATTTCGCGCGTTGCAGCCGAAAGTAAGGGGATTGTTTCCGCCGTAGCGGGTGATCCCGACATCCTGCTGGTGCCGGTCTGGAAGCGGGCAACATGCTGGCCAAGCAACTGACCTATCTGGCCGCAGCAGCCTGTGCTTAAGCATCGTCATGGGCGCAAGAGTGCCGATTGTACTTACCAGCCGGGCCGACAACGCTTACGACCGGCTCGCCTCCAGCGCGGTGGCCAACTTGTTGGCACACCGGCACCACACCGGCTTAAAACCCTAGCCTGCAACTTCACACAGCAACCACCACGGGCGGTAGTGCTGATCGCCCGAAACCCACACCAGCGCCAGAAAAACAAAAGGCCCCGCCACTGGCGGAGCCTTTGCGACTAATCGCGCGATGCTAGATCAGGCAAGAGCCTTGATCTGGGCAGACAGACGGCTCTTATGACGAGCGGCCTTGTTTTTGTGGAACACGCCCTTGTCCGCGATGCGGTCAATAACTTTAACAGAAGCACGGAACACTTCCTTAGCAGCAGCTTTGTTGCCACCTTCAATTGCCTTGAGCACTTTCTTTACTGCAGTACGGAACGCAGTACGCAGACTGGCGTTGTGCGCGCGCTGCTTAAGGGCCTGGCGTGCACGCTTGCGAGCTTGTGCGCTGTTAGCCATGAATCTTTCTCCTGATGAGCGGAATCTGAAACCCGCGATTCTAATCTCTAAAGGGGGGTTTTGCAACAACAAAGCGGCCAGCGTAAACTAGCGCGCTTGCCTAACCCGCTCTTAGCTTGAAAAGTATACATGAACCTGCTCAAGGCGCTGGCTGCGGTCAGCAGCATGACCCTGATTTCTCGCATTCTGGGTTTTGCCCGGGATGCCATCGTCGCCCGTGTATTTGGCGCGGGCCTTGCCACGGATGCATTTTTTGTGGCGTTCAAACTGCCCAACATGCTGCGACGGATTTTTGCCGAAGGGGCGTTCTCGCAAGCGTTTGTGCCGATTCTGGGCGAATACAAACACAAACGCAGCGAGGAAGAAACCCGCGACTTTGTTGCCAAGGTTTCCGGTGCGCTCGGTGCCGTGTTGCTGCTGGTAACGGCCTTGGGCATGCTGGCGGCGCCGTTGATCTTGTGGATTTCCGCGCCGGGCTTTTACCGTGACCCGGCCAAGGCGGCGCTTACCATCGATTTGTTGCGCATTACCTTTCCTTATATCTTTTTCATTTCGCTGTCGTCGCTCGCCTAAGCCTGCTCAACAGCTGGAACCAGTTTTCGATCCCGGCCTTCACGCCGACGTTTCTTAACCTGTCGTTCATTCTGTTCTCGCTGTTTCTGGTGCACTACTTTCACCCGCCGGTGATGGTGCTGGCACTGGGCGGTGTTTGTGGGCGGGCTGATTCAGCTGGTCTGGCAGTTGCCGTATCTGAAGAAGATCAACATGCTACCGCGGCCGCGCCCTGGTCTGGGGCGATAGCGAGGTGTGGCGGGTGATCCGGCAGATGGGGTAGGCGATTTTCGGCGTTTCCATTGCCCAGATTTCGCTGTTGATCAATTCCACCTTTGCGTCGTTTCTGCCGCAAGGCAGCGTGTCGTGGATGTACTACGCCGACCGGCTGATGGAGTTTCCCACCGGGGTGCTGGGCGTGGCGCTGGGTACGATTTTGCTGCCATCGCTGTCCAAACACGCGGCCAATGATTCGGGCGAACAGTTCAGTGCGCTGCTGGACTGGGGTATCCGGCTGTCGCTGCTGCTGGCCGTGTTTAGCGACGGTGGGGCTGGGGGTGCTGTCCGGGCCGCTGCTGTATACGCTGTTCATGTATGGAAAATTTGGCATGCACGATGTCGCCATGACGCAGCAGGCGCTGGTGGCCTATGCCATCGGCCTGTTGGGGCTGATTCTGGTGAAGGTGCTGGCGCCGGGGTTTTACGCGCGCCAGAACATCAAGACCCCGGTGCGCATTGCCGTGATCACGCTGGTGGCCACGCAGTTGATGAACCCGGCGTTCATCTTTCCGCTCAAGCACGCCGGGTTGTCGTTGTCGATTGGTCTGGGCTCGTGCCTGAATGCCGGGTTGCTGCTGACCACATTGCTCAAGCACGGCATCTATCAACCCAAGCCGGGCTGGACGGGGTTTCTGGGCAAGATGGTACTGGCCATCCTTGCCATGGTGGCCACGCTGCTGGTGCTGCAATGGCTGCTGCCGGTGAACTGGCACGGACACGCTTGGCAACGCGCGAGCTGGCTGACCTTGCTGATCGTGGTAAGCGCCCTGACCTATTTTGCCACGCTGTTTGGCACGGGATTCCGCCCACGCGATTTCATGCGGCGTGAAAACTGAGTGCGCCCGGTTTTCGGCCAACCTTGCAACCTGTCGGAGATGAACATGACACCTGCTGCCACGACGCCAGAACACTCGCCGCTGGGCAAGACCGTCAGCTACCGGGACACCTACGATCCCTCGCTGCTGTTTCCGATTGCCCGCCAGCTCAAGCGTCAGGAAATCGGCTTGGACGAGGCAACGCTGCCATTCAGTGGCGTGGATATCTGGACCGGCTATGAGTTGTCGTGGCTCAACGCGCGCGGCAAGCCACAGGTGGCGATTGCCGAATTTCGCATTCCGGCCGAAAGCCCGAACCTGATCGAATCCAAATCGTTCAAGCTGTATCTGAACAGCTTCAACCAGACGCGGCTGGAGAGCGTTGAGGTGTTACAGCAACGGCTGACAGCGGACCTGAGTCAGGCCGCCGGCGTGCCGGTGAGCGTCAGCCTGTTGCTACCCGCGCAATTTGCCAGCCTGCAAATGGCCGAACTGGCTGGCGAGAGTCTGGACGAACTGGATATTGAAGTGGCGCACTACGCGCCCTGCCCGGAGGTGCTGCGTGCCGATCCGGCGGAACTGGTCAGCGAAACGCTGTGCAGCCATCTGCTCAAGTCCAACTGCCTGGTCACCGGCCAGCCGGACTGGGGCAGCGTGCAAATCAGTTATCGCGGGCCACGCATCGAGCGCGAAAGCCTGCTGCGTTACCTGATCGGCTTCCGCCAGCACAACGAATTTCACGAGCAGTGCGTGGAGCGTATCTTTGCCGATGTGCTGCGTCAGTGTCAGCCGCAGCAGCTCACCGTATACGCCCGCTATACCCGGCGTGGCGGGTTGGACATCAATCCGTTCCGCACTAATTGTGGTGCCGTGGCAGGCCCGAATCTGCGCACCGCCCGCCAATAGCATAGCCATATAAGGTTGGCCGAAAACCTTTCGGCCAACCCTCTCCGCCGTTAAAACGGTACCGGGCTTTGCAACACCAGCCGCTCACCACTGCGTGGATGTGCCAGCTCCAACAGGCAGGCATGTAGCAACAGCCGCGGCGCCTGCTAAACAGGCCACCTCGTCGGCATACAGATCATCACCCAGAATCGGATGGCCCAACTGCTGCATGTGCACACGCAACTGATGCGTGCGGCCAGTGATCGGCTCCAGCTCCACCCGGCTGGTAGCCGCGGCCACGTCATGCGCCAGCAGGCGATAACGGGTTTGCGCGCGCTTGCCCAGTTCATGATCCACTTTTTGCCGCGGCCGGTTCGGCCAGTCGGTCAGCAAGGGCAAGTCCACCACGCCGCTTTCCGGTGACAGCAGCCCCGCTACCACGGCCTGATAACGCTTGTGCACCTGCCGGTCCTGAAACGCCACGCTCAGTGCGCGCTGCCACTGCGGCCCACGCCCCATGACGATCAGGCCGGACGTGGACATATCCAGCCGGTGCACGATCAGCGCATCGGCAAAACGTGCCCTGGGCGCGGCTGGCCAGACAATCGGCACGATCTTCCCCGCGCCCCGGCACCGACAACAGCCCGGACGGCTTATCCAGCACCACCAGGCAGTCATCGGCATAGATCACGCTTAACCCCCGATCCGGCGGCGGGGAGTAATGCGACAAAGTGTGTACGGTCATGATGCAACAGAGACAATCAAACGGCTAAGCGATTATCGGCGCAAGGCGCAGGCCGGACAAGCACGTCAACGCGTGGTCATGGCACCGTCTTTCCGCAGCCCGGGCACACAGGTGGCGGTTTTTTCACAACATTTAGGCTAGATCAACTCCGCCATCCGCAGCAGGCGTCACCATTACTGTCACTGTTTCATGATAATGTACTGCCCCACCGTCATAACCCGTACGCGAAATGGAGCCCTGACATGACCCGGTCGCGCCTGATCCCGCTACTTTTGACCGCCACGCTGTTAAGCGCCTGCGCGGTGCAGCCACAACAAAAAGACATCACCGTCACACAAACCCGGCGCGGGGTGGAAATCCGCTCCAGCGAAAAAATCCTGTTTGATCCGGGCAAGGCCGATCTGAAGCCGGGTGGCGCGGCGTTTCTGGACAAGGTGGCCAACATTCTGCAGACCAAAACCCACCGTAACGTGGTGATTGAAGGCCATACCGACAACACCGGCAGCGCAGAACTGAATCAGGACTTGTCGGAGCTGCGCGCCCTGTCGGTGATGAAAGAACTGGTGAATCGTGGTGTGGCGAAAAACCGCATCAAGGCGGTCGGCTACGGCATGAACCGCCCGATTGCCAGCAACGCCACCGCCAGCGGGCGGCAACAAAACCGCCGCACGGAAATCATCATTCTGGGCGAGCGCAAAGAAAATATCGGCGATCCGCTGGGCGATCTGGTCAACAGCGTGGTCGAGTTCAGCAAGAAACTGTTCAACAACTAACCCCTGCCAGCACGCCCGGGCAGCCACCACCTGCCCGGCCCATGCTCACAAGGACCTTATTATGGCCACTTGCCCAGCCTGTCATACTCAAAACCGGGAGGATGCGCATTTTTGCCGTAGCTGCGGCACCGCCCTCTCCGCCAGCCCAGCCGTCGCCACCACACCTTGCCCGGATTGCGGCACCGCCAACAAAGCCGATAGCCATTTTTGCAAAAAATGTGGTCATGACCTGCGGCCCAACACACCGGCCGACATTGCCCCAGCGTTGGCCGAACCCGAAGTCGCCAGCGCGGCACCAGCCCATCACGACCCGCTGGACGTAACCCCCGTCATAGCGGAACCTGAGGCTGCCGAGCCACAGCAACAAACCACGGCCCAGCCGGAGAGCGCGTCGGCTATCGCCGCCGCCGTCATCACCGCACCCGAGCCAACGCCAGCGGAAACGACGATTGATGTTGTTGTCGAGCCAATAACAAGCCCGACGCCGCCGCTATCGGAGCTCAAAGAACCGCTCCCAACACAGCAAACTGACGCCGCCACGTCGCCCGTCGAGGCCATGACTCCGGCAGAGCTTGCGCCTCCCGCACCCGCGGCAGAGCCGGAGCTTAAACTCTCCGTCCCCACGGCCGAGACCGAACGTTTGGCATCGTACATCCCGGACAGCGCCAAGTTGGCCGAAACCCCAGCGCCGAAACGGCGGCGTCCGCTACTGCTCTGGGGTAGTGTGCTGCTGGCCGTGCTCGCCATTGCGGGCGGCCTGCTGTTAAGTGGCGTCCTCAGCCCAAGTAAGCCAGCTAATAGCAAGAGCACGGCATCGTCCCCGGCAGGACAACCGATGGAAATGGCACCGGGTACCCACATTATCGACAAATCCTCGCTGCCCACGCCGGTAGCCAGTGCACCAGCGGTAGCGTCGGCGCCAGTCGCCAAGCGCGTGCCAGCCAATCCGGAACCGCCGATGCCGTCGCAGGACGTTGCCCCGGATAATCCATCCCCTCGCAAGCGCACAAAACGGCGGCGGCGCCCGCGCCAGAACCACCAATGCTTAACCGAAACCGCCGACAACGCACACGCCCCGGCCCGTCAAAGCCATGGCAACGGCAAGTTGCGTGATGACATCCGTCGCCAGAAAGAAGAACTCAAACGCCAGATGGGCCTGGAATAATCCGCCCAAGACCACAGGAGTCCTCCATGAGAATGTCCGAGCAGCTTAAATCCACCGGTTCACTGTTGAACGCCACCGAAGCGGTCGGCAACTGGCGTGCCGTCTTGCTGTACGCCAGCACCCTGATCGGCAGTACCCTGATCTTTGGCCTGTTCGCCATGATGCACAGCAGCTTTGCCATCGGGCTGGGCGGACTGCTGGCGCTGGCCACCCTGTTTTACGGCAGCAATGCGGTGGGGATCATGTTGATGGATGCCAGCCGTAATGGCGTTTCACGCCCGCCACTGGAAGCCGTCATGGCCTCGCTGTTAAGTAGCCATCGCCTGCTGGGCGTGGCGCTGGTGGCGGCCGTGGGACTGCTGCTTTTGCTGCTGGCCGTTGCCATCCTGTTCCTGATCTGCAAGATTCCCGGCGTAGGGCCACTGCTGTTTACCTTCATCATGCCGCTGACCACCCTGCTGCTGGGCCTGACCTTCTTCGCGCTGGCCTATGTGTTTTTCCCGCTGGCCGCCTCCGCCGTCTGGCATGGCGCCAGCGTGCTGCAAGTGGTCAGCAACCTGCTGGCAGTGGTACGGCAACGCCTGCTGGCGGTGATGCTGCAGGAAATCGTGCTGATGCTGATCATTGGCGTCACCAGCTTCATCATCAGTGGCGTATTGCTCTTCGGCCTGAGCATGACGGGTGGCATGGCCGCTCGGGCATTCTCGGCCTTGGCCACACCGGAGGTATGGGCGGCATGGGCGGCGGCATGATGACGTCGCTGCTGATGATGGCGAACGGCATGGGCGAGGGTAACGGCTATCTGCTGGCCGGGATGATCGGCACCTCACTGTTGCTGGCCGTGGCATTTATCCTGCCGGGGCTGATCGGTTTACAGGGCTTTTGCCAGATCTATCTGTCCGCCATTGAAGGGCTGAATCTGGAAGCCAGCGATGCGCTGGTGAAACAGCGCGTGGAGCAGGCTCGACGCAAGATGGACGAAGCACGCCAGCGCATGGAAGAACGCGTGGCCCAACGCAGCGCGCCAGCCACAGCTTGCGCACCGGCCGAAGCGGCGGCGGAAGTGGCTGCGCCGGTTTGCCCGGCCTGCCATGCACCAGCTGAGGCGGACGACGTATTCTGCGGCCATTGTGGTCACAAGATGCGCTAACCACGCCAGCCCGATCAGCGCCCCAGTGGCCATGCTCTGTTCATGGCGACACGCTGGGGGGCTTTGGCCAACTTATGGCAGGGGCGCGACTCGCGGCCATTGGGCTGCCACTCCAGTCATCCGCCCCGCGCCTGATTGCCAGCGGCGCAAGACAGGAGTAGCGTCAGCCGCAACGGGACTTGATCCCTTTCCAAGGAGAACACACGATGCCGTTTGAACCTTCCTTCGTTTAAGCGTACAGGCGGCGCCGGTCGTTGATCGCGCCACCTTCATCCGCCGCACCTATCTGTATCTGGCCGGGGCCTTGGGTCTGTTTACCGTGCTCTGCGCCGCCTTTGTTTCCTCGGGCCTTGGCGTGGTCATGATCAAGGCGCTGTCCAAAACGTCTTACAGCTGGCTGCTGGTACTGGGCGCTTTCATGCTGGTGGCCAAACTGGCCACACACCTGTCGGAAAATGCCGCCAGCAACAGCACCCGGGCCATCGGTCTGGGGCTGTATGTGCTGGCGGAGGCGCTGATCTTTGCCCCGCTGCTGACGCTGGCCTATATGGTTGACCCGACCATCGTCCCTACCGCTGGCCTGCTGACACTGATGCTGACCGGTGGCCTGACGTATACCGCCTTCAGCACCAAGAGCGATTTCTCTTTCCTCGCCCCGATTCTAGCCATCGGCAGCCTGGTGGCGCTGGGGGTGATCGTGTGCAGCGTGCTGTTCGGCTTCACCACGGGCATTGTGTTTTCCGGTGCGATGCTGTTGCTGGTAAGCGGCATGATCCTGTTCGATACCTCGCGCATCATCCGTGACTACCCGGCCGATCGCCCCGCCGGTGCGGCCCTGCATCTGTTTGCCTCGGTAGCGCTGCTGTTCTGGTACGTGGTTCGCATCCTGATGCAGCTGCAACGCCGCTAAGCCTTTCGGCCAACCCTGACAGCAACAGGGCCGCTCACGTCATGCGCGTGAGCGGCCCTGTTTTCGTTGTGGCACAACCTCGTGCTCAACTGGCGGAAGGCACGGTGTCATCCCCTTGGGCAGCAACATCCATAAACTGCCAGACTGTTTCATGCGCCCGGCGTACATGCCCGCTTCGGTCCCATAGCCCCAGAAGAAATCGGCACGCACCGCGCCACGAATCGCCCCGCCGGTATCTTGCGCATGCACCACCCGCGCCAGCGGCTGCTGTGACAACGGCCGGTGGTAACCAGATACACCGGCGTTCCCAGCGGAATGTATTTCGGATCGACAGCAATACTGTAACCACCGGTCAGCGGTACCCCGAGCGAACCGATCGGCCCGCTGTCATCGCCACGCAGCGGCTTGAAGAACACATAGCTCGGATTGACGTTGAACAACTCCTGCTGGCGCTGCGGATGGGCCTTGATCCAGTCCTGAATGCCCTGCATCGAGGCATTGGCCAGTGTCAGCTCGCCCTGCTCCACTAGCCATTTGCCGATGGACTGGTAACCGTAACCATTCTGGTCGGCATAGCCCACATGCAGAAAGCTGCCATCTTCCAGCTGAATGCGACCGGAGCCTTGCACCTGCAGGAAAAACAGCTCGACCGGGTCTTCCACCCAGGGCGAGAACCGGCGCCGTATCCACCCCTTTGCCCTGTTCAATCTCGTCGCGCCGGTAATACGGCAGCAGTCGGTTGCCAACCAAGCGGCCCTTGGTAAGCTGGTGCGGTTATCCACGACAAAATCCGCCGGATGGATTTCCACCTGCCCCGGCCCCGCGCTGTCAGCCCCCATGACCAGCGCCAGACGGTTGGCCGAAACCCGGCGCGCCACCAGAAGCGCCTTGCCGCGCGCCGCTGCCGGGAAATCCACCGTCACCAGATCGGCCGGTACCCCATACAGCGGATACGGCGTGCGCTCGCTACGCACCCGGCTGCCGCTGAGCAGCGGTTCGTAATAGCCGGTAATCAGGCCGCTATCCCCGGCGCCATCACGCACTTGCCGGCATTGAAACGTGTTTCAAAAAACTGCCGGATACTATTGGCGTCATCGTTTGGCAGCCGCGCCGCTTCCTGACAGACAGCCGCCCATTGCGGCCGTTTGCCGGTGGCACGACAGCTCTGTTGCAAGCCCTGCAAGGTATCGCCCATGACGCTGCTTTGCCAGCCGGGCAAGCGAGAGAAATCGGTAGGGTAGGCACCGCCGGTGGAATGCAGCGGCGTCGTGGAACAGGCGGCCAGCCAGCTCACCGGCAACAGCCACAACAATCGTTTCAGCATGGGTTTAGCCTCTGGGCATGCTATCCGCCGCCCGGGGCGACGGCATCGACAATGATCAAGGCGGATATTCTACTGCGATCGGCCGCCCTCGCCGCGTTCGTCTCCACTTTTCTGTGGTAGCACGCGGAAAGCTGACGTTTCATTGGGCAGCAACAAATCTGCAACGAAAGCCCGTTACCATGTCGCTCAAAGTTACCCAATCACTGGCTATCGCCAGAATAAAACGCTGCTTGAATGACTTAAGGAGATATCGATGAAACGCATGGCTGTCCGTTCCATTCTGCTGGCCACGCTGGCACTGTCCGGCTCGTTCATGGCTACCGTAGCCCACGCCGAACAAGCTGCCGCTGCGGCGACAGCCACCGGTGAAGCCTTGGCCGCCCAAGTAAAACAGGCGCTGGACAATGATCCGGAACTGAAGGCGCTGAACCTGAAAGTCACCGCCAAGAAAGCCGATATCACGATCGAAGGCACCATGACCGACGACCAGCAAATGGTCAAGGCCGGTACCATTGCACAGGACGTGCCGGGCGTGGTCAACATCACCAACAACATGATGATGAAATAATCCACGCGGCCATGGCTCCACCTGATACGGAGCCACAAAACGCAAAAAAAGCCGGGAAATGTTCCCGGCTTTTTTGTGTGCACGGCCCCGGCAACGCTCAGGCGGCCACATCCTCCAGCGACAGCAGCTCGCCAATGGTCTGACGGCGGCGGATCAGACGATCCTGCGCTCCGTCCACCAGTACTTCGGCCAACAGCGGGCGGCTGTTGTAGTTGGACGACATGGTGGCGCCATACGCCCCGGCATCATGCAGCACCAGCAAGTCGCCGACTTTTGCTTCCGGCAGCAGTCGGGTTTCCACCACGCCACCTTCCTGCTGGGTAAACACGTCACCGGATTCACACAACGGCCCGGCTACCACGGTTGGCAGCAACGGCTCTTGCGCGTCATGCCCCAGTACCGAAATCTCGTGGTAACTGCCATACATCGACGGGCGCATCAGGTCATTGAAGTAGGCATCCACCAGCACAAAATGCTGGCGTCCCATGTTCTTGGCAGCGCGCACCTCGGTCAGCAGCACACCCGATTCGGCCACCAGGAAACGACCCGGTTCGATTTCCAGCCGTACCGCATGACCCAGTTGCTGTTCGATCTGTTTGCGCGCGGCATCCCACAGCGTGAAGTAGTGATCGATATCGATACGCGGCTCGCCCTGACGATAAGGAATCGACAAGCCACCACCGGCAGAAATCGCCTCAAGGTCTTCACCAAGACTCGCCACCAACTGCACCATGGCCCCGCACACCTGCTGCAGATGGCTGTAATCCACGCCGGAACCGATGTGCATGTGCAAGCCCACCAGTTTCAGGCCGTACTGGCGGATCACCGTCAGCGCCTGCTGGATATCGCCATGCCAGATACCATGCTTGCTGTTTTCGCCACCGGTATTGGTCTTGTTGCTGTGGCCATGACCAAAGCCCGGGTTCACGCGCAACCACACGCGATGGCCGGGTGACAATTCGCCCAGCTGGTGCAGCATGTCGATGGAGCCAGCATTGACCACGATGTTGTCGGCCACCACGCGTTGCAGCGTGGCGCGATCCAGCACGTCGGCGGTAAACACCACTTCGGACGGCTCACCGGATGCCAGTTGATAACCCGCCTTGGCTGCCCGCTCGATTTCCCCCAGCGACACTGCATCCACCATCACGCCCTGCTCACGCATCAGGCGCAGGATGTGGGTGTTGGAGTTAGCCTTTTGTGCATAGCGGATCACGTCAAAGGCCTTGAGCTGGCTGATGCGCTCACGGATCACTTCGGCGCTGTATACCCACAGCGGGGCACCATATTTTTCGGCCAACGTGGCCAACTGCTGGGAAGAGAACGGGTTCATGTCACCAGATCCTGAATCGTCGAATAACAGCCTGCATCATGCCGTCGCCGGGTACAAAAATAAAATATCAATTTATCGCCATCTCTTTCATTTATGATATGGCTTTACCTTTTCGGCCAACCCGGCAATGAGCATTTCCCTCCGCCATGTCGAAATCTTCCGCGCAGTCATGACGGCTTAAGCAGGTGTTACCGACGCCGCCGCCTTGCTGCATACCTCACAGCCCACCATCAGCCGTGAACTGGCGCGGTTCGAGCAACTCTCCGGCTTGGTACTGTTTGAGCGGCGGCGCGGGCGGCTGCGCCCCACGGCACAGGCTTTGCTGCTGTTTGAAGAAGTGCAGCGCTCCTATTTTGGGTTGGAACGCATCGTCAGCACGGCGCAGTCGATCCGCCTGCATGAACAGGGCCAGTTAGCCATTGCCTGCCTGCTTAGTTTTCCCAATCGCTGCTGCCCACCGTGTGCCAACCGTTTTTGCAACGCTATCCCAATGTTGGCATCAGCATCACGCCACAGGAGTCGCCGCTGCTGGAAGAATGGCTGGCAGCCCAACGCCATGATCTGGGCCTGACCGAAAGCAGCCATCCGCCAGCCGACACCAGCGCCAGCCAGCTGTTTTGCGAAGACGAGGTGTGCGTGCTGCCGCAAGACCATCCGCTGGCGGCCTATGCCGTGTTGCAACCGCAGGACTTTTTCGGCCAACCTTTCATCAGCCTGTCTGCCACCGACATTTACCGCCAGCAGGTGGATGAGCTGTTTGCCCGGCATGGCGTGCAACGGCGGCTGGTGCTGGAAACGCATAGTGCCGCCTCAGTCTGCGCCATGGTGCGTCAAGGCATCGGCATCGCCATCGTCAACCCGCTCTCCGCGCTGGATTACGCCGGGCAAGGCTTGGTGATGCGGCGCTTGAGCCAGTCGATCCCGTTTACCGTGCAGATGATCCGCCCGCTGCACCGCCCGGCCTCACCGCTGGTCGAGCACTTTGTCGCCAGCCTGCATCAGGGCGTGGAGACCCTGCGCCAACGGCTGCGACAGCAACTGGACGAACAGGCATGAAAAAAGCGGCCACCCGGGCCGCTTTTTAACGCTACCAACGTGCAGATCAGAGCCGCTCGAAGATCACGGCAATACCCTGACCGCCGCCAATGCACATGGTCACCAGCGCATAACGACCCTGAATACGCTGCAACTCGTACAGCGCCTTGGTGGCAATCACCGCCCCGCTCGCGCCCACCGGATGGCCCAGCGCAATGGCACCACCATTCGGGTTGGTCTTGGCCGGATCCAGCCCCAGCCCCTTGCTCACGGCCAACGCCTGAGCCGCAAAGGCTTCGTTGGATTCGATCACATCCATCTGCGCCAGCGACAGCCCGGCACGTTTCAATGCCATTTGCGTGGCCGGGATCGGGCCTTCACCCATGATGTGGTTGGGCACACCGGCCACGGCATACGACACCAGCCGCGCCATCGGCGCATAACCGGCCTGCGCCGCGGCATCGGCCGCCGCCAGCACAAAGAACGAAGCGCCATCATTAATGCCGGAGGCGTTGCCAGCCGTCACCGAACCGTCTTTCTTGAAGGCCGGTTTCATTTTGGCCAGTGCTTCCATTGAGGTTTCGCGCGGATGCTCATCGGTATCGAAGACCATTTCGCCCTTGCGGGTCTGCGTCACGATCGGCACGATCTGCGAGACAAAACGGCCTTCGGCAATGGCCACGGCGGCACGTCGTTGCGATTCCAGCGCCAGAGCATCCTGCTCTTCACGCGTCAGCCCCCACTTTTCCACCAGGTTTTCTGCCGTTACGCCCATGTGGCCAACGCCAAACGGGTCAGTCAGCGTGCTGGTCATCATGTCCAGCGCCTTGACGTCACCCATGCGGGCGCCGTTGCGCAGTTGCGGCAGCAAATAGCCACCGCGCGACATCACTTCCACGCCACCGCCAATACCATAATCACAATCGCCCAGCATGATCGCCTGAGCGCTGGAGACAATGGCCTGCAAACCGGAGCTGCACAACCGGTTCACCGCCATGGCCACCGATTCCATCGGCAAACCGGCCTGAATCGATGCCAGACGGGCAACATAGGCATAGCGCGCCTCGGTCGGAATACAGTTACCCACCGTGACATAGTTGATTTGCTGCGGGTCCACGCCGGAGCGCTGTACCGCTTCCTTCATCACCAGACCACCCAGCTCGGCTTAGCTCCAGATGGCTCAGCCCGCCGCCAAACGTCCCCACGGCAGAACGTACCGCGCTCAATACCACGATTTCACGATTGCTCATTTAGTTGCTCCCTCTTGTGTACGCTGTAACTCGCGTTTGTGCATGGCGTCATCACACCACGGGTGTAACCGCCCAGACAGTAACCATACCATTAATCAGACAAGCGCTTGATCAAAATATGCAAACAGGAAACCCAACCGGGGTTGGCCGAAACCGCCATGTGCCATGCAAGCCCAGCCCGGGTTCACCCTCCACCAGTACGGCTGGCCCTGTTCGCGGTCAATAAAAAAGCGCCCCCACAGGGGCGCTTGCAACTTGGTTATCCAAGGCAGGATTACTGAGCCTTGGCTACCTGACGCCAAGCGTGCAGCAACGGTTCGGTGTAGCCAGACGGCTGGGCGCAGCCCTTGAACACCAGATCGCACGCTGCCTTGAAGGCGATGGAGCTGTCGAAATTGCCAGCCATGTTCTTGTAAGCAGCATCACCGGCGTTCTGCTGATCCACCACAGCGGCCATGCGCTGCATGGTTTCCATCACTTGCGCCTCGGTCACGATACCGTGACGCAGCCAGTTGGCAATGTGCTGGCTGGAGATACGCAGCGTAGCGCGGTCTTCCATCAAGGCGATGTTGTGGATGTCCGGCACCTTGGAGCAACCCACGCCCTGGTCAATCCAGCGCACCACATAACCCAGAATACCTTGCGCGTTGTTGTCCAGCTCTTCCTGAATTTCTTCGGCCGACCAGCTCGGGTTAGCGGCGACCGGAATGGTCAGCAGATCATCCAGCACGTCAATGGTCTGGCCTTCCGGGCTACGCTGAACTTCTTCAACGTTGACTTCATGGTAGTGCAGCGCGTGCAGCACAGCAGCGGTCGGGGACGGAACCCGGGCGGTGTTGGCACCGGCTTTCGGGTGGCCGATCTTCTGCTTCAGCATTTCGGCCATCAGGTCCGGCATGGCCCACATGCCCTTACCGATCTGGGCGTGGCCACGCAGACCGCAGTTCAGGCCCACTTGTACGTTGCTGCGTTCGTAGGCGGCAATCCACTTGGACTTCTTGATGTCGCCCTTGCGGATCATCGGGCTTCCATGGCGGTGTGCATTTCATCACCGGTACGGTCAAGGAAACCGGTGTTGATGAAGGCCACGCGATGGCGGGCAGCAGCGATACACGCTTGCAGGTTGACACTGGTGCGGCGTTCTTCGTCCATGATGCCCAGCTTGACGGTGTAAGTTAAGCAGGCCCAGCAGTTTTTCTACTTGGCCGAACAGTTCGTTGGCAAAGGCCACTTCGTCCGGGCCATGCATTTTCGGCTTAACGATGTAGATCGAGCCGGTGCGCGAGTTACCCTTGCGCTGCTGGTCATGCAGGGCGATCAGCGTGGTCACGACGGCATCCATGATGCCTTCCGGAATCTCGCGGCCTTCGCCATCCAAGATCGCCGGGTTGGTCATCAGGTGGCCAACGTTACGGATAAACATGAAGCTACGGCCATGCAGCGACAATTCGCCACCATTAGCCGCCTTGTACTGGCGGTCCGGGTTCATGCGACGGGTGAAAGTCTTGCCGTTTTTCGACACTTCTTCCGCCAGATCGCCCTTCATCAGGCCCAGCCAGTTGCGGTATACGATCACTTTGTCGTCAGCATCGACGGCGGCGACGGAGTCTTCGCAGTCCATGATGGTGGTAATGGCAGCTTCCATCACGATGTCTTTGACACCAGCCAGATCCTGCGCGCCAACCGGGTTGCTCTTGTCGATCTGCAGTTCAAAATGCAGGCCGTGATGCTTGAGCAACAGAGAGGTCGGTGCAGCGGCATCGCCGTTATAGCCAACAAACAGTTCCGGCTGTTTCAGACCGGTGTTGCTGCCGTCTTGCAGCGTTACCACCAGTTGACCATTGCTCACGGTGTAAGCGGTAGCCTGGTGATGCGAGCCTTGCGCCAGCGGCGCGGACTGGTCGAGGAAGTCGCGGCCAAAAGCAATCACCTTGGCGCCGCGCACCGAGTTATAACCACCGGCACGGGTGGCGCCGTCGTCTTCGCTGATGGCATCGGAACCGTACAGGGCATCGTACAGGCTACCCCAGCGCGCGTTGGCGGCGTTCAGGGCATAACGGGCATTCATCACCGGAACGACCAACTGCGGGCCAGCTTGTGCTGCAATTTCAACATCGATGTTGCTGGTTTCGATCTTGACGTCGGCCGGTACCGGACGCAGATAGCCGATGGAGGTCAGGAATGCCTTGTAGGCGGCCATGTCAGCGATCGGGCCCGGGTTTTGACGGTGCCGGGCATCGATTTCGGTTTGCAAACGGTCACGTTCGGCCAACAGGGCGCGGTTTTTCGGTGCCAGATCATGCACCAGCGCATCAAAACCCTGCCAGAAGGCAGCAGATTCGATGCCGGTACCCGGCAAAACTTCCTGCTCGATGAAGGCGTGCAGGTTAGAAGCAACTTGGAGACGATGGCTCTGAGTACGTGCGGTCATAACGTGGTTCTCTTCACTAATCAATGCGCAGACAGCGCGCCGGTTTACTAAAGGTATGGCAGCCAGTTTACTGATGTCGATGTGGCGGAAAAAGCGCTAAAATGCCATAACATTTTTTACTTTTTGTTAGCCAATGGACATCCTGAAGCAGCTGGAAACTTTTGTTTCTGTCGTTAATCTTGGCAGTCTATCAGCGGCGGCCCGTCAGGAAAACGTCGTGCTAAGCCATCATCGGCCGTCGACTGGACAGTCTGGAGCACCGGCTGGGGGTGAAACTGCTGGTGCGCACCACCCGCCGTATCGCCCTGACTCAGGAAGGCAGTGCTTTTTACGAAGATTGCCAGCGCATTTTGCTGGATTTGCGCGAGGCAGAATCGGCGGTCGCCAGCGGTAGCGCGCGTGCACGCGGCCACTTGCGGCTGTCGGCACCGGCTTACTTTGGCCGCCGCCATGTGGCACCACACGTGGCCAGCTTTCAGCGCCTGTATCCGGATATCCGCGTCACGCTGGACTTATCCGACCGGCTGGTCGACCTCGCCCGCGACCGCATCGACTGCGCCATCCGGATTTCCGATCTGGAAGACTCCTCGCTGGTGGCCGTCAGGTTGGCCGAAAACCGCCGCGTCGTGGTGGCATCTCCGGCTTATCTGGCACAACACGGCATGCCCAAAACCCCGGCCGATCTGGATCAGCACGATTGCCTGTCGTTGGGAGAAAGCCAAAGCCGCGGCTGGACCTTCAAGATGGATGGGCAATTGGTCAACCTGAAAGTGCGTGGCACGCTGGAATGCAACGACGGTGCCGTCCTGCACGACTGGGCACTGCAAGGACTGGGGCTGGCGTGGCGCTCGTTGTGGGAAGTGAAGGACGACCTAACCCAAGGACGACTGGTGACGGTACTGGATCGCTATTCATCGCCGGATTACCCGGTGTATGCCGTGGTGGCCCAACGCAAATACCTGCCCAGCCGGGTCCGGCTGTTCATCGAGCATCTACGCTCGGTTTATACCAGCACGGGCTATTGGGAATAACACCGTCGACCAGATGCTGCGCCCGCCCGGTTCTGCCGTCGCCGTAGCACTGCAAAGGAAAACCGGTTAGCCCTTGCCCGGCGGCAGTTCAGTGATCGGCTTGCATATCCTTTCCACCGGTTGCCCGGGACGATCATAGTGAATCACCGCCATCAGCTGCTGCCCCGGGCGTGGCGCATCGCCCAGATAAACAAAAGCCTTGGGCATATTGGCTTTGCCCATCTGCCGCGCCCATTCACGAATCGCTTCATCACTGTCACTACTGACGGGCAATCTGGATGATGGCATGTCGCTGTCTCCTGCTTATTCTGGCGTACGCGGGTTTATTACACTTAACTATAGACACACACTCATGCCGTACCCTTCGCACCGCCATTCGGCTTGATCACCAACAAAATCCATTCCCTCACTCAGCTACACAGAGCCAGATCTGTAGCAATTGGCAGCCCTCAGCCAAATCCTCCTCACATCAAGCCACCTATCAACTACAGTTATCTAGAATATTAGGAAAACGTGGAGTGACATCTTGATACCGGTGCAGCGGCCCAAGCGTGCGTACGGCCAGCGCCAAGGCAAACCAGAGGTTGGCCGAACATCCCAGCCAGCCCACTAAGCAGAGGAGACATTCATGTCCGCCATGATGAAAGCTGCCGTATTTGTTGAACCCGGTCGCATTGAATTAGCCGACAAACCCATTCCCGACGTCGGGCCGAATGACGCCTTGGTGCGCATTACCACCACCACGATTTGCGGTACCGACATCCACATTCTGAAGGGCGAATACCCGGTGGCCAAAGGGCTGACCATTGGCCACGAACCGGTCGGCGTGATCGAAAAGCTGGGCAGTGCCGTACAGGGTTACACCGAAGGCCAGCGCGTCATCGCTAAGCGCCATTTGCCCCAGTTTCACCTCCTACGCCAGTCAGGATGGCTACCCGTCGCAAGACGGCAGCTATCTGGTCCCCAGCGGGCAATGCGGCTGCCACGGCTACAAGGCCACCGCTGGCTGGCGGTTTGGCAACCTGATTGATGGCACGCAAGCCGAATACGTATTGGTGCCCGATGCGCAGGCCAACCTCGCCCCCATCCCCGACGGCCTGAGCGATGAGCAAGTGCTAATGTGCCCGGACATCATGTCCACCGGTTTCAAGGGCGCGGAAAATGCCAATATCAAGATTGGCGATATCGTCGTGATCTTTGCCCAAGGCCCGATCGGCCTGTGCGCCACTCTTAAGCGCGCGGCTAATGGGCGCCACCACCATTATTGCCGTGGATGGCAACGACCACCGTCTGGAAATCGCCAAAACCATGGGCGCCGATGTCACGCTCAACTTCAAGAGCTGCGATGTAGTCGATGAAATCATGAAGATTACCGGGGGCCGCGGCGTGGATGCCGCGATCGAGGCGCTGGGCACACAGGCTACGTTTGAATCGGCACTGCGCAGCCTGAAACCGGGAGGCACCTTGTCCAGCACGGGCGTGTACTCCAGTGATCTGACCATTCCACTGTCGGCTTTCGCCGCCGGGCTGGGCGATCACAAGATCAACACCGCGCTGTGTCCCGGCGGCAAGGAACGCATGCGCCGTCTGCTCAATGTGGTGGAATCCGGCCGTGTCGATCTGGGCGTGCTGGTGACACATCACTACAAGCTGGATGATATCGTTGCCGCCTACGATCTGTTTGGCCATCAACGGGACGGTGTGCTGAAGGTAGCGATCAAACCGAACTGAGCGGACCTAAAGCCACAAAACCCGAGGCGGAATGCAACAAAGGCTTATCGCCATGCGATAAGCCTTTGCTTTATTGGTTGCGGGGGCAGGATTTGAACCTACGACCTTCGGGTTATGAGCCCGACGAGCTACCAGACTGCTCCACCCCGCGTCTGAATTTTGTCTTGCCGAAACAGATGTTTCGTAAGGAGGAGCGGATAATACCGCCTCGATCTGGTGCTGTCAACCCAATAGCCGGGTTTTCTGGACGGGCGCCACGACACAATTATTAACAGAGCGGCCATCTGGCGACACACCTCGCCAACAAAGTCCGGTTAGTCTTGATTCCGTGATCTCGTCCGACGCTGAATCGACCCCAATCGCAGCGTCACCGGAAACTTCCGAGACGGATAGACCACACTCCTTTTAGCGTGACGGATTGTTGTTAGCAAGTGCTTTGTTGTCGTTCTCCATTGTGTTCATCACGGAACTTCGGGCCGCTTTTTTGCGGCCCATTTTTTTGCCTATCGTTCCACCGGGTAAACCACACCAGCTGCCGCAGAAAAACAGAACCCCGCAGCATGGCGGGGTGATTTGATTGGCAGGCTCGCAAGCCTTAAGCAGAAGATGTTGCGCGATCAGGCGGCTACCGGAATAAAGGCATTGGCCGGATACAACGCACTGGCCAGCCCCATCACCGACTTGAAGGTGACTTCGAACATGCGCCCGACCCGGCGGATGCTGACTACTTCGTAATGCACTTGTTCACCACATTCTTTATGTTCCAGCACCGTATGGCCGGGTTTCAATTGAGAGATTTCCATTTTTTCGATTTCCTTTTTCTTTTTATCAAAAATAACTGTTTGATCTATTAAGATAGCACGTTATAAAAAATATGCACTAAAAATTTATATCAACCGTTGTCATGGCCGCTACTGTAGCAACAGTTAATGACAAGTCGATGACGGGCTAGAATTTCATAAAAAACAACGCCCCACAAGCCATGGCGGTTTGTGGGGCGTTGTTTTGCGGCCAAACTTGACGGCCATCAAGCTATTAGCTGATACGCATCCCCGGTTTGGCACCGGCATCCACGTCCAACAGGAACAAGCCCGCGCTGTCATCGGTGCCCGAGGCACAAACAATCATGCCTTGCGAGATGCCAAAACGCATTTTGCGTTCGGCCAAATTGGCCACTACAACCACCTGACGGCCGACCAGTTTTTCCGGTTCGGCATAGGCTTTGCGAATTCCGGAGAAGATGTTGCGCGTTTCAAAACCGAGGTCGACAGTAAATTGCAGCAGCTTGTCGGAGCCTTCTACCAGCTTGCACTCCAGCACGGTGCCAATGCGCAGGTCGAGCTTGGCAAAGTCATCGATCTTGATGGTTTCAGCCAGCGGCTCATAGGTGGCGGCGGTTTCCGGTGCAGTTTGTTCCATGCTTTGCTTGTTCGCTTCGATCAGTTTTTCAATCAGTGTCGGGTCGATACGCTGCATCAGGTGCTGATAAGCGTTGATACGGTGTCCCAGCAGCAGCGTTTGGGCATCGTCCCATTGCAGCGGTGCGATATTGAGGAAGGCTTCCACATTTTCGGCCAACTTGGGCAATACCGGCTTGAGGTAAATGGCCAGAATACGGAAGGCGTTGATGAGCACCGTGCAGACGTCCTGCAACCGGGCATCCTGCCCTTCCTGCTTGGCCAGTTCCCACGGCTTGTTGGCATCGACATAGGCGTTCACTTCGTCGGCCAACGCCATGATGTCACGCAGGGCCTTGGCGTATTCGCGCGCTTCGTACGCAGCGGCCGGCTGGCGCTGCTGGCGGAGAGCTGCTGCAACAACGGATGTTCGCACTGTGCGGCCATACAGCTTGGGCTTGCCAGCGCGCTTTCGCTGACGCGCTCGGACAATTGGCCGCCAAAACGTTTGGTAATGAAACCGGCGGCACGGCTGGCGATGTTGACAAATTTGCCTACCAGATCGGAGTTAACACGCGCCACGAAGTCGTCCAGACTCAGGTCGATATCTTCGATACGGGCATTGAGTTTGCTTAAGCAATGTAATAACGCATCCATTCCGGGTTCAGCCCGCAATCGAGATAGGACTTGGCGGTGATGAAGGTGCCGCGCGACTTGGACATCTTGTGGCCGTCGACGGTGAGGAAGCCGTGGGCAAACACGCCGGTCGGGGCGCGATAACCGGCGTATTGCAGCATGGCTTAAGCCAGAACAGGGCGTGGAAGTACAGGATGTCCTTGCCGATGAAGTGGTACATCTCGGCATCGGAATCCGGCCGCAGATAGTCGTCAAAATCAACGCCGATGCGGTCACACAGGTTCTTGAAGCTGGCCATGTAGCCGATCGGCGCATCCAGCCAGACATAGAAATACTTGCCCGGTGCCCCCGGAATTTCAAAGCCGAAGTACGGTGCATCGCGGCTGATATCCCAGTCCTGCAAACCGCCTTCGATCCACTCATTCATCTTGTTGAGGGATTCCGGTTGCAGGTGCTGCTGGGTCACGCCATCGCCGCGCACGCTGGCGCCTGCCGTCCATTCCTTGAGGAAATCGGCGCAGTCGCCCAGACGGAAGAAATAGTGTTCGGACGTTTTCAGTACCGGCTTGGCGCCAGAAACGGCGGAGTACGGATTTTTCAGTTCGGTCGGGCTGTAGGTGGCGCCACATTTTTCGCAGTTGTCGCCGTACTGGTCGGCCGCGCCGCACTTGGGACATTCGCCCTTGACGAAACGGTCGGGCAGAAACATTTGCTTTTCCGGATCGTACAGTTGCTCGATGGTGCGCGACACGATCTTGCCGCTGGCCTTGAGCGTGTTGTAGATGTGGGCCGAGAAATGTTTGTTTTCCGGGCTGTTGGTGCTGTAGTAGTTGTCGTAACCGATATGGAAGCCGGTGAAATCGGCCAGATGCTCGGCCTTGACCCGTTCGATCAGCGCCTCAGGCGAAATCCCCTGTTTTTCGGCAGCCAGCATGATCGGCGTGCCATGGGTATCGTCGGCACAAACGTAATGGCAGTCATGGCCGCGCATTTTCTGGAAGCGAACCCACACGTCGGTCTGAATGTGCTCCACCATGTGGCCCAGATGAATGGCGCCGTTGGCATAAGGCAGCGCGCTCGTCACCAGAATCTTGCGTTTGGTCATCAGTCTATCTCTGTTGGCAATCTCAAGCGCACGATTATAGGGCCTCAGGCCGCTTGCGGTCACGGCTACCGTCTTGATCGGCTCAAGGTTGGCCGAAACGGCGGGTACATGCGGCGAACCATTGCCCGATGGCAACGTCCAAGCGGTGTGGACAGCGGGCGGCCCGCCGCAAGAGGTGCGCAAACGGGCCAGCCGGTCGGCGACAAAATCGATTAAGATAGTCGGGTATGTCCACCGGCCCCAACCAGCATGCTTTCCAAACTGACCCGACTGTTCGGCAACAAGTCCGACACTGATACCCCATCCGACATCATGGCACTGACCGATACTTCCATTCTGGCGGCGCTGAACGCGCTGACCGACCCGCATACCGGCAAGAGTTACGTGGCCGCCAAGAACGTCAAGAACATCCAGATAAGCGAGCACACCCGGCGCTGGACGTGGTACTGGCCTACCCGGCCCAAAGCCAGTTCGCCGCGGTACGGACGGCCTTTGAAACCGCCCTGACACCGTTGGCCGAAGGTCGCCAACTGGAGATTCGGGTCAGCAGCCAGATCACCAGCCATGCGGCGCAGCGCGGCGTGCCGTTGCTGCCGGGCGTGAAAAACATCATCGCCGTGGCATCGGGCAAGGGCGGCGTCGGTAAATCCACCACGGCCGTCAACCTGGCGCTGGCGCTGGCCGCCGAAGGCGCGCGGGTCGGCTTGCTGGATGCCGATATCTACGGCCCTTCGCAACCGTTGATGCTGGGACTGCAAGGCCAACGTCCGGAAACACCGGATGGCAAGCATCTGAAACCGGTGGAAAACTACGGCATCCAGACCATGTCGATAGGCTATCTGGTCGACAACGATCAGGCCATGGTGTGGCGTGGCCCGATGGTCAGCCAGGCCTTGCAGCAGCTACTCAACGATACCCAGTGGGACAATCTGGATTATCTGGTCATCGACATGCCGCCGGGTACCGGTGACGTACAACTGACGCTGGCGCAAAAAGTACCGGTCACCGGTGCGGTAATCGTCACCACGCCGCAGGATATTGCCTTGCTGGATGCGCGCAAGGGCGTGACCATGTTCCAGAAAGTGGGCGTGCCCATTCTGGGGCTGGTGGAAAACATGGCGATCCATATCTGCTCGAATTGCGGTCATGCCGAACACATTTTCGGCGAAGGCGGCGCGACCAAGATGGCTGCCGACTATGGCGTGGAAGTCCTCGGGTTCGCTACCGCTGGATATCGGCATCCGTCAGGCCGTGGATGCTTACAAAGCCGAGCGTGGTGGCCGAACCGGAAGGCAAAGTGGCCGATCTCTACAAGGCGATTGCCCGCCGCGTGGCCATTCGTGTCGGCGAAAAAGCGCAGGACTTTTCCAGCAAATTCCCCAAGATCGTCATTCAGAACAACTAGAACCAGAACATGATTGCAATGTTCGACTCCGGCCTGGCGGGTTATCCATCTGGCAGGCCGTGACCGCCACCCTGCCCGACTGGCCGGTAACCTATCTGGCCGATCAGGCTTACTGCCCGTACGGCAGCCGCAGCAAACGCGAAATTGCCGCACGCAGTCTCAAGATCGGCCGTTTTCTGGTCAGCCAGGGCGCCAGCATTCTGGTCGTGGCCTGTAACACCGCCACCACCGCTGCGGTCTCGCTGCTGCGCAAGGAATTACCGATTCCCATCGTCGGTGTGGAACCGGCCATCAAACCGGCGGCAGCCAATAGCCAGACCGGCCGCATCGCCGTGCTGGCCACGCCAGCCACCCCGGCAAGCGAACGGGTGCAGGCGTTGCTGGAGGCCCATGCCGGTGGCGTGGAGGTATTGCGCCGCGCCGGACACGGCTGGGTGGAACGGGTGGAAGCTTAGCGATCTGGACAGCCCGGTCACGCACCGCGTGGTCAGCGATGTGATCGAACCGCTGCTGGATGAGCACATCGACCATATCGCGCTGGGCTGTACCCATTATCCGTTTCTGGCCCCGGTCATCCGCGAGATGACGGGCACGGAAATCACGCTGTACGACCCGGCCGAGGCCATTGCCCGGCGGGTGAATTTCTTACTGCGGCAACGTGGCAGCGATGCCCGGGGCCGCCACTATTATCGTTTCATCACCACGTCTACCGACCCACAAGACATGGCGTCACGCCTGTAGGCGCTGATCGGCCATGCTTATCCGGTCGAGTCGGTCACCTTGGAGTAACTCATGTTGCGCGTCCAGCGTTTACTGTTCTGGCTGGTAAGCTGCCTGCTGGCCCCCGCCGCCCCGGCCTTGCCGCAATGCAGCGATGTTGCCAACCGTGTCAATCAACAAGCTAATACGCTGGACAGCGTCGAGTTGACCCGAGTGGTGCAGTCGCTCAATCAGAGCGGCAAGCTACCGGATAGCTTTGTCACCAAGCGTCAGGCCAAGGCCGCGGGCTGGCAGCCGGGGCGTAACCTGTGGAGCGTGCCGGGACTGCAAGGCAAATCCATTGGTGGCGACCGCTTCGGCAATTTCGAAAAACGCTTGCCCAAAGGGCAATGGCAAGAGGCGGATCTGAACTATAAAGGAGGCAAGCGCGGCGCCTATCGTCTGGTGTTCTCGCCGCGCGGGCAACGTTTTGTCACCGTTGATCATTACAACCGCTTCATCGAGGTTGCGCCATGCCGGTAAAGGTTTGCGAACTGCGCCATATCCAGTCACTGCCACAGCTGTATGAGGCCATGGCCGCGCAACTGCCGCTGCCAACGCACTTTGGCCGCAATCTGGATGCGCTGTATGACGTGCTGGCCAATGATGTGGTCGGCCCGTTCGAGATCATCTGGCGCGATACCGAAGCCAGCCGACAGGCGCTGGGTGCCGATACCTACGCCACCGTACTGGAGATTCTGCAAACCGTGGCGGAAGAACGCGGCGATGTCACGCTGGATATCCACCACTGAGTTCGGCCAACCTCTGCAGCCTTAGCCGCAAAAAAACCGCGCCCCATGGAGCGCGGTTTTTTGTCGTGCCAGCAGATCAGCGGGTCAGCCGCGCGATGCGTTCCACCGCTTCGGCCAACCTTTCCACGCCCGTGGTATAGGCCACGCGGACATGGGCATTGGCACGATAGCTGCCAAAATCGGCCCCCGGGGTAATCGCCACCAGTCCTTCGTTCAACAGACGCTCGCAATAGGCAAAGCTGTCGTCAGACACCGGCTGACGTCGGCATACAGGTAAAACGCCCCTTCTGGCTGTACCGGCAGCTTCCACCCCAACCGTGGCAAAGCCTGCAACAGGAAATCGCGGCGCTTAGCCAAATTCGGCGCGGCGCAGTTCCAGTTCCGCAATCACCTCCGGCTGGAACGCCGCCAGCGCGGCCTTTTGCGCCGGAGCGGATGGACAGAGAAAGACGTTTTGCGCCAACCGGATTGCTTAAGCTCGATGTACGCCTCCGGCACCACCAGCCAGCCCAGCCGCCAGCCGGTCATCTGGAAATATTTGGAGAAGCTGTTGATGACAAACGACTCCGGCGCGACGGCCAGCGCGGTTTCTGCCTCCACACCGTAGGTCAGGCCGTGGTAGATCTCATCCACGATCAAGGCCCCGCCCTTGCGGCGACAGACCTGATCCAGCTGGGCGATCTCCTCTGCCGTCAACAACGTGCCGGTCGGGTTGGCCGGGCTGGCCACCATGGCGCCAACGGTGTTAGCCACCCAATGGTCGGCCACGTGCTGCGCGGTGAGTTGATAGCGGCTGTCCGGCCCGACCGCCACGGTTTGCGGCACGCCATCCAGCAAACTGACAAAGTGGCGATTGCACGGATACGTCGGGTCCGCCATCAGGAAGCCATCGCCTAAGCATCAACCAGCAATGACAGGGCAATCATCAGGGCACCCGAGGCACCGGGAGTGACAATGATACGGTCAGGATTGACCGTGACGCCGTAGCGGCTTTGATAAAAACCGGCAATCGCCGCGCGCAACTCCGGCAGGCCCTGTGCGGCGGTATAAAAGGTGTGACCTTCGGCCAACGCGGCGCGGCCCGCTTCGACAATGGCGGCGGGCGTGGCGAAATCCGGCTCGCCCACTTCCAGATGAATCACATCCTTGCCCTGCTGCTGCAGGGCCTTGGCTTTCTCCAGAATGGCCATCACCTGAAACGGGGCGATGTCATTCATGCGTTGCGACAATTTCACAATACACCTCGGGGATAATCGAAAAACATGCCGACCGGCTGGGCCGACAGGCCACCACGTCACCGTTGTCAGCCTGTTCGGCCAACCTTGGCGTGATCGCATACCAGCCCCAGTGTAGCAGGACGCCCGCCTTGTCCTCCAGCCATGCACCGGGCGAAAGCCCCCACATGCCGATGTCAAAAACCCACCAATATGTCAGCTGCCTACACGTTCCGACGCGTAAAGGAAATAGCTGATTTCCCACGGATACAAGCGCCAGCCCGTTTCTTATAATCGCGCCCGATGTCATTACGGAAAGGCGCGTAACCCGCCCGTTCCGTCACCTTGCCTTCGGCCAACCCAGCCGAGACCACCGCATTACCAGGCCAAGGGACAGTTGCTTCGTGTCAGGAAACGATGCCATGACAGCGTTGCCACTTCATCGGCAGCTCTTTGCCCGCCCCCTGTCAATGTCTCCCCCGGCACAAGCATGTTCGCAACCCAACGCGTTCTTACGACAGGGACATATTGATGCAGTCCAAGAAAATCACATCGTTCATCCTCATCGGGATGGTTCTCGGGATTCTGGTTGGCTACCTATGGCGAGAAATGTCCGGTAGCGAGCAAGCAATCAAAAGCTTTGCCGACAACATCTCCATTCTGACCGACATCTTCCTGCGCCTGATCAAAATGATCATTGCGCCGCTGGTGTTCTCCACGCTGGTCGTGGGCATTGCCAAAATGGGCGATGCCAAAACCGTCGGCCGTATCGGCGGCAAAACCATGCTGTGGTTCATCTCCGCCTCGCTGCTTTCGCTGACGCTGGGGCTGATCATGGTCAACCTGCTGCAACCGGGCGTCGCCCTCAACCTGCCGTTGCCGGACATCGCCGCCGATAGCGGCGTACAAAAAGGCGCGCTCACGCTGAAAGACTTTGTCACCCACGCCATCCCGAAAAGCGTGTTCGAAGCCATGAGCAACAACGAAATCCTGCAAATTGTCGTGTTCTCGCTGTTCTTCGGCTGTGCCTCCGCCGCGCTGGGCGAACGCGCCAAATTGCTGGTTGACCTGATGGACGTCGTCTCGCACGTCATGCTCAAGCTTACCGGCTACGTCATGAACTTCGCTCCGGTTGCCGTCTTTGGCGCCATTGCCGCCATCGTCGCCAAGGAAGGCCTCGGCATTCTGGCTACCTACGGCAAATTCATGGCCGAGTTCTACTTCTCCATCGGCGTACTGTGGATTGTGCTGGTCTTGATGGGCAGCATCTTCCTCGGCCGCCGCGTGCTCACCCTAATGAAAATGGTACGCGAACCGCTGCTGTTGTCGTTCTCCACCGCCAGCTCGGAAGCGGCTTATCCAAAAATCACGGAACAAGTCGAACGTTTCGGTTGCTCCAACAAGATCGCCAGCTTCGTGCTGCCCATGGGCTATTCCTTCAATCTGGATGGCTCCATGATGTACTGCACCTTCGCCACCCTGTTCATCGCTCAGGCGTACGGCATTGATCTGTCGCTGGGACAAGAAGTCACCATGCTGCTGATCCTGATGCTCACCTCCAAGGGTATGGTAGGCGTGCCACGCGCCTCGCTGGTGGTAATTGCGGCCACCCTGTCCCAGTTCCACATCCCGGAAGCCCTGCTGCTCCTGCTGGGAGTCGACCACTTCCTCGACATGGCCCGCTCCGCCACCAACGTCGTCGGCAACTCCATTGCCACCGCCGTTGTCGCCAAATGGGAAGGTGAACTGAAACACGGTGAAGCCCCGCACCCGCATCATCGCTAATCGCACACCCGGCGAACTTCTGGCAAAGCAATGTTTGACAAACAAAAGCAGCTTGCTTAGAATTCGCCACTCACTGAGACGGAGAGATGCCGGAGAGGCCAAACGGCCCTGACTCGAAATCAGTGGGCGGTTCTGCCGCACGTGGGTTCGAATCCCACTCTCTCCGCCACAGATACAACTAGCAACACCCAGCAATGCCCACGAAACCCCGATAGAACCTAGCTTCTACGGGGTTTTTTGTTATCCGTAGCCAATGCTCGCCAACGCTGGGAACACCCAAATTTGTGTATAACAATGTGTATAACTAAAATGACCTAACAAAATGTTATACACATTGGCCCACGTCATGAAGCTGACAGACCCGGTAATCAAGGCCGCCAAGCCGCAAGAGAAGGCGTACACGCTATCCGATGGCGAGGGCTTAGTGCTGCACGTCCAACCCAATGGCTCAAAGTGGTGGCGATTCCGTTACCGCTTCAATGGCAAGGCCGGGATGCTATCGCTTGGCGTCTATCCTGACGTCGGCCTGAAAGCCGCACGCCTCGAGCGTGACCGCCTCAAAGAACTGGTAAAGCAAGGCCGCGACCCTTCACAGCATCGGCAAGAAGAAAAGCTGACGGCCAAGCTGACCGCCGAAAACAGTTTCGAGGCTGTTGCCCGGTTATGGTGGAACGACTGGAAGGATGGCCGGACGGAAAACCATAGCAAGTACGTCATCCGACGTCTGGAAGCCGACGTGTTCCCTGTGATCGGTGCCAAGCCGATTACCGAAGTCACAGCGCCGCTACTGCTGATGACGGTCAAGAAGATAGAAGCCCGTGGCGCACTGGACATAGCCAAGCGAGCATTCCAGACCTGCGGCCAGATCATGCGCTACGCCGTGGCCCATGGCCTTGCCGAACGCAACCCCGCTGCCGACGTGCGACCGTCTGATGCGCTTAAATCTGGTAAGACCACCAACCACGCCCGCCTGAGCGCCAAGGAACTGCCGGAGCTACTGCGCCAGATCGACGCCTACGACGGCCAGCCGCTGACCCGCCTCGCCCTGCAACTGATGGCACATACCTTTGTGCGTACCAGTGAATTGATCGGCGCACGGTGGGAGGAGTTCGACATTGAGGCCCGGCAGTGGCGGATACCAGCCGAGCGTATGAAGATGCGCGAAGAACACATCGTGCCGCTGACAGAGCAAACGCTATCCATTCTGGAAAATATCAGGACGCTATCAGGCAACCGCCCACTGCTATTCCCCAGCGAGCGAGGCGAAGGCAAGAGCATGAGCAACAACACCCTGCTTTATGCCATATACCGCATGGGCTACCACAGCCGCATGACCGGCCACGGCTTCCGGGGTATCGCCTCGACGATCTTGCACGAACAAGGCTACCCGCATGAACACATCGAGCTGCAACTGGCCCACGCGCCACGCAATGCCGTAAGCGCCGCCTACAACCACGCAAAATACCTTGAGCAGCGAGCCGTCATGATGCGCGACTGGAGTAATTATCTGGACGGTATCAAGACAGCCAAGGTAACGCCGCTCCGCAAGCGAGCATAAACACCAGCTTTGCCGCGCCTAGATCGGCCAATCGAAAACCGGGAAACCCTTGCCCGGCTGGCGCGGCACCCCAACAAGGGAAACGCTCAAAGGGGGCGTGATGAGCAAGATAAAACAGCTTCATTCAAGAGTCGGAAATCCTGACCTTTCCCATTGGAATGATAGAAAGACCTTCGCGCTTTATGAGGCTGCCATGCTCACTGTTGGCATTGACCCGTTAGAGATTGACCCGGCAGATTGGCTCAACTATATCCGAAGAAGAAAACATCCAAACTGGAAACATGCCGCAATGGTTCTGCGCGCAATGTGCGAGGCCATATGCGAAGGCTCAATGGTAGTAATCAAGGTTTATATCTGGGAGGGACAATTTGATGAGTATGCACAACCTGTTGACGCAGACTCTCTCGAATTGAGCGATGCAGGACGGATAGCAACAATTGAAACATTGATAACCAGAAAAGCGCTGTTGGATTGGTATTTGAAAAATGGATATGCCGAGCGCAAACAGAATGTTTCTATCCCGCAAAAACAAGCCCCAAAATCATCCAGCGCAGTACTGGAAAATGATCGGCAACAATCCACCCCACTGCTGATTGAGAATAAGATTAGAGGATGTACGGGCGAAAAAATATACAGAGCTATTAGCCAATTCCCTGATGAGTTCCCTAGCTACAGCGAAAACCCTCCCCCACTCGACAAGAAAATTCGCCCATGGCTGCAAGAAGAATTAGAGTGTGACGCAAGAGAACAGCACGTTCTTGGCAAATTAGTTTCTGAGCACTTCGGCTTAAAGAAGCGAACCTGACACCTACCTGACATCCCTGATTTATCAGGGTTTTTTCTTTTCTGACGCAAATGTCTGTACATATTCGACCACGATACCTGTACAGCATTACAACTAGAACCTGTCAGAAAAAAGCTCTTGCCTGACACCCACAGCGGCAATCCATGATGCAGCCGTCAAAACAAATGCCTAAGGAGGCATATTGATGGCTGCCGATGCAAAGAACACCACACCCAATACCCTGCCGGTTGATGGCCTGAGCCGGTGGGGCGCGTTTAAACCATTCTCCCCTGTATGCCGTGAGACCTTCCGACAACTGAGCCGTGAAGGCCGCGCCCCTCAGCCTATCCGCTTGGGCATCCGCTGCACGATGTATAGCAATCGTGAGCTGCACCGCTGGCTGGCCGACCCGGTGAACTACCGCGCCGAGCAGGAGGCCGCATGATGCTTGCCACCCCACACCAGCCACGCCATAATGCGCCTGTCCCGTTCAATAGCGGGGCCGGGCTTGGCGGCCTGAACAAGAAGGCGGACAGCCGCCTTATGCGGCATTTTTTATGTCCGTTACACACCATTGGTGCGTCCTTTTCTATGTCGGGCCGTGGTGGGAGAACCTTCGGGTTCGCCGGTTCCTTCTTGCCGGTCCGCCAATCCTGCTACGTGCTCGGCACCCCGCTTGGCGGCGAGGGATCGAGCTTAACGCTCAAGAAGGAGGCCACCATGCCTAGCATTACCCGCGCCTTGTCGCGCCATTTCCCCATTGTAAAAACGCTCGCCTTCGCCGTTACCTTGGCCGAGGCTCAAGCCATTGCCCGCCTGCACCTTGGCCGCACGGGCCGTTCCGTTTGCGTACAGCCGGACGCTTCCGGTTTTCAGATCGTGGAGGTGCGGTAATGAACTCCAATCTGATCGCCACGCTGATGGAAGGCCACGCCGCACTGCATACCGAACAACGCCGCCAGCCGGGTGCCCCCTGCTCCGCGCCAACCGTTTCCGAGCATGACCTGAGCGTGCTGGAGAGCACCGTTCAAGTGATGCAAGACGACGTTGCCGCCGCACTGCAAGGGCTTGGCCAACTGGTCAACAACTACCCCGGCGATATTGGCGATGAGGCCGAGATCATGCCAAAGATCGGCCAACTGTTGCGCGTGCTGGGTGACGTGCTAGACGTGGCCAATGGAACCGCCACACCGGTGGCTAATCAGCTGTGGCAGCACGAGCAAATCCGCCTTGCCACCAAGGAGGCCGCCACATGCTGACCGCTAACCAACTCCACGCCGCCGAGTACGACGGCCAAGCCGCGGCGCATCGCCTGTTATTGCTGGTCAATGAGCATTTGCACCCGTCCGCCTACCCCAACGAGCAAGACCGCCTTGAGGCCGCCAGTGCCGTGCTGGAAGCCTTCGCCAGCGTGTTTGCCGGGTGCCTGTCCGAAGCCTTGGAACATCCGGGCAACGATGCCGTGGCCGCGCTGTATCAGCGCATTGCCGAGCGAGCGCCGGAACTACTGGCCGGACTGAACCGCTAACCATCCCCCACTGAATAGACCGCCTGCCATGGCCGCCTGAGTGCCGTCATGGGTTGGGCAAACTACGTCCGAAAGGCACGTTATGAGTAGCACCATGGAGCACATTGCCAGTGCCCTGCGCCACCTGCCCGCCCACGACCGGGATAGCTGGGTGCAGATGGGTATGGCCGTAAAGAGCGAGTTGGGCGAAGCTGGTTTCACCCTGTGGGATGACTGGAGCCGTAGCGCCGACAATTACCAGACCAAGGCCGCCAAGAGTGTCTGGAAGAGCATCAAGCCCGGTGGGAAGGTGACCATCGCCAGCCTGTTTGCCTTGGCCATTCAGCACGGCTACCGGCCTGAGCAACCCTATCAGCCACCCAGCGCCGAGGAGCGGGCCAAGCTGGAAGCGGAACGCGCCGCCGCTCTAGCCGAAGCGGAGGCACTGGCTACCCGGCAGCATGAGGACGCCAAAGCGAAGGCCGCCGCCTTGTGGGGTAAGGGGCATGAGGTTTCGGCCAACCATCCTTATCTGCTGGCCAAGGGCATTGTGCCGGTGGGTATTACCCAGCTGCGCGACATGCTGCTAATCCCGCTACGGGTGGCTGGCGTACTGGTCAACTTGCAGATCATCGGTGCCGATGGCGGCAAGCGTTTCCTGACCGGTGGCCGGGTCAAAGGCGCTTCGCTGGTGTTGGGCCGACTCAAGGACGCTACCATCGTGCTGGTGTGTGAGGGCTGGGCGACTGGCTGCAGTCTGCACCAAGCCACTGGCCTACCCGTTGTCGTGGCGTTCAATGCCCATAACCTGATAGCCGTGGCCGAGCGACTGGCCGCCACCCTTCCCGCTGACGTAGCCGTGCTGGTGTGTGGGGATTCCGACACCAGCCTGACCGGCCAGCAAGCCGCCAGCAAGGCCGCCATGGCACTGGTACCGCGTGGACGTTCTGTCATTCCGGTATTCACCCCTGAGCAGGTGGAGGCCTACCGCCAGCAGCATGGCGACAAGCTGCCGTCTGACTTCAACGATCTGGCCCAATTGGCTGGCATGGAGGAGGTCAAACAGCAGGTACTCCGGGGTGACTTAAAAATGGTGGGAACAGTGGGAACAGTGGGAACAGAACCGCCGGAACCCTTATCTGGCGGGGCTTCCAGCTGTTCCCACTTTCCTGTTCCCACTCCCGCTTGTTCCCACTCGGAGGCCGAAAATCCGCCCGAACCGCCCGAAAACGGCTCGCCGTTCTTCCTTGTCGAGGGCATTCCCGGCCAGCGTGATGGCGTGTATTGGGTCGAAAAAGCCGATGACAAAAAGGCCAATGATGCCGTGTGGTGGCTCTGTTCCCCGCTGCATATCCTGGGCGAAACCCGCGATGCCGAGCAAAGCAACTGGGGCCGCCTGCTGGAGTGGCGCGACAACGACGGCCACCCGCACCGCTGGGCCTGCCCGGTGGAAATGCTGGCCGCCAGTGATACCGCCGAGTTTCGTCGCGAACTGGCGCGAGGTGGACTAACCCTGTCCACCAACGGTAAGGCCCGGCAAAAGCTGGTGGATTACGTGTTGAATTACCGCCCGGACTCCACGGAACGGCTGCGCTGTGTCTCCCGTATTGGCTGGCACGATCTGCGCTATGTGCTACCCACCTCCGTGCATGGCCAACAGGATGGCGAAGGCGTGATCTATCAGGGGGCGGATAGTGGCGACTTTGCGTGCGCCGGGACGCTGGAGGACTGGCAGCAACACATCGCGGCCATGGCGGCCGGTAACTCGCGCATTGTGTTTGCCATTTCGGTGGCCTTTGCTGGTGTGTTGGCCGATATGGCCGGGGAATCGGGCGGTGGCTTCCACTATGTCGGCACCACCAGCAAGGGCAAGACCTCCACCCTGCTAGACCCTGCCGCCAGCGTGTGGGGCAACCCTGACCGCTTTGCCAAGAAGTGGCGCACCACCCAGAACGGCCTTGAGGCGCTATGTCTGGGGCGTAACGACAACCTGCTGATACTAGATGAACTGGTGCAGATTGCGGCGGCTGATGCCGGTGGGGCCGCCTACCTGATCGCCAACGGCCAAGCCAAGGCCCGCATGACCAAGGAAGGCGGCAATCGCCCGGCCCAGACATGGCGTGTCATGCTGCTGTCGGCGGGTGAGATTGATCTGGCCCAGCACATGGCCGAAGCCGGTAAGACGGCCAAGGGTGGCCAGATGGCCCGCTTGCCTGCCATTCCTGCCGATGCTGGAGCGGGCATGGGAACACTGGAAACCCTGCACCACCACCCCAGCGGCCAAGCCTTTGCCGATGCCATGAAGGGCAACACCCGCCGTTACTACGGCAGCGCCGGTCAAGCCTTCCTCGAAAAGCTGGCCTCTCCTGACGAGCAACAGACCCTCCGTGCCGAAGTCCGTGCCCGGTGGCCAAGGTGCTGGCGCATATGAGCATCCCTGACGGCGCCGCCGAGGAGGTGGGACGCGTGGCCGCACGCTTTGCTCTGGTGGCTTTTGCCGGAGAGTTGGCTACGCGTTATGGGGTGACCGGCTGGCAGGCTGGCGAAGCCTTCCGCGCGGCCCGCCGTTGCTTCCGTGAATGGCTGGCCGAGAACAACACCGGGCAAGCCGCCGATGACCGCGCCCTGTTCGCCCGGTGGCTGCCTTCATGCAGGCCCATAGTTCCACCCGCTTCCCGCCGCACGACGCCGCACCGGAAGTGCTGGCCCGCCACCTGAACCGGGCAGGCTTCACCTTCACCGATGACAAGGGCGGCATTCATTTCTGGGTGCTGACCGAGCCATTCAAGCGGGAACTGTGCAAGGGGTTCAATCACACAGCCGCCGCCCGCTCACTCATCAAGGCCGGTTGGATGCTGGCCGGTGACATTGACGGCAACAAGCAGCGCAACACCCGCAAGAAGCGCATCAAGGCGATGGACTCCGCCACCGTCAATGTCTACGTGATGACCAATGCCGCACTGGAAGGGGAGGAATAATCATGGATAGCTGGCTTGATAGCGTGCTGGCGGTGGGCGAGGAATCGCCGGTTTGTTCCCCCTTGAGTGGGAACAGAGCAGAGGGGGAACAAAAAGTGGGAACAGCGGAAAGCCTTATGCAGCAAGGGTTTCAGGACTTTGTTCCCACTGTTCCCACTGTTCCCACCAAAAAACAGTCACCCCGAAAGAGTGAAGAAAACACCCCAAAAGCCGGGGAAACCTTCACCCCGGTGGGTGACCTGACGGCTGGTGTCGTCACCGCTTTGGCCACCGGACAAGCGACACCCGCGCCGACCCTGCCCGCCGACCTGCTGGAGCGTACCAACCTGATCTGCCAACGGGAACGATGGCCCGAGGCCGACCGCGTGGAGTGGCTAGACATACTGCGCCGTCAGATCGACCGTGACCACGTACCGGTGCCCGAGCTGGTGGCCACACTGGATGCCCACCTTGCCCGGCACCACACCCCGCCTGATCCTGAGCACGACCGGGAAGCATTCGAGGAACGGGCGGCCATTCTGGAGTACGACGGCGGATTGCCACGCGCCGAGGCGGAAAGGTTGGCCGGACAGGTTCATCCGCGATCACCCGCAGTAGCCAAAATGCATAACCATGATTACCATTCAATTCCATTAAAATTAAAACTATAGCGTGAAATTAGCACTCTCAGAGAGTCAAGCTTGCCCTGTCTCCTTAGGTGATACCAATACCTCAAACTGACATATGAGACTCATTACAGCATCAGCAAAGCCGAAGGGCAGAAAGAACGCGCAATACTATGGACAAAACGTTTAAGCAAACGATGGCGTGCGTGCTGATAGCACTGACTGTCGTAGGCTGTAGCAGCCTAGGCAATGCAGACCCCTATCTACGTGATGGTATCCGCATGGACATTGTTGGGATCAACTATGTTACCCGAAATGTTGGTGAGTTCTGGGTAGATGGAAACTGGGGGGCGAATCTTGGTGCTGCCAGAGTTCCAGGGAGAAAAAATGGGGGGAAATGCATCCCTCTGCTGCTTCAATCTCACCGACTATAGAAAGCCGGTCAAAGTCAAATGGGTGTGGAGTGGCGAACTAGGTGATCCAGTCAATGTAGGAAAAGGCATAACTCTACCAGGTAAGATAATAAAGCCTGACACACAGAAAGAGTCTTTAATTATGCTACCACAGCGTAACCCAATTATTGTTAAATCAAAAGACTATCGGAATAAATTCAAAAGCGAAGATACCCTATGCGTTATTTTTAGAGACATGGATACAGTGGAACTTCAATACAGCAGTGGCGATTGCAGGGAATACTAAAAAGGAATAAACAGTATGCTTAGACAATCAGGACCATATATCACAGATGAAGAGCTGGAAGCGGCCTACAAAAAGGCAATATCGAAGGAATACGAAAGAAAGCATGGTTACACTAACATAGAAGATCGGCTTGATTGCCGATTATTTCCTAATTTTAATATTTTCTTCGACGGCACTGGAAACAACCTTAACATTAGTCCTAATAATAAATCTAATATTGCCAGACTATTTATGGCCCGTCGGGATTCAAATCCGGTCTATGACGAGAATTTCTATCGATATATTACTGGCGTAGGAACACCATACAAGCCTAAAGACAATCCAGAGGTTGGTGAAGACAAAGGTGGCGCCGCGGGCCTAGGCACGGGGAAAGGTGGAGAAATGCGCCTGCAAGATGCCTTGCTGTACATTGAAAAACGACTAAATGAAAAATATACCGGCGCGGCGATCCCTCATGTAAAAATGATTGATGTGAATATCTTTGGCTTCTCCCGTGGAGCGACTCTGGCCAGAGCCTTTGTGCACAAGCTCCTGAATGAGCGATGCGAAGTCGAAGGCTATGATGTTTTTTGGACGTTGCCATCATATGGCAACAGGTTACCGCTACGCATCAACTTCCTTGGGCTGTTTGATACAGTGGCATCCGTAGGCTGGCCGGGAGGACACTGGAGTTGGGCGAGCGAGCTCAGAATCCCCAATACGGTCAACCGTTGCGTACAACTTGTTGCCGCGCATGAACTCAGGAAAGCCTTCCCGCTGGACTCTATCGCCTTCCAAGGCAGCTACCCGTCAAACAGTATGGAAGTTATTTACCCGGGAGTACATTCAGACATCGGGGGGGGATATTTCCCAGATGAACAAGGGCGTAGTGAAGAATATTCAAGAATTACGCTAAGAGAAATGTATCTAGAGGCTATTAAGGCTAACGTTCCCATCAGACCAATTTCATCAATAAGAAATGACAAAAAACTTGCCAATGAGTTTTACCCATCAAGCGTGGAAGTTATTGATAAATATCACAACTATATTTCGAATATTGACCAATCAGCAAAGAGTATTACGGAAGGAATCATGGCTCATCGCCCAGTATTCTTTAAATGGCGTAGCGATGTAGAAAATAACGATCAAACCCGCTTACTAGGTAGTTTTAAGGATGAAGTGAATTGTGATCAGTGCCTAGCTACGCCTGAAGCCAAGGAAAGGCGAGAACGAAATGAACAACAATGGAAACTGGCCGAAATGAAATCATCAGAGGAACAGTCCAAGGAACTAATCGCTGAGCATAAAAGGCTAGTTAAGCAGGTTGAGTTTATGCGTAACCCGTTTACGACTCGTGGCCATGAGACCGAGCCTAGAGATCAAACAGATTATGAAAAACTTATTTTGAGTGCATGGGATAACTCTGAAGGCTTACAGGTAGAGTTAAGTGATTTCTTTGAGAACTATTTGCATGACTCTGTAGCAGCCTTCCACTACTGGCCCTGCTCTTTGTACGACCAGCGCGGCATCTTTATGCATAAAGCTGAAGAAATGGCACAAAATCAGCCCCCAATAGACGAGGGGGTCTCGGTATAACAGAGCCCTTTCACTGCTGGCCAAACTGGATACGTATTGACGATAAACGGCTAGTTAGAGGGACGTGACGAAACACACGCTGCCGGATAGGGGGGTAAATCCTTTGTGGAAATCGCTTACCGAGACCGTATTGCCTATGACAATTTATTTTTGCGCGAAATTACAAAATTAGGGGGGAGCCGTACCGGATGGCAGGGCAAGGCAGTGGCTAAGATGGCTAAAACCTAAGCCAGACAATGGTTTCCGGGTTTCAAACACAGAAAAATGACGTCATTGGATTGGCTATATGAAGGCAAAAACCTCTAAAAAACCGGCTAAAAAGTGGCAAAAATCACAGTGTTTTAACCATAAATCTGAGGCTGTCCACTCACTGATCGAGGGAGACTAGCAGGGTGGAGAGAGGGCCGCTTGCGACCCAAAGCCGTCATCTTGGATGTTCCCGCGAAACCGCCGTTGTTCGGCCAAAGCGGCCCGTCAGTGCGAGGCTGGTGTGCGACTGCTCCCGCGCCAATACCGCCGTTCAAGCTCGTTTTGGCTCAGGGGCCGCTTCCAAGGTTGAGCAGCCATAGGAATTTGGGAGTTGACCAGCAAGAGGTAGCAATACTCGCCTTTCAGCTAAGCATGGCTTAGACATTTGAAGCTGGTTGATGACATGATTTTAGATAATATCGATACCATAACACTGGCTCTCATCTAATGGAGCAGAAGTTAGACCGCCACCAGGCTGCAAAAATAGAATCCGTTACCTGGCAAAAGCGGCGTACAAACATCACGATATCGCGTACCTCCTGAGGGGTCTTAGTCGCTGTGGGATCGCCATGTGCGATTTTGTTTCTGATGTCTACTAGATGGTTAATCATGTTCACAACCGATAGATAATCGCCTCGAAGGTGGGCCGACAAGTCATGCTGAAACGACGAATAGCCAAATCTGTTGAAGTACGCCTTGATCTTCTGATATGAGGGATTCGAGAATCCCTTATTGAACCTTTCACTTGGAATTTGAATTGGAAATGGTCCGCTCTTGGACCATAGCACGTGATCGCTGGCCAAGAATTCAAAAATCTTTCCACTAATCTTTTCCGGTTCCGCAGTGTCCTTGATCTCGTCTATAAAATCCTTTGAAATGTGATAAAAAAAACTGTCCGAAAGGCCACTTCGTAGGATGTTGTTCTTTGTCAGCGAATCTATCGCTAGCTCGCCGAGCTCCTTCACGTAGGCTTCTAGATGGCTGGAAAGGAGAATGATGGCTCCCCGAGAAAGAGCATTTATTTCGTTTCGAAGCGAAATTGGATCTTTCCGTTCTTTTTGTGCGGCTGAGTGACGTAGAATCTCAACTTCAGCAAGCCGCACAATAAATGAAGAATAAGCTGCAGTAAATCTAGCCATTCAAACTAGCCCACCTATTGCATCTTCCCACATTTCAAATCTGCGTTTAGTTCGGCTAGTGTGGTCCACCGAACGACTTATCAAATCTTGAAAATTGCCGTTGTCAAGAAGCTGGTTAAACCGAACCAAGAATTGAGGTTTTATCCTTTCAGCGTCGGCCGTTGATATCTGCGAGGCAAATGACGAAACCAAATCGAATAATGCGCGATTTATTACTCGTGACCCTTCACGACGAAAGCAAGCTCTTGGTTCAAACCAAATCAGAGAATTGCTGATGGCTTTATTCCAAACATCCCGAAGATCGGAAATCCTGTTTGGCGAATATCCTCTCCCCTCTTTCGCGACTGCGTTCAGCCAATGTTTTTGAGGGGTTCTATAGCCGTCAATGCCTGATATATGAAATGCGAAGAATCGAAGGATTAGCTCTTCATCTCGCATTCGCCGGTCGGCCTCCTTCTTACCTAGGACTTCAAGCCACTTCTTATCTTCAACAAGTTCCTTAATAAGGGAATTAAGCGCGCCTCTATAAATGCAGTTCCTAAGTTCTTGTGCATTCAGAGGCGCAGTATTGGTATTCAGTCGCTCAAAAATATCGAACTTAATTTCAGGGTGTGATTCATTTGTGATCAGCACACATCGTAGTGTGTGCGTCCGTATTTGTCGTTGCAACTTGTGCTCGATTTCAAAGAACCGCTTTCCGTTGAGCTCGGCAAGTACTTCCAAAGCGGTAAGAGAGAACTGGTTATTTAGGTAGCGGTACAATGAAAAAAGACGCTGCTGGCCATCTATGACATCTAATTCGAAATCATCGTTCTGTGATAAGTAGCACGGCGGAATGGGCACATTAAGTAGTATCGATTCGATCAGTCGGGACGCGAGAACGTCTGTCCAGACATAGCGCCTCTGAAAACTCGGGCGTTCCGAGAGCGGCCTAAGAAAAATGGTCCCCCCCTTGATCTGCTCTACCAAGGAGTCGACAGCCAAGTCGTATGGCTGGGTAACAACTCTACGGTCACGGATGGGTACTTCATCCGGATCTGGGGCGTCGGAATCAAGTTCCGGCTCAAAAATCGGTTTTTCGTCGTTCATGGCTTACCCTTTGGATGGCGGCTGTATCGACCGTGGCCTTGCCGTATAGCTAATTTCTATCGACTAGAACCATAGCATATGGTCAATCGATCATTCCAGAATGGAAATAGCGGAACAATGGCATCAGTGTGCCACTTCAGTGGCCCGATTAATTAGCATTGCTGGCAGTGGGATGTGCTGTCCTAGGGCGGTATCGCGTTGTAGATAGTTGCAGATACCAGCTCAGTGGCGGGAGGGTCATAGGCAAGGAGTGTCTTCTGCACCCGGAGCCGCTCAGGTTGAGTTGCGCTGAGATTTGTTGGTATTTAAGTGTCAACGGTGGTCGACGAAGTGATGACTGAAAGTTGATGGGCGAACGTCAGATGTTTGGCTGGAGCAGACGTTCAACCGGTCAGTTCGCGACTTGGCGAACGGCTGCAGTTGTTAAGGGTTGTCCGACGCCTGCCCGTCAATGCTGACGCGTGTCCACCGGTCTGGGCGTGAGGGCTGGCATCAGACAACCCTTAACAGTAGCGGACCTCTGGACTTCCTTGCAGAATCGTCCGTTCTGGCCGAGCTTGTGGCCTTGGCCTCATATCTTTGCAATGGCTGCATCTGGCCGATAGTGGCCAATCCATGCCTAGGGTAAACACTTGAGCACAGGAAAACTACACTTAGGCTAATAGGTGGCGGCCTTGTGCACCCGGCATGGACGATGGACAGGGGGGGTATCCAATCCCTACTGACCTGCAAGGCCTGACACCGCGCATCCTCGCACGGACAGAAAAAATCCCCCGTCAGAAAAATGTTAAAGCCATGCGACTTGGCAAGCGCCAGCAACGGCGCGGATTACAGGCCGGATTGGCTCCAATGGTCTGTTAACGGTTAACACCAGCCTTAACACGTCTACTTGTCCCAAAGTGGGGGTTCGGTGCGCCCGATCTGGGCGTGGTCGGGTGTTTGCGAAAACAATCCCATGGAAGCCGGAGACAATGGGCCGAATTGACGGCCACAAAGGGGGGGTACTTTCCGAAATGTGTATAACTTTACGTATAACTTTTGGTTTTTTGAAAACTAGATCGGCTATTGACAAGGCTTTGCTCAGTTTTTATGAATCCCACTCTCCGCCAGAATACAAAAAACGCTCTAAGTTCTTGAATTTAAAGACTTAGGGCGTTTTCTCTTTTGGGCGAGTTACCCAATACAGTTACCCAAGTTTTCCAAGCGTATCCTACGCGCTCCCAATCCCGTCATAAGCGTTTACGTTGCCCCTACCTGTCTTCTCGTAACATAAAGGTCTCACCTTGGTCGGCAGGAGGTGATGAAGGGGCACATCGTCGTTGTCGTGATCCAATACCCCTAACCCCACCATTCTTCCATCTTTGGAATAGTTTCCAATTGGCAACTGTTGCTTAAAAGTGAGTGTTTAATTTGATATAAAATCATGTATTCTATGCGTCCCATTGCATTCGCTTTAGGAGACAGCTCAACATGAAAATCGAATTCAATTCCTTCTCCATTGAGACTGATGGCCTCTTGTGGCACTTCATGCGGGTAGGCAAGATCGAACTGTTCATCAATGGCCCTGAGGGGGCTATTAGCACTCCATGGGGTGACCGTGAGTGGGCCTTCAATCCCAGACGGTTTATGACAGGTGTTCGTGCTGCAATCGTAGCCGGTAGTATCTCGTTGCTGGCTGGGGGACTGTCCATACTGATGAATATGGCAGGATAGCCCCAGAGAAGGCTGTATAGCAGCTACTAGAGGGCAGGACTGAAGGGACACCAAGGCGGTGTCCTTCGTCGTTTCTGGGGCTACTTGGCAGCGAGAGCCTGCAGAGTATTGGCCACCCCAGAGTCTGCGCATGTTTCCACAAGATGGAGCGGAAGACCCAGCTGTTCAGCGACCTTGGCCGCCGCTATCTTGGAACGAGCTTGCTGCTGTACTGGCGTACGCCAGTGGTCATGCTGAGTCAGCCTGTCGTGGCGCTGGAGAGCATGTGTCAGCTGGTTTTGTACAATTCGGTAGAACTCTGTCTGTGCTTCTGGAGAGAGTTGCTCTGCTCCCTTCACATACGCCCCGTGCTTACGGATGCTTGGCAGTACGTCAGACGTGACCCACTTGCGGAACCTCTTGGCCTCGGCCTTGTTACTGCGAACGATAAGGGCATACATCCCAGACTCGGAGATCAGGTTCACACTGCTGCCGCGAAAGCCTGAAAGTTTTTCAGTCTTTTTCTCGTCATCGTCCAGTGCAAGCAGAGCCTTGGTAGGGTTCCCTAGTCCCAGCGTCTCGCAGACATCTTTGGCGATAAACCACGGGTCACCGTTGGCATCACGGATCACGCGGATACTGGCAGTCAGCTCATGGGTGTTCTGTTGAAAGGTAGTTACTTCGATGTTCATTGGTTTGTTTCCACTTGGTTGAAGCCGCGCAAGGTCTCCTCCATGTCAGCCATCAGCACCCCAAACCATAGGGAACTGACACGGCAATGCACGGATTCAACAAAACGGGCTGATGATTGATGAAGGCCGGAGATGGCCAAGGGGTACAGCAGAGGGGAACACATAGACCAGCACTGGAACTGGCCGCAGGACACAGCAAGGGGGGATGCAGGTGGATGTCCTGAAGTTGTCCAGGGCATCGGACTTGTCGTGATCTTGCTGAAGACGATGCGAGTCAGGCATCGACCACCAACATGGGCAAGACAAGTGAACTGAAGACCAGACAGTGATGTGTGATCAGTAACGACCACAATCCAAGACAGACACAGGGTAGACCTGAGGATGACCCAAGGATGCAACCGGGAGATAACCTGAGAGGTGACCTTGGGTTTCCCTCAGGTTGACCTAGAGAGTCTTTCTCTAGGTTTATTTCTCATGGTTATTATCTCCTAGTGAAATCTCAGAGACCTCTTTGGGTTACCTCTGGATATCTATGTGTTACTCCTAGCGGGCAACCGATGCTCTGGCCCTGTCTGCTGGTGTGGTGGTCAGTCAGGTGTGATCCAGAGTCGGTGTCCATGTCTACTCCCGATCCCCGTCATTCGACATGGGACACTCAAGGGAGTAGTGGGGTGAAGAAGCCATCCAGTCACATGATGGACGTTGACTGGCAATTTCGGCTCCTCCTCCTAAAGGGCAACCGACCAAGCATGGGGCAACCGATCTAGAAGCCTTGACTGGCAAGGGTCTCCAGTGAGCATCGTCCCGACGGTCTGGAGCATTGGTGCCATCCTTTTGGTGGTCTCTGGGGTATCGGTTGCCTGCCTTTTGAAGTACCACCACTGCCTGAGTCATCACGATGCCCTTGGTGTGCAACTCATCGAAGGTTCGGATGACCTTGAGGTGGAACGACGGGCTGATCCACATGGCGTATGCGTAGACCAGTTCCTTGGCTACGAAGGTGCCACCGTAGCGTCCTGCTTTTGCGGCAACAGGTTCCAAACCACCAGATGTGGTGGATTGCAGTTCATCAATCAGTTCAGCAGTCGTGTCTAGGCGCAGGAAGCGCCAAGGGGAATGGCGTTCCTCACCGCCAGCTGCCTTGTGGAAGTCATTCAGGCAGTAGCGGCCTTCGGAGTCGGTCTTGATGGTGATACCGGCGATTACGAGAAGTTTGGTGTTGGTAGTCATGCTTGGTGAGGAAGTTGTTGACCGTCATCAGGCTGGCCAGATGGTCGATCTGCTTGGCCTGTTCTACGGTCTGGGCCTTGAGCTTCTCTTGCAGCTCCACCGAGTCAGCCAGAGCGCGAAGCGCAGATGGAAGGTCTTTGGGCAAGGCCAAGACAGCACTCTCTTCCGGCTTGGTGATGGTCACCTCGGCCTTACCACGCAGCAGGTCATCGATAACCATGTCGCACCACACAGCGAACTTCACGTCCAGCCAACGAGCGAAGAACACGGCCAGCTTGGGGTGACCCCGGTTCCACCGTGATTACCACCGCGTTTGGCTTGAATCAATTCACGCCGATCAGCGTGATTGAAAACGAGGACTAGTTCAGCGATGTATTCGTTGACGTACATATTGTCGAAGAAGTCCTGCACACGTTTGCCAAAATGCTTCGCCGCCTTGGTCATGTTGAAGTAGCCATCCTCGCGGAACTGGAAGGTCATCCCTTGGTAGTCGCGGGTGATGATGGTGTTGTTGGTGTTGTTGGTGTTGTTGGTGTTGTTGGTGTTGTTGGTGTTGTTGGTGTTGTTGGTGTTGTTGGTGTTGTTGGTGTTGTTGGTGTTGTTGGTGTTGTTGGTGTTGTTGGTGTTGTTGGTGTTGTTGGTGTTGTTGGTGTTGTTGGTGTTGTTGGTGTTCTTAGCGATCTGAGGATCACGCTTGGCCGTATTGATCTCGTGTACCGCAGCGATTACCGCAGAGGTCAGCACTGACTGGCCCTTGTAGGTAACCTGCGGGATGGTGGTGGTGTTGACGGTTACGGTTACGGATGCGAGAGCGTTGGTCTTGGTGGAAATACCAATGTAATTTAATGTAAAATTAATTCACATATAAGGCATGAAAATTGCCACATACATTGCACATGCTCAGGTGACTAATGACTAGATATGCTCGCTTTCTTGGAATCGGAGTTCTCAGTATCTCCCTTATGGGGTGCGCCTCAGGGAGAGTCATTCAAATCAGCACCGATAAAGTACAAGGCCCACGCGTTATCGCCCTAGATGCCCCGAGTGCACCATGGGTGATTGAAATACAGAACAGGCTTACCCAGAAGGGTTTTAAGGTTCTTCGTTGGAGTTCACGAACTCGTGTTGCAGAGCAAACTTCACAAAATAGGGTGGAGGCATTTAATCAAGCGGAAGCGCGGTACATTCTGAAAATTGATGGGTATGCCCCCTATGACTGGGCCAATCGCTGCTTTGGTGGAGGGTTCTGGTTCGATCAGATATCGACTGACTTGATCGACACCAAAACAAACGAAACCATCCTCAATGTAAATGGTTCCGGTTACTCAGAGAACTGCGCCCCGTTGAGCGGTACGATATTCACTGATATAGCCAACGCTCTGGATGCTGCATGGGAGTCTCGCCAAGTCAAGTAAACAAGAGACTCCGCAAAGACAGATACGCAGGGACAAGCTCACGAACTTCCCAAGGTCAGCCCTCAGGCCGACCGGACAGAATGTCCGCAAGTTGTCCCAGCGACCCACTAAGCGCGTGATGCTTTCAGCGCCCTCTTCACACTGCTCTCACCGATCCCGAAGTGTTCTGCAGTGGCCTTGATGGTGGCTCCAGTCTCAGCCTTCCAAGCAGCCACAGCAGCGTCATCCACTGACTTGGGCCTGCCAGTGTAGCGGCCTTCCTCCTTGGCAAGCTGGATGCCTCTGCGCTGCATCTCCTTGCGGTTCACATAGTCCACTTCACCCTGTGCAGCCATGAAGGCTAGGACAGCATCACGAGTCGCCTTGGCAATCGGATCATCAGTGGCACCATCAAACACCATCCCATTCATGGTGCATCTCACGGTCACCCCACGCTGCATCAGTACCTGCATGGTGTTGTGCAGTTCATCGTAACGGCGGCTGATGCGGTCAAGCCAGCGGACATACAGCGTATCCCCGCGACGTAGAGCAGCCATCACCTTGAGCCACTCTGGGCGATCTGCCGGTGCTACGTGGTAACCAGAGACACCTTCATCGAAGAAGCAGTCATTACAGCCCAGTGCTTCAGCTTCTGCTCGTTGCTGGCTGCTGTTCTGCTCACTGGTAGATACACGACCATAGTAGATGGAATGGCTGCTGGTGTGGGATGTCATGACGCTTTGACCCTAGTCCAAAAAGTAACAGGGCCAATACTATGTAGTCCAAAATAGGAAGTCAACCCTAATGGACTAGCTTTAGGCTATGTTTCGACAAGACCATATAGGTATACCTTGTGGCCTTACCACTGAGCTTGAATTACGAACCATACACCCAATATGGTTTTTGTCCGTCATGCTGTGCCGGATGAAGTAAATGGGAAGTGCGTCACCTCGGATTCATAGAGGCTGACATTGAAACAACTGAAGCTTGCACTACTACAACTCGCTGTCGTGATGGCTACGATTTACCAAGCCAATCCACAGCGGTTTATTGACTGTATTGAGGCTTATTACAGAAGCGATTTGGTAGCAGCAAAGGTGCTGGCGCTGCGTATCGTTTTCGATGTGTTTGCTAGCTGGGTTCTCATCATGCTTTGCCAACCTAAAGGAGGGGTAGCTAATGACAAGTAGCTCGATCTTCCAAACCGTAGTTCTGCACTAACTTCCCTTTTCACGGAGGTCGCCGCCTCCAACCTGCGGGTGTGAACAGACAGCATCCGTTAGGCAGCACAGCTTGGAAACCTGTATCTGAATGATGAAACGCCTCGTTCTTGGACTCATTGATCCATCGATGGAAGCTCTGCCTCTCTCGGTGGAACAGACAATGCGTCAATCCTATTTGGATTATGCAATGTCCATCATTATGGGCAGGGAAGAGTGTGCACTCGGAAAACATACAAATCTGCGTGTTTTTATCCGTTGTGCATTGGGCATTTGCTCATCACCACTCGGCAGCGACTCGGTTGAGCGTTGCGAGAAGTGGAGGGTATGGGAAGAACCGAAACCTAGTCTGATTTTCTTACTCAGCCAGAAAGCAAGGGCACCACCAGTTGTCTACAGCAATTGGAATGCGCTTGATTCAAATTCGAAGGCTGGTGGCATAGGGGGGGATTTTGCCGTCAGCATTGTTCGAGGTAGCCTCTCACAAATTTTTGCTGGAATTTTTCCCCCACTGATTACCAGCTGTACTTCAGGTTCTCGATAGCCTTTGTTTTGTTCTCGATGGACGTTCCTCCAGAGTACAGGCCATAGGTAATTGTAGATTTCTCATGTCCCAAGATGTCAGCAGCGACACCCTCTGACACACCTGCATTCTCCAGCATTGTCGCCACTGTTTTCCGAATTGAATGGAAGACACGCTCGGGGCCATGTCCCAGTTCATCCTTCAATCGTCCAAAGCGTTTACCCAGTGGATCAGACCGCTTGCCGTGGCTGTTCTTTGCTGTACTCGGGATTAAGAAGTCATCCTTGCTTTCGTTGCACAGACGCCGGATGACTGGAAGTAGCTTGGAATGGATAGGGACATCTCGATTCCCTGCGCTGGTCTTGGCGTCTCGCACGGTGAAGAACCGCCAATCAGGTGAGATATCAGAACAGGTAAGAGAGCATAGCTCCTCAATCCGTGCCCCAGTGTAAGCACCTAGATAGATCAGATCAGCCAAGGCTGGGTCACCCTTCGATACTGCCTTCTTCCAGAGATCAACAATCTGAACGGCAGTGAAGGGAATGCGCTGTATCTTTGGCCCGGCCCCTTTGTGCAGAGCAACGCCGATGGTTGGGTTGGATGCGTCTTCGTCGATCAAGCCTTGGGCATGGCACCAGCGCCAGAAGTTGGAAAGACCGTTGAGAATCCGTCGCTGAGTGGCCTCGGCCAAACCTCCAGCCGTCACCTCTGCCAGTCCCCATAGCCAAGCCCTGACACCGCCCTTGGTAAAGTCTTCAAGAGTTTCGATCTTCTCGGCCATTCTCTCCACATCAGCCGCGTACATCGCCAAGGTCTTAGGCTTAACGCTCTTGGCTGAGTAGGCTTTCCATTTCTCAATGAGGGGATGGACGGGGGTTACTTTGCCCGTGGCAATGCCATAGAACGTCTGGGCAGCTTCAATGCCTGCCTTCTGTTCGATCTTCTCTGCAACATCACTCAGGCGATACTCCAGTGCCTCCTGCTGGTCAGGATCAGAAGCCAAAGCAAATAACTCCTCACGCCAAGCAAGGGCGTCTAGGGTTTGCTGATCAGGAGTGTTCGTGAGGGATTTTCGGGCTGCGTGTATCTCGCTCCACCACTGATCGATCACGAGTCTGGCTCGGTGGATTGCGGTGCGCTTATCCTTGGTGCGGAGTGACTTACGAAGGCGACGTTTACCCAGTGCCTCTCGGACATCAGGGGGAACGTGCATGGAGGCGTAGTAGGTCTCTCCAATACGTTCCAAGTTCTCGAAACTCATGGTGCTGAACTCTTAACTTACCCAACAAAGTTACCCAAATTTATTGGTTAAATGCAAGAAAATCAAGGCATTCAGGCAATTACGGTTAATGGAAAGAGAATCCCACTCTCTCCGCCAAAAGCAATTAAGCCCTTGAGAAATCAAGGGCTTTTTTGTTTTTCCCACAAGGCTTGGCACAGTTCTGGGAAAGCGCTGAGGTATGGCCGCACAGCACATCGCATTTTCCTGCACCAGTGGAATACCAGCTAAGGAAAGGGCGCGGTGCAAATCAGTAAGGTAACTTCGCGACCACTGGATCCGCAGCCTTTGTCAGCACCACCGTTCGACAATCAACAACCACTATCAGACGCCAGATTCCGGGGCAAAATCACCCGCATTCTGGTTGGCTTCTCCTCCCGTCCTTCATCAACAGCCCAAATCCAATCATTTCCGATGAAGAAAATCATCAGCAAAAAAACAGCCCAGCCAGATGCTAAGCAAGTGGCTGGGCTGTCAGCTTCAAATGCGCCTTACGTCTTGACGCGATAATCTTTGATCAGGTCATGCACCAGCTTCGCCTGCGAAGTGAGCTGGACAGCCGTACTTGCACATTGCTCGGCATGCGTACTGACCGCACTGGGTGGCGTTATCGATTTGATGCAGACCTTGAGTAATTTCCTCAATGCCAATCACCTGTTCCTGTGAAGCCAGTGAAATACTTTCAACCAGCGAGGACAGTTCTTCGGCACTGGAAACAATCTGCTTCAACGATTCGGAAGTCTTATTGGCCACATTGACGCCTACGGCAGTCTTTGCACTGGAAGACTGCACCAGTTTAGCCACCTGTTGAGCCGCGTTGGCGCTACGGATAGCGAGCGAACGGACCTCGTCGGCAACGACAGCAAAACCACGGCCTGACTCACCCGCCCGTGCGGCTTCAATCGCAGCATTCAGTGCCAGCAGGTTGGTCTGCTCGGTAATATCGTTGATGGCCTGAATGATCGAGGTGATATTGTCGCCAGACGCCTTGATTTCCTGCATCGCCGCTAGCATTTCGCTCATATCGCGTGCGCCATTAACCGCTGCCGTATGCGACGACTGTGAGATCGTTCTGGCACGAACCGCATTATCGGCATTGCTCTTGGTCTGGGAACTGATCTCCGCCATCGCCGTGCTGATTTCCTCAATTGAGGCAGCCGAACTACCAGCCCCCGCAGAGAGTTCCCGGCTCAACGCCGACATATCTTTGGCGTTTTTGTCGATGGCCCGCGCTTCGTTCTGTAGATTGCCGATCATGCGATTGAGGTTCTCGACCATTTTCTGCAACGCCTTGCCCAGTTGGTCGGACGGCGATGTCAGATTGACGCTGCAATCCAGATTCCCTTCGCTGATCTGTTCGGCCAGCCTGACCTTTTCCTGCAAGCTGTCAGCCATGCTGTTGAGAGCAAAAGCCAGCTTACCCACTTCGTCGTTGGACGTCACGGTAAGGCGCGAGTCAAAAATTCCGTATTCGATATTTTGTGCAATATCAGCAGCTTCGCTGATCGGTTTGGCAATCCTGGCCGACATCCGCCACAGGAACAGGCTGGCCAATAGGATGATGCCGAAGCACCAATGCCAACTTGCAGCATGGTGGTAAAGACCGAGCGCGTGGTGATGTCGTGGTTCAGCTCGTTTACCTGCGCCAGTACCACCTTTTTGGGAACCTGAATCAGCACGGCCCACGGCTTGCCGGTCTTGCCCAGTGGGATCGGCGCGAGTGCATTCATGGTCTGCGAAGCATCGTCCACCCGGTCTTGGCTTTACCTGCCTTGATTTCGTTGAGTAGTCCCTGTGCGTTCTGTTCGCCTACTTCCGGCGTAAACGGTTTACCGATCAGGTCCGGATTGGAGCTGTCGGCAACCACCAGACCACGATCACTGACAATCAGCAGCTTGCCCTTGCCATCGTAGAGCGACTTATTGGTTTCCTGACTGATCTTCTGCACAAAGTCGAGGTTGTAGTCGGCACCGGCAACACCGACAAATTTGCCATTGATCACGATGGGCACCGACATGGTAGCCAGGAACACGTTCTTGCCCTGCACCACATATGGCAGAGGCCCCAGTACGCTTTCCTTACCCGTCATTTTCGGGCTTAAGCATACCAGCCACCTTTGGGCACACCGTTCGGATGCAGGGCATCGGAGTCATACTCAACCAGCGGCTGCACCGCGATTGCACCGCTTTCGCTGCGGGTCCAGTAAGGAGTGAAACGACCGGTTTGTGGATTATTGCCGTTGCACTGGGCCGGTATAGCGGTTATCGGCACCGTCTATGGCATTCGGTTCCCAGCATGAGTAGGTCCCATTGAATTCAGGATTGCTAATCAGCACGTTATGCAAAATAGCATTGAGTTGGGGTCGCCCCATGGGCAAACTGCCCTTGGACAGGGCAAAGGTGTGTGCCATCGTGCGTGCCGCGTCGAGAGCCGGTCAAAGCGCGCTTGGATAGCACCGGCCTGAGCGGACGCGAGGTTGCTCAGTTTGGCTTCAGTTTCGACGCGTATCAGGTCGTTCATGCGGCCATTGATCATGTTCTGCGTCATCATCGATGAACCAACATTGATCGCCAGCAGCACGACGGAGCTAATCACCAACGCACTGCTTAAGCAGCCAAGGCAATCCGCCCCTGAACCGACTGCAAGCCAACCTTTTTGATTTTTGCCGTTATTGCACTCATTGGGTCTCCCTGTCCCTGAATAAAAGAAGACACCGCACCAGAAGCACCGGAATACACTACAAATTCAGCTAGTGTTCACCGTTATCCGATACGGTCATCTCTTTTAGTTTTTCTGGATTGCAAGTCAGCTTGCCACTCGGGACATCATCAAGCTGACTTGCAATCCGTAAAAAACAGGGCACAACCCACCCACTCCGCGAGGCTTTCTGCTACGGGTACGGGTAAGCACCATGACAAAGGCGGCACCACTATAGAGTGATAACTCTATCACGACTGGATACTAGCCGGAATAAATTTTGGACAACTCAGTTTGTGAAAATAGCACTCATGCCCCGCCCCAAAAATACAGGCACCCGACCGGGCAATTTTGGCATGTCATATTCGCCAAAATGCGCCCTTGAACATGACGCATTTCATAACCTTGTACACATTACCGCCATGCAGGTAACAACACCAGCGATCAACACCGTCAATAACCATTCGGTATCACATCTCGCCAACCACACCGGTTATCCACCTCTTTTTCGGCCAACCCATGACCGCATCGCCCTTGTGTGTGGCGTCACCGGCGCGCGTCGTAGCACCTGCTCATACGTATTGTGTCCCGGACCATCCAATTATGATAAAACCATTAACTTGATCCCCCCCCCACCACGCGAGATTGCCATGACTGCCGTAGCCCTCCCCCAACAAGCCGTTGGCCCGACCTTTTCCCCGGCCAAGATGCTGCACGCCCGTAATAAAACCGTTGAGGCCGTACAGTTGATTGCAAAGCAGATCCGGCCCGGCATGAATGAGCGGCAAGCCAAAGACTTGGCCAAGGCAACGCTGGAACAGATGGGGATGGAACGTATCTGGCATGGCATCATCGTGCGCTTCGGTCACACCACTCAAAAAACGTTCAATCAACGCATTGACCCAGACAACGTACTAGGCGAAAACGATATTTTTTTCATTGACTTGGGCGTCGTCTGGGATGGCCATGAAGGCGATGCTGGCGACACTTTTGTGGTAGGCCATGATACGCAAATGCAGGATTGCGCCATGGCCGCGCGTCAGCTTTGGCAGACAGTCAGAGACAAATGGTTGCAGGATGGGTGTGCAGGCTCAGAACTTTACCAATACGCCGCCAAACAAGCCGAAGCCATGGGCTGGCAACTGAATCTGGAGATCAAGGGACATCGGGTTTCCGATTTCCCACATGCCATTTATCAGGCAGGCAATCTGGGAGACTTTGCCGCCTGCCCAGACACCGGCTTGTGGATTCTGGAAATTCAGATTCGCCACCCGACCCTGCCTTATGGTGCTTTCTATGAAGACCTGTTGATTCGCGAGACGACGAGCGCCGAAGCATGAGCACCCCCCATACCAGACCAGTGGCTGTTTTCCTACGGCACCTTACAGCTACCACAAGTTCAGCAGGCGACCTTTGGCCGCCTGATGGAAGGCTTTGCCGACCAGTTACCCAGCTTCACGCTGACCATGCTGGAAATCACCGACCCTCAGGTCATTGCTACCAGCGGCCAAACCCATCATCCCATTATCGCTTTGACCGGCAACCCCGCTGATCAAGTGAACGGTATGGCCTTGCTCGTAAGCAAACCAGAACTGCACCAGGCCGATAGTTACGAAGTGGTCAACTATAAGCGGCAGCTTGTTACTTTGGCCTCTGGCAGGCCTGGATTTATATGGCGACTGAAAATCGGTAAGCCTAATCGCCCTCTTCTGGGCGCACTTAGACAGCCTATCGCCTAGATTTTATCCTCGCATATCCCCGTTCTACTCTTCTCACCCGGCGCGTGGTCTAGACTGGAATTGTATTGCTTAGAAACCAAAGCCAGTCGACTCGGCTTTGCAATTACAGAGCATGGATACCTTGGGAGGACATGATGAAACGCTATTTTGCTGCAATCGTATTGGCCATCTTGACGGCCTCTCTAAGCGCTTGTGTAGTCGTGCCGGAAGACGGCTATCACCGCGATGGCCGCTGGGGTGATCATCACGATGGTCGTGATGGTGGAGACCGCTGGCCACACGGACATTAAGTCACAACAACCTCTTCCATGAGCATCTTCCTCACGCCATCTGTGTAGCCAAGCCATGCATCCACGTCCGGTGAAGTGAAAGCCCATCGTTCATGATGGTTATTGTTTTTTCTCTTTTAAGCAAATAAGCCTATAAAGAATGAGGACGACAAACCCTGCATTACCATGGAAGAGAAAGGTGTCATCATGTCAAACAGCAACGAACAACTACAGCGGCTTTCTCAAGGCTATCTGGACGCCAGTCTGCACTTTGGCCAAATATCACTGAACAGCTGGGAGAGGCTGACGCGTTTCGGTTTTGCCTCTTCCAGACATCTGTTGGAACAGCAGCGCAAAACCGCCAAGGCGCTCGCAGGCATCTCTGATCCCGGTGAAGCTATGTCCCAATTCAACCAACTACTCAGTCAGTCAATTGACGAATCACTCGCCAGTTCTCGCGATCTATATAAGATCCTGTCAGGTACGCAAGGCGAACTGACTCACTTAGCAGAAGAAAACCCGGGCACGATCAATAAATCCGTGAACGAGGCAATGGAAAGCGTTGCTAAAGAAACGGAGAAAGCAAGCAAAACCGTTACCCCGAAAGCCTGATGTACCTTGTAGCGCCAAACCCGCCAAGTAGCGGTTTTTTGTTTCAGAGCGGCAAGTTGTACAGACTGACAACGAGGAAAAACAAAAGGACTTGCCGCTAACACGGCAAGTCCTTGATTTTACTTGGTGGGCCCTGCGGGGCTCGAACCCGCGACCAAAGGATTATGAGTTACTTTTCTTCATGTTTTATATAAAAAAATATAAAATAATCAATTAGTTATGATTTTAAAAATTGCACACAACAATGCACAAAATACACCATGTGCAGAAATGTTGCACAAAGGATGCATGTGCAACATTTGGATGAGGAGCCCCCAAAGGCAATGACAATCACTAACCTGCAGCAAGATGACTCACGAGTCCCAACTCGGAACACGAATCGAACATAAATCTGCTTAAGTGCTGGCTTAGTAAATCACACCAGCGCAGAGCGGAGGACTTCAGCGACATACACAGCCGACCCATAATAGGACGGCTTGCGTCATTGTTTATGCCATGATAATAATATACAAGACTATCAGGGCAAACCACTCGGAAGCGTGGGACGCAAAGCCATGTACCTTACCCCAGAAGGGCAGGTCGACAGGTTGCCAATCTACGAGCCACATGGGTTTGTCCTGTTTCACAGCCACAGGAAACAGAATGACGACCTTCTCCTACACGTACATCCCCCCAAAAGCCGTACTCTCTAACCTCGAATCCGCGCAAAGTACATACGACGCAGTAAAAGTCGCCGGGGGCTATAACCCTACGACGAATATGTTTACCCCGCTCAAGCTCGATGATAAAGACATCATTTTTCAAGGAGGTAACCGCCCTCAAGTGCCGGCTGGGCGCTCTTCGCGACCATCTCCGCCGCAATGGAAGTTAAGCATCGTTGATACAGAGATGTGGCCCACTCAACTCTTCGCAGACTATGAGTCCTTCAAGACCTTCGTCTCTGTTCTGGATGACTACGAAGTCTGCTACAAACTCATTGACCCCGGTGGAACGCACTACGTACGCTAGCTGGCGGCGAGGACGAAGAAGAAGGCTTCTGCACAGCAGCGGACCTTGCCGAACGATTCATTGAGGCTTTAGGCGAACTTCCGGAGCAGTGGGACACCGACTAACCAGCCCGGGTCGGCCGCCATGTTACTTTGACGGCCGTCCCGCTTTGCCAGCTCTCTCGCACCAGCATTCTAGCGACAGCTTCCGAGGCCATCGTGGGCGCTGTTCTTGCACGCCGCGAAATTGCATCAAACTGGCCCTGCATGAGGTCCGAAGAGGTTTCAAAGTAGTAAGACCGATGGACTGCAGTCGGGCAGTCTAGTTCGTAGCTACAATCTTTGGCCTATTTGATATTTAGCGTCTACAGGGAGAGCCAATGGCAACCTTGAGCATCGCCAACCGAGACATGTTGTATTCGCTATCGTGGTACATGTCCGCAAGAAAGACTGCGCTGCGTTCCGCACTCTCTTTCCGCACACCGCTCTCCGTCACTGACCAGACGGACATGAGGGTCCATTACTCTGGCTACTTTTTAAATCTTCTTGCAGCGACCGAACTGTTCCGCGAAACGACTACGCTGCAGCCAAATAACTTTGAAGAGCAGTTGTATTCGCGCTTTGTTTTTGATGGATTCCAAGACGGAGAAGCGAACTACTCCTATATTCGTGAGCTGCGCAATGCGGTTGTTCATCGCGGGTTGGACGTCACGTCTGCTGCTCATTTTGATGGCAACTTTCCAATGATTCTTGCGGAACCGGAAGTTAAAAATCGGAATGGAAAAATTACATTCGTTGCCTTTGACAAATACTTACTGCATGTCATCGAAAAGTGTGAATCGGTCGTTGGTTCTGTGATGCTTGATTGTTTGAACGGAGCAGGAATCTTTGAAGCCACCGTGGCGGCAGAAGCTGCCGTTACTGAATACTATGAGGCCGTTAAAAATTCCGACGCCATTCTTGAGGACATCAAGAGGATGGCCTTGGCAATGGAATTCAAGCCCGAGTGGGTAGAAGCCGCCCACAGCGATGCAATGACGAAGCTGCGTGAAGCGTTGGCACCGTGTAATGCCATTAAGCCATCGGCGTCTTAGAACTGTCGCATACTCAAAAGGCGGATTTTAGAGGTCAGCGTAATCTCAACCTAGTCCTGAGCAGAATGTCAGCTTTCGAGCTGCCCAATTTGAAACTGGGGTATCGCAAATGGGTCGCCTGCAGCCATCAGCGGCAGGCTGTTTTCGGCCTGTGGCTGTCGCTTGACCGTTTGCCGGAAAGTGGTCACTCGAACGTACGGCCATGTACAGATAGCTCCATGTGAGGTTGTTTAAATGCAAGCCATACGCATCATCCTACAAATAGTGATTGTTCTTGCGGGTGGTGTGGCACTCACAGTGTTGCTCCATGCTCATGAGTTTGTCAGCTCTTTCGCTTTCGCTGGCTTTATAGCATTCTTGCTGGCTCTTACTTTTTTCTCAAAGAGAAAACTGAAAGCGGCATATCCCCCGGTCGCAAGATAAATTACAAACCGATGGGAATCTCCTTGCTTTTGTTAGGGGCGTTTGGAATTTTCCTCGGGTTAAGCTATTTTTTCGGCTTACGGACACTATCTAATGATGCTGGCCGCTGCAGTGCTATTTGCAGCCTCATCCTGTTAGCTTCTCAGATATGTGGTGAATCCGTTGGTCGTCTGGTCGCTGGTTTTTTATGGACCTCTGCGGGGCTATTTTTATGTCATATCGGGTACAAGGTAAAAAACACATAAAAAGCAAGCGACCCCTTCGCTCGAATTCGCCCTCTTCGAGGGCCGGAGCGCGCCTAGCTGGAGGCGCTTGCGAGTTAATAGCTCGTAGGTTCACCACCTCACAAGTCCTTCAAGCTGCCCGCTAAAGCAGGCGGCTGATTTCAAACGTTAGCGTCCGCCTTTCCGTGTGGGCAAACACTGCTTTGGGTCGTTTCCTGCCTCTGACTAGTAGTCAGCTCTCGGCCATGAGCAGAACTTCAAAAACTGTCCATTGCTGCCATTCGCCATAATCTTCTTTCCTTCGGCATACCGATTTTTCGTCGGTCCGTACTATCATGGCATATGCGGACAGTCTGCCAGCATCGCCCCTAAATGAACCAAGCAGTTACTTGGAATTGCCATCTTTTACGATTATCAATATGCAGATTAGTAGTTCCATTAAATATCTGTTGGACCACATAGGAACCCTACTACATATGAGCGAAAAGCCTGAACAGAAGATGCCGCTGTGGGGATTGCCAGCGCTTTCATGGCTGGTGTCCTTCTACTTCTTGCTTGGCTTTGCCGCCAATGTTGGCTTTCCGCCAGATCGGAGGCTGCTCGTTGGAGACACCCTCTATGTGCTGCTCTGGCTGTTCTTTCTGTTTCTGCCATTCTTTACGAAAATCAAAATAGGCACTTTCTTAGAGCTTGAGCGGGAGGTGGAGAAAGCGAAGGAAGAGCTTCGGGAGTTCAAGGCCGAAGTCCGCAACAGTATGTCTGTCTTATCTACCAACGTGAACACTATTGGTGGAATGACGAATCAAGTCACGGTAAACATTCTCGGTCTGGCCGAGCTCCGAAAAGCCCGACAGATAGTCGAAGCGCAAGCACCAATAGACACGAAGCAAACAGCTCAGCAGGTTGAAGAGCGAATTCTTCTCCAGAGTGAAGACCCTACGCTCGCCTTGGCTAGGACACGAATAGACATTGAACGTCTGCTGAGAAATATTCTCGGCAAATGCACGACACCCACTGCGGGTAAGGAAGATGCCGTTAAGTTTCTTGGTATAAACCAACTCTTTGATCTCTTCATCTCGCAAAACAAGCAGTCTGCATACTTAAAGAAGGCCTTTCGGTATGTAACGCAAATTTGCAATGCCGCCATTCATGCCCAGCGTGTCTCAGATGAGCAGGCCCGGGAAGCGTTAGCCCTTGGCGCTCAGATTATTGCCGTGCTAAGAGAGGTTGCTGGGGACGTGGAATGAAATGTGGCCCAACTCATCATTCGAGGGAGCCTGCGCGACAAGCCCGGCAGGCTCCTAAATTCAAACGTAAGCGGCACAGCAATGGCTAGCGGAACTCTTTCGCACTTCGAGAACGCATTCTCAAGCGTTGGCTGGTTCCTTCCGCCCTATGCCGCGATGGGATTCCTTAGCTCCATGGCGGCGGAAATTCTTCGCAAGGGGAATGGGTTTAGCCAAGGCGATCTTGAACAGTGGCTAGCACATTTATATGGGGCGAATGGCCTAGCAGCTATGGTATGTAGTCGCTACCCAATTACTCCGGTAATTGCCGAGTACAAAGAAACAATTGCCGAATCAATTGAGGCTCATTTCCTTGGTCTTCATCATGTCGCAGTCGCAGGTCTGGTTCCCGTAATCGAAGGCGCCGGGCGAGAACTCTTGGCCAGTCGCGGCTTATCCAGCAAGAGCGTTCGCGGAGTGTTTTCGGCACTAGCGGCGGATTGTAAACGCGAGTCGATAGAGAAGAACATTGGAGTAACGGGCGAAATCGTTTCCATGATGGATTCGTTTGCATCTTTCACGAACAACGTGTTGTATGTGGACTCAGAAAAGTATCCGTTTATCGATGGGACGAATCGCCATGGCATTACGCATGGCTCCTTCAAAGACAGCGACTACGGTAGCCCCATCAACTTCTACAAGACGATAGGGGCCGTCGATTTCTTGGCCTTTGTGTCTGCGTTTCGCGCCGCGATCTCCTGGTTTGCGCCCGAAGCGACTTCGGAGTCGGAGAGATTAGCCAGCTACTACCGCGAGCTGCAAGGCATTCGATCGAAAGGTAGTGCAAGTGCCGCCTAACCCTGCGGTCAGTCAATACGGACTTTGCGCGAAAAACCGCGCAAGGCCGGTTACCTCCACGTTCCTGAACGCCTGCTTTCCAAATACGACAACGGCAGCAATGGGTCGATTTCCGCCATTCATGGTCAGGTGTGCAAGTAGCAGCACCTGAGTTGTGCCGTGGGCTTACCATTAGATGCGCAAATCCATGAATCACGTACGCCCGTGGCTCTGTTCAGGTCACGTGTTGGAAGTGTCCAAATGGGACACGTGGTAGTCGACTATCGCCTGCTCGCGGCGTGCAGGTTATAGAGGGTGGAACGTGACACGCCGAAGTGGCGCGCAATCTCTGCTACCGACATTTCCCTGTTTTTCATCATGGCCAAGGCAACGCGCTGCTGTTTGCTGTCCAGTCGCGGCGGACGGCCACCCTTGCGACCACGGGCCCTGGCTGCCTCGAGGCCTGCGAGGGTCCGCTCTCTAACGAGTTCTCGTTCGAATTCTGCCAGTGCCGCGAACAGGTGAAACACGAGCTTGCCTGCCGGACCACCAGTATCAACCGATTCCTTCAACGACTTGAACTTGACGCCTCGGGCCTCCGGGTCATTGACGATGTGGATAAGGTCTTGCAAGTTCCGTCCCAGTCGGTCAAGTCGCCACACTACCAGTGTGTCGCCCTTCCTCAATGCCCAGAGGCAATGGACCAGCTCAGGCCGGTCGGCCGTCTTGCCACTTGCTTTGTCTGCGTAGATGCAAGTGACTCCAGCGTCTTGCAGAGCATCCTGTTGCAGGTCGAGTGTCTGTTCAAAAGTGCTGACCCGCGCGTATCCAATAACTGCCATTCCATCCCCTTTTCCGGATGCTGATTGTTGGAGCGGATGTTGAACATCCAAAGGGGTATAGCGCAGCGTGGCGATGATGAAGTGGCGCGCGTCCAGAAATCCATCGTTTTCTGGACGTGACCCACCCCGGCCTGAACGCCAGTGCTTAAGCTCATTTTCATGCCTTTTGCATGTTAGTCGTTATACCGGTGCGAACAGGCGCAGGCCAGCCATCAAGATTTGATGAGCGGCGGGCATCTGGATGGCCGGGGTATGCGTCAGCAGAGGCATGGCACTTTGTCCTGCACAGCGGGGCAACAGAGGTAACGCGGTAGCAAACCGGCGTATCAAACTCGCTGCGGGACCTTGGCTTATGACACTTTGCACCGTTAAGCCTGCCGCCGTAGAATCGACCGCAATCTATTCAAATTTCATGAACACCCACATCCGAATAGGCTGACGCAATGTTTCGCTCAGCTTTTCGCCAAATAAAGCCATGAACCACCAAACCTTATCTTCCTTCATCTGGTCCGTCGCCGACTTGCTGCGTGGCGATTACAAACAATCCGAGTACGGCAAGGTCATTCTGCCCTTCACGGTCCTGCGCCGTCTGGACTGTGTACTGGCCACGACAAAGGCGGACGTGCTGGCGGAAAACGACGCCAAGACCAAGTTGGGGCTGAATCCGGACCCGTTCCTGCTGCGTAAGGCGGGCCAGAGCTTCTACAACACCTCGCCGCTGGATTTGGCCAAGCTGCTGGGCGACCAGGACAACATCCGTCAGAACCTGTACAGCTACATTCAGGGCTTCTCTTAGGCGGCGCGCGACATCTTCGAGCGCTTCGACTTCTACACCAGGTCGAACGGCTGGCCAAGAAGCCTGCTCTATCTGGTCACCGAGAAGTTTGCCAATATCGACCTGCACCCGGACTCCGTGGATAACGCCCAGATGGGCTTGGTGTTCGAGGAGCTGATTCGCAAGTTTGCGGAAATCTCCAACGAAACCGCCGGGGAGCACTTTACCCCGCGCGAGGTCATTCGCCTGATGGTGAATCTGATGTTCATCGAGGACGATGACGTGCTCACCCCGGCAATGCGGTGGTGCGTACCATCTATGACCCGACAGCGGGCACGGGCGGCATGTTGTCGGTGGTAAGCGAATACCTGCTGGAGCACAACCCGGCCGCCCGCCTGACCATGTTTGGCCAAGAGCTGAATGACGAGTCCTACGCCATCTGCAAGGCGGACATGCTCATCAAGGGTCAGGACGTGGGCAATATTGTGGTGGGCAACACCCTATCGGATGATGGCCATAGCAGCCGCAAGTTCGACTACATGCTGTCCAACCCACCGTTTGGCGTGGAGTGGAAGAAGGTCGAGAAGGAGGTGCGCAAGGAGCACACCGAAAAGGGCTTCGATGGCCGCTTCGGCCCTGGCCTGCCACGCGTATCTGATGGTTCCATGCTGTTTCTGCTGCACCTGATATCCAAGATGCGCCCGGCCGTCGATGGCGGCAGCCGCTTCGGCATCGTCTTGAATGGTTCACCGCTGTTTACCGGTGGCGCTGGCTCGGGTGAGAGCGAAATCCGCCGCTACGTGCTGGAGAACGACCTGGTGGAAGCCATCATCGGCCTGCCGACCGATATGTTCTACAACACTGGCATCTCCACCTACGTGTGGATCCTCTCCAACAAGAAGCAGGACGACCGCAAAGGCTGGGTACAGCTCATCGACGCCAGCAGCTTCTGGCAGAAGATGCGCAAGAGCCCGGGCAGCAAGCGCAAGGAACTGAGCGACGACCACATCGCCACCATCACCCGTTTGTTTGGTGAGTTTGCCGAAGCTGACCAGGCCACCGTGCTGGACAAACAAGGCAATGAACTGGATAGCCAGCTGCTACTGAGTGGTGAACACGCCCCTGCCGCCCCCGAGGGTGGCAAGGTCAAAGTCGTCCCCATTTCGCGCGTGTTCCGCAACGAGGAATTCGGCTACACCACCATCACCGTCGAACGCCCGCTGCGCGACGAGGCTTAAGCAATGTGGTGCTGGGCCAGAAGGGCAAGCAGAAAGGCAAACCGCAGGCGGACAGCAGCCTGCGCGACACCGAAAATGTACCACTGACCGAAGACGTGCAAGCCTACTTCGAGCGCGAGGTGCTACCCCATGCACCGGATGCCTGGATAGACCACGACAAGACCAAGGTGGGCTACGAAATCCCGTTCAACCGCCATTTCTACGTGTTCGAGCCGCCGCGTAGCCTGCAAGAAATCGACGAAGACCTGAAAGCCGTTTCGGCCAACATCATGGCCATGCTCGGGGAGTTGGCCGAATGAGCTTGCCACATTATCCGGAGTACAAAGACAGCGGCGTACCATGGCTAGGTGAGGTGCCGGAACATTGGGTAGTCACTCCTATTAAGCATCTAGGAAAACTGAAAGGTGGCTCGGGCTTTCCACATGCTGAACAAGGTTTTGATTCTGAAGAGCTTTCTTTTCACAAGGTGAACGCGCTGGGTCAAGCAGGTGACAATGGAATTTTGCTTCGAGGTGAGAACACAATTTCATATAATACAGCTGAACGTCTCGGCGCATTTGTTTTCCCTGCGGGCACCTCGGTTTTCGCCAAAGTTGGTGCGGCCTTACTTTTAGGGAGAATCAGAAAGCTTGGTCAGGCCGCATGTATCGATAACAATATGATGGGTTTTGTAGTTGAAGAAATATCTAGTCATATTGATTTTGTCCGATATGCACTTAATCTTGTGCGATTTGATTTGATTGCGAACCCCGGCGCTGTCCCCTCACTAAATGAAGCTCAAATTGGCGACTTCTACCTAGCGGTGCCCGATAAAAATGAACAAACAGCCATCGCCTCTTTCCTCGACCGCGAAACCGGCAAGATTGACGCCCTGATTGCCGAGCAGGAAAAACTCCTCACCCTGTTGGCCGAAAAGCGCCAGGCCACCATCTCGCACGCCGTGACCAAGGGCTTGAATCCGGATGTGCCTATGAAGGACTCTGGGGTGGAGTGGTTGGGAGAGGTACCAAAGCATTGGGTGGTAAAACGCCTCAAGACCATCTCCCCTTTCATCACAGTTGGCATTGTGGTAAATCCAAGTGAGTATGTATCGGATGATGGTTTGCCATTTATCTACGGGGGAGATATTTCTGAAGGGAAAATCTCAACAGAAACCTCAAGGAGGATTAGTCCCGAAGATAGCGACAGGCAAACCAAAACTAAGCTTGAGGCTGGCGACTTGCTCACTGTCCGAGTCGGCGCCCCCGGCATTACTGCAGTAGTTCCAGAAAGTTGCGCCGGGGGTAACTGCGCCTCAGTCATGCTCACGCGAAGAGGCAACTTCAATTCGGTATGGCTAAGTTATGCCATGAATAGCCGGATGGTAAGGTACCAAGTTGAAGTCGTTCAGTATGGTGCCGCACAAGAACAATTCAATATTAGCCATGCTATTAATTTTTGGATTGCAACTCCTCCCAACGAAGAACAATTCGCCATCGCCGCCTTTCTTGACCATGAAGTCGCTAAGCTCGACGCGCTGACTGCCGAAGCCACCCGCGCCATCGAGCTTCTAAAAGAACGCCGCAGCGCCCTGATTTCCGCCGCCGTCACCGGTAAAATCGACGTCCGCAACCTTGTTGCTGAAGAGGTCGCCGCATGAGCAATCTGCATCAGGAACACCACTTCGAAACCGCCATTTGCGAAGCGTTGGCTGCGCAAGGCTGGTTATACGCCGAAGGCGACGCGACTCACTACGACCGGCAAAACGCCCTCTTCCTGCCTGACCTGTTGGCCTGGATTGAGGAAACCCGGGCTGACAGTTATCAGCGACTGGCCAAGACCCATGGGCCGCAGTTGGCGGTAAGGTTGGCCGAACGGGTGCGCAAGAACCTGAACGAGCGTGGCGCGCTGGATGTGCTGCGCCGTGGCGTGGAGATGTTGGGGCTGACCAAGCCGCTGGAGCTGGTGCAGTTCAAACCGGCGCTGGCCCTCAACCCGGCCATTCAAGAACGCTACGCCGCCAACCGGCTGCGGGTGGTGCGCCAGGTGCATCACTCCTTGAACGATGCAAAGGAAGCCATTGACCTGGTGCTGTTCGTCAACGGCATCCCTACCGCCACGGTGGAGCTGAAGTCTGACTTTACCCAAAGCGTCCAGGATGCGGTGGACCAGTATCGCTTCGACCGCAATCCCGCCCCCAAGGGCGGGCTGGTGGAGCCGCTGTTGAGCTTCCAAGGTGGGGCGCTGGTGCATTTCGCCGTCAGCCAGACGGAAGTGATGATGACCACCCGATTGGATGGCACCGCGACCCGCTTCCTGCCCTTCAACCAAGGTAATGAGGGGGCCGCAGGCAATCCGCCCAATCCGCACGGCTATGCGACGTCTTATCTGTGGGAGGAAGTCTGGGCACGCGATAGCTGGCTCGACATCCTCGGGCCGCTACCTGATTGGCAAGCGCAACGACAAGAAGCAGCTGGCCAACGTGATTTTCCCGCGCTATCACCAGCTGGACGCCACCCGCAAGCTGGTGGCCGATGTCTTGGCCAACGGCCCCGGCCAGCGCTATCTGATTCAGCACTCGGCTAAGCTCGGGCAAGACTAATTCGATTGCCCGGACCGCGCACTTCCCTGGCTGATTTGCACGATGCCGAGCATCACAAGCTGTTTGACAGCGTGCTGGTGGTGTCTGACCGCACGGTACTGGATGCCCAGCTGCAAGAAGCCATCTTCGACTTCGAGCGCACCACGGGGGTGGTAGCCAGCATCAGCAACGACAACGGCAGCAAGAGCGCCCAGCTGTCGCAGGCGTTGAAGGATGGCAAGAAGATTATCGTCTGCACCATCCAGACCTTCCCGTTTGCCTTGAAGGCGGTACAGGAACTGTCGGCCACCGAGGGCAAGCGCTTCGCGGTGATTGCCGACGAGGCACACAGCTCGCAAACCGGCGAGGCTGCTGCCAAGCTCAAGCAATTGCTATCGGCCGAAGAGTTGGCCGAACTGCAGGACGGTGGCGAGGTGGGCACCGAGGACCTGCTGGCGGCACAGATGGCCGCGCGGGCGGGCAGCGACGGCCTGACTTATGTCGCCTTCACTGCGACCCCCAAGCAAAAGACCACGGAGTTGTTTGGTAAGCCGGTCCGGATGGCTTGCCACAGCCATTCCACGTCTATTCGATGCGCCAGGGCGATTGAGGAAGGCTTCATCCTCGATGTGTTGAAAAACTATACCCCTTACAAACTCGCCTTCAAGCTGGCCAACAACGGCAAGGAATACGACGAGAAGGAAGTCGAAAAGAGCGAAGCGATGAAGGGCATCATGCAGTGGGTCCGGCTGCATCCCTACAACATCGCGCAGAAGGTTCAGGTGGTGGTGGAACACTACCGCGAGAATGTACAGCCCCTGCTGGGAGGCAAGGCGAAGGCCATGATTGTGGTGGCCAGTCGCAAAGAGGCGGTGCGCTGGCAAAAGGCCATCCGCAGCTATATCGAATCCAGACACTACCCGCTGGGCGTGCTGGTGGCCTTCTCGGGCGAGGTCGATGACCCGGACAGCTTCCCTGACCCGGTGAGCGAAACCAGCAAGGACCTGAACCCCGGCCTCAAAGGCCGCGACATTCGCGATGCCTTTGCCGAACCGGACTATCACCTGCTGCTGGTGGCCAACAAGTTCCAGACCGGTTTCGACCAGCCGCTGCTGTGTGGCATGTACGTGGACAAGATGCTGGGTGGCATCCAGGGCGGTGCAGACGCTGTCGCGCCTGAACCGTGCTTACCCGGGCAAGGACACCACCTACATCCTCGACTTCGTCAACGACGCGGCGGAAATCCTCAAGGCGTTCAAGACCTACCACACCACGGCAGAACTGGAAGCCACCACCGACCCGAACACGGTGTACGACCTGCGCGCCAAGCTGGATGCAGCTAAGCCATTACGATGATTTTGAAGTGGACCGCGTGGCCAAGGTGGAGATGGACCCGAATGGCACCCGGGCACAACTGAATGCGGCGATTGCGCCGGTGGCCGACCGCCTGCTGAAGCGCTACAAGCTTGCCCAGGCGGACAAGGCACACGCCGAGAGCCAACAAGACAGCGCTAAGCATCCAGGCCGCCAAGGATGCCATGGCCGCGCTTATCCTGTTCAAGCAGGACATGGGCGCCTTCAACCGTCTGTATGCCTTCCTGTCGCAAATCTTCGACTACGGCAACACGGACATCGAAAAGCGCTTCCTGTTCTACAAACGGCTCATTCCGCTGCTGGATTTCGGGCGCGAGCGCGACACGGTAGACCTGTCCAAGGTGGTCCTCACCCACTACACGCTGCGTAATACCGACACATTACCGCTCAACCTGAATCATGGCGAAACACCGAAGCTGCCACCGATGGATGCCACGGGCAGCGGCATGGTACAGGACAAGGAAAAAGCCTTCCGGAGGAAATCATCCAGAAGGTGAACGGCCTGTTTGAGGGTGAGCTGACCGATGATGACCAACTGGTCTATGTGAATGGCGTGCTCAAGGGCAAGCTGCTGGAGAACACCACCCTCATCCAGCAAGCTGCCAACAACAGCAAGGAGCAGTTTGCCAACTCGCCCGACCTGAAAGACGCCCTGCTGAACGCCATCATGGACGCCTTTGAGGCGCATACCAGCATGAGTACCCGGGCGCTGGGCTCAGAACGCATCCGCGATGGGCTGAAAGACACCCTGCTCGGCCCTGCGCAGCTGTACGAGGCGCTGCGGGCCAAAGCAGGCAATCAACCCCGGCTCTAGCCAATCCCCCTTTCAGCCAAGGCACTCTGCGATGAGTGCCTTTTTTTATGTTTCTTCCCGTACAGAACCCGGTCACACGGGTAACGGCTTGGCATGGAGTCGATACGGCGGGGAGACTGTTGCCGAGGTCAGCGGAGGGGGTCGGCAGCAAACGGTGACTCACTTGCGCGTCCCAGCCAGCTGCCCCGGTTGCCGCCCCCGTAGGGGCCGGGCGCTACGTATCCGTCCCGGCCCCTCGAGCCATTGCCCGAGACCGCCAGGCCGAACTAGCCGCGTCCCCCCGGAGATAACAGGAGGGCGAAGCTCAAACTTTCCATGTCATACCGCCCTCCCCCGGTTGCCCACTGCCACACCAGAGCGTTGCCAGCCTCAATACTCAATGGACACACGAGCTGCCATGCCACTGCCGCACCAAGTCAAATTTACACATTGTCGGGCAGCCAAAGGCTGTTGCTTTAGCGGCGCTCTGTTAGCATAGTGCCGCGCATTCTCCCGCACTCAGCACGGAGAGGCATCCCAAGCACAAGCCAGTCGCCTCCCGTCCAGTGCCTCCGGAAGCGCTTCAATCCAGCGGCACCTCGCCAGCGTCCAAACCCGGCTAACCAAGCTAACGATACTAAAAATTCTACAACTACTAGGCGGGCGTATCGTCACACGAGAATCCCCCTCATCCCAATGGCTTTTTCTACTTTGCTGAGCCGCAAACGATGCAGACCTCAAGTCAAAGCGATGTAGCCCTCAAGTCAAACCGATGCAGACCCCAAGCGAAAGCGATGCAGACCCCAAGTTCAAGCAAAGCGATGCAGCGGCCAAGTTCCCTCCCCTGAAAAAATAAATCCATCTGCATTTAGAGCCACTTTTCTCAAGATGGCCCAATGAAGGCTACTTTTGACGAAATCATGGTGGTCATTTTTATATATACACATGGGTCTCAATCACTGAGTGCAGGTTATGAACCGCCAAACAACTTCTCGTCACGCCACTAACACGCTCCAGCTTGCTGTTCGCGTTCCTCGCCTGCTTCATCAGCAGTTCTACGAGGCTTGCGAAACACGAGGCACAACAGGCTCCAAGATGATTCGGGCATTGATGGCGCTCTTTGTTCAGAAGGGGAAACAGCAAAATGGCTAAGCGAGCGATTCCCAATACAATTCAGCAACGGGTCGCTGAACTGCATATGAAGGCGACCAAGATGGCTAATGCCGCACTTACCGAGGCACCTGACTATCAATCGACCTTCATGGAAGCAGCTGAGTGTTTTGACAGCATAGCGAGAAACATCGAGCGTAAGGCAAAAAAGGAAGCCATCGAACCAGCCATTGCCGAGCTCCCTAAGGAGGCCACCATGGAAGAAGTGCGAACGGCACGTCGCCGTCAGGCAACTCGCCGGGGCACCGATGTCTACCTCCCCAGTTGGTCCGCCATGTCCAGCGCCCTACCCAGTGCTTTTCTGCGTTCTGCGCTCTTCTCCCCCAGTCGCCGTATTCAGGCTGAGAACACTAAGGTGCTGGCCGGTGACCAGACTCTCCCGGTGGCGGACAAGGAGATTGCGACCTTTCAGCATGTGACGCTGATTTTCAGTGGGTATGAACTCTGCCAGTTCGACCGCCGGTCTATGCAACGTGCCTCGGACTACTATCGAGAGAGACCACTCTCCGCTGAAGAAGGCACCCATCACATCCGCACCTCGTTTTACCAGTTCGCCACACGTATGGGCGGAAGCTACAGCCGGGACACCCACAAAGCCATCCGGGCCAGCCTGCTACGCTTGAGCTTCGCCCAGATGCGATTGCGCGTCAATCAGCTGAACCTTGAGGTCCCCAAGCTACTGGCCGTGAGCTTTGTCGATGGAGAGGCCGGGGAGAACGTTAAGGGCAGCGACATACTGTTACTGCGGGTCACAGAATCCGTTGCGGAGCTATTTGGGCCTGGCACTGGACGGCTGTCGACAAAGAGGTCGTGCGCTACGATGGGCTGATGGGCTGGTTGGCCAGTTTCTACGCCAGTCACTCATGCCCCCTGTGGCTACCGGTTCAGCGGCTGTACCAACTGTCAGGCTATGAATCTCACCTACGCAACTTCAAAGCCAGTCTCATCCGCGCCCTCGGAGAAGCTGAAGCATGAGGACACACCGAGCTGTAGTCAGGTCAGCGCCTATTACTTCTCGAAGGATGGCACCAAACTTATGGTTGTTTGCAAAGCTTGGGGCACAAACCAGCCTTCCGAGTAAACGTGCCCGGCCGCAAGCTCTCTCAGGGTGACACATGGCATGCCACCTCAGCCTCTGCCAATTTGTCGCCTTCCTCTCTGAGACGCACCTTCATCGAAGTACGCTCGGCGGCATCAAGAACCAAGTGCAGCAGGCTATTTTTCGACAGACGTAGGCAAAAAAATCGAGGAGTCGATTTATTTTTCCGGAATGTCTTGATAAGAGATGGGGCCAAGAAAATAGGCTGACTGGTGAGGTACTCCATGCAACCTATCCTCCATAAACCCGGCAATGAATAATTATAACTTGCAATTTAGTTTTTATTATTTTTTGTCAATGCGTATGAATTACATAAAATGCCTGCAATATGGCTATTCATCGTGTTATCACCAATTGCGAAACTCCCCCAGTTTCCGTTGGCATTTCCTTCCACGTCGCCAAACCATACGCGCCCTTTTTTACGGTTGCAATCTTTTGTTTCCACAAAGTACCGTCCCAAAGATTCATCACTTCCATTTATATGTTTGAATGTTGCAATGTATGCAATACGGCCCTTCCCCATTTTAACAATGGAGCCGGATTGTTTTAATGCATAATACCCTTCCCCACCGCCGGGAATATCACGCAGTGGTGCATGAGCCCACTTGCCTTGGCTCATGAAGTCGTCTGATGGGCGCATGGCCTCTGCCATCGCCATGGCACGCTCAACCACTGGCGACTCAACTTTTCTAGTCACAAAAATCCAGTCACCATCCTCCGCTTGGGCGTTATGAATGACCACAAAAGAAAGAGCAAAATAAAATGCAATTTTCTTTTTCACGATAAATATTCACCTCAGTTAGGTGGGATTGTTTTATTGGCGACGTCCGCTTGCACTGTTTGATGGCTACCTGACGCTGCAGCTTCGTTCTGGAGTTGTGACTCGTAAGCTGCGATGTCGTCGAGCACCTGCTTCGCACTCGGATTCTGTGATGCCGCACGTTCGACACGCTGGATGACTTGCCCAAACCACTTCGGGCGCTGGTCAGGCTTCAGGCCGTAGAAGCTCTGCGCCGTCAGTGTATGGCCTTCGGCGAGGCGCGTGACGGCCCGGTAATCTTGGTCTACAAGTAGCACGCGCTCTTCCGGCTTGTCCTTGCATTTCATCTTCGTAAAGATGTAGGCCTGCCCAACCGTCTTGTCCGGCTCTGGAGGCAGTACAACTTCCTGTCTCCCCGGCGGACAGTTTCTGGCCAATCCCGTGAATATGGGACTGCCACACCCTCAGCATTGCACGTCGAGAACCACGGACCTCCCTTATAGGCGCTAACCGCGGTCACTGTATCGACGTCATTCAGGTTAACGCTCGGGTAATACGTCTGAGATAAGTGAAGTGTGATACTGAATGCCATTGCGGCAGACCACCCTAGGAGGTTCACCCCAGCCATGATGAGTTCAAACATATTCAGCTATTCAAGAGAGGTAGCCGATAAACCGGCGACTTGAGCAAAAGCACCTAGGTTGGGGGCACGTACGCTGCTGAACCCGGCGGCTGGCTCGATTTGGGAGCGGGCGTCCACCGCACAACATGCAGTCGTCGGCCACCCATTAATGACGTTTGATTGTATGAATTACGTAGAGATATTACAAGGCCATCCCTACGAATATCGTAGGATGGTAAGAAAACAGCCAGCTACCGTCTTTGGCCATCGCTTGCGTGAAGCGGGCCATTCCTCAGGACCGGCTAGGCATTGAAATTGGCCTTGATGAGGGAACTGCAAGTGCAAGGATTAGCCGCTACGAAACAGGAGCCCATGAGCCGCCATTTGGCATCGCGGTCAAGCTGGCACAAGTGCTCTCTGTGCCTACAGCATATTTCTATTGCGAAGATGCTGAACTTGCTGACCTGATACTCACCTTCGGTCGCGTAGCAAGGCATGACCGTGAACGCATCAAGCATCTGATTGCATCCATGCAGGACAAGCCTTAGCCCTAGAGCTACACCAAGCACTCACAAAACACTCCCTCAAAGAGGGAGTGCGAGAAAACAGTATTCTGTCCTACACACCTCGCCCACCGCCGAACCACCAGCCCCGAGAGGGGTTAAGCAACTCGACCCCGTACGCCTTTTGATACAACAGGACCAGCAACAACTGCACCTTCTCCGGAAGTGCATCCAACGCCTCTTTCTCCATCCCGGATTCAATAGCGGCTGATGACTGGCCAACCGGCATCATTGCCTCGGCTGAGTCGTTCCCCCAGCGACGGAGATGTCGCCAGAAAATCGGCCGCGGTCAATCGCTCCGCCAGAATGAAGCCTGCTACGCCCGGTACGTCGAGGTAGGCGGCGAACTGGCGCAGCAGGTCGTCATCAATGCCATCCATGGGCTTATCGCCATTCAGCAGTTGCGACAGATAGCTCTGGCTGATGCCCAGTCGAGCCGCCGGGCTCGAAATACGTTCTCCCTTCTTACGCAGCACCTGTTTTAACGCCACGCGCAGTCGCTGGCCTTTCTGTTTCCTGACCTCTTGCATGATGAGTTGCCTCTATGGTCGGGCACATGCCCAACGACGTATAGGCAAACCGCCGTGCCATCCCGGCAGCCATTGCCTCCAGCAATACCCCATTGCTGGAGGCAATACTTTTTCCATGCCTGTTGAAGATAGGTAGCCTTGCTATTTCTACCCTCTTTAACGAGCCATATCATGTTTAGTTTCCGACCCAATGCACTGGATACTGAAGGTCTGTCTTGCACGGCCAAGCAAGTGCTCTACGGTGCCATTCGGATTGCGCTTCAAAGGCGCTCGACCGCCCTAAATATCCTGACTTTTGCCGAGTTCTATCAACGCGTTGGCTTCTTAAGCGTCGACGACTAAGACACAGTTCATCGCACTCTTGAATGAAGCAAGGCAAGCACTTGGTATTATTGAGAATACATTGACGAGCGAAGAGGACTTTGACACTCTGACAGGTAGCACCCCTGTCTTCAGCGCTATCTACGTCATCAACAGCCTGATAGCGTTTACATTGACTGACCCAATGTACCTGCTGTCCGAAAACGATTTGAATAGTTTGATTTCGTATAACGCCTAATCACCCGATACGATAGCAACCGAACCAGTTAGCCTGAAAAAATGGTGGCGGTGGGCGAGCGCATGGGTTGAAAACTGTCTTGGCCCGAAGAGATATCACAACCTTTGACAGCACTAACAAGCAGCCAAAAGGTTTGCGTCTCTTCGGCTACGGAGGGCAGGATGCAGAGGGCAAGGCGGCGGAACAGGGAGCCAGACTTCCCAAAATGGCCGTACTCTGCGCCACCCGCTGCAGCCATAGCCCGTAAAGTGCCGGGAGGGGGGTGGGTCAATATGGAGACCGGTGAATGGTACCCGTCTCCATATATGTGGATACCTCTAGGAATGAAACGTCAGCCGTTCACCAAATAGCTTGCAAAACTACCGGTTCACAGAAGCAAGTTGAGGTACCTAACTTCATTAATCGGGTCAATTTCCCCCGGTTGAATACCATCGATAGCAGGCAGCAGTTGTTTGTTAGCATCCGTCACCGGCTCGATTCGCGAGGTCACATCCTCGGAGCCCAGTGCCGATACAACGGTGCGATTTATCTTACCCATAACAGCCCCTACGTCGGTAAGCATGCCGGGCTCCGCCTTAAGCAAGAAGCTAGGCTTCAGTCCAATACCCGCGGCCAAGCCCAGCTCGGCACCTAAGCGAGCGCCAAGGTACTTGGCAAGTTCCGGCGCCGTGGTATCCGAGCCAATTCCAGAACTGCGGCCGAGGGAAACTAGCTTACCCTCCATAATGAACGAGACACCAAAGCGGTCTTCACCATAGGGAAGGCCGCGCTGATACCGAGGGCGGGTGTTATACCAACGCACCTGAACAATCATTTCACCCCGTAGTTTGAAGCGCTTGCCATCCCCGTTATAGCCCTTAATGAATTCCTTAACAGCCTTCTCATAGTCGTCACCTTCACAACCACGGGCGCACGGCAGAACTTTCAGTTTGGGGAGGTAGCCAATTAATTCGGCAGCCTTTTTAGGGAGCTTGCCGGTATTAGCCATGGTTTTCAACAGCGCTTCATTCACGACATCAGGCATGTTTTCGTTCGGGCGAAACAGTAAAGCCCGGCTACCTGCTTTGGCCGCAAATTCTTTTTGAACGGATTCTGGTCAGTGGCGACGCCCGGGGGCCACTGCACATCTGCGGCGGTAGCCTCAACTTTCTTTGAGTCAGTGTTTACAACAGCATCCTGAGCTATTGCACCAATCGGCGTCAGGCAAAAAATCAAACCCCAAATATAGTTTTTCATGTCATGTTTTCTCAGTTACTTAGGCTTGCAAGTAGAGACGACGCCAGTGTTTCATCCAACTGTTTCAACACATCTTGTCCCACATCATCGCACTCGACGGCAAACAGAAAGAAGCAATGACCACGCGCAAGAGCACTCACCTTGCTCACCTACCGACGACTTCTCTTTCGAGTCATCGGAATTGTAACCTGCCCCCTCCAAGCCGTCTTTCATTTGTCATGAATGTAGCTGTAGCCGCTCACCATGGGATATCTTCTGAACATGGAATAGGAACGGCAGCTCGCCACGATAGCCTCTCCGCCGGGATTCCTCGAACAAGCGCCGGGACTGTTCTCGCACGCCATGAAACCCAGGCTGGTTGGCCAGCCTCTGCAAATAGGCGGTCAAGGCCGATTCATGTCGCTTGTTGCACAGCTCGGCAATCATGGCGAAATGCTCTTGCATCTCCTCCTTGGGCCGTCGCCAGCTCCAAGCGGTGCGTCCATGTTCCGCCCGACGGAACAGTTCATACCCCAGCCAAGTCAGCCGGGGTTTATCGGTTATCTCGCGCAGCGTTTCACCTTCCAGCCCGGTCCCATGCGTTGCCAGCAAAAGCCATTCCACTGACTCGGTCTGTTCCGGCCAGTACATCACCAGCAAGGCGTTCGCCATGCCTTTCTTCCGCCGCGTCAAGCGTTGGGCTGGCGTGCATCCGATACCGTAGCGCTCATGAAACTTCTGCGCCAACGCATTAGCCTTGCTGGATGACACGGTTCCACAGGTGTAACGCGTGTAGCCCTTGGGGGCACAGTCGATGACGCGGGCCAAGGCGACCGTCTTGCTGCGGGCAACGGGGGTGGTGGCGGGCATGAGATTTCCAGATGAAAGGTGATACTTCGTATAGCTCGGCGCCGCGCCAGTACAGTGTGATTTGGCTAAAGAGAAGGAAACATAATGATGTTCCATGAAACATGCGAGAAGTGAGCGCTATACGCAAAGAGGCCAGACGTGTTTGCAGGGCAGGCAACCAGGGCGAAGGTCTGGCTGACTCGCACGCATGGCAGTCTGCACTATGTCTCTTTGCCAAGGAGGCATAGTGCAGACCGCCAAACTGCAAAACACACACATGTCGAAAGACGCGCGAAGGGTTGCCAGCCCTTCGTACACTGCCTTAGCTGCATGCCGGGTAATGCTGGCTGGTGCGGCTGAAACGGGCGCTGGTGGCAGACATGCCACCTTCGACCCAATCCGCCATGCGGCGGTGTTGGGCGACACGGAAACGGGAACTGCGGTAACGCAGACCAACCCTGTTGATTCGTGAACCGGTGCAAATCCGGGCTCTGGGACGTTTGGAAATGAACGGCGTGACAGAGACCGCGCGTGTGGGCTGCTGAGGGCGCAGAAATGCGTCAGACCGCAGAGGGGAAACACGGAAGCGGTGGCACCTCCGTAATGGGAGGGTCGCTGGATAGCTCAAGCACGTAACTAGGGGTGAGAGTCCCCTTTATCGCGGTAAGAAACCTTGGATATGCCCCTCTTTGGGGTGATTCGTTGATGACGGTTCGAAGGCAGGTAAGCGCCTGCTATGGAACATCGAGGCGCCGAAACCGGGCAACCGGGTAAGCGTATGCGATGCCTTTGAACCAGAGACGACGTATTCCTAAATCGTGGTTTCGACACGGTCAGCTAACGTGGGAACCTCTGACGGCTCTTGCACCAGGTGGCACTGGTGAAGATGAGCGCAAGAGGGGGAGCGGCGGAAAGTAGAGTCTGACTGGATGGCGAGAACTAATCACTCAAGCCAAACGGAATGCACAATAGTGCACTCGAAAACTGCCAGCGGTGGAAAATGTGTGTGGTGGGCTTGGCGGCCCGTTGTGGTGATGTGCCGTGTACTCCGCTTGGCCGCGGAGTACACGACCTCTGACCTTGGTCGGTCAGATAGCGAGAAGTGGCTGTATCTCTTAAGGAATTTTTTAACTCAAGACCGGGCATCACGCTCGATGCCCGGTCTTCTTTTGGTGTATCGTGGGTCGGTGTAACGTGCACGGGTTGAGCCGGGCTTTTCTTGGCTCCAGAGCAACTCCCGGGACTTGGGTAACTCAGTTATCTTTCTGACTTGCGCTTTGCCATGCCATCGAATGAGACCCAATTCTTCTTGTCTTCACCCAGCCATTCCCGCACTTTCTGTCGTTGTTCGTCAGTTGTGCAGAGTGCTTCGAACGCGCCCACTAGGCTCTCTTGTTGCACTTTGTCAGCTAAGCGGTCGAGCTCTGCGCGAATCTCCGGAGCTGTCGAGAGACCTTCATCATAAATTTCGAGAGCTTGCGTACTTTTGTGCCCCGTTTGCTTGCGAATAGTTGCATAGGGCACGTTGCTCTCGATAGCCCGCGAGATGAACTCACGGCGACCGGCATGCATGCGAAAATCCGGGGCGACAACGCTTTCTTTTCTAAGCAGCTTGACGCCGTACGAGTAGTTGTAGGGCACCCAGGCCCCCGTTCTGGCTCGGGTACAGAATACGAACGCACTGTCGTCCGGAGTGTCGACTAGCTGCAGATACAGCATCTGTGCGGCGTCACTCGTGATATGTACGTTGCGGTAGGTGCCGTTTTTTGTGTCTCTGAATGTCAGCTCTCGTTTTTCTAGTCGCAAGTCTTCTTTGCGCAGTTCTTTTAGCTCGCCCGGACGGCAGCCCGGTGTCGCAGCGCTGCGAGGAAACGCGCCGCTTTTGCGATGTTTGGGCCGGAAGCCCGGGCATACACCTGCACTTTTCCCAACTCTGATGGCGGCACTCGCCGCCTCCGCTTCTTTGTTGCGGGTCGACTGAGATGAGTGACGAAGTTTTCTCTAACCAATTTGCCGGAATTATGTAGCAACCGCACATGACTAGCGGGGCGGCACGCCCAAAAATATCTCTGTTTTCAACATCGGCAGGGATATTGTCATGGCTGAATCTCACGTCATCACCGGCCTGGTTGCCAAGCGGTCGGAAGTCGGCGGTCTGATCGCCCACTACCAGCAGGAAATCACCCGATTACAGAATGATTTGCAGCATCTGGACGCCACCATCAAGCTGTTCGACCCCGAATATGACCTGCGCACCATCCGGAGTAAGCCGGTTCGGCAGCGGAATAAGTATTTCGCGCATGGAGAAGGCCACCGGCTCATGCTGGAAGCGTTGCGGAAGTTGGGCGGTCAGGCCAGCACGGTGCAAGTTGCGCTGGCAGTGCTGACGCGCAAAGGCATCAATGCGGAACATCAAAGCGGTGTCCACCACTGTCTGGACGGTGTGCTGCGCCGGGCAGCGAGTTCCGGCGTGGTTACGGTTGTTGGCCGGGACGAGACCGGCATTATCTGGAAGCTGGCCGATCTGCCTCAGTGAATCACTTGCTCGATCTGGCGCTTGTTCCCCTGCCAGTAGCCGCAGAAATCCCGTGAAGTGCGCGTCTCTGCGCACTTCATCAGAATATCCCCGAACATTTCGCCGTTACTCATGCGGCGGTTGTCTTCCCGGTATGCCGCCTCGTTTGCGTAGTTATTCAGATACGCGATGCCGAACTTGTGAACCTGGCCGTACTGCATGCGACGGAAGCGCGAGAAATAGCTTTCGGCCATGTTGGTGGTCACACCCGCGTCGGAGCGGTATTCGACCTGGTGATTGACGCGCTGGGTAGCGAAGTAAGCGTGCAAGCGGATCGTAGGCGCTCGCTTCATCGGCGTACACCGCCGTCCCTTTGCGCAGATAGCGGCCCGCCAGCTTGAGTACGCTGCCTTGGTTCTCGCTGTTCATGACGAAGGTCAGCGTGCGCTTGCCACCCTCGCCGGGTTCGCCGCGTGAGCGCATCACGAACACGCACCGCTTGTCGGCTTTCTGGTTCTCGGCCATGCGTCGGTCCACACGGTCTTCTTTCTTGTTCTTCGGGCGGACATGTCCGTTGACATACGCGCCGTCCATTTCCACGTCGCCATCCAGTTCGCTTTCATCACGCTGAACCAGTAGCGATTCGCGGATCTTGTGCGCCAGGACAAAAGCGGTCTTGTACTGCACGTCGAGGTCACGGGATAGTTGCAGCGCCGACAGCCCCTTGACGGCGTTGCAATAGATGGAAATCGCAGCCGGTAGTGTTTCAGCGGCAGCTTGTGGCTGGCGAAGATGGTGCCGGACGTGACCGAGAAGGTGTGATGGCAATCCCGGCAGCGCCACTGGCGGCGGCTCCTGATGAAGTAGTGCTTGGCGATGCTGCCGCAGTCCGGGCAGATCGAGTCATGGTGGCCCCAACGGCTCTGCCGGAACATCTCGAACGCTTCATCTTCTCCCAGCGAAAAAATCTTGCGCAGCGACATCGAGCGGGCTTGGGCGGAAAGCAGGAAGTGTTGGGTCATGGCAGCCTCAGTCACATAGAACTATGTGTTAATTATGCACATACAACTATGTGGCGCAAACCGAAAGCACACTATTTGTTTTGCTATACACACAATTTGATTTGTATGATAAATTAATGGCTGTGTATCACTTTCTGGATCTGCTATGATTCCCGCCATGACTTACGACGAATTCAGGCGACAGCTAGGCAAGGCTGGGCTGACCGTAAAAGGGTTTGCCGAGCTAATCAAGCAAACGCCTAACTCCATCACGAACTACGCCACCCATGGCGAGGTTCCCCCGCATCTGGCGATTATTGCTGCCCTGATGGGCGATATGGCCGAATCGGGCCTTGATTACCGCACAACGCTGGCACGTATCCACTTTGAAGCCAGCAAACCAAGAGGCGGCGCGGAGAAGGGAAAGTTTGGCGGAAGTAAGCAGACCAACCTCAACCTAACCTCGAATAGCTAAAGGCTCAACAACATGAACAAAACACATAAGACACAATTTTCCTCCTTGGAAATTTGCGCAGGAGCAGGCGGTCAGGCTTTGGGTCTTGAAATGGCGGGTTTCGAACATTCCGCGCTGGTTGAAATTGAAGCGTAAGCGTGCGCCACGCTCCGCCTCAACCGCCCGGACTGGAATGTAATTGAAGGCGACTTGCGTGCATTTGATGGCCGTCCGTATCAAGGCATTGATTTGCTCGCAGGCGGTGTCCCTTGCCCGCCTTTCTCAAAAGCAGGCAAACAGCTAGGCGAAAATGATGAACGCAATCTGTTTCCTGAAGCCATAAGGCTGGTTGACGAGTGCCGCCCCCGGCCGTCATGTTAGAAAATGTTCGAGGGCTACTGGACGCGGTATTTGACGACTATCGCAATAGCGTCGAAAAACAGCTTAAAAAGCTGGGGTATGTGCCAGGGCTGGCGGCTGCTTAACGCATCGGATTATGGTGTGTCACAACTGCGTCCTCGCGTCATATTCGTTGGGCTTCGCAAGGATTTGGCATCCGGCTTTACTTGGCCGGAACCTTTGAAAACAGAACCTTTGACCGTAGGGGAGCTGCTGCACGATCTGATGAAAGCCAATGGCTGGCTGGGTGCTGACCGCTGGCGTGAGCAAGCAAATGCCATTGCTCCAACGCTAGTTGGCGGGTCGAAGAAACACGGAGGCCCCGACCTCGGCCCCACTCGCGCGAAGCGGGCATGGGCGGCGCTTGGCGTCGATGGAATGGGTTTGTGGGATGAAGCGCCTGCCCATGACTTTGTCGGCATGCCCCGGCTAACGCCGCACATGACGGCCCGCATCCAGAGCTTCCCGGACGACTGGAAAATTTTTGGGCGGAAAACGGCAGCCTACCGCCAGGTTGGCAATGCCTTCCCGCCCCTCGTCGCAGCGGCTGTAGCCAGACAAATATACGCTGCACTTTCTGCAAAACGCATCTTCAAGGTGGCGTAATGACGAACCCTGTTCAATTTTTTGATGCCCGCAAGGAATTTCATGCCGCACTTTTGGAATCGACGCTGATTACCAACGAAAAGGGCATCGTCAGTAATGCGGACAGCTCCAACAAGCCCAGCATAGCCATTGCCAAGGGCATAGCCGAATTGCTCAAGGCGGAAACCATTGGCGAACGGTTGGCCGGGCAAACTGCGGGCAATCAATTCGAAAGTATCTGCGCTGATTACGTAAAAAATACATTTCTAAAGCTTGGCCATCTGCGCCCGGCACATGGGATGTACATCAGGTATCAGGCCGGAACCGGTTGGCAATCGCCAAATATCAGCAATATGCGCATTTAATTGCATTGGATAGAGCATCAAAGAATGATTCCGAACTGGCGGCTGCGTTGGGTAGCGATTACACGATTACCCCGGACATCGTTGTAGAACGTGCAACGGAAGATGACTTGGCGATCAACGCATCCGGCATTTTGGTTGATGATAGCGTGACAACCCTTGCCAGCCTTCGGAAGAAAAACAGCAGTAACCCTCTTCTGCATGCAAGCATTTCGTGCAAGTGGACGATCCGCAGTGACCGTGCGCAAAACTCCCGTTCTGAAGCCTTGAACCTGATGCGAAACAGAAAAGGTCATCTGCCACATATCATGGTCGTCACGGCAGAACCTGCCCCGAGCAGGCTGGCTTCCATTGCACTTGGAACCGGTGATATCGATTGTGTATACCATTTTGCCTTGTACGAGCTGATGGCTACAGTCAAAGCCCTTGGCTATGATGATGCCGAAGACTTGCTAAACACGATGGTCAATGGGAAACGGCTCAAAGACATTTCGGATCTGCCGCTTGACCTTGCCGTTTGAACGCGGACTTTGCTGAGGCGAATGTAAATGGGGATGAGCCGCAGTGAAAACATGCGGCACATCCGCAGCAAGGACACTTATCCAGAACTGGTTGTGCGCCGGACTCTACGGCAGCTCGGATATCCCGGCTATCGCCTTCACCGGAAGGATCTGCCGGGAAGCCAGATATCGTTTTCATTGGTAGACGGAAAGTAATCCTGATCCATGGATGCTTCTGGCATGGCCACGACTGCAAAGAAGGGGCAAGGCGTCCTCAATCAAATCAAGCCTATTGGCTCCCAAAAATTGACCGGAATAAAATGCGTGATATCGCCAATCTGGCGAAGCTGACTCAGCTTGGTTGGTCCGTATTGATCGTATGGGAATGTGAGTTACGTTACCCGGTAATGCTGTCCGCAAAGCTATCCGCGTTTATGGAAGATTAATTGCTCCTGCCGTTTGTGCGGTTGCTACATAATTCCGCAATTTGCGCGTTTTAGCAAAAGCAACGAGAGCTGACAGTGCTGCAATTTCTAGGCGTATCGTGGTTCCCGAGATTTTTTCTTTTGTCCGGGGCGACACCTCTTTCGAGCGCTTGTCCATGTAGTCGTAGATGGCCGAGGTATCTTGCTCCAGATTTTTCAGCGAATATTCGCCGAGCGTCGCGAGCACCGGCTTGATGCGACAGAGCTCTGTCTTCTGGGTGTTTTCTGCTTTCTCAGAGAATTCTCGCGAGTCGTGGTATCGCTCACACAGCTCATTCAGCGTTATATCGTCTTGAACCGGTTTCTGCTTTCTCGCCGCCGCCGCTTCTGCTGCTTGAGCCCCCTCTGCCGACTCGAACACTTTGTCGACAGTCGGAAACCCTTTCCGCCGAATCTGCAGCCGAAACTTGCCGTTTTTCAGTTGAGTGATACCCATGCAGCGTCTCCAAATTGCACACGGCGCCTTCGTTTACCCACCGTGTGCACGAATTTTGCACACGGGATTGCACAAAGAAAAGGCTCTCAGCGAGAAAAATCGCTGAGAGCCTTGATTTTATTGGTGGCCCTGCGGGGCTCGAACCCGCGACCAAAGGATTATGAGTCCTCTGCTCTAACCAACTGAGCTAAAGGCCCTGTGGCGGCGGATTATAGCAGAAGTTTTGCCTTATTGCCCGCCAGGCTCGTTATCGAGGAAGCTGCGCAAACGTTCCGAACGGGTCGGATGACGCAGTTTGCGCAGAGCCTTGGCTTCGATCTGGCGAATACGCTCACGCGTTACATCAAACTGTTTACCGACCTCTTCCAGCGTGTGGTCGGTATTCATGTCGATGCCGAAGCGCATGCGCAATACCTTGGCTTCGCGCGGAGTCAGGGTATCCAGCACTTCCTTGGTCGCGTCCTTCAGGCTGGAATACATCGCCGCATCGGACGGTGCCAGGTTGTTCTGATCCTCGATGAAGTCACCCAAGTGGGAGTCATCATCGTCACCAATCGGGGTTTCCATGGAGATAGGCTCCTTGGAAATCTTCATGATCTTGCGGATCTTCTCTTCCGGCATTTCCATCCGTTCGGCCAACTCTGCCGGGTCCGGTTCGTGGCCGGTTTCCTGCAGAATCTGACGGCTGATCCGGTTCATCTTGTTGATCGTTTCGATCATATGGACCGGAATACGGATGGTACGCGCCTGGTCAGCGATGGAGCGGGTAATGGCCTGACGAATCCACCAGGTAGCGTACGTGGAGAACTTGTAACCACGGCGGTATTCGAACTTGTCCACAGCCTTCATCAAGCCGATGTTGCCTTCCTGGATCAGGTCGAGGAACTGCAAACCACGATTGGTGTATTTTTTGGCAATGGAGATCACCAGACGCAGGTTGGCCTCGATCATTTCCTTCTTGGCACGCCGCGCCTTGGATTCACCCGCCGACATCTGGCGGTTGATTTCTTTCAGCGCCTTGATCGGCAGCATGGCCTTGTCCTGCAGTTCGGCCAACTTGGTCTGCTTCTCGATGATGGCGTACTGGAAACGAGTCAGGGCTTCGGACCACGGCTTGCCAGCGGCAATTTCATCTTCCACCCACTGGGTATTGATTTCGTTACCCGGGAAGGTCTTGATGAAGTGATCGCGGTCCATGCGGACGCGCGTCACGCAGATGTCCTGAATATCACGCTCGTAGGTACGGATTTCTTTCACGCGACGACGCAGCGACTCGCACAGGCTTTCGATCTGGCGGGTAGCGAAGCGCACGTTCATGAACTCGGCGGTGATCGCTTCCTGCAACTCGATATAAGCTGGCGATTGCGCACCTTCCTTGGCCAGTACCTTCACCAGCTTGTCGAACAGCATCCGCACGTCAGCGAAGTACTCCAGCGTCTGCATCTTGAGCTCTTCGAGATTGGCGCTGTTTTCCGCCGCTTCATCCACGGCTTCGTCAGCGTCATCCTCTTCGTCCTCATCGTCCAGCAGCGCCTCTTCTTCAACATGCTCGGCCAGCGGCACGTCTTCTTCTGCATCCGGATCGATGAAGCCGTCCACTACTTCGTCCACGCGTGTCTCGTCGCGGCCAATGCGTTCGATCAGTTCCAGCACTTCGGCAATCGTTCCCGGACAGGCGGAAATAGCCCGGATCATGAACTTGAGGCCGTCTTCGATGCGCTTGGCGATTTCGATTTCGCCTTCGCGCGTCAGCAGTTCGACCGAGCCCATTTCGCGCATGTACATGCGTACCGGGTCGGTGGTGCGGCCAAAGTCGGAATCTACCGAAGACAGTGCCGCTTCGGCTTCTTCCACGGCATCTTCGTCAGCCACGGCTGGCGTCGAATCAGACATCAGCAGTGTTTCGGCATCCGGGGCTTCGTCATACACCTGAATGCCCAGACCGGAAATCATCGTGACGATGTTTTCGATCTGTTCAGCATCGGACACATCTTCGGGCAGATGGTCGTTGATTTCCGCGTAGGTCAGATACCCACGTTCTTTCCCAGGGCAATCAGCTGGCGCAAGCGTTTACGCTGCTCTTCCAGGCTCATTACTTCCTGCGGAGTGTCCTGTACATTCTTTTGATTTTCGGGAGAGGCCGCCATTTCGCTTCCTGCTTGAAAAAGCCGAAAAAAACAGTTGATTATAACACCACCACGTGGTCGCCGCCCGCCCTTACTTGGGGCTAAGGCAAACAGTTCCCGCAACAGTTCCCTGATAAGTACTTTTTCTTCCGGAGTCAGACCTTCGTTCTGCTCCTTCTGCTTCAACCTTTCCACCGGGCCTCCCGCAGCATGTTTAACAGGCGCTGGTTGCCATCCTGAAACAATTTGCGGTCGTCCTCCCCCGGATCGGCAAACTCCACCGGGTCTTGCATGGCCTGTTGCAGGACACTGTCTACCAACGCTTCATAGGGAGTGCCACGCAGGCTCTCCATCAATTGCGCCGTATTGGGCGGCTGGTCGTGTCCTTGTACGCTTTCGGCCAACATGGCAAAGCAGGCAAGGTCATCGGACAGCGGCATGCTGTCCGGCAAACGTACATCGTTCCCCCACGCCGGGTTCATCAGCAGCCATTTGATCTGCTTCTTGATGATGGGCGTGTTGATCTGACGGTACGATTCATCCGGCAGGCGATATTCACGCTTGCCTTTGCGCTCCGTTCTTTTCTGGCCGCCAGTCAGGGCGTCGAGTTCATCGACCTCCATCCCGGCCAGTTCGGCCAACCTTTTACGGATAATAAAGGCCAGCACCGGAGCGGCAATCTGTGCCAGCAGCGGCGCCGCCTGACGGATCAGGTCGGCTTTGCCTTCTGGCGTATTCATGTCCACACGGCCGGTAAGCTCGCGTGTAAAGTAAACCGACAACGGAAGGCTTTGCTCTTCCAATAGCTGTTCAAATGCTGCCGCGCCAAATTCCCGGACATAACTGTCCGGATCATGTTCGGGCGGCAAGAACAGAAAATTAAGCGCCTTGCCATCCACCAGTTGCGGCAGGCTGTTTTCCAGCGCACGCCAGGCCGCTTTGCGCCCGGCCTTGTCGCCATCAAAACAGAAATAAACCTGATCGGCATGGCGCAACAATTTTTTGACGTGATCGCCAGTGGTAGCCGTCCCCAGCGTGGCCACGGCATAGCCAATACCAAACTGCGCCAGCGCCACCACGTCCATATAGCCTTCAACCACCAACACCCGGTTTTTTTCCCGGATGGCGAGCTCGGCTTCATACAGGCCATATAATTCATGGCCTTTCTCAAACAGCGGCGTTTCCGGCGAGTTGAGGTACTTGGGCTCACCCTGCCCGAGTACGCGACCGCCGAAGCCGATGATGCTGCCTCGCTGGTTACGGATCGGGAACATCACGCGATCACGGAAGCGGTCATAACGCCGCCCCGTATCTTCCGCCTCGATCACCAGGCCGCTTTCCAGCAAGCGGGCATCCTGATAATCAGGGAAAACCGCCGCCAGATTTTGCCAGTCACCCGGCGCATACCCCAAACCAAACCGTGCGGCAATTTCGCCAGTCAGACCACGGCTTTTGAAATAGCCCACCGCCACCGGAGACAACTTCAATTGCTGCTTGTAATAACCGGCAGCAATCTGCAAGGCTTCTTCCAGTGACAGCTGGCGTTCACGCCGCTCGCGCGCCGCCTCAGGGTTGGCCGAACGCACCTCCGGCACCGGCATGCCCACGCCATCAGCCAACAGCTTGACCGCGTCAACAAACCCCAGCCCTTGATACTCCATAACAAAGCCAATGGCCGAGCCATGTGCGCCACACCCAAAGCAGTGATAAAACTGCTTGCTGGGACTCACTGTAAATGAGGGCGATTTTTCCTTGTGAAAGGGGCAGCACGCGAGATAATTCTGCCCCGCCTTTTTCAGCGGTACATAACGATCCACCACGTCGACAATGTCGACGCGGGACAACAGCTGATCGACAAAATCCTGCGGAATCAAGGCGGAGTCACCTGTCAGTCAACAACATCAAACGCCGCGGCAACGCGAGCCAGCCCGGAAAGATGCCTCACCCGGCCAACTGCGCCTTGATACGGGCAGAGACCTTGGCCATGTCGGCTCGACCGGCCAATTGCGGCTTGAGCAGCCCCATCACCTTGCCCATCTCCTGCATCGATGACGCGCCACTATCGGCCACGGCCTTGGCCACCAATTCGTCGATTTCCGCATCGGACAATTGCTGCGGCATATACGCCATCAGCACGCTCATTTCGAAGGATTCCTTGTCGGCCAGATCCTGACGGCCAGCCGCCTGATACTGCGCCACGGAATCACGACGCTGCTTGAGCATCTTTTCGATTACCGCCACGATGGCCGCATCATCCAGTTCGACACGTTCATCCACCTCTTTTTGCTTCATCGCCGCCATCAACAAACGGATAGTGGCCAAGCGGTCGGATTCTCTCGCCTTCATGGCGGACTTCATATCATCACTGATGCGAACTTTGAGGCTCATGACATGCTCACGTGGAAGGTGCTACTGGATGACAACCCCAGCAGCATGAAAACGGGGAGTACAAATGGCAAAACCGCAGGCGATGCCTGCGGTCCTGCGGTATTGCCTGTTGAAACGCTTAGTAGAGTTTCGGCGGCAGCATTTGGCTGCGGATGCGCTTGTAGTGGCGCTTCACGGCAGCAGCATGCTTACGCTTACGTTCGGTGGTCGGCTTTTCGTAGAACTCGCGAGCACGCAGTTCGGTCAACAGACCAGTCTTTTCTACAGCGCGCTTGAAACGGCGCATGGCCACTTCAAACGGTTCATTCTCTTTTACGCGAATGTTCGGCATTACTTTAAGTGTCCTTAAATTTCGTAAGCACAGGGCTTCCCTGCGCTTTTAAAAGCGGCATTTTAACAACGTTAGGCTGTTTGGGAAAGTCTGACACTATTCCTGCTGGCATTTTGTGGCGCTTTACGCACCACGCCTAGCGGGAAGAAATCACCCCCTCACTCGGAGAACTTGGTGTTGCACTGTAAAAACGTTTTGGCATACGACCGGCCAGATAGGCGGCACGACCTGCCTCAACCCCCAGTTTCATGGCATGGGCCATGAGCACCGGATCGGCTGCGGCAGCAATCGCGGTATTCATCAACACGCCATCACAACCCAGCTCCATGGCAATGGCAGCGTCGGAGGCGGTACCCACCCCGGCGTCCACCAGTACCGGAATACTGGATTGCTCAATAATCAATTTAAGGTTCCACGGGTTGAGAATTCCCATCCCGGAACCGATCAAGCTGGCCAGCGGCATCACGGCACAGCAGCCAATCTGCTCCAGCTCTTTGGCAATGATCGGATCGTCAGAGCTATACACCATGACGTCGAAACCTTCGGCGACCAGCACCTCGGCAGCCTTCAGCGTTTCCCGCACATTGGGAAACAAGGTATTCGGATCGCCCAGCACTTCCAGCTTGACCAAACGGTGGTCATCCAGCAGCTCGCGCGCCAGACGCAAGGTACGGATCGCATCCTCTGCGGTATAGCACCCCGCCGTATTGGGCAGCAAGGTATACCGGTTTTTAGGCAGAAAGTCGAGCAAATTTGGCTCATTTGGATTCTGCCCCAGATTGACACGACGGATAGCCACAGTGACGATTTCGGTCCCGGCCGCATCAAGCGCCTGCGCCGTCTGTTCAAAATCCCGGTACTTACCGGTTCCCACCAGCAGGCGCGAACCATAGCTTTTGCCTGCAATGACCAGTTGATCGTTCACTTGCAACTCCTTCCCACTCGCCATCAGCCTCCGCCGACAGCTACCACAATTTCGAGTTCATCCCCGTCTACCAGCGCGGCATGCACATACTGGCTACGCGGCACAATCTCGCCATTCTTTTCTACCGCCATGCGCTTGCCGGTCAATTCCAGCGCTACGACCAGATCGGCGATGGTCGAGACGGACGGCACCTGCCGCTCCTCGCCATTAATGCGTAAACACGGCATCGTCGTTACCTCCGCTCTGCCTGCTGAACCACTTGCAATTGGCCGACGCCATTCAGCACACGCTCGAGATGTTCGACACCTTCCACCTGCAAGCGGAAATGGATATGGATAAAACCATCACCGACATGCGTGTCCTGCGTGTCCACGCTTTCGATGTTGGCCGAAGCCTGCGAAATGGCAGCGGCGATATCCGCCAGCGCCCCGCGCTCATTGCGTGCCAGCACGCTGACACTGACGCCAAACATGCGGTCACGTTGCGCATCCCAGTTCACTTCCAGCAATTTTTCGTGGTCCACGCGCTGCACATTCGGGCAGTGCGTCCGGTGGATCACCAGCCCCTGACCCTTGGTAATCACGCCAAGAATGTCGTCACCGGGAATCGGATTACAGCACGGCGACAACTGTACCGTACCACCCTCATTCCCGCGGATGGTGACCGGTGCGACACGCACGTCTTCGCCCAGTTGCTCGCCTGCCAACTCCAGCATGCGGCGCCCCACAACCACCGGCAACAGGCGGCCCGTGCCGATTTCCGTCAACACTTCGGCAAAGTCATGCAGTTTTTCGCCGTACTCGGCCATGTATAGCTGGCGCAAGGCATCGGTCAACACCACCGGTTTGGCAGACAAGGCGCCAACAGCCTGTTTCAGCAATTTATCCCCAGGGCTCGCGGCTTCCGTCTGCTGCAGCCCCTTGAGGTAGTTGCGAATACCAGAACGGGCACGGCCACTTTGCACAAACGTCAGCCGGACGGATTCGGCTTGGCCTGGGTCGAGGTGATGATTTCTACCGTATCGCCGTTGCGCAATTCGGAACGCAATGGCACCAGTGCATGATTGACCCGGGCGGCAATACAGCGATGGCCGATGTCGGTGTGCACGGCATAGGCAAAGTCGACCGGCGTCGACCCCTGCGGCAACACCATGATCTTGCCCTTGGGGGTGAACACGTAAACCTCGTCCGGGAACAGGTCGATCTTGATATGCTCCAGGAATTCGACGGCGTCGTCGCTTTCTTCCTGCATATCCAGAATGCTCTGCAACCACTGGTGCGTACGCTGCTGCGCGGTATTGAGTCCGGCATCGCCGCTCTTGTACATCCAGTGCGAAGCAACGCCTGCTTCCGCCACGCTATTCATTTCACGCGTGCGAATCTGCATTTCCACTGGCGTGCCATACGGACCGAACAAGGTGGTGTGCAGGCTCTGGTAGCCATTCCCTTTGGGAATGGCGATGTAATCCTTGATCTTGCCCGGAATGGGCTTGTACAGGCTGTGCAAGGCGCCCAGCGCCAGATAGCAATGCGGAATGTCGTCTACAACGACGCGGAAACCATAAATATCCAGCACCTCGGAAAACGACAGGTGCTTTTCCTGCATTTTCTTGTAGATGCTGTAGAGGTTCTTTTCCCGCCCGAGAATGGTAGCCTCGATGCTGCTTTCCACCAGCTTTTGGCTCACTGCCTGCAGGATTTTGTTGACCACTTCACGGCGGTTACCACGCGCCGCCTTGACCGCCTTGGACAGTACGCCATAACGATGCGGATGCAGGTGCTTGAACGCCAGATCCTGCAGCTCGCGGTACACTTTGTTCAGGCCAATGCGATTAGCGATTGGCGCGTAGATTTCCAGCGTTTCCAGCGCAATGCGACGGCGTTTGTCTTCACGCATGGAGTCCAGCGTGCGCATGTTGTGCAGCCGGTCGGCCAACTTGACGATGATGACGCGGATATCCTTCGCCATCGCCAGCACCATCTTGCGGAAGTTCTCCGCCTGCGCCGTTTCCTTGGTCTGGTATTCCAGCCGCTCCAGTTTGGAGAGGCCATCCACCAGATCGGCAATCACTTTGCCAAACTTCTCGATCAGCGTGGGCTTGCCCACACCGGTGTCTTCCAGCACATCGTGCAACAATGCCGCCGCCAACCCCTGCGCATCCAGACGCCAGTCGGTCAGCATCGTGGCAACCGCCAGCGGATGGGTGATGTAGGGCTCGCCACTCTTGCGCGACTGCCCTTCATGCGCTTCCCGGCTGAGGGAAAACGCCCGGCGCAGCATCTGCACATCATCCGGTTTGAGATAACGCTCCGCCGCCTCGAAAAAAGCGGCTGCCTCGCCAGCTATCAGCGCATCGTAATCGATTGATGCCTCAATCCCGGTGTCCATGCAATAACTCCGCCCAGCGACAATCAGGCCTTACTGCGGTTGAGAATTTCCTTGCCAACGTGGTAAGCAGCGATTTCACGCAGCGCAACGACAGTCGGCTTGTTACGGCCAGCTTCGACAAACGGCGAAGCACCCGAGGCAACCTGGCGCGCACGGTAGGCAGCAGCCAGAGTCAGGTCAAAACGGTTCTGGATGCGATCCAGGCAATCATCAACGGTAATGCGGGCCATGAGAAATCCTCAGAGTCTTTAATTTGGGAAAACTATAACGAATTTGTACCCAGCCACCAAGCCGATCAGCGGCCGTCGCGCATGGTGGCGAGGGTTTCGGCCAACTTGACCTGCTGCTTGGCACGCGTCAGCCGTGCTGCCCGCACGATGCTGACCAGATCGGCACAGGCGCTTTCAAAATTGTCGTTGACCAGGATGTAGTCGTATTCGGTCGCCTTGGCGATCTCGGCACGGGCTTCCGCCATGCGCCGGGCAATAACCTCTTCGCTATCGGTCGCCCGACCGCGCAGGCGGCGTTCCAGTTCCTGCATGGACGGCGGCATGATGAACACGGACAATGCATCCGGAAACACCTTGCGAACCTGCTGCGCGCCTTGCCAGTCGATTTCCAGCAAGATGTCGCGACCGCTATCGAGCCGCCCCTTCAACCAGCTGGCACTGCTGCCATAATAGTTGCCATAGACTTCAGCGTATTCCAGAAAGTCGCCATCAGCTATCATGCGTTCAAAGGTGGCACGATCGACAAAATGGTAATGCTGACCATTTACCTCTCCGGCGCGCGGCGCACGGGTGGTATAGGACACGGACAGTTCCACCGTCGGCTCGGCCGCCAGCAGCGCGGCCACCAGTGAGGTCTTACCGGCCCCAGAGGGGGCAACTACAATAAAAATTGTCCCTATGGTTTGCGACATGACTGAAAATTACCTAGCAAAGCTAATTTTTCAGAATACCACAGGCAGGCATGCTTCGTCAGACCGCAAATTATCTTCATATCAAGATTTCGCAAAATATCTTCACACCGAATAAAATTACTCGCTTTCCTATCTCAGAACTCGCGCCGAGGGAGCATCGTCGTCATGCAACTACTGGAAAGCTTTTTCAAGCTGAAAGAGCACGGCACATCGGTTAGAACCGAAGTGATTGCTTCACCACCTTCTTGACCATGGCCTATATCGTGCTGGTCAACCCGTCCATCCTGTCAACCACGGGCATGGACCTGAAGGCGGTTTTTGTTGCCACCTGTCTGGCCGCCGCGCTAGGCACCGCCATCATGGGCCTGGTTGCCAACTACCCTATCGCCTTGGCACCGGGCATGGGCCTGAACGCGTACTTTACCTTTACCGTGGTCAAAGGCATGGGCATTCCATGGCAGGCGGCGCTGGGGGCGGTTTTCATCTCTGGCATCGTATTCCTCGCCATCAGCCTGTTCAAAGTGCGCGAGGCCATTGTCAACGCCATTCCGCAGTCGCTTAAATTTGCCATTTCTGCCGGTGTCGGCATGTTTCTGGCGATCATCGCGCTGAAGAACGCCGGTGTCATTGCTCCGCATCCGGCCACCTACATTACCTTGGGCGATATCCACAGCCCCACTACCCTGCTCGCCATCATGGGCTTTTTCGTGATTGTGGCGCTGGAATACCGCAAGATTCCGGGCTCCATCATCATCGGGATTCTGCTGGTGACGGCGCTGTCGATTGTGCTGGGCTTGTCCAAGTTTGACGGCATTCTGGCGCCGGTGCCGAGCATGGCGCCCACCTTCATGGCCATGGACCTGCATGCGGCGCTGAATCTTAAGCCTGCTGGGCGTGATCTTTGTTTTCTTCTTCGTTGACCTGTTCGACACCACCGGCACGCTGGTTGGCGTGGCACACCGCGCCAATCTGCTGGACAAGGATGGCAAGCTGCCGCGCCTGAAGCGCGCGCTGCTGGCCGACTCGGTCGCCATCACCGCTGGCGCCATGATGGGCACATCGTCCACCACGGCTTACATCGAATCGGCAGCGGCACCGCCGTGGGTGGCCGTACCGGGCTGACGGCGCTGGTGGTAGCGTTGCTGTTCCTCGCCTGCCTGTGGCTGTCGCCGCTGGCGAGCACCGTACCGGCCTACGCCACGGCCCCGGCTTTGTGCTATGTCGCCGTGCTGATGACGCGAGGGTTGGCCGAAATCGAATGGAATGACCTGACCGAATCTGCTCCGGCGGTAATGACTGCGCTGGCCATGCCATTTACCTTTTCCATTGCGGATGGTGTAGCATTCGGCTTTATCAGTTATGCTGTCATCAAACTTCTGGCTAAGCCGCTTTGCCGACCTGAAACCGGCGGTAATCGTAATTGCCGCTCTCTGGATTTTCAAACTGGCCTTCTTCCACTAACGTCGAACTGCCCGTTGGAAAGATACCTCCCGCCACAAGCGGGAGGTTTTTTTACGTAAAGATATCGGCAATGGTAAAATGCGCGCCATGGAAACCATCAGCAATCTCGACTATCCCAGCTACCTCAAGGACTGGATACGCACCGTGCCGGACTGGCCCAGCCCCGGCGTCATGTTTCGCGACATCACCCCGCTGCTGCAAAACCCCAAGACCTTTCGCATCCTGATCGACATCTATGTACACCGTTACATGCAGGAAAAAGTCGATTTGATCGCGGGTCTGGACGCCCGCGGCTTCATCATCGGGTCAGTGGTAGCACATGAGCTAAATGTCGGCTTTGTGCCCATCCGCAAGAAGGGCAAACTGCCGTTTACCACCATTCAGGAAGAGTACGAGCTGGAATACGGCAATGCCACGGTGGAAATGCATACCGATGCCTGCAAACCGGGTGACTGTGTCGTGCTGATCGACGACCTGATTGCCACCGGCGGCACCATGATGGCTTAAACTACAAATTGCTGCAAAAACTGGGCGCCAATGTACTGGAGGCGGCAGCCATCATCGAACTGCCCGAACTGGGCGGTGCGCAGTTGGTGCGAGATAGCGGCCTGCCGCTGTTTACCGTCTGCAGCTACGACGGCCACTAAGCTGACGGGGCCAGCCTGCCAAGGTTGGCCGAACCTCTCTCTAACCCGCTAGACGATGGCCTCCCGGCTCAACGGGCAGGCCATGCAGTGGCTGCCGCCACGCCCACGTCCCAGTTCCGAACCGGGAATCTCGATCACCTCGACGCCATGTTCGCGCATGCGGCGGTTGGTGTGCGTGTTGCGGTCATAACTCAGCACCACGCGGCGATCCAGCGCCAGCACGTTGTTGCCATCATCCCATTGTTCCCGCTCACGCTGGTAAACATCGCCCCCCGTCTCGATGGTGCGGATTTCGGCCAACCCCAGCACCTGCTGCAACAATGTAATCAGTCTGATACCGCCGTGTCGCTCAAAGCGCACACCGTTATGCTCCGGGTCGGCAAAAATACTGGTACAAGCGATCTGCTCCACCACATCCGGAAACACCGACAGCAGGTCGACATCGAGAAAACTGAGCACGGTATCCAGATGCATGACCGAACGCGTCTTGGGTAACTGGCAGGCAATCACCCGGCTGGCACCGCCCGGCTGCCCCAATAGCCGCTTGGCCAGCTGCACCACGGCCTGCGGACTGGTGCGTTCGCCCATGCCGATCAACACCACGCCGTTGCCCACTGGCATGACATCACCGCCTTCCAGCGTGGCAAGGCCGTGATAGTGATCACAGTCGCCCCACCAGACATTTACCTGACCGGCGAAATAGGGGTGAAAGCGGTAAATGCACTGCAGAATCTGGGTTTCGCGCTGGCGCGCTTACCAGAACATCGGGTTAAGTGTGACGCCCTGATAAATCCAGCTACTGGGATCACGCAGGAACAGGCTGTTGGGCAGGGGTGGCAAGACAAAATCGGAACGATCGAGATAACCGCCAAACAATTCCCTTGCCTCAAACGGCAGTTCGTATTTGGCGATGCCGCCGATCAGATAGTCGGCCAACATGCCGGATGGCATGGCGTCCAGCCAGGGCTCGCAACTCGGCTTGCATGCCGATGCCGACGAAATCTTCATCGACTTTGCGTGCCAGCAGCCAGTTACGTGCCACCGGGTCGTCCAGCACGCTGGTCAGCGCCTCGTGCAACTCCAGCACTTCGATACCCGCCGCACGCATCTGCGCCACCATGACGGCGTGGTCCTGCTGCGCCCGCGCCACCCAGATCACGTCATCAAACAGCAGAGCGGCACAGTTACCGGGCGTCAAACGGCGATGCGCCAGCCCGGGCCGACACACCAGCACCGCGCGCAAGCGACCACATTCCGAATGCACACCCAACGTTGCCATGGCAGATTCTCCGAGAATACCTTGCTCCATCATCCTCAGAATCCGTCAGGCAGGCAATGCCGGTCAGGTGGGCAACCATGTCTGGCTCTTGCTGGCGAACAGGCAAAAAAAATGGATACGGCCCACCACCGTATCCACCAACACACACATCAAGAGGAAAAACACCCGGCTTGCTAGACGCCCTAGCAATTAATCATTCGGTCCCGCGTTCTTGACCTTTTTGGCAACGATCAAAATAGCACCACAGACAACGATAGATGCCACCACAATCGTGATGATGCTGAGCAGTCCGACATCATCGGACAGAAGCTGGTTTAGCAGTTCCATCAAGACTCCCTTCCGGCCAATCAACGCCGTTAACGTTTAACTGATGGTCATAATAACCACCCACAAACAAAGGTTATTGACGCAGGTCAACTAACTGATCGGAGGGGAAAAAAGCCGTCACAGGGCAAAAAAAAGCCCCCGTTTATGACGGAGGCTTGGTCTTGGGCCAGTAAATGGTTTACTTGCTAGCGCCACTATCCTTGGACAGAAAAAAGGCGTCGGAGAAGAACTCGTCTTCCGGCAAACCGCGTTCCTGAATAAAGCTGTGATGAGCGGCTTCCACCATCACCGGGGCGCCACAGGCATAGACCTGATAGCCAGCCAGCGAGTCGAAATCGTCCAGCACGGCCTGATGGACAAAGCCGGTGCGGCCCACCCAGTTATCTTGCGGCAGGGCTTCCGACAGCACCGGGATGAAGGTGATGTTGGCATGCTGTGCCTGCCAGCTGGCGGCCAGTTCGGCCATGTAGAGGTCGGCCAGTGTACGTGCGCCCCAATACAGCACCATCTGCCGCTGTACGCCATTGTGGATGGCATGTTCGATGATGGCCTTGACTGGGGCAAAGCCGGTACCGCTAGCCAGCAGGATGATCGGCTTGTCGGACTCTTCTCGCAGCCAGAACGAGCCGAGCGGCCCCTTGAAGCGCATGATTTCGCGCTCTTTCATCTGGTTGAAGACATATTCGGAGAAGCTGCCACCGGGCTGATGGCGGATATGCAACTCCAGATAGGCGTCATCATGCGGTGCATTGGCGATGGAGAAGCTGCGCTTCTTGCCATCCTTCATCAGGATATCGATGTACTGACCGGCACGGAATTGCAGGCGCTCGGACACGGGCAACTTGAGCTTGAGCACGGCCACATCGTGTACTTTCTCGATTTTTTCCACGCGGCACGGCAGGGTTTTGACCTGAATGTCACCGGCGCCGCTCACTTCACGCGCTTCGATGGTGACATCGCCCTGCGGCCGGGCGCAGCAGAACAGCGCATAGCCCTGTACCCGCTCGTTTTCCGGCAAGGCTTTTTCCTGATAGCCGTCCCGGCAGACGTCGCCTTCCAGCACTTTGCCCTTGCAGGCACCGCAGGCGCCGTCGCGGCAACCGTACGGCAAGCCGATGTTCTGCCGCAGCGCGGCGTCAAGAATGGTTTCGTGCGCTTCCACGCTGAACGTATGCCCGCTCGGGAGCACTTTGACCTGAGAAGTCATCTCGTTCCTCTACAATCTGGCTAGAATGTGCAGATGCGTACACTGTTGATTGCTTAAGCCGGGCGATATCGCCATGCGGGCCATGCCTTACCTCACCACCCACTGGCGCGTGCTGGCGTTATGCCATCACGCGGCTGCCGCGCGACGAGCCCGTCTGGGCGGTGCCGTGCCGGTTTCGGCCAACCTTGATGATGCCAACAGCCTGCGCCGTCTGGCCGGATTGGCCGACGATGTGCTGATCACGGCGCCACCGCCCAACCATGGCGTGACCGACCCGCGCACACGCAAGTTATTGTACGCACTGACAAAAGGTCTGAGGATACCACAGCGCGTTAGCTATATCAGCACTAGCGGCGTGTATGGTAATGCCGATGGCAACTGGCTGGATGAAACGGCGCCGACCAATCCGGGCAGCGACCGGGCCCGGCGCCGCTGGATGCGGAACACGCCTTGCGTGCCTTTGCCATCGCCACCGGTGCGCAAGTCCGCATCCTGCGCGCACCCGGCATTTACGCCGCCGAGCGTTTGCCGATCGGCCGCTTGTTAAGTGCCACCCCGCTGATCCGGCCAGAAGAAGACAGCCTGAGCAACCACATTCATGCCGATGATCTGGCGCGCCTGTGCATTGCCACGCTGCACTGTCACGGTGGAGGCCTGCGCATCTATAACGCCTGTGATGACGAGCCGCTGCCGGTAGGTCAATGGTATGCAAGGTTGGCCGAAAAACTGCACGTTGCCGTGCCGCCCTGCTACCCGCGCGAAGAAGTGCGGCGCCGGGTATCGCCGATGCTGTGGTCGTTTCTGGCCGAATCGCGCCGCTTGTGTAACAACCGGCTCAAACGCGAGCTGGGCGTAGAGCTGGCGTATCCCTCGGTGCAAACCCTGCTGGATCAGCTGCCTGATAGCGACGAATTCAGGGCGGCTTTGCTCGCCTCGGGCGGCCAGATTCGGTAACATCGCGTTCTTTGTCATTGATCCGTTTACATCCCATGGAAAATCCCGCTTTCCCGCGTCCCATCAAGAGTTTCGTGCTGCGCCGGGGCATTTGTCTGCCGCCCAGCAGCGGGCCATGGATGAAGGCATGCCGCGCTGGGGCATTAATTACCAACCGGCGCAGATTGACCTCGCCGCCGCCTTTGGACGCGAAGCCCCCAAGATTCTGGAAATTGGCTTCGGCATGGGCGGCGCCACGGCAGAGATTGCCGCTCAACAATCCGGACAAGGATTATCTGGGCATCGAAGTGCACGGCCCGGGTGTGGGCAACCTGTGCAAGCTGATTGCCGAACAGCAGCTGTCCAATCTGCGGCTGATCCGCCACGACGCGGTGGAAGTGCTCGACCACATGCTGGCCGATGGCAGCCTGGATGGCGTGCACATTTTCTTCCCCGACCCGTGGCACAAAAAGCGCCACAACAAGCGACGCCTGATTCAGCCGCCCCTGGTGGAAAAGCTGGTGAAAAAGCTGAAGCCGGGTGGTTATCTGCACGCTGCCACCGATTGGGAAGATTACGCGGTGCAGATTCTGGAAGTATTGAGCGCCAACGCCGATCTGGAAAACACGGCCGATGGCTATGCGCCCCGCCCGGAATATCGTCCGCTGACCAAGTTTGAACAGCGTGGCATCCGCCCGGGGCACGGCGTGTGGGACATCATCTTCCGCCGTCGTTAAACCGGCAGTCTCGGTAAACCGGTAGTCTCCGTTCGGCCAACCTTGGTGGTTCAAGGTTGGCCGAAATCACGTCAGGCCACGTGTGACAGCGGTAACAGCAAGGCGCTGATGTCATCCATCAACTCGTAAGGCTCCACCGCCGGTTCAAAGCGCTTGACCAACCGCCCCCGGCGGTTAAGCAGGAACTTGGTGAAATTCCATTTCACCGGATGCGGGTGCGGCGTATCCGCCTGCGTCAGCCAACGCCATAGCGGCAAAGCCTGCGGTCCATTGACATCGGCCTTGGCAAACAACGGAAACGTCACACCAAAGCGTTGCTGGCAGAACTGGCCGATCATGCGGTTATCCGCCGGTTCCTGTCCGCCAAACTGATTGCAGGGAAACCCCAGCACCACCAGCCCCTGCGCGGCAAAGAGCTGGTACAACTCCTGCAAGCCCTGATACTGCCGGGTATACCCACATTCGCTGGCGGTATTCACCACCAGCACCACCTTGCCGGACCAATCGGACAAGGACACCGGCGCACCATCCAGCAGTTGAGCGGAAAAGTCGTAAAGCGTGGTCATGGCTATCTCCGTTTCGTATAATGGCGGATCAGGACAGCGATCAATCCAGCGATCGGGTCACGCCGATGGACCATCGCCCTCGGCACCAGCCTTTCCCCGTTTCAACCGCCTCAAGGGATGCCCCATGTTGTTTTCTCCCAGCCGTCAGGATGCCCGCCGTTTTTTCTTTGAAACCCGGAGCAAGCACAAACAGCAGCAACCGCTGACGGACCCGGAAAATATTGTCCTATCCATTCTTATAGCTCACCCGGAATACCATGCCATGCTGGATGCGCCGGAAAGTTATCTGGAGCGAGAATGGACGCCGGAGATGGGCGAAACCAACCCGTTCTTGCACATGAGCCTGCACATGGCCATCGAGGAGCAGCGCTCCATCGACCAGCCGTTTGGCATCCGGTCTTTGTATGCGCAACTGGCGTTGCGTCACGGCGATGAACACCGTGCCCAGCATGAAATGATGGAGTGTCTGGGAGAGATGATCTGGCACGCCCAGCGCTACGGCGGCGGCCCGGATGTCAATCGTTACATCACCTGCGTGCGCGGCAAGCTGGGCATGGGGGAAGAAGATGAACGCTTACTGAATCCCAACGAAATTCCGGACTGACGCCAATACGAAACAGGGGCCAACGGCCCCTGTGTTCATTCCGGCTCACCGTACATTCATACCACGCGGTGATCGGTGCCGCCTTGCACGAACGAGGTGATATTGTCGACCAGCTGCTGCGCCAGACGCTGCATGGCCTCGCGGCTGGCCCAGCCGACATGCGGCGTCACAATCAGGTGCGGCAAGCGCGCCTTGAGCAGCGGATTGCCCGCACTCGGCGGTTCGGTAGTCAAAACATCGAACCCCGCCCCGCCAAGTTGGCCGAACTTCAGCGCCGCCACCAGCGCCTCTTCATCCACCAAGCCACCGCGGGCGGTATTGATCAGCACCGCGCCGGGCTTCATGCGGATCAATTCTGCCTCGCCAATCATATGGCGGGTTTGCGCGGTGAGCAGGCAATGCAGCGACAGCACATCGGAGGTTTCCAGCAGTTGCTCAAAGCTGACATAACCCGGTCGTACCGATTCCACCCCTTTGCGCTCGCCAAACTGCACGATCATGCCAAAGGCACGGGCACGCGCCGCCAGCGCCTGACCGATGCCGCCAGAGCCAAGAATCCCCAGCGTGGCGCTCTGCAAATCACGAATCGGCGCGCCAAAATGGCAAAACTGCTTGGCCTGTTCCCACACGCCAGCGGCCACGTCGCGCTGATACGCTGGCAGATTGCGCATCAGCGCCAGCATCAGCATGAAGGCGTGTTCCGCCACCGTGTCATCGCCGTAATGACGGATATTGGCCACCGCCACGCCCTGCTCGCGGCAGGCGTCCAGATCAATGTGGTTCACCCCGGTCGCCGCCACGGCCAACATTTTCAGCTGCGGCAATTGCTGTAGCGTCGCACGGGTAAACGGCACCTTGTTGGTAATGATGATGTCGGCCTGTCCGGCATGGGCCACGATCTGTTCCGGCGTGGTGCTAGCGTGCTCGACATAATTGGCAGGGAAACCAAAGGCAGGCACCGGGACAGGCAGGCTGTCCCGGTCAAGAAATACGATGGAATGGCTCATCAGGAATGGTCAGCGCTCAAAAGTGATCAGGGCGCGGTAGGCGTGCCAGCTGGCCGGGCGATCACCGGCATGATGATGATCAGGCCCACAAAGTAGGTGGCAAACCCAACCGCCGTGAGAGCCACAATCATAACGGCCCACAGCGCCATCGTCAGCAAGTTGTGATACACCGCCTGCACACTGGCGACCATGGCGGTAAAGGTGTCCACATCCTGATCCAGCATCATGGGAATCGATACCGCGCTAACGGCAAACACCACGGCGGCAAACAGAAAACCCAGGCCGAAATACGCCAGCAGAAAACCGAAATTGCCGGGCCGCTGCAGACTGCCGAGCAGGCTATCGAGCGACACCAGCGTGGCGGCATCAAAAAACAGCGCAAACATCAGCAACGACAGGCGAAACCAGGCAAACACCAGCATGGTGAGCAAGGCGGCATACAAGGTCAATGCTTAAAAGTTGGCCCGCCAGGCCGTCAGGCTGTGCATCAACCGGGCTTTGCCCCGGCCATCGAATGATTCCATCTGGCGTGCCAGATCAAATAGCCCAATGGCCAGAAACGGGCCAGCCAACAGGAACAGGGTGGCCAGCGTTATCGCCACGACCGGTGCATCGGCCAGATAAAACGTCAGCCACAGCCCCATCAGCACAAACGCCACACCGTATAACAACGCGTCGGCGGCGGCACGGCGAAAATCGCGGTAGCCCAGCCGCAACCATTCCCACGGCTGCAACAGGTCAGCCCGATGGACGATGGGGCGCGGGTGATTAACACTCACATGGATCAGGTTCATCACAACCTCCTTGTAACAGCGCATGGCAACACAGTTCCGTTATAAGCCATTGAAAGCATAAGACAACCACACCTTGTCGACCTTGCCATTTGCCCGCCAACCGTCCATAACGAGCAAGGGAAGACACCACGACGAATCAACAGCGCGCTGTTACAATCCGGCGGTTATCCATTTGAGCAAGCAAGGATCGAGCATGAGCGAACTGATTATTGAGGATCTGGTCGTAGGCGAAGGCGCGGAAGCAACCTCCGGTCAGGAAGTAACCGTCCATTACACCGGCTGGCTGACCGATGGCACCAAGTTTGACTCCAGCAAGGACCGCTTCCAGCCGTTCAGCTTCCCGCTGGGTTCCGGCTATGTGATCAAGGGCTGGGATCAAGGCGTGCAAGGCATGAAAGTGGGCGGCAAGCGCAAGCTGACCATCCCGGCGGAACTAGGCTACGGCGCACGTGGCGCTGGTGGCGTAATTCCGCCAAACGCCACGCTGGTCTTCGAAGTAGAACTGCTGCAACTGGGTTAAGCCGCACTTCGGCCAACCACGGCAACAAAAAAGCCACCCACAGGTACGGGTGGCTTTTTTCATGACATGTCCGGGGCCAAGTGTTAAGACTTGGTCACTTTGCTCGCGGCCATACGGGCTTTGCGCCGTTTGAGATACACCAGCCAGACGCCGGTCAGTATCACGCCAATAACGATCAATACCCCCGCCTGACCACGGTGCACCATCTCCAGCAGCCACGCGCGCTGGCTGGCGCCGTAATGCCCAAGATACACCCACACCGGCACGGAAATCAGGGCGGCAAAACCATCCAGCAACAGGAAACGCCAGTAGGAAATACGCCGGGTCATGCCAGCGGTGATGAAAATGGGCGAGCGCAGCCCCGGCAGGAAACGGGCAACAAACAGTACCCAATTGCCATATTTTTCAAACTTTTCCTGCACCGCGCAAAAGCGCTCACGCGTCAGGATGCGGGCAATGGGCCGAAACTGCAGAACCCGGTTGCCATAAAAGTGGCCAGCCGCAAACATCACGCCGTCGCCCACCAACACCCCGGCCAGCCCCACCGCCACCATGGTATGCACGTGTGCATGCCCCAGCGCCGAAATGATGCCGTAAACCACCAGCGTGATGTCTTCGGGAATCGGTACGCCAAAGCCACACAACAGGAGGACCAGAAATACGGCCAGATAGCCGTACCCGGTGAAAAAATCGAGAAGTATCTGCAGAATATCCATGGTAATCCGTCAACCGGTCGGCCAGGTTAAGCCAGACCGGGCGGGCGTGCTGTCCGAATAGAGTATCGGGGGATTATAATAGCACACCTCTCCCGCAGACTTTTTGACATGACACGCCCCATCCGGGTGGAGATTTCCACCTCCGCCATATGCCACAACTACCAACATTCCCGACAACAAACCGCAGGACAACGCGCCCTTGCCGTCATCAAGGCCAATGCCTATGGCCATGGCGTGCTGGAAACCGCCCGGGCGCTGGCCGATGTGGCCGACGGCTATGCCCTGCTCAATCTGGAAGAAGCCGTACGCCTGCGTGACGCCGGGCTCAAGCATCCGATTACCTTGCTGGAAGGCCCGTTTGACCGGCAGGAAGTGGAAGCGATGTCGGCATACGGTATCGCCGGTGCCATCCATAACGAGCAACAGATGGCCTGGTTGGCCGAAGGCTCACTGCCGCAACCGGTGGAAGTCTGGCTCAAGATCAACAGCGGCATGAACCGCACCGGGTTTCCGCCCGGAACAGGCACTGGCAGCCGCCTCGGCCCTACAGACGCTGCCCGCGGCCGGCTCACCACGATCATGACGCACTTTGCCACTGCCGACGATGAACGTGGCGTGGCCGCGCAATGGCAACGCTTTCAGCCGGTGGCCGAGGCATCCGGGCTGGCCATCAGCGCGGCCAACTCGGCCGCTGTATTCCGCCATCCGCACACGCACGGCAGCATCGTCCGGCCGGGGATCACCCTGTACGGCTGCTCCCCTTTTGCCGAAGTGAATGGCACTGGACTGGGGCTGCAACCGGCAATGACGCTGTCGGCTGACATCATCGCCATCCAGCAGTTGCAAGCGGGCGAATCGGTCGGCTATGGCATGCAATTCACCGCCGAGCATCCGATGCGTATCGGCATTGTCGCCTGCGGCTACGCCGACGGTTATCCACGCATTGCCCGGAATGGCACCCCAGTGCTGATCGACGGCGTGCGCACTGGTACTGTCGGCCGGGTATCCATGGACATGCTGGCGGTCGACCTGACCCCCATTCCTTCGGCCAACCTTAGTAGCCGAGTGGTGCTGTGGGGGGGATGGGCTGGCCATCGAGGATGTCGCCGCCGGAGCGGGGACAATCGGCTACGAACTGATGTGTGCCGTGGCACCGCGTGTCCCGCGTGTGATACGCGGCTGATTTTTACCAGATTCCGCCAGCAAAAAGGCCGCTGTCAGACAGCGGCCTTTTTTACGCCAAACAAGGCTGGGTTAACCGGCCGCCTGCTCAATGGCGTGGGCAATTTCCTGTGCCCAATGGCGAGCCAGATCCTTGTCGTCCGCCTCCACCATCACCCGCACCACCGGCTCGGTGCCGGAAGGACGCAACACCACCCGGCCGTGACCGGCCAATGCCTGTTCCGCCGCTTGCAGCGATGCTGCCGACGCAGCTTTCCAGTCGCAACCATTGTGGCGCACGTTGATCAGCGTTTGCGGGAACGGCGTCCAGTCGCGGCAGGCCTCGGCCAGCCCCATGCCCAGGCTGCGCAGGCTATCCAGCACCTGCAAGCTGGAGATGATGCCATCACCGGTGGAATGCTTGTCCAGACACAGGATGTGGCCGGAGGCCTCGCCCCCCACCTGCCAGCCCTGTGCATGCAGCAGTTCCAGCACATAGCGGTCGCCCACCTTGGCCCGGGCAAATGCCACGCCCTGCTTCTGCAGCGCCAGCTCCATCGCCAGATTGGTCATGACAGTACCCACTACGCCGCCTTTGAGCTCACCACGCGCCGCGCGGGCCTTGGCGATGACGTAGATCAACTGGTCACCGTCGTACACTTTGCCATCACTATCCACCATGATCAGACGGTCGCCATCGCCATCCAGCGCAATGCCGTAATCGGCCTGGTGTTGCAACACGGCCGCTTGCAAGGTGCGCGGATAAGTCGCGCCCACTTTGTCGTTGATGTTGTAGCCGTCAGGCTCGCCGCCCAGCACCACCACTTCGGCACCCAGCTCATGAAACACCTTGGGCGCGATGTGATAAGTGGCACCGTTGGCACAGTCCACCACCAGCTTGAGGCCCTTCAGGTCGTGGTCATTGGGGAAGGTGCTCTTGCAGAATTCAATGTAGCGTTCAGCGGCTCCATCAATACGCCGGGCGCGGCCCAACTCGGCCGAGGCATTGGTTTGCATCGGCTGGTCTAGCATCGCTTCGATTTCCAGCTCAACGCTGTCGTCCAGCTTGTTACCGCCCTCGGCAAAAAACTTGATGCCGTTATCCTGATACGGATTGTGCGAAGCCGAAATTACCACCCCAGCTTCCAACCGCAACGCACGGCTGAGGTAGGCAATCCCCGGAGTTGGCAACGGCCCGGTCAACAGCACATTCACGCCGAGCGGCAGTAAAGCCTGCCTGCAACGCAGCTTCCAGCATATAGCCGGAAATACGCGTGTCCTTACCGATCAATACCGTCGGACGATGTGCCTTGTCATGGTCAACCAGCACGCGGTAAACGGCATAGCCCAGTTTCAGTACAAACTCCGGAGTAATTGGAAACTGCCCCACTTCACCCCGGACACCATCGGTTCCAAAATATTTGCGACTCATTGCTTTATCCCTATTGCGCCATCTCGCACGCGCCGGGACGTTCCATCCCGGCCATGCCTGCCAAACCGCCAGCTTAATGGGCACTAGCCCAAAGGCCAATACTCATGACGAAAACATCAGGCCTGTGTTTCGGCCAACCTTACCGCCTCCAGCACCTGTAACGCCTGATGGGTAGCCTTGACATCATGTACCCGAATCACCTTGGCACCACGCCGCCCGGCTTCCAGCGCCGCCGCCACGCTGGCGCCCAGTCGTTCAACCGGCGTCGGCTCGCCGGTGATCGCCCCCAGCATCGATTTACGCGACATCCCCACCAGCTGTGGTACGCCACAGCGCTGCTCCACCTCGGGCAAGCGCGCCAGCAAGGCCAGGTTGTGTTCCAGCGTCTTGCCAAACCCAAAGCCCGGATCGCCCAACAAACGCTCGCGGGCAATACCCTGTTCCAGACACAATGCCACGCGTCGCGCCAGATAATCGCCCACTTCCGCCACCACATCCTGATAAACCGGCTTTTGCTGCATGGTGTCCGGATTACCCTGCTTGTGCATCAGGCAAATACCGGCCTGCGACGCCACCGCCAGCGGCAATGCACCATCGTCTTCCAGTGCCGATACGTCGTTAATCAGATCAACCACCCCGGGTCCAGCGCAGCTTTCATTACCGCCGCACGACGAGTATCCAACGACAACGGCACGTTCAATGCCACTAGGCGTTCCAGCACCGGCAACACGCGATCGATCTCTTCCTGCGGGCTGACTGCCGGGGCATTCGGACGCGTCGATTCACCACCGATATCCAAAATAGCGGCCCCTTCGGCCAACATAGTTTCAGCACGTGCCACGGCAGCATCCAGCCGGTTAAAACGGCCGCCGTCCGAGAATGAATCCGGCGTGACGTTCAGGATACCCATCACCAGCGGACGGGAAAGATCGAGGGTAAAACGCCCACAGATAAAAGTACTCATACACTCAGCATTCTTGAAAGTTGAAACAGCAGCGGTCACCACCATGCCAACAAAAAAACAGGGTGACAGCCTGCGCTGTCACCCTGTCATGTTGTGGTTGCTATCAGGCAGCCGGAATCGGCTCGATGCTCGGCTCCGGGGCCGGGCCGGTCGGCTTGTCATCCGGTTTGGCCGGGAAACTGCTACCCGGCTTCGGCGGACGCGGCGGACGGCCATCCATGATATCGTTGATCTGCTCGGCATCAATGGTTTCCCATTCCAGCAGCGCCGCGGTCATCGCCTCTACCTTGTCACGGTTATCTTCCAGCAGCTGACGGGCCAGTGCGTATTGCTCGTCGATGATGCGGCGGATTTCGGTATCCACCTGCTGCATGGTGGCTTCGGACAGGTTCTTGTGCGTGGTGATGGAGCGGCCCAGGGAACACTTCGCCCTCGTTCTCGCCATACACCATCGGCCCCAGCTTGTCCGACATGCCGTAACGGGTAACCATGTCGCGGGCCATCTGCGTGGCGCGCTCGAAGTCATTCGAGGCACCGGTTGTCATCTGGTTCATGAACAACTCTTCCGCGATACGCCCACCAAACAGAATGGTAATGCGATCCAGCAGATAACCACGGTCGTAAGCAAAGCGATCCTGTTCCGGCAATTGCATGGTCAAGCCCAAGGCGCGGCCGCGCGGAATAATGGTGACCTTGTGTACCGGATCAGACTTCGGCAACAGCTTGGCCACTACTGCATGGCCAGACTCGTGATAAGCCGTGTTTTTCTTTTCTTCCTCGGACATGACCATCGACTTGCGCTCCGCGCCCATCATGATCTTGTCTTTAGCCGACTCGAAATCCTCCATGTCCACCAAGCGCTTATTACGGCGCGCGGCAAACAAGGCAGCTTCGTTAACCAGGTTAGCGAGATCAGCACCAGAGAACCCCGGCGTACCACGGGCGATAACCGAAGGCTCGACATCGGCCGCAATCGGTACCTTGCGCATGTGCACGGTCAGGATCTGTTCGCGACCACGGATATCCGGCAGCGGCACCACGACCGGCGGTCGAAACGGCTCGGGCGTTGCAACGCCGGATCAAGTACGTCCGGACGGTTGGTAGCAGCAATCACGATGACGGTGGTGTTGGTATCAAAACCATCCATTTCCACCAGCAACTGGTTCAAGGTCTGCTCGCGTTCGTCATTACCGCCGCCCAAGCCAGCGCCACGTTGGCGACCCACCGCATCGATTTCATCAATGAAGATGATGCAAGGCGAGTTCTTCTTGGCTTGTTCAAACATGTCACGAACACGCGCCGCCCCCACGCCGACAAACATTTCCACAAAGTCGGAACCGGAAATGCTGAAGAACGGTACCTTGGCCTCACCGGCAATCGCCTTGGCCAGCAAGGTTTTACCCGTACCCGGCGAGCCGCACAGCAAAATGCCTCGCGGAATACGACCGCCCAAGCTTTGATAACGAGAAGGATCACGCAGGTAATCGACGATTTCCTTCACTTCTTCCTTGGCTTCGTCGCAGCCTGCCACGTCGGCAAAAGTGATGGAGTTGGTTTCCTGATCGAGCATGCGTGCCTTGCTCTTGCCGAACGAGAACGCTCCACCCTTGCCACCGCCTTGCATCTGGCGCATGAAGAATACCCAGACACCGATCAGCAGCAGCATCGGGAACCAGCTGACGAAGATATTCATCAGCATGGACGGCTCTTCTTCCGGCTTGGCGGAGAAGCGCACATTGTTCTTGATCAGATCATCCACCAGCTGCGGGTCATACGGTGCATAGGTGGAGAAGGTCGAGCCATCGGCTCGCTTGCCCTTCAGCCATTGCCCGCGCAACGGGTGACCTTCGATAGTCAGAGACTGGACTTTGCCCGACTCGACATCGCTGATGAATTGCGAATACTCGACTTGATTCTGGGTATCCTGACGTTTGTTGAACTGGTTGAATACCGTCATCAGTACCAAACCGATGATGACCCAGATGGCGATGTTTTTGCCGATATTGTTCACTAGAGCGGACTCCTCTGTGCCCTGACTTTCCGGTTGCCTGTTTTACCAGTTTCGATTGTAACCCCCGACCGGGGTTATGTCAGCGTCGCCCTTTACCGAGCAGATAAATTTCGCTGGAGCGATCACGCGAGGCTTTGGGCTTTCGGGTAACCACTTCGGAGAAAAGTTCACGCATGGCTTGCAAGTACGGCTGAAAATCACTGCCCTGAAACACCTTGACGAGAAAACTGCCGCCAACCTTGAGGTGATCCCGGGCAAACTCCAGCGCCAGCTCGCACAGCAAAAAACTTCTGGCCTGGTCGATGGCGCTCATGCCGGAGATATTGGGGGCCATGTCGGAAATTACAAGGTCCAGCTGACGCCCGCCCAACAAGGTGACAAATTCATCCAGCACTTCCTGTTCGCGAAAATCGCCCTGAATAAAGGAGACATCGGCAATAGGAGGCATGGGCAAAATATCCAGAGCAAAAACCTTGCCCTTGTCACCCACGATACGCGCCGCCACTTGTGACCAGCTGCACGGGGCTGAACCCAAATCGGCCAAGACCGTGCCGGGGCGAATCAATTTGTCTTTCTCATTGATTTCCAGCAGCTTGTAGGCCGCCCGTGCACGATACCCATCTTTTTGCGCCATGTGCACATAATGGTCATGCACATGCTCCTGCATCCACGCGTTGCTGCTTTTGCTTCTAGCCATGAGAGAGTGTAATCCTGCCTATCCTTCACGATAGCGACCACGCCAGCGACACAGTCCTATCTTGTTGTTTTCTGACTGATTTATGGCAAAACATTGGGGAACGGAGCAAACTCGAGTAAAATCCCGTTTTGATTTGAAATCAGCCCGTCCATGAAAATCGAACTTCAGACTTTCCAGCGCCAGTATCTCAAAGGCTCGGCACACACGCTCAATCCGGTCGTCATGATCGGCAACAACGGCCTGACCGAATCGGTCATGCGTGAAATCGCCATCAATCTTGATGCCCACGAATTGATCAAGATCCGCGTACTGGGCGATGACCGTGACGCACGCGTCGCACTGTTTGAAAAAATCTGCGACGATCTGGGCGCCGCGCCGGTTCAGCATATCGGCAAACAACTGGTGCTATGGCGCCCGAGCGACAAACAGCGCATCGAGCTGCCCAAGAGCAAGACAGCGCTCAAAGCCCAGCCCTGAGCGGTGACAGCAAAAGCGGTGGAATCTCCACCGCTTTTTTATTGGCTGTTTAACTAACGCTCGCCCTTCAGAATGTAAGCCAGCCCCATCAGGCTTTGTACCAGATAAATCAGGCTGGAAATGGCATGCCGGTGGCAAAACCACCACCAAACAGCCCCTCGGCGGCATGATTCATCTGCAGCTTGAGGTTGGCAATAATCGGTGACACGGCAAAATGGTTGATGATGGTGCAGATCAACATGGCAACGATGAGCCAGAAGCTTCTTTCATGCCACGCACGCCATGACGCATCACCTCGCCAATCAACAGAATCACGCCACACACCAGTCCGACCCGGGCAATGGCGGCAAACAGCTTAAGCTTACCACCATGCCAGCGGTCACCTTGTCCAGATTGGAAAACAGCGCCGGGGTCACGATCAGGCCGATCACCCACATGCCGCCAATCCAGAATGTCTTAGCGATGGATCTGAGTCCGTCCACGAATCACCTCTTCCATCCGAAAAAAACGTGCGGCCCGCACGTCATCTGGCTTGTCAGATATATTTGACGTTCAGCACTTCATATTCGCGAATCCCGCCGGGTGCCATGACCTCGGCGACATCGCCCTCTTCCTTACCGATCAGGGCACGGGCGATCGGCGAATTCACCGACACTTTGCCCTGCTTGATATCGGCTTCATCATCTCCCACGATCTGGTAGGTCACTTCGTCTTCGGTTTCCAGATCCATCAGGTCCACCGTGGTGCCAAACACCACGCGGCCTTCCGCGTGCAGCTCTGCCGGGTTGACGATCAAGGCGTTGGACAGCTTGCCTTCCAGTTCGGCGATGCGGCCTTCGACAAACCCCTGCCGTTCTTTGGCGGCATCGTACTCGGCGTTTTCCGACAAATCACCATGCGAGCGGGCTTCGGCAATGGCCTCGATCACCGCCGGACGTTCCACGCTTTTCAGGCGTTGCAGCTCATCCTTGAGCAGCTCCGCGCCACGCACGGTCAACGGTACTTTGTTCATTCGAGAATTCTCCACTGGCGGGACCCCCGCCATATCAAAAGCACAAGCCGCCGTACGGGACGGCGGCTTGGATGTTGCGGGTCAATGCGAAGATTGTAACGGTAAATCGCCTGCGGTTCAAAGGTTGGCCGAAGACGATTTACCCATCAACAACTTAGCTTAGTGCTTGATCGACGCGTGCAGCTCCTGAATGCTGTACACACCAAACTCTTCGACATTGGCCATACCGATGCATACGGCACGGGCACCGGCCAGCGTGGTGTACTGCGGCACACGCATCTGCAAGGCCGAGCGACGGATGGAGTGGCTATCCTGAATGGCCTGACGTTTTTCGTCCACGGTATTGATCACCAAAGCGACCTCACCGTTCTTGACCATATCGACGATATGCGGACGGCCTTCGGTCACCTTGTTGACTTCCTGCACCTCGATACCGGCGGCAGCCAGCGTCTTGGCGGTGCCGCGTGTGGCGCACAAACCAAAGCCCAGACGCGCCAGTTCGCGTGCCACTTCCACCGCGCCATCCTTGTCGGACTGACGCACCGACAGGAACACCTTGCCCGACTTGGGCAGGCGGTCACCGGCAGCCAGCTCGCTCTTGACGAATGCCTCGGCAAAACTCAGGCCCACGCCCATCACTTCACCGGTCGACTTCATTTCCGGCCCCAGAATGGTATCCACGCCCGGGAACTTGATGAACGGGAACACGGCTTCCTTGACGGCAAAGTACGGCGGGATCACTTCGCTGATAAAACCTTGCTCTTTCAGCGAAATACCAGCCATCGCCCGTGCGGCAATCTTGGCCAGCGGTGCGCTGGTCACTTTGGACACGAACGGCACGGTACGCGAGGCACGCGGGTTCACTTCCAGCACGAAAATGGTTTCGCCCTGTACGGCAAACTGCACGTTCATCAGGCCAACCACGTTCAGCGCGCGCGCCATGGCAATCGTCTGACGACGGATTTCGTCCTGAATGGCGGCTAAGCAGGCTGTAAGGTGGCAACGAGCAGGCGGAGTCACCGGAATGCACACCGGCTTGTTCCACGTGCTGCATGATGCCGCCAATCACCACGGTTTCGCCGTCGGACACGCAATCAACATCCACCTCAATAGCGTTGTTCAGGAAGTGATCCAGCAGCACCGGGCTGTCGTTGGAGACCTTCACTGCTTCACGCATGTAGCGTTCCAGATCGGCCGGTTCATGCACGATTTCCATCGCACGGCCACCCAGCACATAGGACGGGCGCACCACTAGCGGATAACCGATTTCTTCGGCCAACTTCATGGCCTCAGTACGGCGCACGCGCGGTGCGGTTCGGCGGCTGTTTCAGACCCAGACTATTGAGCAGTTTCTGGAAACGCTCGCGGTCTTCCGCGGCATCGATCATGTCCGGGCTGGTGCCGATAATAGGCACCCCGTTGGCTTCCAGCGCGCGCGCCAGTTTCAGCGGGGTCTGGCCACCGTACTGGACGATCACGCCAAACGGTTTTTCCACCCGGCAGATTTCCAGCACGTCTTCCAGCGTCAGCGGCTCGAAGTACAGACGATCGGAGGTGTCGTAATCGGTCGATACGGTTTCCGGGTTACAGTTGACCATGATGGTCTCGAAACCGGATTCACGCAGGCTCAGAGCGGCATGCACACAGCAGTAGTCAAACTCGATACCCTGACCGATACGGTTCGGGCCACCACCCAGCACCATGACCTTCTTGCGGTCGGACGGACGGGATTCGCACTCTTCTTCATACGACGAGTACATGTAGGCGGTCGAAGTGGCAAATTCGGCCGCGCAAGTATCAACACGCTTGTATACCGGATGCAGACTCAGCGCCCAGCGACGGGCACGCACGGCAGCCTGATCGGTACCGGTCAGTTCGCCCAGACGGCGATCAGAGAAACCCTTGCGCTTCAGGCGACGCAGTTCGTCGAAGCTCAGGCTTTCCAGCTTGCGAGTCGACAGCGCCTTTTCTTCGGCGATCAGATCTTCGAGTTGAGCCAGGGAACCACGGGTCGATCTTGCAGACGGCATGGATTTCTTCCAGCGACATGCCGATACGGAAGGCATCGGCCACATACAGGATACGTTCCGGCCCCGGCGAGCTCATTTCGTGGCGAATGGTTTCTTCCACGCTAGAACGCGAATCCAGACCAGACAAACCGGTTTCCAGACCACGCAGGGCTTTTTGCATCGATTCCTGCAGGGTCCGGCCAATCGCCATCACCTCACCCACCGACTTCATCTGGGTCGTCAGGCGGTCATCGGCCTGCGGGAATTTCTCGAAGGCGAAACGTGGAATCTTGGTGACAACATAGTCAATGGACGGTTCGAACGAAGCTGGGGTTGCACCGCCGGTGATGTCGTTCTTCAATTCGTCCAGCGTGTAACCTACGGCCAGCTTGGCGGCGATCTTGGCGATCGGGAAGCCGGTGGCCTTGGACGCCAGCGCCGACGAGCGCGACACGCGCGGGTTCATTTCGATTACGATCATCTCGCCGTTGGCCGGATTAACGGCAAACTGCACGTTGGAACCACCGGTGTCGACGCCGATTTCACGCAGTACCGCCAGGCTGGCGTTACGCATGATCTGGTATTCCTTGTCGGTCAGCGTCTGCGCGCAAGCGCAACGGTGATGGAGTCGCCGGTATGCACGCCCATCGGGTCGAAGTTTTCGATCGAGCAGATGATGATGCAGTTATCGTTACGATCACGCACCACTTCCATTTCGTACTCTTTCCAGCCGAGTACCGATTGTTCGATCAGCAATTCGTGGGTCGGCGAGGCTTCAAAGCCGCGTTCGCAGATCGCCGGAATTCTTCCTTGTTGTAAGCGATACCACCGCCGGAGCCGCCCATGGTGAACGACGGACGGATGAGGGTCGGGAAGCCTACTTTGGCTTGTGCATCCAGCGCGGCTTCCATGGTATGGCAGACAAACGACAGCGGGCAGGACAGGCCAATCTTGGCCATGGCTTCCTTGAAGCGGCCACGGTCTTCGGCTTTGTCGATGGCGTCTTCCGTCGCGCCAATCAGCTCAACCTGATATTTTTCCAGTACGCCATGTTTGCCCAGATCCGGGCGCAGTTCAGCGCGGTCTGGCCGCCCATGGTCGGCAGGATCGCATCCGGACGTTCCTTGGCGATGATTTTTTCCAGCACCTGCCAGTTGATCGGCTCGATGTAGGTAACATCGGCCATGTTCGGGTCGGTCATGATGGTGGCTGGGTTGGAGTTCACCAGAATGACTTTGAACCCCTCTTCCCGCAGCGCCTTGCAGGCTTGCGCGCCGGAGTAGTCAAATTCGCACGCCTGCCCAATGACGATGGGGCTTAAGCGCCGATAATGAGAATGCTCTGTAGGTCGGTACGTTTCGGCATCGTTATCGCTCAGTCAATTTTCAGTATTCAGTTCAGGCTGGCCGCAGCCAGCTTCGCCCCAAAACCCGGGAACAGCGCACCAACGCCACCACTCATGGTGGCAGACAGTTTGCGTCGACGGCGGAACGCTTCGGCCAACTTGGCTCCGGCCATGATGATCGTGGCCAGATACAAGGCGCTGCACAGTTGCAGCAGGCCGCCCAGGGCGATAAAGGTCAACGCCGGGTAGGGGTAACCCGGATCGACGAATTGCACAAAGAAAGACACGAAGAACAAGATGGCTTTCGGGTTCATCAGGCTGATCGCCAAGGCTTTGACGAACGGTAAGCCGATCATCCACCTGACGCGCCGGTTCCGATATCGGCTCGGCGCGACGGCGCCAGCTCTTCCGGGCGCCGCGCAACATCTGGATGCCCAGCCACGTCAGATAGGCACCACCGGCATACTTGACCACACCAAACAGAGCCGGGTTGGCCTTGAGCATACCGGCCGCACCAGAGGCTGCCAGCGTCATCAAGATAAAGTCACCGGTAAACACCCCGCAGGCGCCCGTACAAACCCGGCGCGTATCCCGCGCTGCGCCGCCACTGACAACACGTACATGGAGTTGGGTCCCGGCAGCAACACGATGATGATGGTGCCGATAAGGTACGTGGTCAGGTCGGTAATGCCTAGCATGATGATCTCCGTGCTTACTTTAAGGTCAGGACGGTTTGCGCTCGCTCATGAGGGCGATGAAGCGGTCAAACAGGTACGCCACATCGTGCGGCCCCGGGCTTGCTTCCGGGTGCCCCCGGAACGAGAATGCCGGACGGTCGGTCAGGGCAATCCCTTGTACCGTCTGGTCAAACAGCGAACGGTGGGTCACGCGGACATTGGTAAGCAGGCTGGTTTCATCCACCGGAAGCCGTGGTTCTGGCTGGTGATCATCACGCGGCCGGAGTCCAGATCCTGCACCGGATGGTTGGCACCGTGGTGGCCAAACTTCATCTTGCTGGTCTTGCCACCGGTGGCCAGACCAAGCAGTTGATGGCCAAGACAGATGCCAAACACCGGCAGGCGGGTTTCCAGAATCTCACGGATGGCGGTAATGGCGTAGTCGCACGGCTCCGGGTCACCGGGGCCATTGGACAGGAACACACCGTCCGGATTGAGCGCCAGTACATCCTTGGTAAGCGTGGTGGCCGGTACTACAGTCAGCTTGCAGCCACGTTCGGCCAACATGCGCAGGATGTTGTGCTTAACGCCGAAGTCGTAGGCCACCACATGGAAACGGCTGTCGGTCTGCGTGCCATACCCGGCACCCAGTTTCCATTCGCGCTCGTTCCATGGGTACGATTGCTGGCAGGTCACGACCTTGGCCAGATCCTGACCGGCCATGCTGCCAAATCCTTTGGCCAACTCCAGCGCGCGGGCTTCGTCTATCTCGCCAGCCATGATGCAGCCAGGTTGAGCGCCCTTTTCACGCAGGATACGGGTCAGGCGACGGGTATCGATGTCGGCAATGGCCACGACATTGTTTTGCTTGAGGTAATCCGGCAAGGACACTTCGGCACGGAAGTTACTGTGCAGCAGCGGCAGATCACGGATGATCAGACCGGACGCAAAAACGGCGCGGGATTCGGTATCCTCGGAATTCGCGCCGACATTACCAATATGAGGATAAGTCAGGGTGACGATTTGCTTGGTGTAGGAAGGATCGGTAAGGATCTCCTGATAACCGGTGATGGCGGTATTGAATACCACCTCGCCGACCGTATGGCCGGATGCACCGATGGCACTGCCCCGGAAGAGGGTACCGTCAGCCAAGACAAGAATCGCTGGTACGGTTGACACTGGCTGGCTCCTGTTACGTTTGCTCTGTTTTTCGCAGCTTTTATGTGAATAACGGGACACCGCGCCTGTTGCGCATGTCCCGTTGGATAAACCTTTTTATAATACCGTTTTTGCCCTTATCACACAATAGACATTGCCCGTTTTTTGGGCAATCTGCGGCTAAGATATTGAACGGACGACTGTTGTACGCCATGGCGCACTCCATCATCTGTCATTGTCATGATACGCCGCCGACACACGCACACCAACTATCAATAGACACTACCGATCGTTTTCGGCCAACCTTATCACCATAAAAAATGGCCGGGCACCCGGCCCGGCCATTGCATGCGTCACCTTCAGGCTAGTATCAGAACTGGTCGTCGCCCAATTCCAGCACGCTGTCAGCACCTGCCACGATGGCAGTCGCCAAACCAGCCACTTGCGGCAGTAGGTGTTCGGCAAAGAAGCGCGCGGTCACGATCTTGGCGTTGAGGAAGTCGGCATCAGCGTCGTCTTCGGCCAACTTGGCCTTGGCGATCAAGGCGGCACGACCCAGTTGCCAGCCACCCAGCACAATCCCCATCAGCTTGAGGAACGGCACGGAACCGGCAGCAGCCAGTTGCGGCTGGCTACCGAAGGTTTCCAGAATGAAGGCTACACAACGTTCTGCTTCCTTGGCAGCCGCATCCAGATTGGCGGCGATGCTGGCATAACCCGCTTCGGCCAGTTTGGCTGCCGTAGCATGCACTTCGGCCAACAAGGTGCGTGCGGTCACGCCATGTTCGCTGGCCGTTTTACGCCCCACCAGATCCATCGCCTGAATACCGGTCGTACCTTCGTAGATGGCCGTGATGCGGGCATCACGATAGTACTGAGCCACACCGGTTTCTTCGATGAAGCCCATACCGCCATGCACCTGTACCGCCAGGGCTAGTAATTTCATTGGCCTGTTCGGTGTTCCAGCCCTTGACGATCGGAATCAGGAAGTTGAGCAACGCCTGGTTACGTGCAGCCTCTTCCGGCACCGGATGGCGAGCCGCGCGATCCAGCGCGGCAGCGGCGTAGCAAGCCGGGGCGCGCTGCGCTTCCACTTGCGACTTCATAGTCATCAGCATGCGACGAACGTCCGGGTGCTTGATGATGGCCACTCCAGCCGGATCAGCCGAGCCGATGGCACGGCACTGCACGCGTTCGCGTGCATATTCCACGGCCTTTTGGTAGGCGCGCTCGGAAACAGCCATCCCTTCGACGCCCACGCCCAGACGAGCATGGTTCATCATGGTGAACATGTAGTTCAGACCCTTGTTGGGCTGGCCAACCAGATAGCCGACAGCACCACCGTTATCGCCAAAGCTCATCACCGCAGTCGGGCTGCCATGGATACCCAGCTTGTGTTCCAGCGATACGCAGCGTACGTCATTGCGCCTACCCAGCGAACCATCGGCATTCACCAGGGAACTTCGGCACGATAAACAGCGAAATACCCTTCACGCCAGCTGGCGCATCCGGCAGGCGGGCCAGCACCAGGTGGACAATGTTGTCCGCCATGTCGTGCTCACCCCGGTAATGAAAATCTTCTGACCCGACACCAGATAGGTACCATCGTCTTGCGGAATCGCCTTGCTGCGTACCTGAGCCAGATCGGAACCGGCCTGCGGTTCGGTCAGGTTCATGGTACCGGTCCACTCGCCGGTGGACATGCGCGGCAGATAAATGGCCTTCAGTTCGTCCGATGCGTGATGGTTGATCGCTTCAATCGCGCCCAAGGTCAGCATCGGGGCCAGCGAAAACGCCAGGTTGGCCGAACACCACATTTCTTCAGCGGCCAGAGCCACCAGCGCTAAGCATGCCTTGACCACCAAAATCAGCCGGGGCACGCAAACCTACCCAGCCAGCCTCAACATATTGCTGCCATGCTTCCTTGAACCCCGGGGCCGCGGTCACTTCACCGTCGTTCCACTTGGCGCCCTTGTCACCTTGCTTGTTGATCGGGGCCAGAACACCCTCGGCGAACTTGGCGCCCTCTTCCAGAATGGCGTCAACCAGCTCAACCGAGCAATCTTCATTGCCCGGCAGGGCGCAGATTGCCGACAAGTCGGCCAGTTCGTTGAGTACAAAGCGAATGTCCTTGACCGGTGCGTTATAAATCATCGATCACTCCTCTGTTATTTGTCCGTATCGTTGCGTCATGAAAAAACCGACCATGTCGCCCGCCGTTTGAACACGAGGGTTCCACCCCCGGTTTTTGCACCGGGAGTGACAACCACTCCTCCAAAGGCGAACCAGTCATGGCCGGTTTCTTTTCTTTGATACCCGGCCGCATCGTGGCAACCTGGGAAAACGGAGCCAAGATGGCTCCGCAGATCGTACTTACTTCGACAACTCAGCCATCAACTCCGGCACGACCGTGAACAGATCACCCACGATACCGTAATCGGCCACCGGAAAATCGGTGCCTCTTCGTCCTTGTTGATTGCCACAATCACCTTGGAATCCTTCATACCAGCCAAGTGCTGGATGGCACCGGAAATCCCCACCGCCACATACAGCTGCGGAGCCACCACTTTACCGGTTTGCCCTACCGGTAGTCGTTCGGCGCATAGCCGGCATCGACAGCGGCACGCGAAGCACCAACAGCAGCACCCAGCTTGTCGGCCAGCGGCTCAATGACAGCTTTGAACTGCTCTTCCGAACCCAAGGCACGGCCACCCGATACGATGATTTTGGCAGCGCCCAATTCCGGGCGGTCCGACTTGGTCAGCTCCTGACCAACAAAGCTGGACAGTTGGGCATCAGCAGCCGCCGCAATGGTTTCCACCGCCGCCGAACCACCTTGACCCACCGCTTCAAAAGCAGTGGTACGTACGGTGATCACCTTGATGGCATCGGCCGATTGCACGGTAGCCAATACGTTACCGGCGTAGACCGGACGCACGAAGGTGTCAGCCGACTCAACCGCAACGATTTCGGAGATCTGCGCCACATCCAGCAAGGCAGCTACGCGCGGCAGCAAGTTCTTGCCAAAAGACGAGGCCGGAGCCAGTACGTGGCTGTAGCCCTTGGCCAGATCCACAACCAGCGGCGCCAGGTTTTCAGCCAGACCGTGGGCATATTGCGCCGCATCAGCCAGCAGAACCTTGGCAACGCCAGCCAGCGACTTGGCCGCATCGGCAGCGGCAGCTGCGCCTTGACCAGCCACGAGGACGTGGACATCGCTACCCAGTTTGGCAGCAGCCGAGAGAGTATTCAGGGTGCCTGCTTTCAGGCTCTGGTTGTCGTGTTCAGCGATAACGAGAATAGCCATGGCTTACAGCACCTTTGCTTCGTTTTTCAGTTTTGCAACCAGCTCAGCAGCGCTGGCCACCTTGATCCCTGCAGAGCGCTTGGCAGGTTCAGCCACCTTCAGCGTCTTCAGGCGCGGCGTCACATCAACACCAAAATCAGCTAGGCGTGGATTTGTCCAGCGGCTTCTTCTTGGCAGCCATGATGTTAGGCAGCTTGACATAGCGCGGCTCGTTCAGGCGCAAGTCGGTCGTCACCACGGCTTAAGCAAACGCAGCTTGACGGTTTCCAGACCCCCGTCAATTTCACGCGTCACATCGACGGTTTCGCCAGCAATATCCACTTTGGAAGCGAAAGTGCCCTGCCCCCAACCCAGCAAGGCGGCAACCATCTGGCCGGTCTGGTTGGCATCGTCATCAATCGCCTGCTTGCCAAGAATCATCAGCTGCGGCTGTTCCTTGTCGGCCACGGCCTTGAGCAGTTTGGCAACGGCCAGCGGCTGCAGCTCGGCATCGGTTTCCACCAGAATGGCGCGATCGGCGCCCATGGCCAATGCCGTGCGCAGGGTTTCTTCGCACTGTTTCACGCCCAGCGAGACCACGACAACTTCACTGGCCTTGCTTCTTTCAGGCGAACCGCCTCTTCCACCGCGATTTCATCAAACGGGTTCATCGACATCTTGACGTTGGCAATGTCGACGTCGGTGCCGTCGGCTTTGACCCGAACCTTCACGTTGTAATCCACAACGCGTTTCACAGCGACTAGAACTTTCATAATCCTCCAGCAAACATCTCTGGGTTAATCGAACTCGGAAGGCACCTGCGGCCGTGGTGTTTGTTTGAATTATGCCTCAACACCTTTTTAAACGAGCGTTTGATTGGCGTACAATGCGAATACAGTGGTAAAAATACAACTTGTTTGCGATAGTACGTCAATTCTGTGCAATTTGCATTTAGGACAGCACTTACCCTAATCTGTGCTACATTGCAGCGCACCATTTTATACGTCAAACCAAGGGAATTGTCATGACGATTTACTTTGAAGACATCAAAATCGGCGATAGCGCCGAGTATGCCAAGACCATTACCGAAGCAGATATCCTGCTGTTTGCCGCCGTTTCCGGCGATGACAATCCGGTTCACATCAATCAGGAATACGCCGAGCAAAGCATGTTCAAGAGCCGCATCGCTCACGGCATGCTGACGGCCAGCCTGATCTCCACGGTGATCGGCACCCGCCTGCCGGGTGAAGGCACGATTTACCTGTCGCAATCCACCAAATTCAAGGCTCCGGTCAAGATTGGTGACACGCTGACGGCCCGCGTTACCGTAAGCGAGCTGGACCCGGCCAAGAAGCGCGTGAAACTGGCCACCCAGTGCCCGGTAAAAGGCAACGTGGTACTGGAAGGCGAATCGCTCTGCATCGCTCCGTCGCGCGGCTAAGACCATGAATTCGCTAACGATTGTTCGCATCACCGACGACGCCGGGGCCGTCATTGAGCCGACACTGTTGCGCCGGGCTTTGCCGCTACACCAGCAGCTGCGCCCTCACCTGCCGACTTCGGCAGAGGAGTACGCCGCCAAGATGGAGCGGGTGTTCTCGCACGGCGCACGGCTGGTCGCGGCCCAGCGGCCAGAAGGTTCGCTGGCTGGACTGGCACTTTATCGGGTGTATGAAAACACCTACGAAGACTTACGCCTGTACATTGATGATCTGGTAACGGATGAAAGCCAACGCTCGCAAGGCGTGGGCAGTACGCTGATCGACTGGTGTGAACAATTGGCCCGCCAGCGTGGCTGTCGCTTCATGGCTCTGGATTCCGGAACCTGGCGCACGGCGGCGCACAAGCTGTATTTCCGCAAGGGATTCAGCATCAGTTCGTTTCACTTCACGCGCCCGCTGGAGTAAGACGGCAAGTAAGGTTGGCCGAAAAAAGGAGCTTTCAGCTCCTTTTTTTTATGACTCGGTCACACCATGTTGCCGTAACGCCCAGCGCACCACTTCGGCAACCATCGGCTCAGTCATCTCCAGCCGCTGACGCAAGGCCGATACCACCTCGGCGGAAGTTGGAGCATTGCCTAGGCCGACGGCCGGGTTGGACAACCACTTGTGGTAACCGATGCGATAGATGGCGCTACCGGCCATGCGCTGCTGAAACTGCACTTCGCTCCAGCCAAACAGCTCCACCAGCGACAGGTTATCCAGCCCGTGGCGCACGGCAAAGTCCGCCTCCTGCGCCGGAACGGCAAAGCGGTTCCACGGGCAATACAGCTGGCAATCATCACAACCATAGACCCGATTGCCAATCAGCGGACGCAACGCCTCCGGAATGGCACTTTTCAGTTCTATGGTCAGGTAAGAAATACAACGGCGCGCATCCACGGTATACGGCTCAACAATCGCCCCCGTCGGGCACACGTCGAGACAACGCGTACAGCGGCCACAGTGGCCACTATCCGCCTCATCGGCAGGCAATGGCAGATCGGTCAGAATCTCACCCGGGAAAAACAGCGATCCGCCCTCACGGTTGAGCAGCAACGTGTGCTTGCCACGCCAGCCCAGCCCGGCTTGTGCCGCCAAGGAGACCTCGGCCAGTGGCGCACTATCGGTAAACACCCGGTAGCCATAAGCCCCCACCACTTCTTCCAGCTTTTCGGCCAACCTCTGCAGACGATTGCGCAGCACCTTGTGGTAATCACGCCCCATGGCGTAACGCGAAATATAGGCTTAAGCCATCCTGCAGTACCGCCTCGGCAGCTTTGGCGGCGGCGGGCCAATACGGCATGCGCAGGGAAATCACCGAAAGACTACCGGGCACCAATTCGGCAGGCCGAACCCGCAACGCCCCATGGCGCGCCATGTAATCCATGCTGCCGTGATAACCGTGCTCCAGCCAGGACAGCAAACGCTGCTCCGCCTCGGCTAAGCAGGCTGGCACGGGTAATGCGTGCGGCACCAAAGCCCAATTCTTGTGACCAGACTTTGATTTGGCGCGCCAATTCGGGATAATCGACCATTTGGTGGGAGTTCTCAGTCATGCCCATGGATGATAGCAGTATTCTCAGCGGCAGCCTGGCGGATGAAGCCGCCACATTACGGCTTGGGGCGCAGCTGGCCGCTGCCTTGCAGCCCGGTGCCGTCATTTATCTGTTAGGCGATCTGGGGGCGGGTAAAACTACCTTTACGCGCGGCCTGCTCGCTTGGGTTATCACGGCAAGGTAAAAAGCCCCACCTACACGCTGGTAGAGAGTTATCCTTTCTCTGATTTCACCGTGCACCATTTTGACCTGTATCGTTTTGCCGACCCAGAGGAATGGGAAGATGCTTCCGCGACTATTTTGGCCCAAGCACGCTCTGTCTGGTGGAATGGCCCGACAAAGCCGGTCAACTGTTGCCGCCAGCAGACCTCACCCGGAACTTGAGGTATCAGGCAATGGTCGCACTTATCGTTTTCATGCAAGCTCACAAACCGGACAGTCATGCCTGACTCGACTTTCGACCCCCTGCGCCGACGCCTGCTAGGCACCGCCGCCGCCACCTTCCTGCTGAGCGTCAGCCGTCTAAGGCTGGGCCGCCAACAGCCAGATCGTGGCGCTGCGCATCTGGCCTGCCGCTAGCTATACCCGCATCACGCTGGAAGCCAGCAGTGCCATCAAGTTTCGCCAGTTCACCGTGGTCAAACCTGATCGGCTGGTGATCGATCTGGAAGGGGTGCAACTCAACAGCATCCTCAAGGATATCGGTGGCCAGATCAGTGCAGCCGACCCCTATATCAAGGCCGCCCGTGTTAAGCCAGTTCAATGCCGATACGGTACGGCTGGTGCTGGACCTGAAAACCGACGTCAAACCACAATCGTTTACGCTGGCGCCGGTGGCGGAATACAAGCATAGGCTGGTGGTTGACCTGTATCCGGCCAACGGTCAGCAGGAAGATCCCCTGCTCACGCTGCTGGAAGACTATAACAAGGGCAAACTGGAACAACCCGCACCACAGGTCAAACCCAAGAAAAACAGCAGCAGCCGCCCGATCATCGTCATGCTGGACCCCGGTCACGGCGGCGAAGATCCCGGGGCGATCGGCCCATCCGGCACGCGCGAAAAAGACGTCGTGCTCAGAATAGGCAAACAATTGCGCCGTCTGATTGATGCCGAACGCAACATGCGCGCGTTTATGACCCGTGAGGAAGACGTGTTCATCCCGCTGGGGGTCCGCGTGGCCAAAGCGCGGCGCCTGAATGCCGATTTGTTCATTTCCATCCATGCCGACGCCGTCCTCAACCGCAGCGCGCGGGGCTCATCGGTATTTGCCCTGTCAGAAAAAGGCGCCACCAGTGTCTTTGCCCGCGCCACGGCGCAGTCGCAAAATAACGCCGACCTGATTGGCGGGGTAAAAATCGGCAGCAAGGATCGCTATCTGGCTCATACCCTGTTGGACCTGACGCAAACCGCCACGATCAACGACAGCCTGAAGCTCGGCAAGACGGTATTGAATCAGGTGGGCAGCCTAAACCGGCTACACAAAGGGCAAGTTGAACAGGCTGGCTTTGCCGTACTGAAAGCGCCGGACATTCCATCGATTCTGGTGGAAACCGCCTTCATCAGTAATCCGGAAGAAGAGCAACGGCTGATCGACAGCGAGTTCCAGCAGCAAATGGCCAATGCCATTTTCAGCGGGGTGAAGTCTTACTTCTCGCAAGGAGCTGCACTGGCGGCACGTGCCTGACGTGGTTTTCGGCCAACCTTAACGCACAAGGGCCTGCATGTTGCAGGCCCTTTTGATTGGCGCATCAAGACAGTGCTAAGCGGTTGCCACTCACTGTCCGGCTGCTCCTCCTCGGCTTAAGCACCCGATAACTTTCCGTGGCCCATTGCCCCAAATCAATCAACTTGCAACGCTCGCTACAGAAGGGGCGATAACGACTCGCGACCTCCCAACGGACCGGCGCCTGACAAGTAGGACAATGCACAACCAGAGGGGAATCTGCCATGGACTTCAGAACTTGCAATTGGTGAGAGAGAATTCGACATCCAGATCGGTCTGGCGTGCGCGGCTCTCGCCGGTCACAGCACTGATAAACCGGATGTTCAATGCGTATTTATTAGCGGACAGCTCGGGCAACACCCCTAGGCTCTCGTCGTAATTTACCCGGATCAACTGCACCAGCGTGCCGCCGGACATCTGCTGAAACGCACCATGTTTGGCCATGTAGTGATGGGTCTTGCCACTGTCGCGTAGCAATTTCAGCAAAATACGCCCCGCTTCAGCGGTGGGCATCAGCGGTGCCGCCCAACGTTCCAGATCCTGACGGCGTTTCTCGGCGGGCATCTGCTGCCACAGATAATAGGACGGCAGGTCAAACTGGCAAGTCCCTCCGGGAATACCCGCGCGCTGTTTAATCGCCATCAACCATTCGTTTTCGCGCAGGTGATGTCCGAATTTCCCGGTAATGGCCAGCAGATGTGAGGAGGTGCGCTCAATATCGTCAAGAATGCCTTCCAGCGTATCTTCGGCGACATTGGGGTTATCGCGCAGCGCCTCAAGAATTTGTTTCTGACGCTCCAGCTCTTGCAGTAAATCTGCCTTGAGATCGGCACGCGACGCCGTTTCCATCAGTTCGAACAACACCAAGAGTGCGGCATGGTGATCGTATGCCTGATCCTTGCTGACAAAATGCGCCAGACGAGCGTAGAGACATTCCAGGCGAAGCAAAATGCGGGTTCGCTCTGTAACAGGAAACTCGAAACTGATCACGGCACGTCTGCCCTTCTTGGTGGCTGGAGACAAACCCTGCCATCAGGGTTTAACAAGATTGCCCAGATAATAACGGTGTTTGGCATCAACTTGAAGCCTCAAAGCCTCCAGAGAGCCACTGTTGTCAATAATATCGTCCGCTCGAGCACAACGCTCCCGCCGGGACAACTGCGCCGCCATGATGGAACGCACCATCGATTCAGACAAGCCATTACGCTGCATCACGCGGGCAACTTGCACCGCTTCGTCACAATCCACCACCAGTGTCCGGCTTAATGACTGCAAGTACAGCGGGTTCTCAAACAATAGCGGTACCACCAGAATGGCATACCCCCCAGTCGCCCGTAGCAGCTGACGCTGACATTCGGCGTAGATACGCGGATGCAAAATGGCCTCCAGCCGGGCTCGGCGCTCAGGTTGGCCGAACACCATGTTTCGCATCGACTGGCGATTCATGGAACCATCCGGCAGCAAGGCCGTGGGACCAAACTCCTCAGCAATTGCAGCCATGGCCTCACCGCCAACAGCGGTCAACTGATGGGAAATCACATCCGCATCCACGACCGTGACGCCAAGCTCGGCAAAGCGCTCAGCCGCCGCACTTTTACCGGAGCCGATGCCGCCGGTCAGTCCGACGACACTAATAGGCATGCAGATACCACGCCACGATGTCATGCCCCCACAACAAGGCTATCCACCCCGCCACCGCCAGATAAGGGCCAAATGGCAAAGGCTGCCCACGCCCCAAGCGCGCCAGCAGAATCAACGCCACGCCAATGATCGCCCCAACCAACGAGGACAAAAGAATCACTAACGGCAGCATCTGCCAGCCTAACCAAGCGCCCAGAGCGGCCAAAAGCTTAAAATCACCAAAGCCCATGCCCTCCTTGCCGGTTGCCAGCCGGAACCCCCAATACACCAGCCACAAGGATAGATAACCCGCTGCCGCACCGAGCACGGCATCACTCAATGGCACCGTACCGCTCCAGAGGTTGAACAACAAACCGGCCCACAACAACGGCAAGGTCAAACTATCCGGCAGCAATTGCGTATCTGCATCAATACAGGTCAGCGCGACCAGAACCGCCGTCAACAGCAGATAGCCAGGCAACTGGATCGTCCAGCCAAAATGCCAGGCCAACACGGCAAACAACAGCCCGGTAGCCAGTTCAACCAGCGGATAACGCGGGCTGATGGCAGACTGACAACTGGCGCAACGCCCCTTGAGCAACAGATAGCTCAAGACCGGCACATTCTGCCATGGCCGCACCGGGGCATTGCACATGGGGCAATGTGACGGCGGCGTCAACAAATTATAGTCGGGCAGCTCGGCATGAGCCTGTCCCAGATAATCCGCACACTCCTGCTGCCAAGCCCGTTCCATCATCTTTGGCAAACGATGGATCACCACATTGAGAAAGCTGCCAAGCAACAATCCACTCACAAAAACCATCACGACCAACAGTGCAGGGTTGGCCGAAAAGAACATACCCAAATCCGCCATGCTCAACCCACCACCTGCCCCATCTTGAAGATTGGCATATACATGGCAATCACCAGACCGCCGATCAGCACGCCGAGAATCACCATGATGGCTTAGCTCCAGCAAGCTGGAGAGCGACGCCACGGCATTATCCACTTCCTCTTCGTAAAACTCGGCCACCTTGTCCAGCATCTGATCCAGCGAGCCAGATTCCTCACCAATCGAGGTCATCTGCAACACCATATTGGGAAACAGACCGGTACGCTGCATCGAGTAGTTGAGGCTGGAGCCCGAGCGCACATCCGACTGGATCTGCTTGGTTGCCTCGGCATACACCTGATTACCCGCCGCCCCGCCGACCGACTCCAGCGCCTCAAACAGAGGCACACCAGCAGCAAACAATGTTGCCGTGGTACGGCTCCAGCGAGCGATAGTGGCCTTGCGGATGATATCGCCCACCACCGGCAGCTTGAGAACCACTCGGTCAATCTGTTCCTGCATCCTTGGACTGCGCTTGAAGGCATAGGTCACACCAAAGATCGCGGCAAATATTGAACCAAAGATCAACCACCAGTAGGCGATGAATTTATCTGACAGCCAGATCACCATGAGCGTCGGCGCGGGCAAGTCGGCACCGAAGCTGGAGAACAGATCCTTGAAGGCCGGAATCACATAAATCATGATGACAGCGGTGATGATGAACGCGGTGGCCACAATGGCAGAAGGATAAATCAAGGCCGACTTGATCTTGCCCTTGATCGCCATGACCTTTTCTTTGTAGGTGGCCAGCTTGTCCAGCAAGGAATCCAGCACACCACCGGTTTCGCTTAGCGGCGATGATGTTGCAGAACAACTTGTCAAAATAAAGAGGACGCTTGCGGAAGGCTTCGGCCAACGACAGACCGGTTTCCACATCAGCCCGAACCTCCAGCAGCATCTTGGTCACGGCTGGATTGCCATGCCCTTTGGCCGAGATATCAAACGCCTGCAACAGCGGCACCCCGGCGCGCATCATGGTCGACAGCTGCCGGGTAAACAAGGTGATATCTTTTTCAGTGATCTTGCGGCCAAAACCGCCCCGGCGACGCTTGATCTTGATGATCGACACGCCCTCTTAAGCGCAACTGTGTCTTGGCAACGTTTTCGGTTTCCGCCCGTAATTCACCACGGATCACCTTGCCCGCACGATCTTTGCCTTCCCACTCCCAGATAAAACCCGGAGCGGCTTCCTTCTTGGTTATCGTAGCCATTTACTGTCCGACTTTCTTAATCGTTGGTCACCGCTTCAATCTCGGCCAGTGAAGTCACCCCCTGCTTCACCTTGAGCAACCCAGAATGGCGCAAGTCAACCATACCTTCCCGCAAGGCCAAATCGGCAATATCCACGGCTGTGCCATTTTTCATGATAAGACGCGTCATGGCATCGGTAATGGGCATGATCTCATAAATACCGGTACGCCCCTTGTAACCGGTTCCCCGACACGCATCACAGCCAACCGGACCATAGGATGTCCAGCTACCATCCAGCTCTTCTTCCTTGAACCCCGCACGCAACAGCGCTTCATGCGGGATATCCACCGGTGCCTTGCAATGGCTGCACAATCGGCGCGCCGGGCGCTGCGCCATGATCAACAATACCGAACTGGCCACGTTGAACGGTGCCACCCCCATGTTGATCAAGCGAGTCAATGTCGCTGGCGCGTTGTTGGTGTGGAGTGTGGAGAACACCAAGTGACCGGTTTGAGCCGCCTTGATCGCAATATCCGAGGTTTCCAGATCTCGGATTTCCCCCACCATGATGACATCCGGATCTTGCCGCAAGAAAGCACGCAGCGCCGAGGCAAAGGTCAAACCAGCTTTCTCGTTAACGTTAACCTGATTGATGCCGGGCAGGTTGATTTCGACCGGATCTTCGGCAGTGGAAATATTGATATCCGGCTTGTTGAGAATATTAAGACACGTATAGAGCGACACGGTTTTACCGCTACCCGTTGGCCCGGTCACCAACACCATGCCATAGGGTCGGGCAATGGCATCCAACAACAGTTTTTTCTGCTCGGGCTCAAAGCCTAATTGTTCGATATTCAGCGAGGCGGCGGACGAGTCCAAAATCCGCATCACGATTTTTTCGCCAAACAGCGTAGGCAAGGTACTGACCCGGAAGTCGATAGCGTGTGTTTTGGAAATCACCAGTTTCAGGCGACCATCCTGCGGCACACGCTTTTCCGAAATATCCAGGCGTGAAATGACCTTGATCCGGGAGGCCATCTTTTCTTTCAACAGCAATGGCGGCTGCACAATTTCTTTCAGTTCCCCGTCAATCCGGTAACGAATGCGGTAGAACTTCTCGTAAGGCTCAAAGTGGATATCGGAAGCGCCCGCATTTACTGCGTCCAACAGGATTTTATGAATGAATTTGACGATAGGTGCGTCGTCCACATCCGGCTGAGCGGCATCCGCGCTACTCGCCGTTGGTGCATCCGGGTCGGCAAACTCCAGTTCACCAAAGTCCTCATCCTCCAACGCCTTGATTGCTACGGTGGCGTCTTCCTTGAGTTTGGTGATGGCCTTGGACAGTTTATCGTCCTCGACCACAATCACCTCTACCGTCATGCCGGTTTTAAAGGTGATGGCGTGGAAAGCCGAAGTCTGGGTGGGATCGGACGTACCGATATACAGCTTGCTGCCGCGTTTGAACAAGGGCACCAAACGCCTAGCTAGCCACCAGTTCGTCGTCCACCAGCCCTTTTGGTAACTGCTCGACATCCATGGCGGACAAATCAAGCAGCGGATAGCCAAAGGTACGCGAAGCAAACCTCGCCACATCTTCTGCCGCCATTTTCTTGCTGATGATCAGTTGCTCAACAAAGCTGATATTAGAGGCAACAGCCTGACGATGAATCGCCTCGGCGTCCTGCAACAGCAACATGTTATTCTGAACCAGCGCCCGTCCAAGGCCGGAAATACCAGCAGAAACTTCCATAGCGCGCAAACCACCCCGTCAGCAGACAGGACAATGACACCATTGCCCTGTTAACACCACACATTGAACATTACGAGCTTTCGACTTTACCCGAAACGCTGCCACAACGCACGCCAAGAGCGTCGAATCCACACGGGATAAACATGGGAGGCAACAGGCAATCAGCCCATGGCTCCCCGAGTAAACGATAGAAACAAAAAAGGCTGCCGAAGCAGCCTTTTTCTTCAAGTGTAATCTGCGAACAGATTAGAACTTGTGTTGTACGCCAACAGCGAAGGTGCGTTCGTTTTCCAGACCATCAGCCTTGTGATGAGCGAAGCCCAGAGAGGTGTAAGCGGTAGTACGCTTGCTCAGAGCATAGTCAACACCAACTACGTATTGGTTGATTTTCTCGTCTTGCTTTTCGCCATCAACTTTGATGTCCGAAACACGGCCATAGGAGAACTTCGGAGTGAAAGCACCCAGAGTGTAGCCAACAGTTACGCCATATTCGGTAGTTTTCAGTTGTTGACCGTCAGCCAATACACCCGGCACCAGATCAACATATTGGGTCAGAGCAGAACCACCAGCATAAGCTTTAGACTTGCCGTAGTAAGCAGCTACCAACAGGTTGTTGGCGTTGTAGCCGCCTTCCAAGCGCCAGTAGTTGGCAGTCTTGGTTTCACCAGCATTATCGAGCTGGTTGCGGGCTGCTACGTAACCGAAGCTAGCAAAGTAACCGGCATTTTGGTAAGCCAGGCCTACGTTGTATTCCGGCTGGGTCTTGTCGTTGGTCGCGGAGATATTTTTCTCACCAAAGCCATAAGCCAAGGTAGCTTTGAAGCCGTACAGTTCCGGAGAGTCGTAGCGGATGGCGTTGTTCAGACGGCCGTCCAGTACATTCATGGAGCTGTAGGTCAGACCGTTAACACCTTTACCATAGAGCCACGCATCCGGAGCTTCCATGTCGGAGTTCAGGTTGGTGCTCAGTTTACCCAAGCGAACCTTACCGAAACCACCTTCCAGGCCTACGAACGAGTCGCGGGTAGCAAAGGTGTTGCCATAAGCATTACCTTGGTAAGCGGTAGAACCATCAATGTTCAGGCCTTGTTCAACTTGCCAGATGGCTTTCAGACCGTTACCCAGATCTTCAGTACCCTTGAAACCGATCAGGGAACCGGTATCGTCGATGTTGGTACCGGATTTCAGCTTACCGTCAGCTTTGGAGAAGCCGTAGTTGTAGGCTTTACCATTTTCGATATCAGCTTCGATGGTACCGTACAGGGTTACATCGGCCATGGCAGCGGCAGTCGGCAGTACAGCCGGGCAGCGGCGATCAGCTTCTTGTTCATCGCTAATTCCTTTCGAAGTCAGTTAATTTAGTCCTGTTGATCTGCCAGCGAACCGGCAACCCGGACATTTATCCACTACCTACTTCGGTAGTTGCTGTCCGAAATATAAGTCCTTCGTTGTGAAAATACAAAAGCACTGGACACCTGCTTTGCCGTGTTTTGGGTGTCATTGCAGCAAAAACAAAACAAGTTATTGATTTTTATATGTTTTATTGATTTTCGCACAAAAAACTTGTTGCAACATAAATACAACAAGGCGATAAAAGTGTTGTGAAAACACCAAAAGACGAATCTCATCAGCCAGTCTGAACTGGGGTAGCAAGACGTTTTCATCATTCCAACCAACTTCAGGATCTTTGTTGACCATGCCATCTGTCTCCTTGTGCTGGCTGCGCCGCGATTTGCGGCTTGACGATCAGGCTGCGCTTTTTCACGCCGTACAAACGGGTTTGCCGGTGTTGTGTGTGTTTGTATTTGATCGTCGCATTCTTGATCGGTGTGCTGCTGATGACCGGCGGGTGGGTTTTATTTGGCAGACGATTGCAGAGCTGAAACAGGAGTTGATGGCTGCCGGTAGCGATTTGTATTGTCTGGTGGGCGACCCGGTGGAGGAGATTCCCAGATTGGCAGCACAACTTGGTGCAGCCGATGTGTACGCCAACACGGATTACGAGCCCGATGCCCGGGCACGCGATACGGCCGTCGCAACAAGGTTGGCCGAACAAGGGCGAACACTGCACCTGAGCAAGGATCAGGTGATTTTTGAGTGTAACGAGGTACTCTCGGGCAGCGGCAAGCCTTATACCGTGTTCACACCTTATAAGAACGCGTGGCTGAAAAAGTTGTCAACAACGGCGGTTAGCACTTATGCCATAGATGATCTGCCGTCGCGCCTCTATCCACTGGACGCGACGCCTTTGCCCACGTTGGCCGAACTGGGCTTTGGCAACGTCCATCTGGAGGAACTCAAACTGGCAGCAGGCCCGCGCGGCGCGGCGCAATTGTTTGCCGACTTCATCCAGCGTATCCGCTGGTATAAAGAGTGGCGCGATTTCCCAGCGACGAAGGGCGTATCGTACCTGTCGACCCATCTGCGCTTTGGCACGATCTCGATACGCAAGCTGGTGCAATTTGCCCGGTACGATGGGAGCGAAGGCGCACTGTGCTGGTTGAACGAGCTGATCTGGCGCGAGTTCTATCAGCAGTTTTTGTGGCATTTCCCGGACGTTGCGCGGCAGAGCTTCAAAGCGGAATACCGTGATCTGGGCTACCCAAATAATCAGGACTGGTTTGACGCCCGGTGCGCGGGGCAAACCGGCTACCCGCTGGTGGATGCCGCGATGCGCCAATTGAACCAGAGCGGCTACATGCACAACCGGTTGCGCATGATTGCGGCCAGCTTTCTGGTGAAGGACTTGCTGATCGACTGGCGCTGGGGGGGAACGCTATTTTGCTGACCAGCTGCTGGACTTTGATCTGGCCGCCAACAATGGGGGTTGGCAGTGGGCCGCCTCCACCGGTTGTGATGCACAGCCCTACTTCCGCATCTTCAATCCGGTCACGCAGTCGCAAAAATTTGACCCTGAGGGCAAGTTCATACGCCGCTACGTACCAGAACTGAGCGCACTGGATAATAAGAGTATTCATGCGCCGTGGATGGCTCGGCAGTTGCCACTGGGGTTCGCTCTGGGGCGCGACTACCCACAACCGATCGTAGATCATGCCGTCCAGCGGGAAAAAGCATTGGCACTGTTTGGCAAAACACCGGCTTAACACAGGTTGGCCGAAACCATAAAAAATGCCCCGGTTTACGGGGCATTTTTACGTCTGACAAGACGGTCAGGATTATTTCTTTTTGGCTACCGGTTTGGAGGCTTCTGCCTTGCCCGGCTTGGCGGCAGATTTGTCGGCTTAGCCGCCGGGGCTACGGCTGGTTTAGCGGCAGCCTTGCCAGCCGGAGCTGCAGCGGGCAGCGTGGTAGCGCCGGACACGGAGATATCCTTGCGCAGTTTCTCCGGGGTTTTATCACCAAAACCCGGCACCTTTTTCAGGTCATCCACGGTTTTGAACGGGCCATTCTTGGTGCGGTAATCAATAATGGCCTTGGCCTTGACCGGGCCGACACCTTTGAGCGCGTCCAGTTGTTCTTGCGTCGCCGTATTGAGGTTAACCGCGGCAAAGGCTGCAGAACAAAGGAACAACAGGCTGACAAACAGGGCAAGCAGCTTCTTCATTTCCAGCTCCTTCTTGGATAAACGTGGGTAACCGTTACACTATGACAAAGAATTAATAACGGTGCAAAACTAGTTCAAGCACCATTTTGGTACCGATATACGCCAACATCAAGGCAGCGAAACCGGCCAGAGTCCAGCGAATGGCCACTTTACCACGCCAGCCTTTGAGCTTGCGCCCCAGCAGCAAGGCGCCAAACAAGCCCCACGACAACACGCCGAATACGGTTTTATGCGTCAACGCGGCCGGTTTGCCAAACACCTCTTCGGAAAACACAATGCCCGTCAACAATGACACGGTGAGCAACAGGAAACCCACACCGATCACCTGAAACATCATTTTTTCCAGCGATAGCAACGGGGGCAACTGGCGCACCAGCGGCAACCCGCGCTTGTCGTGCAGCGCCTTGATCAACACCAGCATCAACACCGCCAGCAAGGCGCCAATGGCAAACAGGCTGTAAGCCATCATCGACACCAGAATATGCAGAACAAAGGCCGGGTTGGACAGATCATGCACAACATGACTACCGGGAAACAGCAAGGCAAACAGCAAGGTGCACATGGCCAGCGGCATCATGAAGATCTGCAGCCCTTCCACCCGATAGAAAAAGCTGCAGGTCCAGTAAATCACCAGCATCAGCCACACCACCACCGACAAGGCACGGCCAACCCCAAGCGACACCCACGGGCCGCCAGCCAGCGGCTGCAACACGGCCAAGGCGTGCAGCAGCAACACCACGCCCAGCAAGGTATGTTCGAGCCGCGGCGCACGTGGCAAAACAGCGACACCGCGCCAGTGCCCGATGAAGTGCCGGAAAAGGCACCATAGGCCAGAATGAGCAACAGGTTCAGGACGAGCGGGAATCCGGTCATGTGTGATAGGCAATCAATTGCGGGCGTTAAGCCGGTGGGTCGTGATAAAATTAACAGTTTGAGAGTCTACACCAACCTGCTCCCCGTTGGCAGACAGTAAGGACGCCACATGCTAGACAACCTGACTTCCCGCCTGTCCGGCGTGATGAAAACGCTGCGCGGCCAAGCGCGGCTGACCGAATCCAACATCCGGACGCCTTGCGCGAGGTACGCATGGCGCTGCTGGAAGCCGACGTGGCCTTGCCCGTCGTCAAGACCTTTATCACCCAGATCAAGGAGCGCGCCCTTGGCCGGGAGGTTATGGGCAGCCTGACGCCGGGCCAAGCCCTGATCGGCGTGGTCAACGAAGAACTGGTGCGCCTGATGGGCGACACCAACGATGCGCTCAACCCGGCCGCCGTACCGCCAGCCATCGTGCTGATGGTAAGCCTGCAGGGTGCCGGTAAAACCACTACGGTGGGCAAGCTGGCCAAGCTGTTGAAGGAAAGCCAGAAGAAAAAAGTGCTGGTGGTTTCTGCCGACGTGTATCGCCCCGCCGCCATCGAGCAGTTGAAGCTGTTGGCCGAACAGGTAGGCGTGGAGTGGTTCCCGTCCGACGGCAGCCAGAAGCCGGTTGACATTGCCACCGCCGCCATTGACCACGCCAAACGTCATTTCTTCGATGTTGTGATGGTGGATACCGCTTAAGCCGACTGGCGATTGACGAAGCCATGATGGCCGAAATCAAGCAGCTGCATGCCGCCATCAATCCGGTGGAAACGCTGTTTGTGGTCGATGCGATGCAGGGGCAGGATGCGGTGAATACTGCACAGGCCTTTAACGAGGCCTTGCCGCTGACCGGTGTCATCCTCACCAAAATGGACGGTGATGCCCGTGGTGGCGCCGCGCTGTCGGTACGCCATGTCACCGGCAAGCCGATCAAGTTTATCGGTGTGGGGGAAAAGGTTTCCGGACTGGAACCGTTCTACCCGGACCGGATCGCCAGCCGTATTCTCGGCATGGGCGATGTGCTGTCGCTGATCGAAGACGTGCAAAAAGGCATCGATCAGGAAGAAGCCGCCAAGATGGCCAAGAAGCTCAAATCCGGCAAAGGATTTGATCTGGAAGACTTCAAGGCGCAGATGCAGCAGATGAAAAAAATGGGCGGCATGACCAACCTGCTGGAAAAAATGCCGGGCCAGATCGGCCAATTGGCCAAGGGTGTGCAAGGTGCCGAAGCGGAAAACGCCATGCGCCGCATCGAGGGCATCATCAACTCGATGACACCAGCTGAGCGCCACAAACCGGAACTGATCAAGGCCAGCCGCAAGCGTCGTATCGCGGCGGGTTCTGGCGTTACGGTACAGGAAGTGAACCGTTTGCTCAGCCAGTTCGAGCAGACGCAAAAGATGATGAAACAGTTCTCCAAGGGCGGACTGGCCAAGATGATGCGCGGCATGAAGGGCATGATGCCCGGCATGTAAGCCCGACGGCGAGCCAAACCTCGCCGTTTTTCTTGAATTTGAGGTAACGCATGGTGTTCGATGTTGTCGTGTTGACCGATGCCAAATTGCTGGCACTCGATGAACAGGATTGGTACAGCCGACAGGTGCATCAGGAAGATGGACTGGTGCTGAGTGCCCTGCAACAGCAGGGGCTCAAGGCCACCCGCCTTAACTGGGATGACCAGCGCTTCGACTGGAGCCAGACGCGCTCAGTGCTGTTCCGCACGACGTGGGATTATTTTGACCGCTATGGTGAATTTGCCCCATGGCTGGAACGGGTGTCGCAGCAAACCCGGCTGTTCAATAGCGCCGAGCTGATCCGCTGGAACATCGACAAGCACTATCTGGCAAGGTTGGCCGAAAACGGCATCAACATCGTACCGACGCACTACATTGAACAGGGTAACCCGCGCACGCTGCGCCAGGTTGTTGAGGCATGTGGCTGGGCAGATGCCATCCTCAAGCCGACGGTATCCGGTGCCGCGCGCCATACCTACCGCCTGCGGGACGATGCCTGCGAGCCGCTGGAATGCACCTTTGCCGAGCTGGTGCAACACGAAGCCCTGATGCTGCAGCCGTTTCAGCAACAGGTACTGCAACATGGCGAGCTGTCGCTGATGGTGCTTGATGGCAAGGTCACGCATGCCATTCGCAAAACGCCGAAATCCGGTGATTTCCGCGTGCAGGATGACCACGGTGGCAGCGTGCATCCGCACCTACCCACGCCGGAAGAAATTGCTTTCGCCGAAGCCGCCGTTGCCGCCGTGCCATTTGACGTGCTGTATGCGCGGGTCGATGCCATCCGCGATAACGCTTACCAACTCGCCATCATGGAACTGGAAATGATTGAACCGGAACTCTTCTTCCGCTTTCAGCCAACGGCCGCGCAGCAATTGGCCGCCGGTCTGGCGGCGCGGCTGACCCGTTGAGTTTCGGCCAACCCTGATTGTTTTTAAAGTGAAACCCGCTTAAGCACTCCAACGTTTGGAACTACTCCGTCATGAATCTGACCACGCTGACCGCTCTTAGCCCTCTGGATGGCCGCTACTCCGGCCAGGTTGCTGCACTGCGCAACCTGTTCTCGGAGTTCGGTCTGATGAAATTCCGTATCAAGGTAGAGCTGGAATGGCTCAAGATGCTGGCTGCCGAACCGGGCATCGAGGAAGTCAAACCGTTTTCCGACGCCACCATCCGCGAAATTGACGACGTAATCGCCAACTTCAGCGTTGAACACGGCGAAGAAGTCAAAGCCATCGAAGCACGCACCAACCACGATGTAAAAGCCATCGAATACTGGCTGAAAGAACGTCTGTCCGGCAATCAGGAAGTGATGGCCGCCAGCGAATTCATCCACTTTGCCTGCACCTCGGAAGACATCAACAACCTGTCGCACGCGTTGATGTTGAAAACGGCACGCAATACCGTCATCCTGCCGTCGCTGGAAGAAGTACTCAGCCGCCTGCAACAGCTGGCACACGAACTGGCAGCCATGCCGATGATGAGCCGCACCCATGGCCAACCGGCCACGCCGACCACCATGGGCAAGGAACTGGCCAACGTGGTGTATCGCCTGAAACGCCAGCGCGAACAACTGGTTAATCAGGAAATTCTGGGCAAGATCAACGGCGCCGTGGGTAACTACAACGCCCACCTCGTTGCTTACCCGAACGTTGACTGGGAAAGCCTGTGTGGCCGCTTCGTCAGCGGTCTGGGACTGACCTTCAACCCGTACACCATCCAGATCGAACCGCACGACTACATGGCCGAGCTGTATCAGAATCTGGAACGCGTCAACACCATCCTGATCGACCTGAACCGTGACGTGTGGGGCTACATCTCGCAAGGTTACTTCAAGCAGAAGGTCAAAAAAGGTGAAGTCGGCAGCTCCACCATGCCGCACAAGGTCAACCCGATCGACTTTGAAAACTCGGAAGGCAACCTGGGCATGGCCAATGCCATTCTCGGTCATCTGGTAAAAGAAGCTGCCGCTGTCACGCTGGCAGCGCGACCTGACCGACTCCACCGTACTGCGCAACATGGGCGTAGGCTTCGGTTATACCATGCTCGGTTTCAATGCCTGCCTGAAAGGCCTGAACAAGCTGGAACCGAACCCGGCTGCGCTGGCTGCTGACCTGGACGCCACCGGGAGCTGTTGGCCGAACCGATTCAGACCGTGATGCGCCGTTACGGCATTGCCAACCCGTACGAACAGCTGAAAGAACTGACGCGCGGCAAAGGCGGCGTGTCCCGCGAAACCCCGGCGGCCTTCATCAAAGGACTGGAAATTCCGGAAGCCGAAAAAGCACGCCTGCTCGAACTGACCCCGGCCAGCTATGTTGGCAAAGCGGAAGAACTGGCCAAGCGCATCTGAGCCAACGCATCATTTTGACGATGCCGTTGCAAGCCGCCCTCTCGGGCGGCTTTTTCATGCCCACGGTTGGCCGAAACCGATCATGGCGACAGGGCCGCAAATGGAAAAACGCAGACAATCTGCTACAAACTCATGCCAGAAGGTGATTAAGAGAATGGGGACGAGCAATAGATAAAATAAAAGCTACCCACGGGTAGCTTTTATTTTGAATGACTTGTGGTTGCGGGGGCAGGATTTGAACCTACGACCTTCGGGTTATGAGCCCGACGAGCTACCAGACTGCTCCACCCCGCGTCCGTTGAGAAGTGCATCATATAGGCAGCAGGCTATGCTGTCAAGGCGATCACTCGGCCCAGCTCACCAAACCCCAATACCAGGTCGCCAGAATCATCAGACCAAAGGCAATACGGTACCAGGGCAAACGCATTGAAATTATGGTGTGACACGTAGCGGATCAACCCACGTACGGCAAAGAAGGCACTGACGAAGGCCGCGACAAAACCCACGCCAAACACCGGGATATCGGCGCTGGTAAACAAATGGCGGTGTTTGAACACATCATAAATAGTTGCCGCAAACATGGTCGGCACGGCCAAGAAGAAAGAAAACTCGGTGGCCGCCTTGCGCTCCAGTCCAAACAGCATACCGCCAATGATGGTGGAACCGGAACGTGAAGTGCCGGGGATGAGGGCAAACACCTGCGCACAGCCCACCTTCAGCGCATCCAGCCAGCTCATGTCATCCACATGCTGTACACGAGCACGTTGTGGGCGGCGCTCGACAAACAGAATAATGATCCCGCCAATAATGAAAGCCAGCGCCACACTGACCGCATTAAACAGATACAGCTTGATCAGCTTGATAAACAAAAAGCCCAATACCGCTGCAGGCATAAAAGCGATCATCAAATTCAACACGAAGCGACGCGAACTTTCTTCTTTGGAAAAATTACCGGCCACATGCAAGAAACGCGCACGATATTCCCAAACCACAGCCAGTATTGCCCCAAGCTGAATAACCACTTCAAACACTTTGCTCGAGCCGTTATTGAAATTGATCAGGTCGCCCACCACGATCAAGTGCCCGGTACTGGAAATAGGGAAAAACTCCGTCAGCCCCTCTACCACGCCAAGAATCAATGCCTTGGCCAACAACAGCAAATCCATGTTTGTCCCTTGAAACCGATTGAAGATAGTAAAAATGAAGGCAGCGTCACCGCTGCCTTCATTCATGCAGGCTAAACCTGATTTATTTCTTTTCTGCCCGAGCCTTGGCTATGAGTTCGTTCAGCACCTGTAGCACTCTTTCCGGCGCAGCTGGCTGAATGGCGTATTTGCCATTTACCACAAAGGTCGGCGTACCTTCGATATTGTAATCACGGGTAATCTTCACAGCACGCGCCACTTGTGCATTCACACTAAACGACGAATAAGCCTGCATGAACTTGGCCGCATCAATACCGGGCTGCTTCCTGATCCAGCCGGTCAATACAGACGCATCAGCCAAGTTGATACGGTTCTTGACCACAGCCTCAAACGCCGGGCGATTGAGCTTGGCCAGTGTCCCGGTCGCATTCATTGTGGCAAACAGGCGGGCAAAGCCTTCCATCGGTTTTTGCCAGACGATCTGTTCCTTACGGAAGTTGACATCTGCCGGGCGCTTCTTCTCCCATGCGGTCAGAGCTTAACTCCAGCTCATAACAATGAATGCAGTGATAAGAGAAGAACTCGATGACCTCTACCTTTTTGGGATTGGCCACGGCCTGCGGCTGCGGTAGCAGCACATAATCCTTACCCAGTTCAATTGCTGCATTAGCCATGCCACTGGCCAGCAACAAGGCCATCAACCACCACTTTTTCATTACTATTCCTTTTGGATTCAACACTTATTCGGCTTTGACGACGACAGCGTTCACGCCATCCTGTCGCAACTGGGCGCGCATACGATCAACATCATCCTGTCGATTTAGCGGCCCGACCCGTACCCGATGCACCATCCCTTTGTCCGGCACACTGATCGACTGGATCTTGGCCTCCACTCCCAACAAGGCGAGTTTGGCCTTGAGGTTATCGGCATCATCCTGATTCTGGAAAGCTCCCAGCTGCAAATACACCCGTTTGGCTGGCGCCGCACTAGAAGGTTCCTTTTGCCGTCCCGTCGCAGCGGAATCCGCTGGTACGGCATCGACCTGTCCCGGCAAAATCTTGTAGAAATCGAAGCGGTGATCATCCTTGCTTTAAGCATGAGCTGCCGCCGCAGGCTTGGCTGCCACCGGAGGTTTAACTGGGGTCGCGGCTACGCTTGGAGGGGCCGCAGGCGTCGGAAGCGGCGCGGTAACGGGCTTCGACTCCACAGCAGCCGGTGCAGGCGTTGCGGCTGGCTGAGCCGGAGCGGGGGTGGCGTCGGCAATCTTGGTACCCGGCGCCAGCACCTCGGCTGGCGGTGTCGTCTGGGCATTCTTCTGCCCGCCCTTGTCACTGCTGGCAAACGGCGTAGACGAGCGGTTCAGATACATCGCCAAGCCAACCGCTACGGCGATACCCACAATCAGGCCGATGACCACTCCAACCATCATTCCGCCACCGCTACTTTTGCTGGCCGTGGAACGCCCACGGGGAGCCGGGGAGCGTGTTGTATGCTTCAAATCACGATTTGCCATGCAGAACTACCGATTAATTGAGTTTATCCAGCTATTATCTATGAAAGTGACGCAGAAAAACACGACACATTAGCGTTCATTCCATGCGGCCCGGCGCAATTGTACTGCCTGCAGAATGTGCTTTCGGCCAACCGTATCGGCATTTTGCACATCTGCCACCGTACGGGCCACCCGCAGGATACGGTGATAACTGCGCGCCGATAGCGCCAATTTGTCCAGCACCTGTCCTAACGTGGCCAGTGCCTCGGCATCGGCCCGGCAGAACTCGTCCAGTTCCTGCCCTTGCAAGGCGCTATTCGGCTTGCCCTGTCGTGCAAGCTGCCGTTCGCGTGCTAGGCAAACCCTTGCGCGCACCAAGTCGCTGGGTTCGCCAGCCGCAGCGGCCAGTAATTCATCCGTCGGGACACTAGGCACATCGACGTGCAAATCGATCCGATCCAGCAAGGGACCGGACAATTTGCTTCTATAACGATTGACTTGCTCCGGCGTGCACACGCAACGGCCGGAAGGATGGCCCTGATAGCCACACGGGCACGGATTCATCGCCGCAATCAGTTGAAAGCGCGCCGGAAACGTAGCTTGACGCGCTGCACGCGAGATATGGATGACACCGCTTTCCAGCGGCTCACGCAATACTTCCAGAACTTTACGGTCAAATTCCGGGAATTCGTCCAGAAACAAAATACCATTGTGCGCCAGACTGATTTCGCCGGGCTTGGGATCGGCGCCACCGCCAACCAATGCCACCGCCGAGGACGTGTGGTGCGGCGTACGGTAAGGCCTGACTTTCCAGCCTGCCGGATCAAATCCGCGCGTACCTAGTGACTGCAAGGCTGCACTTTCCAGCGCTTCCTCATCCGACATATCCGGCAGAATCCCCGGCAATCGCGCAGCCAGCATGGATTTACCAGTACCGGTGGGCCCATCAACAACAGGCTATGACAACCTGCCGCCGCAATTTCCAGCGCATGACGTGCCGTCGCCTGACCTTTGACATCGGCAAGATCAGGATAGATAGGTTGATGCACCCAGGCACTGGTGGAAACGGTATCCAGCGTGGTCAAGCCGTTAAGGAACGCCGCCACTTCGGCCAAAGAATTGACAGCATAAACCTGCACGCCATCAACCAGACTGGCCTCTCCCGCACTGCCAGCTTAAGCAAAACAAAGGCACGCCTGTCCTCTTTGGCTTGGCACGCCATCGCCAAAGCGCCACGAATGGGGCGCAATTCACCCCCCAATGCCAGCTCGCCAGCAAATTCGTATTCGGCCAACCTTGGGCATTGCACTTGACCAGAGGCAGCAAGAATACCCAAGGCAATCGGCAGATCAAACCGGCTTGAGTCCTTGGGCAAATCGGCGGGCGCCAGATTTACCGTGATTTTTCTGGCGGGAAAATCGAAACCGCTGGTCAAAATCGCCGCTCGCACCCGATCCCGGCTTTCCTTTACTTCGGTATCAGCGAGCCCGACGATATTGAAAGCCGGTAAACCATTGGCCAGATGTACCTCAACAGCAACTTCGGGAGCTTGCAATCCGGCCAGTGCCCGGCTAGTGACGACAGCGAGTGTCATGATGTATCAGGAATGACCCTGCGCCGCCTGACTTTCCACTTGCTCTTCCGCCTTATCAGGGAACACCGTTGCTTCCAGCTTGGCGAAGCGCTCTTCCAGCAAGCTCAGCTTCTCGCGCGTACGGATCAACACTTCCTGCTGCACATCAAACTCTTCACGCGTCACCAAATCCATTTTGGCAAAGGTGGAAGCCATCATGGCCTTGATATTTTTCTCAATATCCTTGGCCGGGCTGGCTGCGATGGTTTCGCTGATTTTGGAACTGATCTCTTCAAACAGCTTCTGGCTGAACATGGGACACTCCTTGTCATCATTTAGCGGATTGAGTGTAGCAAAAAGGAACCGGCACCGCAGTGCCGCGTAAAGCACTAGATCAGTGCACACCCGCCAGCGTCACCGCCCCAATCAAGTGCTCGCCACAGCATAAGTCACGGATTGCGCAGGGTACGAGGCGATAAAACCCCACCAATATTCGTGTTCTTCACATCTGGCACGGTTCATGCAATGTCACGATCAGCAGGACATAACAACACCAGCATACGTCTGAAAGGAGTGCACATGAAACTAGTCTCCGCCATTATCAAGCCGTTCAAGCTTGATGAAGTGCGTGAAGCCCTGTCTGCCATCGGCGTGCAAGGCATCACCGTGACCGAGGTCAAAGGTTTCGGCCGTCAAAAAGGCCACACGGAACTCTATCGCGGCGCAGAGTACGTGGTGGACTTTCTACCCAAGGTCAAGCTGGAAATCGCCATTGACGATGCCTTGCTTGATCAGGTGGTCGAGGCCATCGAAAAATCGGCCCGCACCGGCAAGATCGGTGACGGCAAAATCTTTGTATACGACCTTGAACAAGCGGTTCGTATCCGTACCGGCGAAACCGGTAACGATGCGGTTTAACCGAATCTGGCACTAGGGGAACTGACAATGAAGAAAACACTTGCTGCACTAGGGGCGGGCTTGTCGAGCATGGCCCTACCGGTATTGGCGGGAGGGCCGACCGGCCCGGCACTGGCCTCTGCCAAAGTGATCAATTCCGGCGATACCGCTTGGATGCTGATTTCTACCGCGCTGGTATTGTTCATGACCATTCCGGGCCTTGCCCTGTTTTACGGTGGCATGGTCCGCAAGAAAAACGTACTGGCCACACTGATGCAGAGCTTTGCCATCACCGCCCTGATGACCGTGCTGTGGGTGGTAATTGGTTACAGCCTGGCCTTTACCGTAGGCTCACCGTTCCTGGGCAGCCTGGATCGTGTTTTCCTTGATGGCATGGCCTTCATGAAAGATGCTTAAGCAAACTGACTGTGCACCCGCTGGCCGGAACCATTCCGGAATCGGTGTTCATGATGTTCCAGATGACATTTGCCATCATCACTCCGGCCCTGATCACTGGCGCCTTTGCCGAACGCATGAAGTTCTCCTCCATGCTGGTTTTCATGACGCTGTGGTCTCTGCTGGTTTACGTACCGGTAGCTCACTGGGTATGGGCTCCGGGCGGCTGGATGGCTGACAAGGGCGTGCTGGACTTTGCCGGTGGTACGGTTGTGCATATCAATGCTGAAGCATTGCTGGTCTGGTTGCTGCTCTGGTACTGGGCAAACGCGTTGGCTACGGCAAGGGAAGCCATGGCTCCGCATAATCTGGTCCTGACTCTGGTTGGCGCTTCCATGCTGTGGGTTGGCTGGTTTGGCTTCAACGCCGGTTCCGCAGGTGCAGCCGACGGCCGTGCAGGGATGGCCATGGTCACCACCCAAGTCGCAACCGGCATGGCTGCACTGGCATGGATGCTGATCGAATGGATCACCAAGAAGAAACCGTCGGTGTTGGGCATTGCTTCCGGTGCTGTGGCAGGTCTGGTAGCCATCACCCCGGCAGCTGGTTTTGTAGATGTCAAAGGTGCACTGATCATTGGTCTGGCCGCTGGTCTGGTCTGCTTCTGGGGGGCAACCGCCCTGAAACATGCGCTGGGCTATGATGACTCGCTGGATGCATTCGGTGTACACGGCATTGGCGGTATTCTGGGTGCGCTGCTGACCGGTGTGTTTGCCGTAAAAGAAATCGGCGGGGCGGATGGCAGCCTAGCTACCCGGGCACTGGGTGTGGGTGTCACGGCGGTGTACTGCGCTATCGTCACCTTCATCCTGCTCAAGATCATTGATGTGATCATGGGCCTGCGTGTGGCCGAAGACGAAGAACGCGAAGGTCTGGACTTGGTACTGCATGGCGAACGTGTAGAGTAAACCAGACAGCCAATAACGATTTTCTTGTTGTGGTAAGGGACTTGGGGGCGCATCATGCGCCCCTCTTTTTCGGCCAACCCCGGCCATAAAAAAACCGGCCGAAGCCGGTTTTTTCAATGCACCATACTGATATACCGATCATTTCACAATGCGCAGGCTCGGCTTGCCAGAAGGACGAGGCGGTTTGGAATCATCGCCTTCAGGTGTGGTGTTCTCCACAACAGAGTCCTCAACCGGCCTCAAGCCAACAGGGGCCAGCGCCGCCGGGGCCGGAGCCTCCACTTCAAAGCCCATACCCTCACCCGTTTCACGGGCAAATATCGACATGATGTTGCCAACCGGTGCCAGAATCTCGCGCGACACACCGCCAAACCGGGCAGAAAACGACAACCAGTCATTGTCGATATGCAGATTCTTGGTGGCCGTATGGGCAATGTTCAACACGATCTCGTTATCTTTCACGAACTCGCGCGGCACATTGGTCTGTTCATCAACCCATATCACGATGTACGGCGTGTAGCCATTATCCGTACACCATTCATGCAAGGCACGGATCAGGTACGGTTTGGTGCTGGTGCTCATGACTATCCTTATTTACGCATGGCCTTTTCAGACGGGGTCAGCGAATCGATAAACGACTGGCGCTGGAAAATGCGTTCAGCGTATTTCAAGATCGGAGCAGAGCTCTTGCCCAGATCGATGTTGTAATGCTCCAGACGCCACAGCAGCGGAGCGATGGCCACATCAATCATGGTGAAATCATCACCCAGCATGAATTTCTGTTTGGCGAAAACCGGAGCAATGGTAGTCAGACCATCACGGATCGCCTCACGGGCCTTGCTGGCTTCCTTGCCGGTCGCACCAGCTTCCAGCACCTTGACGTGATTGAACAACTCGTTTTCGAAACGGTACAGGAACAGACGGGCGCGGGCACGCATCACCGGATCAGGCATCAATTGCGGATGCGGAAAACGTTCGTCAATGTATTCGTTGATGATGTTGGATTCATGCAGAATCAGATCACGCTCAACCAGCACCGGAACTTCGTTGTAGGGGTTCATCACAGCCAGATCTTCCGGCTTGTTATGGACATCTACATCAATGATCTCGAAATCCATCCCCTTCTCATACAGCACAATACGGCAGCGATGACTGAACGGGCAGGTAATTCCAGAGTAAAGGGTCATCATGGCTTACGAAAATCCTTGAAAATAAGACAAGTAATGGAACATTTTATCATTTGCCGTTACCTGATTTCCAGTAAAGCAAACTAACAGCCTGATTTACAAAATAAAAAAGGCGGGGAAAGCCCCGCCTTTCTTTGACTGCAAGACGTCTTAATGCACGTCTTTCCAGTATTCTTTCTTGAGGAAATAAGCCAACGGCAGCAGCAGCAGGCCCAAGAACATCAGTACTACATAACCAATCTGATGGCGTTTAACCTGCGCTCTCCCAGATACACGAGGAAGTTGGTCAGGTCGGCCATGCGGCGGTCAAATTCCACCGTGTTGGCCTTGCCGTTTTCCAGCTTGGTCATGGTACCGGCTTTCACCAGCTGCAGAGTCTTCTCTTCCTCACCTTCGGCATTCTTGCCTACCTTCAGAACCTGATCGCCTTGCCATTCCCACAAAATGTGCGGCATGCCCACTTTGTCGAACACCAGGTTGTTCCAGCCGGTCGGACGGGTCGGATCACGATAGAAGCCACGCAGGTAGGTGTACAGATAGTCAGCACCACGAGAACGAGCGATCAGCGACAGATCCGGCGGGGGAGCCCCCAGCCAGGCCTTGGCATCTTTCTTGTCCATGGCCACGTTCATCTGGTCGCCAATTTTATCGCCAGCCAACATCAGGTCATTCTTGATCTGCTCTTCCGACAGACCAATATCCATCAGACGGTTGTACCGCATGGCACTGGCCGAGTGGCAAGACAGGCAGTAGTTGACGAATACCTGTGCACCACGTTGCAACGATTCAGTGTCCTGAATATCGATCGGAGCCTTATCCAGCTTCAACCCTGTGTTGGCCATGGTTGCCGATACTGGCAGCACGAAAGCCATGGCCGCGATCAGGTGACGGATTTTGCTTTTCATTTTAATCCTCTCCCTTGGTTACACGTTCATGGCAAACAGCGTGGCACCGATCACCGTCACTGCAACCAGTACAACAAACGTCAGTTTGCGCTTGGCATTGGTTTCAGTCACACGAGTCGGAACCGGCACACTGCCCACATCATTCTTGGTGTAGAACGGCATACCCGGGAAGAATGCGAAGTAAATGAACGAGAACAGCTGGGCAATCACCGTACGTACGTTGGTCGACGGCATCGCGCCCAGAATACCCAAGCCGATAAAGCTGATGATGAACAAGGTCAGCATGAACTTGAACTTCGGACCGCGATAACGAATCGACTTGACCGGCGAGCGATCCAGCCACGGCAGCAGCGCAATCATCACTACGGCACCACCCATGCCCAGTACGCCCCACACCGGGTACCCGGGAAGGACGGAATAGCACGCAAGATGGCGTAGAACGGGGTGAAGTACCATACCGGCGCGATGTGCGGCGGGGTTTTCAGCGGGTCAGCCTCGGTCGAAGTTCGGGTGTTCCGGAAGTAACCACCCATTTCCGGCAGGAAGAACACGATGCCCGAGAACACGATCAGGAAAACCGCCACACCCAGCACGTCTTTAACGGTGTAGTACGGGTGGAACGGGATACCGTCAACCGGACGATGGGTCACCGGATCCTTGTTCTGCTTGATTTCTACGCCATCAGGGTTATTGGAACCCACTTCATGCAGCGCAATCAGGTGAGCAACGACCAGAGCCAGCAGCACCAGCGGCACAGCAATCACGTGCAGAGCGAAGAAACGGTTCAGCGTTGCATCCGATACCACGAAGTCACCACGGATCCACACCGACAGGTCCGGACCGATCACCGGAATGGAACCGAACAGGTTAACAATCACCTGCGCGCCCCAGAAAGACATCTGGCCCCAAGGCAGCAGATAGCCCATGAAGGCTTCAGCCATCAGACACAGGAAGATCAGGGCACCAAACACCCACACCAGTTCGCGCGGCTGCTTGTAGGAGCCATAGATCAGGCCACGGAACATGTGCAGATACACGACCACGAAGAACATGGACGCGCCAGTGGAGTGCATGTAGCGGATGATCCAGCCACCCGCCACATCACGCATGATGTATTCCACCGAAGCAAACGCCACCGGAACACCGGCCGCATTGAGCGAGCCATCCGGTTTGTAGTTCATGGTCAGGAAAATACCGGTTACGATCTGGATGACCAGAACCAGCAGGGCCAACGAACCAAAGAAATACCAGAAGTTGAAGTTCTTAGGTGCGTAATACTCGAGTACGTGCTCTTTCAGCATTGACGACAGCGGGAACCGCGCGTCAACCCAGTTAAGCAGCTTTTGTCCTTTGCTCATTTTTCGCCCTCAGCTTATTTGTCTTCGCCAATCAGGAGGCGGGTGTCGGACAGATACTTGTGCGGGGGGGATTTCCGGTTCTTAGGAGCCGGAACGCCCTTGAACACCCGAGCAGCCAGATCAAACTTGGAACCGTGGCACGGGCAGTAGAAGCCGCCCAGCCATTCGGGCCCCAGATCCGCTCTAGCGCAATGTCCGGACGGTGCGTCGGAGAACAGCCCAGATGGGTACAGATACCCACGGCGACCAGCACTTCAGGCTTGATCGAACGATTCTCGTTCTGGCAATACTTCGGCTGCTGTTCAACCTCAGACTTCGGATCGACCAGTTTCGGGTCGTTCTTCGGCAGGTTCTTCAGCTGTTCCGGCGTGCGATTCAGAATCCACACCGGTTTGCCGCGCCATTCGACGTTGATCTTCTGGCCAGCCTCTAGCTTGCTGATGTCCACCTCAACCGGCGCACCTGCAGCCTTGGCCCGCTCAGACGGGAAAAAACTCATCAGAAACGGCGTCGCGACGCCCGCTACTGCCACACCCCCAACAGCGCTGGTTGCTACCGTCAGAAACCGACGGCGCCCCGTATCGACTTGTTGTTCACTCATTACAGTCATCCTCAAACGTGGAAACCGAGCTTCAAACTTAAAACTTCCTGATTCTACCTGAATACGGGGGGGGACTTGAAGCGGTTACGTGACAAATTGTCGCACTCGCAGCATGGACATAGCTCAAACGGGATTGAAAACGTCGACAAACTTGACTTTGACATGAGCATTTCCCGCGATCCATTCACCCAACGCCCGGATGCCGTAACGCTCGGTGGCATGGTGCCCTGCGGCAATAAACGCCACGCCACGCTCATGTGCCATGTGATAGTTTTGCTCCGACACTTCGCCGGTAATGAAGGCTTGCACCCCCGGGGCAATGGCATCATCAAAGAAGCCTTGAGCCCCGCCGGTGCACCATGCCACGCGTTCCACCGGCCAACTGGCTTCGCCCAGCAAGATGGCATCACGCCCGAGTCGGCCACTAATGCGTTGCGTCAGCTCCTGCGCAGTCAGCGTTTGATCAACGCTGCCATGCCACAGCAGATTCTGTTCGCCACACTGACCGGCCACAGCAAAGCCCAGCACCTCAGCCAGACGCGCATTATTCCCGAGCACCGGATGGGCATCCAACGGCAAGTGATAGGCCAAGAGACTGATGCCATGGGCCAGCAATTTTGCCAGGCGCGCCCGTTTCATGCCGACAACGCGCGCATCTTCCCCTTTCCAGAAATAACCGTGGTGTACCAAGATGGCATCGGCACTGGCTGGCAATAGCGGCATCGATCAAGGCCATGGATGCCGTCACGCCGGTCACCAATGTCTTCACCTCCTCCTTGCCTTCTACTTGCAAACCGTTGGGCGCGTAGTCCTTGAATTGCCACGGCTGAAGTTGCGCATCAATCATCCCCACCAACTCAGTCAGCTTCATCATCATCCTTCATTCACGTTGCCAGTTAGTCGGCAAATATTGTGCGGCAATATGCGGAACTATCGCCAGTAACGCCATCATGTTGCCCAAAATGAAAAACCCCGCAATTGCGGGGTTTTCACTACAACAAAGGTTGGCCGAAACGGCTTACATCATGCCGCCCATACCACCCATGCCGCCCATACCACCCATGTCGCCCATCGGAGCAGCTTGTCTTCCGGCAGTTCGGCAATCATGCAATCGGTGGTGAGCATCAGGCCGGAAACGGATGCCGCATACTGCAGAGCAGAACGGGTTACCTTGGCCGGATCCAGCACGCCCATTTCGATCATGTCGCCGTATTCACCGCTGGCGGCGTTGTAACCGAAGTTGCCTTTGCCTTCCAACACCTTGTTCACCACGACAGACGGCTCGTCGCCTGCGTTCTTCACGATCTGACGCAGCGGAGCCTCGATCGCTTTCAGTACGATCTTGACGCCAGCATCTTGATCGGCGTTATCGGTTTTCAGGCTTTCCAGCGTAGAGCGGGCACGCAGCAGAGCAACGCCACCGCCGGTACTACACCTTCTTCCACTGCTGCACGGGTAGCATGCAGAGCATCTTCTACGCGAGCTTTTTTCTCTTTCATTTCGACTTCGGTCGCTGCGCCAACCTTGATCACTGCCACGCCGCCAGCCAGTTTGGCTACGCGCTCTTGCAGTTTTTCACGATCGTAGTCAGAGGTAGCTGCTTCGATTTGTTGACGGACTTCAGCAACACGAGCCTGGATCGCGGCCAGATCACCGGCGCCATCGATAATGGTGGTGTTTTCCTTGCCCACTTCAATGCGCTTGGCTTGACCCAGCTGTTCCAGCGTAGCTTTTTCCAGCGTCAGACCAACTTCTTCCGCAATAACGGTACCGCCAGTCAGAGTAGCGATATCTTGCAGCATGGCCTTGCGGCGATCGCCAAAGCCCGGAGCCTTGACAGCCACCACTTTCAGGATGCCGCGAATGGTGTTCACCACCAACGTAGCCAGTGCTTCGCCTTCCACGTCTTCGGCGATGATCAGCAACGGACGGCTGGACTTGGCAACCTGTTCCAGCAACGGCAGCAGGTCGCGGATGTTGGAGATTTTCTTGTCAAACAGCAGGACGAACGGATTGTCCAGAGCGGCAATCTGTTTTTCCGGATTGTTGATGAAGTACGGCGACAGGTAGCCACGATCGAACTGCATACCTTCAACCACATCCAGCTCGTTGTTCAGCGACTTGCCGTCTTCAACGGTGATCACGCCTTCTTTGCCAACTTTTTCCATGGCGTTGGCGATAATGTCACCGATATCGGTATCAGAGTTGGCCGAAATGGAACCAACCTGAGCAATTTCTTTGGCCGTTGCACACGGTTTGGCGATCTTGGCGATTTCACCGACCAGAGAAGCCACAGCCTTGTCGATACCGCGCTTCAGATCCATCGGGTTCATGCTTAAGCGGCCACGTACTTCATGCCTTCCTGAACGATGGCCTGAGCCAGAACGGTAGCCGTCGTCGTACCGTCACCAGCGACATCAGAGGTCTTGGAAGCCACTTCCTTGACCATTTGCGCGCCCATGTTTTCGAACTTGTCTTTCAGTTCGATTTCCTTGGCGACAGACACGCCATCCTTGGTGATGGTCGGAGCGCCAAAGGAGCGATCCAGAACCACGTTACGGCCTTTCGGGCCCAAAGTCACTTTAACGGCATCAGCCAGAACATTGACACCCACCACCATCTTGGTGCGAGCGGAATCACCAAATTTTACGTCTTTAGCAGCCATTCTTTACATCTCCAGAATTCAGTTGATATGCAAAAGGTCGGAATTACTCAACGATACCCATTACATCTTCCTCGCGCATAACGAGGACTTCATCGCCGTCAACCTTGACGGTCTGGCCGGAATACTTGCCGAAAATCACTTTGTCACCGACTTTCAGCTCCAGCGGACGGCGCTCGCCGTTTTCCAGAACCTTGCCGTTACCCACGGCAAGAACTTCGCCCATGTCCGGCTTCTCAGCAGCAGCGCCCGGCAGAACGATGCCAGAGGCGGTTTTTTCTTCTGCCTCAAGGCGCTTGATCACAACACGGTCGTGCAAAGGACGAATTGCCATTTGTCTCTCCTAAAAAAGCAGTGGCTGTTGAAAGTAACAACTAATCAGCAGGCGGCTTGAGGCGAATTAGCACTCAAACCTAACGAGTGCCAATAATAGGGACGGTCACAAGGGTTTTCAAGAGTCGACCCTCGATTGATTTTTCAAATAGTAGGGCAGCCCGACATTGCCACTAGGGCTTAACGGACTCACCACTAGAGACATCTTCTCGTCTATGCAGCACCAACCAACGAGGAGAACGAAATTGAACAATGCGACGATACAGCCAGAGGTACAACAAGATGAATAGCACGCAGCACAACTGCAGCAGCCACTGAACACGCCAGAACAAGACTGCAGGCATGATGGAAAACAGGGCGACTCCCCACAGATACGGCGCAGTCAGGCTATTGCGACGTACCAGATATTTGGCTTCTCGTGACCCCACCATCCAGCGCACCAAACGCTTGTACACCATCTGATGAAAATGCATGCTATCCGGCAGCCCTGCCGCAGCTTGCCGTTTTTTGCGACGATAAATCGAAAACAACGTCTCAAACACCGGATAAATCATCAGTAGCATCGGAAACCAAGGGGAAACCACGCCAGGATGACGCCCCACCAGCAGCACTGAAATTTCGGCCAACAGGAACCCCACTAAATAGGCCCCGGCATCACCGGCAAAAATCAGCCCCTTAGGGAAGTTCCACAACAGAAACCCGAACAAAGCGCCAACCATGGAAACTGCAATCACGAGCAATGGCATATCCCCCACGGCAAAGGAAACGTACGCCAGTGCAGCAAGGATGGCGATAGCCACTCCACCCATCAACCCGTTATAACCATCGATAATATTGGTAGCATGACAGACACCACCAACGGCAAAAATGGTCAGCAGCACTGCCAAAGCTGGAACAGCCGCCAATACCGTATCAACCCTTGGCACGCCTAGGCTGGACAAGATCGCCCCCCCCCACCATGCCGCCAAGCCAGCAGAAGCAAATGCAAAGATCAGGCGGTATAAAGGTCGGACCCGTTTAGTCAGATCTTCAACTAATCCGGCAAGAAAAACCGGCAAGCCAGCCAAAAGCAATGCAACAAAGAGAGCGACATCCTCCCCTATTCTCAGCCACCCCATGATTAGAGCAGCCAACAGGCCAGCCAGCACAGGAACCCCTCCAACGCGCGGGGTAGGCCTGACGTGGAATTTCTGTGGGCCAGACAAATCGCTATCCATGGAAAAGCGCGCATGCAAATGTGCACTACGGATCAGAACAACGGTAACGGTCAGTGAAACTATAAATGCACAGCAGAACAGGCTAAACAACACAACCGATCGCTCCTTGGCAGCACAAACACCCCCCCCACTTCGCACCTCACGGATTCGACAAATCCTAAGAAGAGAATATTTATACAACTCACAGCAAATTAATTGCACAAAATTCTACCCTGAATTTTGGTGCCACCACCAATCAAAACCATGAGAAAATACTAACCGATTTCAACTCAGAGACATCAGGGGCACTAGTCGCCAGTAGCAATAAATCAAAAAAATGGCAATGACTTGTAAATGTAAGCATTATGCATCATTCTGCACGCTTCATGCAGAATATTAAGAACGCGATCGCTGGCAACGCATAGACACCACCCTCCAGCCTGATCACGCATACAATACATACAGATATCTCACATGCTCTTCATCACTGGCGGCGCTTATTTATCGGCGGCAACTTCATATTGGACTGGCTTGCAAAAAATGATGAGCCTGTCATTAACGTGGACAAGCTTACCTACGCAGGCAATCTGGATACCTTGTCGTCACTCAAGGATGACCCGCGCCATGTATTCGTTCGCGGGGACATTGGTGACTGCGCCCTAGTTGGGACCCTACTGGCAGAGCATCGTCCTCGAGCTGTCATCAATTTCGCCGCAGAGTCACACGTTGACCGCTCCATTCACGGCCCGGGTGACTTCATCCAGACCAATGTGGTAGGCACCTTCAACCTACTGGAAGCCGTACGGGCTTACTGGAACGCACTGGAAGGCGAGGCCAAGACTGCCTTCCGTTTCCTACACGTTTCCACTGATGAGGTCTACGGAACCCTGTCCGCCAGTGACGCACCGTTCAGCGAAACCAACCGTTACGAACCCAACAGCCCGTACTCGGCCAGCAAGGCTGCGTCGGACCATCTGGTACGTGCCCGGCACCATACCTACGGCCTGCCGGTCCTGACCACCAACTGCAGCAACAACTACGGCCCCTATCACTTCCCGGAAAAGCTGATTCCGCTGGTCATCCTGAATGCGCTGGCGGGCAAGCCCTTGCCCATTTACGGTGATGGTCAGCAAATCCGCGACTGGCTGTATGTAAAAGACCATTGCAGCGCCATTCGCACCGTGCTGGCACAAGGTCGCCCGGTGAAACATATAATGTTGGCGGCTGGAACGAAAAAGCCAATCTGGATGTGGTGCACACCATTTGCGACATCCTCGGATACACTGCGCCCCAAGGCCGATGGCACAGGCTATGCCGAGCAGATCACCTACGTACAGGACCGCCCTCGGCCATGACCGCCGCTATGCGATTGATGCACGCAAGCTGGAACGCGAGTTGGGATGGAAACCGGCAGAAACATTTGAAAGCGGCATTCACAAAACCGTAGAGTGGTATCTGGACAATCAGAACTGGGTCAGCAACGTCACCAGCGGCAATTATCGTCAATGGCTGGAACAACACTACGGGAACAAGGCATGAGCCGCATCTTGATTACCGGCATCAACGGCCAGTTGGGCTTCGAGCTGCGACGCTCACTGGCCATGCTGGGCGAGTGCATCTGCCCGGATCGCCAGCGACTGGACCTGTCCCGCCCGGCTGACATTGCCGCAGGGCTGGAGCAATACCAACCGGACATCATCGTCAACCCGGCAGCCTACACCGCCGTGGACAAGGCCGAGAGTGACGCCGAACTGGCCCATGCCGTGAATGCAGCCGCACCGGCCGCGATAGCCGACTGGGCCGCAGCAAAAAATGCCCTGCTGCTGCACTACTCCACCGACTATGTGTTTGATGGTAACAAGACCACGCCTTATGAAGAGAGTGATGCCACCAACCCGCAGTCCGTATATGGCTTGAGCAAATGCCGGGTGAGCAGGCCATCCGTGCCAGTGGTGCAGACCACATCATCCTGCGCACCAGCTGGGTGGTGGGCGCTCATGGCGGCAACTTCCTCAAGACCATCATGCGTCTGGCGCGTGAACGCGACAGCCTGAATGTGGTGGCCGACCAGATTGGCGCGCCCACACCCGCTGCACTGATTGCCGATGTGACCGCTCACATCATCAAACAGTGGCAAACCTGCAAGGACAAGCAGTTGCTTGGCACCTATCACCTGACCAGCAGCGGCAGCACCAGTTGGCATGGTTATACCGCATACCTGCTTGCACTGGCAGAACGTTACGGTGTCGCACTGCAACTGAAACAGGAAAACCTGCATGCCGTTCCCGGCAGCGTCTATCCGGCCCCGGCGAAGCGCCCCGGCAACTCCGGGCTAAATTGCAGTAAAATCCAAGGCGCGTTCGACCTGATCATGCCATCATGGCAAAACGGTGTGGAACAGGTGTTCCAGCAGATCTTCAATTCCGGATGCAGGACGCTAGCAGATGAAACGTAAAGGCATCATTCTAGCGGGAGGCAGCGGCACCCGCCTGTACCCCGCCACACTGGCAGTCAGCAAACAATTGCTGCCCATCTACGACAAGCCGATGATCTACTACCCGCTCAGCACGCTGATGCTGACCGGGATTCGCGACATCCTGATCATCTCTACCCCGCAAGACACCCCGCGCTTCGAACAGTTGCTGGGCGACGGCAGCCAGTGGGGCATCAGCCTGCAATACGCAGTACAACCCAGTCCAGACGGGCTGGCACAGGCTTTCATCATTGGCGAAGGCTTCTTAGCTGGAGCGCCGTCAGCACTGGTGCTTGGGGACAATGTCTTCCATGGACATGACTTTCCCAAACTACTGAAAGCGGCCAACGCCAAGCAACAAGGCGCCAGTGTGTTTGCCTACCACGTACAGGACCCTGAACGTTACGGTGTGGTGGAATTCGACGCTCAGGGCAAGGCCTTGTCCATCGAGGAAAAACCGGTCGTACCGAAATCCAACTATGCCGTCACCGGCCTGTACTTCTACGACAATCAGGTTGTCGACATCGCCAAGTCCATCCGCCCCTCACCGCGCGGCGAGCTGGAAATCACCGATGTCAACAACCACTACCTGCAACTAGGCCAGCTGGATGTGCAGACCATGGGCCGTGGCTATGCCCGGCTGGATACCGGCACCCACGAATCCATGCTGGAAGCCAGTCAGTTCATTGCCACTGTGGAAAACCGCCAAGGGCTGAAAGTGGCCTGCACCGGAAGAAATTGCCTACGTGCAGCAGTGGATTGATGCCGCCAGACTGGAACAGCTGGCAAAACCGCTGAAGAAAAATGCCTACGGGCAATACCTGCTGCAGCTACTGAAGTAAGAAAGCTAGCCATTCATGAAAATCATCGATACCGCCATTGCGGACGTCAAAATCATTGAACCTGCCGTATTCGGTGACGACCGTGGTTTTTTCTTCGAAAGTTTCAACCAGAAGCGCTTTGAAGAGGCCATTGGCCGCAAGGTTGAATTTGTCCAGGATAACCACAGCCGCTCCAGCAAGGGTGTGCTGCGCGGGCTACACTACCAGTTGCCCCCCCATGCACAAGGTAAGCTAGTACGCTGCACCCTAGGAGAAGTTTTCGATGTTGCGGTGGATATCCGCCGCAACTCAGCGACCTACGGAGATTGGGTTGGGATCACACTCTCCGCCGACAATAAACGCCAATTGTGGATTCCCGAAGGTTTTGCTCATGGTTTTATCACTATATCAGAGCAAGCCGAGTTCTTATACAAGACAACAGACTATTGGCATCAAGAGTTAGAGCGATCAATTGCATGGAACGACCCAACTCTTGCTATTAATTGGCCAACAGGAACAGAACCCATTCTGTCAGCCAAGGATCAAGCCGCACAATCATTATCGGCCCAAATTCATAGCTAAAATTACCGCATAGTCTTATTCAGATTTTACTGATAGCCAGCACACTCTATGAAGAGCAACAAATCAGAATAGTGACCAACGCTCATTATTTATGAAAGACGAAAATTCTCTCAACATGCATTCAATCTAAATGCATGGTTAATTAGCCCAGTCAGTTCGTTCATCCGACTCGCTCATGATGACAAAATATAAATAGACTAAAAACAATACGCTCACATAACGATGCGTCAATACCTCCGTCACAGCCTTCGCATGAAAAGGCATTATATTAAATCACTTAGCAAACCATTGAACAATAATGAACTTGAGAGAGAAAGAGAAACACTCAAATAACACCCAAAATCTCTCGAGATCATGCAAGCACAAAAACATAAAATTCCTTTGCTGATTACTTATTTTAATATTTTTTTAAGCTTAAACTTCGGCAAACCATGCCGACGCTTTGACTTTATTATCTTACAAGTCAAATTAACCACCCGGCACGCAAATAAATAAAAATGATTTATAATCATGAAAATATGATCTGCATAAAAATAGAAATTGAAGCAAACTGTTTATAAAACCTTAAACCCACCCAGAAATGCTTAAAGAAACATGATAATTATTTCTCATCGTGGATTTTGGAAAAACACTTCCGAAAAGAATCACACTCCTGCATTTGTTCGTAGCTTTGAACAAGGGTATGGTACAGAAACAGATATCAGAGATCGCAATGGAGTGCTAGTAATTTCACACAATATGCCGGACGAATCCGCCATTACTGTCGAGACATTTTTTGACATATATAAACAATATAATTCGGAGCCAACTTTAGCATTAAATATAAAAGCAGATGGATTACAGACTGAGTTGCATCGACTAATCCACGCCTTCAATATAAGAAACTACTTTGTTTTTGATATGGCAGTACCTGATGGTTTGCATTATTGCAAACACCAATTCAAAACCTATACACGTCAAAGCGAATATGAAAAAAGCCCTTCATACTATCAGCTTGCAGACGGAATATGGCTTGACGAATTTCATTGCCATTGGATAACCGATGATACTATTCATCATCATTTACATAATGGAAAAAAAATTTGTATCGTTTCTCCAGACTTACATAAGCGTGACTACCATCAAGAGTGGAAGCACTACAAAAACTTGGAGTCTATTATTGGTAAGGATCGATTGATGCTTTGCACAGACTTTCCAGATCGCGCACAGGAGTATTTTAATGGCTAAAATTAAAGCGATCATATTTGACATGGATGGCGTTTTAATTGAAGCCAAGGATTGGCATTACCAAGCACTAAACAAAGCACTGGGGCTGTTTGGCATGGAAATTAGTCGTTATGACCATCTTGTAACTTATGATGGCCTACCGACAAAGAAAAAACTGGAAATGCTAAGCCTAGAACGAGGTCTACCGATCGAGCTGCACGAGTTTATTAATGAAATAAAGCAAGCCTACACCATGGAAATGGTCTTTGCGCAATGCAAGCCACGATTTTTTCATGAGTATGCTCTTTCTCGACTAAAACAAGATGGATACAGCTTAGCCGTTGCATCGAACTCTATTCGTCAAACTGTAAAAATGATGATGGAGCAAGCATCGTTGATGAAATATCTTGATTTCTATCTATCTAATCAGGATGTCAAAATAGGAAAACCCGATCCAGAAATTTACACAAAGGCCATTCAAAAACTGAATTTGCAGCCAAAACAATGTCTTATTATTGAAGATAACGAAAAGGGAATTCAAGCTGCTAGAGCCAGTGGTGCTTGGGTGATGGAAGTCGACGAGGTTGAAGAAGTTAATTATCAAAACATAAAAGATCATATTTCTCGCATCGAGGAGACGTTTAATGATTAATGTACTGATTCCAATGGCCGCAAAAAGCCAACACTTCTCAGAGACAGAGTACCCATTCCCAAGCCCATTAATTGAAATTGGCAAAAAAACCGTCATCGAACATGTCCTTAAAAATCTTGAATCAGCAGGCAAGAATGTTCAATTTATATTTGTAATTAACAATGCAGATTGTCGCAAATTTCATTTGGATAGCACTCTAAATATAATCACAAACAACAAATCCAAAATAATTAAATTAGAGAACGAAACAAAAGGTGCTGCATGCAGCGCTCTGATGGCAATCTCCTACATCGAAAATTCACAACCGCTTCTCATTGCGAATCCTGATCAGATATTTGACGAACCTTTACATAACTTAATAGCTCGATTTGGAGATGCAGATGCTTAAGCATTGTTACCTTTGAATCGGTTCATCCTCGCTGGTCTTATGTACGTTTAAATGAAGATGGCTTGGTAATAGAAACGGCAGAGAAGCGTCCAATTAGCCGTAATGCAATAGCAGGCCTTTACTATTTTCGACATGGGAGCGATTTCATAGAATCAACCAAACGAATGATTCAAAAAGATTCACACGTTAATGGAAATTTCTTCATTGCACCCACTCTTAATGAAATGATATTAGATGGAAAGAAGATTCGGTCAACACCGATAAAAGTAAATAAATATCACACACTCTATACTCCACAAAAAATTAAAGAATATGAAGCACATCTCGAGCGGAAGGGCATGCCATGAAAACTACGAAGTTGAGCAAAATGACAAAAGGATGGTTTATTGGAAATTTTGAACCAAATTTAATTAAAACAAAAGAGGTTGAAGTAGCGGTCAAAGAGTATCATACAGGCGACTATGAAGATCGGCACTTTCACAAAGTAGCAACAGAAATAACAGTAATCATGTCAGGTAGGGTACGAATGAATGGTGTTGAATTTTGCAAAGGCGACATCATAGTAATTGAACCAAATGAAGCAACTGATTTCGAAGTCCTTGAAGATACAAGCACCACTGTGGTCAAGTACCTCGGCGCGGAAAATGACAAATACATGGGAGAGCCTAATGATTAATATTTTAATACCTATGGCAGGCGCCGGTAGTCGTTTTTCTAAAGCGGGCTATAGCAAACCAAAGCCATTTATTGATGTTGCAGGCAAACCAATGATTGTTAGAGTACTGGAAAATTTGACCTGCCCCAATGCCCATTTTATTTTAGTGGCACGTCAAGCACATTTAGACGCCGAAATTGCGTTGGTGAGAGAAATACAAAGTCAATTTAATGCTACATTTATTTCAATCGACAACTTGACGGAAGGAACAGCCTGTACGATTTTACATGCGCGAAAGTTGATCAATAATGATCAGCCATTATTGATAGCAAATTCCGATCAAATTGTAGATTTTGATCCAGAAAAATTCATCATGGACTGCATTGAGCGTGGCGCTGATGGCTCAATACTTACTTTCAATGATTTTAGCAAAAACCCGAAATGGTCATTTGCGAGAATTGATCAGAATGGAGTAGTTCAAGAGGTTCGTGAAAAATATCCAATTTCAGCGATTGCAACTGTAGGAATATACTTCTTTACAAAGGGTAGTGACTTTGTAGATGCTGCGATTGAAATGATTCTCCATCAAGATCGCGTCAACAACGAATACTATACGTGTCCAGCATATAACTACTTGATTAAAAATAATAAAAAAATAATTACTTTTGACATTTTGCCAGAAGCAATGCACGGAATTGGGACACCAGAAGACCTTGACTTATACCTTGCACATCAATAAAAATGCTAGAGATAGCATATAGCTCCGCATACCTTTCTTTGACAAATTGAAATCACAGTCAATTTAATTAAATGATGGAAGACAATGTGGCGCCGATTGGCAGAACACCAATCTCAGTGCAGTTCATTGCAAATAAAAATCGGTGTAGTGTTGATTATGCTTCGAAGACATTCATTTATTATTATCGATGTCGCACTAAAGGTATTTTTCTTTGTATTTACTTACCGGGCAAGTCGATTACTCAGTCATTCAGATTTTGATCTATTATCATATTTCAGATCAACACTCACCATGTGCGCCGGTTTTGCAAGCTCATCGGCCAGTTTATTCTATTTAATATACTCCAGAAAAATTTTTAAATCTGTTAAATACCGTAAGATATATATAATAACCCCTCTGTTTTTTTATCTAACACTCCTTACCATTGTCCTGATTGTAACTTATGCAGCATCTACAATTTTTCGTCTTGATCAGATTTTCAATCTGACTGGAGCACCACTTTTCTTCTCTGCCATTGTTTTTACTTCAATGTCGCAACTTGCATTGTTTTTCGGAAAAGCAATGGGTGTTGTATCGCCCAAAACTTCCATCTTGGTAATTCTTTCATTGTTTGTAAATTTTTTCTTTGGCTCAATACTGATCGCTCATTACGGCCTATCCGGCTCTATTGCCTATATTAGCCTAGGATATGGTTGCGTAGTTCCAATAATATTGTCTCGCTACATAAAACCATTGCTGAATGACCCGCCAAAACTAAGAACACCCAAATATTCTACAATATTGAAGTCTTGGATTCATATTCGGCGATTTCTTTTGCCAAACATGCTTGAATCCGCATTTTCAATTCTAGCACCTTGGCTAGCAGTATATTTCTTGGTAAGAAATGTTGGGACCACCGGAGTTGGACCTATGCTTTATTACCAAGCCATCATAGGACTATCGGCATTTTTTATTCAATCAATAGTTACCAATATCCATACAGGCTATACCGAGGATAACAGCGGTTCCGAGATTGCATTAAAAAAATTCAGGCATATATATATAATTTTTTTTGCATTAGAGACACTTATTGCCGGTGGATTCTCCCACGAATTTCAAGACATTCTTAATTTACATACTCTAGACCCATATGCATTGTTTTTTATATATGCCGCCTCGTTATTGCAAAGCGAACTAGTTGCAAAAGGAATGGCTTTCAAAAAGGCTGGAAAGAATAGAAAAGCACTAATCCATAACACGCTCTGCTCATTAGCTCTTGTTTTTGGTTCTTTAATTGCAACACTATTCGCAGGCTTGAACGGCTATCCAATAGCTGTATTTATTGCCCGGCTGACCGCATATGTATACATCTCTGTCGATTATAGATTTACATTTTCCTCAAAATCCCCCCCCTTTTGGAAAGAAAATATTTTTTTTATGCTAGCTTTTTTTGCCTTAATTCATCGATTTTTCTACCAAGGAATAATCTCAGTGATTGCGGCACTCCTTTGTGTAGTAGTACTTTTCCTCAAAATCAAATCATTTTATAAAGACAAAAGAACTCTATTGCCATGAAAAAAATAATTCGAGCAATGCAGATGTGCATCGCAATGTTACTAAACCCCTGTATCAGCATAAAGAGAGGCACTAGAATTATTGGTAAAATTTTGATCCGGGACAATCCGAAAATTAATATTGGGTCAAACTCAATGATAGATGGGCTAGAAGTACTTGGCAGCGGAACTTTAGAAATTGGAGATAACGTTCACATAAAAAATATGTTTATTGATTTTGCACTATCCGATGGAAAAATTGTAATTGAAAATGAAGTATATCTAGCCAACGGAGCGAAATTGATTATATTCGGTGAACTCAGGATAGGTAAGGGAACAATATCTGGCCCAGACCTAATGGTAGTGGACACTAAGCATCGATACGACTCATCAAGTCTAATTAAGCACTCTGGGGTTGAAATAGATAATATAGAAATTGGAGAAAATTGTTGGCTGGGTGGCCGAGTTAATATCATGCCGGTGTAATAATTGAAAACACCGTAGTAATAGGTGCTTAAGCGCTGTTGTTACAAAAAACTGTTTATCCGGCCATGTATATGCTGGCCGTCCCCGCACGAATGATCAATTAAGATGACTAAATTCTTTGCAAACAACCGAGAGAGCCTCCATACTTTACGTACATTTAAAAGTAAATTTACTGAAATAACACTTAACGTAAATCAGCTAAAACAACAAGGTCTCTTGCGTCATGCGTTTAAATATTCCACTTGGGCTCTTAAGCCCGATGGAATGCTTTTGGTTGAATCTAGCCCAAGCAAAACAGGTATTTTCTCTACAAAAGAAATTGATTTCTGGCAAGTTCGAAAAGAATTTTTCAAATCTGTTTCGGAAAATTTTCATATTTTAGAGGTCGACAACCAAAATGGGACTATTGTCGCCAGAAAAACAGAAAATAATTTCTCACATACTGGCGTAACATTCGGCATTGTCTATGGTGGAGGAGAACAGGATTCCATCCTTCTCAAAAATGCAATTGCATCAATAGGAAAACAAAGACGGCCCCATAACCGGCCATAGAAATATTGATTTGTGGAAACATTAGTGAAGACTTTGCAAGCGAACTAAGACTCCTGACCGATAACATTGAGCTGCGTACTATTGCCTACGACAAGGTATTAGAGGCAAACAGAATCCCCATTGCTGATAAGAAAAACAAGATTTTTGAATATGCAAAATACAGTATTGTTGTAATTAGCCATACCAGAATAGAATTTGAAGGCCATTTCCTGCTGATTCTCACAAAAAATTGCTTTGATGTACTGGCACCCAGTGTAATTGTTAATTGCAAAGGGAAAGAAAGACGATTTCTTGACTATATATCAATTGGTTCTTATGATACTGCCCGTACATCACCAAGACAAACATTAGCTGCATGTACCACAATAGATGATCATTTACTGCTAGCAAAAAAGCGGGTTGCTTATGTTGATGGTGGCATCATGATATTTAATAAGGGTAATATTCACCATTCACCATTTGATAAAAATTTAGCATGGGGAGAGGCTGAAGATGTTGATGCTTGCTCTAATCTATATCAACAAGGCTTTCTTATTGATTACGAACCAAACCTTAAATGTCGATCCATGATTATGAAGTTTAACCCAGTTCCAACTGGACGCAGCAGAATATCTTGGTTAATTAAAAGAATATTGATAAAATTAACTATTTTTTAAAATTCACTCAGCAGTATAATTTTGAAAAACATAAAGAAAATCCAAAACACCAGGCTAATCCATATTGAGATTGGAGAAAATGGACAGTACAATTATTGATTTTTTATATATATATGGCTCACTACTCTTCTTGCTGATAATATTTAATCCACGAAGCGAATTTAGCATTGCACTGGTAATAATTACTTGCATTAGGCTGTTTTGCATTGGAACGAGAACTTCTCTTGGTTCTGACATTGAAAACTATACTGCAGTTTTGAGCCAATGCGACCTTAGCTCGATTAATGCTCAGGAATTTTTTTGGCAGCTAGCTTGTCTACCATCGACTTACCTTTCGGATATTTTTCCATATCCGTTTTTCTGGATTGCTGCACTCGACTGTTTATTATTCGTGTTGATTGCTTACCTAGGTGGTCTGAGAGTTGCAGCTCTACATGATCTAACTTATTTATTATCCAATAGCATGGGGGCTATCCGTCAGGCGTTGGCAATGAAGATCATGTTGGCAGCAGTATTACTGTATGTTTCCCACCGAAAGAAACAGAATTTTTTGGCCTACCTAGCAGTACTGGCGACCCCACTCGTTCACCTTGCTTCAGTTGTACCAGTGGCCATGATGCAGTTCATGAGATCGGGTGTAGTGATGAGAGTGGTACTAATCGCAACTGTACTATTATTTAGTTACATGCTCGTGGATGAGGCCTTGCTATCCAAGCTGATGTTTTATGTAGAGTTTGAGGGATTTCGTTCCACCCAGGATATCTACTTAAGCTGGATAAAACGAATTCTAATAATTCTGAGCTCACTAACGCTAACCATTAGCAACAACATATACTGGCAGTTCTATTCCGTTGGTTTGGTTTTGGCCGCTGCGGAGTTTCAAGTGCCTGAGATCGCTGTTCGCCTTGGTGCCTATTTTGAACAATTTGAAGTCTTACTTATTAGCGCTCCCATGAAACCGCGCCTGTGCCGTATTGGTATCGCGTGGTATGTACTTACCGCAGTCGTGTATACAAGCCGCTATATGATCAACATTGGTTTGCTGAACCGCTAACGTCCACTCCCGAAATGACACTACCAGAATCCAATCCTCGTGTTCTGCTCGTTACCCGTACTGGCGCACTTGCTACTGGTGGCGGGCAGGCACATAGCATAATCAACCGATATCACACGGCGGCACTAAACCGCGCTAGCTGTGTAACTCACCGGTGCCATTGCCTAATGGCAGGGGACTCATTCGAAAAGTTCGCACCTTCGCGCGACTCAAGCATGGGCACATTGCAGGAGTCCATGCGGGTGCTATAGCCGACTTTGAACGTTCGCTAGAACGTGTAGAGCCTGCGGCAGTTATTTTTGACTCAATGCTATTTGGCCCTCTCGCCGCGGTGGCTAAAAAGCGAGGCTGCTATGTCTTCACGCAGAGCCACAACTGTGAGTACGACTACTATGCAGGAGAAGCCGCACTCCGCGGAGGCCTTGCGGGAGAGTTGCTACGTGCCGCGTACCGTGCCGAGGCGCAAGCGATTGAATCGTCTGATGTTGTATTCACACTTTCAGCCTATGACTGTGAACGTATGCAGCAAATCTACGGAGGCCCAGAAGACTGCAGAGTAGTAAATCCGCTTGTTCAGTCACTGGCCGATCGACTACAAACTGTCACTGAACGACAGTCACGTTCTAAAACACCGTCGGCAGTATTTCTCGGTTCGGCAGGCCAGCAAAACCGTTTGGCTTGCTCATTTCTTGCCGATAAATGGACTGGCGCAGCGGTGCGTTTAATGATTATTGGTAGCGTTAGTGACTGGATAAAACAAGAGTACAACCTCGATATACTCACAGAGCGCGGCATTAACGTTGCCGGTTTTGTGGAATCACTCGATGACATCCTCAGCATGGCCGATGCGATGGTCTGCCCGATGCACCTCGGCAGCGGTGTCAAGGTCAAGATGATAGATGCCTTGGCCAATGCGTGCCCGGTGCTGGCAAGTCACGAAGCACTGCATGGTTTCGAATTTGCGCAAGCAAGTGGCTGGGTACAGAGTTGTTCACTTGAAGAGATGGAGCAGGCAGTGGTGCAGCTGCGATCAGCGGACTTGTCATTACAACAACTTCTGAACGACACCATTCGTGAGGCTGCGATACAGTCCCGTGAATTGCGTTCAGTATACGCCGCGTTTGGGTTGACAGATTCGGGAGACCACACTTGAACGAGAGAATGGAACCAGAACTAAACTTGACGGACATGCTAAAAGGCCAGCGAATTCTATTCGTCAACGCGATACGCTCAGACACACCGTCAGGTGGTAATTCCGCGACGCAAGGAATGCTCGCGAGATGGCGAGAACACAGCACTGTGCAGGAACTGTCGCTGAACCCAGCCACTCATGGCATCACGTTATTAGGCTTTGCCTTGTTAACATTACCTGCCGGACTGTTTGTATTTTGGGCGCGTCGCTCGGGCCGGTATGGCTGGAGTTCCTGCTGCGGGCCTCTCCATGGCTGTATCTACGCTGCCTTTGGGCCCGTTGGCGTATGCAACCGGATGTAGTGGTATTCAACCACCACGCAGCATACCTTTACTTAAGTGCATTTGCTGGTTGTCAACGCATCCTCGGTATGGCACGATGTCCCGAGCCTAAAACACGATAGCCATCGCGACATTTCCACGGGTGCTCGCCGTTGCGCCGCACTTGAACGTATGGCACTAAGCCGGGCACAATTCAACGTCACATTCTCCTTCAGTGATGCCACGCGACTACGTCGCTTGCACAGCGCTCACTCAACCATGATTTCAGTAATCGATCACCCGGCTTGCGCACGAAAACTCAAGCCAATACCGAACCGCTGGCTATTAATTGGAAATTGGACACGAGCAGAGAACTGCGAGGGCGCGCAAGATTTCCTTCTTACCTGTGCCGAGTTGTTGAAAGAAATTAAAAACGAAACCTCTCTACCAGCTATTTTCCATATTGCAGGTTACGGTAGTGACGCATTTATTACGGAAATAATTAAACAACATCCAGAACTAAAAAATATTCAAATTATCGTAAGCTCATACTACCAAAATATTACTGACTTCACTGAAATGGCATTATTGGCACCTTTATCGCGTGGCGCAGGCATTAAACTTAAGACGATTGAAGCTTGGGCAGCTGGCATTCCAGTCATAGGTACAGCACAGGCATTTAGTGGCCTACCAAAAAGTATCTGGCACCATGGAGGGCTGAGAGTATCTTCTATTACAGAAATGGCCAGACTTTGCATACTACCAAGCAGCTACAATAGACTTAGCCGCGACATTGATAAGCTTAATGCAATTGCCGCATATGAAGCCTATCAAACAGCTATTAGATCTAGCGATCACATATCAGCCTTAGAGAAAAAACTACGTGAACAATCAACCATTTGACCCAACAACACTTGCGATCTCAATTGTGAGCCACGGCCAAGGGCTATTAATTAAGAATTTACTACAGGATTTATCCCCGCTAATTAACAATGGGGCAGAGGTCTTGCTAACGCTCAACATTCCAGAAGATGAATCTTTTATCAGTAACTTTGCAAGTAATATTAAAGTTATTCGCAACAAAAAACCGATTGGTTTTGGTGAAAACCACAACATGGCCAATTTGTATACAAATCGTGACTGGTTTGTAGTACTAAATCCTGATGTACGCTGTAACCCACATGTATTTTCTTCGTTGATTACTGCTCACAAGGCTACCGGGGCTGGCGTAGTTGCCCCTAGAGTCTTAGGAGTAAATGGGAATACAGAAGACAGCGCCAGACACTATCCAACAGTAAGCCGGATATTCAAAAGAGTCATCTCTAAAATTAGAGGACATCGATTAGAGCCAGACTACGAATTACAAGATGGACAGCATATTAAAATTGACTGGGCTGCTGGAATGTTTCTGCTCTTCAGATCTTCAGACTTCAGAAACATTGGCGGATTTGACACACGTTTCTTTATGTACCGGAAGACACAGACATTTGCCGTCGCTTCAACTTAAATAATCGCCCAATAGTTATTGTACCAGAAGTATGTATCACTCATGATGCACGCCGCGCAACCGGACGGAGTTTGCAACATTTGCGCTGGCACTCCTCAAGCCTATTTCGATTCATATTTACCTCCGGCGAACCAGGAAGTTACCACCTTTGACTTGCAATGAAGATATTAAATATTTTAATTCGAAAAAACAGTAAAATCATAAAATATATTAATTAAAAAAACGGATGTTCGTGCTGCTTATTCAACGTTTAGAAGAAGTAATTTACAAATCCATTAGCGTAAAGCAGGAATTTTTTCTAGACGAAACACATTTTTATAATATTTCCGATATAAAAATATTATTGTTCATGCCGTTAGATGTGGCAACAGCGCAATTTTCGCAGAAAATGGTGGTAGTACAGCTGTGATGCACAGCATCTGGCTGCCGAGTTCGCTAGTCGCTTTGAATTTTATCGACCAGGATTGCCTGCACTATTACTTTCTACAGAGACTTCTATGATTACGGCTATTGGCAATGGTTACGGTTATGCAAAATTATTCCTTCGCCAATTGCAAGCACAAACTCGTCCGGGCGACGTGTTTGTAGGTATCACCACGTCAGGCAAATCCCCAAATATGCTACGTGATTTTGAAGCCTGCAAGGATCTGCAGGTGACATCAATTTCACTGTGTGGCTTGGGGCGGAGAGCTTAAGGATAAGGTTGATCACGTTATTCGTGTTCCTAGTCACCACACCCCTCGCACCCAAGAATGCCACATTTTGATTGGTCATATGGTCTGCGCTGAAGTTGATTAGATCGCAGCCATGGGTGCAGAATAGAATCGGGGAGAGGGCACAGCCCGCTCCTTCAGCCCTCCCCAGAGATTAGTTGTCGTCTGAAGTAGTGGCCTACGGGGAGCAGGACAGCCAGTACAACAAAATCTAAAATCATTAGTAGAATTTATCAACTCTTCTGATTTCATCTAATTATGATCCCAATAATTTTATCTGGTGGTTCTGGCAGTCGCCTTTGGCCACTTTCTCGCGGCATGTTTCCCAAACAGTTCCTGAGTCTTTGTAATAAAGAGACCATGCTGCAGAGTACTTTGCAGCGTATGGTGGGTATTCCTGACTTAGATAGCCCTACTGTGGTGTGCAATGAAGAACATCGATTTATTGTAGCGGAGCAACTGCGGGAGATTAAGATCGCCCCCTCGGCCATCATCTTGGAACCTGCAGGCCGAAATACTGCGCCTGCAGTTGCAGTTGCGGCTCTGGCTGCTTTGCAGAAAGAGGATGATCCGCTATTGCTAGTTCTAGCTGCAGATCATGTCATTCAGGATATAGCAGCTTTCCAAAATGCAATCACTCAGGCTCGCGATCTCGCATCGAACGGTGCGTTAGTTACTTTCGGGATTGTTCCTACTCACCCGGAAACAGGCTATGGCTATATTGAACTGGGCAGACCTGTTGATAGAACTGCTGTGGGCATGTTGATTAACCGCTTTGTTGAAAAGCCTAATCTAGCGCTCGCTCAGCAATATGTGAATTCTGGTTCTTATCTTTGGAATAGCGGGATGTTCTTATTTAAGGCTTCTGCTGTATTAGCTGAACTTGCTACCCATGCACCAGATATTCTTCTAGCCAGCAAGCTGGCCATGGAATCGGCGACGGTTGATCACGATTTCTTGCGACTGGATGCGGAGGCATTTACGGCTTGCCGCACCGAATCGATAGACCATGCGGTGATGGAGAAGACTGCCAACGCCGTTGTTTTACCCCTGCAAGCTGGCTGGAGTGATGTCGGTTCTTGGGATGCTTTATGGGAAGTTTCGAAACATGATGCAGCTGGAAATGTACTTCATGGAGATGTTATCAGCGAAGCCAGCCATAACTGCTACTTGTATAGCAATGAAGGCCGTCTCCTCGCCGTGCATGGTGTCGACGACCTTATCGTTGTGAATACCGAAGATGCTGTGCTGGTAACTCGCCGAGGGCAAAGCCAAAATGTCAAAAATATTGTTGAAGTCTTGAAGCTTAGTGCCAGAAGAGAGGCCGAACAGCACTGCAGGGTATATCGCCCTTGGGGCAGCTATCACAGAGTAGATGCTGGAAAGCGCTATCAGGTAAAACGGATTACGGTCAATCCGGGCGCACGCTTGTCTGTTCAGATGCACCATCATCGTGCTGAACACTGGATTGTTGTTTCTGGTACGGCAAAAGTTTTGCATGGTAAGGAAGATCTTCTGCTGACAGAAAATCAATCGATATACATTCCTGTTGGTGAAGTGCATTCTCTGGAGAATCCCGGAAAGATTCCGCTGGAGTTAATTGAGGTGCAATCCGGTGCCTATCTGGGTGAGGACGATATCGTGCGTCTGAAAGATAGATACGGACGCACTTGATGCCTAGATCCAAGAGGGTGTCCGGGTATGCCCCCGGCACGGAAGGTCTATCGCGCCGGGAAGAAGCACGATCCAATGTGTTCGATTACATCGAGCGCTTCGTACTTGCTTCAGCTTAGTTACCAACTCGTAATTGGGACATAGCCATAAAAAAACCCACCTAAAGGCGGGTTTTTTTATCAGGCAAGATAATTTTTTAGTTTACCAAACCTTCAGATACCCCAAGATACCTTCCGCCGCCTGGCGTCCTTCATACACCGCACGTACAACCAGATCCGCTCCGCGGACTTGATCACCGCCAGCAAACACTTTCGGGTTGCTGGTTTGGTGTTTGTAGAGTGCACGAGCCGGGGCAATAGTACGACCTCGTTCGTCGGAGGCAATATTTTGGCGCTCAAACCAATCAGCGGCTTCAACCCGGAAACCAAAGGCGATGATAACGTGATCGCACTCGATCACTTGCTCACTACCCGGAATCACTTCAGCGCTGCGGCGGCCTTTGGCATCCGGCTCACCCAGACGGGTTTCGGCCAACTTGAGGCCGAGTGCACCGTTAGGTAGCTGTTCAATGCCCATCGGCTGGCGATTCCACAGGAACTCCACGCCTTCTTCCTTGGCGTTGGTCACTTCGCGCTTGGAGCCGGGCATGTTGGCTTCATCGCGACGATAGGCACAGATCACTCGGCTGGCACCTTGGCGGATGGAAGTGCGGTTACAGTCCATCGCCGTGTCACCACCACCCAGCACCACTACGCGCTTGTCTTTCATGGAGATGGCCGCATCACCAGCTTAGCAGCGTATCCATGCATTGACGCACGTTGTTGATCAGGAACGGCAGCGCTTCCAGTACGCCCGGCAGGTTTTCGCCTTCGAAACCACCCTTCATGTACTTGTAGGCACCCATGCCCATGAATACGGCATCGTACTGCTGCAGCAGTTCTTCGATCTGGATGTCTTTACCGATTTCGGTATTCAGCTGGAAGGTGACGCCCATTTCTTCCATGATGGCGCGACGGCGTTGCACCACGGTTTTTTCCAGTTTGAATTCCGGAATGCCAAAAGTCAGCAGACCACCGATTTCTTCATAGCGGTCATACACCGTTGGCTTGACGCCGTTGCGAACCAGGATGTCGGCACAGGCAAGGCCAGCAGGACCGGCGCCGATGACGGCAACTTTCTTGTCGGTCCAAACAACTTTGGACATGTCCGGACGCCAGCCAGCCTTGTAGGCTTCGTCGGTGATGTATTTCTCGATACTACCGATGGTAACGGCGCCAAAGCCGCCCTGATTGAGGGTACAGGCACCTTCGCACAGACGGTCTTGCGGGCAGACACGGCCGCAGATTTCCGGCAGGCTGTTGGTCTTGTGCGACATCTCCGCCGCTTCAAACAGGTGGCCTTCATGCACCAGCTTGAGCCAGTTAGGGATGTAGTTGTGTACCGGACATTCCCATTCGCAGTACGGGTTACCACAGGACAGACAACGGTCGGCCTGATCGGCTGCTTCGCTGCCCTGTAGCGGCTGATAAATTTCCTTGAACTGCACCTTGCGCACCATGGCGTCGGTTTTTTCGCCGGGTTGCGGGGCAGTTTCATGAACTGGAATACGTCACCCATGATCGTTTCCTGTCTTGCAGGGATAGCGGGGGTTGGCCGTTATCCCGTGTTGTTTCCATTGAGACAGGCGAGGGAAGCCCCCGCCCATGGTCAATCCTTCAAGAGGCTATCGAGCGTGGCGGCCTTCGGCTTAACCAGCCAGAAGTAGTCCACGTAGTCCTCGAAGTTTTCCAGCATGGCGCGCGCGGTTTCCGAACCGGTCAGTTCAGCGTGCTTGGCGATCTTTTCCAGCAGGAAGGCGCGGTACATGCCCATCGACTCGTTATTGATGAGATGAATGTCGATCAGCTCATTGTTATAACGGTAGGCAAAGCGCTCTTTCGGATCGTAGACAAAGGCAAAACCGCCCGTCATGCTTAAGCACCGAAGTTGTAGCCGGTTTCACCCAGCACGATCACGGTACCGCCGGTCATGTATTCGCAGCAGTGGTCACCAGCACCTTCGATCACAGCCAGAGCACCGGAGTTACGCACCCCGAAGCGCTCGCCCGCGCTACCAGCGGCAAACAGCTGACCTCCCGTGGCACCATACAAGCAGGTGTTACCGATGATGATGGAGTCGCTCTTGTCGTAACCGGCATCCTTCGGCGGATAGATGGTTACGCGGCCACCAGCCATGCCCTTGCCGACGTAGTCATTGGCATCGCCTTCCAGTTCCAGATGCAGGCCAGAGGCGTTCCACACACCGAAGCTCTGACCGGCCGAGCCCTTGAATTTGACCTTGAGGCAGCCAAACGGCAGGCCTTCGGCACCGTGTACCCGGGCAATTTCACCGGACAGCCGTGCACCGATCGAGCGGTGAATGTTTTCGATGTTGTAAGACAGCTCCAGCATCTGCTTGTGCTGAATGGCTGGCAGCGCATCTTGCAGCATCTGTTCGGCCAACTCGCCTTTGTCGAACGACGGGTTGGAGTCGGTCAGGCAGAAGCGCGGTTCGCTGGCCGGTACGTCGCCCAGATTCAGCAACGGCTTGAGGTCCAGTTTCTTCTGCTTGCTGGTTTCGCCTTCCAGCAGTTCCATCAGGTCCATGCGGCCGATCAGCTCTTCCATCGAACGCACGCCCAAGCGGGCCATCCATTCGCGGGTTTCGCGGGCGATGAACAGGAAGTAGTTCATCACCATTTCCGGCAGACCCAAGAAGTACTTGGAACGCAGCTTGATTTCCTGAGTGGCAACACCGGTGGCACAGTTGTTGAGGTGGCAGATACGCAGGTATTTGCAACCCAGCGCCACCATCGGGCCGGTACCGAAACCAAACGACTCGGCGCCCAGAATCGCCGCCTTGATCACGTCCAGACCAGTCTTCAAACCGCCATCGGTCTGTACCCGTACGCGGCCACGCAGACCGTTGGCACGCAGCACCTGTTGTGCTTCCGACAGGCCCAGTTCCCACGGCGTACCGGCATATTTCACCGAGGTGAGTGGGGACGCACCGGTACCACCGTCGTAACCGGAAATGGTGATCAGATCGGCATAGGCTTTGGCCACACCGGCGGCCACGGTACCCACACCCGGTTCAGCTACCAGCTTGACCGACACCAGCGCCTGCGGATTGACCTGTTTCAGGTCAAAAATCAGCTGGGCCAAGTCTTCGATCGAGTAGATATCGTGGTGCGGCGGCGGCGAGATCAGGCTGACGCCTTCCTTGGCGTGACGCAAACGCGCGATCAGGCCAGAAACTTTGTGGCCCGGCAACTGACCACCTTCACCCGGCTTAGCGCCTTGGGCTACCTTGATCTGCAGCACTTCGGCATTGACCAGATAATGCGGGGTCACGCCAAAGCGGCCAGAAGCCACCTGCTTGATCTTGGACATTTTCTCGGTGCCATAACGCACCGGATCTTCACCACCTTCACCAGAGTTGGAGCGGCCGCCCAGACGGTTCATCGCGGTCGCCAAGGCTTCGTGCGCCTCAGGGCTCAACGCACCCAGCGACATCCCGGCGGAGTCGAAGCGTTTGAGAATGGCCTCCAGCGGTTCCACTTCTTCCAGCGGAATCGGGTTTTCGGCCAACTTCAGCTTCATCAGATCGCGGAACATCGCCACCGGACGGTTGTTCACCAGATCGGCGTATTGTTGGTAAGACTTGAAGTCGTCGTTCTGCACTGCTTTTTGCAGCAGCATCACCACGTCCGGGTTGTACGCGTGGTATTCCTCGCCGTGCACGTATTTGAGCAGACCACCACCGGGTGATCGGGCGCATCGGGTTGAAGGCGTAGCGGGCAAGTTTCTTCTGATCGTCTTCGAAGTCGTCGAAGCTGGCACCGGAAATCCGCGACACCGTGCCCTTCAGGCACAGTTCCACCACGTCTTCATGCACACCGATGGCTTCAAACAGCTGCGCGCCACGGTAGGAAGCGATGGTGGAAATACCCATCTTGGACAACACTTTCAGCAAGCCCTTGTTGATGCCCTTGCGGTAGTGCTGCAGCGCTTCGTTGAGCTTGAGCTGAACTTCACCGGAATTAACCAGTTCGATGATGCTTTGGTAGGCCAGATACGGATAAACCGCGGTGGCACCATAGCCGATCAGACAGGCCATCTGGTGCGGATCGCGTACCGTACCGGTGGCTACCAGGATATTGGTCTTGCAGCGCAGGCCAGAGTCGATCAGTGCATGGTGTACCGCACCGGTAGCCAGCAGCGCATGAATCGGCAAGCGGTTTTCACAGATGTTGCGGTCCGACAGCACCACGATCACCGTGCCCTCTTCCACCGCCTCGATTACGTGGCGGGTCAGGCGCAGGATGGCGTCTTTCAGGGACAATTCCGATGGGTCGTAGCACAGGTCAAACGTGGTGGACTTGAGATACGGTTCCGAGCGCGTGGTAACGTTGGTGAACTTCTCGTGCGACAGCACCGGCGAGCGCACTTCCGGGCGTTTGGCGTGTTCGGCGGTTTCGTCGAACATGTTGCGTTCCGGGCCAAAGACCGAGTTCAGCGACATCACCACGGCTTCGCGGATCGGGTCGATCGGTGGGTTGGTCACCTGAGCGAACTGCTGGCGCAGGTAATCGAAAGGCGAACGCACTTTTTGCGACAGCACGGCCATCGGCGTGTCATCGCCCATGGAACCGACGGCTTCCTGCCCATCCTGAGCCAAAACGCGCAGGATCTGGTCACGCTCTTCAAAGCTGAAATTGAACAGCTTTTGCAAGCGGAGCAGCTCGTCAGACGGTACCGGCACCAAGCTACAATCATCTTCGCTGGAGAATTCCGGGCGGTTGGCCGAATCCTTGATCCACTGGCGATACGGCTTGGCGGACTTCAGTTGCGCGTCGATTTCTTCCGGCATCAACAGTTCGCCAGTAGCCGGTCGGCAGCAAACAGCTGGCCCGGTTTGACGCGGCCCTTCTTGACCACGTTTTCCGGTTTGTAGTCCCACACGCCCACTTCGGAAGCGATGGTCAGGATGTTGTCGTTGGTCAGCACCCAACGGGCCGGACGCAGGCCGTTGCGGTCCAGCATGCAGGCGGCGTAGCGGCCATCGGTCAACACGATACCGGCCGGGCCGTCCCACGGCTCCATGTGCATGGAGTTGAATTCGTAGAAGGCGCGCAGATCCTTGTCGGTGGAATCCACATTCTGCCGGTAAGCGGCACCAGCAGGCGCAAGGCGCGGAACAGCGGAATGCCGCCCATCAGCAGGCCTTCCAGCATGTTGTCCAGGGCTCATGGAGTCGGAACCGTCGGTCTGCACGATCGGGCGTACGGCTTCCATGTCCAGATGTGCCGATTCCATGATGCGCTCACGTGCCCGCGCCCAGTTGCGGTTACCCTGCACGGTATTGATTTCACCGTTATGGGCAAGGAAGCGGAACGGCTGAGCCAGCTTCCACTGCGGCCGGTGTTGGTGGAGAAACGCTGGTGGAATACGGCCAGGCTGGATTCGAAACGCGGGTCGTTCAGGTCCGGAAGAACTTGGGCAGGTTATCCGGCGTCACCAGACCCTTGTACGACAGGGTGTGCGGCGACAGCGTCGGCAGGTAGAAATACGGGTCATCCGCCTTGTTGGCTTTTTCTGCCTGGCGACGGCCCATGTACAGACGGCGCTGGAAGGTCAGCTCGTCCATGCCGAATGGACAGTTGACAAAGACCCGGACGATACTGGGAAGCGTGGCCATGGCTTGTTCGCCGCAGGCCGCCAGATCAACCGGCACCTGACGGAAACCGGCAACTTCCAGATCTTGCGCTTCCGGTATTCTTTCAGACGGCGCAGGCTGCGTTGACCGACTTGCTCTTCCGGATGGTGGAACACCAGACCGGCCGCGTACACGGCCTTGAGCGGGATATTGGCTTCGTGTGCCACTTCACGCAAAAAGCCGTCAGGCTTGCGGAACAGCAGACCACAGCCGTCACCGGACTTGCCATCAGCAGCCACGGCACCACGGTGGGTCAATTTGGCCAGCGATGAAATGGCGGTCTTCACCAGCCAGTGGCTGGGTTTGTCGTCCAGCTGGGCGATCAGACCGAAACCGCAGCTGTCCTGCTCAAAATCCGGGCGGTACAGGGTACCCTGTAACCAGCGCTGTCTGTCCATATCTTTGTCCTGCTTATAATGTGAAACGAAATGTTTCGATTGTAAGGGCAAGTACCTTGACCCGCAACCCGTATTTGCGCGGCACGGTATCCCATATAAATCATGCGGTTAATGGCGATTTTGCAGTAAAAAATCCGGGGTAACCCGTGCAAAAAAGACAAAAATTTTCCATTTTTGTGACATTTAAATTCAAAAAAACGACGTGATGTGGTGCAAATGGCCTCAGGCAAAAATCCTGAGATTTCCGATTTTTGAATTTTGTTTGACAAAATCCGATTATCTTCATGATGTTTGATGCAACAGACACCGCCAGTTCGCTGGATTTTGTCCGGCAATTAGCCGATCAGGCCTTTTCCCGCTCAGCGGGGGCGCCGTTGGTCGGCGGCAACCAGATCACCCTGTTGTTTGACAGCAGCGAGAACTTTCCTGCACCGGGAACAAGCCATCGCCGACTGCCGCGAATCGGTGTTCATCGAGATGTATATCGTGGCCAACGATGCGTTCGGTCAACGTATCTGCCAGCTCTTGATGGACAAGGCGCGCGCGGGGGTTCAGGTCTGCCTGCTATATGACTGGCTGGGCAGCTGGCGTGAACATTTACGCGGCTTTTTCAAACCGCTGCTGGCAGCGGGCGTGGAAGTGCGCGCCTACAATCCGCCCAGACTCACTGGTGGCCTCAGTCTGCTGGGGCGCAATCACCGCAAACTGATCGTGGTAGACCGGCAAACGGCTTTTGTGTCTGGCCTCTGCATCAGCACGCTCTGGCAAGGCGATCCACAACACGGCATCCCGCCACGGCGCGATACCGGCTTGCAGCTGACCGGCCCGCTGGTTCGCGAGGCGGTGGCGGCCTTTGCCGACAGTTGGGCCAGCACAGGTCCCGGGTTGGCCGAACACTGGCTGCAATGGGATCAGCCCTCCCCCACACAGGGCAAGGTGGCCGCGCGCCTGATTGCCACGACGCCTTCCACGGCCCAGATGATGCGGCTGGACTTGCTGATTGCGAGCTTTGCCCGCAAGACGCTCTGGCTGACCGATGCGTATTTTGTCGGCACCGGCATGTATCTATCGGCACTGAAACAGGCGGCACGCGATGGTGTGGATGTGCGCCTGCTGGTGCCGGGCTCCAGTAACAATCATTGGGTCGCCACCTTGTCGCGGACACTCTATCGCCCGTTGCTGGACGCTGGCGTGCGTGTGTTCGAGTGGAACGGCCCGATGATCCATGCCAAAACAGCGGTGGCGGATGGGCGCTGGGCACGCATCGGCTCCACCAACCTCAACCTGTCCAGTTGGCTGACCAACCGCGAGATTGATCTGGCGATTGAAGACGAAGCCCTTGCCGGACAGTTGGCCGAAAAGTTTCTGGACGATCTGACCCATGCCACCGAGGTGGTTCTGGCCGGACAGGATCAACGCCCCACGTTGCGCCAGCAACGGCCACGGCCAACTCGCCGCCTTAGCCGCTCGGCAGCCCACGCGGCAGCACTGAGCGGAGCCAGCGCCGCCGCCCGCCAAGCGGCACGTATCAGCGATGCACTGGGCGCCGTGGTACGTGGCACGCGCACCGTGGATGCCAGCGAGGCCGCCGCCTTTCTCACCATTGGACTGGTGCTGCTGGGACTGGCGGCCCTCAGCGTAGCGTTCCCGTATCTGGTAGCTGGGCCGCTGGCGTTTATCCTCTGCGTCTCGGGAGGGGCGGTTGCCATCAAAGCCTTGGGCCTGTACCGCACCAGAATGCGCAAAAAACAACAGTCCATGCCCAATTCTGGCGCAGAGGTGGCGAGCAAACCGCCATCCGACGAACCCTCCTGAAAAACAGTAGCTTATCCCACTGCCGGTGCAGGCCTCGAGCACACAGGGGCTGACACCATGGCTCACAGCCGGGCAAAAAAGTGGCGCAATTTCAGACTGAAACATTGCTATGCCACACTAAGCGCCGTTATCCGCTACAATGCGCGCTTTCTTGGGTAGTTCTCCGGTAGAAGCTGACGTGAAGGTGAGGCGCAATTACGCCCTCGCCCGGTGCGGACCGCGGCGCAAAGCGCCCCTGTTTTAACCGCGCTTCAAGGCCAGCCTCCGGGCGACGGCAGATAGTCGGCAGCAACCGGCGCAGTCCGTGCGTACAGACCTGTGCCCCAACGCGCACCGAGTGACACTGCAGACATTGCAGGCCAATCCCGGCGTTACAGGTGCCCGGCCCGTCAAGGCCTGTACCGTTTGTTTGGACGGTACGGCCGAGGGTACGCCCATAGTTCAGCCATACGGCCTACACTGCCTGAGGTGTCCGAGTTTTGACAGACTAAGGACTCAGGTATGCGTTTTCATTTTCCCATCGTCATCATCGATGAAGACTTCCGTTCGGAAAACACCAGCGGTTCGGGTATTCGCGAACTGGCGGAAGCCATCGAAGCCGAAGGCATGGGCATCATCGGCTACACCAGTTACGGTGATCTGACCTCATTTGCCCAACAGCAAAGTCGCGCCGCTTCTTTATCCTGTCGATTGACGACGAGGAATTCCAGACGGAAGACTCGGCCGAAGCGGCGCTGGGCGATTTGTACAGTTTTGTTGCGGAAATTCGTAGCGCAACCCGGATATTCCGGTCTATCTCTATGGCGAAACTCGCACCGCACGACATATTCCGAATGACATCCTGCGTGAGCTGCATGGTTTCATTCACATGCACGAAGACACGCCGGAATTTGTGGCACGCCATATCATTCGTGAAGCCAAGAGCTATCTGGACACGCTGGCACCGCCGTTCTTCCGTGCGTTGGTCAACTACGCCAACGACGGTTCGTATTCCTGGCACTGCCCCGGCCACTCCGGTGGCGTCGCCTTCCTGAAGAGCCCGGTGGGCCAGATGTTCCACCAGTTCTTTGGTGAAAACATGCTGCGCGCCGATGTCTGCAATGCGGTGGACGAACTGGGCCAGCTTTTGGACCACACCGGTCCGATTGCCGCCTCGGAACGCAACGCCGCGCGCATCTTCAATGCCGACCACCTGTTCTTCGTCACCAACGGCACGTCGACGTCCAACAAGATCGTCTGGCACAGCTGTGTGGCCGGCTAACGACATCGTGCTGGTAGATCGCAACTGCCACAAGTCCAACCTGCACGCCATCATGATGACAGGTGCCATTCCTGTATTCCTGATGCCGACACGCAACCACTACGGCATCATCGGCCCGATTCCCAAGTCGGAATTCCAGCTGGAAAACATCAAGAAAAAGATTCTGGCCAACCCCTTTGCCCGCGAAGCGCTGGAAAAGAATCCCCAGCTCAAGCCGCGCATCCTCACCATTACCCAGTCCACCTACGACGGCATCCTGTACAACGTGGAAGAGATCAAGGGGCTGCTGGATGGGGAAGTGGACACGCTGCACTTTGACGAAGCCCTGGCTGCCGCACGCCAGCTTCCACGACTTCTATGGCGACTTCCATGCCATTGGCGAAGGCCGTCCGCGCTGCAAGGACAGCCTGATCTTCTCCACTCAGTCCACCCACAAGCTGCTGGCCGGTATCAGCCAGGCTTCGCAGATTCTGGTACAGGACCCGCAAAACCGTCAGCTGGATACCGCCTGGTTCAACGAAGCCTATCTGATGCACACCTCCACCAGCCCGCAATATTCCATTATCGCTAGCTGCGACGTGGCGGCGGCCATGATGGAACAGCCCGGTGGCCGGCACTGGTGGAAGAATCGCTGGTGGAAGCACTGGATTTCCGCCGCGCCATGCGCAAGGTGGACGAAGAATACGGCCACGACTGGTGGTTCCGGTCTGGGGCCCGGACGAACTGTCGGACGATGGCATTTGCGATCCGGAAGACTGGATGCTCAAGCCGGACGATACCGGCACGGTTTTGCCGGGATCGAAGACGGCTTCAACATGCTCGATCCGATCAAGGCCACCATCCTGACACCGGGGCTGGATCTGGATGGCAGCTTCCGGAAATGGGTATCCCGGCGGCCATCGTGACCAAATACCTGACCGAACACGGCGTGGTAGTGGAAAAGACCGGGCTGTACAGCTTCTTCATCATGTTCACCATCGGCATCACCAAGGGCCGCTGGAACACGCTGATTTCGCTGCTGCAACAGTTCAAGGACGACTTCGACAAGAACCAGCCGCTGTGGCGTGCCATGCCGGACTTTGTCGCCAAGTACCCGCAGTATGAGCGTGTCGGCCTGCAGGAGCTGTGCCAGCGCATTCACCAGCTGTACACCAAGCACGACATCGCGCGACTGACCACCGAGATCTACCTCTCGGAAATGGAACCTGCCATCCGTCCGGCCGATGCCTTTGCCAAGATGGCGCACCGCGAGATCGAGCGCGTACCGGTAGACGAGCTGGAAGGCCGCATCACCTCGGTACTGCTGACCCCGTACCCGCCGGGCATCCCTCTGCTGATTCCGGGCGAACGCTTCAACCGTACGATTGTCGATTACCTGCGCTTTGCTCAGGACTTCAACCGCGAGCTACCGGGCTTTGAAACCGATGTACATGGTTTGGTGGCCGTGGAAAAAGACGGCAAGAAAGTGTATTGCGTGGATTGCGTCAAATAACCGTCTGAAGCATGGAAACGATAGGACAGCCGTCATACTCTTGGCGGCTGTTTTTGTTTCTGCTCACTAGGACACTCAATGCTAGAATTCTTTTCCCACTTTGCATAAACCACATTTTGCCATGACTCCCGATACGCCACGCATGCATCCATCTTCATCAATAGAAGAAGACGAAATTTCGCTCCTGGATATTTTGCTGGCACTGGCCAAGCATAAACGCCTGCTGATCGGCATCACGGCCAGCGCTTTTTTAGTGTCTGCCGGTGTGTCCTATTTGCTGCCAAAGCAATATGAAGCCAGTGCGGTGTTGGCGATGTCTGCACCTAACAATGCAATGCTGACGCTGGCTCAAAGTACCTCGGCCGATCTGCTGACTACGCTACCGGCTTGCCAGTCCAAAGAAAAACATTGTGGTGTTGAGGTCGCAATGGACAATAAAACCGGGCAGATTGCCATCAAAGTCCAATCGAGCGACCCGGCGCTGGCCAAGCAAACAGCTAATTCAGCCACGGAAGCCGTTAGGCAAGCCAACCTGATTAGCGGCGTGACCCCATCGGCCAACCAGTATCAGCTACTGACGCTACTAAAAAAACGTAACCACGCCGATATCCAACAACTAGAGAAACAACTGAAAGAGGCTATTTCGGTCGAGACTGCAACAGAACGTTGGCCAGATGCCAAAGCCTTGGCAGATATGCAGGCAGAACTGACTTTGCTACGTTATGCCTTCAGCAATACCAGCAACACCACAGTGAAAGTCAATCAAATCGATACCACTAGTCTGAAAAATACGCTGGACACGCTGGTTGGCAAGAAAATGGCTTATCCCGCTAATACAGCACAAACCGCAGTCCTGCAGAAATGGATGACGCTGCAGTCCTTGGAGCAGAAAATTGCAGAACAACTGCCTTTGCTGCGCGATCAAGCAAGTATTGAGTTATCAGCGATTCCTGCCAGCCAACCGACCTTACCGGTCAAGCCCAAACGCAATCTGATCATCGCCTTGAGCACGGCAGGTGGCCTGTTTGCGTCCGTGCTACTGGCACTGTTGCTGGAATCATGGCAACGCCTCACGCAGGATGGTGAAAGTCGCGAGAAGATTGCGCAGATCAAAGCAGCATTGCGCCGCTAAGCGAGCTACCAGCCGTTCTCCAACACAATCTGGCCGGGGGCGCGCAGGCGGCTTAACTGATAGCCCATGGACATCAATTGGCGGTGTGTTGCCTCTACCATGGCGGGGTTGCCGCAGATCATGAAGCGCGATGACGCTGGCGACAAAAGCAGGTTGGCCGAACGCGCCAGTTCGCCATTGGCCAGCAGCGCTGGCAGGCGCTGGTTCAGTACGCCATCGGGCGCATCGCGCGTCACCACCGGCAGGTAGCGTAATTTGTGTCCGTGCTCAGCCCACAATTCATGGGTGGTCAATGCACGGATTTCATTTTGATAGGTCAGATCATCGCGCTGGCGCACGCCGTGCACCAAGACGATATGGCCAAAGCGCTGCCATACGTCAGGGTCTTGCAAGATGGACAGATACGGCGCCAGCCCGGTGCCGGTCGCCAGCAGCCATAGGTCCTTGCCATCCGGCAAACGATCCACGGTGAAGAAACCATTGGCGTGCTTGTCCAGCAGCACTTCGCTGCCGACACCCAGCAGTGCCAGACGCGAGGTAAACAAGCCGTCCGGGACGACGATGGAATAGAACTCCAGATGTTCATCCCAGTTGGCCGAAACCATGGAATAAGCACGCCAGACAAAGCCACCGTTGCCCAGCGGCAAGCCTAAGCGAGCGAACTGGCCGGGCGTGAAGCGATAACCTTCTGGCCGGGTCAGCCGGAAACTCAGCAGCTTGTCATGCCAACGATGCCACGCGATGATGCGTTCGGTGGTGAATTTCTCTTCAGCCGGGGCCGCCATGATAATTACCTTACTAATTTAGTCGGATAATTATCGCCGGATTACGCCCCTCTGAAAAGATATCGGTAGCGACGGCATCACGCCTGCAGTGCTTGTGCCAGATCGGCCAGGATGTCGTCGATGTCTTCCACCCCAACCGACAAGCGCAAACCACCTTCACGAATCCCCAAGCGGGCCTTTTCTTTAGGCGGCATGCTGCCATGTGACATGGTGTAGCTGTGGTTGATCAGCGACTCCACGCCGCCCAGCGATTCGGCCAGCGCAAACAGCTGCAACCGGCTGGCGAAACGGTCGGCCGCCGCACGGGTATTGTCCTTCAGCCAGATCGACACGATGCCACCAAAGCGGCGCATCTGGCGCCGGGCGACGTCATGGCCGGGATGTTCCGGCAAGCCGGGGAAGAAGACTTTTTCCACCTGTGGATGAGCAGCCAGAAACGCGGCAACTTTTTCGGCATTGTCGCAGTGACGTTCCATGCGCAGGTGCAGCGTCTTGATACCGCGTAACGTCAGGAAACAATCTTGTGGCCCCGGCACGGCACCGGCGGAATTCTGGATAAACTTGATGGCCTTGAAGAGTTCATCGTCCGACACGGCCACCAGCCCCAGCAACACATCGGAATGACCGCCAAGGTATTTCGTGGCGGAATGCACCACGATATCTGCGCCCAGATCGAGCGGTGTTTGCAGATACGGCGTGGCAAAGGTGTTGTCCACCGCCACCTTGACGCCATGCTGATGTGCCAGCGCGGACAGCGCGGCAATATCCACCAGCCCCAGCAGCGGGTTGGTTGGCGATTCCAGCCACAACAGGCGCGTACGCTCGCTCAGGTGTTCAGCCAACCTGTGCGGGTCGGTCAGATCGATAAAGGTGACAGTAATGCCGGCAGGGCTGCATCACCTTGGTCAGCAGGCGATAGGCTCCGCCATACAGATCAGCCACGGCGATCACTTCGTCACCCGGCTTGAGTGTGGCACGCAAGACGGCATCAATGGCCGCCATGCCACTGGAAAACGCCAAACCATGCGTTGCATTTTCCAGGGCTGGCCAGACAGTTCTCCAGTGCCACCCGAGTTGGCGTGCCACTGCGGGCATAGGCAAACTGCATGTCTTCACCGACATGATCAAACTCGAACACCGAGGTCTGATAGATCGGCGGCATCACCGCGCGATTATGCTCGTGGCTGTCATAGTAAGCGTGAATGGTCTTGGTGGCAAATTTCATTGTATTTATCTCATTATCAGTGCTGCAGCGCCCGGGCAAAATGTCGTTCCACGCGTTGCTGCACCTGTTCAAATGCTGCACTCAATGCCCAGTATATCGCGGCCGCCAACAGGTACAGCGGCAAGGGCTGGAAGGTTTGCGCAATCAGATCCTTGGTTACCATCATCAGCTCGGAAACCGTGATGATCGACACCAGCGAGGTGTCCTTGATCAACGAAATCAGGCTATTGGCCGGCTGGGCACGGCCAGACGCAGCGCTTGCGGCGCAATCACGCACTGCACTGACTGCCACCGGGTCAACCCCAGCGACAGCGCCGCATCCCACTGTCCGCGATCGACGCCATTGAGCGCGCCGCGCATGCTTTCCGACAAATAGGCAGCCACATTCAGTGTCAGGGCCGGGATGCCAGCCGTAATGGGCTGGAATTCGATGCCTACGCTGGGCAAGCCATAGTAAATGACAAAAATCTGCACCAGCAGCGGCGTGCCTCGCATCAGGCTGACATACACACTGACCAGCGGCGCCAACAGCGGCACGGCGGCAAAACGTATCAACGCCACCACGAACCCCAGCGTCAGGCCCAGCACCATGGAAACCACGGCAAACATCAGTGTATACAGCGCCCCTGTCATCAATACCGGAAGCGCTTCGCGCGCCAGTTCAAGCCATGCCATACAGTCACTTTCTGAAACAGTAACGCCTCCACTCGCGTGGAGGCGTCATCCACAATTACGCTATCGCTCAACGTTTAGCGGGTGCACGCGACACGTCAATACCAAACCATTTCACCGAGATCTTGCGGAAGGTACCATCCTTGTGCAAGGCCGTCAGGGCATTGTCCAGCGCCTGCTTGAACTTGGGATTGCCCTTGCTGAACGGAATCCCCATTTCCGTGGTCGTTCCCACCGGCGCGCAAACTTTCAGCGGCAAATGTGCTTTCTGGATTTCAAACGGAATCAGCAGGCTATCGTTCACCGCCGCATCAATCCGTCCCAAAGACAGATCGCGGAAGATTTCTTCAGACGAGGGGTAAAACTTGATATCGATGCCGCCAGCGGCCTTCACCATTTCGGCATAGTTACTGCCTTGCGTCACCCCCATGCGCTTGCCTTTCAGATCGGCCAGGCTGCGGAATGCCCGCGTTTCATTCTTGCGCACAATCAGCTGTGCACTGGAAATGGTGTACGGCTGGGAAAAATCGAAAACAGTCTTGCGCTTATCGGTGATCGACACCTGATTCAACACCACATCAAACTTGCCGCCTTGCAAACCGGCCAACAAACCACTCCACTCGCCGGTGATGAATTCCGGCTTGACCTTCAGCTTTTGCGCCAGCGCACTACCCAGCTCGACTTCAAAGCCGGTCAACTGCTGATTCTTGTCCTTGAAATTGAACGGTGGATAAGTGCCTTCCAGCGCAATTTTCAACGAGCCACGCTGCTGCACCGTATCCAGCAAATCGGCAGCGTAGACATGAAGCGATGCCCCCAAGAGGGCCAGCATGATGCCAATTTTGTTCATTTTATATTCCAATTAGAAATTTAGAAAACAGATAAAATAACAAAACAAACTTTAACATAAAGGCAAAACATTGTGGAAGCCATAATCTACAGCCCACCATTTGCCACCACGCCAACCTGCAATGTCGGGAAACAACGAGCAACCCCGTCAGCACCAGAGACTAATCACACGCCTTCCAGACCTGTGCGATGACCGCGATTAGGTAAACCAACTTGCTATACTATGGGGCACCGTATTTACTTCCACACATCTTGTCATCATGAATATGCTGTCCACACAATCCAGCCACGACCCACAAGCGTTTACCACCCTGCCCGACCGACAGCCGGTCCTGCGCGTCATCCCCATGCCCTCCGACCTGAACGCGCATGGCGATGTATTCGGCGGCTGGGTCATGTCACAAGTCGACCTCGCCGGTGCCATTGTGGCGCAACAACGTGCCAAAGGACGGGTCGCCACCGTTGCCGTCAACTCGTTTCAATTCAAGCACCCGATTGCCATCGGCGATGTGATCAGCTTCTACGGCGAAATCATCAAAACCGGTAAAACCTCCATCACGATTGACGTGCAGGTCTACTCCACCCACCAGCCACAGTTGGCCGAAGCCCACACCGTCAAAGTCACCGAGGCCATACTCACTTATGTAGCCCTGCATCAGGACGGTAGCAAGCGCGAACTGCCGGAGCACTGAAAGAACGCCACCGTCGTGGCGCACACCAGACTCAAGCCGTCTGTGGCAGATAACAAAAAACCCCGCCTAGGCGGGGTTTTGTCATTTGCGCGACCGGACGGCGGCGCAAGGTTGCAGGCTTAGACGTTGAACAGGAAGTTCAGCACATCGCCATCCTGCACGACGTACTCCTTGCCTTCTGCCCGCATCTTGCCAGCTTCCTTGGCCTTGGCTTCACCACCATAGGTGATGAAGTCCTGATAGGAAATGGTCTGCGCCCGGATGAAGCCACGCTCGAAATCGGTGTGGATAACACCCGCCGCTTGCGGGGCAGTATCACCAACGTGGATCGTCCAGGCACGTACTTCCTTGACGCCGCATGGTGAAGTACGTCTGCAAGCCCAACAGCTTGTAAGCGGCGCGGATCAGGCGATTGAGGCCCGGCTCTTCCAGCCCCATTTCGGCCAGAAACTCGGTCTTGTCGGCGTCGTCCAGATCGGCGATTTCGCTTTCGATCGCGGCACACAGCGCCACGACCGGCGCACCTTCGGCATTGGCCAGCGCCTGCAGGCGTTCTAGGTGCGGGTTATTGCTGAAACCGTCTTCAGCCACGTTGGCCACATACATGGTAAGCTTGATGGTCAACAGGCACAGCGGCTTGAGCAGCGCCTGATCGTCGGCATCCAGCCCCAGGCTACGCGCTAAGCTTGCCTTCGTTCAGGTGCGGCTGCAGTTTTTCCAGCAGTGCTACCAGCTTCTGCGCATCCTTGTCGCCAGACTTGGCCTTCTTCACGTCGCGGGCAATGGCCTTTTCTACGGTCATCAAGTCGGCCAACGCCAGTTCGGTGCCGATCACTTCGATATCGGAGATCGGGTCCACCTTAGCCACGTGCACCACGTTCGGGTCGTCAAAACAGCGCACGACGTTGACGATGGCATCGGTTTCGCGGATGTTGGCCAGGAATTTGTTGCCCAGACCTTCACCCTTGGACGCACCGGCAACCAACCCGGCAATATCGACAAACTCGACGATGGCATGCTGCACACGTTGCGGATTAACAATTTTGGAGAGTTCGGCCAACCTCGCATCCGGCACTTCCACGATCCCCACGTTGGGTTCAATGGTGCAGAACGGGTAGTTGGCGGCTTCAATACCAGCCTTGGTCAAGGCATTGAACAGCGTGGACTTGCCGACGTTGGGCAGCCCGACGATACCGCATTTGAGACTCATGTCAGCATCCCTCTAGGAATGTTCGAATAGCAAAAGGTTGGCCGAAAGCAATACGCTTCAGCCGATGTCATTTGGCGGCGGTATGCAGCGCTTTCATGGCGTTGGCCATGTCGCCAGATAACGCCTGATCCATCACCTGCAAAGCCTTGGCAATCGCCTCGTCAATCTGGGTCTGCTCTTCCGCCCGTGGCTTCTTCAATACGAAGTTCACCACTTCACTGCGGTCTCCGGGGTGGCCGATACCCAGACGCAAGCGCCAGAAATTGGGGCCGCCCAGTTTGGCGATGATATCTTTCAAGCCATTATGGCCGCCGTGGCCGCCACCTTGCTTGAAACGCGCCGTGCCCGGCGGCAGATCCAGTTCGTCATGCACCACCAGAATCTGCTCGGGCGTAATCTTGTAGAACTTGGCCAGTGCTGCCACCGCCTGCCCGGACAGGTTCATGAAAGTCATCGGCTTGAGCAGCCAGATATCGCCCCCGCCTTAAGCAACTGCCCACGCGCCGCCTCGCCAAAAAACTTGCTCTCGGCACGCAAGGCCGCCTTGTATTTCCACGCCAGTTCATCCACCAGCCAGAAACCGGCATTGTGACGGGTTTTTTCGTATTCGGCACCGGGATTACCCAGCCCGACTACCAAACGGATCCCGGACATGATTGCATTCCAATAAAAAAGCCCGCCGCGGACCGCAAGGACCACAGCGAGCTTGATAAGGCAATAAAACGCTTATTCAGCAGCCGCTTCGCCAGCTTCAGCAGCCGGAGCTTCTTCGGCAGCCGCCGCGCCCTTGACAGCAGTAGCCATTACAACGGCAGCATTTTCGCCACGAGCCAGAGCGGTGAATTCAACACCTTCCGGCAGCTTCAGGTCAGCCAGGTGAATGGTAGCGCCAGTAGCCAGAGCGGACAGATCAACTTCAACGAAGTGCGGCAGGCTAGTTGGCAGCGCACGTACGTCAACTTCGGTCATCACGTGGGTGATGTTGCTGCCGTCATCCTTCACAGCCGGAGAAACTTCGGCATTGATGAAGTGGAACGGAACCTTAACGTGGATCTTTTCGTTCGGATCAACACGTTGGAAGTCAACGTGCATCACTTGCTGTTTGTACGGGTGATTCTGGAAATCACGCAGCAGTACCGGCTGTTTCTGACCGTCGATAACCGGGGTCAGGATTTCGCTGTGGAAAGCTTCGTCTTTCAGTGCGTAGTACACCGGGTTGTGTTCCAGCACGATGGATTCGGCTTCTTGGTTGGCACCGTAAACCACAGTAAGCAGTTTGCCAGCATGACGCAGGCGGCGGCTCGCACCAGTACCCAACTCTTCACGCTTGGCAGCAATCAGTTCATAAGACATGTAAATACTCCGTCGTCAGATTAAAAGCACCCGGGCGCCGCGACCAGCGGCCCGAATGTTACGGCAGGCAGGCGCCTGTCGAAACCAGTTCCTCGTTGAAGAGGTAAGATACCGACTCTTCGTTGTTGATACGGCGCAGCGTTTCGGCCAACAGGCTTAAGCAATGGAAGCCACGCGGATCTTCGGACAAGCTTTGGCCTTGGCCGTCAGCGGAATCGTGTCCGTTACCACAACCATGTCGATATCGGAATTTTCAATGCGGTCAATGGCCGGCCAGAGAACACCGCATGGGAAGCATAAGCCAGTACGCGTGCGGCACCGCGCTCTTTCAGCGCAGAAGCGGCCTTGCACAGGGTATTGGCGGTGTCGATCATGTCATCCACGATCAGACAGGTGCGATCCTTGACGTCACCGATGATATTCATCACCTCGGCCACGTTGGCTTTGGGACGACGCTTGTCGATGATGGCCAGATCGGTATTCAGCGCCTTGGCCATGGCGCGGGCACGTACCACACCGCCTACGTCCGGGCTGACGACGATCAGGTCTTCGATGCGCTGGGCACGAATGTCCTTCAGCAGCACCGGCGTGGCATAGACGTTATCCACCGGCTTGTCGAAGAAGCCCCGGATCTGGTCGGCATGCAGGTCTACGGTGAGCACGCGGTCGATACCGGCGGTCATCAGCATGTTGGCCACCAGCTTGGCGGAGATAGGTACACGGGCCGAACGCGGACGACGGTCCTGACGCGCGTAGCCAAAATACGGAATGGCGGCGGTAATACGACCGGCCGAAGCACGTTTGAGCGCGTCGGCCATGGTCAGGATTTCCATCAGATTGTCATTGGTAGGTGCACAGGTCGATTGCAGGATGAACACGTCGCGACCGCGAACGTTTTCCAGCAATTCGATGGCGATTTCACCATCGCTGAACTTGCTCACATCGGCGCGGCCGAGAGAAATGTCCAGATGCTTGACTACATTCTGAGCGAGTTCCGGGTTTGCGGTCCCGGTGAATACCATCAAACTGTCGTATGCCGCCATGATTCGATTTGTCCTAGCTGGATATAGAAAAAGCGTGTAAGTATCCCTTACACGCTTTTTACGCTCCCTCTTATGGAGAGAAGAGTCTTGGCTGGGGAGGTAGGGATCGAACCTACGAATGCCGGAATCAAAATCCGGTGCCTTACCACTTGGCGACTCCCCAGTAACTGATTTTCAAACCATGTCGATCAACGGATGGCTATCTAGCCCTTTTACAACAAATCCGTCGTATTCTTTCGACACAGCCTGATAAACTTTGTCGGCTTCGTCTTTTGACTTACACTCCAGAAACACACAAGCCCCGGAGCCAGTCATCAGCGGAAAACCGTACTTACTTAACTCGCTCAGTACTTTATTTACCGCTGGGTACATCTTCACTACAACCGACTGCAGGTCGTTTCGTCGTTGCTGCGTCGTTTGGAGGATTCGCATTATGCTGATGCGGCCTTGCCCTGTCAACACCTGCTGCGAAAAATTCTGGAAAATTTTTGCTGTCGGCACGTGTACGCCCGGGTGAATCACCACGTACCAGGGCCGGTTGCAAATTGATTTCATTGAGTTTTTCGCCTACGCCGGTCGCCAGCGCATTGCGCCCGAAAATAAACACCGGCACATCGGCACCAAGACGCAACCCCAATTCCATCAGCGTCTGGCGTGGCACACCCGTCCCCCACAGATGATTGAGAGCCAGCAACACGGTGGCGGCATCGGAACTGCCACCGCCCAAACCGCCGCCCATCGGGATACGTTTGGTCAGGCGAATCGAGACACCCAGCGGACAGGCGCTATGTTGCTGCAACAGTTTGGCGGCCCGCACGGTCAGGTCCTCGTCCGGCGGTACGCCGTCAGTTGGATTGAGCAGTTCGATTACACCATCCGGCCGCACCGCCAACTCGACGGTATCGTTGAGATCGATAAAGCGGAACACGGTTTCCAGCAGGTGATAACCATCCGGCCGTTTGCCGACGACATGCAGCAACAGGTTGAGTTTGGCCGGGGCGGGGAAAGAGTGAAAAGTGGCAGACATGGTGGTTTCGGGAAATCGTCAGATCAGGACAGGACGCACCTGTTCCAGAAAGGTTGTTCAGTGCCAGTCCTGCGTGATGAGCCGCACGGTCAGGCTGTCGCGCAGCAGTTCCACCCGCTTGGGATAGGGCAAACCGGAATTGGCATCCGCCACGAAACGGATGGTCCAGCCTTGCTGTTGCAACGAGCCATCCTCGCCGCGGACATAGTCGACACCGGGCGCAGCGGAGACCACGAATCCACCACACCAGATTCGCCAGCGGCAGCGGCCAGCCCAGCGTCTGGAGCGTCAGGCTTTCGACATCGTCGGCCTGCCATGATTTGCCATCGGCAAACAAGGTGACGCCATCGACATCGCGCACCACACGCGCCACGGTATTGCCCAGCGGCGAATTGACCGACAGCTCGTCATGGCCGGGCTGGTGGCTCCATTCAAAATTGGCGACGTGGCCTTTGCCATCCAGATTGGCCGACAAGCGGCCGCTCACGGCAAACGGCGCATCTTGCGACTGGCTTTGCAAGGTTGGCCGAAACACCGTTTCATGACTGGCACAGCCGCTGACCAACAGCAGGCCAAACACAACGCACCCCAGTTCATGGTTGCGGATGCCGACGCAAGGTATCCAGCAACACCTCATGCCCCGGATGAGCGCGCAAGGCGTTGTCCCATAGCTGACGCGCCTCGTCCTTGTGGCCTTGCTGCCACAACACTTCGCCCAGATGCGCGGCAACTTCCGCATCCGGCAGTTTGGCATAGGACTGTTCCAGCGCCTGCCGTGCAGCCGCCAGATGGCCGAGCTTGAACTGCACCCAGCCGAGGCTGTCGAGAATCATCGGGTTGGCCGGTTCGGCCTTGAGGGCACGATTGATGTAGCCCAAGGCTTCCTGATAGCGGGTGGTACGGTTGGCCAGCGTGTAGCCCAGTGCGTTCAGTACCTGCGGATCATTGGGTTTGGCCTTGAGCACCAGACGCAGATCGCGTTCGGCATTGGCGGCATGGCCAAGCGAATCGGACACCAGCGCCCGTTCATACAACAGATCAGGAGATTTGGGATGCTGCTGCACGGCCTTGCGCAACAGTTCGTAAGCCCGTGCTGCTTGCTGCTGCGGGCAATCTGCGATTGCAACAGCACCAGCTGAATCTTCTCGTCTTCCGTGCTGCCCAGCGTTGCCAGCCGCGCCAGCGCCTGATCCTGCTTGCTTCGGCGTCGATCAGGGCAATTCGCGCCTGAGCGGCCAGAAACTGCTGACCAGCGCCTACCATCTCGTACCAGTTGAGGGCCTGTGAGGTATCGCCCTGCTCTTCGGCAATCTGCCCCAGAGTGAAGCGGATGAAGTCGGCTTCCGGGTGATGCTGATTGAGCGCGGCAACGAGATCACGCTGTGCCACGGCAAAGTCGCGGAACTGGAAAGCGAGCAGCCCGGCGCCATAGAGCAGATCGGGATTGGTCGGATTGTCCTTGAGCAGTTTTTCAAACTCGATGCGCGATTGCTCGAACTGGCGGCTCGACACTAACAGGCGCGGATAGGCCATTTTCAGTTCCAGCGAAGCCTGCGGATACGCGCCAGCTCCTGCTGCAGGAAGCTGAGCGCCTGCGCATTGCTCTGGTGGCGCAGGCGATCGGTCTGCCGGGCCACCGGCAGATCCCACTTGGGCGCAATTACGGCCAGACGGTCAAATTCGTGCTGAATGGTGGCGTTATCCCCCACTTCTGCCGCCACCGCAATCAGGGCAAAGCGCGCTTCAGGCAAATCGGGATAGCGCTCGGCCAACTGGCTGACTAACTGGTAGGCGCCTTGCTTGTCGCTTTGCAATGAGGTCAGGCGCGCGAGTTGGACAAAGATGGCCCGTGCCCGCTCCGGTTCACGCGTGAGCAGGTCTTCCACCAAGGGCTGGCTTTCGGCCAACTTGCCGGAGCGCAGCAGCACGATGAACAGTTGCTCACGCGCCGTTTGGGAACTGGGGTCGAGCTCAACCCACAGCTCCAGCGCATCGGACGCCACTTTGAGCTGGCCGGAGAACAGCCCCAGTTCCGCCGCCCGTTGCGCCATGCGCGGATCACGCGTTTGCCTCGGCCAGATCGAGATACGTCAACGCCGACGACCCTACGGCACCACGCTGAGCGGCAATCTCGCCCGCCACCACGCCGTACACGATATCCGGCGTCAATTCCACGCGCGGCAAGCGCGGATCAGTGTCGGCCACGTTGCTGCCATCGTTGTCCGCAGCAGACTGCTGGGTGCTGGTAAGCGCGGTGGCAGACGGTAGCTTGAAGCTGGCACAAGCCGACAACAACATGACCAACAACAGCGGAAGGGTTCGGTTCAGCGTTTTCATTCGCATCAAAATTTAGGAGCCTGTTAATAAGCTACCGGTTCACGCACCGGGTCCAATCATTTCACGGCAGGACAACTGCCGCAGCGGGACGCCCCGGCAATGGCATTGCCGCAGGCAAAGCATGGCGTAGAATAGCACGTTCGCTTGGCCGGTCGTGGCCGACGCGAAACAGTTTCAACTGCCGTTTTATTCCGGCGTTCACCTTGTATAGAGTCCACATTCAATCATGCCAGAACTACCCGAAGTGGAAACCACCCGGCGGGGCGTGGCGCCACACCTGACCGGAGCCACCGTCCGCGACGTCATTGTGCGCGACAGTCGGCTGCGCTGGCCGGTGCCGCCGGATCTGGCGGCTACCCTGACAGGTCTCACGGTACGCTCGGTCACGCGCCGTGCCAAGTATCTGATCATCGGCTTTGACAGCGGCTGCCTGCTGGTCCATCTGGGCATGTCCGGCAGCCTGCGCGTGGTGGCGGCGGATACTCCGCCGGAAAAACACGACCATGTCGATCTTGTCCTTGGCGAACAGGCGGTGCGTTACCGCGACCCACGGCGTTTTGGTGCCATGTTGTGGCATATCGGCCCGCTGGAACAGCATCCGTTGTTGGCCAAACTGGGGCCGGAGCCGCTGACCGACGATTTTGACGGCGCCACGCTGTACGCCGCCAGCCGCAAGAAAGACAGCGCGATCAAGCTGATGCTGATGGATAACCATGTTGTTGTAGGCGTGGGCAATATCTACGCCAACGAATCGCTGTTTCATGCCTAAGCATTCGGCCAACCCGTGCTGCCCAGCGTCTTAGCCGCCGCGATTGCGACCGCCTCGCCGCCGAAATCAAACGGGTGCTGGCACGTGCCATTGAAGCGGCAGCTCATTGCGCGATTTTGTGCATGCCGATGGCAAACCGGGTTATTTCCAGCAAACCTACATGGTGTATGGCCGCGCCGAGCAGCCTTGCCGCCAGTGCGGTACGCCGATTCGCCATCTGCGCCGGGGACAGCGGAGTTCCTACTATTGCCCGCTCTGCCAGCCGTGCTAGAGTTGGCGTCTACTCATTTTTGCCATAAGTGCCACGTACTTTGACGTCTACCACCACTCCGTACCTTGTCCGCCTCACCCGCCTGTGTCGCCTTGGCCTGCACCTGACCCGCGGTATTCTGATTGTGGCCACGCGCTACAAGCGGCTGGCGCAACCGGAACGTGCCGTCGTTACGCGGCGCTGGTCGGCACAGTTGTTAAAGATTCTGGGCATCTCGCTCAAGGTCAACGGCCTCAATCCCGGCTTTTATCCGCCCAATACGCTGCTGGTGGCCAATCACGTGTCCTGGCTGGATATCTTCGTCCTCAACAGCGTGACGGTGTCGCGCTTTGTGGCCAAACGGGAAATTCGCGACTGGCCGGTGATCGGCTGGCTGGTGCAGGTGGGCGGCACGCTGTTCATCGACCGCAGCAACCGGCGCGATGCCAGCCGGGTCAACCAGCAGTTGGCCGAAGCACTGGCCAAGGGCGGCTGCATGGCGGTATTCCCGGAAGCCACCACCTCCGATGGCCGCGGGCTACTGCCGTTCAAGTCATCGTTGTTTGAAGCCGCACTGCTGGCCAAAGGCACGGTGCAGCCGGTGGCATTACGCTATCAGCTGCCGGACGGCGAATTGACCACGGCAGCGGCCTACGCTAAGCGACACCACGTTCTGGCAAAGTCTGAGGCAGATGCTGGCCGTACCGGCCATGGAAGTGGAGCTGACCTACGGCCAGCCACTCAAGGGAAGCATCAATGGCCTCGACAACCGTTTTCAGCTCTCCGAGCTGGCGCGCCTCGAAATCAGCAAGAGCCTCAGGCTACCACTGCCCGATACGCCTGACACGGTAGCGAAAACAGCTGCCGATCCTCAAGCCGTAGCGCCGTAAGGCTGCCGCCCCACAGACAACCGGTATCGATGGCCGCAATATCGTCGGTCAGATACAACCCCAGCGCCGACCAGTGGCCGCAGATGATCGGCATGCTGTGACTGCGCCGATGCGGTGCGGCAAACCAGGGAATCAGGTTATCCGGCGCCTTGTCGCGTTCGCCCTTGTAAGCCGGTCGATTTCTCCGCTGCGGGTAATGAAGCGCATGCGTGTCATGGCGTTGACGATGACGCGCAAGCGCTCCACGCCTTTCAGCTCGTCACTCCAGCGCGTGGGTTTGTTGCCATACAGCCGCGACAGGAAATCGCGATAATGCGGGCCAGACAAGCCATCTTCCACTTCTTCGGCCAACCTTAGCGCCTTGTCGATACTCCATTCCGGCAACAGGTTAAGGCATGAACCATGGCATAGCCATGCCCGCTGAGCATCAGCGGCTGGCAGCGCAGCCAATCCAGCAGCACCTTGCCATCAGCGGCGTTAAGGATGTCCATCAAGGTGTCATCGTTGTGAATCTTGCCAAACCCCTCCGCCACAGCCAGCAAGTGCAGGTCGTGGTTGCCCAGCACCATTTCCACGTTGTCCTGATGACGGAACACCCAGCGCAACACTTCCAGCGACTGCGGCCCGCGGTTGACCAGATCACCGGTCAGCCACAGCGTGTCCTTGCCGGGATTGAAGTCGATGATTTCCAGCAGTTGCTGAAACGGGCCAAAGCAGCCCTGAATGTCGCCGATTGCATAAATTGCCATGTAGAGTCCTTGAACGCACGAGCGGAGCCAACCGCCTCCACTTTTGGTAGCCATGATACCGCAATGCTACAATGCCCAGCCTGAGTTACCGCTTTGCGATCCCGGCCACCTCACTGTGCTAGCCACCCATTCCTCCCGTCAGAAAGCCATGTCCGCACCTCAGCTCAACTCGCCGCAACGCGCGGCCATCCAGTATCTCGACGGCCCGTTATTGGTGCTGGCCGGTGCCAAGCTCTGGCAAGACCCGTGTGATCACGCACAAAATCGCCTACCTGATTCGTCAGGGTGGCATGACGGCCCGCCACATCGCCGCCATCACCTTTACCAACAAGGCGGCGCGCGAGATGCTGGAGCGCATCGGCAAACTGCTCACGCCAGTGGAACTGCGTGGACTGACGGTGTCCACCTTCCACTCGCTTGGCATGCAAATCCTGCGACAGGAAGCCGCGCACCTCGGCTACAAGCCACAGTTTTCCATTCTGGATGCGTTCGATGCCTAAGCAAGATCATTGCCGACCTGCTGAAAACCACCTCGAAGGATGAAATCCGCAAGGTACAAAGCCAGATTTCGTTATGGAAAAACGACTTCCAGAGCGCCGAGGAGCGGCTGGTACAGGCCGAAAACGAGTGGGAGCGCGTCTGCGCCACCACCTACCTTGCCTATCAGGACACGCTCAACGCCTATCAGGCGATGGATTTTGACGACCTGATCCGCCTGCCGGTGCAACTGTTCCGGCAAAACGAAGAAGTGCTGCAAAAATGGCAGCACAAGCTGCGTTACCTGCTCATCGACGAATATCAGGACACCAATACCTGCCAGTATCAGATGGTGAAACTGCTCACCGGCGTGCGTGGCATGTTCACGGCCGTTGGCGACGATGACCAGTCCATCTATGCCGGCGCGGCGCCAACATGGAAAACCTGCGGCTGCTGCAAAGCGACTTTCCCAAGCTCAACATCATCAAACTGGAACAGAACTACCGCTCTACCGTGCGTATCCTGCGCGCCGCCAACTCGGTGATTGCCAACAACCCCAAACTGTTCGACAAACAGCTGTGGAGCGATCTGGGGCTGGGCGAACCGATCCACGTGGTGCAATGCAAGGACGAGGAGCACGAAGCAGAAGTCGTGGTGCAGCGCCTGCTGGCACACAAGTTTGAGTGCCGCACCGCCTTCAAGGATTACGCCATTCTCTATCGCGGCAACTACCGGGCGCGGATTTTCGAGCAGGCGCTACGCAATCAGCGCATTCCCTACCAGATGGCAGGCGGCCAGAGCTTCTTCGACAAACCGGAAATCAAGGACGTCATCGCCTACCTGCGGTTGATCGCCAACCCGGATGACGATCCGGCCTTCATCCGCGCGCTCACCACTCCCAAACGCGGCGTCGGGGCCAGCACGCTGGAAAAACTCGGCAGCTGGTCTGGCGAACGCCACAAGAGCCTGTTTGCCGCCGCGCACGAGGAAGGCTTCCGCCTGCTGGTGCAAAAAGCGCAACTGGAACCGCTGGAACAATTCTGCGACTTCATCAACCAGCTGCAATACCGCGCCACGCGCGAACCGGCCGGGGCGCTGGTGCAGGAAATGATGCAGGCCATCGGTTACGAAGCCTGGCTGTATGACAGCGAAGACAGCCCGCGCATGGCCGAGAACAAGTGGAAAAACGTCCCGGAGATGGTGGCGTGGCTTGACCGCAAGGGCGAGGCCGACGGCAAGAACCTGATTGAACTGACCCAGACCATCGCCCTGATCACCATGCTGGAAGGGCGCGATGAAGGTGACGTGGATGCGGTAAAAATGTCGACGCTGCATGCCTCCAAGGGGCTGGAATATCCGCATGTGTTTCTGGTGGGCACCGAAGAAGGCATTCTGCCGCATAGCGAGTCGATCGATAACGACATGGTCGAGGAAGAACGGCGCCTGATGTATGTCGGCATCACCCGGGCGCAGAAGAGCCTGACGCTCAGTTATTGCGTCAAACGCAAGCGTGCCGGGGAATGGCAGTTTGTCGAGCCGTCGCGCTTCATCGAGGAAATCAACGGCGACGATATCCGCCATTTTGGCAAACCCGGTGCCGAGCCGATCGTCAGCAAGAACGAAGGCAAGAGCTGGCCAACCTGATGGCCACGCTCGATAGCAAGACATCAAAACGGGATAGTTGAGCGTGCGCAAACCGCGCAATGTCATGCACAATGGAGGGACGCTGGCGCCGCACTGTGCACACGCCAGCCCAACCACGGAGATTTCCATGACACGCCAGCATCGCCTCGGCCTTTGCACCCTGATTACCGCCGCCCTGCTCGCTCCGCTGTCCGCCCGGGCGGCTTCTGCCAAAGCCACTCAGGCGCTCAACTGCCAGGTTCCCTCCGCCGCCAACGGCTATCGCGGCAACTGTCCGTATCTGAGTGATGTATTGAAGGGCGACAAGACCTTCCGCACGGCATTCAAGAAAACCCTGCGCGCCAATCAGGTACCGGAACTTGCCGGGCCGGAAGGCCCGATGTCGCCGGTCAACGTCGGCAACCAGGTTTATATCAGCGGCAACCGCTGCGAAGCGCATAACTGCGGCTCGCATAACTACGTGATCATCTATTCGCCCACCACCCAGCGTCTGGCTTAGGCATCTATCAACCGGATGGCAGCAACCCGATGTGGTTTGGCCAACCCAATGGTGATGAACAAGCGGCCTTGCGCCAGCTGTTTGGCCAATAAACCAACCTTTCGGCCAACCTGACGCATCAAGCATCAAGGTTGGCCAAACAATAAAAAACGCCGCGAAACATCGCGGCGTTTTGTCTGGCTATCCGATCAGCTTACTTGGCAGCGTTGGCCATGTATTCGATCGCAGCACGGAACTCTGCATCGCTACCACCGAAACCACCTTTAGGCGGCATGGCGTTCAGGCCTTTGGTAGCAATCTTCTGCACTTCGTCCAGACCCACTTTCAGACGCGGAGCCCAAGCGGCCTTGTCGCCAAATTTCGGAGCGGGAAGCGCCGCTACCGTGGCAGGCAACGCAAACGCTTTCATAAATCTTCTTGCCGACAACAGCCGGATCAGCCGGAGCACCACCCGCGGCAGCACCACCCACCGGCGGTTCGGTGAACTTGGCACCACCGGCATTGCCCATATAGGCAACGGCACGTTTAACTTCGTCATCGGTCAGATCGGCTGCACCACCTTTGGCTTAAGCATGGCGTTAAAGCCTTGCAGCGCGTGTTGCGTCAGCATATCCCAGCCCTTGGCAATACGCGGGCCCCGGGCACCAGCGTCACCAAATTTCGGCGAACCAGCCGGTAAGCACCGTGACAGGAAATACAAATGGCCTTGAACACTTGTTCGCCGGTGCGCATTCCCGGAGGAGCATCGCTGGCCTTGGACTCGCCGACCGGTTTCAGGCGGGAGGCCACAGCCTCTTTGGTCATCACTTCGGCATCCACGTTGTAGCCACTAGTGGCCAACTTGACCAGCAGGAAGATCGCTACGCCAAGAAAGACAACGACGCCAACCAGAACCTTGATGATCTGACCGGGAGCCATTCCGTTCTCATTACTCATTCTGAGCCTCGCCTGAAAAAATAAATGACAATCAAAATGGGCCAATTATACGGTAACCGGCCATGCAAGGCAAAAAACCCTGTGCTGGACTCGGGCAAGAGCTTTGCGCTATCATCCGGCCTGCTTGAGAAAGCAGCCGTGCACCCGTAGCTCAGTTGGATAGAGTGTCAGCCTCCGAAGCTGAAGGTCGTTGGTTCGATTCCAATCGGGTGCACCATAGGATACACAAGGGGCAGTGCCACTACGGTACTGCCCCTTTTGCTTTCTGCCACCATCCGCTGTATCAAATCCGCCGCATCACTTTCAATAAAGTGTATATTTCCCCCATTGATCGGCCGGTTTTCCATTAGACTGGCTGGCGATAAGGCCAATAAAGCATTTTGAAGAGACTACCGTGGTGACACCGCGCATCTACAGCAAACTTGGGGGAGTGCTGGCGTGCTGCCTGTTATGCTGGCAGTAAGCCGCTGCCGTCGAGACGTTGCGCGTATTGGCTCGGCCGGGCTATGCCGACAGCGATGTCGTCAAACAGTTTGAGCAGCAGTACAAGGTGCAGGTCAATGTTACCTTCGTCGACTCCGACGAAGCGCTCTGGGCCAAGATGCACGCGGCCAAGGGCCAGCAATTTGATGTGGTTGCCGCCAACACGGCCGAGATGCAGCGCTATACCCGCGAAGGGTTACTACAGCCGCTGGATGTAGCCGTCCTGCCCAATACCCGACGGCAGTTACCGCGCTTTCGCCCCCCTCTTCCATTCCCGGCCTGATGCATAACGGTCAGGTCTATGCCATCCCCTACACCTATTCCACCATGGGGCTGATCTATGATCGGCGCCAGTTTCGTACGCCACCCCAGTCGATGGCCGAACTGTGGAATCCGCGCTACCGCCACAAGGTGTTGGCCTTCAACAGCGCCCAGCACAATTTTTCGTTCACCGCACTGACGCTTGGCATCCGCACACCGTTTTTATTGCACGATGCGCAGATGAAACAGGTTACGCAGCGGCTGATCGAGTTACGCCGCAACGTGTTGAGCTATTACAATCTGCCGGAAGAAGCGACCGAGCTGTTTATGCAGCACAAGGTGGCGCTAATGTTTGCCAATTATGGCACCCAGCAATTGACGCAGCTGCGTCAGGCGGGCGCTGACGTGGGTTATGTGATTCCCAAGGAAGGGGCGCTGGCATGGCTGGACTGCTGGGCGATGACGCGGTCAGCCCACAACCGGCAACTGGCCCATAACTGGATCAACCATATGCTCGACAAACGTGTCAGCGGCCTATTGACCCAACGCCGGGGCTGGCCAACACTATCAGTGCCAGCCCCGAACTGACACACAATGCTCGCATCATCTGGCTGGAACCGGTGGAGGATGCCGAGCGCCGCGAGGCCTTATGGTACAAGATTATCTCGGGCGATCGCCACGGGAGCTTTTGAAACATGCGCGCCTGACCATTAAACTGGCGATCCTGTTGGCTTAAGCATTGGTATTCTCGCCTCCGGCCTGACCGGCTACTACGCCTATTCGGCCAACCGCGCCATGCTGGTGGGTGCGGCGCAGCGCAATCTGCTGACCTCCACCCAGCTGTTGAGCCGACGCTTGTCCACGGCGATCAACGACATCGCCAGTGATGCCCGCGTGTTGTCCACCCTGCCTGCCGCCCCGGTGATTATCAGCCTGCAAACCAGCGAAGGAGAACAGGGGCTGAAAGACCGTCTGGCCCCGGTATTTGCCTCGGTGCTGAAGGCTCACCCGGAATATCTGCAGATCCGCTTGATTAGTGCCGAACCGAACGGCATGGAACAGGTGCGGGTGGACCGCGATGGCCCACGACTCATGCGCATCGATGGCGACCAGTTGCAGGAAAAAGGCCACTACCCCTACGTGTTCGAGACCTTGCAACTACGCCCGGGCGAGGTCTATCTGTCGCGGCTGATGATCAACCATGAAGACGGCGCCCATGCGGCCGAAGGCCAACCCACGCTGCAAGTGGCCACGCCGGTGCTGACCACCGCCGACAAGGTGGGTGGCGTGCTGGTCGTGAATGTCAGCCTGACCAACCTTTTCCGACTATTACAAGCCGACTTGCCCAGCCATTACCAGCTGTATCTGACCAACCACTGGGGGGACTTCCTGATCCACCCGGATGCCGCGCAGACCTTTGGTTTTGACAAGGGCCGTCGGATATTGATTCAGGACAGCTTCCGCGCAACGGAGCCATTGTTCCGCCACACTACTGACAGCGTGGTGGTGAACGGCGTGGATGACCCGAAGCAGGCACAAGGCCGGTACTGACTTTTGTCCGTAAACCGTTCGGCCAACGTGAACAACAGTTTTTGGTGCTCGGCCTGTCACGCCCGCTATCCGACGTGCTGATGGGGGCCGATGCGCTGGGGCGGCGCATCGTACACATGGTGCTGGCTTTCAGCCTGTTATCCATCGTGCTGGCCGTGGCATTTGCCCGTGCACTGGCCCGGCCGCTGAACATGCTCGCCCGTGCCGCCACGCGCTTTTCCAGTGACCAGTCCATGGAGAAACTGCCGCTGAAGCGCGGTGACGAGATCGGCATTCTGGCCCGTTGCTTCGACCAGATGCGCCAGCAACTGAAGACGGACATGAGCAATTTGTATGACCGCCAACAGGAACTGACCCACCTAGCGCGCCACGATTCCCTCACCGGTTTGCCCAATCGCATGCTGTTCTTCCAGCAACTCGAGCAGGCGATGCGCGAGGCCATCCCGCGTGAACAACAACTGGCCGTGTTGTTTGTCGATCTGGATCACTTCAAGGATATCAACGACCAGTGGGGGCATGCCGTGGGCGACCAGGTGCTGCATACGGCGGCACAACGCCTGCTGCATGCGCTGCGCAGCGAGGACACGGTGGCACGTCTGGGCGGCGATGAGTTCATCGTGTTGTTGCAAGGCGTTGGCGAAGCCAACCATCTTGCGGCCATTGCACAGAAGATTCTCGACAACCTGAGCCAGCCGATGCGGATTGGTGGCCAATCGCTATTGATCGGGGCCAGTGTCGGTATCAGCCGTTTCCCGCAAGATGGCAATACCGCCGAGGAGCTGGTGCAGCATGCCGATCAGGCCATGTATGAGGCCAAAACCCATGGTCGGCACACTTTTGCACTGTATCACCCGCCGATGAACAGCTAACCACGGGGTGGGACGATCCACGGCGGTTTCTACGCCGCCAAAGAAAACAGGCTGGTGTGAACCAGCCTGAAGAAAGGATCAAACAATGAACAGTCACTACATGACAGCGCTGGCAGCACCGTCACAGAAGGCGTAAACCGTACCACCAGCTTCATGTTCCATGCTAATCCAATCGCCATGGACGGTGTTGATATCGATCAAGCGTTGGCCCAACAGGCCGACTGCCGCGGGATGGCCAGCTGCGGGTCGTGCCGTGCGACGGCGAGGGCGGCGTTGATGCGTGGCGTGTGTTGTTGCCAATAGCCCGGGCGTGCCATGCAATCGACGGCGACCAGGGCCGCATCGATCATGAAGCGCTCGTCCACGATCAGTTGCTCCACTTCGGCCAACGGCAGGCAGACATGCTCGGCCACTTCGCCATCCTGATTACAGGGCTGCTCGCCTTCGGCCAACCACAAATCAAACACATACAGCCACTCGCGGTGCAGGCCGCGTTGTACCGGGCGTTCGGCCAGCAACAGGCTGGCGGCCGACAGTCCTTGTAAACGCTGGGCGGCAATACCCGCCTCTTCCCAGCCTTCGCGCTGCAAAGCCAGCGGAATGGATTCGTAAACGGCAATGCCACCGCCCATCATGTTGTCCATGCGATTGGGATCAACCGCCTTGTGCGGGCTGCGGCGGCCGATCCACATGGCGACATCGCCATTTGGCAATCGGGTCAGGCCATTGAGGTGCACGGCGCGGCTGGTCAGGCCCAGCGGGCGGAAGGCGGCCCGTTCCAGTTCGAAAAACGGTGTGCCATCGGGCAAGAATGCGGTGAAATTTTCATCACGCCAGCCGGTGAGCCAACCGGCATCGCGCCAGCGCCGTGCCGCGCTCATCAATGCCCGGCTGATCGCCGGGTAACCGCCCTCGGCCAGACAGTGAATGACACCGGCACGCGCCTGAAACAGGCCATCGGCTTCGGCCAACAAGCGTTGCTGCCACGCCGGGTTGATGGCGCCCAGCGTGTGCGCGCCGATCTGTAACGGGGCAAAAGCGCTGCGGTCATAGTGGGTAATCTGTTGCAGATAGCCTAGTACGGCATCGACTTGCATGTGCTGTGTTCCACGCAGGATTGGGCAAAGCCGCCATCTTAGGCTGCGCGGCGCGGCTTGCCTATATTTATGACAATACGGTAACAATAGCGCCCGGCGGCGCTCCCAAAACTGTGGCGCGAATCACGCACCCGCAGCGTTCAGCGCAGCCGATCGGCCAACCCGGAGTGGCGTACCGGGGCGTATTGAATCCCCCTGCTCCCAGACGCTGGCCGCCCCAGCTACGACAAAGCGCTGGCGGGCGCGGGTCAGCGCGGTATACACCAGTGCGCGGTTGAGCAACGGCGTTGGCGTGTCCGGCAGCAGCAGGCAGACTTCGTCAAACTCCGACCCCTGACTCTTGTGGACGGTCATGGCAAACACCGTGTCGTGCGCGGGCAGGCGCCCGGGCGCGAACTCGCGCCAGCCACCGTCGGCCGAGGGAAACGCCACCCGCAGGCCGTCGGCGCGCGCCACGACAAAGCCAATATCACCGTTGAACAGCCCCAGCCCGTAATCGTTTTCGCTGATCATCACCGGGCGGCTTAAGATACCAGACGCGCCCCGGCTCCTTCAGGCCCGCGGCTTCACATTGCGCTTCCATGCGCCGGTTGATGTCATCTACCTGACGACGTTCCGCCGCCAGCAGCATGAAGGCGGCAAATGCCTGCTGGAGGTCCGCTAGGTTGGCCGAAGCCGTCACCGCCTGCCAGTACGGCTGGCGACGCTGGAGCAGTTGCTCGTCGTCGAGCGTCGCTTGCAGGCTGACCTCCGGCCACTGCGCCGATTGCAACACCGCCAGCGACCGGGCAGCATCGCCCTGATTCACCCAGCGCGCCAATTCGCCGATACCGGACTGGGCGCTGAAACGGTGGCTATGCGTCAACAGCGCCACGCAGTCGGCCAGCGCCGAGGGAGGACTCTCGCTGGAACTAAGCTGTCGCCCGCCGCCTCCTGCAACCAGCCGAGCGTGGACGGGCGATAGGTTACCGCCGCGCAGATATCGCCCAGCACCGACCCGGCTTCCACCGAGGCCAGTTGGTCGCGGTCGCCCAGCAGGATCAGCCGGGCCTGTGACGGCAACGCCTCGACCGTGCGCGCCATCAGGTCGAGGTCGATCATCGAAGCTTCGTCCACCACCAGCACATCCAGCGGCAGCGGATTGCCGGCATGATGGCGCGGCGTGGCAACGCCCGGGCGCAGGCCCAGCAGGCGGTGCAGGGTTTCGGCGCTGTCCGGCAACTGGCGACGCACCGGCTCGGCTACCGGCAGGCCCGCGCGCGCGGCGCGTACCGATTCGGTCAGGCGTGCCGCGGCCTTGCCGGTGGGGGCCGCCATTTTCATGACCAGTGGCCGCTCGGCCGGGCTGGCCAGCATCGCCAGCAGGCGCACCACGGTGGTGGTCTTGCCGGTGCCGGGGCCGCCGGAGATAACCAGCAGCCGCTGCCGTGCAGCCAGCGCCGCCGCCAGTTTCTGCCGATCCGGCCCGTTCGCCGCGGCGGAGGGAAACAACGCCTGCAGTACCGGCCGAACTTGTGCCAAGGCGGCAGCGTTATCTGCGTTTGCGCCAGCGCGATCAACGCCTGTGCCAGCCGCGCTTCATCAAACCAGTGCCGGGCAAAATACAGTAAGCCAGCCTCGTCCAGCACCAGCGGGGTGTAGGCACCGGGGCGGCCGACCAGCGGCGAGCGCTGCAGGGCCTGACGTTCCGGCCGATGGGCCAGCGGCAGGCAGACATGGCTAAGCAAGGTTGGCCGAACTCAGTTCGTGCACCAGCGCCAGCACGCGCTCGTCCAGTTGCGGATCGAGCCGTCGGAACAGCAAGGCCAGTTGGGAAGGGAAGAAGAGCCTCCGGCATCGACATGGTGTAACGTCCCCGCTCTCAGTGATAGCGCTGAAAAATGGCCTTGAGGCGGCCTTCGGCATTGAGCTGACGGATGGCGCGGTTCAGCACCGGCACCAGTTGGCGGAACTGCGGATGGATGCGCAGCATAACCGGCGAGGAACCGGCGCCGAGCACCGGGTTCGCAGCGCCGGTCGGCTTACTGGTGGCTGAGCCACTCGGCCTGATGGCGATCGAGAATGGCCACGTTGTTGCGCCCCAGCCGCAATTTGCTGATCAGTTCGTTTTCCGTCATGGCGTCGTCACGGCGCAACAGCCCGCTGGCAAAGGCGGCGTCGAACTCCGGATAGCGCTGGCCATGCAGGGTGCCGACGATCCAGCCTTTGAGATCGGCCGGATGGTTGACCTGACGCCATTGGCCGGGATGAAAACACAGCATGTATTCCACCGTGCCGATCGGCTCGGTATAAAACCCGCCCACCGGCGACAAGGTACGCCAGCTGGGATGCACGCCCACTTCCACATCCAGTTTGCCCACTTCAAACAGCTGCTGGATGCGTGGCGCAGGATAGTAATCCACCTGAAAGCGGATGCCGCTTTGGCGGGTGATCTGCTCCAGCGCGCTGCGGTACAGGCTGGCCTGCGGCGTATCCGGCGCGTAGGTGTAGGGCGCGCCGGTATCCACCATCAAACCGGCACGCAGACTGACCGCCCGGAAGCGTGCCACACAGTACGGCCCACAACACGGCGGCAACAGCCAGATAGCGGTCAGCGCGCAAGCCGGGCCTCCAATGCTTCACACACGGTAGTGAGCACCTTGAGACGGGCGTAATACTTGTTGTTGGCTTCCACCAGCGTCCACGGTGCCTTGTTGGTACTGGTGCGATCGACCATGTCGCTCACCGCCAGTTTGTAGGCGTCCCATTTTTCGCGATTGCGCCAGTCTTCTTCGGTGATCTTGAACCGCTTGAAGCCGGTATCCTCGCGCGACTTGAAGCGTTTCAACTGCTCCTCGCTGCTGATGGCCAGCCAGAACTTGAGCACGATGGCGCCGTTTTCCGACAACTGGTGCTCAAAGTCGTTGATCTCGTAATAGGCACGCATCCAGTCTGCCTCGCGGGCAAAGCCTTCGACACGTTCCACCAGCACGCGGCCATACCAGGAGCGGTCGAACACGGTAATGCCGCCCTTGCACCGGAATGTGCCGCCAGAAGCGCCACAGCCACGGTTTGAGGCGTTCCTCCTCGGACGGTGCGGCAATCGGCACGACACGGTAGCTGCGGGCATCCAGCGCCTGAGTAATGCGCCGGATGGTGCCGCCCTTGCTTAACGGCGTCATTGCCCTCAAACACCAGCACCAGCGACTGCTCCTTGAAGCGCTCGTCGCGCGTCAGATGGCTAAGCCGACCCTGCAACAGTTGCAGGCGGGCCAGATAACTGTTTTTGTCCAGCTTCTGCTCCAGCTGCAAGGTGTCCAGCAACAGCTTGTTGTCGATCGGTGCCAGCAGCGGCGGCGCGTCGATCTCTTCTGCCGGGGCCGACGGCTGATCCAACCGTTTGCGGATGGCGGTGAGCAGCGTGGTGGCGACGGTGAGGCTGCGATAGTTGGCATCTTCGCCTTCCACCAGTATCCACGGCGCATCGGCGGTATTGGTCAGACGCAGCATGTGTTCGGCGTGCTTGCGAATCTTGTCGTAGCGCTCGTGATGTTCCCAGTCGGTGTCGGTCACGCGCCAGCTGGTGGCCGGGTCTTTTTCCAGCTGTTTGAGGCGTTTGTACTGTTTTTCCTTGGACAGGTGAAACCAGAACTTGAGCACCAGCGCGCCGTCCTGACTGAGCATGCGCTCGAAGCGCAGGATGTCGAAAATCTGGCTGTCGAAGGCATCGCGGTCACTGCGGCCAAATACCCGGTCGAACAGCGTGTCGGAATAATGCGAGCCAAAGAACATGCCGATGCGCCCCTTGGTTAAGCAGCTGGTTCCAGAAGCGCCACATCCATGGCCGGGCACGCGCCTCGTCGTTGGGTTCGCCAAACGCCACCGTATGGATCAGCCGCGGGTCCAGCCACTCATTGATCAGGTTCATGGTTTCGCCGCGCCCGGCGCCATCAAAACCGTGAATCAGGATCAGCACCGGAAAGTCGGCTTTTTCCTTCAGTTCGTACTGGATTTCCAGCAAGGCTTCGCGCAACGCGGGCACCTGTTCGCGAAAGGTGTCCTTGTCTATACAGTGGCCAATCTCTGCCGATTCAAACATGCCGTTCCCCGTAATAATGTTTCAACTGCCAAACACCCGATCCAGCGCTTCCAGCAAGGCGTCACTGGGGCGCGCGGCCCAAATGCCGTGATCGCCCGGCCGATGCCGCGCAGGTAGAGATAGCGCACCCCGGCAAAACGTTGGCCGAACGCCACGCCGCGCGCCCGGAAATAGCGCTTTAGCGCCACGCAATAGATCAGTGCCTGCAAATAGTAATGTTCTTTGGCCATCGAGGCGTCCAGCGCCGCACGATGGTAATCCTCCGGCCGTGAGCCGAGGTGATTGGATTTGTAATCCACCAGATACAAGCGTCCGTCCGCCTCGAACACCAGATCGATGAAGCCCTTGAGATAGCCCTGCACGCTGGCAAAATCGAGCTGGCGGGCGGCGGCCCGCAGCGGCTCGGCCAGACCATGGGCCGGATCGGTCAGCACGGCAATCAGCGCTTTCAGTTCCAGCCGCTGCACCGGTAAGGTGAACTCCAGCTCCACCAGCCGTTTGCCCGGGGCCACATCGGCCAGCCGCACGCCAGCATCCAGCTCGGCGTGCAACGTGGAGGTAACCAGATCGACCGCCGCTTAACTGCCAGTGTTCCGCAAAACCGTGGCTGGCCAGCATGTCGCTTACCACCTGGGCGATGGTGTGTTCATTGGCGGCAAAATCCAGCCGCTCGAACATGGCGTGCAGACAGGTACCGGCGCGGCTGCCACGCGGGAAAGCATAACGATCCGGCACGCCAGACTCGGCCATGGTAGCGGTTTCTTCCGGCCCCAGCCGGTCGTGATCCGGCCGCTCGGCCTGTGCCGCGCCATGCAGGCGGCTGGTGAGCGCACTGAAACTGCTCACCCGCCACGGCGTATACAACGGCCGTTCGAAGCGCTGCGCCGCATAAGTCCGGGTGTGCGCCAGCGAGGGCAGCGGATTGAGGCTGGCATCCGCCGCCAGCAAACCGGCAGCGCCGTGCTGTTTGTGCACAAACTGCTGCACCCCGCGCCCGATATCGGCGGCACTTAGCTCCAGTTCTTCCAGTTGCGGCAAGGTGCTCGCCTGCTCGCCATGCAGCAGCCACGACAAGGCTGCCGTCTGCATGTCCTTGACCCAGCCCCACGCCACATATTGGCGGTATTGCGCCCGCGTCAGCGCCACGTACAGCAGGCGCAGTTTTTCGGCCAACGTTTCGGTCCGCGCCTGTTCGCGCACGCTGGCATCGGCCAGTACTTCCGGCGTCAGCCGGATTGGTCTTGCTCGTCGTGGTAGCGCCAGAAGGCGGTGTCACGCCGCTCCAGCGCGCCATCCCACAGAAACGGGCAGAACACCACCGGGTATTGCAGGCCCTTGGAGGTGTGCAGGGTAACGATCTTCACCAGCTGCGCATCGCTTTCCAGCCGCAGTACCGCGTCCTCACCGCTGGGCGGCCGGGCGACCTTGCTTTCCAACCAGCTCAACAGCGGTGCCATGCCTTGCCGCTGTTCGCTTTCTTGCTGAATCAACTCGGCCAGATGCGACAGGTTGGTCAGCCGCCGCTCGCCATCCGGTAGCGGCAACAGCCGTTCGGCCAACTGTGCGCGGGCAAAGAAATGACGCCACGCCGCCATGAAGCCGTGTTCCAGCCAGCGCTGGTGATCGGCGGCATTGGTCAGCAGGCGGTGTTCCCGGGCGCTTTCATCTTCCACCTGTGCGCACAGTTCGGCGGCGTTCAGCCCCATCAACTCGGTTACCAGCGCGCGCCGCAGCCATCGCTGCTCGGCTCCGCCCAGGCTCGCAGCACGGCCAGCAACTCGCCCGCTTCGCGGCTGGCAAACACGCTTTCCTGCGTCAACGCCACGCTTGGCACCGCACGCGCCGCCAGTGCCTGACGGATGCGGTCGCCCTGCCGGTGCGTAGACACCAGCACGGCGATGTCGCCGCCGTTCAGCGCGCGGCGCTGCCCGTGCTGGACGATGGAGGCTCGCTGCTGTTGCGCCAGCTGCAGTAGGCGGGCGATTTCGTTGGCGGTGCTCTCGGCGGCCAGATCACCGGCCAACTGTTTGCTCGCCGGTTTGTCACTGTCAAACGTCAGGGCCTGAAAACTGAACGGCGCCACGTCATCGTCGATCTCCAGCTGCGCACCGGAAGACGGGCTGGCCTGCACCGGCTGGTAGTCGATATCTTTCAGCACAAACGGCAGCGGGCGGGCAAACAGCGCATTGACGCTGGCCACCAGCGGCGCATCGGAGCGGCGGTTGGTATCCAGCGTGTAATGGTGCCGGGCATCGTCGCGCGCTTGTAGATAGGCAAAGATATCGGCACCGCGGAAGCTGTAAATCGCCTGCTTGGGATCGCCCACCAGAAACACCGGTATGGCCTCAGCCGCCGGTCGCTGAATGAAGCAGCGCCGGAAAATGCCGTACTGGGTGGGGTCGGTATCCTGAAACTCGTCGATCAGCGCCACGCGGAAGGTGCGCGCCACGTGATTGACCAGCAGCTGGCCGGTGTCCGGGTGCTCCAGCGCGGCGGCCAGATCGGTCAGCAGATCGTCGAAACTGCGCGTGCGCTCGCTCACCCGGCGCCGCGCCAGCTCGGCGTTGACCCAGTCGATCAATTCCAGCTTGAGCCGCGCCACCGCGTGCGCCACGGCACTGAGGTACGCATCCCACGCCGTCAGCCACTGTTCCACCCGCTCGAACAACGGATGCTCGGGCGCCGTCGTACCTTTTTTCATGCCGCGCGCCAGAGTGCCCGGCCGCCACTTGTCCAGCAGCTTGCGCTCATGACTGGACAGCACCGGCACGGTGTCCGGCGCCGCCAGCAAGGTTTGCAAACTGTCGATCAGCCGGGCCAGCGTGGCCGGACCATAGATATTGGCCTTGAAGCCTTGGGTCGTGAGCAACAACTCCGCGGCGGTCGTCAACTGTGCCGGGTTTTCGGCCAACCTTTGCCAGGGCGGCCGTGACCTGCGCCCGGGCCTGCTCCAGTACACCGGGCGCCGGGCTGGAAAACCGCAGATAGGATTTGGCCAGATGCGGCCGGATGTCCGCCAGCCAGCCATCCGGCGTGTCGCCCGACTCGGCCAGCACGCGCGCCAGCAGCGGGTCGGTTACCACACGCCGCCGCCAGAAATCGTCTACCGCTTCGCTCAGGCGGCGCTCGTCGTCGGTCACCAGTTCGGCGGCAAAGGTCTGGCCGCTTTCAAAGGCAGCATCGGTCAGCACACGCTGGCAAAAGCCGTGGATGGTGTAGATGGCGGCGGCGTCAAAACCGGTGATGGCGGCGGTCAGGCGCTGACGCGCCAGCTCGCGCGGCTGGCCAGCCGGGAAACGCTGTGCCAGCGCCTGCAAGAAGGCGTCGCTTAAGCGAGTTCACCATCCAGCACACGGGCAAATTCGGCCAACCGCTGACGCAGCCGGTCGCGCAGTTCGGCCGTGGCGGCCTTGGTGTAGGTCACCACCAGAATCTGGTCTACCGTCGGCGGCTCGCCGCTGGCGGCTTCCAGCAACAGCCGCAGGTAGAGCGCGGCAATGGTCCAGGTTTTACCGGTGCCAGCCGAGGCTTCGATCAGGTTGACGCCGGACAGCGGGCACTGCAAGGCGTCCAGAGGTTGGGCGGCAGGCATACTCATGCGCTGGCTCCTAAACGCTGGGCCAACGGCAGCAGCAGGGTTTCGGCCAACAGGGCAAACAACGGGTCGTCCAGCGGCGCCTGATGGCGAAACGCCAGCGCAATCGCTCGTCTTTTTGTGCCATGCTGCCGTCCGGCAGAAAGGCCGGATCCCACTTGGACTGCGCCTGTTGCAACGCCTGCTGTGGCAGATCCGGCGCGGCGGCCAGCGCTTCGGCATAGGCCCAGCTGGTGCGGCCAAAAAACGGCAACGGCTGGTCTTGGCCCTGTTGCCAGCGCACCAGCCATGGCGTCAGCAGCTCGGCCGCCGCAGGTTCGTCAGTCAACGTCAGATTGCCGCCTTCGTGGCACAGCACGCTGCTGCAATCGACCCCGGCGGGGCGGGTGGCGCACAGGATCAGATGGGTCAGCCACAGTTCGATACGCTCGCTGGCGTTCATCATGCGCGGCACCACGCTCAACCAGCCTTGTGGCCGCAACCCGGTCAGCTCGCCGGTTAGCGTCAGCCCGGCCAGCGTCAGCGTCACCGGTTGCGGCGGCAGGGTGTCGTCGCGCAACGCCGCCGAAGCAGACGCGCGGCAAATCGGGCGCTGACCGCCATCTCGTCGTCGAGCCAGGCCGAGCGCGGTAAGCGGCAGCAGCCCGGCGCCCACCAGCCGTTGTTGCACCGGTGCCAGCGGCTGGCGATGCAACATGGCCTCCAGCAACTGCCGCCGCACGTCCTGCCGCGCCTCGCGCTCCAGCGCAAACGGCTCGCGCACCGGCAGCTCGTCGTCGCTGCCGATCAGGCGGATGGCCAGCCGTTCGGCCAACCACGCGCGCACCGGGTTTTTCCAGAAGCGGATGAAATCATGCAAATTGACCACGCCGCTGGCGGCCCGCGTCGGCAGTGGCACGGCAAACGGCGCCGGGCTGGCGGGCGGCTGTGCCAGCGCGGCGGCAAAGGTCGGCTCGAAGCTGGCCAGTTGCGGCGCGCGGCCGTCGTAACACGCGGGGGCAAACGGTTGCAGCGGATGGCGCACCACCAGCCGGGCGCTGACATCGCCGCCGCTCATGGCGGCAAAGGTATCGAGCAATTCGGAGAGCAATGGCGACGGTGGCAACGGTTCGTTGCTGCGCGCCGACTGGCCGACGTACGACAGGTACAACGTCTGGCGGGCCGACAGGATGGCCTCCAGAAACAGGTAGCGGTCGTCGAAGCGGCGCGAGCGGTCGCCCCGCCGCGGGTGACGCGCCACCAGATCAAAGCTGACCGGGCGCTCGTCACGCGGATAGGCGCCGTCGTTCATGCCGATCAGGCACAGCAGGCGGAACGGGATCGAGCGCATCGGCACCATGGCGCAGAAGGTAACGCCACCGGACAAAAAGCCGCTGGGCGAGGCCAGCGTCAGGCGGCGGCTGAGCCAGTCGCGCACCACGGGCAGCGCCACCGGCTGCTCAAACGCCGCCAGTTGTGCATCGCTAAGCCAGTTCGGCCAACGCTTCACGCAATACCGCCAGCGCCGCCTCGTGCTCGTCCCCGGCGACATACAGCGTTTCGATGGCACCCAACAGGCGCTGCGCCCACAGTGTTAGGCGTGGCGGGCACGGCCCAATCGTGCGCCAGTTGCTCAAGCGCGCCATACAAGCTGGCAAAGCGTGCCAGTGTTTCGGCCAACCCGCCCTGCGCACCAGCCGCCGGTAACAAGTTTAAGCAAACAGCGGACTGCCCTGCCCGGCCAGCGCCGCCGAAGCAGCACGCTGCCCAGCAGCAGCCGATCCAGGCCCCAGCGCCAGGTAAACAGCGGATCGGTAGGCAAGCCAAGCGCGGCCTTGTGTGCCGCGTCGCGTCCCCAGCGGATACCGGTGTCGCGCACCCACTGCTGGATAAACGGCACGTCGTCAGCGCCAAGGCCAAAGCGTTCGAGCAGCGCCGGGGTATCCAGCAACGCCAGCACGGCATCGGCGGCAAAGCGCGAATCGACCAGATCCAGCACGTTGGCAACGCTGGCCAACAATGGTTCTTCGCGCTCCACGCGCCGGTCGGCAATGCTGTACGGAATATTGGGCACCTGTTCGCGCTTACCAAACACGGCGTCGATATACGGCGCGTAGGCGTTGATGTCCGGCGTCAGCACGGCGATGTCGGCCGGGGTGAGAGTCGGGTCGGCGGCAAAGCGCGCCAGCAGGCGGTCTTTCAGCACTTCCAGCTCGCGCATCGGGCCATGGCTGGCGTGGATTTCCACCGAATCATCATCCGGCGCCAACGCTTGCGGCGCGGCCTGCGGGTCGTTCAGTTGCAGGATGTCGCGCTGCAAACGCGCCAGCAGGCTGTTGCCGACCGGTTCGGCAAAGCCGGTGCGGGCGTCCAGTTCGCTATCGGCCGCGATCAGTTCGAAAAAGTCGCGCCCCTGTTTGCCCAGCGAAGCGAGCAGCGGATGGCCTTCGCTGGCAAACAAATCGCCCTGCTCGCGCAGGCGCAGCTTGCGTCGGCTATCGACAATGTCGCCCCAGTAGGCTTCGCACGGGTTGAGGGTGAACAGGCAAACGTCGGTGAGTTCGGCCAACCTTTTGACCATGGCCAGATACATCGGCGCCAGGCTGGCAATGCCAAACAGGGTGATGCGTTCCGGCAGGTGTTGCGGGGTCAGTTGGCTGAAGAATTCGTCCAGCATGCGCACGCGGTGGCGGCTGGCATCCTGCGCGGCCAGTTGCCGCCACAGCGCCGCCTGCCGGCTTCGTCATCGCCCAGATCGAGCAGGCTGCCCTTCCCAGGCGCGAATCCAGTCCGGGCGGAACACCAGATACTGGTCAAAAATATCGGCGATCTTGACTTACCAGTTCGAAACAGGCGGTTTCACCACCTTCCAGATAGCGGCGCAGCGGGGTAAACGGTTCGCCCTCAAGCTGCGGCAGCAGCGCCATCAGGCGCCGGTGAGCACTTCCGGCGAGAAGCCGGATTTACGCGGTAAATCCGGCATCACTTTTTGCATCAGCCGCCGGCAAAAGCCGTTAAGCAGGACAAAATCCATGTTCGCGGCAATACCGGCCTGTTCGGCCAACTGCAGGGTAATCCAGCGCCCCATGCCACGGCTTTGCACGATGATGGTTTCCGGCGCAAACGGGTCGGACAACGGCAACGTGCGGACCATGCCGGTGAGCAGTTGACCCAGTTGCTCCAGCCGGTTGGACTGATAAAGAAACAGCATGTCGGGAACAAGGAAGCAAGACAGGACGTCAGTGTATCATCGGCTACCCATTGTCATGGCAAACAATAACCGTCACCACCCCTTACACACTCAAGGTCACCCCCATGCTCAGTTATCCCATGCTCAAACACGCCCACATGGGCTTTGCCTACCTGTCCATCCTGCTGTTTACCCTGCGTGGCCTGCTGCTATGGCTACGGCCAGAAAAACTGGCGTGGCGACCGCTGCGCATTCTGCCGCATGTGATCGATACCTTGCTGCTCAGTTGCGCGCTCGGCCTGCTGTGGCTCGGCCACTGGGCCGTGCTGCAAACGCCGTGGATTCTGGCCAAGATTGGCGCCTTGCTGCTGTATATCGGGCTGGGCACCGTGGCGCTCAAACGCGGCAAGACGCGCACCGTGCAGCTGGTCGCCTGTGCGGCCGCGCTACTGGTGGTGAGCTACATCGTGCTGGTGGCCAAAACCAAGCTGGTCTGGCCGCTCTGACTGACGGCGGGCGGGCCAGCCACACCGGCGAGGTTGGCCGAAACTTGATACAAAACAATGGCTCGGGAAGATGAAGCTGCTACTGTCGGCGCATTTTCCCTACTAGGCCTTATTGCCATGCTAGCCTCCCGAACCGTGCCGGAACTGGTGTGCCCGGCAGGTAGCCTGCCTGCACTCAAGGCTGCGGTGGATAACGGTGCCGACACCGTCTACCTCGGCCTGAAAAACGACACCAACGCCCGCAACTTTGCCGGGCTCAATTTCGACGACACCACCGCCCGCACCGGCATCCGCTACGCCCACGAGCGCGGACGCAAGGTGCTGATGGCCATCAATACCTATGCTCAGGGCGGCGATATCAGCCGCTGGCAACGCGCGGTGGACGAAGCGGCCGATCTGGGCGTGGATGCCGTCATTCTGGCCGACCTTGGCCTGATGGCTTACGCCAGGGGCGCCGCCATCCGCAACTGCGCCTGCACATGTCGGTGCAAAGCTCCGCCACCAATTACGAAGCCGTGAATCTGGCACACCAGCTGTTCGGCATCCAGCGCGTGGTGCTGCCGCGCGTGCTGACGCTGGCGCAAGTGAAAAACGTCATCGAACACACGCCAGTGGAAATCGAAGTCTTCGGCTTTGGCAGCCTGTGCGTGATGGTGGAAGGCCGCTGCCTGCTGTCCAGCTACGCCACCGGCGAATCCCCCAATACCCACGGCGTCTGCTCACCCGCCAAACACGTGCGCTGGGAACAGGGCGCCAGCTCGCTCAACGCCCGCCTCAACGGCATCCTGATCGACCAGTACCACGGTGACGAAGCCGCTATCCCACCTTGTGCAAAGGCCGCTTCGAAGTTGAAGGCGACACCTATTACGCACTGGAAGAGCCCACCAGCCTGAACGTGCTGACCATGCTGCCGCAACTGATCGAAATCGGCGTGTCCGCCATCAAGGTAGAAGGCCGCCAGCGCAGCCCGGCCTATGTGGCGCAAGTCACCCGCACCCTGCGCGCCGCCACTGGACAGCGCCGCGCGCGATGCCCAGCACTTCAACGTACAACCGCTCTGGCAACAGGCGCTGGGCAAGCTGGCAGAAGGCCAGCAGCAAACGCTGGGCGCCTACAACCGGCCGTGGAAATAACCCGCGCCACCTTTCTGCCGGAAGAAATCATCATGACTGCACATGCTATTAACCTCGCGCTCGGCCCGGTCCTGTTTTTCTGGCCGAAGGAGGAAATGTTCCGTTTTTATCGTGAAGTGGCCGACTGGCCGGTGGACACGGTGTATCTGGGTGAAGTGGTGTGCTCGCGCCGCCAGCAATTGCGCACCGCCGACTGGCTGGCCATCGCTCAGGAGCTGGCCGATCAGGGCAAGAGAGTCGTGCTCGCCAGCCGGCACTGATCGAGAGCGAATCCGATCTCAAACGCCTGCGCAAGCTGATCGAGCAAGGCACGCTGCACCTCGAAGCCAACGATCTGGGCGCTGTGCGGCTGGCCCATGAGCAGCACCTGCCGTTTGTCGCCGAAGCAGCACACTCAATATCTACAACGCCGAAACGCTGGCGCTGATGCACTCGCTCGGCGCCTATCGCTGGCTACCGCCAGTGGAAATGCCGCGCACGCTGTTGGCCGAAGTGCTGGGTGCCAGCCGGGCACAAGGGCTGGCCATCGAAACCGAGGTGTTTGCACGGGGCAAGCTACCCTTGGCGTTCTCCGCGCGCTGCTTTACCGCCCGCCACTACAACCTTAACAAGGACGACTGCCAGTTCCGCTGCCCTGGACCATCCGGACGGCATGACGCTGGCCACGCGCGAAGCGCAAGCCTTCCCTCACCATCAACGGCATCCAGACCTTGTCCGATGGTTGCAGCACCTTGCTGGCACATCTGGACGACATGGCCGACATGGGCATCACCGCCGTGCGCATCAGCCCGCAATGGCAGGATACCGCCGCCGTGGTGCAGGCTTTCCATCAGGTACTGCAAGGCATCCAACAACCGGAAGATGTCCTGCCGCAACTGGCCAGCGTGGCGCCCGGCAAGCTGATTGACGGCTACTGGCACGGCACCGCTTAAGCATCCGTGCCATGGGAGAAGCATGATGAACCGTTCTGACTTTACCTTGCCACCGCTGCTGGCCACGCTGGTACGCCGCCTGCCCAGCACGCCACCGTCCTGGGCGCTGGTCACCGCCCTCAACCAACTGGTACAGCGTGGCATCCTGCTTAAGCCGACATGAGCCTGCTGGACGGCAAGCGTTTCGCCGTCGAGGTGCGTGACGCCGACTTGCAATTGCAATTTGCCGCCAACGCCCAGCGCTTTACTCTGGATGGCGGTCACGGCGCGCCAGACCTGCGGCTTTCGGCCAACCTAGTGGACTTTGCCCGCATGATGCGGCGCGAAGAAGACCCGGACACGCTGTTCTTCAACCGCAAACTGGTGATTGAAGGCGATACCGAACTGGGCCTGATCGTCAAAAACCTGCTCGACAGCGTGGACTGGAGTCACACGCCGCTGGCACGTTTCATGGCGGCCTGAGCTCTGCCATCACCACCAGCGGGCCGTCATCGACGGCCCGTTGTCGTTGTGGCGCCAGCACTCAGCCACGCCAGCGCGCGTTATGCCGCGCCCGATAGAGGTCGTGCTGAAAATGCCGCCGGTCATGGCGCAACTGGGCCCGTTCCCATGGGCTGAGATGGCCATCGGCGCGGAATACCCGCGCTTCATGATGCAGCTGCCGGTGCTCCTGACGCAGGCGCTGCGCCTCCGGCCGCGTCAGCTGCCCTTGCCGGACACCCTGTGCAATACGCGTTTGCGGAGTTGCCACCGGTTGCCACGGCGCGGCCTGCGCCAGCATCGACAGCCCCAAAGCCAGCACGCCCAGCCACTTTACCTGTGTTGCCATGTTCATTCTCCACGTGATCAGCAGCCCTGTTGCTGCGGTGAAGTCAGTATCGCCAGCAGGCGTAAAGCAACTGTGTGGCCACCATGGGCAATCATGAACAAATGTAAGCCAGCCCCTCTGCGGCAATACAACGAAAAAAATGGCGCGACCACGGTCGCGCCAGAATGAGCACAGAGGACACAAAACCTTTTACTTGACCGCGCTAGACCCCCAGCCGGTCGCGCACGCCATACCACCACGCGCCCAACGTCAGCATCGGCACGCGGAATAACCGTCCGCCCGGGAACGGATAGTGCGGCAGGCTGGCAAAGGCGTCGAAACGCTGGCTCTGGCCACTGATCGCCTCGGCCAACAAGCGCCCGGCCAGATGGGTATAGGTCACGCCATGGCCGCTACACCCTTGCGAATAGTAGATGTTGGACCCCAGCCGTCCGGCCTGCGGCAGACGCGTCAACGTCAGCGAGAAATTGCCGGTCCGGGCGAAATCAATCTTGACGTCCGCCAGCTGCGGAAAGGTTTTCAGCATCTTCGGGCGGATCAGTTGCTTGATGTCATGCGGATCACGCGCGCCGTACACCGTGCCGCCGCCATACAGCAAGCGGTTGTCTGCCGTCAGCCGGTAGTAATCCAGCAGGAAGTTGCAATCTTCAATGCAGTAACCACCCGGCAGCAGCGCCTGCGCCACCTCCGCCGGTAGCGGTTCGGTGGTAATCACCTGCGTGCCGCACGGCAGGCTTTTTTCGGCCAACTCCGGCACCAGATTGCCCAGATAGGCATTGCTTAAGCCAGCACCACAAAGCGCGCCGTCACCTGCCCTTCGGCGGTATACACCACCGCAGGCTCCCGCCTGTCGATACGCAGCACCGCCGACTGCTCGAAAATCTGCCCGCCCAGCGACTCGAACGCCGCCGCCTCGCCCAAGGCCAGATTGAGCGGATGCAAGTGTCCACCCCAGTGATCGAGCAACGCCCCCTGATACTGGTCGGAGCTGACAATCCGCGCCATACCGGCACGGTCTACCAGCTCCAGCCCGGTGTGACCATAACGCTCCCACAGCGCCTTTTTCGTCTCCAGCTCCTGCATCTGCTTGGCGGTGAACGCGGCAAAGACATTGCCATCTTTCAGATCACACTGAATCCCGTACTTGGCCACACGCTCACGGATGATGCGCGCACCTTCAAAAGCCATGTCGCCCAAGGCCCGCGCCGCCGCCTCGCCATGTCTTCTTTTGATCACATCCATGTCACGGCTGTAACTATTGACGATCTGTCCGCCGTTACGCCCGGAGGCCCCCCAGCCCACCTTGGCCGCCTCCAGCACGATAACGCGCATGCCTTGCTCGGCCAGATGCAAGGCGGTGGAAAGCCCGGTAAAACCAGCACCAACCACACAGACATCCGCCTGATGGCTACCCTGCAGGGCTGGTCGCGGTGCAGCAGGGTTGGCCGAAGCGGCATAGTAAGACCGGGTATGTGTCATCTCTTGTGTCATGCGGAATGCTCCTCTCTCGCCCACAAACAGCTCAAGCAAATTTGATCATATATGACAATACACGGCAACATAGCGCCCGGCAACGCTCTAATGGCATGACACAAAAAAAGCCCGACCATGTCGGGCTTTTTCACCACAGCGGGCAGAAAATGATTGGCTAGATGCCACTGTCCACCGATGCCGCCTTGCGTTTGGCCGACAAATCCAGCCCCGGCAGATCGGCAATGATGTCCGGGTGGTCAGCCAGTTTCTCTACCACGAAATCGACAAACACCCGGGTACGCGGCGCGATGTGATCACGATGCGGGAAGCAGATATAGATGGAACGCTCCAGCGAAACGAAATCGGTCAGCACCGCTTCCAGTTCGCCACTGCGGATATAAGACACTACTTCATGCCCCGGCAACTGCGCCACGCCCATACCCAGACGCGCCAGCTCGCACACCGCTTCCTGCTCATTCAGGGTATAGGTACCGTTCACATCCAGCGGAATGCGCTCGCCATGGTCGTCAAATTCCCATTTGCACAACCGTCCGGAAGTGGGGAACTGAAAATTGATACAGTCGTGGTTGGACAACTCTTCCGGATTGCTCGGCTTAAGCCGTGCTTGTCCCAGTATTCCGGCGATGCCACCACGTAGAGCGGAATCTGCGCCAGATTGCGCGCCACCATGCGGCTATCCGGCATCATGCCGGTACGCACGCCGACGTCGTAGCCGTCTTCGATCAGGTCGCTGAAGTGGTCATCCAGCCCGAAGAACACTCGCACCTTGGGGTAACGATCACAGAACTCGCCCATGATCGGCAGGATGAAACGCTAAACCGAACGAGTTGGGCATACTCACGCGCAGATGGAAGTGGCTCGTCACGACTAGCCTTGAGCTGGTTGATGGCAGAGTCCGGTTGTTCACCGGGCCACGGCATTGCGCATAAAAGCGCTTAGCCATCTTCGGTAAGAGTCAGCTGGCGAGTGGTGCGATTGAACAACCGAACCTCCAGCTCTTGCTCCAGCCGGGCAATACTCTGGCTGATGGCAGCCGGAGATACCCCCAGCTTGCGGGCTGCATCGGAGAAACTGCCATTCTCCGCCGTCGTCATGAAGACCATGAGCGCTTTTAAAGTATCCATAGGATAAACGTCCCAGTGTCGGCCCGTGGATGCAGTCCGAACGCTTGCGTCGCCGTCCCCGACGCCGGATCGCACCGTATACCGACAGGTTTATTAAGTAGATATTCTTTAAACAGGTTACATCAATCTATTCAATAGTAGAAGATGATTAATGCAAGATATTGCAGCGCACACGACAACCGGATCGACGCCCGCCGGGCGTCCTGATCGGATTGACTCACATCAATACGCCAAAGCGCCCCGCAAGCTAGCATGAGCGTTCCCGTTTGACTGCTGGCCCTCCTTGATGACACACCCGTTTTCCCCTCTTATTCTCCGCGGCCGCCAACTGTTACCTATCGTGCAAGGTGGCATGGGCGTGGGCATTTCGGCGCAAAGCCTCGCCGGTAGCGTGGCGCGCGAAGGCGCGGTTGGCACCATTGCCAGCGTCGATTTGCGCCACCTGCACGCCGACCTGATGGAACAGTCGGCCAAAGCCGTCCACGATCAGGCGGCACTGGAGCGGCTCAACCTGATTGCCCTCGACCGCGAAGTCAAAGGTGCGCTGGCGCGCGCCGACGGCCACGGGCTGGTGGCCGTCAATGTGATGAAGGCGGTCGACAGCCACGCCGCCATGGTGCGTCAGGCATGCGAATCGGGCGCTCAGGCCGTGGTCATGGGGGCCGGGCTGCCGCTGGATTTGCCGGACATGACCCGCGATTACCCGGATGTGGCGCTGATTCCCATTCTGTCCGAAGCACGCGGCATCAATATCGTGCTCAAACGCTGGATGAAAAAAGGCCGCTTGCCTGATGCCATCGTGATCGAGCACCCCAAACATGCCGGTGGCCATCTGGGCGCGGCGCATATGCAGGACATCGACAGCGACCGCTTCAGCTTCCAGCGCGTGCTGGAAGAAACCTTCGAGCTATTCAAGACGCTGCAACTGGAAAGCGAAAAGCTGCCGCTGATCGTGGCCGGTGGCGTCAACAGCTTCGACAAGGTGAAAACCTATTTGCAGGGTTTTGGCGCCTCCGCCGTGCAGATTGGCACCGCCTTTGCCGTCACCCGCGAAGGCGATGCCCACCCCAACTTCAAACGCACGTTGGCCGAAGCGCGGCCGGAAGATATTGTCGAATTCATGAGCGTGGCCGGACTGTAGGCGCGCGGCGTGCTCACGCCGTTCCTCAAAAGCTACCTGCGGCGCGAAGCCACCTTGCAGGCCAATGCCAAGGCCGACCCACGGCGCTGCACGCAAGGGCTCAACTGCCTGTCGGTGTGCGGGCTGCGTGACGGGCTGGCCAAGGTCGGCCAGTTCTGCATCGACCTCAAGCTGTCCGCCGCCTTCCGTGGCGAAGTGAGCAAGGGCCTGTTTTTCCGCGGCGCCGATCCGCTGCCGTTTGGCGAAGCCATGCGCTCGGTACAGGAAACCATCCGCTATTTCCTCAGCGGCGAAAAACCGGCCGATCTGCCGCAAGGCTGAAATCCCGCCAACAATTTGCCTCAAGCCCCGGATGTCTGTCCGGGGCTTTTTTGCTAGAGTAGCGACTTGATCCACCCGGCCTGACTGGCGATTGCTGTCAGGCCGCCTCACACTCATCTGGCCATGACTGCCTTTACCAGCTGTAACCCTGCCACCGGAGAGGTGGTTTTCACACGCCCGGCTCTGGTAAGCCGCCACGCTGGGCCACACCGTTGCCCGGCTGCAGACGGCGCAACGCGCACCGGGGCCGCCTGCCGGTTGCCGAGCGCGCCACACATTTGCTGCATCTGGCCGAATGCTTGTCGGCCGCCCGCGAGGAGCTGGCCGATCTGGTCACGCTGGAAGTGGGCAAGCGCACCAGCGAGTGTCTGGCGGAAATCGATAAATCGGTGCAGTTAATCCGCTACTACGCCGAACTGGCGCCGGGCCTGCTGGCCGCACAGCCGATCGCCACACAGGCCAGCCGCAGCGGCGTGGCGTTCGAACCGCTAGGCACCGTGCTGGCGGTGATGCCGTGGAATTACCCGATCTGGCAGGTGCTGCGTTTTGCCATCCCGGCGCTGATGGCGGGCAATGCCTGTCTGGTCAAACCGGCGCCATCGGTCCCGCAAAGTACCCAGTGTTTGCTGGACATCGTGCAGGCGGCCAGACTGCCGGTGCTGGACGTGGTCTGGATCGAGCATGATCAGGTCGAGGACGCCATCCGCCTGAGCGACGCGGTGGCCTTTACCGGCTCCACGCAAACCGGCCGCGTCATTGCCAGCCTCGTAACCAAGCATCTGAAGAAAACCGTGCTGGAACTGGGCGGCAGCAACCCGTTCATCGTGCTGGCCGATGCCGATGTCGGCACCGCCGCGCAGGAGGCCGCCCATTCGCGCTTCCGCGATGCCAAAGCTGTAACGCCGCCAAACGCATGATTGTGGTACCGGACGTGGCAGACGCGTTCGTCGACGCCTTTCTGGCCGAAGCGCGTGCTCTGCCCCGGCGACCCGCGCCATCCGGCCACCACGCTGGCGCCGCTCACCCGTGCCGACTTGCGCGAAGCCCTGCATGCACAGGTGCTGGATGCCACCCACCATGGCGCCACGCTGCGCCGGGCGGGCAAATGCCGTCGTCGCCGGGCTTCTTTTATCCGGCAACAGTGCTCGATCACGTCAATGCCGACTGCCGCGTTTACCACGAGGAAGTGTTTGGCCCGGTTGCCAGCATTCTGCGCGCACGCGACGAAGCCGACGCCATCCGGCTGGCCAACGACACGCCGTTTGGTCTGGGCGCGGCCATCTACACAGCCGATGTGGAACGCGGCTGGGCACTGGCGCGCGACATCGAAGCTTAAGCAGCGTGTTCATCAACCGCCACACCAGCTCTGATCTGCGTCTGCCGTTTGGCGGCGTCAAGGCTTCCGGCTACGGCCGCGAGCTGTCCGAGTTTGGCCTGTACGAATTCGTCAACGTCAAAACCTATTGGCAGAAATAACCCGCTGCCCGCACGCAAGGTTGGCCGAAACCGCTGTTCGGCCAACCTGCCCCACCCTTATGACCCGACGCCTAACCGTTATCCTGTTACTGCCAGTCGTTTTCTATTACCTGCTCGTGGCGCTGGCGCCGCACTGGCTGCAAGGCGATGTAGCAGGCTGGCCGCGCTCCATCGTGCTGGGGCTGCTGCTGTTTGTGCACTGTGTGGCCGTTACCTTGCGCTACGTCAGCCGACCGCGCGCCAACCACGACAAGGAGCGCGCGCATGACTAGCGCTGTTGCCTTCTTTTTGCTGTTTGTCGCCTGCACGCTGGCCATCACCGGCTGGGCGGCACGGCGCACCGCTTCGGTCGATGCCTTTTACACGGCGGGTGGCCGCTTACCCGGCTGGCTCAACGGCATCGCGCTGGTTAACGATTACCTGTCTGCGGCGGCGTTTCTGGGCGCGGCTTAAGCATGTATCTGGGGCAGGGCTACGATTCGCTGGTCTACGCCGTCGGCACACTGGTAAGCTGGCCGCTGCTGTTGTTGCTGTTGGCCGAAAAACTGCGCGCGCTCGGCCATTACACCGTGGTCGACGTGCTCACCCGGCGCTTTGACGATCGGCGGGTGCGGCTGGTGGCGAGCACCGGTTCGCTGACCGTCACCCTGAGCTACCTGATCGTGCAGATGGTGGGCGAAGCTACCGCTGATCGAGCTGCTGTTTGGCCTGCCGTATCTGGCGTCGGTCACGCTGGTCGGGCTGTTGATGGTGCTGTATGTCAGCCTTGGCGGCATGCTGGCCACCACCGGGTGCAGATGCTCAAGGCGCTGTTGATGCTCGGCTGCAGCCTGCTGCTGGCGGGCGGGGTGCTGCGCACCTTCCATTACCAGCCCAGCGCGCTGTTCGAGGCGGTGCACGCCTTGCGCGGCGAGGCGGCTTTCTTGCCCAGCAAACAGTTGGCCAACCCGGTCGAGGTATTGTCGCTGGGCGTGGGCATCACGCTTGGCCTGCTCGGCCTGCCGCATGTGCTGATGCGGTTTTTCACCGTGGCGGATGATCGCGCCGCGCGCCAGTCGGTCGGCTGGGCCACGGCACTGGTGGCGCTGTGCTTTGCCCTCAATATCGTGATCGGCTATGGCGCACTGGCCATGCTGACGCCGCTCGCGGCACTGCATGACGCCAGCGGCAAACTGCTGGGCGGCAACAACATGGCCGCCATCCATCTGGCGGCGCAGTTGGGCGGCGACACGCTCAAGGGGCTGATTTCGGCAGTGGCGTTTGCCTCGATTCTGGCGGTGGTAGCCGGTCTGGTACTGGTAAGCGCCAGCGCCATCAGCCATGACCTGTACGCCCTCTGCTACCCCGGGCAAGCCGCCAGCCCGCAACGCCAGTTGACGCTGTCACGCCGCGCCGTGCTCGCACTGGGTGCCCTTGCCATTGCGCTATCGGTGCCGTTCCAGCATCAGAACATCGCGTTTTTGTTTGGTCTGGCCTTTGCCATTGCCGCCAGCTGTAATTTCCCGGTGCTGCTGTTGGCCCTGCACTGGCGTGGCCTGAGCGCCCGTGGCGTGCTGTGGGGCGGCCTGACCGGCATGGTGGCCGCGCTGCTGTTGATCATTACCGGGCCAGCCGTCTGGGTGGGTATACTGCAACAGCCACGGCCGCTGTTTCCCTATGCTAACCCGGCGCTGTTTTCCGTACCGCTGGCGTTTATCGCCGCCCTGGCTGGGCTCGCGTCGCTGCTGAGCCCCTGTGCAACCGTAAAATTCATCCACACCATGACGACACTCACTCTTTACGGCAACCGCCGTTCCGGCCACAGCTACAAGGTACGGCTGGCACTGATGCTGGCCGACCTGTCCCATGACTACCGTCACATCGATCTGAGCCTGCCACGCCACGAGCGCCCGGCGGATTTTCAGGCCATCAGCCGCTGGCAACAGGTGCCGGTATTGATGGTAGGCGATGTACCGCTGGTGCAATCCAACGCCATTCTGGAATGGTTGGCCGAAAACGAAGGCGTACTGGCCGGTGCGCCGGGCGAGCGCCAGACAATACGCGAATGGCTGTACTGGGAAGCCTCACGACTGGGAATTTACCTGCCGCAATTGCGCCGCCTGCGCCGTCCGGGCGCGGACGCTGGTGCCGAACTGCTCGGCTGGCTGGAACAGCAAGTACGCGCCGACCTCGCCACGCTGAACGGTCAACTCAGCCATCGTTCATGGCTGGTAAGCCAGAACGCCACCGTCGCGGATATCGCCGCCAGTGGCTATCTGTGGTGGCTGCATGATGCCGGACTGGATATCGCCGAGTGGCCGCACATCGGCGCCTGGCTGCAACGCCTGAGCGCCCTGCCCGGCTGGCAGCATCCGGACCAGCTGATGTCACCGGATATTCCGGAGTAAACCGTGGACGATTTCCTCTCCAGCCTGGCCCAGATCATCGGGCCCAGCTGCTGACGCAGCTAAGCCGACACCGCTCCTTTCACGCTGGATGTACGCCGCCGCTATCAGGGCCAGCCGCTGGCCGTCGCCCAGCCGGGTAGCACCGCCGAAGTGGCGGCACTGGTCAGACTGTGCCGTCAGCATGCGGTCGCCATCGTGCCACAAGGTGGCAACACCTCCACCTGTGGCGCGGCCACGCCCGACACCAGCGGCCGCCAGCTGGTGGTGGCCATGCGCCGGTTGCGCCAGGTGCGCGCGCTGGATGCCGCCAATCACACTCTCACGGTGGAAGCTGGCGCCACGTTGGCCGAAGTGCAACAAGCCGCAGCCAGCATCAACCGGCTGTTCCCGCTGTCGCTGGCCAGTGAAGGCAGCTGCCAAATCGGCGGCAACCTTTCCACCAATGCCGGTGGGCTGGCAGTGCTGCGCTACGGCACCATGCGCGAACTGACGCTGGGGCTGGAAGTGGTACTGCCGGACGGTAGCATCCTGCATGCGTTAAGCGGGTTGCGCAAAGACACCAGTGGGCTGGACGTCAAACAGCTGTTCATCGGCGCCGAAGGCCAACTGGGGCTGATCACCGCCGCCACGCTCAAGCTGTTTCCGCGGCCCACCGCCCACGCCACTGCGCTGGTGGGCGTACGCAACGCCAGCGAAGCCATCGACTGGCTCAATGCGCTGAAAGACCGCTTTGGCGACCGCCTGACCACCTTCGAAATCCTGTCGGACGTCTGCCAGCGTTTGCTGGAACAGTACCACCACGGGCAGCTGCCGTTTCAGGCACCGTGGGCCTTGCTGATTGAACTGTCCGATAGCGGCGAGCGCAGTTGGCCGAACAACTGGTGCAATGGTTGGCCGAACGCGACATGGTGGATGGCGTGGTGGCCAAGAACGAGGCCGAACGGCAACAGCTATGGCAGCTGCGCGAGGCGATGTCGGAAACACAAAAACGCGACGGCCCGAGCATCAAGCACGACATCGCGGTGCCCACCTCGGCCATTCCCGCCTTTGTGGAACACTGCGAAACCGCACTGCGCGCTGCTTTCCCAAGCGTGCGCATCATGGCTTTCGGCCACGCCGGTGATGGCAACCTGCACTACAACATCAGCTACACCCGCCCCGACAACGCCGATTTGTTCGCCGACGAAGCACGCGTCAACGCCATCGTCTACGACACGGTGTACCAGTTTGCTTAAGCACGCTGGCGGCCGAGCATGGCATCGGCCAACTCAAACCGCACTGGCTGCAGCATTACAAAGACCCGGTCGCCCTGACGCTGATGCGCCAGATCAAGGCCACGCTCGACCCGGCCGGTTTGATGAACCCCGGCAAGTGGCTGTAATAATTTACTCGCCCGCCGCCGGGCGCCCCGCCAGCGCCGCCAGCGCAGCACTGTCTTCCACTTGCGGAAAATCCAGATAAAACTGGCCCACGGCGTGGAAGTCCGCCGTGGCATGCAAGCACACCACCTCATCACACTGACGGCGTACCTGTGCCAGCGCCTCAAGCGAAGCCACCGGCACCGCGCAGATCAGCCATTGCGGCCGACTGGCCCGCACCGCGTGCAACGCCGCCAGCATGGTGGCACCGGTGGCCAAACCATCATCCAGCACAATCACGTTGCGCCCGGTTGGGCTGATCGGCTCCCGTACCAGACGATATTGCGCCCGGCGTTGCCGTATCACCTCAAGCTGGTGCTCCCTTTCCTGCTGCACATAACGCTCGCTTGCCCCGGCCAATACCGCATCGTCACTGAGTTGCGACCAGCCCGACTCGCTCACGGCGCCAATGGCAAACTCCGGGTTATGCGGTGCGCCGATCTTGCGTACCAGCACCACATCCAGCTCGGCCTCCAGCGCATCGGCCACAATGCGCCCCATCGGCACGCCGCCACGCGGAATGGCCAGCACCAGCGCATGCTTGCCACGCCATGCCGTCAACTCGGCCGCCAGCAGCTGCGCCGCCTGTTCCCGATTCTGAAAACGCATCATGGTTCCTCTTGCGGCCAAGACATGGCCGTTGATGCCGGGCAGCGGCTGACGCAGCACAATCTGCCGGGCCGGTTCGTACGGCGGCACATGGCATTCGACAATATCCGGCGGCGCCACTTGCAGATGCAGCCCCACCACATCGGCACGTAGCGGCAACCGCGTTACATGGCGATCGGCCAACATGGCGGTATAAATCGCCACCGGCTGTTTGCGCAGCAAATAGTCCAGCGCCCGCCACAACGAATGGCCGCTATACAGCACATCATCCACCACCAGGAGCGCATGGCCAGTCAGGTCCAGCTCGGTATGGGCGGTGTTTTCAGTCAGCCGGGTTTCCGGGTAGAGCAAGGTCAGGTCATCGGCGTAGCGTTTGATCGCCAGATCCAGCCGCAGCGGCTCGGACAACAGGCCATGCTGCTGCAAGGCAGCACACAGCCGGTCCGCCAGCGGCGCGCCCCGACGCAAAATGCCAATCACCGCGACATGGGCATGTCCCGCCAGTAACGGCACCAGCTGCTGCGCCATACGGGTGATGACGTGCTCCAGTTGGGCTGCGTCGTATAAACAGGTCAATCGGGTACAGACGGGTTCCATGGCAAGCCATCCTTCACCAAGAAAACCGCAGCACGTTTGCGATGCGGCTTATTTGGTATAGCAAGCTAACAAAAATAACAGCCGTTGCGCCAGACACACCGCAACGGCCATCGATCATTTTGTCATGGAGGCAGCGCGAGACAAGCGCCGGGGCAAGGCAGACAAGCCCGGACAGCGGGCAAAAAAAATCCCCTGATGGCTTCGCCACAGGGGCCAACACGAGGAAGAAACACCCCACCAGACCAGCTGGCGCGATGCTTCGAGGGGCTAACACCACAAAAACCTTACGGTTTTGGTGCGGCCCTCAATTTAGCGCAAAAGCTCTAGAGTGTCCAACGGTTTATTTTATTAAACTCAATCAGTTGGCCCACTGGTAATCCTTGAACATCTCGCGCAGTTTCATCTTTTGCAGCTTACCGGTGGCGGTGTGCGGCAGCTCGTCAACAAACGCCACATCATCCGGCGTCCACCACTTGGCAATCTTGCCTTCGTAGAACGCAATCAGTTCGTCGCGGCTGGCGCTGCAACCCGGTTTGAGCACCACCACCATCAACGGGCGCTCGTCCCACTTGGGATGGAACACGCCAATAGCTGCCGCTTCGGCCACGGCAGGGTGGCCCACCAGAATGTTTTCCAGTTCGATCGAGCTGATCCACTCGCCACCCGACTTGATCACGTCCTTGGTACGGTCGGTGATCTTCATGTAGCCATCCGGGTCAATCGTCACCACGTCACCGGTATTGAACCAGCCATCCGGAGTGTGGCTGTCGTCCTGATCTCGGCGGAAGTACTGCCCCAGTACCCAAGGGCCCTTCACTTGCAGGTTGCCAAAGGCCACGCCGTCATGCGGCAGCGCCTTGCCTTCGTCGTCGACAATGCGGATCTGCACGCCAAAAATCGGCCGACCCTGCTTGGTGTGCAGGTTGCGCAGGGTTTGCTCGTCGGCACCGCGGTGTTTGAACTTCGGCGTGCTGGTGGTGCCGCACGGCGACAGTTCCGTCATGCCCCACAGTTGGCGCAGTTCGGCGCCGTGTTCAGCCAACTTGTCGATCATGCTCTCCGGCGCGGCCGAACCGCCCACGATCACGCGTTTGAGGCTGCGCATCTTGAGATGATTCTTTTCGCAGTGCTGCAACAGCATCATCCAGACCGTCGGCACCCCGGCGGTCATGGTTACCTGTTCGCTTTCGATCAGTTCATACAGGTTGACGCCATCCATCTTCGGCCCCGGCAGCACCAGCTTGGCACCGTTGAGGGTGCAGCTGTACGGCAGGCCCCAGCCGTTGACGTGGAACATCGGCACCACCGGCATCACCGCACCTTCGGCCGAGATGTCGAGACTATCCGGCAGCGAGCTGGCGTAGGCGTGCAGCACGGTCGAACGATGCGAGTACAGCACGCCTTTGGGGTTGCCCGTGGTGCCGGAGGTGTAACACAGGCTGGAGGCGGTGTTTTCGTCAAACTCCGGCCACTCGTACTGGTCGCTATGGCTGTTTACCGGTCTTCATAGCACAGCAGATTCTCGATGGAAGTTGCCGCCGAGCATGTGGGCACGGTCGGTCATCAACACAAAATGCTTAACGGTGGAGAGTTCGGCGGCGATCTGTTCCACCACCGGCAAGAAGGACAGATCAAACATCAGCACGCGGTCTTCGGCGTGGTTGATGATGTAGGCAATCTGTTCGGCAAACAGTCGCGGGTTGACCGTATGGCACACAGCACCCGAGCCGGATACCGCATAGTAGATTTCATAATGACGATAACCGTTCCACGCCAGCGTGCCGACACATTCCCCCGGTTTCACCTCCAGCGCGGCCAGCGCATTGGCCAGCTGACGGCTGCGCTTGGCAGCATCGCGATAGGTGTAGCGATGAATGGGACCTTCCACCGTGCGCGAAACGATTTCGCTGTCGCCATGGTAGGTTTCAGCGTGTTTCAGCAAACTGGAGATCAGCAACGGTTGGTCCATCATTTGTCCGCGCAGCAGCATAGTTTATTCTCCCTTTATCATCATGGTTGCGGCAGTAACCATTGACAGTAGAAGGGATAGACCATTTACTCCAATCATATTTTTTGATGAAGGTTGTAAAGCTTGGCTGATGGCAGCAAAGTTGACGTTTACGTCAACTTACCTATGTCGTGAGAATAAAAAGAAAAATACAAAAGCAGCTAAAACCGGTTAAACCACGATAAAATCCGGAAAAAATCAGAAAAACCATCGAAAAATAAACATCCAACCCAAGCCATCAGCTCTTTACAGGTTTCTTGGCCAACATGCGCTGCACCGAACGGCGGTGCATGTTTAACGCTCGTGCGGTAGCTGAGATATTGCCATCATGCTCGGCCAGCACCCGTTGCAAGTGCTCCCAACTGAGGCGTCGTAGCGACATTGGCTGCGGCGCCACCGGCAAGTCAGGGTTGGCCGAACACTGGGCAAACGCCGCCAGAATTTCATCCACCGATGCTTAAGCGGCCAGATACTGCACCGCCCCCAGCTTGGTTGCTTCCACCGCCGTGGCAATGCTGGCGTAGCCGGTCAGCACGACAATCTCTGTTTGCGGACACACCTCGCGCAACAACGGCAACAGCCGCAGGCCACTATCCCCTTCCAGATTCAGGTCAAGCACGATCCGCTCCGGATTATCCGCCGCCTGCATGAGCGCCGATTCGGCATCACAGGCCACCGTCACGGTGAAATCACGGCGCCGCAACGAACGCGCCAGCACCGTGGAAAAAGCCTCGTCGTCGTCAATCAGCAAAAAATCCATCGCTCTCTCATTCCCTTGTCAACGGCAGGCTGACACGCGCATGCACGCCGCCCTGCGGCCGGTTATCCAGCGATAATGACCCGCCCAACCGGGCCAGTGTGGCGTGGCTCAACATCACCCCCAGCCCCATGCCAGCCGGTTTGTCGGAAGCCAAGGGGCGCAGGGCGCGCTCCAGCTGTTGCGGCGTCAGACAGCCCTCGCGGTTGATGATATCCAGCTGCAACTCGCCCTCCACCAGCTAGCCAGACACCTCCACCTCGCCGCCACCGGCGTCCGCCGCGTTGTTGATCAGATTGAACAGCGCTTAACCAGAACGCCGCCTCCAGCCGTACCGGCGGGTCATCGCCCTGCGGCGGTTGCCAGTGCAGCCGCACATCCGGCCGCAGCGAGCGCCAGCCTGACAAGCGTTCGGCCAACATGGCAAACAGCGGCGCGGCCGCCTGTTGCGGCTCCGAGCCATGCTTCAGCCGGGCCAGTGCCTCACGACAACAACTCAACTGCCCGCGCATCAACGCCAGATCGTCGCCCAGACCCGGTACCGAGGCATGTTCGCTTGCCAATTCGTCCACCAACAAGGTCAGGGTATTGATCGGCGTGGAAAGCGAATGCGCCGCACCGGCCGCCTGCATGCCCACCGCCAGCAGCTGTTCTTCACGCAACTGGGTTTCACGGGCAGCCGCCAGCGCCGCCTCGCGTTCGGCCAACTGCCGCGCCAGCCGGAGACAAAACCGGCAATTAACAGTGCCGACAAGGCAAAAGTGAGCCACATGCCGATCAAATGCAGATTGAAGGCGTAAGCGGCATCATGCCCCGCCACCGGCCGGGCAGGTGCCAGGGCAAACAACAGCCCATACAGCACCAGAGTCAGTACGGCCAAAGCCCGGGCAAACCAGCCCGGAGACAACAATGCAGCCAGCAGCACTGGCGGCAGATACAACGACGCCAACGGGTTAGCCGCGCCGCCGCTGAACGCCAACAACTCGGTCAGCGTCAGCACATCCAGCAACAGACCGAGTTGCAGGATCAACCGCACCGGCCCGCCACGTCGCAACCAGAGCGACAACCCGCCGTGCGCCAGCAACAACGTCAACAGCGCTTGCCCCAGCAAGCCCCATGGCAATGCCACACCCCAAGCCCAGCAGACCAGCAAGGCGCCACCGCTTAACCAGCAGCATCAGGCTGCGCAAATAACCGAGCAGGGTGACGGAACGCGACAAATCGGCGGCAAAACGGGGCGGTGACAGGGGCGGCAAGGAGGGCATCATGTCGGCTACTTTACCATTGCCGACGCGCCGCTGTACCGCGACATTTTGTCGCATTCCATTGCTCCGGCTACCACACGGGCATGTCATCGATACGGCCACCAAGCGGGCGCGCGACACGAACAACAGGCATAAAAAAAGCCGGAACAGCTGTTCCGGCTTGGGGTGAACCCCCATCACTGCTTTCAGGCAGAAATGTCGTCGTCCACTCTCAGGTTTTCTTCAATCACGGCATTGACCACGGCCAGCAACAGGGCCAGCGGCAATCCCAGCATCCAGGCAAAGTACCACATTTATTGACTCCTTTAATCGGTTAGTGGTGACAACCACTGCTGCCATCCAGCGCATGGCCCGACACGGCCGGGCAAACCTCCAGCGTCGTCACCGCTTTACGCCACCAGGCTTGCGCCGCCGAGACCGGGTCGCTCTCCGTGGTGACGACCGGAACAATCCCGCTGGCCTTGAGCCGCAAGGCCAAGCCATCGCCCATCGACCCGGCGATGAGGACCGCAGCATGTCGCAACGGATGATCGGCCAGATCGGGATGCAGCTGAAAACGCTGCGTCGCGGGGATCTGCAACAGCTCCGAGCGGACGCAACGGCCATCCTGCTCATCCAGTTCCACCTGTACGAAGCGGCAGCATTTACCCGCATGCGGCGTGACGCTGTGACCATTCTGAGCACATACGGCAATCAGCATAGCCCGGTCCTCAATAGGCCGAATGGTCATTGGCACGAATATCGTCTTCCGTCACCTTGCCCCACATGACCTTGTACGCCCAACTGGTGTAGGCAATCACGATCGGGGTAAAGATGACAGCGGCCACCAGCATGACCACCAGCGTGAAATGCGACGACACGGCATCCCACACCGTCAGGCTGGAGCGCGGATCGGACGAGGACGGCATGATGAACGGGAACATGGAAATCCCGGCCGTGGCAATAATCCCGGCCATCGACAACGCGGATGACCAAAAGGCTTTGGTAAGCTGCTGCAAGCGGGCAAACAGCACCCCGGCCAGCGCGGCCAGAATCCCCAGCCCAGGGCGCCAACCAGGTTAGCGGATAACGCGCGTAATTGGTCATCCATGCCCCTTGCCCTACCGCCACGGTTTTTTGCAGCGGGTCAGGGAAGCCGTTAGGGTCGATCACGCTGGTGATGACGTAACCGTTCAACCCCTTCCACACCCAGACACCAGCCAGGGCAAAGGTCACAACCGTCAGCAGGCCAAACAGTTGTGAAGCGGTGCGGCTACGCTGGTAGACCTCTTTTTCCGTGCGCATCATCAGATAGTTGGCACCGTGGAAAGTGATCATCGAAGTGCTCACCAGCCCGGCCAACAAGGCAAACGGATTCAGCAGCGCCCAGAACGTGCCGGTATAGAACGGCCGCAAGGTTTCATCAAAATGGAACGGCACCCCTTGCAACAGGTTACCGAACGCCACACCGAAAATCAGCGGCGGTACGGCGCCCCCAACAAACAGGCCCCAGTCCCGTGTACTGCGCCAGGTCGGGTTGGCGATCTTGCTGCGGTAATCAAAGCCGACCGGACGGAAGAACAACGCCCACAACACGGCCAGCATGGCCCAGTAAAAACCGGAAAACGCCGTCGCGTACACCACCGGCCAAGCCGCAAAAATGGCGCCGCCACCGGTAATGAACCACACCTGATTACCATCCCAGTGCGGACCAACGGTATTGATCACCACACGACGCTCCACGTCATTGCGACCAACAAACGGCAGCAGCGTGCCCACACCCATGTCGTGGCCATCCATGATGGCAAAACCGAGGAGCAGAACCCCTACCAGCAGCCACCAAATCAGTTTCAGGGTTGCGTAATCCATTAATGCGCTCCTTTCAGCTCAGCACGCGCCGGTTTTTCCAGGGCATAACGACCGGTTCCCGGGCTGGACGGCCCCATCTTGGCGTACTTCACCATCAGGAACATTTCCACTACCAGCAAACCGGTATAGAACAGCACAAAACCGGTCAGCGACATGGCAATACTGGTAGGCGTCAGACTGGAGGTAGACAGATGCGTCGGCAGAATGCCGTAAATCGTCCACGGCTGACGGCCATACTCGGCCACCACCCAGCCCAGCTCGGCGGCCAGCCACGGCATCGGAATCCAGTACAGCGCCCACTTGAGCAGCCAGCGTTTCTCGGCAAAGGTATTTTTCAGCGAGAACCACAATGCCAGACCAAACAACAGCAGGAAGCTGAAGCCCAGAGCCACCATCACACGGAAGCTCCAGAACATCGGGGCAACGTTAGGAATGGTGCTCCACGCGGCCTGATCCATAATGGCCGGGGTCGCCTGACGCACGTCGGCCACGTATTTCTTCAGCAACAGGCCAAAGCCCAGATCTGCCTTGTGCACCTCAAACGCGGCTTTCAGCTGTGGATTGTTCTGATCCTTGCGCAAGGCTTCCAACGCAATCACCGCCAGCTAAGCCGTTCTCGATACGCCCACGGTTTTTGGCAACGATTTCATGGATACCCGGAATCTGTTTATCCAGCGAACGCGTGCCGATCAGCCCCATCACGTAGGGAATTTCAATGGCGTAATGGTTGGTTTTGGCCTCCTGATCCGGAATGGCAAACAGCGTAAAGCTGGCCGGTGCTCTAACGGTATGCCACATCCCCTCAATCGCGGCCATCTTGGTTTGCTGCGATTCACCCACGGTGTAACCGGATTCATCGCCCAGCACGATCACCGACAAGGCCGAGGCAAAACCAAAGGCTGCCGCCACGCGGAAGCTGCGACGCGCAAAGGCAACATCACGATTGCGCAGCAGATACCAGCTGGACACCCCCAGAACAAAACAGGAAGCCACGACATAACCGGCACTGACGGTATGCACGAACTTGGCCTGCGCCGCCGGGTTGAACAGCAAGGTGGCAAAGCTGTCCATTTCCATGCGCATAGTGTGGTAGTTGAAGCTGGAGCCAACCGGGTCCTGCATCCAGCCATTGGCCACCAGAATCCACAAGGCCGACAGATTGGAGCCGACCGCCATCAGAATGGTCACCAGCAAATGCTTGGCTTTGGACAGACGGTTCCAGCCAAAGAAGAAAATCCCGATGAAGGTGGATTCCAGAAAGAATGCCATCAATCCTTCAATGGCCAGCGGAGCGCCAAAAATGTCACCGACATAATGCGAGTAATACGCCCAGTTGGTACCAAACTGGAACTCCATGGTGATGCCTGTCGTCACCCCCGTGGCAAAGTTGATACCGAACAATTTCCCCCAGAAGCGGGTCATGTCCTGGTAAATCTGCTTGCCGGTAATCACATACACCGACTCCATGATGACCAGCATCCAGACCATGCCCAGCGTAAGCGGCACAAACAGGAAGTGATACAAGGCTGTCACGGCAAACTGCAGCCTCGACAGGTCGACTAGCGCATCAGTCATGCATTTTCCTTTCCACAGAGGGCGCATCCGGTGAAGCAGCCAAGCGAGCCGCTACTGCTTCATCCGTCACATCATGCGGCCCGGAAAACCAGACCAGCTTGATGATCACGATCAGCACCAGCTTGACCAGCAATACCGCCACGATCTCTCTGGCATAGCGATTTGACAGCTTCACAGATAAACCCTTTTTCATAAAAGTGACTCCCACCATCTACTGCAACTGGCGTGCCAGCATCATTCGGCCAACATTTCGGCCAATTTTTGCTGGAAAACACCTGTTTACCTTGGGCAATACGCTACAATCCATCCGTAAACTGACAAATCTGTCAGTTCAATCCCGCCATTAATGTCATGACACCACCCTCGAACGCCAATAACCTGGCATCGCTACGCAACATGATCGATGCGCTAGACGATCCTTGTATCCTGATCGATCGTCAGTACCAGATCCTGCACGCCAACCACGCCTACCGCATGGCGTTTGGCGAGGATGCCATCGGCCACAGCTGCTACGAGCTGTCGCACAGCTACGAGCGCCCTTGCGACCGGCGGGTGAGACCTGCCCGCTGGCCGCCACACTGGCCAGCGGCGAGCCGCAACGGGTATTGCATGTGCACCACACCTCCAGTGGCGCACAACACGTCGATGTCGAGCTGTCGCCGTTTTCCGATGCCAACGGCGATGTCACCTACTTCATCGAACGCATGAAGCTGATTCCCCACACCAGCAGCGAGGCCTCGCCGGACAAGCTGGTCGGCCAATCGGCGCCCTTCCGCCGCATGCTGCTGATGGCCAGCCGGGTGGCGCGCAGCCATGCCGCCGTGTTGCTGCTGGGCGAATCGGGCACCGGCAAGGAAGAACTGGCCAAATCCATCCACGATGCCAGCCAGCGCCATCACAAGCCGTTTGTGCCAGTCGACTGCTCCAGCCTGACCGAGAGCCTGCTGGAGAGCGAGCTGTTCGGCCATGAAAAAGGCGCCTTTACCGGTGCCACCCAGCGCAAGCAGGGCTTGGTGGAAGCCGCTCAAGCGGTGGCACGCTGTTCCTCGATGAGGTGGGCGATATTCCACTGGCCCAGCAGGTGAAACTGTTGCGCCTGCTCGAATCCGGAACTTTCCGCCGGGTGGGTGGCGTGGAGCCGGTCAAGGCCAGCTTCCGCCTGATTTCCGCCACCCACCGTCCGCTGACCGAGATGGTCCGGGCCGGGGAATTCCGCACCGATCTTTATTACCGCCTCGCCACCTTCCCGATCGAACTGCTCGGCGCTGCGCCAGCGGCGCGATGACATTCCACTGCTGGCAAAAGCCATGCTGCAGCGGGTGGCCCCGGAGCGCGATCTGGCCCTGTCTCCCGCCGCACTGGCGCAACTGATGAACTACGACTTCCCCGGCAACATTCGCGAACTGCGCAACATCATTGAGCGCGCCAGCCTGCTGGCCGATGGCCAGCTGATTGAACCGGAGCACCGGCATTAAGCGCCACCGACCCGGCCACGTTGGCCGAAAACCCGTTCCAGTGTCCGCTGATTCCTCTGGAGCAACTGGAGCAGCGCTACCTGCGCTGGGCCTTCCTCCAATATCCTCAGGATAGAGCAGCCCGGCGCGGCAACTGGGCATTTCCGAACGCACGCTGTACCGCAAACTGGGCAAGTCGTTACCGCTGTAATCCGCTTAAGCGATTCGGCCAACCCTGACAAAACGGAGGCACAAAAAAGAAAGGCCCGTCAGGTCAAGACGGGCCGCAACACTTGGAGAGGGACTGGTCAGGCCCCGTCATGTGATTAGACTAATGGTTTGAAGCAAAAAGAAAAATGCGACCGATTGTCGCACCGCCTCAGCGGCGGTGCAGGCTGGCGATCAGGCCGCCAGCGGGTTGGTTGTTCAGGTCGAGAGTCAGACCGTGCAATTCGGCAATACGTTCCACAATCGACAAGCCCAGACCACTCCCGGCGACATCCTGCCCCGGCGGCCGGAAAAAGCGCTCGCGCACCCTTGCCAGCCACTGCGGGTCGATGCCCGGCCCGTTGTCGATAACCGCTACCCGCTCGGCGGATAACTCCAGCACCACCTCAGCCCCATCCGGCGAGTAGCGGATGGCGTTATCCAGCAGGTTGCGCAACAACAGGCCGATCAGGGTGTCGTCCCCGGTCAGCGGCAGTACCGCACCGGCATCTACCAGCAGGTTTCGTGCCAGCGTGATGTGCTTTTGTTGCGCGGCGGGCTGCACGTCACTCAGCACCCGTTCGCTCAGGCGTGCCCAGTCGATCGGCTGGGCGGCCGCTGGCGCCGACATCGGGTCCAGCCGTGACAGAGCGAGCAATTGCTCGATCAGCCGCGTGGCGCGGTCGATCCCCAGCTGCAACTGGGCCAGCGCGCGCTGACGGCTGGCATCGTCCGGCATCAGGCCGATCACCTCGGCCTGCACCTTGAGCGCCGCCAGCGGCGTACGTAATTCATGCGCCGCATCGGCGGTAAAACGTTGCTCGCGTTCCAGCGTTTCCGCCACGCGGTTGAACAGCGCATTGAGCGACTGCACTAGCGGCAGGGTCTCGCTTGGCACGCTTTCCGGCAGTGGCGTACGGTCTCCCGGCTGACGCAGACGCAGACTTTCGGCCAACCTTTGCAGTGGCCGCAGGCCGCGCCGTACCGCCCACAGGATCAACAGCAGCAATACCGGCAGGCCAAACAGCCATGGCACCACCTGCGCCTGAATGACTTTGGACACCACCTCGTGGCGCAAGGATTGGCGCTGCCCCACCGCCACCAGACGTGAACCATCCGGCGCTTAAGCAGATAGAACAACCGCCAGTCGTGCTCATGTTTGCCGCTAATGGTAAAGAAGCCACGCCGTTCCGGATCGTAGGTAAAGCGCTTGCCCTTGCCATCGGCCAGCAACAACGCGCCATGCTGGTCCCAGACCGCCACACCGATGTCGTCATCGTCCGTGCCGCCCGCGTCACCGCGGCCGATCAGATGCTTGGTGTCGGGAAGCGTGGGGGGCCGCTCGTCATCCTCGCCGGTGAGCTGTACGGTCAGCAACTGGCGGGCAAACAGCGTCAACTGGGTATCGTAGAGCTCATCCACTTCATGATGGGCGGCATACACGGCAAAGCCGGTGGCCATCAGCCAGATCAGTGGCACGGACACCAGCAAGAGCACGGCCAATCGGCCCTGCAGACTGGTAAGCCCCTTCATGCCGGATCTCCCAGCGTATAACCGATGCCGCGCAGGGTACGGATGAAGGTACTGCCCAGCTTTTTGCGCAAGTGGTGGACGTGCACTTCCACCGCATTGCTATCCAGCTCCTGATCCCAGCCGTACAGTTTTTCTTCGATCAGTTCACGCGGCAGCACGCGTCCCTTGTGGCTCAGCAACAGCTCCAGCAACGCCAGTTCGCGCGCGGTCAGTTCCAGCGGCGCCCCATCCAGCGTGGCACAGCGCCCCACCGGGTCATAACTGAGCTTGCCATGCGTCAGTTGCGGCGTGCTCTGACCATGGCGGCGGCGCAACAAGGCGCGCAAGCGCGCCGCCACTTCGGACAAGGCAAACGGCTTGACCAGATAATCATCGGCACCGGCATCCAGCCCGCCCACGCGGTCCTGCAACGCATCACGCGCCGTCAGCACCAGCACCGGCACGTCCATGCCAGCAGCACGCCAGGCGGCCAGAACCTGCATCCCATCCATACCGGGCAAGCCCAAATCCAGCACCACGGCATCGTACGGCGCGGCGGATAATGCCGCCTGCCCATCCTTGCCGTTACGGAACCAGTCCACGGCAAAGCCCAATTGGGTCAGTCCCACCTTGAGGCCATCACCGATCAGTGCATCATCTTCCAGTACCAAAATCCGCATGGGTCATTCTTCCGGGTTACGCGTTATGCCGCACTGTATGCCAACTGGCGAGGCCATGCCATACAGCAAACCTCAGCCCTGTTTTTCGGCCAACTTGCGCTCTTTCACCCCGGTCACCATGGCCTTGATCAGGTTGACGCGGCTCAGATGGCTCATCAGCAATGCCGCCAGCACATGCAAGCCCACCAGCCCCATCAGGGTATTGGCCAGTGCCTCGTGGATACCTTCCATGGTTTCGTCGCCCCAATAGGCATCGGTGCCCAGCAGATAGCCCGTTACGCCCAGCGCCAGAATCAACGCCATCAGCGCCAGCATCATCAGCGCGCCCAGCGGATTGTGGCCCGGATGCGTATCCGGCCGACCGGCCTTCATGCCCAGTGCTGGGCCAGACGGCGCGGCGTCGGGAAGAAGTCGGCAAAGCGGGCATAACGGCTGCCGACAAAGCCCCAGACCAGGCGTGCCACGACAAAGCCGGTGGCGAGGTAACCCGTCCAGCGGTGCGGAGCTTCGCCACTTTCCAGCAGGAACAGGTTAGCCAGCACGCAGCTCACTACCGTCCAGTGAAACACGCGGACAAAACCGTCCCAAACCTTGATGCGTTCTACTGTTGTTGTCATTTTCGTTCTCCAATAAGCCGTTTGCCCAAGCCGACCATATCGACTTGGGCAAACGGCTTGCGGCAGGCTGCCCGCCCCAAAGCCCGCGCAGCAATGATTAGTTCTGCACTTCGCTCTTGACCGGCTTGCCGGACACGGTGTCAAAGTAGATTTCTACTTTCTTGTTGTCCTTGTTCTTGCCGTAGATTTCGTAGCATTCGCCACTTACCTTGAACTTGTTGATCTTGTAGCCTTGGTCGGTCAGTTGTTTCTTGAACACGTCTTGCTTGATCCACTGGTCTTTCGGGTGAGCCGGGCAGTTAGCGGCAGCGAAAGCGGCAGGGGCAACAACAGCAGCCATAACGGCGGTCAGAATCAGTTTTTTCATGGGAAATCTCCTTGCGTAAGTTGGGGTACGTCCTGTGTACGGCTGCCATTTAACCGCCCCAGCCTTAACGCTACCTTAACCCTGTAAATTCTTTCATCTACCCTCCAGCAAAGCGTCATTCTGCCGTCACCAAATGCTCATCAAGCTGTCACCGGGCCATGCAGCATGACTCGCGTCACCCAGGGCTTACGGACACTCGACATGCCGCCTGATACGCCCTCTCAAACCCCACGGCGCTTGCGCGCCATCTGGATTTCCGACGTCCATCTCGGCACCTCGGGCTGCCGGGCCGAACACCTGCTGGATTTCCTGCGCCATCACGAATCGGACTATCTCTATCTAGTCGGCGACATCGTGGACGGCTGGCAGCTGAAAAAATCGTGGTACTGGAAGCAGCACCACAATGATGTGCTGCAAAAAGTGCTGCGCAAGGCACGCAAAGGCACACAGGTCATCTATGTCCCCGGCAACCACGACGAAGCCGCGCGGCAATATACCGGGCTGGACTTCGGCGGCATCGCCATCCGCCGGAGGCCGAACACACCACTGCCACCGGCCAGCGTCTACTGATACTGCATGGCGACGAGTTTGATGGCGTCATCCAGTACGCCAAGTGGCTGGCATATGTCGGCGACACGCTCTACACCCTGATCCTGCAGCTCAATCGTGGCTTCAACTGGGGTCGCAGCAAGCTTGGGCTGCCTTACTGGTCGCTATCGCAGTACCTCAAGCACAAGGTCAAGAATGCCGTCAATTTCATCAGCGACTTCGAAACCATTCTGGCTTAGGCGAAGCACGGCGCCGCGGTTTTGACGGCGTGATCTGCGGCCATATCCACAAAGCCGAAATCCGCCACATCGACGGCATCCTGTACGGCAACAGCGGCGACTGGGTCGAAAGCCTGTCCGCCTTGGTCGAACACCCGGATGGTCAACTGGAAGTGGTGTACTGGACCACACTCCGCCCGCAACCGGCCGCGCAGGACAACGATTCGGCCAACCTTGACACCCCACAACCGGAGCAAGCATGCGCATCCTGATCGTGACCGACGCACTGGCAACCGCAAGTCAACGGCGTAGTACGCTCGCTGACCGAAACCGTACGCGAACTGATCCAGCTGGGGCACAAGGTGGAACTGATTACGCCGCTGGAGTTCCGAACCCTGCCATGCCCCACCTACCCGGATATCCGCCTGTCCATCCTGCCTTACCGTCAGGTGGCGGCCCGCATCGAAGACTTCTCGCCGCACGCCATCCACATTGCCACGGAAGGCCCGCTCGGGCTGGCCGCCCGCCGCTACTGCCTGCGTCACAAACTGGTGTTCTCCACCGCCTATCACACCCGTTTCCCGGAATACATTCAGGCCCGCAGCGGCCTGCCACTGGCACTCAGTTACGCCTGGATGCGGCGCTTCCACAACGCCGCCCAGGCCGTCATGGTGCCCACACCCAGTATCACCAAGGCCCTCAGCGCCCGAGGTTTCAAGAATGTCGTGTTGTGGAGCCGCGGCGTGGATACCGAACTGTTCAGCCCGGGCGAACGAACACGGCTGGACGACTCCGCCCCGCCACGCTTTGTCTACATCGGCCGGGTGGCAGTGGAAAAAAACATCGAAGCCTTCCTCAAGCTGGACCTGCCCGGCAGCAAGTGGGTCGTTGGTGACGGCCCGCTACTGCCGCGCCTCAAACGCGACTACCCAGACGTTCACTTCGCCGGGGTATTTCCACAGCAGGAGCTCGCCCGTTTTTATCGTGCAGCCGATGTGTTCGTCTTTCCCAGCCTGACCGATACCTTTGGTCTGGTGTTGCTCGAAGCCATGGCCTGCGGCACGCCGGTCGCCGCCTATCCGGTTGCAGGCCCTCTCGACGTAATCGGCGATAGCGGTGTTAGGCATACTCCATGAGGATCTGCGCCAGGGCCTGTCTGGAGGCGCTCAAAATAGATCGCGCCCATGTGCGGCGCGTGGCCGAGCGCTATTCATGGTCCGCCGCGGCACATCAGTTCGAGCAGCATTTACACCCCAATTCGCCGGGATTGCTGGCCCATATCAGTCAAGGTTTGTATTGAGAAACACCAGACCAGATCCCGTGAAAAAAATTTCTTGCAACGCGTTGCAAGTGATCTATATTGGAACTGGGCAACAACATGGAGGGCATCGAATGAGTCAGTGGCGAATTTGTGGCAGCCTTGTTTACCCGATCGGTGTCCAGACCCGACTGCGAGAAGCAGTCCAATCAGGTCAGCCGCTGTAACGCGACTTCCGGGCACCACCTAGCGTCCATCAAGGATGCATGAACAACAAGGCTTCCGCAGCCTGACGCGAAAAGTTAAATCAGCTTTACAACAGATCGTACACGGATAGGTAAGGGGCGATGCCCCTGAACATGCCCGTCGAGGGTAAGTGGTTCTCACGTGATGCCCGGTTTCGTTCCAACCAGTAATGGCGATGGAATCAGGGGCAAAACGGGGAGCTTGGATGATTAACCGTGATGCTGTGTCATACAGCCTGATCTTTGGTAACGACTCTGGTGGAGTCGGCATCGTTGGCTATCGATGGCTCGCCAGAGCAGAAGTTGTCGGTTACTTTTCGTTCTTTATGTCATACAAAGAGGGCGGCGCCATCAGGTGCCGCCCTCTTCCGTTTACTGACAATCATCAATCTGCCAGGCGCTGCAATACCGCATCGGTCAGCACCTTGGTGGAAACTCCGGGCACCGCACAATCCGGCGTCGCAATCCCCGCAGCCGGGGTCTGCTGCACGGCGTGCTCGATTTTTTGCGCCAGTTCAGGCTTCTGCCACCAATCCCGCAGCAACATGGAAACACTCAGCATCGCCGCCACCGGATTGGCAACCCCCTTACCGGCAATATCCGGTGCTGAACCATGTACCGGCTCGGCAATGGCCGCAGTATCTCCCAGATTCAACGAAGCGGCCAAGCCCAGACCACCGCCAAAGGCCGCTGCCAGATCCGACAAGATGTCGCCATACAAATTGGGGGCCAACAACATGTCGAACTGTTCCGGCGCCTGCGCCAACTTCAGGGCCGCCGCATCCACCAGCAGTTCGTCCACGATGATTTCTGGATAGTCACGCGCGACCTCACGCGCACAATCGCGGAACAGGCCATCGGTCAGCGGCATGATGTTGGCTTTGTGGATCACCGTCATCCGCTGGCGGCCATTACGCCGGGCCAGTTCGAACGCCCGGTGCGCCACTCTCAGCGACGCCTCCCGGCTGATGCGCTTGATGGCCACCGCCACATTGCCATCGCTCTGCTCTTCACCCACATACAGGTCTTCGGTGTTTTCCCGCACGATGATCAGATCCACGTTAAGCACGGCAACCGGCCAGCGGTAACGTCAGGGTTGGCCGAATATTGGCATAGCAACCCAGCTCGCGGCGCAGTTGCACAATGGGCGAACGATAACCGGCAACCTTCTGCAACGGTGAACTGACTGCGCCAAACAGCACAGCCTGACAGTCCCCGGCACAGTCAAGCGTGGCAGGAGGCAACGCCGTACCGGTCTGCTGGAAAGTTTGCCAACCGGCTTCAGCCCGCACGATTTCCACTTGTGGCAACACGGCGTGCAATACCGTGAGCGCCGCCGGTACGACTTCACGGCCAATGCCATCCCCCTCGATTACACACAGCTTCATAGTTCCTCCCACCTGTTTGATCTTTGCTGATGTTACCAAGTTAGCGGCCCGTGTCAGGGAAAAATGCTGGAAACAAGCCGGAGAAAGACAAGCTGAACAAACATTCCAAGCGTGTGGCAACAAAACATTTCGGCGCAATTTTTCGTGCATTTAAGAATAACGAGGAATAACATCAGCAAAAATAAATCGTTCGTGGCCACTCTTTGTTTAAGGTAACATGCTGTTAAATATGGTTTTCCATGACACAACACCCTGCCCCGCTTGGGGTCGCACGCCCATGGTCGCGCGTCGTGTCAGACATCGTGTCCTTTCATAACCTGAGAACGGCCCGCAACCTTGAGCAGAGATGCGCCAAACCGGATAGAATCTGCATCAACTCGTCATTCTCTCGATTCTTTGGATAGTGAGCAGCAAGATATATGTCCTCTCCCTCGTCTAACGTTACCGCCGAACGTGTCCTCTCCGTCCATCACTGGAACGACACCCTGTTCACCTTTACCTGCACCCGCGACGCCGGTCTGCGCTTCATCAACGGCCAGTTCGTAATGATCGGGCTGGAAGTCAACGGCAAACCGTTGATGCGTGCCTACTCCATCGTCAGCTCCAACTATGAAGAGCATCTGGAGTTCTACAGCATCAAGGTTCAGGACGGCCCGCTGACTTCGCGTCTGCAACACCTGAAAGTGGGCGATACCGTCCTCATCAGCAAGAAACCTACCGGCACGCTGGTTCAAGACAACCTGTTGCCGGGCAAGAACCTGTATCTGCTGTCGACCGGTACCGGCCTCGCACCGTTCATGTCCATCATCAAAGACCCGGACGTGTACGAACGCTACGACAAGGTAATCCTGACCCACGGCGTGCGCTGGGTGAGCGAACTGGGTTATCACGACTACATCACCAAAGAGCTGCCAAATAACGAGTACTTCGGCGATCTGGTGCGTGAAAAGCTGATTTATTACCCGACCGTTACGCGTGAGCCGTTCCGCAATCAGGGCCGCCTGACCGACCTGCTGTCCAGCGGCAAGCTGTGTGCCGATATCGGTTTGCCGCAGTTGAATCCGGCCACCGACCGTGCACTGATCTGCGGTAGCCCGGTGATGCTGCACGATCTGTGCGAAATGCTGAACGGCATGGGCTTCAAGGAGTCGCCGCGCATGGGCGAACCGGCCGACTACGCCATTGAGCGCGCATTTGTAGAAAAATAAGCGTTGATACGCTGCTGAAAAAGGCTGGCTTGCTGCCAGCCTTTTTTGTTTCGCGCCTGCGAAACATCGGGCACGTCAGGCAGCGCCGCATGAAAAAAGGGGAGACAAACTGTCTCCCCTTTTTACCAACTGGCCAACCGGATAACGCGTTGGCCCGGCTGATTAGTTGGCAGCCGAAGCAGCTACCTTAGCCTTTTTCACAACGTGATGTTTCTTGGCAACGTGTTTCTTCACAACCTTCTTGGCCGGGGCCTTGGCAGCTTCAGAGGCATCAGCCTTCTTGGCGGCTTGGGCTTTTTGTGCAGCAGCGGAAGCAGCAACCTTGGCTTTCTTCACGGCGTGATGTTTCTTGGCAACATGCTTCTTCACAGCTTTCTTGGCCGGGGCTTTGGCAGCTTCAGAGGCTTCAGCCTTCTTGGCAGCCCTGGGCTTTTTGTGCAGCAGCGGAAGCAGCAACCTTGGCCTTCTTCACAGTGTGGTGTTTCTTGGCAACGTGTTTCTTCACGGCTTTCTTGGCCGGAGCCTTGGCGGCTTCCGACGATTCAGCCTTGGCGGCCTGAGCCTTCTGAGCCGGAGCGGAAGCAGACTTTTCAGTTTTCTTCACGGCCTTCTTGGCGTGGTGAATGCCAACCGGATGTTTCTTGGCGGCCGGAGCCACTTTGGCAGCCGGGGCAGAAGCAGCCACCGGAGTCGCCGCGAAACCGGCAACGGAAGTCAAACCAAATACGGTACTCAGCAGAATCAGGGGCAGCTTTTTCATGTTCGGTACTCCTAGAAAGGAATGAGGAGGAAATCTCCAGACACTCATATGTGGTGTGTCTATGAGTCGTATCCTAGCCCTGCTGCCGCACGGAATCTGTGAGGTCTGTGTAAGGGGGATGTAACGCCGCGTACAACGGCCGAAAAAGCGGCAGGCCAGCTGGCTGGGTTGGCCGAAAGCTGGCTGGCGATGATCTGCAAACGGGTAACCGGGCAACGGTTTCGGCCAACCTGTTACCCCGAAGAAAGCGATACAGGCCGGATCAGTCGGCCGTGGGTCAGGACGACGGGCGTGTGGTCAGACGGGCGTTCCCACTTGCGCGGCGCCTTGTCGATGATGCAATCCTGCGCACGTGCCTTGAGCGCGGCGGTAATCAGGATGTGGTCGATACGCACGCCCTTGTTGCGCCGGAACATCATCGCGCGGTAGTCCCACCAGCTGTATTGTTTGTCTTCCTGATTGAACAACCGGAAGCTGTCGGTCAGCCCCAGATCCAACAGGCGGCGGAATGCTTCGCGCTCCGGGGTGGAACACAAGACCTGTTCGGCCCAGCCTTCCGGATCATACAAATCGCGGTCTTCCGGGGCGATGTTGTAATCGCCCAGCAGCGCCAGCTGGGGATAACTGGCCAGTTCGCTGGCAACGTAACGCTCCAGCGCGGCCAACCATTGCAGCTTGTACTGATACTTGGGCGAATCCACCGCTTCGCCGTTGACGAAGTAGGCACAGATGACGCGCACACCGTTGACGGTGGCGGCAATTACCCGGCGCTGCTCATCGTCGTAGCCGGGAATGCCCGGCTGCACCTGTTCCAGCTGATGCGCCTCGCGCACCAGAATCGCCACGCCATTGTAGGTTTTCTGGCCGAACCAGGGCGGCGCGATAGCCCGCTGCCTCGATGGCGGCCAGTGGAAAGGCGTCGTGGTCCATTTTCAATTCCTGCAAGCACAGCACATCGACCGGTGTTTCGGCCAACCATTGCAACACTTGCGGCAGACGAACCTTGAGCGAATTGACATTCCGGTGGCTAAGCGCATCGACAGTTTCCTTTTCCCCAAAACCAAGGCCGCCACCTTAACCGGTGACGGCCTTGTTGTCAGTCATTTTCCAGCGTGATGTCTATTTGCGACAGCTGGCAAACATGTCCTGCTGACGATCATAAACCTTGGTCTGCACGCCCATCAGCCCCAGCACCGAGTGGAACAGGTTGTCATGGCTATAGGCCTGCGCCTTGCGGCTTTCCAGACATTGCTGGTTCAGCCCCACGTCCTGACGGAAGCTGTCGGAGAACCACATCATGGCCCCGATATGCTTCTGCGCTTCTGGCGCAAACATGTATGGCGTGCCGTGCAGGTACATGCCGTTTTCCCCCAGCGATTCGCCGTGGTCGGACATGTAGATCATGCCGGTATTGAATTTCTGCTGGTTGGCACGCAGAAAATCGATCACGCCGGACAGCATGGTATCGGTGTAAAGAATGGTGTTATCGAAGCCGTTGATGATTTGCTGCTGGGTACAACGCGGCAGATCGCTGCTCTGGCACACCGGCTTGAACTTCTCGAACGCTGGCGGATAGCGTTTGTAATACGCCGGGCCGTGGCTGCCTTTCTGATGCAGCACCAGCACCACGTCGCGATCGGATTGCTCGATCATGCCTTGCAGGTTGTTCAACAGCACTTCATCCCAGCACTCATCGCTGGTACACAGTTTGGCATCCTTGGCATCCGCCAGATCCTGATAGGTCACCCGGTTGCACACTTCTTTGCAGCCGGAATTATTGTCGCGCCAGATAACATTGAAGTAAGCACGCTTGAGGATGTCCAGCAGGTTTTCCTGTCGTACCGCCTTGTCACCGGCGTAATTGGCACGCCCCATGCCGGAGAACATGCAGGGCACGGAGACGGCCGTTTCGGTGCCGCAGGAATGCACGTTGGACAAGTTGATCAGCCCGGCCTGTTTGGCCAGTTTGGGGTTGGTCTCACGGCCATAACCGTTGAGCGAGAAGTGATCGGCGCGTGCGGTTTCCCCCACCACGATGACGAACACGGTCTTGCGTTTATGCTGGTTCCAGTTGACCGCACGCTTGGCGTCAGCACCATAGGGCGCAATCACGATCGGGCCAGTATTTACGTGGTCTTGGTAATAACCGTAAGTAGCCTGAATGTAGTTGCTCGGCGTAACAATGGTCTTGAGCTGGCGGTTATTGCGGAACAACGAGGCAAAATCCTGATAACCGGCCATGGCCACGCCAAACAACACCCCGGCCGACAGCAGCACGGTCAGCAGGCGCACGCCCACTTCCTTCAGCGGCGCGCGGTAGCGAATCGGGGTTTTCCACAGCCACCACACCGGCAACGCCCCCAGCACCAGCACAAACAGCGCCATCTTCACCGTCAGCAGGTCGCGCACTTCGCGGCCGTCGGTCTGGATGGCGTTTTGTACCATGTGGGTGTCGATCATCACCCCGTACTGGTTCATGAAATAGGTGACAAAAGCGGTGCTGACCAGTAGCACGCTGAATACCGGTTTGAGCAGATATGGCCGGGCAAACAACGCCAGCACAAAATTGAGGAACGCCAGCAGCAGCAAGAATGACTCGGCCAGCACCTTGACGCCATGTCCGTCCAGCGGACCAAGAATACGCAGCATTTCGCGCCAGAACGGTACGTTGTAGAACACCAGCAGCGCCAGTGACAACAGCAGCGTCAGGCGTTCGGGAGACAAAGGTCGGTTCAGAAACTTCATGTAATAAGCAGACGCTGGAGAGCCGAAACCCAACAGACCAGCACGAGGGCTGGCGGTTCCGGACTGAATGAAAAAAGCGGCACACGACCGCACGGCGGCGTTGATCGAATGTCTGGCCGACGCCATGCCCGCAGGCATGCTGATCGACAAACGATAAATATCCCTGCTAAACGCCACGCCTAAGACATCCGGCTGACACGGCCATGGCTCCATGCCACGCAGCGGGCATTATAGAGAGCCACTCGTTACCCGCAAATGTCTTGGCTGACGATTTCGGCTGCTCATGCCCTGACAGCATGGCAGATCAGGCTTAACACGGCCTTAACCGCAGTGGCACGGCTGGCTTATCCGATCAAAACGACAGATTCCAACCCTAGCCACGATAGAAAAGCCCTGTTTTTAGCCAGCATCCAGCCATGGATATGATCAAATCATGAAAAACCGGCAAATCAGTCTAGAATGAAGGCGTTATGGTTACCGGAGCATGAAATTGTCTTCCACCGTCAAGCGGATGCCGCCACTGGCACACCGCCCTGTTCATCCGTCACACGCCACTCTGGCCCCGATTGCCCCACCGTTTGCCCTGCCTACCCCGTCATTTCCGACCGAGCGAACCCACCAGCCGCCGCACAAAGCGCCGGACGAGCCACCGCGCTAAGCACATCGGCCACCGTGGTGCCGCGCTGACACCACCGTTTCGGCCAACCTTGCCCGCATAAAAAAACGCCCCCGGTGTGACCGGAGGCGGATCAAAGACGCGTTATCAATGTCCATCGCGGGCAAGGATAAGGTCTGGCTCGCTTGCTGCTCTGGAGATTACCCGGAGCAATAAATTAGAGCCGACCGGATTGCGGGGAGTTCCCGCTTGATCGATTATTTTTTGTGCAATGTCACACGGCCTCTTCCACCATGCCGGAATGGCGCAGCAGTGCGTCGATTTGCGGATCACGGCCACGGAAAGCACGGAACGATTCCAGCGCGGAGCGGCTACCGCCCACGGCCAGCACTTCGTCCCAGAAGCGTTGGCCGGTTGCCGCGTTGGCACCACCGGCTTCCTCGAAGGCCGCATAGGCATCGGCCGATAGAACCTCGGCCCACTTGTAGCTGTAATAGCCTGCCGAATAACCACCGGCGAAGATGTGGCTGAAGCTATTGGGGAAGCGGTTATAAGTTAACGGCACGTTCACGGCCACTTCCTGACGGACCTGATCGAGCAATTGCAACCAGTTACCGTGCTCGGCATCAAAATCGGTGTAGAGCAGCATGTCGAACAGGGCAAACTCCAGCTGGCGTACGGTGATCATGCCGCTCTGGAAGTTTTTGGCCGCCAGCATCTTGTCGAACAGCTCACGCGGCAGCGGCAAGCCGGTTTCCACATGGGCGCTCATGCCTTGCAGCACGTCCCATTCCCAGCAGAAGTTTTCCATGAACTGGCTGGGCAGTTCCACGGCATCCCATTCCACGCCGTTAATGCCGGAAACACCCAGCTCATCCACGCGGGTGAGCATGTGGTGCAGGCCATGGCCAAATTCGTGGAACAGCGTGATCACTTCGTCGTGGGTGAACACCGCCGGTTTGTCGCCCACCGGGCGGGTGAAGTTGCAGGTGAGATAGGCCACCGGCGTTTGTACGGTATCGCCCTTGACGCGACGACCACGGGCGTCGTCCATCCACGCGCCCGGGCGCTTGCCTTCACGCGAGTACAGGTCGAAATAGAAGCTGCCGACCAGTGCGCCATCCTTGAGAATATCGAAGAAACGCACGTCCGGATGCCAGACCGGCGCGCTGCTGTCGCGTACTTCCACGCCGTACAGGGTTTTCACCACGCCGAACAGCCCCGGCAAGACTTTGCTTTCCGGGAAGTATTGCTTCACTTCTTGCTCGGAGAAGGCATAACGCGACACGCGCAGCTTCTCCGAGGCGTAGGCGATGTCCCACGCTTCCAGAGTATCCAGCCCCAGTTCTGCGCGGGCAAAGGCTTCCAGCTCCTGCCGATCCTTGACGGCAAACGGTTTGGCACGGTGCGCCAGATCACGCAGGAAGGTGATCACCTGCGCCGGGCTTTCCGCCATCTTGGTGTAGAGCGACAGCTCGGCATAATTGGCAAAGCCGAGCAGTTGCGCTTCTTCGCGCGTCAGCTGCAGTTTCTCGCGAATCACGGCGGTGTTGTCGTGTTCGGCCGGCCAAACTCGGAGGCGCGCATCGCATAGGCGTCGTACAGCTGCTTGCGCAGTTCGCGGTTATGCGCGTACTGCATCACCGGGAAATAGAACGGAAACTGCAGCGTGATCTTGTAGCCGCTCTTGTCATCTGCGGCTGCCGCGGCGGCAAACAGCTCAAGCGCATCGTCCGGTACGCCAGCCAGTTTGGCCTTGTCGTCCAGATACAGGCTAAAGGCATCGGTGGCGTCCATGACGTTTTGCTCGAAACGGGCCGACAGTTCGGCCAACTTGCTCTGGATTTCGGCAAAGCGCGCTTTTTGCGCCTCCGGCAATTCGGCGCCGGACAGACGGAAATCGCGCAGATCGTTGTCGAGGATCTTCTTGCGTGCAGCGTTGTAACCGGCATAGTCCGGCGCGGCCGCCAGTGCCTTGAAGCGGTTGAACAACGCCAGATTCTGGCCCATTTCGGTCCAGAATTCGGAAATTTTCGGAATATTGGCGTTGTAGGCATCGCGCAGCGCCGGGGTGTTGACCACAGCGTTGAGATGGCCCACCACGCCCCAGCAGCGCGACAGGCGCTCGGTGGCATCGGTCAGTGGTTCGATGAAATTACACCAGCTGGGGGTATCGGTTGCCGCCGTCAGGTGCGCCACGGTCTGGCGGGCTTCGGCCAACAGTTGCTCGACAGCAGGGGTGATGTGTTCGGGCCGGATGTCTGCAAAACGGGGCAGACCGGCAAAATCAACAAGCGGATTATCATTCATGGTGTGGGCATCCTGTAACGGGCCGTTGGCGGTATGATGGGCAGACTGATGGCGCCAGCCAGGCAGCGTGGTGCCGGGCAACAGCTACGGCAGGGCATGGCCGGACATGTTAGGCGCTGCCAGATTTCTGCAAACTGCTTCTTAACATAAGGACGTTTTAATGAATCGCAATATCCGCCCTTACGATGGCATTTCGCCGGACATTCACGATAGCTGCTACATCGACCCGGCCGCCGTGGTGATCGGCGACGTCAAGTTGGCCGAAAACGCCTCGGTCTGGCCGTGCGCGGTGATTCGTGGCGACGTCAACACCATTACCATTGGCGAGGGCAGCAATGTGCAGGATTTTGCCATGCTGCACGTCAGCCACAAACGTGACGACGATCCGCAGGGCGCTCCGCTGACCATCGGCAAGAACGTTACCATTGGTCATCACGTCACGCTACATGGTTGCAGCATCGGTGACGAGGTGCTGGTGGGCATCGGCAGCATCGTGCTGGACCGTGTGGTGATCGAACCGCGCGTGCTGATCGGCGTTTACAGCCTCGGTGCCGCCGGGCAAACGGTTGGAATCGGGCTTTCTGTATCTGGGCAATCCGGTGAAAAAGGTCCGCCCGCTCAACGAGCAGGAGCTGGCATTCTTCCGCTATTCGGCCGAACATTACGTGCGCGTCGCCAACAAGCACAAGGCCAATCTGGACTGATCCTGTCACAGCCATGTCACAGTGCTGACGTAGCGTAGCCGCTTTCTCCCGTTACGTCCGCCTGCCATGACCCTCGCCAAACGACTGTGGCTGACCATCGCTTTCACGGCGTGCAGCCTGTTACTGGTGCTTGCGCTCACCGCCTTTCAGCTGCAAGCACTGAGCCAGCAATTTAGCCAATACCGTGCGCGGCAGGCGCTATCGACCCATCTGAACGAGCTGAAAGCCAGCGTGCTGGAACTGTCGCACGCGGACCCGATGCTGGACAGCACCACCACGCAGCTGGAAAAAACCGCACAAACCGTACAGCGCTTGCGCAACCAGATTGTCAGCGCTCTGCCCGTCGACCAGCGCGGCGACTTCGACTACGCGCTGGCGCACCACTGGACCGAGTTCACGCGCCAGATCGAAAGCTCGCTGAAGATTGCCGAAACCTCGCCCGAGGACGCCATCAATATTCCGGAAGCGGCGTACAAACTGGATATCGTGCCGCTGGTTGCGCGCATCGACCAGCAACTGGCCGCCGAACACACCGGGCTGGCCGCCGCCGAAAACGCCATGGAAGCCAGTGTGGCACGCTTGCTGTTTGCCATTCTTGGCCCGCTGCTGGCCACCGGTATTGCCGTCATCCTGTTGCAACTGGCCGTCAGCAAACAGCTCAAATCGCGCATTCAGCAAATGTGCATCGCCTCCGACCGGCTGGCCGTAAGCGACACTCAGGCCCGTCTGCCCGGCCATAATCATGATGAACTGGGCCGCGCGGCGCGCCACATCAACCAGGGCGCTCGACAAGCTGCTGGCGGTGATGCAGGACGTGCACGAATCGGCCCTGCAAAGCGAAGGCCAGAGTCGGCAGGTGCTGGACCTCAGCACGCGCGTGGTGGAACAGACCCGCCTGCAAATCCAGTACAGCGAACAAAGCAGCCAGGTGGTGCAATGGCTGAGCAAGCTGGCCGACAATCTGGTGGCGGAAGCGCACATCCCGGCGCAAACGTTGGCCGAAACACCGCTGCCCAGTCCTTTGCTGAGCAAGGTGCAGGACACGCTGGGCGAGATGAAGCGCGTCAGCCAGTCCATTCTCGACATCACCCACATCGGCCACCTGATCCGCGACATGGCCGAGCAAACCAGCCTGCTGGCGCACACGGCCACGATCGAAGCCACCAAAGTGCGCCGTATGACCGACCGCGAACTGGTGTTCTTCCGCCGTGCAGACGAGCATTACCAGCGCCGTCAGGAGCAGCACCGCGCGGAGCTCGTACCACGAACGTGTCATGTAACACGACTGTCACGCGCGCTCACTAGACTGCCGGGGTGTTCCTCAGCGAGGTTGTCGCTATGTCCCCTGGTCAAGCGCTTATGGCTGGCTATTCTGTTTACCGGTGTGAGTCTGGTGGTGGTGATTTCCCTCACCAGCCAGCAATTGCTGGCGCTTTCCGGTCAGTTTGACAGCTACCGCCAGCATCAGGAGCTTTCGGCCAACCTGTATCAGCTCAAGGCCAGCGTGCTGGCGCTGTCGCGTGCCGACCCGTTACAACCCGATACCGCCAGCCGCCTGCAAACCACCCACCGCCGCGCCGGACAGCTGATTGCGCACATCCGGCAGGCACTGCCGGGCGCGCAAGGCAACGCCTTCGCCCGGCAAGCCACGCAACTGTGGCAAGACTACCAACGCAACCTGAGCAGCGCGCTGACCATTGCCCAGACCGCGCCGCAAGACGCGCTGGCGATTCCGGAACAAGCCTATAACCAGAGCCTGCAACCGCTGGCCGAGCTGATTGACCGTCAACTGCAACAGGCCGACGCCCGTCAGGCCACAGCACAGGCCAGCATGCACGCCGTACTCAAGCGGCTGGGCTGGCTGACGCTCGGGCCACTGGCGCTAGCCAGCATCGGCGTCATCCTGCTGCAACTGGCCATGGCGCGCTTGCTGAAACGCCAGCTGCACGACATGGTGCAAGCGGCCGATGCGCTGAGCCAGGGCAATCTGGCCACCCGCCTGCCAGACAGCGGTCAGGACGAACTGGGCCACGCCGCCGGGCGCCTCAACCGCTTTCTCGACCGGCTGAGCGACCTGCTGCACGAGGTGCGCCAGCATGCCAGCCAGAACCACAGCGAAAGCCAGCGTCTGCACCTGCTGACCAGCCAGGCCGCCGATGCCAGCCAGCAACAAACCGGCAAATCCAATCTGAGCCACCATGCCGCCAGCCAAGTGGCGGAGCTGGCCAGCGAGGTGGCCCAACAATTGAGCGAGGCCGAACAGGGCACGCAGCAAGCCAGCCAGTGTGCCCAGCAAGCGCGCCAACTGGGCGACGGCAACGCCCGGGCGATGCAGCGTCTGGCCAACCGTATCCACGGCGCGGCCACGGAAATGAGCACGCTGCACCAATCGCTGGGCGAAATCAGCCAGATCAGCACCCTGATCCGCGATGTGGCCGACCAGACCAACCTGTTGGCGCTGAACGCCGCCATCGAAGCGGCCCGCGCCGGTGAACAAGGCCGCGGCTTTGCCGTGGTGGCCGACGAAGTGCGCAAGCTGTCGGAACGGACGGCCGCCGCCACGGCGCGCATCTTCGACACGCTGGCCAAGGTGGATACCGCCACCCACGGCCTGAGCGATGCCATCGACACCGCCGAGCGCGCCAGTCAGGACAATCTCGGTACCCAGCAGGCGCTGGATAACGCGCTGAACGAGGTGGACCGCACGCTGGCGCAGGTGGGGCAACTGATGCAGCAGATGAGCCGCTCCAGCGCCGCGCAAGCCGCGGTAGGCGTCACCATCCGCCAGCACAGCCACGAAGTGGCGCATCTGGCCAATACCATCGACAGCCAGATGCAGCAGGCTTCGCCCGCCATGCAACAACTGACCGATTCGGCACAGCAGCTCAATCAGGCGCTGAGCTGGTTTCGGCTGAACAGTGGCAACGCGGCGTCCTGATCCTGCGCGTCACCTACAAAAAACGGGGCATTCGCCCCGTTTTTGCTTGCTGCGTCACGCTGGCGCTTACAGCGCCGCCAGTGCCGCGTCGTAATTGGGTTCTCGGCCAATCTCGGCCACCAGTTCGCTGTGCTTGACGGTGTTATCGGCATCCAGCACCACCACCGCGCGCGCGGTCAGGCCCAGCATCGGGCCTTCGGCCAACTGTACGCCCCAGTCCGGCAGAAATTCCGGATGGCGGAAGGTGGACAGCATCTGCACATTGGCAATGCCTTCGGCGCCGCAGAAGCGCTTTTGCGCAAACGGCAAGTCGGCGGAAATACACAACACCACGGTGTCGGCCTGACTGGCGGCCTTTTCGTTGAACTTGCGCACCGAGGTGGCGCAGGTGGGGGTATCGATGCTCGGGAAAATATTGAGGATTTTTTTCTTGCTTAAGCAAACGCGGCCAGCGTTACATCGGACAGGTCCGCTGCCGTCAGGGTGAGAGCGGGGGCTGGCGTGCCGGTGGCGGGCAAAGTGCCAGCGACCTGAACCGGGTTGCCGCGCAAGGTAACAGTTGCCATGAGTCAGTCCTTATCGGGGGTGAAGATCCCCTAAGTGTGAGGCATGGCTTAGGCAGATTACAACCCTGATGCCAGCAAGGTTGGCCGAAGAGGATTCGGCCAACCTTGTCCGGCGGTGGACGATTATTCTTCGTCCGGCAGCGACAGGCCCATTTCCGCCAGCACTTCGCGCGCGTTGCGGAAGGCTTCCACCGCGGCAGGAGCACCGGCATACACCGCCACCTGCAACAGCACTTCGCGGATTTCGATCAGGCTGGCGCCATTGTTGACCGCTCCGCGGATATGGCCGCGCAGCTCGTTGCTGCGGCCCATGGCCGCCAGCATGGCGCAGGTGACGAGGCTGCGGGTTTTCAGCTCGATACCACCGCGCTGCCGGTACTGCCCCGGCATGTTCGTTCAGCCAGTCTTGCAGCGGCCGCGAGAAGGCGTCCTGATTGCTCATGGCGCGCGTAACAAACGCTTCGCTCATCACGCGGGTACGCATGGCAATACCGTTCTGTTTATCCTGTTCACTCATGATCTTGGCTCCTTGTCAGGTTAAGCACCCACCCGTTCCGTCAGAACCTGCACCAGCGCGGCACATTCGGCGTCGGAGCCGATGCTGATGCGCAGATATTGCTCGATGCGCGGCTGACGGAAGTGGCGGACGATGATGGAATGGGCACGCAGCTCGGCGGCGAGGCTGGCGGCATCGTGTGCGGGATGGCGCACAAAGATGAAGTTGGCCGCCGACGGCAGTACCTCAAAGCCCAAGGCCGTCAGTTGCTGTGAGAGCGTAGTACGGGTGGCGATCACCGCCTGACAGGTCTGGCGGAAGTAGTCCTCGTCGGCAAACGATGCCACCGCGCTTAACAATCGCCAGCCGGTCCAGCGGATAGGAGTTGAAGCTGTTCTTCACCCGCTCCAGCGCCTCGATCAGCGCGGCATCGCCCACGGCGAAACCAACGCGCAAACCGGCCAGCGAGCGCGATTTGGACAAGGTCTGCACCACCAGCAGGTTGGGATAGCGGTCCACCAGAGCGATGGCGCTTTCGCCGCCAAAATCGACGTAGGCTTCGTCGATCACCACCACCGCATCCGGTTGCTGCTGCAACAGCGCTTCAATGTCGGCCAACGGCAAGAGGGCGGCCGGTCGGCGCGTTCGGATTGGGGAAAATAATGGCACCGCACGGCTGGCGATAGTCATCCACACGGATTTCCATGGCGTCGCTCAGCGGCACGGTCTGATAGCGGATATCGAACAGCCCGCAATACACCGGGTAAAAACTGTAGCTGATGTCAGGGAACAGCAACGGCGCGTCATGCTTGAGCAACGCACGGAACACATGCGCCAGCACCTCGTCCGAACCGTTACCGACAAACACCTGCTCACGCTTCACGCCATGGTAGCTGGCGATACTGTCCTTCAGCACTTCAGCGTTTGGGTCCGGATACAGGCGCAGGCTGTCAGCCGCCGCCTCCCTGATGGCCGCCAGCACCTTGGGCGACGGGCCATACGGGTTTTCGTTGGTGTTGAGCTTGATCAGATTGCCAAGCTTGGGCTGTTCGCCGGGCACATACGGTGTCAGCTGGTGAACAATCGGGCTCCAGAAACGGCTCATGACTTTTTCTTCCTGTGGGCACCGTCGCAGCGGCGCCGGATAATGAGTTCGGCCAACCTTAGCGGCCAACACGGGTGGCTAACCACACCCCGGCCAGAATGGCGCCAATACCAAACAGATGATAGGCGTGAATCGCCTCACCCAGAAACAGCATGGACAGCACGGCGCCAAAGGGCTAATCAGATGGATAAAGCTGTAGGCGCGTGCCGCGCCAACACGTGCCACCCCAGGTTGTAACAGTAATAGGCCGCCACCGAAGGCAAGGTGCCAACATACAGGCAGGCTGCCCAGCCTGGCAAATCCAGATGCAGCGGCGGCACATGCGCCACTTCCCAGACAAAAAACGGCAGGATGCCCAGCAGCCCGAGCGCCACCTGCACCGTCAGCAAACCCAGCCGGTCCACGCCACCGGGCAGGCCGCGCAACAGCAGCGTATAAAACGCCCACGCCACCATGGCGCTAAACACAATGGCATCGCCACGGTTAATATCCAGCGCCAGCAAACGCTCTGCATCGCCATGCGCCACGATGGTCAACACCCCGAAAAACGAAATCAGGATCGCCCCGCCCTGCTTCCAGTTCATCGGCATGCGGAAAAACAGCGCGCCAAACAGCGCAATCAGGATGGGAATAAACGAATTGAGCAACACGCCGTTGGTGGCGCTGGTGAATTGCAACCCCCAGTACACCAGCGAATTGAAGGCGGTAATACCCAGCAGCGACAGCAGCAAAATGCGGCGCCAGTAAGGGCGATACAAATGAAACTGGCGCACGGCCGGGCGCAGCCCGAGCGGCAACAGCACCAGCAAGGCAATCACCCAGCGGGCAAACGACAGGGTCATCGGCGGAATACTGGCGTGGATGGCGCGCGCCACCACAAAATTACCGGCCCACAGCAAGGAGGTGAGAACGAGCAGAAAATACGCGCTAGACGAAGCAGAGAGTCGAGAGGTCATGGGCAGGCAACATGCCATGTGAGCCAGCGGCTGACAACCCCTTTTTTGCTGCGCCGCAACCACCGCGCACCGTGCGGCACAGCAACAGCCGGGCCGATCAGGCCGCCGCGCTAGCCAAACAACGCCTCTTGCGTCACCTTGAGCTGGCGCTCCTGCAAGGCCGCCACCAATCCCGCCAACGGCGCAGGCAGCGCTTGGCTAAGCCAGAGCCACCAGCTGGCGCTGATCATCAGCGGTTAACGGTTGCGCACCATGTGCCAGCGTCAAATCCTCAGCCGCCATCTTCCGGGCTGCCAGCTACGTCCGGCGGCGCTGACCAGCTGCCCCACCTCCCACGCCATGGTCACGCCACGCGGATCGAGATCACACGCCACCTGCACCGGCAGAGGCAACGCCGCCAACAGATGCTGTAGCGCCAATTGCCAGCGGCGGTGCGGGTGGCCCGGCAACCACAGCGTCAGAATCGGCAAGGCTTCCTCGGTCAACTGCTGAAACACGCTCAGGCTGCTGACCACGCGCACTGCGCGCACGCTGCCGTCCAACACCGTCACGCTCAACAGTGCTTCCGGCGGCAGTGCCACGCCGGCTTGCAGCAGGTTGGCCGAAACCAACCGTTCCGCCCCCGCCCACAATGTCAGCGGCCCGGACAAAAACACATGCGGGGTGCCGCGCGATACCCCGCAGGCTTCCAGATCGATGCCAAATTCGGCAAACCACTGGCGATCCGCCTCGTTGAAAGCTTTTTGGCGGCCCAGTGCCTGCACGGAAAACTGCCGCTCGCTGCCCCAGCGCCCGGCCGACAACCAGTCATCCAGCGCCTGCGCCAGTTTCAGCCGCCGCTCCAGCGTGGACGAATGCAGATTGGCCGCCGGGCTTTCGGCCAACCTGACCAACTGTGGCTGGCGCGGCTGCCAACCGCGCCATAGCGCCACCACCTCGGTAGACGCCGGAACCTCCGGCCCATCCACCAGACTGCGCAAGGCGTAGGCATCGCACCAGTTGACCCAGTACGGCTGCAAATCCACCTCAGCCATGCCCGCCTCGGCATGCAGTTCCACCTCGCACCAACCGGCTTCCAGCAGGCGCCGCAGCAGATCTTCGGCCAACATCGGCTGGCTGCTCACCGCCAGCAGGCGGCTCCAGCGCACCCGCTCGGCGCGCGACGTCAGCCACTGCGCCACCAGCTGTCGCTCCTCCTGCGTCAGCACCAGCCGCGACGCCTCCGGCCGCGCATGTGGCCGCAAGCGCAGATGATGGCCGCGCGGCCCCAGCGCCTGGCGCTCTACGCGTTCCGGCGAGACAGTTGCCAACCAGCGGGACATAGCGTTCCTCTCGTGTTCACATGCCACAGGGCAAACAAGGATAGACCGGATCAAGCCAGAAAAATGCCCGACTGACGCAGGCATTTGCCGCTCTGCCGCAAGAACACGGCAGATGAAACGGCACCATAGCAGATGGAAAGCGACAACAACATGACCGGCAGGCCCGGCACTACGCCAAGCCTGCCGGTCGACGACTTACTCGCCGATGTCCGACGGTGCCGTCGGGGTAATCACCGTCTGGCGCGCCGCCTTGGCCTGTGCTGCCTGCTGCTCCGCCTCATCGGCCGCCGCCCGCGCCGCCGCGCGCACCACTTGCAGATAATCATTGATGGCGAACACCAGCTCGCGCGTCCCCTCATGATTCAAGGCCGAGATGCTGAACACGCGCGGCGCGCTAATGTCGAAACCGAATTCGTCATTGGGCTGGGTTTTCGGCCAACCATAGGCTTCCAGAAAGGCCGAAACCGTCAGCTCGCGCTCGTCTTCCGGCAACATGTCCACCTTGTTGAGCACCAGCCAGCGCGGCTTGCCAAACAGCTCTTCGTCGTACTTTTTCAGCTCGTCCACAATGGCGCGCGCCTCGCGCACCGGATCGACATCCGGATCAAACGGCGCAATGTCCACCACGTGCAGCAACAACCCGGTACGCTGCAAATGCTTGAGGAAACGGTGCCCCAGACCGGCGCCTTCGGCCGCGCCTTCAATCAGCCCAGGAATATCGGCGATGACAAAACTGCTGGTATCGTCCATGCGCACCACGCCCAGATTGGGGTGCAGCGTGGTAAACGGATAATCCGCCACCTTCGGCTTGGCTGCCGACACCGCACGGATCAGCGTCGACTTACCGGCGTTTGGCATGCCCAGCAAACCGACATCCGCCAGCACTTTCAGCTCCAGCTTGAGGTTACGGTTTTCCCCCGGCTCGCCCGGCGTACACTGCCGCGGCGCGCGGTTGGTCGACGACTTGAAGTGGATATTGCCCAGACCACCCTTGCCGCCCTTGGCCACCACCACGCGCTGACCGTGGTGCGTCAGGTCGGCCACCAGCTCGCCGGTATCCAGATCAGAAATCACCGTGCCCACCGGCATGCGCAATTCGATGTCATCACCGCCCTTGCCGTAGCAATCGGCACCGCGTCCGCGCTCACCGTGCTGCGCCGGTATTTCTTGACGAAACGGTACTCCACCAGCGTGTTGATGTTTTCGTCCGCCACGGCAATCACACTGCCGCCACGACCGCCATCGCCACCATCCGGGCCACCAAACGGAATAAATTTCTCACGACGGAAACTGGCCGCGCCATTCCCGCCCTTGCTTAGCCAACACTTCGATCCGGGCTTCATCAATGAATTTCATGTTTTCCCTCTGCACCTGACGAGGAGTTAGGCGTCAGGGTTGGCCGAAACCAGCCCTCACGCCTCGCCCCTCGGCTGAAACAAAAAAAGCCCTATCTCAAAGGATAGGGCTTTCGTATCTGACGGAAAGCGATTATTCGCCGTCTACGCCAGTGTACGGAACCACGTTGACGATCTTGCGTTGCAGAGCACCTTTAACGGTGAACTGGACATAGCCGTCAACCTTGGCGAACAAGGTGTGGTCCTTGCCCTGACCTACGTTTTCACCAGCGTGGAACTTGGTGCCGCGCTGACGAACAATGATAGAACCTGCCGGAATCAGTTCGCTACCGTAAACCTTAACGCCCAAGCGTTTGGCTTCGGAGTCACGACCGTTGCGGGAGCTACCGCCTGCTTTTTTGTGTGCCATGACTGTTTACTCCTTACTTCGAAATCTCGTCGATGCGGATTTCGGTGAAGTTTTGACGATGACCCTGATGTTTCTGGTAGTGCTTGCGGCGACGCATTTTGAAAATGCGAACCTTCTCGCCACGACCGTGAGCTACTACCGTAGCCTTGACGGCGGCACCAGCAACGCGCGGGGCACCCACAACAACCTGTTCACCGTCAGCAATCATCAGCACTTCTTCAAGTACGATTTGGCTGTCGACGTCTGCAGGTATCTGTTCTACTTTAAGTTTTTCGCCAACGGCAACTTTGTACTGTTTACCGCCGGTTTTTACGACCGCATACATTCGCTTAGCTCCTAGAAAAGAAGTTCTTCACAACATATGGCGTGAAGAACGCGAAACTATACGGACCGCACGCCAACTTGTCAATGATTTCATTGGTTTATCCGCATCCCCGCCGTACAAAAGCGGCCACACATGGCAAATTCCACCCCTTTTCTGCTAAGATTCCGCCCTTCAAGGTGTGCCTAATACGAACAATCTGGTTGAAACCGTGACTCCTCCGCTCTTCCGTACACTGATTACCGACGACATGCAGACCGTAGACCGCGTGATCCGCACCCGGCTGCATTCGGACGTTGTTCTCATCCGCCAGATTGCGGAATACATCATCACCTCCGGTGGCAAGCGCCTGCGCCCCGTGCTCACACTGCTGGTAAGCAAGGCCTGCGGCTACAACGGCCCGCATCTGCACGAGCTCGCCGCGATGATCGAGTTCATCCACACCTCCACCCTGCTGCACGACGACGTGGTCGACGAATCCGGCATGCGCCGTGGCCGCGAAACCGCCAACGCCCTGTTCGGCAATGCTGCCAGCGTACTGGTCGGCGACTTCCTCTACACCCGCGCCTTCCAGATGATGGTCGACACCGACAACATGGAAATCATGCGAGTCATGGCCGAAGCCACCAACATCATCGCCGAAGGTGAAGTGCTGCAACTGATGAACATCGGCAACACCGACATCAGCGAACAACAGTACCTGCAGGTCATCCAGAGCAAAACCGCCAAACTGTTCGAGGCCGCCGCACGCGTGGGTGCACTGATTGCTGGCGCCAATACCGCACACACCCGGGCACTGGCCGACTACGGCATGTATCTGGGCACCGCCTTCCAGATCATCGACGATGTGCTGGATTACTCCGGTGACGCCGAAACCATCGGCAAGAGCACGGGTGACGACCGGCCGAAGGCAAACCCACCCTGCCACTGATCTACACCATGCTGCACGGCGACGAAACAGCGGCCAACACCGTACGCCACGCACTGGAAAACGCCAGCCGCGATCGTTTCAACGAGGTACTTGCTGCGGTACAATCCTGCGGCGCGCTGGACTACGCCCACGGCGAAGCGGTCAAGGTATCCGAGCAAGCCATCCAGGGCGTTGCAATGCCTACCGGACAGCGAAACCAAACGCGCACTGATCGAATTGGCCAAATTGTCGGTTGATCGAAACGCCTAACTCACCGTCAGGCCGTCCCTGTAGTTAAATGGATATAATGGCCCCCTCCTAAGGGGCAGTTGTGGGTTCGATTCCCGCCGGGGGCACCAACTTCACACGTATCACACCGTCTCTAAAGCATCGCCAACACCCGCATAGCACAAGGCTTGAGGGTTTTTTGTTGCCCGGTCGCGCCCAGCTAAGTGCTGGCAACATTCAACCTTTTGCATACCATCTTGTGTACTTCTTAAGATTGCCAGAAAAAGGTGCCTCACCCCCGCCTAGAACCAAATGTGCGCCTTCACCTTAAACGGCTCCGCCACAGCATCAGACAAAAAAATGCCCCGGAATGTAACCGGGGCATTTTTCGTGCGACAGCAGTTAGCGCCATCTACTCCACATCAAGCATAAAGACTCAGAACAGCAAATCCTTAACATTTTCCACCGCATCCTGAGCTGCAGGCGCGTCACCGGAGTCTGCACCGCCATCCGGTGCCGAAGCATCACGATTACGCCCACCAGGGCACTACACCGTGATTATCGATTTGCAGATCCGGATTGGTTTTCTGGAATTCCTCATAGAAGTATTCATCGCCACCATGCAACCCGGCCCCCGCCTTGACCACGACACCGGACGGCACCGGCAAGTCGACTTCCGGCACATGCTTGAGCGCGTTTGCCATGTAGTTCATCCAGATTGGCAACGCTGCCGTCCCACCATAGCCGTAACGGCCAAGAGTACGCGGTTTGTCAAAGCCTACCCAAGTTGCCGCTACCAGCGCCGGGTTGAAACCAACAAACCAAGCATCCTTGAAATCACTGGTGGTACCGGTTTTACCCGCCAAATCCATGCGCCCCGGGCTCATCGCCTTGTTCGCCGTACCGTAGCGCACCACATCTTTCATCATCGACGTCATGATAAAAGCATTACGCGGATCAATGGCTTGCGGCGCGCTCTGCCCGGCCACTGACGGAGCGGTTTTCGCCAGCACATGACCGGAAGGATCTTCGATCCGGTCAATAAAGTAGGCTTTGACACGGTAGCCGCCATTGGCAAACACCGAATAGCCTTCCACCATCTGCAACGGCGTCACTGCCCCTGCCCCCAGCGCCATGGTCAGGTAAGCCGGATGCTGCTTCGGCGAAAAACCAAAACGCTGGATGTACTGCTGGGCATAGTCCGTTCCCACCGCCATCAACACCCGCACAGACACCAGGTTCTTGGACAGTGTCAATGCGCGGCGCATCGAGATCATGCTTAAGCAAATTTGCCATCATCGTTTTTCGGCTCCCACTTCTGGCCACCCACGTCAGAAGGCACCGTCAGCGGCGCATCATTGATGAAGGTTGCTGGCGTAATGCCACGTTCAATCCCGGCTGAATAAATAAACGGCTTAAAGGTTGAACCCGGTTGGCGCCAAGCCTGTACCACATGATTGAAACCACTACGGTTGAAATCAAAGCCCCCCACCAGAGCACGAACCGCACCGGTTCGCGGATCAACCGAGACAAAAGCCCCTTCCACCTCCGGCATCTGTACGATTTCCCAATAGCCCTTGGCGTTTGCCCGCACGCGGATGACCGCACCGCGGCGCAATTGCTGGTTGGCCGAAACGCGACCACCAAGCGACCGGCGAGCAAAATCCAGCCCGGAGCCCTTGATCACAGCCACCCGACCGCCACGCATGTAAGCACGCACCTCAGAGGGCTTCGCCGACAACACAATCGCCGCCTGCATGTCACCACTGTCGCGAATTTCAGACAGTGCATCATCCAGGGCTTCAGCTTGCTCGTCACCTTCCATGCCCGCCACGTCAACAAAACTTTCCGGCCCGCGATAGCCTTGCTTGCGATCGTAATCGATCAACCCGGCGCGCAAGGCGTCATAGGCCCAACGCTGGTGCTCACTGTCCAGCGTGGTAAACACGCGGAAACCTTGCGTATAGGCAGCATCTTTATAGCGCTCGTACATCGCCTGACGAACCATTTCCGCAACATACTGGCCAGGCTGGCTCACATCCATGGTGGGGCGAGCCAACTTCAGCGGTTCATTACGCGCCACTTCATACTGATCGGCCGTAATGAAATTCAGCTCTCGCATGCGACGCAATACATATTGCTGACGCAATTTGGCCCGCGCCGGATTGACGATCGGGTTATAAGCAGATGGTGCCTTGGGTAGACCAGCCAGCATTGCCATCTCGGAAACCGTCAATTGATTCAGAGACTTACCATAGTAGGCCTGCGCTGCCGCCGCAAAGCCATAGGCACGTTGGCCGAGGTAAATCTGGTTGAAGTACAACTCCAGAATCTGATCCTTGGACAGCGTGTGCTCAATCTTGAACGCCAACAAGGCTTCATTAAATTTGCGTGAGAAGGTCTTTTCGCTGGACAGGAAGAAGTTACGCGCCACCTGCATGGTGATGGTACTGGCACCAGAACGCGCATGCCCGGAGACCAGGTTGCCGACCGCCGCTCGCAGCACGCCAACATAGTCCACCCCGCTATGCTGGTAGAAGCGCTCATCCTCAGCAGAGAGAATGGCCTGCTTCATCAGCTGTGGCACTTCGTGTATTCGGGTGAAGGAGCGGCGCTCTTCGCCAAATTCACCGATCAGTTGGTTGTCTGCGGAATATACCCGCAATGGAATTTTTGGACGATAATCGGTCAATGCATCAAGACTTGGCAAACGTGGGTAAGTTATGATGATTGCGATGGTCATGGCGCCAGCAACAAGCACCACGCCACCGATAACAAGACCGGCCAAAATCGCAAGTAGTCGTCTGAGCATAATTACAATGGGCTTCCGCAAGAAAGCGGATTATACCGTCTTGAGCGGTCAACAAGACAACGATTGATAACGACAGCAATTTTATGTCGTATTAGATCATCGGGGACTAATCGATGCTATCCGACAAATTGGGGTTCGGAACCCAGTGGCTTGAGCAACTTGGATTGCGTCAATCCAAGAACGTTCCGTTGCTCGGTCTTGATATCAGCAGTACCGCCGTCAAACTGGTCGAGCTGACTCGCGCAGGCAAGAATTACCAGATTGAGCGGTACGTCATAGAGGCGCTACCCAAAGATGCGGTAAGCGAAGGTAATCTTGTTGAAATCGAGAGCATTGCCGACACGATCCGCAAGGCTTGGAAACGGCTTGGCAGTTCCACCAAGAACGTCGCCGTTGCCATTCCTACCTCCATGGCGATCTACAAGAAACTGCTGGTGCCTATCAGTCAGTCAGACGACATGGAAGGACTGATCGAATCTGAAGCCAATCAGATCATCCCGTTCCCGCTGGAAGAGGTAAATCTGGACTATCAGGTATTGGGGCCATCTCCTGCCAGCGCAGAAGACCTCGAGGTCTTGTTGTGCGCCGCACGTAAAGAAAAAGTGGAAGAACGGGTTGCCGCCGTCGAAATGGCCGGTCTGCACGCCCACATCGTCGATGTCGAATCATTCGCCATGATGACGGCGTTCGAACAAGTCCAGCGCCAACTGCCGGATCACGGCTTGAATCAGACTTTTGCACTGTTCGATATCGGTGCCACCAAGATTCACTGCAACGTTATCCGCAATGGACAGCAGCTGTATTACCGGGAACAGGCATTTGGCGGCCAGCAACTGACTCGTGACATCCAGCGCCGCTACGGCATCAGTCTGGACGAGGCAGAACACGGCAAACGCAACATGACACTCCCCGAGGGGTATGAGTCGGAGTTGATGCACCCATTCGTCGACGCACTGTCCCAAGAGATCCAACGTGCGCTACAGTTTTTCTACACCACAGTCAGCGTCTCCCAATACATCCGTGTCGATTACATTCTGCTGGCAGGCGGCTGCAGCATGCTGACCGGGCTGGATGACGCGGTAGCCGGACGCACGCAAATCAGCACCATGATCGCCAACCCGTTTACCACCATGGTTCATTCCGGCGCCATTCGACTCAAAGAGCTTTTGATGGATGCTCCAGCCTTGCTTGTTGCCAGCGGACTCGCCATGAGGAGGTTTGACTGATGATACGCATCAACCTCTTACCCCATCGCCAGCAGAAGAAAGCCGCTCATCGCCTGCGCTTCCAGATATTGCTGGGCGCGACATTGGTCACTGCCTTGCTGCTCGTGGGCGGTTCTTATGCCATTCTGAGTCAACGAATCTCCACTCAGGAAGAACGCAACCAGTTCCTGCAACAGGAAACCGCCAAGCTGGATCAACAGATCAAGAATATCGGGGCCCTGAAGAAACAACGGGATGAATTACTGGCGCGCAAACAGCTGGTGGAAAAACTGCAGGCGGGCCGTAATGAGTCCGTACATATTTTCGATCAGCTCACTCGCCAGACCCCGGACGGGGTTTACCTGAAAAGCGTCAAACAGAGTGGCAGCCTCTTCACACTGACAGGCTATGCGCTGTCTGGCGCCGTGGTATCCAACTATATGCGTACTTTGGCCGAATCCGAGACATTCGGCCCAGCCACGGTTGTTGAAGTCAAAGCCTCAATCGTCAACAACCAACGCGTTAACGAATTCACGCTGACTACCAACCTACGACAACCCTTGGTCGCCCCACAAGCACCCACCGCGCCGCAACCGCAGGGAGCCAAACAGCCATGACGCTTGATGAATTTCGCAATCTAGACCCCAAGGACATACCTAACTGGCCACTGCCTGCACAAGGTTTCATCTTGGCTCTGTTCGCCACGGCCTTCATTGTGCTGGGGTATTTCTTCGTTTTAAGTGATCAACTGGATCAATTGCACGGAGCCCAGCAAAAAGAAGAACAGCTGAAACAGACATTCTTAGACAAAAAGCGCCAGGCCATTAATCTGGAAGCCTTACAGAAGCAACTAAAGGAAATTGAGCAATCCTTTGGTGCGCTATTACGCCAGCTCCCGACCAAATCCGATATGGACAAATTGTTGACGGAAATCAACCAGGCGGGTACTGGCAGGGGCTTACAGTTCGAACTATTCAAACCCAACCCTGAAGTCAAAACAGCAGAGATGGCGGAGCTACCGATTACCATCAAGCTCAGCGGTAGCTACTCCGACTTGGCCGCATTTGTCAGCGATGTCGCCCAGCTATCACGAATTGTCACGATAGGCGAAATCAGCCTCAATCCCGGCGCGGGAAAGGAACCACGGCTGACAATGGATGCCATCGCCAAAACTTATCGTGCGCTGGAACCACAAGAACGCGTAGCGGCAGCTAGCCAACCCGCTAAAAAGTAAGGGCGAAACCATGAAAAAAATATTCGCCTGCGCCCTGTCATTGACATTGTTGGGCTGCGTCAGCCGTGACAATGATGATTTGAAACAATGGATGCATGACTCCAGCAAGAACTTACGCGGGCAAATAGAACCCATGCCGCAAGTTCAGCCTTACGCCCCATTTAGTTATCAGGCGTTCAACATGCTGGATCCATTCAATCCGCAAAAGCTGCTGGTTGCCAAGCGGCAACTAGGTGCCAATGCTCCCGACTTCAAACGACCACGCGAAGCACTGGAAGAATATGATCTTGACAAGCTAAAGATGGTAGGCACCCTCAAGCGCGGCAACATGAACTTTGGCTTGATCAAAACACCTGACAATGCCGTGTATCGAGTGCAGTCTGGTAACTTTGTCGGTCCCAACTTCGGTCGAGTCAAACGGATCACCGAAACGGAAATCGAGCTTTCAGAAACAGTAGAAGACCTGAACGGGGAATGGGTACAGCGCGCTACCAGCATGTACCTTGATGAACAAGGGCAGAAACCATGACCAAACACTCCATAAAACTCTTATCGGGATTGGGGCTGGCGCTTGCATTCAGCTTGGCGCAGGCCGGAGCGGCCATTACCAGTATTGATGTCGCCAAGAGCGATGGTGATGAACAGTTGTTACAGGTAGTTTTCGATGGTCCGGCCATCAAACCCAACAGCTTCTCGATTGCCAACCCGCCCCGCATTGCTTTTGACTTTGCCAACACTACGGTCAAGCTATCCAAACCAGCGGTCAACTTCAGTAACCCGGTGGTCAAATCAGCTATCGCCGTGGCCGCTAATGGTCGTGCACGCTTGGTATTAAATCTGGCAAAGAACGCGGCATACAGCACAACGGTTAATGGCAATAAACTGACCGTCAAGCTGAACGGCGATCTGAACAAAGTAACGCACAACTCAGCCCCACAAGAAGATACAACGTCGTCCTACATGCCGGATGACACCCCTCAATCCTATGGCAATCCGCCACTGGGACTTGATTTCCGTCGTGGCAGCAATGGCGAGGGCAGGGTTGAAATTGCACTGGTTAAGCAGAGGGAACGCCAACCGACGTACGCCGTGAAGGGAAAAATATCGTCATTGACGTCATGGGAGCGAATTTGCTTCGCAGCCAACAACGTCGACTGGATGTGACGGACTTTGCCACGCCGATCACTCGTGTTGAGGCGAGCAACAAAGGCCGTAACAGCCGGATTGTCATCCAACCACATGGCGATTGGGATTTCTCGTCTTACCAAAGCGAACGCAAGCTAGTCATTGAAGTACGTAAAATGGCTGCAGAAAACACAGCCAATCAGGACTTCAATCTGAAGCCGCGCTACAAAGGCAACAAGCTGTCATTGAACTTCCAGAATGTGGAAGTGCGCACCGTGCTTCAGGTGATTGCCGAGTTCACCGGCCTTAACATCGTTACCAGTGATTCGGTCTCCGGGAACATTACCCTGCGTCTGAAAGACGTTCCATGGGATCAGGCTCTTGATCTAATCCTGCAGGCCAAAGGGCTGGATCAGCGCCGCAACGGCAATGTTATCCACATTGCCCCCAGCAGTGAGATGATGGCACAGGACAAACAACGCACTGGAAGCGCGTCAGCAACTGACCACCCTAGAGCCGACCCGTTCTGAAACGTTTGTACTGCGCTACCGCTCGGCCGAAGATTTCAAAAAAATCCTTGATGGTGAAAATACCACCGGGCCGAAGAAAGAAGGCATTCTCTCCAGTCGTGGCAGCGCGCTGATTGATCCAAAGACCAATACGCTGATCATCAATGATGTCTCTAGCGTTATCGATAAAATCAGAGACTTGGTCAGCAAGACCGATGTAGCAGTCAAACAGGTACTGATTGAAGCGCGTATCGTTGAAGCAACCGATAACTGGAGCCGTGATCTGGGGGTAAGACTTTCCTATGACCGGGCAACTAGTAACGGCATTATCAGTGGTAACCCTCTGGCAACCACCATTAATAACCGTACGGCCTTGAATAACGGCACGACCTATACCGTAGGCAATGGCGTCAACTTGCCAATCAACTCTACGACAGGAGGCACCATTTCCGCCCTGTACAGTGCAGGTAAGTCGGCACTGATTGGTTTGGAATTGAATGCGCTGCAAACTGAAGAAAAAGGCAAGGTCATCTCCAGCCCGCGCGTGATGACAGCCGACCGGATGGAAGCCAATATCGAACAGGGTACGGAAATTCCTTATCAGGAAGCCAGCTCCAGCGGTGCCACGTCTACCTCGTTCAAAAAAGCCGTCATGAGTCTGAAGGTGAAGCCGCAAATTACACCGGATAACCATGTGCTACTCGATATCCAGATCAACAAGGATACGCCAAGCACAACCTACGTCGGCACGGAACCTGCAATTGACACCAAGAAAGTCCAAACGCAAGTATTGGTAGAAAATGGCGGGACGGTCGTAATTGGCGGTATCTACCAGCAACAGGTCGACAAAACCGTCAATAAGGTACCGTTCTTTGGTGATATTCCGTTCCTTGGCGCGCTATTCCGCAACAAGGCTGAATATGACAAACGTACCGAGCTGCTCGTTTTCATTACACCGAAGGTTGTTGACGACATCAACTCTTACAATCGATAAGCGTTGCAAAGACAGATTGCGCCAGCTTCGGCTACAATGCCTGCCATGGAAAAACTGGCAGGCAATTTTTTTCTAGTTGGCTTAATGGGCGCGGGGAAAACCACCGTAGGGCGCGCGCTTGCCCGCAAAACGGACAAAACCTTCTATGATTCTGACCAAGAAATAGAAGCCCGAGCTGGCGTCAAAATCTCGACCATCTTCGAAATCGAGGGTGAGCAGCGTTTCCGCGACCGGGAAAGTCGTGCCATTGCCGATCTAGTCAAGCTGGACAATATAGTTCTGGCTACCGGTGGTGGCGCCATCCTGCGCCAGGAAAACCGGCTGCAATTAGCAAGACATGGCACGGTGATTTATTTACGTGCCTCGATTGACGACATTTTATTGCGTACCCAGCACGACAAGAGTCGTCCACTACTGCAAACAGCAGATCCACGCGCGAAGCTGGAAGCCTTGTTTCAGGAACGCGATCCACTCTATCGGGAAATTGCCGATGTGGTCGTCGATACCTCCCAGCAAAATGTGAACATCCTGGTCTCACGCTTGCTTACCCAATTGCAGTCACGCCCCCATCAGCACGGAATTTGAAGCAATGATTACCCTCGACCTCACCCTGCCCGACACTCGCTATCCGATTCATATTGGCCGGGGGCTACTGGATCAGGTCGAGTTACTTCTACCTCATCTGCCGATCCCCAAGGTTGCCATCGTCACCAACACGGTGGTGGCGCCACTGTATCTCGTCCGGCTTCAGAAGAAGTTGGCCGAACATGACGTTGAAGTAACCCCCATCATTCTGCCCGATGGCGAAGATCACAAAACACCGGGAAACACTGAATCTCATTTTCGACGCACTGCTGCGTGGTCACTGCGAACGAAAAACTACGCTGATTGCCCTCGGGGGGGAGTGATTGGCGACATGACAGGGTTCGCCGCAGCCTGTTACCAACGGGGAGCACCATTCATACAGATCCCGACCACGCTGTTGGCGCAAGTGGACTCATCGGTTGGCGGTAAAACTGCCATCAATCACCCCTTGGGCAAAAACATGATCGGGGCGTTTTACCAACCCAAAGTCGTCATTGCCGATACCGAACTACTGGCAACGCTGCCGACTCGCGAACTGTCAGCAGGGTTGGCCGAAGTCATCAAGTATGGCCTGCTTGGCGACGCCAGCTTTCTCTCGTGGCTGGAAGAGCACATGGAAGCGTTGCTGGCGCAAGACCCTGATGCGTTGCAATATGCCATTCGACGTTCGTGTGAAATGAAAGCGAATATCGTCCAGCAGGATGAAAAAGAATCTGGCATACGTGCGTTGCTTAACTTAGGCCACACCTTCGGGCATGCTATTGAAACCGGCTTGGGTTATGGCGCGTGGCTACATGGCGAGGCCGTCGCAGCCGGAATGGTCCTAGCGGCAGCAGCCTCGGCAGCCATGGGCTGGATTACAGCCGACGACGTGTTGCGCGTGGAAACCCTGATCTCCCGGGCCGGGCTACCTATCAAATCTCCAGACCTCGGGGTAGCACAATGGCTGGAGCTGATGGGCCATGACAAAAAAGTTGAATCAGGAACTATCCGCTATGTGCTCCTCAAGGCATTAGGGCACGCAATCATTCAGCCGGGGCTCCCGAAATCCGTCATGACGAAATTGCTGACTGGCCGCCACATTATTGCCACGGAGCAGAGCGCGCGCCAGTCATAATCGGAGACTTTATCCAGAAACACTATCCGCATTAAGGATTTTTACGGATTGTGCCCGCCCCCGCTGCCCGCAATAATCACCGTATTGCGAGTCGGACAAGAAGGGACACAAGGTGGATACAATCACGGCATTGGCACTCAGCTTCAGTCTTATGGTTGCGTACTATGGTGTCCGCAAGGCATGGAAAAAAGTCACTTACAAGCCACCGCGCCAGCGCCAGATTGATCCAGTCGGTGAAGCAGAAGTTTTCCGGCATACGGACGTGTCGGTGATGCCGTACGGGTCCTGAAAGACACTCTCAAGGAAGAACCCAACAATCTTCCGGCCAAACTGACATTGCTGCGGGCCTATTCGCATGCCGAAGATAGCAAAGCCTATTCTCGCTTGGCAAAGGAAGTGAGCGTGCCGCTGCAGAACCAGGCAGTATGGCAAACCATCCAGGAGCATGGTCGCCGCCCTGGATCCATCCAATCCTCTCTTCCACGCACTACACTAGTCTCGGTCTAAATAATTCTAAATAATCAGTCCTAAACCGACTTTATGTATAAAATGGCAGATTATTGGGGATATCCCCCTCGTCTGCCACGTTTAGTCGCCAGTTCCGATATTTATTGAGCCACCGGGTTAGAGTGGTTCAAACCTCGTAAGGCTCTAAACAGAGAGTGGCACGAATATTCGTTCATTAGGACCAGTATTTCTGTGCGCCATACAGCCAGTCCCCCCAAACGTATTTTACTCATTAAATTGAGGCATCATGGCGATGTGCTACTCGCCACTCCGGTAGCTCGCACGCTGAAAAGCCGATTCCCCGATTGCCAAATCGACATGTTGGTCTATCAGGAAACCTTGCCAATGCTGCAAACCAATCCTGACATTGAGCAGACATGGGGATTAGACAAGAGCCTGCATGGATGGGTTCGGCTCCGGCACCAACTGCAACTGATCAAGAAGCTCGCGTCGCAGCAGTACGACTGGGTGATTCACCTATCAGATCAATGGTTTGGTGCAGTCTTAGCGCACTGGCTGCACCCCAAAATCGCAATCGGATTTGATTACCCCAAAAGACGGGGCACCATCTGGAAACGCTGTTTTAGCGATCTGGCACCGTTGGCCGAAAGTAATAGCTGCCATACAGTCGAACAAAATCTGCTGGCGCTATCTGTCATCGGCATTACGCCAACGGATGATGAAGCGCGTTGCCGACTTTGTATTAGCCAGACCAATAGACAACATATTGCCAATATTCTGGCAGCAAAAGGCATTACCACTTCATATATAGCGGTACATCCTGCTTCACGCTGGTTTTTCAAATGTTGGGAAGATGATCGTTTTGGTCATGTCCTACAGCAGTTGGCCGAAAGGGGCTGGCCCATCGTGTTAACAGCAGCGCTTAAGCACCACAAGAACAGGCACTAGTGGAGTCGATCCTGAACCATGCGAGATCACCACGTATCATATCGTTGGCAGGGCAGCTCAGTTTGCCCGAGCTGGCAACGGTAATTGATGGCTCCAGACTGTTTGTTGGCGTCGACTCGGTTCCCATGCACATGGCGGCAGCCTTGGGGAAAGATACAGTTGCCCTGTTTGGACCGAGCAAAATCAACGAATGGCGCCCGTGGAAAACCCGCTATCGCCTTATTAATGCTGCGGATTATGGTCCGCTGATTGACCCTGATGCGGTCACCACCGCCACACATGAACGCTATCTATCGCACATACCTGAAAGCGCCGTGCTATCGGCCTGTGAAGAATTGCTAGCCAATGCACCAGAAAATGCCTGACGGTAAAGTGAGGACCATCGTTTTCATCATCGATGGTCTGGCTTATGGAGGAGCGGAAAAAGTCGTGCTTACGCTCGCAGGAGCCATGTCCAGACAAGGACATGATGTCACCATACTCTCCTTACGCGAGGAACAAGCCTATGCCATCCCCGATGGAGTGAAACTCATCAAAGTAATCGATAACTATCGCGGACCGCTGCGGCGGCAAACCGAGATATATCGACGTGCAAGACAACTCGACCAGGTTATTGTCAAACACTTTGCTCATCGTCCCATTGACCTCGCCATCTCGAATCTGCCGAAAACTGATCGTATTGTCGCACACAGCCAATATCTACAAGATGCCCGGATGTGTTTGCACGGAGCTGTCGCCAGCACTCAGCTGGCACACAAACATGGGCTGAAACGCTGGCTTAAACAGCGACAACTACAGCGCACCTACGAGGGGCGCAATTGGATTACCGTTTCATCAGGGATAGGGCAGGATCTGATTCACCGCGCAAAATGCCAACCAAACAGCATTCGAACCATCTTCAATCCATTTGACCCAGTAGCAATACAACGTCAGGCACAAGACCCCTGCCCTCTGCAGGATGAACACTTTATTGTTCACATGGGGCGTTTCCATCCGGTAAAACGTCATGACCGACTACTGGAGGCTTTTGCTCAAAGCCATTATCAAGGGAAACTTGTGCTCATTGGGCAGGGAACTGCCGCCCAAGAACAATCTATTATTGAGAAGATCAGCACCCTAGGCTTACAAAGCCGCGTCATCCTGGCTGGTTTCCAGAGTAATCCCTACCCATACCTGCGGTCTGCTGAGGCGCTAATAGTCAGCTCCGACAGCGAGGGATTCGGAAATACTATAGTTGAAGCACTCATATGCAACACACCAGTGGTCAGTACTGATTGCCCTTTCGGACCTCGGGAAATTCTAACTGGGACCTTGAGTAGAGGTCTGGCGGAGTGTAATGCAACCAGCCTCGCCATTGCTATTGATGCGATCACACAAGCCCCCCCCGGTAATCACCCAATCACACTGGGATAGATTCTGCATTGACAAGATCGTTAATCAGTATCTTTCCCTTTAAGCATTTATTCACTCGATTAAAAATGAAAAATCCCGCATTCATTATTACGATTGACACTGAGGGCGACAATCTCTGGCAAAGCCCTCACAATATAACTTGTGAAAATGCAAAGTATCTACCCCGATTTCAGGATCTTTGTGAAAAGTACGGTTTTAAACCAACTTATTTAACAAACTACGAAATGGCAAGCGACACCTATTTTAAAAATTTTGCCAGAACCGTATTAGAAAAAAGAACAGGAGAAGTGGGCATGCATCTACATGCATGGAATAGCCCACCAGAATACGCACTAACAAGAGATGACTTTCAATACACGCCTTACTTGATTGAGTATCCAGTGGAGGTAATGCGCAGAAAGATAAGCAGTTTAACGGATCTACTGCAAGACACTTTTGGCCAGAAGATGATCAGCCACAGGGCAGGCCGATGGGCATTTAATGCAACGTATGCAGAATTGCTCCGCGAATATGGATACCTTGTAGACTGCTCGGTAACACCGGAGTGGACTGGAGCCTCACTAAAGGTGATCCAGATGGGCACGGTGGAACAAACTACACTAACTTCCTACGAAAAGCCTATTTCATGCATCCGCACGATATAGCCAAAGAGGGAAATACAAACCTACTACAAGTACCAATGACAATACTGCCCAAGCATTCTTATGTCGTTGAAAGAATAAAAACGGCAGTCAATAAAGTAAGGGGAAAGAAAAAACCTCGATCAATGAGTTGGCTCCGTCCTAAGGGCGGAAATGCTAAAGAAATGATTTGTTTAGCCAATCACTTTCTAGCTCGGGGAAGTGATTACATCGAGTTCATGCTGCACTCTTCAGAATTCATGCCCGGAGGCAGTCCGTCATTCAAGGACAAAGAATCTATCGAGCAACTCTACCATGACCCGGAAGAGCTTTTCATTCATCTTTCTGACCGATGCACAGGGATGACCCTGAAGGAATACCGAGATTACTTTATCAACAAGTAATCTTACGATATACCAGCTATTTTTTTGAAGTTATCAATACTGATCTTCTGTATATGTGCTTCACTTAAAGCACTGCACATTGATAGATTATAAAGATTGACTCCACGCTTTTTCAGCATATCTGCGGCAGCACAGAACCTAGGAGAAATTATACTGGAGAACAACTTATCCAGCCTTGTCGGCTGGATATCTTTCTCGTTCTCATAGAATCGAGGGGAGGAAAAATTATTCATATCAACACCGATAAGCCCAATATTTTTTGCTCCCATAGTGACAGCTAGCTGCATGCCCCAGAACACCACGGTTCCAGCATCAAAAACACCTTTCCTTGCATCAAGAGAGAAGAAAGGCTCACCATCCTCTAATGACACATGAGCATCAGAGTCACTCACCTCATTTCTAGAGGGTGCTTTCAAGAAAATTGGCTCATAGTAATCCTCCACAACAAGTATTGTGCATCGAATCTCTTGAGATGGAATTTGATCAAGAATTGACTTCAACACCGGGAGCAACACAAAGAAGATTAAATCTGGATTGGAAAGTGCTGCTCTAACTATTTCCGTTCTACTCTTAACAAAATCAATATCAACAACCAGAAAATATTTAAACTTCACCTTACCATTGAGAGCGAGGGCATAAGCACCATTAACAGCCATCATGGGGGTATTTTCAAAATAGCTGAAATTCACTTCAGCAACAGAAGGACCTGAGGCCACAATTAATAATGAATCATGCACCTCATGGAGATCAGACCAAGTCCCAAAAGGGAATTTACGCCCATATATCGACACATCACAAATACCCCCGACTTCATCCCGCTTAATCTTCACATATGGCCACAAATTTTCATTATGTCTCATACATCTAGGATGAGAATATCGATATATCTGCTTAAATAAAGTGCGAATAATTTTTGGCGGCGGGAAAACACTACTTATACCCATATTTCACTCACCAATATAATTAATTTAATATCTCTCGAGATGCAAAGCATTACAGATAGCGCAACAGAGAAGTATAGATACACCCAATAAAATCAGAGTGGCCGGGCCATTTTTTACTCAGTGATAGGGCAGACTTGCTATGTAACATATATAAATCTGTGTTTTCCCGATAGCGGACAACAGCATCGGCCATATCATCAGGAGATAACAACTGGCTCACTACAAGTTGATCACGGAGAGGGTCATACACTTGGCGGGCAAATGCCGTGCTGGCGCCAGTGAGTGCGGCGTACTCGGCTATCGTCAGTGTTGCCGGTAACAGCATCCCAGCCTGACCGTTGGGGACCACCTCGACAATACCGTCCACACATTGCGCAATGACAGGCAGCCCCCATGCCATCGCTTCCAGACAAACCAGCGACAGGCTTTCGTGCATGGAAGTCATCACGAACAGGTCGATGTTTTGGTAAAACGCGGGCATGTCATCGACCAGCCCCAGCAAACGTACCGAATCTGCCAAATCATGCTGCCGGATCAGTCGTTCCAGAACAGGACGTTCTGGCCCCTCGCTTAACAATCCAGGGCTTCCACTTGCACACCCTGTTCCCGCAGTTTTTTGACGGCGAGAATCAATAGGCCTACGGCCTTGAGCGGCACCAGCCGTGCGGCCATACCCAAACGCAACGGTCGATTCGTTGGCAAGGTGCGGCCAGCAGCCGTGGCAGGAGGGAGTAAACGAGTCGGCAGCGGGTTGAGGCAGACATCAATCGGGACTTGCAGGTGGTGCTTAAGCTCCAGCATGCGACGAGCGGCCTGTGATACCGCAATCGCCCCCGTTACGTATGGCAGGAAGCCAGCCAGTTGACGTGGCGAATGGTCATACCAGCTCATGCCATGTTCGTAATAAATCAATGGGCAGCCCAGTTTGAGGGCCGCCACACGGAAATCGGTAAACTGGTTCCGGGCAATCACCAGATCAGGCCGACAACGCCGGATGAGCGCCAGTCGTCGCCGGGCACGCATCCAGTACGGACGGCGCGGCAACTTGAATGGACCCAAGGTTTTGGGTGAAGCCAGCAAACGACTGTGTTTAGCCACGCTGTCGCGGAATCTGGGGGCCAGCTCGGGGCTATCGACAATGGTGTAATGTTCAACTTCTAGCCCACTGGGCGGCGTGGCCTGAATGAAGTCGGCAAACATGCTTTCCACACCACCGACCTTGGCCAGATCGATCAGGTGAACAATCTTCAAGCGGCGCATGCCGTAAGGCTCCGTCCAGCTCGGCGAGCCGCGGCCTGATAGGCTTGCAGCATCCCGTGCATCATGTAATCAAAAGACATGTACTGCCGGGCATGGCTATAGGCATTGGTACGCAGCTGTTCGGCCAACCCTTTATCCTGCAGCAACCGCTGCACCGCATCAGCCAGCGCTTGTGGCTGCCCGGGCGTGCACAGCAGACCGGTGCGCTCGTGCTCGATCATTTCCGGCAAGCCGCCCACGGTGGTGGCAACGATGTTCTTTTGCATGAGGAAAGCCTGCGCCACCAGACGGGTCTGTGCCTCGGTGGCGACCGAGGCCACCACGACGATGTCCGCCATCGCCAGCCAGTTCTCAATATCCGACTGATAGCCAAGGAAACGGATGCGCTCGCGAGTGAGGTCTTCCCCGGCGGCGGCGAGGACTTCCTGACGATAGCCCTCGGTCTGACCGGTTGCTGCCCCCAGTTGAATGCAGGTCAGGTTGCCGTGCTGTTGTAGTAACTGACGGCATGCCTGCACATAAAATAGCTGGCCCTTGTCCGGGCGGATCATGCCGACATTGGCCAGCACAACATGGTCAGCTGGAATTCCCAGTTGGGCACGTAATGCCTGGCCATCCCGCGCAGGGCTGAAACGCTCTTCATCGACACCGGCAACAGCCACATAGACTTTATCAGCCGGGGCCAAACCGGCATCGCCCAGCATTTGGCGAATCTTGCCAGCGGTAACAATGATGCCATCGTTACCCTTTTGCCAGATCAAGCGGCGCAAGGCATCAACACGGATCGGGTCCGTGACATGGCGCGAACGCACCACCGGCAAGCCGGTTAGCCACTTGATATAGGCGCCGTAAGTGCTGTCACGATTGCCGTGGCAATCCAGCAACTCAATCTGGTTGGAGCGCAGAAAACGTTTGAGCGCCAGCAGGGTGGAAGGGTTGGCCGAACCCCGGATTTCCATGGCATGCACAGGCACGTTCCGCTGCTGTGCCTGCTCCAGAATGGCAGCACCGGGGCGCGCGATAATCCGGTGGGATGACCATGCTGATTCAGCCAAGCGGATTGCTCGACAATACGCAGCTCTCGGCCGCCCCAATCCATTGATGATTCGATATGCGCCAGGCGCATGGATAACTCCTTACCGTTCAATCCTAAAAGCGCGGCATGATCTGGCGCCAGATCGACAGCCACTTCCAGTGGCGACATAGCGGGCGTGGCACCGTCAAGCCCAGCCATTGATCCATGAGAATGGTCCGGTGAAATTCAGGAACATGCGGCTATGCCCGTGTCCCATTCCCTGTTCGGCCAACTCCCGGCGTTTCCGGCTATCGACCGGCGTGTTGAAAGACAAATCGCGGGCCAGCGAATGATAGGAGCGCTTGCGGTCGATATCCTGCCGCTCAAAACAGCGGATGGACTTGGGCAGATAACACTGAAACGTCCCACGGGCCTTGTGGTATTTCACAAACCGCTGATCTTCCGCACCGTAATGGCCAGCAAATTCTTCGTCATAGCCAAAACATTCAAAGAAACGGCCACGCGACATGACAAAAAAGTTGGAATGCCCCTTGTAGATACGCCCGGTATCAGGCTCTTCCCGGTACATCTTGTAAAGCCGTTTGCCACAGCTACCCCGCGCGATCAGCTTGCGCATTGAATCAACCGGCACCTCATGGTCCAGATCGGTCAGCAAGATGGTATCGGCCCGGGCATACACCACACCGACATTACGGGCCCCCGCCTGATTCCAGCGAATATCCTGATCCACCTTTATCCAGGTCAGGTTGATCGGCAATTGTGGAATCTGATATTGAATGGGCGAGCCATCATCCACGATCACAAACTGCACCGGGCTCGCACATCTTCCGGATACGCGGCGTAACGCTCGAGCAGGCGGGTTACCGAACTGATGTCGTTCTGGTTGCAATAGAAATGGGTAATGTAGGACAGCTTCAGATCGGAATAGTCGCGTACGACGCGATGATCCAAGGCCCGTTGCGGGTAGCCTAACAGGGCATCCAGCGTATAACGCAGGCACTGGCTCACCGAAATACCCTCTGCCTCGGGCCGGGTCAGTACAACAGGATTCTTGACCCCCAGATAACCGGGTTGGCCGGAAAAAGCCTTGGCATCCAGATCGACAAACAAATTGACATCAGTCGCCTTGTTGAAGCGCCAATGGTTAACCAAAGAACGAGCAACCGGGGCACCGGGCCAATGTAATGCCAGCAACATGGGGTGTTGCGGCTGGAAGGCAAACTGACGGACAACGATACGATGATCGGCGAGCGAACCTGAGATCACTGCCGCCGCTTGCGCACCCCCGGCTAGCGCCTGCCGTAACGGCTCCCGGCCATCGACAACCTTTACCGTCCACCTGGCTGGCCAGTTCACGGCATCGTAAGTTGCCGGTGACACCAGCAGCACGATGTCCTCATGACAGGGCATGTCCAGCAACCAGCCAATAAACTTCTGACAAAGATCAACGGGAGTCAATACCAGCGCAAATAGCAGCTGCCGCGATTGAGCCTCCCCATGAGCTAACGACATATTCAGACTTTCTCTGATGAAATAACCGCGCAGTCTGTCGCATCAGACATGGATGCCTCGGCACCAACAAAACAGGAACATGGTCAGAAAGGCAAACTCCTCCAGCATGGAATCACGCCAGATATCATCCCACATCCCGCGGAAAAAGAAGCCCAGCACCAGCATGGTGAGGAAAAATCCCGGCAGGCTGTCCCGTCGGTAAAATCCAAGCCAGCCTAGCCGCACCAGTGAGCCGAGGAAAATAACCAGCAACAATGTTCCCACCACCCCATTCGCCAGCAGGAAATTGATGATCCCGGAATGGCTTTGTGACGTTGTGGCACTGGGGCCATAGTACTTCTCCACCAGATGGTGAAAGTTCAACCCATCAATGCCATGGCCGCATGGTTCCTTGGCAACCAACAGCAAACCGACCTTGATCCGGCAATGCGCTCGTAGGCGGAAATATCCACGGGCTGGCCATTGCTCATCACTGGAGCTGGGTAGCGATCACGATCTTTCCGGGTCGAATGATGTTCGATATCCCAAGCTAAGGGAGCTGTCTCGCGCAAGCTTTGCCAGCGAGGATCAGATATCCGGAGAGCCAGCCCAGCACCGAGACAAGAGACATGCCAGCTAGCGCATAGACCAGTATTTTCCACCATGCCGTCGTCCGGAACTTCACCAGCAAGACCATCAACGTAATGGACATCGTCATGGACAGAAAACCGATCGAGGCATTACGCGTGGCTAGGGAAAACAGGCTGGATACGGCGACCAGCAACATCCCAAGCAGCCACATGCTATTGACCGGCATACAGCGCTGTTTGCGTATGGCACGCACGACCAGTTCAGCCATCAGCAGGGAAATCACCAGATTGACATGCACCGATAATTCCATGCGCGAATAGGAATACCAGTTTTCCTGCCATGGGAAGTGACCAGTATGCCAAGCGGTCCAGAGAAAGCGCCCCAAGTGCAACGCTTAAGCACACACCACAAAACGAGAACGACAGCAAAAAACAGCCAAGAACGTGAAATACGTATCCGGCGTTTATCTACCTCGGAGAAAAGCACCCATGCCACACCAGCCATAAATACCGGGCGCAGCCACTTGACATGAAATACCTGCAGAAACCCCAATCCCTTGCCGGAAAAAGCAAGACCGACGATCAAGACCACGCCGCTCAATAAGGCGAAGCTGATGACCGGCAAACGGTTTGCTGGCGAAAAGGACAACCAGCTGGACCAGTCCGGGGCACAAGACAGTGCCGCCAAGACACTCAGATATAACGGTAAATTACGGTGAAAGCCCATCACCTCACTGGGCACCGGCCACACCAGACATAACCGGGCACTACACAGACACAGAAAAAGGCACCGCTTGTTCTCAAACCCTGTCATCAACCGCTGAAGCATGCCCGACCTCAAGATTCCCGGAAATGAATTTTATGCAGATTGGCATATAGCCCCTTGGCGGCCAACAATGTCTGATGTGTGCCGATTTCTGCAATCCGCCCATGATTCATCACAACAATCCGATCCGCATTCTCAATGGTCGACAAGCGGTGAGCAATCACGATCGTGGTGCGGTTTTGCATCAGTTTTTCCAAGGCTTCCTGCACTAGATGTTCCGACACCGTATCGAGTGCGCTGGTTGCCTCATCCAGAATCAGGATAGGCGCATTCTTCAGTAAGGCGCGAGCGATAGCCAGACGCTGGCGCTGACCACCAGAAAGTTTGACGCCATGTTCACCGATAACAGTGTCAAAGCCGTCCGGCATGGCTTCAATAAACTCCAAGGCATTGGCCGCTTGCGCCGCGGCCATCAGTTCATCACGCGACACATTTCCCATCCGCCCATAGGCGATGTTGGCGGCAACGGTATCATTGAACAGCACCACTTCTCGGCTAACCAGCGCAATATGCTCTCGCAGGGAGGCCAGCCTAATCTCCTCAACCGGGAGACCATCCAGCAAAATCTGCCCTTGCGTCGGGTCATAAAAACGAGGCAGCAGGCTGACCAGCGTGGTTTTACCACTACCGGAAGCCCCAACCAGCGCAACGGTTTCACCGGGCTGAATCACCAGATTGATATCTTCAAGCGCCCATTTTTCTGCATGCGGGTACCGGAACGACAGCTGCTGGAACGTGATCTGTCCTTTGGGGGACGCGAGTTGACGCGTGCCATGATCGTTTTCCGTTGTTTCATCCAGAAAGGCAAACACGCTCTCCGCTGCTGCCAAGCCTTTTTGCAAGGACTGGGAAATATTGGCGATCCGCTTGATTGGCGCAAACAACATGGTCATGGCCGACAAAAACGCCATGAAGGCCCCGGCAGAGAGAACATTCTGCTGCGCGCGCAGGGCGGCAAAATAGAGCACAAATGCCAGTGCGATGGCGATGAACAACTGTGTCAGGCTGGTAGAAATGGACGAGGCAGACACCTGCTTAACGGCATTTCGCCGCAAATCGGCAGAAGCCTTGTCAAACCGGCCCACCTCATAGCTTTCACCACCATAGATTTTGACCAGTTTCTGACAGGTAATGCTGTCGTTCAGTATCTGAGTGACTTGGGCGATTTGTAACTGGCTTTGGTGCGACAGTTTACGCAACCGTTTGCTGACAATACGGATACAAAGCGCAACCGCAGGGAAAACGGTGAAGCAGATCAGCGTCAGTTGCCAATCCAGATACAGCAGGTAGCCCAGCAGACTCAACACGGTAATCCCGTCTTTCACCGACACCGTAATGATGTTGAAGCCAGCAACGGTCACCTGATCGGCATCATAAGTAATACGCGACATCAGGCGTCCGGACATGTTGTCGTCGTAGTACGGTACAGGCAGGCGCAGCAGGCGTACAAACATCTCCTGTCGCAAGGTCTGTACCAGATGCCCGGTTAGCCAGCTCGTGGAATATTCATTAATGAAGCTGGTGACGCCACGCAGGACAAATAGCCCGACAATGGCAGGCGGAATCCAGTAAATGGCATGAAGGTCTTTGCCGACAAAACCGTGGTCAACCAGCGGCTTCATCAACGAGACAAAAGCGGCTTCAGTCGATGCGGCAATGGACAGGGATACCAGCGAGGCGAAAAACACCTTCCAGTAGCGCCGCAAATATGTCAGCAACCGCTTGTATAACATCCAGTTTTTCTGGAAACCGGGGCTTGGCATTGTTGTTCAGTCCTGCGCTGCACCCCACAAAGGGGCAAACAGCAAAAAAAGTTAAAGCAACCGGCGGTACGCTGCCAGCAACCGGTCAGCCATGGCATCCAGCGTCAGCGGCTCTGCCGTATGGTGGGCAGCTGCTTGCCAATGTGTCCACCGGGACTTGGCCGCCAGCCAGTCACGAACCAGCTGTTGCCAACCAGCCTCATCCAGTGCGTCGGCTACGCCGCCGTTTTCGCCTGACACGATCAGCTCTGCCGCGCCGCAGGTGGGCGTCGTCAATACCGGCAGGCCACTGGCGAGGGCTTCGACACAGACATTGGGAAACGGATCATACAGGGTCGGCAGGATGAAGGCATCCGCCATACCATAAAACGGCTTGACGTCCTGCTGGGCACCAACGAAACGAACCCGCTCGGCGACGCCCAGATCTGCCGCCAGTTGATGGTAACGGTCAGCATGTTTGTCATGCCCAACCACCACCAGATACAGCTCGGCAAATGGCTGTATGGCTTGCAGCGCACGAGCTACGCCTTTGCGCTCAAAGCCTGATCCGACATACAGCAACAGCGGAGCCTCAGCAGGTATCTGCCACTGTTGACGCATGCTGCCCCGGAATGTTGCCCGCAGCGAGGGATGGAATTGTGTGGTGTCGACACCGTTATAAATCACCACCAGCCGTTCGTCGGGAACGCCAAAGAGCTGCTGAATCTCGCGCTTGACCATCTCCGCGTTGCAGATCACCAGCTTGAGCGCCGGATCACGGAACATGGCGGCCTCGGCGCGCTGCACATAGTGATGGTAAGGGTTGGCCCATAACGCCAGGCACTGCCAGAACGATAGCGTCTGGCGCCGCAATTCCAGCCAACGCCGGTGCACGCCATCGCCAGCCCGATAAATATCGCATCCGGCAATCCGTTCATGCGATTGCACCAGGTCAAACTGCTCACGCTGCCACAAGACACGTGCGCGCCGGGCAAACCCCCAATCGCGCCAGACATTGCCCAGATAAAACGGGTTGGCCGAAAGATGGGTAATACCGTCGATAGCTTCCCAGCGACGGGCAATCAGATAGACCTCCAGATCCGTTTGCGCCCTAAGCGCCGTCAGCGCCCGGCTGACAAAACGTTCGGCACCACCGGCGGGGTTGTATTTTTGGCGGACAATCGCAAGACGGGTCATTCGATATCAGATTCCATGACCGGTCATGGCTACCAGCCGGTCAGCAGCCGTCAGCGCGCAAATCAGGCGTCTGCCACGGCGTTCAGTTGTTGCAAAAGATCGGCGATTTTATCAGGGTCTTCGGTGCGAAGCATGCGTCCAACCACGGTTCCGATACTATCCAGATGGGTATCCAGAACCACTCTTTTGACCGCCAGCAAATTGGCCGGGTGCATGGAAAAGCGGCGCAGCCCCATGCCGAGCAACAACCTGGTCAGGCTGGGGTCGCCCGCCATTTCTCCGCACACCGATACCGGTATACCGGCCTTGGTGGCGGTCTTGATGGTGTGCAGGATCAGCTTGAGCACCGCCGGATGCACCGGATCATACAGGTGGCTGACCGAATCATCATTGCGATCGATGGCCAGCGTGTACTGGATCAGGTCATTGGTGCCAATGGACAGGAAGTTGATGTGCTTGAGGAAACTGCCCACCACCAGTGCGGCGGAAGGAATTTCGATCATGGCACCGATTTCAATATCCTCAGCGTAAGACTGGCCGTTGTCGCGCAATTCCTGCTTGGCGTATTCAAACTGCGCCAATGCCTGTTTGAGCTCCGGCAAGGAGCTGATCATCGGGAACATCACCTTGATCTTGCCGTGACGCGAAGCGCGCAACAGCGCCCGCAATTGTGCACGGAACATCTGCGGCTCGGCCAGACACAGGCGGATACCGGTCAGGCCCAACGCCGGGTTGTCGGCCACACCGTGATTCAGCCACTTGGGGTTCTTGTCGGTGCCCGGGTCCATGGTCCGGATGGTAACCGGCAGTCCTTTGAGGTTCTCGGCTACGCGACGATAGGCCTCGTACTGTTCATCTTCGGTCGGCAGGGTATCGCGGCCAAGGAACAGGAATTCGCTGCGAAACAGGCCCACGCCCATGGCGCCCGAGCGGTGAATGTCATCCACATCAGACGGCAGCTCGATATTGGCGACCAGCTCAATCGGCGTCCCGTCCAGCGTCTTGGCATTGGCCTTGCGCAACGAGGACAGTTTGCGCCGGGCATCCCGCCAGCCGCGCAGGCGCTTAGCGGTATTCGGTCAGCACCGTATCCACCGGATTGATGATCACCACGCCCTGCTGACCATCGACGATGATCAGTTCTTCTTCACGAATCAGCTCGCGCGCGTGATGCAAGGCGATGACCGAGGGCAAATCAAGGCTACGGCCGAGAATGGCAGTGTGGGATGTAGCCCCTCCCACATCGGTGATGAAGGCGGCGAAATTGGACTCTTTGAAATACACCATGTCGGCTAGGCGACAGATCGTGCGCCACCAGAATGGCATCATCGACCAGATCACCAGGAGCTAAGCAATTGCAGCGAGTGGCCATCCAGATTCTTGAAGATACGCTCGACCACCTGCAGCACATCGTTCTTGCGTTCGCGCAGGTAGCCTTCTTCGATGGCGTCGAACTGTGACACCAGCGCATCGCATTGCAGCTTCAGTGCCCATTCGGCATTGCAATGCTGCTGGGCGATGATCTCTCGCGGTTCGCGCGAAATGGTGGCATCGCCAAGCAGCATGATATGTAGCGAGAGGAACGCGCCCAGTTCGGCCGGGGCGTTTTCCGGGATGCTGCCCCAGAGCATTTCCAGCTCTTTGCGCGTAACGCGCACCGCTTCATCGAAGCGGGCCATTTCTGGCGCAATTTCCGCATCTTCCAGCCCGTAGTGGGGCACATCGTCCATGCTGCGGGAAATAAGATGGGCACGCCCGATGGCGATGCCGCCACCGATCGCCACGCCGTGCAGGATGATGCTCATGTGACCCCTCCCTCAGGGCTGATTCATTCAGCCTCGTCGAACTTGTTGTTGATCAGGTCGACCAATGCCGTCAGGGCTTCCTGTTCATCTTCGCCGTTTACATCCAGCGTGACCTGCGCCCCCTTGGCGGCGGCCAGCATCATCACGCCCATGATGCTTTTGCCGTTGACGCGACGGCCATTGCGGGTAATCCACACTTCACTCTTGTAACGACTGGCCAACTGGGTGAACTTGCTGGATGCGCGGGCATGCAATCCCAGCTTGTTGATGATTTCCACTTCAGCTTGAAGCATTCCCATCCCACGGAATAATGTAAAGGACACCTTCCAACCCGCCGGTAATCGCCTTGCTGACCACGATTTCCAGTGGCTGACTGCTGTAGCACAGCACCCGCACCAGCATGGGAAGACTGACACCGGCCACGGCTTCCACCCTGCCCGGAGTAATTAAACGACTGGCAATATTGGCCGGGGTTCCCCCGTACATGTCGGTGAGGACCACCACACCATCGCCCTGATCCAATTGGGCGACCAGATTCTGCGCATACAGCAATTTCTGATCGGGATCTTCCGCTTTGTCGACGGCCATGACCGCCAGATTCTCCGGCTCACGACCCAGAATATGCCGCGCACAGGCCACCGTGCTTTCGCCCGGTCGCCATGCGAGATAATCAGTACGCCTACCATGCCTGTTTCTTTTCGTTATGCACGCTGTTGTCGGGCTCAGTCGTGCTCTTGGCCTTCCGGAACCTGCATTGTAGCAGCCCGGTTCTCGACGCGGCGGTACCAAGACAGCTTGTCCGCCAGATTCACCACTTCGCCCACTATGATAAGCGCAGGCGAGCGAACTTCGTAGCGCGAAATCACCTGCGGCAGGCTCTCCAGCGTGCCGATCACCGTGCGTTGCCGCTGGGTGGTGGCCCATTCCACCACGGCGGCAGGCGTATCGGGCGCCTTGCCATGCGCAATGAACGCCTGACAAAGATCGGCCGCCATGGTCAGCCCCATGTAGACCACTACGGTCTGGTCCGGACGGGTGAGCGCGGGCCAGTCCAGCTGGATGGTGCCATCTTTCTTGTGGCCGGTGACAAAGGTTACCGACTGGGCGTAATCGCGATGGGTCAGCGGAATCCCGGCGTAGGAGGCCGCACCGCTGGCAGAGGTAATGCCGGGAACCACTTCGAAGGGGATGTCGTGCTCGGCCAGCGTCTGGATTTCTTCGCCACCGCGGCCGAAGGTGAAGGGGTCGCCGCCTTTCAGGCGCAACACCCGGCGGCCTTCGCGTGCCAGCCGTACCATCAGCAGATTGATGTCTTCCTGCGGCAGCGTGTGGTTGGCGCGCGCTTTACCAACGTAAATGCGTTCGGCGTCACGCCGCACCAGATCAAGCAGTTCGCTGGCGACCAGATTGTCGTACAGCACCACGTCGGCTTGCTGCATCAGCCGCAAGGCGCGGAAGGTCAGCAGATCGGGGTTGCCCGGCCCGGCACCCACCAGATAGACGGCGCCCAGTGGTTTACTGGAAGCTTCGGCCAACCTTTTTTCCATTTCGCTGTCGGCCATGGCTTCATTGCCGTGCATCACGGCTTCGGCCACCGGCCCTTCCAGCACCGATTCCCAGAACGCCCGGCGCGCCTCGACATTATCAAAGCGCTGTTTCACCCGCTCGCGAAAACGCGCGGCAAAGCGCGCAAGTTGGCCGAAACCGGCCGGAATCAGGCTTTCCAGCCGGGCACGGATCAGACGCGCCAGTACCGGCACGCCGCCACCGGTGGAGACAGCGATCACCAGCGGGGAACGGTCGATAATCGCCGGAGTGATGTAGGTAGACAGCTCCGGATCGTCCACCACGTTGACCAGAATACCGCGCTGCTGCGCTGCTTCGGACACTTGCCGATTGATGTCGCGCCGGTTGGTGGCGGCCACCACCAGACGCATGCCGACGGTATGTTGTGGCTCGAAAACCCCGGCGTGATAGGCCAGTTGGCCCTGTGCCGCCAGGCTGGCGAGTTCCGGCACCAGTTGCGGTGCCACCACGGTGAGCCGCGCCCCCGCCTCCAGCAGCAAACGCACCTTGCGCAAGGCCACCTCGCCACCGCCCACCACCAGACACGGCGCTTCCTGCAATTTCACAAAGACGGGAAAATAATCCATCGGCACACTCCACATTTAGCCCGCAAGCATACTGTAATTGTTGAGCAAAAACGACGCTTCTTCGTGTGAAGGGATGGTAAGCTGATTGCTGAGACAGGCTGGCATGCCTGATGCCTGTAAGCCGGATTGAACGCCGATGGACAAAAGTTTGAATACGACTGCACACCGCTCTCTCCTTAGCCGCCCCGGCCAGACCGGTCGCGTCCTTGCCTTGCTGTTGCTTGCGCCCGGTCCAGCCTGGGCCGGTGGTCTTGGCCTGCCGACGCCGTTGTGGTGGCTGGCCGGACTGCTGCTGGTATTGGCCAGCGTGGTGCTGGGTGCTGCCTTGCAGCAGCGCCGACAGCAACAGCACATCCGGCAAACGCTGCGCCTCAAGGTGAGCCGCGCCGAGGCCGCGCTGCTGGCGCTGGATGAATGGGGCCAGATCATTGCCGCCAGCAAGGGCTGTCAGCCCTTGTTCGGCCAACTTCCTAACACGCTGCAGCAAACCGGGCTGCCCGCCGAGCTGATCAGCCAACTGCTGAACGAGCGCCTCGCCATCGGCGCCACCCTCAGCGGCGCCGTGTCGTCAGCCGTCAACCCGGCCACGCCCATGCTGACGGTTCAGGCGCTGGCCGGCTACGGGCTGCCGGAAGATGCCGCATGGCAGCTGCTGTTGCTGCGCGACATCAGTACCGAACACCTGCAACAACAGCAAGACGAGCATCTGCGTCTGGCGCTAAAGGGCGCTCGCTTGGGCATGCTGGAATTCGATCTGGACAACCAACGGCTGGATTGCTCCAGTCTGGCGCTGCACAATCTGCTGGGGCTGATTAGCGCCATGCAACCGCTTGTCGTTTAACGACTGGCTGGAACGCTTGCACCCGGAAGACCGCGCGCAGGCCAGCGCCCTGCTCAGCAACCCGGCCTTGCATGAAGACAGCGCCACCAGCCCGGAATTTCGCATCCGTCACGAAAACGGCAGCTGGGAATGGCTGGAGCAGCGCAATCACTGCCTGCGTACTCAGGGCCGTATCACCCATATCGTGGCCATGTGCCAGATCATCAGTGCGCGCAAGTTGGCCGAAGCCTCGCTGCTGAGGCGCGAGCAGGAATTCCGCACGCTGGTGGAAAACTCGCCAGACATCATCGCCCGCTACGATCTGGACCTGCGCTGCCAGTTCATCAACCGCAGCATCAACCGTTATTCGCCCATCCCGCGCGAAGAACACATTGGTAAGCACATTGGGGATAAAGGTTGGCCGGACGAGCTGGTAAGGCGCTTTGAGCAGGAAGCCCGTACCCTGATCGAAACACGGGAAGCCCGCAGCTTTGAAACCGAGCTGTTCCGGGACAACCGCCGCTATATTTTCGAGAGTCGGCTGTTCCCGGAGTTTGACCGTAATGGCGTGCTCACCAGCATTCTGTGCGTGGACCGCGAAATCACCTCGACACGCCAGACCAACCGGCTGCTGACCGAGGAAAACGCGGTGATGGAGATGATCGCCAACAACCAGCCATTGCCGGACATCCTCAAACAGATTTGCCAGATGATCGAAACCCAGCTGCCGCATGGCATCTGTTCCATCATGCGGCTGGACGACGAAGGCACGCACCTGAAAATGGCGTCGGGAGCCAAGCTGCCACCCGACTACAGTGCCATGGTGGATGGCATTGCCATCGGCCCGGAAGTGGGATCATGCGGTACCGCTGCCTACTGGAAACGGCCGATCATTGTGGATGACATCGCCACCAGCCCGCTGTGGGCCAAATTCGCCAGTAAAACCGTTGGGGAATTCGGCCTGCGCGCGTGCTGGTCCATCCCCATCTTTACCAGCGAACATAATCTGCTCGGCACCTTCGGCATCTATCACAAGGAACCGCGCCGCCCCACGCCGGAAGAACTCGATCTGGCCTACCGCAGTACGCACCTGACCGCCATTGCGCTGCAGAGCAATCTGCACGAAAAACAACTGTATAAACTGGCCACGCAGGACAGCCTCACCGGCTTGAACAACCGCCGCCAGTTTCTTGATCTGGCCGGACGCGAAATCAAGCGCAGCCAGCGTTATCAGCAACCGCTGACAGTGATGATGCTGGATCTGGACCATTTCAAGAACATCAACGACCGCTATGGCCATGACGTGGGTGATCAGGTCATCCACCACTTTGCCAGCGTGCTGCAAACCGTGCTGCGCGCCAGCGATCTGGCCGGACGACTGGGCGGTGAGGAATTTGCCGGGCTGTTGCCCGATACCGATCTGGCCGATGCCTTGCCGGTGGCCGAACGCTTGCGCCAGCAAGTGGAGAACTCGGCCCTGACCATCAATGGCCAAGCCGTGCATTACACCGTCAGCATCGGGCTGACCGCGTTGCAGCCGGGCGATGTCGCCATCGACGACTTGCTGCGCCGCGCCGACAAACTGCTGTATCAGGCCAAGGACCATGGCCGTAACCGGGTGTGTGGTGGCGATACCTTCAGCCGCGCGCTGGATGTGGAAAACACGTGACCGCCCTGGCATCGCACTTACCTGTCGCACCCGCTCTACCAGCCCATCCGCGCGGCAGCCGCCGGCTGGATGGCGAGCACTGGCCCCAACAGGCGGATTATGACCAACTGCTGAGCACCGCACAGGCGCACGGCATCGTCCTGCCCGGCCTGCGCTTTGTCTGTGATCTGCAACCAAGCGCCTACTACGAACTGCATATCGCCCACACCGGCGAAGTGCCCACGCGCACGCAAAACTGGCACGACTGGTTCAATGCGCTGGCGTGGCTGGCATGGTAAACGAGCAAACAGGCGCTCAACGCGCGTCATCTGCGCGCCATGCAACGGGGCGAAACACGACGCGGCCCGCTACGCGATGCGGCCACGCTGCTGGATGAATGCGGAGTGATTGTGGCCTGTGCCGATCCAGCCCTGAGTCAGGCACTGGATGGCATGCAGTGGCAAACGCTGTTTGTCGGTCAGCGTTCAGACTGGGGGCAGCGCATCGGCGTGCATACGCTCGGCCACGCCATTTTTGAACAAGGCCTGCAACCGCATATTGGCTGGTGCGGCAAGGCACTGGTAATGCCGGTGGCGCCGGACTTTTTCGGCCAACCTCTGACCGAGCAACGCCAGCAGCTGGATCATGCGCTGGCACAGCGACTGGCCGATGACCACTGGCTGGCCACACCACGCGAGCTGTGGCCGCTGCCACTGCTGGGCATTCCCGGCTGGTGGCCGGACAACGATAACCCGGCGTTTTACGCCAATACGGATTACTTTCGCCCCAGCCGACGGGCAAAGTCGGCCAGCGTGACGGCCTGAAGCGTGCCGATCAGCGGGCGCAATAATTCTTCCACCCCCTCGCCTACGGCATCGCCGTTAGCCGGGTCGGCACGATAGACAAACAATTCGAACAGTTCGGCCGGGTGATGGCCGACGGCTTTTTCATCAGCACCCGGGCATCGCGCTGCCCCTTTTGCACGTAACCATGGCGCGCCAGCCGGTCCAGCACCAGCCCCAACTCGTCATAGCCCACCTGTACCCGCTGGCGTAATTCCAGCGGTGCCAGCGCCCGCCCCTGCTGTTGCGCTTCATCCAGCAGCAACAGCAACTCCAGCGCATCCAGAAAACGCCGACGCGGCGCCAGATGACGCTGCCGGCCTGGCCGTCCCAATGGGACAGCGACGCGGTAAACACCGCTCCGGCCAGCACTACCAGCCACAGGCAGTAGACCCACAACAGGAAAATCGGCACGCTGGCAAAGGCGCCGTACACCAGCTGGTAAGACGCCACCTTGCCGATATAAAACCCGAAGCCCACCTTGGTCAGTTCCAGCAGGATGGACGTCAGCAGCGCCCCGCCCGCAGCATGGCGGAACGGCACAAAGCGGTTGGGAACAATGCGGAAAATCAGCGACAGCACCAGCGCGGTCAGCACGATCGAGCCGCCGGTTTCCAGCGCGTGCGCCAGCATCGGCAGGTTGCGCTCGAAATGCGTGAGCTTGAACAGCCAGCGCCACGACATCAGGCTGTAAGCCAGCACCACCGGCCCTAGCGTCAATACCGTCCAGTACACCATGCTTTGCTGCAACAGCGGTCGGCCACGTCGGACGCGCCAGATGGCGTTGAAGGTGCGTTCCACCGTGGACATCAGCATCAGCGCCGTCACGCCCAGCATGATAATGCCCGCCGCCGTGAGCTTTTCCGCGTTGTCGGCAAACTGGCGCATGTAGACCGAAATCACCTTGTTTAGCCGAATTCCGGCACCAGCGTGGAGAGCAGCATCACCTTGAAGCGCGTGCTGTAATCGGAAAACACCGGAAACGCCGACATCACCGTCAGCGCGATGGTGAGTAACGGCACCAGCGCCAGCAGCGTGGTAAAGGTCAGGCTGCCCGCCACCTGCATGACACGATGGTCACCCATGCGGCGGAGCAGAAAGCGGGAAAAGCCCAGTTGGGCGTCGAATCGTTGCGGCAGGTTCATGCACGGCAAGGTAATGTCAAATGCGCCTCAGCACAAGCGGGAATGCTTTATCATCCGGCTCGGATAACCACTCGGATCAAGGATGTGTCATGCAGGATATTCTGGTGCTGTATTACAGCCAGCACGGCGCCACGCGCGAACTGGCCCGACTGATCGCCCGCGGCATCGAAAGCGTACCGGGTGCGCAGGCGCGCTTGCGCACCGTACCCAAAGTGTCCACCGTGTGCGAAGCCAGCGCACCGGCGGTACCGGACAGCGGTGCGCCGTATGTCGAACGTCAGGATCTGGTGGAATGTATTGGTCTGGCGCTGGGCAGCCCCACCCGCTTTGGCAACATGGCGGCGGCGGTGAAATATTTTCTCGACGGCACCACGCCGGAATGGATGCAGGGCGCGCTGGCAGGCAAACCGGCCTGTGTCTTTACCAGCACGGCGTCACAGCATGGCGGACAGGAAAGCACGCTGCTGTCGATGATGCTGCCGTTGCTGCACCACGGCATGGTACTGGTCGGCCTGCCGTATAGCGAGGCAGAACTCTCCAGCACGCAAACCGGTGGCACGCCCTACGGCGTCAGCCACGTGGCCGGTGCCCAGAACGACCGCCCGATTTCCGCCGAGGAAAAACAGCTGGCCATCGCTCAGGGTAAAAGGTTGGCCGAAATGGCGCTCAGGCTTGCCGCACCGTTGCGCTAGTGCGGTCGGCATCACGCCACGGCGCCACTTTTAGCAACAGCGCCATGCCCGGCAACGCCAGCACGGTGCACAGCAGAAAGAAGCCGTTCCAGCCCAGCCCGTCCACCAGATAACCGGTGGCGGCGTTGGCCAGCGTGCGCGGCACGGCAGCCGGGCTGGTGAACAAGGCAAACTGGGTGGCGGTATAAGCCGGGTGGGTGGTGCGGGCGATATAGGCCACAAACGCCGCCGTCCCCAGCCCCACGCCCAATGCCTCGAAGCCGATCACCAGCGCCGGGCGCGACAGCTCGGCCGGGCCAACATGGGCAAAATGGCCAAAGCTCGCCAGCCGGGCAAAACCCAGAATCGACAATACCTGCACCACGCCAAACAGCCACAGCGCCCGGTTGATGCCCAGCTTGAGCATCCATACCCCGCCCAGCAGCCCGCCGATCACCGCTTACCACAGCCCGGCATGTTTGGCCACGATGCCGATCTGCGACTTGGCAAAGCCCATGTCCATGTAAAACGGCGTAGCCAGCGCAGTCGCCATGCTGTCGCCCAGCTTGTAGAGAAAGATAAACGCCAGAATCACCAGCGCACCGCGAGCCCCCTGCCGATGCCAAAACTCATGAAACGGCTCCACCACCGCTTCGCGCAGGGTTTTGGGCGGCGTGCCACGCACGGTTGGCTCCTGCGCCCAGAGCGTCATCAACACCCCCGGCAGCATGAATAGCGCCGTCACCACAAACACGCTGCCCCACGGCAGATGGTCGGCCAGAATCAGCGACAGCGAGCCCGGCACCAGCCCGGCCAGACGGTAGGCGTTGATGTGCAGCGTATTGCCCAGCCCCAGCTCGCGGTCGGTCAGAATCTCGCGGCGGAAGGCATCCAGCACAATGTCCTCGGCTGGCCGACAAAAACGCCACCAGCAGCGCCAGCGCGGCAATCGCCCACAAATCCGGGTTGGCCGAAACAGCCCAAACAGCGCGATGGTGGCCAACAGCCCCAACTGCATCAGCAACATCCAGCCCCGCCGTCGCCCCAATAGCGGCGGCACGAAGCGGTCCATCAACGGTGACCAGAGAAACTTCCGGTGTAGGGCAGGCCGATCAGCGCAAACAGGCCGATGCGCTTCAAATCCACGCCTTCGGTACGCAGCCGGTAAGCACCAGATTGATCAACAGATACAGCGGCAGGCCGGAACTGAAACCGGTGAAAATACAGGTCAGCATGGTGCGCGAGAAAATCTCGCGGCGCCAATCGAGTTTTGAATCGCTCATCACATCCGTCAAACCGGCCAAGGTTGGCCGAAAAAGGAAAAGGCGGCTTAACGCCGCCCTGTCAGGATTACGCCATCAGGCTTCGCGCGCCACCCGGTAAAACGCCGGGCTGCCCAGCAGATTGGGCAGGAAATGGATGCGCTTGCCGTTATCCATTACCACCCGCTCAATCACGCGGATGCCGTTCTTGGCACACAACCGTTCAAAATCGCCCAGCATGCACCAGTGAATGTTGGGCGTGTTGTACCACTCAAACGGAATGGTTTCCGACACCGGCATGTGGCCTTGCAAAATCTGCACGCGGTTTTGCCAGTAGCCAAAGTTCGGGAAGGTAACAATCGCCTCGCGCCCCACGCGCAGCATTTCCAGCAGAATCTGCTCGGTATTGCGCATGGCCTGAATGGTTTGCGACAGCACCACGTGATCGAAGCGGCCATCGCCAAATTCGGCCAACCCGGCTTCCAGGTTGCCCTGAATCGCCTCCACGCCGTTTTCCACGCAATGCACGATGTTGTCCACGTCGATTTCCACGCCATAGCCGGAAATCTGCTTGTGGGTTTTCAGGTACGCCAACAACGCGCCATCACCACAGCCCGGGTCCAGCACGCGGCTGCCCGGGGCAATCCAGTCGGCAATCAGTTGCAGATCGGGGCGCAACGGTTTCAGTGTCGATGTACTCATGCAGCCACCTCCGCTGCCACACGGTTGAGATACGCCCGCATCAGGTTGATATAAGGCGGGTCCAGCATCAGGAAAGCATCATGGCCGTGCACCGATTCAATCTCGCCGTACACCACCTTCTTGTCCGCCGCCACCAGCGCCTTGACGATTTCACGCGAGCGCTCCGGCGAAAAACGCCAGTCAGTGGTAAAGCCCGCCACCATGAAGCTGGCGCTGGCACGCTGCAAGGCCGTGACGATATCGTCGCCAAAATCCTTGGCCGGGTCGAAATAATCCAGCGCCTTGGTCATCAGCAGATAGGTATTGGCATCGAAATAATCAGAGAACTTGTCGCCCTGATAGCGCAGGTAGGATTCAATCTCGAACTCCACCTCATAGCCAAACTGGTAATCGCCGGAACGCAACATGCGGCCAAATTTCTCGCCCATGCCGTCGTCAGACAGATAAGTAATGTGGCCCAGCATGCGTGCCAGCCGCAAACCACGGCGCGGCACCACACCATGCGCGTAGAAATTGCCGCCATGAAAATCCGGATCGGTAATGATGGCCTGACGCGCCACGTCGTTGAAGGCAATGTTCTGCGCCGACAGCTTGGGCGCCGAAGCTATCACCAGCGCATGCGCCACGCGTTCGGGGAAATCAATGCTCCACTGCAACGCCTGCATGCCGCCCAGACTGCCGCCAATCACCGCCGCCCAGCGCGCAATCCCCAGCCGGTCAGCCAGCCGCGCGTGCGACTGCACCCAGTCCGGCACCGTCACCACCGGAAAATCCGCGCCCCACGCATGGCCGGTTTCCGGGTTGGTGGACGACGGCCCGGTACTGCCATGGCAACCGCCCAGATTGTTCACCCCCACCACAAAAAAGCGGTTGGTATCAATCGGCTTGCCCGGCCCCACCATGTTGTCCCACCAGCTAAGCCGATTTGTCGTTGACATGGTAACGACCGGCCACATGATGGTGGCCCGACAGCGCATGGCAGATCAGGATGGCGTTACTGTGCTCCGCATTGAGCGTGCCATAGGTTTCATACGTCAGCTGGTAGCCGGGTAACACGGCCCCACTGACCAACTCCAGCGGCGTATCGAACACGGCCGTTTGCGCCGTAACGAGGCCGACCGAGGTATCGGTATTGGACATGAATAATTATCGCCTTTTGGTTTGTCACCTGCTTAGGGCCGTTGTGGCCATTCTCGCTGCAGGGGTCCATATCGGCTTACAAGGCTTCCTCGGTAGCCACAATTATATCCATAACCACCGCTTGCGCACGTTTCTTGCCATCCGGATAATCCGGCCACCACCTTTTTTCTTCCCCCTCGCCATGTTTGGACGGCTGTTCCGACTCTTTTTGCTGGCCGCGGTCGTCTACACCGTTGCCCGCTGGCTGCTCAACCAGCTAGCGCCAATCGCTGCGCGCCTTCTTCGTCACGCTCGCCCAGGCGCTGATCATCAGCTCCGCCATCTTCCTGCTGCTCTACGCTTTGGGGTTTCATACGCTCTGATACGATCACGCCCGGAAATTATGTCGATGTACTGGACATGAGACAGGGGATGAGTTGAGGATATATAAGGTTGGCCGAAAGGGAGATGGCTCCTATCGGCCCCTACCGGCCTGATGACATCCGAGAGGCGGACTTCCGGTTCTCGGCCAAAGCGGTCGGTGACTGATTTTAAGGGAAATGGACTTCAGACCTGCCATTGGTTTTATGGGGCGGACTGCAATCTCATCAGGTTGGGGCCCTATAAGGGGGGGCTCAATCACTTCGCCTTCCCCGGCAAAGTAAGTCGCTTGTTCAGTACATAGCGAGATCAAAAGGCTGGCAGGAGCGGCTGGGTACTTACATCACGGATCCGTAGCCAATGCTATTGGCTTTAGGCATGATGTTCTCTGGTCAGTATGAAGCATGGATCAAATCAATGGAAAAGCCATCTATAGCTGAGAAAGTTGCTGGCAACTTTGCGGCACAAGCAGCCCTAACTGGTTTTGGAGCAACTGCTGCTGCAGTCTATGCCCCTGTGGGTGTCGTGATGCTACCTGTACTTGCAAATGCACTTGCGAATGGGCGCTACCAACAGCGGATTGAATCAGAAATAAGACGCATCGAACAGGAATTGCACCAGCACCAAGATAATATTAAAAACTTGACCGATGCACAGTTTAAGTTTGTCAATGAGGCATTGTTGACGCTCACGCAAACTCTTGAGCAAGAAAAGCTGAAATATCTTACTGCCGCAATATGTAAAAGCGTTGTTGACGACAAATTACGCCATGACGAAGCCTCTGTGCTCTCAAGAGTTATTCGCGACATTTCTGCAGATGAGATCAAGTTTTTGTATGAAAGCTTTCAGTACCATGCAATTAATTTTCCTGTAGGGGAAGCTCAAAAAGGACGCATGGAAAGTGAAAGAGCCGCGAACTTTCCTGCTGAACAGTGGCTGTCGTTAGAAGGAAACCATCACAACCGCTTTATCCTAACGGGCCTACTATCTCTTGGTTTGCTTATTAAGACAGATACTTGGGTGGAGTCATACAGATTTTCTCCTGTAGTTGCTAAATTATTAGCACTGCTCAAAGTTCACTGACGCCCATGAGCTACCCCCTCCTAAATCATGCCGGGACAATTCTCGGCAATGTGAATCCACTAGACTGTCTGCAGACAACGCAACGACTAGCTACTGCTTTCAAACCTAGACCAGTCATAGAATGCTTGTCGACTAGATGACAGCTACGGGTCGTAAACTGCCACAAGGGGGCGGCTCTGACTACTCTCGGCCACTTTCGGTCATAGGGTAGCTAGCACTAATTGGAAGATACGCGAATGGTGTTGGCCAGAGATCTGCCATCAGTGTGATGAATAACTGGCGCACTTACGTAGATTTGGTTGATTTTTATATTGGAAATCACCGCCATACTTTACTGACCACCTTCGATAATTTTCCAAAAAAGTTAATCCATGCGAATAAGGCAAGCATAACTGATAAATGAGCGTACCATGATCCCGCAATGAACTCATAAATCATTTTATGAATTTTTTTCACCTTGCACAATGGCTCATAGCTGCAAGAAGAATAAACCAATAATACAGAAATCAGCAAAGCCACCACCGCGGCCATAAGCATAGTCATGGCGCCCGGATGCGAATTAAACAAGAATACTTTCTTACCATATTTGTATAGATAGCGAACCACACAAAGCAACGTAAAACAAAGTGACAACCTTGCCACTACTGCAAAATAGTAAAACAATATTTTGTTATCTTGAGTTGTACAGTCAAAGTATTTTGATGCAAAAACATAAACTGAGTCTGGCAAGTAAACTTGAGAAAAAAACAGTAAAGCGCCAATAGAAATCGCGATTACGTGAAAAATAGTGACATGCAAAACATACAACGATGTCCCCGGGCTTTTCCAAGCATCTCTTATTGTCTTAATTAAATCATCCACAAGCACAGATTTCACCAACGCCCCTAATAATTAATATCAGCAACAGAAAGACTTACGCCAAAATTTTGGGAAAGACATATATTCCAACAAAAAATATTTCAGTGTCATAACAATGATATCATAGAGCACGATAAAAGCGGCATCATGCTTCAACGCTGCTGCTATCCGTTACGACGAGGAGTCGGCAGATTAAGATCTCCTCCACACCCCCAATACAAAAAGGGCTTAATCGCCAGCCTTTGCAGCATTAACACCTGATACCTTCCGCGCTCACTCCACCGTCAGTTTATGCGTGGATGCCTGCGTTTTCTTCGGCAGCACCAGTTCCAACACGCCTTCGTTGGATTTGGCCGTGGCGCCGCTTTCGTCAATATCCACCGGCAGGGTAAACGTGCGCGAGACCCGGCCGTAGTAGCGCTCGGAGCGCAGCACTTTTTCGCCTTCCTTCTGTTCGCTTTCGCGTTTCACCTCGGCGGAGATGGAGACGCGGTTGCCGTCCACCTGTACCTGAATATCCTCTTTTTTCACGCCGGGCAGTTCGGCATGGATGGTGTAGGCGTTATCGTCTTCCTTTACATCCAGCCGGATGCCGCTGGTGAGGTCGTCCTTGCCTACCAGCGACAGCGGGCGCACAAAAAAACCCTTGAATACATCATCGAACAACGGCTCAAGACCAGACCGGCGAATCAGTTCGTTCATCTCGAAACTCCTTGTCAATTAACGATGTGAAGCGGGCAAACCGTAATCAGCAACCCGTCTGAAGTATAGATAACGGCCGCCCAAAGGCCAGACGAGGCGCTAGAATGACGAGCTTTGACAGTCAGCCGTGCCGGGGCGCTAAACCCGGTGGGTAAGTAGTGGGCAGGAGGAGTGATGGCCAAGGAAAAAACGCCGGTCACGCAGGCGATCCGCGTGTTGCGTGAGCATCAGGTGACCGTTGTCGAGCATCTGTACAAGTACGAGGACAAGGGCGGCACGCGGGTGTCGGCGCGCGAGCTGGGCGTGGAGGAGCACGCGGTGATCAAGACGCTGATCATGGAAGACGAGCAGAAGAAACCGCTGATCGTGCTGATGCACGGCGACTGCGAAGTAGGCATCGGCATGCTGGCCAAGCAGATCGGGGCAAAGAAAGTCAGCCCGTGCGACCCGAAAACCGCCGACAAGCACAGCGGTTATCAGGTGGGCGGCACCAGCCCGTTTGGCACGCGCCACGCCATGCCGGTGTATATGGAAGCGAGCATTGCCGAGCTGCCACGGATTTACATCAACGGCGGCAAGCGCGGCTTTCTGGTGGAGATGACGCCGCAGGATTTGATGCGAGTGCTGAACCCGACGCTGGTCAACGCCGCCGCCTGATGGCAGCGGGCTGGCGTTACCACCACCAGAACATGAAGCCCCGGGCGGCGTCGATCAGCGCCAGCGCCGCCAGCACCGGCAACAGCGCCAACGCCGCACGTGCGCCGCGACACCAGCGGCGAATAATGCGGGCCGACAGCCACAATACCCAAAGGTTGGCCGAAACCAGCAACACCAGCCGCACCGGATTGGCCCACAGCACCGGCAAGCCTTCGGCCTTGAGCAGCGTCAGCGTGGTGGCCGACAGCCCGAGAAACACGCCGACGCCAGTACCAGCGGAATCAGCCCTTGCGCCAGATGATGCAGCCGTTGCCATTGCCAGCGCCCGGCCAGCCGTACCGACAGCGCCAGACACAGCAGCAGGCCGGAGCCCAGCACCAGCGCGGTTGCCAGCACGTAGCCAATCAGCACCGTGCCATCCAGCCAGCTGAACACGTCGTTGTGCTCCGGGTAATGCGTCAGCAGCCACCACGGTGCGTTGGTGTCCAGCAGCCACATCCAGTCGCGTTCCACCAGCCATTCGGCCAACCCTTGCTTCAGGGCAACAAACCACGGGCTCATGGTCCAGTGAAAAGCGCCGATGGCCACGCCCAGCAGGCCGTAGACGATGAGCAAGGTCTGCCAGACATCGGCTTCTGTTGCCGCCACCTGCACCACTTCCTCGTCCGGCGAGCGCCAGCTCAGGGCGATGGCGTCGCGGTGGCCACTGCAACGACCGCACATGTGGCAGCCGCTGCCGCCCTTCATGTGGCGCAACGGTTGTAGCGGCGCGCAATCCACCGCCTGAATCGGAATCAGCCGACCGGGTTTGGCCGCCGCGCGCCACGCGTCTTCATCCACCCGATAGTGCATCGGCGCCAGCTTGGACAGCAGCGCAAAGACCCCGTTGACCGGGCACAAGTGGCGACACCGGGCGCGCTTGCCACGGGTGTAGAAAAAACCGACGATCACCGCCGCCACGGTCGAGCCGCCCAACACCAGCAACGCGGCCTTGGGATACTGGTAAACGCTGACCAACTGGCCATAAATGGTCGTCAGCGCAAAAGCCACAAACGGCCAGCCGCCCCAGCGCATCCAGCGCGGAATCGGCCAGCCGCGGCCACGCTTGGCCGCCCATTCCGACAGCGCCCCTTCCGGGCACAGCACGCCACACCACAACCGGCCAAACAGCAGCATCGACAGCAGCACAAACGGCCACCACACGCCCCAGAAGACAAACTGCGCCAGTACCGTCAGGTTATTCACCATGCGCGCAGTATCATCCGGCAGCGGCAAACAGGCGGGCACGATCAGCAAGAAGGCGTAGATCAGCACCACGGCCCATTGCAGCCAGCGCAAGGCGCGGGCGTGATCGCGTAACCACGCCCCGACGGCGGCCAGTGCCATGTTCACGCTCCGGTGCGGCGCGCACGCCACTGGAACAACACCCACACGCCCAGCCAGAACCCGGCGTATGCCAGCACGCTCATCAAGGCCGGATGGGCACGATAGCCGGTGAGCGAGGCCACCACGCCACCAAACGGCGACATGTCATCCAGCAAGGCCGAGCTGTCCCACAGCGGATCGATCAGGGTCGGCAACAGCGACATCGACATCAACTTCTCGACGCCGGTCAGGAACAGCGCCGCGCCCAGCAACAGCAACATGACTTCGGTAATACGGAAGAACAGCCGCCACGACAGAATCTTGCCACCCAGTTGCAACAGGTAAAAAGTAAAAAACGCCAGCGCCAGACCGGCCACACCCGCCAGCGCAATACCCGGCAGCGAGGCGCTGTCCGCCGTCGTCAGCGAGCCGTACAAAAACACCACGGCTTCACTGCCTTCACGCGCAATGGCCAGCGCCGCCAGCACGGTCACGCCCCACCAGTTGGAGCTGGCCGCCTTTTCGGCCAACCCCGATTCCAGTTTTTTCTTCAAGGTGCGCCCGTGCTCGCGCATCCACAGCACCATCTGCACGATCAGCACCGCCGCCACAAACACCATCACGGTCTGGAACACATCCTGCGCCCCGGCAAACAGGGCTGCCGGCGGCAAACAAGCCCACCGCCAGTACCGTGGCCAGCACCAGCCCCAGCGCCACGCCGCCCCACAAATAGCGTTTACCGGCCGCGCCCTCCTCGTTCTGGTTCATCCGGGCATGCAGAATGCCCACCACCAACAAGGCTTCCACGCTCTCACGCCAGACGATGAAAAGAATCTGTCCCATGCGGCTTTCTTACCTCCCTAAACGGCTTACCTGTCACACCTGCCGGTTACTTGGCGACAATCACGCCCGGCCGGTGACCTGATGAAACTCGTCAAAAAACTTGTACTCGCCCGCACTCAGCGGCTGAAACACCAGCGCCGACTGCGCGCCCGGCCCCAACACCTTTTCCTTGCGCAACGGGGTGCTCTCAAACTCGGTTGAAGCGTTCGGCCGGAGTTCACCACCTCCGGGCGAAACTTCTTTTAAGGCTGGCACCGTGATGCGCGTAAGCGTGAGCTTGCCGTCCTTCATGTCCAGACGGAACGTGGGCATGTCGTCGGCCGCCGTGGCAGAACAGGACAACAGCGTGGCAAGTAAAAACGTCCAGGTTTTCATGGCACTCTCCTATCAGGTGGCCAACAGCACCGGCCATCCGGCGCTGTTTTCGGCATTAGCAATAACCGTCGTACACGACGCTTAGTAACCGCCCTTTTTGCCGATACCGGCATAGGTAAAGTCATAGTTCAGCTCAAACGGCTTGAACCACGGGCCGACACCGGTTTCCTTGTCCACATGGCGGCCAAAATGCGCATGCGGGTTGGCCGAAGGCGGCAACACGGTCAGTTTCATCTTGTACTTGCCCGGCCCCTGCAACTTCACGTTGTCGCCGTAGTGCGGGCCATCGTTGGCCACCATCGCCATCATGTCGCCCTGAATCACCCCATGACCGCCTACTTTGGTAATGGCGTACTTCACCACCAGATACGGCAGCCGGGCGCCTTCCTCAAACCCGTTGGGGTTGTTCTTGACGGCGTGAATGTCGGCTTCCAGATGGATATCCGACTGCTCCGCCTTACGCATCATCCCTTCCGGGTCCATCTTGGTCGGCTGCAGGTAAACAGCACCGACTTCCATGCCATTTTTGATGACCGGTTTGCCAATCGGGTACTCCTTGGCAAACACCGTGGACGCCGACAGGGCCAGCGCGGCAACGACCAGTTTGGAAGCAAAGCAAGACATCGGTTTTCCTTTCCGGAGAAGGCAAGCAAACAAGGAAATAGCGGGGTTCTCAATCAATAACGAGAATCTTACTGAGATTAATTCTCTTTTGCAATAAAAATAAAAGCCCGCCAAGGCGGGCTCAACTTGCCGTGAACTACGACGCTAGGCGCCCGCGCCACCAACTGCCGATAGCGCGTGCGAAAAACAAAACCGGCCAGCAAAAACAGCGCCATGGTCAGCGCCAGCGTCAACGGGCTGCCCCACACCAGAGGCGACACCACCCCGGCCACCAGGCTGGACATCATGGTCTGCAAAAAGCCCTGCAACGACGACACGGTGCCGCGCAGCGAGGGAAACTGGTCCATCAGGTTCAGCGTGATCGACGGCGCCACCAGCGACATGCCGGTGGTGTAACAGGCCAGCGGCAATACCGCCCACGGCATGCTCGCACCGGCCGTCAGGTTGTAGAGCAGATTGACGGTGGCCGCCGTGAACATCAGCGCATAACCGATATTGACGATCTCGCGCGAACTGCGCCGCCCGGCCATGCGGCCCGACAGAAACGCGCCAAACATGATGCCGGACACCGCTGGACCAAACATCCACAAGAACTGATCTGGCCGCAGGTGCAAATGCTGAATCAGAAACACCGGCGCAGCCGGGATATACAAGAAGAAACCGGCAAAATTGCACGACACCGCCGCGGTCAACAGCTGGAATTCGCGCTTTCGGCCAACCTGCAGATAGTTGGCCAACAGATAACGCACCTTGAGCGGCTGGCGCCGTGAGGCGTGATGGGTTTCCGCCAGCGCAAACCAGCTCATGACAAACAGCAGCAGCCCGACCAGCGCCATGAAAAAGAAAATGGAATGCCAGCCGAGCCGACCAAACAACCAGCCGCCAATCACCGGCGCAATGGCTGGCGACAGCGAAAACAGCATGGTGACATGCGACATCAGGCGCTGCGCCTCGTGCCCGTCCAGCTTGTCGCGGATGATGGCGCGCCCCACCACCAAGCCCGCGCCGCCACACAAGCCTTGCAGCGCGCGGAACAACAGCAGGCTCGCCAGCGAGTTGGACAAGGCACAGCCGAGCGACGCCAGACTGAACAGCAGCGTGGTCACCAGTACCACCGGACGGCGGCCGATGGCGTCGGAAATCGAGCCGTGCCACAGCATCATCAGCGCATAACAGAACAGGTAAACCGTCAGCGCCTGCTGCATTTGCAACGGCGTGGCGGCCAAAGTGAGGCCGATCGCCTGCATGGCAGGCAAAAAGGTGTCGATGGAAAACGGCCCCAGCGTGGACAGCGCGGCCAACAACAGGGCCAGACCAAAATGACGGCGACTTGAATGCGGCATGAAACTCTACTAAACAGATGAACACACGCCAGTCGCCGCACAGCGGGGACCGGCAATTTCCGGATGACAACCCCCAGCAAGTTGGGCTGTCTCCTGTGGCGTTATAGCAAGCCGGGGCTTGCCGCTACAATGGTTTTCCCAGCAAAATCCGCCCCCCATCCGACGGAGCACATCATGATTCGCCTATATCACAATCCGCGCTGTTCCAAATCGCGCGAGGCCCTCAGCCTGCTGGAAAATGCCAGCGCCGAGGTAGAAGTGATCGACTACCTGAAAACCCCGCCCGGAGTGGAAGAACTTACCCGGCTGCTACAGCTGCTGGAACTGGAACCGCGCCAATTAATGCGGCGCAAGGAAGAGGAATACAGCGCCCCGGATCTGGATGACATCACGCTCACGCCGGAGCAACTGATCCGCGCGCTGGCCGATAATCCGCGGCTGCTGGAGCGGCCGATTGCCGTGGCTGGCGAACACGCCGTAATCGGCCGCCCGCCAGAACGCGTACTGGCCTTGCTGGAATCCTGAGGCAGCGCGGCCCCACCTGACCAAGAGCGTAGTGGGGCCGCCATTCTGCGTGCACAATTGCTTCCTGTCAAAATAATAACTTGCAAAATAGTAACGTAAGTTATTAAAATACCCGTATGAACAAATCTTTCCATCAGCTGGAACAGGCCATTGAACGGGTAGAAAGCCGCTTTCCCGGCGTGCCGCGTCAGGAAGTCATCCTGACCCGGTTGTACTACCACATCATGCCGCGACTGACCGGCTACCTGAACGAAAGCCTGAAGGCACACGGACTGAACGAAACGGTGTGGATGGCACTGTTGGCCATGTATGCCTGCCCCAAGCAATCGCTTTACCCCTCGGACATCAGCGACACGCTGGATTCCTCGCGCACCAATGCCACCCGTATTGCCGATGAACTGGTCAAAAACGGCTGGGCCGCGCGTATTCCCAGTGCCGAAGACCGGCGCAAGATTTTGCTGGAACTGACCCCGGAAGGCGTGCAGTTTGTCGAAAGCCAACTCCCGCTGGCGCGCGACAACCACCGCAAGCTGTGGGCAGATTTCAGTCTGGAAGAACAACAACAGCTGGAAGGGCTGATGCGCAAGCTGCTGGCCCGATTGGGCGGATGAGCTGCTGCACCCGCCCCGGTTTTTTATTACCCAAATAATAACGTTAGTGACTATCACACCATCAAATAAACCAGATGGGTCCATGGAGATCAATACGGTGAACAAATCCCATTGGCCACGCTCCACCAGCGTACTGGTGCTGACCGCCATGCTGGGCGGTTGTGCCAGTTTCGGGCAGGACACCCCACCCGCCAAACCGCTGGATGCCAAACAACTGCAACTGAGTCAGGCCAGCATGCTTAGGCCATTCAGGACAACTGGTGGCAACCGTTGCAGGATCCGACGCTGAATCAGCTGGTAGAGCAGGCGCTGGCCAACTCTCCCAGTATGAAAATGGCCGACAGCCGCTTGCGTCAGGCGCGCAGCATCGTCGGCCTGAACGAAAGCACGCTCGGCCCGCAAGTGGACGCCAATGCCAGCCGCAGTCGTGAACGTTACTCGCTGTACGGAATACTGCCGCCCCCGCTGGCTGGCTCCTACCAGAACCTGTACACCTTGTCGCTCAATGCCAATTGGGAAATCGACTTCTGGGGCAAAAACCGTGCGGAAGTGGCGGCCGCGCTGGGCAACCAGCGCGCCGTGGCATACGAAGGCGAACAAACCCGGCTGGTGCTGACGCAAGCGGTCATTGCCCAATACACCGGGCTGCAACACAGCCAGGGCACAGGCACGCTTGCTCAACCAGCGGTTAAGGTTGGCCGAAACCCGGCAGGCGCTGCTCAAGGCGCGGGTAAACGCCGGACTGCTGTCGGGCGACACCCTGCGCCAGAACGAGATCCTGATCAATCGCTTGCAACAGCAAGCCAGCCTGTTGCATGACGACAGCGAAAATGCCCGCCATGCGCTGGCGGCACTCACCGCGCAGGCCCCGGATGCACTGAAGCAGCTGAATGCGGCGCCACTGACGTAGGCACCGGCGCTGCCGCAAAACGAGCTGACCGCCGACCTCTTGGGCCGCCGTCCGGACATTGCCGCGCAACGGGCACGCGTGGAATCGTTAAGCGAATCGGTCAAGGCGGCCAAGGCGGCGTTCTATCCCAACGTAAGCCTGAGTTCGTTCATTGGCCTCTCAGCACTGGAAACCAGCAATCTGTTTGATCGTGGCGCCAAGATCGTGGGCGTGACACCGGCGGTGTCGCTGCCGATCTTCCACTCCGGCGCCCTGCGCGCCAATCTGGCGCGCGAGAAGGCTGGCTACGATGAAGCGGTGGCTAAGCTACAACCAGACCGTGCTGGAAGCGTTGCGCTCGGCCGCCGATGCCTTGTCCAACTGGCAAGGTAGCCAGCAACAGCTGACATCGGTACGGCAGGCGGAACACAGCGCCAGCAAGGCCACCGAAGCGGCCATGGCACGCCTGCGCGCCGGGCTGGTGAACAAGCTGTCGCTGCTCGACGCCCAAGAAACCCAATTAATGCAACAGTCGGCCCGGCTGGATGCGGAAGCGGCCCAGCGTTTGTCCTGGGTTGCCCTGCATACCGCCTTGGGCGGTAGTTTTGCCGCCCGTCATCCTGCCCCACCCGCACGCTGAGAACACCACACATCATGGATAAAGAACTCGAAACGGCAAAACGCCGCAAACGTAATCTGGTATTGGCTTCTTCGGTATTTGCTGCGGCGGCCATCGGTTATGGCGCCTACTGGGCACTGGTCCTGAGCCATCAGGAAAGCACGGACGACGCGTATGTTTCCGGCCACATGGTGCAGATCACGCCGGAAGTGGCCGGTACGGTAGTGAAGGTTGGCAGCGACGATACCGACCGCGTGGAAGCCGGGCAAACGCTGGTGGCGCTCGACGCCAACGATGCCAAGCTGGCCTTTGACCGCGCGCGCAATGATTTCATTCAGGCCGTGCGTGAAACGCGCCAGCTGATGACCAACACCCAGCAACTGGCGGCGCTCACTGCCCAGCGCGATGCCGAATTGACGCGCGCGCAGGCTGACCTGAAACGCCGCGAACAACTGGCAGGCAGCGAAGCGATGTCGGCCGAAGAACTGGGCCACGCCCGCGACGCGGTGGCCACTGCCAAGGCAGCACTGGATGCCGCCAAGGAACAACAAAAAGCCACGGCAGCGCTGGTGGGGCAGGATACGCTGGCACACCACCCCAATGTGCAACGCGCCGCCACCCGGCTGAAAGACGCTTGGCTCGCGCTGAAGCGCACCGAGGTGAAATCGCCGCTGGCCGGTTACGTTGCCCGCCGCAATGTGCAGGTAGGGCAGCGCATTGCCGTTGGCAGCCCGCTGATGGCGGTCATTCCGCTGCAAAACCTGTGGATCGACGCCAACTTCAAGGAAGTGCAGCTTTCCAATATCCGCATCGGCCAGCCGGTGGAACTGAAATCCGACCTCTACGGCAGCAAGGTGATTTACCACGGCAAGGTGCTGGGCCTGTCGGCCGGGACCGGTAGCGCCTTCTCGCTGTTGCTTAAGCACAGAATGCCACCGGTAACTGGATCAAGGTGGTACAGCGCGTACCGGTGCGTATCAGCCTGGATGCCAAGGAGCTGAAACAACATCCGCTGCGCGTCGGCCTGTCGGTGGAAGCCACGGTCGATATTTCCAAGCAGGATGGCCCGACGTTGGCCGAAAGTCCGCGTCAGGCACCGGTACAGGAAACCCGCGCGCTAACGCCGGACCTGACCGAAGCCGATGCGCTGGTCAACCAGTTGCTGGCGGCCAACGCCAAGTAAGCGCTGTCATAGCCTCGATTAAGGAAGCGCGTTGATGAACCATCCGCCCCTCTCCGGCTCGCGTCTGGTGTGGGTGACGCTGGCGCTGTCGATGTCGGTATTCATGCAGGTGCTGGATACCACCATCGCCAACGTGGCGCTGCCCACCATTTCCGGCAACCTGGGTGCTGCCACCAGTCAGGGCACCTGGGTGATCACCTCGTTCGGGGTGGCCAACGCCATTGCCGTGCCGCTGACCGGCTGGTTGGCCAAGCGCGTGGGCGAGGTCAAGCTGTTTGTCAGTTCGACCTTGCTGTTTGTGCTCACTTCCTGGCTGTGCGGCATGTCCAGCAGTCTGGAAATGCTGATCGGTTTTCGCGTGCTGCAAGGCGCCGTCGCCGGGCCGATGATTCCGCTCTCGCAAAGCCTGCTGCTAGCCTGTTATCCGGTGGAAAAGAAAGGCATGGCGCTGGCGCTATGGTCGATGACGGTGATTGTCGCGCCGATCTTCGGCCCGATTCTGGGCGGGGTGATCAGCGATAACTGGCACTGGGGCTGGATCTTCTTCATCAACGTGCCGGTGGGCTTGCTGGCCGCAGGCGTGGCCTGGCGCGAACTGAAGGCACGTGAAACCAACATCCTGCAATTGCCGATCGACAAGCTGGGGTTGTTGTTGCTGATCGTCGGCGTGGGTGCGCTGCAAATGGTGCTGGATCGTGGCAAGGAACTGGACTGGTTCAACTCCAGCGAGGTGATCATTCTGGCGGTGGTGGCGGCGCTGTCGCTGACCTATCTGGTGATCTGGGAGCTGGGCGAGAAACACCCGATCGTCGATCTGTCATTGTTCCGCTTCCGCAACTTTACCGTCGGGGTGGTGGCTATCAGCATCGGCTTCATGCTGTATTTCGGCACCATCGTGCTGTTGCCGCTGGTGCTGCAAACGCAGATGGGCTACACCGCCACTTGGGCCGGGCTGGCCGCCGCGCCGATCGGCATTCTGCCGGTGATCCTGTCGCCGATCATCGGCAAGAATGCGCACCGGCTGGACATGCGCTGGCTGGTGACCATCAGCTTTACCGTGTTCGCACTGTGCTTCTTCTGGCGCAGCACCTTTGCCCCCAACATGGACTTTGTCTACGTGGTGATGCCGCAGATCGTACAGGGCATCGGCATTGCCTGCTTCTTCATGCCGCTGACCACCATCAGCCTGGCGGGCATCCGTCCGGACCAGATCGCCAGTGCCTCCAGCCTGTCCAACTTTTTGCGGATTCTGGTAAGCAGTATCGGCGCCTCGGTGGCCACCACACTGTGGGACCGGCGCGAGGCGGTGCACCATGTGCGCCTGACAGAACACATCAGCAGCTACGATCAGGCCACCTTGTTGTGGTTCCGCACGCTGGATGCCCTCGGCCTGAGCACCTCACAGCAAAGCGCACTGACCGCGCAGGAAATTACCCGGCAGGGCTATCTGCTCGGCTCCAACGAAATCTTCTGGGGCTCCGGCATCCTGTTTGTACTGCTGATTGCGCTGGTCTGGTTTGCCCGCCCGCCGTTCCGCCCAGCGGGTGCCGGTGGCGACGGCGCGCATTAACCACGCCGCACAGTAAAAAACCGCCGGATCTGCCCGGCGGTTTTTTTATCTGACAGGTTGGCCGAAAGGCTAGTGCGCCGCCTCCCAGCTTTCGCCCGCGCCCACTTCGGCCAACAATGGCACGCGCAGCGCGGCCACCCCGGCCATCAGTTGCGGCAGTTTCTTCTTCACCAAAGCCAGTTCCGCCTGCGGAACCTCCAGCACCAGTTCATCGTGCACCTGCATGATCATGCGGCTGGCCAGCTGGCTCTCGTCCAGCCAGCCTTGCACGGCGATCATCGCCAGCTTGATCAGATCGGCTGCCGTGCCCTGCATCGGCGCGTTGATCGCTGCCCGCTCGGCGCCCGCCCGGCGCGCCGGGTTGCTGGCGCGAATCTCCGGCAGATACAGCCGACGGCCGAACACGGTTTCCACGTAGCCCTGTTCACGCGCCCGTTCGCGGGTGGTTTGCATGTACTCGGCCACGCCCGGATAGCGCATGAAATAGCGGTCGATATACTGCTGCGCCGCCGTGCGTTCGATGCCCAGCTGGGCCGCCAGACCAAAGGCGCTCATGCCGTAAATCAGGCCAAAGTTGATCGCCTTGGACGCGCGGCGCTGTTCGCTGCTGACATCGGCCAGCCCCACGCCAAACACCTCGGCCGCCGTGGCGCGGTGGATGTCCTCGCCACTGGCAAAAGCCTTGAGCATGCTTAGGCATCGCCGGACAAATGCGCCATGATACGCAGCTCGATTTGCGAATAGTCGGCCGACACGATGACGTTGCCCGGTTCGGCAATAAACGCCTCGCGCACGCGGCGGCCTTCGGCGGTACGCACCGGAATGTTCTGCAAATTGGGATCGGAGCTGGCCAGACGCCCGGTAATGGCAACCGCCTGCGAGTAATTGGTATGCACCCGCCCGGTGGCTGGATTGATCAGCGTCGGCAGCTTGTCGGTATAAGTGGACTTGAGCTTGGCCAGACCGCGGTATTGCAAAATCAGCTTGGGCAGCGGGTGATCCAGCGCCAGCATTTCCAGCACTGATTCATCGGTGGAGTAGCCGCCGGATGCCGTCTTGCGCACGCCCTTGGTCGGGATACCCAGCTTGCCGAACAGGATTTCCTGTAGCTGTTTGGGTGAGTTGAGGTTAAACGGCTGACCGGCCAGCGCGTGCACCTGCTGTTCCAGTTGCAGCATTTCCGTCCCCAGCTGGTGGCTTTGTTCGGCCAACCTTTGCCGGTCGATCAGTACGCCGTTGCGCTCCATGCGGAACAACACTTCGGCCACCGGCAGCTCAATGTCGCGGTATACCTGCTGCAACGCGCCCACCAGCTGCGGCGCCAAGGCATCGTTCAGCCGCAGGGTGATGTCGGCATCCTCGGCGGCGTAGCGCGTGGCAATGTCGATATCCACTTCGGCAAAACCGATCTGCTTGGCGCCCTTGCCGCAAACTTCCTCATAGGTAACGGTGGTTTCACCCAGATGGCGGCGCGCCAGATCATCCATATTGTGGCGCTCGTGGCTTTCAATCACGTACGAGGCCAGCATGGTATCGTCTGCCACCCCGCGCAGGGTGATGCCGTGATTGGCCAGCACGTGGCGATCGTACTTGAGGTTCTGTCCCAGCTTGGCGTGGCGGGCGTCTTCCAGCCACGGTTTCAAGCGTGCCAGCACCGCCTCACGCGGCAGCTGCGTGGGCACGCCGGCGTACAGGTGTGCCAAGGGCAGGTACGCCGCTTCGCCAGCCTGCACCGCAAAACTCAGGCCAACAATCTGCGCCAGCATCGGGTCGAGACTGGTGGTTTCGGTATCCACCGACACTACCTTGGCGCCGGACAATTTTTCCAGCCAGTGCGTCAGTTGCTCATCGGTCAGAATGGTCTGATAGTGGCGCTCCAGCGGCGCGCTGGCCTCTGGCGCACTGCCAAACATATCGGCCGTATCGCCCACGGCCACCTCCGCTACCGGCGTGGCAACGACAGGGGTTTCGGCCAACCCTTCGGTCACTTCGCGGTAGAAGGTGCGAAAGCCGAAGGCATGAAACAATCCGGCCAGGCGCGGTTTGTCCTTGCTGCCGTGCAACAGGCCATCCAGCCCGCGCGGCAGATCCGCATGCAGGTCGACATCGCACTTGATGGTAATCAGCTCCCGCCCCTTGGGCAGCCAGTCCAAGGCGCTGCGCAGGTTTTCGCCCACCTTGCCGCCAATCTCGCCAGCCGCTGCCATCACCCCGGCCAGATCGCCATACTGCTGCAACCATTTCAGCGCGGTTTTCGGCCCGCATTTCTCCACGCCGGGCACGTTGTCCACCTTGTCGCCAATCAGCGTCAGGTAGTCGATGATCAGCGCTGGCGGCACGCCGAATTTCTCCAGCACACCGGCTTCGTCCGGGGTTTCATTGGTCATGGTGTTGACCAGCGTCACCGCTGGCGACACCAGCTGGGCAATGTCCTTGTCGCCGGTGGAAATGATGACGTTCATCCCCGCCGCCTCGGCCTGACGCGCCAGCGTGCCGATCACATCGTCGGCCTCCACACCGTCCACCACCAGCATCGGCCAACCGGACGCTTGCACCACCTCGTGCACCGCCGTAATCTGTGCGGCCAGCTCCTCCGGCATCGGCGGACGCTGAGCCTTGTAGTCCGGATACAGCTCGTCACGGAAGGTCTTGCCTTTAGCGTCGAATATGCAGGCGCTATAATCGAACTGCACTTCCTTCTCCAGCCGACGCAGCATGTTGACCATGCCATAGATCGCACCGGTTGGCTGACCATCGGGAGAGCGCAAATCGGGCATGGCGTGAAACGCGCGGTACAAATAAGAAGAGCCGTCAATCAATAACAATGTTTTCATAAAGGCGAGAAAAATCTATGAGCTTGTCCGATAAGTTGCCGCAGACCAGTGACAATTACGCCATGATGCAGAGCTTCCGCTCGCGCGAGGCGTGGCACGTGTTGAAGATTCTGTCGGAGTTTGTCGAGTCGGCCGAAGAACTGCAAGGCATCGTCCCTGCCGTCAGCATTTTTGGTAGTGCACGCACACCGCGTGACCACAAGTACTACAAGCTGACCGAAGAAGTCGCCCGTTTGTTGTCGGATTCGGGGTTTTCGGTTATTTCCGGCGGCGGTCCGGGTATCATGGAGGCCGCCAACAAAGGCGCATTTTACGGCAGAAGCCCGTCGGTGGCGTTGAATATCGTACTGCCGCACGAACAGAAGCCCAACGAATACCAGGACTTGTCCGTCAAGTTCAACCATTTTTTCAGCCGCAAGGTGATGTTCGTCAAACACGCCATCGCTTATGTGGTAATGCCCGGCGGCTTCGGCACGCTGGACGAAATGTTCGAAGCACTGACGCTGATCCAGACCGGCAAGAGCGCATTCCCATCATCCTGTGCTGCAGCGACTTCTGGCACGGATTGCTGGACTGGATCAAAGACCGGCTGGTCAGTGAGGGCATGATCAATGCCGCCGACCCGGACCTGGTGCAACTGATTGATGATCCGGACCAGATCGTGGAAACCATCTTCAAACACTACGAAACTCGCGGTTTCGAGGCGCTGCCGGAAGAGCGCGAACAACTGCTGAACCTGTAACCTACTCTAGCCTTCAAGGAAAACGCCATGCGCCGCCTGATCGCCATACTCGCCTTACTGCCCCCGGGTTATGCACGGGCCGATACCGCTGCCCCGGCCAAAGCCGTGGTGCCGCCGCCACCGACCATCACGCCGGACAACGCCGCCACGGCCGAGCCGGAAGTGCGCATCATCCAGAAAGGCAGCGACAAGATCGAGGAATACCGCCTCAATGGTCACCTCTACATGATGAAAGTGACCCCGTCGCACGGCATTCCCTACTACCTGATCGACGATGACGGTTCGGGCAACATGAAGCAGATCGATCCGGCACAGCGCGTAGTGATTCCGCGCTGGGTGCTGTTCCGCTTCTAAATCGGGGGCGACATGTCGGTTTACACCACCGTGACGGAAAGCGAGATGCAACAGTGGCTCACGCGTTATTCGCTGGGCGAACTGGTCGAACTCAAAGGCATTGCCGCTGGCGTCACCAACACCAATTACTTTGTCACCACCACGCATGGCCGCTATGTGCTGACGGTGTTTGAAACCCTCAAACTGGACGAGCTGCCCTACTACCTGAAGCTGATGAGCCATCTGGTACGGCATGGCGTGGCCTGTCCGGCACCGATTGCCGACTACACCGACAACTTTGCCTCACTCTTGTGCGGCAAACCGGCGTGTCTGGTCAGTTGCCTGAAGGGCCGCGACGTCGACGATGCCAACGTCGCCCAGTGCCGGGCGGTGGGCGAAATGCTGGCCCAGATGCACAAGGCTCAGGCACCACCTTCCCGCTCAAGATGCGCAACCCGCGCGGGCCGCGCTGGTGGAGCCTGACAGCCAGCGAAGTGTATGCCTTCATGGACCCGGCCGATGCGGCCAGCCTGCGTGAAGAAATCCACTTTCAGGACCGCCACCGCTTTGATCACCTACCCAGCGGCGTCATCCACGCCGACCTGTTCAAAGACAATGTGCTGCTCGATGGCGACAATATCGCCGGTTTCATCGACTTCTATTACGCCTGCAACGACATTCTGCTGTACGACGTCGCGATTGCCGTCAACGACTGGGCCCGCACGCTGGCGAGATTGATGGCGAGCGCGCCCGTGCCTTGCTGGCAGGCTACCAGTCCGTGCGGCCGTTGAGCGATATGGAACAGCAGGAATGGCCGGTCATGCTGCGGGCCGCCGGGGTGCGCTTCTGGACCTCACGGCTGCTGGACAAGTACAAGCCGATGGACGGCGAACTCACCTTCACCAAGGACCCGAAGGTGTTCCAGAAACTGGTGGAAGATCACCGCGTGCGCACGGATTTCTGGTTGTAATCCCGCCTCCATCCCTGCCCCGTGACAACGGCCACTTCCGCGAGGACGTGGCCGTTGGTTTATGCTGCTAGCGTGAACCACGGTGCTTTCCTACTGGCACAAGGCAGCAACAAAAAAGCCGCCCGGTACAACCGGACGGCTTGTGTATCAATCCCTTAGCAAATCAGCACGGACAGCGATTGGCACTCTTGCCGCTGTAACGGGCCGTTTGGCAGTAGCGAAAGAATTCTTCTTTCGTCATGACCTTCGCCTCAGGGTTGAAACGGCGACGGCGGGCCACATAAGTGTCGTAATCCTTCACACCCACCATCAGACGCGTGGTTTCGACCAGCCGTTGCCAGAATTTACGCATTGGAGCCTTCCTCGCGGAATACTGCCGGGCTTTCCTTGGTGGTGACCCAGCGCACGGCCAGTGCTTTACGCACCACGCCTACCGAGAATACCAGCATAGCCAGTACAACCACCATGAACAAGCCGGTCAGCGTGGCATCGACATAATCGTTGAACACGATCTGCTGCATCTGTACCAAGCTCTTGGCCGGGGCCAGTACCTTGCCATCCGCCGCCGCCGCCGAGAACTTGTTGGCGTGCGCCAGGAAACTGATCTTCGGATTGGGGTAGAACAGCTTCTGCCAGCCACCCACCAGCGTCACGATCAGCAGCCATACGGTCGGTACGGCCGTTACCCACAGGTAGCGGACCTTCTGCATCTTGATCAGTACCACCGAGGCGAGAATCAGCGCAATCGCTGCCAGCATCTGGTTAGCAATACCGAACAGCGGCCACAGGGTATTGATACCACCCAGCGGATCGACCACGCCCTGATACAGGAAGTAGCCCCACGACAGCACGGCCAGACCGGTAGCGATCAGGTTGGCCGCCCAGGATTCGGTGTCAGCCAGCGGCTTGATGAACATGCCCAGCAAATCCTGAATCATGAAACGCAGCACACGGGTACCGGCATCGATGGTGGTCAGGATGAACAGCGCTTCAAACAGGATGGCAAAGTGATACCAGAACGCCATCAGGGTCTTACCGCCAATCACATTGGACAGGATGTGCGCCATGCCCACGGCCAGCGTCGGAGCACCACCGGCGCGCGACAGAATGGTTTTCTCGCCGACATCGGCAGCCATCTGGGTCAGCATGTCCGGCGTCACCACAAAGCCCCGGCAGAAATCACTTGCGAAGCGTGTTCCGCGGTTTTGCCGATCACGGCAGCCGGGCTGTTCATGGCAAAGTAGATGCCCGGGTCCAGCACGCAGGCGGCAATCAGCGCCATGATGGCAACAAAGCTTTCCATCAGCATGGCGCCGTAGCCGATCAGGCGGGCCCGGCTTTCGTTCTCGATCATCTTCGGCGTGGTACCGGAAGACACCAGCGCGTGGAAACCGGAAACGGAACCACAAGCGATGGTGATGAACAGGAACGGGAACAGGTTACCGGCAAAGACCGGGCCGCTGCCGTCAATAAAGCGGGTCAGTGCAGGCATGTGCAGTTGCGGCGCCACGATGACGATACCCACCGCCAAGCCGAAAATGGTGCCCACTTTCAGGAAGGTGGACAGATAATCGCGCGGGGCCAGCAGCAGCCATACCGGCAGAACCGAGGCGATGAAGCCGTAGCCGATCAGCGTCCAGGGCCAGCGTGGTGCCCTTCAGGGTAAACAGCGGGGCCAGCACTTCGCTCTTGGCCACATCACCACCATAGACAATCGCCAGCATCAGCAGCACAAAGCCAAGTACCGAGATTTCCCCGATCTTGCCCGGGCGGATGTAGCGGCTGTAAATACCCATGAACAGGGCGATAGGAATGGTTGCGGCAATGGTAAACGTGCCCCACGGGCTGTCGGCCAGCGCCTTGACCACTACCAGCGCCAGCACAGCCAGCAGAATCACCATGATCATGATGATGCCGATGGAAGCAATGACGCCGGGGATCGGGCCCATTTCCATGCGGATGATTTCACCCAGCGATTTGCCGTCGCGGCGCATGGACAGGAACAGGATCATGAAATCCTGTACCGCACCGGCCAGCATCACGCCGACCAGAATCCACAACGTGCCCGGCAGATAGCCCATTTGTGCCGCCAGAACCGGCCCGACCAGCGGCCCGGCGCCTAAGCAATGGCTGCAAAATGGTGACCAAACAGTACCCATTTGTGGGTGGGAACGTAATCGAGACCATCGTTCTGTTTTTCCGCCGGGGTCATCCGGCGGGGATCCAGCTCCATCACCGTGTTGGCAATGAAACGGCTATAGAAGCGGTAGGCAATGGAATACACCGATACGGCGGCGACCACCAGCCAGATGGCGTTGACCGACTCTCCTCGATTCAGGGCCACCACGGCAAAAGCCGCGGCCCCCGCCGTGGCGACTGTCAGCCAGATCGCCCACTCTTTTAAGCGTTGCATGTGTTCAAGTCCCGTTCTTTTTTAACGACGTATAACAGCCCTCGCTGTTGCAATAACCGGCAGAATATAATTATGGTCGCGATTTTCCCGGTATCACCGGAGAAACACAAGCCAAACCGTGTGTTTTATGCAGGTGGTAACATTAGGCCAACACTATTTCGAGGCGGTAATGCATGGCTCCGCATATCCTGATCGTTGAAGACGACAACCGGCTGGCTGAACTGACGGCGGCCTATCTGGCCAAACATGGCTACCGTGTGACGCTGCATGGGCGTGGCGACAGCGCAACAGCGTTTATCCCGGAACAACAACCCGACCTGGTGGTGCTGGATATCATGCTGCCCGGCAAGGAAGGCTTTGATGTCTGCCGCGAGTTGCGCCCGCATTACACCGGCCGGATTCTGATCATGACGGCGCGTGACGAGGATGTGGACGAGATTCTGGGGCTGGAGCTGGGGGCCGATGATTATCTGGCCAAGCCGGTGGAACCGCGCCGCCTGTTGGCCCGCATTCGCGCCTTGCTGCGCCGAGGTCAGGGTGAGGACGGCGTGGAAACGGTGACGGATGAGCAAACGCTGCGGTTTGGTCAATTTGTCATCAGTCAGGCCACGCGCGAAGCGCAACTGGCCGGTGAGCCGCTGGAGTTGACCACGGCCGAATTCGACCTGCTCTGGCTGCTGGCGAGCCACGCCGGGCAAATCCTGTCGCGCGACGACATCATGAATGCCTTGCGCGGCATTGGTTTTGACGGGCTGGACCGCTCGATCGACGCGCGCATTTCGCGCTTGCGCAAGAAACTCCACGACAACCCGGACGCACCGACCCGCATCAAGACCGTGCGCAGCAAGGGTTATCTGTTCTCCAAGAGCGACTGGGAATGAGCAAGCTGCGCCGCCCCCGGTTTCGGCCAACCCTGACCTCGCTGTTTGCCCGCTACTTTCTGGTGGTGATGGTGGTGGAGCTGGTGATCATCATTGGCTTCGGCTTTTTCGTTACCCGGCTGTATCAGGGCAGCGATACCGAACGGCGGCGCCAGTTCATGGAAGGCACGGTGGCGCTGTTACGCAATAACCTGCAACAACAGCCACACCAAAGCTGGTCGGCGGTTCTGGCACAGGAAGCACGGGCCTTTCGCTACCCGGTGAAACTGATTCCCGGCATTCCGGATGATCTGTCACAAGAAGGACAAGTGGCCCTGCTGAAGGGGCAGACCTACCGGATTACGACGAGTCGCTACTCTACGCCCGTCTGCCCGATGATCAGCGCCTGCTGCAACTGGGGCCGCTGGACGAGCAGACCAGCGACACCAACTGGGTCACTGACGACATTGAAATCCTGCTGTTATGGATATTGTTCAGCGGCACGGTGCTCGGCCTGCTGATCTATTTCAACCTGCGCCCGCTGTGGCGAGACTTGCTGGCTGTACGCACTACGGCCGAGGCTTTTGCCGAGGGTAACTTCCACGCCCGCTCGCCGCTATCGAAAAGCCGTCTGTTTGCCCCGCTGCCCTTGGCATTCAACAGCATGGCCTCCAGTCTGGAGCGGCAGATGGAAACCCGGCAGGCGCTGGCGCATGCGGTGGCACACGAAATCCGCACGCCGATTGCCCGCCTGCGTTTTGGCCTGACCATGCTGGAAGAAGAGGACGACCCGGAACAGTGGCAGCGCTACCACGAGGGTATGGAGCGTGACATTCAGGAGCTGGAACAACTGGTGAGTGCCAGCATGGACTACACCAAGCTGGCCCGGGGTGAATTCCAGTTGCACTGGGAAACGGTGGATCTGTACGACTGGTTTGCCGACCTGATCGATCTGGTGACGCCGCTCAAGCCCGCGCCGTTGACCCTGACGCTGGACTGCCCACACCAGCAGGGCCGGTTTGACCGCAAGCTGCTGTACATCGCCAGCCGCAACTTGCTGCTCAACGCCTTCAAGTACGCCAATCACAGCGTGCACCTCAGTGTGCAAACCGAGCAATATGGCCTGACCATATGTGTGGACGATGACGGCCCGGGCATTCCGGAGGACGACCGCGAGCGCATTTTTGACCCGTTCCTGCGGCTGGACCGCAGCCGCGACCGCAGCACCGGCGGCTATGGTTTGGGCTTGTCGTTTGTGCGCCTGATCGCGGAACACCACGGCGGCCATGCCGAGGTGCAAACCAGCCCGCTGGGTGGTGCCCGTTTCATCATCACCGTGCACTTCCCGCCGCAAAGCGCCGATTAAACACTGGTCACACGCCGTCACACAGACGGCACACGACCACGATAGTGAGTACATAAGCCATTCCCCATACTTCCAGTCATCTTCATGATTGGAATCAACGCTATGGCTTCCACACGTCCTGCCGCCTTGCTGGTACACGGCACTGGGTGGCACCGTTTACGATCTGGGCTCATTAGGCAAGACGTTGGAAGACAGCTTCGTTACCCACACTCCGCTACTGCCCGGACATGGCGGCATGCCGGATGACCTGCTCGGCGCCCGCTGGCAAGACTGGGTGGAGGCGATTGCCCAATCCTACCGCGCGCTGAAAGCAAAGCACGGCACCGTGCATCTGGCCGGGGTATGTCTGGGCGGACTGGTGGCGCTGGAAGTGGCGCGTCAGGAACAGCATAGCGGCCGACTGGCACTGTATGCGCCGCCAATGTTTCTGGATGGCTGGAGCCTGCCACGCCTGACCCGGGCCCGCCATATCGTCTACCGTATTCCGGGGTTGGCCGAACGCATGCGCGTGCCGGAAGCCGAACCGTTTGGCATCAAGAACGTACGGCTGCGCAAGATCATCCAGCAACGTTTCGAACGCGGCGAGCGTTTTCATTATCCGTATGTGCCGCTGGCCTGCATCCGCGAAGTGGATCGCTTGCGTCGCCACCTGAAACCGCGGCTGGCCGATATCCACTGCTCCACGCTGATTGTCCATGCCGCCGAAGACGACATCACCAGCCCGCGTTCCGCCCGTTACCTGCAACAGCATCTGGGCGGCCCGGTCGAGTACATGCCGCTCAACAACAGCTACCACATGGTAATGGTGGATAACGAACGCAATCAGGTGCTGGAGCGCAGTCAGCGCTTCTTCAGCCGCCCGGCGCTGAACACCACCCCCGCCAGCAACACGCACTGGGGCGCACTGGCTCCGGCCTGATCCCGTCACCCTCCGTCGATACCGTTCCGCTGCGGGCCAAGGCTGGCCTATGATTAGAGCCAGCCCCCTTGCCCAACCGGAACCGAGCCATGAGTCAACGTGCCGACCTGCGTCGCTATCGCAGCAACCTGCAAAATGAACAGGAAGGCGCCGCGCTGTACCGCGTCATGGCACAGGCGGAAAACCAGCCGGAGTTGGCCGAACTCTACTCACGGCTCGCCAAGGTCGAAGAAGCCCACGCCGATTTCTGGCAACGCCGCATCGAACACGCTGGTGGTACCCGGCAACGCCCCAGATTACGCTGGCGCGTGCGGCTGCTGATCTGGGCGGCCAAACGCTTTGGCGCGCGCCTGATCTTGCCCACCGTGGCATCAAGCGAAGCCCTCAACCGCCACATCTACGACCAACAACCGGAAACCGACCACACCGATCTGCCCGCACAGGAGCGCTCGCACGCGCGCCTGCTGTCACAACTGGCCAGCCACGCCAGCGGCGGCTGGGACGGCGCGCGCTATGCCCGGCTGGAAGGCCGCCATGGTGCCGGCGGCGGCAATACGCTGCGGGCCATGGTGCTGGGTGCCAATGACGGGCTGGTTTCCACCTTTTGCCTGATCATGGGGGTGGCTGGCGCCAGCACGTCGCCTTCGGCCCTGCTCACCGCCGCGCTGGCTTAAGCACGCTGGCCGGGGCGTGCTCGATGGCGATGGGCGAATGGATTTCGGTACAAAGCTCGCGCGAGCTGATGGAACAGCAGATCGCGGCGGAAGCGGAAGAACTGGTCAACGCGCCGCACGAGGAAAAGGAAGAACTGGCACTGATCTACCAGGCCAAGGGATTCAGCGCCGAGGAAGCCGACACCATCGCCAGCCGGGTGATGCAGGACTCGCACAGCAGCCTGGATACGCTGGTGCGGGAAGAACTGGGCATCAACCCGGATGATCTGGGCGGCTCGGCCCGGGCGGGCGGCGGCCTCGTCATTTGCGGTGTTTCTGCTCGGTGCGCTGATTCCGGCGCTACCGGTATTTCTGGTGGCGCCACAACATATCGTGTCGGCCAGCATGATTGCGGCCAGCAGCGGGCTGTTTTTACTCGGCGCGCTGATCACCGTGTTCACCGGCCGCCACCCGCTGCTGTCCGGACTGCGCCAGTTGCTTATCGGCCTCCCGGCGGCGAGCGTCACCTTCGGCATCGGCCGGTTGTTTGGCGTCATGACAGGCGCCTGATGCGCTATCATGGCAACAACCCCTTTCCATTCCGCTAAGCGATAACCGCCGCGCGCTTGTGCATGTTTTACCGGCAAGCCGGGCAGACAACGCTTATATCGTAAGTGTGTGAACCTCTTGGTGTGTTGCAAGGAGAAGCCATGGAATCCCCGATCCACCCGCTAAGCGCCCTGTTCGATCAACTGGGCCTACCTTCCGACCATGCGGCCATCGAAGCCTTCATCGGCCAACATGCCCCACTGGATAACCACACCCGGTTGGCCGAAGCCCCGTTCTGGACGGCGGCACAACAGGAATTTCTCAGTGCCGAACTGGACGACGACGCCGACTGGGCTGAAGTGATCGATAGCCTGGACGCCCGATTGCGATCAAGCTGACAAGGACAAGCCCATGACCCGCAAGACCATCAATCTGGCCCTGCAAGGTGGCGGCGCGCACGGCGCCTTCACCGGGGGGTACTGGACGCGTTGCTGGAAGACGACCGGCTGGAATTTGAAGGCATCAGCGGCACCAGCGCCGGTGCCATGAACGCCGTCGTAATGGCCGATGGCCTGCTCAAGGGCGGACGGGGCGCACGCATTGCGCTGGTTAGCTTCTGGCGCGCGGTGGCCAACAGCCAGCCGCTGGATATGTCGACCACGTCGATTGACGGCGAAAGCGTAGCCCTGCTGCCCAGCGCCAAGCTGATGCTGCAATGGACGCGTTACCTGTCGCCCTATCAGCTCAATCCGCTCAATCTCAACCCGCTGCGCGAGGTGGTGTCAGCGTTGATCGACTTTCCGCGCCTGCGCACCGAATGCCCGATCAAGCTGTTCATCGCCGCCACGCAGGCCAATTCCGGACGCTTGCGGCTGTTCAAGACCCGGGAACTGACCGAGGACATGTTGCTGGCGTCGGCCTGCCTGCCGATGTTGCAACAGGCGATCATGATTGATGGCGAACCCTACTGGGACGGCGGCTATTCGGCCAACCCGGCGGTGTTCCCGCTGTTTTACGAATGCCGCAGCCACGACATGCTGCTGGTGCTGCTCAGTCCACAGCAATACGACGAAACACCGCGCAGCGTGGACGCCATCCGCGAGCGCACGCTGGAACTGGCCTTCAGCGCCAACTTCCTGCGCGAGATGCGGATGTTTTCCAACGTCACCCGCTATGCCGCGCGCAGCCAGCAGGAACGCGAGTCGTCAGCACTGCACCGGCTGTTTGGCAAGAGCCGGGATGCGGAACCGGTGACGCTGGAAGAGCGGCTGCTGGCCACCCGTTTTCACCTGATCGAAGCCTCGGACCTGATGAGCCAGCTGGGGCCGGGCACCAAGATGGCTGCCGATCCCAGTCTGCTCACGCGCCTGCACGATCAGGGCTACCAACAGGCCAAAAGCTGGCTGGCCGAGCATTTCGATGCCATCGGCCAGCGCTCGACGGTGGACCTCGCCAGCATGTGGGGCTAACGGCTCAGGCCGGTACCGCCATGCCGCGCTGCACCGCCGGGCGCGCCGCGACGTCGTGATACCAGCGCTGCACCTGCGGGAAATCGGCCAGATCGATGTCTTGCCATTCATGGCGTGCCGCCCACGGAAACAGCGCAATGTCGGCAATGCTGTAATCGCCCGCCACAAAGCGCTGTTCGGCCAACTGTTGCTCCAGCACGCCATACAGCCGCCGCGCCTCGGCGCGGTAGCGCTGCTGGGCATACGGCAGCGGCTCCGGCGCAAAGCGCAGGAAATGATGCGCCTGCCCCAGCATCGGGCCAAATCCGCCCATCTGGAACATCAGCCACTGCAACACGGCATAGCGCGCAGCGCCGTCCGGCAACAACCGCCCGGTCTTTTCCGCCAGATAGATCAGGATGGCGCCGGATTCGAACAGTGCCAGCGGCTGGCCATCGGGCCCGTCGCTATCCACCAGTGCCGGAATCTTGTTATTGGGACTGATGGCCAGAAACGCCGGGGCAAACTGCTCGTTGCGGGTGATGTCCACCGGTTGCACCTGATACGGCAGCGCCAGTTCCTCCAGCATGATGGAAACCTTGCGGCCGTTGGGCGTACCCCGGTGTAGAGCGTGATCATGTGTATGTCTCCTTGTGGCAAATGATGCGGCCATCCGGCCGCCAAGGTTGGCCGAAAACGACCGAAGGCGTCTGCTACAATGCAGTCCGCTTTTTTCTATCTCAGGACAGGTTGATGAGCCACCCGCACGCCCACCAGGTCAAAACCTTTTTGCTCGACTTGCAAGACCGCATCTGCGCCGCGCTGGAGCGCGCCGATGGCCGTGCTCGCTTCGTAGAAGACAACTGGCAACGCACCAGTGGCGGTGGCGGGCGCACCCGCGTCCTCACCGCCGGTGGCGTGTTCGAACAGGCCGGAGTCAACTTCTCGCATGTCAGCGGCGATGCCCTGCCCGCCTCGGCCACCGCCCATCGCCCGGAACTGGCTGGCCGACGCTTCGAAGCCATGGGCGTTTCGCTGGTGATCCACCCGGAAAACCCGCATGTTCCCACCAGCCACGCCAACGTGCGCTTTTTCATCGCGGAAAAAGACGGGGCCGAACCGGTATGGTGGTTTGGCGGCGGCTTCGACCTGACACCGTTCTACCCGCACACCGAAGACGTGGTGCACTGGCACACGGTAGCGCGCGACCTGTGCGCACCGTTTGGCGCCAACGTCTACCCGGACTACAAAAAATGGTGCGACGAATATTTCTACCTCAAGCACCGCAATGAAGCGCGTGGCGTGGGCGGGCTGTTCTTCGACGACCTCAACGCACTGGGGCTTTGAGCGCAGTTTTGCGTTCATGCAGGCGGTGGGCAATGGCTATCTCGATGCCTACCTGCCGATCGTGGCGCGTCGCCGGGACACGCCGTGGACCGAGGCACAACGCCAGTTCCAGCTTTATCGCCGGGGCCGTTACGTGGAATTCAATCTGGTGTGGGACCGTGGCACGCTGTTTGGCCTGCAAAGCGGCGGCCGCACCGAATCCATCCTGATGTCGCTGCCGCCGCTGGTGCGCTGGGAATACGGCTACACACCGCAACCGGGCAGCGCTGAAGCGCGGCTGTATGAAGAATTTCTGCCCGCGCGCGACTGGGTATAACTAACCATGGTCTGTCGCACTTCGGCCAACCCTTAGCGCGACAGGTTCTCCAACAGCGCGGCGCCATAGCGCTCGTCCAGCGTCACCGGCGGCAGTCCTGCGGCGCTGAGGCGGTGATTGAGCAAGGCAAGCTTGCGCCGCCCGCGCTCAAAGGCATCGTTATCTGGTTCCTCCACCAGCGCCATGGCCAGTTCCACCGCTTCCTTGCGCGTTTCCAGCTCTGGCGGAATATAGTAGGCGTTTTTCAGAATGCGAAAAGCCATGCGCTGCTCGACCGGCACCAGCAGGTTTTCCTCCAGATCCAGCGGCTGACCGGCACAGGCCAGATGCTCGCCATCGCCACGTTCCACCGCCTCGTTGATGCGCTGCTCGCCAATCAGTTCCAGAATATCCATGCCTTGCGTCCTCCACACCACGACCTTGCCCAACGCTTTAATCATAGCGTGAACCGGCCTTGCGCTTGCCGCCGCGACAGACAAAAAAACACCGCTTCACAGCGAAGCGGTGCGGTCATCCCTCGTACAAGCGAGAGCAAACACTCGAGGATCAGAGTTAAATCGCCAGTTTGCTGATGGCATCCTTGGCTGCGTGGATGGCGGTGGCACGCTTGTCTTCGCCCATGTTCACCGCTTCGGCGCGGATGATTTCCACGTCGGTCACGCCAAGGAAACCCAGCACGGTGCGCAGGTAATCTTCCTGAAAGTCCATGACCTGAGCCTGTTCGGTGGAGTACACGCCGCCACGCGAGGAAGCGATCACGACCTTCTTGCCACCGGCCGTGCCAACCGGGCCGTTTTCGGTGTATTTGAAGGTGCGGTAAACGGCGGCAACACGGTCAATCCAGCTTTTCAGCTGCGACGGAATGGAGAAGTTGTACATCGGCGCACCGATCACCACCACATCGGCGGCCGGAATTCTTCGATCAGGCTGTTGCTCAGCGCGCTTTCACGGCGCTGGGTGTCGTTCCATTCGGCTTCCGGCGTGAAGTTGGCGCCAATGATTTCACCGGACAGGTGGGCGATCGGCTCGGCGGCCGGTCGTGGTAGGTCACGTTGACGTCGGCATGACGCTGGCGCACGGCTTCCACCAGTGCAGCCGTCAGCAAACGCGATACGGAGTTTTGGCCCAGAATGCTGGAATCAAGGTGCAGGAGTTTCATGGTGTTGGCTTTCGTGAGTGATGAGCAAGTGAAGCCATGGTAGTTTTTGTGCCCAATCATGACTAGACTGGCAAAAAAGGAAACATTGTTCCACCAATAGGACAATCCTCATGCCAGACCTCAACGACCTGCTCTACTTTGCCAAAGTGGTGGAACACGGCGGCTTCATGGCGGCCAGCCGCGTGCTGGGCATTCCCAAATCGCGGCTGTCGCGCCGCGTGGCCGAACTGGAAGAACGGCTGGGCGTACGCCTGCTGCAACGCACCACCCGGCGGCTGGCGCTCACCGACGTGGGCAACAGCTATTACGCCCATTGTCAGGCCATGTTGGCCGAAGCCGAAGCAGCCGAAGACGCCATCGCCCGCATCACCGCCGAACCGCGCGGTCTGGTGCGCGTCAGTTGCCCGGAACTGCTGGCCAATACCCTGCTCAGCCCGATTCTGCCGCGCTTCATGGCGGCGCATCCGCAGGTGCGCATCTGGCTGGAAGCCACCAACCGGCGCGTGGATCTGATCGAGGAAGGGATCGACGTGGCCATCCGCGTGCGCCATGTCATCGACGACAGCGCCAATCTGGTGGTGCGCCAGCTCGGCATCAGCCGGGTCATTCTGGTGGCCAGCCCGACGCTCTTGGGCAACGCGCCGCTGCCGCAACACCCCACCGAGCTGGGCACCCTGCCGGTACTGACCATGAGCCGGATGGGCGCGGCCACATCGCGCTGATGGACCCGGCTTAAGCCACACCTACACGGTGCAGGTGGACAGCCCGCGCTTGATGACCGATGACCTCACCGTGCTGCTGGATGCCGCGCTGGCTTAAGCATCGGCATGGCGGCGTTGCCGTTTCCGGTTTGCCAGCAAGCCATCGCGCAGGGCTGATCCGGCTGCTGCCGCAGTATGAAAGCCCGTGGGGCATTCTGCATGCGGCGTTTCTTACCCGGCGCGGGCTATCGCCAGCGGTACGGGCGTTTATCGATTTTCTGGTACAGGAACTGGTGCTTAAGCCGATCACCCGGCCTATTCGCAACCGGATATTCGGCCAACCTTGTCAGCCTGAACGGCGCCGCGTTGGCGTCAATCCGGCGACTGCGGAAACAGCGTCAGCGTCAGGGTGAGTTCGCCATCGCTGGCGCGTTCGGCGTTGACCGCTTGCAGACTCATGTCCGGTGGCAACAACAGACTCAGACCGTGGCCGATACCCACCTTGCACAGGCTGCGTTCCAGACGCCGCGCCATGCTGTGGGCAGGGAAGCGCGCCTGTTCATCCAGCGCAAAGCCGTAGGACTGGGCGGCGCTGTCAAACGCCTCGCCAACGGAAGCGGGCTCAACAAAGCGCTCGGCCACCGCCGACAGCTCATGCGCCGAGACCTCCTCATCGCGGCGGCACAACGCCAGAAACTCATCCTTGAAGCGGCCCTGCTGCACCGGGTCGGCGATGTCGCCGGACAACTGCTCCAGCACGCGCGTCATCATCTGGCTGCTGGACTGCACATCCGGCACGCGCCGGGCGTGCAGGAAATCCTCCAGCCAGAACTTGGCCTGCTGCCCCAGCCGGTCCACCGCGTACACGGTGCTGTCCTGTTCCAGAATCAGTGCGCCCTTGTCGATAAGGCGCGGATTGATGCCGGACACGTGCTGCAGGTCGAACACCGATTCCGATTCGATCACCTTGAGGAAATCATCGCGAATCTCGGCCTTGAACACCCCCAGTGCGCGCTGCGTGCTGTGCGCGTCACTCAGGCCGCTGAACAAAATCACCAGCACGTCGCCCGCGCTGATGTTGGGATGCTGCGAGCGGGCGTACAGATGGCGCGCCAGCCGCTGTGACAGCTCCAGAAAACCCAGCTCCCCGCGGAAAAACTGGCGCGAGTAGTGATACACCTCGTTCAGGTTGAGGTCGGTATCGTGAAAGAACTGAAACTTCTTCTTGTCCGACACGATGCCCTTGAGATAACCATCCAGAATCAGCGACGACACCTCGTCATTCACCACGGCGGTACGCTCGGACAACTGCAATCCCTCGTCCCGCGCCGGGTTGCCCACCCGATGCACCGCCAGACATTCCACCCGCGATTCGCCAATCAACATATCAACATCCTTCCCGCCCCAATACGGCCGCCCGGCAAACATTCAGGCCGGGCCGCACGGTTTACAGGGCGCTATTCTGACACAACTTGCACACCCCTCGCCCACGGCCAACGGCTGGCATTTTTGCGCCGGGTGCGCGATGCTTGGCTACCTCCCATCAGGAACACAGCCGTCATGAGCACACCTCCGTTTAACGGCCTGTCACAGGCCACGGTCGAACAACGTCAGCGCACGGAAGGCTGGAACGAACTGTCTGCCAGTGCGTCGCGCGGGCTCTGGGCGCTGCTGCTGGAGGTGCTGCGCGAACCGATGTTTCTGCTGTTGCTGGGCGCTAGCGGCATCTATCTGCTGATGGGCGACCCGGCCGAGGCGCTGCTGCTATTGGGCTTCGTCTGCATCATCATCGCCATCACGGTGTTGCAGGAGCGGCGCACCGAACAGGCGCTGGCGGCATTGCGCGATCTCTCCAGCCCGCGCGCGCTGGTCCTGCGGGATGGCGCGCCGCAGCGCATTCCCGGCCGTGAAGTGGTGCGCGAGGACATTCTGCTGCTGGTGGAGGGCGACCGCGTTCCCGCCGACGGCATCATTCTGGAAAGCCACGAGCTGGCCATCGACGAATCGCTGCTCACCGGCGAATCCATCGCGGTGAGCAAATTTGCCGCCAGCGACAACGACGCGGCCGACAACCACCGCGTCAGCACCGGTACGCTGGTGGTCAGCGGTCAGGGCGTGGTGCGCGTCACGGCCATCGGCGCGCACACCGCGCTCGGCCAGATCGGCCACTCGCTGGCCAGCGTGGAAATGGCCGATTCGCCGTTGCAACAGGAAATGGGCCACCTCACCCGCCAGATCACCGTCATTGGCCTCGCGTTGTGCCTGCTGGTCACCGGCCTGTACGTCTACAGCCGTGGCGACTGGCTGGCAGCGCTGCTGTCCGGCATTACCACGGCGATGAGCCTGCTGCCGCAGGAGTTTCCAGTCATCCTCATCGTGTTTCTGGCGCTGGGCGCGCGCCGCATCGCCCGCCAGCAGGTGCTGACACGGCGGCTGAACGTGATCGAAACGCTGGGGCAAACCACCGTGCTGTGCGTCGACAAGACCGGCACGCTGACGCAAAACCGCATGGAAATTGCTGCGCTGGTGGCCGGTGAGCAGCGTTTACAGATCAACACGCTGGACGAGGCGCGCCAGGACCTGCCGGAGCCTTATCACGAGTTGATGGAGTACGCGGTGCTGGCCAGCGAAATCGACCCGCACGACCCGATGGAACAGGCTTTCCACCGCTTCGCTTAAGCCAGTATCTGGCCAATACCGAACACCTGCACCCGGACTGGAGTCTGGTGTGGGAGTACGAACTGTCGCCTGAGCTGTTGGCCATGTCGCACGTCTGGGATGGCACGCCAGCGGCACACCGGGTGGTCGCGGCCAAAGGCGCGCCGGAAGCCATCGCCGACCTGTGCCACCTGAGCGCCGCCGACAGCGCGCGTGTCAGCCAGCAGGCAGAACAACTGGCCGACGACGGCCTGCGCGTGCTGGCGGTGGCCAAAGCGCGCTACAGCGGCGACAGCGCCCCCAGCCTGCAACACGATTTCGATTTTGAATGGGTCGGGCTGATCGGGTTGGCCGATCCGTTACGGCGCGAAGTGCCGCTGAGCGATTGACGAATGCCATCAGGCTGGCATCCGCACCGTGATGATTACCGGCGACCACCCGCGTACCGCCCGCGCCATCGCCCGCGCCGCCTCTGCCCCATCAGCACCTGCTGACCGGCGCCGAGCTGGGCGCCCTGCCCGCCGCAAGGTTGGCCGAAAAACTGCGCGAGGTAAGCATTTTTGCCCGCGTCACGCCGCAGCAGAAACTGGCGATTGTCGAAGCGATGAAGGCCAACGGCGAAGTGGTGGCCATGACCGGTGATGGCGTCAACGATGCCCCGGCGCTCAAGGCGGCGCATATCGGCATCGCCATGGGCAAGCGCGGCACCGACGTGGCACGCGAGGCCGCCTCGCTGGTCTTGCTCTCGGACGATTTCACCACCATCGTCGCCGCCATCCGCCGGGGCGGCGCATTTTCGCCAACCTGCGTCAGGCCATGATCTACACGCTGGCGGTGCACCTGCCCATCGTCGGGCTGTCCATCCTGCCATTGCTATTCGGCCTGCCGCTGGTGCTGGCCCCGATCCACATTGCCTTTCTCGAACTGGTCATCGACCCGGCCTGCTCCATCGTGTTCGAGGCCGAAGCCCCGGATCGCGTCATGCAACAACCGCCGCGGCGGCGCAGTGAACACCTGCTGTCCGGCGGCAACGTGCTGTTAAGCCTGCTGCAAGGGCTGATCACCACGCTGCTGGTGGGCATCGGTTATTTCGGCATGCTGGCGCAAGGGTTGGCCGAAGGCGAAGCGCGCGCGCTGGCGTTTGTGCTACTGATCGTCGCCAACGCCATCCTCATCGTCAGCTGCCGCTCCACGCGGGTCGGGCCGCTGGCCGGGCTGGCCGGGCTGTCGCGCACCGGCTGGACCATCCTGCTGGGCACCGGCGCCTTCCTGTTGCTGGTGACGCGCTGGCCGTGGCTGGCACAGCTGTTCCGTTTTCATGTGCCAAGCTGGCCGCACATGCTGCTGGCGCTGGCCAGCGGCGTGCTCTGCCTGCTGGCCTATGAAGGCGTGAAGTGGCTGGCGGGCCTACGCGCCGGGCGTCAGGCGTCGTAGCCAGCGCCAACGCAACAAGGCCGTTCCCGACAGGAACGGCCTTGTCCATTTACCACCAAACCTGTTGCCCGGCTCAGGCGTTGACCACTACCCGTGGGGCACCCTCGGCCAGATGGCCAATGACGCGCGCCGCGCCAAAACCGGCAGCGTGGAACTGAGCCAGCACCGCGTCGGCCTCGTCAGCGGCTGCCGACACCAGCAAGCCACCGCTGGTCTGCGCATCCACCATCATGCGACGCAGCCAGTCCGGCACGGCCTCGTCAAAGCTGACCTGTTCGCCATAGCTGGCCAGATTGCGGCCAATCGCCCCCGGGCCGATCCCCTGACGGGCAAATCCTTCGGCGGCACTGAGCAGCGGCACATCACCTGCTTGCAGGTGGGCGGTCAAGCCCGGCGCCGCGGCACACTTCCAGCAAGTGGCCGAGCAGGCCAAACCCGGTGACATCGGTAATGGCGTGCACACCGGGCAAGTCGGACAGGGTGCTGCCGACACGGTTGAGCTGGGTGGTGGTATCGATCAGCTGGCGATAACCGGCTTCGTCCAGCAGTCCGGCCTTCATGGCGCTGCCAAGAATCCCCACGCCCAGCGGTTTGCCCAGAATCAGCACATCGCCCGCCTGTGCCGCGCTGTTGCGCCGTACTTTGTCCGGGTGCACCAGCCCCAGCGCCACCAGACCATAAATCGGTTCCGGCGAGTCGATGGAGTGGCCACCAGCCAGCGGAATCCCGGCTTGCGCGCACACGCTGGCGCCACCGGCCATGATTTGCTGGATCGCTTCTACCGGCAGGGTGTTGATCGGCATGCCGACAATGGCCAGCGCCAGAATCGGCGTGCCGCCCATGGCATACACATCGGAGATGGCGTTGGTGGCGGCAATGCGGCCAAAGTCGTAAGGGTCATCGACAATCGGCATGAAAAAGTCAGTGGTCGCCACCAGCGCCTGCTGGTCATTCAACCGATACACGGCGGCATCGTCGGCGGTTTCCGTGCCCACCAGCAAATCGGGAAACAAGGCCGCTTGCGGCAGGGTTTTCAGCATCTGCGCCAGAATCGCCGGGGATATTTTGCAGCCGCATCCCCCACCGTGGGATAATTGCGTCAAACGAATCGGTTCCATGCTTGCTCCTTGCAGTTCCGGCAAAGTTACCATTATCACCCTCAGGTTGTCCGATGAAAAACCCTGCCGCGTCAACGATCGCCACGCTGGCTGATCTTGACCAGTTTTCCAGCATTATCGACGTGCGCACGCCGCTGGAATTTGCCGAAGACCACATCCCCGGTGCCATCAACGCTCCCGTGCTGAGTAACGAGGAACGGGTACTGGTCGGCACCATGTACAAACAGGTATCGCCGTTTGAAGCCACCAAGGTGGGGGCCGCGCTGGTAGCGAAAAACATCGCCCACCATCTGGAAACGCTGTTTGCCGACCAGCCCAAAGACTGGAAACCGCTGATTTACTGCTGGCGCGGCGGCAAGCGTTCCGGGTCGATGACCAGCTGGCTGCGGCTGATCGGCTGGAAAGCCTACCAGCTCGATGGCGGCTACAAGGCGTGGCGTCATCAGGTGCTGGCCGATCTGGACACCCTGCCCGGGCGCTACCGCTACTGCGTGATCAGCGGCCTGACCGGCAGCGGCAAAACGCGGCTGCTGCACGCTCTGGCTGCCAGCGGGGCACAGGTGCTGGACACGGAAGCGCTGGCCAATCACCGCGGCTCGCTGCTGGGTGCGGTGCCGGGCCAGCCGCAGCCCAGCCAGAAATGGTTTGATACGCAACTGGCACACCGGCTGGCGCAACTGGACCCGGCCCGCCCGGTGTTTGTCGAGTCGGAAAGCAAGCGCATCGGACTGGTTCATCTGCCCGCTGCCCTGATGGACGCCTTGCATGCCGCCGATGGCGTGCGCGTACAGGTGAATATGGATGAACGTGTTGCCTTCCTGTGCGAAGACTATGCCGAATTGCTGGAACAGCCACAGGCGTTCAAGGCGCAATTGACACGGCTGACCGAGCTGCTCGGCCGCCAGACCATCCAGCGCTGGCATCAGCTGATCGACCAGCAGGACAAGGCGACGCTGTTCCGCGAACTGATCGAGCAACACTACGACCCGGCCTATCGCCGCAGCAACGGCCAGCTCTACCCCGGGTTGGCCGAAGCCCCGGTGTTTACCTTCCATCCCAACGCCACCGACATGAATGGCGAAGTGCAGCGCCTGCTGCAACAGCTGATCGCCAACTAAACGCTGTTCGGCCAACCCCAAAAACACCATCGCCCCCGCACGGCCTGACCGTCGGGGGCGATGTTTTATCCAGCGTTAACCCGCAGGTTTAGCGCTTAAAACGTGCCGTCACTTCGGCCAGACGTTGGCCGAACAGCTTGGCCGTGGCCAGATCGCCATCTCGCGGCGCTTCGTCCGGCGACGCATCGGACGGCGACACGGCCAGCAGCCCGCCAAAACCGGCAGTCCAGTTGATGTCTGCCGGGCCATGGGCCTTGGTATTGGACGGCAACAGCCCGGTGCCCACCCAGATCTGGCCATGCTGCTGCGACAGGGTCCAGAAGTATTCGATGGTGGCAAACTTGTCGCCATTGACCGAGGCGGAGTTGGTGAAACCGGCGGCGATCTTGTCTTTCCGGGCTTGGGTAAACCAGGCCTTGGAGCTGGCATCGGCAAACTTCTTGAACTGCCGGGCCGGGCCACCCATGTAGGTGGGGCTGCCGTAAATGATGGCATCCGCCGCGCCGATTTCCTCCAGCGCGCCTTCCGGCAAATCACCGTTGGCATCAATCGGGTACAGCTTCACCTGCGTATCGGCCACGGCGGCCGCGCCTGCACGGCTTCCGCCTGTTTGGTGGTATGGCCATAGCCGCTGAAATACACGATAGCAATCGACGTCATGGTTTGCTCTCTTTCGGGTTGAAATCAAGATAGTGCCACGCGCGGCAGGTAAGCCCACGCCCGGTTTGGTATCAGCCATCTTTTGGTGTTAAAAAGATACTACGTATCCAACAGATACCTTTTTAGCAAAGCCTGCCGCAGGCGTAAAGAACGCACTCCAATGTCACCAAGTTACCCGCAGGAAACCACCATGCCCGAGCAGACCGCGCCGGATGCCAGTAAGCTGGCTCGGAACCCCTACTGCAAACAATGCCCCACGCGCTTTGTGCTCGACCGCATCGCCGACAAATGGACCGTGCTGATTCTGGGAATACTGACCGAGCAGCCGATGCGCTTTAATGCGCTGCTGCGCCGTATCGAAGGGCTATCGCAAAAAGTCCTGTCACAAACCCTGAAACGGCTGGAACGTGATGGACTCATCACCCGCACCGTCTTGGCCAGCACGCCGATTTCCGTCGAGTATGCGATGACGCCGTTGGGGCAAACGTTGGCCGAAACCCTCAATACGCTGACCGACTGGGCGGAACAACATATCGAAGCCGTATTGCAAGCGCAGCAGCGCTACGACGGGCAATAACCGCGTCTGACGGCGGGGCTACTCGCAACGCATCACGCGCCGGAGCCGTCTGCTGGACATCATTTCAATAAAACTTGTATAGTTGAAATATGGAAAAGCAAAGCGCCACGCAAATTTTTGAATCGCTGTCCTCGCCCATCCGGCTGGACATCTATCGCCTGCTGGTCAAATGCGGGCTGGAAGGCATGGTCGCCGGACAGATCGCCAGCACCTGGCGCTACCGGCCAATAACCTGTCGTTCCATCTCAAAGGCATGCTGCATGCCGGGCTGATCACCGTCCAGCAGGAAGGCCGCTTCCAGCGCTACCGCGCCAACCTGAGCCTGATGCTGGAGCTGATCGCCTACCTGACCGAGGAATGCTGCGCCGGACACCCCGAGCACTGTGCCGAGCTACGCGCCGCCTCCTGCTGTGCCCCGGCACTACTGCCACCGCTGCCATCCACCACCGAGGGCTGAACGCATGAACATCCTTTTTTGTGTACCGGTAACTCGTGCCGCTCCATTCTGGCCGAAGCCACCTTCAACCACCCGGCACCGGCCAATTGGCACGCCATGAGCGGTCAGCAGCCAGCAGCGGGCTACGTACATCCGCGCTCGCTGGCACTGCTGGCGCGCGAAGGCATCGCCACCACCGGCTATCACAGCAAATCGTGGGACAACCTGTAAGCCACGCCGGATATCGTCATCACCGTGTGCGCCAACGCGGTAAGCGAAACCTGCCCGGCCTATCTGGGCCGGTACTGCGCAGCCACTGGGGCGTGGATGACCCGGCACACGCCAGCGGCAGCGATGAACAAATCGATGCGGCCTTCCTGAGTGCCTACCGCACCCTGCGTGCGCGCATCGAAGCGTTTCTGGCCTTGCCGCTGGATACGCTGCAACATGATAAGGCCGCCCTGAAAGCGGCCATGGACCAGATTGCCACTCTTACCGCCTAAAGGAATCCTGCCATGACAACGATTCAGGTTTTTGACCCGGCACTATGCTGCAGCAGCGGCGTCTGCGGTACCGAGGTGGACCAGGGCGTTGGTCACCTTTGCCGCCGATGTCGCCCTGGGCCACCCAACACGGCGCGCAGATCGAACGCTTCAATCTGGCGCAGCAGCCATTGGTCTTTGCCGAGCAGCCCGTGGTCAAGGCATTTCTCGAGCGCAGCGGGCCGGACGCCCTGCCGTTGATTCTGCTGGACGGTGCCGTGGCGCTGGCTTAAGCCGCTATCCGCGTCGGGCCGAATTGGCGCGCTGGTAGGCAATCAGCCAGTTTGCCGTGACGGAAAAACCCGCCGAGGGCGGATGTTGTTCTGGTAGTCATTGCTGCTAACCCCAACCGGGAGCCTCGCTCATGCTGCACTTTCTCGACCGCCCACCACGCTTTCTGTTCTTCACCGGCAAAGGTGGCGTCGGCAAAACCTCGATTGCCTGCGCCACCGCCATCCAGTTGGCCGAAGCCAACGCGTGCTGCTGGTCAGTACCGACCCGGCCTCCAATGTAGGACAGGTATTTGGCATCCGCATCGGCAATCAGATCACCGCCATCCCGGCCGTCGAGCATCTGGCCGCGCTGGAAATCGACCCGCAGGCGGCGGCACAAGCCTATCGCGACCGCATCGTCGGGCCGGTGCGCGGCGTATTGCCGGAAACCGTGGTCAAGGGTATCGAGGAACAGTTGTCTGGTGCCTGCACCACGGAAATTGCCGCGTTTGACGAGTTCACTGCCTTGCTGACCGACTCGGCGCTGACTCGCGAGTACGACCACATCATTTTCGATACGGCCCCCACCGGGCACACCATCCGCTTGCTGCAATTGCCCGGCGCGTGGAGTGGTTTTCTGGAAGAAGGCAAAGGCGATGCGTCCTGCTTGGGCCCGCTCGCAGCACTGGAAAAACAGCGCAGCCAATACAAGGCGGCGGTCGAATCGTTGGCCGACCCACAGCGCACGCGGCTGATTCTGGTAGCGCGCGCCCAAGCGGCCACGCTGCGTGAAGTGGCCCGCACCCACGAGGAACTGGCCGCCATTGGCCTGTCGCAGCAATATCTGATCATCAATGGCGTGCTGCCCGCCGAAGAAGCCGGGCAGGATGCACTGGCCGCCGCCATCGCCGCGCGCGAGCAAGCCGCGTTGGCCGACATTCCCGCAGCCCTCCAACCACTCCCCTGTGACCAGTTGGCACTCAAGGCCTTCAATCTGGTCGGACTGGACGCGCTGCGGCAGTTGTTGAACGACAGCACCGCCAGCGATGCCGACCCGGCGGACGAGCCAGCGGCGCTGCACGTCCCCAGCCTGTCGGCGCTGGTGGATGACATCGCGGCAGACGGCCACGGGCTGGTGATGCTGATGGGCAAAGGCGGCGTGGGCAAAACTACCATGGCCGCCGCGGTGGCAGTGGAACTGGCTCACCGCGGCCTGCCGGTGCACCTCACCACCTCCGATCCGGCTGCGCACCTGACGGAAACGCTGAATGGTTCGCTCGCCAACCTGACCGTCAGCCGCATCGATCCGCATGCGGAAACCGAGCGTTACCGCCAGCATGTGCTCGCCACCAAGGGCGCGGCACTCGATGACCAGGGCCGCGCGCTGCTGGAGGAGGACCTGCGTTCGCCCTGCACCGAGGAAATCGCCGTATTTCAGGCCTTCTCACGCGTGATCCGCGAAGCTCAAAAAGAAGTTTGTGGTCATGGATACCGCTCCCACCGGCCATACCCTGCTGCTGCTCGATGCCACCGGCGCCTATCACCGCGAGATCACGCGCCAGATGGGGGCCAGCAACGTGCACTACGTTACGCCGATGATGCAGTTGCAGGACCCGAAACAGACCAAGGTGCTGCTGGTTACGTTGGCCGAAACCACGCCGGTGCTGGAAGCCGCCAATTTGCAGGCCGATCTGCGCCGCGCCTAAGATCGAGCCATGGGCACGGGTCATCAACAATAGCGTGGCCGCCACCACCGTGCACTCGCCGTTGCTGCGCCGCCGGGCGCGCAACGAACGCAAGGAAATCGAGGCAGTGGCCAGCCAGCATGCCCAGCGCTACGCAGTGGTACCGTTGCTGCGCGAAGAGCCTGTCGGCGTGGAGCGCCTGCGCCAGCTGGTAAGCGGCGATCAGGCATGATGGCCATACAGCCATAGCGCCCGCAACGGCGGTGGCGGCCTCGCTGCCACCGCATGTTCCACCCATCTGCCGCGCCATGGCTTACCGCCTCCCACTAACTCTCAGGAAACCGCTTATTCATGTCTGCCCAATGTGAAGTCACCGCCAAACGGGCCGCCAGCGCCTCGATGAGCTTCTTCGAACGCTATCTGAGTGCACGGGTGGCAATCTGCATCGTCGCCGGGATTGCCCCGGGGCAATGGCTGCCGCAATTATTTCAAGCCATCGGCCAACTGGAAGTGGCCAAGGTGAACCTGCCGGTTGGCCTGCTGATCTGGGTAATGATCATTCCGATGCTGGTGAAGGTGGATTTCTCCGCCCTGCATGAGGTACGCCAACACCTGCGCGGCATCGGCGTGACCCTGTTCGTCAACTGGCTGGTCAAACCCTTTTCCATGGCCTTGCTGGGCTGGCTGTTCATCCGCCATCTGTTTGCCCCGCTGCTGCCTGCGGCACAACTGGACAGCTACATCGCCGGGCTGATTCTTCTGGCAGCTGCGCCCTGCACCGCCATGGTGTTTGTCTGGAGCCGTCTGACTGGCGGCGATCCGCTGTTTACCCTGTCGCAGGTGGCACTCAACGACGGCATCATGGTGGTGGCTTTCGCCCCGCTGGTGGGCCTGCTGCTCGGCATTTCCGCAATCAGCGTGCCGTGGGCCACGCTGGTGACGTCGGTCGTGCTGTATATCATCATCCCGGTGCTGCTGGCCCAGCTCTGGCGCCGCGCCCTGCTGGCCAAGGGCCGGGCGACGTTTGACGCCGCCATGGCCAGAATCGGCCCGTGGTCGATCAGCGCGCTACTCGCCACACTGGTGTTGCTGTTTGCCTTTCAGGGCCAAGCCATCCTGCAGCAACCGCTGGTCATCGCCTTGCTTGCCGTGCCGATTCTGATCCAAGTGCTGTTCAACTCGGCGCTGGCCTATGGTCTGAACCGGGCGCTGGGCGAGAAACACAATGTTGCCTGCCCTTCGGCCTTGATCGGCGCTTCCAACTTCTTTGAATTGGCTGTCGCCGCGGCCATCAGCCTGTTTGGTTTCCAGTCCGGCGCGGCATTGGCTACGGTAGTGGGCGTGCTGATCGAAGTGCCGGTGATGTTGCTGGTGGTACGCCTCGTCAATGCCAGCAAACCGTGGTACGAACGCGCCTGAGCACAGGCCGTAGCCGTACACATGACAAGAGGCCCGGACGGGCCTCTTTTTCATCGGTGCAAACCATACGCTGGCGCTTTACACCCAAAGCACCACCAGCGAGGCCAGCAGGCAATAGCCGCCAAACAGGTGCCAGCGGCCCTGCTCCAGCCAGCGGGACAACCAGCGCAAGGCAAGCAGCCCGGCGACAAAACTCAATACCATGCCGATCAGGCCGGGAGTCAACAGATGAACCAGCTCGCCAGCGTGCATCGGCGTGCTGGCCGCTTGTGCCTTGTATAGCCGCCAGACTTCCTTGACGATCACCGCCGGAGTCAGCACCACGGCCAGCGCAAAGCTGAATTCTTCGGCATTGCGGCGCGAAACCCCTAATGCCAGCCCGGTGGAAATGGTCGCGCCGGAACGGGAAAAGCCGCGAAACGGCAGGCACAGCCCCTGCACCGCGCCAATCCACAGCGCACTTTTGGCCGCGACATCGTGGCCATCCGGCTTCAGCCGCGAAGACACGATAATCAGCACACCCGCCGCCGCCAGCGCCGCCGCCATCAGCCTGGAATTGCCAAACAGCTGTTCAATTTCAAACGAGGACGCATTACCCATCACCACATGTTTGATGACCTGCATCAGCGACAGCCCCACCACGCCGGTCACGGCGGTGGCCATCACCACATAGCGCGCATTGCGCCGGAACGCCTGCGTCGACGCGAAGTAGGTTTTACGCCACGACGCCCAGAAATAGGCAATCACGGCAAACATGGTGCCGGTATGCAGCATCACCAGCAGCAAGGTCATTTGCGGGGAGGTGGGGTCAAGGCCCATCAATTTTTCGGCCACGATGACATGGGCGGAGCTGGAAACCGGCAGCAGCTCGGCTACGCCTTGGACAATCGCCAAGACCAGAATTTGCAAGAAGTCCATACAGGTTCGTCAGGTAAGAGTTAAATCGTTCAGCGGTATCGGCACAGCGCCACGGCTTAAGCACCGCCCGTTAGTGATTACGCCGGTGCGGATGTGTTGGCGTCGGCAAAAAGCCCCGGCTGATCAGATGATAAACCAGCCAGCCGAGCACACACACGCCAACAACGACCGCCAGCCCCACCACGATCCGCAACAGGAACACCAGTTCCGGCGAGTTCTGCCGCAGCTCCCGACGCGGCCGCGCAACAGGCTCGGCGACAGACGGCGGCACCTCCGACGGCTGATCACCAGACGGCACCAGTGCGGGGGAGGCCAGCGGCAATGCCACAGCCAGCGCTGGCAGGCTCGGCTCGATGGACGCGCTGGCGGCCTCCGATACCAGCACCGGCTGGCTGGCAACCTCGTTCTCCGCCGTTCCCAGACGTGACAGCCGCGACACGATTCCGTCAAACCATCCCAGCGCGGGCGGTTCGGCCAACCCTACCCGCGTCTGCTGCATAATGCGGCTCTCGCCCAGCACAAACAGCACGCACAAGGCCGGGATGACCACGGTCAAGGCCGGGGACTGGGTATTGATCCAGTCGGCAATCAGCGGGTCAGTCACCGCCACCTGCCCGGCAATCCAGCCGAGCATGGCGCCCCCGGCCGGGATGAGAATCGGGTAGTTATCCAGCAAGCGGGTGATGAAAAAGCTGCCATACATCAATAGCGGCACGCTGCAGAGCAGGCCCAGCACCAGAAACAGCACGCTGCCTTGCGCCGCGGCCGCCAGCGCGACCACGTTATCCGGGCTCAACACCAGATCAGCCATCACCACCACCATGACAGCAGACCACAGCTGATCGGCCGCGGCATACTCGGTCTTGGCCTCCTCGTCATCGCCAAGAATCAGTTTGATGGCAATGCTCAACAGCAGCGCCGCGCCCATCAGCTTGACGAACGCCACCTGCATCAAGGTACCCACCATCGTGGTCAGCATGATGCGCAACACAATGGCAAAACCGGTGCCCAGAATCATGGCCTTTTTCATCAGGTGCCGCGGCAACGCGCGGCAGGCCATGGCAATGACCAGCGCATTGTCACCACTCAGGATCAGATCCAGAAAGAAGACCTGTATCCCCATGCCCAGCGAATGGGTAAGGCTGTCCAACTCCATCGGCAGTATCCCTGTAAAAATCGGCTAATTGAACGCCCCGGCAACACCGGCATACACGCCGATGCTGGCCGTCAGCAAAAACAGCGTGGCCACCACGCCTAAGATAGCTGTTTTTCAGACGATGAGCTTCCGGCAACTCGCGACAAGCCAGCCAGAACAGGAAGCCCAGCACCAGCGGCAGCATCATGGCGTTGAGCACCGCCGTGGCGATGGACAGCCGGACCAGATTGATACCGCTGGCCACCACGACGCCACTGAGCAGCAACATCATGCCGAACGCGCCGTAGAACCACGGCGCTTCCCGTGGCTGCAGTTCAAGCGAATGGCGCTTGGCTAGCGGCCTCTCCCAGCGCCAGGCCGAAGACAGACAGACCACGATGGTGGCCACCAACGCGCCGCCACTCAGTGCCAGCGCAAACAGCATGCGCCCGGTATCGGCGCCCAGCACGGCGGTAAACGCGGCGGCAATTTGCGGAATACTCTGCAACGACACGCCGCGACCATGCGCGGCAAACGCCGCCGCGGCGGCAATCAGCACCGCCACGGTAATGACCTGACACAACACCGCACCCAGCAAGGTATCGATCCGGGCCGATTTCAGATCGGTCAGATCCAGCCCTTTGTCGATCAGCGCCGACTGCTGATAGAACACCGTCCACGGCATCACGCTGGTGCCCAGATTGGCCGCCAGCAGATACAGATAGTCGGCGTTGGACCACGGAATCTGCTGAAGTTGGCCGAACATCTGCCGCGTATCAGGATGGGCTCGCCACGCTACCGCCAGAAACGCCAGTTCAAAAACGCCAAGAATCAGCGCAATACGCTCCACCGATTGATAGCTGCCGCTACAAATCATCAGAAACAGCGCACCCGCCAGCAGGCTGACGGTCATCCATACCGGCACGCCAAACAGCTGCCCGACGCCAGCCCGCTCATCTGCGTCAGCAGCGCACCAAAACAGCTAACCACCAGTGCCAGCGTGGACAGGCGCGCCCAATAGCGTCCGCAGCGCAACAGGATCAGCTCGCTGTAGCCCTTGCCGGTTGCCAGCGCCAGCCGCACCGTCAGTTCCTGCACAATGAATAACAGCGGGATGATGAGAAACTGCAAAAACAGCAGCCGATAGCCCCATTGCGCGCCACTTTGCGAGGCGGTGATGACGCTGCCGAGCATCGGTATCGGCCAACATGACCACGACACCGGGGCCCAAGGCAGCGGCAAAGCGTTTCAGCTGCAGCGCCCATGACGAGCGCCACAGGCTATCCACCGGCCGCGGCAGCGAGGTCAACGCTTGGCTCCCAGCCACCCTGTCCTGAAGTCGTGTAACAGTGCGGAATCGGGTGACAACACCAGCGTTGGCGCCGATTCGGCCAACGATTGCCGATAAGACTGCAATGAGCGATAAAACTTGTAGAACTTCGGGTCCTTGCTGAAGGCATGGGCCAGAATCTGGTTGGCGGCGGCATCACCCTCACCCCGGATAATGGCACTTTGCCGCTGCGCTTCCGACAGAATCACCGTGCGTTCCGCCTCCGCCTTGGACTGGATTTCCTGCGCCCACTGCACCCCCTGCGCCCGCAGCTCCTTGGCCTCCTGCTGGCGCGACGACTTCATGCGGTCATAAATGGCCTGACTGGTCTCCAGCGGCAAGTCGGCACGGTGCAAACGGACCTCGGTCACCTCAATGCCCAGTGGCCGGGCGCGTTCCATCACCTCGGACTGGATTTGCTCCACAATCCGGCTGCGCTCTTCCGACAGCAGCGACTTGAGCATCACCTTACCCAGTTCGCGTCTCAACGAGGTACTCACCAGTTGCCCCAGTTGCAGCTTGGCCTGCTCTTCCGTCCGTAAGGCCTGATAAAAACGCAAGGGGTTGGCAATGCGGTAACGCGTATAGGTTTCCACTTCCAGCCGCTTTTCATCGCCCAGAATCACTTGCTCCGGCGGCGGCGCCAGCGTTTGCAGCCGGGTATCGTAAAACTGCAGGCTATCCACCAGCGGCATCTTGAACTTCAGCCCGGGCTGGGCATCGACATCAATCGGCGCACCCAAACGGATAATCAGCGCCTTTTGCCCTTCCGATAAGGTATAGAGGGTGGAAGAAAGCCCCCAGATTGCCGCCACACCGGCCAGCAGCCCCAAACCGTGCCAACGCTTTTCCATTTAGCGCCCCTCCTTGCCCGCCTGCTTGGCCTTGTCCTGCAACGGCAGATAAGGCACCACGCCGCTCATGCCCTTGCCGGAAGAATCCACAATCATCACTTTGCTGGCCTTCTTCAGCACCTCATCCATGCTTTCCAGATACAGACGCCACGCGGTGACATCCTTGGCTGCCGGGCATAGCTCTGGTACACCGAGTCGAAACGTTTCGCCTCACCCTGCGCCAGATTCACCACCGGCTCTTGTAGGCCTCGGCTTCTTGCTGGATACGCGTCGCCTCGCCACGCGCCTTCGGCAAAATGTCATTGCTGTAGGCTTGCGCCTCGTTCCGGGCCCGCTCCTGATCGGCCCGGGCGCGTTGCACGTCGTTGAATGCATCAATCACGGCAGAAGGCGGATCGACACGCTGCAACTGCACTTGCGTCACCAGAATGCCGGTTTGCGCCTGATCCAGCCGCTGCTGTAGCAGATTGCGGGTTTCATCCGCCACCTGTTGCCGATGGTTGGACATCACCGCCTGAATCGGCGTACGCGACACCACCTCGCGCAATGCACTTTCCGAGGCAATGCGCAACGAGGTTTCCGGATTATTGACCTTGAACAGGAATTGCCCCGCATCCTTGATCCGCCAAAACACCGCGCAGTCCGCTTCGACAATGTTTTCATCGCCGGTCAGCATCTGTTTTTCACGTGAATCGGGCGAACTGGTGGGCGCACCATCGTAGGAATTGGCCGGGCGAATCTGATTAATCTGGGTCACCTTGGGCAAGATCACCGTTTCCAGCGGCCATGGCAGGTGATAGTGCAACCCCGCCCCGGTGGTATCCACCCATTTACCCAAGCGGATGACCACGCCCTGCTCATCCGGCTGCACCTTGTAAATACCGGCGCTCACCCGGTAATGGCAATAATCCAGCCCAGCAACACCAGCCCCTTGCCGCGCATGCCCAGCAACTGCAGGTAATAATCCAGACGCTGCTTTAGCTTGTTCAAGGGAGAGGGCACATCGCTACGATTTGATGATTCGGTGGAAAACTGAGACTGGCCGTGAGGCTGTTCTGAAGACATGCTGATCGCTTTTTGAATGAATACTGCCACACAACCTGAAAAATAAACTTCAACGACTATGCAAGCGCCCTGACGCACCAATAAGGTTGGCCGAAAAACTACGTCAGGAAATTAAAAAAGCATAAAAATAATTAACGAAAGAAAATAGCACAGGAAATAAAAAAGGAATGTTTATGTTTTGTAACAGCAAGGTATAAATGTTGTGACGAAGCAGCATTGTTACATGACGCCATAAAAGGCAGCGGACAGAGATAATCCATGACAATAAGTAACCGTTATGTTGGAGTTGCGTTACAAAGCCACCGATACAGTTAATAGTCATGCTATAAAAAAGCGAATCAATATCTCGCTAATTGCCCATTAAAAAACATGGCAACATTAATATCCTGCATGTCACAGACAAAAACACGTCGTGTTTTACTGTCTTTTGTAACGCTGCTGATTATTGGCATCGGTTTTTCCTGCATCTACCGCATTGCCTGGTCAGACATACAGCGCACCGACTACACCGTTTATACCGCTGCCGGGCAGGCGATACTCGATCATTCCGATCTTTATTCCGCGCAAAATGTCAGAGGCTGGAAATATGTCTATCCACCCGCTTTTGCCCTGCTGATGGTTCCCTTTGCCCAGCTGCCGCTGGCCGTGGGAGCTCTACTCTGGTATCTGCTGGAAGTGGCATCCATCGCCGCCGTGTCCCTGATGTCGATGGCGTTACTCAAGCCCCGGCTGCAAGAACGGCACAAAACCCTGCTCTACAGCCTGCCGTTGATTTCATTGTGCGTATTGCTGGTGGCAGGCGCACAGCGTGGTCAGGCCTCGATCTTCATGTTTGCCCTGATGGTGGCAACATTCTATTTCCACTTCCAGAAACGGCCGGTGGCCGTTAAGCATGAGCCGGCCGCCGCCAGCCTGATCAAGGTCTTTCCCATCGTCCTGATTCTTTATTTTTGCTGGCGGCGGCAGTGGAAAACACTGATGGCCACAGGTGCCGCTCTGGTGCTGATGAGCCTGATCGTGCCCAGCCTGTTTCTGGGCTGGAGCCAGAACCTCCACAACATTGATCGCTGGGTCGATGTCGTTGGCTAAGTAAGCCATGATGTCCAATACCGAACGCTCGGTGGCCACCCCACTGTATGAACAACTGCTGGATGCCAGAAAACCGCGCAACCAATCGCTGGAGGCCCTTTTCCTTTCGGCCAACGTAAGCCCGGCAACCAGCAAACATCTGGTCGCAGGCTGCGCGCTCGTCATGCTGCTAACCATGCTCAGGGCGGCGCAATTCGCCAGATCACGCTTCGACGAGCTGGCGCTGGCTAAGCGCCTTCCTCGCCCCGGAGCCTGCTGATTCCGCCCATCTCCGAAACGCATTACTTCGGCGCATTGATTCTGCCGCTCACCGTGTTGCTCGGCCGCAGCTTGTATGAAGGGGAACGGAGCGAAGCCGATCGGTCCGCGCTTATCGCGCGTGGTGCGGGCACCATGATTGTCGTGATGGGGCTGATCCGCTCGGATTACACGGAAAGCTTCCGTCCACTCTGCGTGGCAACGGTGGCGATCTGGGGGCTATTGATCTACTCGATCTTCCAATCCACCACCCAACGTCGTGCCAGCCTGTTGAGCAGCGCCACGGCCTAGCCAGTGTACGGACTGGTGCAGGCCAGCTGGCGGGCTAAGGACCATCGCGGTGTTCACGCCACTCACCTATCTGGTCGATGCCTTGCGTGGGGCCATGATCGTTGGCAGCACCAGACGGCACATCAACACGACAAGTTTTGGCGTGATGGTGCTGGTTTTTCTTGGCCTACTGGGGCAGGCATCCAGACTGTACGCGTCATGTGCACCTGCCCGCCCCAACAACCAAGCGTGCCCGATTCGTGCCGCTGAGACAGTAACAACAAAACCGGGCTTGCTCATCCGGGACGTTCCCCGGTAAGCAAGCCCGGCATGTCATGCCAGAAGCGGGTTAAAACTTGTAGCTAACCGCGGTATAGAACGACCGCGCCCGGCCCGGAACACCCACGCCCCAAGGCACTTTGTTGATACCCATCGTAATGCCCTGCCCCACGTAGGCGCCACCCAGCGGCTGCACGTAATAACGGTTGAAGACATTATCGACGCCAACATCAACCGTCACCTGTTTCCAGCTATAACGGCTGCGCAGGTTAAACAGGCTGTACCCCGGAGTCTTGATCTCATTGCGCGTTTCCGAGACAAAATCTTTGGCGCGGACGGCCACCAGCTCGGCCGTGTTGCTCCATTTGCCCAGCGTCTGCACAACCGCCAGCTTGGCATTCAGCGGCATGATGTTGTAGAGATTGTCGCCAGTCGTCAGGTTCTCGCCGCGGGTATAGCTGATCTGGGCCGTGGCATCAAACTTGCCCCAGCTAGCCAGGTTGGCCAGACGCAACTGACCACTCAAATCAAAACCATACAGTTGGGCGTTCTGGTTGACGTACTGCAGCACCACATATTTATTGGTTGCTGTCAGGTTGGCTAACCCGCCGCAAGTTGTAGCAGTGCCGCATCGTTCCGCATCAATATAGTTCTCAACATACGTGTAATACGGCGAGAACTTCACGCTCCAGTCTGTTTCATTGGCAGCATGCAGCGCCGCATTTGCGCTAATGGTATGAGCGACCTCAGGTTTCAGGTTTACGTTGCCCACGTAGCCATTACCATCTCCGGCAAAGTTGTTCATGACAGCCGCCATCGGCGTAGATGACCAGCTGTACCGCTCATACAGGTTGGGCGAACGGGTTTTCTGGGCATAGGCCAACTCGTACTGCTGTGTGGTATTAGCTTAGCAGATAACGCAAGGCAGCACTCAGATCGATGTTGCGATCCACCTTGTGGTGATCTCGGGCGTTGAAGGCAGCGGCATCGGGCCCATACATCATGCCCGTGTTATAGCCTGCGACATCAGCCGCATTCATGTTGATCTGGCTGAGTCGGGCACCAAGCGTGCTGCGCCATTCCGGCGTCCAGTCCGCTTGCCACTCCGAGAAAATATCGAAGCGGTCTCTGGTCCCATCGTTGATATTCCAGAACGTATTCGGCCCCATTCCGCCCATGCCGCCAGCGGCTGGCCACCAGTCATCCAGGCGATACTGGACAACCTCACCACCCACTTTCAGCCGATGTTGATCACTCAGCGCGATATCGGCCGTCACCGTGCCGCCTAAGGTATGGCTGGAAGTTTCCATCGGCATGCCATTTTTATAGATGCCGTAAACCAATTGCTTGTCGTCACCAAAGTTCATGCTGTGACGAACATACTGGTTATAGATGCGGGCATCCAGATCGCCCCAGCCGAATTGCCCAAGATAATGCAGGCTGGCCTGGTTGCTGCTGTTGTCCGTCATGTCCATGCGCTGATTCGGAAACTCCTCATAAGGAGTCCGTTGAATACCAGCCTTGAATTCCAGCAACTGGCTACTGTCACGCCACGCAAAGGTCATCTCGTGATTTTCAGTTTTATAGCCGCTGGAACCAACGGTTTTGCCATCCAGCCAGCCACGCCCGGTCGCCGCCGGACCGGAAGCCTTGAAGGCACTGGCGGCATCATAATCGTCGGCCCGGGTGGTGGAGCCGGTATAGTTCAGGCTGAAATGATCACTAGCCGGGTAGCGTCAACATTAGCCCCCGTTGCATGGCCATTGCTACGATAAAACGCGCCGATCTCACCGGTGGTAAGCATTTGCCCCGGTTCGGCAAACAATGGCACATGGCTACGTGCAACAATCACGCCGCCGATATTATCGCCGCTTAAGCACTGACAGGAGCCGTACCGGTCAAGACCTGCACGCTGTCTACCTTGCTCGCATCCATATAGGACAGCGGTGAATTCATGTGATTAGGGCACGATGAAATCAGGCTCATGCCATCCGTTTTGACCAGCAAGCGATCATCGGCCAACCCGTGCAAAACTGGCAGGCTGGAAACCCCGCCAGCCGCCTTGCTGCTGATACCGGGAATATCGGCCAGCAACTGCATGCTGTCACTGGTGCGCGCTTTTTTAGCCGATAACTGTTTATTGTCTTGCTTTGTACCCGTAGTGACGTCGTTGATTCGGGTTCCCGATACAACGACTTCAGGCATCACCTGCACACTATTTTTGGTCTCATCTGCGGCAAATGCCGTCTGTGCATACACCGACATAGCGCCAACCACGGCCAATACGACAGTCTTGCGTTTTTGTTGCATCATCATTTTCCAAGTGAGCACGAAATCTGGCCGGTGTACCCGGCAATTGTTATGTCCGGCTCACCACGATGGAAAAGATGCAGAGTGACAACGCCACACCCTTTGCCTGAACGTCAGAGCCGTTTCAGCAAAGGAGTGTAAAGAAAGTGTCGCGTCTAACCGTGCGACATATTGTCGCACCGGGGGCACGAGACACTGAGAAAGAGATGGCCAGACGCAGGCAAAGAAGAGATAACACCGCCTGCTATCCATGCGCCGGAAACGATATGCCACCTAGGCATGCGGCCATCTGAGCAGGCAATGCCATCAAATGAAAACAGCCCGGCAGGTTCAACTTGCCGGGCTATAATCAAATGTCACTGGGTGTGACAAGGTGTCATTGTCTACGCACCAACTTTATTGTTCGTAAACAACGCCACCCTGACTAGAGCAAATAAAGCTCGTCGGACAGAATTAACGTAAGCCATTGATTTTCAATGAAACAAACTTCACACTAAAGTCTGTCGAGCCTCCGCGTGGGGAGAACCTGCCTCCCAAGACACTGAACAAAGTCAGTCGCCACAGGAGGTGGGCCTAGCGTGGGTACCGGCTTGCGGCTAAGTCAGGCCACTTGCACGGCTTCTGGCCATCGATGCGCTACAAACCAAGCCTCAACTTTTGCGATTACAAATTCGTTTAACACGGGTTCAGGACCAACCAAGAAGTTACAGCGGTCTTTTTCCTCTGCTGCGATTAGGTGCTCTTGCTTCGGTCGCGCCCCTCGTGTGCCATTGGGGCGGAAGGTCGCGCGGAGCAAGCGAACCTCTGCTGGTGGTTGAATCCACAAGTCATCAAACGTTCTAACCCCAGAGGAATAGTAAAAGCGTCGCCAAGTTGGCCGAGCCGGTGAACCATCCTTCTTTTTGTCGGCTCAAAATCAGCGCGTGTCACAAGCACATAGGGGATGTCCAGTTCACGCAATCGGCAGTATGCCCATAGATCACGCTGGTCCGCATCTGCGAGCAACGTCAGGAACTCCTCGATGGACAGCCAAGTGACCAACCGGTTGATTTCTGCCCAATGCCAACGCCAATGTGCCCGAAATGCTCGCCTCAACCGTGTGGCGACTTCCGGCTCTGGCCTGATGTCCGGAAGCGTGAGATATGGGGTAAGCATGAATTTGTTTGAGTGGACAATACGCACTATTTCGAAAATGCGAGAACGTGGCAAATGTGCCGGGCGTGGTGCCACCGACATCGTTCAGGTTCTGCCTACAGGCTGGACAATTCGCTCGCTCACGGTCGTCTTGAAGCCGCTGACCACGGGTATCAATTCGAGGCCGCCCGAAGATATGTCGGTACTCCTCAACGTCAATAAGTCGGCGAGGGTCGTGCGGATGGCATGCTTTTTCCATAGGGTCATCCTCTCGGTTCGATTGAATAAGGAGCGATGCTGTGTAGCGTGTGTCCGCCCACTTTACTTATGTTGGCCGGATACGGATGGCTCCCCCCATCCTTCCGCATCACCCGGCCTCCTCTACGCACCAAGTGAGTCACCTACGGACTTAAGTCTCTTCAAGTCAAATAGCGGATGGCCATACAAAAAGCTGGGTGATACCCTGTCCGACTTGCGATCAGGGCGGGAATGCTCGTGGTTGGGGAAGAACTTGAGCTCTGGATGGTGCGGTGCTGAATCCGCCTTATAGACCGGCTTCTCTTGGCCGGCTCGAAAAGCAGGTAGCAAAAATCCGTGAATGTGTTGAGCCGCAGCAACCATCGCCACCCGGTTGGGAGTAGCATCTCCAGTTCCCATCCACGTGGCCTTCTCTTAACCTGCCCGACAGAGGCGCCAAGGTCCGCTGCTACCAGTTCATGAACAACCGGGATGAGCTCATCTGGGATAGCATCCCATTTCTGAACTGCGGTCCAATCGACTTCCAGTCGGAAAAGTGATACCAGGAATTCGAATATCGTCGGATACGCCTTTGCCGTTTCCAAGTGCTCTTTGCACACCGGTAATTGTACGAGCAATGCAGCTGCGCTCGTTCCTGTGGTAGTTGCAGCGTAGCAAGTTGCTTGCGCCCCACAAACGACGCAACCTTCACCCCTTGAGAAAAGGACCGCTTTTTCCACACTGGTATTGTTCAATCTACCTGTAACGAACTCAGTGGGTAGATCCGTAACGGCATCCTTATGCTTGATCCACGAGTCAAAAATGCACCTTGCGCTGACCGTATTCAAAACCTCGTATAGTGCATTATCGTCGCGAAGGAAGGTCCAGATCGACTCGTCAGCTTACCATGAATAAAGCCCTTGGCCGATACCGATAGGTCCGTGTAAAGCCACAGTCTACCGTCGCATCAAACACCAGAACCCCCTGATTTTGCTTAAGCGGCTCCAGTATCGATTAGGTGCGAAAGCAACGAGCTTTTGCCATGTCGCCTGCTCATGCGTACATAGTTCGAGCACGAAGGGGAGCCTCTTCTGGATATTGTCAAAGTTCTTATAAGCGTATGCGGACACGTACGCATCGACAACTTGGGCAGTGATCTCGTGCTCGGCCAGCGCGCTTAGCGCCGAGTCAATATTAATAAGAGGGAAATCCATCGCCATGGTTTTTCTCCGGGAATTTGGTGGAACCTACCGACTAGAAACCGAGCCCCTTGAGCCAGCGCTTCAGCGCAGCCAACAAGCCGCTCTGCTAAGCCAACATCATCTGCTTTTGGTCCCAATGGTTCCGAAGTAACAACCACGGACGGTTTTGTTAATTTCCCACCAAAATATTTGTCCTTGCGCACACGATCGATTTTCCTACCAGTATCGATCTCCTCCCTTGTCATCGTTCCCGCCCAAACCACCCTGTTGTCTCGGATCCAATAGTGCGCTTGGCAAGGATAATTCCAGTTTCCGATCGATGGTCTGAGTGACACACAGTTGCCCCGCTTGATCAGCGTCCACTCCGTCGGGCGCAGCGGGGTAACGATCTTCGTACCGCACCCACATGCGCACAGGTGAGTAGCCGTCTTGTACTTCTCAGAGACGTAAAGTACACCTTGATCCAGCGACGACGGAATGAACTCGACGAATTGAGGTTTAATACTGGCTGTTTTCATCGCGGCCCATTTTTTGTTAAAGCGTGGACATCGATGGCATAAGTCGAATTCACGTCTTCGATGCCATCTCGATAGAAACCGCAGTATTTCTTCCAGCGGATGACCGCCAGAGTAGCGTTTAGCGCGTTGAGATCCGCGACTTGAATCTCCGACTCATAAAGATTGTTTGCCTGCCCCTGCGCCGACGACACATAGAGCGGTAGGTGCGCGTTTACTTCACGGGTCGCCAAGGTTGTGCTGACCTGGCCTGTCAGCTCGCCGTTGGGCGCGGCACGGACGTCCATGCCGACGACAATAAACGGGACACCAAGGCGTAACAGTCCATCGGTGATAACTTTGCAAGCTGGCGGCTCGTCTACGCATATAAATGCAAACCCGAAGTAAGCGAGATCGTCGATGTTATCGGCAGCAATGTAATCCCGATGCGAGATGACCCCCTCTCGCATGCCCCCATAGATGTCGGCGAAGTATTCGACCTTGTATGGCTTGGCCATCAATGTTTCTGGTATCGCCGCTCCGGGGCCCTGAACGCGTTATGCTGTTTGAATTGATCACCATCGAATAGATGGATTTCGCGAGCGTGCGTTTTAGCGACCAAGTCAAGGATGTACGCCCCTGTTCCACCGACTCCGATGATAGCTACCTTGTCCATAGCCAGCTTTACTGAAGCCGCTCCAATACCGCAGCGTGTAGATGCCGTATCGGCGTAGCGGAATACACTCCCGCCTTCTTCATCCCGGATCAACTGGCAAGTACGTGGGCTCACCGTTTCGTCGAGCGCCATAGCAGGATTAGAAATGATGTCGATATAGCGCGTCATCTTCGCGTAGTAGTCCGCGTACGGTACGTTGTTCAATGGCTTTTGAGAGAAGCCAAAGTTGATCGTGATACCGTCACCAAGCTCGCGTGTCTGGCTTTCGCATACGATGTTGTCCATAGGAACCCCATCACGTGAGCAAGGCTGTTCGCCAATCCACCATGTCTGGTGATTCTGCAATGGACCGCGTGTGACGCCACAGGGATCGAGATCGATGATCGGCGACACCAGAGTGCCAAAGCAGACACGTTTCTCGCGGTTAACGTAGGGAACGTTATGGACGAGCAGGTGAACCGCCACACCTTGGACGAGCTCGACGTCATAGCGCTCATCCTGAAGGCGCCGCAGATCCGAACTACGACTTATCCGTATTGCCGACATTGAACACCATCCCGTTCTCGAGCTCGACATGATCACCCTCAACCATGCGGCGCTCGATGCCGCTCGGCGTGGTGTAGGTCACCGTATAGACGATGTTCGGGCCAAAAGGCCCTTCGGGTGTCAATCAGCGTCGAATTTTGACCAGCAAACAGCGTCCAAATTTGACCAGGCAAATCAGCCGTTTTTCCTCCTCTGCTTGAACCGGTAAGAGTCATTTCCGGTTTCCAGAATGTCGCAGTGGTGCGTCACCCGATCCAGCAGCGCAGTGGTCATCTTGGCATCGCCAAACACGCTCACCCACTCCCCGAAACTCAGATTGGTCGTGATGATCAGCGAAGTCTTCTCATACAACTGACTGATCAGGTGAAACAGCAACGCCCCACCCGATTCGGGGAATGGCAGGTAGCCCAGCTCATCCAGAATCACGGCATCCATCAGTACCAGTTGGCGTGCCAGCAGTCCCGTTTTACCCTGCTGTTTCTCTTTCTCCAACTGGTTCACCGGGTCTACCGCATTGTAGAACCGCACCCGTTTGCCCTGATGAATGGCCGCAATACCCAAGGCTGTCGCCGGTGGGTTTTACCGGTTCCAGTGCCTCCCACCAGGATCAGGTTGTGCGCGGTATCCAAATAGCTGCCACTCGCCAGTTGCTTGATACGGGCTGACTCCAGCGGGGTCTCTGACCAGTCAATGCCGCTCAGGTCACGGTGCACCGGGAAGCGCGCTGCTTTGAGTTGATAGCTCAGACTGCGTGCCTGTCGGTCGGCTTGTTCTGCATCGAGCAATCGTCGCAGCAGCGCCTCTCCCGAAAGGGGGTGCCGGTGAACCTCTGCTTGCAATTCGCGCCATGCTTCGGCCATGCCGTACAACCGCAGTGTTTGCAGTCGGGCCAGATGGGAGGACTCAGACATGCGCCACCTCCCGCAGGGTATCGTAGCGGTCGCAATTCGCCACCGGCTCCTCACGGAGGCTCAATGTGTCGGGTGTCTCCACCACGGCCACTCGAGGGGGGCGGGTCAATCGCCGTAACTCGTTCAGTACAATTGCCGTGCTGGGCTTACCATATTTCTGCGCCAGTTGGCAGGCCACTTCCAGCGTCTCCGGGCCGGATTCACGCGCCACCAGCAGTAGCTCGGCAAAGGCACGATCTCCCCCGGGCTGTTTAAGGGCCTGCTGACGAACCGCTTCGATAGCGGGAGGGAGGACCCATTCGATGAATGGCCGCCCGTGACGGAGGGCACCAGGTTTCGTCTCCAGTATCGACAGGTAATGCCGGGCTCGCAGACCATCTGGTCCCGGCCAAAGTGGCGAACATGGCAGGCCAGCTCCGGCCATCGGCCACGATACGAATCGTGCTTAAGCATTGATACGTACCGAAACGACCTTGCTTAGCCCATTCGGCGGGGACGCTATAACGGTTGCGATCCACCGAGACCAGACAGGTGCTGGAGACGCGCAACAGATGTTCGACGTAACCGTCGAACGGCATGGTGACCGGTCGCAGATGAGGGCGTTCCACCTTCAGTACATCCGCAATGGTGGCCTCTTGCGTGGGATGACGTCGTCCCGCCAGTTCTCGACAGCGCTGTTCCAGCCACTGGTTCAAGCCGCTGAAGTCAGCAAAGCGCGGCGTCGGAGTGAATAGCCATTCACGGATATTGCCCACCTGATTCTCGACCGGCCCTTCTCCCAGCCTGAAGCGTGCAGGCTACCGGCTCAAACAGGTAATGATTCGCCAGCGCCAGAAAGCGGCGATTGAACTGGCGCTCTTTCTTAAGCAAACACTGTCTCCACCACGGTCTTGAGGTTGTCGTAGACCATCTTGTGCGGGACCCCACCGAAGAAAGCGAAGGCGCGGCGATGGGCATCGAACACCATCTCCCGGGTCTCGCGCGGATAGGCAACGACAAACATCTGCCGACTGTAGGTCAGACGGAAATGGGCTAGTTTGATGGTCTGGGTAACACCACCGAGCACCACATGTTCGTAGCTCCAGTCGAACTGACCCACTTCACCAGGAGCGAATGACAACGGGACAAAAGCCTGTGTTCTGACGATCTTTGTAGCACTCGCATTCCAGGCCCGGACATAGCGCTGGATGCTGTCGTAGGCCCCGCGATAGCCTTCAGCTTGTAGGAATTCGAATAATCGGCGAGCCGTACGGCGCTGCGCTTTGGGCAGAGAGTGGTCGAGCTCAAGCCACTGCTCCAGTGTTGCCTGAAAGGCACCCAGTTGCGGTTTGGGTTGACGTTGCCGTTGGTAGGTGGGTTCGGCGGTAGTGTTGAGGTATGTCTTGACGGTGTTGCGGGAAAGGTTGAGAGATCGGGCGATGGCACTGATGCTCTCGCCGTTGACGAGGTGTCGGCGACGAATCTTGCCGATGGATTCCATGCAAAGCACTCCGGGTAGACCTCCGCCTAAAAGGCGGAAGTGTGGCACACCCGGGGTGGTCAAAATTGGACGCTGATCACCCCGGAAACCTGGTCACTTTTGCACGCTGTTTTACAATCAAGAGTACGCCTCGCACTTCGATGAGATGTACCACTACTTTGATCTGTGCAACGAGCAGGCGTTTCTCCACAAGACAGGCCGAATCTCGGATGAAACGTGGGAGTTTTGGCGAGATGGAATTCGTACAAATCTAAACCGTCCAGCTTTTGCGCGGGCGTGGTCCGAAATCGCAGCGAAGGCCGCAGATGATTTCTCTGAGTTAAAAGCACTGTTTCCGCCCAAAGCTCATGCCCCGCTGCCTAACAATTCCGTCGAGAGTCACCGCCCACAAGCTGCGCTTGTGGGTTCCCTTCGCGGCTTCGCCGCTACGGCGGCCCCTTACGTCAAACGTTAGACCTCATATGCCAAACGAAGCGCTCGCTCGAAAAATTTACTCCCTACAGAACAAGATCGTCCGCGAGTTGAACAACGCGCACATCTTTCTAGAGCAAGCTCAACCCCTGCTTGAGGAGGCTCGCGCGAGATATGAAGGCAGCAAATCAAAGTCGGATCGACGTTACTACGTGCCATCCATTGACAGGAAGAAATTCGCAAGACGGACTGACGCTGAACTCAAAGAGATATACGACCACTACACATCAAGTGGTCTATTTGAGGCGTTCTTGGTCAGTTCTGTCTCGCAGTTTGAGTCCTTCCTTGCGGATGTCCTTATCGTCTTCCTGCAGCACTACCCGCAACGCATTACAGAAGCGGTACAGGGAATCCCCGCTTGCCCGGTGTTTCGGCAAAAGACCTTATGGCCGCGGAAGACAAGGAAGAGTTGGTTCAGCGCGTACTTTCAGATCACGTGGCAAACGTGTTCCGACAGCGGCCAAGCCTTTACATGGCGTACCTTGCGAAGCTCGTGAGTGTCAAGAATGATCCCAGCTTCGCTGACTACTTTGAAGTTGCGGCAACCCGCGACCTCGTAGTGCACAACAACAACGTCATTAACGCGCTCTATCTGGAGAAGTCAGGCGCGAAAGCGCGAGGAGCCATAGGTGACAAGCTCTCTGTCGACAAATTGTACTACTACTCCGCGCTAGCAAAGCTGAAGAAAGTTTCTGGCGCCATCAAACGAGATGTAGAGAAGAAATATGGAAAATCCGATGAAGAGGTCTAACCCGTCATTGCAGCGGACCGCCTTCGGCGGCCGCTGAATTCCAACGTTCGGCCCCATCAGTTATCCGGCCGCTGATCCGTCTTTCTGTTTTCTTGCGTAGGAGCAATTCATGACCGATACACAAACTGTCGTCTGGGCAATTGTGATTGTCCTCGCCCTTGTGATCATGAGCTTCACCGTTGTCGGTGGAATCGCGTTTTTCCGCGCTGGTCAAGGCCAGGCGAAGTCCTTTGGTCTCATGTTCGAGCGCGGTAACTTCCTTCGGCTCGGCGGCAGCGGTGCTCATCATCCTTGCAACAATTCTCTTGGCCGCACTTGGCAAACTAACGGCTGAGGGCGTCGCCTCAATTCTCAGCGGTGTGGCTGGCTATGTCCTCGGCGGAATGGACAAGCAGCAGCAAGGTTCCGACAAACCGGCGCCCAAAGTTGTCGAGTGAAATGGGGCCGAACCCATCATTCCACCGGACCTGCGCGAAAAGCCGCGTAGGCCGCTGAATTCAGACGTTAGGCGAATATGCCGTGACCCGAAAAATCGAAGACATCGCGAGATTGTACCTGCTCAATGAGTTCAGCCATGACACTTACTCATTCGAGAACAAGCAACCCGAAGACAAGGGGTTCGACCTGTGGCTCGTTGATAAAGAATCAGGGACTAAGCGAAAGGCTGAACTCAAGGCGCATAACGGCACGTATCAGCGCCCTAGCAACCTCTTTGAGCGACTAATATTTACTGCCGAAATCGAGCGGGAGCTATTCGAGAGAGGCGATACAGTCATTGTTCGCGTTTTTATCGGCACTCAGCCTTACAGAGTGTTCATCATTACTAATGCAATCTTGTCTTCGGGCGCTGCTCTTGAGGCAGAGGCACGGTATGTTTTACGTGGACAAATCAACTATGACAAATCGTTTTTTGAGCTCGCCTAACCCCGCAGTCAAGAGAGACGAGCCTTCGGCGCGCCCCTTACCTTTTCCTTAGGCCGGACGTGTCCGGTATTCCGTGTAAACCTATCGCTTCACACTTACCTGTCGAGTGACCGCTTCGGCCGGATTGTGTTGAAAAACTCCCGGCTCCTCTGATGCGGCGGTAAACTATGCCTAGTGCATTGAGACGCCGAGGTGTCGATATGATGGGGCAGCAGACAGGTGGTCAGGAGCGATTGTTCTATTCCTTCAACATTGAAGGCCACATCCCCCCAAAGCACCTCTTGCGCGGCATCGATCGCTGTCTCGACCTAAGCCAACTACGCCACCACCGGTTGACCACTACAGTCACACCGGACGGCCGTCCATCGATCCGGAATTGATGATTCGCATGCTTATCATCGGCTATTGCTATGGCATTCGCTCTGAACGCCGGTTGTGCGAGGAAGTCCATCTCAATCTCGCCTACCGTTGGTTTTGCCGCTTAGGCACTGGAAGATGCGGTGCCCAACCATTCGACTTTCTCCAAGAATCGGCACGGGCGTTTTCGGGAAAGCGAGACGTTCCGTTGGCTGTTTGACCAGGTTGTTCTTCGTTGCATGGCTGCAGGGCTGATCAAAGGAGAAGGCTTTGCGGTCGATGCCAGCCTGATTGCTGCCGACGCAAGCCATGACCTGAGTATTGCTCCGGGTGAGCAAGTGAATTGGCGGGATCCTGCGCACAACAAACGAGCGGTCCGGGAGTATTTAGCCGCCCTCGATGCTGACGCCGAGGCGCAACCTGTCACGCGGAAGACCTCCTTGAGCGATCCCCAGTCCCGTTGGACTGCCGCTACTGGTGGGATCGCCTTCTTTGCCTACTCGACCAATTACCTAATCGACACCGCGCATGGTGTCATCCTAGATGTCGAAGCCACGCTTACCATCGTACGGCAGAGGTCGACTCTACCAAGACCATGGTCGATCGTGTTGAGGAGCGCTTCGAACTGCGTCCCAAACGGCTGATTGGCGATACGGCTTATGGCACCGCCCCCATGCTGGGCTGGATGGTCGAGGAGAAAGGAATTGAGCCGCACATGCCAGTCTGGGATAAGAGCGCGCGAAAGGATGACACTTTCTCAAACAGCGACTTCACATGGGTCGCTGAAGCAAACGAATATCGTTGTCCGGCAGGCAAACCACTGCGGAGCAACTGGCGCCCATTCAAAAATCCGCGCAGCCACGTCACACAGGCCGACACCATCATTTACCGAGCCAGCCAGTCGGACTGTAAGGATTGCGCGATGAAGCCGCAGTGCTGTCCGAATATGACTTTCCGGAAGATTGCCCGCAGCATCCATGAGAACGCTCGCGATGTTGCCCGACGCCTCCGTGAAACTGAGGGGTATCAGCAATCTCGGTGCGAACGTAAGAAAGTGGAAATGCTGTTCGCACACCTCAAGCGGATCCTGAAGCTCGACAGACTTCGCCTTCGGGGGCTGTCGGGTGCGCAAGACGAATTTACCACGGCCGCCATTGCCCAGAATTTGCGTCGATTGGCCAAGCTGGCCAGCCCGATTCACCCCCTTGGTGGGCAAGTTGCGCCTGCTGGAAACGAAATGAGATGAAATAGCTTAGAAAAGCGGTCTTTTTAGACCGTTTTTACGATTAGATCCATGAAAAATGGCCTCTACATCCACAGGAATCGGCTGTGCTACCAGGTTTTTCAACAGAATCGCCGAGAAACTGTTATTCTCAATGATATTGATCGAGTATCCATCACTTGGCCAAAATGACATTACTATCCATCAGCGCCATCCCAAAGGGATAACTAGCACTTACCTTATCTCGGCAACTTATAGAAATCTAAATACCGTCCGGATGCGTCTTGCCATAGCATCGGTGTTTTCCATTCGCCATCGCACATCTGCGAGTCACTTTCAAATAAGACGCGCCCATGTGGCATATCCACGAAGGCACATTTGACAACCTCATGGAAGTCGCTGCGCGCAGAATCGGAAGCAATGTCATAGGTTGAAAACTGAATTGCAGCTATCTTGTTATGTTGGTCCGCGACGTCAGATACATCACTTTCTACCGTGTAATTACGATACCTTGAAATGAAGATGTCTTTCTTCTTGAAAAAAATATGAATGTCATATTTTCTGTCAATGAGCTGAAGTACAAGTTTATTCTTGATAGGCACTGAAACAAATCGTACAAAACCAACCTGTTTTGCCCGGGCAGGAGGAATGACAAGAGATAATACTAGTGCGAGCATTACTCCAATACGCATATATTATCCTTTTAGTTTCTTGAAGCGTTTTACCATGTCCGTACCCTGTCTATTATTTCCGTAATGCTCTATGAACTCCATCTCATATTTTTCATGGCTCGTACCCCATGTCGCCGGATCGCTTTTAACATCTTTGTACTTGAGCAGGAAGGCCGTTATCGATTTTTTAAGATCGCTAGCAACCAAACCTGGACGATTGACATATTGATCAAGGACGGTGGCACGCCCCAATTCAGATTTAACAAATGAAGAAATCTTATACTTGTTGTTGTCAATTGTTATTTTCTTATTAAGCACTTCTTTCAGTTGTTGGATAAAGTCATCAACCCGGAAATCCATAAAATCATCATGGCGAATAGCTTTCAGAATAGCGGCCAACGGTTTTGACTCATATTTATCGGTTTTCTTGTAGGTAACTGAGTTATATTTCTTAGCATCACGTAATGTAGATTTAAGCTCTTTTCCTGTTATACTGTTCCAGTACATACGAGCATTTGAATTTTCCACAGCAACAGTCCAACCACAATTCTCGAATAGTGACTTATATAGCTCGGGTTTTTTTTCCTTGAACTTATTCACCAACTCAGGGAATTGACCGAACCCATTGCTGTTTATGGTTTTTTGCATCGCGCCAGCAGTGAGTACTTCACTATCGTAGGCTTGGATTGCATCCAAGTTCCCTTCATTTGGTGACATGCGACAAACAATACGCTTTTCTTCTTCTGTCGCCTTCTCGCTTTTTATTAACTGAGCCCAGCGTGGGTAACTTGAAATAGGCATGTCTCCCGAATACTTCGGGCCGTAGTTTTTACCATACCGGGTACATGCGAATATCTCTCCATAATCACATCCGCAATCATGGCAAACAGGAACAACGACAGTTGATTTATTGAGATCTTTTTTATTTGTTCCAATGTCTTCTTTATCTAGTGGGATAGTCGCCATGACCTTAACTCCGAACAATAGCTTTAATGATCCTCAGAGGCCGTGATGTATTGATACGCTCAGTTTGGCCGTCTTCATTAGTTATGCCCTTAAATACCCATCCATTTTCCATATAGACTTCGTAGGGCTTCCCGACTAATGGTTTCTTAGTAACCTCATCAACGAATGTCAGACTTTCATCATGTTCAGGGAATATAGGTAGCCCAATTGGCGTTGTGAGACGCGTCGGCCCACACAAACTATGACTGGCGCCCTTCACACTCACCGTGCCCGGGCAGTGAATCTCGATGTTCCCCCCTTCAGCCGGATATAGCCGCCCCCGCTGGTCAGCAGGATTTCTTCTTTGGCCGCAATCGTGACCTTGCCTTTACACGACGTAACGGTGACATCCTTGTCCGCCGTCAGCTCCATCTCCCCACTCTGTGCCTGCACCTGTACCTTGCCTTTGGCCGCAATCAGCTTCAGCGCCACCTTGTCCTTCACCCCCGCCACAAACAGGCTGATGTGCTGGCCGACGTTGTGCAGCCAGCGGCGACCGGTGGTGTGGTTGCTGTCGCGCTGGGCGATCAGGTTAAGGTTGGTGCTTAAGCGCTGAGGGTCTGGCTTTGTTCACTGGCACTGGCGATACCGGCCGGGCCGGACAGGATGAGTAACGGTTGCTGACCGCTTTGGTCTTTGGCGGTCTTGCCCTCTTTATCGGTGTTGCTGCTTAAGCTTCCCGGGCTTTGAGGGCCGCGACGTGGTGTTGCAGGTGGCCGCTGTCTTTCTTTCCGGCGGCGCTGTTGTCCGGATTGATGGCCTCCGGCCCGGTTTCCATGCGGTCGGCCAACTGGGCGCTGGCGGTGTCGGCCGGGCTTTGGCTCAGGTTGAGGGCGGCATCGAGCTGGCTTTGTACGTGCTCCCGTGCCAGCTGTGGGGAAGCGGCCCCATTCTGTGCCTCGGTCGTGAGCAGCAGACCGTGGGCGGCGCGGATCGCGCCGTGCTGGTCGGTCCGCAGTTCGAAGCCGTTACCGCGCGGCTGGGCTTTGCCGTTCGTGCGCGGCTGGGTCAGAAAGCCCTGGTTGAGCTGGGTCTTGCCGGATTCGCTGCTGAGTTTGGCCCGCACTTCGCCGGGGGTGTCGTCGAACAGCAGTTCGTTGTATTGCCCACCCTGATGTTCTTTCGACTTGATGCCGGACAGGGTCTTGTTGGTAAGCAAGGCACCGGCGCCGCTAAAGGCCGGGGTGGCATGACTACCGTTGTACAGCACGCCCACAATCACCGGGCGGTCGATGTCGCCTTCGATGAAGTCGACCAGCACTTCCTGACCGATGCGCGGAATGAACTGGTGCCCCCAGCCGAGGGCATGGCCACCCGTAGCCAGCAGGAGGACTGGTCATCGAGATTGGCGCCGAGGGTCGGGTGTTCGTCTGGCCGCTGCCAGTGGAACTGCACCTTGATGCGCCCCCGGGCATCGGTATACACCTCCTCACCCGCCGGGCCGACCACCGTGGCGGTCTGTACCCCCCGGGAGGTCGGTCGGGCCAGCTCGCTGTGTGCATACGCTGGCGTCAGCGGCAGACCGCGCCGCTGGGCGGTGAATTCGGTCTCGAACGGCGACTTGGCCGCATCCGCCTCGGGTTGGCCGATCAGGCCGGACAGCGCCCCCTGCAGGTCGACGGGCAGGTTGTTACGCGCCCGGAAGGTCTGCCGGGTAACCACGAATTCACGCTGCTCACGGCTGTCCCCCTCGTGCGCCGGATGATCATCCAGCCGGAACCATTGGCTTAAGCACACAGACCACGGACTGACCCGCTGCCGCTGAAGGTCTTGGCACTGGGCATCGTGTGCCTGCTGGCGCAGCTGGGCATACTGGCCAAGCTGATCGGCGTCATTGGCATAGTGGAGCGATTGCGGATCGTAGTCCTGCAAGGTGGATTGCAGCGTCTCGCCGCGTGCCCCCTGATCGATACGGCTCTGGTCAAGGCTGTGCTGGGTCGCCACCGGCTGGTAGTCAAAGCTGGCCAACGCCACCTGACTGGCGACCACCTGACGGCTGGCCGACCAGTCGGTCAGCCCGTCTTCGTCCTCGGTGGCATCACGACGGTGATAGCGCACCCGCTCCAACGGCGCGGCGGGCAGGCTGTAAGGATCGTCGAACACCACCAGTTCCACCTGTGGCGTCTCCCCGTCGTGGTGCTCGAAACGCCAGGGCATAGCCTTCTTCCTGCAACAGCCGCACGATGAAATCGAAATCGCTCTCGCGGTACTGCAGACAATACCGGCGGGGAGCGGCTGGCTGGGTGTGAAAGCTCAGCGTCTGCACCGGGCAAAGACGGCATTATTGGCCTGATGCTCGTGGAGGATCTGCGTCACGATCTCCGGGACGGTCAGATCCTGAAACACCCGTGAAGTCCGGCGGTGGCGCAACAGGGCAAACGGCGGCTCGAGGGTCAGCGCATACTTGGCGAAACCGCCATCGGCGCCCAACAACTCGGCGCGCGAGACGACGCCACAGCGGATACTCTCCCGGCCATCGGCCTCCTGTACCCCCAGCCGGGCGGTCAGGCCGAGCAGCGACTTGAGTTCAAGATGGGTATCGGGAGACAGACAGGTGAGCTGATAGAGATAGGCCTCGGAGACGCCCTCGCGGCCGTCCAGCGCGTGGGGCAACAACGATTCGGCGCTGAGCGATGGGGCCTCGAGCTGCAGGGTGAGCAGGCGCTGGTGCTGGGTGAAGGCGCTGGCGAAGCTGGCGAGCAGGGCAGACAGATCCATGGAGTCTTGTCACGTCGGGTGACGTGAGTGTTCACGAACGGTTGAAAGCGCGAGTTTATGCCGACGACATGGCTGGGGCAAGACACCGTGGCGAGAGTAGGTGTTTGTACGGAGGGGACGAAATGCACTCAAAGGCGTGCCGAGGGGGGGAGAAGCAAGATGTGGCAGTGGCAAATTGTCGGCCAATGCTGTCTTTCCGCAAGCACACAAGCAATGACTGGTTTACTCAGAATTTCGGACAGGCCCACCCCTCATTCATACCCAATACCGCGGATAACTGCTGCGGACTCTCAGATTATTGATGCCATAAGCAACGGCAACAATCACCAATGCACCTGATAAAACCGGGGCAAACAAAAAACCAAACCCGGGATGTGTCGCCATCACCAACAAGGGATTGGCCCCGGCCGGTGCATGCACGGTGCGGGTTAGTTGCATTCCACCCAGTGCAAGCCCCACGGCCAGTGCTTGCGCCCACCAGGCATCGCCAATGAAGTAGAGCACCAGCAGGCCAATAAGGCTGGTAATCAAGTGACCGCCAATGACACTGCGAGGCTGTGCCGGGGGGGAATCCGGCAAACCGAATACCAGTACACAGCTGGCACCGAATGGTGCAATCAGCCATGGCAGTCCAGAGCGCTGGCTAAGCCGGGCAGTGATGCCAATAGCCATAAAGGCACCCAGCATGGACATGGAAGAAAAGTGGATGGATGGCACGGGTGGCGCGTTTGATGTGACACTTAGTTTGAGTTGCAAGGAGTCACTCCGGATTGTGGTTGGTTAGCAAAAGATACTGATCGGTATACTTGCATGTCAACCGATCGGTATCCTTTTTGATTTTGTCCGGTTAGAATCAGTGTCATGAATACCGCCGACCAAATCGTCACCGCTGCGCTTCACGAATTCTACGGACAAGGATTCCATGCGACGGGAGTCGACCAGCTCAGTAGCGCGGCCGACGTGACAAAGCGCACGCTCTACCGCCATTTCCCCAGCAAAGATCATCTGATTGATGCGGCCCTCCACTTACGTGATGCTCAGTTTTTTGAGCGCATGCAGTGCCATGTAGAAGCCATGCCCGTTACGGACCGACTCATGGCCTATCTGAGTTATCTGGAAAGTTGGGGAAAGGAAGCAGGCTTCCACGGCTGCACATTCATTAATGCGGCTGCTGAATATGCAGATCATGACGCGGCACCCCATGTCATCGCAAACATGCACAAACAACGGGTGCGGGACTATCTCAGAACCTTGTGCACCCGGGCAGGGGCATCCAGCCCGGATTTGCTGGCAGATCAACTCTTCTTGATAGGTGAAGGGCTGATTGTGGCGATGCAGGTCATGGGCTGTAGCGAACCCATCCTCCGGGCAGCGAAACGGTCAGCAGCGGCTTTGTTGCAGAGCGGGAGTAATTCAGAACAGGGATGAACCTTACGCCGTGCTGCAACTGTGTGGGTCAGGCCGGGTACGCCAGCATGCTGGCGCCGCAAAAAGAAAGATCAGCCTGCTTGTGTGGCCGCCCAAGCCAACGCCAGCTCCACCAGCGCGCCGTTCATCGCCGCTAGCGTGCTGTCGGTGGCGTAGGCCACATGCGGGCTACACAGCACGCGCGGGTGGTTCAGCCACTCCAACTGCGGCGGCTCCTCCGGGTACACGTCCAGGCCCACGCCGCTGATGCGGCCGTTTAGGACCATTTGGCCCAGCGCATCGTAGTCGATTAGAGAGCCGCGCGCGGTGTTGATCAGCAGCGCACCCGGTTTTAACTGCGCCAGCAACGCCGCGTCCCATACCGGCGTGGTGTCGGCTTTGGTTGATGTGTGCAGGCTGACGATGTCGGCCTGCTGCAGTAGTTGTTGCAGCGGCAACATGCCGTCTTTGGCCGGTGCCCCGGGCTTGGCCGCCACCAACACCTGCAGGCCGAACGCGCGCGCCATCTGTGTCACGCACCGGCCGATCTTGCCATAACCGACGATGCCTAGCGTCTTACCGGACAATTTGCTGTTGAGCTGCATGCCGTTACGCCAAGCGCCGTTAACCGTCTGCTCATGGCCTTTTCGCAGATTTTTGGCCAGCGCAAAGATCAGTGCCAGCGTATGTTCGGCCACCGATTCGGTACCGAACTGTGGAATGCCTTGCACCAGTAGCCCGTCACGACGCAGCGGAATCGGCACGTAGTCAGTGTTATGGGCGCGCACTCCGATATAGCGGCATTGCGCCAGCGCCTGAAGGTCAGCTTCGCCAACGCGGCTGTGTAGCAGCAGGGTATCGGCTTGGGCACGGGTGGTAGCGTCGGCAGCATGCCACGGGGCAACGGTGAAGCGGGTGGCCAATTTGGCATGCAACGGTTCGGGCAGCTCAATGGCTTCGTCCAGCAGTAGCGTGAAAGAGGGCATGGAAGTCAAAGCAAGACCTTGGATTGGGTTTCTCGAAAATCAGGCGCACTAACATTAAGACTTCTCGCCATATATGACGATAGATTGTACTTGCGATAGGCAATATTTTATGGAATTTCTCAATCTAGAGGCTCAGGCACTACCTTGAAGTGCTACTGCTGCGTGACTTTGAAGAACTGACGATTGCCGAAATTGCTGAGCGCCCGGATGAGCAGCAAGGAGCCATCAAGAGTCGCCTGCATCGGGCACGGGAGCTTGTACGGGAGTACATGCGGGGTTCTGATGTGGCTGTTTCCTCATCGTCAATGAAATGATGAGTGGAACTGAGTACCCAACCCAGAAAGCTCCAGTTCCCCACAATGAATAATTCCCACCCGGGGATGTCCGAAATTATGTGTATAGCAGTCGTTTTCACCACTTGATGGAGCGTCCGCTAAGGCCGAAAAGCCGCTCCTCCTCACGAGCTCACTTCTCGTGTCTCAGTACATCCGCGCCGTCAAAAAGCAGAAGGGGCCAGAGGCCCCTTCTCTTCCTTCAAACTCCGACGAACTTTATTCGGATCCGACAGACTTTATTTGCTCTAGTCAACCCCACCACACAAACGATCATTCAACGGTTACAGATTTTGCCGGGTTCCTTGGCTTGTCCACATCGGTGCCACGCGCCAAGGCGACATGGTAAGCCAACAACTGTACCGGGATGGCGTGTACGATCGGACTGAGTATGCCGACGTGACGCGGGGTCCGGATCACATGCACGCCTTCCGACGCGTTGAAGTGGCTATCCAGATCAGCAAAAACGAACAGCTCGCCGCCGCGTGCGCGCACTTCCTGCATGTTCGATTTCACTTTTTCCAGCAAGCTGTCATTTGGTGCGATCACGACCACCGGAATGCGCTCATCCACCAACGCCAGTGGGCCGTGTTTCAGCTCGCCGGATAGGCTTCAGCGTGGATATAGGAAATTTCCTTGAGCTTGAGCGCGCCTTCCGGGGCGATGGGGTAATGCAGGCCACGCCCCAGGAACAAGGCATTGTCTTTGGCGGCAAACTTGTCCGCCCACGCCTTGATCTGCGGCTCCAGATTCAACGCATGCTGCACGCTACCCGGCAAACAACGGAAGTTATCCAGATACACGGCTTCCTGCTCGGCACTGATGCGGCCGCGCACCTTACCCAACGTGACCGCCAGCGCGAACAAGGCGATCAGCTGGGTGGTAAATGCCTTGGTCGAGGCCACGCCGATTTCGGCACCGGCGCGGGTATAGAACACCAGTTCGCTCGCACGCGGGATGGCGGACTCGCGCACGTTGCAAATCGACAGGGCGCTGCGATGGCCAAGATGCTTGGCATATTTGAGCGCTTCCATGGTGTCCAGCGTTTCGCCGGACTGGGAAATGGTCACCACCAGATGCTGAGGATGCGCATAGGCCTCGCGGTAGCGGTACTCGCTGGCAATTTCCACATCGCAGCAAATACCGGCAAGGGCCTCAATCCAGTACTTGGCAGTCAAGGCCGCATAGTAGCTGGTGCCACATGCCAGAATCTTGACGCCTTCCACCTGCGGTAAGAGTTCTGCGGCACGTGGCCCGAACAGGTTGGCCGAAAAACCGGCCTCCAGCACCGCGTCGATGGTATCGGACAGCGCTTTGGGCTGCTCGTGGATTTCCTTCTGCATGAAGTGGTTGTACGGCCCCAACTCCAGCGACGCCAACGAGACGTCGGAAACGTGTACCGGCCGTTCGATGGGTTGATCGTTCTTGTCGATCAGCGTCACGCCTTCACGAGTCAGCAGACCGACATCGCCTTCTTCCAGGAAAATCACCCGGCGGGTAGCAGAAATGATGGCAGATACGTCGGAGGCGATGAAGTTTTCGCCTTCGCCCGGCCAATCAACAGCGGGCATCCCATGCGGGCACACACCAGACGATCAGGCTGTTTGAGCGCAATCACGCCGATGGCATAAGCGCCGACCAGCTCACGCACGGTCTGACGTACCGCCATAAACAAGTCGCCAGACTGGCTGAAGTAATGGTGCACCAGATGGGCAATCACCTCGGTATCCGTTTGCGACTCGAAGGTATAGCCCAGTTGTTTCAGGCGTTCACGTTGCGCTTCGTGGTTTTCGATGATGCCGTTATGCACGACGGCAATTTCACCGTGCGAAATGTGGGGGTGGGCATTCGGTTCGGTTACGCCACCGTGCGTCGCCCAGCGGGTATGACCAATCCCTACCGTACCGCTCAGACCTTCTTCCTGCGCGGCATTTTCCATTTCCGCCACACGGCCGACACGCCGCACGCGATGAATGGCATGGTCAACAACAACGGCAATGCCAGCCGAATCATAACCGCGGTATTCCGGGCGCTTGAGTCCGTCTACCAATACCGGCACGACATTACGCCCTGCAATCGCTCCAACAATGCCACACATAATCGTTATCCTTGGGCATTCACGCCCTGCAAAAATAGTAGTCAGCCAACCCCCGCCAACATGGCGGATGCGATCTTAACGACGATGAGCCGCCCATCCCTCTTCAGCAGAGAAGACACGACAGGCTGGCTTGCTTAACGTTCGGTCTTTTTCTGCGGACGCGACCAGCCCGGGATGGTGGTCTGGCGGGCCCGCGCCACCGTCAGTTCACCGGCCGGAGCCGTCTTGCTGATGACCGAGCTTAGGCACCGATAGTCGAACCGGCCTGCAACGTCACCGGAGCCACCATCATGGTACCGGAACCGACAAAAACGTTGTCCTCGATCACGGTGGTAAACTTGTTCACGCCATCGTAATTACAGGTGACCGAACCGGCACCAACATTGACGTTTCGGCCAACCTTGGCATCGCCCACATAGGTCAAATGATTAACTTTCGAGCCCTCGCCGATATGGCTTTTCTTGACCTCGACAAAGTTACCGATATGCACCTGATCGGCCAGAGTGGCACCCGGACGCAAACGGGCATACGGGCCGAGGGAACAGTTGGCGCCGACCTCGGCCTGTTCCAGATGTGAGAACGCTGCAATCTGCGTACCCGCCGCCACCGTAACATTTTTCAAAACGCAATTCGGCCCGATCTTGACGCCATCACCCAGTTCAACCCGGCCTTCAAACACGCAGTTGACGTCGATAGACACATCCATGCCGTGTAACAGTTCGCCACGAATATCCAGACGCGCCGGATCCGCCAGCATCACGCCAGCCTCCAGCAGCGCACGTGCCTGATTGGCTTGCAACACACGTTCCAGTTCGGCCAACTGTACCTTGTTGTTGACGCTAAGCAGCCTCCCGGGAAGCCACCACACGGGCACTTTCCACCGTCAGCCCTTGCTGTACCGCCAAGGCCAACACGTCCGTCAGATAGTATTCGCCTTGGGCATTGCTATTTTGCAAAGCGCCCAGCCAGTCGGCCAGATAGCGGTTGGGCAACACCATCATGCCGGTGTTGATTTCACGAATGGCCAGTTGCTCCGGCGTGCAGTCCTTATGCTCGACGATGGCGACCAGCTTGCCTGCCGCATCGCGCACCATGCGGCCATAACCACTGGCATCAGCCAGCTCATCGGTCAGTACCGCCATACCGTCGCCAGCTGCATCCAGCAAGGACTGCAAGGTTTCGGCACGTGTCAGCGGCACATCACCATACAGCACCGGGTCCTACCCTCGACAGGAAGCGCCGCCAACGCCATCTTCAGCGCGTGGCCAGTACCAAGCTGCTGCGCCTGCTCAACCCAAACAATATCCTGATCCTGAATCGCCTGACGTACTGCCTCACCACCATGGCCATAAACCACTACCAGCTGTTGCGGCTCCAAGGAACGGGCCGTTTCGATAACCCGTGCCAGCATCGGTTTACCGCCCACAGGATGCAGCACCTTGGGCAGGGAGGAATACATGCGCTTGCCTTTACCGGCAGCGAGAATGACAACACTCAGACGATCCATACGAATTCAGCTTTGCCAAAAAAGGAAAAAGGCTGCCACAAAAGTGGCAGCCTGCAACTATACACGATTCGCTCTCGCGCTTTTAGTGGACACGCTTCTTGAGGTAATCCAACGCCTTGAGTTGGGCAATTGCCACAGCCAGCGCTGCGTGGGCTTTTGCCGTATCCAGGTCATCAGCGGCGTGCTTCAGAGTTTCCTCAGCCGCACGTTTCGCCTCATTGGCGCGGGCCTCGTCGAGATCCTCGCCGCGGATCGCCGTATCAGCCAGAACAGTGATGAGGGTCGGTTGCACTTCCATCATGCCACCAGACACCGCCACCAGTACTTCGTCCTTGCTCCCGGGCACTGTCATGCGCAGTACACCGGGTTTGATACGGGTCAGGAGCGGCACGTGTCGCGGATACACACCGATTTCGCCTTCCTCGGCCGGAGCCACCAGGAATTCTGCCTCACCGGAATAGATGAGTTGTTCGGTGCTGACCACTTCCACATGCATCTTGGCCATAAGCCCTCTCCTTAATTAAAGGGTCTTGGCTTTCTCTGCGGCTTCTTCAATCGAGCCAACCATGTAGAACGCTTGTTCCGGCAGATGGTCGTACTCACCGCTGAGAATGGCCTTGAAGCCCTTGATGGTTTCACGCAGCGGCACGTATTTGCCCGGAGAACCGGTAAACACTTCAGCAACGTGGAACGGCTGGGAGAGGAAACGCTGAATCTTACGAGCGCGGTATACCACCAGCTTGTCTTCTTCAGACAGTTCGTCCATACCCAGAATGGCGATGATGTCGCGCAATTCCTTGTACTTTTGCAGGGTGGTCTGCACGCCACGGGCAACCGTGTAGTGCTCGTCACCCACCACCAGCGGATCCAGCTGACGGGACGTGGAGTCGAGCGGATCGACAGCCGGGTAAATACCCAACGAAGCGATATCACGCGACAGCACCACGGTAGCGTCCAAGTGGGCAAAGGTGGTAGCCGGAGACGGGTCAGTCAAGTCATCGGCAGGTACGTATACGGCCTGGATCGAGGTAATCGAACCGGTCTTGGTGGAAGTAATACGTTCCTGCAGACGGCCCATTTCCTCAGCCAGCGTCGGCTGGTAACCCACGGCAGACGGCATACGACCCAGCAGAGCGGACACTTCGGTACCGGCCGTGGTGTAACGGTAGATGTTGTCGACGAAGAACAGCACGTCACGACCCTTACCGTTTTCATCCTTCTCGTCACGGAAGTGTTCGGCCATAGTCAGACCGGTCAGGGCAACGCGCAGACGGTTACCCGGCGGCTCGTTCATCTGACCATAGACCATTGCTACCTTATCCAGAACGTTGGAGTCCTTCATCTCGTGGTAGAAGTCGTTACCCTCACGAGTACGCTCACCCACACCGGCAAACACGGACAAGCCCGAGTGTGCCTTGGCGATGTTGTTGATCAACTCCATCATGTTCACGGTTTTGCCTACACCGGCACCGCCGAACAGACCAACCTTACCACCCTTGGCAAACGGGCAGAGCAAGTCAATTACCTTGATACCGGTTTCCAACAGTTCGGTGGCACTGGACAACTCGTCGAATTTCGGCGCGATCTGGTGAATGGCACGACGTTCTTCCGTGCCTACCGGACCGGCTTCATCCACCGGTTGACCCAATACATCCATGATACGACCCGGGGTGGCAGTACCTACCGGCACCGAGATCGGCGCTCCGGTAGAGGCAACAGCCATGCCACGCTTCAGGCCGTCAGAGCTACCCATTGCAATGGTACGCACCACACCGTCGCCCAGCTGTTGCTGAACTTCAAGCGTCAGATCTGCGTCAACCAGCTTCAGGGCATCATAAATCTTTGGCATGGCGTCGCGCGGAAACTCCACGTCGACCACCGGGCCAATGATTTGTACGATTTTGCCTTGGCTCATTATCGGTTCCTAACTCAATAAACGTTTACAGTGCGGCAACGGTTATACCGCGGCGGCCCCGGATACGATCTCGGACAGTTCTTTGGTAATCGCTGCCTGACGCGACTTGTTATACACAAGACGTAGTTGCTTGATCGCATTACCGGCATTGTCGGTTGCTGCCTTCATGGCCACCATACGGGCAGCCTGTTCGGACGCCATGTTTTCGGCCACAGCACGGAACACAACAGACTCGATATAACGCTTAACCAGGGAATTCCATCACGGTGACTGCATTCGGCTCGTAGAGGTAATCCCACGAGTGAGAATGTTCCACCACCATGTGTTCCGGGCTCAGCGGCAGCAATTGCTCCATGGTCGGCTCTTGCTTCATCGTATTGATGAAGCTGGAGTACACCATGTAAACCGCATCCAGCTCGCCTTCCGCATACTGTTTAAACAGCACTGTAAGCGGACCAATCAGTTTTTCCATCTTGGGCACATCGCCCAATTGGACTGCGCTAGCCACAACGTTGAGATGCGCGCGCTGGGCAGCCGCCGGGCCTTTTTGGCCCGGGCAGCAAACGTCAACTTCGACGTTCTGATCTTGCAACTCCTTGACCTTGGCGTAGAGCTTCTTGAGCGTATTTACGTTCAAGCCGCCGCACAGGCCTTTGTCAGAAGTCACAATGATAATGCCAGCACGTTTAACAACATCACGGCGGGACAGAAGTGGGTGCTCAAGATCCGTATTAGCCTGAGCAAGGTGCGCCATAACGGTACGCACCTTCTCGGCATAAGGACGGGCAGCGCGCATACGCTCTTGCGTTTTGCGCATCTTGGAGGTTGACACCATCTGCATCGCGCGCGTGATCTTCTGCGTGTTCTGCACGCTTCGGATCTTGGTGATAATCTCTTTGCCGACTGCCATTTCCTGAACCTTTCAGATAACTACTACGTTGGCCGAAAGACTCAGTTGAAGCTGTAGCCAGCCTTGAACGATTCCATCGCCTTGGCCAGTACCTTCTCATCGTCGGCAGACAGGTTACCGGACGCATTGGTGTTGCTCAGAACATCAGCATGGTTCGCACGCACATAAGCGAGGAAGGCTGCTTCAAATGCCAGAGCTTTTTTCACCGGTACATCTTCGTAGTAACCTTTGTTCGCTGCCCACAGGGTCAACGCCATGGAGGCGGTATCCGTGGTAGAGAACTGTTTCTGCTTCATCAGCTCGGTCACGATTTCACCGTGTTGCAGCTGCTTGCGGGTTGCTTCGTCCAGATCAGAAGCAAACTGCGAGAAGGCAGCCAATTCACGATACTGAGCCAGAGCCAGACGTACACCGCCACCCAGTTTCTTGATCACCTTGGTTTGCGCCGCACCACCCACGCGCGATACCGAGATACCGGCATTGATGGCCGGACGGATACCTGCGTTGAAGAGGTCGGTTTCAGGAAGATCTGACCATCGGTAATCGAAATTACGTTGGTCGGAACGAATGCAGATACGTCACCAGCACTGGGTTTCGATGATAGGCAGAGCCGTCAACGAACCGGTTTTACCCTTCACCGCGCCGCCAGTCAGTTTTTCAACTTCGTCGGCGTTGATGCGGGAAGCACGTTCCAGCAAGCGGGAGTGCAAGTAGAACACGTCACCCGGGTAAGCTTCACGACCCGGCGGACGACGCAGCAGCAGCGAAATCTGACGATAAGCCACGGCCTGTTTGGACAGGTCATCGTACACGATCAGGGCATCTTCGCCGTTATCGCGGAAGTATTCACCCATCGCGCAACCGGAGTACGGGGCGATGAATTGCAGGGCAGCAGCTTCGGAAGCAGTTGCAGCGACGATAATGGTGTGAGCCATTGCGCCGTGCTCTTCCAGCTTGCGAACCACGTTGGCGATCGACGAAGCTTTCTGACCTACGGCAACGTAGATACAGATAACGCCGGAGCCTTTCTGGTTGACGATAGCATCCAGAGCCACAGCGGTTTTACCAGTCTGACGGTCACCAATGATCAACTCACGCTGACCACGGCCAATCGGCACCATGGAGTCAATGGACTTCAGACCGGTTTGCATCGGCTGGTCTACCGATTGACGCGCAATCACACCCGGAGCGATCTTTTCGATCGGGGAGGTTTTCTTGGCGTTGATCGGGCCTTTGCCATCGATAGGTTGACCAAGTGCATTAACTACGCGGCCTACCAGTTCCGGACCAACCGGAACTTCAAGAATGCGGCCGGTGCACTTGACTTCGTCACCTTCGGAGATGTGCTCATACTCACCCAGAACCACGGCGCCAACAGAGTCGCGCTCCGGTTCATGGCGAGGCCAAAGGTGTTGCCCGGGAACTCGAGCATTTCACCCTGCATCACGTCTGCCAAACCGTGGATTCGAACGATACCGTCGGTCACGGAAATCACCGTACCTTTGGTACGGGTTTCAGCGCCTTCAGCCAGGTTCTGAATCTTGGCCTTGATCAGATCGCTGATTTCAGAGGGGTTCAACTGCATGATCTCTCCTAATTCTTGAGGCTTGCCGCCATTGCGTGCAGTTTGCCGCGAACGGTAGCGTCGATGACGTCATCACCGATCAGCACCCGTACTCCACCGATAAGGTCGGAGTTCTCACGCACATCAAGACGTACGGACTTGCCGTATTTCTTGGAAAGCGTAGCGGTGAGCTCGGACTTCTGTTCGTCGGTCAACGGGAAGGCGCTTTCAACAACTGCATCCAGCACACCATCCGCCTTGGCCTTGAGGAGCTCAAACTGTTGGGCAATTTCCGGCAGCAGCGTCAGACGGTTGTTTTCGATCAGGGCAGCAATCAGACGCTTTACGTCATCGTTGCCGCGCTCACCGAGCACGTCCAGCATCAGCGCCTCAACCTCTTGTGCGGTATGTTTCGGGTTGGTGACCACCTCGGCCACGTCCGGGTTGTTCACCATGGCAGCCAGCCACGCGAGTGACTCCGACCAGTCACCCAGTCGCTTCTGCTCGGTGGCGAGGCTGAATACCGCTTCGGCGTAGGGCCTAGCTACGGTAATGAGTTCTGCCATGAGTTAATTAAAACTCCGCTTTGATGGAGGCAAGCAGATCAGCGTGCTTAGCCGAATCGATCTCTTTGCGCAGGATCTTTTCTGCACCCGTTACGGCCAGTTCTGCTACCTGCGCACGCAGGGCTTCCTTGGCTCGCAGCACTTCCTGATCAATATCCGCCTTGGCTTCAGCCACGATGCGGGCACCTTCGGTGCGCGCCACATCCTTGGCTTCATCCACGATCTGGCTGGCACGCTTTTCAGCAGCCATCACGATTTCCGTGGACTGCTGTTTGGCCTTGCGGAGTTCGTCCGCAACGCGTTTTTCAGCAGCTTCCAGATCTTGCTTGCCACGTTCTGCAGCGGCCAAGCCATCAGCAATACGCTTGGCGCGCTCATCCATCATGTTGGTAAGCGGAGGCCAAACAAACTTCATGGTGAACCATACCAGGATGGCGAAAGTAATCGCTTGGCCCAGTAGTGTTACGTTAAATTCCACGCTTGTTTTCCTCCAGTGTGGTGTCTACAACAACCATTTACGCTGAACAGATTATTGAGCGGCTTTCAGAGCAGCTACAGCAGCGGACAGGAACGGGTTGTTGAAGGTGTACAGCATGGCAACACCAACACCGATCATGGAGATCGCGTCAAGCAGACCAGCAATAATGAACAGCTTGGTTTGCAGAACCGGGATCATTTCCGGTTGACGTGCGGAGGACTCGAGGAATTTGCCACCGAGAATGGCAAAGCCCAGAGCGGTACCGATAGCGCCGAGGCCAATGATCAGGGCTGCCGCCAGAGCGGTCATCGACTGGATCTGAGAAACGAGTGCTTCCATTTATTATCTCCTAAGGCTTAATGCAAGGATGGTTGATAAAAGGGTTTAAAAAATCGTTATCACTTAGTGGGACTCAACAGCCGGGCTCAGGTACACGATGGTCAGCATCATGAACACGAAAGCCTGCAGCGTAATCACCAGGATGTGGAAAATCGCCCACGGTGCGCCCAGCATCCACTGGAAGCCCCACGGCAAGAGAGCGATCAGGATGAAGATCAGCTCGCCGGAATACATGTTACCGAACAAACGAAGAGAGAGAGAGATCGGCTTGGCCAGCAATTCGATCATCTGGAACACAAAGTTGATCGGCGCAAGGATAGCGGCCAGTACCGGGTTGTGAGCGTGGAACGGAGCGGTCAGCAGCTCTTTACCCCAGCCACCCAGACCTTTGGCGCTGATAGAGAAACCGATGATGCAAATCATCACCGACAGCGACATGGCAAAGGTGGCATTCACGTCGGCAGACGGCACAACACGCAGGTAAACATGGTGCGGGTCATGACCCATGGCTGCGCCGATGTTCTGAGCAATCCACGGCAGCAGGTCAACCGGCAGCATATCCATGGCGTTCATCAGGAAAACCCAGCAGAAAATCGTCAGGGCCAGCGGCGCTGCAACTTTGCTCTTGGCATGGAAGATTTCCTTGACACGGGTATCAACCATTTCGATGATCGATTCCACCAGCAACTGCAAACGACCCGGGGCTTCCAGACTGGCGCGACGAGCCACCAGAGCGAAAACGCCGACGAAGATGAAGCCGAGGATCAGGGAAATGGAGAACGTATCAACGTGAAGGCTCCAGAAACCGGCAGACGGGTCCGAGTTCCAGAACGTCAAGTGGTGCTTGATATACTCTGTTGCGTTGCTTGCCATCGCTCTTTTCTCAATTTTTGATTAGAAGCCCAAACCAGTAGCCGGAAACGGCGGCAAAGAAGCCACCAAACAATCCGGCTACAGATAAATCCTTGAAAAACACCAAGGTCGCACCAAACATTAGGATCGTGAGCACAAACTTCACGGCTTCTGCTTTGAAATGCGCCTGCATTAACACTAACGGAGCCACATGGCGCTTGGAGTAGGCGATCTTGGCATACACCAGCGCTTAAGCACAATAACCGAAAGCCCGCCCAACAGGACGGATACCGGCACCGCAACCGAGCCTAGCCCGACAATGGCACCGATCAGCATGGCAACGCCTGTGAGCGTCACCTGAAGGCGCACAATGCGCCTGACTTCCGGATTGATCATGTCCGACAATGTTAAAAAATCGACCGATTATAGGCTTAGGGCATGATCTGCGTCAACCAAACATCCGGGATCGGACAGTGACACAGCCAGTTCAGCTTTTTGATTTTCCTTGAAGTTTTTCCAGGATGACATCCAACTCGTCCAGCGAGGCGTAGTCAATAATCAGACGTCCGGTGCCGCGTGCACCATGGCGGATGGAAACGCGGGCGCCAAGAGTAGCAGAAACTTCCTCGGCAAGGCGAGCCACATCCGGATCGACCGCTTGTTGACGGGCCGCCGTGCGTGGTGTGCTTGACTCCTGTTGCTGCACCCGGCGTTCAACATCACGTACCGACAAGCCTTTGCTTGCGACTTCGCGTGCCACATCCAGCTGATCGACAACCGGCAAGGCCAGCAAAGCACGGGCATGCCCCATTTCCAGCTCGCCCTGATGCAGCATGGCTTGCACCGGTTCGGGCAGCGCCAGCAGGCGCAGCAAATTGGATACGGCACTGCGCGAGCGACCGACGGCTTGGGCCGCGGCATCATGGGTCAGGCCGAATTCATCAATCAGGCGCTTGATGCCTTGCGCTTCTTCGATTGGGTCCAACTCCCGGCGCTGGATGTTTTCGATCAGCGCCATCGCCAGTGCGGCTTCATCGGCTACGGACTTGATCACCACCGGCACTTCGGCCAACCCTGCCTTGCGCGCCGCACGCCAGCGGCGCTCGCCTTACGATCAGCTCGTAAGTGCCCAACCCGATTTCACGCACCACCACCGGCTGAATCACCCCTTGCGCCCGGATGGAGGCGGCCAGATCATCCAGCGCCGCTTCACTCATGCGGCTGCGCGGCTGATATTTACCGGGGCGAATCACATCCACCGACAGGGTGGTGAGTCGGTCATCCGCCGGATCGGCAGAGGAAAACAGCGCGTCAAGACCGCGCCCGAGTCCTTTGAGTTTGCTCATGGTGTCAGACAGAAGGGGTTGTGAGTTCAAGCTGGCCGATCAATTCTTGCGCCAGCGCAAGATAGGCCTGTGCACCACGGGAGGTGCGATCGTAGATCAGCCACCGGCAAGCCATGACTGGGCGCTTCGGCCAGACGGACATTGCGCGGGATCACGGTATCGAACACCTTGTCGCCAAAATGGCGGGCCAATTGCTCGGCCACCTGTTGAGACAGCTTGCTGCGGCTATCAAACATGGTACGCAGCAGACCCATGATTTCGATTTTCGGGTTAACCGCCACGCGCACTTTGCGCAAGGTGGTGACCAGATCGGACAGTCCTTCCAGCGCATAGTATTCGCATACCATGGGGATGAGCACACTATCGGCAGCAACCAGACCATTGAGGGTGAGCAGGTTGAGCGATGGCGGGCAATCGATCAGCACGTAGTCGTACTGATCGGCCACGGCGGTGATGGCATTTTTCAGCCGAGCCTCGCGCGCCAACTCGTTGACCAGTTCCAGTTCGGCGCCACCCAGATCGCGGTTGGCTTAAAAGGGGACGTCGTAGCCGCCCTGCTTGGCGGGCTGCCGCGCCTGTTCGATCGTGGCATCACCCAGCAAGACCTGATAACCGGACTGTTGCAGCGCCTGTTTGGCGATGCCGCTGCCCATGGTGGCATTGCCCTGCGGATCGAGGTCGACAATCAGCACTCGCCGCCCCAGCTCGGCCAGACCGGCAGCCGGGTTGACCACGGTGGTCGTCTTGCCGACGCCGCCCTTCTGGTTGACTACCGCGATCACGCACGCGTTCATTTGGCCACCATTCTCACCAGATGCCGTTCGGCATCCAAACCCGGCACCTGTACCGGCAGGACTTCGGACACGGCCACGAAGTCGGGCAACAGGGCAATTTCTTCGTAGGGATAGACGCCCTTCATCGCCAGATACTGGCCACCTTCCGCCAGCAGATGGCGGGTGAGTTTGACGAATTCGGCCAACTCGGAAAATGCCCGGCTGGTAATACGGTCAAACTTCTGTTCGGGCTGATAGGCCTCGACCCGGCTGGTGATCACTTCCACATTGGCCAGCTTGAGTTCGATCACTGCCTGCCGCAGGAAAGTGGTTTTCTTGTGGTTGGAGTCGAGCAACACCACTTGCAGATCCGAGCGGGCAATGGCCGCCGGGATGCCCGGCATGCCACCACCGGAACCGACATCCAGCAGGCGCGTGCCACCGTCCAGATGCGGCACCAGCGACAGGCTGTCGAGCAGGTGATAGCTGACCATGCGGTCGGCGTCACGCACCGCGGTCAGGTTGTAGGTCTGGTTCCATTTGCCCAGCAGCGCCAGATAGCCAGTGAGCTGTTCCCGTTGCGCTTCAGACAGGCCGAGCGCCAGCGCGTCCAGACCTTGGTTCAATTCGGCGAGTTGTGTCATGCAGTTTTCTTTGCGTCGGCAAAGCCCCGTTTCAAGTGCACCATCAGCAAGGCCACCGCCGCCGGGGTAATCCCCTGAATGCGGGAAGCCTGACCGAGCGTTTCCGGACGCTGCTGGTTGAGCTTCTGCTGGACTTCCTTGGACAGGCCCTTGACGAGGCTGAAGTCGATATCGGCTGGCAAGCGCACGTCTTCCAGATTGTCGCGCCGTGCCAGTTCTTCGTTTTGGCGATCAATATACCCTTGGTATTTGACCTGAATTTCCACCTGCTCGGCAACCACGGCGTCATCGACACCGGGGCTTCGGCCAACGTCATCAGCTGATCGTAGCTGACGTTAGGGCGCTTGAGCAGATCATGCAGGCTGTATTCGCGCTCGATGGCCTTGCCCAGCAGTTGTTCCACCGCGGCCATGTCGCTGAGGCGGGACGGATGCAGGAACGAACTTTTCAGCCGCGCCTTTTCCGCTTCGACCGCATCGCGTTTGCGGCAGAAACCATCCCATTGCGCATCGCCCACCAGACCGAGTTTTCGGCCAACTTCGGTCAGGCGCAGATCGGCATTGTCTTCGCGCAGCTGCAGGCGGAACTCGGCGCGGCTGGTGAACATGCGATAAGGCTCAGCCACGCCCTTGGTAATGAGGTCATCGACCAGCACGCCCAGATAGGCTTCGTCGCGGCGCGGACACCAGCCGTCCTGATCGCGCGAATACAGCGCGGCATTCAGCCCGGCCAGCAGGCCTTGCGCGGCGGCTTCTTCGTAGCCGGTGGTACCGTTGATCTGCCCGGCAAAGAACAGCCCCTGAATGGTTTTGGTTTCCAGCGTGGATTTCAGGCCGCGCGGATCGAAATAGTCGTATTCGATGGCGTAGCCGGGACGCAGGATATGGGCGTTCTCCATGCCCTTGATCGAGCGTACGGCCGCCAGCTGGATATCAAACGGCAAGCTGGTAGAGATGCCGTTGGGGTAGTACTCGTGGGTATCCAGCCCTTCCGGTTCCAAAAAGACCTGATGGCTGTCCTTGTCGGCAAAGCGGTTGATCTTGTCTTCAATGGACGGGCAATAGCGCGGGCCGACGCCTTCGATCTTGCCGGTAAACATCGGGCTACGGTCGAAGCCCGAACGGATGATGTCGTGCGTCTGCTGGTTGGTATGTGCAATCCAGCACGGCAGCTGTTGCGGGTGCATGGCACGATTGCCACGATAGGAAAACACTGGCTCTGGCGTATCGCCCGGCTGTTCTTCCATCACGGAAAAATCAATGGTGCGGCCATCGATGCGCGGTGGCGTGCCGGTTTTCAGCCGCCCCACTGGCAGGTCGAGTTCACGCAGGCGGGCGCCCAGCGTACTGGCCGCCTGATCGCCAGCGCGGCCGCCGGTGTAGTTTTCCAGCCCGACATGGATCTTGCCGGACAGGAACGTGCCAGCCGTCAACACCACCGTGCGGGCACGGAAGGTAATGCCGATAGCAGTAATGGCACCGGCAACGCGATCACCTTCCACCAGCAGGTCATCCACCGGCTGCTGGAACAGCATCAGGTTGGGCTGGTTTTCCAGCATGTGGCGGATCGCCGCCTTGTAGCGGATACGGTCGGCCTGCGCGCGAGTGGCACGTACGGCCGGACCCTTGGAGGCATTGAGTGTGCGGAACTGGATACCGCCGATATCGGTAGCCAAGGCCATGGCGCCGCCGAGGGCATCCACTTCCTTGACCAGATGCCCTTTGCCAATGCCGCCAATCGACGGATTGCACGACATCTGACCCAGCGTTTCGATATTGTGGGTCAGCAGGAGCGTACGGCGCCCCATGCGCGCCGCCGCCAGAGCAGCTTCGGTGCAAGCGTGACCGCCGCCCACCACTATCACGTCAAAGACTGTCGGATAAATCATGGCCTGAGGAAGGAGCAACCAAACGGAAAGCCGGTCATTTTACGCCAAAACCCGGCACGGGGTTAAGTGATTGATTTGCAAACCCTCTCGGTAACACGGGCTTCAAGGCAACGTCATCCATTGGTCATGGGATCGACATGTCAGCGTCAAACACGCTCTTTAGCATGAGTGCATGTTTCGAGGGAGACAAAACATGCAGCTAAATGAACGAGTTGCCGCACGCCGCGAAAATCGCCTGCAAGTAAGGTTGGCCGAAAGCACCGACGACATTCGCCGCGCACAGAAACTGCGCTTTGAAGTTTTTGCCAACGAAATGGGCGCGCTGCTGGATTCCCGCGACCGGGGTATCGACACCGACGAGTACGATGCGCTGTGCGACCACCTGATCGTGGAAGACCCGGCCAGCGGCATGGTGGTCGGCACCTACCGCCTGCTCTCGCCACAAGCCGCCCGCCGGGCGCCGCGGCTGTATTCCGAACACGAATTCGACCTGTCTCGCCTGCAACATCTGCGCGATGGCCTGATCGAGATGGGTCGCTCCTGCGTTCACAAGGACTTTCGTTCCGGCGCCGTCATCGCCCTGCTCTGGTCCGGCCTGGCCGACTACGTGCAGCGTCAGGGCGGCCAATATCTGGTAAGCTGCGCCAGTGTCTCGTTGAGCGACGGCGGCCATCAGGCCGTCAGCCTGTACCGCCAACTGGAAGCCAAACACCGGCCCCGGCCGAATGGCGCGTCTTCCCGCATCTGGCGCTGCCGCTCGACCGGATTCAGGACGATGCGCCGCCAGCGCCGATGCCGGCACTGATCAAGGGCTACCTGCGCGCGCGTTTGTCTGCGGCGAACCGGCTTGGGACCCGGATTTCAACTGCGCTGACTTCTTCATGCTGCTGCCGATGAGCCGTCTGGCGGCCAAGTACAACAAGCACTTCATCGGTTAACCCCCCTCATCAGGGTTGGCCGAAAGGGTGTTCGGCCAACCACCGGCATTTGCCGCTACAATAGTGAGCATGTCTCACACCTTTGCCAGCATTGGCGTCATCCACTCGCCCTATCGCGAAAAATTCGGCATTCCGCGCCAGTAAACGCTGGTGCGGACGGCCCGGCTGGAGCTGGAACTACTGCCGCCGTACAACCATCCGGACAGCGTGCGCGGGCTGGAGGCGTTTTCCCATATCTGGATCAGCTTCGTGTTTCACGAAACCGCCACACGCGGCTGGCAACCACTGGTGCGCCCGCCACGTCTGGGCGGCAATGCCAAAGTAGGCGTGTTTGCCTCCCGCTCCACCCATCGCCCCAACCCCATCGGGCTGTCGCTGGTGGAATTAACCGGCATCGACACCACGCACGGGGTACGCCTGCAACCAGTTAGCGCCGACCTGCTGGACGGCACGCCAGTACTGGACATCAAGCCCTATATTCCGTTTGTCGAATCTCGCCCTGAAGCGCGCGCCGGGTTTGTCGACGGGCCGCCTCCGACGCTCACCGTCACGTGGAGTACCACGGCACAACAACAGGTGTTCCTGCAGCAGCAACGCTACCCCGAGCTGGCAATCTTTATTGAACAAGTGCTGGCGCAGGACCCGCGCCCGGCCTACCAGCATGATCCGCAACGCCTCTACGGCGTGCGGCTCTACGACCTCAACGTCCGCTTTCGCATCGACGGGCAAAACGTCACCGTACTTGAAATCCAGCCCGCCACCCTGAACTAATTCCGGCATGCCGCTGTCACAGCAAGGCATCACACTCATCTCAACGGAGAAATTGATCTATGACACAGCGCGCGAAGACGGTTTTGCTCGCCTTCACCATGGCCTCGGTACTGGCCAGCCCTTTTGCCGATGCGGCCCGTCTGGGTAAAGGCGGCAGCTTTGGCATGCGCCGTGCGGCTCCCGCCCAGAACTATCAACGCCCCGCCCCGGTTCCGCCACAACCGATGGCCGCCCCGCAACAGGCGCAACCGCGCAAAGGCCCGGGCGTTGGTACCGCCATCGCCGCTGGGGCTGCCGGTGCCGCCGCCGGTTACCTGCTCGGCTCGGCCATGAATAACGGCCACGCTTCGGCCCCCGCCAGCCAACCGGCTTAGCTCCGGCATGCCGTGGGGCACCATTGCCCTGCTCGGCCTGCTCCTGGTGGGCGGCATGATGCTGTTCCGCCGTAAAGCCGCCAACAACGCCCCGGCACCACAGCCGATGCCGATGCCACAAGGCATGGACAATCAGCCGACACGCTTCGACAGCATTCCCAAGATCGGTTCCGGTCTGGGCGGCAGCTATGGCGCTCCACAACCGGCTTCCAACCTGAGCCGCTTGCCGGATGGCACCGAGACGCCGCACTTCCTGCGTCAAGCCAAGGCAACCTTCCTGCACCTGCAAAGCCTCAACACGCCGGAAAGTCTGGAAGAAGTACGCAAGTACATGACCGCCGAGCTGTTTGATGCACTGCGTGCCGACATTGCCAGCAACGGCGATGTTGCCGACTTCCCGCAACTGGATTGCCAGCTGCTTGACGCTACCGAAGAAGCCGCTACATTGCCAGCGTGCTGTTCAGCGGCACGGTAAGCGAATCGGTCAACGCTCCGGCAGAATCGTTCAGCGAAACCTGGCATTACATCAAGGACGCCACAACCAACGGCAAATGGCTGGTGGCCGGGATTCAGCAAGGCTGATTCCACCGTATTTAGCCAACTGCACAACGGGCCAGACATGGCCCGTTTTTCATGCGCCACGCCAGTTCCGCGCCCGGTAATCCCAAGCAGCCCACAGGCCATCTCCTGCGGCGATTTTGTCGGCATTGCCGCGGCATGGAATAATGCTTGCTACCATCATTAGGTAATGGCGGGCCCAACCCGCCCGGACACCAGCAAGGAATGCATGGCCATGACACCGTTCGAGCATGCCGGACTGACCCTCGGCAGCCATTTTCAACCTATTTATAGCCTTGCCCACCGCCGCACCGTCGGCGTGGAAGCGCTGCTGCGCGCAGAACAACACACCAGCCCGCTCTCCCCGGCCGATGCATATGCTCTGGTAACCACCCCGGAACAGCGCCACGCGCTGGACATGGCTGTCTGTCAGGCCCATGCCAACCGCTTTACCCAGCTGCCCTACAACGCCGACCGCTGGCTATTCCTCAACGTTGACGCCGCCTCGCTCTCGCGGCCGGAACGCGCCGCCACCCTGCTCAACACCATTCGGGACCTTGGTCTGGAGCCTAGCAGCGTCGTGCTGGAAGTGCTGGAACATGTATTGCAGGTGGATGAGGCGCTGATCGAAAGCGTAAACCTGCTGAAAAAAGCGGGTTTTCTGATTGCCATTGATGACTTTGGTGTTGGCCATTCCAATCTGGACCGGGTTTGCCAACTGGAACCGGATCTGGTCAAGTTTGACCGCCATTTGCTGCGCAGTGCTGTCTCGCAGCCCCGTACGCGTAATCTACTCCCCAGATTGGTGCACTTGATGCACGAAATAGGGGCGCTGGTCGTCGAAGAAGGCATTGAGACCGAAACGGATGTGCTGGTGGCACTGGAATCGGGCTGTGATTTGGTGCAGGGCTATTTCATTGCCCGCCCGTCGCCCGTTCCGGACCAAGACACCGCCATCACGCCGCGCATCGACTCGCGCTGGGATGAGCTGATGGTACGCAACCTGCTCAAACGCAAGATCACCCGACGTCAGATCGAACTGGCGCGCCAGTCGTTTGTACAAAGTGCCATTGCGCTGATGCAAGGCACGCCCTTCGAGCAAGCGGCCATGCCCATGCTGGCCATGCCGGATGTGATTCGCTGTTTCTTGCTGGATAGCGAAGGCCGTCAGCTCGGCCGCAACCTCAACAGCCAGCAAGCACCCAAGAGCACCGCGCCCAAGTTTGCCCCGCTGGCCGATACCACCGGCGCCGTCTGGTCACGGCGTTCCTATTTTCAGCACGCCATCGACCAGCCGGGTGTGCTGTATATGAGCGAACCGTATCTGTCGATGACGGATACCCGCTCTTGCATCACCCTTTCCATGGCCATCGAAATCGATGAAGCCATGCACGTGCTGTGCGCCGACGTACTGGTCAAACGCACCAGCCGTTAAGCGGGCCAGACTCAAGACAATGAAAAAGGACCGCATGGCGGTCCTTTTTTGTTATGGCTAGCAAACGCGTTGCTCAGTTGCTCGGTGTGATTTCCTGAATGGTTTCAAACAACGTCACCACCTTCTGCACGCCTGCGGTCTGGCTGACTACCTGCGCCGCCGCCTGTCCTTCCGCCTGCGTCACCAAGCCCAGCAGATAGACCACACCGCGCTCAGTCACCACCTTGATATCGGTCGGGGCATAACCCTTGCCCTCCATCAGGCGGGTACGTACCTTGCTGGTAATCCGGTATCGTTGCTGCGGCTGCCAAGGCCAGCGGCGGCATCAACGTCGGTATAGTTGTAAACCCGGCGGACGTTAGGCGTGCCGCGCGCGATCTGATCGGCCTGCTGGCGCGCCTGTTGCGACGGCACTTCACCGGTCAGCAACACGGCGCGGTTAAAGCTGGTGACATTGACGTGCGCAGAGGGCAGCTTTTTGCCGATCAGATCGGCGGCCTTCAGCTCAATCGCCCGGTCATCCACATAAGCGCCACTGGTGCGACGGTCTGTCGCCACCATGGTCGCCCCGACCGCGCCGCCAGCCACCAGCGGAAAACACGCGGTCAGCGTGCCGGAAAAACCAGCCGCCAGCAGTAATACCGTTAGCGTGCGTTTATTCATTACTCACCTCCCAGCAACATGTAGTCGATGGCATCGCACAAAGCGTGAATCAACAGGATATGCACTTCCTGAATGCGCGCGGTACGGTTAGCTTAACACGTTCAGGTGAATATCTTCCGGCGACAGGATTTCGCCAATCTTGCCGCCATCCTTGCCCGTCAAGGCAATCACGCCCATGCCACGTTCGTGTGCGGCATAAACGGCTTCGATCACGTTGGCCGAATTACCTGAGGTCGAAATGGCCAGCAGCAGATCATTGGTATGCCCCAGTGCCCGCACCTGTTTGGAGAACACCATGTCGAAGTCGTAATCGTTACCAATGGCGGTCAGCGCCGAGGTGTCGGTCGCCAGCGAAATGGCAGCCAGACCCGGCCGCTCCTTCTCGAAACGCCCCACCATTTCTGCGGCAAAATGCTGGGCATCGCTTACCGAGCCGCCATTGCCACATGCCAGAATCTTGCCTTCGTTCATCAGGCATTCCACCATGCGCTCGGCCGCAGCGGCCACCAGCGGCGACAACACCATGGCGTCCTGCTTGGCGGCAATGCTTTCCAGAAAATGTCCGTTAACGCGATCAATCAGGTCCATAACAATCCTTGAAGTAGCCACTACCGCTACGCAAATATATTCTTGAGCCACACCGGCGGCTGGTTGCCAACAGTCAGTACGGCATCGAAACGGCAGGGGGCTTGAATCGCCTTGCTAGCCAGATAGACCTCTGCCGCGTGCATGAGTTTCTTTTGTTTGGCCGGGGTAATACTTTCCGCCGCGCCACCAAAGCGATTATCCGCACGATGGCGCACCTCGACAAAAATCCAGCTGCCACCATCACGCATCACCAGATCGAGTTCACCACCGCGGCAATGCCAGTTGCGTTCCACCAACTGCAAGCCTTGCTGCTGCAAGAAGAGCAAGGCCCGGTCTTCGGCCAACTGTCCGGTCGGGTTCATGGTTAGTTACCACTGCCCATGATGGAAACCGGCAGCTGCCGTTCCACTACCCGATTCTTGCCAACACGCAAATCGCCGGTCACACCATCCAGCCGCAAGTTGGCCGAACTGCGCGAGCGCGCCAGTTGCACCGCCATGCGGTAGGCATCAATCCCCAGCGCGTACAGCCGTTCCGTTTGCAACGTCATGGCTTGCGTCGGACGCGGATAACGTTTGACCGCCGGATGCTGCGCCATCAGAAACCATGGCATGTCGATGAAACGAATGCTTAAGCCAGCCGCTGATCCGGTTCGCGGGTATTGACCTGCGAAGTGGCATACACCGCCTGATCTGTCGCCAGTTGAGGCTTAAGCTGTGCCGCCCGCAAAGGCTCCAGCGCCGGAAGACGCCATCGGTAAGCCGCCGCCGCGGTAAGCACTTCCAACGGGTTACGATCCGTGTCCACAATGCTCGCCGGAACCATGCCGGTCAGCGCACGCCACTCCTCGGCAAAAGCCTGCTGCAGGCGCCGAGACAACGCATCGTCATCCAGTATCACCAGAGGAGCGCGACGGCCATCTGCATGCATCACACGCGCCATCTGTCTGGCCTCACCCTCTACCGTCAGCGACAGCGAATACAACTTGGCGTTGGGGGTAATGTCCTTGTCCAGCGAGTTCAGCGCCAAGGTCGGCACCGTCACCTGCGGTGCCACGGCGGCGATGGAGCTACGCGACAGCGGCCCCACCATCACCGTTACGCCAGCGGCCACCGCCTGACGATAGCGGCTGGCAACATTGTGTTCGGACGCATCCACAATCATGACCTCCGCCGACTGGTCCGTCGCCGCGGCCGCTTCAAAACCGCTACGCACCACCGTGGCGGCTTCGCCCAGTAAGCGTGACTCGGTCGGCAACAACAAGCCAATCCGTGCCTTGGCCGTACGGGGCGCATGGCCTGCCGTGGTTTTCGGAAGAGAATGAGCCTTGTTCGGCGCAGGAGCCGGAGGGTGAGCCTGTAATTCGCTCAAGGTCTTGAGCGGCGCATCATTGAGTTGGATGATATAGTCCGGTGTCTGCGCCAGCGCAGCCGTTACCCATGTCATCATGACGCCAACCAACAGCGGAGCCAGTCTTTGCATACTTCGTTTGCCCAGTCGCTTGAATCTGCGCGAGAAAGTTTTAGTCGCGGCACATTATATGTGGTGGCCACGCCCATTGGAAATCTGGCGGACATCACGGCCCGCGCCTTGGCGGCCTTCAGCGTAGCGGATGTCGTCTGCGCCGAAGATACACGCGTCACCGGACAACTGCTATCGGCCTACGGCATTCATGCCAACAGACTGGTCAGCCTGCGCGAGCATAATGAACGCAGTATGGCAGAACAAGTCATCCGCTGGCTGGAAGAAGGGCAGATCGTCGTACAGGTTTCCGATGCCGGCACCCCGGCCGTTTCCGACCCCGGCGCACGGCTGGTCGACGCGGTACGCCGGAAGCCTGCCTGCCCGCCCGATTCCCGGCGTCTCGGCGGTGATCACCGCCTTGTCCGCCAGTGGGCTGACCACACCCGCCTTCCTGTTCCACGGTTTTCTGCCGCCCAAATCCGGCGAACGGCAAAAAACCCTGCGCCAATGGCTTTCGGCCAACCATCTCACCATCTGCTATGAAGCCCCACACCGCCTGCTCGACAGCCTGCAGGATATCGTGGACGTACTCGGCCCGGAACGCCCGCTGGTACTGGCCCGTGAACTCACCAAGACCTTCGAAACCTTCCAGCGCCTCCCGGCTTAGCGACATGCTGGAATGGGTGAAAGACGACAGCAACCAGCAGCGTGGCGAAATCGTACTGATCATTGATGCCGCGCCGCCAGCCGACAACCAGGACGATGCCCTGCCCGACGAAACCCTGCGCACACTGAAAATCCCGGCGAGCGAACTACCTACCAAACAGGCCGCCACGCTCGCTGCCCAGCTCACCGGTGCCAATCGCAAGATCCTGTATGACGTCGCACTGGAAATGAAAAACAGCTAGTGTTGGGCTATTTACAAGCCTAAAAACTTTGGGTAGACTGCGATCCTCTGCTGGCCCGGGTGGCGAAATTGGTAGACGCAGGGGATTCAAAATCCCCCGCCGCAAGGTGTGACGGTTCGAGTCCGTCCCCGGGCACCACCAGCAAGTCCAAAGTAGTCCAAGAACATCCATGAAACCCGCACAGCACAAGGCTTTGCGGGTTTTTTGTTGTCCGGTAGCGTCCAACTAAGTGCGGCAACATCCAGCCTTTTTGTGTACCATTTTGTGTACCTTTTTAAAATGGTCCGAAAAAAGGTACACACCTGTCCCTAGCACCTTTTTCAATTCATACACTGGTTAGAAAATGTGTGTATATGCCTCCACGCCGGGTGGCACCTGTCTATACCGGCCTACGGCTGTCTATGCTTTTTCCAACCCGTCTAAAAATGCGTAGTGACGGTAGTGACATAGTGACGGCATTGTTTTTAAACGGTTTTTTAATGATTTCGTGTAGTGACATTTTGGGTTGTCACTATGGTGACGCGATATAAATCCGCAATCGACCGGAACCAACACCCTGCAAGATAGAGTCAGTACCGCCAAAGGCGGGCGCGGCGGGTGCCCTTGCACCAGCCTGACGGTGCCAGCCTGCTTTGGTAAAAGGTACACAGTAGAGGTACACATCATGCCCCTTACCGACCCGGTAATCAGGCAAGCGAAGCCACAAGAAAAGCCATATCACATGCCAGACGGTGACGCCCTGTATATGGAAGTCACACCAGCCGGTGGCAAGCGGTGGCTATTCCGCTACCGCTTCAATGGCAAAGCGGCAAAACTGGCACTAGGGAAGTACCCGGAAGTGTCATTAGCTGAGGCAAGAGAAAAAGCCACAAAGGCCCGCCACTTACTGACAAATGGCATAAACCCCGGCGTGGCAAAAAAGAGGCCAAAGCAGCCGCACAGGCCGCTAATGCCAATGCCTTTGAATTGCTGGCTTTGGAATGGTACGAAACACAACTTGCTCGCTGGACACCAGATCATGCCCGTCGCGTGATCGAGTCATTACAGAATGACGCCTTCCCTGATCTGGGTAAGATCGCAGTTAGTGATATAACGGCTCCGCAGATACTCACCACAATACGTAAAATCGAAAGTCGTGGGGCAATCGAGACAGCTAGTCGCGTACTGCAACGTATCGGTGCAGTATTGCGTTATGCAGTACAGACAGGGCGACTGGATACCAACCCTGCACAATCCCTTTCTGGCACGCTGACGACGTCCAAGGTTGAACACATGCCAGCCCTACCACGAGCAGAGCTACCGGAGTTTTACAGGCGCTTGGCTGTGGCCAATCTATATGAGCCAACCCGTATTGCCATGCATTTGCTGATGCTGACTTTTGTTCGGCCTGGTGAATTAAGGGCTGCAAGGTGGGAGGAAATCGACCTTGATCGCGCCGAATGGCGCATTCCTGCCGAGCGTATGAAGATGAGAGCGCCACATATCGTGCCACTATCGCGTCAAGCGTTGACCCTGCTGTCCAGTCTACAGTCGCTAACAGGGCGTGGTGCTTTGCTATTTCCAGCTATGACAGACCACGCCAAGCCAATGAGCGAAAACACCCTGAGCTATGCCATGGGCCGCATGGGTTACAAGGGCATTGCCACGCCACACGGTTTCCGTGCTTTAGCATCTACAACCCTTAATGAGGAGGGATTCGACCCCGACGTGATCGAGCGCCAGCTTGCCCATGCCGAGCGCAACAAGGTGCGGGCGGCCTATCATCGCGCCGAATACTTGGATGAACGCCGGAAGATGATGCAGTGGTGGGCGGATTTTCTGGATAGTCAGAAGGGGGCTAATGTGCGACAAGTTAACTTCAAACGCGAACAGGGTAGCTCAATCCATAGCTAGTAAAGACATAGCTCAATCGGATCACAGGAACAGGAGCCACCATGGACTCAAGCCAGATTGACGCGTGAAGCACGCACATTCCAAACCATCATTTTCGATTGACAATCAAAGCCCCCATTCTCTATATTCAGGTTGACTAAAAGCACTGCTCATCACGAGCCGTGCTTTTCGTTTGCCTTGATAGTGGCAGTTTTGCTCTGTAGAATCGCGCGGTTTCTGAAATTTCAATTTTACTTCAAGGAGGGTGGACACATGGTAGCTACACGTGCTTCTGCCGTCTTAGGGAAATATTGGGACGGATACTTACCTGTGAACGTCGAAGCGATTGCCTCCGCAATGGGGGTTGAAGTCCGCTATGAGTTCATGGGGGAGACTAGCGGGGAAATTCATCTAGAGGATGGACGTCCTATCATGCGCGTCAATGAATGGGATGCCCCCGTTCGCCAACGCTTCACGATAGCCCACGAATTGGGGCACTATGCCCTTGGTCACCTTAGAGAAGATGGTCAGAAGTTTTTCCGAGACGATCGATCTCATTACTCTATGAGTGCATCTAGGTTAGAACGTGATGCCAACCATTTTGCGGCTTCTATATTGATGCCTACAGATGCTGTTCATTACGTCATTCAAAATGGTCACGCAACTACACTGCCCGCGTTGACCGAAATGTTTGGCGTTTCCCGTGCCGCAATGCAATATCGGGCAGCTAATTTGGGCATTATCGAGCGCTGATGGATAGAGATAACCCTGACCTGTCAGGTGATACGCCTGATCATGTCACAGGCCCACTTCGTGCACCTGGTTATACTCAATCATCTACTGAATCAGATAAAGCGTTTAACGCTCAGAGCCGCTTATACCAACAGCGCCATGATCATCGAGAATGGCTTTTCATGGCGGCATTGGCCGCTGCTGGCATCATGGTTATCGGGTTTATGACATTTGTGTCATCGGTAATCTGCTGGATATGGTTGCACCCTGATAAAAAATTCGACTGGCACATTTTATTGCTAGGATCAGCACTCATCATTCCGCCGACTATGATCGTCTGGAACCTAATGAAACAAGTATTCCGATCTGATGGAAAACTGGAAAATGGAAAAAAGGACGATGGGGGTAGTGGCGTCCTCTGGACAGATGTTTGTAAAGAGGCTCTAACCGTAGTCAAAACCGTATTCTCAAAATCTAACGATTAGTTATCGACCAAGACACATACCCCACTCAGTCACTCCACTTACGCCGCGTTTCATCTCCCCCAAACCAACGTTCATTATTATGATGAGTAGCCCTATCTGGATCGGGGCTTTACATGTCTAATCTTTAAATGTCGCAGCATTGGTACACATACCTATGTTCGCCTTCTTTGAGCACAAACTTTCCAATCGACTCAACACTTGTGTTGCAATAGGGTAATCCCTGTGCAACGGTGCAACACCCCAGCAAAAACCGTTGCAAAATATGTTGCATAAATGGGTTATGCGTTGCAAAATTCAACATATACCCTAATGCAACGGTTTGATGCCATGACCAAAGCAATTGCCTACCTTCGCGTATCGACCGAAGACCAGCACATTGAAAACCAGCGGGCCGCTATTCGTGCGGCCGGATTCGACATTGAACGTGAATTTGTCGATGAAGCCACCAGCGGCACAACAAAAGGCGAAAGCCGCCCCGGATTTGCCGCCATGCTGGAATATTTGCGCGAGGGCGACACCTTGGCCGTATTCGCACTGGACCGGCTGGGCCGTGATGCTCTGGACGTGCTGGCCAACATTCAAGCCCTGTCTGACAAGGGTGTACGTCTTGTTATCCTAAAGCAGCAATTCGACACCAGCACCCCGGCGGGCAAGCTGGCACTGACCATGTTTGCCGCCTTTGCCGAGTTTGAGCATGGTTTGCGGCGAGAACGCCAGCAAGAGGGTATCCGTCGCGCCCGTGCAGAGGGTGCCTATCAGGGCCGCAAGTCCAAACTAACCGATGAGCAAAAGGCCGAGCTACGCACCCGCTATGCTGCTGGTGAGTGCCGGGCCGAGTTGGCGCGGCAGTATGGCATTGACCGTGCGACGGTCCACCGAATAGCGAAGTCTGGCTAGACTGAATCCATATCGGTACTATTCCCCTTACAAACCACGCCTAGGCCGACGGGCCGAAAACAGGACCCCTTCGCCTGTTGGCGTGGTTTTTCCATATCTGAGGGCATCGCGTGAAGGCGTGATAGATGGATTACCCCTTTCCTCTGCCCAAGTGGCAACAATCTCCGCTCGAATGGGATATTGAACAATTAGAGTCTCAAATTGCTGATAGCCGGATGCTTAGTTGCATGGATTACGGCTCACCAGTTGCAATTGCTCTTCGTGAGCTTGGTGGTGCATACCATGCAGGATATAAGAGGTGGCAAATGTTCTATCAGCAATCAAAAGAACTAGAAGTCATAAATCTTCAGCAACTACAAAAAATAGAAAGAATATATCTTCAGCAATTAGAAGCAATAAAAATAATATCTATAGAGTTGGCTGGTGTAGTTTTGAGGGCACAACAGCTTGATAGTCTCGTCTGCCATGAACTAATTGATAATGACTTGGAAGACGAGCGAATGTTTGCATCGTTTTTTTCTAGAATAGGGGATGATTCTTGCCCTGTTGATGTAGGCAGACCACCAAGTTTGATTGAGTTAGTACATAAGTCGATATCTAATCACTATCCTCAAAAAATTGCTAAATTGGTGAGAATGTTGCCAGAATCATTGATTTATGCGGTGATGGCGATGAAATACTCTGGCCTAGGCTTGTATTGGCTATGCCGTGCATCTATTCCACCAACAACTCTTGCATTGCCGGGCATAGGCGATGATTCAGAGCAAGAATGCAGAGATTTTGCATTTCTCTTACTGTCTGATGCCAAAGTTGCTATTACTAAGATGCGTTTTCTAGAAGCGCATGAACGATCAAAAATAAACCGTAAGCTGCCAGAAAAATATGTAAGCACACTTTTTGATGAGCTTGGCATACAGATACAAGATAACGGACGTGCCAACGAGTTAATAAAAAAGAAATCAGATTCAGCGAAAAAGCCAAGAAGTCGAGGTGTTGACAAGGATGCGGTGATGAATGCAATCAAAGCAGGTACGGCTAAAAAAACTATAACCATAGAATTTGGAATAAGTGAAGCACGGGTAAGTCAAATCAATAAAATGAATCAAAGTAAATCTTAAGCTAGCATCTCCTCACTTAAGTTAAGTTCGTAGCATACGTATTGCCGTACCGCCTTGGACGGCTTTGCCCTTGAATGGATAACGTATGCAAGAATCTCAATATCCCCCCTGACCCGTGCCGAGCTGGCCACCGAGTTGGGCGTGTCCGTATTTACCCTGAATCAGTGGGCCGTGTCGGGCAAAGGCCCGCGACCTATTCGCGTTGGCCGACAGTGCCTCTACCGGCGCGAAGATGTCGATAAATTTCTGGCTGAGAAGGCCGAAACACCAGCAATCCCAAGTGCTAAAGACGCAAGCGCTGATCTTTACATGATGCGTTTGCCCGAGGTTCTAACTGTCACTGGTCTGAGCAAGTCAACCGTCTACAGTCTGGCTAAGGCTGGGCAATTTCCTAATCCGGTCAAGCTGGGGGCGCGTGCCGTGGCCCGGCCTTCCAATTTGGTCAAAAAGTGGCTGGCAGATCGCGCGGGAGGTGATGCAGCATGACGTCCCGTGACGAACGCTTGTCTGAGGCTCACGAAGCGCTTGGCCGCATGTTTATAAAGTGCCCAATAGTATTTGACCAAGTGCAAAAAGAATCGTGCAAGAAGGCCCGGCCTTTCTTGATGACCTCGGCCTTGCGGGCATTGGATGACAAAGATCATGGCCGCAATCCCGGCGATGGTTGGTCTAACGACCTGACAGCTATGGCTGGTGTTGACGCATCGGCCAATCTTGAACAGAATGCACCTGTCCCGTTCAATAGCGGGGCCGGGATTGGTCTCCCGATCGACATAGGCGGACAGCCGCCACGCGGCATTTTTTACGTCCGTTACTCACCATTGGCATGCCCTCTTCTATGGGCCAGCGGTGATTGGAGCGTGCTTGCACGCGCCGGTTCCTATGTCCCGGTAGACCAATCTGATCACATGCTGGCCCACCCCCGATTGGTCTCGGGAAGGCTGGTTGAATCCAGACATAGGAGGCTTATCATGCCTAGCATCGCCCGCGCCCTGTCGCGCCACCATTCCCCCATTATTCGCACTATTGGTATCTCCGCCACGATGGCCGAGGCACACATCATCGCCTGCCTACACCGGCTCGCACGGGCCGCGCCGTCCGTATTCAGTCCGCCGCTGTGGGCTTTCAGATTGCGGAGGTGCGGTGATGGACGCCAACCTGATCGCTACGCTGATGGAAAGCTACGCCGCGCTGCATGCCGAACCACGCCGCCAGCCGGGTGTCCCCTGCTCCGCGCCAACCGTTTCCGAGCATGATCTGAGCGTGCTGGAGAGCACCGTTCAAGTGATGCAAGACGACGTTGCCGCCGCACTGCAAGGGCTTGGTCAACTGGTCAGCAACTACCCTCGCGGCATCGGTGACGAGGCTGAGATATTGCCCAAGCTTGGCAGCATGTTGCGCGTGATGGGCGATGCTCTGGCCGTGGCCAATGATTCCGGTACGGCGGTTTCCAACCAGCAATGGATACACGAGCAAATCCGCACGAAATCTCCTGAAAGCATCACAGGGGGTTGCCATGAGTAACTTGAACGCCACCCGAGAACTGATTTTCGCTGCTGAAAACAGTATTGAGGCCATGCAGCAATTTGGCTCGCTGTTCACGGCCATTCGTAAGTTGCTTGAATCCAATGGTGATGAAATGTCGCATCAAGCCCGCCAGCTTTGCACCTTGGGTGAGACGCGCGCGTTTGACGTGGCTAACACCATCGACTGCGCCCGTGAAGCGGCATCCGAGATCGTCACACAAGCCAAACCGTAAGGGTTAAATCATGACTGAAAACAAAACATGCCTTAACTGGCAGGCCCCCGGCTTGCCTTTTGATTCGGGTCTACCCGGTGCGGTGGCGGCTTTCCACGATGGCAGAGACTACGCCCTTGAACTGCTGGGGTATGTCGAAACAGTGCAGAGGTTGCAAGGGTACAGCGTTGAACAGCAGTCCAATATGGCACGCGCGGCGCTATGCGGGTTTCTGGCCCCGTTGCTGCCGCTTATGGCGGATTCACTGTGTCTGATGGCATCGGCCAACCGCCATGACACCAGCCCGCTGGCGGCCTTGGTGGGTGATCTGGTCGATGGCGCGGCACTAGCGCTTGATTTGGCCTCCACCTCCTGCGAGGAGTATTGACGTGGCTAATAAATTGCCGTTTCCCGAGGTAAACAAGGCCGCACTCGCGGGGCTAACGCGCGTGCTGGATTGGGCTGGGGTACGCTGGCAACAGCATGGCCACGAGTTGCAAATGCTCAACCCGTGCAGGGCCAACGATGATGCCTTTGGCTCGTTTAGTATTAACGCCAACAGCGGGGTGTGGGCCGATTTCGCTTCGGGCGACAGAGGGGGCGACGTGGTGTCACTGGTGGCGTACCTCAAGGGGTACGGGCAGGGCGACGCCTGCAAAGACCTGGCTCGATTGTTTGGGGTAATGGCTGGCGAGGCCAGCGCAACCACCGAGCCAGCCCCACTGCCAGCCCCTAAGGCTCCCGATTCTGTACCCGTCCTTCCAATACCTGCCGAACTGCTGGGGCGTATGCCACGACGCAAGCCCAAACACCCGGGCAAGCTGGTGCAGGTATGGCGCTACAACGATGCCACAGGGTTGCCGCTGGTGTTTATCGCGCGGCTGGAACCGGGGGCCAATGGCCGTAGCAAGGATTATTACCCGCTGTCGGTATGGCAGGATGTGGCAACGAAGAAGGTCGAATGGCGCTGGAAAGGCTTACCGGCACCCCGGCCCTTGTATGGCCTTGATCGGTTGGCGTCACGCCCAGATGCCCCCGTCGTCATTGCCGAGGGTGAAAAAGCCGCTGATGCAGCGGGCACGCTGTTGCCTGACCATGTGGCCGTCTGCTGGATGAATGGGGCCGAGGCGGTAAGCAAAGCCGATTTTGCCCCGCTGGCCGGTCGGCATTGTCTGATCTGGCGCGATAACGACGCGCCCGGGGAATCGGCTGCCGAGGCGGTGCAGTTGGCGTTGGACAAGGCCGGAGCCGCCCGTGTTGATCGGGTCAACATGGCCAGCTTTGCCGGGTTTTCTGTCGGTCTAGCGGATGGCCAGCCGGTTCTGCTGGACGGTGGGCAGTGGGACGCTGGGGATGATGCCGCCGACGCCCTCGCTCGTGGCTGGACAGCGGCGCATATCGCCTTGTTGCAGGCCAGTGGGCAGTGGCTGGTGGCTTCGGCCAACCCTGAGCCGGTGGCTGTACCTGATGAGCCGGTTGCAGCCACCAGCAAAGCCCAAGCAACGGCACCCAAACGCCCCAAAGGGGCCAAGCCACTAGGCAGTCCCTTCCGCCTGACCGATACCGGCGTTTGGTTTCAGACTGAGGAGATGGATACCCCGTTGTGGGTCTGCCGCAAGCTGGAAATCATTGCCCGCACGCGAGACAAGAGCGGAGACAACTGGGGCCTGCTGGTGCGGTTTGCTGACCCGGATGGTGCCGTGAAAGAGTGGAATATCCCGGCAGAGCTATTGGCCACCAGTGAAGGGGCCGAGGTGGTCAAAGGCTTAATGAGCCGTGGCCTTTTGATCGGGGCCGGGCCGAAGGCCAAGCAGCGCTTGCTAGAGTATCTGTGCCGTTTTGATGGTGTGGAACGAGCCACGATCGTGCCGCGCTTGGGGTGGCATGATGGGGCGTTCCTGTTGCCTGACAGCCAAGTGGGGGATAGCCGTGAATCGCTGGTGTTTCAGGCCAGCAACAAGCAGCGTGAGGTGATGCAAAGCGCGGGCACCTTACAGGACTGGCAGCAACATGTCGGTCAGTATTGCGTGGGAAATAGCCGGTTGGCGTTTGCCGTGTCGGTAGCCTTTGCTGGCCCGCTGCTGGATGTGATCGGCGGCGAGTCGGGTGGATTCCACTTCTATGGCGATAGCTCACAGGGCAAAACCACCTTGCTACAGGTAGCCGCCTCGGTATTCGGTACGCCGGGCTATCTACAGACTTGGCGAGCCACCGACAACGCCATTGAAGCCATTGCCGCCGCCTACAGTGATTGCTTGTTGCCACTGGATGAAATCCACCAATGTGACCCGCGCATCATCGGTGAAACGGTTTACATGCTTGGTAATGGCCGAGGTAAGAACCGTGCCAATGATCGAGGCGGCAGCCGTGGCAACGTGGCCGAGTGGCGGCTGTTGTTTCTCTCCTCGGGCGAAAAAACGTTGGCCGCACACATGGCCGAGGCCCGCAAGGAAATGAAAGCCGGGATGGAAATCCGCATGTTGGCGGTACAGGCCGACGCCGGGCAATCGCTGGGCCTGTTTGATGCGTTGCACGGCATGGAGAGTGGCAAGGCACTGGCTGACCACCTGAAAACCAGTATTGCCCGGTACTACGGAACGCCCGCTCGGGCTTATATCGGGCGATTGGTACAGGAACGTAGCCAACTGGGGATGGTGATCCGGCAGCAAATGACACGGTTCTGCGATGAGGTGTTGCCACCCGATGCCCATGGGCAGACACACCGGGCAGCGTCACGTTTTGCGCTCGTGGCGGTAGCGGGGGAACTGGCCAGCCTATGGCATGTAACAGGTTGGCCACCGGGCACGGCATGGGCGGCGGCAAGGGTGTGTTTTGCGGATTGGCTCAATATCCGTGGCACGGCTGGCAACCGTGAGGATGAGGAGATGCTGTCCAAGGTGCGGCTTTTCTTTGAACAGCATGGTGAGGCCCGTTTCACCCGGCTATCGAATGAGTCCATTTTGCACGAGAGCGATGGAGAGGTTGCAGACCCGGATGACCATGCGCCCAAGACGATTGCCCGCTGCGGCTACCGCCTGAAAGACAAGATATCGGGTGTGATTCGTTATTACGTCCTGCCGGAAAGTTTCCGTAATGAAGTCTGCGCCGGGTTAGACGTGAGCCGTGTGTGCAAGCTGATACAGGCGGCAGGGGCACTGGAAACGACCAAAGGGGCAGGCTACATGCTACAGGTGCGGACAACCCCCGAGGCCAAGTACAGCAAGAGCGGGCGGGCCAAGGTGTATTGCGTCACCTCGAATCTGTTTGATGCCGGAAATGATGGCCATACACCGGAGGCCGCCGCATGAGTGACCTCGGCCAAATGGTTTGAGGGTATCGAAAGCCAGCCGTCCCCTGTGTGTCCCGAGAGCCGCCACGCCGATACCGTGGCGGTTTGTGCTGATGGACAGGCGGGTGTGCCGGATAGTCTTGCCCTGCCTTATTGCGGCGACGACGTGCAAGAGCTTGTCGGGGGGATGACTGAGCCGTCTGTGCCGATGCGTTGCCGTGGCTGCCTGTCGCTACAGCGTGGGCACTGTGAGGAACTGGCTAGGGAGCCAAGCCACGATGAGGCGGCGAGGTGTTGTTGCTTTGCGCCATTGCCCGGGGTGCGGGTTGGCCGGTGTTGGTTGCACCGCATCGAGATACAAGGCGGTCGGCTGGTGTGGTTGTGTCTGTTGCCCACGGCCAGCCAGAGCCGGGCCATAGGCTGGGCGCGACGGACCTACGGCGAGGCGGTGTTAGCGGTGGTGCCGATACCGGGTGCCGTGTCATTGCCCGCGTTGTAGCCGTGCGGGTGTCGGTCGCTCGGGGGCACATACCAAACCTGCTGCATACGCGGCACTACCTACAAGCATTCGATGGTTAGAACTCTTTTTCTCTGATCGGGTGCGTCTGCATATTTCCATGTGCAACGCTATACAACGTGACTTTCAGGTTCTGAAATGTACGGGTGGAATCGACATAGGTTTCGTACAAGGTAAGCGGGTCCGAGCGCACGAGTTCCCCTGTATCAAGGTTTCTATACCGCAAGTCATAGTGCCCGGCATTAATCCGTTCCACCTTGAACATGGCATGTGCCGGGATATACATGTCCCGAACAGGGTAAGCCTGTGGTGCATCGAGATACACCAGCTTTACGTGATAGTCGTTAGCGGAAAGCGTATTGTCCACTGTTACCGATGACAGACCAGACTGGTTAAGTTGCGTGCTTCCTGCCAGATAATCAGCCTCTTTGGGCCATGGGTAGCCATACGGCGTAGACACTGGGCGTTGATAGTGGATGACAGGTGCCGGTTGTTGTTTGAATGCCTGCAACGGCTGCTGGCTGTAGGCGGGCGTATCGGTCCAGCTGGGCATAACCCCTGTGAAATTGGCTAGCACGACATAGCCTAGCCCTAGTGCCATAGCGTAATAATGCCAATGTTCAGCAAAATTTCGTTTGAACAATCTAAGTGGCGAGTTGTTGTTCCGCCGTGGCATGGCCCGTTTGATCTCAGTCGGCTGACTTTGTGAAAGGTTTCTTGCCTGCCCGGCAGCGTGATGAGCCTCAGCCTCTGCTAACGTTCGTTCCTCTCGTCTAATCCACGCATCGTGCTCCTGACGTAACTCTGGGTCAGATAGCACCTCGTAAGCCCGCCGAATCAGAAGCATTCGTTCTGCGACCTCCCGGCTACCTTGGAATTTTGAGGGCGCGTACTTCTGTTCCAACGACCGGAACGCGGCCTCAATCACTTCTTGAGGGGCGTCACGGGATACCTTCAAATTATCGTAGTGGGTAAAAATCTTGGGCATCGGGTAAACCGAAAAACGCTGTATAGAATGCTTATAGCATAGCACTTGTTGTGTCGTGATCGGCTGAGTCCCCTGTGCCCGTTCGTGCCATTTTTGCCCTGTCTAACCACGTCACCATAGTGACACCCCAAAATGTCACTACGTGGTGACGACAGTAATATTGTTTACATTCATCGTGTTACATCATTCGTCACTATGTTACTACCGTCACTACCATTTTTTGAAGGGATGCCGGGGTGCCGTCAAGCATGAACGGTATGCCATGCAGCGCGATGGATTGCCGGTGCCGGGCGAGTGAGCAAACGTCAGCCGTCGCCATGGGGGAGGATGGATGGCAGGACGGGTATGGGGGTGTATTCCTTAGGCCATGAGCCATGCCAAGTACCGCGTGCCTAAATGGCTGTCTTTTTTTTCTGAAAATTCATAGGGGGGGGGTCTAAACCTTGGCAGGATGAGGAGAAAAGGGGTTGGGTTGAAATTTTTGTCATCCGGGCTGGCATTCGCTTTCCAGATTGAGAGGATATGCCACCAACGATTGATCATTTGCCCTGGCTGCTTGGAGGGGACTCGTGCAGACTACGACGCATCTTGATTAAGCAAACGCCAGCCACCAGTGGCGCTTAAGTGTGTACCTTTTTGTGTACCTTTTTGAAAATCACAGTGCAAGAGTCCTTATTCCATAAGGCTTACAGCGAATAATTCGATAGAGTCCCCGGCACCACCAGCAAGTCCAAAGTAGTCCAAGAACATCCATAAAACCCGCACAGCACAAGGCTTTGCGGGTTTTTCGTTGTCCTGTAGCGTCCAACTAAGTGCGGCAACATCCAGCCTTTTTGTGTACTTTTTCTCCGCTGCACACAAAGCGTCCTTCAGCACTTAATGCGCACCGCCCGTTCAAGCACATATCTTTTGGAACCACAGCGTCGGTGAAGCATTGCCCTCTTCTGGTCAGGTTTCCATCGCCGATATCCGTTCGTTAGCCACACATTACAAAAAAACGCCGGTCAAAACACTGTTCGGCCAACCATGACGCCCCCTCGGCAAGCGGTTGAAGCTCAGGCTATTTTTACCCTTCACAGGCACGGCCGATAGCGCACAACAGCGCGATCAAATCGCATGACGGAGGTTGCGTTATTTGATGTTATCCTGACTCAACTACCCCGTTTACCTGCTGCAGCTTAAGACAAGCGACCACTATGGCTATCAGTGTTTTCGACCTATTCAAGATCGGCATTGGCCCTTCCAGCTCCCATACCGTCGGGCCGATGCGTGCGGCACACCAGTTTGTTTCGCGTTTGGCAAAAGATGGCCTGCTGAATACCGTGAGCCGCATCCGCAGCGAAATGTACGGTTCACTCGGGGCAACCGGCAAGGGACACGGTTCCGATGGCGCCGTGCTACTGGGACTGATTGGTGAACTACCAGACAAGGTTGATACAGATACCGTCCCGCAGAAACTGACCGATATCCGGAACGGGAAACGAATCAAGGTATTGGGCCAGCACGATATTGCGTTTGATGAAAACAATGACCTGATCCTGCTCAAGCGAAAATCACTGCCCTATCACCCCAACGGCATGATCTTCAAAGCCTACGATAGCGCAGGCAATATACTGTCGATGCGCACCTACTATTCAGTAGGTGGCGGCTTCGTCGTGGATGAAGCCGCCATCGCAGCAGGCTTCACGCCTCCTCGGCGTTACCCAGCTGACACATCCGTTCAGCAATGCCGCCGAATTGCTGGCGCTGTGCCAACAACAAGGTAAATCCATCAGCCAGATCATGCTGGAAAACGAGCTGTCGTGGCGGACCGAGGCAGAGATTCGTCGCGATCTGCTCAACATCTGGGCGGTTATGCAGGGCTGTGTGAAGAAAGGCTGCGAACGTGAAGGCATACTACCGGGTGGCATGAAAGTGAAACGACGAGCGCCCGGCCTGTATCAAAAACTACTGGCAACGCCCGAGGCATCGCTCCGCGATCCATTGACGGTGATCGACTGGGTCAACCTGTACGCGTTAGCCGTAAATGAGGAAAACGCCGCCGGTGGTCGTGTAGTGACCGCGCCTACCAATGGTGCCCGGCTAACATCATTCCGGCAGTCATGCATTACTATGCGCGCTTTGTCCCCGGCGCCAATGAAGATGGGATTGTGCGCTATTTGCTGACGGCTGGAGCCATCGGCATCCTGTTCAAGCTGAATGCCTCCATCTCCGGGGCGGAGGTCGGCTGCCAAGGCGAGGTCGGTTCCGCCTGTTCGATGGCGGCCGGTGCACTGGCAGAAGTACTGGGAGGAACACCCGAGCAAGTGGAGAACGCCGCCGAAATCGGCATGGAACACAATCTTGGGCTGACCTGCGACCCGGTAGGAGGGCTGGTTCAAGTCCCTTGTATTGAGCGTAACGCCATGGCGGCCGTCAAGGCGATCAATGCTGCACGCATGGCATTGCGCGGTGATGGTCAGCACTATGTCTCGTTGGACCGTGTCATCAAGACCATGCGTGATACCGGGCGCGAAATGAGCACCAAATACAAGGAAACGGCGCGAGGCGGCCCGGCCATCAATGTGATCGAAGTACCGGTCAACGTGGTGGAGTGCTGAGCCAGCCGTTACGCCGTCATTTCAAATCCGAATTACTGGTCCAACTTACCGGATTGGGAAGCTATCAACTCTTGGACGATCAGAGGACATCGCTACCTGTTCCGATTACTTACGGTAAGCAGGCAGTTCACTTAATTTGATACCCTCGGGGGTACCACGATGTTTTGCCTGACCGATGCGCTGTGAGCGATAAATGCCGGAGTGCCCGGAAAACAGATAGCTGACCACACAGGCAATGGCGGCGTAGACCCCAACGTTGGGGCCAAATAATTCCAGCGCCATCAGGATTGAGGCAATTGGCGTATTCGCCGCTCCGGCAAATACCGCCACAAATCCGACGCCCGCCAGCAAAGGCACTGGCATGGCCAGTAGCGGTGCCAGCGCATTACCCAGCGTGGCGCCGATGTAGAACAACGGCGTCACCTCGCCGCCCTTGAAACCGCTGCCCAGCGAAGCAACGGTAAACAACATCTTGCCAGCAAAATCATAGGGCGCTAGCGGCTGCTGAAACGCGGCCACAATGGTAGGAATGCCCAAGCCGATGTAGCGGTCTGCGCCCATAAACCAGACGGTTGTCGCAATCACGATACCACCCAACAATGGCCGCAGCGGAGCGTAGGAAACCCGTGCCTTTACCCAGCCGCTCAGGCGATGTGTTGACTCAGCAAATACTTTGCCGGTCACGCCAAACAGCGCTCCCGCTATCACCATCACCAGCAACGGCCAAAGAGCGACCGGCGGCACATAAGGAATGGCGTAGTGGATATGCCGCACGCCCCACAACAGGCTGACCTGATCGGCGATGATGGCCGCCACCGTACAGGCCAAAATCGCGTCATAACGCAAACGACCGATGGCGAGAACTTCCAGCCCGAAGATGGCACCGGCTAATGGTGTGCCGAATACCGATGCGAAACCGGCACTGATACCCGCCATCAGGATAATGCGGCGATCCTCGTGTTTTAGCCGCAAAACATGGGTCAGTTGATCCGCCAACGCCCCGCCCATCTGCACCGCCGTGCCCTCACGCCCTACCGATGCACCAAACAGGTGGGACAGTACGGTACCGCCCAACACCAGCGGCGCCATGCGCAATGGAATGATCTTTTTAGGATCATGGATTTCGTCGATCAGCAGATTATTGCCCGCCTCCACTTGTTGGCCGAAACGCAAATAAAGCCAGCCAACGGCAAAGCCAGCCATGGGAAGCAGCCAGATAAGCCAGCGGTGAGCGACCCGGGTCGTCGTGGCCCAATCCAGCGCAAAAAGAAAGAAAGCCGAAGCAGAGCCGACAAGAATCGCGACAGCACTGGCAAGCAACAGCCATTTGCCGATGTAGGGCAACAACTCGATTGGCTCAAGCGATTTGGAAGGTTTCATGCGTGTCCGGTGTTATGGTGTTTTGAGAAACAAACCTAGACACGTAACAGGCTGACAGCAGTGCGCTACACCCCCTGTGTATCCAGGGAATCCGTGTAGGCATCATCAGCCCCAAGGGCGGTTAGTGAGGAGGCATGCCATCTCCTGCCGCGAATTTTACCTGCTATCTCACGTACAAGCCAATTTTGCCAAACGATGGTGCAATATTGTCGACATCGGCCCCATCAAACCCGCTACCGAAGCACCGGAGAGCCATAATGTTAGACAAAAATCATGCTTGGCCAGACTATTGCGAAATACCAATGCTATATTTGAATGAGATGATTGACTGTCTGGCATAACAGAAGGCGCGTTATGCGCCCAATCGGCCCCAAGAGTGATAAGCATGACACAATACCCACAGAGACCTCACGGGAGACAGCGGAACACCATGAAAGCACATTATCGCGGCTTCACCCTGATCGAAATGATGATCACCGTTGCCATCGTGGCAATCCTTGCAGCCATTGCCCTGCTTAAGCATATCAGAACTATGTAAAACGTAGCCATGCCCAAGCGGCCGGGGCCGATCTGGTCGCCCTCAGCTTGTCGCTGGAGAATACTTACCAGCGCACCCTGCAATATCCAACAGCCGCATCGGGAACATCCGCCACCAGCTATGTTGCCTCCGGCACCACCACCCAACCGTGGGCACCATCGCAGAGTGCGTTTTTTGGTTACACAGTAAGTGTGGCATCCTCCAGTTATACCCTCACTGCTACCGGAACCGGCGTCAACGCCACGTGCGTGCTGACCACGGACAACACCAATACGCGAACCATCTCTGGAGGCAGTGCCTGCGGCGGGTTGACATCATGGTAAAACGACCGAAGGCAGGCTTTACGCTGATCGAAATGATGGTCACGCTGGCCATCATGGCGTTGCTGTTGCTGGTTGGCGCCCCATTGGGCCGGGCGTGGGTGGCAAATGCCCACATCGCACAGGCCGAAAGCCAGCTATTGCAGGCCTATGAGCGAACGCGAGCCTTGGCACTGCGTAATCCGGCTGGCGTCACGGCACCGACAACCGCGGCCACCTTATGCATTACCAACGGCAACACGCTCAAGGTATATCAGGGCGCGGCCAATTGTACGACCCCCAGCACTACCCCGATCTGGTCGGGCAATGCAGCGACGGATACCAGCCTTTGCACGCCTGCCGCCAGCACCTGCCCAAGCACATCGCAATTGAACTTGGACAACAATGGCATGAGCACCAGCAGTCTTTCTTATACCGTTTCCGCCAACGGAGGCACCAATGCATCCGGCACCTTGCATTAGCGTTCGGCCAACCTTACAGCATCAACAGGGCATGAGCCTGCTGGAAGCCCTGATCACGCTCATCATCATGGCGATTCTGGGCATCGGGTTGGCTTACGTATCCGGACGTGCTTCCGTCGCCCAGCGTTACATGAATAGCCAGAACCCGGCGGTTGGTCAGATGCGCTTCAACCTGCAAACGACCACCTGTGCGGCTTCGGCCAACATCAGTATTGCCTCATCCACGGTCAGTACGCCATGCGTGTTGCAAGCCAGTGCCGCAACGCTGACGGCACAAAGCGCGTCCGGTACGACAATTGCGTCTGGATCAGTGACCGTGAGCGTTCCCAGTGTCAGCACGGTCTCAGGGGATAACACCGCCAACCAGTTGTTTGGTGGCCAAATCAAGATTGACTCGTCACAACAATGAAAACTCCTAGCTACCACCAGCAACGCGGGCTATCCATCATTGAGCTGATGGTTGGCATGGTCTTGGCGCTGATCACGGTCATGGCGATGTTATCGGTATACAAAAGCACCGCCAAAACCACGGCCGAAAGCAAACTGGGCGCCAATATCGATGGCCAGATTGCCGTGGGCTTGCTGACAGCCGATCGCTTCTTGCAAGGCGCTGGCTATGGCAATGCCTCCGCCCGGACCATCAGCTCTACCGGCGTGGTTTCAACACTGGCCTCGGGCACCAATTTGCAAGGTGTGATCTGGAACTATGGCGATAACACACACTGTCAGGCTCTGACTGCCAGCGGAGCCAATCTGCTGTTTTATTACGGTAGTACCGCCTCGGGCGGCTATAGCTGCTCATCGCCGCCAGCATTGCCATCTTCTGGTTCGGCATCGCAGGCGGTATTGATTAGCGCCCCCTCGCCCACCATTCCCAGTGCCCCAACGGCGGCCAGCACCACTATCGCCGTCAGCCAGCAAAACTGTACGCCTTTTGGCATTACGGCCAGTGGCGCAACGTATGCGTCTGGTGGCTATACCGTGACGCTGAACACCACGGGTTATGCCGGGAATCAGGTAGTGCGCTCCACCACCTGCTTGGTCAACTTCCATTAGTAAAGGCCGGACATCATGACAACACCACGCATCCGGTTTTGGCCAGCCACCACTTCATTCCGTCAGCAACAGGGTTTTGCCACGCTGTTGATCGTTTTGCTCACCGGGCTATCGCTCACCGCCATTACCATGGGGGTTATGCACTACATTCGTGGTGCACAAGATGCCCAGATGACGTCTCACGCCCAAACCCAAGCTGAAATAAAAGCGTGGACAGGAGTGCAAGCCTTGAGCAAATTCTTGCAAGGCAGCCCGGAACCAACAATCAGCGCCATCAACTCCATTACCTTGTCATCAATTAATGGAATCACCATTAACAAGACAACATCGTGTCCGGCAGGAAACTATTGCTTTGATGTAACAGGCCAAAGTGGCAATGCAAAAAGCACCGTCAGAACGGTTTTCTCAGGTGCATTAGGAACCACTGCCCTGCCGGGAACCATCTTTGCCGGTGGATTGAACATGCAAGGCAATGCCACCCTCACGGCAACCACTGCCGTGAGTATTGGTGTTGGTAGTGGTGGCGATACCATCTCGTCACTGGAAAGTAATCCTAATGTATCGGCCATCATCCAGTTTTATGGCATTAGCGATTTCTCTTATCCGGAACCGGTAACACTGAAACCACTGGCCAACTACATTTTTACCTCTGCCAATACCAGTGGCACCTATAGTAGTGCCTGCAGTGCCCAACTCCTGAGCAGCAATACCTGCCCGGCCAGCAATTGGTATACCTACAGCTACGATACAACCAATAATATTGGCACTTGGACAATTACCGGAACACCGCCTGTTAAGCGTACTCTATTTCGACGGCAATGTCATTATCAAGCAATTTGGCGCAAACTTCGTCAACACCGTCATCGCTACGGGGACAATGGTTACTGATGATGGCAATAATTCGACCACGCCAAATACTTACTATGCGCCAAATTTTGAGTACTACCGTTACTCGACAGCGACGCCGCAAACACCCACACCCTTGCCGCCGACAAAATCTCTGGACTTAACGTGTAATCGCACTGGCGTAAATATTCCGAATCAGTTATGCAGCCAGCCACCCAGCACGCAGGTTAGTGCCGCTTGTACCTCGTATGGCAATACCTATAATTACTGGTATTTGACTTATCTGCTATATCTGCAACAACAAAGCTGCTTCCCAAATTCTACAACCGTACAGAACTCATCAATTGGCAATATTCTTTTCTATAGCGGCGGGAACATGACAATTAACGGGAACAAAACGACTGGCAACACAGTCACCCCCACCAGCTATTATGGGAATATTATTGCTAATACTGCGCGAGGAGGCACGGGCTCGCCATCCGGCAAGGTAACAGGTAATGGCGCCATTTCCATTACCGGCGATTTGGTGGTAACCAATCCGAATGTCGTGACAGAGATGAACGGTAATATCAAAATATTCTCGGCTAATGCTACGGCTGGAGCTGGTACCGTACCAACCACTGTTTTCTCATTAAAGTTTGCCAAATATTTATAAGCCGAGTATTAGCTGGGTTTAACTCTGATAATGCTTTGATATTTGGTTGCGCAAACTTGTTCTCATCCACCCTCCCGCGCCCGTAATAGGCGCGGGATTTTTATTACCACCACTTACCGTCGCAGCGCTTGCTCTTGGCTCGCGGCGGGATAACAATGCAGCGACACATCCACACCGGGAGTTGCCGTGAAGCCGTACCTGAGTTTGCTGCCAAGTCGACAGGCAATGCTGCTGATGCTGGGCGCGTTGCTGTCGGCCCACGCCGGAGCAGAATCCAGCCTGTCGGCCAGCGTTGATGTGATGACCCGGCAAACTGCCTCGGGTGCCTCTTCGCGCCTGCAGGCCTCAATCGATGCCCGCCACGATACGGCTATTGGCAGCTTTTTCCTGCAGGATGGTGAAGCCGGTTGGGCCATCCCGGCTCCGGCAGGCTGGGTTTCGCTTAGCCTGGCCAATGAACCGATCTGGAGCTTGGGCAGCAGTTCGTCGCACAACATGGCGCTGGCGCGCTACGGCGTGGACCTGCCCAACAACGGCTCGCTTTCGGTAGGTCTGGCAAAGCGCGTTGGCAATACGGCTCCCGGCAAAATGATGGTGCTGAATCTGGAGTGGCCGCTAACCACGTGGCATGGCCAGAAAATCGAACTGCTGGGCTGGGCAAGCGAGGCCGATACGCAACGGCGCTACAGTCTGGGGCATGAGGTGGCCAACTCGCATTGGCAACTGGAACAGGCAAACCTGATGCTGGTCGCGTCGCACCCGCTGAATCGTGAATGGTCGCTGGATGCGGGCGCAGCCGCTGGGCAGCGGAAACCCATGGCTCCCATCAGGCAGGTTGGCAGACCCTGCTGGGGGTAACGTGGCAAATGCCATGACAGCATTTGCCAGCCGGTTGGAGGTGCCGAGCCTGATCGACTCGCACTGCCATCTGGACGCCGCTGAATTTGATGGCGAGCGCGATGCCGTAGTGGCACGCGCACAGGCGGCCGGTATCGGCCAGATCGTGGTCCCGGCGGTAGCGCAAAGCAACTTTGCCAGCACCTTGCAGATGCGTGAACGCTACGGTTGCTGGCTGGCGTTTGGCCTGCACCCCATCTATATTGAATACCATCTGGATGATCATCTAGCCGAACTGGAACACAGGTTGGCCGAACACGCGCCGGTGGCGGTTGGCGAGATTGGTCTCGATTTCTATCTGCCGGAGCTGGATCCGGTGCGGCAGGAGGCCCTGTTTGTGGAACAACTGAAACTGGCGCGCCGCTACGATCTGCCGGTACTGCTGCACGTGCGCCGCGCTCAGGACCGTATTCTCAAATACCTGCGCCAGATTCCGGTGTCGGGCGGCATTGCCCACGCGTTCAATGGCAGTCGTCAACAAGCCGATGCCTTTATCAAGCTGGGCTTCAAACTGGGCTTTGGCGGGGCGATGACTTACCGTGGCTCCACCCGCCTGCAACAGTTGGCCGTCAACTTGCCGCTCACCAGCATCGTGCTGGAAACCGACGCGCCGGACATCCGGCTAAGCCGGGCACAGCAACAACCGAATGAACCGGCCAATCTGCGGCGATTTGCCCAGTTATTGGCTGACTGGCGGCAGCTGCCATTGGACGTAATTTGTCACGCGACATACTGTAACACTCTTGAAGCATTGCAGCTGACTGGTCGATAATTTCGCTTCAATTATAAAGACCGTATTTAAATATCGCGGTCACCTACCACGGACCCCATCATGCGTAACCTCTCGATCGCGGCACGAATCACCCTCGGCTTCGCCCTGATCATCGCCGCCTTGGCCATTACCGGCGGTATTGCCCAGTTCGGGCTTAACCATATTGATCAGCGCGTCACCAGAGTGGTGTCGCAGGATCTGGCGTTCTTCAGCCATACCGTCGAGCTGCAAACCCACGTCAGCAATCTGCGCCGTTACGAAAAAGACTATTTCATCAACATCGCCAGCCCGGATAAACGCGCGGAGTATCTGCGCAAATGGCAGCACACCCTGACGCAGGCACAACAGGCACTGGACGAGGCACAGCAACATACTCTGACGGGCACTGCTTAACCAGCAAATGACCGAGCTGAAATTGCTGCTGGCACGCTACAGCGCTGGCTTTAATGCCGTATCGTCGCAAGTGGAAAGCGGCCGGATTACCTCTACCGCCGAGGCCAATACGGCCTTGAATAGTTACAAGGAGCACGTGCATCACATGGAAACCGTGCTCAAGGATCTGCTCAAGGCGGGCAATCAGGCCATTCAACATCTGCAAACGCAGATCGATGAGGCCTCGAGCCAGGTTGAACACGAGCTGTGGCTCAGTGGCATTCTGGCACTACTGGCCAGCCTGGCACTGGCAAGCTGGATCACCCGTTCCATCCAGGCACCGCTCTCCAACATGCGGGCCACCAGCCAGAGGTTGGCCGAAACCCGCGACCTGACGTTGTCGATCCCCGACTATGGCCGCAATGAGCTGGGCAGCATGGGTCATTCACTTGCCACGCTGGTGGATACCGTGCGCTCGCTGGTGCACGAATCGCATGGCCATTCAGCCCGTCTGGTACAAGCCACCGACCAGCTCACCCGCCTTAACGGTCAGGTGGCCACCGCGGCGGAGCAGCAGGCACAAGCAGCCGCCACCAGCACACACGCCATTCAGGACATGAGCAGCAGTCTGCACACCATGGCAGACACCGCCCAGAACGTGGAAAGCCAAGTGCGCGATGCGATGCAGGATGCAACCCATGGTGCCGAGCTGGCCGGTAAGGCCGCTGGCGAAATCCAGCAAATTGCCGCCAGCCTGGCAGAAACCTCGCAGGCTATCGGCCAACTGAACCAGCGCTCCAGTGAAATTGGCGACATCGTCAAGGTGATCCACGATATCGCTGACCAGACCAATCTGCTGGCGCTCAATGCCGCCATTGAAGCCGCTCGCGCCGGAGAAGCAGGGCGTGGGTTTGCCGTGGTAGCCGATGAGGTGCGTAAGTTGGCCGAACGGACCAGCAAGGCCACGACAGAAATCGCCTCGCGCATTCAGGATGTACAGGATGAAACCCAGCAAGCGTATCAGAGCATGCAACAAGCCAATGGCCGCATAGACACTGGCGTACACAGCACGCAACAGGTAGCCGAGGCCTTGCGGGCACTTAGCGAACTGTCACGCCACTCAATGGCCAAGGTGGTGGATATGGCACAGGCCATGCAGCAACAAAACCAGTCCAGCCATGGCGTCGCCCAAAACATGGAACGTATCAGCCAGATGAGTGTTGATACCCATTCGGCCATCCAGCAAACCGGCGAGCTGGTGCAACAGTTGAAACAACTGTCATCGGAACTGGATAACAGCCTGAATCGTTTCCGCACCTGAACGTCACAGCCAGACAACAAAAAACCCGCCATTGGCGGGTTTTTTCATGGCTACGAGAATCAGGCGGCCTGACGGAACGAACGAACAAATCCCAACACGCAGACAAAGAACAAGGTCGTCAGCGCGATTTCGCCCGCCGCCAACCAGTGCGACAGACCATGGTCGGCCCAAGTCCGCATCACGCCTTCCATGAAGAACGCCAAAATGAACATGCTGGACCATTGATAGGTGTAAACACGCTCCTTGAGGATACCCATCAACGGCGCCAACAACACCACCGCCTTGAGCGCCATCAGGGAACCACCCGGCCGCAGCGGCGCCAGCCATAGCTCCCACAGCAAGGTCAGCAGAATCAGGGCAATCAGGCTGGCAACGGCACCGTAATGAAACAGTTTTCGACTCATTTAGACTCAATTCGTGATGCTGAACGGCCAAGCAAGGCCGCCGTGAAAACGCCGCACTCGTACAACAGCCAGAGCGGCACGGCCAGCATGATTTGCGACAACACATCGGGCGGCGTCACGATGGCAGCCACTACAAAGGAACCGACAATCACATACGGCCGCGCCTGACGCAGTTTTTCGATGGAAACCACGCCCATGCGCACCAGCAAGATCACCACCACCGGTACCTCGAAGGTCATGCCAAAGGCGACAAACATGCCGAGGACAAACGACAGGTATTTGTCGATATCGGTCATCATGCTGACGCCAGACGGCGTCACCGCCGACATGAAACCAAACACCACTGGAAACACCAGAAAATAGGCAAAGGCCATGCCGGTGATGAACAACAGCACGCTGGACACCACCAGCGGCAAGATCAGCCTTTTTTCATGCTGATACAGGCCGGGAGCAACAAACGCCCAGATTTGATACAGGCTATTGGGTAAGGAAATCAGGAACGCCACCAGCATCGTCACCTTGACCGGCACAAAAAACGGCGCGGTAACATCGGTGGCAATCATGTTGGTGCCCTTGGGGAGGGCATCCAGCAGCGGTTTGGCAAGCAAATGATAAATATCGCCCGACCAGTGGAACAGGGCGAGGAACACAATGATCATGCCCGCCGGGCGCGCACCAGCCGGGTACGCAACTCGATCAGGTGCTCCAGCAAGGGTTGTTCATTCATGCGCGGGGAGGAACCGGAGGCGTTGTGGCAGTGGATGCCGGGGAATCAAACAGATCCAGCTGATTGTCGTCTTTGCCCGGCGCAGGCGTTTCGGCCAACGTGTCGCCAGCGATGGCAACATCCACCGCCTCAGGCAACGGCTCGGGCTGAGGTGCTGCCACAGCAGCTTCTGCGGTCGGGCTGGTGGCTGGCGCTGTCGTCATGGCATTTTGCACCATGGCCTCGCGCACTTCGTGTACTTCGCCTTCCAGCTGGGTCTTGAAACTGGTTGCCACCTCCTGAATATCGCTACGCAACGACTCCAGCCCTTGCAGATTGGCTTGCTGGCTGATGTCGGCCTTGACGCTGGCGACAAAGCGCTGCGCGCGCCCCACCAGAGCGCCTAACGTACGGGCCACCGTCGGCAGACGTTCCGGCCCCAGCACGACCAGCGCCACGACACCGATCAGGAGCAATTCGCCAAAGCTGATTTCAAACACGCGGTAACCTGTGGCTTATTTCTTGTCGTGATCGACGTCGATGATGCGACCGTTTTCCGCTGGCTTGTCTTGCGGCTTTTCGGTTTCACCCTTCATGCCGTCCTTGAAGCCTTTGACCGCGCTACCCAGATCTTCACCGATGTTACGCAGCTTCTTGGTGCCAAAGATCATGGCCACCACCACCAGAACAATCAGCCAATGCCAGATGCTGAAAGAACCCATGCTAACTTCCTTTGCTTGATACGTTCATGGGCACCATGGCCCGCGAATCGGTCAATCGGCCTGATGGCCGAAGACATGGACGTGCAGGTGGAACACTTCCTGACCGCCGCCCTTGCCGGTGTTGATGCCGGTCTTGAAACCGTGCCCCAAGCCCTGTTCCTTGGCCAAACGCGGGACCAGTCCCATGATCTTGCCCAGCATGGCTTCGTCTTGCGGGCCGCAGTGCGCCAGCGACTCGACGTGCTGCTTGGGAATGATCAGGAAATGTACCGGGGCGATTGGCCGAATGTCGTGAAAAGCAAACACGTGCTCGTCTTCGTACACCTTGTTGGCCGGAATTTCGCCCGCGGCGATCTTGCAAAAAATGCAATCACTCATCTTTAGTACGTCCCGTAGATCAGTCCGCAGTCGGACGGGAGGCTTTTTCATCGATACCGGAAATGCCCTCACGGCGGTGCAGCTCCATGATCACGTCTTCCGGACGCAGGCCATGGAACGCCAGCAGAACCATCGAGTGGAACCACAAGTCGGCGGTTTCCCGCACCAGATGCAGTTTGTCCTTGTCCTTGGAGGCCATGATGGTTTCAGCGGCTTCTTCAGCCACTTTTTTCAGAATGGCATCTTCACCCTTGTGAAACAGCGACGCCACATAAGACGAATGCGGGCTGGCCTCACGTCGGGCTTCCAGCGTATCGGCAAGAGTTTTGAGCACATCAGGTGTCATGATTAATCCTTCTGGCCGTCAAGCCACTGAAATATAGGGCAATTACAGCAGGCGTCAGCCGCCGATGGTGGCACCATAGCACGGGCCATGCATACCGGTGGCCATTTTAACGTGCTTCCCCACTCCTGCGTTGACGGTTCTCAATTCAATGTGTGTGGTAAATGTCGGACGGGTCCTTGAGTACAGCATCCACAGTACGCCACTGGCCTTGTTCCAGTAACTACGATAAAAGCAGCTCTCCCGTCCGGTATGACAGGCAATGCCGCCCACTTGTTCGATCTGCATGACGATCACGTCGCCGTCGCAGTCCAGGGCGCAGCTCCGAGACCTTTTGCACATGGCCGGATTCTTCGCCTTTTTGCCACTGGCGCCCGCGTGAACGGGAAAAATAATGGGCAAAACCGGTTTCAGCGGTTTTTTCCAGCGCCTCGCGATCCATCCAGGCCACCATCAACACGCGGCCGCTGCTGGCGTCCTGCGCAATGGCCGGAACCAAGCTTAAGGCTATCCCATTTCACTTCATCAAGCCAATTCATTCATCCATCCCTGGTCATCGCCACGCCGCCGACACGGCGCAATCAACCGTTACAAGCGTACTTCGATACCGGCGTCGCGCATGGCTTCTTTGGCCTGACGCACCGTGTATTCACCAAAGTGGAAAATACTGGCCGCCAGCACGGCATCGGCCTTGCCTTCCTTGACCCCGTCCACCAAGTGCTGCAGGTTGCCAACACCACCAGAGGCGATCACCGGAATGCCAACGGCTTCGGAAACGGCACGGGTGAGCGGCAGGTTGAAGCCGATCTTGGTGCCATCACGGTCCATGCTGGTCAGCAGGATCTCACCCGCCCCCAGCTCCTGCATCTTCTGCGCCCACTCGACGGCATCAATGCCGGTGCGGTTACGCCCGCCGTGGGTGAACACTTCCCAGCGATCGTTTTCCGGCGTGACCGCCTTGGCGTCCACCGCGACGACAATGCACTGGCTGCCAAACTTGTCGGCCGCTTCCTTGACCAGATCAGGATTGGTCACGGCCGCCGTATTGATGCTGACCTTGTCGGCCCCGGCATTCAGCAGACGGCGAATATCCTCCACCTTGCGCACGCCGCCACCCACCGTCAGCGGGATGAATACCTGCTCGGCCACCGATTCGATCACGTGCAAGATGATGTCGCGCGCGTCGGAACTGGCGGTGATGTCGAGAAAAGTCAGCTCATCGGCGCCCTGCTCGTTGTAACGCCGGGCAATTTCCACCGGGTCACCGGCATCGCGCAGGCCGACAAAGTTGACGCCTTTCACCACGCGACCGGCGGTCACGTCGAGACAAGGGATGATGCGTTTAGCCAGAGTCATGTCAGAAAACAGAAAAAGGTTGGCCGAAACGCTGTTCGGCCAACCTTGAGGGTTGTGGAATCAAACCTCGGACAGTTCGTCGGCCGGGTTTGTGCGGCGGCAAAATCAATGCTGCCTTCGTAGATGGCGCGGCCGGTAATAGCACCGGCCACACCTTCCGCCTCGACGGCGCACAGCTGGCGCACGTCATCCAGATTGGTCAGGCCACCGGAGGCGATGACCGGGATTGTCAGCGCCTGCGCCAGCGTCACCGTGGCGTCAATGTTGACGCCAGACATCATGCCGTCACGGCCGATATCGGTGTAAATGACGGAGTTGACGCCATAGTCTTCAAAACGCTTGGCCAGATCCACCACCTTGTGGTTGGTGATTTTGGCCCAGCCATCAATCGCCACCATGCCATCCTTGGCATCCAGACCGACGATCACCTGACCGGGGAAAGCATCACAGGCGTCGTGCAGGAAGCCGGGGGTTTTCACCGCGGCGGTACCGATGATGACGTAGGACAGGCCCATGTCGAGATATTTCTCGATGGTATCCAGATCGCGAATGCCACCACCCAGCTGCACCGGCATGTCCTCACCAACTTCGGCCAGGATGTCGCGGATTACCGCCGGTTCTTGGGCTTGCTTAAGCAAAGGCGCCGTTCAGGTCCACCAGATGCAGCCTAACGGGCACCCTGATCACGCCAGTGGGCCGCCACTTGCACCGGGTTATCGGAAAAAACGGTGGCATCGTCCATCACGCCCTGTTTGAGGCGCACGCATTGACCATCCTTGAGGTCGATAGCAGGTATGAGCAGCATGGTGCTATGAGATCACTTGGAGTTAAACACTGCCATCCCGGGCCGGAAATTCTTCATCATCTGAAGACCGGCTGAGTGGCTCTTTTCGGTGTGGAACTGGGTTGCAAAGATGTTCTCACGCCCGACGATACAGGAAAACCGATCGGGGTACTCGCTTTCGGCCAACGTCAGCTCAGGGTTGGCTTAGCGCGAAGTGGTAACTATGAACAAAATAGAAGCGTTCGCCATCGGCGATGCTTAAGCAAACAACGGGTGCGGTGCCACCTGATAGACGCGATTCCAGCCCATGTGCGGCACTTTCAGCCGGTCACCATGGGCATCACGCAGATTATCGGCAAAACGCACCACATTGCCCGGAAACAGGCCAAGGCCCGGCGTGTTGCCTTCTTCGCTGTGTTCAAACAACAGCTGCGCCCCCACACAGATACCAAAGAACGGTTTGGTGCGGGTGGTTTCGCGCACGGCATCTGCCAAACCATAGGCGTTGAGTTCGCGCATACAGTCCGGCATGGCGCCCTGACCGGGGAAGATGACCTTGTCGGCCTTGACGATGGCTTCCGGGTCGCGGCTCAGGAAAATCTCGGCACCAATATCGTTGACGTACTGCGCCGATTTCAGCACCGAGTGCAGGTTACCCATGCCATAGTCGATGACAGCGACTTTCATGCGGTCAGCGTCCCTTTGGTGGATGGCGTCACGCCCGCCATGCGTTCATCGTGCTCACAAGCCATGCGCAGCGCACGGCCCATCGCCTTGAAAACGGTTTCTGCCTGATGGTGGCTGTTGACCCCACGTAGGTTATCGATGTGCAAGGTGGTCATGCTGTGATTGACGAAGCCATGGAAAAATTCGCCAAACAGGTCAACGTCGAACTGGCCGATCGCGGCACGGGTAAACGCCACGTTGTACACCAGCCCCGGACGCCCGGACAGGTCGATCACCACGCGCGACAACGCTTCGTCCAGCGGCACATAGGCATGGCCATAGCGGCGGATACCTTTTTTGTCGCCCACGGCACTGGCAAACGCCTGCCCCAGCGTAATGCCGATGTCTTCCACCGTGTGGTGGGCATCGATATGCAGATCACCCTTGGCCACGATCTCCAGATCGATCAGCCCGTGACGGGCAATCTGATCCAGCATGTGTTCGAGAAAAGGCACACCGGTATCAAAATGGCTTTTGCCACTGCCATCAAGATTAATGGTGACGGTGATCTGGGTTTCCAGCGTATTACGGGTAACAGTAGCGGTACGCATGATTTCAGACAAATAGGTTGCGGGGCGACAGGAACGCCGACGTTCTTGTCCGGGTCATCGGCTCAGCACATCGGCCACGCCCGGCAGGGCTAACAGGCCCCAATCGTACCCTGTAAACAACTTTTGGGCTACCGCCCAGCATGAGGCAACGGTGTAAGCTAATGGCTTAAGCACCCTGTCCGGCCCAAGCAATTTTAGTGCTGACTTCCGTCGTCCAGACGCAGTTCGGCAGCGCGCGCATGTGCCGTCAGCCCCTCGCCATGCGCCAAAACGCTGGCAATACGACCCAGTTTCTGCGCCCCGGCATGCGAGACACGGATCAGGCTGGTACGTTTCTGGAAGTCATACACACCCAGCGGGCTGGCAAAACGCGCCGTGCGGCTGGTTGGCAACACATGGTTCGGGCTTAGCACAGTAGTCACCCAGCGATTCCGAGGTAAAGCGCCCCATGAAGATGGCGCTTAAGCATGTTTGAGTTGCCCCGGGCAGGAATCCGGATCGGCCACCGACAGCTCCAGATGCTCCGGTGCAATATAGTTGGCGATGGCACAGGCTTCCTGCAAATCACGCACCTGAATCAAGGCACCGCGATTACCCAGGCTGGCCTCGATGATGGCGCGACGCGGCATGTCCGGCAGCAGGCGGGCAATGCTTTGTTCCACTTCGGCAATGAATTCGGCCGACGGGCACAGCAGAATGGCTCGGGCGATCTCGTCGTGTTCGGCTTGACTGAACAGGTCCATGGCGATCCAGTCGGTAGGCGTCGAACCGTCACACACAACCAGAATCTCCGATGGCCCGGCCACCATATCGATCCCCACCACGCCAAACACCCGGCGCTTGGCGGCGGCCACATAGGCATTGCCCGGCCCGGTGATCTTGTCGACCTGCGGGATGCTCTCGGTACCGTAAGCCAGCGCGGCAATCGCTTGGGCGCCGCCCACGGTAAACACCTTGTCCACACCGGCAATGTAGGCGGCGGCCAACACCAGATCATTGCGCTCGCCACTTGGCGTCGGCACCACCATGATGATTTCGCCCACGCCACTTTGGCTTAGCATGGCATTCATCAACACCGAGCTGGGATAGGAAGCCTTGCCGCCCGGCACGTAGATGCCGACACGGTCCAGGGCCGTCACCTGCTGACCCAGCAGCGTGCCGTCTTCGTCTTCGTAGCTCCAGGGAATGTGCCAGCTGCTTTTCATGGTAGCGACGCACACGTTCGCCTGCTGCCACCAGCGCCTCGCGCACGTTGGCCGAAAGACGCTCATAAGCGGCCTGCAACTGCTCACGCGACAACGTCAGGTCGGCCATGCTTGCCGCCTGCATGTGGTCGAAACGGTTGGTATAGTCCACCACCGCCGCATCGCCACGGGCTTTGACGTCGTCACAAATGGCCGCCACGGCCGCATCAATCGCCGGATTCTGCGCGGTCTCAAAGGCAAGCAGCGCCTTGAGACGGGAGTCGAAATCGGCTTGGGAAGAAGACAGTTTCAGCATGACGGGGTCCGTTGCCTTACGCCGGGATGGCGGAGGCAAACGCCTCCAGCACCGGCTGGATGGAGTCGTATTTGAGTTTCAGCGCTGCCTGATTCACTACCAGCCGCGAGCTGATGTCGATGATGTGTTCCACCGCGACCAGATTGTTCGCCCGCAGCGTACCGCCGGTTGACACCAGATCGACGATGGCATCGGCCAGACCGACCAGCGGGGCCAGTTCCATCGAGCCATACAGCTTGATGATGTCAACGTGTACGCCTTTGGCCGCGAAATGCTCACGCGCAATCTTGGGGTATTTGGTGGCGATCTTGAGACGGGCACCGCGTTTCACCGCTGCGTCGTAATCAAAACCGTTTTCGGTGGCCACCATCATCCGGCATTTGGCGATATTCAGGTCCAGCGGCTGGTACAGGCCGGTGCCGCCATGCTCGATCAACACATCGCGCCCGGCAATGCCCAAATCCGCCGCGCCGTACTGCACATAGGTGGGGACATCCGACGCCCGCACAATCACCAACCGGACATTTTCGTGGTTGGTGCCAATAATCAGTTTGCGGGAGGACTCCGGGTCTTCTGCCGGGGTAATGCCAGCGGCGGCCGGGAGTGGCAGGGTTTCTTCAAAGATACGCCCCTTGGACAGGGCAATAGTCAGCTTCATGATTTACTTCTAGAAAAATTGGAAATCGTTTAATGCCACATCAGCCCACCAGAGCCCGCCGTTCGCGCTCCAGTATGCCGACATAACGCTGAACCAGCGTTTCCATTGCTAAACCGCAAGCGCAAAAAGGCACAACCGGCGCGCGTGGCATCCTGCCCGGAACGCAAACGGGTATGCACATGGTGGCGCACTTCCAGCCCGATGCTCAGCGTACCCACTGTCGGCAGATCGACCGAGCACTGGAAATACTGCTGCCCCGGTCAAAACCCGGCGTGGAGGTGGAAGGCAGCCACAGGCTCATGCCGCCAAGGCTAATGTCAAACAGGGGGAGATCCAGAGGCTGGGTCGGATAATCGGCGATACGGCAGATCACCGGATTGGCGACCGGAGTCTGGATACGGAAAAATTCGCGGCGCTGCAGTTTGATGACCTGATCCGGTAGGTCCACTTCAAAAGCGGGGCCGCTGTCCAGTTGCACGCGCCGCGCCTGCCCGGTAACAAACTGGGTTTTGACGCCGTCGGGCGAGCAGACCACAACGTTGCGATCACTAGCCAGCAACTGTTCGTTAGTGGCCGGATCGCCACCCCAGTCGAGCACCAGCGTGCCCTCCTTGAGGTTGACTTCCAGCAGGCGGGTCAGGATGAAGGTTTTACCTTTATTGGAAAACACCGTCACCATCTGCCCGGACTTGGCGATGGTGGAAAGATGATGCGCAACTTCAACCGGCGTCGAAAGCGTGTATTGGCTCAAATCCAGCGACTGGTTCGCGCCGGATGAACTGCCGGTGATCGGGTCTGCACTCACGGTGGTCCAACTTTCCCTAATGTCTGCTGCAAATGCGATTGCACCAAGTTTATCGTAATAACTCACGAAGATCATGAGCCAATACGGTAGACGGCGTACCGTACGCCTCATATACCCGCAGTTTGCCCTGTCGATCAAACAGATACGAACCGGCGCTGTGGTCTACAGTATAGCTCCCGCCACTGGCTGGCACTTTTTGCGCCACGATCTGATACTGCGCCTTGACCTTGTCGATGGCGGCGGCCGATCCGGTCAGCCCGAGAAAGCGCGGGTCAAAATGCGGCACATAACCGGCCAAAACCTGGCGGGTGTCACGTTGCGGGTCGACCGAGACAAACAACACCTGCACTTTATCGGCCTCGGCACCCAGCACTTTCATTGCTTCCGCGTATTCCAACATGGTGGTTGGACAAACGTCGGGGCAGTGAGTATAGCCAAAAAACAGGGCGACGGCTTTGCCCTTGAAGCCAGCCAGGCTGCGCGCCTGCCCGGTGTGATCGGTCAGGGTGAAATCGCCCCCCATGGCCTTGTCGGAAATATCCATGCCCTTGAGGTCAAGTGACGGCGTACACGCCAGCAACGACAGGGACAGCAGCACAGCGGCCAGATAACGCAACAGTTTAGCGAGCACGGCAAACACCAATCGAGCAACAATGCGATGGGGCGTCAGCATACTGGCGACCTTGTCCAGCGGCAAGCACAGTGCAGTGACGCTACGGTTCGGCCAACCACCGGATGGCCAAACCGCATCGCTCAGACAACGGGCTGATACGGAATTTCCAGCAACAAGGGCTCGGCAATCTGCGCCTTGAGCGTGGCGAGATTGGCCTCGTAGGCCAGTTGATCCGGCACCACGCGATTGGCCACCCAGCCAGCCAGCGGTAGCCCGGCAGCCCGAATGGCCTGAGCCGTCAGCAGGGCATGGTTGATCGCCCCCAGCTTCATGCCCACCACCAGAATCACCGGCAGGCCCAATGCGCGGGCCATGTCCTGCATACGCAGGCTATCGGACAACGGCGCCAGCCAGCCACCGGCTGCTTCCACCAACACGATGTCAGCCTGTTCGGCCAACTGTTGATAGTGCTGGACAATGCGCTCCAGTGAAATTTCCACGCCAGCCTCACGGGCGGCGATATGCGGTGAAATCGGCGGCAGAAAACGATACGGATTCATGGCATCGCGATCGGTCTGCCCACTCGCGGCCACCAGTCGTTCCACATCATCATTCTGCCAGCGGCCGTCGGCCATGATCTCGCAACCAGAAGCCACCGGCTTCATCGCCAGCACATGCTTGCCTTGCTGGCGCCATTGCTGAATCAACTGCACCGATGCATGCGTTTTACCGATTTCGGTATCGGTTCCGGTAACGAAAAAACCTTGTGCCATAAACTGGTGCTTTCCTTCTCTTGCCACACCGCGGTGATCACCCTGCAACCACACGGCATGACACGTCCGTTGTGGACGAAAAAAACAAAAAGCGGGGTATCGTTCCCCGCTTTTCCTGTTCCGGCAACCTGCGACGAAGCCTCTTGGGTCGGCTGTCAGCCTCGCAGGCCTTGTGAGCCGGGGCAAAATATGGGCGGCCTTGTGGGCAGCTGGTTTCAACAGACGGTATGCCTGAAACCTTGTTGTCGACAAAGAAGCTAGCCAGATCAGTTGGTTACGGAACCGGGATGGAAAATTCCGTCAACGCTCCCGCCTGCCAGCCTCTTTATCCACGGTAAATCAAACGTCACCCTGCGCCTTGACGCGCTCCTCCTTGCTGGCGAGCTTGTTCAAGGCCGACAGATAAGCCTTGGCCGAAGCCACGATGATGTCAGTATCAGCGCCCTGACCATTGACGATGCGACCATCGCGCGACAAACGTACCGTCACTTCGCCTTGCGATTCGGTGCCCTTGGTGATGGCGTTAACCGAATACAGTTCCAGCTCGGCGCCGCTATTGGCGACCTGTTCAATAGCCTTGAAGGCCGCGTCGACCGGGCCGGAGCCATTGGATTCGGCCTGCTTTTCCGCACCGTTTTCGGCAAACACGATGGTGGCCACCGGCTGTTCACCGGTTTCGGTGCACACCTTGAGCGAGACAAACTTGTAGTGATCGTGATCGACGGCGCCAGTCCCTTCGGACAACAGCGCGTGCAAGTCTTCGTCAAAAATCTCGCGCTTGCGGTCAGCCAGGTCCTTGAAGCGGGCAAACGCGGCATTCAGCGCTTCTTCGCTATCGAGCACGATACCCAGTTCGGCCAACTTGGTCTTGAAGGCATTGCGGCCGGACAGCTTGCCCAGCGTCAGGCGGTTCGCCGCCCAGCCGACACTTTCGGCCGACATGATTTCGTAGGTTTCGCGGTGTTTGAGCACGCCATCCTGATGGATACCGGATTCATGCGAGAAGGCGTTGGCGCCAACAATGGCCTTGTTCGGCTGCACCGGATAGCCCGTAATGGTAGACACCAACTTGGACGACGGCACAATCTGCGTGGCATCCACGCCGGTTTCCACGCCGAATACGTCGTGACGGGTCTTCACCGCCATGACGATTTCTTCCAGCGCGGCGTTCCCGGCACGTTCACCCAAGCCATTAATGGTGCACTCGACTTGGCGCGCGCCACCCATTACAGCAGCCAGCGAGTTGGCCACGGCCATGCCCAAGTCATTGTGGCAATGCGCCGACCAGATCACCTGATCGCCACCCGCCGTATGAGTAATCAAATCGCGGAAGAACGCTTCGGTCAGACGCGGCAAGGAGTAACCGACGGTATCCGGCACGTTGATCGTGGTAGCACCGGCCTTGATCACCTCGGCAAAAATCTGCTTGAGGAATGCTTAGCTCGGAACGCAGCGCATCTTCGGCGGAAAACTCGACATCATCGGTAAATTCACGGGCAAACTTCACCGCCTTGACCGCCGCTTCCACCACCTGCTCCGGGCTCATCCGCAGCTTCTTTTCCATGTGGATCGGGCTGGTGGCGATAAAAGTGTGAATACGGCCACGTGCCGCCGGGGAAATCGCCTCACCGGCCGCGCGGATATCGCGTTCGTTGGCACGCGCCAGACTACAAATAGTGGAGTTCTTGACCACACCGGCAATGGTACGGATTGCATCGGCATCGCCCGGGCTGGCCGCCGCAAAGCCAGCTTCGATGATATCCACCCCCAGACGTTCCAGCTGGCGGGCAATGCGGATTTTTTCTTCTTTGGTCATCGCAGCGCCCGGCGACTGCTCGCCATCGCGCAAGGTGGTATCAAAAATAAACAGACGATCGCCCATGTCAATAATCCTCTCTTGTCCCCGGCCCGCGATGCCGAAGCACCGGTCAGATAGTCGTTGAAATCAAACTTCTTGCCCGGCTGGCCGCCAACTGGGCTAATTTGTTGAGCTGGACAAGCGGCAGACTGCCACGCTCTCTCCACTTGTAGATTGCTGCACGGGACACCGGCTCATCGGGAAACGAGCGACTCAGGGCTTCGGCCAACGTACCCGGGCCACCAAAGTCTTCGATCAGTCGTTCAATGTCCAATTGCATACCGGTCTCCTGCTGCGTATTGATGTCAGACTACCCAAATCAGCGACAAGTTGTCAAACAAATCAAATAAAATAATTAGAAATTAGCCAAAGCAGCATGTCCACATCAATTTTATTAGACATTATGTCTAATAAAAGACAGCGAACATAAAAAAAGCGGCTGCTCGCCGCTTTTCGTATCCTCTACGCCAACGACTACTGAGCAACCACGGCAGGCTTGTGCAGTTTGCGCCATAATGCCATCAGATAACCAGACAGGGCATAGCAGACAAAAAAGCCAAACAACACCAACGGCGGCTTGGAAACGAACAGCAGGATCAGCACCACCACCAAAAGCAGTGCAATGAAAGGCACCTTCCGGCGCACATGCAGATCCTTGAAGCTCCAGAACTTGATATTGGTCACCATGCTGACACCGGCAAAGGCGGTAAACGCCAAGGCAACCCACGGCAGGATTTGCAGATCGTTATAACCGTACTCATGGCAAATCCATACCAACCCAGCCACCAGAGCCGCCGCCGCCGGGCTGGGAATACCGATAAACCAGCGCTTGTCGGCAATCCCGATCATGGTGTTGAAGCGCGCCAGACGCAAAGCGGCCCCAGCACAATAAACAAACGCCGCCATCCAGCCCAGCTTGCCCAGACCACGCAACATCCATTCATAAGCCACCAGTGACGGCGCCACACCAAAGCTCACCATATCGGACAAGCTATCGAACTCGGCACCAAAGGCACTCTGACTGTGCGTCAGGCGCGCCACCCGGCCATCCATGCCATCAAAAATCATGGCAATGAAAATCGCCACGGCGGCATACTCAAAATTGTGGTTCATCCCCTGAACCACAGCATAAAAATAAGCAAACAACGCGGCCGGGGGTAAACAGGTTGGGCAACAGATAAATGCTCTGACGGCGTAGCGTCGGCTTTTCTGACCCATGGGAGTCGGGAGTCTGCATCGTTACTTTCCGCACCAGGCAATGGCACCAGCGCACCATTGCGGTTGATCTCAACAAGAACGCTATTGTAACGCGAGCGACTGATCTCGCGGGCAACACCTCACCCCGCGACCGCGCGGCGAATCCGCTATACTTGCTCGTTTGATTGATTATGGGGAACGACTCGTGTCCGAGCGACTTTTCGTCCAGCTGCAGCACGTGCTGCCCAAGCGGCTCATCACGCGCCTATTCGGTTTCATGGCGCGCCAACAGGCCGGAGCGCTGACACAATGGATGATCCGCCGCTTCATCGCCCGCTACGATGTCAACATGACGGAGGCAGCCAACACCGACCCCAGCGCCTACGCCAGCTTCAATGACTTCTTTACCCGCGCCCTGCGACCAGGCGCACGCCCGTTGTCTGCGGCGCAACTGACTTGCCCGGTGGATGGCGCCATCAGCCAGTTCGGACGCATTGAGCACGACCAGCTGTTCCAGGCCAAAGGCAAACACTACAGCAGCACCACCTTGCTCGCTGGCGACTCGGCCATGGCGCGGCAATTCGACAACGGCCTGTTCGCCACCATTTACCTCAGCCCGCGGGACTACCACCGCATTCACATGCCGTGCGATGGACGCCTGCTGGAAATGAGTTATGTACCCGGCGAGTTGTACTCGGTTAACCCTGCCACCGCCCGTGGCGTGGACAACCTGTTCGCCCGCAATGAACGCGTCGTCTGTCATTTTGACTCCGCACAAGGGCCATTCGCACTGGTCATGGTGGGCGCCACCATTGTCGGTAGCATGGAAACCGTATGGCACGGCGTCATCAACCCGCCACGCAGCACCAGCGTGCGTCACTGGGATTATCGAACGCAGAATATCACGCTCAGACAAGGGGAAGAGATGGGGCGTTTCCTGCTCGGCTCAACCGTGGTACTACTGTTCCCGCAAGGGTCATTGCAATTCAATCCCGACTGGGCACCGGCCCGCGCGGTACGCATGGGCGAAGCAATGGCTAACTGAAACAGATTTCTGAGCCTTGATGACATAAAAAAAGCCGGGAGAAACTCCCGGCTTTTTGCATTGCCACACTAGCGATCAGTTCTTGGACTGGTCAACCAGTTTGTTCTTGGCGATCCACGGCATCATCGCACGCAGCTCGGCACCGACTTTTTCGATCGGATGATCGGCAGTCAGACGACGACGCGCAGTCATGGCCGGGTAGTTGGTTTTGCCTTCGAGGATGAACATCTTGGCGTATTCACCAGACTGGATGCGATACAGAGCCTTTTTCATCGCTTCCTTGGAAGCAGCAGTGATCACTTCCGGGCCAGTCACGTACTCGCCATACTCCGCGTTATTGGAGATGGAGTAGTTCATGTTGGCGATACCGCCTTCGTACATCAGGTCCACGATCAATTTCAGTTCGTGCAGACATTCGAAGTAAGCCATTTCCGGAGCATAACCGGCTTCGGTCAGGGTTTCGAAACCGGCTTTCACCAGTTCTACTGCGCCACCACACAGAACAGCCTGTTCACCGAACAAATCGGTTTCGGTCTCTTCACGGAAGCTGGTTTCAATCACGCCACCTTTGGTGCCGCCATTGGCTGCCGCATAAGACAGGGCCACGTCACGTGCCTTACCGGATTTATCCTGATACACAGCGATCAGCGACGGTACACCGCCACCCTTCACGAATTCGGAACGAACGGTATGACCCGGGCCTTTCGGAGCGATCATGATCACATCCAGGTCTTCGCGCGGAACGATCTGGTTGTAATGCACGTTAAAGCCGTGAGCGAAGGCCAGTGCAGCACCCTTCTTGATGTTCGGCTCGATCTCTTTGTGGTAAACCTCCGGCTGGGACTCGTCCGGCAGCAGGATCATCACGACATCGGCTTTCTTGACTGCTTCAGCAACTTCCTTGACCTTGTGGTAAGCAGCTTCTGCCTTTTTCCAGGACGCACCATCCTTACGCAGACCCACGATGACGTCCACACCGGACTCTTTCAGGTTCTGAGCATGGGCATGACCTTGTGAGCCATAGCCAATAATGGCCACTTTCTTGCCCTTGATAATGGAAAGATCAGCGTCCTTGTCGTAAAACACTTTCATTTGGTTGTCCCCTGTTGTCCGGACCACCTCGCAGGCAGTCCGGCTGGATTTCACTTTCAGATTTTCAGAATCCGCTCACCGCGACCGATGCCGGATGCGCCGGTACGGACCGTCTCCGGATCACTGTGCGGTCAATTGCCTCGATAAAGGCATTGAGCTTGTCGCTCGTACCAGTCAGCTCGATGGTGTAAGTCTTTTCCGTTACATCGATGATGCGACCACGGAAGATATCCGCCATGCGCTTCATTTCTTCCCGGTCCTTACCGGTAGCGCGCACCTTGATCAGCATCATCTCTCGTTCGATGTGCTCGGATTCATTGAGGTCTATCACCTTGACCACCTCGATCAGCTTGTTGAGCTGCTTGGTGATCTGCTCGACGACTTCTTCGGAACCGTGGGTAACGATCGTCATGCGCGACAGCGTCGGGTCCTCAGTTGTCGACACTGTCAGTGAGTCAATGTTGTAAGCCCGGGCCGAAAACAGGCCCACCACGCGGGATAATGCGCCCGCTTCGTTTTCCAGAAGAATAGAAAGTATATGTCTCATGCCGCCCAACCTCAGCACATATTGCCGTAGTCGCGATTATTCTCGAAAGGAGTCAGCTGGATATTCTGCATATGCGCAGGCAGATCCATTTGGTCCAGACCCTTGCCGTTCTGCACCATCGGGAACACGTTTTCTGACTGGTCGGTACGGAAGTCCATGAATACCAGACGTTCTTTCAACTTGGCACTAAAGGCTTCACGCAGCACCGGCTCTACATCGGACGGATTTTCGATCTTGAAGCCGACATGACCATAAGCCTCGGCAATCTTCACGAAGTCCGGCAGTGCATCCATATAGGATTCCGAGTAACGCGTGCCGTAGAAGAATTCCTGCCACTGGCGCACCATGCCCAGATAGCGGTTATTCAGCGACAACACCTTGACCGGTGTGTGGTACTGCTTGCAAGTGGACAGCTCCCGGATGTTCATCTGAATGGAGCCTTCGCCGGTGATACAGGCAACGGTTGCATCCGGATTGGCCAGTTGCGCGCCCATGGCTGCTTAAGCAAACCAAAGCCCATGGTACCGAGACCGCCGGAATTGAGCCACTGTTTCGGATTGTCAAACTTGTAGTACTGCGCCGCCCACATCTGGTGCTGGCCCACGTCGGAGGCGATGATAGCCTTGCCACCCGTGATTTCGTACAGTTTTTCTACCACGAACTGCGGTTTGATCAGTTCGGTGGACGGCGTGTACAGCAGCGAATTGTGGCTACGCCATTCTTCGACCTGTTTCCACCAAGCTGCCAGCGAACGCGGATTAGGCTTGTGTCCCGACTGATTGAGCAAGTCGATCATTTCCCGCAGCACGTATTTGACGTCGCCCACGATCGGCACATCGGCCTTCACCCGCTTGGAGATGGAGGACGGATCGACATCGATGTGGATAACTTTTTTCGGCTGAGCCGGGAAGTGTGACGGCACGCTGATCACGCGGTCATCAAAGCGCGCACCGACCGCCAACACCACGTCAGCGTACTGCATGGCCATGTTGGCTTCGTAAGTGCCGTGCATGCCCAGCATGCCGAGGAATTGCTTGTCCGACCCCGGATAGGCGCCAAGGCCCATCAGGGTATTGGTACAGGGCACACCCAGCATGCGGACCAGTTCGGTCACTTCGGCCGAGGCATTACCTTGTACCGCGCCGCCACCGATATAGATGAACGGACGCTTGGCGCTGGTCAGCAGATTGACGGCTTTCTTGATCTGCCCCGGATGGCCGCGGGTAGCGGGCACGTAGGAGCGGATCTGTACGCTTTCCGGATAGGAAAACTCGGTCAAAGCCTGTGCAACATCTTTAGGGATGTCTACGACCACCGGGCCGGGACGGCCGGTTTGCGCGATGTAAAACGCTTTTTTGATGGTCGATGCCAATTGGTTGACATCTTTCACCGGAAATTATGCTTAACACAGGGACGGGTGATACCCACCATGTCGACTTCTCGGAAAGCATCCGGCCAATCGCCGGGGTTCCCACCTGACCGGACAGCACCACCAGCGGGATGGAGTCCATGTGGGCCGTGGCAATACCGGTGACGGCATTGGTTGCACTGGCCCGGAGGTAACCAGCGCCACGCCCACCTTGTTACTGGAACGCGAATAGGCGTCCGCCGCATGGACGGCGGCCTGTTCGTGACGCACCAGTACGTGTTTGAATTTGTCCTGCCGGAAGATGGCATCATAAATGTCGAGAACCGCGCCGCCGGGGTAGCCGAATACGAATTCGACTCCTTCTTCCTGCAGGCTACGGACTACGATTTCCGCGCCCGATATCTGCATCTTTGCCTCTTTGTCTTTTCATTTGAAGCCAACATTAGTGTCAGCTTCGTTTCATCCCGTTGTAATCATTGACCTTAGCGTATAGGCAAGAGTCAGGTCAAGTGATTTTGTGCAGGTGCAAAAAGGCCATAAACCACGGTAAAAACAGGAAAATTTGACAGACTGGTCGAAGATTTGCCGCTCTGCTAACATCTTGTGTTGGCATTTTCTCGAAATGCGCACATGGCAAACCATAAAGAAATGGCCGACTTTCTTGCGTCGGTGGAAAAACGCGCGTTCAAACAGGCGTTATATGCCGTTCAGCAGGAAGACAATGCTCTGGACATTGTTCAGGATGCCATGCTCAAGCTGGCGGACCGCTATCCTCATGCCCCGGCGGCAGAACTGCCCCTCATTTTCCAGCGCATCCTGCAAAACACCATCCGCGATTACTATCGCCGCAGCAAGGTTCGCCGCTTCTGGACCACGCTGCTGTCTTCTCTCGTTCCCTTGCACGACGATGGCGAAACAGTGGACCCGCTGGAGTCGCTGGAGGGCGCGCGCGACGAGGGCAGCAATCCCGAGACCTGGCTCGCGCGCAAGGAAGTGGCCACGCTAATCGAGGCGTCGCTACAGCTGCTACCACCACGTCAACGTGAAGCGTTCTTGCTGCGTTATTGGGAAGGTCTGGATGTGGCAGCCACCGCCCAGATCATGGGATGTTCGCAAGGGAGCGTGAAAACCCACTGCTTTCGTGCCACGCACGCTTTGGCTGCCATGTTGGCCGAAAAGGGAATCACGCTATGACACGTTCAATGCCTTCGTCGCAGGACGATTCGCTGCCACTGAGCCAGCGCCAGCAAGACCGTCTGGCCGCGGCACGGCAACGTGCAATGCAGCAGTTCGAGCAACGTCATGAGCAGCCAGCGGCGTTGGCCGAGAAAGTTTCGCTCTGGGTTCTGCGCCATACCTTGCTGGTTCGACGCGGGACCGTGGCGCTGAGTCTGGCGCTACTCACCGGCATGGGGTTCTGGTTGAGTGAATCCTTGCTGCTGGAAGAGTCGGTGGACACGCGCGTGCTGTCACAGGAGCTACCGCTGGATGCGTTTCTGGACCCCCAGTTCTCTGATGGCCTGCGTGAATAAACGGTTCTGCTGGCCTATCGTCAGCGGTTTGCTGCTGCTTTCGGCCAACCTTTATGCCAATACGCCATGGGCACAGCTGAACAGCAACCAACGCAGCGCCATGGCACCGCTGGAGCAAGAATGGTCCAGCTATCCGGCGAGCCAGCAAGACTGGCTGCTGCAACTGGCCAAAGGCTATGCCAAACTCAGCCCGGAAGAACAGCCCCGGTTTCGCCAACGCCTGAAAGCGTGGTCCAACCTGAGCGCTGCCCAACGCGAACAGATCCGGCAAAACTGGAAAAAACTGCAAAGTCTGCTTAAGCACCACAACGGCTCAAGGTGATTGAGCGGCTGAAAACACGTTACGCCACCGCTGGCACGGCGCGATAGGCCGGTTGCCACACGCCGTACTTGCACATCGGCCGACAAGGCTACTATGCTGCGCCAGCGCCGCTTGCTAGCGCGGTCCGCCCTCCCCTAACTCGACCCTGTTTAGGCATGACTGATTCTTACGTAACGCCCAGTCTGGCTCGCCGCTTGGCCAGCCTGTTATACGAACTGTTGCTGGTTGGCGCCCTGCTGCTGACCGTTTCTGCCGTACTCACCGCGGTGCAGGCAGGACTCGGCAAATCGGCCTGGCTCGATATCCTGTTCCAGTTGGTGCTGGTAACAACCCTGTTCGGCTATTTTGGTTATTGCTGGGTAAAAAATGGCCAAACCGTAGCGATGAAAGCCTGGCGACTGAAACTGGTTGATCAGCACGGTGCCTTGATCGGCTGGCGTCAGGCTGCCGTGCGTTATGGCGTGGCGCTGGCCTTGTTTATCGGCCTGCCGGTTGTGTCCTACCTGAGCTGGGCACGCAGTTACGGCCACCAACCGGTGACGTTGTGGTTATCCGCCTTGTGGTGCTTGATGCCGTTTGCTGCCGCGTACCGGACAAGGATGGCCTGTTCTTGCATGACCGGCTGGCCGGTACCCGCCAGATATTGCTCCCCAAGCGTCCGCGTGCGGCGCGTTGAATCGCACTGAACAGCGTCGGGCAGGACAGGTGGCAAACCAGAATTTAGCCAAAGTGTTGTAAAAACACCGCCTTTTTCTGCCAGTTTGTTTAAATTGGCAGAAAATCGCCGTTCAGGCATACATTTTACAAATATGTGAAGCGAACAGGCGGCTTCCCGCCTTTTCCGCTGGGCGGAATCAACTTATATTCCGCAGAACATTCTTTACATCAAACAAAAAAAATAAAAAGGCTGTGCTACTCTCTGAAAAAAATAACCATTTTGTTATTGATTCAGCAGGGACACCACACCGCATGCAAGAACAACCGGACCAGATAGACCGCATCGTTGCCCTTTGGCGTGACGTGCGCCCAGACCTTGATGCCTCTTCGACTGAAGTCGTCGGCCGTATCGTGCGTCTGGAATACTTCATTACGCGCCGCGTGCTGCAAGACCGGCACGTCATCACCTCAACGTGGGTGAATTCGACGTACTGGCTGCCCTGCGACGCAAGGGCCCGCCGTACCAGCTCTCGCCCAACCAGCTGCAAAGCATGGTGCTGATCTCCTCCGGCGCCCTGACCAACCGTATCAACCGACTGGAAGAAGCCGCGTTGGTGACCCGATCACCCGATCCGGAAGACCGTCGTGGCGTGATCGTGACGCTTACCGACAAGGGGCTGGCCGTGATTGAAGATGCCGTCGTCCATCATCTGGCGGCCGAAGCAGAGCTGATCGAGACACTGGACGCGGAAGAACGTGCGCAACTGGCCGGTCTTCTGAAAAAACTGCTGCAGGCTCACGAAGACTAAGTAGCACATACAGCAGAGACAAAAAAACCACCGCTGATACGGTGGTTTTTTTATGGGCAATGGCAGGAGGCTGCTCAGTTGTACGGGCTGTTGCCGCTTCGGCAGTTTTCAGTGACGCTCCGGCATTCCAGTTCCACTGGCGCTTCCAGGGCGCCGATTACCAGATTGGGGTATTCCGCCCGCCCCAGACTGCCGTTGTAACGCCCCAGCGCCCGAAACAGGTTGCCATGCTCCATGTCCAGATAATGGCGCAGGATGGTACAGCCGTAGCGCAAGTTGGTGGTCAGATCGAACAGGTTTTGCTGCGGGGTGCCGATCTGGCGCACCCAGAACGGCATTACCTGCATCAGGCCACGCGCGCCTAAGCACCGGACAACGCGTACTTCTTGAAACCGCTTTCCACCTGAATCAGCCCCAACACCAGCTGCGGGTCGAGGCCCGCGCGGGTGGCCTCGTAATGAATGGCGGTAAGCAGCCGCTCGCGCATCCAGCTATCCGGCAGGCGTTTTTCCAGTCGGCGCGACATTTCGGCCAACCATGCCCGGCCTTCGCGCGGGTCGTCAAACACCAGCCGTGGCGCGTTCACGTCGGCAATACTGCGCGACATGGCGGACGCCACATTCGCAGACAGCGCTTCTTCCCGCTGGGCACCGGCCCAGACCGGGCTGCTCGCCAGCAGCCCCAACAGCAAGATGGCTAATCCGCGTCGCATGATGTTTACCCCAGTTGTGCCAGTACATGATCCAGAACGGCGTCAGCCGCCACCGCCGTGGCTTCACCGGCACGACGGGTCTGGTATTCCACCTTGCCTTCTTTCAGGCCACGGTCACCAATGGTGACACGGTGCGGTACGCCGATCAGTTCCCAGTCGGCAAACATGGCGCCCGGACGCTCGCCACGGTCGTCCAGAATCACGTCCACACCACGTTCGGCCAACCCGGCGTAGAGCGCATCGGCGGCCACTTTCACCTCGGCCGAGCGGTCATAGCCCACCGGGCAGATGACCACGGTAAACGGTGCCAGTGCATCCGGCCAGATAATGCCTTTGTCGTCATGGTTCTGTTCGATAGCGGCACCCAGAATACGCGACACGCCAATGCCGTAGCAGCCCATTTCAAACGGTTTGGGCTTGCCGTCTTCATCCGGAAGGTGGCATTCATGGCAGCCGAATACTTGGTGCCCAGATAGAACACGTGGCCAACTTCAATACCACGCTGAATGGCCAGCGTGCCCTTGCCGTCCGGGCTGGCATCGCCTTCCAGCACGTTGCGGATGTCCAGCACTTCCGGTTCCGGACAATCGCGGCCAAAGTTCACGCCGGTGAGATGATGATCATCCTCGTTGGCACCGACCACCATGTCGGCCATCTTGGCCACGGTGCGGTCGGCAATGATACGGCCCTTGAAGCCGACCGGGCCGAGCGAGCCCGGGTTGGCGCCAAACGCATCCTTGATGGCGGCCGGGCTGGCAAAAGTCAGCGGGGACTTGATACCGGCGATCTTCTCGGCCTTCACTTCGTTCAGTTCGTGGTCGCCACGCAGCAGCATCAGCACTGCTTCGTCTTCATCGCCTTCCACCACCACCGCCTTGACGGTCTGGCGGATATCCACCTTGAGGAAATCCACCAGCTCGGCAATGGTCTTGACCTTGGGCGTGTGGATTTTTTGCAGGTTGGCCGAAGGCGCCGGGCGCTCGCCAGCCGGAGCCGGGCTTCGGCCAACTCGATATTGGCGGCGTAGTCGGATGCCGGGCAGTAAACGATGGCGTCTTCGCCGGTATCGGCAATCACCGGAATTCGTGCGACCGGTCGCCACCGATGGCACCGGTATCTGCCGCCACCGCGCGGTAGGTCAGGCCCAGACGGTCGAAGATACGGCGATAGGCGGCGAACATGTTGTCGTAGCTGCGGTAAGCGGCCTCGACATCACGGTCGAAGGAGTAGGCGTCCTTCATGATGAATTCGCGGCCACGCATCACGCCAAAACGCGGACGGCGTTCGTCGCGGAACTTGGTCTGGATCTGGTAGAAGTTCTTGGGCAACTGACGGTAGCTGCGCAGTTCGCCACGCACCACGTCGGTGATCACTTCTTCCGAGGTCGGCTGGATCACGAAGTCGCGGTCGTGACGGTCCTTGAAGCGCAACAGCTCCTCGCCCATCTTGTCCCAACGCCCGGTTTCCTGCCACAGCCCGGCTAAGCTGCACCACCGGCAGCGACAGTTCAATGGCACCGGCCCGGTTCATTTCTTCCCGCACGATGTTTTCCACCTTGCGCAATGCCCGCAGTCCCATGGGCATCCAGGAATACACCCCGGCAGCCACTTTACGGATAAAACCGGCGCGCAACATCAGTTTCTGGCTGACGATATCGGCATCGGCGGGAGCTTCTTTCAGGGTGGAGATGAAAAACTGCGAAGCGCGCATGGAAAACATCCTTGGTCAATTCAGCGGGTAAATACCCATGATTGTAACGTTTCCGGCCCGGCGGTGCAGCAAGGTGCCAGTTCGCGGCCCTGATCCGCCCGGATAAAGGGCGGCCAGCACCATGCCGGAGGCTTAACCAAAGCGCCGGATTTTGGCAAGCAAGTTATTGAGCGGCTGTCGTTTTCCGCCGACAGCACGGCTACAATGGTCCGGCGGCACCTGCTTTTCCTTGGCTCACGTCAAAGGAGAGGAGTAAGCTTCGCGCTCGTCAGCCCGCCCGGTGCAACGCACCATAACCCCGCGGCAATACACGGTTGCCATGCGGCAGGCTGCTTCAGTCATACAAACCGAATACAGCAGATACACCATGCAAGATCACAACAAGCAGGCAATGGCCGGGCTAACCCCGGCCGCCCTAGGCGTGGTTTACGGCGATATTGGCACCAGTCCGCTTTATACCTTGCGCGAGTGCTTCACCGGGCACGGCATTGCCACCACTCCAGAAAACATTCTGGGCATTCTTTCGCTGATTTTCTGGTCGCTCATCTTCGTCGTATCGCTCAAGTACGTCGCCTTCATCCTGCGCGCCGACAACCGCGGCGAAGGCGGCATCATGTCGCTGATGGCGCTGGCACGGCATTATTCTTCCCATGCCGCGCGCTGGAAGGTGGTGATGCTCGGGCTGTTTGGCGCGGCGCTGTTCTATGGCGATGCCATCATCACCCCGGCCATTTCCGTGCTGTCCGCCACCGAAGGGCTGGAAGTGATCACGCCGGAACTGAAGATGTGGGTATTGCCCATGTCGATTGGCGTGCTGATGGGGCTGTTCATGCTGCAACGCTTTGGCACGGCCAGTGTCGGCGCGCTGTTTGGCCCGGTGATGCTGACCTGGTTCACCATTCTGGCGCTGCTCGGGCTGCTGCATATCGCCCAGAACCCGGCCGTCCTCGCCGCACTGAATCCGTACTGTGCCATCAACTTTGTCCACCATCATGGTTTGGGAGCTTTCCTCACCATGGGGTCGGTGGTGCTGGCGCTGACCGGGGCCGAGGCGTTGTATGCCGACATGGGCCACTTTGGCAAAAAACCGATCCGGCTGGCCTGGTTCAGTCTGGTGCTTAAGCCGCTGGTGCTCAATTACTTTGGTCAGGGGGCGCTGCTGATCGCCCGGCCGGAAGCCATCAAGAACCCGTTCTTCCTGCTGGCGCCGGACTGGGCGCTGTTCCCGCTGGTCATCGTCGCCACACTGGCCACGGTGATTGCCTCGCAGGCGGTGATTTCCGGTGCCTATTCGCTTACCCGCCGGGCCATTCAGCTGGGCTACTGCCCGCGCATGGCGATCCTGCACACCTCGGAAAAGGAAATCGGCCAGATTTACATGCCCTTCATCAACTGGGGGCTGCTGGTTGCCGTGCTGGTGGTGGTGGTGCTGTTCAAATCGTCCGATGCGCTGGCCTCGGCCTACGGCATTGCCGTGACCGGCACCATGCTGATTACCACCGTGCTGTTTTATGTGGTGGCGCGGGCTAACTGGCACTGGTCGATGCCGATGGCGCTGGGTGTGGCAACGCTGTTTGGCCTGATCGACATGGTGTTCTTCAGCGCCAACGTGCTCAAGCTGTTCTCCGGTGGCTGGCTGCCGCTGGTTATCGGGCTGGGGATCTTCGTGTTGATGACCACCGGAAAAAGGCCGGGAAGTGCTGATGGCACGGCTGCATGAACAGGCGCTGCCGCTGGAAAGCTTCATCGAAAATCTGGAAGCCTATCCGCCGACCCGGGTGCAAGGCACGGCGGTGTTCCTCACCAGCACGTTGCAAGGCGTACCGCATGCGCTGCTGCATAACCTGAAGCACAACAAGGTGCTGCACGAACGCATCGTACTGCTGACGGTACGCACCGAGGATGTCCCGTACGTGGCGCGCGAGGAACGGGTGGAAGTGGTGCAGCTGTCGCCCTCGTTCTGGCGAGTGATTGCCCGTTACGGCTTCAAGGAAGACCCGAGCATTCCGGACGTACTGGCCTACTGTGCCGCCGAACGGCTGTCGTTCGAGCTGATGGATACGTCATTCTTCCTGTCGCGCGAAACACTGGTCTCGACCGAACGCAAAGGCATGGCGCAGTGGCGCGAGAAGATTTTTGTGTGGATGAGCAAGAACGCCTTGCGCGCCACCGATTTCTTCCAGATCCCTACCAACCGCGTGGTGGAACTGGGCGCCCAGATCGAGCTGTAACGCCACACGCGTCTTTAAGCTGTTAGCAAGAAACCCGTCAGGTATTCGCCCGGCGGGTTTTTTCATGCCGACGCGCACTACGCTGCCAACGGGCAGAACTGACAGGCCGTGTCTTGAAAAACTTTACCCGAGCAGCCAAGTCGTATCACCACACCCCGTCTGTTTAGCCCGGAACAACGCTGGCCGCTGCTACACCGCGAGGCCGTGCGCCATGGTTCACGCGCCCGCCGCCTCCCTGACGCAGATCATGGCAACGACAGTTGGCCAAATATGGCCGGAGCAGACGGCGTAAACTCACCGTTTACTGCTTAGTTCAGCCGTTTATCACCAAGGAACACCGAAATGTTTGGCGCAACCAAGGCATTGAAAGAACAACTGGCAACCACCACAAGTGAGCTGCACGCCCAGCAAGCGCTGTGGCAAAGCTTGCAGCACTGCATGATTGTGGCGGAATGGTCGACTGACGGTACTCTGGTTTCGGCCAACTCCAACTTCAGCCAGCTCATGGGCTATGCCGAAACCGAGCTGCGCGGCATGGCGCACAGCCGCCTGTGCGCGCCGCAATACGCCCAAGGCAGCGCTTACCAGCAAGTGTGGCAACAGCTACGTTTGGGGCAAGCCTGTAGCGCCCGTATCCAGCACCTGACCAAATCCGGGACAAACCTGTGGCTGGACACCAGCTTTGCGCCAGTGAAAGGCGGCAACGGCGCCGTCAGCCGCATCGTGCAAATTGCCAGTGACGTAACCGCGAGCGTGGAAGCGGCCGCACAGACCGAGAGTCTGGTGGAAGCCATTAATCGCTCGATGGCCGTGATCGAGTTCGACATGAACGGCAACATCCTGAACGCCAACGACAACTTCCTCAAGGTGGTGGGTTATTCCCTCGGCAGAGCTCAAGGGGTGCCATCACAGCAAGTTGTGTTCGGCTGAATACACGCAAAGCAATGACTACCGCGAATTCTGGAGCCGCCTGAATCATGGCGACTTCTTTTCCGGCCAGTTCCAGCGCGTCGGTAACGGCGGGCGCACCGTCTGGCTGGAAGCCACCTATAACCCGGTGATTGGCAAGGACGGCAAGCCTTATCGGGTGATCAAGTTCGCCTCGGACGTGACCGCGCAGATGCAACGCTTCCAGGCCGAGCAACACACGGCCCAGACGGCTTACCAGATTTCGATGGAAACCGAAAACCTGTCCGCCAGCGGACAGGAGGTGATTTTGCAGGCCATCAGCAAAATGCGTTTTCTGGAAGAACACGTCACCACGTCCTCCAATCAGGTGCAAAGCACTGGGCGATAAAACCAATCAGATCACCTCGATCGTCAACACCATTCGCGAGATTGCCGACCAGACCAACCTGCTGGCCTTGAATGCTGCCATCGAAGCGGCTCGCGCCGGTGAAACGGGCCGCGGATTTGCCGTGGTGGCGGATGAAGTGAGGAAACTGGCGGAGCGAACCGCCAACTCCACGTCGGAAATTTCCCAGATGATCGGCACCATCCGGGCAGAAAGCCGGCGGTGATCCACAGCATGGAGCAGAGTCTGGCCGAAGTGGAAGAAGGGGTGCAGCTGGCGAATAATGCCGACGCCGCCATCCACAAGATCCGTGAAGGCGCCCACAAGGTGGTGGATGTGGTGCAGGAACTCTCCAAGACCATCAAGCAGTAACGACTGCCCGCCACCTAGGCCGCGCCGTTTCGGTTCCGCCAGCCGTGTCTTGGGTGGCGACGCACGGCGTTCGGCCAACCTTTGACCGGGCTTAGCCCGGCAAATCAATGGCGCGCCGTGCCCGTGGCCAATCAAAGAACGGGCCGGGGTCGGTCTTGCGACCGGGCGCGATGTGTTCATGGCCGGTCATGGCGCGTAGTGGTAACGCCGCCTTGAGCGTGTTGGCCAGCGCCGTCAACATGCCGTACTGGGCGGCTGAAAACGGCTCGAAATCGCAGCCTTCCAGCTCCACCCCAATGGAAAAATCGTTGCAGCGCTCACGCCCCTGCCAGCTGGAAACACCGGCATGCCAGGCGCGGCGGTGCACCGACACGCACTGCACCAACTCGCCATTACGCCGGATGAAAAAATGCGAGGACACGCGCAAGCCGTCGATGGTGGCGTAGAACGGGTGTTCGGCCGGGTTGAGCCGATTGGTAAACAGTTGCTCCACGCCTTTGCCGCCATAGCGGTACGGCGGCAGGCTGATGTTGTGGATGACCAGCAGTTCCGGCTGCACGCCTTCGCTGCGCTCGTCACAATTGGGCGACGGCACGCAGCGCGCCTGCTGAATCCAGCCATCCGGCAGCAGGGTCAGGCTGGGCAATGTGGTGGGCCGACGGTAATGCAGGCGCCACAGCACCAGCCCATCCGGTCCATGCCAGCGCTGTTCCGGCTCGAAACCGGCCTTGTGATACAGCCCCAGCGCGGCGCTATTGGCCGCACCGGTGTCCACCGTCACCTCGTCCGCGTCGGCCAACAACACATTCAGCAGCCGGTAACCCCAGCCAGCATGAAAATGTTGCGGGTCCACCACTGTGCGCTCAATGTGCCAGCCACCTTCCGGCCGCTCGCTGACCACCAGTACGCCACGCAAGTCGGTGCCTTCAAAAGCCCCCAATACGCGCTGATGGCAAGCCATGGCGTCGTTGAGTGTCGGCCACAGTACCGGCAGTGCCGGGTAAGCCAGCCAGTCGGCTTCGACCTGATGCGCCGCCAGTTGGATGCGCCAGGCCGGTTCGGCCAACTGTGCGTCCGTGAGATCCAATTCGCGGACGGTGAAGGGCAACTCCATTGCCGTTAATCCTTTCCTGAAAACATGCCTTGCCCAATCCCGGCCTCAGCCACGGGCAGCGGCTACACTTAAGGTGACGTCGCCAATTTATTTGAGCGGTATCATGGTTTTTGATATGGCGATGCGTCAAGCTTGCCGCATCCCCCCTTGCGCAGGAGCTTCCCATGCTGACTTTGCACAACCTTGGCAACACCGCCGCTGTCTCGTTCGAGCAACCGCTGGAGATGCTGCTGGCGTGTCATGACAAGATCCGCCGATTTTGCGACCAACTCGACAAGTTGCCCGGCTATGTGGCCCAGCATGGCGTTGACGAAGCCGCCAAGAACACCATCGATGGCGCCATCCGCTATTTCGACGTAGCCCGGCACATCACCTGGATGAGGAAGAAGAACTGTTTCCCCTGCTGCTGGCGCGTGAGCTGGCGCACCGCGACTGGAACAACTGGCGGCCGAGCACGGCTACCTGCACTCCTGCTGGAACGCCATCCGCGACGACCTGCTGGCCCTGCGTGACGAGCAGATCACCAGCCTGAACGCCAACGAGGTGGAAGAGTTCGTGCGCCAATACCGCGAACACGCCGCCTCGGAAGAAGCCTGGCTGATCCCCACCGCTGAACGCCTGCTCAACGACGAGGAAAAACAGGCCGCTGGCGCACGCATGGCCGCCCGGCGCCAGCAACCGGCCAGCTAACGCCCGCTCGCCACGCGCTGCTGCCCGGCGGGCAGATCAGCGAGATGCCGGTCAGGTGCGGTAGAATAGACCTTTGTCCTCTCCACCGCACCCACCATGCTTTTTACCTTTGGCGAATTGTTAGTCATGCTGCTGGTCATCCTGATCGCAGCAGAATGCTTTACCAATGCCCCGGAACACCTTGGGCAGAAATTGAATATTTCCGAAGGCGTTACCGGCTCGCTGTTTGCCGCCGTGGGCACCGCCATGCCGGAAACGCTGGTGCCGATTCTCGCCATCATGGGCAGTTCGGCCAACGCGCAGGTCAATCAGGAAATCGGCGTCGGCGCAATTCTGGGCGCGCCGTTGATGCTGTCCACGCTGACCACCTTCATGATGGGCATGGCCGTGTTCCGCCGCCGCAAGGCCGCGGGTCATATCCGTCCGGAACGCACCGGGTTTCTGCGCGACCTGCACTTCTTCCTCGCCTCCTACAGCCTGTCCGCGCTCGCCATGTTCGTGCCACATGAAGGCCCGCTCGCCATGCTGCGCGGTGCCATCAGCGTGCTGCTGGTGCTGACCTACTTCGTGTATGTGCTGGTGACGCTGCGCGCGTCCAGCCAGCTGGTGGAACAAGGCCACGCCACCGAAGCCGATCACGACATGTTCCTGCAGAAAATCGGCCTGCCGGTGAACTGGTTCACCATCATTGCCCAACTGGCGCTGGGCCTTGGCCTGCTGGTAGGCGGTGCGGAGGGCTTCATCGCCGGGGTGGAAAACGCATCCGGCCTGTTGGGCATCTCGCCGCTGCTGCTGTCGCTGATGATCATTCCGATCGCCACCGAGCTGCCGGAAAAGATCAACTCCATTTTGTGGATTCGCAAGGGCAAGGATACGCTGGCCTTTGGCAATATCACCGGCGCCATGGTGTTTCAGGGCACGCTGCTATGCCATCGGCATTGCGCTGACACCGTGGGTGCCGCGCACCGAAGTGTTTGCTTAAGCCTGATGATCACGCTCGCCGCCACGATCTGGCTGCGTATTGTCGCCAGCCGCGCCGGTGGCGTGCGCGTGTGGCATGTGCTGGTCAACGGCGCGCTGTATCTGCTCTACCTGAGCATTGCATTGCACGCCTGATCACACCCCGGACAGGGTTGGCCGAAGCGGCGCAACACGCAAAAAAGGGAGGCATTGGCCTCCCTTTTTTATTTAGTGTGCGACGTCGGCTCACGCCGTCAATTTGAGCAGGTCGGCAAATGCCACTTCAAACTGGCGCAGGCCATCGCGCTGCAACTCGTCACCCACTTGCGCCAGATTGATACCGGCTGCTTCCACCTGCGCCAATAACGCCGGGGCCTGCTCCATGTCTTGCGCCAGCGTCGCCGCCGCCTCGCCATGGTCGCGGAATGCCGCCAGCGTGGCATCCGGCACGGTGTTCACCGTCTCGGCACCAATCAGGCTGGCAACATACAACACATCCGAATAGGCCGGATTCTTGGTGCCGGTGGAAGCCCACAGCAGGTATTGCGGCCGCGCGCCAGCGGCACGCAGGGCGGCAAACTCCTCGCCATGGAAACGCGCCAGATAGCGGCCATACGCCGTCTTGGCCAGTGCGATGGCCGTCTGGCCTTGCAACGCTTCGGCCAACTTGCCATCCAGCAGGCTGTCGATGCGCGACAGGAAGAAGCTGGCCACCGCCTTGATGCCGACCAACGGCTGGCCATCGGCCAGACGCGCCTGCAGGCTTAAGCAAGATAAGCGTCCCACACCGCTTCCACCTGCGGCAGGCTGAACAGCAGCGTGATGTTGACGTTGATCCCCTCGCGCGTCAGCTGGCGGAAGGCGCGGATACCGGCAGGCGTGGCCGGAATCTTGATCATGGCATTGGGCCGGTCGATCTCGCGCCACAAGCGGCGCGCGGCGGCCAGTGTGCCGTCTTCGTCATGCGCCAGTTCCGGCGAAACTTCCAGACTGACATAGCCATCGTCGCCGCCACTTTGCTGGTACTGCGGCGCCAGCAGATCGCACGCGGCCTGAATGTCCGGCACCACCAGCGCTTCGTAGCGCGCCTCGGCGCTGAGCGAGGCATCCGCTTTCAGGCGGGTCAGATCCTGCTGGTAGCTGCTATCGGACCGGATGGCCTTGTAGAAAATGGCCGGGTTGGAGGTCACGCTTAAGCAATGCCGTCTTGCTCGAGCAGGCGCGCCAGCGCGCCGGAGGACAACAGTTCGCGCGACAGGTTGTCCAGCCAGACACGTTGGCCGAACGGACGAATGGAAAGAAGTCGGGTCATGGAGGAATCCGGGTAGGCTACGACAAAAACATAATCGCACATCCTAACGTGCCGGAACCGGCCCGCCAAGATGTGCGTTGGTACGGTGGCTTAATCGTCGGCGGCCACGGTGTCCGGTTCGGCCTTGCGTTCGTTCTGGAAGATCACGCTGAAGGTGCTGCCCTTGTCCGGTTCGCTCTTGATGTCCAGCCGGGCGTTATGGCGCGCCACCACGTGCTTGACGATGGCCAGCCCCAGCCCGGTGCCGCCATTCCCGCGTGAACGGCCACGATCGACGCGATAGAAGCGTTCGGTCAGGCGCGGAATGTGCTCGCGCGGAATGCCGATGCCGGTATCGCTCACCGAGAAGCGCAACTTGTCGCCCTCCTCCTGCCAGCTGATCGTCACTGTGCCGCCTTCCGGCGTATAACGCACCGCGTTGGACACCAGATTGCCAAAGGCGGAATGCAGCTCCTGACTGCTACCCCACAGCCACTGCGCGCTGAGCTTCTCCAGCCGAATCTGATGACGCCCCTGCGACAAGCCTTCGGCTTCGACCATCAAGGTATCCAGCATCTCCTGCATGTTGACCTTTTCCGAAGCCACCGCCTTGGGGCTGTTTTCCAGCTTGGACAGGGTGAGCAGGTCTTCCACCAAGCTCTGCATGCGCCGCGACTGCTCCATCATCATCGGCAGAAACTGGCGCAGCGTGGATTCATCCACCTGCGGCATGTCCATCAGCGTTTCCAGAAAGCCGCCCACCACGGTCAGCGGAGTGCGCAATTCGTGCGACACGTTGGCCACGAAGTCGCGATGCACCGTCTGCACCCGTTCCAGCTGGGTGATGTCACGCGACAGCAGCAGTTTGCGCGTGGAATCAAACGGCACCAGCTGAATGGAAATCAGCATTTCGCGCGGTTGCAGGAAGTTAAGCAGCAGCGGCTGACTGAAACTGCCGGTTTTCATGTAGGTGTGAAACGCCTAGCTGGCGGATCAGGTTGAGAATCTGGTTGCCGATGTCTTCCTTGCGGTTGAGGCCCAGATGTTCCACCGCCATTGGGTTGATCCACTCGATGCGGTCGTTCTCGTCCAGCACCACCACGCCGTCCGGCATGGCTTCACCGGCGTTGATGAAGCGTTCCAGCACATTGGTCAGCTTGCGCTGGCTCTGACTCTGGCTGCGCATCATGCGATACAGCGTCATGAACACGGTATGCCACGAGCCGAAACCGTCCGGCACGCGTTCGGCCACCGGGTTTTGCAGCCAGCGCAGCATCAGGGCGATGTGGTACAGGTGAAAGGTCAGCCACGCCGCCGGGCACAGCACCACCACCAGCAGGGCATTGACCGCGCCGGAACCGGCCCAGAAGCCCAGCCCCAGCAGGATGATGCCCACCAGCCACCCTACCGAATTTTGCAGAAATTCGCGCAAAGCCGTCTCACTGTTGAATGGAGAAACGGTAACCGGTTCCCCGTACCGTCTGGATCAGTTCGTCGTGGCCGGTCGGTTCCAGCGCGCTGCGCAGACGGCGGATATGCACGTCGACGGTGCGCTCTTCCACGAACACGTGATCGCCCCACACCTGGTCCAGCAATTGGGCGCGCGAATGCACGCGCTCCGGGTGCGTCATGAAGAAATGCAGCAGGCGGAATTCGGTCGGCCCCAGTTCCACGGTGCCATCGTGGCCGGTCACGCGGTGGGTGATCGGGTCCAGCCGCAGGCCGCGCACTTCCACGGCGTCATCCGTCATCTGCGGGGCGCGACGGCGCAACACCGCCTTGATGCGCGCCAGCAACTCACGCGGGGAAAACGGCTTGGTGATGTAATCGTCGGCACCGCTTTCCAGCCCGGTGACTTTGTCCTGCTCGTCGGAGCGGGCGGTCAGCATGATGATCGGGATATGTTTGGTGCGCTCGTCGTTACGCAGGCGCTTGGCAATATCCACACCGGAGGCGCCCGGCAGCATCCAGTCCAGCAATACCAGGTCGGGCAAGGCGTTTTTCACCGGGGTGAGCGCTGCCTCGGCGGTACTGGCACGCAGCACATGGTGCCCAGCCTGAGTCAGGTTGAACGCAATCAGTTCCTGAATCGCCGGTTCGTCTTCTACAAGCAAAATGTTTGCAGCCATAAGGGTCCATTCCCGTTCGCAATTGTGGCAAGGATAAAAACGGGCGATTACATAAATATGACAGTTCTTGGAAATTTCCAAGTTTCTGTCATTGATGCCGTGATGGGTGCGCTGGCTAGCACGGACAAGGCCACGCTCACAGTGTAACGGCAGCAGCAGGAAAACGGGATGGAGCAAGGACAAAGAAAAGAGGGCCTGTCCAATGGACAGGCCCTTAAGGGTCGTAGTCAATGTATTGATCTGACGTGAGACCGGGGACAAAGAGATCACCAGGACAGTGTGCGCGGTCATCAACGGGATGAAGGCGCGACAACCATTCCAAGTGGAAAACAGCGAGCAGCCGGACAGTGCCGTCCGCCGTCTTGATAGGGCGAGATTCTACGGCGTGAGGGGCGATTGTTTAATGTATAAACATTGTATTTTTGCCATCATTACCTTATTTTCAACGGTTGTAACCACTAATAACTTTTGAAACGAAGGCATGGACAAGTACGACCGTAAAATCCTGCTGGCGCTGCACGCCAACGCCCGCATGCGCTTTGCCGAACTGGCACGGCAAGTGAACCTTTCTGCCCCGGCGGTGGCCGAGCGGGTGGAAAAACTGGAGCGCGCCGGGGTGATTACCGGCTACCACGCGGCAATCGATACCGCCGGGTGGGCTTGCCGATTCGTTGCCTGATCGAGTTGACGGTGAAGAACCCGGAGTACTACGCGGTGGTGGAGCAGATCCGCAATATGCCGGAGGTGGTGGAGTGTGCGTCGATCACAGGCAGCAGCGGGCTGATGATTCGCGTGGCAGTGGATACCATGTCGTCGCTGCAGGCGCTGATTGCGCGGCTGATGCAGTATGGCGACACCCAGACGTCGATCATTATCGACATGCCGGTACCGGCCCGGCTGCCGACCCTGCCGGAACACGACTGAAAGGTTGGCCGAATTCGGCCAACCTTTAGCTGCGCGTCAGGCGCTTAACGCGTGGCCAGACGCTGCAGGATGTTGGAAAACTCTTCCATGAAGGTATCGAAGCGCGAAGTCATGCGGTCGACATCGCTGGCAAAGCGGTTGTAGGCCACCACCGCCGGGATGGCGGCAAACAGGCCGATGGCCGTGGCGATCAGCGCTTCGGCAATCCCCGGTGCCACCGTGGACAAGGTGGCCTGCCCGGCGTTACCCAGCCCGATGAAGGCGTGCATGATGCCCCACACCGTGCCAAACAGGCCGACATACGGGCTGACCGAGCCAACCGTGGCGAGAAACGGCGTGTGGCTGTCCAGCTCGTCCAGTTCGCGCTGGGCGGCGGCACGCATGGCGCGGCGGGAGCCGTCCATGATGTCGGACAGCTCGGCCCCGGAGCGGCCGCGCAGTTTGAGGAATTCGGCAAAGCCGGACTGGAAGATGCGCTCCATGCCCAGCGTATCGTTACGCCGGTTGGCGTCCTCGTACAGCCGGTTGAGGTCCACTCCGCTCCAGAAACGCCGTTCAAACTCATCGCTGCCGTGCCGCGCCGCGCGCAACACCACGATCTTGTTGAAGATCAACGCCCGGAAAGCACGGAAACCAAAGCCAGCCCGGCCATGACGATCTGCACCACCACGCTGGCGTTCAGGATCAGGCTCAGGATTGAAATCTGTTGCACGATATGTCCTTGTTGAATGAGGCGGCCTAGCGCAGCACGCGGCCGGTTTCAAAATCGATAATGCTGGACGGCTTGCGCCGCTTGCCAATGCGCCCCGGCAAAGTCAGCACACGTTGGCCGAACTCGCGTTGGCAAGCCCGCGCCGTCTTCAGCGATTTCTGCCCGGCACGGTTGGCCGACGTGGACACCAGCGCCATGCCAACACAGCGACACAACGCCGCCGCCTCGCCATGCGCCGTCACGCGCACGGCAATTTTGTGGTGTCGGCCACGCAGTGCGGGCGGCACCCGCCGCGCCGCTAAGCAGCAGAAAGGTATAAGGACCGGGCCAGTAGCGGGCAAGTTCCGCATACTGTGCCGCCGACAACGGCTGGATCAGGTGGCGGATTTGTTCGATGCTGGCGGCAATCACGATCAGCCCCTTGTAATTGGGGCGCGCCTTGATCGCCAGCACGCGGCGAATGGCCTGCACATTGAGCGGATCGCAGCCCGGGCCAAAGCAGGATTCGGTGGAATAGGCAATCACTCCTCCGGCCTGCAACTGCCCACGCAATTGCTGCTGTAACCCGGCCTTGGGCAGGCGCTGGCGGGAAAGTGGAGTGGGCCGCACGGACGTCATCGGATCATCACAAGCAAAAATAAAGGGGCTATTGTAGCCCCTCCCCGGCACGGCCATCACGCCCGGCGCGGTAAAAAACCGGCGCAGGCATGGTCCAGCGGGCCAGTGCCGTCCGCCTTACTTGGCGCGGTGCAGTGCCTTGTTGCCGATATCGCGGCGCAGCTGCTTGTTTAAGCAAACTCGATGTGGTCAGCCACGGCATAGGCTTTGCCCTGTGCCATTTTCACGCTGTCGCCCGGGCCCACCACACACAGCACGCGGCCGCCATTGGTGATGAGCTGCTTGTCGGCGTTGAAGGTCGTGCCGAAGCATGGAATACCACGGTTTCTTCGGTTTCCTTGGGCAGATGGCTGATCACGTCGCCCTTTTTCGGCGCTTCCGGATAACCAGCCGCAGCCAGCACCACGCCCAGCGCCACGCGGCGATCCCAATCGGCTTCCACCTGATCCAGCGTGCCGTTTACGCCGGCTTCCAGCAGCACGGTGAAGTCGGATTTCAGGCGCGCCATGATTGGCTGGGTTTCCGGGTCGCCAAAGCGGCAGTTGAATTCGATGGTGAACGGATTGCCGTCCTGATCGATCATCAAGTAAGCATAGAGGAAACCGGTGTAAGGATGGCCATCCTTTTTCATGCCCTGCACGGTTGGCAGGATGATGTCGCGCATCACGCGGTTGTGCACGTCCGGTGTCACCACCGGTGCCGGGCTGTAGGCACCCATGCCGCCGGTATTGGGGCCCTGATCGTCGTCCAGCAGGCGTTTGTGGTCCTGGCTGGTGGCCATCGGCAGCACATGTTCGCCGTCCACCATGACGATGAAGCTGGCTTCCTCGCCTTGCAGGAAGTCTTCGATCACCACGCGCGCGCTTAAGCATCGCCCATCTTGTTGCCCACCAGCATGTCGTCGATGGCGGCATGTGCTTCGTCCAGCGTCATCGCCACCACCACGCCCTCTAAGCGGCCGTGCCATCGGCCTTGATCACGATCGGCGCGCCTTTTCGGCCAACGTAGTCATGGGCGGCGGCGGCATCGGTAAAGGTTTCATAACCGGCCGTGGGGATGCCGTGGCGCTGCATGAAGGCTTTGGCAAAATCCTTGGAGCTTTCCAGCTGGGCGGCGTACTGCGTCGGCCCGAAGATGTTCAGCCCGGCGGCGCGGAAGGCGTCCACCACGCTTAAGCAGCCAGCGGGGCTTCCGGGCCAACCACGGTGAGTTCCACTTTTTCGGTGCGGACAAACTCGATCAGCTCGGGAATTGCCGTGATCGGCACGTTGGTCAGATTGGGGTCAAGCTCAGTCGCGGCATTACCGGGCGCGACAAAAACCTTGGAAACACGCGGCGACTTGGCAATACGCCGGCCGGGCATGTTCACGACCACCGGATCCGATTACCAGAACTTTCATGTTGCTTGTTCCTTGTTGAGTTTGCCGTGTCCGCCAGAGCGAACAGCTAAGCGATTATTCTAATCTGCCGCACCCCTGCGGGTACGGGCTAAAAACTGACATTCAACGCTTCCGGAAACGGATAGCGTCGGCTGTGGCGCTCCGGCAACAGCGACAGGTGGCGCGCGATGCGCTGCCCGTTAAGCATGCCGGACCACTGCACTTCCAGCGGATAAAACGGCAGGCCCGGCCGTGTGGCCAGCCGCCACTGTGCCTGCAGGTCAGTCGGCGGCGCACACTCCACGGCGCCGTCGACACAGGCACCACGGTTATCCGCCCGCGTTACCAGCTGCCCCATAGGCAAGATGGCGCCGCCAGCGGCGAGGAAAAATTCTGCCTGTGCCCACTGATAGCCCATGTGCAGATAGCGGCTTTCCACCACCCAGCCCCGGGCATGCGACCCCAGTTGCAGCATCCGCACCGCCGGGGCCATGCCCTGGCTGCCTGACTGGCGTTGCCGCTCGGAGCGCAGCACATAGCGCCCGCCCTGCAACTGCCACAGCAGCAGACGGCTGACACCGGGGGTGGCAAAGCTGTCTTCCCCGGCGTTGGCCGAAGCCTCGGTATTGGCGCTGAAACTGCCCAGCAGCCATTGTCCGCCCTGCGCGTCCGTTACCGGCAGCGGCGGGGCAAAACGGCCGAGATAGCGCAGCTGTTCGCCGCTTTGGCTATCCAGCGCGGCCAGTTGCCATTCGCCGGGAGCCGAGGCCGCGCGCATGGCGTGCTGCTGCCGATAGGCCCGCTGCGCCTGTTCGGCCAACCTTGTCGGGCTCGGAGCCGCCATGGCCGGGACCATCGGCGGCATCCAGTACAGATAGCCGACCAGCCCCGCCACCAGCGCGAAACACGCCGCCCACCACAGTCTGGATTTGAGTCGTGGGCGAGGCATCGGTCAGCAGCGCCTGATTCAGAACTGCCAGCGCAGCCGGTAAACAGCACGTTGCCGTTGCCCTTGCCACCCGGTACATAGGTGGACTGCAACGCCGCCCGGCCATATTCGATCGACACCAGCGGCAGGATCACCGGAATCGGCGCATAGCTATAATCCTGACGGGCGGTCACGCCGGCGGTAAAGCCGAGACCCAGCCGCCAGTCGCCGCCGGGGCGCCAGATTTTCTGGTAGCCATAACCGGCGATCGGTTCCATCTTGTGGTGCGAATCGGCAAACACCATGGCATACCGGGCATGCCAGTTGCCGTTGTCGTCAAAGCGGTACTTGCCCGCCCCGAGACCCCACGGGTTTTCGTTGTAACTGTCGATCTTCTCGCGCGTGTAGGCCGAGCGGTTGTGCCGGTATGCAGCGGCACATACAGTTCGTACTGCTCGGAACGCCAGGTTGTCCGCGCGGTGTCACGCAGGCCATCCCACCAGCTGCTGGCGGTGCTGACCATCGACGACTGTTGCGCTACCGGCGCCGAGGCGGTGTCGCCCTCTGCCCTTGCCGGGCTACTGGCGGTCATGGCCAGCGCAGCGGCCAGCGTCAGATTGATACGGCAATAGGTTGCCAAGAGTTTCCCCACCTTGCAAAAACCATGCTGCCAAACTGCCGTTGGCGGCCTCTGCACGAGGCCGCCAACACGGCTGTTCACATTCTGGCCGCCACAGCGGCGGCCGATAACCGACGACTTAGTGACGGAAATGGCGCACGCCAGTCAGCACCATGGCGATGCCATGTTCGTCGGCGGCAGCAAACACTTCTTCGTCACGCATGGAGCCACCCGGCTGGATGATGGCCTTGATGCCCTGTTCGGCGATGACGTCGATACCGTCGCGGAACGGGAAGAAGGCATCACTGGAGGCAACCGCGCCTTGCAGGCTCAAGGGCATCCTGCGCCTTGCGGGCGGCGATACGGGTGGAATCCACGCGGCTCATCTGGTAGGCGCCGATACCGGCGGTCTGGCCATTCTTGCAGAACACGATGGCGTTGGACTTGACGTACTTGGCCACGCGCCGGGCAAACAGCAGGTCGCTCAGTTCCTGTTCGGTCGGCTGACGCTTGGTGACCACGCGCAGTTCGTCCAGGCTGACATTGCGGATATCCGGCGTTTGTACCAGTACGCCGCCGCCCACGCGCTTCAGCTCGTAGCGATTGGCGCCGCTTTCCAGCGGGATTTCCAGCACGCGCACGTTTTTCTTGGCAGCGATGATGGCCTTGGCTTCTTCAGTGAAGGACGGGGCAATCAGCACTTCCAAGAACTGGCCGGTCACGGCTTCAACCGTCGCGGCATCTACCGGGCGGTTGAAGGCGATGATGCCGCCAAAGGCGCTGGTGGTATCGGTGGCAAAAGCCAGCTTGTAGGCCGACAGCGTATCGGCGGCTACGGCCACGCCACACGGGTTGGCGTGCTTGACGATGACACAGGCCGGGGCGTCGAAGGTCTTGACGGCTTCCCGGGCGGCATCGGAGTCAGCGATGTTGTTGTACGACAGCTCCTTGCCCTGCAGCTGGCGGTAGCCGGAAATGGAACCAGCCGCCGGGTCCAGATCGCGGTAGAACGCGGCGGACTGGTGCGGGTTTTCGCCGTAGCGCATGTCCTGCACCTTGACGAACTGGGCGTTCAGGCGGTTCGGGAACGCCACGCGTTCCGGCTTGCCGGACAGCGTGCCTTCGGCCGGCTGGTCAGGTAGTTGGAGATGGCACCATCGTAGGCAGCGGTATGGGTAAAGGCTTTCTTGGCCGGCTAAAGCGCGTGGCCTTGGACAGCTTGCCGCCGTTGGCTTTCAGCTCTTCGGCCAACGTCGGGTAATCGGCTGCATCGGTCACGATGGCTACGTGCGCCCAGTTCTTGGCTGCGGAACGCACCATGGTCGGGCCGCCAATGTCGATGTTCTCGATGGCGTCTTCCAGCGTGCAGTCCGGGTTGGCGATGGTGGCTTCAAACGGGTAGAGGTTGACGCAAACCAGATCGATGTTGCCGATGCCGTGTTCGGCCATCTTGGCGACATGCTCCGGCAGATCGCGACGGCCCAGAATGCCGCCATGCACTTTCGGGTGCAGGGTCTTGACGCGGCCATCCAGCATTTCCGGGAAACCGGTGTAGTCGGAGACCTCGGTCACCGGAACGCTTCCGCCAGCATCTTGGCGGTGCCGCCGGTGGAAAGGATTTCTACGCCGAAGCCGGCCAGTGCACCGGGCAAATTCCAGAACACCGGTCTTGTCGGATACGCTGATCAGCGCACGTTCGATCTTGGTCATGTTTTTCTACCGCTCGTCACAAAGTTCAAAAACAAAAAACGGGCCGTCCTTGTGGGGCGGCCCATTTATCTTCATATCAAATCATAAGACTTCATTTTTTTACGCAGGGTATTGCGGTTAAGCCCTAATAACTCGGCCGCCCGGGTCTGGTTACCCTGCGTGTGCGTCAGGACCACTTCCAGCAGCGGCTTTTCCACACACGCCAATACCATGTCGTAAATGGCAGATGGCAATTCGCCATCCAAATCACGGAAATACTGCTCCATCGCCAGTCGAACCGACTGCGAGATATGTTCGTTATTCTGCATGGTTATTGTTCTTTATCCGGCGCCTTGGCGCCCCACCTCGTCAGACTGCACTGACACCCTGCGCCATGGCGTGGTGCCCTTCCACGTATTCCAGCCGCTCCGATTGCGCGGCCAGCCGGTCGAAATAGCTACCGCCTGACGCTGATCGGCGGTGCTTTCCAGCTGGTACATCGCCTGACGGAACTCGTTGGAACCGCGCAGTCCCTTGGTGTACCAGGCGATATGTTTGCGCGCGATGCGGCAACCAGAGTATTCGCCATAAAACCCGTACAGATCGTCCAGATGTTCCAGCAGTACATGGCGGATGTCCTCTACCGCGGGCGACGGCAAGCGCTCGCCGGTATCGAGATAATGCTGAATTTCACGAAATATCCATGGTAGGCCCTGCGCGGCGCGACCGATCATGATGGCGTCGGCGCCGGTGTAGTCCAGCACATACCTAGCTTTTTCCGGCGTATCGATGTCGCCATTGGCGATCAGCGGTATGCCGATGCTATGTTTCACCGCGCGCAGGGTGTCGTACTCTGCCTCGCCGTGATACAGGTCTTCCCGTGTGCGGCCATGCAAGGCCAGCGCGGCAATGCCGCAGTCTTCGGCCAACCTTGCCACACGCAGCGCGTTCTTGTGCTCGCGGCACCAGCCGGTGCGGGTTTTCAGCGTGACCGGCACATCCACGGCCTTGACCACCGCTTCCAGAATGCGCGCCACCAGCGCCTCGTCACGCAGCAGCGCCGAACCGGCGGCCACATTGCAGACTTTCTTGGCCGGGCAGCCCATGTTGATGTCGATGATCTGCGCGCCCTGCTCGACGTTCAGGCGCGCCGCCTCGGCCATCTGCGCCGGATCGGCACCGGCAATCTGCACCGAAATCGGCTCCACTTCGCCGCTGTGGTCGGCCCGCCGCAAGGTCTTGGCCGTGGTCCACAACGCCTTGTTGGAGGTGATCATTTCCGACACCGCCATGGCTGCTCCCATCTTCTTGCAGAGCATGCGAAACGGCCGATCCGTTACCCCGGCCATGGGTGCCACGATCAGCCGGTTTTTAAGCGTGTACGGACCAATTCGCATTTTGAGTCAGGGGCATAGCGCAAGAAAGGGCCGCCATTGTATAGCTTTTTGCGCGGGGGGTAAAAAACTTTTTGCTTATTTTTTGAGCAGGGTCGATAGCTGAAAGAAATCAGCCGCTCAGCCATGCAAAACGGCCGCATCAGCGGCCGTGGGAAAGGGGTGGGAAGTCAGTCGATAAGCCGGGTTTTGTCGTTGGACAGTCATTCCTCTAGTCCTGCCGTTACCGACAGGCTCAAGCAACCTACCCGGGGACAACGCGAGCCACGTTAGCGCCCCCCTATTTGGTCTTGCTCCGGATGGGGTTTAGCCTGCCGTCGCGTGTTACCACGGACGCGGTGCGCTCTTACCGCACCTTTTCACCCTTACCTGATCTCCCGAAGGAGCCATCGGCGGTTCAGCTCTCTGTTCCACTTTCCGTCGCCTCACGGCGCCCGGCTGTTAAGGCCCAAGATCCTGCTCTGCGGAGCCCGGACTTTCCTCCCCGCCCGAAGGCGCGGCGACTGTCTGGCTGACTTCCCGGCGCGATTCTACCCTATTCGGGCCGAGGCGCGGCAAGCGATTACGCCTTGCTCAGTCAAAACGCAGGGTATAACGCGTTTCCGCCGACCCCACCGTGCCCGCGCGCAGCACCAGCGACCAGCTCTTGCTCAACTGATAAGCCAGCTTCACGGCCTGATGCGCACTGGTAACGCCGTATTCGTAGCCCAGATACAGTTCGCGGGTCAGCTGCCGCCCGACTGTCACCACCTGCTCGGCCGGACTGACCGTGCCATTGGCCAGCGTGCGCTCCTTGCGGCTGGCCACGCCCAGATCATCGAACAGGCCGATTTGCTCGTTGAGCGAACCGGCCAGCATCATGCCGAGGCCGCCAGCGCGTTGTCGTCACGCTGGCTGCTGGCAGCGTGGCCCAGCACCAGATAGGCCAGTTTGTCCTTGTCCGACATGGCTTCGTCCGCCACCAGCCGCACGCGCGGCGACGAAACCGAGCCGGTCACTTCCACCCCGGCGCCCACCGCCGACAAGCGCCGGTTGGCGCGCACGTTGAGCGTCGGGTTATCCAGCGGCCCGGCAAAGGTGATCACCCCGGTCTGGATGTCCAGCTCCTGACCATAAGCCTTGTAGCGCCCCTTCACCACCTTGACCTGACCGCGGGCCGCCGGTGCCTGCCCCGGGCTGGAGGTGACGCGCACCATGCCGGTCAGTTCCACATCCAGCCCCGGCCGGTAAAGCGGAAACGATCGCCCAGATCGAGATCCAGCGCCACGGTGATTGGCAGGCTGGCAAACGCCGAAGGCTCGGCCGCCACACGACCTTTGACGATGACATCATCACCCAGCGTCGGCGTGCCCTGCTTGGGCAGATCCACGCGGCCCTGATCAGCGCGCAGGTGGCCGCTCAGGGAAATCTTGCGGTTGACGAAGGCCAGATCGGTTACGCCGGAGACCACCAGTAGGCGGTTGGGCCGATCGAACACGCTAAAGCGTGTCAGCGTGACGCGCACAGTGGCGTCCGGCACGTTGTCCTTGAGATCGAGCACGCCGTTGGCCACCACCTCGCCCTTGCCGCCGCCAAAACGCAGGCGTTCCAGAATCAGTAAGCGGCCATCCAGCCGCCCCTGCAATTGGCCATCGCCCAGCCGAATGCCGGTCTTGTGATCGGCCAACAGCAGCTGCTGCCCACTCAGCCCTTGCAATTGTGGCTGGGCCAGCGGGCCGGAGAAGGCAAGGTTGGCCGAAAGCTGGCCGCCCAGTTGCAACGATGGTCCGGCCAACGGCGCCAGCACCGCCAGCACCGCCAGCGACGGCAGATTGAGCTGCAACGTACCGGCCAGCGGGGTGCGACCATCGGGCAACGTGCCGCGCCATGGCAGGGAGCCGTTGGCCGCCAGCGTACCGTACTGGCTATCCAGCGCCAGTGTGGCCGCCGCGCGGCCGTTGCCCAGTTGCAGTGCCAGCGCGGCCTGCTTCAACCCCAGCGCCAACGGGTGATTCGACTGGCCCGGCAGCCACACATCCCCGGCGCTGCGGCGCAGCTGCAGGTGGCCGAGCGGGCCGTAGCCAAACGACCAGTCGCCATCCAGCACCAGCGACTGTTGCAGCGGCAGCGGCCACCACGCCGCCAGTTCCGCCAGATGCAGGCCATTGGCCTGACCACGGCTGGAGACATTGCCGTTGGCGCTGCGCAGCCATTCGGCCAACTGCACGCTGCCACCCAGCGCCACCCAACGGGCATTGGCCAGACGCTGCCGCGCCGGGCCAATTTCCAGCGCCGCCGGGGCCAGCAAGCGCACCCCCGGCGTACCCGTCAGCGTCAGTTTTTCCAGCGTGCCGCGCCATTGGCTCGACGCCGCCGGCAGGCCGCCACTGGCCGCCAGCGCCAGCGTGTAGGCATGAGCATCCAGACGGAAGCGGCCATCCAGTTGCAGGCGATGATGCAGCCGCTGACCATCCGCCCGGGCGTGCAGCTGCTCCACCGCCAGACGGCCACTCTGCACGCCGCTGGCATCCAGCAGCAACTGGAACGGGCTGGCGGCATCGGCCTTGAGTTCACCGCGCAGCGCCAGCGACGCCACCGCCAGTTGCCCCGGCAAGCGTAACTGGCTGGCGCGCAGGTTGGCCGAAACCAGCGGCAGGGCTGGCGTACCGGCCAGCTCGGCCTGACCTTTGACCACGCCTAGCAAAACCCGGGCCCAACAACCCCAGCGCTGGCGCATCGATCAGCAGCCGCAAGCGGTCGCCAGCCTTGCCGTAAGCGCCATTGGCCTGCAACCGGTTACTGGCCAGATGCAGATCGGCATTCAATTGCTGCAAGCGTCCCGGTGTCAGCACCAGCCGCGCCTGCCCGGCCAGTGGCGCGCCGGACAAGCGACTGGGCGTAAATTGCAGCGCCAGTTTGGCGGCCAGCGGTTCGGCCAACTGGCCGCTGCCCACCAGCGTGGCGTTCAGGTCGCCCACGGGCAAATTGGACTGCCAGCGCGCCGGGCTGAGATGCGCCAGCCTTGCACGCTGAAGCGACGCGTACCGGCCAAACCCAGCTCGCCGTTGACGCTCAGGCTGCCCGGGCCGTCGCGCAGTTCCAGCAGCGAAACCCGCAAGTGCGGCTCGCGCCCGCTACGCACCAATCCGACACGCGCCTGCGCCTGCAAACGGCTGCCTTGCAATCTGGCTTCCAGTTGCGGCGCGTTCAGCGGGCCAGCCACATGCAACTGGCCACTGACCGTATCCGCCGGTGCAGCGCGGTGCAGCGCGGGCAAACTCAGCCGACTGATCAGCGCTTGCAGGTTGAGGCGCCGCCCGGTCAGTTCGCCGGAGAGCGCCACGCTGCCGCCCGCCAGCGTGGCACGCAGGTTCTGCCAGCGCAGCGTCTGGCTATCGGCCTGAAAATCGCCGACTAGTAACGACAGTGGCAGTTGGCCACTGCCCAGATCGCCCGGCTCGGCGTTGAGCAACGCCAGCCCGCCCTTGAGCCGGTCGCCCGCCGCCGGTTGCGCCTGCAAAGCCAGGGCTCAGGCGGCCTTTCGGCCAACTTGGCAGGATGGCTTGCGGGTTGATGCCACCAACACGCACATCCAGTCGGGAAAACTTGTGAAACAGCAGCGGGGCAAACGGCTGCCATTGCCCCTGTACCGTGGCCAGCATGCCACGGCCTTGCAGCTGGCCGTTGGTGGTCAGAGCCAGCAACGAACCGGACACGCCCAGTTGCGCCGACAGCGCCACGCCTTCCAGTTCACCCTGCAGGCGCAACGCGCCATGAGTGGCAAACGGTGTGGCGGCGCCCAGTTGCCAGCGGCCACTGGCCTGCCCCCGGGCGAGCCCAGCCGGGTCAGTTGCACATCATGCTGCTGGCCGTCGTAACGGTAGCGGCCTTGCAAGTCATACAGGCTGACATCGGTGGGTTGCAGCGTCAGGCTGGCCACCCGCCAGCGCTCCAGCCGTACGGTCAGCGGCAAGGCCAGTGAGCTGGGGGCCGTCAGCGGCGGGGCATTCGGATCACTGCGGCTGGTCAGCCGCACATGGCCGACATTCAGCTCGCGCAGCCACAGCTCACCATGCCACAGGGCCGACGGCTGCCAGTTGAGCGTCAGGTTTTCGATATCGACATCGGTAAACTGGCTGCGCCAGCGCACGCCATCCAGACGAAAGCCGGACCACAGGGTGCCGTGTACCGTCTGCACCGTCAGCGCCTGCCCAGACAAGCGGCCAATGCCTTGCCACAGCCGGACGAAACCGGCGCGGCTAGCGGTAAGCCAGGCCAGCGTGAGGCTGCACACCAACAACAGCATGGCGGCAAGCAGCACATAACGGCGCCAGCGGCGCGGTTTGGCCGTCGGCGCCGGGGGCGGCGCGTCGCCCGGTGCCGGGCTGGCGTTCCCGGGGTTGGCCGAATCGGGTAACGTCGTCATCAGAACACCAGCCCCGGGCTCATGTGCCAGCGGATTTTGTGATCGCGCTCGCTCTTGGCCAGATCAAACGAGAGCGGCGCCAGCGGGCTCATCCAGCGCGCGCCGATACCGTTGGCGCGTTCCAGTTGAAAGCTGTTCCAGTTACGCGCGGCATTACCGGCATCGCTGAACAACGCCAGCGCCCAGTCACGCGCCACCGGTATCTGGTATTCCACGCTGGCGGTGGCCAACACCCGGCCGCCCAGCACCGAGCCATTTGGCCCGGCCACGCCCAGACTCTGGTAATCGTAGCCGCGCACGCTGTTGGCGCCACCGGCGCGGAACAACCGGGTGGAGGGCACCTGATCCACATCCTTGGCCCACACCTGCCCCAGCTCCAGCCGCCCGACCCGGGTCCCCCAGCGCGGCACCGGCGTCCAGTACGCCGCCGCCCGGCTGTAACCGCGCACGTAGCTGGTATTGGACAGCGCATTGCCCAGCGTGCCGGACAGGTTGACGTCCAGCAAGGTGCCGCTGCGCGGACGCAGCACATCGTCCACGTCACGCCGCGTCCAGCCGAATACCCCCACCAGCGCGCGGGTGTTGTTGTCGATGACACCATCCACCTGTTCGCGTTCCTGCAGGTATTCCAGCCCGACGCGCGCCTCGATCTTGCCGCGCGTGCGCACGCGCCAGATCCCGGTATCCAGCGCACGGGTCTGCACGCCCTGCACATCGGTATCCTTCAGCGCCAGCGTGACGGAATGGCCATAGCCATCGGCCTGACGCGGCAAGGCAAGGCCAAACGAGACGTTCTGTTCGTTCTGCTTCCAGTCCAGCAGTACCGAACCGGTCAGACCACGGCGAAAGATGTTGTAGTAGTCGTAACCCAGCCGCACCCCCGGCCCTTCCTCGGAGTCGTAAGTCAGGCCCAGCTCCAGCTTCTGGCGCGGGAACTCGGTCACTTCCACCTCCACCGGCACGCGGTTGTTTTCGATCTTGCTCATGTCGGCATTGACGATGGCCGAGGAGAAATGCGGCGCCTGCTCCAGCGCCGACTGGTAATCGGCCAGCTTTTGCAGCGAATAGCCGTCGCCCTCATGAAAGTCCGCCAACCCGCTGGCCACCTTGACCGGATAACGGCGCATGCCCTGCACGCTAAGTTGGCCGAACTCGATGCGCGGTCCGCTGTCGATATCCACACTCAATTGCGCACGGCCGGTCTGCGGGTCGATATTGGCCTGATGCACGGCCAACTTCGCCAGCGGAAAACGGTCAACCGTCAGCAGACGCAACACCCGGCGCTTGCTGCTGTCCCAGTCACTCTGGCGGAACGGCGCGCCCATCGGCAGATCCCGGGCTTCCAGCACCGCCGCCAGCCGGGTCTGGTAATCCTCCTCGTCACGGATCGGCCCCAGCAGCCGCACCGTCACGTCGTCCACCAGCACCGGCTCGCCCGGCCGTACCGTCACCAGATAATGATGGGCCGACTCGGTCTGCACCGTCACCTCGGCATGGAAATAGCCCTCGGTTTCCAGCAGCTTGCGCGCCTCGTCCGGCGTATCGTGCAGCAACGCCTGCAGCTGCCCCTCGTCCAGCTCCGGGTCGTCACGGTTATTCAGCAGGTCGAGTTGATCCTGCAGTAGTGACGCCAGCGCGGCGGGCGCGTCGATGCGCACCTCATAGCTCACCTTGCCCCGGGCGGGCGCGGTGGCAATGAGCAGCAGTAAAGGGAAAAAGAAATGGCGGGGTGACATGATCCGTTTCATCAGGCTTCGGACCGATGTTATAGAAACTCGTTCAGCCTGACGAGGCAGGGTGTCATAAAAAACGGCGGGAGAAACTCCCGCCGACAAACTCCGATCGAACTACCGGAACAACCTCTTACAACTTGTAATTGGACAACTCGGCAATCTGGCGTTGTGCCAATTCGTCCAATCGCACCGCGCTGGCGGCCGTGTGCTGGGCAGCGGCGCTGGATTCTTCCGACATCTGCGCAATCTTTTCCACCTGCACCGAGATATTGTTGCTGGCCTCGCCCTGCTGGCTGATGGCGGCGCTGATCTCGCTGACGCGGTGCGCGGTATCGTCCGACGTCATGCCGATGCGACGCATGGCATCGTTGGCCGCATCGGTACGGCTCACGCCGGAGGTGGCGCGTTCGGACGCCGCCTGCATCTGCTCGGCCGCCTGATGCGAGCGCTCCAGCATGGTCGAGATGATGCCGGAAATTTCCTGCGTCGATTTGGTGGTGCGTTCGGCCAACTTGCGTACCTCGTCGGCCACCACGGCAAAGCCGCGGCCCTGCTCACCGGCACGCGCGGCCTCAATCGCTGCATTCAGCGCCAGCAAGTTGGTCTGGTCGGCAATTTCGCCGATGATGCCGACAACGGTAGTCACCTGCCCGCTAAAGGCTTCCAGCTCCTGAATGCTCTTGGCCGAAACAGTCACCGACTGGGCAATCTCGTGCATGTCCTGAATGGTCTGATTGATGATCTCCGAGCCTTCCTTGGCCAGCTGACCGGCTTCGGCCGACAGATCATGCGTTTGCCGGGTCTGGTCGGCCACGTGGTTGACGCTCACCGTCATCTGTTCCACCGTGGCGGCCATGTTGGCCGAAGCCTCGCTTTGCGCCGCAGCAGCGGTCGACACCTGATCTGCCGTTTGCGACAGCGCCTGCGATGCGCTTTAAGCCCACCTGCTGCGCCTCGTCGTAAATGGCCTTCAGGTTGGTCTGCAGTTTATCCAGCAATTTGTTGAACGCATCGGCCGAGCGGCCCAGTTCGTCCAAGGTGGTGATTTTCATGCGCTGGGTAAAATCCAGCGACTGGCTGATCTCTGTCATCAGCGCGGAGAAACGTTCCATACGATGGGAAATCATGGTCGCCAGCTTGTAGCCCGGCCCGCCACAATCAGCAGCAACACAATCACCGCGCTGATCAGAGTCCATTTGGCGCGCTGGTACGACGCGGCGTTTTCCTTGCGCAACTGCTCGCCCAGCTGGAAATTGTAGTCGATATGATCATTCAGCCCCTTGGTCAGCGCCTTGGCCGTGGCATTGAAGTCATCGCTCATCAGCAAGGCCCGGGCGCCTTCCGTATCGTTGGCGTAGGACTTGGCCAACAGAGCATCAACCCTCTGCTCAAACAGCTTCATGTTGGCCTTTTCCTGCTCCAACAGCCGCTTGTCTTCCGGGCTCATCACCAGCGGCTCGTATTCCGCCGTTTTCTTGTCAAACTTGGCTTTCAATTCGGCTATGCTTTGCTTCAGCTTTTCCTTGTCGGCCGGGCTGCTGACAATCAGATGGTTACGCACTTGCACGCGGGTATTACTCACCGCCGAACGCGCGTCAATCAGCAGCTTGATGCTGGGCGTAACATTACTCTGCAGAAACTCGAACCGGTCCTGTGCCGCCCCAATGGCCCAGATACCATAGCCACCAATCCCCACCAATGCGAGCAACGCAATCAACAGCGTCAGCGTAATGCGGTGAGCAATAGACATACCCTCTCCTAACTAGCAAGTGAACGTTGCAACCCCAGTGCGGCCTGCCATGACACGGTACTTAGTACCGTCCAGACCGCGATTCGTAACAATTTATTATTTTTTAGATAACTATCTTGGTTTTTATTCGCATCGGATAATGCGAGGTGCGTTACCATATCAAATTTCAGCATTGATTGTTATCAATGAATGTGATTTTTTAATGAAAAATTTGAAAATTTGGGCTATGTAGCCGGTAACGAGCCACTCAAACCGGCTTACCAGAGCAGGTCAGGCCAACCGGTCCACGCAGACCGAACAAAAAAAATCGGCCCTCCATAGCGGGAGGGCCGATGTCATGCTGCCGGGAAAAGGCGCGAGGTTATTTCTTGCGCTGCGGTGGCAAATCCGTGCAGCTACCGTGCGCCACTTCTGCCGCCATGCCGATTGATTCACCCAACGTCGGATGGGGGTGAATGGTCTTGCCGATATCCGTGGCATCACAACCCATTTCAATCGCCAGACACAGCTCGCCGATCATGTCGCCAGCGTGGGTACCGACCATGGCACCACCGATGATGCGGTGCGATTCGGCATCGAAAATCAGCTTGGTAAAGCCTTCGTCGCGGCCATTGGCAATGGCACGGCCAGACGCGGCCCACGGGAAGACCGACTTTTCGATCTTGATGCCGTCGCGTTTGGCGCTTTCTTCCGTCACGCCCACCCACGCCACTTCCGGATCGGTATAGGCCACGCCCGGAATCACCCGCGCATCGAAATAGGCCTTCTCGCCAGCGCAGTTTTCTGCCGCCACATGGCCTTCATGCACCGCCTTGTGCGCCAGCATCGGCTGACCCACGATATCGCCAATGGCATAGATGTGCGGCACGTTGGTACGCTGCTGCTTGTCCACGTCGATAAAACCGCGCTCGCCCACCGCCACGCCAGCCCGTTCGGCGGCAATCAGCTTGCCGTTGGGCGCACGTCCGGCCGCCACCAGCACCAGATCATAACGTTGCGGCTCGGTCGGGGCGTTTTCGCCTTCAAAGCTGACATAAATGCCATCGTCCTTGGCCTCCACCGCCACGGTTTTGGTCTTGAGCATGATGCGGTCGAAGCGGTGTTCGTTCATCTTCTGCCATACCTTGACCAGATCGCGGTCGGCGCCCTGCATCAGACCGTCCATCATTTCCACCACGTCCAGACGGGCGCCCAGCGTGGAGTACACCGTGCCCATTTCCAGCCCGATGATGCCACCACCGATGATCAACATCTTTTGCGGCACGGCTTTGAGTTGCAGCGCGCCGGTGGAATCGACAATGCGCGGGTCCTGCGGAATAAACGGCAGGTTCACCACGCGGCTGCTTAAGCCGCAATGATGGCTTGGGCAAACTTGACCACTTGCTTGTCGCCGCTCACGTCCTTGCCATCGCCCTGAGTCAGCTGCACTTCAACATGGTGCGGGTCCGGGAACTGGCCGATACCGCGCACGATCTGCACCTTGCGTGCCTTGGCCATGCCAGCCAGACCACCGGTCAGCTTGGCGATCACCTTTTCCTTGTAACCGCGCAGCTGGTTGATATCGATCTGCGGCGCGCCAAAGGTAATGCCGTTGGCGGCCAGATGCTTCACTTCGTCGATCACCGCCGCGTTGTGCAGCAGCGCCTTGGACGGAATGCAGCCCACATTCAGGCACACGCCACCCAGCGTGGCGTAGCGTTCGACAATCACCACCTTCAGGCCGAGGTCGGCCGCACGGAAGGCGGCGGAATAGCCACCGGGGCCACCGCCCAGCACCAGCACGTCACACTCCAGATCGGCACTGCCGCTATGGCTGGCGGCGGTCGGTGCCGCTACGGGTGGCGCAGAAACTGGCTGCGGCGCGGGGGCAGGGTTGGCCGAAACCGGGCTGGCCGTTGCCGCGGTGGCGGCGTCGATCACCACGATCACGTCACCTTCTGACACCTTGCCACCCACGGCAATTTTCACTTCCTGTACCACGCCAGCCGCTTCGGCCGGAACTTCCATGGTAGCTTTGTCGGTTTCCAGCGTGATCAGGCTGTCGTCCTTGGCGATGACATCCCCGGCTTTGACGAACACTTCGATCACGTCCACATTGCTATGACCGCCAATGTCCGGGACTTTCAGTTCAATCAGATTACTCATGGCTCACATCCATGTAGGGCGGGCGGCCTCAACGACCCTCCGCCAAAATTCGGCTCTGTTGCGCAGGCAACCGGCCCGTCTGAAGCTGACCAGACAGGCCGGACAACCCCGTCACAGCATCAAACGACGCACATCGGACAGCAGCGTGCCCAGATAGACGGTGAAGCGCGCGGCAGAGGCGCCGTCGATGACGCGGTGATCGTAGGACAGCGACAGCGGCATCATCAGGCGCGGGGCAAATTCCTTGCCGTTCCACACCGGCTTGATGGAGGACTTGGAAACCCCGAGGATGGCCACTTCCGGCGCATTGATGATCGGCGTAAAGGCCGTGCCGCCAATGCCGCCCAGGCTGGAAATACTGAAGCAGCCGCCCTGCATGTCAGTCGGCAGCAGTTTGCCGTCGCGGGCCTTCTTGGCCAGCGCGGCGGTTTCGGCGGCAATTTCGGTCAGCGACTTTTTGTCCGCATCCTTCACCACCGGCACCACCAGCCCGTTTGGCGTATCGGCGGCAAAACCGATATGGAAGTAATGCTTGAGCACCAGATTGTCGCCATCCAGACTGGCGTTGAATTCCGGATACTTTTGCAGCGCCTTGACGGCCGCCTTGATCAGGAACGCCAGCGGGGTGAGCTTGACGCCCTCGGCCTTGAGTTCCTCCGCCATGCTCTTGCGGAACGCTTCCATCTCGGTGATGTCGGCTTCGTCAAACTGCGTGACATGCGGCATCATCACCCAGTTGCGCGCCAGATTGGCACCGGAAATCTTCTTGATGCGCGACAGCGGCTGGCTCTCGATCGGACCAAACTTGGCGAAATCCACCTTCGGCCACGGCAGCAGGTCCAGCCCAATGCCAGAACCGCTTGCGGCGGCAGGCGCCACCACTGCCGGGTTCTGCAACGCACCTTTGACAAAGGCCTTGACGTCGCTTTCGGTAATGCGGCCCTTGCGCCCGGTGCCGGACACACGCCCCAGATCGACGCCCAATTCGCGCGCCAGCTTGCGCACCGACGGGCCTAAGCATGGGCCTTGGCAAAGCTTCGTTAATGACTGCAGCCGCCGGGGCCGGAGCCACCACCGGTGCCGGGGCAGACGGCGGAACCGGTGCTGCCACGACAGCAGGTGCCGCGCTGACCGGGGCGGCCACAGCGGCAGGGTTGGCCGAAACGGCCGCGCCAGTCGCTTCCAGCACTACGATCAGATCACCTTCGCTGACCTTGTCGCCCACCTTGGTTTTGACTTCCAGTACACGCCCGGCCGCCGTCGCTTAGCGACTTCCATGGTGGCCTTGTCGGTTTCCAGCGTGATCAGGCTGTCGTCCAGCTTGATCTCGTCGCCCACCTTGACCGCCACTTCGATCACATCCACATCGTGATGGCCGCCGATATCCGGCACATGCACTTCCACCCGGCCGGTTGCCACCGGGGCAGGCGACGCAGCCACTGCCACTTCCGCCACGGCAGCGGCGACCGGGGCAGCGGCGGCCTGCGGAGCCGCCTGTACCTGCGCACCCACTTCGATCAGGGCAATGACATCGCCTTCCGACACCTTGCTGCCAACGGCAATTTTCACTTCCTTGACCACACCCGCCTGCTCGGTAAGCACTTCCATGGTGGCCTTGTCGGTTTCCAGCGTGATCAGGCTATCGTCCAGCGCCACGGTCTGGCCCGGCTGGATAAACACTTCGATCACGTCCACATTGTGGTGCCCGCCGATATCGGGCACTTTCAGTTCGATCACATTACTCATATCTGTGCATCCCTTACGGTCGCCGTTGTGCGGCCACCGTTCATGCTATTGGCTAGGAAACCCGGCTTCGGCCAACCCGTGCGTAACGGGGTTGGCCGAACGCCCGGCCCGATCAGGCTTTCCGGGACGGCAGCGTGTCGACGTTGATGCCGTATTTGCTAATCGCTTCCTGCACCCGCGCGGCGTCCAGCTTGCCCTCGCGTGCCAATGCCGACAACGCGGCGACGGCCACGTGGTAACGGTCCACCTCGAAGAACGAACGCAAGTTGCTGCGGCTGTCCGAGCGGCCAAAACCGTCGGTGCCCAGCACCACGTAACGGCCCGGCACGTATTCGCGGATCTGGTCGGCGTAATTGCGCACGTAATCGGTTGCGGCCACAAACGGGCCACTGCGCCCCGCCAGTTGCTGCTCGACAAACGACGGACGTGCCGCTTCAGTCGGATGCAGCAGGTTGTAACGCGCGGTTTCCATGCCGTCGCGGCGCAACTGGTTGAAGGAGGTAACGCTCCAGATATCGGAGGCAATGCCAAAGTCGTTACGCAGCAGGTCGGCCGCCGCCATCACCTCGCGCAAGATGGTGCCGGAACCCAGCAGCTGTACTTTGACGGCAGCCTCACCGCCATCCTGCAACAGGTACATGCCCTTGAGGATGCCTTCCTCGGCACCTTGCGGCATGGCCGGGTGGTGGTAGTTTTCGTTCATCAGCGTGATGTAATAGAACACGTCTTCCTGTTCCATATACATGCGCTTCAGGCCATCCTGCAGGATCACCGCCAGTTCGTAGGCAAAGGTCGGGTCGTAGGTCAGGCAGTTGGGGATCAGCCCGGCCTGAATGTGGCTATGACCATCCTCGTGTTGCAGACCCTCGCCGTTCAGCGTGGTGCGGCCAGCGGTGCCGCCCAGCATGAAGCCGCGCGCACGCATGTCGCCCGCCGCCCGGGCCAGATCGCCAATGCGCTGGAAGCCGAACATCGAGTAGTAGATGTAGAACGGAATCATCGGGATGCCGTTGTTGGCGTAGCTGGTGGCCGCGGCAATCCAGCTCGACATGGCGCCCGGCTCGTTGATGCCTTCCTGCAGCATCTGGCCGTCTTTGGATTCCTTGTAGAACATCAGCTGGTCGGCGTCCTGCGGTACGTAGTTCTGGCCTTGGGTAGACCAGATACCATACTGGCGGAACATGCCTTCCATGCCGAAGGTACGCGATTCATCCGGCACAATCGGCACGATCTGCTTGCCGATGTTCTTGTCTTTCAGCAACAACCCCAGCATGCGCACAAACGCCATGGTGGTGGAGAACTCGCGCTCGCCGGAATCGCCCAGCTGGCTGTCGAACACGTGCAGGCCCGGCACCGCCAGCGGTGCCTTGATCGGCCGACGCGATGGCATGTAGCCGCCCAGCGCGCTGCGTCGCGCCCGCATGTACTGCATTTCCGGGCTGTCTTCGGCCGGACGATAGAACGGCACGTTTGGCAGGTCTTCATCCGAGATGGGGATACCGAAGCGGTCGCGGAATTTGCGCAGGCTGTCCATATCCATCTTCTTGGCCTGGTGGGCGATGTTCTGCGCCTCACCGGACAAGCCCATGCCATAACCCTTGATGGTCTTGGCCAGAATCACGGTCGGACGGCCGTTGGCGTTGGTCGTGGCCTCATGGTAGGCGGCGTAGACCTTGTGCGGATCGTGGCCGCCACGGTTCAGCGCCCAGATGTCGTCGTCCGACATGTGCGCCACCATCTCGAGCAACTCCGGATACTTGCCGAAGAAATGCTCGCGCACGTAGGCACCGTTCTTGGATTTGAAAGTCTGGTAATCGCCGTCCACGCATTCTTCCATGCGTTTCTTCAACAGGCCCTTGCTATCCATCGCCAGCAACGAATCCCAGCGACTGCCCCAGATCACCTTGATGACGTTCCAGCCGGAACCGCGGAAATCGCCTTCCAGTTCCTGAATGATCTTGCCGTTGCCGCGCACCGGGCCATCCAGACGCTGCAGGTTGCAGTTGATCACGAAAATCAGGTTGTCCAGACCTTCACGGGCCGCCATGGAGATGGCGCCCAGCGATTCCGGTTCGTCCATCTCGCCATCGCCGCAGAAGCACCACACCTTGCGGCCCGGCGTGCGTGCCAGACCACGGCTTTCCAGATACTTGAGGAAACGGGCCTGATAGATGGCCATCAGCGGGCCAAGGCCCATGGATACGGTCGGGAACTGCCAGAAGTCCGGCATCAGCCACGGGTGCGGATAAGACGACAGGCCATTACCGGCCACTTCCTGACGGAAACTGTCCAGCTGATCTTCGCTCAGACGGCCTTCGAGGAAGGCGCGAGCATAAATCCCCGGCGCGATGTGGCCCTGCAGATAAAGCAGATCGCCATCCTGTTCGTCGGTCGGCGCACGCCAGAAATGGTTGAAGCCAACGTCGTACAGCGTCGCCGACGACTGGTAACTGGCGATATGGCCGCCCAGCTCCGGTTTTTCTTGCTTTAGGCGCGCAACACCATGGCCGCGGCGTTCCAGCGGTTGATGGAACGGATGCGATGTTCCATTTCGTGGTTGCCCGGAGATTTTTTCTCCTTGCCCACCGGAATGGTGTTGACGTAAGCGGTGGTGGCATCAAACGGCAGATAGGCACCACGACGGCGCGTGCGCTCAACCGGGGTATCCAGCAGGAAGTGGGCACGTTCGGCCCCTTCGGCGTCCAGCACCGATTCCAGTGCTTCGGTCCATTCCCGGGTTTCCAGCGGATCAATATCGTCAGGGAAGGTTGCAGCCATCTCTCATCCTCACATCAATGTGACCTCGGGTCACCGGACGTAACCGGGCCCGTATTGTTCTAGCCGGTTCGCGGTCGAACCGACAACGTTCATTGCTGATTATAGTCGAGCAATTTATTCATCTATATTTTCGTTTTCGAACATATAGCGGATTCTTAGCGAGTGTAAAGTGTGACGAGTTCGAAAAGGAATAGGCAATTAGGGTTTTCACTCGAAAACTCCTGTTTTATTCAAGATGATGCGGCGCACCATGTTGTATTTTTGAGATACCTCAGCATTATTGACCTATCTTGCCGCTCTGGGCTTTTTCGTCTTTCAGCAGTTTTTCCACTTCGCGCAGCCGGGCCTCGATGGATGAGCGCAGGTAAAAATCATTGCCCTTGGCCTGTCCGGCCAGCTGGTATTGCTCCAGCGCCGGGCCATAGCGCTGTTCGTAATAGAACGCGTTGCCCAACGCCGCGTGATAGCGCAGATCGTCGCGGTCGGCATACAGGCTGGCTTGACGCCGGTACAGGCTGGCATCGCCGGGCCGCCGCTCCAGCTGGCGCCGCACGGCCACCAGCGCCTCGTCGCGCGCACCGCTATCGATCAACACGTCAATGTCGGCCAACTGCAAGGCCGGGTTCTGCGGAAAGGCCGCCAAGCCACGGTGCACTGCGCGCCGCGCCGCGGGCCAGTTGCGCGCCTCGCGTTCGATGGCCACTTCCAGCGTAAACAGCATCGGATGCGAGGCCAGCCGCCGCCGGGCCTCGGCCAGATCACTGCGCGCGCTTAAGCCAGATCGTGTGCCGCCAGACGTGCACGGGCCAAGCCATACCACTGTGCGCCTTCGTTCAAGAATAGCCGCCGCTCCAGCGCCGTGTGGTAATAGGCACTGGCTTCTTCCGGGGTTTGCCCGAGTACGCGGATTTTTTCGCGCACCAGCAGGTAGGTCAGGCTGTCCGCGCGCATCACCACCGGGTAGTCCTGCGCGCGGTTTTCCGCCTCGCTGATGCGTTCGGTCGTGACCGGGTGGGTGCGCAAAAAGGCGAAGGCCGCGTTGTCGCTGTAGCGGTTGGCCTTGTCCAGCCGGGCAAAGAACATCGGCATGGTGCGTACGTCATAGCTAAGCCTTGGCCAGATATTGCATGCCGACACGGTCGGCCTCGCGTTCGAAATCGCGCGAATAGGTCAGCTGATTGGAAATGGACAACCCCATGCTAGGCCGACAGTGCTCCCATGGCGCCCTGACCGCCACCGGCGCGCGAAGCCAGAATCGCCGCCGCCACCGTGCCGTACCAGCAGCCACGGGCTGGTGGCGTTGCTCGCCGCCTGCATGCGGGCGATGTGGCGCTGCGCTTCGTGTGCGGTTTCGTGCGCCAGCACCGAAGCCAGTTCGCCTTCGCTCTGCGTGGCCAGAATCAGACCGCTGTGCACGCCGATATAGCCACCGGGCATGGCAAAGGCGTTGATGGAGTTATCGTTGACGGCAAAGTAGCTGAAGTGCCCGCCGGGCAGTTGGGCAAACGCCGCCAGCCGCCCGCCCAGTTCGTTCAGGTAAGCCGACACTTCAACGTCGTCCAGCATCTGGCCCGACTCGCGCATGGCGCGCATGACTTCGCGGCCGATACGGGCTTCATCCGCCAGCGACAAGGTGGCGTCGGAGACTTCGCCCAGATCGGGCAGATCGGATTGCGCCTGCACGGCGTGCGGCAGCCACAGCGCCAGCATGGCGGTCAGCAGAATATTCTTGAGCATGCCGTTATGATAGCCCCGAAGCCGTGAAGGTTGCATGGCACAGCGCAAGGTTGGCCGAAAGGGCGGCGACAGCAGGCGCAACAACGCTCAGATACAGTAGTCCGGCGACAGCGAACGGTGCATGGCCCGGGCGCTCTGGGTGGAGAGGAAGATGCGGCCATCGAAGCGGCGCGCCACGCCGGCGCGTTGCAGAACATCGGAAACCGGGCCTTTGACTTCGGCCAGATCAAAGCGGATGCCTTCGGCCGCCAGCGTATCGTCCAGCTGCTCCAGCATGGCCACCGCGCTGGTATCGACACGATTGACCGCGCTCATGATCAGCACCAGCCGACGTGTTTCCGGCGCCTCGGCGACATGTCGCAAGATGGCCAGCCGCACCTGACGCGCGTTGCCAAAAAACAGGCTCTCGTCCACGCGCAGGAACAACACGCCGGGCAGCCGCTCGACGTTGAAACGCTGACGATTACGAAAATGATGGGTGCCCGGCACACGGCCAACCTCCACCATGTGCGGTTAGCTGGCACGCCACAGCATGGCGGCGAGCGACACCGTCATGCCCGCCACGATGCCACTATCCACGCCCAGCCATAGCACCAGCGCAAAGGTCAGCACAAAAGCCACCGCGTCAGCGCGGTCGGTTTTCCACGCCCGGCGCAAGGCCGAGAAATTCACCATGCCAGCCACCGACGCCACTATGGTGGCCGCCAGCACCGCCAGCGGCAGCGACGCCAACGCCGAAGTTGCCAGCAACATCACCAGCACCATGCCCAGCGCCGTCACCAGCGAAGCCAGCTGGCTATGTGCGCTTAAGCATCGGCATTGACCATGGACCGGGTCAGGCCACCGGTCACCGGAAACCCGCCAAACAGCCCGGCGCCCAGATTGCACAAGCCCAAGGCCACCAGTTCGCGATCGGGATCGACCGTTTCGCCGCGCCGGGTGGCGAGAATCTGCGCCACCGACAAGCTTTGCACGTAATTGATCAGGGCGATGAAAAACGCTAGGCAGGATCAGGCTGCTGAACTGCTCGGCAGAAATCCGCGGTAACGCCAGCCCCGGCAGGCCGCCGGGCACTGTTCCCACCACCGGCAGCCGGTTGGCAAGGCCAGCGCCCTGCACCACCAGCATGCCCGCCACCACCGCCACAATCGGCGCCGCGCGCACCAGCGTCACCGCCCAGCGCCGCGACACGCCCAGCCGCGCCAGCAGCGGCCCGGCGACATGGCGGGTCAGCAGCAGCCAGAGCAATGCCGATAGCCCCAGAGCCAGCGCCAACGGATTGCCCCTATCTACGCCATGCAGCAAGTAGGCCAGCAATTGCGGCAGCGAGGCGCCACCGGCGCGAAAACCGGCCAGCGGGGCCAGTTGCGACACCACGATGATGATGGCAGAAGCAGAGGTAAACGCCGCCAGAACCGGCGACGACAGGAAATCGGCCATGAAGCCGAGTCGGGACAAGCCCAGCAGCACCAGCATGGCGCCGGACAACAGCGCCAGCCAGATCGCCAGCGCCAGATAGTTGGCCGACCCCATTTCGGCCAACCTGACCAGCGTGGCGGCGGTCAACAGTGAGGTGACTGCCATCGGCCCCACCGACTGCGCATGGCTACGGCCGGTAAAGGCATAAATCAGCAATGGCACCAGGCTGGCGTACAACCCGGCCTGTCTTAAAAAGTTTACCACCAGCGCGTAGGCCGGGCTCTGCGGCACCAGCAGCAGCGTCACCACCACCCCGGCCGTCAGGTCACCGGCCAGCCAGGGCGCGCGGGTACGCGCGCCACCACCGGCTCAAGAACAACGAAGTCATGCCAGCGGCTTATTCAGCAGGTGATACACGCGCATCCCGGCCAGCATGGCCAGCACAAACACCAGCCCCTTGACCGACAGCGCCCCTACCAGCACGATCCCCGGCCCCGGACAGATACCGGCCAGCCCCCAGCCGATGCCGAACAGCAGGCTACCGACGATCAGGCGCGGCGTAATCTCACGCGTGCCAGGCAAATGGATCGGCTCGCCCAGCCACGACTGCTTGCGCTGCGCCGCTAGACGAAAAGCGAAAAAACCCACGCCAATCGCACCACCCATCACCAGCCCCGGGCTCGGGTCCCGGGCGCCAGCCAGATCGAGAAACCCGGTCACCTTGGCCGGATTGGCCATGCCGGAGAGAATCAATCCCAAACCAAACAGCAAACCGACGCCAAGCGCCGACAAATTCTTGATCCACGAATGCGTCATGGTCGTCTTACCCCAAAACGTGACGAAGCAGATAGACCGTAACAAAGCCCGCGGTCATGAAGGAAAGCGTTGCCACCAGCGACCGCGGCGACAGGCGCGACAAGCCGCAAACGCCATGACCACTGGTACAACCGGACGCCAGACGCGTGCCAACGCCCACCAGCACACCGGCAGCAATCAGCAGCGGGTAGGAAGCGGCCACCTCACTCGTTAAGGCATCGGGCCTACGGCCAGATGCCACACCAGCGGTGCCGCCAGCAAACCGGCGACAAACGCCAAGCGCCAAGGCCAATCGCCGACGCGATCCACCAGACCGCCAACAATGCCGCTGATACCGGTAATGCGGCCATTGCCCAGCACAAACCAGGGCTGCCGCCAGCCCAATCAGCACGCCACCGGCCAACGAGGCCCACGGCGTAAACACCGCCCACGCTATTTGCATTTTCATTCTCCCAATCAGCTTGTAAGCGTATCCGCGCGTTCGGCGCAGAACACCCCATGCAAGGCCGACAGCATCACCATCGCTTCTTCGCTGGCAATGCTGTAATAAATCCATTTGCCTTCACGCCGCGTCGACACCAGCTCCTCGGTACGCAGCACCCCAAGTTGCTGGGATAGGGTCGGCTGACGGATACCGGTGAGCTTTTCCAGCTCGGACACCGACTTCTCGCCTTCCACCAATTGACACAACAGCATCAGCCGGTCCTCGTTGGCCGGGCTTTTGAGCAAGGACGATGCCTTGCTGGCATTTTCACGCAACAGTGTCAGATCCATGACTTAATCCTCACAACCCGCCATATAGTTATACGTTATATCGACATTATATTGACTTATATAATGTCGATCAATATATTGATAGTAGTCCTTCACCGGCCTTATTGTGAAGGCTTTATCCTGCGTGCCCGGCCTGACTGCGGGTTACACCCTGCCGCGCACTTGAGTGCTAAATTGAAAAACGCTAACGCAACCGCTAGCGTTTTTCCGACACATTCGCCAACCTTACCGTGATCGGCACGGGCCGCTGGCCCGTTATTCTGGAGTGCGTCATGCAGCCACAGGTTAATGCTTTCTTCGACCCCGCCACCTCGACCGTGTCCTACGTGGTGTTCGACGTCGCTGGCGGACACGCCGCCATCATCGACCCGGTACTGGACTACGACCCCAAATCCGGCCGCACGCGCACGCATTCGGCCCAACAGCTGCTGGATTTTATCCACCAGCAACAACTGACCGTCGACTGGATTCTGGAAACCCATGCCCATGCCGACCACCTCTCTGCCGCCGCTTGGCTGCGCGCACAGACCGGAGGCAAAACAGCCATCGGCTCACACATTAGCCAAGTGCAAACGATTTTCAAACAGATTTTCCATCTGGAAGCAGAATTTGCCGTAGACGGCAGCCAGTTTGATCACCTGTTGGCCGATGGCGAAACCTTCCGCATCGGCCAGCTGGAAGCACAGGCACTGTTCGTCCCCGGCCACACGCCTAACCGACATGGCTTACAAGATCGGCGACTGCATTTTTGTCGGCGACACCCTGTTCATGCCGGACGTTGGCAGCGCCCGCTGCGATTTCCCCGGTGGCAATGCCCACGTGTTGTACCAGTCGGTGCAACGGCTACTGTCCTTCCCGCCACAAACCCGGCTGTTCATGTGCCACGATTATCCCCCGAGCGCGCGCCAGCCCCAATGGCAAACCACGGTGGCGGAACAGAAGCAGCACAACCTGCATCTGCGCGACGGCATCAGCAAGGATGCATTCGTGGCCTTGCGGCAGGCACGCGATGCCGAACTGGAAATGCCGGTGCTCATCCTGCTTAGGCAGTGCAGATCAACATCCGGGCTAAGCCAATTGCCACCGCCCGAGGCCAATGGCACGCGCTACCTGAAAATACCGCTGGATGCGTTGTAAGCGCGGCGACGCCACCCGGCCCTGAGCGCGTCCAATCTCTCCTTCATAAGGCACCAACCGGATGGGCGCGATCAGGGATTTCCCTCGCGTCGGGCAAAATCCGGCTCAAAACCGGGTAAACTAGTCGGCATCAGACAAGCAGCGGCCTGACCTGCCCTGCGTCGTAAGCGGTCATCAGTTCCTCCCGCACGCCCTTCGGGCATTTACCCGCACTGTCATGCACAACGCCGCCTCACTACCATTACGCGGCGTGTCGTGCCCTGTTCCGCCCGGCAACCCGATGATCAGGCCAACGGTGTATCCCACCCGGAACAGCCCCTCTCAGACTAAGGAGAACATACCAATGGGCGTGCTAAACACCATTCTTGAGCACAACCGGGCATTTGTCGAAAACCGCGAATACGAAAAATTCAAAACCGACAAATTTCCGGATAAGGGTCTTGCCATCCTGTCGTGCATGGATGCTCGCATGGTGGAATTACTACCCAAGTCGATGGGATTGAAAAACGGCGACGTCAAACTGATCAAAAACAGCTTACCGCACTGGTTACCCACCCGTGGGGTTCGGTCATGCGCAGCCTGATCGTGGCCGTGTACGAATTACGGGCGGAAGAAATCTGCGTGGTCGCCCACCGTGACTGTGGCATGCGCGCGATTGATCCGGAACGGGTGTTGCAACACGCTGTTGATCGCGGCATCAGCCCGGACACCATCACCACGCTACGCGCCGCCGAAGCATTGATCTGGACACCTGGTTGCAAGGCTTCGACAACGTCAACGACAGCGTCCGCCACACGGTGCAAACCATCCGCAACCACCCGCTGCTGCCCAAGGACATTCCGGTGCATGGTCTGGTGATTCACCCGTCCACCGGCTTAGGCTGGAAGTCATCATCGACGGTTATACCGGCGAAGCCCCGCCGCACGCGCCGCGCCATCACGACCACCCGCACGCATGAGTGACCCGATCGGCCTGTTCGGCGGCACGTTCGACCCGATCCACCGCGCCCATCTGCGCTTGGCACAGGCGTTTCGCGACGAACTGGAGTTGGCCGAAATCAGGCTGATTCCCGCCACGGCCTGCCCTATCACCGTGGCAGCGGCCCGCAGGCCAGCCCGGCGCAACGGCTGGAGATGGTGCGGCTGGCGCTGCAAGGGGAAAGCGGGCTATGCGTCGATGCGCGCGAGGTGGCCCGCCCACGCCCGGCCTACACCATCGAAACGCTGGAAGAAGTCCGCGCCGAACTGGGGCCGACTGCGGAGTTGTGGTTTCTCATCGGCGGCGACTCGCTGACCCAGCTGCATACCGGCACCGCTGGCATGAACTGTTCGACTGCGCCAACATGGCGGTGGCGCTGCGTCCCGGCTTCAGTCTGGACCAGTTGCCCGCGCCGGTGCGCGAAGAATGGTACGCCCGCCAAGTCACTGATTTTTCAAAACGTACGCCTTCCGGTACAATCCGCCCCCGGCATTGACACCGGTCGAGATGTCCGCCACCGCCATCCGGCAACGGCTGGCGCAAGGGCAGGATGTCAGCGCTGAACTTTGCCCGGCTGTACTGGCCTATATTCGCCAGCACCGGCTATACCGTAAACGACAGGACTAAGCCTCCGGCGGCGCTATTCACGCCTACCGTTTGCCGCGCTGTCACCACTCATGACACTGGCAGCCTGTCTGGCTGCACATGCTCTTTCAAGGGACCTCTGGCCAACCGCCGCGCCTCGGCGCGCCCGTCGCAACCGCCACGTACCACAACAGGAAAAAAAGGACACCATGGAAGTTCAAGATATTGCCAAACTGGCCATCGAAGCACTGGAAGACGTCAAAGGCAAAGATATTGTCGAGATGGACACCAGCAATCTCACCTCGCTGTTTCAACGCATGATCGTCGCCACCGGCGATTCCAACCGTCAGGTCAAGGCTCTGGCCAACAACGTGGCCGTCACGCTCAAGGAAGCTGGCGTGGAACTGGTCGGCACCGAAGGCCACGAAAGTGGCGAATGGGTCCTGGTCGATGCCGGTGACGTGGTGATTCACGTCATGCTGCTTAAGCCGTGCGCGACTACTATGATCTGGAAGCCCTGTGGGGCGGTCAGAAACCGAGCTTCACGCCGGTTGGCGGTCGCCCGTGGAAAGCGGCCTGATTCCCCTCCGCCGCACGACATGACACCGCACTCAGGTTGGCCGAACGGCGTTCGGCCAACTGCGCTGGATCACTGATGAAAATCACCCTACTGGCTGTCGGCACCAAAATGCCGCGTTGGGTTGACGAAGCCTATCACGACTACGCCAAACGCTTTGGCCGCGACATCACGCTGGAACTCAAAGAGATCAAGCCGGAAAAACGCGGCGGCGGGGTCACGGCAGAAAAAGGCATCGCAGCCGAACACGAGCGGCTGGTAGCCGCCATCCCGGCGCGCGCCCGGCTGGTGGTGCTGGACGAACGCGGCAAGAACTGGACCTCGGTCCGTCTGGCCGAGCACCTGAAGGACTGGATGGCCGGTGGCGACGACGTGTGCTTTATCATCGGCGGAGCCGACGGGCTATCCGCCGAACTCAAGGCCCGCGCCGATGAGCTGTTGCAATTGTCGGCGATGACGCTGCCGCACGGCATGGTGCGGGTGATGTTGGCCGAACAGCTATACCGCGCCTACTCCATCCTCAACCATCACCCCTATCACCGCGAATAACCGGCGGTGCCAATCAAGTCAACGGGCCGCTCACGCGACCCGCGACAACCCTGACGGCAATACCGGGAACTAGTGGCCAAACAGCCCCTTGATCGCCTCCAGCCCTTGCGACAACAAGTTGTCGCCCGCCGCTGGCACCTGACCGCCGGGCGTCAGCTTATCCACCAGCTGCGGCAGCGATTCCGACAGATTCTGAGCCAGCTGTCCCGGCTCGATACCCAGTTTTTCGGCCAACCCGGCAATCTGCTCGTTGCCCAGCACTTGCTGCACCTGTTCGGCCGAAACCGGCAGGTTTTCCCCGCTGCCCACCCAGGAATTCACCACCTCGCCCAGGCCGCCGCTCTGGAACTTCTCCACCAGACCAGACACGCCACCCTGCTGGTTTAACAGATCACTTAGCGCGCCACCCAGCCCGCCTGCCTGTTGCCCGGATACCATTTCAGTCAGCTGATCAAACAGTCCCATACGCCCGCCTTTCGGTTAGAAACTGCCATCCATCCGATAGCAATTTGAAAATACTACATAAAAATCAGTATAATACGTACATGCCCTACTTCAACCGGCCATTCCGCATGCGCCTGTCCGCCGTCCTGTTGCCCCTCCTTGCTCTACTCCCTGCGGTCTCCGCTCACGCGGATGTCTACGGTTATGTCGACGCACAGGGCGAGGTCCATTTAGCCAGCAGCGCACTGGATCAACGCTACCAGCTGTTCCAGAAAACCCCACCGGCAGCGGCCATCTCAACGACAATCTGGCACTGGACACTCTGGCGCTTAAGCCAGTCCCGGCGTGAAAAGCGGCAAGGCCCCCGCGTATGATCCGAAACGTGCGGCAATCTATTCCCATCTGATCGCACAGACCGCGCGCGAGTTCAAACTGGACGCCAACCTGCTGCACTCAATTGTCACCGTGGAATCGGGCTACAACCCGCAGGCCATTTCCGCCAAGGGCGCCGTCGGCCTGATGCAGGTACTACCGGCCACCGGTGCACGCTTTGGCATCAGCGCGCTGGATGATCCCAAGCATAACCTGCGTGCGCGCGCTATCTGCGTTTTCTGATGACCTTGTTCCACAACGATCTGCCGCTGGTGATTGCCGCCTACAATGCCGGCCGAAGGCGCCGTGCAAAAGTACCGCAACACCATTCCGCCTTATGACGAAACCCGCGATTATGTCGCCAAGGTGCTGGCGTCGTACGAAAAACGCGGCGGGCTGGCGGCCATACCGCGCCGTCCGGGCGGACGGATACATGCCATCATCCGCCCGGATACCTCACTGTAAGCCATGGTGATCACCATAAAAAAGCCGCTCAAACGAGCGGCTTTTTTATGGTGGGATCATCACTGCGGCAAACGGTTATCTCAGTTAAAGCTGCAACCCCAAGATATCACCCAGCGGCTCGGCCGGTCGCGGTACGAGGCGCGATGGTCAAACACACCCAGCAAGCCGGGAAAGGCTTCCGGCGTATGTAACAACTGATTGGCCTTGCGCGATGTCAGCTTGTGGATACGCAGAATGCGGCCATCCCAGTGCACCACGCGCGCGTCTTCGGCCATCAGTAACACTTCCAATGCCTGATGGACGGTTTCTACCAACGCCATTTTACTGCGAGTTCGGTGCGCCCCGACGGCGATATCGGACGGCGCCATTACCAGTTCACTTATCATGGTATCAGACCTGTTCTTGCCATTGATTAACCCCACAAGGGGCGGAGTGTATGCCAGCCCTTTATTAATGACAAGTGGTTAATAACAGAAATAAGTAAAGTTGATAATTATTTGATTAAAGACAAAGAAACTGGCCTGCCAGCCGCAACGAAGTCCGCGCGAAAGTTAAAGATAAAGCAATGAAAATAAACAATTTATATATTTCCCGACCAACAGAAAGAGTTGGCCGAATCGCGGGCACAGGGAGCGCCAAGGCAGGGGAAAAACCGGGAAATATCAAGAGAAGAACAGAATAACGTGACCGCACAAGCAGTACTTTGCCTGACAATCATCAAACAACAGCCATATTGATGATTGACAGACAAGTACGCCAAACAGACGGGAAACCCTAGCCCGCCAGCAAACTCGCCAGACGGCGCAAGGTCTGCCACGGATCACCGGCTGCCACGCCTTTAATCTGCTGATCGATACGCGCACATTCCTGCAGGGCCGCCATCAATTTACGGGCGCCAATGCGGCGCAGCGCGGGTTCGGCCAACCTTTGCTTGTCGCCCCACAGGCGCAGATCACGCGCCAGATCGCGCACGCTGCGCCCTTCTTTGAGGCCACGCCCCGGGCGGATCAGCATGCGGATGTCTTCGCTAAACGACCACAACACCAGCACCGGCGCTTCACCTTCGGCCAACAGCCCGTCCAGCATGCGCAGCACGCGGGCACCATCACCGGCTAGCCAGGCGGTCGACAGCTGAAAGACGTCGAAGCGTGCTACATTGGCCACCGCCTGCTGTAACTGCGGCAAACCCAGTTCGCCCGCCGGATAGAGCAGCGCCAGCTTGTCCACTTCCTGCTTAGCCGCCAGCAAATTGCCTTCCACACGGTCGGCGAAAAACGCTAACGCCTCCGCTGTCAGCTGCAATCCCTGTTGCTGTAAGCGGCGGCTGATCCAGCCGGGCAATTCCGCGCGCCCCAAAGCCTTGGCTTCGATCACCACGGCAGCTTTTTCCAGCGCCTGAAACCATTTGGCCTGCAACTGGCTGCGCTCCAGCTTGGGCAGCAACACCAGCGTGATGGTATCGTCCGGTGGCGCAGCGGCCAGCCGTTGCAGCGCCTCGGCGCCGTCACTGCCCGGCTTGCCGTTGCTGATGCGTACCTCCAGTAGCTTGCGCTCGGCAAACAGCGACACACTGGCGAGGGAGCCGGTCAACAATGACCAGTCAAACCCCGCTTCCACGGTCAGCACTTCGCGCTCCAGATAGCCCGGCTACGCGCGGCCTGACGCAACGCATCGGCCGCCTCCAGCGCCAGCAGCGTTTCTTCGCCGTGAATCAGGTACAGCGGTGCCAGTCGCTTGGCCAGCGCCGCCTAAGCAGGGCATCAGGGCTGAGTGATGGCATGAGCCGGTTTCGCAGCAGGCTGCTCGCTCGCCGCCGGACGTTTCAGATAGGCCAACCGACGGACGATCTGGTCGGCCGCATCGCGTCGCGCGTCACTCCACAGCAGCGCTTCTTCCTGTTCCTTGCCCAGAATGGCGCTATCCGAGTAGTTCATTTCGCGGCGGACGATCACGCTCATGTCCGGTTCCACCGGCACGCCGTTGATCACGGTCCGCACGGCTATCCGGTAAACCAGCTGATACTCGTTGACGCGGCCACCGGAGTTGATGGTGAGGACTTCTTTTTTCTGGTTCTCATACAGCACTGACAGCACCGCCGCGGCATCTTTGGGCGACTTGGTCAGCGTCAGCCGGTTATCGCGCGCCAACAGCAGTTGCAAATCACCGGCGATACCGGATTTGCCGGTGTCCAGATACAGGCTGGCAAAGGGTAGCGGTTTCATGTTGGCGCCCAGCCCGCGCAGTTGAAAACCGCAAGCGGACAACAGCAGCGTCAGAGCGGCCAGCACGAGCCATGACAACGATCGGATCATGAAAGTCTCCGGTTAACAACAGGCCGGGACATCCCGGCCTGTGACAGAGGGTCGCTGCCCGGACAATGCTCAGGCAACAATATTGACCAGACGGCCCGGCACCACGATCACCTTCTTCGGCGCCTTGCCATCCGGGGAACTTCTGCACGCTGTCGGTGGCCAGAGCCGCCGCTTCGATCGCGTCCTTACCGGCATCCGCCGCCACGGTGACGCTGCCGCGCAGTTTGCCGTTGACCTGAATCATCAGCTCGATTTCGCTCTTCACCAACGCGGCTTCATCCACGTTCGGCCAACCTTGCGCCAGCAGCTCGCTGCCCGGACGCAGGGCGTTCCACAACGCATCGGTGATGTGCGGCACGATCGGCGCCAGCAGGATGGTGACGGCTTCCAGCACTTCCTGACCCACTGCACGGCCAGCGGCGCCACTTGTCGGTCTTGTCGTAGGTGTTGAGCAGTTCCATCACCGCGGCGATGGCGGTGTTGAATTGCTGACGACGGCCATAATCGTCAGCCACCTTCTGGATGGTGCTGTGCAGCTTGAAGCGCAGCGCTTTCAAGTCGGCCGACAATTCCCCAGCGGTGTAAGCCGCTACCACGCCACCGTCGGCATGGTCTTTGACCACTTTCCACAGGCGCTTGAGGAAGCGGAACGCGCCTTCCACGCCAGCATCCGACCATTCCAGACTCTGTTCCGGCGGCGCCGCAAACATCATGAACAGGCGGGCGGTATCGGCACCGTAGTGTTCGATGAAGGCTTGCGGGTCGACACCGTTGTTCTTGGACTTGGACATCTTCTCGATGCCGCCGATGGCCACCGGCTGGCCGTCAACGCGATGGGTGGCGGCAATGATCTTGCCCTTGCCGTCGCGCTCCAGCACCACGTCTTGCGGGGCGATCCAGTCCTTGCTGCCATTGGGTAGGTCACGGTAGAAGGTTTCGCACACCACCATGCCCTGTGTCAGCAGGCTCTTGAACGGCTCGTCACTCGATACCAGGCCCTCGTCACGCATCAGCTTGTGGAAGAAGCGGGCGTACAGCAGGTGCAGGATGGCGTGTTCGATACCGCCGACATATTGATCGACCGGCAGCCAGTAATCGGCCGCCTTTTTGTCCACCATGGCGCTGTCGCACTGCGGGCTGGCATAACGGGCGTAGTACCAGCTGGATTCGACAAAGGTATCCATGGTGTCGGTTTCGCGCTTGGCGGCGCCACCGCATTTCGGGCAGGTGGTTTCGTAGAATTCCGGCATCTTGGCCAGCGGCGAACCGGCGCCATCCGGAATCACGTTTTCCGGCAACACCACCGGCAGGTCTTTCTCCGGCACCGGCACATCACCACAGCACGGGCAGTGGATGATGGGGATCGGGCAGCCCCAGTAACGCTGACGGCTGATACCCCAGTCGCGCAGGCGGTATTGGGTTTTCTTGGCACCGGCCGACTTGGCTTCCAGATCGGCCACGATGGCGTCGAACGCTGCAGAGTAGCTCAGGTTGTCGTACTTGCCGCTGTTGACGGTACGGATGGAGTCATCCTTGCTGGCATACCAGTCCTGCCATAGCTTGCTGTCGAAGTTGTCGGCACCTTCAAGCGGACGGTACACCTGCTGGATGGTCAGGCCATACTTGTTGGCAAATTCAAAATCGCGCTCGTCGTGCGCCGGTACGGCCATCACCGCGCCTTCGCCGTAGCCCCACAGCACGTAGTTGGCGACCCACACCGGCAGTTTGGCGCCGGTAAGCGGATGGATGACGCACAGACCGGTGTCCATGCCTTTCTTTTCCATCTTGGCAACATCGGCTTCGGCTACTGGTAAGCCCTTGCATTCGGCGATGAACGCCTGCAGCGCGGGATTCGATCCGGCCGCCTGCTGCGCCAGCGGGTGTTCAGCCGCCACGGCAACATAGGTGGCTCCCATCAGGGTATCCGGGCGCGTGGTGTAGACCTTGAGCGCACCGGCGTGACCAATGCTGGCCTCGTCATAGGCAAAGCTGACATCGGCGCCATAGCTCTTGCCGATCCAGTTGCGCTGCATGGTTTTGACCTGTTCCGGCCAACCGTCCAGCGTATCCAGGCTGGAGAGCAGTTCGTCGGCGTACTGGGTGATGGCGAAGTAGTACATCGGGATTTCGCGCTTTTCCACCAGCGCGCCGGAGCGCCAGCCGCGGCCGTCGATCACTTGTTCGTTGGCCAGTACGGTCTGGTCCACCGGGTCCCAGTTGACCACACCGTTTTTCTTGTAGATCACGCCTTTTTCAAACAGGCGGGTAAACAGCCACTGTTCCCAGCGGTAGTAATCCGGCTTGCAGGTGGCCAGTTCACGTTCCCAGTCCAGCGCAAAGCCCAGGCTGTTGAGCTGGCCCTTCATGTAGTCGATGTTGGCGTAGGTCCAAGCGGCCGGGGCACCACCGTTTTTCATGGCGGCGTTTTCGGCTAAGCAGACCAAAGGCATCCCAGCCCATCGGTTGCAGCACGTTATAGCCCTGAAAACGTTTGAAGCGCGCCAGCGCGTCGGTAATGGTGTAGTTGCGCACGTGGCCCATGTGCAGCTTGCCGGACGGGTACGGGAACATGGACAGGGCGTAATACTTGGGACGGCTGGTATCTTCCACGGCCTTGAAGGCGGCGGTCTGTTGCCATTTCTGTTGCGCGGCGGTTTCAACGTCACGCGGGCTGTAGTGTTCTTGCATGGTGGTCTTCAGATTCTGGAATGCGTAATACGGTAAGGCCGGTCGCCTGCGCATCAGGCGGCAACCGGCGGGAAACTGTCCGGGGCGGACTGCCCAAACCGCCGCCCGGCGGGGCGCAGCAAGCTTGGGGAGTCCGTCCATGTCGGCGGCGTTAGCGGGCCATTATAGCGGGCATCGCCAGTACTACGATAAGGCCCCGGAAAAACAAAAGGTTGGCCGAAGTGCTGTTTCGGCCAACCTGACAACCGGTCAACGCTAGCCCGGGCGCTGGCGGAAGCGTGCCAGTTGAACCAGCAGTGCCTGCAAAATGGCCGGTTCCCACATCGAATGGCCAGCACCTTCCACCAGCAGGCACTCGGCCTCTGGCCGGGCACGCGCCAGCTCATGCGCGCCCTGCGGCGGGCACACCACGTCATAACGCCCCTGCACGATGACGCACGGCAGATGGCGGATACGCTCCACCTGCGCCAGCAACTGGCTTTCGTCCAGAAACAGCCGGTTGGCAAAGTAGTAGGCTTCCAGCCGGGCCAATGGCAGCGCCAGCGCGTCGTCAGCGGCGCGCTCAACCAGCGCGGCATTGGGCCAAAGCACCACGCACGCGGCTTCATACTGCGCCCGGGCGCGCGCGGCGGGCAGATGCACGGCCGGATCGTCGTCCAGCAGCCGTTGCAGATAAGCCGCCAGCAAATCGTGGCGTTCTGCCGCCGGGATGAACTCGGCAAACCGCTGCCGGGCGGCGGGGAAGAACCGCCCCATGCCGGACAGGAACCAGTCGATCTCGCGTTGCCTGCCAAGAAACACCCCGCGCAACAACAGCCCCTGCACCCGGTCCGGATAGGCCTCGGCATACGCCAGCGCCAGCGTGCTGCCCCAGGAACCGCCAAACAGCAGCCAGCGTTCGATCCCGAGATGCACACGCAGCCGTTCGATATCCTGCAGCAGATGCGCCGTAGTGTTGTCACGCCATTCGCCGCGCGGCAACGAGCGGCCACAGCCGCGCTGGTCAAACAGCACCACGCGGTAAAACTGCGAATCAAACAGCTGACGGCAGGCAGGCGCACAGCCATCGCCCGGCCCGCCATGCAGGTAGAGCACCGGCTGGCCTTGCGCCGCGCCGCACTCTTCCCAATACATGCGGTGGCGTTCATCCAGCGGCAGCCAGCCGCCGCGTCGCGGCTCGATCGGAGGAAACATCGCGCTCTTTCAGGTTGGCCGAACCACCATCAGCCGCGCAACAACGACAGCAGCATCTGCGTGGCCAGCACCACCATCAGCAGCGCGAAACCCTTTTTCAGCTGCGCCACCGGCAAACGATGCGCCATGCGTGCGCCGTGTGGCGCCATCAACACTGTCATCACCATCAGCGTCAGCATGGTAAGCAGGTAAATGAAGCCCACCGCGCCCCACGGCAACCCGCTGACCTGCCAGCCACTGAACACATAGCCCAGCGCGCCGGACACGGCAATCGGCCAGCCCAGCGCCGCACTGGTGGCAATGGCGGTATGCACCGGCACATTGCACCACGCCATGAACGGCACACTCATCGAGCCGCCGCCAATGCCCACCCAACTGGAAATCATGCCGATCAGGCCACCGGCGCCCCATTGCCCGGCCACTGTCGGCATCTCGCGCGTCGAGGTGGGCTTGGCGCCAAAGAACATCTGCAGACCGGCAGCGTAGGCGTACACCACAAAGAACCATTTCAGACCGTCGTTGGGGATAAAACCGGCCACCAGGCTGCCACCCAGCGTGCCCAGAATCATGCCGGGCGCCATGTGGCGCACAATCGACCAGTCCACCGCGCCGCGCTTGTGGTGCGCACGCACGCTAGACAGGCTGGTAAACACCATTACCGCCAGCGACGTGCCCACCGCCGGTGTTGCACATGATTGCCGCCCAGATGCGCCGCCGACAGCACCCCCACCACCACCGGCACAATCACCAGCCCGCCGCCCACGCCCAGCAAGTAGGCGAGAAACCCCGCCAACGCGCCAAAGCCCAACAACACCGCAAACAAGGGTAACGACAACATCAGATCAATTGCTCCGTAATGAATGCCCATTCGGCGGGCGTGACAGGGGTAATCGACAGGCGATTGCCGCGCTTGAGGACGGTCATCTCCGCCAGTTCAGCGTGGCTCCGTAATTCCGCCGGGCTGATCAGCCGCGTGGGGCGCAGGCCGCGTACCGTCACGCTCACCCAGCGCGGTGCCTCCGGCCGCGAGCGTGCATCGAAATACGGGCTTGCCGGATCAAACTGGCTGGAGTCGGCCACGGCCGCAGAAGCGACTTCGGCCAACCCGGCAATCCCCGGCTGAGGGCAGCTGGAATGCCAGAACAATACCTGATCGCCCGGCTGCATCTGGTCACGCATGAAATTGCGTGCCTGATAATTGCGCACGCCAGTCCATTCAAAGGCGCGCGGCGGCTCCCGCAGCAGATCGTCCATCGACAGTTCGTGCGGTTCGGATTTCATCAACCAGTAAGACATAAGCAGAAGGCTCGACAACTTCAAGAACTGGGCACAGCGCGTCAGTGTACCGCAAGCACCGGGCGCAGCAGATCCGATCGCACCAGCAGCCACAACCCGGCCAGATTCAACGCCACCGTCACACCAAACAGCCAGCGGAACGCCAGCTTGCGGGTTTTATGACGGAACACCTGCTGGCCCAGCAGCGCACCCGGCCAGCCGCCCAGCAAAGCCAGAGCGTGCAGCGTTTGCTCGGCCACGCGCCAGCGCCCTTGCCGTGCGGCACGCTTGTCCATGCCATAGCAGCAAAACGTCAACGCGCTCATCAGCAGGTAGCACAACGGCACCCCGGTCACCAGACGCTCCGACCAGACGGCCAGCACCAAACCGGCAAAAAACACCAGCAGCGTCATCCACACCCGCGCCTTAAGCACCGTTGGCCGAACCACGCCCGCTTGCGGCACATCCAGCCACTGCACCTGCACCGCCTGCCAGCGGCCCTGACGATCGCGCTGCAGCTCGAAACTCAGCCGATCCGCCACCAGCGGTAAGCGCGACGCCGACATGAAAGACGAGATATGCACAAAAACCTGCCGATCCGTGCCAAGGCACTGGATAAAGCCGAATCCCTGCTGATCCTGCCAGCGCACCAGCTGCCCCTGATAACGCATGCCTCTCCTTCAACCTATGGGCCGCGCCCGGTCGTTGCGCGCCAAGATTAATAATTGTTAGCCATTTACAAACCACTCGCCATGAGCATTGTGCTTCAATAGACAGCGCACAGGCCGAGTGTGCAGTGTTGTCCCGGACAAGGCAAACGCCGCAGGCCGCCCCATTTGAGGAGAATTTGCATGAAAACCGTACTATTAACGCTGCTCGCCGCTGCGAGCCTGTCTGCCTGTGTCGTGCAACCGGCGCGCGTACGCGTGCGCTCACCGGTGGTACTGGAACCGGCTGTGGTGGTGGAGCCGGAACACAGCCGCCACCATGATGACGATGGCGATTTTTGCCCGCCGGGGCAAGCACGCAAAGGCCGTTGCTAACCACAACGCCGCATGAAAAGGCCGCTGACGCGGCCTTTTTCATAACTTGGCGGGAAACTGACCGGCCCTGCTTAACACCACCCGAGCGATACAACCCGGATTCGGTCACTAGCCAGTCCAGTTGCACGTCCCACGGCTCGCGCGGCACCTGTGCCACGCGCTGACAGTCAAACGCCACGCCGACCAGCAAGGGTTTGCCGAAACGGGCATGACGGCGCCGGAACGCTAGCGTACTGTCGTAAAAACCACCGCCCTGCCCCATGCGATAGCCTTCGTCATCCACCGCCAGCAGCGGGACAAACAGTACATCCAGTTTTTCTGCACGCAAGCGCGGGCCATCGTATTCGGCGATCTGGTAACGCGGGTGCAGATACCACTGGTTGGCACCGCCCAGCCGGGAAAACCACAACCGGCGTCCTCGCTGCGGAATCTGCGGCAAGAACACCTCGGCGCCACGAAACAGCGCACTGCTGAGCAGCGGTTCCAGATCCAGCTCGGAGCCGGTCGCCAGATAAGCGCCGATACGTTTGCCGCGGGCCAGCAGGCGCGAGGCATGGCGCGCCACCTGACGCTGGGCATGCTGGCGATAGCGGGCCGACAGTGCCATGCGGGCACGACGAATCGCGCGGCGCAACGCCACTTTATCAGCCGGGATAACGGAACTCGGTGCAGACATGCGTAACAGGGAAAGATAAAGAGGGGGGGACCCCCGCGAGTGTCGATCGGGCTAAATCCGCTTGTACCCTGTTTCCGGGGAGGGCCACCAACCAGCCACGTCGGGCGCATCCGCAAGGGACGCGACACACCTGTGACTCGAACCGGCAACCAAAAGCGAACGCATTGGTACAAAGGAATGTGTGCCGTCTCAAACACCGCAGGGGAAAACTGACCTGTAATGTTTTACCAGCCGCCTGTTATTCAAACAGAGCTTGCTGGCTTTCGCGAAGTGCCGTATCGGCGGCTTCGCTCATGTCTCTTATTTTACGTTGGAATTCGGCTATTTCCAAGCCGCCGCCCACTTTTGTTTTCAGCAGGTCGTGCGCGATGTTGAGGGCCGCCATGATGGCGATCTTGTCGGCGTCCATCACCTTGCCGCCTTGCTGGATCAGCTGGATCTTGTCCGACAGCAAATGGACGGCTTCCAGCAGGGTGTCACGCTCGTCCAGCGGGGAGCCGATGGCAAAATGCCGCCCGAGCAGTTCGATATCGACCTGAACCACTTCGCTCATTGCGCACTCCCTTCCGCATCCGCCTCGTCTTTGGGCAGACGTTCAACCAGGGCCGCTACGCGGCTGCGGGTTTCATTGACACGAAACGTCAGTTCGGCATTGTCCTTGAGCGCCTGAGCCAGCGCTTCGGCAAAACGGCCGTTCTGCGTTTCCAGCTCCTTGATGCGGGCGATCAGCGCCTGCACCCGGGATTCGAGGTATTCCAGTTCCTTGTCCATGGCGGCGAGGATAGCCGTCGCTCAGTTTGACGTCAAACCGAGTTGGCGTCGGGCTGTGTCCAGCGTGGTACACAAGGCGGCGGCAGCCTGCATCAGCCGCGGGCCGGGGATGGTCAGGGTGCTGTCATCCACCGCATAACGGGTGCCGTGTGCCACTGCCGGAATGCTGCGCCAGCGGTTCCACATGGCCAGATCGGCCTGACGGGCGGCCAGCATCACCTGTGGCCGGGCGGCGATGACCGCTTCGGTTGAAACCTGTGGCGCCGGTTGGGTAAGTTGGCCGAAGACATTGCGGCCGCCACACAGGTTAATCACCGCGCCAAGGAAACTGGACTGGCTGATGGTAAACAGCGGCAGCGCACTGACCTGATAAAACACGCTGACCGGTGGCCGACGGGCATAACGTGCCGACAACGTGGCCAGCTGTTGGCGATAAGCCTGCGCGGCCTGACGGGCGGGCGCCGTGGTGCCGGTCAATTGGCCCAGCAGCAGCATTTCGCGCGCCACGTCATCCAGACGCAACGGATGGCTGACAAACACCGCCACGCCCATGGCTTTGAGGCGTTCGCGTTCACGCGGGGAGCCGCCGTCCTGCCACGCCACCACCAGATCGGGGCGCTGGCGCAGCACGGCTTCCAGACTGATGCCAGTGTAACTGCCCACGCGCGGCAAACGCCGGGCCGCCGCGGGCGTGTTGCTGTAATCCACCGTCGCCACCACCTTGCTGCTTAAGCACCAATGGCAAACAGCAATTCGGTGGCATGCGGTGACAGGCTGACAATACGGCTGGCGGGATGCACCAACGTGACGGCTTGGCCACTGGCATCGAGTACGCTGACAGCGGCCAAAACCGGCGAGGACAGGGCAATCGCCAGCAGCCAGCAGGTTGGCCGAAAACGGCGCAGGCAGGCGACCGGCATGTCAGCGCGTTTCCTGTTTGAGCACCAGCGGCAAGCCGCAGGCCACCAGCGTCACCTGCTGGCAAACGGCCGCCACCGCCTGATTCAGCCAGCCCAGTTCATCGACAAAACGGCGCGACGTGGTTCCCAGCGGCACCACGCCCCAGCCAATTTCATTGCTCACCAGCACGGCCTCGCCCTGCAACGCCGCCAGCGCCTGTAACAGCGCCCGGCGTTGCGCGAGATAGGCCACCTCATCAAAGCCGTCATCCGGGCCAAAGAAGCGCATCAGCCACATGCCCAGACAATCGACCAGCTGCAAGGTGCCGGGCTGATCGTGTTGCCGGAGCGTTTCGGCCAACCCTTGCCCCACTTCAACCACCTGCCAGTGCGGGTTGGCGGGCGGCGGTGCCGCGCCACGCGCTGGCGGAATTCGTCATCCCGCACTTCGGCCGTGGCGAGGTAACACACCGGCCCGCGGTGAGTATGGGCCAGTTGTTCGGCATAGGCGCTTTTGCCCGAACGGGCACCGCCGGTGATGAGGTGAGGCACCAAATTGTTCCTTAGTCTGCTAAACCGGCCCGTCACCCGACGGGCAAGGCCGCTTACTCGCCCTGATAGTTGACGCCAATAAAGCCACCCAAGCCTTGGGTATTGTAACCGTAGGCGGTGGTGTATCGACGTTCGAACAGGTTGGTCACACGGGCCGTGGCCGTCCAGGTCTTGCTCAGACGGTAATTGGCGTACAGGTTGGTCAGGCTGTAGCCGCCCAGCCAGACATCCTTGTAGTTGCTGAAATCATAATCACGGCGCTTGGCACTGGCCGACCACTCAATGCCGGTCGTCAACTTGCCCCAGTCATAACCGGCGGCAAGTTGGCCGAAGGCACGGGAGCGGCGCAGCAATAGCAGGTGCTTGGTATCGTCTTTCGGGTCCTGATAGGTCGCGGAGCCGGAGAGATCCCAGTTGCCCCAACTGCTAGATGCCGCCAGCGTTACACCGGTGATGGTGGCCTTGTTTACGTTCATCATGGTGCCGTGATAGGTCACCGGATCGGTCACGTAGGTGATGAGGTTGTCGATACTGTTGTGGAAGGCCGTTACCGACGCTTTGGTCGCGCCAGCGTGGTAGCTCAGTGCCAACTCACTGTTACGCGAGGTCTCCGGCTTCAGGTTGGGGTTACCCGAGTAATAACCGTCGTCCGGATAGTAAAGATCATCGAACGTCGGCGCTTTGAAGGCGGTGCCAAAGCTGGCGCGTGCGGTCAGGCTGTCGGTGAGTCGATAACCATAGCCCAGCACACCGGTGGTTTTGCCACCAAACTGCTCGTCCTGATCATGACGCACATTGGCTTGCAACAGATGCTGGCCGAATTCTCCGCTATAACCGCCGAAGAACGCCGTGTTGTGGCGCTCAGTAGTGGTCAGTTCGCCTTGACTGTCCACGCGCTGCTGGGTGTAGTCGGCGCCCAACAGGAAACTGCCGAGGGCCGTTTTCAGATCGTTCTGCCACAGCCAATCGTTCTGGCTGGTTTGAAACAGGCTGTTGCGATTGACCATGTCGCCACCGGTCCAGGATTCCTGCCGATCCACGCTGCGGCTGTAGCGCAGGGTGCTGGTCCAGTTGCTGGTAAAGGCATTTCTGGACTCCAGCGACAGGCCGGTCTGGCGCATACGCTGCAGGTCTTCCTTGAGGTTGAAGGCCGAGGCGTCATAACCGACTTTGCCGAACGACTGGAACGCGCGGAAACTCAGGTCATGGCCTGTGGCCAGCGTCTGGGTCAGATTGGCGCTATACGCTAGGTTACGGTAGCCGTCCCGGTCCGGGTTGTAGCTGAAGGTGTTGTCCTTGTTGGTGGCCGAGATGCCGTCGGTGGTCTGCTGGCTCAGTTGCAGGCTGAAGGCCGTGTTATCCACCTTGCCGTCCACGCCGCCGCCCACTTTCACCATGCCGTGGTCGCCCACGCCAACGTTGAAGTTGAAGCGCGGCTTGCCGCTGCCCTGCCGGGTGAAAATCTGGATTACCCCGCCGATGGCATCAGCACCGTACAGGCTGGAGCTGTTGCCGCGCAGGATTTCCACGCGCTCCACCACGGACAACGGAATATTCGCCAGTGCCGTGGTGCTAGGCAGAGTGGCAGAAACAATGCGCACGCCATCCACCAGCACCACCACGTGGTTGGAGTTGGTGCCACGCATGAATACGCTGGTCGGGCTGCCAACGCCGCCGCTGCTGACCACCTCCATCCCCGGCTGGCGCGCCAGCAGTTGCGGCAAAGTGCTAACACTACTGTTGTCGATCTCTTCCCGGGTGATCACCGTGACATCAGACAGGGTCTTGCTGATCGCCTGTGGCTGACGCGTAGCCGTCACCACCACTTCATCGCCACGGAACTGCGGCGTGTCATTGGCTCGGGCCAGGCTGGCACAGGCCAGCGGCACCAGAACGGCAAGTTGTTGCGGTTTGAACATGAAACACACTCCTTGGATGTTGTCATCGGAATTGTTTCGGCCAACCTGTGACACAGGGGCCGGAAACAAGGAGTGCGAAGAAGGCTTGCAATCGACCAGCCCCGCCTGCCCGGAGGGCAGCAAAGGCAACTGGTGCAATAGAAAAAGGGACAATACCGGCACGGAGCGCGGCACCGCCTGTCGAATCGCCTCCCCGCGATACTCCAGCGCGAATACCTCTTCCGAAGGTATCCAGTGCAGGCCGGTCTCCGGGCTGGGTCTTGCGGTAGCGCGCCTTCCCACCCATAGCGGGCAGTGGCATAGAGAGAGCGATACCTGAGCACAAAAGTGCCAGACCTTACCGTTGCGGGGGCAGCGCCGGATTCACACCGGCTTCCCGTTTCACCTGTGGCACGCCCGAGCGCACCACAGACACCTGCGGGCAGCGAGTATACCGCAGCCTGCCCAGCCCTGCGCGGCAAACAGCGCCCGCCAACGGCCACACCGCTTGTCCCCCACCGCCCGATGGCTTAGAGTCCGTGGCACACCACGCCGTAGCCGCCGATCACCCCGTCTATGGCCAACCCCTGCAACCGCCAGAGCCCGAATACCATGTCCGATACACACCTCATCACCCCACCCGATAGCCAAGCCCTGAGCGCCGCCCGCCAGCGCCAGTCCTGCCTGACCAAACCAGCTAAGCAGCCCTGGGACAACTGGAAGACATCGCCTGCCGCTTTGCCGCCCGGCAAGGCCAGACCTGCCCGGCCGCGCTGACACCGGCCATTACCGTGTTTGCCAGCGACCACGGCGTCACTGCCGAAGGCGTATCCGCCTATCCGTCGGTGGTAACCGGCGAAATGGTCAAGAACTTCGTCGCCGGTGGCGCCGCCATCTGCGTACTGGCGCGCGCCATTGAGGCGCGACTGGAAGTGGTGGATGTTGGCGTACTCAGCCCGCTGGACGATCTGCCCATCGTGCACGCCCGGGTGCGCGCCGGTACGCGCAACCTGATGGTAGAAGCGGCGATGACGCAGGAAGAAACCGCCCGGCGCTGGCCGCTGGTCGGGAGGCCGCCCGCCGCGCCGTGGCAAACGGCGCCAACCTGCTGATTGCTCGAGCGACATGGGCATCGGCAATACCACGCCTTCCGCCGCGCTGATCTGCCAGTTCACCGGCGCACAACCGGCACAGGTGGTCGGGCGAGGCACCGGCGTGGACGATGCCGGTCTGGCACTCAAATGCCGCGTGGTGGCGCAAGCACTGGCGCGCCTGCAATACCGTTCGCTCAGCGGCCTCGACACGTTGGCCGAACTGGGCGGGCTGGAGATCGCCGCCATGGCCGGTTTCTATCTGGAAGCCGCCCACCTTGGCGTGCTTAAGCACTGGTCGACGGCTTCATTGCAGCGCCGCCGCGCTGGCCGCCCGCGCCATCGACCCGGCCGTGGCAAGCTGGCTGCTGGCCAGCCACTGCTCGGAAGAAACCGGCCACGCGCTTGCGCTGCAAGCGCTGGGCCTGACACCGCTGATCGGCATCGGCCTGCGGCTGGGCGAAGGCTCCGGTGCCGCGCTGTGCGTGCCGCTGCTGCAACTGGCCATCCGCCTGCACAACGAAATGGCCACCTTTGCCGAAGTTAGGCGTGACGGAGAAGGACTGATGTTCCCCTACACCCTGACGCTGCTGCGCCATGGCGACATCGATCACGAGGGCAGGCTGATCGGCCAGACCGACCTGCCCGCCAACGATAGCGGCATCACGCAGATGGCGCGCAGCTGGCAGCGGCTGAACAGTCTGGCGCCGGTGACCAGCATGGCCACCTCGCCGCTGCAACGCTGCCGCGAATTTGCCGTATATCAGGCTCTACAGGCCGCGCTGCCGTTGAAAGTGGACGAACGGTTTGCCGAAATCGATTTTGGCGACTGGGATGGCATGAGTCTCAACAGCCTGAGCGCGCAGCACCCAGACTGGCGTCAGGCGCTGGTGCGACACCAACTGGTGCCGCCCGGTGGCGAAAGTTATGCCCTGTTCCGCCAGCGCGTGCTGGAAGCTTTCACGACTGGATTGCCGCCTCGCACGGCAGCCACCGGGTGCTGGTCACCCACGGCGGCGTCATCACCGTGTTGATGGCGGAGTTGCTGGGCACCGATTTCTCCGTGGCCAAGCTGATGACGGTACAGCGCGGCGGCTTTGCCCAGCTGTCTATCCTGACCGGTCATCCGGCCTACCTGATGCGGCTGGAGGCGCCCGAACCGGTATGAATCCCGCCCGCGCACCGTGGCATGTGGCGCTGCGGCTGGCCATCCAGTTTCTCACCCGCCTGCCCACGTCGGCTGCTGAAGGAATTCCAGCCGTCCTGGCTGAGTGACAGCGCCCGCTGGTTTGCCGTGGTCGGCCTGCTGGTGGGAGCGCTGGTGGCAGCGGCAACAGCCATCGGCCAGCACATCGACCCGTGGCTGGGAGCGCTGCTCGGGCTGATCTGCTGGGTGTGGGTCACCGGAGGCCTGCATCTGGATGGGCTGGGAGACCTGGGCCGACGCGCTGGGCGCCGCGCACCGCAATCAGGAGCGCTTCCTTGCCGTGCTGAAAGACCCGCATGTCGGCAGTTTTGGCGTGCTGACGCTGGTGCTGGCGCTGGCGAGCAAACTGGTGCTGCTGATGCTGCTGGTCAGGTTTTCGGCCAACCTTTACCCACTCATCCTGATCCCCGCCCGGGCGCGGCTGTTTGCTGTGGCTTCGGTCCGCCACCTTGCTTAAGCACTGGCGCCCGGCAGTGGCGAGCGCTTTGCCCGGCAACGCCACTGGCCCAGCCTGCTCATCGGCTGCGCGGGGCTACTCATCCTCTGCGGCTATCTGGCACCGTGGCTGCTGCTGGCACCGCTGGCGGGCGTGGGCTGGTGGGGTTTCCTCAAACGCCGTCTGGGCGGCATGACCGGCGACTGCCTCGGCGCCTAAGCATTGAGGTGTGTGAAATCGTGCTGCTGGGCCTTGGCGTCATCAGCCTGCATGTCTTGGCCGGATAACGGCAAAATACCGGCTCAACCCGCCAAAAACCGCTTAAAACCAAGCACAAACCGCTGATTTCACGGCATAATAGCGAAAAAGTATTCACTAAATATGTTTTGATGCAAGGGGCTATATGGCTGACACCGGTTCTGAGCCACGACAGCGACGTTTTCGCCTGTCCGGCTGGATAGCCGTGCCACTAGTGGTTGTGGTTTTTCTCGGATTGTATTGGCTGGAATTACTCAGCGCGCAGCGCACGCTGGTGGAAACCACTACCCAAAAATCGCAACTGCGTGCCGAACGCACCGCCAGCGCCGTCGCCTTGCAAGTTGCCACCATGATGCGCGGGCTGGATTTCGTCCTGCAAAACATGGCCAACGACTACGCCAGCCGTGGTATCGCCGGGCTGGAAGTCAGCATCAATAACGCTCAGGCCGCCTATCCGGACGGCACTTTCCTGCAGTTGGCCGTTGCCGATGTCAACGGCAATGTGCTGTATTCCAACATGGGTTTCAAAGGACGGCTGTCCGTCGCTGACCGGCCCTATTTCCGCGCCCATCTGGGCACCAGCAACGCCCGTCTGTTCATCGACCGGCTTAGCCATGGGGCGAATCTCGCACCAATGGTCGCTGCATTTCTCACGCCCGGTGTTCCGCCATGGCCAGCTTGCCGGGGTGGTGATTGCCGCCGTCACGCCGCAGTATCTGGCTGACCAGTTCCGGCAGGTGGCAGCCAACCCGCACGATGTGATTCTGCTGCTGCGCAGTGATGGCGCCTATCTCGCGCGTTCGGCACGCATGGAAGACTTTATCGGCAAACGCGTACCCAGCAGCTTAAGCCATTTCTCACCAACCCGCAGCTTAATTCCGGTTCTTACCGCGCCACCGTGGATATTGACCACATCCCGCGCACCTATGGCTGGCAACGCGTCAACGGCCTGCCGCTGGTGCTGTCGGTGGGGCTGGACCTGCAAGATGCCCTGCACGCCGAGCGGCTGGCCATCAACCATGCTGTCTGGCGCAGCCTGATCACCAGCGCGGTGATTCTGGCAGCCAGCCTGCTGATCGCCCTGGCTGCTTTACCGTCAGGAAAAAGAGCGCCACACGCTGCGCACCGTCTATCAACTGGTTCCAATGGGCGTACTGCTCACCGACAGCGATGGTCGCGTCAGCAGTGGCAACGCCAGTGCCGCCCAACTGCTGGGCGTGGCCGACTTCCACCATCAGCCGCTGGCCGAGCTGCTGCAACACTACCGCCCGGTTCACCGCGACCATACCCCGCATTCGACCGACTGGCTGGCCGCCACGCGCCATGAAGCACATGTCAGCATCGAACTGGAAAACCTCGGCTCCGCTAACCCGCGCTGGCTGACACTCAGTCTGGCGTGCGCGGACGATCCGCGTCAGGGCCGGTGGTAACCCTCACCGACATCAGCGCCCAGCACGACGCCCGCGCACAGTTGGCCGAAAGCGAAGAGCGGCTGTCACTGGCGCTACGCGGCGGGGAACTCGGGTTATGGGACTGGGACATCCCCAGCGGAACTTCGATGTCGATACCCGCTGGGCCAGCATGCTGGGACGGCAGGTGCAGGATATTCAGCCGCACATCAATACCGGCGCGCTCTGATGCACCCGGACGACCTGCCTCGGGTGGAGAGGCGGCTGCAAGAGCACCTGGCGGGCCATAGCGCCCACTACGAATGCGAATACCGCATGGCACGGCCGGACGGACGCTGGAGCTGGATACTGGCGCATGGTCAGGTGATGCGCCACGGTGACGACGGCAGCCCGCAACGGGCGCTGGGCACCCACATGGACATCACCACGCGCAAGACCGCCGATGAAGAACGTCGAGCCCGGCAAATCCGGCTGGAAAAACTCACCTCGCAAATTCCCGGCGTGGTGTACCAGCTGCGTCTGCGCCCGGATGGCCGCATCGGGCTGCCCTACGCCAGCCCGGGCATGTATACCCACTATGGCGTGCGGCCGGAACAGGTAGCACAGGATGCGGGCGAACTGTTCGATCTGGTTCACCCGGATGACCGTCGCCGTCTGGTCGAATCGCTCTACCAGTCGTCACGGGACATGAAAGTCTGGGAAACGGAATGGCGCATGCGCCGTACCAGACGGGCAGTGGCGCTGGGTGCTGACCCACGCCAAACCGGAACGGGAAAACGATGGCAGCACGCTGTGGAACGGTTACACCACCGACATCACCGAGCGCAAACAAGGGGAAGAACAGCTCAAGCAGCTGGCCACCAGCGACGCACTCACCGGCCTCAACAACCGCCGCAACTTCTACGAGCTGGCCAATGCAGAACTGGCACGGGTCAAGCGTTACGGCGGCCCGCCGGGGGCGCTGGTGATGCTGGATCTGGACCACTTCAAGCGCGTCAACGACGACTACGGCCACGCCATGGGCGACCATGTGCTGCACCATGTCAGCCACCTGATCCGCGACGAATTGCGCATCGGGGATATTGCTCGGTGGCGAGGAATTTGCCATCTTGCTGGTGCAGGCGTCGCTCAGTGGTGCGCTGCAATTTGCCGAACGCCTGCGCGCCCGGCTGGCCAGCAGCCCGATCGCCACCGATCACGCCCCCATCATCATGACCTCCAGCTTTGGCGTCACCGCGCTACAAACCGAAGATGCGCAGATCGACGTCGCGCTGGCCCGCGCCGACCAGGCGCTGTATCAGGCCAAGGAGCACGGGCGCAACCGGGTGGAAAGCCAGCCGAACGTGCATCATCAGCTAGCCTGAGCGGTACGGCGGCGAGGCCCGTCTAGAGGGTGCCAGCCAGTTTGCGGTTACGCAGCAGGCACAGCATGTCACAGGCGAGGTGGGCGGCAGCCAGCGCCGTCACCTCGCTGTGGTCATAGGCCGGTGCAACTTCCACCACGTCCATGCCGACGATATTCAGCCCGCCAAGGTTGCGCACAATCTTCAGCGCCTGCGCGCTGGTCAACCCGCCCGGTACCGGCGTGCCGGTGCCCGGCGCATAGGCCGGATCAAGACAGTCGATATCAAAGGTCAGATACACCGGCCGGTCGCCGATGATTTCGCCAATCCCCGGCGATGGTCTGCTCGGCGCCATGGTCATGCACCCAGGCCGCATCCAGAATATTCATTCCCATGAAGTCGTCGTTGAAGGTGCGGATGCCCACCTGCACCGAATGCGCCGGGTCGATCAGCCCTTCCTTCACCGCCTTGTAAAACATCGTGCCGTGATTCAGGCTGTCCGGCTCATCATCCGGCCAGGTATCACAGTGGGCGTCGAAATGCAGCAGCGCCGGGGGTTGGCCGAACTTTTCCGCGTGGGCAAGCAACAGCGGATAGGTAATGAAATGGTCACCACCAAAGGTCAGCATGCGGGCGCCAGACGCCAGAATATGGCGCGCATGCTCGATGATGGTCGACTTGATGGTGAGCGGGTTGTGCGCGTCAAACCAGCAGTCGCCATAGTCGATCACCGCCAGGTCATCAAACGGGTCAAAACCCCACGGATAAGGCTTGAGTTCGGCCAACTGCACGCTGGCGGCACGGATGGCCTGCGGCCCCAAGCGCGCGCCGGAGCGGAAAGTGGTGGACAGATCCAGCGGAATACCAGACACCACCACGTCGGCACCGGTCAGGTCGCGGCTGTAGTTGCGACGCATGAACGACAGCACGCCGGCCGTAAGTATTTTCGATGGAAGAGCCGTACAGGCTGGTGCGGCGGATGGCGCCGTCACCCTTGATAACGTCAGACATGAACACTCTCCGTCAGAGAGGACGCGGGAAGGCTCCCACGCTTCCCGTCCATCTTGCACAGCCGACGGGTTAAGGCTGCCACACCCCACGGCGTGGAACCGGCAGTGTGCCGTGCCAGTCAGGCGCGAGCAAGCCCTATCCGGTCAGCCAGCGCTAGCACGGGGGGACCAGACACCTTCTGCGCGCACGCAAGCACCACGGCGGCAACAAGGTTGGCCGAAAACCCCCGTCGCACCCTTCAGCCCGGCCGACGCTAAGCGCCACCAGCGAAAACGCAGCTTGATGTCGTACCAGATCGGCCGCAGCCCGAGCAAAAACAGAAAGGTAGCCAGCGGCACGGTAAAGCTGTAGCCCAGATGTTTGAAGCCCAGCGCCCCCACCACGCCGCCAAGAAAGAACGACACCAGAATCAGGCTAAGGATGCGCAGCTTGCGGCGGTTGACGCGAATATCCCGCACCTTGTGGCTGTGCGAGCGGTTGTAATAGCTGGCCTTGGCCAGCTCGATACCGATATCGGTCGCGGTACCGGTCATGTGCGTGGTACGCAAGAGGCCGCCGGACAATTTGGTCACCACGGTGTTATGCATGCCCATGATGAAACACAGCAGCATCACCGTCACCGGCGTGAACAAGCCCTTGTGCAAGGTCAGCCCGGCGCCCAGCAAACCAAACAGCAACAGCCACAGCGACTCTTCCATCATCGATACGCCATAGCCGCCGCGCAACCGCTGGCGCCGCGCCCAGATGATCAGCCGGTCGAGTGCATGGCCCCGCCGATAAAACACATCAGCATCACCAGCAACGACAACGCGAGCCGCACCTCGCCCAGCGCCAACTCGTCCGCCATGCCGGAAATGATGCCGGACATGTGCGACGTATAGCGGTGCACGGCCAGAAAACCGCCCGCGTTGAGCGCCGGCTAAGCAATAAACGCCATCGAGCCGCCCAGCTGGCGGATAACGTGATCATTAAAGGTTCCCCGGTCCAGCAACCGGGTGATGTTCACATGTCGAGACATGAAGTAGGCACAGGCAAAAAAGACGGCGCACACCGCCGCCGTCTGTGGAGGCTGCCGCGCCAGCCCGTCATGGGTGGGCACGGACAGCAAAACAACGCTCAGGGCTGGCAGCTTTTCAGCGCAATGCCCGGCGTCAGTCGTTTTTGCAGCGCCTGCAGTTTGCTTACTTGGGCGTCATCCAGCGCCTTGAACGTCAGCAACGACGATTCGGTGGTCTTGCCCTTTTGCTGCATGCTCACCTTGTCGAACCCTGCTGCCTTGATCTTGGCTACCAGCGCCTTGGCACCTTCTTCCTTGCCAAACAGGCCAAGCGACAAGGTGCCCTTGAACTCGGCATTATTGACCATGTAGTTGTCAAAGCCCTTGTCTTTCAACTCCGCCGCCAGCGTCTGGGTTTCTGCCTTGGTGGCGAGCGCCGGGTAATACACCCAGAACTTGCCGGTGCCCTTGCTCTCACCCTTGGCCGTTTCCACCAATTGTTCCGGCTTCAGTTTCAAGCCCGGCAAGCCACCCTTGACCCGGGCCAACAGCTTGCCATCCAGCACGCCCCAGTTGTAGCAGGCTACCGGCTTGGCAGCTGGCTTCGGCTTGGCTTCCACGGGCGGTGTCACCGCTTCGGGCTTGGCTTAAGCTGTGCCGGTTTGGCTGGCATCGGGGCAGCCTTGGCGGACTTGTCCGCCACTGGTGCGGAAGCCGCTTTGGCCGCCGCCGCGTGCAGGGGTTCCGTTGCTTAAGCGCCGAAGCTCGGCTGGGCGACGGCTACCGCTGGCGCACTCGCCGGGGTCCAGTCAGGCGGCAACAGCTTTACCTGTTCTGGGCTGATTTCCTGCGCGTGAATATCCGAGGAGGGATGCTGCTTGAACAGCCCATACCCCGCCACCAGCAGATTGAGGATTACCACCAATGCCAAAAACCATTTCATTGCTCGCCAGCCACTCTCAAGAGACCCATTAGCACCAGATTATCCACGATACGCACCGGCTCCGCGAGCCATGGTGCCAACTGCGCGGCATCGCCGCCGGTCAACAACAGCTGGGGACGGCCCCGCCCGGTTTTTTCGGCCAACCTCAGGCACATGCGCTCGATGGCGCCAACCATGGCATCAACCACGCCAGTGGCCAGCGCATCCGCCGTACCTTGTGGAAAGGCCGCCACTTCGCTTAGCCAGCCGGTCCAGATTCGCCGTACCGCGCGCCAGCTGGCCAGCATCAAACGATAGCCCGGCAAAATACAGCCCCCCAGATAATCGCCTTCCGCGGTCAATGCCTCCACCGTCAAGGCGGTACCGGCACAAGCCACCACCACATCACCCGCGCAGATCTGCCGTGCCGCCAGGGACCGCCAGCCAGCGATCCGCCCCCTGCTCGGCGGCCTCGGCGATAATGATTGGTCACGTCGCCAAACGCCGCTTGCGCGCGCACCCATTGCACCGGGCAAGGCAGCGCCGCCTGCAACGCTGCTCCCACCTGCGGCTCGGCCACGGATGAGGCCAGCGCGCGCGTCAGCGGCCAACGCCGCCACTCCTCGGCCAGTTGCGGCACGGCGTCGTGCACCACCACGCCATCCGCCAGCCAACGTCCCTGCTGATAAATCGCCCACTTCACCCGGCTATTCCCGGCATCAATCAGCAAGATCATGACTCGGCCCGTCGCAAGCTCACTTCACCCACATGGAAGGTCTGCAATCCTTCGGCGGTTTCCACCAGCAAGGCACCGTTGTCCGCCACGCCACGCGCCACGCCTTCCACCGGTTCACCATGCGAAAAACTCAGACGCACCCGCTGATTCTGGTGCGCCGACATGGTCATCCACTCCTCGCGCAACGGGGCAAAACCGTTAGCATCAAACTCGGTCAGCACCTGCTGCAACTGGTTCAACAGCAGCGCCAGCACGGCATTTCGGCCAACCTTGACCCCGGCGTCCTGCAAGGTAGCCACCGGCTGGTCAACCTCGCCGGGAGGCGTCAGGTTCACCCCGATGCCAATCACCACGCTGGTATAGCCCCAAGGCATCGCCCGACAGTTCGATCAAGATCCCAGCCAGCTTGTTGCCGTTCAACAGCAAATCATTCGGCCATTTCAGGGCAACCGGTACCTGCAGTTCGCGCAACGCCCGCGCCAACGCCAGCCCCACGGCCAGCGACAGCCCGGCCAACTGCGCCATCCCGCGCTCAAAGCGCCACAAGACGGAAAACATCAAGCCAGAGCCCAGCTTCATCTGCCAGCGCTTACCCTGACGGCCGCGCCCGGCGCTTTGCTGCTCGGCAGCGAGAACCAGTCCATGCAAACCACCGGACGCTGCGCGCAGCATCAGCTGGCTGTTGGTGGAGTCCGTCTGCTCCGCCACGGCCAGAGTAAAAGCATCGGCCGCCGGGCCAGACAAGCCCGAATGCTCGCCACATCCAGCCATTCAAAGGGTTCGGCCAACTTGTAGCCCTGCCCACGCACGCTGAACACCGTCAGGCCAAACTCTTGCTCAATGGCGTGCACAGCCTGCCAGACCAGCGTACGGGAACAGCCGAGCGACTGGGCAATGTCCTCGCCGGAATGGAAGCGACCATCCGCCAGATGGCGCAACACGGCAAAGGCATGCTCGCTCACGCCTGCTCCTCAGCGTGGCGAATCTTCTGGATGGTAGCGGTGGTCGAGGTATCAAACAGGAAAGGAATGGAATGTACCGAACCACCGCGCGTCAGCGTTTCGGCGCTGCCGACAATGCGGTCGACACTCCAATCGCCGCCTTTGACCAGCACATCCGGCTTAATCAGCTCGATCAGCTCAGCCGGTGTATCGCTGTCAAACCAGGTCACCAGGCTGACACTCTCCAGCGCTGCCAGTACCGCAGCACGATTCAGTTCATTGTTGATCGGGCGGTCATCCCCCTTGCCCTGACGCTTGACCGAAGCATCGGTATTCAGGCCCACCACCAAGCTGGCGCCCAAGGCACGAGCCTGAGCCAGATAAGTTACATGACCGCGATGCAGAATATCGAAGCAGCCATTGGTAAACACCAACGGTCGCGGCAATTCGGCCAACTTCTCAGCCAACAGCGCGGGGGAACACAATTTTTTTTCGAAAGCGGGGGTAGGATATGACATGGGTTTCCTTGGCAGATCATGGCCACGCTTGGCGCAAGCGCGCTTCACGGCAACAACAAGGAAAGAAGCATACCATTCAGGACCAATCGGCCCAAGAGCGTGAGAGCGTGGCAATCGCCAAGGATAAAGCAGCATCGGCTTAAGCAGGAATTTAGCTTGCCCCCAAGCACCGATTATCCGCAATAGCGGTCAGAAATGAGGAGAATAGGAGAAGGCACGCTGGCCGTTGTGAAAAGCAAGAAGCCCAGCTGAGAGAGCTGGGCTTCGTAAGGGGAGTCTGGCGGTGTCCTACTTTCACATGGCGAATGCCACACTATCATCGGCGCTAAGGCGTTTCACGGTCCTGTTCGGGATGGGAAGGCGTGGGACCACCTCGCTATGGCCACCAGACATAAGCTGTCAACAAACTGCAAGAAGCCTTGGGTTGATCTCTCAACCCTGAATTAACTTATGATTTCGGTAATTGATTGCACGTCGCACATTTACAGCCAGCTCGGTTTCCCAAGCCACTCAAATGATAGGATCAAGCCTCACGAGCAATTAGTATCGGTTAGCTTCACGCCTCACAGCGCTTCCACACCCGACCTATCAACGTCCTGGTCTCGAACGACTCTTCAGGAGGGTCAAGCCCTCAGGGAAGTCTCATCTTCAGGCGAGTTTCCCGCTTAGATGCTTTCAGCGGTTATCTCTTCCGAACTTAGCTACCCGGCAATGCCACTGGCGTGACAACCGGTACACCAGAGGTTCGTCCACTCCGGTCCTCTCGTACTAGGAGCAGCCCCCGTCAAACTTCCAACGCCCACTGCAGATAGGGACCAAACTGTCTCACGACGTTTTGAACCCAGCTCACGTACCACTTTAAATGGCGAACAGCCATACCCTTGGGACCGGCTACAGCCCCGGGATGTGATGAGCCGACATCGAGGTGCCAAACTCCGCCGTCGATGTGAACTCTTGGGCGGAATCAGCCTGTTATCCCCGGAGTACCTTTTATCCGTTGAGCGATGGCCCTTCCATTCAGAACCACCGGATCACTATGTCCTGCTTTCGCACCTGCTCGACTTGTCGGTCTCGCAGTTAAGCTACCTTTTGCCATTGCACTATCAGCACGATTTCCGACCGTACCTAGGTAACCTTCGAACTCCTCCGTTACACTTTGGGAGGAGACCGCCCCAGTCAAACTGCCTACCATGCACTGTCCCCGATCCGGATAACGGACCAAAGTTAGAACCTCAAAGGGGTCAGGGTGGTATTTCAAGGTTGGCTCCACCAGAACTAGCGTCCCGGCTTCTAAGCCTCCCACCTATCCTACACAAACCACTTCAAAGTCCAATGCAAAGCTACAGTAAAGGTTCACGGGGTCTTTCCGTCTAGCAGCGGGTAGATTGCATCTTCACAAACACTTCAACTTCGCTGAGTCTCAGGAGGAGACAGTGTGGCCATCGTTACGCCATTCGTGCGGGTCGGAACTTACCCGACAAGGAATTTCGCTACCTTAGGACCGTTATAGTTACGGCCGCCGTTTACCGGGGCTTCGATCAAGAGCTTGCACCCCATCACTTAACCTTCCGGCACCGGGCAGGCGTCACACCCTATACGTCCACTTTCGTGTTGGCAGAGTGCTGTGTTTTTGTTAAACAGTCGCAGCCACCGATTCTCTGCGACCTGTCGTAGCTTCAACCGCAAGGGTTTACACCACAACAGGCATACCTTCTCCCGAAGTTACGGTATCAATTTGCCGAGTTCCTTCTCCTGAGTTCTCTCAAGCGCCTTAGAATTTTCATCCTGCCCACCTGTGTCGGTTTGCGGTACGGTTCTCGTATAGCTGAAGCTTAGTGGCTTTTCCCGGAAGCGTGGTATCAGTCACTTCAGATCCGTAGATCCTCGTTATCACGTCTCGGCCTTAAGGAGAGGCGGATTTGCCTACCTCTCCAGCCTACCGGCTTGAACCAGGGCATCCAACACCGGCTGACCTAACCTTCTCCGTCCCCACATCGCACTATACGAAAGTACGGGAATTTTAACCCGTTTCCCATCGACTACGCTTTTCAGCCTCGCCTTAGGGGCCGACTCACCCTACGCCGATGAACGTTGCGTAGGAAACCTTGGGCTTTCGGCGAGCGGGCTTTTCACCCGCTTTATCGCTACTCATGTCAGCATTCGCACTTCTGATATCTCCAGCATGCCTTACGACACACCTTCACAGACCTACAGAACGCTCCCCTACCACGCACAGTAAACTGTGCATCCGCAGCTTCGGTTATAAGCTTGAGCCCCGTTACATCTTCCGCGCAGGACGACTCGACCAGTGAGCTATTACGCTTTCTTTAAATGATGGCTGCTTCTAAGCCAACATCCCGGCTGTCTAGGCCTTCCCACCTCGTTTACCACTTAGCTTATCATTTGGGACCTTAGCTGGCGGTCTGGGTTGTTTCCCTCTTGACGATGGACGTTAGCACCCACCGTCTGTCTCCCATGCTTGCACTTTCCGGTATTCAGAGTTTGCCATGGTTTGGTAAATCGCAATGACCCCCTAGCCATAACAGTGCTTTACCCCCGGAAGTGATACATGAGGCACTACCTAAATAGTTTTCGGGGAGAACCAGCTATCTCCGAGTTTGTTTAGCCTTTCACCCCTATCCACAGCTCATCCCCTAATTTTGCAACATTAGTGGGTTCGGACCTCCAGTGCGTGTTACCGCACCTTCATCCTGGCCATGGATAGATCACTCGGTTTCGGGTCTACACCCAGCGACTAAGACGCCCTATTCGGACTCGGTTTCCCTACGCCTCCCCTATTCGGTTAAGCTTGCCACTGAATGTAAGTCGCTGACCCATTATACAAAAGGTACGCAGTCACCCCTTGCGAGGCTCCCACTGTTTGTATGCATCCGGTTTCAGGTTCTATTTCACTCCCCTCCCGGGGTTCTTTTCGCCTTTCCCTCACGGTACTGGTTCACTATCGGTCGATCACGAGTATTTAGCCTTGGAGGATGGTCCCCCCATCTTCGGACAGGATTTCGCGTGTCCCGCCTTACTTTTCGTACACTTAGTTCTTGCCATGGCTTTTCGTCTACGGGACTATCACCCACTACGGTGGCACTTTCCAGAGCCTTCGACTAAGCCAAGTCATAAAGAGTACAGGCTGTTCCGCGTTCGCTCGCCACTACTGACGGAATCTCGGTTGATTTCTTTTCCTCGAGTTACTTAGATGTTTCAGTTCACTCGGTTCGCTTCCACTGACCTATGTATTCAGTCAGGGATACCTATTGCTAGGTGGGTTTCCCCATTCGGATATCGCGGGATCAAAGCTCTATTGCCAGCTCCCCCGCGCTTTTCGCAGGCTTACACGTCCTTCATCGCCTGTGATCGCCAAGGCATCCACCAGATGCACTTAGTCGCTTGACCCTATCATTTCAGTAACCTGGTTACTTCCACAACAGGCTGTGTTTGTGCGACATGTCACACCGCCCCTTTTGATATGGCGACATGACATCGATACAATCAAATTACCCAAAGTCGACAAGCTTTCCAACGAAGACTTAACTCCGTTTTCCTTCTTGCCGTCTTGTTAATTCGGCTTCTTCAGTTTGTTAAAGATCGAGCGTACGACCTTGCGGTCTGTCAACGCAAACAAAAATTCACCGCCTCTCGACGATGCGCTTTTGTTTGGGCTGAGTGGTGGAGGATGACGGGATCGAACCGACGACCCCCTGCTTGCAAAGCAGGTGCTCTCCCAACTGAGCTAATCCCCCAACAGGTCAAATGGTGGGTCTGGTTGGACTCGAACCAACGACCCCCGCCTTATCAAGACGGTGCTCTAACCAGCTGAGCTACAAACCCAGTTGACGATGGCGTCTCGCCTTCCGGCTAAACTCCATGCCCTTAACTTCCAGAACAACCGATAGGTTGTGAGTACTCGGCTTCCGCCTTTCTCTAGAAAGGAGGTGATCCAGCCGCAGGTTCCCCTACGGCTACCTTGTTACGACTTCACCCCAGTCATGAAGCATACCGTGGTAACCGGACCCCCGAAGGTTATCCTAGCCACTTCTGGTATCCCCCACTCCCATGGTGTGACGGGCGGTGTGTACAAGACCCGGGAACGTATTCACCGCAGCATGCTGATCTGCGATTACTAGCGATTCCGACTTCACGCACTCGAGTTGCAGAGTGCGATCCGGACTACGATCGGTTTTCTGAGATTAGCTCCACCTCGCGGCTTGGCAACCCTCTGTACCGACCATTGTATGACGTGTGAAGCCCTGCTCATAAGGGCCATGAGGACTTGACGTCATCCCCACCTTCCTCCGGTTTGTCACCGGCAGTCTCATTAGAGTGCCCAACTTAATGATGGCAACTAATGACAAGGGTTGCGCTCGTTGCGGGACTTAACCCAACATCTCACGACACGAGCTGACGACAGCCATGCAGCACCTGTGTTACCGCTCCCTTTCGGGCACCCTCTAATCTCTCAGAGGTTCGGTACATGTCAAGAGCAGGTAAGGTTTTTCGCGTTGCATCGAATTAATCCACATCATCCACCGCTTGTGCGGGTCCCCGTCAATTCCTTTGAGTTTTAACCTTGCGGCCGTACTCCCAGGGCGGTCAATTTCACGCGTTAGCTACGCTACCAAGGATTCAAACCCCCAACAGCTAATTGACATCGTTTAGGGCGTGGACTACCGTGGTATCTAATCCTGTTTGCTCCCCACGCTTTCGTGCATGAGCGTCAGTATCATCCCGGGGGGCTGCCTTCGCCATCGGTATTCCTCCACATCTCTACGCATTTCACTGCTACACGTGGAATTCTACCCCCCTCTGACGTACTCTAGTCGTGCAGTCTCCAATGCCGTTCCCGGGTTAAGCCCGGGGCTTTCACATCAGACTTGCACAACCGCCTGCGCACGCTTTACGCCCAGTAATTCCGATTAACGCTCGCACCCTACGTATTACCGCGGCTGCTGGCACGTAGTTAGCCGGTGCTTATTCTTCAGGTACTGTCATCCCCAAACGCTATTAACGCTCAGGATTTCCTCCCTGACAAAAGTCCTTTACAACCCGAAGGCCTTCTTCAGACACGCGGCATGGCTGGATCAGGGTTGCCCCCATTGTCCAAAATTCCCCACTGCTGCCTCCCGTAGGAGTCTGGGCCGTGTCTCAGTCCCAGTGTGGCGGATCATCCTCTCAGACCCGCTACGGATCATCGCCTTGGTAAGCCTTTACCCCACCAACTAGCTAATCCGACGTCGGCCGCTCGAATAACGCGAGGCCCGAAGGTCCCCCGCTTTCCTCCTCAGAGCGTATGCGGTATTAGCACTCCTTTCGAAGCGTTATCCCCCATTACTCGGCACGTTCCGACGCATTACTCACCCGTTCGCCACTCGCCACCAGGAGCAAGCTCCCGTGCTGCCGTTCGACTTGCATGTGTAAAGCATGCCGCCAGCGTTCAATCTGAGCCAGGATCAAACTCTTCAGTTCAATCTCTTAGCAAATTTCTGGCACGCAAGATCAAAGAAATAAAACAAGTATTTCTGTCTCTTGCAGTGCAAGTGTTGGCTTCTACCAAGCACTCACACCTATCGGTTATTCTTTCTGTTAAAGATCGGTGCCAACCGCTTCGTTTCCGTTGCGTCGTCAGCTGAGGAGGCGAACTATACCCACCCCAACCACTCCCGTCAACACTTTCTGCGCCTTTTCCTGACTCTTTCCGCCAAAAACCCACCCCAATCCCCCGCAACCCGCTGTTCCTGAACGCCTTATTACAGCCGGGTTTTTGCAGACTTTTCCTCTCAAGCCACCACCCTGCTCGACTCGCCATCTTCGCCAGCAGGGTCTACTGCCACTTTAATGCTCCGCTAACCGTCTTACACGCCCGCAGAACAACAAAAAGGTTGGCCGAAGCCAACCTTTTTACGGGTTTCCCTGACGGGGGGCGCTCAACTGCGGTAGTCGGCGTTGATTTTAACGTAGTCGTAGGAGAAGTCGCAGGTCCAGACGGTGGCCTGGCTTCGCCACGATTGAGGACGACGCGCACGGTGATTTCCGGCTTGGCCATGACGCGCTGGCCATCTTCTTCCTGATAGTCGGGATGACGGCCACCGTTAGCGGCAACCAGTACGTCATCCAGATACAGTTCCATGCGGTCGACGTCCAGATCGTTGACGCCAGCGTAGCCGATGGCGCAGAGCAGGCGACCAAGGTTGGGGTCGGAAGCGAAGAAGGCGGTTTTCACCAGCGGGGAACGGGCGATAGCGTAAGCGACGTCCTTGCACTCGGAGACGGAGCGGCCGCCTTCGACGGTAACGGTGATGAACTTGGTGGCACCTTCGCCGTCGCGCACGATGGCTTGGGCCAGTTCGGTGGCAACGTCAACCAGCGCTGCCTTGAGCGTGGCGTAAGCGGGATGCTGGTTGGAGTCGATCAGCGGCGCCTGGCTTTGCCCGGTGGACATGAGGATGAAGCTGTCGTTGGTGGAGGTGTCGCCATCGACCGAGATGCAGTTGAACGACAGGTCGGCCACTTCCTTGACCAGTTGCTCCAACACCGGGCGGGTGATGGCGGCGTCGGTGGCGATGAAGCCCAGCATGGTGGCCATGTTGGGGTGAATCATGCTTGGCCGCCCTTGGCGATGCCGGTGATGGACACGGAGCTACCCTCCAGTGCCAGCGTGCGGCTGGTGACTTTGGGCGCGGTGTCAGTAGTCATGATGGCTTCAGCCGCTTCGGCCCAGTTGGCCGAACGGCGTGTCGGCAGCGCCTGGATGATCTTGTCGGACGGCAGCGGTTCGAGGATGACGCCGGTGGAAAACGGCAGGATTTGTTCGATGCCGCAGTCCAGCTCGTCGGCCAGTGCCTGACATACCGACAGGGCACGCTGGCGGCCGTCTTCACCGGTGTAAGCGTTGGCGTTACCGGTATTGACCACCAGTGCGCGGATCTGGACGCCGGCGTTCAGGTGTTTCTTGCACAGCTGGACGGGAGCGGCGCAGAAGCGGTTTTGCGTGAACACGCCAGCAACGGTGTTGCCTTTGTCCAGACGGATCACCAGCACGTCTTTGCGGTTGGCTTTTTTGATGCTTCGGCGACGCTGAGGTCCACCCCGGCGATGGGGGCCAGTTGGTCGGCACTGACGGGGTTGAGATTGACTGCCATGTACGGTTTCTCCGGGTAGTAAACCCGCTGCGGTCAGCCGAGCCTCGCTCGCTCAAGGTTGGCCGAAAGCGGTGTCAGGTAATGGGGATGATTGTAGCGGAATCACTCGCCCTGCATGTTGTGTTCCGACAAGATTTGCAGAATGGCACTGCCGTAGCGCGCCAGTTTCAGTTCGCCCAGCCCGTAAACGCGCGCCAGCCCGGCGCTATTGTCGGGCTTTTGCTCGACCAGCTCGCGCAAGGTACGGTCGGAACACACGGCGTAGGCGGGAACATTGTGTTCGTCTGCCACCTGGCGCCGCCAGCGGCGTAGCGCCTGCCATAGCCGCTCTTCGCGCTCGGTGCGCAGCCAGCGGTCGTTGTCGGTCTTGCGGCCGCGGCTGTCATCGGCCACCGGGCGCAGCGCGATGGGCTGCTGGCCTTTGAGCAATGGTAAGCAGGCTTCGGTCAGCACCAGCGACTGGCCGCGGGCGATGTCCACTTCAATGATCTTGCGCGCCACCAGCTGGCGGATGACCGAGCGCCAGGGCGCGCTGGTTGAGCTCGCGGCCAATGCCAAAGGTGGACAGCTGGTCGTGGCCAAAACTGGTGACGTGCTGATTGGCGCGGCCGAGCAACACATCCACCACATGGTTGGCCGAACAGCGCTGGCCCACTCTATAGATACAGGACAACAGTTTTTGCACCGGCACGGTGGCGTCGAAGGTGGCGGGCGGATGCAGGCAATTGTCGCAATGACCGCATGGCTGGCTGCGCTCGCCAAAGTGGCTGAGGATGTGCTGGCGGCGGCAACCGGCGGTTTCGCAGAACGCCAGCATGGCATCCAGCTTGGCCAGTTCCACCTGTTTTTGCAGATCAGCCATTTCCGATGACTGGATCATCTGCGTCAGTTGCACCATGTCGTTGAGGCCGTAGCACAACCAGCTGGTAGTAGGCAGGCCGTCACGCCCGGCACGGCCGGATTCCTGATAGAAGTTTTCCGGGCTTTTGGGCAGGTCGATGTGTGCCACGAAGCGCACATCCGGTTTGTCGATGCCCATGCCAAAGGCGATGGTCGCCACCATGACGATGCCTTCCTCGCGGATAAACGCACGCTGGTTGGCCTCGCGCACCGCGTGCGACAGCCCGGCATGGTAAGGCAAGGCGTGGATGCCGTTGCTGCACAGCCATTCGGCGGTGTCTTCCACGCGCTTGCGCGACAGGCAGTAGACGATGCCGGAAGCGCCGAGGTAGGCACTGCGGATGAACTCCAGCAACTGCTTTTTGGCGTTGTGCTTTTCCACCACCTGATAAAACAGGTTGGGACGGTCGAAGCTGGCCAGAAACACACGGGCGTCGCCCAGCTTGAGGTAATGCAGGATGTCGGCGCGGGTTTGCGCATCGGCGGTGGCGGTCAGGGCGATACGCGGCACCTGCGGGAAGCGGTCGGCCAACACGCCCAGCTGCTGGTATTCCGGGCGGAAGTCGTGCCCCCAGTGGCTGACGCAGTGTGCTTCGTCGATGGCAAACAGGGCGATGTTGAGCCGCGCCAGAAAATCGAGAAAGCGCGGTGTCAGCAAGCGCTCCGGCGCCACATAAAGCAAATCCAGCGTGTTACGCCTGCGCCTGCCGGGCGATGTCGCGCGCCTCATCCGGCGCCGTGGCGGAATTAAGGCAGGCGGCCGCCACGCCCAGCTCGGTCAGCGTGGCCACCTGATCCTGCATCAGCGCGATCAGCGGCGATACCACGATGGCCACGCCGTCGCGCATCAGCGCCGGGATCTGGTAACACAGCGATTTGCCACCGCCGGTGGGCATCAACACCAGCGCATGGCCGCCGTGCGCCACGTGTTCGACGATCTCCCCTTGCTGCCCGCGAAATTCCGGGTAGCCGAAGATGTTGTTAAGTAAGGAGGAGGCGTCCTGCATGTGATGCGCTATCGGTAAGAAGGCGCTTATTGTACGGCAAGCGCCCGCTACGACCGGGAAAAAAGCCAGACGGGCGGCCACAACGTCGTCAGGCGCCCGCTGTACGGCGACTCTCCGCCGCTTTCGGCCAACCCGCAGTTGGCCGAACCGTCAGCTGGCGGGCATGAAAGCGGCGTGCCTCTGCGCCCCATGGAGACCACAGAGGTTTTCGCCGCCGGGGCGCTGTGCGACACTTGCACCATCCAATGGAGAACTCCGATGAATTACCGTGTGCTTGCCCTGATGGCGGCCGCCAGCATTCTGGTAAGCTGCGCCAGCGCCCCGACGTCCACCCTGTCGCACCGACCGGCGCGCCCGCCGGTCAACCAGCCCAGCGCCGACTGGGAAAACACCGGGGTCAGCCCCAATGGCAACATCCTGAATGAGCTGGACAAGTTGTCGATCAAGCGCGAGGGAACGCTGGTGACGTTCCGCGACCGCAAGACCATCTTCAACCTGAAGAAGGAAAACTTCCTGTCCACCCCGCGCCACAAGGTATCGATCAATACCGGCAGATGGACTGCAACGCGCGCACCTTCTGGCTCAAGGCCATGGTGTTATTTGACGAGAATGGTCGCCAGATCGCCAGCTTCACTTACAATGACGGGCAGATAAAGCCAATGCCGGTGGTTCAGAACTCGGCCAGCTATCAGCAAATGCAGTCGGTGTGCCGGGCCATAACGCGCTCTGAGCCGCCTCTCCACGGTCAGGGTCTGGCGCCCGGCGGCAGATCCTCCCCGATAACGCCGTATGCGAAAGGACGTCACCATGCACGCCATCCGACGTGTGGTATTCAACCAGAAAGGTGGAGTCGGCAAATCCACCATCACCGTCAACCCGGCAGCCGTGGCCGCCCGGCAAGGCAAGCGGGTACTGGTGATCGATCTGGACCCGCAAGGCAATGCCAGCCACTACCTGCTGGGGCAAGCGGCCAGCGGGATCACGCCGAGCGCCGCCGACTTCTTTGGCGACATGCTCAACATCAGCCTGTTCAACAAGGCGCCGCAGGACTTTGTCGTGGCCACGCCGTTTGACGGCCTGTCGTTGCTGGCGTCTCATCCGGAGTTGGCCGAACTGATGGTCAAGCTGGAAGCGCGCTACAAGATGTTCAAGCTGAAGGAAGCGCTGGACCAACTGGCCGACAAGTACGATGAAGTCTGGATCGACACACCGTCGGCGCTGAACTTTTTCACCCGCTCCGCCCTGATCGCCGCCGAGCGCTGCCTGATTCCCTTCGACTGCGATGCGTTCTCGCGTCAGGCGCTGTACAACCTGATGAACAGCGCCGAGGAAATCCGTGCCGATCACAACCCGGCGCTGCGCATCGAGGGCATTGTCGTCAATCAGTTCCAGCCACGCGCCAGCCTGCCGCAGCGCACTGGTAAACGAGCTGAAAGGCGAAGGACTGCCGGTGCTGGACGCCACGCTGTCGGCGTCGGTCAAGATCCGCGAATCCCACGATGTCGCCCGGCCGATGATCTACCTTGAGCCACGCCACAAACTGGCGCAGGAATTCGAGGCGCTCTACACCGAACTGACGCCTGATCGCGCCCCATCCATGGTCCGCATCCATCGACTGACCTCCGTGCTGCTGAGCGGCGTGCTGGCGCTCGCGCTACTGTTGGCCGAATACGGACTGCTGCTCAATTACGACCGCTCCAGCGAACAGGAGCGCTTGCGCCACTGGGGCGAACTGGGCGCAGAGCTGCTGGCCGTGCGCCTGCAGGAGGCGCTGGACCACACCGCGCTGCTGACACAAAGCCTTGCGCACCAGTCGGCCAGCCTGCGCAACCCGGCCACCTTGAGCCATATCGCGCAAACCCTGCTGCGCGACGACAGTAACTATCGCGGACTGGGGATTGTGCGCAAGATCATGCCGACCCAACGCACGGCCTTCGAAGCGCAGATCGCCAACAACATCCGCATGCTGAAAAACGGCCACCTGCTGCCCAGCCCGAGCCTGCCGGTGTATTACCCGCTGGAAAGCTATCTGCCGGACGACGCCAACGCCTTGCCGCAAGGGCTGGACATGGGCAGCCTGCTGAGCAGCCGCCGCACGCTGGAAATGGCGCGCAACCGCGGCTTGCCCATGCTGCTGTTCAGTACGCCGAGCAACGGCCATCGCTTACTGGACATCGTCACCAATCTGGACGAGGAAGGGCGGATGCTGCTGGTCAACCTGCGCAGCGAACGGCTGGTGCAGTCCAGCCTCAGCACCCCGGCCAGCAACCTGCTGCTGCAACACGTGCGGCTGGTGGCGTGGACCGCTGACCAGCCAGACAGCCCGAGCCTCGACTCCCACCCCAACCTGCCCGCTCCGGTCGGTACGCCGCTGCTGACCATCAAACATACGCTGGGTGGCAGCGATGTGCTGTTTGGCGCCTATGCGCTGGACAGCAGCCCACCCACGCTCAGTTCGTCCAGCTACCTGATGCTAGGCCTGTCGGCGCTGCTGCTGGCGTTGCTGATGGCGCTGCATCAATACCAGTTGAGTGCCAATACCAGACTGCGCTAAGCAATTGAATCGCCAACGCCAGCAACTGGAAGACAGTAACCGCTCGTTGCGCCAGCAGATTAACGAGCGCCTGCATTCCGAACAGGCGTTGGCCGAAAGCGAAGCGCTGTTGCGCGCCGCCTTGCAGGCCAGCTCGGACGCCATTGTGCTGACCGATCAGCATGGCAAGATCCTGCGGGCCAATCCGGCCACCGCACGGCTGGCGGGCCAACCGGCGCAATCGCTGGAACAGCTGCCGCTGGGTGTGCTGCTGCCTGACTTTTACCGCTTGCCGGGCGAGCAGCCGTTTGCACAGATGGCCGACCAGCACGAAGGTACGCCGTTTGAAACCGAACTCACGCGCAGTGATCAGCACCCGCTGCCGGTGGAACTGACGCTCAACCACGTGGTCATGCCCAACGACTGCTTCTACGTGGCCGTGTGCCGTGACATCAGCCTGCGCAAGCAGCAGGAAGCCGCGCTGATCAACCTGAAAAACAGCCTGACCGAACAGGTGGAAATGCAGAGCGAAGCAGCTGTCGGCGCTGCTGGAAGCCAGCCCGCTGGCCATGGCGTACATTGTCGATCGCACCATCAAGCAGGTGAACCGGGCGTTTCTGGAGCTGTTCGAGCGGCGCGAGGCCGACGTGATCGACGGCGGCACCCTGCCGTACTTTGAAAACCCGCAACAATGGGAACGCACCGGCAACGCGCTGTTCCATCAAATTAACGATGGTTTGGTGGCACAGGCCGAAGTGCGCCTGCTCACCGGTCAGGGCCGTTCTGGTGCCGCCTGTTTGCCAAGGCGTTAAATCCGTCGGTGCCCAAGCTCGGTGCCATCTGGCTGTATCAGGACATTTCCGCGCAACGCGAGGCGGAAGAAACGCTGCGCCATGCCAAACAGTTGGCCGAACAATCCAGCCGCGCCAAGACCGAATTCCTCGCCAACATGTCGCACGAATTGCGCACGCCAATGCACGCCATCCTCGGCTTTGCCGAAATGGGCCAGCTCAACGTGACGCGGTTGCCGCACGATACGCTGGCGCGTTACTTCCAGCGCATTCACAGCAGTGGCGAGCGCCTGCTGGCGCTGCTGAACGACCTGCTCGACCTGTCCAAGATGGACGCGGGGCGCATGGAATATCATCTGGCTGAGCACGATCTGGTGGCCTGTGTGCGCGAAGCTTGCGACGAACTCACCGCCGTGGCCACGGAACGCCAGCTGAGCCTGAAACTGGATGCTCCCGCGCAACTGCTGGGCTGGTTCGATCCGCTGCGCATCGGTCAGGTGCTGCGCAATTTGCTGTCCAATGCCATCAAGTTCAGCCCGGCCGGGCAGGAAATTCATATCCGGCTGGGGCAACGGCCCAAGGGCGGTGAAGGCGATTTGTGGGTTTGCGTCGAGGACCACGGGCCGGGCGTCCCAGCGGACGAGCGGGAAGCCATCTTCGACAAATTCGTGCAAAGCCGTTTCACCCGCACCGGCGCGGGTGGTTCCGGCCTGGGCTGGCCATCTGCCGCGAAATCATCCATGCCCACCACGGCTCGATTCACGTCCGCAACCGACCGCAGGGCGGAGCGGCCTTCACCTTTATCCTGCCGCGCCAGCCGCAGCTGACCGGCGCTAGCGAGATCAGTCATGCCCCATCGTCTACTCCTCGTTGACGACGAACCATTCAATCTGGAATTGCTGAGCGAGCACCTGTCCAGTTGTGGCTATGACACGGTCAGCGTGGAAAGTGGCGACGCCGCCCGGCAGTGCCTGAGCGAACAAGGCGAAACGTTTTCCGCCATTTTGCTCGACAAGATGATGCCCGGGATGGATGGCTTTGAGCTGCTCAGGCGCATCAAGGCCACGCCAGCGCTGGAATTCTTGCCGGTGATCATGCAAACCGCCATGGGTACCGCCACCAGCGTGCAGCAAGGGCTGGCGGCGGGGGCGTTTTACTACCTGACCAAGCCGTTCTCACGCGACATGCTATTGGCCGTGGTAGCGGCGGCCGTCAGCCACTGGGACCGCCACTCGCGTTTCAAGGAACTGGCCACCCAGCAGCTGGACGCGCTGCCACATCTGCAGCAGGCACAATTCAGCCTGCGCCATCACAAAGAAGCACAAAGCGTGTCGGCACTGCTGGCGCGCACCTGTCCGCAGCCGGAACGGGTGGCTACTGGCCTGTTCGAACTGCTGGTCAATGCCATCGAACATGGCAATCTGTCGATCAACTACGCGGAAAAAAGCACGCTGCAGCAACACGGCATCTGGGAAGCGGAGCTGGAACAACGGTTATCCCTGCCCTATTACCAGACACGCCGGGTCGAGGTGACATTCGAACGCGCGGCGACACACATCAGCTTCACCATCCGCGACATGGGCGAAGGCTTCGACTGGTCGTCCTACCAGCATGCCGACCACGCCACGCTGCTCAGTCGCCATGGCCGCGGCATCCTGATTGCGCGTAAGCTGTCGTTCGACACGCTGGAATACCGCGGCTGTGGCAACGAGGTGGTTGCCCGGTGCAGTTATAGCCCTCGGCCAGCCGCTGGCGGCGCTCCGCAATCGCCCTCTGCACGCCAGTAACGCCGTGCCGCGGTGCGATAACAGGAAGGCACCGTCGTTGCGCCAAGTTGCAAGGTAATGGCGCCATCCAGATCGGTACGCAGCACCGAAATGGCCGCCTGCTGCACACGAGCCAACACCGACGGATGCGGATGGTGATAGCGGTTGAGATAACCGGCACTGACCACCAACCAGGCCGGGTGCAGCGCGGCCAGCCAGTCATCCGCGCTGGACGTCTTACTGCCATGGTGCCCGGCCACCAGCACGGTGCTGCCTAGCGCCGGGCCATAACGGCGCACCAATTCGCTTTCCACCGCTTGCGGCGCATCGCCGCTCAACATGATCGCCTGCTGGCGGGTAGCAACGCGCAGCACGCAACTGTGACTGTTGTCATCGGCCGCCATCTCCTGCGCCCCCGGAGACAACACATCAAAGCGTACGCCGTCCCAAACCCAGCTCTGACCGCGCAGGCAGGCACTGCCACGCAACCCCATTTCAGCCAGACTCTGTGGCTGCCCGGCCAGAATTCGGCCAACCTTGATGCCCGCCAGCAGGCTTGCCGCCGCGCCATCGTGATCGTTGTCATGGTGTGACAGCAGCACGGTATCAAGCCGCTCCACCCCCAACCCGGCCAATTGCGGCAACACGATGCGGCCCGCCTCACCCGGTCCGGTGTCAAACAGCAGGTTATGGCGCGCGGTTTGCAGCAAGACCGCCAGACCCTGACCGACATCCAGCACCGTCACGCGCAGCTGCCCGGCGCGGGCAAGGTTGGCCGAAACACCAGCAGCGGCAGCAACAAACAGGCGCCCAGTGCCCGACCCGGCACCCCGCGCGGCGCGATCAGCCAACACGTGCCGCCCAACGCCAGCGCGAGCAGTGGCCACGGCTGGCCGGGCAAACTCCATGGCGGCCACTGCGCCAGCCAGTCCACACCCAGATAAAACAGCCGCACCACGGCCGCAGCCAGTTGTAAACCGCCATCCCACGGCAAAGCCACCGCCAGCAGCGACAAGGGCGTCAACAATCCCGACACCAGCGGAATGGCCAGCGCATTGGCCAGTGGCGAGAGCAGCGGCACATTGCCAAAGAACACCAGCAAGGGCACCAGCGACATCACCAGCACCGCCCACTGTCCGGCCAGCGCCGCGCGCCATTTGCCGGGTGGCCGCCGACGGCCAAGGGTGCTGGCCATCAGCGCTGCCACCAGCCCGAACGACAGCCACAACCCCGGCGCCAGCACGGCAAACGGATCGAGCAGCAACACCAGTGTCAGCGCCAGCCACCAGATCTGAAACGGCGAACTGGCCCGCCGCCACAGCAGCATCAGCACCACCACGGCCAGCATGAACAGCGTGCGCTGCGTCGGCACCGACAGCCCGGCGAGCACGGCATAGAACGTCGCCACCGCCAGTGTCACGTAAGCCACCACCACGCGTGGCGGCACGCGGCGCGTCGGCCAGCGCCGTAGCAGGGCGCGCGCCAACAACCCGGCCAAACCCGCCACCATGGTGATATGCAACCCGGAAATGGAGACCAGATGCGTCAGCCCGGTACGGGCAAACAACGCCCAGTCAGCGCGATCGATTCCTTGCTGGTCGCCCACCGTCAGTGCGGCAATCAACGCCGCCTCACGCCCCGGCCCCAGCGCCTGTTCGATACGGGCAACCACTGCTGCCCGCAGCCGGTCGATGTACGCGCGCGCATCATCGGCATCGGCCAGCCGCTGCGGATTTTTGCCAATGGCGCCGCTGGCAAGCAGCCCTTCCGACCACATCCACTGCTCGGCATCAAAGCCGTAGGGGTTGGCCGAAGCGTGGCGCTGTTTCAGCCGTACCGTCAGTTGCCAGCGGCTGCCCCCTTTAAGCCAGTTCCCGCCGCGATAGTCGGTCAGCTGCACGCGCGACGGCACCGTCACGCCAGCCGTCAGCACCCGCTCCACCTGCAAGGTCAGGCGCCAACCGAATTCACTGGCATCGGGCAGACCGCGCACCACGCCCACCAGCTCGATCGGCTGCTGCTGCCAGTCGGCAAGGTTTGCGCCAGACGCCACTCGGCGCGCCAGCTGGCATAGCTCAGGCCCAACAGCAACGCCGCCAGCAGCCACCAGGCCCGGCGCCAGCGTCCGCGGCTACACACGGCGGCCACGGCTAGCGAGCAGCAGCAAGCCGACACTGTTGCCAGACAGCACCGGTCCGTACCCACACAGCACCACGCCCATCACAAACGCCGCCAGCACCGGCATAGTGTGCTCCCGTCAGCCATTAAGGGACGACAACCAGACTTGCTGGTCACCACTCAACCGATCATGCCATGCGGGTAGCCATTTTCAAGCTGACACGGCATCGCCCACGGTACGGCGTGCTACACTTTGTGCCCGATCGCCGGGCCTTTGCTGCGCCGGGCCTCCCTTGTCCAACCCTAACGAACACGACGTGATGATAGAAAAACTACTCGAACGCCTGATGTACGCCTCGCGCTGGATTCTGGCCCCCATCTATCTCGGCCTCAGCCTGACGCTGGTGGCGCTGGCGATAAAATTTTTCCGGAGCTGGCCCATGTACTACCGGCCATCTTTACCATTGCGGAAGCCGACCTGATTCTGGTGGTGCTATCGATGATCGACATCTCGCTGGTAGGCGGGCTGATCGTCATGGTGATGCTGTCCAGCTACGAGAACTTCGTGTCGCGGCTGGACCTGAGCGAAGATCACGAAAAACTTAGCTGGCTGGGCAAGATGGACTCCACCAGCCTGAAGAACAAGGTGGCCGCCTCCATCGTGGCCATCTCATCCATCCATCTGCTCAAGCTGTTCATGAACGCGGGCAACGTCAGCAATGACAAGCTGCTGTGGTATGTCGTCATCCACCTGACGTTTGTGCTGTCGGCGTTTGTCATGGGCATGCTCGACAAACTGACCAAACATTAACCGGATAGACCGCTCGCATGACCACTCCCCTGTATTGTGCCGAGGCCGCCCGCCGCGATTACGCGCAAAGGTTGGCCGAACGTTTCCAGCTGCCCCTGCTGTCGCGCCGTCCCACGGACGGCTATTGGCTGGAACTGGGGGCAGAGCGGCTGGAGCTGGTCACCACCGGCAAGCACGGCGCGGTCTATGCCGAATTTGTCGAAGGCGCGGCGCGGCATCGGCGCGAACAAGGCGGCGGCCGCGGCCAGCCGGTGGCCAAGGCCATCGGGCTGAAAGGTGCCAAGGAAATCCCCAGCGTGGTAGATGCCACCGCCCTTGGCCGCGACAGCTTCGTGCTGGCCAGCCTGGGGTGTCATGTAACGCTGGTGGAACGCTCGCCGGTCGCGGCGGCCTTGCTGTTTGATGCGCTGGACCGCGCCAGCAGCCATACCGATACCGCCGACATCGCCGCCCGCATGGTGCTGGTACATGCCAATGCCATCGATTGGCTCGCCACGCTGGCCGAGGCCGACAAGCCGGATGTCGTGCTGGTCGACCCGATGTTCCCCGACACCGACAAGAAATCGGCGGCCGCCAAGAAAGACATGCAGGCGTTCCAGCAGGTGATTGGCGACGATCTGGATACGCTTGCGCTGCTCAGTGCCGCGCTGGCGGCGGCACGACGCCGGGTGGTGGTAAAACGTCCGCGCCTCGGGCCGGCGATTGCAGGTATCGCCCCGTCGGCGGTACTGGATGGCAAATCCACCCGCTTCGACCTTTACAGCATCAAGGCGCTGAACAGCAGCCCGGCCGCCTGACGGCCACTTCGCGCCAGACCAAGGCTCAGTGCAGTTTCCAGCCGTCGTGCTGCAACCGTTCCTGTACCGCCGTGGCGGATCGGCGACAGGCCAGCACCGGAATCCCCCGCGCCGCCGCCGTGTCGCGATAATGACGCATGGCGTTGTGGCACAGAAAATCCGTCAGCAAGATCAGCAGCTCGGTATTCTTCGGTAACGTGGTTTTGCGCGAATGCGCGGTATTGCGCCCGGAAATGTGTTGGGCGATACGGATATTGTAACTGGCCAGAATCTCCGGGATTTTCCCCAGACTGTCGGCACCAATCAGCAAGGCGTTCATCGTGTTTTCCTGTCAGCACATACCGCGCGCGGGCGCGGGGACAGGTCAAACTTAACGTCGCCCATTAATGGCGTAAAGCGATATTAAGTGCGTTTTATATCGCTTTTTTGAATAAAAAAGACCACCGACCAGACGGCGCCGGTGGTTCGGCCAACTTGGGCCCTTAAATAAATCGTCGCTGCCAGGCCACCAGCACCGCGGCCAGCAAGGCCACCATGCCAACGCCCCAGAAGAAATCCTGACATGCCATCAGCGTGGACTGACGCGTCAACGCCACGCCCAATTGAGCCAGCGAGCTGGATGACGGGTTCGTCAGCAGCCCCCACGGGTCGGCCCCGACACCGGCACCGCCGTACCACGGCGACATCTGGCCGGTACTTTCCGCCAGACGGTGGTAATGCAGGTTGCTGCGCATCTGCAGGATGATGGTGGCCCACGACAGCCCCATGGAGTTGGCCACCTCACGCATGGCGTTCTTCACCTGATAAGCGTGGGTAAACACCTTTTCTTCCACCCCACGGAAGGTCCCGGCGGCAGCGGTACCCAACACCAGTGGCATGAACAGGCCACTTAACAACATCACCGGGATAACCATGGTTGCCAGCGGCACGTCTTCGCTCAGGCGCTCCATCATCACGCCGAAAATCAGCAACAGGCCAAGACCACACAACAGGTAATACTTGATGTAGGGCCAGCGCATCATCAGCTTCAAATGACCAAACGCCACAGGCACACCAATCAGCGTGCTCAACCCCATCAGCAAGCCGGTGTTTTGCACGGCAATACCCAGCCCCTGCACCATGAATACCGGCAGGATATAGTTGCAGGCAGACACGATCAGGTAGCCAAAGCAGTACACCGACAGCCCCAGCACATAGCGCTCGCTGGTGAATTCGCGGTAGGAAATCAGTGGGGTCTCGCGGCGCCATTCATGCCACAACGTGCCCAGCAGGATGGCCACGGCAAAGAAGCCCAAGGCCCACAGGTGCAGGCCATTGGAGAACAAGTCAAAACGCGCGCGTTCCAGCGCAAACTGCAACAGGAAGATGCCGCCAGCCAACATCAGCACGCCCCGTGGGTGCAGCTCGTCCGGCTGTTCGTTTTCGACCGGCTCACGTTCCGGCACCGCGCGCGCCACCACGATGTCCACCAGCAACGCCAGCGGCACCATGATCAGGAACATGCCGCGCCAGCTGTAGTTTTCCACCATGAAGGCCGCCAGCACCGGAGCAAGACCGGAGCCGAAGATAATGCCCACCGGCATGGCCAGCATGGCCGGAATCCGCGCCTTGCCCTGATAGTGCAGAATCTGCACGCGCGAGGCGGTAAAGAACGCCGCGCCGCCCACCGCCTGCACCATGCGGCCGACAATGAATTCCGGCACGTTATTGGCACAGCCGCACATCAGCGCACCGATACCAAACGACAGCAACGACAGCCGCAGCATGGTGCGGTAGCCAAACTGCTGCACCAGCCAGCGGTGGCTCAGAATCATCACCACGGCCACGGCGGCGTAACAGGCAGCAGCCAGACTGAACTCCTCCGGCGCCGCGTCGATGCCCCCGCTGATATAGCTGGAAGCAAATGCCACCATGATGGTTTGCAGGTATTCGAGCATCACGATCATGGCAATGGAGACGTGGTGCAACGACAACCGCGAAGACGACGAAAACGACATGGAATGAGTTCGGGAATGGTACTGGAAGCAGCAATTGTCACGCACGGCGCGTTATGATGGAAATCAATTGATATAATACAAATCATGCACAGCTTCGATTTACATCATGGGGATTTCCGCCGCATCGATCTCAACCTGCTGGTCGCGTTTGATGCCTTGATGCAAGAGCGCCACGTCAGCCGGGCGGCGGCGCGGCTTTTTGTCGGCCAACCCGCCATGAGCCATGCGCTGGCGCGGCTGCGCGACGTGCTGGGCGACCCGCTGTTTGTTCGCACCGGCAACCAGATGGAACCGACGGCACGGGCGCAGGCACTCGCCCCGCACATTCGCGCCCTGGCTGGAAGATGCCAACCAGTTTCTGTTTGCTCCGGACAACTTCGACCCGGCACAAGCGCAGGCCACCTTCAGCTCGGCCGCACCGGACGGCATGGAAGCCATCCTCTACCCGGCACTGATTGGGCAGTTACGTACGCAGGCACCGGGCGTACAGCTACGTTCCTACCTGCTGGAAACCGATCAACAGCTCACGGCGCTGGACAACGACGATGTCGATTTGTTGATTACCGCCACACCGCTGCCACTGCGCGACTGGCATTCGCATCAGCTGCTGATGCAGTCGGGTTTTACCGCCATCCATGCCCAAAGCCAGCTGAACCTGCCCGATCCGCCGACGCTGGCCGACCTCGCGCGCTGCGACCATGTCGCCAGCAGTTATCGTGGCTCGGCCGTAACGGCGTGGTGGACCATCTGTTTGCCGCCAATGGCCTCGCCCGCCGCATCGTCGCCATGTCGGCCAGCCTGATCGCCATCAGCCACATCATCCGCCGGGCGCCGCTGGTTTCGGTGCAACCCACGCTCTACCTGCCGCTGTTCCGCAGCACGCCGGACATCGTCTGCACGCCGCTGGATGACACCGTGCACATCAACATCAACATGGTCTGGCATTGCCGCAATGACAAGCAGCCGCTGCACCGCTTCCTGCGCACGCTGCTGTGTCAGCAACAGCAATGCCGATTTGGCGACACACCCGCCGTGCCGGGCGAGCAGAACGCGGCACGCCACACGGCGTCGGGTTAGAATGGCGCCATGGAAACCTCAACCGATACCCGGCTGGCCGAACTGGAAGTGAAACTGGCCTTTCAGGATGATCTGCTCGACGCGCTCAACAGCACCGTCGCCCGGCAACAGCAGCAGCTTGATCTGTTACAACAGCAACTGCGCCTGCTCTATCAGCAGCTGCGCGCCAGCCAGCCCGATGGCAGCGGCGGCGAAGCCCATTCGTTGCGCGACGACATTCCGCCCCATTACTGAACCGGTTCGGCCAACCTTGCCGCCCGAGCGCCGCCGGGGCGGCGGCAGCCGACGCTTTCGTTTTACAACTGGGCTAAGCAATTTTTTAACATGGCTTAGCCGCGCTGCCCGGCTCTCCGGTACGCGCCGCCAACCTTATGCATTAGTGTGGAGAAACCACCCCGTGAACCCAAATCTGGCCAGCTTGCAGCCCTATCCGTTCCAGCGGCTACGCGCCCTGATGGCGGGCATCACCCCGCCGCCCGGCAAAAACCACATCAACCTGTCGATCGGCGAGCCCAAACACCCCACGCCGGACGTCATCAAAACCGCGCTAGTGGGCGCGCTGGGCGGGCTGGCCAGCTACCCGGCCACCCTCGGCAGTGAAGATCTGCGTCAGGCATGCGGCCGCTGGCTGCAACGTCGCTACGGCCTGAACCTCGACCCGGCTAAGGAAATCCTGCCGGTCAACGGCAGCCGCGAAGCGCTGTTTGCCTTCACCCAGACGGTCATCGACCCGAGCGCCAGAAAGCCGGTGGTGATTTCGCCCAACCCGTTTTACCAGATCTACGAAGGCGCCGCGCTGCTGGCAGGCGCCGAGCCTTACTACGTCAACTGTCTGGCCAGCAACCGCTTCCAGCCAGACTGGCAAGCGGTGCCGGAAGCCATCTGGCAACGCACCCAGCTGGTATTCGTCTGCAGCCCGGGCAACCCCACCGGCGCGGTGATGACGCTGGACGACTGGAAAAACCTGTTCGAGCTGTCTGACCGCTACGGCTTTGTCATCGCCAGCGATGAATGCTATTCGGAAATCCATTTCGGCCAACCTCCGCTGGGAGGGCTGCAAGCCGCGCAACAACTGGGACGTAGCCACGAACGGCTGGTCATGTTCACCAGCCTGTCCAAACGCTCCAATGCACCGGGCATGCGTTCCGGCTTTGTCGTAAGCGATGCCGCGCTGCTGGAAAAATTCCTGCTGTACCGCACCTACCACGGCAGCGCCATGTGCCCGAGCATTCAGGTTGCCAGCGTGGCCGCTTGGGACGACGAAGCACACGTTGAAGCCAACCGTGCGGCGTATAGCGCCAAGTTCGACGCCGTCCTGCCGCTGTTAGAGGACGTGCTGGAAGTCAGCCGCCCGGATGCCAGCTTCTACCTGTGGGCCAAGGTGCCCGGCGGCGATGACACCGCCTTTGCCCAGCGGCTGTTCCAGCAGGAACACATCACGGTACTGCCCGGCTCGTTCCTCGCCCGCGATGCCCACGGCGTCAATCCGGGCAAGGGCTATATCCGCATCGCACTGGTCGCCACCCTCGAAGACTGCGTGCAGGGCGCCGAACGCCTGCGCCAGTTTGTTACCCACTACTGAAAGCCATACGACATACTCTATGCCGGTATCCATCCACATTGCCAAAGGACTCAACTCCATGCACCCGATTCAGTCCCTGATCGAAGAGGCGTTTGAACGCCGCGCCGAAATCACCCCCAGCACCGTATCGCCGGATCTGCGCGATGCTATCACCCAGTCATCGAAGAACTGGATGCCGAGCACCCTGCGCGTAGCAGAAAAAGTGGACGGCGAATGGATCACCCACCAATGGGTGAAAAAAGCCGTGCTGCTGTCGTTCCGCATCCATAACAACGAAGTGATGAAAGACGGCGTCAACCGTTTCTACGACAAGGTCGACACCAAGTTTGCCGACTGGAGCGAATTGCACTTCGAACAGGCCGGTTTCCGCGTGGTACCGGGTGCCGTGGCGCGCAAGGGCAGCTTCATCGCCAAAAACACCGTACTGATGCCGTCGTTCACCAATATCGGCGCCTACGTTGACGAAGGCACTATGGTCGACACCGGGCTACCGTCGGCTCCTGCGCCCAGATCGGCAAGAACGTGCACCTGTCCGGCGGCGTCGGCATCGGTGGCGTGCTAGAACCGCTGCAAGCCAACCCGACCATCATCGAAGACAACTGCTTTATCGGCGCCCGTTCCGAAGTAGTGGAAGGCGTGATCGTCGGCGAAGGCTCGGTCATTTCCATGGGCGTGTACATCGGCCAGTCCACCAAGATCTATGACCGCGAAACCGGCGAAGTCAGCTACGGCCGCATTCCGCCGGGCTCGGTTGTGGTCTCCGGCAACCTGCCGTCCAAGGATGGCAGCCACAGCCTGTACTGCGCCGTCATCGTCAAGAAGGTCGACGCCAAGACCCGCAGCAAGACCAGCATCAACGACCTGCTGCGCGGGATTTAAGCAGCCCGGACAGGTGGTAAACGTTAGGCATGCCGGTTTCGGCCAACCTGTTGACGCGTAAATTGTTCTAATTACAACAATTAAGTGCGTTACTACCTGCAGACATTGGCGATTGTCGGCTAACCCGATAAAATCGCCTATGTCTTATGGGTAATCCCACCCAACAGCCACCAATCCGGAACACCTGTGTCGTCAGACTCTTTCATTGAATTCAGGAACGTCAGCTTTGCCTATGGCGAACGACCCATCCTGAAAAACCTCAACTTGCGCATCCCGCGCGGCAAGCTGGTCGCCATCATGGGCGGCAGCGGCAGCGGCAAAACCACCATGCTGCGGCTCATTGCCGGTCAGCAACGGCCCCAGCAAGGCGAGGTGATTGTCGATGGCAAGAACGTCGCCGCCATGAGCCATAGCGAACTGTTCGAACACCGCCGTCGCATGGGCATGCTGTTTCAGTTTGGCGCCCTGTTCACCGACTTGTCGGTGTTCGAAAACGTCGCGTTCCCGATGCGCGAACACACCAAGTTGCCCGAAACCGTCATCCGCGATCTGGTCATCATGAAGCTGAACGCCGTCGGCCTGCGTGGCACGCAAGACCTGATGCTTAAGCCGAGCTCTCCGGCGGCATGGCACGGCGCGTGGCACTGGCGCGTGCCATTGCACTCGACCCGGCGCTGATGCTGTACGACGAGCCATTCACCGGCCTCGACCCGATCTCGCTTGGCGTAATTGCGCACCTCACCAAGAAACTCAACGATACCCTCGGCACCACCTCCATCATGGTCACCCATGACGTGCACAAGTCGCTGGATATCGTCGATTACGTCTATTTTGTCGCCAACGGCGAGATCATCGCCGAGGGCACGGCCGATCAGGTCCGCGCCTCCACCTCGCCCCGGGTACACCAGTTCATCTGGGGCGAAACCGACGGTCCGGTGCATTTTGCCTACCCGGCCGCACACAGCCTGGCCGAAGACCTCGGTCTGCAAGGAGGCGACCATGCTTGACGCCCTGACCGCACCGCTCAGAAAACTGGGCAACCTCACCATCAACGCCATCTGGCGGCTGGGCTTTGCCAGCCGCTTTCTGGCCGCGATTCTGCTCTACTCCGGCCAGAGCCTGCGCCGCTTCAGCCTGACCATCCGCGAAATCTACTTCGCCGGTGTGCTGTCGCTGATCATCATCATCGTTTCCGGGCTGTTTGTCGGCATGGTGCTGGGGCTGCAGGGCTATACCACGCTGGTCCGCTTCGGTTCAGCCGATGCGCTCGGCGCCGTGGTGGCACTGGCCCTGTTGCGCGAACTCGGCCCGGTACTCGCTGCCCTGCTGTTCTCCAGCCGCGCTTAGCAGTGCCATGACCGCCGAAATCGGCCTGATGAAAGCGACCGAACAGCTCGACGCCATGAGCGTGATGGCGGTCAACCCCATCGCCCGCGTGGTGGCACCGCGCTTCTGGGCCGGAGTGATCTCCATGCCCATTCTGGCCGCACTGTTCAACGTCATGGGCATCTTCGGCGGCTATCTGGTGGGGGTGGAAATGATCGGGCTGGATTCCGGCACCTTCTGGTCGCAGATGCAAAACAGCGTCGATCTGCATCAGGATGTCATCAACGGTCTGATCAAGAGCACTGGTATTCGGCATGGCCGTGACGCTGATCGCGGTGTTCGAAGGCTACGATGCCACCCCGACGGCCGTAGCGTCTCATCCGCCACCACGCGTACCGTCGTGACCTCTGCACTGGTGATTCTGGCACTGGATTTCATCCTGACCGCCTTCATGTTCTAGGAAAAAAGTAATGAAACGCTCTACTATCGACTTGTGGGTGGGCATTTTTGTCGCCATCGGCATTGCCGCCGTGACGTTCCTGTCACTCAAGGTGGCTAACCTGACACCGCAAAGCTCCGACCAGACCTACGTGCTCTATGCCGACTTCGACAACATCGGCGGGCTCAAGATCAAGGCCCCGGTGAAACAGGCTTGCTGTCGTGGTGGGGCGAGTCGCCGATATCCAGCTGGATAACAAAACTTACCGCGCCCGCGTCAGTCTGAATATCGACAAGCAGTACACCCTCAGCCGCGATGCCAGCGCCGAAATCCTGACCTCCGGCCTGCTGGGAGAACAATATGTCGGCCTGCTGCAAGGTGGCGATCCGGACACGCTGAAGCCGGGCGAGCACATCACGCTCACCTCGTCGGCGCTGGTGCTGGAACAGTTGATCGGCAAGTTCATGACCAACTCGGCCGAAAAAGGCGCCCATGACACGGCGTCGGCCGCGCAATAAATACTGGCCGCAGACGGCCTCAAGCATCGCAATCGCCCGGCGGTCATCTTGGCATTCGCTACCGGGCACTCCCGCCAGCCAAAGCACCGGCATGGCAATACTGGTTCCAAGCGCCGCCCACAGGCGTAGCGCGCAACAAAAACACGTAGGCTGATTATCATGAAAAAACTGTTTGCACTGTTCTGTCTTCTGCTGGGGATTTCCACCCCCGTTCTGGCCGCCGATACGCCGGTGGAACTGGTCCGCGATACCTCGCGCCAGGTGCTGGATATCATCAAGCAGGAAAATGGCCGCAATACCCGTCAAATTCGCCAGCAGGTTGAAGGCGTGGCCGTACCCAAGTTCGATTTTCAGCGCATGACCGCTCTGGCAGTTGGCCTTGGCTGGCGTCAGGCCAACCCGACGCAACAGGCTGCACTCGCCCAGCAGTTCCAGACGCTGATGGTACGCACCTATTCCTCCACCATGACCCGCTTCAAGGGTGCACAGATCGACGTCAAGCCGCGGTCATGGGTAACGGCGGCCGCGAAGCCACGGTGAAAACCGAAGTAACCCTGCCCAACAACAACAAGGGCCCGGTCTCGGTGGATTACACCATGTACCGCACCGCCCAAGGCTGGAAGGTATTCAACGTAACGGTAGAAGGCGCCAGCCTGGTCACGGTGTATCGCAACCAGTTCAGCCAGGAAATCAACAAGACCGGTGTCGATGGCCTGATCAAGCTGCTGCAGAACAAGAACAGCGGCACAGTAAGCACCAGCAGCAAAGGGTAAGCCTGATGCTTGAACACACCGCGCCGGGTCACGCCCGCCTGAGTGGGCGTCTGGACATGCACAGCATCGCGCAGATGGTGCAACCGCTGGTGGCGCTCGCCCGGCAGGAAGATCTGGAACTGGATCTGTCGGCGATCAGCGAGGCCGACTCGGCTGCGGTGGCCTTGCTGCTGCAAGCCAAGCGCGCCAGTCTGGCCAGCGGACATCGCCTGACCCTGACCGGCTGGCCCGCCAGCCTGCTGACGCTGGCACAGCTCTACGCGCTGGATGACGTACTCACCGCCCCGATAGGAACATGAACATGCCCCGACTGCGATTACTCGTAGCCGCTTCCGTGCTCGTGCTGGCCGGTTGCGCGGCCAATCCGGCCAACCCCAAGGACCCGTACGAGCCCTATAACCGGGCGATGTACAGCTTCAACGACAAGGCCGACCGCTATGTACTGAAGCCGGTGGCCCAAGGCTATCGCGCGGTCACTCCGCAACCGGCACGTACCGCTGTCGGTAATTTCTTCGATAACCTGCGCGATGTGTACAGCATTGCCAGCAATGCCTTGCGTGGCGAGGGTGAGAAAACCCTCAACGACATCATGCGGGTTGCCCTGAACAGTACCTTTGGCCTGTTCGGGCTGATCGACATCGCCACCCCGGCCGGGTTGAAAAACAACAAGAACACGCTGGGCGACACTTTTGCCAGCTGGGGCTGGCAGAACAGCAACTATCTGGTGCTGCCACTTCTGGGGCCGTCTACCGTGCGTGACGGCACCGGCACGGTCATCACGCTGGCCGCTCCCGGCCCGGCGCAAAGCGTGTATCACAACTCACGCGAAGCAGTGGCCTACTACGGGATGACCGGCATCAGCACGCGCGAACGGTTGCTGGATCTGGACGAATCGCTGCGCGAAGCCGCCCTCGACCCGTATGTCTACATGCGCGATGGTTTTCTGCAACTGCGTGCCAGTCAGCTGGGCCAGCCCAATCCGACCCAGCAGGACGAAATCAATATCGACGATCTGATCAGCTCGCCTAACGGCAAGGCCGACAGCTCGGCACCGGCCACACAGACTGCTCCCGCCCGGGATGCCTCGGCCGCGCAGTAACCGGCCCTGCCGCCATAAAAAAGGACAGCTCAGGCTGTCCTTTTTTTCGTTTACAGGCGAACTGACCACCTCAGTTGAGGCGTTCGATCAGCGCCCCCACGGCATTGAGTTTCTTTTCGATATGCTCGTAACCGCGGTCCAGATGGTAAATGCGGTCAACGATGGTTTCGCCTTCCGCCACCAGCCCGGCGATCACCAGACTGGCCGAGGCGCGCAGGTCGGTTGCCATGACGGTGGCGCCAGACAGACGTTCCACGCCACGCACCAGCGCCGTGTTGCCCTCCACCTCGATGTGCGCGCCCATGCGGTTGAGTTCCGGCACATGCATGAAGCGGTTCTCGAAGATGGTTTCGGTCATCTTGGCCGTGCCTTCGGCGATGGCGTTGAGCGTCATCAGCTGCGCCTGCATGTCGGTCGGAAAGGCCGGATACGGCAGCGTACGAACATTCACCGCCTTGGGGCGGCGTTTCATGTCGAGCGAGATCCAGTCATCGCCACATTCCACGATGGCACCGGTTTCCACCAGCTTGTCGAGAATCGACTCCATCGACTTGGGCGCGGCATGGCGCAAGATGACATGGCCACGCGTCACCGCGCTTACCACCGGAAAGTACCGGCTTCGATACGGTCCGGCATCACCGCGTATTCCGCCCCGTGCAGGCACTCCACGCCCTCAATCACCAACCGGTCGGTGCCAATACCGCTGATCTTGGCGCCCATCGCCACCAGACACAGCGCCAGATCGGTCACTTCCGGCTCACGCGCGGCGTTTTCCAGCACCGTAGTGCCTTCGGCCAACGTAGCGGCCATCAGCAGGTTTTCCGTCCCGCCGACGGTAACCACATCCATCACGATGTTGGCCCCCTTCAGGCGGCTAGCCTTGGCCTTGACGTAACCATGCTCAATCACCACCTCGGCACCCATGGCAATCAGTCCCTTGATGTGCTGATCGACCGGTAAGCTGCCAATGGCACAGCCTCCCGGCAACGAGACCGTGGCCTCGCCAAAACGCGCCAGAGTCGGCCCCAGCACCAGGATGGAGGCGCGCATGGTTTTCACCAGCTCATACGGCGCCACCAGGCTATCCAGATGATCAGCGGTGATCTCGAACACGCTGATGTTGTCGGTCATCACCCGCACGCCCATGCCTTGCAGCAGCTTTTGCGTGGTGGAGATGTCGCGCAGCATCGGCACGTTGGTGAAGCGCATGGTATCCGCGGTCAGCAAACTGGCACACAGAATCGGCAGGGCGGCGTTTTTGGCGCCCGATACGCGGATTTCGCCGGTCAGCGGACCGTTGGCACGGATATGCAGTTTTTCCATGGGGTGATCAACCTTGAAGTTTGGCCCATTCGTCCGGCGTGGCCGCCTTGACGATGGATAGCGCATGAATTTCGTTACTGGCCAGCTGGTCCTTGATGACGTCTTTCACCATGCGGTGACGGTCGATCAGGCGCACGCCGACAAACTGCGGCGAAACCACCGTAGCGTAAAAATGATGGCCGTCGCCTTCGACCTCGAGGTGAGAGCAATCCAGACCGGCCGCAAGATACTGTTTGACCTGTTCAGCAGTAGCCATTGTAAATCCTAGAGAAAATGCGGGCGGCAACGCCCGTTCAGTGACGCAGTTTGTAACCGCTGTGAATCAGACGCAACGCCAGAGCACTCAGCAGCAGAAAACTGCCGCCCACCACCGCCGCCGACAGCCATGGGCTGACATCCGCCTGACCAAAGAAGCCATAGCGGAAGCCATCAATCATGAAGAATACCGGGTTGGCATGCGAAGCGGCACGCCAAATTGGCGGCAGGCTGTTAATCGAATAGAACACGCCGGACAGAAACGTCAGCGGCATGATGAGAAAGTTCTGGAAAGCCGCCAGTTGGTCAAATTTCTCCGCCCAGATCCCGGCGATGACACCCAACGCGCCCAGCACGCCACAGCCGAGCATGGCAAACAACAGCGCCCACAGCGGCTGGGTTGGCCGGGCAGGCCAAACCAGGGCGGTAACCAGCAATACGCCCAGCCCCACAGCCAGCCCGCGCACCATGGCAGCGCCCAGATAGGCCGCAAAGAACTCCAGAGCCGTCAACGGCGGCAACAGCAGGAACACGATATTGCCGGTGATCTTGGACTGGATCAGGCTGGAAGAGCTGTTGGCAAAGGCGTTTTGCGCCATCGACATCATGGCCGGGCCCGGAATCAGGAAGGCGGTATAGCTAACGCCGGGGTAAACACCGGCATGCTTTGCCATGACATGAGAAAAGATCAGTTGATACATCAGCGCGGTCAGCACCGGCGCGGCAACAGTCTGGAACGAGACTTTCCAGAATCGCACCAGTTCTTTCTTGAAAAGCGTGAGAAACCCCTGCATTACTGCTCCCTGCCGTGCATCATTTTGACAAACACGCTTTCCAGATCCACTTCCACCACATTCAATTCGCCAATGCGCACACCGGCTGTACGCAACGTGGCCAGCACGCCTTCCAGTTCGGCGATTTCGGCCAACCTCAGCACCTGATAGCCGTCTTCCTCACGCACCTTCAACGGCAACAGCGTGTCCGGCAGCGGTGCCGACAGCTTGAGTGCCACTTCACGCCCGGCACCGTGCGACAACAGCTTGTCCTTGGTTTCCAGCGCCACCAGCTTGCCGCGTTTGAGCATGGCAATCCGGCTGCACAGGGTTTGTGCCTCTTCCAGATAATGGGTGGTCAACACAATGGTGTGGCCAGCGGCGTTCAGTTCCTGCACAAACGCCCACAGGCTCTGGCGCAGCTCCACGTCGACCCCGGCGGTCGGTTCATCCAGCACGATCACCGGCGGACGGTGCACCGGGGCCTGCGCCACCATCACCCGCCGTTTCATGCCGCCAGACAGCGCACGCATATTGGCCTCAGCCTTGTCGGCCAGCCCCAGCTTGCTCAGTAATTCATCAATCCAGTCATCGTTACGGGTGAGGCCGAAATAGCCCGACTGAAAACGCAGCGTTTCGCGTACCGACAAGAACGGGTCGAACACCAGCTCCTGCGGCACCACGCCCAGGCTCATGCGCGCTGAGCGGTAATCGGTCACCACGTCGTGCCCCATGATCTGGATACTGCCGCGACTGGGGCGCGACAGGCCTAAGCCATGGCGGAAATCAGCGTGGTTTTGCCCGCCCCGTTGGGGCCAAGCAAGGCAAAGAATTCTCCGGGTTCGACGGTGAAACTGACAGAATCTAGCGCGGTCAGGTCGCCAAACTGTTTGCTGACCTGATCGATGCGGATGGCACTGGGCATGCGTGACGAATGGGCGCGGAATAAATAGTAGCAAGTATAGCGCTAGTTCTTAAGCGGCGTCAGTAGCTTCCAGCCAGCATTGATCGCGGAAAATCCCTGCAAAATAAGGGGTTAAAAGTTGCGGTGTATCCGCCGCCAAATCGATATCGTCCGGGTTGATCAACCAGGGCATCCATCAGCCCGCAAACCGTGGCATGCAGGCTGTGCGCGGCGCAATGCAGATTGACGCCGTCGCGCACTTGGCCGATCTCGGCAGCCTCGCGCAGGGTGTTTTCCAGCCGCCCCAGAATGGACGAAAACCAGGTGCGATCCAGCACAAACACATTGGCCATTTCGCCCACGTACTCACAACGCAGGCTGAGGATGCCGATAATGCGACTGACCTGCGGGTTGGTGCCGACAGTCAGCAGAATATTGCAAGAATGCTCCCACAGCCGACGCGCCGGGGAGATGTCATCCGAGGGGTCGAGCAAGGCGGCGGCATGTTCAAAGGCCGAGTGCATCCGGTCGCACATGGCATTGAACAGGTCGATCTTGTTGGCAAAATGCCAGTAGATCGCCCCGCGCGTCACGCCAGCAGCCGTGGCGATATCCGCCAGCGAAGTGCGGCTGACGCCTTTTTCCCAGAACAGCCGCTCGGCGGTATCGATCAGTAATTGCCGGGTTTGTTCGGCTTCTTGCTTGGTTTTGCGTGCCATCAGCGTACAAAAGACATGGTAGGAGTCACTCGGTTAATTCGCCCCGCAGCGAGGGCGGCACATCATACCAGTTTAGCAACGGGGCGAAAAAATCCCCCTGCCGCAGCAGGGGGATAGATAGCACAGGCTCAATTGGCCGCCGCCGTGGTGCCTGAAGCCGGTTGTTGCCAGCCGCCGCCCAGTACCTTGTACAAGGTGACCAGATTGGCCGCCCGCGACAACCGGGTACTGATCAGGCTTTGCTTAGCTGGAATAGTACGAGCGCTGGGCATCGAGCAAGGTGAGGTAGCTGTCCACACCCACACGGAACCGCGCCTGCGACAGCGTGTAGCGCTTTTCACTGGCACGCACCAGCGCTTGCTGGGCATTGAGCTGTTCGGCCAACGTACCCCGCTGGGCCAACGCATCGGCCACTTCGCGGAAGGCGGACTGGATCGATTTCTCGTACCGGGCCACGGCAATCTCGCGTGCCACCTTGGCGGCGTCAAGGTTGGCCGAAAGGCTGCCCGCGTTGAAGATCGGCAGGTTGATGCTCGGTCCGAACGACCACATTTCCGAACCGCCCTTGAACAGGTCGGACAGCTTGCTGCTGGCACTGCCATAGCTGCCGGTCAGCGAAATGCTGGGGAAGAAACGTGCCCGTGCCGCGCCGATGTTGGCATTGGCCGCCTTCAGGTCGTGTTCCGCCGCGAGAACATCCGGACGGCGTTGCAGCAACTCTGACGGCAAGCCGGGAGGCAGGTCAGTCAGATGGCTTTGCTGCGTCAGCGAAGCATCCTGCAATAACTCTGGCGGAATCGACGCACCCACCAGCAGCGTCAGCGCGTTTTCATCACGCGCCACCTGACTGGTATAACCGGCAACATCCACCCGCGCCGACTGCACCGTGGTATCGGCATCACTCAAATCGAGTTCGGTCGCGGCACCGGCCTGCAGCTTCTGGCGGGTCAGCTGGTAGGACGCCTGTTGCGAGTGCAGCGTATCCTTGGCCAGCTGCAGGTGCTCGCGGTCGGCCAGCAAGGTCAGATAGGCGTTGGCCACTTCGGCCACCAGCGAGATCTGCGTGCTGCGCCGCGTTTCCTCCAGCGAGAAATAATTCTCCAGCGCCTGTTCCTTCCAGGCTGCGCAGGCGGCCAAAGAAATCCAGCTCATAGGCGCTAAAACCGAGCGTAGCCGAGTAGGTATGCGCGGTGTATTCATGGCCGGTGGTGCTGGTGCTCACCGGCACCCGCATGTTGCTGCCACTGCCCGCAGCATTCACCGCCGGGAACAGGTTGGCGCGCTCAATCTGGTACTGCGCCCGGGCGGCCTCGATATTCAGTGCCGCCACCCGCAGGTCACGGTTGTTTTCCAGCGCCAGGCCAATCAGCTTGCGCAGTTTTTCCTCGGCAAAAAACTCCTGCCGGGCGATCTGCTCGGCATTTCGGCCAACCTTGGCGCCATGCTGATAGGCCGGGCCAGTGGGCCAGTTGGCAGCCACCGGCGCCGCCGGGCGCTGGTAGGCCGGAATCAGCGAGCAACCACCCAGCAGGGCAGCGGCCAGCGCCACAGTCAGACTCTTGGGAACGATGCGCATGCTCAGCGTCCCTCCTTGTTGTAATGATGGCTGGTAAGCGGCCTTGGTTTCGGCGGGAAGCGGCGACGCACCACCACAAAGAACACCGGCACCGGAAAATGGCCAACACGGTGGCGGAGATCATCCCGCCCATCACGCCGGTACCCAGCGCGTTCTGGCTGCCGGAGTAAGCGCCGTGGCTCAACACCAGTGGCAAGATACCCGGGATAAAGGCCAGCGAAGTCATCAGGATCGGGCGCAAACGCATGCGCACCGCTTCCATGGTGGCAGCAATCAGCTCCTTGCCGTGCTCCTGCTGTTCCTTGGCAAACTCCACGATCAGAATGGCGTTCTTGGCAGCCGGGCCGATGGTGGTCAACAAGCCCACCGAAATAAACGTCGTTGGACAAGCCACGCAGCATGGTCGCCGCCAGCGCACCGACCACCCCCAGCGGCACCACCATCATCACCGAGAACGGAATCGACCAGCTTTCGTACAACGCCGCCAGACACAGGAACACAATCAGCATGGAGATGGCATACAGCGCTGGCGCCTGCGCACCGGACAGCCGCTCTTCATACGACAGGCCGGTCCATTCGTAGCCAATGCCCGGAGGCAGCTGCTTGATCATGTTTTCCATCTCGGCCATCGCCTGACCGGTACTCTTGCCCGGCGCGGCCTGCCCCATGATTTCCGTCGACGGCTGGCCGTTGTAACGCTCCAGCCGCGGCGAACCGTAGGCCCAGTGCGACGAGGCAAAGGCCGAGAACGGCACCATGTTGCCGGTAGCATTACGCACATACCACTTGGCGAGGTCTTCCGGAGCCATGCGATACGGCGCATCGGCCTGCATGTATACCTTCTTCACCCGACCGCGATCGATAAAGTCATTCACATAACTGCCGCCCCACGCCACGCTCAGGGTATTGTTCAGATCCCCCACCGTCACGCCCAAGGCATTTGCCTTCTCGTGATCAACATCGAGGCGATACTGCGGCGCGTCGTTCAGGCCGTTCGGGCGCACGGCGACCAAATTGGGGTTCTTCATCGACATCCCCAACAGCTGGTTACGCGCGGCCATCAGCTGGTCATGGCCTACCCCGGCCTTGTCCTGCAGCTGCAGGTCAAAACCGGTGGCATTCCCCAGTTCCATCACCATGCACGGCGCAAAGGCAAACACCATGGCATCACGAATCTGCGAGAACGCCCCCATGGCCCGGCCAGCTACCGCCTTGATGTTGAGGTCCGGGCTCTGCCGTTGGTCCCACGGTTTCAGCTGCACAAAGCCCAAGCCCATGTTCTGGCCCGAACCGGCAAAGCTGAAACCGGACACGGTAAAGATCGACTTCACGGCCTTGTCCGCCGGAAATGCTCACGCACCTGCTTGAGCACACCATCGGTACGCTCACTGCTGGCACCCAGCTTAACAGGTTGTACCTGGTAAACACAATGCCCTGATCTTCATCCGGCAGGAACGACGTCGGCAAGCGCAGGAACATCACCGTCATGGCCGCGATAATCACGCCATAGATCACCATGTAACGCATCGTCCGCTGCAACATTCGGCCAACTAGCGTCTGGTAGCGCGCACTGCTGCGATCAAACTGACGGTTGAACCAGCCAAAGAAGCCTTTCTGCTCATGCAATTCGCCCTTATGAATCGGTTTGAGCAAGGTCGCGCACAGGGCGTCAGGACCAACGCCACCAGCACCGACAGCGCCATCGCCGACACTACCGTGATGGAGAACTGGCGGTAAATAACCCCGGTCGAGCCGCCAAAAAACGCCATCGGCACGAACACGGCCGCCAATACCAGCGCAATCCCCACCAGGGCGCCGGTAATCTGAGTCATCGACTTGCGCGTGGCTTCACGTGGCGACAAGCCCTCTTCGCTCATCACCCGTTCGACGTTTTCCACCACCACGATGGCATCATCCACCAGCAAACCAATCGCCAGCACCATACCAAACATGGTCAGCGTATTGATGGAAAAGCCGGTAGCCGACATCACCCCGAACGTCCCCAGCAACACCACCGGCACCGCAATGGTCGGAATCAGCGTGGCACGGAAGTTTTGCAGGAACACATACATCACCACAAACACCAGCGCGATGGCTTCTACCAGCGTTTTCACCACTTCCTCGATGGAAAGCTGCACAAACGGCGTGGTGTCATACGGGTAAATCGCCTGCACGCCCTTGGGGAAGAACGGCGCCATCTCCTTGACCTTGGCCCGCACTGCCGCAGCGGTATCCAGCGCATTGGCACCACTGGCCAGCTTCACGGCCAGACCGGTAGCTTGCCATTGAACAAGGCCTTGGTACGGTAGTTGTCCGAACCCAACTCGATGCGCGCTACGTCTTTCAGGCGTACCTGCGAACCATCGCTGTTGACCTTGAGCAGAATGCGACCGAACTGGTCAACATTTTCCAAGCGGGTCTGCGCCACAATGGTGGCATTGAGCTGTTGCCCCGGCACGGCAGGCAAGCCACCCAGCTGGCCAGCCGACACTTGCGTGTTTTGTGCCTGCAACGCCGTGACCACATCGGCCACCGTCAGCTTGTAACTATTGAGCTGATCCGGGTTCAACCAGATGCGCATGGCGTACTGTGCACCAAACAACTGCGTCTCGCCCACGCCCGGCACCCGGCTCAACGTATCTTGCAGACTGGATGCCACAAAATCGCTGAGGTCAGTATTGCTCATCGAACCGTCTTGCGAGGTAAAGCCCAGCACCATCAGGAAGTTACGCGCGGATTTGACCACGGTAATCCCTTGCTGCTGCACCACACTTGGCAAGGTGGACATGGCCGCCTGCAGCTTGTTTTGCACCTGTACTTGCGCAATATCCGGGTTGGTACCGGCATCAAACGTCAGGGTAATGGTGACACTGCCGTTGTCATCACTGGTGGACGACATATAACGCAAGTGGTCAATCCCCTGCATTTTCTGCTCGATCACCTGCGTGACACTGTCTTCCACCGTCTTGGCCGAAGCACCGGGATAGGTGGCGTTAATCGCCACCTGCGGCGGAGCAATGGCCGGATACTGCGACACGGGCAAGGTCCGAATCGCCAGCAGGCCCGCCAGCATGATGACAATGGCAATCACCCGGGCAAAAATCGGGCGATCAATAAAGAATTTTGACATGACAGCCCCTCGTCAGTGCGCAGCCGAGGCAGCAGGTTTGGCCGGTGCCACTTTGACAACGGCACCTTCCTGAATCTTCTGCAGGCCCTCTACCACTACCCGCTCACCACTCTTCAGGCCACCATCCACCAGCCACTTGTCACCCACCGTCTGGCTGGCCTTGATCACCCGCGCGGCTACCTTGTTATCAGCGCCCACCACCATCACCGTCGGCTCACCCTTCGGTGTGCGGCTTACCGCCTGCTGCGGCACCAACAAGGCATTGTCACGAACGCCCTGCTCCAGCCGTGCCCGCACAAACATACCCGGCAACAACTCACCAGCCGGATTGGGGAATACCGCGCGCAACGTCACCATGCCGGTTGAGGCATCGACCGTCACATCGGCAAACTCCAGCACACCCGGTTTGCTGTATTCCGAACCGTCTTCCAGAATCAGCTTCACCTGCGCCTTGCTGCCCGCACCTTTGAGCGCGCCATTGGCAAAATCACGCCGCAACCGCGTCATCTCGGCACTGGACTGCGTCATGTCCACATATACGGTCGACAACTGCTGCACCGTGGCCAACGCCGTCGCCTGATTAGCCGTTACCAGCGCCCCGGCCGTTACACTGGACTTGCCGATACGACCACTAACCGGCGACACAATACGGGTATACGAGAGGTTGATACGCGCCGTTTCGAGATCTGCCTTGCTGGATGCCACACTAGCCCGTGCCTGCAACAGCGCAGACTGGGCGTCATCGTTATCCTGCTTGCTGATCGCCTTGATTTCGACCAGTTCGGAATAACGCTTGGCTTTCAGCTCAGCGGCGGTCAGGTTTGCTTGCGCTTTGGCCGGGTTAGCGGCCGCCGTCTGGTAAGCCGCCTGATAGGTTTCTGGATTAATCTGGTACAGCACCTGCCCACGCTTTACCTCACTACCTTCGGTAAACAGACGCTTGAGGATAATCCCGCCCACTTGCGGGCGGATTTCTGCCACAGTAAATGCAGAGACACGAGCAGGCAGTTCGCGGGTAATTGCCGCACGTTGCGGCTGCAGGGTAACAACCCCTACTTCAGCGGGACCAGCCTTGGGCATGGCCCCTTGCTGGTTCTGACCACAACTGCTCAAAGCCAGCGTTACCGCCATAGCGATAACCGGCACGAGGGGAAGAAAGCGAGGCTTGGTAGGCATGAAGCTCCCCGTAGGAATGACGGTGTGTAAAGATCGGCGCCAAAGCGGCGACCATAAAGAGTATTTCTAGTATGTTCGCATTCTACATACATTCAAGAATGTATGTAAGCGAGATTATTGAACAATCAGGACACTTCAGGAGAACGCTGAGTACAAACAGAACAAGAAAAAACACCAAGTCACGTGCTCGTTATCACACCATCAATCCAGCCACTTCCTTTGCCGTGACGCCAATCTGCGGAGTAACCCGCTTACTGATGGCAGGTCACCGCTGTCGGCTTTCCGACCGGACAAATCTGAATATTGCCATCCTGATCAATCTCCAGCGTTTCGGCTGCAACAAGCGTATTTTTTGACGGAGTGGCACGAATCGTAAATTCATCACGCTTGTCATTGCCCTTTACATTATTGGCAACAAAAACTACCTGAAACAAGGTACTACCTTCCTCCGGATAACGCGTATGGGGCAAATTCGGCATATGGGTCGAATCCAAACGATAACCACCATGCTCCGCATACCATCTCGTCATAAAGTGAGCGTTTTCCAGCAGCATCGCTTTCACCTTGGCATGGTGCCCACGGACCACGTATGTCTGATAGGTGGGATAAGCCAAACCCAGCAGTAACGCAACCAGTAGCAAAGCAAATAGCAGGTTTAATAACGTAAAGCCCTTCATGATCAATGCCAAAAAATAATGACATTTCAATATAGATAGCCATTTGAGCTTTTCAAGCTAGCGCCACCACTCCACATCGCAGGATAAATTGCAAGAAAAAAGCCAGACCACTTGGTCTGGCTTTTCAACAATCCCCACCCACCGTAATCACAGATGGCAACTACCGGGCTAGAAACAAGACAGTACCGGACATTACCATCCTGATCGATTGACACTAATTCCGTCCCAGCTTGGCTAACACCAGACGCAGGAGTCGCTACCAGTACATAACTATCAGCGCTCAATACACCACTAGCCGCCACATTAAACAGCGAAGTCCCAGCACTCGGCGACTGGGTAATCGGTAACGTTGCCGAGGCATACGTTCCTTTTTCTGCATAATACCTCGCCGGGAAGTGGGCATCCTCCACCAGATTCGCCTTGGCCTGAGCCTGATTGGTACGAATGACATACTGGGTATAAGACGGATAGGCAATCGCAGACAAAATGCCGATAATCGCCACCGTAATTACCAATTCGATCAGGGTAAAACCATGGTTGAATTTCATTTCATCCTCAGCCATTAGAACAATTCACGCCGGGCAATACGCCGACCACCACCGGCAACGGCCCCAGGGCAACAGCTTACCGGCAGCCGCATTACCATTAGTACCGCCTGTGCCACCAACATGGAAATTCAGCACCTCATTGCTACTGGTACTAGAGGGATAAGGGTAGCTGCCTAGCTGCCCGGAATCACTTGTCAAATAGTCACCCAAGTTGACCACGGTTTTGGTAAACGTCACCGCCAGCGCCGAAGGAATCCCGATGTGGTAATCAATACCAGCTGGCGCTTTTGTCTTGCCATCACTAAACGTCACCACATCGCCATCCGGGCTAGTCGCAGCGCTGTTCAACTTGCCATCACCATTCAAATCAAAAGCAGGTGAACTCGGCGCCCCCCCCGTCATCAGATCAAGCGCCATCACCCAGCCGGACTGCTGGTTGACATTACTACAAACCTTATCCGTACCTTTCAGAACCTGAGTGGTGAAATACAGGCGACCCAATGCCACAATCGGTTGATAAATCATCCGCTCACCATTGGTAGCATTCATATTGAAGACCCAACCAGACTTGGTCCCGCCAGGTCCAATCGAATCAGTAAGAGTAATCGGTGTCGTTTCACGGAAATCAACACTCGCTCCCTTATTGGCACCCGAGGAGGATGTGGTAGAGCCATCTATTGAAGCGGTGTCACCTGTTTTGGTCGAAATTTCACCATTTTGAATGAAGGTGGTGCTGCTATAGGTAAGATTAGACTTTGTCAGATCATCATAAATACCGTACAAAGACTGCGCATAAGTGGTCGTCCGGTCATTTACAGTTGTGTTTTCATAAATCATTCTGCCTGAACCAACATAAAGCATATAACCACCAGCCGGTATCTTATAAATAGCAGGCGCCCCAGTCACGGGCTGATTACCCTGCGTTGTAAAAAATTTTGTCGCACTGGTCGTTGCATCAGTTTTTGCCTGTAACTTAAAACGCCAGACATTACCAGACTGATCACCGGCATAGACATAATCAGCGACCTTATCGCTGTCCTTATCTAGTACAACAGGGGAAGACAAGCCATTAGAAGCAGTATCCGTATCAATTTCATACAACTTGTCTCCCGTTTTCAGGTCAATCACCATCAGACTGGTTTTCTTACTGGTCGAGTCATAGCCATTACCAGTAATCACGGCCCATTTTTTTTTCCCAGGCTAAATAGACTTGTGCCACAACCGGTTTGGAAAAAGTATAGCCAAGATTGGTAAAACTCGTGTCAGAGGAAGTATGATCCCATAATACATTTGATGCAGAAAACAAATCCGAAGCATCTGTCGCAGCAGGTTTAGCAACTGTCTTACTAATATCCAAAGCAAAAATGCCTTGCCCACCCTGCGCCAACGATCCAGTCAAAACGGAGTATGCTTTACTATCAAATTGATCATCACCGCCGGTAACATTGTTAAATGTTAATGCGCCATTCACAAAATAAAGATGAGGATCAGCTTTGCCATAGGTTGTCTTACCAAGACTCATTAAATTAGGCTGAACAGCTCGAGGGATATACGAAAAGCTCTCAGTGTAGTTATCTAGCTTTCGTCCAAAAACATGCAACATACCATCATTGGAGCCTACGGCAAAACCAGCAGGAGAAGAAGCACCAAATGCTATAGGCATCGAATCGACAATGTCGCCAAGCGTAGCGGGACTTGATTTATCACCGGCGCGATCACGCCAACCAGTTGGTGTGCCGCCAGCCAAATAAGCCGCTAGCTTACTACCATCTGCACCTGCCACCGTATTCTGAATATCCGTGAAATTTACCCCAACCCCATTACCACCAGCCTTACTACTGAAAATAGTAGTAGCACGTAAATCTTGATTAAAATACACAGGGATAGAGCTGTTTAAGTCCACCAATCCATTTGACTTGGTCTTGTAAGCCTTAATTTGCCCAGACCAGTCACCAGAATAAAACGTCGCCTGAAATGCTTCCGTTGGATTTGTCGGTTGACTACTCACAATAGGAACATTAGATGCCGTCACTGATTTAATACTATTGATAATAGCTTTCAACGAATTAGTCAACGACACAGAATCGTTTGAGTTAAAACTTAACCCTCCACCAGCCTGCGCCGTAGCATTCAGAACTTTTTGACCATCATCAGTATTGGGCAAGCCGAATCCTATCGTATACGTCGTGATAGGCTGCGCATTGGAAGCATCAAAAAAATTACCTTCCAGATCAGAAACAACCCCATTTGGAATAATGCCATTTTGATAATAAAAACTTGCATAACGAATTAATCTAGTGTCTACCGATCCACCAACAGCAGGCAATACTGCTCCCACCGGGGAATAATCATTTATTTTAACATCTTGATTATATTTATCTTTCTCTGTGGCATTCACCACCTCGTCATTTGGATAGCCATCAGAAATAAAAATAACAAAGTTTTTTTGGCAAGTATATTTTATTGGTGACAAGCCAGTATAGTCTTGCGGGGCTTTGTAGCTCGGCTGGCCATTCCACCCATTTTTCCCAGCAAAAGACTTCATCAAATTATAGAAAGCTCCAGCACTTGGCGTACCGAGATAATCCGTAAGACCTGTTCCGTCTGCCGTGGCTGTAATATCACTAATAAAGCCACTTTTTTGCGTAGCCGATGAACCAGAATCAGGATCACTCCATCCGTCCAATTTCAGACTTGACCTAAGCGCATAATACCCACTGCCATGACGAGTAGAATAGTAATCGCCATATTGAAAATGGAAAAGTGCCCAATAAGCCATATCCCAATTATTATTAATAAGATCGGATAGAACGCCTCTTGCTATAGTGATCTTTGATGGGTTTGACGTAGAAACAGACTGTCCATTAGGAGCTTGCTTCATACTGCCGGAGTCATCAACCAATAATGCAATATTGGGTCTCACTGTCTTTTGGTTTAGATAAAGCGGCATACTCGGATATGGTGAAGTAGCCACAGCAGGGATTGCCCAGCACAACCCAATCAATACGACAACAAATCGATTCATCATCATGGCATAAGCCTTTTACGACACCACATAATAGCTTTGCAGCGTGACTTGAGTATTCAAGCTACGCCCCCGGGCTCTTGCAGTAATTCGATACAACGCCACACCCGCATTACCCGTTACCGGATCGGTATAGTTGCTATTAATGAGTTCTACGATGTAACGCGGCTGTTGTGATACGGAAAACCCAATCGTGCATGAAGTACATTGGCGGGAAACCATATTGGCATAGGTGCCGGTGAACACATTAGCCCTCTCCCGGGCATTGGTACCTCCGGCTACCTCGCTGGTGGTGCATAAGCCCGTCGTCGACGGAGTCGTCTTACAAGCATCACTAAACCCAGATAAAGGCTTGTTCGTAGATACATACGTCTCTCCAGATTTGAGCGCCAGTTCGGCCAACTGAAACGCTATCGCCTTGTCGTTCTGATTACTGGCCACCTTCTGCTCGGTCAGTAAGGACTGGGAGCCATACACCACCAGAATGGTAATCACCATCAGCATGATTACTGCCACCAGCAAGGCAGCGCCTTGCTGCTTACGAAGTGGAATTAACTGCTCTTGTAGCATTGCTTACCCCGAATCGCGGCCGTGGTCTGATAGGTTTGTGTCAGGAAACCATTAACCCCCGTGGACGCCAGCGGCACTTGGTTCCGGCTCTGAACCGATAACGTGATGCGTACCGTCGAAACATTACGCCAGTTGCTTACCGATGAACGTTTACGATAAGTCACGAGGCAGCCAGCACGGTCAGCATCTTTAATCTCCCCATATTCCACGGTAAACCCGGTCACACGGGAAATGAGCTCGCTCGGCCCCACCAGCGAGCCCGACTGACCGAGCTCCGTCATGACCAAGGCATTGCTGGCATTCACAAAATAGGCACGGGACACAAAATCCATGATATCGGCACCGGAAGTATCCACTCCAAGGCTGGCGGTTACCCCGCTGGATGCCAGGCCTGCACTACTTTTTAACTGAATACGCTGACACGTGGACGCCACCCAATAATGCTGGCCTACGGTATAACTCCGCTGGCGATTGGCCGGAGCGGAAAAAGTAGCGACGCCGGTAGACGCCACCACGCTATTAGCCTGCGCTGTCCCACGGCCATATTGCACTGCAAGGACATCAGTTCCGCTAGAAGCCGTTTGATCCCCTAACCACGCACCACCACTGCTGTCGGCATAACTCTGAAAAGGCACATAAGTACCACTGGCAGGGCTCAGCAAGGTCTGATAAACCGCGGCAGATGCCACCCCAGAGGTATCGACAGTCACCACAGCGGAGGCAGCTGTGTTCGTCGCATCCAGCGTAGCGCAACCATAGCTACCAGCCATGCGTAGATCACGGGCAATTTGCATCAAGGCAATGCGCGCATCCTGTTGCATACTGACGCGTTCGTTCATTACCGGTAAGTGCGCTTGCTATTGAGATAGGCGGCCACCACGGCGCCCAGAATGATCAAACTGAGCGTCATGGCAATCATCAGTTCGATCAGGGTAAAACCGCGCTCATTCTTCATCGCCAGCCTCATGGTTCAAACTGCACAACATAGCCATACACCCGGCTGTTGGTGGCCGTTGCGGATGCGTTATTGCTAAGCATTGGAGCCCAAAGCACTGTTTGTCGATTTTTCCAGCGCCGCTTTCCGGCCACACGGATCATCAGCTTGCTTCCCCCGGTACAGCCCCCCAGTTTGTCATCATCAAAACTGATGGAACTGGAAGCAGAGCTATCCCGGCAAACGATGGCGCGCACCGTCGTACCATTAAATGCCGATGCCAAGCCACTCTTGAATTTGTACAGGTCATAGGCCGCCATATCGCTACTGGTACAGGCCGTATCACTGGCAGTAGCCGTACATTTAGTCGTTGGAACAGAACTATGGTCGTTATAAGAAGACTCGACATAACCCGACCAGTCTTCTGCGACATTGCCACTGGCATTGATGGTAGCGCTGCTATTCGCCCGCATGGCATCGGCGATTTGCTCTGAAAAGATGGCGGCAACACCTTGCATTTCCGCCTCTCGCGCGGCCTTCAAGGAGCGCCCTTGCGTGGCGGCCAAGGCAAGCAGCCCGATTCCCACAACCAGAATAGACACCAACACCTCAAGCAAGGTAAACCCTGACCCACGCTTCATGAGCACGCCCCGCAGCTACTATCACTGGCGCTATCACATGCCTGAGCACGACCAGAACCGTTGATCAGAATCACCCGACAAAGCGAATTGGCCGTATCACGCAGCAGAAACTTGCGATTGCTGCCATCCATCAATCGGCCGTCACTGCCAAAAGCTATCTGGTTGGTCGTTCCAACAGGAGAGGTAGACATCACCAGATTGATGGCAGCCTTATTGCCATTTTCACCGAGAAAGGTAATGACCTTGACACTCTCGTTGCTATCATAGCTAGCCGTTGTTCCGCCACTGGCGGCATCGGCATACAGTAATAGCCCTTCCCCCCAGTTCTTCTGGCCCGACACTGCCGCATCCAGACACCCCTGCACGTCAAAATTATCCTTAAGGTTGGCCGAACACACGTATACCGGCTGATTGCGTCGTACGGCTTCTGCGCGAGCATAGTTAAGCCCGGCGACCAGACGGTTGGCCTCCACAGAAACTCGATTGGTCGCCACCAATGCCGCAAAACTCGGCACGGCAATAGCCAAAACAATCACAGCAACGGATAACGTCACCAACAGTTCCACCAAGGTAAAACCCAATGCCCCACGTGGACTGATATCAGCCGATACATGACGGAGATTCATATCCCGACCCTTCTTCCTGCATCACAGAATTTTGACGAGTTTGGTAGGTATACCAAATACCGCCATCTCGGCATCTGCCGGATGTCAAACAATTATATTCCAGAATAAGATTTTTTATGCAAAGCAATGAAAGTGATTAAATCAATGGCTAATTTCTTGGTGCGTTAAGCGGTATGTGAGGGGAAAAGGGAGCTTCTTCTTTGCTCAACATGGGCAGGGACCGCTTGTTCACGGATTAAGACAGGACAGGATGCGGAGCCGGAGAAACCAAGGAATCCTCAAAGCGCGTCGCCACGGGAAGGCGCGACGCTCGAGCCAGAGAAGAAGGCGCGGTGGCCGGTGTGAAAAGCAAGAAGCCCAGCTGATTGAGCTGGGCTTCGTAAGGGGAGTCTGGCGGTGTCCTACTTTCACATGGCGAATGCCACACTATCATCGGCGCTAAGGCGTTTCACGGTCCTGTTCGGGATGGGAAGGCGTGGGACCACCTCGCTATGGCCACCAGACATAAGCTGTCAACAAACTGCAAGAAGCCTTGGGTTGATCTCTCAACCCTGAATTAACTTATGATTTCGGTAATTGATTGCACGTCGCACATTTACAGCCAGCTCGGTTTCCCAAGCCACTCAAATGATAGGATCAAGCCTCACGAGCAATTAGTATCGGTTAGCTTCACGCCTCACAGCGCTTCCACACCCGACCTATCAACGTCCCGGTCTCGAACGACTCTTCAGGAGGGTCAAGCCCTCAGGGAAGTCTCATCTTCAGGCGAGTTTCCCGCTTAGATGCTTTCAGCGGTTATCTCTTCCGAACTTAGCTACCCGGCAATGCCACTGGCGTGACAACCGGTACACCAGAGGTTCGTCCACTCCGGTCCTCTCGTACTAGGAGCAGCCCCCGTCAAACTTCCAACGCCCACTGCAGATAGGGACCAAACTGTCTCACGACGTTTTGAACCCAGCTCACGTACCACTTTAAATGGCGAACAGCCATACCCTTGGGACCGGCTACAGCCCCAGGATGTGATGAGCCGACATCGAGGTGCCAAACTCCGCCGTCGATGTGAACTCTTGGGCGGAATCAGCCTGTTATCCCCGGAGTACCTTTTATCCGTTGAGCGATGGCCCTTCCATTCAGAACCACCGGATCACTATGTCCTGCTTTCGCACCTGCTCGACTTGTCGGTCTCGCAGTTAAGCTACCTTTTGCCATTGCACTATCAGCACGATTTCCGACCGTACCTAGGTAACCTTCGAACTCCTCCGTTACACTTTGGGAGGAGACCGCCCCAGTCAAACTGCCTACCATGCACTGTCCCCGATCCGGATAACGGACCAAAGTTAGAACCTCAAAGGGGTCAGGGTGGTATTTCAAGGTTGGCTCCACCAGAACTAGCGTCCCGGCTTCTAAGCCTCCCACCTATCCTACACAAACCACTTCAAAGTCCAATGCAAAGCTACAGTAAAGGTTCACGGGGTCTTTCCGTCTAGCAGCGGGTAGATTGCATCTTCACAAACACTTCAACTTCGCTGAGTCTCAGGAGGAGACAGTGTGGCCATCGTTACGCCATTCGTGCGGGTCGGAACTTACCCGACAAGGAATTTCGCTACCTTAGGACCGTTATAGTTACGGCCGCCGTTTACCGGGGCTTCGATCAAGAGCTTGCACCCCATCACTTAACCTTCCGGCACCGGGCAGGCGTCACACCCTATACGTCCACTTTCGTGTTGGCAGAGTGCTGTGTTTTTGTTAAACAGTCGCAGCCACCGATTCTCTGCGACCTGTCGTAGCTTCAACCGCAAGGGTTTACACCACAACAGGCATACCTTCTCCCGAAGTTACGGTATCAATTTGCCGAGTTCCTTCTCCTGAGTTCTCTCAAGCGCCTTAGAATTTTCATCCTGCCCACCTGTGTCGGTTTGCGGTACGGTTCTCGTATAGCTGAAGCTTAGTGGCTTTTCCCGGAAGCGTGGTATCAGTCACTTCAGATCCGTAGATCCTCGTTATCACGTCTCGGCCTTAAGGAGAGGCGGATTTGCCTACCTCTCCAGCCTACCGGCTTGAACCAGGGCATCCAACACCGGCTGACCTAACCTTCTCCGTCCCCACATCGCACTATACGAAAGTACGGGAATTTTAACCCGTTTCCCATCGACTACGCTTTTCAGCCTCGCCTTAGGGGCCGACTCACCCTACGCCGATGAACGTTGCGTAGGAAACCTTGGGCTTTCGGCGAGCGGGCTTTTCACCCGCTTTATCGCTACTCATGTCAGCATTCGCACTTCTGATATCTCCAGCATGCCTTACGACACACCTTCACAGACCTACAGAACGCTCCCCTACCACGCACAGTAAACTGTGCATCCGCAGCTTCGGTTATAAGCTTGAGCCCCGTTACATCTTCCGCGCAGGACGACTCGACCAGTGAGCTATTACGCTTTCTTTAAATGATGGCTGCTTCTAAGCCAACATCCCGGCTGTCTAGGCCTTCCCACCTCGTTTACCACTTAGCTTATCATTTGGGACCTTAGCTGGCGGTCTGGGTTGTTTCCCTCTTGACGATGGACGTTAGCACCCACCGTCTGTCTCCCATGCTTGCACTTTCCGGTATTCAGAGTTTGCCATGGTTTGGTAAATCGCAATGACCCCCTAGCCATAACAGTGCTTTACCCCCGGAAGTGATACATGAGGCACTACCTAAATAGTTTTCGGGGAGAACCAGCTATCTCCGAGTTTGTTTAGCCTTTCACCCCTATCCACAGCTCATCCCCTAATTTTGCAACATTAGTGGGTTCGGACCTCCAGTGCGTGTTACCGCACCTTCATCCCGGCCATGGATAGATCACTCGGTTTCGGGTCTACACCCAGCGACTAAGACGCCCTATTCGGACTCGGTTTCCCTACGCCTCCCCTATTCGGTTAAGCTTGCCACTGAATGTAAGTCGCTGACCCATTATACAAAAGGTACGCAGTCACCCCTTGCGAGGCTCCCACTGTTTGTATGCATCCGGTTTCAGGTTCTATTTCACTCCCCTCCCGGGGTTCTTTTCGCCTTTCCCTCACGGTACTGGTTCACTATCGGTCGATCACGAGTATTTAGCCTTGGAGGATGGTCCCCCCATCTTCGGACAGGATTTCGCGTGTCCCGCCTTACTTTTCGTACACTTAGTTCTTGCCATGGCTTTTCGTCTACGGGACTATCACCCACTACGGTGGCACTTTCCAGAGCCTTCGACTAAGCCAAGTCATAAAGAGTACAGGCTGTTCCGCGTTCGCTCGCCACTACTGACGGAATCTCGGTTGATTTCTTTTCCTCGAGTTACTTAGATGTTTCAGTTCACTCGGTTCGCTTCCACTGACCTATGTATTCAGTCAGGGATACCTATTGCTAGGTGGGTTTCCCCATTCGGATATCGCGGGATCAAAGCTCTATTGCCAGCTCCCCCGCGCTTTTCGCAGGCTTACACGTCCTTCATCGCCTGTGATCGCCAAGGCATCCACCAGATGCACTTAGTCGCTTGACCCTATCATTTCAGTAACCTGGTTACTTCCACAACAGGCTGTGTTTGTGCGACATGTCACACCGCCCCTTTTGATATGGCGACATGACATCGATACAATCAAATTACCCAAAGTCGACAAGCTTTCCAACGAAGACTTAACTCCGTTTTCCTTCTTGCCGTCTTGTTAATTCGGCTTCTTCAGTTTGTTAAAGATCGAGCGTACGACCTTGCGGTCTGTCAACGCAAACAAAAATTCACCGCCTCTCGACGATGCGCTTTTGTTTGGGCTGAGTGGTGGAGGATGACGGGATCGAACCGACGACCCCCTGCTTGCAAAGCAGGTGCTCTCCCAACTGAGCTAATCCCCCAACAGGTCAAATGGTGGGTCTGGTTGGACTCGAACCAACGACCCCCGCCTTATCAAGACGGTGCTCTAACCAGCTGAGCTACAAACCCAGTTGACGATGGCGTCTCGCCTTCCGGCTAAACTCCATGCCCTTAACTTCCAGAACAACCGATAGGTTGTGAGTACTCGGCTTCCGCCTTTCTCTAGAAAGGAGGTGATCCAGCCGCAGGTTCCCCTACGGCTACCTTGTTACGACTTCACCCCAGTCATGAAGCATACCGTGGTAACCGGACCCCCGAAGGTTATCCTAGCCACTTCTGGTATCCCCCACTCCCATGGTGTGACGGGCGGTGTGTACAAGACCCGGGAACGTATTCACCGCAGCATGCTGATCTGCGATTACTAGCGATTCCGACTTCACGCACTCGAGTTGCAGAGTGCGATCCGGACTACGATCGGTTTTCTGAGATTAGCTCCACCTCGCGGCTTGGCAACCCTCTGTACCGACCATTGTATGACGTGTGAAGCCCTGCTCATAAGGGCCATGAGGACTTGACGTCATCCCCACCTTCCTCCGGTTTGTCACCGGCAGTCTCATTAGAGTGCCCAACTTAATGATGGCAACTAATGACAAGGGTTGCGCTCGTTGCGGGACTTAACCCAACATCTCACGACACGAGCTGACGACAGCCATGCAGCACCTGTGTTACCGCTCCCTTTCGGGCACCCTCTAATCTCTCAGAGGTTCGGTACATGTCAAGAGCAGGTAAGGTTTTTCGCGTTGCATCGAATTAATCCACATCATCCACCGCTTGTGCGGGTCCCCGTCAATTCCTTTGAGTTTTAACCTTGCGGCCGTACTCCCGGGCGGTCAATTTCACGCGTTAGCTACGCTACCAAGGATTCAAACCCCCAACAGCTAATTGACATCGTTTAGGGCGTGGACTACCGGGTATCTAATCCTGTTTGCTCCCCACGCTTTCGTGCATGAGCGTCAGTATCATCCCGGGGGCTGCCTTCGCCATCGGTATTCCTCCACATCTCTACGCATTTCACTGCTACACGTGGAATTCTACCCCCCTCTGACGTACTCTAGTCGTGCAGTCTCCAATGCCGTTCCCGGGTTAAGCCCGGGGCTTTCACATCAGACTTGCACAACCGCCTGCGCACGCTTTACGCCCAGTAATTCCGATTAACGCTCGCACCCTACGTATTACCGCGGCTGCTGGCACGTAGTTAGCCGGTGCTTATTCTTCAGGTACTGTCATCCCCAAACGCTATTAACGCTCAGGATTTCCTCCCTGACAAAAGTCCTTTACAACCCGAAGGCCTTCTTCAGACACGCGGCATGGCTGGATCAGGGTTGCCCCCATTGTCCAAAATTCCCCACTGCTGCCTCCCGTAGGAGTCTGGGCCGTGTCTCAGTCCCAGTGTGGCGGATCATCCTCTCAGACCCGCTACGGATCGTCGCCTTGGTAAGCCTTTACCCCACCAACTAGCTAATCCGACGTCGGCCGCTCGAATAACGCGAGGCCCGAAGGTCCCCCGCTTTCCTCCTCAGAGCGTATGCGGTATTAGCACTCCTTTCGAAGCGTTATCCCCCATTACTCGGCACGTTCCGACGCATTACTCACCCGTTCGCCACTCGCCACCAGGAGCAAGCTCCCGTGCTGCCGTTCGACTTGCATGTGTAAAGCATGCCGCCAGCGTTCAATCTGAGCCAGGATCAAACTCTTCAGTTCAATCTCTTAGCAAATTTCTGGCACGCAAGATCAAAGAAATAAAACAAGTATTTCTGTCTCTTGCAGTGCAAGTGTTGGCTTCTACCAAGCACTCACACCTATCGGTTATTCTTTCTGTTAAAGATCGGTGCCAACCGCTTCGTTTCCGTTGCGTCGTCAGCTGAGGAGGCGAACTATACCCACCCCGGCCAATCCCGTCAACACTTTCTGGCCAATTATTTCAATACAATTACCCGACCACACCCTAACCTGCTGTTATTCATCTACTTATCCATTTAGGGTTTCGGCAAATGATTGGGCTCATTTCACAAGAGGCATATGCCTTCATATCCGGGCATCGCGCCAGACAAGAAAAAAGCCCCGTTATCGGGGCTTTTTAGTCAGCGAACGGACGAATCAACGTGGCGCTGACTGCCGCATCTATATATAGGTAATGTTGGGCAGGCCAGTTAAAGGACGTAGCGCGCCGGTCCTCACGCTGCGACAGCAGGTCCAGCTTGCTGTCGACGTAGGCACTGTCGATTTCCACTTGGCCTGCGGTGGTGGAGAAGGACACTTCTTCCAGCAGTTTTTCCATGACGGTATACAACCGACGGGCGCCGATGTTTTCGGTCTTTTCGTTTACCTGCCGGGCGATTTCGGCCAACCTTTGAATGCCGGATTCGGCAAACACCAGCTCAACTCCTTCGGTTTCCAGCAATGCCTGATACTGACGGGTCAGGCAGGCATCGGTACTGGTGAGGATTTGCTTGAAGTCATCCACCGACAACGATGACAGCTCGACGCGGATCGGCAGGCGCCCTTGCAGTTCCGGGATCAGGTCGGATGGTTTGGACAACTGGAAGGCGCCGGAAGCGATAAACAAGATGTGATCCGTCTTGACCATGCCGTATTTGGTAGAAACGGTGGTGCCTTCCACCAAAGGCAGCAGGTCGCGCTGCACGCCGGCGCGTGATACGTCGGCGCCACTGCCTTCCGAACGGCTGGTAACCTTATCGATTTCATCCGGAAGACAATGCCGTTTTGCTCGACGTTCTTCAGTGCTTCGGCCTTGATATCGTCTTCGCTGACCAGTTTGGCGGCTTCCTCGTCGATCAACAGCTTGAATGCCTCGGCCACCTTCAGCTTGGCGGCCTTGGTTTTGCTTAAGCGTTCATGCCCTGGAACATGCTCTGCAATTGGCTGGAGAAATCTTCCATACCCGGCGGGGCAAAGATTTCCATCTTGCTTTGCGGAGCAGCAACGTCGATCTCGATTTCCTTGTCGTCCAGCTTACCCTCGCGCAGCATCTTGCGGAATTTCTGGCGGGTGGCGCCGTCCTCCGGCTTGGCCGTTTCGGCAGCTCGCCACCAAAGAAACCGGCATGGCTACGTAAGCGGCAGCAGCACGTCGAGAATACGGTCCTCTGCTGCATCTTCGGCGCGGGTGCGATTACGCTTGATCGCGGCATCGCGCGTTTCCTTGATCGCCACTTCCATCAAGTCGCGGATGATGGTGTCCACATCGCGGCCAACATAGCCGACCTCGGTAAACTTGGTGGCCTCGACCTTGATAAACGGCGCACCGGACAATTTGGCCAGACGGCGGGCGATTTCGGTCTTGCCCACGCCGGTGGGGCCGATCATCAGAATATTCTTGGGAGTGATTTCGCTACGCAGCGGCTCGTCCACCTGCTGACGACGCCAGCGGTTACGCAGGGCGATGGCCACGGCACGCTTGGCGGCGTCCTGGCCGATGATGTGTTTGTTCAGTTCGTGAACAATTTCTTGTGGGGTCATTTGTGTCATGGGAAACCTCCGAACCAAGTTGGCCGAATGTACGCTTGCGCTTCGGCCAACCCGGCGTTTGATCTGGTGTGCGGGATCAACCCAGCGTTTCGATCAGATGATTCTGGTTGGTGTAGATACAGATGTCACCGGCGATTTCCAGCGACTTTTTCACGATCACTTCGGGATCGAGTTCGGTATTCTCGAACAGTGCACGCGCGGCAGACTGCGCGAAGGCGCCACCGGAGCCGATGGCGGCGATGCCCTGCTCCGGCTCCAGTACATCGCCGTTACCGGTGATGATGAGCGTGCTTTCGTGGTCGGCCACGATCAGCATCGCTTCCGGGCGGCGCAGCATGCGATCGGTACGCCAGTCTTTGGCCAACTCCACCGCCGAGCGCACCAGATGCCCCTGATGCTTTTCCAGCTTGGCTTCGAAGCGTTCGAACAGGGTAAAGGCATCGGCCGTGCCACCGGCAAAACCAGCCAGCACTTTGTCGTGATACAAGCGGCGAATCTTGCGGGCAGTCGCCTTGATGACAATATTGCCCAGCGTAACCTGGCCATCCCCACCCAGCGCCACGCGTGAGCCGCGTCGCACAGAAACTATAGTCGTACCATCAAACTGCTGCATGTGCTGTTTCCATCCTTGAACTGGTCTGCTCCGCAGCAGATCCGCGCTGTCAATATCAAGGCAGAGCCGGTAATTACAAGTGATCCACCGAGCAAAACCTCAGGGAATAACCGTCCTTCGAAAATTATTGTTAATGATAATGATTTGCATTACCATAAATGAATGGACACGCAACCTCGACCCTTTCGACCTTCCTTGCCTACCGCAGCACTAGCGAGCAGTGGCGCCTTGCATCTGCTGGCGGCACTGGCGGTGAGCGGCTATCTGCTCACGCCAACGCCGATCCAGCCGCCGCGCTTGGCCAGCCTGCCAATGATGACGCTGACGAGCACGGAACAGTCTCAGCCCGACAGCACAACGGCCACCCCGCACCCGGTAACACGACAAACGCCGACCAGGGCGTCGGCAAGCCAGCACAACCGCACCGGTTACGCTATCAGCGCCGTCCGAACAGGCGACTTCACCCCATGCCAAGCCCGCACCCGCCAGCAGCAACGAAGGTGATGGCCACCCATTAGCGGATAACCCACCCTCCGCGGCCAGCGGTGGCCCACGCCAGACCAGTACCGCCACAGTGCATGAGCCACTGTATCGCGGTGGTTATCTGAACAACCCCAAGCCGCTCTATCCGCCGTTATCGCTGGAACTGGCGGAACAGGGCACCGTGCGCCTGCGGGTGCAGGTAAGCGCACAGGGTTGGCCGAGTGTGGTCGAGCTGGCGCAGAGCAGTGGTTTTCCGCGGCTGGACCGGGCGGCACTGACCGCTGTGCGCCGCTGGAAATTTGTCCCGGCGCGCCAAGGCGATGAGGCCATTCCTTATACCTTTATTGTTCCTGTTGAATTTTCCCTGAAAGCTGTACGCCCATCATGAAACTGCTGACTGTATTTGAACAAGGCGATGTGGTCCTGATGATCACCTTCAGCCTGCTGGTTTTGATGTCTCTGGCTACCCGGTATCTGATTCTGTTGCGCGGCATCCAGACGCTGCGCACCCGGCGAGCCAACAGGTTGGCCGAAAACGCGGTCTGGGCCGCCAGTAACTGGCAGGAAGCCGAACAGGCCATTGCCCGGTCGAGCGCGCCGATTGCCCAACTAACGCGAGAAGGGCTGGAAGCCTTACGCCACCACCAGCGACATGCCGAGCACTCACTGGGCAAGACCTGCCCGCTCAACGAGTTTCTCACCCGCGCCATCCGCCAGTCCCCGGCACAGGAGACCGCGCGTCAGGAAACCGGCATGACACTACTGGCTTCGGTGGGCTCTACCGCCCCGTTCATCGGCCTGTTTGGCACAGTATGGGGGATTTATCACGCACTGACGTCGATCGGCCTGTCTGGACAGGTCAACATCGCCACGGTAGCCCGATTGGCGAAGCCCTGATTGCCACGGCGGCCGGGCTGGCCGCGGCGATTCCGGCGGTACTGGCCTATAACGCGCTGACGCGCGCCCAGCGTCTGCTGGCACAGCAACTGGATCATTTTGCCCACGATCTACACGCCCAGTTACTGACCCAACCGGAGCACGCACATGGCGTTCGGTAGTTTTGACCGCGGCACGGGCACGCCAATGGCAGAGATCAATACCACGCCGCTGGTGGACGTGATGCTGGTGCTGCTGGTGGTGTTCATCATTACTACGCCGCTACTCACCCAGCAGGTGCGCGTGGATTTGCCACAGGCAGCCTCCAGCACAGCACAACCGCTTAAGACGCCAGATCCGGCTGGCGATTGATGCCAGAGGTCAGCATTACTGGGATGGTCAGCCGGTGAGCCGCGACGAATTGGGCCCGCGCTTTGCGGCGGCCGTATCCCGCGAACCGAATGTGGAGCTGGCGCTGCAAGCAGACAAATCCCTGCGCTATGACAGCGTGGCGCAGGCGCTGGCCACCGCGCAGCGTAGCGGTATCAGCCGTATCGGCTTTGTCACCACCGCGCCTTAGCGCCGCCTGCCGTTTCCGGGGCGGGACATAACGGTTTCCGCCCCTCCCCTCCTGTCTGCCAATAACACACTGCCCACCAGTGTGCGGGGACGGCTGCGCGCGCGAGCAACGTCCCGGGACAGGTGCACCTTCACAACCGTGTTTGACACAACCACACACCATAAAGAGGACACCATGAAAAATCGCCTGATGCGCTCCGAGTATCTGGGGCAGCACAAGCTACCGGCCAGCGTGGCGGCGGGCATGCTGGCCGTGGCACTCAGCCCGGCCACCGGCCGCAGCGAGAGCACCCAGACGCTGGATACCGTCACCGTGGAAGGTGATGCCCCGGTACGGGGAACCTACAAGACGGAGACGTCCACCATTGGCAAGATCAAACAGAAGCTGCGCGACATCCCGCAATCGGTTTCGGTGGTCAACCAGCAACTGATGCAGGATCAGGGCGCCGCCACCATGAAAGAGGCATTGCGCAACGTGCCGGGCATTACCTTTGCGGCAGGAGAAGGCGGACGCACCGGCGATCAGGTGGTCATCCGCGGCTTCTCTGCGGCAACCGATACCTACCGCGACGGCATGCGCGACATCGGCCAGTACAACCGCGATGCCTTTAATGATGAGCGCGTGGAGGTGTTGAAGGGTGCCAGCTCAATGTTGTTTGGGCGCGGCTCGACCGGCGGGGTGGTCAATCAGGTGAGCAAATCTCCCCTGTTAAACGACAAGCTGGAAGCCGACTTTACCACGGGTACGCATGATTATCAGCGCGTGACGGCTGACATCAACCAGATGACCGGCGAACACTCCGCCGTTCGCCTCAACCTGATGGACACCCACGATGGCAGCGACCGTGGCGCGGCCAAAAATACCCGCTGGGGCGTGGCACCATCGGTGGCATTTGGGCTGGGAGAACCCACCACGCTGACCCTGTCTTACTTCCACCAGGAAGAAGACAACGTGCCGGACTATGGCGTGCCGTATAACGCCAATACCCACCAACCACTGAATGTGGCACGCGACAGGTTTTACGGGCTGGATAGCGACTACGAAAAGACTTCGGCCGACATCGTGACCGCCAAACTGAGCCACGACTTTGGCGATGGCACCGAACTGACCAACCAGTTGCGCTACAACCGCTTCTGGCGCGATGTGAACCCAACCGCCCCACGCCCGGCCAGTTCCAACAACCTGAGCGCCGACAGCATCATGCGCCGCAGCAAACCGCTGCGCAGCGGCGCGGACCAGTCATGGAACAACCAGACCGACCTGACGCAAAGCTTTACCACCGGCGCGATCAAACACACGCTCTTGAGCGGGCTGGAACTGAGCTACGAACAGTCGGACACCAGCCGCTACGCGCTGTACGGCACAGTACCGACCACTACGGTGGGCAACCCGAATGCAGCCGACCCGGTCAACCTGTCACGCTATCGCACCAGCAACACCACGTTTGATGCCAACAATATTGGCGTGTATGCGATGGATACGCTGGAACTGAATCCCCGGTGGAAAGCCGTGTTTGGCACCCGCTTTGACCGCTTTTCCGGCGACTACAGCACCCATGGCTATAACCGCGACGGCTCGGTCAATGGCAACAACACTTATGATCTGTCGCGCACTGACCGGGTATGGAGCTGGCGCGGCGGGCTGATCTGGCAACCGGATTTTGTCCAGTCGTATTACGCCAGCTATGGCACGTCGTTCAATCCGTCTGGCGAGACCTACGCGCTGGACAAGGGAACCAGCAAGGTCGACCCGGAAAAGAACCGCAACATTGAAGTGGGTGCCAAATGGGATGTGCTGGATGGCGATGCCAGCCTGCGCGCGGCGCTGTTCCGGATCGAAAAAACCAACGAGCGCAATACCGACCCGGACGACACCAGCGTGGTGGTACTCTCCGGCAAACGCCACACCCGGGGCTGGAACTGGAAGGCAATGGCCGCCTGACCGAGCGCTGGGAACTATCGGCGGGCGTCACGCTGATGGACTCCAAAATCGACAAGGCGGCACCACCGGCACTGGGGCAGACCGGCACCGAAGGCAAGATGCCGCGTTACACGCCACGCGCCACCGCCAATGTGTGGACCACCTATCGCTTTACCGACGGGATTACCGGCGGCATCGGCGCGACCTATGTTGGCAAGCGCTACGCCAACGAGACCAACAGCAACTACCTGCCGTCCTACACGGTTGCCAACGCCATGCTGAGTTATGAAACCAGGCACTACCGGCTGCAACTCAATCTCTACAACCTGACCAACAAGACCTATTACGACGGCGCCTACGGCGGGCACGCCACGCTGGGCACCCCGCGTGAAGCGCAGCTGACCGTAGGGCTGAAGTACTAAATCAGCCGCGACATCCAACGGAAGGTTGGCCGAAAGCCCCCACGACGGGCTGCACAGCTCGTCGTGGGCCATCGATGATCAAGAACAAGGATTCCCCATGCTGTTACATATTCCCAATGTTTTAACTCAGGAAGAACTGGCGCACGGCCGCCGTCTGTTGAGTCAGGCCGATTGGGCCGATGGCCGCCTGACGGCCGGAACCCAATCGGCGCAAGTCAAACGCAACCTACAATTGCCACAACAACAGCAAACGGCACGCGAGCTGCAGGCCATGGTGGAGGCGGCACTCAAACGCAATAGCCAGTTTTTCTCTGCTGCGCTGCCGAAAACGGTTTTCCCTCCGCTGTTCAATTGCTATCAGGGCGGCATGGATTTTGGCAACCATGTGGATAACGCCGTACGTTCGCATCCGTTTGACGGCAGCTGGGTCCGTACGGATGTCTCGTGCACGCTGTTTTTCAGCCAGCCGGACGAGTACGACGGCGGCGAACTGGTGGTGGAAGATGCCTACGGCTTACACAGCGTCAAACTGCCCGCCGGCGACATGGTGCTGTACCCGGCCACCAGCCTGCACCGGGTAGAACCGGTAACGCGGGGCGCCCGGCTGGCCTCGTTTTTCTGGACCCAGAGCATGGTCCGCGATGATGCCCGGCGCACCTTGCTGTTTGACATGGACATGGCCATTTCCCGCTTGCGCCAGCAACACGGCGATACCGAGGAGCTGGTGACTCTAACCGCCAGCTATCACAACCTGCTGCGCATGTGGGCCGAACTGTGAAACCACCCGTACGGTAACGCAATAATTACGTAGATAAATAACGTAAAACATTAAATAAATTACAAATTGTTTGGCGAGGTCGTTTTGCATGCTACCTATGGCGAGGAGATGCTCTTAATTTCCTCACCCCAGCAGCACTACGTTCTATCCCCCAACGGCCAGCCGATCCGACAAACCGTCAGACGGATCGCCGTTTACGACGTCAGCATGGCACTGACACGAGCACGGCTCACGGCCAGCACATCATGTGGACGGTGCGGCAAGCGCGTTGGGGCATCACCACCTTCACCAAAGGCGTGCCGCGAAAAAAAACCGCCCCGAAGGGCGGTCAAACGGGTGTACCCACAGAGGGTACTGGAGGGTCACAACAAAGGTTACAACGCGTTCTGGAAGATGGCTTCGATATCGGCCTGGCTTGCCTTGCGCGGGTTAGTCAGGCCGCAGGCATCACGCAGTGCGTTTTCGGCCAACGTAGGAATGTCACTGGTCTTGACGCCCAGTTCAGTCAGGCCTGCAGGGATACCGATATCAGCCGACAACAGGCGAATGGCGTTCAGGCAGGCTTCTGCGGCATCGGCATCGGTCAGGCCAGCCACGTTCACGCCCATGGCGCGGGCCACGTCAGCCAGACGCGCGGCGGAGGTTTCGGCATTGAACGCTTCCACGTGCGGCAGCAACACGGCATTGCACACGCCATGCGGCAGGTCGTAGAAACCGCCCAGCTGGTGCGCCATGGCATGCACATAACCAAGCGACGCATTGTTAAACGCCATGCACAGGGAACTGGGCATAGGCCATTTGCTCACGGGCGTGCAGATCCTGACCGTTCTTCACGGCGGCACGCAGGTTGGCCGAAATCAGCGCGACCGCTTTGAGCGCGCAGGCATCGGTAATCGGGGTAGCGGCGGTGGAAACGTAGGCTTCCACGGCGTGCGTCAGTGCATCCATGCCGGTAGCGGCCGTCAGTGCTTAAGCGGTTTGGCCAGCATCAGGGTCGGATCATTGACCGACAACATCGGCGTGACGTTACGGTCGACAATGGCCATTTTGATGTGGCGCGATTCATCGGTAATGATGCAGAACCGGGTCATCTCGCTGGCCGTGCCCGCCGTGGTATTGATCGCGATCAGCGGCAACTGCGGCTTGGCGGACTTGTCCACCCCTTCATAATCGCCGATATGGCCGCCATTGGTGGCTACCAGCGCAATCCCCTTGGCACAGTCATGCGGCGAACCGCCGCCGAGTGAAATCACGCAGTCGCAGCCGTTTTCGCGCAACACGGCCAAGCTTCCACATTGCCGACGGTCGGATTGGGCTTGGCACCATCAAAAATGGTGGCTTGCAGATTTTGCTGGCGCAGTAATTCGGCCACTTTGGTCGCCACACCAGCACGGGACAGGGCTTATCGGTCACGATCAGTGCATGGCGAAAACCGTAACCGCGAATGGCCGTCATGGCCTCTTGCAGACTGCCTTCGCCCATCATGTTGACGGCTGGGATAAAGAAGGTAGAGGTGCTCATTAACTATCCTTTTCTGTCGGTTCAGCGCGCCGCGGGTAGCGACGACTGCTGGCATGGTACGCAGGGCGCGCCATGCAAGTTTTGTCCAGGATCACAAGTCCGTCGCGGGCGCGTAAGCAGCAGAGAGCGCGACCTATACGGCAGGCTTAGAAGAAGCCTAGCTTATCCTCGGAGTAGCTGACCAACAGGTTCTTGGTTTGCTGATAGTGTTCCAGCATCATCTTGTGGGTTTCCCGGCCGATACCGGATTGCTTGTAGCCACCAAAGGCCGCGTGCGCCGGATAGGCGTGGTAGCAGTTGGTCCAGACCCGGTAAGCTTCGATATGGCGGCCCATGGCAAAGGCGGTATTGATGTTACGCGTCCACACCCCGGAACCCGGCCAAACGGCGTGTCGTTGGCAATGTGCAGGGCTTCTTCGGTGTCTTTGAAGGTGGTCACCGACACCACCGGGCCAAAGATTTCTTCCGGAACACGCGCATCTTGTTGTGGCCACGGAACACCGTCGGCTGGATGTAGTAGCCGTCTTCCAAGTCACCACCGAGATGGGCACGCGCACCGTTTACCAGCACTTTGGCGCCTTCGTTACGACCAATTTCCAGATAGCCCTGAATCTTGTCCATCTGCTCCAGCGACGCCTGCGCGCCGATCATGGTGGACGGATCAAGCGGGTTACCCTGCTTGATGGCGGCAACACGCTCCAGCGCGCGCTGCATGAAGCGGTCGTAGATGGATTCGTGGATCAGCGCACGGCTCGGGCAGGTGCAGACCTCACCTCGGTTCAGCGCAAACATCACAAAGCCTTCGATGGCCTTGTCGAAGAAGGCATCATCCTGATCGGCAACATCGGCAAAGAAGATGTTGGGCGATTTGCCACCCAGTTCCAGCGTGACCGGAATCAGGTTCTGGCTGGCATAGCCCATGATCAGGCGGCCCACCGGCGTGGAGCCGGTAAAGGCAATCTTGGCGATGCGCGTGGAAGTGGCCAACGCCTTGCCCGCTTCGGTGCCATAGCCGTTGACGATGTTCAACACGCCCGGCGGCAGCAAGTCGCCAATCAGTTCGGCCAACACCAGAATCGACAGCGGTGTCTGTTCGGCCGGTTTGAGCACGACACAGTTACCCGCCGCCAGAGCCGGAGCCAGCTTCCAGGGCTGCCATCAACAACGGGAAATTCCACGGAATGATCTGGCCGACAACACCCAGCGGTTCGTGGAAATGATAGGACACGGTATTGCTGTCAATTTCACCCGGGCTCCCTTCCTGCGCCCGGATGCAGGAGGCGAAGTAGCGGAAATGGTCAATCGCCAGCGGGATGTCGGCAGCCAGCGTTTCGCGGATCGGCTTGCCGTTGTCCCGGGTTTCCACTTCGGCCAACAGCTTGAGGTTGGCTTCCATGCGGTCGGCAATCTGGTTGAGTACACCGGCGCGATGCGCAACCGGGGTGTGGCCCCACTTGGCGCGGGCGGCATGAGCGGCATCCAGCGCCAGCTCGATATCCTGTTCGTCGGAACGCGGCACTTCGCACAAAGGCTTGCCGGTAATCGGCGTCAGGTTTTCAAAATACTGGCCATTGACCGGCGGCACCCATTGGCCACCGATGTAATTGGCATAACGCTGCTTCAGTTCGAAAGATGGGCGGATGTGCGACATGGTGAGTCTCCTGATGCTGTTATTTTGTGCGTCAAACCCGGATCGGGCCGGATTACCACAGTGCACACAGCGTGCCAGCCCAATGGCTCTTTGCAGTGCAACAACAGGCAAAGCGTCGCTATTAGAGCTTTTGCCTTAATTTTTTTTGCAATGCAGCACAAACCCCGCAGAAACAATCGCTTGCAGTGCACGCAGAAGCACCGATAATCAGGCCAATCAGCGGGGATACGCTGTCACGCCCTGCGACAGTTGTCGCGCTACACCTGATACACCGGGAGTCTCTGACCGATGACCACACTCCACTCACTGTCCTTACAGGAAATCCGCCGCCGCTTCTTTGACGACGCGCCGCTGCCGGATGGCGTCATTGCGCCGACCATCCTGCAATCCCGGCAACGCTGTCGCGGTCTGGGTCTGCCGAGCATCGGGTTACCACAGCCAAGCACTGGAAGCCGCGGAACTGTCGCGCCGCCACGAGGCCAATGCCGACTGGCTGCAACTGGCCAGACCGCATCTGGACACCCTGTTTGAAAGCGTGGTGGATGAAGGCCATGTGGTGATCGTGGCCGATCGCCACGGCGTCATTCTGGATGAAATGGGCCACCCGACCTTTCTCGACAAGGCCGAGCGGGTGTCGTTGCGGCCGGGTATGGACTGGGGCGAGGAAGTGCGCGGCACCAATGCTATCGGCACGGCCCTGTCGCGCCGCGAAACCATTCTGGTACGCGGTGGCGAACACTATCTGGAGCGCAACCGCCAGTTGGCCTGTGTCGCCAGCCCCATTCTCGATCCGTTCGGCCAACCTGTCGGCGCCATCGACATTTCCGGTCTGCCACGCAAACTGGGCCACCCCTATGGTGCCGCGGTGGAAGCCGCCGCACGGCTGATCGAGCAGCGACTGTTCGAAGTACACAGCCAACAGGCCACGACTTTTTTACTGCATCTGGATGCCAGCCAGCTGGCCACTTCGCGGGCGGCCCGGCTGGCTTTTGACCAGGACGAGCGGCTGATTGCCGCCAACCGCGTTGCCATCGCCCTGTTGGGGCTGGACTGGACGGCCATCCGCCAGCAGCACTTTGCCGACCTGTTTGGCGAAACCCTGAGCCACTGGCTACACCACGCTGGCACCGGCATTGCCCTGTTGAGCCATGGCGCGCAGCGACTATCGGCACGCGCCCTGCCGCCGATCTTGCCCGCCACCACCAGCAGTCGTCCGCGCCCCACTTCGGCCAACCCTGCCACCGCCAGCCCGGCCAGCGCTCCGGCGGAAGATGTGAGTAACCTGCCCGCCAGCCTGTTGGCCACCGGCCTAAAGCTACTGGCTGCCGACATACCGGTGCTGGTACTGGGCGAAACCGGCACCGGCAAGGAAAAGTTTGCCAAGGCGCTGCATCAGGCCAGCACGCGTGCCAAAGGGCCACTGGTCGCCGTCAACTGCGCGGCGATTCCGGATGGACTGGTGGAAGCAGAGCTGTTTGGCTATGAAGAAGGCGCCTTTACCGGCGCGCGCCGTCAGGGCAGCCGCGGACGCTTGCGTGAAGCCCACGGCGGCGTGCTGTTTCTGGACGAAATCGGCGATATGCCATTGCCGCTGCAGGCACGGCTGTTGCGCGTGTTACAGGAACGGGTGGTGACGCCACTGGGCGGCGGGCCATCGCATCAGGTCGACATCCGCCTGATCTGTGCCACACACCGCGACCTGCGCCAGATGGTGGAGCAAGGCAGCTTCCGGGCCGACCTGTATTACCGCCTGTGCCATTACCCGCTGCGCCTGCCGCCGCTACGCCAACGCGGCGATGTGGCCACCATTGCACAACGCCTGCTGGAACGGCACGGCGCCCCGCGGCGCGGCATTGCACTGACACCGCCACTGGCAGCGTTGCTCCGCCGCTACCACTGGCCCGGCAATCTGCGTGAACTCGACAATCTGCTGATGACGCTGCTGGCGCTGGTCGACGATCACACCCAGCTGGGCGTCGAACATCTACCGGAGACCTTGCGTGAAGACATGGAACGCCGCGACACACAACGCGCCACCCGCACAGATGAGACCGATGCCACCGCTACCATGCTGGCCGGTTTGGCGGCAACGCCAGCGCCACCGCGCGCGCGCTGGGCATCAGCCGCAGCACACTGTACCGGCGCCTAGGCAAAACGGCAGAACGCTAACGGCCCGGAGGATGGTTGTTAACGCTTTTTTACATCGCCGCCTGACCAGTGGATGTGCCGGTGCAAACAGCAAAAAACAACCTAAGCAATTGATTAATAGTCAATAACTACCGATCAAGCGCCAGCGTCACCGATGTCACCTATTGCCACACCCCAAAATGGGCAGTGAATAGGTAGTTCCCACAATGCCAAACAATCATTTGGCATGAGAAACTTGCCACGTCACATGAAGCACGACTTGCTCTGTGCGCAGCCATGCCCTACCGCGGGCAACCTTCTCATTGGGAACAGCAGTCATCATGAACCATCTTTTTGGCGTACTACTGGGCGGCGTGACCACCGCTGCCTTTGCCCAGCGTCTGACCGACACCCCCTCACGCGGGCGGGTCATCATCGACGTGCGCACGCCGGAAGAATACCGCCAGAGCCACGTCCCGGGAGCCCAACTGCTGCCGCTGGACCAGCTGACGGCCCGCATCGCCGCGCTGGTGCCGGACAAGAGCACGCCGATTGCGCTGTACGGCCATGCCGACCAGCAAGCCACGCAGGCACGTCAGCAACTGAACGAACTGGGCTATCAACAGGTCGACGAGGCCAGAACGCTGGATGAAGCGCTGTTGCGTTACGCCGACGCCTTGTACTGATCACTCGCTTGCACACCTAATGAAAACGCCACGGTCCCGTACCGTGGCGTTTTGTTTCGGCCAACCTGCGCGGCATCAATCCGCCGCAAACCCCAACTCGGCCAGCTCGGCGGCCGTCAACAGGCGCCGGGCGCCTTCTTCCAGTTCACCCAACTGCAGCACACCAATGCCAACCCGGTGTAATTGCGCCACGCGGTTGCTGGCCGCCGCCACCATGCGCTTGACCTGATGATATTTACCTTGGGTAATGGTCAGCAGGATGGTGATTTCATCCAGCACATCCACCGCATCGGCAGCAATCTTCTCGTTTTCGTCCTTGAGAAACACGTAAGCGGTCAGGTGTTTGACGAACTCCGGCGTGACCGGATGCTTGAGTGTCACCTCGTAACGCTTGGGTACGTGGCGTTTGGGGGACGTCAGCGCATGGATGAACTGGCCATCGGTGGTCAGCAGCAGCAAGCCGGTGGTATCCACGTCCAGACGGCCCACGGCAGAAATGCCCAGATTGCCCAGTTGCCACGGCAACAGGGTATAGACACTGGGGTTGTGCAGCGGTTTATGCGAGGTTTCGTAGCCATCCGGCTTGTGCAGCATCAGGTAAAGCGGCAAGTGCAGCAACGGCCACGGCTCGCCGTCCACCACCAGTTCGTCAATGCTGACCGGGTCGATGTCGGCGCGATAATCCTCTGCCACCTCGCCATTGATTTCCACCAGCCCGTAATCCACCAGCTGGCGACATTCCTTGCGGCTGCCAAAGCCTTGTTGTTGCAATAAGCGGTAAAGTTCCATGGCGAAATGGTAGCACGCCGCTCACGGCCTCGCCGGAAATGGCGTCGCCGTGCCTCACACCGACTGCTGTTGCGGCAGCCGGGCGGCGCAGACCCGGTCGCGCCCTTGATGCTTGGCCTGATACAGGGCGGCATCGGCAGCGTAGATCATGCTTTCGGCATCGTTACCATGCAGCGGATACACCGCTACGCCGATCGACAGCGTAACGTGCAGAGTATTGCCGGGAATGGCAATCGGCATCTGGCGCACCTCACGGCACAACTCCTCGGCCTTGGCATACGCCGACTCCAGCGACGACCCCGGCAACAGGATGAGAAACTCCTCGCCACCATAGCGGCACACCACGTCGCTGCTGCGGAAACGGTCGCTCAGATGCGCGCCCAGTGCGCTCAACACCCGGTCGCCACTCTTGTGACCGTGGGTATCGTTGATGCGTTTGAAATGATCCGCATCCAGCATCAACACCGCGACCTCACGCTGTTTTGCCAGCAATTGCGGCAAGGTATCGTCCAGATAGCGACGATTGAACAGCCCGGTAAGCGGATCGCGCAGCGCCTGTTCGCGCAGGCCCTGCTGCAAGGTTTCGATTTCGCTGACATGCTGGCGCAGCGCCTGATTGGCATTGCGCAGGTTCTTTTCCAGCCGTTTGCGCTCACTGATGTCGTTGATGCCGGTAATCACATAGCGCGACATGGCGCTCTTGATCACGCTGCAAGACACCAGCGCCCAGAACTCGCGGCCGCTGGCATCGCGCAGCATGATTTCGTGATCGCGCACCGAGCCATGGCGCCGCAACAGCTGGCTGACCCGGCTGCGCGCCACGCTATCGACATAGAAATCCTGTACGCGCAGCGGTTGGCGGGCATCGAGCTTTTGAATAACTGTTCGGCGCGGGCATTGGCGTAAATCAGTTCGCCACTCAACACGTTCATCACCATGGGAAACGGTGACGCATCGGCCATCAACTGCAGGCGGGCTTCGCTTTCGGCCAACTGCCGGTTGCGCTCGGCCATCTTGTGTTCCAGCCGCTGGTTGGCCTGCCGCAGCCAGTTTTCCGTATGGCGCCGCTCGGACAACAACGCACCGACAATCAACAAAGTAATGGATTGCACCAGCGCCAGCATGCCAACCGCCAGCACGGCCTGTGGTATCGAGTCGATGTAAAACGCACCGCGTGCCTGCATGGCGCCACCCAGCGCCAGCAGAATGATCGCCAGCGACAACGCATGCGCCAGCGCCAGCCGTGCGCGGAACGCCACCCACAACAGCGGAATGATGAAAAGATAGGGTAAGGCATACAGCCCGGCCGGACTGGTCAACAACCAGGACACCAGCGCGGCCAGTACCAGCGTCACCAGCGCCACCGTGCCCAGTTCCATCGGCGCGGCGGCAACACGGCGGTAACGCGTGGGTTCCGGTGTCAGGGCAAACAGCAGCAACGGCGTCAGCAACAAGGTGCCAACGGCGTGCGACAGCCAGCCGAAGACAAACTGTCGTCCCAGCTGGAACATCGCGCCGGGCTGCGAGATCAGCGCATGGCTCAAGGCCGCCAGCAACGGCGACAGGTAAATGCCATAGCCAAGAAAATAGAGCACACAGGACAAGCGATAGAACGGCAAATAGCCACACTGGCGGCGGCGTAACAGCGAAGCCGCCAGCACCGGGTTTAGCCACATTACCGGCGGCCAGCAGCAGGGCCGACCACCACGGCAAGCCCAATTCGCCATGTGCCAGCCAAACTCCCGCCAGCAGCAAACCCGGCCAGACACGGGTGCCCCAGCGGATGGTTGCGGCGAGCGCCACACCAGTAAGCAGCCATACCGGCGCCAGCAGGCTATCGCCACCGGGCACCAACCCGCGCGCCGCCAGTACGCCGCACAGTCCGTAGACCAGCGCCACCATGGCAATCCGCAATCGCTGCTGCCACCAGCGATCGAGTGGTATATCCGGTTTCAACATGACAAAGCATCTCCCCGTCTGGCGTCATGCCAGCGGATGCGTGTGATGGAGAGAACAGCAGGCCAGGTGCGGAGGCCTGATTCATAAGCCGATCAGCATAATCATCTATTTTGGATAAATCTATGAATATTCCAAGCAAATGGTTTTATGTGTTGCGGCAGATCTACAACCAGCGGGTTACAGCAAGGTGGACACGGTGCACGATGGCAGATTTTCACACGCCGCTTATTGCCTGTTTTTTGTGCAAGGATGCCTCCCAGCTATCTTGCTGATTAGCATGGAGTTTGTTTATATGATAACTATCATGTAAACAACGTTACCCTACCTGTTACCGGAGCACACAGGCCATGCGTTATCAGCCGCAACACAAGGCGGAAACCCACCGGCGCCTGCTGGACATGGCGGCGCTACGTTTTCGGGCCGAAGGGCTCGCCAACGTCGGCATCGCCAACCTGATGGCCGATCTGGGGCTTACCCACGGCGGCTTTTACGCGCACTTTGACAGCAAACAACAGCTGGTGGCCGAGGCCAGCCAGCAAGCGATACTGGCGCTGGCGGCTGACTGGCAACAGCGTTTGGCACACCCGCCAGACGGCCAGCGCCACGCTGGCCGCCAGTTACCTGACGCGCGCGCACCGTGATTTCCCCGATAGCGGCTGCATCCTTGCGGCGCTGGGCAGCGAACTGGCGCGGCAGAGCAAACCGGTACGTCAGGCCGTCACCGCCGGGCTGGCGCAGCAATTGGCGGTGCTGTCAGCGGCCAACGAGCAGGACCGCGCGCATGGCGAGGCCAGTGCGTTACCCGCCACGGCGCAACTGGCGCTGATGGTCGGCGCCTTGCTGCTGTCGCGGCTGGTGACGGATGAGGCGCTGTCTGACCGCATCGTGGACGATGCCCGGCACGCCCTGCAGGCCGACGACGAGGCCAGCGGCGGCGGTTCGGCCAACCTTTAACTGACGCGCGCTGTCAGCCAATGCAAAAAACGGGCCATTTGGCCCGTTTCGTTTACTTACCCCACCCGCGACGTTAACCGCGCGAGCTACGCCCCTTGGCTGGCGACAACAGCGCCGAAACCGGACGCTGGCCGGACGGCTTGCTGCGGGTGGCCGCAGGTTGTGCCGTGCCCGTGCTCTGGCTGCTGCGGCCCGGCCGGTGGGCTTACGCCCGGCATTGCCACCATTGGCCGGGGTGCGGTGACCATGACCGGCAGGCTTGGCCTGTTGTTCATGACGCGGTTTGCCGTGCTGACCTTGACCCGGCCAGAACGGGAACGCTGGCCTTGGCCCTGACCACGGCCACGCCCGGCGCCGCCCATCGGAATCGGCTCCGGCTTGACGCTCAAATCGGCTTCAAACCCCGGCACGGTAATGCGTTCAATGCTCTGTTTGGTCAGTTTTTCGATGTCGCGCAGGAAGCTGAACTCGTCCACGCACACCAGCGACAGTGCTTGACCGGTACTACCAGCGCGGCCGGTACGACCGATACGGTGCACGTAGTCTTCCGGCACATTGGGCAATTCGAAGTTGACCACCTGCGGCAACTGGTCGATGTCCAGCCCACGGGCGGCGATGTCGGTGGCAACCAGCACTTGCAGCGTGCCATCCTTGAAGTCAGCCAAGGCACGGGTACGTGCGTTCTGGCTCTTGTTACCGTGAATCGCGGCGGACGGGATGCCGATCTTGTCCAGCCGTTCGGCCAGACGGTTGGCGCCGTGCTTGGTGCGGGTAAACACCAGCACCGGAACCAGTTGTGCTCGCGGATCAGGTGGATCAGCAGATCGGTCTTGCGATCACGGTCTACCAGATGCACTTTCTGCGCCACCAGTTCGTTGGTGGTGTTGCGCCGCGCCACTTCCACCAGCTTGGGGTTATCCAGCAGGCGGTCGGCCAGCGCCTTGATGTCTTCGGAGAAGGTGGCGGAGAACAGCAGGTTCTGCCGTTTGGGCGGCAAAAGCGCCAATACCTTGCGGATATCGTGGATGAAGCCCATGTCCAGCATGCGGTCGGCTTCGTCCAGCACCGGATTTCCACCTGCGACAAGTCCAGCGTGCGCTGGTTGACGTGGTCAAGCAGGCGGCCCGGCGTGGCGACCAGAATATCCACCGGCTTGCGCAGCGCGCTGATTTGCGGATTGATGCTGACGCCGCCAAACATCACCATGGAGCGCAGGTTGAGGTATTTGCTGTAGGCGCGGACCGATTCTTCCACCTGCGCCGCCAGTTCGCGCGTCGGCGTCAGCACCAGCGCGCGCGGCTAAGCCAGCCTGATGTGACGGATGTTGCATCAGGTGTTGCAGCATCGGCAGGGTGAAGAGGCATGGTCTTGCCGGTGCCGGTTTGCGCGGCCGCCAGCAAGTCGCCGCCTTGCAGCACTTGCGGAATGGCCTGCGCCTGAATCGGCGTCGGGGTGGTGTAACCGGTATCGGCTACCGCACGCAATAGGGGTTCGGCCAACCCGAGGTCGGCAAAGGTTAATTCAGACATGGGGACTCCTGCGACGGCCTATCGCCGCAGTGCGACACCAATCCGGCAGACGAGAACAAGGTTGAAAACAGGAAACCGGCTTCGGAGTGAAACCGGCCAGCGCGCCGATTGGCCAGACGCGGGACGCGGCAGTGTACCGTCATTCCCCATTCAAGGGAAATTCATGCGATGCTATAGGGCTGACTGCGACACCGCGCGGTCAGTGAATCAAACCGCGAATACCATGGCGGCGCGGGTCTACCACCGCACCGCCGCCCAGAGGAAAGCACCATGCCCCACTCGGCCCGGCTCCTGACTGCCTTGATCGTGTTGCTGCTTAGGCACTGGCGCTGGCGCAACAACCCGGCCACGATGGCGATGCCATCAAAGTGCCGCCGGTCAAAGTGGCCAGCAAGAACAACGATCCGGCCAGCGTGCCTCCCCCGCCATGGGTGCAGGCCACCCCGTTTGACTGCAACAAACCGGCCAATACCATCGAAACCATGGTGTGCCGGACGATGGCCTGACCCGACTGGATAACCGGCTGGAAAAAGTGTTTGCCCAAGCCCAGCAAGCGGCGGAAGAAAACCGCCCCGGCGCACTGGGCAAGCTGCTAGCCGAACAGCGCCATTGGACGCGCAACCTGCGCGACTGCCTGCACAACGATGATCCGCACCTGTGTCTGGGTGATACCTATATCCTGCGCATCTCCGAGCTGCAGGCCCACTGGGGGCTGGCTTCGGCGCTCACCCCGCTGCGCTATGTCTGCAACGGCAAACGCACCATTCTGGCCACCTTCTACCGCACCCGACCGGCCACCGCCAAGCTGACATCCGGCGGCAACACGGTGATCGTGCATCAGGAACCGGTCAGTGGCAGCGGCGCACGCTACCGGGGCCAGAACGTCGAATTCTGGATCAAGGGCAAGGAAGCCAGCGTCAGCTGGAAAGGCGAACCGCTGGAATGCATCAGCCAGCCCACGCCGCCTGCGCCCTGATCTGCTAACCACTGGCCGCCCCGGCGGCCAACCTTGTTGTACGGAACCCGCTGCATGGCACTGTCCGCCACCATTTACAAAGTCAACCTGACGCTGTCCGACATGGACCGCAGTTATTACGCCAGCCACAACCTGACGCTGGCCCAGCACCCGTCGGAAACCATCGAACGGCTGATGCTGCGCCTGACCGCTTTTGCCCTGCACGCCAGCGATACCCTCAGCTTCACCCGTGGCCTGTGTGCCGACGACGAACCGGAGCTATGGCAGAAGAATTACAGCGACGAGATCGAACTGTGGATCGATCTGGGCGAACCGGATGAGAAACGGCTGAAAAAAGCCTGTAGCCGCGCCGAACAGGTGGTGCTGTACAGCTACGGCGGCCGCGCCAGCGAAGTGTGGTGGTAAGCGCTGGAAAGCAAACTGGGCTTAGCTGGACAACCTCAGCGTCTACCGTATCAGCCCGGCCACGTTGGCCGAACTGGCTAAGCCTGTGCCAGCGCAGCATGCAACTGAACGCCACCATTCAGGACGGCCAGCTGTGGCTGTCCTCGGACGATGGCCACAGCGTGCTGGTGGAAGCCGAAGCGCTGAAACGCGCCACCCGCTGACTCCCCGCGCCAACCGGCGATGCGGCCTACAACGGCCGCCGCCAGGTTGGCCGAACACCGCAATGACATGGCGGCCAAGATGACCACCCTGACCTATCTGCAACATTACCCGCCCAGCCTGCTGGCACAGGTCCGCGCCCTGATCGACACCGGGCGGCTGGGCAGCTGGCTGAACGAGCGCTACCCGGAACGCCATGCGGTGCAGACCGACCGCGCGCTGTACGACTATGTCAGCGATCTGAAACAGCGCTATCTGAAAAACAGCCCGGCGCTGGCCAAGGTGCAGTTCGACAGCCGCCAGCATCCGGTACAGGGCACGCTGGGCACCAACACCTTCATCGCCCGCGTGCAGGGCAGCAAGCTCAAGAGCAAGAACGAGATCCGCATCGCCACGCTATTCCGCCAGACGCCGCCGGAGTTCCTGCGCATGATCGTGATCCACGAGCTGGCGCATCTGAAAGAAAAAGACCACAACAAGGCGTTTTACCAACTGTGCTGCCACATGGACGCGGGCTATCACCAGCTGGAATTCGACCTGCGCCTGTGGCTGACCTGGCGCGAATTGGGCGACTGAACCAGCTCACTCCACCAGCCGGTCGCGGCGCGCCAGCGCCGGGAAGCAACGCATCCACACCACCACCACCAGCAAGGTACCAAGGCCGCCGAGCACTACGGCTTAAGGACGGTGCCAAACCACGCAGCGGTAACGCCCGATTCGAATTCGCCCAGCTGGTTGGAAGCGCCAATAAACAACGAGTTGACCGAATTGACGCGGCCGCGCATGTCGTCCGGCGTTTCCAGCTGGATCAAGGTACTGCGGATCACCACGCTGATGATGTCGGAAGCGCCCAGCAGCACCAGTGCCGCCAGCGACAGGCCAAACGAGGTGGACAGGCCAAACACGATGGTGGCCACGCCAAACATCGCCACGGCGGCAAACATCACCCGCCCGACGCGCTGTTTGACCGGACGGCGCATCAGCCACGCCGACATCAGCAAGGCGCCCACCGCCCGCACGCCGAGCGCAGCAGCCCCAGCCCCCACGGCCCGGTATGCAGAATATCCTTGGCGTAGATCGGCAACAGCGCCGTGGCACCGCCCAGCAGCACGGCAAACAAGTCGAGCGAAATAGCGCCCAGAATGTCCGGTAGGCTACCGATGTAGCGCACCCCCAGCAGCAACGAATCGAGCGTGACCCGGCCAGCGCTGACGATCTGTTAAGCGCGGCTGCAGGCTGAGCATCAGCAACATGCCGGTAAAGTAGACGGCAAAATCCAGCCCATAAGTAAACGACGCGCCCAGTGCAAACAGCAGGCCGCCCAGCGCCGGGGCGATGATGGTGGCCGCCTCGTTGGCCGAAGCCGCCAGCGCAATGGCGGGCGCCAGCAGCGTACTGGGCACCAGATTGGGCAGCAGCGACTGCATGGTGGGCATGTCAAAGGCGCGGCAAATGCCGATCAACACCGACAGGACAAAAATCAGCTCACGGCTGATATGAAAGTTTACGCCCAGACTGCCCAGCAGCAAGACCGCCGACACCAGCGCCTGCACCGCCATGCTGATGGCGACGATGGCACGCCGGTCGTAACGATCCGCCGCCGAGCCGGTGACCAGCACCAAGAGCACGCGCGGCAAGAACTGCAACAGGCCGACCAGCCCCAGATCCAGCGCCCGGCCGGTAATGGCATATACCTGCCAGCCAATGGCCACGGTGAGAATCTGGAAGCCGCCGGTGAGCAGCACGCGCGCCAGCCAGAACGTCCAGAACGGGCGGGAATGCCGCAACGAAGGCGGCGGCGAAACGACAGCGTCAGTCATGATGGCAGACAGTAACAACGGAAAAGCTCTCAAGCCTACGCTACCGTCGCGCGTCACGCCACGGCTGGCCTGTTCGCCTAAGCCAGAACACTCTGTTCCGGGTTGGCCGAAAGCGGTAGTGGGAGGAAAGCGCGCCGGGGCTTACAATGCCGACATTACCCATTGAAAGCGTCCCATGACCACATCGCTGACCGACCTGCTGCAACAGGCCGAAGACCGCCGCGCCGGGCTGATTGCCGCGCTGGAGGCCGAAGACACCAATATTTATCGCCTGTTTCACGGTAGCGTAGAAGGCCATCCGGGGCTGACCGTCGACCGCTATGGCGATTTGTTGCTGGTGCAAAGCTTCCACCACACCTTGCCGGATGACGAACTGCTGGAACTGAGCAACTACTACCAGCGCCGTCACCCGGAACTGGAACTGATCTACAACGACCGCGGCGGCAACAACTCGCGCATCCGTAATCCGCTCACCGCCGAGCGGCAGGAACGCGCCGAGCTGCCGCGCATCGCCAAAGAGATGGGGATCAGCTATCACATTCAGGCACGCCATGACGGGCAAGATCCGTGGTTGTTCCTCGACTTGCGCGCCGCGCGCCGCCGCGTGCGCGAACTGGCCGCCGGCAAAAGTCGGTACTCAACCTGTTTGCCTACACCTGCGGCGTCGGGCTGGCGGCAGCCAAGGGCGGCGCGCAGTTCGTGCTCAACGTCGACTTTGCCGAATCCAGCCCGGCCGTGGGCCGCGCCAACGCCAAACTCAACAGCCTGACCACTCGTCCGCGCTGCCTGCATAGCGACGTGTTTGCCGCCCTGCGCCAGCTCTCCGGTATCGGCCAACCCAAGATGGTACGCGGCAAGAAAATGCCAGGCCTTCCCGGTACTGGAACCGCGCCAGTTTGATCTGGTATTCCTCGACCCGCCGCGCTACGCCAAGAGCCCGTTTGGCGTGGTGGATCTGGTCAACGACTATCAGGCGCTGTTCAAACCGGCCCTGCTCAGCACGGCACCGGGCGGCATCCTGATCTGCTGCAACAACGTTGCCGCGGTCGAACGCGAAAGCTGGCTGGACGCGCTGCAACGCTGCGCCAACAAGGCTGGCCGCCCCATCCGCCAGGTGGAATGGATCGCGCCGGAAGCCGATTTCCCCAGCAGCGACGGCAACCCGCCGCTCAAGGTCGTGGTGCTGCACGTCTGAATGAAAAAGGTTGGCCGAAAACTGTTCGGCCAACCTTTTTGTTGTCTCCTGCCCTCAGGCTCAGGCGGCGTCAGCCTGCTCCGAGCGTCTCGGCAGCAGCTCGCTGACCAATACGCTGGTCACCACCAATAGCGCGCCAGTCACGCCCAGCACGGTCAGCGTTTCCCCCGCCAGCCAGCCCACCAACCCACCCCACACCGGTTCCATGGCGTAGATTACGGTCGCGCGGGTGGCAGGTACGCTCTTCTGCGCCCAGTTCATGGCGATCTGGATACCCGCGGTCGCCAAACCGATAAACAGCACGCAGGCCAACAAGCCCGGCTGCAGCTGTGGCAGGGCTTCGCCGTGCACATAGGCGGTAAGCAGCGCCAGCACCGCCACCACCAGCAACTGCACCAGCGACACCCGGCGCGGGTGGCATTGCCGGGCAAAACGGCTGACCAGACAAATCTCCAGCGCAATCATCGCCGCGCCAGCCAGCGTCAGCGCTTCACCACGGCCAAACGCCCACTGCATGCCACGCGGGTCGGACAGCAAAACCAGCCCGGCAAACGCGATGGCAATCCCCAGCCAGGGCCGCCGCGCCCGGCGGGCGGCGGAACAACAGCAGTTGCAGCAACGGCACCAGCGGCACATACAACCCAGTCAGAAACGCCGACTTGCTGCTGGCGATTTCGGCCAACCCCATGGTCTGCAACGAGTAGCTGGCAAACAACACGCTGCCAATCAGCAGGCCGGAGCGCCATTCCGCGCGCGTCACACGGCGCAGTTCGCGCCACGACAACAGCAAGGCCACCAGCGCCGCCACGCCAAAACGCAGCGCCACAAAGCCAAACGGCCCCACCCATTGCAAGGCGGTTTGCACAATCAGAAAAGTCGAGCCCCAGATCAGCGTCACCCCAACCAGAACCAGGTCGGGCAAGCGCGAGGGCGCGGCATCGGTCATCACAGAAGCAGTCATGCAGGTATCCATCCATCACAGGCACGCCACTTGGCGCACCCTACAGTTGCGCACTATACTGCACTCATTTCTCAGTTAGTGCAATATAGTGCGCAATCCATGGCAGACTACACCATACCGGTCATCCAGAATGTTTCGGCCAACCTGAAACAGGCGCGGCAAAGCCGCCAGTGGAGTCAGGAAAAATTGGCCGCCAACGGCGGCGTCAGCCGCCGCATGCTGGTAAATATCGAGGCGGGCGAAAGCAACGTCAGCATCGCCACGCTCGACAAACTGGCCGCCGCACTGGGGCTGACCTTTGCCCAGCTGGTGCGCCCGCCAGCCAGTGCCACCAGCCTCGGCACGCCGCTCAAAGTCTGGCAAGGCGCCCAGCCAGACAGCCACGGCACCTTGCTGGAAAGCCTGCTGCACCATGGCGTAGCGGTGGAATTGTGGGTGTGGCAACTGGCGCCGCAGGACAGCTACCATGCCGAAGCCGATGCGCCCGGCAGCCATGAACTGGTGTACGTGATGGAAGGCGAACTGACCCTGACCCTGCGTGGCACCTCACACACGCTGCGCCCCGGCCAGTCGTTCAGCTTTGCCTCCGACGCCGAATACCACTACCGCAATCTGGGCGACCGCCTGCTGCGCTTTACCAAGAACATGGTGATGACCGGGCCGTACTAAGCCACGGCCATGCAAAAACCGCCAAGGCGCAGCCACTGGCGGTTGGTTCGGCTCTCCGGCTAACGCGCTTACTGCGCCAGCGGCTGTACCGTTACCTGCAACTGCAGTTTTTTGCCCGGATCATAGGGCAGGATCACCGTGTCACGCTGGCCGTGGTAATCGTAAGTGACGCGGTAGCCGGTCACGCCTTGCTGGCCGGACGCCGCATTGCACACCGGCTGCGCAGCCGGACTGCTACCCGTCGCCCCCACGCCGCTATTGCGGGCAATCTCACGGCTAAGCCAGCGCGCCACCCAGCGTACCAACGATGGTGGCCGCCGTCTTGCCCTTGCCACCACCCACCTGATGCCCCAGCACGCCGCCAACCAGCCCGCCCAGCAAGGCACCGCCGTTTTCCGCCGTGATCAGGCCGCCCAGCACGGAATTGGCCGCCGACGTGCCCGCACTGGCCGTCGTGGTAAGCGCACAACTGCCATCGTTCACCGCCCCGTAGATCGGTTCATGGCGGATCACCGTGGCACTATCGGTAAAAGTCGCGGCCTCGGGCGGCGCTAGTGGCCAGCAACAGCAGCGGGAGCAGCAGGCGTTTCATGTTCGGTTTTCTCCTGTGAGTGATGCGCCGAGTATAGCCAGCCAAGGTTTAACGCCTTGTAAAACGGTGTTAGCAATTGTTAATCCCTACGCAAACCTGGCGATACACATTCGGCATAGCGTGGTTACAATAGGATTCGGAACATGCACAGGACCCATCATGAAAGCGCTCGCCCCTCTCGCGCTGGCCTGCCTGCTACTGGCGGCTGGCAGCCAAGCCGAAGCCCTGCTCAAAACCCGCTACGGCACGCTCCGGCTGGTGCCAAGCGACCCGGAGCTGGGCATCAGCGATACCCTGATGCTGGGCAAACGCCAGCTGTGGCGCGAGGAAGCCTATCACCTCAACCTCTACCAGCGTTTCGAATTGGGCACGCAGGACGTCGTGCTGCTGGGTTCCAACTGCGGCGGCACCGGTTGCCCCAACGATGACCTGTCGCTGGTGGTGCTGGCACCGGGCCAAGGCCCGCGGATCATCGGCCACAAGCATTTTTATTCCAACGACGGCACGGTCAACCCGCAAGCCAATGGCAAACAGCTGGTGATTGATCTGGGCTTTGAAAACCGCAAGCGCAAACTGGCCGTCTACGATGGCAGTACGCTGAAAATAGAATTGGCCGCCGTCACCGCCCGCCCGCTGAACGCCGCCGATTGCAAATGGACTTACGAATACGCCGCCGGCTGCGTGGAAGCCGCACAAAGCGATGTCAGCTGCCGCAGCCCGCAGGACACCTTTCCCGGCGTCACCTATCGCGGCGTAGCCGCCATCGCCCATCAACCGGGCTTCAAGACGGGGAATTTTGACAAGCTGTGCGTCAACATGTGCAAAACGCGCCAGCTGGTGAATTACAACACCTTCCGCAAGGCCGTGTGCGGCCAACCGTAACGCCAGCGCCGGTCAGGGTTGGCCGAAGCGCCATCCGGCCTCAGCCATGCGCCCGGCACTGTACGGCGCGGGCATTGAAACGCGGGATGAAATCGGCAGGCATCTGCGCCAGAAACTTGCGGCTGAAATACACGCCCAGCGGGCGATTTTCCTGCAATACCGAACGGATGCGACCGGCCACACCGGCCTTGCGCATCAATTCGTCCATGGTCAGGTTGGCGGCCAGCACCGCATCCACGCGCTGGTTGAGCAACACATCCAACAACTGATCATGCGACAACGGGTTACCCAGAATGCGATAGTGGCTATTGTTCAGCCATTGCATCATGTTGGAACCATGATAGGCCGTCACCACGGCATGATCGCGAAACAGGCGGCTGGATGGCTCCCAGCGGCTCTCCTTCAAGAGATACCAGCGCCACTCCTGCGGCGCCAGCGGACCGGCATACACCGCCCAGCCATCGCGCTCGCTATTGCGTGACGCCGGGAAAAATCCGGCCGCCTGCCCCAGCTCCACGCTCTTCTGACCTCGCGCCCACGGCGTATTGCGCAGACGATACGGCACACCCAGTTGCTGCAGCGCGCACTGCAACGTGCGTAGCGCCATGCCATCCACCGGCGTCCCCACCGCGTCCAGCATCACATACGGCGGAATATCATGCGTCACCAGCTCAATCGTTGGCAGCGCCAACGCCGCCTGTGCGGCCAGCAACGCGCCAACAACCAATACCATCCACTTCATCAGGATTGCTACCTTTGATCGTCCCTTGCAGAACGTATCCATCGTTGACCGATTCTCATCGGACAATGTAACCAAAAACCCCCGGCAAAACAGCCCGGTAGCAGCCAAGCCCGCTCACCGTCGCCATCCACACCGCTACAACGCTTACGCTAAGCTACTGAGCGACAAGGCTTCTTGTTCCGCGCCCCACCGTTTGAGCCATTACCCAAGATGGGCAATGCCTGCGCCGGTGTCGATCAGACTCCCGCGCCCGCCATGGTTAGGCTATGATCGCGCAGCACCATATCAGTCCGATTACCGGCTGGCCCATGCCGACTTTATCTTCCGCAGGATAACCGTATGACCGAAACCACCGCCCTGAAACCCTGCCCGAAATGTGGCGCGCGCGCCGAACTGATCAAGGCCGGATCGCGCCGCTTCTGGGTGCAGTGCACGCAATACGGCAATGGCAACTGCAACGCTATCGGCGCCCAAGCCGACAACAAGAAAGAAGCCCTTCTCAACTGGAACAACAAGCGCTAATGCCCACTCCGGCAGCCCGCGCAAAAAACAAAACCCACCGTCAAGGTGGGTTATCGGCACCAAACGAAGCGGATCAGGCCGCGGCGTTTTTCAACAGCGCGTACAACTCGTCTTTCAGACGCAGCTTTTCTTTCTTCAGCGTTTCAATATCATCGCTGCTGCCGTCGGCAATGTGTGCTTCGATATTCTTGATCTGCTGATCCAGTTCATTGTGTTTGTCGAACAGCTTGGAAAAATGCAGATCATCATTTTTCAGCTTGGAAATCAGTTCACGGTATTCCGGAAACATAGGCAACTCCTTAAAGGGTGGGTGATGACAGGTTTTGTCTACGTTTTCATGCTAGCGGCAAACCACCTGCTCCGTCCTTGATCTAGCTCACACCACCACCGCGCCTGCACTGGCGCTGCCCGTTATTTCATGCGCGACGGCAGAGTGATCTCGTTGCTTAAGCCAGCATGAACGTACCATAGCCACGGTGATGCAGCGTTTGCGCCGCCTTGACCGTCGGGTCCACCCAGGGCTTGCACCACCTCCAGCACAAACAAGTTGTAGCGCTCGGCCATGCTGGCATCCACCAGACGACATTCCAGGCTGGCATAACACTGCTCAAGCAACGGCGGAGCCATCGTCTGCGCCGGACGGGTCGTCAGGCCAAAGCGGGCAAACTTGTCCACCTCGCGCCCGGAACAATTGCCGCAGCCCACCACCTGTTCGGCCAACTCTGCCGTCGGGATGTTGAGCGAACACGCCTTGCCCTCGGCCAGCAGGCCGAAGCTGTAATTGTTCTGACTGACCACGATGCCCACCAGCGGCGGCTCGAACTCCAGCATGGTCAACCACGACATCGGCATGACATTGGGCCGCTTGGCCCCGGCGGTCACCAACAGCACCACCGGCCCCGGTTCCAGCAAGGAATACACTTTGCCAAGTGGAAATGCCTGTTTCGACATGGTCACCTCCCGGGTAACAGGTTATCGCACACGTTCCAAACTCCTGTGCCGGTTAATATCTACACGCCATCAGGCTCCGAACCAGTCAAACGGCTGATATAACTGCCAAGCTGGCGCAGCAAGAGAATAGCCAAGGCCATTTCAATACCAGCCACACCGCAAGCCACCTCTGACATTCGCAATACAGCCAGTCCATCCCGGCAGCAATACATCTTTGTTTCTAGCCACTCGATAATCTGTCAGCAAGATAAAAAGCCGGGGTGAATATCCAAGTCAGAAACGAACCGGTCTCCCCCTCCGTACAAATACTTACCCCTGCCACGCTGCCTTGCCCCAGCCATGTCGTCGGCATAAACTCGCGCTTTCAACCGTTCGTGAACACTCACGTCACCCGACGTGACAAGACTCCATGGATCTGTCTGCCCTGCTCGCCAGCTTCGCCAGCGCCTTCACCCAGCACCAGCGCCTGCTCACCCTGCAGCTCGAGGCCCCATCGCTCAGCGCCGAATCGTTGTTGCCCCACGCGCTGGACGGCCGCGAGGGCGTCTCCGAGGCCTATCTCTATCAGCTCACCTGTCTGTCTCCCGATACCCATCTTGAACTCAAGTCGCTGCTCGGCCTGACCGCCCGGCTGGGGGTACAGGAGGCCGATGGCCGGGAGAGTATCCGCTGTGGCGTCGTCTCGCGCGCCGAGTTGTTGGGCGCCGATGGCGGTTTCGCCAAGTATGCGCTGACCCTCGAGCCGCCGTTTGCCCTGTTGCGCCACCGCCGGACTTCACGGGTGTTTCAGGATCTGACCGTCCCGGAGATCGTGACGCAGATCCTCCACGAGCATCAGGCCAATAATGCCGTCTTTGCCCGGTGCAGACGCTGAGCTTTCACACCCAGCCAGCCGCTCCCCGCCGGTATTGTCTGCAGTACCGCGAGAGCGATTTCGATTTCATCGTGCGGCTGTTGCAGGAAGAAGGCTATGCCCGGCGTTTCGAGCACCACGACGGGGAGACGCCACAGGTGGAACTGGTGGTGTTCGACGATCCTTACAGCCTGCCCGCCGCGCCGTTGGAGCGGGTGCGCTATCACCGTCGTGATGCCACCGAGGACGAAGACGGGCTGACCGACTGGTCGGCCAGCCGTCAGGTGGTCGCCAGTCAGGTGGCGTTGGCCAGCTTTGACTACCAGCCGGTGGCGACCCAGCACAGCCTTGACCAGAGCCGTATCGATCAGGGGGCACGCGGCGAGACGCTGCAATCCACCTTGCAGGACTACGATCCGCAATCGCTCCACTATGCCAATGACGCCGATCAGCTTGGCCAGTATGCCCAGCTGCGCCAGCAGGCACACGATGCCCGGCCAAGACCTTCAGCGGCAGCGGGTCAGTCCGTGGTCTGTGTGTAGCCAATGGTTCCGGCTGGATGATCATCCGGCGCACGAGGGGGACAGCCGTGAGCAGCGTGAATTCGTGGTTACCCGGCAGACCTTCCGGGCGCGTAACAACCTGCCCGTCGACCTGCAGGGGGCGCTGTCCGGCCTGATCGGCCAACCCGAGGCGGATGCGGCCAAGTCGCCGTTCGAGACCGAATTCACCGCCCAGCGGCGCGGTCTGCCGCTGACGCCAGCGTATGCACACAGCGAGCTGGCCCGACCGACCTCCCGGGGGGTACAGACCGCCACGGTGGTCGGCCCGGCGGGTGAGGAGGTGTATACCGATGCCCGGGGGCGCATCAAGGTGCAGTTCCACTGGCAGCGGCCAGACGAACACCCGACCCTCGGCGCCAATCTCGATGACCAGTCCTCCTGCTGGCTACGGGTGGCCATGCCCTCGGCTAAGCGCTTTGGGGGCACCAGTTCATTCCGCGCATCGGTCAGGAAGTGCTGGTCGACTTCATCGAAGGCGACATCGACCGCCCGGTGATTGTGGGCGTGCTGTACAACGGTAGTCATGCCACCCCGGCCTTTAGCGGCGCCGGTGCCTTGCTTAGCCAACAAGACCCTGTCCGGCATCAAGTCGAAAGAACATCAGGGTGGGCAATACAACGAACTGCTGTTCGACGACACCCCCGGCGAAGTGCGGGCCAAACTCAGCAGCGAATCCGGCAAGACCCAGCTCAACCAGGGCTTTCTGACCCAGCCGCGCACGAACGGCAAAGCCCAGCCGCGCGGTAACGGCTTCGAACTGCGGACCGACCAGCACGGCGCGATCCGCGCCGCCCACGGTCTGCTGCTCACGACCGAGGCACAGAATGGGGCCGCCGACCCACAGCTGGCACGGGAGCACGTACAAAGCCAGCTCGATGCCGCCCTCAACCTGAGCCAAAGCCTGGCCGACACCGCCAGCGCCCAGTTGGCCGACCGCATGGAAACCGGGCCGGAGGCCATCAATCCGGACAACAGCGCCGCCGGAAAGAAAGACAGCGGCCACCTGCAACACCACGTCGCGGCCCTCAAAGCCCGGGAAGTAAGCAGCAACACCGATAAAGAGGGCAAGACCGCCAAAGACCAAAGCGGTCAGCAACCGTTACTCATCCTGTCCGGCCCGGCCGGTATCGCCAGTGCCAGTGAACAAAGCCAGACCCTCAGCGCTAAACCAACCTTAACCTGATCGCCCAGCGCGACAGCAACCACACCACCGGTCGCCGCTGGCTGCACAACGTCGGCCAGCACATCAGCCTGTTTGTGGCGGGGGTGAAGGACAAGGTGGCGCTGAAGCTGATTGCGGCCAAAGGCAAGGTACAGGTGCAGGCACAGAGTGGGGAGATGGAGCTGACGGCGGACAAGGATGTCACCGTTACGTCGTGTAAAGGCAAGGTCACGATTGCGGCCAAAGAAGAAATCCTGCTGACCAGCGGGGGCGGCTATATCCGGCTGAAGGGGGGGGAACATCGAGATTCACTGCCCGGGCTCGGTGAGTGTGAAGGGGGCCAGTCATAGTTTGTGTGGGAAGCTAGAGTTTACATTTCCCTCCTGTCGCCATGCCGCAGCCAAAAGAGATGGTGCGTTACAGCCAAAAGCTTGAATGGCCAGATTTTCCGACGGCCCGGCTCCCGTTTGCCAATAAATTCAAGTCCAACAGCTTACTGGAAAGCCAACAGATCGCCGCCCTTCACGCCAACCCGGAACAACCGGAAACAGCCAGTGCAACCAGTCACATGGAAGAAAAACTGACTCATATGCTGATGCTGAAGGAAGACTGGCAAATAGAAGAAGGCATTGCCGATTGGCAAGATTATGCGGAGGAAGAAAGCGATGACACAGACAACCTCTGAAGTCTATGTTGTCCAAAAGGGTGACACTTTGGCAAAAATTGCCAGGACAACCGGTGTTCCGGTGCCCAGCTTAATCAAGTTCAATGGTTTGAAGAATCTAAAAAGCTTACAAAGCGGCCGGGTTATTTATCTGAACGAACATGCAGCATTTTCAGTTAAAGCACTATTTCTCGACGCCGTACGCTATCCGATTGGAAACTTGGTCTACCAACTTATAACCGATGGGAAAGTGCATCAAGGGAAAACCGGAAAAGACGGCCTGTCCTTTGAAAAAATCACCGCCCATGCAAAATCCAGTGTTGAGATTCTGATCAAGGATGCGGTTGGAAACTGGCAGAAAGTAGGCAGCACCGTATCAGGATATGGCGAAAAGCTGATCACACTCATCAGCCCCTATATATCTTTCAAAGACAAGCTGGAGCCACACCCACCGGAAGCCCCCACCACACCAAACCCGGGGCGTAAACATCCTGCTCCGCAAAAATCAAAACCCACCCTACCGCCAAAGCCAAGCGGCAGCCCCATGCCCAACAACCCGGACGTGAGAAAGAAAAAGAAAAAAGGCAAAGGTGGCGAATCCGTTATCGAGATTGGCATCGACCTGCCCAATAAGTTACTGGCTTATATGCAGGCGTACGAAGACAAGCCGATTACCGAGGGTGATTGGAAAATTCTTGCCGATAGCCTGCTATGCGAAATAAATGTGCTGAAGGCGATTGCCAAAGTAGAGTCCGGTGGCCGTTCGGCCTTCTGGGTCATCAATGACACTGCCGCGCACAAGGTACATGCACCCAAGATCATGTTTGAACGGCATTATTTCCATCGCCTGACCTGTGCTAATGGCCCGCTACCCAACACCAAGACAAAGCTACGTCATGGCAAGGGGGTGCCGGGCTGTAAAAGCCCATATGATGACCACCACGATATCTGTTGGCCAATAGGTTATCGCTCGCGTAAGAAGCTGAACCAGCACGATAACCAGATGCACGACAACCAAGTAGACCAAGATGACATTCGCGACAATCAGCGAGACTATCTGCGGCTGATAAACGCTTACCGCTTGAACAAAGACGCGGCATTGAAATCTGCATCTTGGGGGAAGTTTCAGGTTATGGGAGAAAATTTCGGCGCCTGCGGTTTAAATGATATTCAAACGTTTGTGATAAAAATGTGTCGCAACGAAGTTGGTCAGATTGAACTTTTAGTAACTTTATCAAGAAAAACCCCAAGCTCTGGCAAGCGGTCAAGGAAAAGAACTGGCATTTGATTGCCTACCACTACAACGGACCTAATTACAAGAACGACACCGACTACGATGTAAAATTGAAAGAATCTTATGAATATTACTGCAAGAACACTGCTTAGTGCTGTTTTGTTCCTCTCGACAACCGTCCACGCCGAACTAATTCTTGACACTAAATATCTTGGTGCAAAAAAGGAATACAGCCAGATGGAGTGGGATGAAAGACAGCCTATGTTTAACTTCATGAGGAATGAAGAGAAAACCATCAAAGCCGACCTGCTTGCCAGAAATGAGATCACCCCGGAATCCCTGATCACTTGGGGGGCATATGGCCATGCACATGCCATTTTCAATGGCAAAGATTATTACTTGCGAGCTTTCAACTACCAAACCGCTGAACAGGATCGAAGAAGCAGGGCGGATGTTCACTCAAAAGTGATTCCCGGTGGTGGTGCCTGCGTTCTTTACGTAAATGACAAAAACCTTAAAAAGGCTGCCGCACTCAAAGTCTCTCTCCCTGAGAACCATTACGGTACTTGGTGTAACGGTGTGGAAGGCATCGGTTCTGCCGGTAAAGGCCGCGATGGCGTTCTTGTTTCCCTCAGCTACTACCTAACCAATAGTTCCCCGGCAAAACGCCCAGAAGATATTGGCCGGGTTGGCGCTATATGACGGTCCTGATCCGGTTTGCTGAGGCAAATGGCAAACTCACCCTGACTCAGGATGACCACTGTCTTGGCAACCCTAACAAGTACAAAGGCATTCCCGCTGCCCGCAAGGCATTATCTCGTTGCGAAAGTCAGTAAACGACCCATGAATCCAATTGTAAGAATACTGCTTGGTGCTGCTTTTTTTCTCTCGACAACCGTCCACGCCGAATTGACTCTTGATACTAAATATCTTGGCCTAAGTAAAGAACTCAGCCAGTTAGGCTGGGACGAAAGCAAGCCAGTAGATAAATTCATGGAACATGAGGACAAAACCATCAGAGCCGACCTGCTTGCCAGAAATGAGATCACCCCGGAGTCCATGATCACTTGGGGGGCATACGGCCATGCGCATGTCATGTTTAATGGCAAAGATTATTACTTGCGAGCTTTCAACTACCAAACTGCTGCACAAGATAAAGAATACGACAAGTCCTTGGCCGCGAAGCGGAAATCTCAAGCATTACCCGGTGGTGGAGCCTGTGTTCTTTACGTAAATGACAAACACCTAAAAAAGGTCGCGGCACTCAAGATATCACTCCCCGAAAACCATTACGGCACTTGGTGTAATGGTGTGGAGGGCATCGGTTCTGCCGGTAAAGGCCGCGATGGCGTTCTTGTTTCTCTCAGCTATTACCTCACCGATAACAAACTAGCGAAGCGTGCTGAAGATATTGGCCAAGACTGGCGCTATATGACGGTCCTGATCCGGTTTGCTGAAACAAATGGCAAACTCACCCTGACTCAGGATGACCACTGCCTTGGTAACCCCAACAAGTACAAAGGCATTCCCGCTGCCCGCAAGGCATTATCTCGTTGTGAAAGTCAGTAAACGCCCCATGAATCCAATTGTAAGAATACTGCTTGGTGCTGCTTTTTTTCTCTCAGCGAGCGTCCACGCCGAATTGACTCTTGATACTAAATATCTTGGGTATGACAAAGAGCTCAGGCAGCTAGACGATACATCTCTTGTGAGCAAATTTTTTGAGAAGCACGAGGAAAAAATCAAAGCCGACCTGCTCGCCAGAAACGAGATCACCCCGGAGTCGCTGATCTCTTGGGGGGCATACGGCCATGCACATGCCATCTTCAATGGCAAGGTCTATTATTTACGAGCGTTCAACTACCAAACCGCTGCACAAGAAAAAGAATACGACAGGGCCTTAGCCGTGAAGCGGAAACCTCAAGCATTGCCCGGCGGTGGCGCCTGTGTTCTTTACGTAAATGACAAACACCTCAACAAGGCTGCCGCACTCAAAATTTCTCTCCCTGAGAACCATTACGGCACTTGGTGTAACGGTGTGGAAGGCATCGGTTCTGCCGGTAAAGGCCGTGATGGCGTTCTTGTTTCCCTCAGCTACTACCTAACCAATAGTTCCCCGGCAAAACGCCCAGAAGATATTGGCCGGGTTGGCGCTATATGACGGTCCTGATCCGGTTTGCTGAGGCAAATGACAAACTCACCCTGACTCAGGATGACCACTGCCTTGGCAACCCCAACAAGTACAAAGGCATTCCCGCCGCCCGCAAGGCATTATCCCGTTGTGAAAGTCAGTAAGCGGCACAAAAATATAAGAACTAAATATTAAAATCATGGCCAAGTAGCAGTTATTTTTCAGGAGAAATAGATTTATAAAATAGCAAACCAATAAATATCACCACACGGTGAAATTTAAAATGAGTAAATATTTATATTAGTCATTATTTTAATAACTCTTGCCATTACATGGAGCAACAAACCGGAGGTAGGGTTTGTAGGCGTAGGCAATTCCACAGAAAACGCAAATAATTTATTTCAAAAAATCGCGAACACAGCAAAATCTTATTAAAAAATAAAGCGTAGCAAATTCACACTTGGTTTTTCAGAAGCAACTGGCGAACGACAAAAAATTTAAATATTATAAGATGGTATTTTCCCTGCACCCGCCAGAATTAATATATAAAAAACTACCATAATAATTATGGCAAAAAAACATTTAGTTAAACAACTAAATAAATTAAATCATCACAAACACATCTAACCAAGAAATATCCCACCTTCCTCGCTATAGCCATTCGGCTTTATCTCTTGTTGGGCGAAACACTATACCAGCAACATAGTAATAACCTGCATCTACTGACTACACCGGGTTAGCCTACCTAATTTTATAATAGGCTTGGCACAATAAAACACGACATTTCAAGCCACTAATAAAAAACAGCAATCACCAAACAGCGGCACTCCACAATATAAATGTGATGGATTTTAACCATGCACGCCAAAGAAATTTTATTACTTCCGCTTCGCCTTTTATATACGTTGACTAAATGGTTATTGATTGGCATTTTTGGAATCGTGTTACTTGGAGTAAGCGCTTATGGCATGTACAGGATGCTAAGCATGTGGACCTATGAAACGGATTTAATGGAACATGATAAGCCGTACGGTGGCGGCGATATGCGCATCCGGGGACGGCAAGTGATGGTATTCAAGCCAATTGGTCCGGAACTTAAGTTCAAGCCAACAGCTCAATTGAAAGACCCTGAAGTGGCCGAATTTACCGAGCCATGGATGAATGACACCAACGAAGAACTCAACCGCTATACGATTCGCCTGCTACGTGGCGACATGGATCAAGGTATTCGTCGTATCTTTGAAAAGCCCGGTCAAGATGGGGCCTCGGTGGTTGTCGCCGGACTGGCAGACCCTTTACGTCAGTACCGAGTGGACCAACTTTCACCTCCCCCGGGGCCTGACGGGTATGGTCAGCGCTGGACCAGCTTGTGGAAATCCACCGACGGCGGGCAACACTGGCAGAAGCTGCCCGGCCTGACCGTATCCCTCCGGGTCAGCCCTTGTTCCTGCCCGATGGCAAGCGCGGCTTCCTGGTGGCGGATGGCATGCGCATCTGGCGCACCCTTGATGGCGGTGACCATTGGCAAGCCATCGTACTGCCAGCCTGGACGAATCAACAGTTGACGGGGCATCCCAGTGGTAACGGCCTGTTGCCAATGATAAAGGACAGCCAAGCCACCTTTAGTGCCTTTGATCTGGCCGAGGATGGTACGTTGCGAGTGGCTTTTTACATTCGTAAAGCGAAATTGGCGGCAGGGATTGGTGAAGTGAAAGAGAGCACTTTGCTCTATAGCTTGCCATTAACCGCCCCGCTTGAGGAGCTGTCACACCGCTGGATGCAACCGGATATCGTACTGCCAAAGCAGTCCATCGTAGACATCAAAGCCTCGCGTGACGGCAGCCTGCATCTGATGGCCCTGCAAGGCCAGTTACCGCCAGAACGTGTGGCTGACGCTCCGCGTCGCACAGCGGCCTACGTACATTGGGCGAAAGGCAAAGAAGAGTTCCGCCATGTGTTTGAGCCACGCGTCATTCCCGGTGCGCTGTTTATCGGGCCACAGGATCAGTTAGTGCTGGCAGGAGACAGCCGCAAACCGGACCAGATCATGAGCGATTCGATTACCTTGGTCAGTACCGACAAAGGTCGTAAATGGGAGGAAACCGATGACGGGATGGCTTATGCCCGGTACTACGAGGCGGAAAAGAACCGGATCTGGAAGTACCAGTTTCATTCGTTGTATTGGCGTGAACTGAAATAAGTTGGGGGCATTCAGAAAACCAGCTGACCTGATAAGCATAGGTACTTATCAGGTCAGCTGGTTTTATTTTGACGAGCGCGGGAAACCTCAAGCATCAAGAGGCCATTGGAAGCACAAACGCCGCCAGGCACGCGGGATGCCAGACAATACAGCGGCCCCCGCTACAGAGCACAACTGGCTGCCACTCAGGCCTCGTAACCCAGATTGGGGGCCAGATCGCGTTCGGCCTGCTCCAGCGTCACACCACGGCGCAGCGCGTAGCTGGTGACCTGATCCTTTTCGATCTTGCCGACCCCAAAGTAACGCGATTCCGGATGGCTGAAGTAGAAGCCAGAGACCGCGGCGGTGGGCAACATGGCATAGCCTTCGGTCAGGGTCATGCCGATGCGTGGCGCGTCCAGCAGCTCGAACAGTTCTTTCTTGACCGTGTGATCCGGGCAGGCCGGGTAGCCGGGCGCCGGACGGATGCCGCGATATTTTTCGTCGATCAGCTCTTCATTATTCAACGCTTCGTCCGCGGCATAGCCCCAGAACTCGCGGCGCACGCGCTGGTGCATCAGCTCGGCAAAGGCTTCGGCCAGACGGTCGGCCAGCGCCTTGAGCAAGATGGCCGAATAGTCGTCGTTGGCTTCTTCAAAGCGTTTGACGTGCTCGTCGATGCCCAGACCGGCGGTGACGGCAAAGGCGCCGATATAGTCCTGCTTGCCGCTGTCGCGCGGCGCGATGTAATCGGCCAGCGCCCAGTCCGGCTTGCCATCGGCCTTGGGCAGTTGCTGGCGCAATCCCACCCAGGTCATCAGGCTGGCGCCGCTGTCGGGCGAGTAGATTTCGATATCGTCGTCGTTAACGCTGTTGGCCGGGAACAGGCCGATGACGGCGTTGGCGGTCAGCCAGTTTTCGTCGATGATCTGCTTGAGCATGGCTTGTGCGTCGGCCCACAGCGCGCGCGCCGATTCACCGACCACTTCGTCTTGCAGGATACGCGGGTAGCGGCCAGCCAATTCCCAGCTCTGGAAGAACGGCGTCCAGTCGATCTGTTGTGCGATTTCGGCCAACGGATAATGCTCGAAGCGGCGCACCCCCAGCCAGTTGGGCTTGGGCGGTGTGTAGCTGGCCCAGTCGGTGTGTTGTTTGTTCTGGCGGGCGTCGGCCAACGACAGCACTTTGCGTTGTTGCTTGTTGGCATGGCCTTCGCGCGCGCGCTGGTAGTCGGCGGCGATCTCGGCCACGAAGCCGTCGCGCAGCGTATCGGACAGCAGATTGGAACACACGCCGACGGCGCGGCTGGCGTCCGGCACGTAGACCACCGGCTGGTCATAATGCGGGGCAATCTTCACCGCGGTATGCACCTTGGAGGTGGTGGCGCCGCCAATCAGCAGCGGAATATCAAAGCCCGGCGCTGCATTTCCTTGGCGACATGGCTCATCTCTTCCAGGCTGGGGGTGATCAGGCCGGACAGGCCGATGATGTCGGCCTTGTGTTCGCGCGCGGCGTCCAGGATGGTCTGGCACGGCACCATCACGCCCAGATCGATCACCTTGTAGTTATTACAGCGCAGTACCACGCCGACGATGTTCTTGCCGATGTCGTGCACGTCGCCTTTCACCGTGGCCATGATGATCACGCCCTTGGTAAGCGCGTCGGCCAGCCCCATGCGGATTTTTTCTTCCTCGATGAACGGTTCCAGATGCGCCACGGCCGCCTTCATCACGCGCGCCGATTTCACCACTTGCGGCAGGAACATCTTGTTTAGCGCCAAACAGGTCGCCCACCACGTTCATGCCGTCCATCAGCGGGCCTTCGATCACGTGGATCGGGCGCTCGCTCTTGAGGCGCACTTCTTCGGTATCTTCAACGATATAGGTGGTGATGCCCTTGACCAGCGCGTGTTCCAGCCGTTTTTCGACCGGCAGTTCACGCCAGGCGAGGTCTTCGGTCTTTTTCTCGCCGCTGGCGTCGCCCTTGAAGCTTTCGGCCAACGTGATCAGCGCCTCGGTGGCGGCCATGCTGTCGTCGCCGCGCATCAGCACCACGTCTTCGATGCGCTCGCGCAGTACCGGGTCAACCTGATCGTACACTTCCAGTGCAAGCGGCTTGACGATGCCCATGGTCATGCCGCGCTGGATAGCGTGGTAGAGGAAGACGGCGTGGATGGCCTCGCGCACCTTGTTGTTACCGCGGAACGAGAACGACACGTTGGACACGCCGCCGGAAATCTTGGCATGCGGCAGGTGTTGCTTGATCCAGCCGGTGGCTTCGATGAAGTCGAGGCCGTAACGGGCGTGTTCTTCGATACCGGTGGCCACGGCAAAGACGTTGGGGTCGAAGATGATGTCTTCCGGCGGGAAGCCGACTTCGTCCACCAGGATGCGGTAGCTCTTTTCGCAGATTTCCACCTTGCGCGCGTAGGTATCGGCCTGACCGGCTTCGTCGAACGCCATCACGATCACGGCAGCACCGTAGCGGCGCAACAGGCGGGCCTGCTGCACGAACTTGTCCTTGCCTTCTTTCATCGAGATGGAGTTGACGATGCCCTTGCCCTGAATGCACTTCAGGTAGGCTTCGATCACGTCCCACTTGGAGCTGTCGATCATGATCGGCACGCGCGCGATGTCCGGCTCGGCGGCGATCAGGTTGAGGAAGCGCACCATGGCGGCGTGAGCGTCCAGCATGCCCTCGTCCATGTTGATATCGATGATCTGCGCGCCGTTTTCCACCTGCTGGCGCGCTACGTCCAGCGCGGTGGCATAGTCGCCATTGAGAATCAGCTTGGCAAAGGCGCGGCTGCCGGTGACGTTGGTACGCTCGCCAACGTTGACGAACAGGTCGTGGTCGCCGATGTTGAACGGCTCCAGCCCGGACAGGCGGCACTTGGCTTCGATCTGCGGCAGGCGGCGCGGCGCGATGCGGTTGACCGCCTGATGGATGGCGGCGATGTGTTCGGGTGTGGTGCCACAGCAGCCACCGATGATGTTCACCAGCCCGGCTTCGGCCCATTCCCGTACCGATTTGGCCATGTCTTCCGGCGTCAGGTCATAGCCGCCAAAGGCGTTGGGCAGGCTTAAGCGTTGGCGTGCACCGATACGTAGGTGGCCGACACGCGCGCCATTTCTTCCACATAGGGACGCAGCAAGTCCGGCCCCAGCGCGCAGTTGAGGCCAAAGCTCATGGCGTTGGCGTGCGCCAGACTGTTGTAGAAGGCCTCGGTGGTCTGGCCGGTGAGCGTGCGGCCGGACTGGTCGGTGATGGTGCCGGAAATCATGATCGGCAGACGCGGCGTTTCCGGGTGTGCGTCAAAGTACTGGTGAATGGCAAACACCGCCGCCTTGGCGTTGAGCGTATCGAAGATGGTTTCCACCAGCAGGAAATCCGCCCCGCCCTTGACCAGACCATCGATCGATTCGGTGTAACTTTCCACCAGCGCATCGAAAGTGACGTTGCGGTAACCCGGGTCGTTGACGTCCGGGCTGATGCTACAGGTGCGGTTGGTGGGGCCAAGAACGCTTAAGCACAGAAGCGCGGTTTGCCGGGGTTGGCCGAAGTGGCCTGCTGACACAACTCCTTGACCAGCTTGGCGGCCTGGTAGTTGATTTCCCACACCAGCTCTTCCATGTGGTAGTCCGCCATGGCGATGGAAGTGGCGTTGAAGGTGTTGGTTTCGATGATGTCGGCACCGGCATCCAGATAGGCCTGATGAATGCCGCCGATCACGTCCGGCCGGGTCAGCACCAGCAGGTCGTTATTGCCTTTCACGTCACACCGCCAGTCGGCAAAACGTTCACCCCGATAATCGGCCTCCGTCAGTTGGTGGCGCTGGATCATGGTGCCCATGCCGCCATCCAGAATCAGGATACGTTGGGCAAGCTGGGCATAAACGGGGTGGGCAGTGGTCGTGGTCATGGCAAGTGGGTATTTTTGTCTAAAACGTAAAATGACCGTAAAGTCAGCCAAGCATCTTACCATCCGCCGCCCGGTGCACTAAGAGCATAAAACGATAAAAATAGAAAGAAGCCCATGTTTGCATTGAAAAAACCCGCTCTCGCTCTGCTGTTTGGCCTGTTGACCTCCCCTCTCTGTCTGGCGGGTGGCGTGCTGAAGATCGGCGTCACCGATGCCGATGCACCGCCCATCGTGGAGCTGGCGGCCGACGGGCACACGCTGCGGGGCGGGCTGTCACGCGAACTGGGCGACGCGCTGGCGGCGCAATTGCACATGACGCCGGAGTACCGGTGCTGGCGCGCAAACGGATTGAACCGATGGTGGAAAGCGGGCGCATCCACATCGTCTGCAATGCCAATCCGGAATGGTATGGCAACGCCACCGGGCTGCTCTGGAGCCACGAGTTGTATCCGCAAGTGGAACGTGCCATTTCGCTGCACGACCTGCCGGACATCCACAAGGCGGAGGAGCTGGAAGGCAAACGCATCGGCACCATCTTTGGCTACAACTACCCGACGCTGGAGCGGCTGTGGGCCAGCGGCCGCAGCAGCCGGGTGGAAGAAGCCAAGCAGGAACTTCTGCTCAAATCACTGCAAAAACAGCTCACCAATGTTGCCATTAATTCCGAGCTGGAATTTGCCCGGTGGGCGCGCAACCACCCGCACGACGCGCGCGATTTCAAGCTGCACCCGCTGGTGGTGACCTCGATGCCCACCATGTGCGCCGTGTCGCCGCACGCGCCGCTGTCGCTGGCGCGGCTGAATCAGGCGATCGATGCACTGCACCGCCGCGGCACCTTGCAGGCCATCCTGAAACGCTACCAGTGGCAGGCGCGTTAACACAGCGCCAGCTTGCTTTTCGCACTGCTCTCGCCCACGCTGAAGTACCGACATTCTGACGAAGGCACCATCATGCATCTGGTTTTCCTGCATGGCTTCAACTCCAGCCCCCAGTCGCTGAAGGCGCGTGAAACAGCGGCCTATCTCGTCCAGCACGCACCGGACGTCACCTTTCATTGCCCGCAACTGTCGCCGCATCCGGCCGACGCCTTGCAGGCACTGGAAACCCTGCTGGTAAGCCTGCCCGCCGATACCGTGCTGATCGGCAGTTCGCTCGGCGGCTTTTACGCCACCTGGTTGGCCGAACAGCATGGCCTGCGCGCCATTCTGATCAACCCGGCGGTGCGGCCGTATCACTTGCTCAGTACTTATCCGGGCGAGCAAATCCATCCTTATACCGGCGAGCACTACACGTTGACCGACGATGACATGCACACCTTGCGGGCACACCGGGCCAAGCAGATATCGCCCAACCGCTACTGGGTGATTCTGGGCAGCGGCGACGAAGTGCTGGACTGGAAAGAAGCGGTACGTCGTTATGACGGCAATCGCCTGACCGTATTCAACGGCGACGACCACCGTCTGGCGCGCTGGCCCGAATGCCTGCCGGATGTGCTGGCACGGGCGCTGGCCGCCCCGGCAACGGAACAGACTGTTCCGGCCTGAGCCTTGCGGCCTGCCCGCCAACGCCACACACTAGCTGCCTGCCCGTGCGGTGCCTGACACCGCCGGTTAACACACTGTTCAGGAGACTGCGTTATGAGCCATGCCATCCGTTTTCACCAGACCGGCGGTCCGGAAGTGCTGTCCTACGAAGCCGTGAGCGTGGGTGAGCCCGGCCCCGGCGAAGTGCGCCTGCGCCACACCGCCATCGGCATCAATTTCATCGACACCTATCAACGTGGCGGCCTGTATCCGGTTGCCCTGCCCTCCGGCCTTGGTCAGGAAGCCGCCGGGGTGGTGGACGCCGTGGGTAGCGGCGTGGAAAACGTCGCGGTGGGCGACCGCGTGGCTTACGCCGGCAGGCCCGCTGGGCGCCTACAGCACGCACCGGCTGATTTCGGCCAACCTGCTGGTGAAACTGCCGGACGGCATCAGCGACGACGTGGCCGCCAGCATCATGCTGCAAGGCATGACCGTGGAATACCTGATTCGCCGCACCTACGCCGTGCAGCCGGGCCAGACCGTGCTGTGGCATGCCGCCGCCGGTGGCGTTGGCCAGATTGCGGTGCAATGGCTGAACGCGCTGGGCGTCAAGGTGATCGGCACCGTCGGCTCCACCGCCAAGGCAGAACTGGCGGCCAAACTGGGCTGCTGGCATGTGATCAACTATTCCACCGAGAACGTGGTGGAACGCGTGCGGGAACTCACCGGCGGCAAGGGCGTGCCGGTGGTGTATGACTCGGTCGGCAAGAGCACCTTCGACATGTCGATCAACAGCTTGGCGCCGCGCGGCATGTTCGTCAGCTTTGGCAATGCCTCTGGCGCCGTACCGCCGTTTGAACCGCTGCTGCTGTCGCAAAAAGGCTCGCTGTTCTTCACCCGACCCAAGCTGGGCGATTACATCGCCACCCGCCCGGAACTGGAAGAATCCGCTCAGGCACTGTTCGAGCGGGTACTGGTAATTACGACATCAAGGCCGGGCCGTCGCACCGTTATGCGCTGGCCGACGTGGCGCAGGCACACCGCGATCTGGAAGGTCGCAAGACCACCGGTTCGCTGATCCTGTTGCCTTAAGCCCGCCACACCGCACCAGAACGACAAAGGGTTGGCCGAATATGGCCAACCCTTTGTTATGACGGCAGACAGCGCGCTGGATTCAGTCGTTCTGCTGCTGGAATTTTTTAAGCGGTCACGCCAGAAATTGCGTTTGCCCGGCGGCGGTGCCTCCGGCCCGGCACCCGGCCAGTCGCCCCCGGCGTGCGGCCGCGGCCGCCCCTGCATGGCGCGCCGCGCCTCGGTTAGTACGACAAATCACCTTCCTGCACCGCCTCTTTCAGACGCAGATTACGCAAGCGGCGGTTTTCCCGCCCGGGACGCCCCGGCTCATGCCCCATCGTCGAGCGGCTGCCCGTCACTGGCCAGCGTCTGCAGCCGTGACGGCAACAACCCCGCCCACGCGGCCGGACGCCATCTTCCCGCGCCCCACGCCCATTGCTAAGGCCTGCGCGCACACTGTATGCGAGGCCAGCAAGGCTGCCAGCACCGCTGCAAATACCTGATGCTTCATGGTTGCATTCTATCCTGTCGGTCTGCGGGCTGCCACGCGCTCGCGCCGGGCGGCCGGGAGGGCCATGATTGGGGGAACGCTCAAATTTTAGGCAGATGGCGTTGCGTATCCATGTGGCGCCCGGCGGCAAATGTTAATTTATGTAAACAGCGTTGTGCCGCGACACAGTTGTTCACACCGCCCTTCACGGCCGCCGCGCCGACGCGTTAAGCTGGGCACCGCTGCCAAAGGACAACCCTCATGGAACACAACCGGATTCTTGTCGTTGACGACGACGCCAAACTGCGCGAACTGCTGACGCGCTACCTGACGCAACAGGGCTACGTGGTGGAAACCCTGCCCGATGCCAAGGATATCGACCGCAAGCTGGCACGCAACCGCCCGGACCTGATGGTGCTGGACGTGATGATGCCGGGTGAAGACGGGCTGGCCGTGGTGCGCCGCCTGCGCGCCCGGGCGAAAGCCTGCCGGTGATCATGCTGACCGCGCGCGGCGAGGACATCGATCGCATTCTCGGGCTGGAAATGGGCGCCGACGACTACCTGCCCAAACCGTTCAACCCGCGCGAACTGACCGCGCGCATCCAATCGGTGCTGCGCCGCCACCATGCCACACCGGCGCTGTCGGCACGCCACGATGCCGACGACAAAGTGGAATTCGGCGACTTTGCCCTGCACCTTGGCCGACGCGAGCTGACACGGCAGGATCAGCCGATGCCGCTGACCAGCGCCGAATTTGCCGTGCTGTCGGTGCTGGTCAGCCACCCGCGCCGCCCGCTGACCCGTGAACAGCTGATGGAAATGGCGCTGGGCAAGGGCAATGGAGAATCGCTCGACCGCAGCATCGACGTGCACATCTCGCGCCTGCGCAAGGCGCTGGAAACCGGCGACAGCGCACTGCGCTACATCCAGACGGTGTGGGGTTACGGTTATGTCTTCGTGCCGGACGGCACGCCGCGGGAGTAAGCGGTGCGCAAACTGACCGGCTCGCTATTCTTCCGTCTGGCCGTACTGGTGCTGCTGGTGGTGCTGACCACGCAGTTCTTCACGCTGTGGCTGGCCGACACGAACGCCACAAGCTGATGGACAAGCAGCTGTACGCGCAGGTGGTGGATACGCTGGCGTTTCTGGAAGGCTCGATGGAGGATCTGAGCCAGTCGGAACGCACCGATTTTCTGGCCAACTACAACCGTCCCGGCGTCCCGCGCCTGTTGCCGCCCCAAGCCGCCGACGGGGTGGAATTTGGCAGCAGCGTGCCGCGCCTCGGGCAGGCGTTGGCCGAACGGCTGACCCATGTGCTGGGCGAGCCGGTGACGGCGCGCATGGCGCATGTCGAGGACCGGCGCGAGCTATGGGTCAGCGTGCATGTGCTGGCCGAACCGTACTGGCTGGTGATTCCGTTTGGCCGCTACAGCGACCAGCATGATTCGGTGATCATGGCCGCCATTCTGGCCGCGCTGGTGGCCACGCTGCTGGCCTCGGTGGTGGCCTGGCGCATTACCCGACCGATCAGCAAGGTGGTGCGCGCCAGCCGTCAGCTGGGTGCTGGCACCACGCCAGCGCCGCTGGCAGAAGAAGGTCCGCTGGAAGTGCAGGCACTGGCGCGCGGCTTCAACCGCATGGCGCAGTCGCTGGATAGTGCCGCGCGCGAACGGCGGCTGATGCTGGCCGGGCTGTCACACGACCTGCGCACGCCGCTCACCCGCCTGAAACTGACGGTGGAGCTGCAGGACGACACGCCGGACAAGCCGGACATGCTGTCCGACATCGACGAGCTGTCCCGCATCGTGCAGCAGTTCATCGACTTTGCCCGCGCCGAGGGAAATCAGTAGGCGCGAGCCGGTAGGATTGGCCGAACTGGCCGACAACGTGGTGTCGCGCTTTGCCCGCAACGGCATGGACGTGACGCTGCAACGCGAGGCCGAACCGGAACTGCAGGGCGATGCGCTGGCGCTGGAGCGCTTGCTGTCGAACCTGCTGGAAAACGCCCGCCGCTACGGCCAGCCACCGGTGACGGTGCAGGTGGCACAGCAGGATCAGCAAGCGGTGTTAAGCGTCATCGACCACGGTGCTTAAGCATTCCGGCGGCGCAGCGCAGTGCCGCGCTGGCGCCGTTTGAAAGGTTGGCCGAACATCGTGGCACCGACGGCGGCAGCGGGCTGGGGCTGGCCATCGTGTCGCGCGTGGTGAAACAGCACCACGGCACGCTGGCGTTTGAAGACGAGGCCGATGGCGGCTTCCGCATCCGCATCACCTTGCCGCTGGACCATTGACATCCTCCGCAGCCCGGCACGCCCGGGCGGCTTCCCAACCGATCAAATCCACCTTGCGCTCCGCGCCCCAGCGGTACGCCCCGAGCACGCCCTCGGCGCGGATCACGCGGTGACAGGGAATCAGCCAGGCCACCGGGTTGGCACCCACCGCCGTGCCCACCGCCCGGACGGCCGACGGTTAGCCGATGGCTTCGGCCAACTGGCCGTAGCTGACCAAGTGGCCATAGGGAATCGCCAGCAAAGCGCGCCACACCTGAATCTGGAAATTGCTGCCCTGCACGCGCAACGCCAACGGCGTGGCCACGCGGGCCGACAACGGTTCGAACAACCGGTCGGCCAGTGCCTGCCCGGCGCCCGGCTGGTGCTGGAAGCGGGCATTCGGCCAACGTTGGCGTAGCTGCGCCAGCGCTTCGTGCTCATCGGCAACAAACTGCAGGGCACACAGGCCGCGCGCGGTGGTGGCGATCAGTAGCGGGCCAAACCGGCTGGTAGCCACGCTCCATGTCAGCTGCAGCGCCGCGCCACCGTGCTGGTATTCCCCCGGCGTCATCGCCTCCAGCGTGACAAACAGATCGTGCAGGCGGCTAGCGCCAGACAGCCCCAGTTCGTGTGCCAGCGGCAATACCGCCGCCCCGGCCGCCAGCCGCACTTTGGCGGCTTCGCAGGTAATCTGCTGCAAAAAGCGCTTGGGGCTGACGCCTAGCCCAGCGGGTGAACAGCCGTTGCAGATGGGCTTCCGACAGCGCCAGCTCGGCGGCCAGTTCGGCCAGTGTCGGTTGCTGATCGGCATGCGCCACCAGATAGCGGATGGCCGCGCGGATACGCTGGTAATCGCGCTCACCGGCGGTATCGGGGCTGGCAACTAAGGTCATGGCAATCTCCTTGTCGCCAGAGTGTAGGCAACTCCCCCGCGCTTGGCGACCCGATTCTTGCGCACCGGTCACCCGGCCCGTCGGCATAAAAAAACCGCCCGGGCAACGGGCGGTTTGGCAACGTCAAGGTTGGCCGAATAATCAGAACTTCCAGCCGTAGGACACGCCCCAGACGTTTTCCGACAGGCTGACATCCGCCTCGCCGCCACCGAAGCTAAACCGGAATCGACTGGTTGCCACGTACGGTTTTCTTGAAACCATGGGTATAGGCCACGCTCAACTCGCCGCTCTTGCTCGGCTTCCGGTCGCGCCCAGCGACACATGGTTTTGCACCACGCCCGGCGCCAGCACGTTGAACAAGGTCTGGCTGCTGGGCACCGGCTGATCGGCATGGCTATAGCCGCCACGCAGCGTCAGGGTGTCGGACAGGTCGTAGCTCGCGCCCGGGCGGTAGACGTTGATGTCCTTCCAGCCAAAGCCGGGGCCGCCGCTGCTGCCCAGCGCCTGACCTTGCAGCAAGCCATTGATCGGGTTGCCCACTGCGCTCACGTCGCTATACAGAATGCGCTGCACTTCGGTGGCCAGCGTCAGGCGCGGCGTGGCTTTATAGGTGAGGCCGACGCCGTAGTTTTCCGGAATATCGAAACCACCCTGATCGGCAAACAGGCCCTTGTACTTGTCGAACTTGCCCATGCGGGTGCGTGACGACCAGGTTGCCCCCAGCGTGATGTCCGGGGTGATCTGGCCGGTCCAGCCCAAGCGCACACCGGCGCCGGTGGAGGAATCATGCTGGTTGCTGGTGACAGCATTGGGGTCAGCCGAGAATCCGGGCTGGGCAAACGGCTGCAGGCCCTTGGCGGTGAACTGCTGGTAAGCCAGATTGATGCCGATGCCGATCGAGTTGCTGTCGTTCACCTTCCAGGCCAGCGACGGGGTGATGAACAGCTGCGACAGGTCCACCCCCGCGCTGCCCTGCGCACCGATCGCGGCAAACGGGTTGCGTTTGTAGTCGGTGTTCATGCCGCCATTGCCATACACCGCCAGACCAAAACCGAGGCTCGGCGACAGCTGGCGGGTATAGCCAAATTCCGGAATATAAAACTGGCGGGTATCGTTACCGTCGTAATGGCCATTCAGGCCATAGCCGTTGCCGTGAATGTCGGACGAGCGTTCCGGCGTGAACACGTTGATGCCCAGATCAAGACGATCCCCCACCCATGCCACCCCGGCCGGGTTGGCAGCGGCAGCCAGCGAATCTTGCGGCAGCGCAATGCCGATGCCGACAATGCCTTCGGCTTTGACACCGTAGCCATGAGCAAAATAGCCGTTGGTGGCCAGAGCGGCCGAGGAGGCCAGAGTGGCCAGCGCACCGGCAACCAGCAGGGACAGGGTGGGTTTCATGTGGGCACCTGATATAGCGAAAATAGTCAGGCGCCCATGATAACTAAGAATCAAAAAGAATAAAGTAAAAATATAATATAAATAACTGAAATATGGTTATATAGCTAAGGCTATCTTGGCCAAGTTATTTATAATCATGGCTTTACTACGCTGCCCCCGTGCCCTCCGGCTGTTTTTCGGCCAACCTTGCTGTGTAGCAAGAACGACACCGTGCCACCGGCCAGCATGGCCCACAGCGGCGCACCCAAACCGCCAATGGTGATGCCGGAAGCCGCCACCACAAAAGTCAGCAACGCCGCCTCGCGATGCGCCGCATCGGTCAGCGCCGAAGTCAGCGACGACGCCAGCGTGCCAAACAACGCCAGCCCCGCCGCCGTCACCACCAGCGCCTTGGGCAGGCTCAGAATCAGCCCGGCCAGCGCTCCGCCCACCAGCCCCAGCAGGATATACAGCACGCCACACACCACACCGGCCATGTAGCGCCGTTGCGGATCGGGATGCGCTTCCGTGCCGGTACAAATGGCAGCGGTAATGGCCGCCAGCACCACCCCGTGGCTACCGAACGGCGCGGTCAGCATCGACGTTGCGCCCAGCACCGTCACCGGCGAGCGGGCTTAGGCAGGTGATAGCCGGAGGCATTCAGCACCGCCATGCCCGGCATGAACTGGCCGGTCAACGCCACCAGCGTCAGCGGCAGGGCGATATTGCCAAAGGCGCTCCACGACCATTGCGGCGTGGTCCACAACGGGCCACTGGCACCGTGGCTGGCGGCAGCCGGAACAAACAACCCCTGCCCGGCGGCGATGGTCAGCCCGAGCACAATCGCCAGTGGCAAGGCATAACGCGGAAAGAAACGGCGGCCCGGGAAAAACAGCAAGGCCATTGGCACCACCAGCAGCGCATTCTGCGCCGCCGCCCCGGCCAGTTCCGCCACAAAGCGGAACAGGATGCCGCCCAACATGGCGGCGGCCAGCGCGGCCGGAAAGTGGCGCATCAACCGGTCAAACAGGCCGGTCACGCCGATCAGCGTAATCAGCAGCGCCGAGGCCAGAAACGCCCCCACCGCCGCCGGATACGGCGTGCCGGGCAACGCCGCCAGCAGCAAGGCCGCGCCCGGCGTCGACCAGGCGGTAATCACCGGCATTTTCCAGCGCAACGACAGCCACAGCCCGGCCACGCCCGAGCCAACGGAAATGGCCCACACCCACGAGCCAAGCTGGCTGGCCGACAGCCCGGCCGACTGCGCGGCGTGCACGATGATGAGAAACGGGCCGGAATAGCCCACCAGCAACGCCAGCACGGCGGCCAGCACTACCGATGGCGACAGATCACGCCAGGCAAACAGCGACATGGCATTCCTCCATGAATAATCATGGCCACACCGTAGCAAAACCGGGCGCCGCTGCCTTCACACAGCCGGGTAAACAGCTTAGCATGCTTAAGCAATCTGTTCTATATAACAGCCATGACCACCACTCCGCTTTACCTGCACATCGTAGCACGAGTTGCAAGCGCGGCTGGATAACGGCGAATTTCCGCCCGGTTGCCGCCTGCCGTCGCTGCGCACGCTGGCACAGCATTACCGCGTCAACGTGCTGACCGTACTGGCCGCCTATCGCCAGCTGGAACAACAGCAACGGGTGGTGGCGCGGCCACGTGCCGGGTTCTACGCCGCCCTGCCCGGCGCCAGCAGCCGCCAGACCCAGACACCCGCCGTGCCGCTGCCTTCGCCCGCCGCACTGGGTAAACGTCAGCAGCCGCATGTCGACGCTGATCCAGCTCTCCAGTTCCGCCATCCAGTACCAGCTGCACATGGCCGAGGCGGTGAGCGAGCTCTACCCGACCCAGGAACTGGCGCAGCAACTGCAACAGGCGCTGCTGCGCCAGCCAACGCTGATCGACACCCATCTGTCGCCGCAGGACCAGCAACAGCTGCACCGCGAAATCACCCGGCTGGCCGCCAGCTGGCAACTGGAGTTGGCCGAAAACCAGATTCTGGTGACGCACGGCATCACCGAAGCCATCAGTCTGGCGCTGCGTCACCTCACTCGCCCCGGCGATACCGTGGCGGTGGAAACGCCGGTGTACTTCGGCCTGCTGCAAACGCTGGAAAGCCTTGGGCTGAAGGCGCTGGAAATCCCCTGCACGCCGGATAGCGGGCTGTCACTGGAAGCGCTGGAATTTGCCCTGCGCCACGGCCCGGCGGTGAAGTGTCTGGTGTGCGTGCCCAACTTCCAGAACCCCACCGGCGCGCTGATGCCGGACGAACACAAGAAGCGGCTGCTGGCGCTGGCGCGGCGCCACGGCGTGACGGTGATCGAGGATGATGTGTTTGGCGACCTGTACTTCGGCCAACAGCGGCCAACGCCGCTCAAGGCGTGGGACCGCGACGGCGACGTGATCTACTGCGCCTCGTTTACCAAGAGCTTTGCCCCGGCGTTCCGGCTGGGCTGGCTGTCCGGCGGGCGCCACCACGCCGCGCTCACCCGGCTGCGCGACAGCAGCAGTCTGGCGGCATCCTCGCTGTTGCAACGGGTGCTGGCCGACGCCCTGACCAGCGGCGAATACGCCCGCCGCAGCGCCCGGCTGCGCCAACAGCTAGCGCAGCAAATGCAGCAGCTGGCCGACGCGGTGCTGGCCGCTTTCCCGCACGGTACGCAGGTCCGCCGGCCGCAAGGCGGCATGCTGCTGTGGGTGCAGGGGCCGGAGGCGCTGGACAGCAACCAGCTGTTGCAGCGCGCGTTGCAGCAGTCGATCAGCTTTGCGCCGGGCGTGGTGTTTTCTGCCGAACCACGCTTTAACCACTGTCTGCGCCTGAAGTTCGGCCAACCCCGGTCGCCGGGGCTGGCCGATGCCATCGCCACGCTGGGGCGGCTGGCGCGCGAACAACTGGTAAGCCGCGTAAGCCGTCAGCGCAGGCAGGGACTCAGGGGTTGGCCGAAACGACGTCAGGCGGGCGTGCCAGCGGTAGCTCCAGCGTCACTTCCAGCCCGCCCGCAGGCCGGTTACGGGCGTAGATCCGGCCGTGATGCGCCTCGACCACCCGCCGCGCAATCGCCAGCCCCAGACCATAACCACGGTCATCCGGCTAGGCTGGCGTGGCGGAAAAACGGCTCAAAAATGCTGTCCAGCTGCGCGGCTGGCACGCCCGGCCCCCGGTCGCTGATCACCACGTGCACCCACCCCGGTTGTTCGGCACATGACGTCACCTCGATCAAGATGGTGCTGCCCGGCGCGCTATGACGGATGGCGTTACGCAGCACATTTTCCACCGCCCGCCGCAACAGCTCCGGCTGTATCCATACCGACACCTCCTGCTCCATCTGCAACAACGGCTGGACGTCATGCGCCGCCGCCTCGAAGCGCGCGTCCGCCAGCAAGGGCGTCAGGAATGCGCGCAAGCTGACGGCTTCCCGACTCAGCGCCGCGCCCTCGGCATCCAGCCGCGCCAGCGCCAGCAACTCGCCCACCAGCTTGTCCATGCGATGGGCCTCGCGCTCCATGCGCTCCAGCCGGTGTCCAGTTTGTCCGGCTGTTGCCGCGCCAGCTCCACCGCCACCGCCAGCCGCGCCAGTGGCGAACGCAATTCGTGCGAAACATCGTGCAGCAGCCGTTTCTTGTCTTCCATCAGCCGCGACAACTGGCTGGCCACGCGGTCGAATTCACGCCCAAGGTCGGCCAGTTCATCGCGCTGCCGCCCCAGCTGCGCGGTGAGGTTCACCGCCAGATCGCCCTCGGCCACCGATTGAAACGCCTGCTGCAACAGGCGGATCGGGCGCGACAGGTAGCGCGCCAGCAAGGCGCCCATGATCAGGCTCACCAGCATGCCCACCGCCAGCGGAATCCACGGAAAATCATGCGGCCGCGGCGGGGGCAACGCGCCACGCGCCAAGGGGGCGACAGGAGGCGGGCCACCGGCGCCCAGCAGGAAACCACCCGGCAATAATGGCGGGGGCGGCAGGCGCATCACCAGCCGGAAATTCTGCCCCTGCTGTGTGCGCACCCACTGCTGCGCCCAGCCCGGATCGGTTGGGCTGAGGGCGGGCACCGGCCGCCCCAGCAGGTCTTGCTGCTGTTCATTCAGCGCATACACCAGCGGCAGCGGCGCGCGTGACCAGCTGGTCAGCAAGGTACGCAATGCCGGTTCGCCACCTTGCTGCAGGGTCACCACCGCCACTTCCAGCAAGGCGTGCTCACGCTGCAAATGTTGCGTCTGGCTGGCCACCGTGCGGTGTTTAAGCCAGAACGCCACGCCAACGCCCAGCCCGGTGGCGATTTGCGTCAGCCACAGAATGAAAAACAGCTTCCAGAACAGGCGGCCCATGCTCAACCCTTGAGAAACTGATAACCGCGCCGCACCACGGTCTGGATGCAACAGCGGCCGTCCGGCAGCAACCCCAGCTTCTGGCGGATGCTGCTGACATGCACGTCGATGCTGCGATCAAAGCGTGCCAGCGGTTTACCAGCGCGTGGCGCGACAGGTCCTGTTTGCTCACTGGCTGGCTTAAGCATGGCGCACCAGCATTTCCAGCAGGCTGAATTCGGTACTGGTCAGCGTCAGCGGCTGCCCTTGCCAACTGGCGCGGCGTTCGCCCGACCAGATCTGCAACGGCCCCTCGCGCAAGCTGTCACCGCCCTGCGGCACGCTGACCGGGCCAGCGCTGCGGCGCAGAATCGCGCGGATGCGGGCAATCAGTTCGCGCGGGGTACACGGTTTGGCCACATAGTCATCGGCGCCCAATTCCAGCCCCACCACCCGGTCCATGTCGTCGCCCTTGGCCGTGAGCATGATGACCGGCAACGCGCTGTGCTGGCGCACGCGGCGCAGCACTTCGATACCGCTAAGGCCGGGCATCATCACGTCCAGCACCATCAGTTCCACCTCGCCGGACAGCGCCCGCGCAATGCCGCGTTCTCCCTCATGTTCCACCGTCACCTCACAGCCCTCACCTTGCAGATAGGTCTGCAGCATGTCGGCCAACTCGATATCGTCATCCACCAGCAAAATCTTGGGCATCGCCTTCACACTCTCATCATGATGGGCTGGCCACCGCGCCAGCCGCCCTTCCGTTCACGCTTCGGCCAACCTGCCCCGGCACCGCACGGCAAACTTTGCCGCTAACCGCTGAAACTGGCTGCCCGGACCGGCGCCAGTGCATGGCAAACGGCGCGTTGGCTAGCGTTTTCCGCCCCCGACCGGCAGCGGCAATTCTTGCCGTCCGCCCTGATCTGGCAAGGGTTTAGCCTGCTCGCACACCCCCTTGGCCGCCCATAGGGTAGCCAAATGGCGTGGCCCGCCGTGACTCTTAACATTTCTTTACATCAGCTAACCCAACTTTACCCGCCGGGCAGCGTAAACCGGCGCAAGCAGGCCGATAACTTGCATAAGGGCCAGCACCACAACCGGCTCACCCTGCGTACGGTTGTCATTTATCGGAATCTGAAAGGAGCCAGCATGAGCATTTCCGCAATCAACAGCAATGCGCTCTACACCAGCGCGCTGTCATCCAGCAGCACCCAGTCGACCACCAGCAGCGGTCAGGTCGCCAAGCAACACCACAAAGGCGGTGGCGACGGCGATTTCATGCAAAGCCTGCAACAGGCGTTCAGCGACATGGGGATTTCCATCAGCCTGCAACCGCCCAGCGGCAGCAGTAGTAGCAGTGCCAGTGGCGACATGCCTCCACCGCCGCCGGGTGGCGATCAGGATGGCGACTCTGACACCAGCACCAGCAGCACGGACAGCAGCAGTAACCCGATGCAGGCATTGAGCACGCTGATGCACGACCTGTTCAGCGCCATCAAGAACCAGTCGGGCAGCAGTTCCAGTGACAGTGATGGCGACAATGACAGCAGCACCACCGCCACCAGCGGCACCTCTGCCACCTCGCCCTACGCCAGCATGACCAGCGGCCTGCAACAGCTGATCAGCGAGCTGGGTAGCGCGTCCTCGTCGTCGGACAACAGTTCCGGTGGCAGCAACTCGTCCAGCTCCGGCAACAGCAATCTGAGTACGCTGCAATCGGACTTCTCCAACCTGCTCAGTTCCTTGCAGGCGGCCAATGGCGGCAACAGCAGCACTAGCAGTTCGGCCAACTTGCAAACCTTCCTCGGCAACTTGCTGAACAACCTGCAAAGCCATTCCGGATCGGCCACTTCGGCCGTGGGCAATGTGGTCAGCACCTATTCCTGATGGGCCGGGCAAGCGCCGGTTGCCGGAGTGATCTGGCAACCGGATTTTTATTTACGGAATAACAAAACAACTTAATATTATTTTTTAGAATAACAAAGCCGGTTTATAGTGCGTCCATCAACAGGCGGAGCACAACCCATGGCACAGATCGATTTCGGGGTGGATTTCATTATCCAGCCGGGCTGGAAAAATTCCGGCCCCCAGCATTGGCAAAGTCACTGGCAACAGCTGTTGGGTGCCATCCGCGTCGAGCACGACAATTGGGAGCAGCCGCAACTGGACACCGGCTGGCGGCGCTGGACCGGGCACTGGATCAGGCCCGCCGCCCGGCCATTGTCATCGCCCATAGCACTGGGCTGCATCACGGTGGCGCACCACGCAGCACGCCACCCCGGCCGTATCGCCGGAGCGCTGCTGGTAGCGCCTGCCGACGTGGAACGCGCCTTTGCCCCGCGCGAGCTGATGAGCTTTGCCCCGGTGCCCCGCCCGGCGCTGCCTTTTCCCACCCGCCTGATCGCCAGCACCAATGACCCGTTTTGCAAAGCCTCGCGCAGCGCACGGCTGGCTTTCTACTGGCAAAGCCCGCTCAACTGGCTGCAACAGGCCACATCAATGTCGATTCCGGCCACAGCCAGTGGGAAGACGGGCTATCCCACCTGCACGCCTTGAGCGCCCGGGTCACCAGCCGGGCCGCGTGCGCTGCCTGAATCCCGGCCTCTGCGCCGCGCCGGTTTCGGCCAACCTTGCCGACCGCACGGGAACCTTGCTTATCCTTGCTCGTCCCATAGTCTTTGACCACATGGCCGCGCTGGTGTCACACTCCCTGACCATGTGAAAAGCCATGACAAAAGGATTCCCCATGCTTAGCGCTCGCACCTTCAAACTGGCCCTCAGTGCCGCCGCCCTGACCTTGCCGATGCTGGCCCACGCCGATGCCGCGCAGGATGCCATCATCAAGGAACTGGTAGAAATCGCCCATCTGGACAGCCTGCTGCCGTCGCTGGTGCAACAAACCTCCGGTTCGGCCGTGCCGCTGCTGCAGGAATATTTTGTGAAGAACAAGATTTCCCTGTCGGCCGAGCAACAGAAAAAAGTCCAGAAGCCTGAAGCCGTACGTCGAACGCCAACGCAAGCTGGCTTCCGACTACTTTGCCTCCGCCGCCGCCAAACAGCAGTTCCAGAGCGCCATCAACAAGGCGTACAGCAGCCAGTTCAGCACCGACGAACTCAAGCAGATCGTGGCCTTCTACAAAACCAGCGCCGGTCAGAAGCTGATGAAACAGCAAGCCAAGATCGTCAACGGCGTTGCCACCGAGATGCTGAAATCGGCCGACAAATCGCTGCTGCCGAAAATGCAGGCTGCCGCGGTCGAATACGGCAAGAGCGCAAGAAAGTAAGCGCGTCCCCCGCCTCGTTTCCCCGCAACGGCCCGTCAGGGCCGTTTTTCATGACGGCCACCCGGCAAATTCCCGCTGCTACGCTCACCCTCCCGCCCGCCTCACATATTCGATTTGTTCATAAAAAAACTAATTTATATTGTTTTTTGTAGATAGATACCTCGACTAGACTGTGGCCATCTTGTCACCCTGCCGGTAAGGCAGACGATATCCATGATCGACGTTGAAGCACTACACAAACATTATCAGGTGGATGGCCGCCCACCTTAGGCGCTGCATGACATCAACCTGTCGATAGCCAAAGGCGAGATCTTTGGCATCATCGGCCGTTCTGGCGCAAGCAAAAGCACCCTGATCCGCTGCCTCAACCTGCTGGAGCGGCCCAGCTCTGGCCGGTGCGGATTGACGGTCAGGACATCACCCGGCTGGACGGCAAAGCCTTGCAGCAGCGCCGCCAACGCATCGGCATGGTGTTCCAGCATTTCAATCTGCTCAAATCCCGCACCGTGGTAAGCAATGTGCGCTTCCCGCTGGAGCTGGCTAAGCCATGACGAGGCGGCTTAAGCATCGACGCACGGGTCAGCGAACTGCTTGAACTGGTTGGCCTGAGTGAACAGCGCAACAGTTATCCGGCGCAGCTTTCCGGTGGACAAAAACAACGCGTCGGCATTGCCCGCGCGCTGGCCAATCGCCCGGATGTGCTGTTGAGCGACGAAGCCACCTCGGCCCTCGACCCGGAAACCACGGATTCAATATTGGCGCTGTTGGCCGACATCAATCGTCAGCTGGGCCTGACCATCGTGCTGATCACCCACGACATGCGCGTCATCCGCCAACTGTGCGACCGGGTGGCGGTGCTCAATCAGGGCCGTATCGTGGAACAGGGCCGCGTGCTGGACGTGTTCCTTCACCCACAGCACGAGGTCACCCGCAGCCTGTTGGCCGAAACCGGCCTGTATCAGGAGCAAACGCGCCAGTCCCGGCAACAGCGCGTGGGCGTGCCGCTGATCAAGCTGACCTTCGTCGGTCAACCGGCGCTGCAACCGGTGCTGGACAAGGTAGGCCGTGAGTTTGGCCTGCGCGTCAATCTGGTAAACGGCACGCTGTCGGAAATCAAGGGCACGCCGTTCGGCCAACTGGTGGCGGGCGTGATTGCCTCCACCACGCCGTTGAGCCATTTGCCCGACATCTTTGCGCGCGAAGGCGTGCAATGCGAGGTGCTGTCATGAGTGCGCTGTCCCTGTCGCAACTGCTCACGGTGGACTGGCTGGAAATCGGCCGGGCCGGGCTCGACACTCTCACCATGCTGGGGGCTTCGCTGCTGTTTACCATCGCCTTCGGCCTACCGCTTGGCGTGGTGCTGTATCTCACCTCGCCTCGGCAGATCTGGGCGCGGCCACGGTTGTATGCCGTGCTGTCGTTCGCCGTGAACATCTGCCGTTCCTTGCCGTTCGTCATCTTGCTGATCGTGCTGATTCCGCTGACGCTCAAGCTGGTGGGCACCTCGATTGGCGTCGCCGGTTCCATTCCGCCGCTGGTGGCCGGTGCCTCGCCGTTCTTCGCCCGGCTGGTGGAAAACGTCCTGCGCGAAGTGGACAAGGGCGTGATCGAAGCCAGCCAGTCGATGGGCGCCAGCCTGCGACAAGTTGTCCTGCGCGTGCTGTTGCCGGAAGCCCTGCCCGGGCTGATTGCCGCGGCAACCGTCACCTGTGTGACGCTGGTGTCCTACACCGCCATGTCCGGCGTGATTGGCGGCGGCGGTCTGGGCGACCTGGCCGTGCGCTACGGTTACCAGCGTTTTCAGACCGAAGTGATGATTGTCACCGTGCTGTTGCTACTGGTGCTGGTACAGCTGATCCAGACGCTGGGCGACCGCTTGGTCCGGCAGTTTCAGCGTCACTGACCGCAAGATAAACCGTTCCGTTTTGTAGTGATTTTGCCCGGCCATTTGGCCGCATGACCGTGTCCATTCGCTCTCCCACAAGGAAACCCATCATGAAACACATCGCCAAACTTGCTGCGATCGCCGCATTGGTTAGCAGCGCCCTGACTCTGGCCCAACCGGTAAAACTGACCGTGGCCGCCACGCCGATTCCGCAAGCCGAATTGCTCGAAGCGCTCAAACCGACACTGGCCAAACAAGGTGTGGAACTGGACGTGAAAGTGTTCAACGATTACGTGCAACCCAACCTGCAAGTGGAAGAAAAGCATCTGGACGCCAACTACTTCCAGCACATTCCCTATCTGGAAAAATTCAACAAGGACCGTGGCACGCATCTGGTCAGCGCCAGTAAACCGGTGCATATCGAACCGTTTGGCGCCTATTCCGGCAAGGTAAAAAAACTGGCCGATCTGCCACAGGGCGCCACGGTGGCAATTCCCAATGATCCGACCAATGCCGGGCGCGCACTGCTGCTACTGGATCAAGGCGGCGTGATCAAGCTGAAAAACCGCAGCAACATCTATCCCACGCTGAAAGACATTGCCGCCAACCCGAAACACATCAAGATCAAGGAACTGAAAGCCGCCACGTTGCCGCGCGTGCTCAATCAGGTTGATCTGGCGCTGATCAACGCCAACTACGCGCTGGAAGCCAAACTCAACCCGAAACGCGATGCGCTGCTGGTCGAAACCACCTCGCCCTATGCCAACCTGCTGGTGGCCCGCCCGGATAACAAAAACAGCGACGCCGTGAAGAAACTGGCCACGGCGCTTACCAGCCCGGAAGCGAAGAAGTTCATCGAGACCCACTACAAAGGCGCCGTCGTTCCGGCATTCTGATCGACAGCGCCGCAACCACGGCGACGCCGCCGTCATGCTGACCACCGCCCCGGCCTGTTTCACGTGGAACAGGCCGGGGTTTTGTCATGAATATTCTCCACCCCGTCGCGGGCACGCCAGTCGTCTTGACCTTGCCAAGCGGTAACTTGGTATACTGGAACAGCACTTCACCAGCCGTGGATACCGCAGTTAATGGCCAGACCCGAACAGATTTCCCGCTATCTTCCCGTTACCTTCCCCAATGGCATCAAGGTTCGACGCTTCGGCAAACATTGCCCGCATTGCCATGCCATGGTCGGGGCCGAAAGCATGCTGGGCAGCGCTCACCTGCTGCAAGATCGCCTGTATCTGCACGCCGAAGCCACCTGTTAAGCACTGCCACACGCGTTTCCCCATCGCCTGCGTGATTACGCCGGACAAACACGTGCACCGCGTGCTGTTGCCCGCCTCGGCTGTTCCGCCTGTGGCTCAAGCTGGCCACCCGCCATCAGCCGCAGCCGATACTGCACGATGAATGGGAAGAAACCGACAATACCCCGGCGCACAAGGGGGTCATCGTGGAAGACAGCAGTCAGGTCACGCTGTCGGACGACATCCTCGGCCGTTTTCAGGACCTGCCGATCAATGCCCGGGTGGAATATCAGGGCCAGCGTTTTGTCTTTGAGCGCGCCATGCCGCCCAGCGGGCAGTGGCCGCTGAGTGAAAGCCAGTTGCTGCTGGCGGGCCGGTTGATCTATCAGCAGGAAAAAGACCCGCTGGATCAAGCCAGCGCCAGCTAAACCGCCTGTTGCACATCCGCCCGGGTTGGCCGAAAACGGTCAACCCGGTTCTGTTCAGGCGGAATAATCCCCCCATACCGTTTGTATCGCCGCTACCGCTGCCAGCGCGGCGGTTTCCGTGCGCAAGATGCGCGGGCCGAGCTTGAGCGGTGTCCAGCCAGCAGCGAGCGCCTGTTGCTCCTCGCGCGCGGAGAAACCGCCCTCCGGCCCGGCCATCAGCCAGGGCGCGTGACGGCGCGGCGGAAATATCCGCCAGCCGCTGCGTGCCCAGCGGCGACAGGATCAGATGCGCTTCGGCTGCTGGTAACTGGCGCAGCCATTCGGCCAACGTCATGATCGGCCGCACTTGCGGCAAGGTATTGCGCCCGCACTGCTCGCAGGCGGAGATGACGATTTCCTGCCAGCGTGCCACGCGCTTGTCCGCCCGCTCGCCGGACAGCTTGACGATGGAACGCTCCGAAGTCAGTGGCTGAAACACGCTCACGCCCATCTCCACGCCTTTTTGCAGCGTGAATTCCATCTTGTCGCCCGCCGAAATGGCCTGTGCCAGCCCCAGCCACACCGGCGATTCGCGCGACACCGCATCAAAGCGCTCCACCACGCAATGCGCCGCCCGTTTCATCACGCCAGTCAGCGTGCAGGCGTACTCGCCACCTTGGCCGTTAAACAGCGTGATCGCGTCGCCTTCATTCAGGCGCAGCACCTGAACATGGCGCACCAGCGCATCGGGCAACGCCAGTGTCTGGCCGAGGGTTAACCCCTCTTCATAGAAAAACCTTGGCATGACGTATTGAAAGTCCGTGTTGATGGCGGTATTTTGCTTTGTTTACGGTTGTCACAACAACCCATCCTTGCGTGGCGCGCGCTTTCCGGCCCGCCGCGCGACGCAAACCGGTCACGGCCCTGTATCCTGGGTCGCCGGTTTACCCGCACAAACACACCCCGCACGCCCTACCAGGGCACATGACAATTAGCAGGAGACACGGGATGCAGGTGGTCGAACAGGTGATCCAGACAGTGCGCCATGTGGCACGCACTGAGGTCATGCCACGCTTTTTGCGTGTAGGCAAAAACCGCAAGGACGATGGCACCCTGTTTACTGAAGCCGACCTCGCCTGCCAGCAAGCGTTGATCGACGCGTTGCCGGAAATCCTGCCGCACCCGGTGCTGGGCGAGGAAATGAGCCAGGAGCTGCAGGAAACCCTGTGGCAGCAGCATCAGGACGGGCTGTGGGTAGTGGACCCGATCGATGGCACCACCAACTTCGTCAACGGTTTGCCGTTTTTTGCCATTTCCGTCGCGCTGATGGTCAATGGCATCAGCGAACTGGGGGTGATCTACAACCCGGTGGCCAACGAGATGTTTTACGCCCGCCGCGGCCACGGCGCGTTCATGAACGGTATACCGCTGCCGCTCAAGAGCATTTCCAACAGCATGGGCGACGCCGTCGCCAGCGTGGAAGTGAAGTATCTGCGCTCCGGCAAGCTGGCCGCGCGCATCAACAGCGTGGCGCCGTGCGGAAGCCAGCGCAACATGGGTTCCAGCACGCTCGACTGGTGCTTTCTGGCGGCTAAGCCGCTATGACCTGTACCTGCATGGCGGCCAGCGTCTGTGGGATTACGCCGTAGCAGCGCGGTGATTCTGGAAGAAGCCGGTGGCCAGATCGCCAGCCTCAACACCGATGCCTACTGGGAAGACCAGCCGTGGAAACGCTCGGCCATTGCCGCGCTCAATCCGGAGCTGTTCAGCCAATGGCTGCGCTGGGTACGCGCCAACCAGTAACCAGCGGGTTTTCGGCCAACCTTTGACTAGGCCAGCAGAATCTCTACCCGCTCCTTGCCTTTGCCCACGTTCTTGCGCTTGAGCTGTAGCGTGCCAACTTCGCCCGTGCGGCGCAGATGGGTACCGCCACACGGCACGCGGCTGTAGCTTAAGCCACTTCCCAATAGCGCCGCTGCTGGAGCGGGTCAGAAAAGGCGCTGATGATGGGTAAATCGGCATCGATGATGGCTTGTACCTGTTGGCTAATTGCAGCCAGATGCGGGGTTATCGGCTCTGCCAGCGCAAAGTCGATGCGCGCCTTGTCCTCGGCAATGTGCGCGCCCAGTTTTTCCACCCCGGGGAAATCGCGATAAATGGTTTCCAGCGTCAATTCCGCGGCAAAGTGCAGGCGCATCAAGCGGTAACGCCGTGGCCAGTCGATCACCACCTCCACCTGTTCGCCCGGTTGCAAACCATGTTCCGGCGGCAAGCTATAGGCAATATCCAGCCCGGTCTTTTCCGCCAGCAACACCGGTTGTCCGGCGATAGTGCCGTGATCGCTTTCCTGACCACCGGAAAACGCATAGAAAATGGTGGCCGCCAGCCACACACGGTCAGCCTCCACCCGCGCAATGGTCGTCATCAGGCGAGTCTGATAGGGGTCATCCCAGAACACTTTGTGCGTCATCGTTTACTCCTTTTCGGCCAACCTGCCACAGGGTACGCCTGAGCGTCAGCCATGAAAAACGGCAGGCCGATGGCAGCCTGCCGTCTAACATCCTGCCCGCCACGCGCTTACGCCGCCAGCCGCCGTCCTTGCCACAACCGGCACAAACCGGCCCCGGAATACACCAGCAAACCCGCCCAGATCAAACCAAACCCTACCAGCCGCGCGCCACCAAACGGTTCGTGATACAACGCCACCCCGAGCAACAGCTGCATGCTGGGCGACAGATACTGGATCACCCCCATGGTTGCCAAAGTCAGGCGCCGCGCCCCGGCGGCAAACCACAGCAAAGGCACCGCCGTAACCACCCCCGCGCCCACCAGCAGCGCATCCACGCTACGGCTGATGTGGCCCGGGCTGCCAACGCCTTGCCAATGGAACCACAGCAAGGCGGCCAGCGCCAACGGCAGCATCAGGAAGGTTTCCAGCGTCAGCCCTTCCAGCGCCCCTAGCGGCGCCTGTTTGCGCAACAGCCCATAAAAACCGAACGACAACGCCAACAACAACGCCACCCACGGCAATCCACCAAGATTAACAGTCAGCCAGAGCACGCTTAAGACAGGCTAGCCCCACCGCCAGCGCCTGCGGGCGATTCAGGCGCTCGGCCAGAAACAACCGCCCCAGCAGAACATTGACCAGCGGATTGATGAAGTAGCCCGGGCTAGCCTCCACCACCTTGCCCTGATTCACCGCCCAAATATAAATCCCCCAGTTAAGCGTCAGCGTGGCCGACGACAACGCAAACAGCGCCACATTGCGCGGTTGTTGCACCAGCCGAAACAGCCAGCGCCAGTGCTGTTTGTAGAGCAGCACCAGCGTGACAAACAGTGCCGACCAGACAATGCGATGACAGAGGATTTGCAGCGCGGGCACCGCATGCAGCGGCTTCCAGTACAGCGGGAACAAGCCCCGGTGAAATAGGCACCAATGGCGCACAACACGCCAACCGTGGTTTCCGAATGCGCGGAGGAAGGGGAAGACATACACAGCCGATATTTGAGGTGAATCAGGCAAGCAGCTTAGCCTGTTCACCGCCGGGAAAAAACCATGATGACGCAACAGGTTGTTCCCGCAGCCAAACAATCGGCAAGGCCAACGCATCAAACTATCGCCGCGCAAGCCCACGTCTAACGACATGTCAGCAGCGACGCGTAATACAGCAACCAGCGGGTCAAGATGCCATCGCCCGCCAGAACATCATCTACCTTGCCAACAGGTTGGCCGAATGGCCAGTCTCCCGCTTTAGCCAGCGAACAGTAGGTATACCAGCAACAACCCGGCTCCGCCGCCGGGTCCAGCCGCCCTGTTTTTGTGCGCCCAAACCATTTTGCGCCCCAGAGCGGGCCTGCCAGAGCAGAAATCAGGCCAACATCAGGCTCAGGCGGCGTGCCTCGTCCAGCGCATCGTCCACCCCGGCGCATTCATCCTGCCACACCCAGACGCCATGCACGGCATCCGGGTTTCCACCAGCCAGATGCGGCCGCCACTGCCCAGCGCCACCTGACGGGCACGTGCCGGACGTTTATAGTTGAACATGACGATATCGCTCGTTTTAGGCTGTTCCTTGTGGGAACGAGAAAAGAGCTTCATGACTAACCTCCGATTTAGCGGTGTCGATTCCCTTACCTTACAGCAAGTGTCATGCCAAGCGTATTGGGCAAAACCGCACAGTCTTTGACAGCGGCAAAAGCAGCGGCTTAGCATGGCACCATCAAGTTCCACCACTTAAGGACCGTACCATGCTGATACGCGAGGCCGGCTGGAAGATCTGCTAGACCATTCTGGATATCTACAATGAAGTCATCATGACGTCATCCGCCGTGTATTGCGACAACCCGGTTTCGCTGGATGACCGCCGCCAGTGGTTTGAATCCCGCCAGACGCAGGGTTATCCGGTACTGGTGGCCGAAGACGACGGCGAAGTCATCGGCTTTGCCAGTTTTGGCGATTTCCGCAGCTATCCGGGGTTCCGCTACACCGTGGAACACAGCGTCCATCTGGCACCGCAGGCACGCGGCAAGGGCATCGGTACGGAACTGGTCAAGGCGCTGCTGCCGCTGGCGCGCCAATTGGGCAAGCACGTGATGATTGCCGCCGTGGACGGTGCCAATCAGGGCTCGATCCGTTTTCACCAACGGTTGGGGTTTGTCGAAACGGCTCGCATGCCGCAAGTGGGCAAGAAATTTGGCCGCTGGCTGGATATGGTACTGCTGCAAATCCAGCTGGACTGACGCCATCCCGGCGCCAGAATGGAAAACGCCGCGACCCTTGCCGCGGCGTTTCCTTTTTTTGATGTCGCTGTCGAGCGCAGCGTATAACGAGCTTGATGTTTCTCTGTTCCTCTGTACGACTTAGCGCACGTCGACAACAATATCCTTACTGAACGACTTTTCGCAATACTTGCATTTCATTTTTGTGTCGTTTTGCTGTGATTTAACGTAAAAAAAGCTGTTTACCGGCTCATTGTGCGAGATGCAATTGGAGTTGGGGCAGGCAAAAATACCCTCAATGCTTTCCGGCATTTCCAGTTTGTGCTTCTTCACCACCTCGAAATTCTCGATCACGTTCACCGTCGCCTTGGGGGCAAACAGCGCCAGTTCATTGGCCTGATCTTCGGTCAGGGCAATGTTTTCCACCTTGATGATGTCCTTGGCCCCCATGTGGCGGCTGGACAGGTTCAGCCCCACGGTCACGCGTTCGCCGGTTTCGGTCAACTTGAACAGATGCAAGATGCGCAGCCCCGGCCAGCCGGGATATGGTCGATGACGGTGCCCTGTTTCAGAGCCTCAACGGTACGGGTGTATTCCATGATGATTCCTTTACTTGCGCAGCGTGACGGCGCTCTGGCCATCACGTGACTAATGACGATTACTGGCAGACGGCGGCGCTCAGACCGTTTCGTTCAACACCAGCGACAGCAAGGCCTGACGGGCAAACACACCGTTCTTGGCCTGCTCGAAGTAATAGGCATGCGCCGTGGCATCCACGTCCGTCTCGATTTCATCCACGCGCGGCAGCGGGTGCATGATCTTCATGTTGGGGCGCGCGTGTTTCAGCATCTCAGCCTTGAGCACGAACTGGCCCTGAATCTTCTTGAACTCGGCTTCGTCAAAGCGTTCGCGCTGCACCCGCGTCATGTAGAGGATATCCACCTGCGGAATCACCTCTTCCAGCGTGTCCACCACGGTATAGCTGATGCCGCGCTCATCCAGTTCTTCGCAGATGTATTCCGGCATTGCCAGTTGCTCCGGCGAGACAAAATACAGTTTCACGTTGAACAGCGACAACGCCTGCGCCAGCGAGTGCACGGTGCGGCCGTATTTCAGATCGCCAACAAACGCCAGCGTCAGGTTTTCCAGCGTGCCCTGTGTTTCGCTGATAGTGAACAGATCAAGCAAGGTTTGCGACGGGTGCTGGTTGGAGCCATCGCCGCCATTGATCACCGGTACGGCGGAGAATTCGCTGGCCAGCCGCGCCGCGCCTTCCTTGGGGTGGCGCATCACCACCGCGTCAGTGTAGGAGCTGACGATACGAATGGTATCGGCCAGAGTTTCGCCCTTCTTGGCCGAGGTATTGGCGCCATCGGCAAAACCGATAACGCGGCCGCCCGGGCGCTGTACCGCGGTTTCAAACGACAGCCGGGTACGCGTGGATGGTTCAAAGAAGCAGCTGGCGATCAGCTTGTCCTGCAGCAGATCCTGCCGCGGCTGCCGCTTGAGTTTCCCTGCCGTTTCCACGACAAGCTCCAGTTCTTCACGCGTGAAGTCCGGGATGGAAATGATGTGTTTCCGGTAAAGGGAATTGGCCATGATCGCGCTTCCTTGCTGTATTCGGCTGTTTGGTACTGGTACAAAAAAAGGCCCCTGCGGGATCAGGAGCCTGTTTTTGTCAACACGTGGGGCCGGAAAGAGGCTGACGGCAGCAATACTCCAAGCTGCCCAGACGGGCAATGCGGGAATCCGCCAGAGATACCATGCGCTGCATGCTTGTGCCTGCTTTCCGAACAAAATCGTTAAATTTTAATCCCAAACCGGCCTGCTTGATAAGGCCCCGTGTCGCTTTTTAATGGATCACTTTGCCATTTTTTGTAGTCCATCCACCCTGCCCGGCAAGGTTGGCCGAATAGCCCTATTCCATGTGTTTATTATTTGTTTTCAATGATTTGATGATAACTGTCGGCGTAATTATGTATATTGCTCAATCTATTTTTTGTTAAAATAAAAATATCCTTACCGCCACACATAACCATAACGCATGATCAAGTGTATTAACGTTTCCGACCTTCGCCCCGGTATGTTCATCCACGACCTCAATTGCGACTGGATGTCCCACCCGTTCTTGCTCAAGCGCTTTCTGATCAAGGACGAGGCAGAAATCGAGAAAATCACCGACTCCGGCATTCACGAAGTCTATATCGATACCGGCAAAGGTATGGACGTTGCCCATGCGCCGACGGTAACGGAAGTCAAACGCCAGCTGGAAGAAGAAATCCGCGAATTTGCCCAGCATGAATCCGCGCTGGTACGCAAAGTGGAAGCCGCCGAAGAATTTGACCGCGCGCGGCAGATCCATCAGGAAGCGCATCAGATCGTGCGCGGCATCATGCAGGATGTACGGCTGGGCAAACAGGTGCAGCTGGAACGGGTGGAGCCGTCGGTGGCGCGCATGACCGAATCCATCCTGCGCAACGGCGGTGCCTTGCTGTCGCTCTGCCGCATCAAGCACAAGGACGACTACACCTTTTTGCACTCGGTCAGCGTGGGTGCCTTGATGGTGAGTTTTTGCAATGCCATGGATATGGATGCACAAACCATTCATGAGGCAGGCATCGGTGGCATGTTGCACGACATTGGCAAGATGAAGATTCCCGACAGCGTGCTGAACAAGCCGGGCAAGCTCACCGATCAGGAATTTGCCGTGATGAAATGTCACGTGGTGGAGAGCAAGAAAATCCTGAGCGTAACCGAAGGCATCACCCAGATCGCCATCAACGTGGCGGCACAACACCATGAGCGCCACGATGGCAGCGGTTATCCACTGGGGCTAAAGGGCGATCAGATTTCCCAGCTGGGGCAGATGGCGGCGATTGTCGATGTCTACGATGCGCTCACCTCCGACCGCTGCTACCACAAGGGCATGGCGCCGACCGATGCGCTGCGCAAGATCTACGAATGGTCAAAGTTCCACTTCAACCCCACGCTGGTGCAAGCCTTCATGCGCAGCATTGGCATCTATCCGGTAGGAACGCTGGTGAAGCTGGAAAGCGGACGGCTGGGCGTGGTGATTGAACAGAACGACAACAACCTGATCGCCCCCAAGGTAAAGGTGTTTTTCAGTACCCGCAGCAATACGCACATCCCGCCGGAAGTGGTCGACCTGTCACGCGGCACTGGGCGCCAGCGGTGGCGACAAGATCGTGCGCCACGAATCGGCAGAAAAGTGGCAGATCGATCCGCTGCGCTTTCTGTAACGGATTTCCTCTATTCGGCCAACCTTGGGGTTGGCCGAAACTCATCCCAACGCCATCTGCTGTTGCAAGGCGCGGCAGGTTTCACCGATTCCGCCAGTAATCCGGACATCAAACAGATGATCCATGCGGGTCGTGGAAAAATTTACCAGTGCAGTCGCCACCCCGGCACGCGCCGCTTCCAGCGGAATCAGGTTGACCGGCGACACCTCCAGCGATGATCCCATCACCAGCAACACATCCGCGTCCACGGCGTGCACGAAGGCCTGTTCGATCATCGGCACTGATTCGCCGTACAGCACCACATCCGGCTTGAGAATGTCGTGGCAGTGGGTGCACTCCGGCAGCGCGTGATAATTGACGTAATCCAGATCATGCACCGCGCCACAAGACGGGCAACTGGCGGTGAGCAAGGTGCCATGCAGTTCCAGCACGTGGCGGCTGCTTAACACGATGATGCAGGCCGTCGATATTCTGCGTCAGCACGCTCACCCGCTTGTAAGCCTGCTCCAGCGCCGCAAGAAAATGATGGCCGTCATTGGGCAGGTAATCGCGCATCAGCTTGATACGGAAAATGTCCTTGAACGCCTGCCAGAACGCCTCCGGCTGCTCACGGAAATAATTGATCGACACCACATCGGCCAGACTGCGATCACGGCTCCACAAACCATCGGCCGAGCGGAAATCCGGAATACCCGACTCGGTACTCATCCCCGCACCGGTCAGCACGGCAATGTGTTCGGCATCGGCCAATAAGCGGCCCAGTTGTTGCAGCGTTTGCTCAGTCATACCACGTTCTCTCTTGCCCCAAGCATGATGTGATGACCCCCGCCCGTTTTGCTTAAGCAGCCGCATGGCAGGTTGCCGTTTCAAGTTTCTGCCTTCGCCACAGGCGCCGGGTACTTGATGGCATTTTTCACCAATTTGTCAGCCACCGCCTGATTGAGATCAACTTGCATGACACTCGCCAGCCGCACCAGATACAGCAATACGTCGGCGATTTCTTCCTGCAAGTGGGTATAACGCGCCGGATCATCCGCCAGACGCGCGGCCTCGTCATCGGTCAGCCACTGAAAGATTTCGGCCAACTCGCCCACTTCGCCAGTGAGTGCCAGCATCAGGTTGCGTGGCGTGTGAAAAGGCTGCCAGTCACGCTCGTCGGCAAACCGTTGCAAGGCCGCGATCAGCGCGTCGGCATCAATCAGACGGGGAGAATTCATGATAGCTACCGTGTCTTTATGCTCGGGCAATAGGAAAGTTGGCATGTTGGCTTAGGCGCAAGGTTTCCCCGGCCGGGCCATGCGTAAGTCAGCCTTGCGGCTTTTTGGCAAACAGGCGCGGACGGGTATCCGCCGCCGGTGACGGTCGCGCCACCATGTGCAGGTAAAGCGCTTCCACCTGTTGTCGCGCCCAGGGCGTGCGCCGCAAAAAGGTCAGGCTGGACTTGATGCTGGGATCAAACTGGAAACAACGAATCGTCACGCGCCGCCCCAACTCTTCCCAGCCATAACGCTCCACCAGCGCGTTCAGCATGTTTTCCAGCGTAACGCCATGGGTAGGATTATTGGCTTGGCTGCTCATGATCGGTCACATCAAAAAAGAATACGCGTAGTGTAGCCGATTCGTCCCCGGCCGCGCCGCTATCCGGCGGCGCCATCCCGCCTTCACACTCATAAACATTTTTCGGCGGTTTAAAATACTTGGTTGACATTTATTGTCTAAAGTGAAGTTGTCGTCATCCACTCAAGGAACAAATCCCATGAAAACATTGAAAATGTTGTTGATCGGTAGTCTGCTCGTTAAGCACGGCAACGGCTGCGTTTGCCGTAGACGCTAACTGTCCGATCGGGCCGATGGGGGAACAGGGATGGCATGCCGAACGCGGCTGGCAGCGCATGGACCCGGCCAAACGCGACGCCTTTATTGCCCAACGCCAAAAGGTCCTGCATGACAAGCTGAAAATCCAGCCAAAACAGGAAGCGGCCCGGAAAGCCTACACCGAAAGCATGAAACCGGGCCAAATGATGCCGCCGCTTAAGCGAACCCGGCCGCCAAGGCTCCGGAACGCATGGAACAGCAAATCAAGCTGATGGGCGCTCATCAGGAAGCCATGCAAAAACATCTGGAAGCCTTCAAGACGTTTTACAACCAACTGACGCCGGAACAGCAAAAGATCATGGATAGCGATGCAGCCCGCATGGCTGGCCCGCGTGGCCGCATGGGACGTCAATTCCCGAATCAACCGACAAAATAAGCCTTGGCCTCTGGTTGCGGTGTAGCCCCCAACCGCACCAGAGACAATCAAAAACGGCAGCGTGATCGCTGCCGTTTTTTTGTGCCAACAGGCCAAGCTGACGATCAGCCCGCCAGGCTGGCCAATGGCTGATACACAGGCTGGGCCACCTGCATCGCCTCGTCCAGATGTTGTTCCAGCACGGCCACGATGTCGGCATCCACCTTGCCATTGGCTACCATGGCATTCATGAATTCGGTCACCGCCGCCGCCGACAGCCCCTGACGATAGGGCCGGTTTTGTACCATGGCACTGGAAGATGTCGGAAACGCGCAAAATGCGCGCCTCCAGCGGCAGAGTTTCGCCATGCAGATGGAACGGATAACCGGTGCCGCCCGGCTCTTCATGGTGGTAGGCCGCCCACGGGGCGATCTCTTCAAAACCCTTGATGTTGCGCAGAATCTGGAAGGTTTCAAAACTGTGGGTATTGATCACCCAGCGTTCGTTTGGGTCGAGTTTGGCCGGTTTGTCCAGAATCTCGTCCGGGACACGCAGCTTGCCCAGATCATGTAGCAGGCTTACAAATTTCCAGTTTGTCGCAATTCTCCGGCTGACGCCCATGCGTTCGGCCAGAAAGCGCGCCAGTTGCGAGACGCCAAGCGAATGCTGCGCCGTGAACGGGCTCTTGGCATCGACAATGCGCGAAAAGATTTCGGCCAACTGTTTCAACTCGGACATGCTGGCCGGTACGGCTGGCCACGCGACAGGAAGTCTTGCAGATAGCCTTGCAGTGCCCGTGGTTCCAGTCGCAGCCAGAAGGCCTCGGACGCGGATGCCTGCCAAAACACCTCGACCAGCTCTGGCGAGAAATAACTGCTTAAGCATATTGGCGGATGGAATGACGAATATCTTCGCTGTGTTGCAGCAAGGTGTTGTTGCTGTAATACGGCGCCGCCAGCGCATCGACGCGGTCGACCAGATAAATCTGGTTGGCGAGACGGGCAACGCTGTCATCCACGCCATCGCGCAACAAATGTTCCCAGCGCGTGTGGTGGTAATGCACCGGCAAGCCCATGCGCGCCAATGGCGCAAAGGTGCTGAGCAAGGCACCGCCAATACGGGCGTGCAGCTGTGAACCGTCCCAATCGAACTCGCCCACCAACTTGCTGTGCGTTTGGGTATTCGAGACACCGATGTCGTGCAGCATGCCGAGGTCAAACAGGAAAATCTGCTCCGCTTCGGCCAACCCTTGTACCTTGGCGCACTCCGCCGCCATGATGCCGACGCGCTTGCCGTGCGAAACGTCGTCCACCCCCACCAGATCCAGAGCGTCGGACAAGGCATAAATGACGTGGCGTAAATCCGCTTGTATGTTCATAGTCCACCTCCGAGACAGCGCACTGGGGTTAACCCCTTGATTAAGCGTCCGGTTCCATCAGGTGGTAACCGTACGTTGACGGCCCGTCGGGCCGGATGACCATCACCCGAACAGCATAATCACAAACAACCAAACTCCATAGCAGAAAAATCAGCGTCAGCGGCTGGCAAACCACTTGTCGCCAAAATTCACCAGCAGCACGCCAAGCACCATCAGCACCGCCCCGGCCAGCCGCCAGCCATTGACCTCGCGCAGCACCGCGCCCAGCCAGCCATAACGGTCAAACAGGAGCGACATGCAAATCTGCCCGGCAATGATCAGCGACATCATGGTCGCCAGCCCCAGCCGGGGAGCCAGCAAGGTGGTACCAAACACAAACAGCGCGCCCATCACCCCGCCCAGCAGCATCCAGCTTTCCACTCGCGGCAAGTTGGCCATGCCGTGCCACTTTTGCCCGGTGAGCAGCGCAATCAGCGCCAAGGTCAGGCTGCCCACCGTAAACGACACCAGCGCCGCCATCAGCGCACTGCCGCCAATCACGGGTTTGAGCTGGTTATTGATAGCGGCCTGCATCGGTAGAACCAGACCAATGGTCAGCGCCAGTAAGGCAGAAAGCACATTCATGATGATTGTTCTCGTCGTCAAGCACACGGATTGGCGGTTTCACGTGAAACAGCCGCCAGCATTATTGCGGGCGCTGCTTGAAAAAAGTCAGCGGGGCGGTATAGGGCAATTCGCTGGGCGGCGGCGATTTGAGAACGTGTTTTTTCATCTTGCCCATCACGTGCATCTCGCACGGCTAAGCATTCAAACTTCAGCGTATAGGTTTCGTTACCGGACTTGAGCGTCATCGGGTCGGCGCGTACCTGCCCCATTACCCCCTTCACCCCCTTGGCCTGCTTGGGGCACAGGTTGAAGGAAAAGCGCAGACAGTGCTTGGTGATCATCAATGACACCTCGCCCTCTTCCTCGTGCGCTTCATAGGCCGCATCGATTACTTCCACGCCATGGCGGCGGTAGAACTGCCGGCCAGCGAATTATAGACATTGGCGAGATAACTCAGTGTCTTCTCCGGATAAGCCACCGGTGGCTGCACCTCCGCCTTGCGTGCTTAAGCCGGGCCCAAGCGGCAACGCGTACTTCTTCCAACTTGGCCACCGCCTCGCGGCGCAGCGCGTTGATGAGCGATGCCTTAAGACAAACCAAGGCTGGGACAGGTTCAAGGTCACGTCATGCGCCACAAACATGGTATTGCCCAGTTTCGCCAGATTGTCGCGCAGGCCCGCCGCCGCACGCTCGGCTTCCCGGGCTGGCTGCAATTCCAGCACACAGCTGGCGCTGGCGCTCAGGCCATCTTCATCCGTCATGGTCAGCGTCAGCCCGTCGGCGGATTCATCCAGCGTCAACCAGACGCCAACGCGGCGCTCAGCCGATTTTTTCAGCAGCGCCAATTCCCGGGCGTGATCGCGGTTGCGGCTGATGTCAGTTCCCGGTTTCAGGCCAAGCAGCACCGTCGGATCATTCGGCACCACGCGCCAAATATCGCCGTCATCCGTTCGGCCAACCTTTTGCACGGTATTGGCCTGCACGCCCACCACTTCACGCTTGCGCATGAAATTGATGCCATCGCCATTGCTCATGCTGTCGCGCGTAACGATCTCCAGCCAGTCCGGCCCCACGCGGTGCACCTGCCCCAGCGCCAGACCAACAAACTTGGGCGAATCAAAGGCGCCGATATCGCCCTTGCGGCCGGTGGCAAAATAATCGGTTGCCCCGCGATGGAAGGTTTTGTCCGGGTCGGGCGCAAAGAAGATTTCACTGCTGCCACTGGACGCACGCGCCAGTTCTGGCCGCCGCTCGATAATTTCATCCAGCAGCAGGCGGTAATGGGCAGTGATGTTTTTGACGTAGGACACGTCCTTGTAGCGCCCCTCGATCTTGAGCGAGCGCACTCCGGCATCCAGCAACGCTTCCAGATTGGCGCTCTGGTTGTTGTCCTTCATCGACAGCAGATGCTTGTCGAACGCCACCACCCCGCCGTGCTGATCAGTCAGCGTATACGGCAGACGACACGCCTGTGAGCAATCACCACGGTTGGCGCTGCGTCCGGTTTCGGCATGGCTGATGAAACACTGGCCGGAAAACGCCACGCACAGGGCGCCGTGGATGAAGTATTCGATCGTGGTGTCATCCCCCACCGCCTCGGCCAGCGTGCGGATTTGCGGGATGGTCAGCTCGCGCGCCAGCACCAGCTGGGAAAAACCGGAATCAGCCAGAAACCGCGCCTTTTCCACCGTGCGAATGTCGCATTGGGTGGAGGCGTGCAACTGCAAAGGCGGCAGATCCATTTCCAGAATGCCCAAATCCTGCACGATCAGGGCATCGACACCGGCGTCGTACAACTGCCAGATCAACTTGCGCGCCGGTTCCAGTTCGGAATCATGCAAAATGGTATTCAGCGTGGCAAAAATGCGCGCGTGGTAACGGTGGGCAAAGCGGGTCAGCTCGGCAATCTCCTGCACACTGTTGCACGCATTATGCCGCGCGCCAAAACTGGGGCCGCCGATATACACGGCATCGGCGCCGTGCAAAATGGCTTCACGCCCGATTTCTACGGTTTTGGCGGGGGATAACAGTTCAACTTGATGCGGCATGAGACTCATGACAATCCTTGGCTAACGCTCTGACTCGGGTGGGGACGAAAGTATAGCGCGGAATCAGTCACTTAACGGCAGCAAAACCGGGAATAGGCCATTCTGGCCGCCGATTCGGCCAACCTTTGCCGCCCATTGCTGTCAGCCGCGCCGGTACGTGTCAAGTTGACGTAAACGTCAAGGTTATCGTGCCGCCACGGGCCATGACAGCAGGAGTATAATTAACGGCAATGGAATAAAAATAATGCCTAATCAACAGGCACCCCATGCCAAGCCGCATGTCGACGGACTGGCGCAACGCGATCGTTACGTAGGAAGGGAAACAACAGGTATGTCATCGGTACAGGACCTCTATCAACAGAAGCTGACCCACGCAGCAGAAGCCATTGGCCTCGTTCGCAACGGCGATTCCATCATTGTTCCCACCGGGATAGCCGAGCCGCCGGAACTGCTGACCGCCCTCTCCGAAAACCGCACCCACTTCAGAGACGTCAAGGTATGGCAATTGCTGGCCATGGGCAATTACGCCTATCTCGACCCGCAAACGGTTGAGCATGTCCGCCATGTGTCCTACTTCCTGAGCGGCACGGTACGCAAGGGTTGCCATGAAGGCTGGATCGACCTGCTGCCCAACCATTTCTCGGAAATCCCGCGCATGATCAAGCGCGAGGAAATCCCTGCCGATGTGGTCTTCTCCCGGCATCGCCGATGGACAGCAACGGTTTCTTCTCGCTGAGCACGGGTGCCGACTACACCATGGCCGCCGTTTCCAAGGCACGCGCCATCGTGCTGGAAGTAAATCCCAACGTACCGTTTGCCTATGGCGACTGCCACGTTCACATCTCGCAAGTATCGGCACTGGTGGAAAGCAACCAGCCGGTACGCAGCATTCCGCTGGGCGAAATCGGTGAAGTGGAACGCACCATCGGCGGCTACGTGGCTGACCTGATCAATGACGGTGACACCCTGCAAATCGGCTTTGGCGGCATCCCGGATGCGGTGGTCACCCAGCTGACCCACAAGCATGATCTGGGTATCCACACGGAAATGATCGGCGACGGCATCATCACCCTGCTGCAAAGCGGTGCCATCACCTGCAACAAGAAAAACTTCAATCGCGGCAAGATGATTGCCACCTTTGCCACTGGGCACCGATCTGCTCTACAAGGCGATGGATCACAACCTGATGCTGGAAATGCGTCCGGCCGACTACGTCAACGATCCGGCCATTGCCGGGCAGAATGACAATCTGGTTGCCATCAACGGTACGCTACAGGTCGACCTGATGGGTCAGTGTGGTTCGGAAAGTATCGGCCCGCGCTTCTATTCCAGCACCGGCGGTCAAACCGACTTCATCCGCGCCGCCAACCGCTCCAAGGGCGGTCGAGCCATGATCGTGACTCCGTCTACCGCCAAGAACGGCACCATTTCGCGCATTGTGCCGATGCTGACCGAAGGCACGCTGGTGTCGACCAGCAAGAACGACGTCAACTATGTGGTGACCGAATACGGTGTGGCGACGCTGCGTGGCAAAACCATCCGTCAGCGCGTACAGGAACTGATTGCGGTTGCCCATCCGGACTTCCGTGGTGAACTACTGGCTACGGCCAAAAAGATGAATCTGGCCTGATTTCGGCTCGGCCGGTTCATGCATCAAACGGCAGCCCTTGCGGCTGCCGTTTTTTATGCGCAGTCACTGGCTCACCGTCTGATGGCTGGTTGCCGGAGCGGTTGTGTCATCTTCAGCTCTTCGTGTGATTTGATGATGAAATAGCCGATGATCCAGCCAAACTTGGCCAGCGCCAACAGCATGCCGATCAGGCTCATGATGCCAGCCGGGGAACGCAGCAATTCGGTAAATAAAATCATGTTATGGCTCCTGTGTGGTTAACTGATGGAGCCATCATCGGTGCGCAAGGTTATGGTTAGCTTAACGCACTCGCGACAAATGTTAACAAGTGTGTCTGGGCAGCTGTGCCCGGGTTTGCTACGCTTGGGGCTGACCTTTTCACTTCATTGCTCACATCATGCGTCAATTCCGCCCTTGCCTCACCTTCGCCGCCTTGCTTTTGCTCGCTGCCTGCAGCGAAAAGCAAACCAGCCAATTGCAGCAAACCGCTTCCGCCGCCATCGGTGCCGTGCACAAGAGCGTAGAAGCCAGCAGCCAACCTCTGGGTGAACTGAAAAAACACGCCAGTGCGGCAGCAGGAGCCGCCGTGTTGCTCAATCCGCAATTGAAGGAAAAACTCGATCAGGTCAAACAGCAGGCTTCGGCCGCGCTGGGCGTGGTCCGTCACGCTCCGGGCGAGTAAGCCAACGCAAATCTAGCTTAGCCAGTTCGGCTGGCCCGGTTTGGCTTAAGGCCATAAAAAATCAGGCCGCAAGCGCTGTCAACGCTTGCGGCCTGTTGCTGTGGTGCCGATCAAGGCGAGCGGTTTATACCTTGTCGTACAGCTTGGCGCCGCCCTTAACAAATTCGATCGACTTCACTTCCATCCCCTTTTGCAGTGCCTCGTCTTCGGCCAACCCTTGCTGGGCGGCGAACTCGCGCACGTCCTGCGTGATCTTCATGCTGCAGAAATGCGGGCCGCACATTGAGCAGAAGTGCGCCACCTTGGCGCTGTCTTTCGGCAGCGTTTCGTCGTGGAAGTCGCGCGCCTTGTCCGGGTCCAGCCCCAGATTGAACTGGTCTTCCCAGCGGAATTCAAAACGCGCCTTGGACAAGGCGTTATCGCGAATCTGCGCGCCCGGATGGCCCTTGGCCAGATCGGCGGCGTGCGCGGCCAGCTTGTAGGTGATGATGCCTTCCTTGACGTCATCCTTGTTGGGTAGACCCAAGTGTTCCTTCTGCGTTACGTAGCACAGCATGGCGGTGCCATACCAGCCGATCTGCGCCGCGCCGATGGCCGAGGTGATGTGGTCATAACCCGGAGCGATGTCGGTGGTCAGCGGCCCCAGCGTGTAGAACGGCGCTTCATGGCACCACTCCAGTTCCTTGTCCATGTTCTCCTTGATCAACTGCATCGGAACATGGCCGGGCCTTCGATCATCACCTGCACATCGTGTTTCCGGGCAATCTGCGTCAGCTCACCCAGCGTTTTCAGTTCGCCCAGTTGCGCTTCATCATTGGCATCCCGGGCGCTGCCCGGACGCAAGCCATCACCCAGACTGAAGGCCACGTCGTAGGCCTTCATGATTTCGCAGATCTCTTCGAAGTGGGTGTAGAGGAAGTTTTCTTTATGATGCGCCAGACACCACTTGGCCAGAATAGAGCCGCCACGTGACACGATCCCGGTCATACGGTTGGCCGTAAGCGGTACATAACGCAGCAGCACGCCGAGCGTGGATGGTGAAGTAATCGACGCCCTGCTCGGCTTGTTCGATCAGCGTGTCGCGGAAAATTTCCCGGTCAGGTCTTCGGCCTTGCCGTTGACCTTTTCCAGCGCTTGGTAGATCGGCACCGTACCAATCGGCACCGGGCTGTTACGCAAAATCCACTCGCGCGTTTCATGGATGTTCTTGCCGGTGGACAGGTCCATGATGGTATCCGCGCCCCAGCGGATACCCCAGGTCATTTTGTCAACTTCTTCAGAAATCGAAGACGTTACCGCACTATTACCGATATTACCGTTTATTTTCACCAGAAAATTACGGCCGATGATCATCGGTTCGCTTTCCGGGTGATTGATGTTGCTAGGGATGATCGCACGACCGGCGGCCACTTCCTGACGCACAAATTCCGGGGTGATTTCCTCTACCAGACCAGCACCAAAGCTCTGCCCGGCATGTTGGCGCGTCATCAGTTCCAGCAGACGGCTGTTGCCGCTGGCTTTGAGCGACTCGATATATGCCCGGCGATTAAGGTTTTCGCGGATCGCCACGAACTCCATTTCCGGCGTAATGATCCCCTGTCGCGCGTAGTGCATCTGCGACACGTTTCGGCCAACCTTGGCACGGCGCGGCTGGCGTTTCAGGTTAAAGCGCAGTTCATCCAGCTTGCTGTCTGCCGCGCGGGCGCGGCCATATTCGCTGGACAGCGCTAAGCAGCACTTCGGTGTCGTCACGTTCTTCAATCCAGGCCGCACGCAGCGGAGCCAGCCCGGAACGGATGTCGATCTGCGCTTGCGGGTCGCTATACGCGCCGCTGGTGTCGTACACGTAAATCGGCGGGTTCTGTTCGCCGCCAAACTGGGTCGGCGTATCGGCTCGGCTAATTTCGCGCATCGGGACGCGAATATCCGGGCGGCTGCCCTCGACATAAATCTTGCGGGAATTGGGCAAAGGCTGGATGGCGGCACTATCCACCACCATCTGTTCGTTGAGTTTTACAGGCGTGTTCATCGTACTGTCTCCACCGGTTGATCCATAACGCTTGACTCGATGAAACAACGCAGGGGGCGGACACATGCCTAAGCAATATCAATGCGGCAGGATGAAGACGGCAAGAAACCGGCTTTCACGGTTCGCTTCCCTACGCCGGTATTAGCCGGGTCAGGTTCCAAGGGTGTTTCTCACCTGCCGCGCGATTTGACGCAACACCCGGTTTATTCGGCCAACTTTGGCGAAAAACCGGCAGGCAGGACCCCTAGCGATGCTGTGAAGGTAAGGTAAATGTGGGATAATCGCAAGTTGTCGTCATCAAGAGAAACCCGTCAAAACCGGTATAGCACAGCCTGTTGCAGGCAGCGCGCGGTTTTCGTCCGAGGTTTCTGCCCCTCCGGAGTGAGCTGATGGATTTTGAAAAAGCCCGTTTCAACATGGTCGAACAGCAAATTCGTCCGTGGGATGTCCTTGACCCTAAGGTTCTGGATCTGCTGTTTCACGTGAAACGTGAAGAGTTTGTCGATGCCGCCCAGCGCACGCTGGCTTTTGTCGATACCGAACTGCCGATGAAAAACGGCAGCAAGATGCTGCAGCCTAAACTGGAAGCGCGTCTGGCTCAGGACGTGGGCGTGCGCGCAGAAGACAAGGTGCTGGAAATTGGCACCGGCGCCGGTTATCTGACTGCCCTGCTGGCCAAACTCGGCTGCCACGTATACAGCGTGGAAATCGATGCCGACATCAAGGCACAGGCGGCTGAAAACCTGAAAAAGTAGGCATCAGCAACGTAACGCTGGTGGAAGGCAACGGTCTGGAAGGCCTGGCTTCGCAAGCACCGTTTGACGTCATCGTGGTTGGCGGTTCGCTGCCGGTGGTACCGGAAAACCTGAAGGCGCAGCTGGCCATTGGTGGCCGCATGATCGTGATCGTTGGCGACAAGCCGGTAATGACCACCAAGCTGATCAAACGCGAGAGTGAAACCGGTTTCAGCGAAACCAACCTGTTCGAAACCTGTATCGCGCGCCCGGCCAAGTACGAAGCCATCGAGCCGGAACGCTTCGCTTTCTGATGGTACGGGAAATTACGGCCAGTGATCTGGCCGCTTGGCTGGCAGATGCCACGCTGGAGCCGCCTTACCTGCTGGATGTTCGTGAAGACTGGGAAGTGGCGCTGGCCAAGATACCGGGTTCGGAACATATTCCGATGCACTTGGTACCGCTGCGCCAGTCCGAGCTGCCGGACGATCAACCGCTGGTCATCATCTGCCACCACGGCGTACGTAGCTATCAGGTTGGCATTTACCTGAGCGACGTCGGCTTTGCCGATGTGATTAGCCTGCGTGGTGGCGTGGAAGCGTGGGCCAACGAAGTCGACACCAGCATGGCGCACTACTAGCCAACACTTGTTATCGCCAGAGCCAAGGCCATTCGCGTGAATGGCCTTTTATTTTGAACCCACGGCATCGCCTCCGGTCTGATTCGGCATGAATACTGTACTGTCTGCAACATCCCTCTCACTTGATTATCTGGCACCAGCGCTGGCACGCGTGCATCCGGCACTGGGAAACGGTATTGACCGCGCCCGACGTGGCGCCCCGGCTGGTGCAGATCGACCGCGCCTTGAGCCAATTGGCCGCGGCAGGCAAAACCCTGTTCCCACCACGCCCATTGATATTCAATGCCCTGTCTTTTCAGGCACCAGAAGATGTGCGCGTGGTGATTCTGGGGCAAGACCCCTATCACGGCGCCGGTGAGGCCATGGGGTTGTCGTTTTCGGTTCCGCCCGGCGTGCGTATCCCGCCTTCGCTGCGCAATATCTACAAGGAAATGATGGCGGATCTGGGCGGTGGCAGCCCGGAAAGTGGCGATCTGAGCCATTGGGCGGCCCAAGGGGTATTACTGCTCAATAGCGTGCTGACCGTGGAACAGGATCGTGTAAGCAGTCATGCCAAAGTAGGCTGGCAAGCTGTTAGCGACGCGCTGATCGATGCCGTTAATCGCGACAATCCCGGCTGCGTGTTCCTGTTGTGGGGCAACTGGGCGCAAGGCAAGGCCGAACGTATCGACAGCCAGCGCCATCTGGTTCTCACCGCCGCGCACCCTTCGCCGCTGTCTGCCAGCCGCGGGTTTCATGGCTAGCGTAAGCATTTTTCCCGTGTCAATGCCCGGCTGGCTGCGCATGGCCGTCCCACGCTGGACTGGCACGCCGCCAGCGCCACACGGCAAACCAGCCTGTTCTGATCCTCACGGCCAGCCAGCGGCTGGTTGTGCGGCAAAACGCCCTTCCCAGCCGACGGGCATTCCCCTAAGCTTGAACGTCCCATCATTCAGTTAGCGCGATCGTGGATATTTTCATTTTGCTGTTGCTGATTCTCCTCAATGGCGTGTTTGCCATGTCGGAAATCGCTATCGTGTCGTCGCGTAAGATTCGCCTGCAACAATGGGCCGACGATGGCCACAAAGGCGCGCAGGCCGCGTTGCAGTTGGCCGAAGAACCCACCCGCTTTCTCTCCACCGTGCAGATCGGCATTACTTCCATCAGCATCCTGTCCGGGGTGTATGGCGAAGCGGCGATTGCCGAGCAATTACGCCACTGGTTGCAGGGCTATCCGCTGCTGGCACCGTATAGCAAACCGCTGTCGCTGACCCTGATGGTGATCTTCATCACCACCCTGTCGTTGATTCTGGGTGAACTGGTGCCCAAACGGCTGGCCATGCTCAATCCGGAAAAGGTGGCCATTGCCCTGTCGCGCCCAATGCGCTGGCTGTCACGCTCGGTGGCACCGCTGGTGCGGTTATTGAGTCAGGCCACCGACAGCGTGTTGCGGCTGATGGGCGCCCACCAAAGTCAGGAGCCATCGATCACCGAAGAAGAAATCCGCGTGCTGATGGAGCAAGGCGCGGATGAAGGCGTGTTCGACCGGGCGGAACAGGAACTGGTGGAAAACATCTTCCGCCCTGGACGACCGCCGCGTCGCGGCCATCATGACGCCGCGCAAGGACATCGTATCCATCGACATGGAAGACGCGCTGGCCGACAACCGCCAGCTGTTGCAGGCCAGCAGCTATTCACGTTTTCCGGTGTGCAAGGGTGGCATGGAACATGTGCTGGGCATTCTCGATTCCAAGCGCATGCTCAACCTGACGCTGTCCGGTCAACCGGTGGACTTTGCCGCCAACCTGCTGCCGCCGCTGTTCGTCCCGGCCACGGTTTCGCTCAAGCAACTGCTGGAACAGTTCAAGCTGTCACGCAGCCATATCGCGCTGGTGGTGGATGAATATGGCGAGCTGGAGGGGCTGGTGACCATGAACGATGTACTGGAAGCGATCGTCGGCGATCTTCCGGCAACCGGGCCGGAAGATGACGAAATTCTGCAACGCGAGGATGGCAGCTGGCTGATCGACGGCATGGTCTCGCTCGACCGTTTCCGCGAATTTTTCGACCTGAGCGACGTGACGCTGCCGGGCGAAGATACCGGCAACATCCACACGCTGGGCGGCGTCATGATGTTTGCGCTGGGACGGGTGCCGGTGGTGACTGATCGCTTTGACTGGGATGGCTTCACCTTCGAGATCATGGACATGGACAAGACACGTGTCGACAAGATCATGGTGGTACGTCACCCGCAAAGCGTCATGCAGATGAACGATAGCTGACCGGTTTTCGGCCAACCCTGACACGCAAAAAAGCCCGCCGAAGCGGGCTTTTTTAACAGCCAGAACCACAAGCTCAGGTAAGCAGCATGGAGCCGGTATCACGCAGGCGGATGTGCATTTCGTAAGCACGTTCCAGCGCATGCGGGGTTTGACCACCGTATTTGAGCGCATCCTTGTAGTAATCGCGCAGCACGTCGCGGTAGCTCGGATGAGCACAGTTTTCGATGATCAACGGTACGCGTTCGCGCGGCGACAGCGTACGCAGATCGGCCAGACCCTGTTCGGTCACGATGATGTCGACATCGTGCTCGTTGTGGTCCACGTGTGGCACCATCGGGACGATACTGGAGATCTTGCCGTCCTTGGCCACCGATTTGGTGGCGAAGATTGCCATGAAGGCGTTACGGGCAAAGTCACCGGAACCGCCAATGCCGTTCATCATGTGCGTGCCACGAACATGGGTGGAGTTGACGTTACCGTAGATGTCGGCTTCCAGCGCGGTGTTCAGGGCGATCAGGCCCAGACGGCGGATCACTTCCGGATGGTTGCTGACTTCTTGCGGACGCAACACCAGCTTGTTGCGGTACTGGTCGAGGTTCTTGAAGACCTTTTCCTGCATCGCCTTGGACACGGTGATGGACGAACAGGAAGCAAAGTTCATCTTGCTTAAGCATCCATCAGTTCGAAGGTGGAGTCCTGCAGCACTTCAGAGTACATCTCCAGATTTTCGAACGGCGAATTCTTGAAGCCGGTCAGCACGGCGTTGGCAATGGTGCCGATACCGGACTGAATGGTAAGCAGCTGTGCTTAAGCATGCGGCCACGTTTCACTTCGTGGATGAAGAATTCGATCAGGTGATTGGCAATCATCTGGGTTTCTTCATCGGCTTAGCATGGCGTTGGACGCACTGTCCGGCGTATCGGTGATGATGATGGCGGCAATCTTGGCCGGGTCAATCTTCACTTCGGTGGTGCCGACGCGGTCAGCGGCGTTCATGATCGGCAGCGGTTCGCGGTTCGGACGACGACCCGGAATCCAGATGTCGTGCATGCCTTCAAAGCCCAGCGGCTGCGACAGGTTGATCTCGACGATCACCTTTTCCGCCAGGATGGCAAAGCTGGCCGAGTTACCCACCGACGAACTGGGCACGATGCCGCCGTTTTCGGTAATCGATACGGCTTCAATCACGGCCACATCCAGCTTGCCGTAAACACCGGCACGCAGGAATTCCACCGTTTCCGACAAGTGCTGGTCGGTAAACATCACGTCGCCGTGGTTGATGGCGCCACGCAGCGTGGTATCCACCGGAACGGCAGACGGCGTGCCAAGATGCCGGATTCGGTCAGGGTTTTGTCGGAATCATGACCCAGCGAGGCACCGGTGATCAGCGTCACCTTCATCGGATGCTCTTTGGCGCGCTTGGCCATGGCAATCGGCATGTCCTTGGCATCACCCGCACGGGTAAAACCACTCATGCCAACCACCATGCCGTCATCAATCAGTTTGGCGGCTTCATCAGCGCTCATGACTCGGTCCATGAGCGAACGCATGCGAATGCGGTCTTCGTACATTCTAGCTATCCCTTGACGTTGACTGTATGAGGAGTCCCGGCAGTTATGCCCTGCGGCCTGCGGTGGCGGAACATCGTGGTTCCGTCTTGTTATGGGGGACTCGGCCTCGGTATGAGGTCTTGTGGTGTTATCTACTTAACGTAAACGTTAGCCAGTAAAGCGGCCGACGCTTACGCCGGAAAGGGCCACATCGGGAGGCCGCCATTTACCCTCTGTTGGGGTGATTATGGCAAGCCCGGAGCACACAGCCATTCCCGGAAGCCCAACATGATAAACCGAAATCGGCGCTTGTCAGCGGGAAAACGGCAGCAAGCTGCACTTTTTCTGCGCTTTTTTTATCAGCTTCATCAATTTGTCTTATCGACAACACAGTGTCGATGCCATTTGGCAGGCAACAGCGCAGTGAGGTTGGCCAAAGTTCGGCCAACCTTGTCGTCGTCAGTCTTGCTGATGGTAGGCGCGATACCAGTCGACAAAACGCTGCATGCCAACACGTAGCGGCGTATCGGGCGAGAACCCTACCGCGGCGCGCAGACGGGCGGTATCGGCATAGGTGATCGGCACATCGCCATCCTGCATCGGGTAGTACTCTTTTACCGCTTCCGGCCGCAGGATTGCTCAATGGCTTCAATGAACGCCATCAGCTCCACCGGGTTGTGGTTGCCGATGTTGTAGACGGCAAACGGCACTGCGCCGCTGGCCGGATGGCGCATCACGCGCAAGATGCCTTCCACGATGTCGTCGATGTAAGTGAAATCACGCTGCATCTTGCCGTGGTTGAACACCTTGATCGGCTTGCCGTTGAGAATGGCCTCGGTAAACAGCCACGGCGCCATGTCTGGTCGTCCCCACGGGCCGTATACCGTGAAAAAGCGCAGCCCGGTGATCGGGTACTGGTAGAGATGGGCGTAGCTGTGCGCCATCACTTCGTTGGCTTTCTTGGTGGCGGCGTAGAAGCTGACCGGTTCATCCACGCGGTCGTCTTCGCTGAACGGCACTTTGGCATTTTTGCCGTACACACTGCTGGAGCTGGCAAACACCAGATGCTTGACCGGGTACTGGCGACAGGCTTCCGGGATGTTGGTCATGCCCACCAGATTGCTTTGCGCGTAGACGTGCGGGTTCTGGATGGAATAGCGCACGCCAGCCTGAGCCGCCAGATGAATCACGTAATCGAAGCCCTGAGCCTCGTACAGCGCGCGTACGGCGTTCCAGTCAGCCAGATCCAGTTGCTGGAAGAAAAAGCCGTCACGGCCGGTTAACGTGGCAAGACGAGCCTGTTTCAGCTCCACAGCGTAGTAATCGTTCAGGTTATCGACCCCAACGACGCTGATGCCGCCTTCGTTGAGCAGGCGATCACAGACCGCACGTCCGATGAAACCGGCGGCGCCGGTGACCAGAATTTTCATGAGTGTTTCTCCAGACGACGCAGTTCGATCAGCTTGGCGTATTTGATATAGCTGTTGAAACAGCCAATGCTGATGTGTACCAGCCCCGGTACGCCATCGAGAAAGCCGCGTCGTAGTACATAGAATTTGAAAAAGCGCAGCAGCGGGCTGAACAGCAGTTTCGGCCAACCTACGCGTTTGCCGCGCCGGTGCAGCGTTTCTGCCTGCAGCGTGGTGTAGCGGTTTTGCTTGCTCAGGTAGAGCGCAATGTCTTCACCCGATTCGTGCATCAGGTCGTGTTTGAGGTTTTCCACAGGCAGATCGCTGATCACGTATTCATGCACCAGATCATCTGACCAGCGGGCATGTCGTCGATCAAACAGCCGCAGACTCCAGTCCGGATAGCCTTCTCCGTGTTTCAGGAAACGACCCATAAAACGGTTGCAACGGGGAAAACGATAGGCTTCTGCCTGTGGATTGTTCAGTAATTCCTTGATTTCCAATTGCAATTCTGTCGATAGCCATTCATCCGCATCCAGACACAACACCCAGTCGTGGCTGGCTTGCTGTACCGCAAATTGCTTTTGTGGGCCGAATCCCAACCAGTCCTGGTGGATAACTTTAGCGTGATAGGCAGAGGCTATGGCCAGAGTCTGGTCAGTACTGCCTGAATCGACAATCACCAGTTCATTCGCCCAGCTGACGCTTTGCAAGGTTTGTTCCAATTGCCTCGGCTGCATTTTTGGTAATGATGACCACGCTAAGTGCGACTCGCATCTTTTCTTAGTATTCCCGTAATTATTTTGATGAAACTGGTAGAACATCACTGATTACTGTGGATAACCATGTTTTCCTGTTTTAATTCAGCTGATTACCTTGCTACAAAAGCTGTTGTCCAACGTGTGATTGTCGCTTTGATCAGTTGTGGATAGTTTTATCGCGTTCTGTATTTCGTGCTTTATCCACATGCTGTGCGTAAGCTGTGCCAACAGGTCTGTGAACGGGCATTTTCTGCAGACGTCGTCAGTTAATCATTACCGCATTATTTATTTGATAAAACTGATGATATCAGCCGTTTCTGTGGATAACCGTGAAAAACATCAATCACTTCAGTTGTTTGCCTTGTTGATGAGCATGGGATTGTTTTGGTGCACGATGATCTGACAGGATGTGGATAAAATGCAGGAAAGTTATTCACAACCAGTTATCCACAAATGCTCTGCGTGGATTTTACTTGGTTAACCACAGGCCCGCTCGTACAATGCGCGCCATGATGAATGTGCTGATTGTGCGCACCTCGTCGATGGGCGACCTTATCCACACCGGTATTAGCCATTACCGAACTGAAAGCGCACTACCCCAATTTCCGCATTGCCTGGTTGGCCGAAGAAAGTTTTGCCGACATGGCTCGCCTGCACCCGGCTGTGGCGCAGGTGATTCCGCTTGCCTCGGCGGCGCTGGCGCAAGCATTTGTGGCAGCTCGCAACCTGGCGTGAAATCGCCGCGTTGCGCCAGACACTGCGCGCCACGCGCTGGGAATTGGTGGTGGATAGCCGGGGCCTGCTCAAAAGCGCCATCCCGGCCAAATGGGCCAAGGCGCCGTTGACCGGCTACAACTGGCAGAGCATTCGCGAGCCACTGGCTAGCCTGCTCTATGACAAACGTCATCAGGTGAGCAAGGATTTGTCGGCCATCGAGCGTAACCGCCAGCTGTTTGGCAAGATTTTTGGTTACACGCCGCAAGGTGAACCGGTTTTTGGCGTGCAGCCGGGCGAACGGCCATCGTGGCTGCTGTCCGGGCGTTACGCGGTGTTGCTGCATGCCACCAGCCGGGCTTCCAAGGAATGGCCGGAAGCGCACTGGATCGCGCTGGGCAAGCAGCTGGCGCAGCAGCACGACATGGTGCTGGTGTTGCCGTGGGGCAATGCGGCAGAGAAACAACGGGCAGAGCGCCTGGCCGCTGCGTTGCTTTAACGGCGGTGGTAGCGCCGAAATTATCGCTGCTGGAGGCCGCCGGGCTGATCGGACACGCCAGCGCGGTGATCGGCGTGGATACTGGCCTCACCCATCTGGCCAATGCACTCAAGGTGCCGCTGGTGGCGATCTATACCGATACCGATCCGCACAAGACCGGCGTGGTGGAAACCGCGCAGGCGACCAATCTGGGCAACATTGGCCAATGTCCGTCGGTGGATGAAGTATTGGGCGCCTTACAGGCACGGCAGGGCTGGCAATGAGCTGGCAGCGCACGCTGTATTCGGCACTGTGGACGCTGGCGCTGCCGCTGGTGCGCCGCTACCTGAAAAAACGTGCGCAAAAAGCCCCGGCGTATCTGCAGCATTGGGACGAGCGTTTCGGCCAACCTTGTAAGCCGCGAGCCACAGGCGCGATCTGGGTGCATGCGGTTTCCGTCGGCGAAACGCGTGCGGCGCTGCCGCTGGTCAACGCCTTGCGGGCGCGCTGGCCGGAGGCGCCGTTGTTGCTGACGCAGATGACGCCCACCGGCCGCGCCACTGCCGAGCAGCTGTTTCCCGATGCCGAAGTGCGTTATCTGCCGTACGACCGGCCGCAAGCCGTACGCCGTTTTTTGCAGGCCTATCAGCCGCGCTTTGGCGTGCTGATGGAAACCGAATTGTGGCCAAACCTGATGCACGCGGCGCAGCAGGCGCATGTTCCGCTGTTTCTGGTCAACGCCCGCCTGTCGGCCAAATCGCTCAATGGTTATCGCAAGATCCGCAGCCTGATTGGCCCGGCGCTGGCGGCGCTGACGGCCATTGCCGCGCAAAGTGCGGGTGACGCCGAACGGCTGCAACAGCTGGGTGGACCGCTACCGCAGGTGTGCGGCAATACCAAGTACGATTTCACCCCGCCCGCCGACAAACTGGCGCTGGGCCAGATCTTCAGGCAACGAATCGGTGCGCGGCCGGTGCTGGTGTGTGCCAGCACGCGCGACGGCGAGGAAGCGTTGATCCTGCAAGCCTGGCAGGAGGCGGCAGACCAGCTGGGCGATACCTTGCTGGTGTTGGTCCCGCGCCATCCGGAACGCTTCGACAGCGTGGTGCAGTTGGCCGAAAACCTCGGTTTCCCGCTGCAACGGCGTAGTGATGAGCAGCCGCTGGCGCCGACCACGCGCGTCTGGCTGGGCGATAGCATGGGCGAGTTGTTTGCCTACTACGCCGCCGCCGATGTTGCCTTTGTCGGCGGTAGCCTGTTGCCGCTGGGTGGGCAAAATCTGATCGAACCGGCCAGCATCGGTCTGCCGGTGCTGTTTGGCCCGTCGATGTTCAATTTTGCCGAAGCCAGCGCACACGCCCTCGCCGCCGGGGCCGCCCGTCAGGTGGCTGATGCGGCGCAACTGGTGACTACCGCCCGGCAACTGCTGGCTGATCCCGCTACACGCCAAAGCATGCACACCGCAGCGCTTGCCTTTACCGCCGCGCACCGTGGCGCCTGTGCGCGCATCGTGACGATGATTGATGCCGCGCTGGCGTCTGCTTCCCCCGACAAACGTCGACTAAGCTGATCTGTCCCTCTTTTTTCTGGTGGCGAGCCACCTGCCCTGCGCTATATATTTTTTCTGCAATTCATATCAATTTTTTATAATTTCCAGTGATAAATAGGCGCTGTTATCTTGTGCCTCAAACGAGGTTGCGTTTGATAACTCAAGATAGCTAAAGGTGCCGCATGTACGTTGTTGCTTTGCTGGGTAGCCCCAGCCGTCCTTCTCGCACTGCCCGGTTGGTGGACGCCGCGATCCCGCTGTTGCGTGAACAAGGTGTGGAAACCGTGGTGATCAGCGTGTACGACTTCGCGGCGGAAGACATTCTCTATGGCCGTTTCGATAGCCCGGCCATCAAGAACCTGCAGCAACTGGTCAAGCAGTCCGCCTGATCGTGGCTACTCCGGTCTACAAGGCCGCCTATGCCGGTGCGCTCAAACTGTTGCTGGATGTGTTGCCGGAAGGCGCGCTGGAGCACAAACCGGTGCTGCCACTGGTGAGCGGTGGTACGGCGGCACACCTGCTGGCGGTGGACTATGCGGTCAAACCGGTGCTGGGCGCACTCAAGGCGCAGGAAATTCACAGCGGCGTGTTCGCGGTGGAAAGCCAGCTATCGGTATCGCCCAGCGGCCAGCCGGTATTGGTGCCAGAGCTGGCAACACGGCTGACCAAGGCCGTGGCGAGCTTTGCCGATAACCTCAAAACCCTGCATCCCCCTCTGCCCGGTCCTAATGAACTGCGCGACAGCCTGGTGGCGTTGCGCGTCAGTGTCTGATCGGGGTCTGGTCAGGGCCGCTGCCTGCTGGCGGTGATTCGGCCAACCCTGAATCGCTATCTGCCTACTTAGTTGTTTTTCAGGACATCCATCATGAATGTTTTCCGGTTTTTCTCTTGGCATGGGGGCAGCCCGAGCGTGGCGCCGCCGTTTTCGTTTTCAAACATCGGCCGCGCCATCGTCCGCCACGGCTTGCCGTGGCTGGTGCCGCTGCTGCTGGTTGTGGTGTGGCAAGTGGCCTCGGCGCTTGGCTGGATCAATCATCGTGTGTTGTTAAGCGCCGCTGGAGGTGGTCAAGGCCGGGGTGGAGCTGACGGTCAGCGGTGATATCTGGACGCATCTGAAGATCAGCTTCTGGCGTGTCAGCGTCGGGTTTGCCATTGGTGGCAGCCTGGGTTTGCTGCTGGGCCTGATCAGCGGGTTGTCGAAACTGGGTGAAGGCGTGCTGGATACCTCTCTGCAAATGCTGCGCAATATTCCGCCGTTGGCGCTGATTCCGCTGGTGATCCTGTGGTTTGGCATCGATGAATCGGCCAAGGTGTTTCTGGTGGCGTTTGGCGTGCTGTTTCCGCTTTATCTGAATACCTATCACGGTATCCGCACCATCGATCCGGCCTTGTTGGAAATGGCGCGCAGCTACGGTTTGCAGGGTTTTGCCCTGTTCCGGCACGTGCTGTTGCCGGGGGCGTTGCCGTCCATTCTGGTTGGCGTGCGTTACGCGCTGGGCATTGCCCGGATCATCCTGATCGTGGCGGAAACCATTTCGGCCAACAGTGGCATCGGCTATCTGGCGATGAATGCACGCGAATTCCTGCAGACCGAAGTGGTGGTGCTGGCGATTCTGCTGTACGCCCTGTTGGGCAAGCTGGTGGACATGCTGGCGCGGGCGATCGAACGGCGCAGCCTGCGCTGGCATCCGTCCTATCAGACCAGTGGGCAATAAGGAGAATACTCATGAGTGCACGTGACACGCTGCAAGAGAGCGCCGTGGTGCTCAGTGGCCTGACCAAGCGGTTTGGCGAGCGCACCGTGCTGAACGGGCTGGATCTGCATATCCCGGTCGGCCAGTTTGTGGCGGTGGTCGGGCGCTCTGGCTGCGGCAAGAGCACGCTGTTGCGGCTGGTGGCCGCGCTGGAACAGCCCGATGAGGGGCTACTGGCTAACCGTGATGCCGATCAGGTGCGGGTGATGTTTCAGGATGCCCGCCTGCTGCCGTGGAAAACGGTACTGGACAACGTCGGGCTGGGCTTGCGCGGTGATTGGCAAGCGCGGGCGCAACACGCGCTGCAAGAAGTTGGCCTCGGCTGATCGAGCGGCTGTGGCAGCAATACCGGTGCACCACCTTGCTGGTCACGCATGACGTCAGCGAAGCGGTGGCATTGGCCGACCGGGTGGTACTGATCGAAGACGGCAAGGTGGGGCTGGATCTGGCGATTGACCTGCCGCGCCCGCGTGACCGTGCTCACCCGCGTTTTGTCGCGCTGGAAAGCGAGGTACTGGCCCGTGTGCTGCAACAACAACCGTCGGCCACGGAAAGTGTCGAGCCGACTCCCGTCATCAGCCCGTTGCAATTGCACTGGGCGTTGTAACCCCGATAACCCGCTAAAGGACCACTGACATGAGCATCAAATCCATCAATGTACGTAACCAGTTCAAAGGCACCATCAAGGAAATCATCGAAGGCCCGGTGCTGTCGGAAGTGGATGTCGAAACCCCGGCTGGCATTGTCACCTCGGTCATCACCACCCGTTCCATTCGCGAACTGCAACTGCAGCCCGGCTCCGACGTGATTGCCTTCGTCAAATCTACCGAGGTGTCGATCGCCAAGCTGTAACGCTGGCTGGATTGGCAAAAAAGCCCACCGTTTGGCGGTGGGCTTTTTTTGTTACGTGGGCGCGGTGCGTCAGGCGGCCGGATAAAGCCCGGCCAGTGCGCTGGCGCTAGCAGCCGGATCGGCGGTATCGAACAAGCCGCCAATCACGGCCAGCATATCGGCGCCCGCCGTCACCACCGGGGGCATTGTCCGCTGTGATGCCGCCAATGGCGACGCTGGCCACGCCCAATGGTTTGGCGGCGGCAAACAGTGTCAGCGGCGCGGCGCAGGCATCGGGTTTGGTTTGCGAGGGAAACACCGCACCAAAGGCGATATAGCTGGCCCCGGCTGCCACGGCGTTTTCGGCCAACTGTAAATCGTTGTAGCAGGAGGCGCCGACGATGGCGCCGGGGCCGAGCCGGGCGCGCGCTTCGGCGACCGCGGCGTCGGTTCGGCCAACGTGTACGCCATCGGCCCCCACCGCCAGTGCCAGCTCGATGTCATCGTTGATGATGAAGGCCACATCCTGACTGCGACACAGGCTGGCCAGCAGGTTGGCCTGCCACAGACGGCGTACGGTATCGCCGCTCTTGTTGCGGTATTGCAGCAGCCGCACGCCATGCGGCAGCACGTTACTGACCTGTTCGATCAGCCATTCGCTGTCGTCGCTGTCCGGGGTGATGGCATACAGCCCTTCAAGCCTTGTCATGGCCGGACCTTTCTTCCTCTTCCGCATCGGCGCGCGCCCAGAACAGCCGGTCGGGAATGAACTGGCCCATGCCCAGACGCATGCCGTTGAGCAGGGTCTGGTAGGTGTAGTCCTGCGCCTCGCGCACTGCTTCCGGCATTTGCAGGCCGGAGGCCAACATGCTTAAGCAATGGCCGAGGCCAGCGTGCAGCCGGAGCCGTGATAGCTGTGCGGCAGCCGCTCCCAGCGGTCGGCGCGAATCACCTTGCTGCCTTGCATACCGCCATGGCCGTACAGGGTATTGACCACTTCACGCGTGTTGTCGTGCGTACCGGTAATCAGCAGGTGCTGGCAACCGAGTGCCAATAAGCGCGTGGCGCATTGTTCCAGCGACAGCTCTTCATCCTCATCCGGGTCGTTGCTGGCCAGACGGCGTGCCTCGATGGTGTTGGGCGTGAGGATGGATACCTGCGGGATCAGCATGTCGCGCAGCGCGCTGGCCAGATCTTCATCGGCCAGTTCATTGCCGCCGCCACTGGCCAGCACCGGGTCGAGTACGACCGGGATGTCGGGATAGTCGGCCAGCAGCTGTGCCACCACGGCGACGTTTTCCACGCTGCCGAGCATGCCGATCTTGAAGGCCGCCACCGGGATGTCTTCCAGCAGGAAGCGCGCCTGATCATTGACCCAGTCGGCTTCCATCACCATGAAATCGTCCACGCCTACGGTATCCTGCACGGTGACGGCGGTAATCACCGACAGGGGGTGGCAACCGAGGCTCGCCAACGTCAGAATATCGGCCTGAATACCGGCACCGCCCGAGGGATCGGAGCTAAGCCAGCGTCAGTACAGCCGGTGGAGGGGGTAAAGTGGACAAGGCTTAACCTCTTTGCGATGGCAAGATTTACAATTGTTATTTTAACCGACTAAAGGGTAAAGGTATGCGTACCTGGATGTGTCTGATCTGCGGTTTCATCTATGACGAGGAAACCGGCCGTCCGGAAGACGGCATTGCGCCGGGCACCGTGTGGGAAGACGTGCCACCCAACTGGACTTGCCCGGATTGCGACGCGCGCAAGGAAGACTTTGAAATGGTGGAAATCTGATCCGGTAAAACCGGCAGAATGACGGTGACGGGAACGATCTTCATGCAGAAATTCTGGAAGAAAACGCTAACCGCCGTGTTGACCGTGGCCGCGCTGGCAGGTTGCGCACAGGTCAATACCACCCAGTCCGGCGTGGTCGGCATTAACCGTAAACAGACCATGTTCTTGTCGGCGCAGGAGGTCGAACAGCTGTCGGCCAAATCCTATGCGCAGCAAGTGACGCAGGCGCGGCAAAGCGGCAAGCTCAATCGCGACCCACAACTGACCGCGCGCGTGCGGCGGGTGGCCAAGCGGCTGATTGCCCGGTGGGCACATTCCGCCCGGATGCGGTGCGCTGGCGCTGGGACGTGAATGTGGCAGACAGTCAGGAACTCAACGCCTACGCCATGGTAGGCGGCAAGATCATGGTGTATTCCGGCTTGGTGAAAACGCTGAAACTGAGCGACGACGAACTGGCCGCCGTGATGGGCCATGAGATGGCGCACGCCTTGCGTGAGCACTCGCGCGAGGGCATGAGCCGGGCGTATGCGCAGAACATGGGCTTGTCGATCTTTGGTTCTCTTGCCGGGTTGAATCAGGGGCAGATGAAGGCCGTTTCGACCGTGGCGGATGTGGCGCTGTCCAAGCCGCACAGCCGCACCATGGAAAGCGAGGCGGACGTGATCGGTCTGGAGCTGATGGCGCGCGTAAGCTACAACCCCAATGCGGCGGTGAATGTCTGGAACAAGATGCAGTCCATTGGTGGTGGCAGCCGCATGCCGGAGTTCCTGTCCACCCACCCGTCCGGCAGTTCGCGCATTCAGGAGCTGCAGGCGCATATCCCGCAGGTGATGCCATTATATCTGGCGGCGACGCCTAACCGCCGTTAAGCACACGTTTCACGTGAAACCGGCACAGGTTGGCCGAACAGGCCTTGGCCTGTGCCGGTGATGATGGAGTTTGAATTGGCTTACCTTTATTTCAAGGCGTTCCACATCATCTTTGTGGTGTCGTGGTTTGCCGGGCTGTTTTACCTGCCGCGTATTTTCGTCAATCTGGCCATGGTAAGCGAAGGTGCCGAATACGACCGGCTGTTGCTGATGGCGCGAAAGCTGTACCGCTTTGTCACGCCCATCGGCCTGCTGGCGCTGGTGTTCGGGCTGGTGTTGTGGCTGGGCTATGGCATCAGCGGTGCGTGGATGCACGCCAAGCTGACGCTGGTGGCTGGGCTGGTGGCTTACCATTTTTATTGTGGCAAGCTGTACCGCGATTTTGTCGCCCATCAGAATCACAAAAACCATGTCTGGTTCCGTTTCTTTAACGAGATTCCGGTGCTGGCGCTGGTGGCGGTGGTGATTCTGGTAGTGGTCAAACCGTTTTAAGCAGAAAGCACATCATGGCTGTGGAAATTGAACGGCGTTTTATCGTGCATGGCGATGCCCGGCGCAAGCTGGCACCGGGCGTGCCCTACCGGCAGGGTTATCTGTCGGTACAGAAGGAACGCACCGTGCGCGTGCGCATCGTCGGCTCGCAAGCCTGGCTGACTCTCAAAGGACAGATCAGCGACATCAGCCGCCATGAATTCGAATACCCGATTCCGCTGGCCGATGCCCAGACCATGATGGACAGCATGTGCCCGATGGTGGTGGACAAGCATCGCCACAAGATCGAGCATGGCGGCTTTATCTGGGAAGTGGACGAATTTTTCGGCGACAATGCCGGATTGGTGTTGGCCGAAATCGAACTGCCGAGCGAAGACACCCCGTTTGACAAGCCCGACTGGGTCGGCGAGGAAGTGACCCACGATGGCCGCTATACCAACGCCTATCTGTCGCAGAACCCTTATACCCGTTGGCCGCACGCCTGAGCGGCGTGTTTCGGCCAACCTTTTGCATTGGTTACACAGGAACTCAACATGTCCCGCAATCTCGAACTGTTTGAACGTGGCAAGAAAACCATTCCCGGCGGCGTGAACTCGCCGGTGCGGGCCTTCGGCTCGGTCGGCGGCACGCCGCGTTTCGTGCAGCGTGCCGAGGGCGCGTATTTCTGGGATGCCGACGACAAGCGTTACATCGACTACATCGGCTCCACGGGGCCCGGCCATTCTCGGCCACGCCCATCCCGAGGTGATCGAGGCGGTGAAAAAGGCCGCCGAGGGCGGTTTGTCGTTTGGCGCGCCGACGGAAGGCGAAATCGACATCGCCGAAGAAATCTGCAAGCTGTTGCCGTCGGTCGAACAGGTGCGGCTGGTCTCGTCCGGCACCGAAGCCACCATGAGCGCCATCCGGCTGGCGCGCGGCTTCACCGGGCGCGACGCCATCATCAAGTTCGAGGGCTGCTACCACGGCCACTCCGACAGCCTGCTGGTGAAAGCCGGTTCCGGCCTGCTGACCTTTGGCAATCCGTCTTCCGGTGGGGTCCCGGCCGACTGCACCAAACACACGCTGGTGCTGGAGTACAACAACGTTGCGCAGCTGGAAACCACCTTTGAAAAACTGGGCGACCAGATCGCCTGCGTCATCGTCGAACCGTTTGCTTAAGCAACATGAACCTGGTGAAACCGAGCGCCGAATTCGTCAAGGCACTGCGCGCGCTGACGGAAAAACACGGCAGCGTGTTGATCTACGACGAAGTGATGACCGGTTTCCGTGTTGATCTGGGCTGCGCCCAAGGGCTGCATGGCGTGACCCCGGACCTGACCACGCTGGGCAAGGTGATCGGCGGTGGCATGCCGATGGCGGCGTTTGGTGGCCGTGCCGACATCATGAGCAAGATTTCGCCGCTGGGAAATGTCTATCAGGCAGGCACCCTGTCGGGTAACCCGGTGGCCGTGGCCGCTGGCCTGACCACGCTCAAGCTGATCCAGCAGCCGGGCTTCCACCAAACGCTGGCCGCACGGACGGCGCGTCTGGCCAACGGTTTGCAGGAAGCCGCCAAGGCCGTAACGGCGTGAACATGGCTGCCGACAGCGTGGGCGGCATGTTTGGCCTGTATTTCAGCGGCCGCGTGCCGACCTGCTACGCCGACATGATGCAAACCGATCAGGAGGCGTTCAAACGCTTCTTCCATGCCATGCTGGACGAAGGCGTGTACTTTGCGCCGTCGGCCTTCGAGGCCGGTTTTGTCTCCATCGCCCATAGCGACGAGATCATCGACAGCACCATCGCGGCGGCCCAGCGCGCGTTTGCCCGCATTTAACGTCGATCTTTCTGCTTTCGGCCAACCTTGGCCACACGCCAACAGGCCACCCAGCGGGTGGCCTGTTTTGCATGCTGGCGGTGCTTAACCGCCACGGGCGCGGCGCACGGTGATGCTCTCGCCGCCAATGCCCCAGTTATCCGTCTCCACTTCGTCGATCACCACCACCGTGGTTTGTGGATTCTTGCCAAGCGTGTCGCGCAGCAACGCGGTGACCCCGGCAATCAGCTCGGCTTTCTGCTCGGTGCTGGCACCTTCGCGCGTGATCTTGATGTTTACGTAGGGCATGAGGTTTTCCTTGTGCGGTTGAGTGGACGCGACGCGAGAAATGCGCCGCAAGAAACGGTAAGCAGCCCGGCACCCAGCCAGAGCGTCAGCGGTTCGTGCAGCAGCGGAGCCGACACCAGCCCCACCAGTACCGGCACCAGTGCGATCAAGGCGCCCACGCGGGCCGGGCCCAGCGCTTCCACCGCCTTGAGAAACAGCATCATGGCGATAATCGTCGGCCCGATACCCTGATACAGCGCCTGCAACAGCAGCGCACTGAGCGGCGCGACGGTAATGGCTTTGGGTAACAGCAGCAGATAAACCGGCAGGTACAGCATGGCCGAGGCCAGCGCGACAAAACGTGTCAGCAGCCGGGCGAAAACGCCCAGCGTTTGGTCAGCACGCTGAACAGCGCCCGGGCCAGTGACGCGCCCAGCAGCAGCGCATCGCCGCCCCACTGCCCGGCATGCCCGGTGCCCGACAGCAGCGGAATCGCCGTCAGCACCACGCCGGTGGCGATCAGGCCATAACCCAGCACGCGCTCTGGCCCCGGTCGTTCACCGGCCAACAGCCAAGCCAGCAGGGCAATCAGAAAAGGCTGCAGCCCCGGCAGCAGAATCGCCCCGTGTGCCAAGCCGCCCACTTGAAGCCGAGCATAGGCCAGTACGCCATAACCCACGCCGCCGAGTGCCGCCAGCAGCCACAGGCGGCCATCCTGCCAGTGTGGGCGTGGCAGTGGCCCGAACAGCGCCAGCAAAATCAGCGAAGCCGTGGTCAGCCGCAGCGCCAGAATGTCGTAAGGCGTCAGGATGCTGGTACCACCCAGCCGCGAGATGACGATGAAACCGCTCCAGATGAGCACCGTACCGATGGCGGCCAGATAGCCGTGCCGGATGGAAGGGGAAGACATACAAGCCTCCGTTGCATGGCGATAACCCAAGCCTAGCCGGGCTTTATATTCTTTAAAAATGAATTATTATGATTAAAACCATCTCGTGGAGAGAATGTAATGGGGCTGGATGACTTGTTGATTTTCCAGACGGTACTGCAGGAAGGCGGGATTACCCGTGCTGCCAACCGCCTTAACCGGGTGCAGTCCAACATCACCACGCGCATTCGCCAGCTGGAAGACGATCTGGGCGTGGCGCTGTTTCTGCGCGAAGGCAAACGCCTGATTCCCTCCGCTTAAGCCAATTGCTGGGCGACTATGCCCAGCGCCTGTTGACGTTGGCCGACGAGGCGCGCGCGGCGGTGACGGGCCGCCAGCCGCGTGGTCAGTTGCGTCTGGGGTCGATGGAAAGTACCGCCGCGATACATCTGGCGCCGGTGCTGGCGGCGTTTCATGCGCGTTATCCGGAAGTGCGGCTGGAGCTGAAAACCGGTGCCTCCGGCCCACTGCTGTCCAGCCTGCTGGATGGAGACTTTGACGGCGTGCTGGTGTGCGGGCCGGTGACTGATCCGCGACTGCAGGCAACGCCGGTGTATTGCGAAGAGCTGGTGGTGGTGGCGGAAAAAAACCACCCGCCCATGCGCTCCGCCGCCGATGCCCACGCGCCGTCCCTGCTCGCCTTTGCTCCCGGTTGCGCCTATCGGCACCGGCTGGAAGCCTGGCTGGAGCGTAGTGGCGTCAGTACCGACCGCATTGTGGAGATGTCGTCTTACCACACCATGATCGGCTGCGCGGCCAGCGGCATGGGGCTGGCGCTGATTCCGCGTCGTTTGCTGGCGTGTTTGCCGGGGGCGCAGGCGGTGTCCATCCATGCGCTGCCGCCCGATCTGGCTCAGGCCGAAACGCTGCTGGTGCGCCGTCACGGCCTGCTGGCGTCAGACGATCGATGCCCTCACCGCCTTGTTGCTGGATGACTCCACTGCCGAGTTAGCTGGCTGATAACGCTGTCAGCACATCATCCTGCAGCAACCGCGGCGCCCAATGCGACGCGGGTTTGGGTAAAGGAATGGTTGTTATGCTACGGCGCCGCGTCCGGGCCGAATGTAATTTTTCCTGCTGTGTTTTGCCAGAAAGCGGGATAACGCAACGGCTCCGGCCAAACCGTTAAAATAGCCGCCGTTACTGTTCTGGCAGATGGAGAGAGGCAAGATGAGCGATACGCTTCGGGTGGAAGACCTGCAATTGGGCGAAGGCAAGGCGGCGGTCAAGGGCGCGCTGATTACCACCCAGTACACCGGCTGGCTGGAAGACGGCACCGTGTTCGATTCGTCCTACATGCGCGGCAAGCCGTTTCAGTGCGTGATTGGCACCGGCCGCGTGATCAAGGGCTGGGATCAGGGCCTGATGGGCATGAAAGTGGGCGGTAAACGCAAGCTGTGGGTGCTTAAGCGCATCTGGCTTATGGCGACCGCCAGATTGGTGCGCATATCCAACCCAACTCCAATCTGATCTTCGAGATTGAATTGCTGGAAGTGCTGACGCGCGACTAGCGTGATAAGCGTTGCCGTGGCCAGCCATCTAGCCGATGAGGGCTGGCCAGTTCGGCCGTTGTGATCCGTTTCCTTTTCTCTTACGCCGCAGACATCCCGCTGCGCTCGCCCTGCTCCTGCAGTTTTTGTTCCAGCCCTTGCAGCAATAAGCGTGTCTTGGTTGGCAGCAGAGTGCGATTGGGCATCAGCGCATAGGTCTTGAGTGGCTCGGCGCACCAGCCGGGCAGCAATTCCACCAGTTCTCCACGTTGTACCGCTGCCGTCGTGTAATTGCGCCCGAGCAGCCCGGCGCCGATGCCTGCCACCGCCGCCTGCTGGCGTAAACCGGCGTTGGGTGTTTGCAAACGCAGCGCGGCTTCCAGCAGATAACGCTCCCCGTCCTGATGGCTGAAATGCCGGGCAAGGCCGTGGCCGAACCCAGCAGCGGCCAGTGGTGCAGCGCGTCCGGGTGTGTCGGCATCCCCAGACGGGCAATCAGGCTGGGGGCGGCGTACACCGCTTGTTCGATGCTGTACATGCGGCGCATCACTGGCTGGAGTCCGGCAACGGCTGGCTGGTGATGACAAAACTCACATCGAAGCCGCTGGAGAGCGGATCGGTAATGCCGGACACCACTTCCACCTCGACCCGCAACTCCGGGTAGTCGGCGAGCAAGCCGTTGACCACCGGACTCAGATGCAGCCCGGCAAATTCATACGGCGCGGCAATACGCAGCGTGCTTAAGCCAGTGGGGCTTCGGCCAACCCTGCCAGGTGGTCGGCGACATCGTCCAGCCGGGCAAACAACGGGTTGATGTCTTGCAGCAGTCGGTTGCCCGCTTCGGTCAGCCGCAAATGACGCGTGCTGCGTTCTAGGAGGCGAAGGCCCAACCGTTTCTCCAGCCGCGAGATGGCCGTGCTGACCGACGATTTGGGCAAATCCAGCCGTTCGGCCGCGCGCGTGAAATTGCCCAGATTGGCAACGCAGGCAAACAGATACCAGTCGTTCCAGTCGTTTGTACGGTTCATTGAACAATCAATTCAAAAATAGAAATTTATCCGCAATTCTGCACAATATACAGTGTGCTGATGCAACTTTTTTCTCGCAGCAGCGCGGTTTTGCTCTCGGCACATCCCGGTTATCCGCCGTGGCAGGTGTATCTGTTCGGGCTGACGCTGGGTCTGGTCACCGGCATGGATTTCATCGCCTCCGGCATGCATTAGCCATGGCTGCCAGCCACATTCAGGGCGGTATCGGTGCCACGCCGAACGAATTTCTCTGGGTGCTCACCAGCTTTGCTTGCGGCACGGTGATCGCCAATTTGCTGATCGGGCAGCTGGCGCGCCGCATCGGCTACCGTCGTTACACCCGCTTTGCCCTGTGGTTGTTCATGCTGGCGACGCTGGCCTGTAGCGTGGCGCCGGATATCCGCTATCTGGCGTTGGCGCGTTTGCTGCAAGGGTTGGCGGCAGGTGGGTTGTTTACCGCGTCACGGGTGCTGATCCAGCTGGTGGCCCTGCCGCGTGAACGCAAACCGCTGATGTACGGTTTTCTGCTGGGCTGTTTCGGCTTTGGTGCGCTGATTCCGTGGTTGTCAGCCATGGTGGTGGAACAGGCGGGCTGGCAAGGGGTGTTTGGCGTGCAGGCGCTGCTGGCGTTACCGGTATGGCTGTTGATGGAACAGTGCTATCCGCCGCACGATGGCCAGCCAGCCGCCGGACAGCAGGGAAAACTCGACGGCTGGGCGGTGCTGGCGTTTGGCTCTGGGCATGCTGCTGTTGCTGCATGCGGGCGATGACGTGCAGTTGTTGCGCCCTTCGGCCAACCCTGTGGCATTGGCCGGTGGTGTGCTGGGGCTGGCGCTGCTGGGCTGGACCGGCTGGCGGCTGTGGCATCACGTCGATCCCTCGGCTGGATTTACGCAGCCTGGTGCGGCGCCGTTACCTCACCGGTCTGGCGTTTTACATGCTGTATTACCTGTGCAATGGCGGCTGGAACTACGTGTTGCCGGTGTTGCTGGAAAACGGGCTGGGCTTCAATTTCATCACTACCGGCCGCGTCATGAGCCTGAGCAGCAGCGTTACCGTGCTGGTGGCAATGGGCTATCTGTATTTCAGCCAATACATCGCGCGGCGGCGCGGCTATATCGTGCTGGGCTTTGGCCTGCTGATGGTCAGCTGCCTGTGGACGGCGCAAAGCCTGATGAGCGGGCTGTCGGTCGATGCCTTGTTGCCGCCGTTGCTGCTGCATGGGCTGGTGCCGGTACTGGCCGTGGTGCAGGTGGCGTCGATGACCTATCTGGAGCTGGAACCGGGCGATTTTGCCCACGCCTACCAGTTGAAGAACATCCTGCGCGAACTGGCGCGCACCGTCGGCACTGGGTTGGCATGCCTGCAATTGCAAAACAGTCAGGCCGCCGCGCGCACGGTACTGATCGAACGGCTGACGCCCTATCAGTTGGCCACTGCCAACCAGCCGTTAACGCCGGAGTGGCTGGCGCAGCTATCGGACAGCGTCAATCAGCAGGCCACGCTACTGGCGGGGCAGCTTCTGTTGTTGGTCATGGCCGGGGTGGCGGCACTGGCCATGCTGGCCGTCATGCTCCAGCGCCATCTGGTCTAGGCCGGGTCAAGGTTGGCCGAACATTGGCCAACCGGCACCAAACGTCAGTGTGCAGCCGAAGCGGCCCGCGGGGCGTTAGCCGGTGCCGAGGCTGGCGCGGTGGGCGCTTGTTTCTTTGGCAGATACAACGCGCCTTTATAACCGCAGGCAGTCAACAACAGGGTCAGGGCAACACAGGCCATCAGGGTTCGCATGCTGGGTAATCCGATGTGGCAAAATGGCGATACTAACAAAGCGCGGCGGGGACGGGTATCCGCCCTGCCCTTGCCCTGAGCAGAAAGACGCCCCATGACTGAAAGTGAATTCCTGAATCTGACCGACGGCATTTTCTCGCGCATCGAAGCCGCCATCGATGACGCAGGCACGGATGCCGACTACCTGACCAACGGCAACGTGCTGGAAATCGAGTTCGACAACGGCAGCAAGATCGTCGTCAACCGCCACACCGCCAATCAGGAACTGTGGATTGCCGCCAAGAGCGGCGGTTATCACTTTGCCCGTAGCGGCGAACAATGGATTGCCGCCCGCGACGGTGCCGAATTCTTCAGCACGCTGAGCGCCGCCATCCGCGACGCGAGCGGCGAAGACTTCCAGCTTGAAGCCTGATGGACGCGGCTTGGCTGGCGCTGGGCGGCGTGGCGCTGTCCGCCTTCCTGTCTGCCACCCTGCTGCCCGGTAATTCCGAACTGGCGTTGTCGGCGTTTCTCTACCGCTGGCCGGATTGGCTGTGGTAAGCGTTGCTGCTGGCCACGCTCGCCAACAGCGTAGGCAGTGCCACCAGCCTGTGGCTGGGCAGCCGCGTACCGCCCAAAACCCTGTCGCCCCGGTTGCAACGCTGGTTTGACCGCTTTGGCCCGGCGGTGTTGAGCCTTGCCACGGGTACCATTCATCGGCGATGCCCTGCCGCTGGCCATGCGGCTGGTTGCGGTTGCCCAAACTGAGCTGCCTGCTCTGGCTCACCGTCGGCAAGGCGGCGCGTTATGCGGTTCTGGCACTGGGGGTGTTGTTCTGGCGGCCGCATTGAAGCCTGACGCGGCCCGCCCGCCACCCGCCTGATTTCATCTGCATAAAATGCCGGTTTTCCGCCACAACAATTGGCACAGGTCTTGTCCGGCAGTTTACAATCGCCCCAGCCAACACATTGAATTTCCATGAACCAGCACATACCCCGCAAGCGCTTCGGGCAGAATTTTCTGCAGGATGCCAGCGTGATCGACAACATCGTTCATGCGGTCAATCCGCAGCCCGACGACACCGTCATCGAAATCGGCCCCGGCACCGGGGGCGATCACCCGCCCGTTGCTGCAGCGTCTCAAGCATCTGCACGTGGTGGAAATCGACCGCGACATCATCAGCCGCCTGCGTAGCGAGTTTGCGCCGGACCGGCTGACCATCCACGAAGGCGATGCGCTGGCTTTTGATTTTGCCAGCGTGGGCACCGGGCCGATCAAGATCGTCGGCAACCTGCCCTATAACATTTCCACACCGCTGCTGTTTCATCTGGCCAGTTTCGGCCAACGCGTCATCGACATGCACTTCATGCTGCAAAAGGAAGTGGTTGATCGCATGTTGGCCGAACCCTCGACGCCGGACTACGGTCGCCTGAGCGTAATGTTGCAGTACCGTTTCGAGATGGAACACATCCTGCATGTACCGCCGGAAGCGTTCTGGCCGCCTCCGAAGGTGGATTCGGCCGTGGTGCGCATGATGCTTCGGCGCCGGGGCGCTGCGGCGTGGCGCAGGATGAAGCGTTGCTGGAAGCCACGGTGATCAAGGCGTTTGCCCAGCGGCGCAAAACGCTGCGCAATAACCTCAAGGGCGTGCTGGACGATGCCGGTTTTGCCGCGCTGGCCCTCGACCCGGGTTGCTTAAGCCGGAAAACGTGGCCGTGGCCGATTACGTGCGGCTGGCCAATTATCTGGCTGCAGCGGCCAGCAAAGCGCCATAACAATCAAGCGATTATGTTGCATTGCGGCTTGCGCTGGCGACAATTGCATCACACAATCACTGGCTTTCCGGCCAACATCCCCGGCAGGAAAGTCTTGGGCCGTCCATCCACAAGAGACGGTAATATCGAGTTACAAAGGTGGGAAGGGAAGTCATGATACGTTTTATCAACGTGCACAAATGGTTCAAGGATCTGCATGTCCTGAACGGCATCAACCTGCACGTGCAAGCCGGTGAAGTGGTGGTGGTCTGCGGCCCCTCCGGCTCCGGCAAATCCACCCTGATCCGTACCGCCAACCAGCTGGAAAGCATTAACGACGGCGAGATCTGGGTGAACGGCAAAAACGTGGCAGACCCCAAGACCAACCTTAACGCCCTGCGCGCCGAAGTCGGCTTCGTATTCCAGCATTTCAACTTGTACCCGCACTTGTCGGTGCTGGACAACATCACCCTCTCGCCCATTGCGGTCAAGAAAATGGACAAGGCCGCGGCGGAGAAACTGGCGGTGCAGCTGCTGGAGCGTGTTGGCACGGCACACAAGCAAAATGCCTTCCCGGCGCAATTGTCCGGTGGCCAGCAGCAGCGCGTTGCCATTGCCCGTGGTCTGGCCATGCAGCCCAAGGTGATGCTGTTTGATGAACCCACCTCGGCCCTCGATCCGGAAATGATCGGCGAAGTGCTCAAGGTGATGAAAGACCTTGCCGAATCCGGCATGACCATGATGGTGGTGACCCACGAAATGGGATTTGCCCGCGAAGTGGCCGACCGGGTGATTTTTGTTGATCACGGCCAGATTCTTGAAGAAGCCCCTCCCGAGGAGTTTTTCCTCAATCCGCAGCACGACCGTGCCAAACAGTTCCTGCGCCAGTTACTGACGCCCATGAATAACTGACGTACCCCGAAGTTGTTCGCGGCCAGCCCGACCAGGGTTGGCCGAAACAGATGGCTTGTGCTAACCATTATTAACAATCGTTGAAATGTGGCCACCGTCACGTCCGGCTCTTGCTACGTTTTCGTTGCGAGTCGGCCGGAGGGATGGCCAATGACCGATGCCGTGGCTGGCACAGCCTTGTCCCCCTGTATCAAAGGAGAAACTGTCATGCGTTTTTGCACCCGTCTCATTTGCGCCGCTACGCTGTCGGCACTGGCCGCTACCCCGTTGATGGCCGCCGAACTGACCGGCACCCTGAAAAAGATCAAGGAATCCGGCACCATCGTGCTGGGTAACCGCGACTCCTCCATCCCGTTCTCTTACCTCGACAACAGCCAGAAGCCGATTGGCTACTCGGTTGACCCGGCCAATAAAGTGGCCGAGCAGGTGAAAAAAGAACTGAAGATGCCGAACCTGAAGGTGCGCTACAACCTGGTGACCTCGCAGACCCGCATCCCGCTGGTACAAAACGGTACGGTCGATCTGGAATGTGGTTCCACCACCAACAACGTGGAACGCCAGAAACAAGTCGCCTTCTCCGTGGGCATCTTTGAAGTTGGCACCCGTCTGCTGACCGCCAAGAATTCCGGCATCAAAGACTTCCCGAACCTGAAAGGCAAAAACGTCGTCACCACGGCCGGGACCACCTCCGAGCGTCTGTTGAAGGCGATGAATGCCGAAAAACAAATGGGCATGAACATCATCTCCGCCAAGGACCACGGCGAATCGTTCCTGATGCTGGAATCCGGCCGTGCCGCCGCATTCATGATGGACGATGTGCTGCTGTATGGCGAAATGGTCAAGGCCAAGAACCCGGCCAACTGGGTGGTCACCGGCAAGCCGCAATCGTTTGAAATTTACGGCTGCATGATGCGCAAGGGCGACCCGGCCTTCAAGAAGGTAGTGGATGATGCGCTGAAAGCCACCTACAAGTCTGGCGAAGTGAAGAAACTGTACAGCAAGTGGTTCCAGCATCCGGTACCGCCTAAAGGCCTGAACCTAAACTTCCCGATGTCCAACGAGTTCAAGACCCTGATTGCCAAGCCGACCGACAAGGCTGCCGAGTAACCCGGCGTTGCTGACAAAGCCTGACGACTGAAGGGGCGCCCACCGGCGCTCCGGCTGCCGGTTGTGCGCCATCTGGCGTGCCCGGCGGCGGATGGCGCTCGCGTCCCTTTTTCATTGGAGGTTTGCATGAATTACAACTGGAACTGGGGCATCTTCTTCCAGTCCACCGGTGTTGGCAGCGAAATCTACCTCAACTGGTTCATCACGGGCTCGGGCTGGACGCTGGCCGTATCGCTGGCCGGTTGGGTTATCGCGCTGCTGCTCGGCTCGGTGCTGGGGGTGATGCGTACGGTGCCGAACCGTCTGCTGTCCACGGTCGCGACCGCTTATGTCGAGCTGTTCCGCAACGTGCCGCTGCTGGTTCAGCTGTTTGTCTGGTACTTCCCGGTGCCCGATCTGTTGCCCGAACCGCTGCAGGTCTGGTTCAAACAGGATCTTAGCCCGGCAACCTCGGCGTTCCTGTCGGTCGTGGTGTGTCTGGGGCTGTTTACCGCCGCTCGGGTGTGTGAACAGGTGCGTACCGGCATTCAGGCGCTGCCCAAAGGACAAGGTAATGCCGCGCTGGCGATGGGTTTCACCCTGCCGCAGGTGTATCGCCATGTGCTGTTGCCGCAGGCGTTTCGCATCATCATTCCGCCACTGACCAGCGAGTTCCTCAATATCTTCAAGAACTCGTCGGTGGCCTCGCTGATCGGCCTGATGGAGCTGCTGGCTCAGACCAAGCAGACGGCAGAGTTTTCGGCCAACATCTTTGAAGCCTTCACGCTGGCCACGCTCATCTACTTTGTGCTCAACATGAGCCTGATGGGCCTGATGGGCTGGATCGAGCGCCGGGTACGCATCCCCGGCATGATGGGAGGAAGCAAATAATGGCCTTCGATTTCAGTCAGATTGGTCCGGCGCTGCCCGGCATGGCCGATGGCATGATGCTGACGCTCAAGCTGTTGGGCATGGCGGTGGTAAGCTGGGGTCGTGCTGGGGACGTTATTGGCACTGGCGCGCCTGTCCAGTCAGCCTGTGTTGTCGCGGCTGGCGCGTTACTACGTCAATATTTTCCGTTCCATCCCGTTGCTGCTGGTGATTTCCTGGTTCTATCTGGTGGTGCCGATGATCATCAGCTGGATCACCGGCAATCTGGAGCCGGTGGGGGCGTTTACCTCCTGCCTGGTGGCGTTCGTGATGTTCGAGGCGGCGTATTTCTCGGAGATCGTGCGTGCCGGTATCCAGTCCATTGCCAAGGGGCAGATCAATGCCGCCTACGCGCTGGGCATGACTTATGCACAGGCGATGCGTCTGGTGATCCTGCCGCAGGCGTTCCGCAAGATGATGCCGCTGTTATTGCAGCAATCCATCATCCTGTTTCAGGATACCTCGCTGGTGTATGCGGTCGGTCTCATGGACTTCCTCAACACGGCCCGCTCCAAGGGTGACATCATCGGTTTGCCGCATGAGTTTCTGATTTTTGCTTAAGCGCGGTGTACTTCGTGATCAGTTTTGGCGCTTCCATTGCGGTGAAGCGCTTGCAGAAAAGGTTGGCAGTATGAGCGCAATGATCTCTATCCAGCACGTCAGCAAATGGTATGGCGACTTTCAGGTGCTGACCGATTGCACCACCGACGTGAAAAAAGGCGAAGTGGTCGTGGTGTGCGGGCCGTCCGGCTCGGGTAAATCCACGCTGATCAAGACCGTCAACGCGCTGGAGCCGTTCCAGAAGGGCGACATCATCGTGGACGGTATCTCGGTGGGCGATCCCAAGACCAACTTGCCCAAGCTGCGCAGCCGCGTCGGCATGGTGTTCCAGCACTTCGAGCTGTTCCCGCATCTGTCCATCACCGAGAACCCGGCCATTGCCCAGATCAAGGTGCTGGGCCGCAGCCGTGACGAAGCCATGGCCAAGGGGCTGAAGCTGCTGGAGCGCGTCGGTCTGAAAGCGCATGCCGACAAGTTCCCCGGCCAGCTCTCCGGTGGTCAGCAGCAACGCGTCGCCATCGCCCGTGCGCTGGCGATGGACCCGATTGCCATGCTGTTTGACGAACCGACTTCGGCACTGGATCCGGAAATGGTCAACGAAGTGCTGGATGTGATGGTGGAACTGGCACAGGAAGGCATGACCATGATGTGCGTCACGCACGAAATGGGCTTTGCCCGCCGCGTGGCCAACCGCGTGATCTTCATGGACCGTGGTTGCATCGTGGAAGACTGCGCAACCGAGGAATTTTTCGGCAACATCAACGCCCGCTCCGAGCGTGCGCGCCAGTTCCTGTCCAAGATCCTGCAACACTGATCGTACGACGCATCGGGTTGGTCGCCGTCAGTGTTCGGCCAACCTGTCTGGCGTTAGCAAAGCCACCGCATTGCGGTGGCTTTTTCATGTCTGGCTATGCCCCAGCGGCCAGCGGGCCAATTGCCGGTAATGTGCCCCGTGCGGCCCCAGCGTGGACTGTACCAGCGCCAGATGATCCAGCCGGTAGTCGATGGCCGGAACCGGTTGGGGTGCCAGCACCTCACGGGTATGGCGCAACAGTGTCAGGTGCGGCGTGTAATGGCGCGAGTCGCTGGCAATGCCGCAGACGTGCAGCTGCTGACGGATGGCATGCACCAGTGCCAGCAGGCTCGCCGGCGTGTGTGCAGGCGCCAGATAACCGATACCGTTGCGCCAGCTGCCACAACGGTTGAAGTGCAAACACAACGCGGCATGCTGTCTGGCCAGTGGCGCCAGCGCCGTGGTGAGCGCCGTCAGGCGCTGGGCAGGAACATCACCAAGAAACGCCAGCGTCAGGTGCCACAACGCTGGCTTGACCGGTCGCCCCGCTACCTGTTGCTGCAGGGCGGATTGCGCGGCCCGCAGTTTTTTGTGGGTCGCCTCGCCCGGCCAGACTGCCAGAAACAACCTCAGCCGGTGCGAGGCCGACTGAGGTTGGCCGAAGCCGGACGCGCACTGCCCGTGCGGCGGCTCAGACGATGTCGAGATGGCCGATGCCATCCATCGGGTCGCGGGTTTTGGCGTCTTCGCCGTACAGCTTGATTTTCAGACGCAGGTCGTTGATCGAGTCGGCATTGCGCAGCGCATCTTCATAGCTGATCCAGCTTCGTACAAGTCGAACAGCGATTGGTCGAAGGTCTGCATGCCGCTTTCACGCGAGCGCGACATTACCTCCTTCAGCCCGGCAATTTCGCCCTTGAAGATCATGTCGGAGATCAGCGGCGTGTTGAGCAGAATCTCCACCGCCGCGATACGGCCTTTGCCGGTTTTCTTCGGCAACAACCGCTGGGAAATGATTGCGCGCATGTTGAGCGACAAATCCATCAGCACCTGCTGGTGGCGTTCTTCCGGGAAGAAGTTGAGGATGCGGTCCAGCGCCTGGTTGGAGTTGTTGGCGTGCAGCGTGGCCAGACACAAGTGGCCGGTTTCGGCAAACTGCAGGGCGTAGCCCATGGTCTCGCGGTCGCGGATTTCACCCATCAGGATCACGTCCGGTGCCCGGCGCAGCGTGTTCTTCAGCGCCACATCCCAGCTCTCGGTATCCACGCCGATTTCACGCTGGGTAACGATGCTCTTCTTGTGCTGATGGACAAATTCGATCGGGTCTTCGATGGTGATGATGTGGTCTTGCGCATTGCTGTTGCGCCAGTCCACCAGCGCCGCCAGCGAGGTGGATTTACCGGAACCGGTACCGCCGACAAAGATCACCAGGCCGCGCTTGATCATGGCGATATCACGCAGCACGTCCGGCATGTTCAGCTCGTCAAAGTGCGGAATCTCGGTGTTGATCTTGCGCAACACCATGCCCGCCGCCCCCTGCTGGATGAAGGCGCTGACGCGGAAACGGCCGATGCCCGGCGGGTTGATGGCGAAGTTGGCTTCCTTTTTCGATTCGAACTCTTCGGTCTGGCGGTCGTTCATCACCGAGCGCACCAGCTCCTTGGTGTGCTGGGCCGATAGCGGTTGTGGCGATACCGGGGTGATCTTGCCGTCGATCTTCATCGCCGGGGGAAAGTCGGCGGAAATGAAAACGTCCGACGCATTCTTGCCGACGGCGTGAGTGAGCAGGTCGTGAATAAACTTGGAGGCCTGGTCTTTTTCCATCTGGAATTCTCCCTGTGCGTAACGGGCGGACGCGGCTTAAGGCCGTTAGAATGCGTCCTTGTTGGCCGCCTTGATGCGCGCTTCTAGCGGGCTCACCACGTTACGACGCACCAACTCCTGCAAACACTGGTCCAGCGTCTGCATGCCGTACTGCTGGCCGGTCTGGATCATCGAGTTGATCTGCGCGATCTTGTTCTCGCGGATCAGGTTACGGATGGCTGACGTGCCGATCATGATCTCGTGCGCCGCCACGCGGCCGTTGCCTTCCTTGGTCTTGAGCAGCGTTTGCGAAATGACCGCGCGGATCGATTCGGACAACATCGAGCGCACCATTTCCTTCTCGCCTGCCGGGAACACGTCGACGATACGGTCGATGGTTTTGGCGGCTGAGCTGGTGTGCAGCGTGCCAAAGACCAGGTGACCGGTTTCGGCGGCGGTTAGCGCCAGACGGATGGTTTCCAGATCGCGCAATTCGCCCACTAGGATGACGTCCGGGTCTTCGCGCAGCGCGCTGCGCAACGCTGCCGCAAAGCTGTGCGTCTGCTGTCCCAGTTCACGCTGGTTGATCAGGCTCTTCTTGCTGTCGTGCACGAATTCGATTGGGTCTTCCACTGTCAGGATGTGGGAAAACTGATTGTCGTTGACGTAGTCCACCATCGCTGCCAGCGTGGTGGATTTACCAGAGCCGGTCGGCCCGGTGACCAGCACCAGCCCGCGCGGATAGCTGGAAATGTCCTCGGAAAATCTTTGGCGCGCCCAGTTGCTCGAGCGTCAGCACCTTGGAGGGAATCACGCGGAATACCGAACCCATCCCGCGGTTCTGCACGAAGGAGTTGACACGGAAACGGGCGATGCCGGGCAGTTCAAACGAAAAGTCGCATTCCAGCGTGTCTTCAAAGGTCTTGCGCTGGTAGTCGTTCATGATGTCGTACACCATGTCGTGCACATCATGGTGATCCAGCGGCGGCAGGTTGATGCGGCGGATATCGCCGTTGACGCGAATCATCGGTGGCAGCCCGGCCGACAGGTGCAAGTCGGATGCCTTGTTCTTGACGGTAAACGCCAAGAGCTCGGAAATTTCCATATAATTCTCCACGATAGCTGGCAGGTGCCTGACCGGCATTATTCAATCCGATTGTAAGCGCAAGCGGCGTGCCGTGGGTATGGCATGTGGTATCAACGCATCACGCCGGGCACGTGGCGTGGCAAACCGGCACGTATTGCCGCTGGCAAGGACATTTCATGACCTCATCAATCCCTCAAGCACTGCAGGCCGTACGGCAGCGCCTCACGTTGGCCGAACAGGAAGCCGGACGGCCCGCTGGCAGTGTAACGCTGCTCGCCGTGAGCAAAACCTTCCCGGCGGCGGCGATCCGCGAGGCGTATGCTGACGGGCAACGCGCGTTTGGCGAAAACTACGTGCAGGAGCTGGAAAGCAAGGCGCAGGAATTGGCCGATCTGGCCATCGAGTGGCACTTCATCGGGCCATTGCAATCCAATAAAACCCGGCCGGTGGCACAAACCGCACACTGGGTGCACTCGGTGGAGCGGCTGAAGATTGCCGAGCGGCTATCGGCGCAGCGTCCACCGGAACTGGCTCTGCTCAACGTCTGCGTACAGGTCAACGTTTCCGGCGAAGCCAGCAAAAGCGGCTGCGCTCCGGCGGAGGCACGTGCACTGGCCCAAGCCGTGGCGGCCCTGCCGCATTTGCGCCTGCGCGGCCTGATGTGCATTCCCGAACCCACCGAGGACGCCTCGCGGTTGGCGGCGCAGTTTGCCCTGTTGCGGACGATTTTCCAGCAGTTGCAGGCGGATGGCCCGGCACTGGATACCTTGTCCATGGGCATGTCGGCCGACATGGCGCTGGCCGTGCACGAGGGCGCGACGCTGGTGCGCGTCGGCTCGGCCATTTTTGGCGCCCGGAACTATCATTGACGATTGCAACCGGCTTGCCGGTTGCCTATTTCCGGTCTCGCTGGCCGGAACCAGAGAGGAAAACAGCATGCAGATTACCTTCATCGGCGGCGGCAACATGGCAACCGCCATCATCGGCGGCCTGGTTAAACAGGGCGGTCACTCCCTGCACGTGGTCGATCCCAACGCCGACAAGTTGACTTACCTTTACCGCGAGTTCGGTGCCGTCGGCAGCCATGACCTGCCGGACAGCTTTACCGCCAGCGACGTGGTGGTGCTCGCCGTCAAGCCGCAACAGCTCAAGGAAATTTGTCTGCAACTGGCCTCGCGCCTGAACGGCGCGCAGGTGGTGTCGATTGCCGCCGGTATCCGGATCGAGGCGCTGGCGCACTGGCTGCAAACCGAGCGTATCGTCCGCGTCATGCCCAATACGCTTAGCCATGGTGGGCAAGGGTGTGGCCGGGCTGTACGCTCCGGCAGGGTTGGCCGAAAGCGACCGCCAGGGGCTGCCGAAACCATTATGCAGGCCGCTGGTATTACCGTCTGGCTGCCGGAAGAAAGCGGCATCGATGACATTACCAGCGTCTCCGGCAGCGGCCCGGCCTATGTGTTCTATTTCATCGAAAGCATGATCGAAGGCGCACAGCAAGTCGGTTTTTCCGCCGACGAAGCACGCCGACTGGTATTGGCCACCTTCGATGGCGCGCTGGAATTGGCGCGGCAAAGCCCGTTGCCGGTTGCGACCCTGCGTCAGAACGTGATGTCCAAAGGCGGCACCACCGAGCGCGCGATCCAGCGTTTTGAAGCCGAAGGCGTCAAAGCGGCCATCGTTGCCGGGGCGCTGGACTGTCGCGATCGTTCCATCGAGCTGGGTCAACAACTGAGCCGGGATTGAACATGCTGCTCGATATCCTGCAATTTCTGATCGAAACCCTGTCCCGGCTGTTTGTGCTGGTCCTGCTGCTGCGTTTTTACCTGCAAGTGGCACGCGCCCCGTTCAAACATCCGCTGTGTCAGTTTGTCATGGCGGTGACCAACTTTGCCGTCCTGCCGACGCGCAAGCTGTTACCGTCCATTCACGGCTACGATACCGCCACCATGGTGCTGGCACGGGCGGTGAGCCTGCTGGCCGGGGTGCTGGTGGCGGCGATCAATTCCGTGCCGGATATCTTTGCCCTGCCCCGGTCTGGGTTGCACTGGTGTTGCGCGCGCTGCTGGAGGTGTTCCGCCAGTCGCTGACCCTGCTGATGGGCGCGGTAATCGTGCAGGCGGTCATGAGCTGGGTCAATCCTTACCACGCGCTGTCGCCCATCCTCGACGCCCTCACCCGGCCGTATCTGCGACCGTTCCGCCGCTTTCAGGTGGGCGGGGTGGATTTGTCTCCGCTGATTGTGTTGCTGATTATTCAGGTGTTGTTGTTGGTTGTAAGCACGCTGGATGTGACCTTTTTGACTCAACTCAAGGTCTCCATCTAGCAAATGTGATTATTTATCATGCTTTATTGCCGCCGTTTGGTTTAGGGTGGCGATATGGCTTCAATAACCGGGAGATTCGTGATGAAAAAAACTCTGCTTGCTGCGCTGGTATTGGGTTCCATGGCCGCTCCGGCGATGGCCAACCTGCAACTGGCCCAGAAAAACAACTGCCTGTCCTGTCACTCTGTTGACAAGAAGGTAGTGGGCCCGGCATACAAAGACGTTGCCAAGAAATACAAAGGCCGGGCTGGCGCCGAAGCCAAGCTGGTTGCCAAGGTCAAGGCCGGTGGTAGCGGCGTATGGGGTCCGGTTCCGATGCCGCCGAACACCCAAGTCAAAGACGCCGACGTGAAAACGCTGGTTAAGTGGATCCTGTCCCTGAAATAAGCAGGACAAGCAATATCAGGCAAGGCGGCGCAAGCCGCCTTTTTGTTGCGAGAAATCCTTGTAGCACGGGCCTGATGAGCTATACACAATGTCAGCAGCAGGGGCTTTTGCTGCATGATGTCTGACAAGACAGTTGCACAAACATCATGCCGCCGGTAATCTTCTCCGCCTGTTGCCAACTCTATGCTGGAAGCACCAATTATGGCCAAGCTGACCGAACAAGATATCCTCAACTGGGACGGCGACGATTACATGAACGCCGACCACCTTGAGTTCTTCAAGGAGCGGTTACTGCAGATGCAGCAGGAGTTGCTCCATAACGCCAACGCCACTGCCAACCATCTGCAGGAGCAGGAAGCCACGCCGGACCCTGCCGACCGCGCCACGTTGGAAGAAGAATACGCGCTGGAACTGCGCACGCGCGATCGTGAACGCAAACTGCTGCAAAAGATCCAGGCCACCCTGCGCCTGATCGATGACGGCTCCTACGGTTTCTGCGAAGACACCGGTGAGCCGATCGGCCTGAAGCGTTTGCTGGCTCGTCCGACGGCTTCATTGTCGGTGGAAGCTCAGGAACGCCGCGAACGCATGAAACGCCAGTACGCCGACTAAAACGCCCCGGTTGTTAGCTTGATAAGCGCCATCCGCAATGCGGGGGCGCTTTTTGTTTGCTTTATCATCAAGCAATAAGCATTAAATGGATTGGGTATTACAGATTAGACCGGCCACCTGATTACAGCAGTAGTAAAGAATCTTTGCTGCTTCGTTGCTTTTCATCAGCGTATCTGAGCGGCTGGCCGGGTGGCATAAATACGCATCTACCTGGTCTGCAGCAGCCCCTCCGTACCGAGGGGGGACAGCCGTGAACAGCGTGAATTCGTCGTCACCCGGCAGACCTTCCGGGCGCGTAACAACCTGCCCGTCGACCTGCAGGGGGCGCTGTCCGGCCTGATCGGCCAACCCGAGGCGGATGCGGCCAAGTCGCCGTTCGAGACCGAATTCACCGCCCAGCGGCGCGGTCTGCCGCTGACGCCAGCGTATGCACACAGCGAGCTGGCCCGACCGACCTCCCGGGGGTACAGACCGCCACGGTGGTCGGCCCGGCCGGTGAGGAGGTGTATACCGATGCCCGGGGCGCATCAAGGTGCAGTTCCACTGGCAGCGGCCAGACGAACACCCGACCCTCGGCGCCAATCTCGATGACCAGTCCTCCTGCTGGCTACGGGTGGCCATGCCCTCGGCTGGCGCTTAGCTGGGGGCACCAGTTCATTCCGCGCATCGGTCAGGAAGTGCTGGTCGACTTCATCGAAGGCGACATCGACCGCCCGGTGATTGTGGGCGTGCTGTACAACGGTAGTCATGCCACCCCGGCCTTTAGCGGCGCCGGTGCCCTGCTTAAGCCAACAAGACCCTGTCCGGCATCAAGTCGAAAGAACATCAGGGTGGGCAATACAACGAACTGCTGTTCGACGACACCCCCGGCGAAGTGCGGGCCAAACTCAGCAGCGAATCCGGCAAGACCCAGCTCAACCAGGGCTTTCTGACCCAGCCGCGCACGAACGGCAAAGCCCAGCCGCGCGGTAACGGCTTCGAACTGCGGACCGACCAGCACGGCGCGATCCGCGCCGCCCACGGTCTGCTGCTCACGACCGAGGCACAGAACGGGGCCGCTTACCCACAGCTGGCACGGGAACACGTGCAAAGCCAGCTCGATGCCGCCCTCAACCTGAGCCAAAGCACTGGCCGACACCGCCAGCGCCCAGTTGGCCGACCGCATGGAAACCGGGCCGGAGGCCATCAATCCGGACAACAGCGCCGCCGGAAAGAAAGACAGCGGCCACCTGCAACACCACGTCGCGGCCCTCAAAGCCCGGGAAGTAAGCAGCAACACCGATAAAGAGGGCAAGACCGCCAAAGACCAAAGCGGTCAGCAACCGTTACTCATCCTGTCCGGCCCGGCCGGTATCGCCAGTGCCAGTGAACAAAGCCAGACCCTCAGCGCCTAAGCACCAACCTTAACCTGATCGCCCAGCGCGACAGCAACCACACCACCGGTCGCCGCTGGCTGCACAACGTCGGCCAGCACATCAGCCTGTTTGTGGCGGGGGTGAAGGACAAGGTGGCGCTGAAGCTGATCGCGGCCAAAGGCAAGGTACAGGTGCAGGCACAGAGTGGGGAGATGGAGCTGACGGCGGACCAGGATGTCACCGTTACGTCGTGTAAGGGCAAGGTGACGATTGCCGCCAGCCGGAAATCCTGCTGACCAGCGGGGGCGGCTATATCCGGCTGAAGGGGGGGGAACATCGAGATTCACTGCCCGGGCTCGGTGAGTGTGAAGGGGGCCAGTCATACACTGTGTGGGCTTAGCTAGATTCAACTTTGATTTCCCCAAGATTCTTGGCACTAAAGATGTTCATGATGAGAAGTTCAAAATAAACAGTATCGAAAGTCTGAATTTATATCGTGGCTACAAATATCGCATGACACTTGCTGATAACCAAGTAAAAGAGGGTACTCTGGATAAGGCGGGCGCTACTGGCAGACACTATACCAAACAATCAGAAGAGATAAGTAGCATTGACATATTGCCGTCTACCGTTATTAAACTAGATGAAGGGGACTACTAATGCTTGGCACTATAAAAAGCCACGGCGCTACCAACACTACCAAAGATAGTCAGAAAGAGCTATCCATGGATGATGGCCGGAAGCTTACCTCAGGTGAAATTGAGCTTTGCAAAAAGCTTTTTGGCAACGCAATCGACTATCGTTTCGTAAGAATACATAAAGGAAAACTCATTCCGGTGTGCAGTCTGGTCAAGTGTCCATGACACCATGGGGAGAGTTGTATATGCCTGAAAAAACTACAAGAACGATTTTTCCATTATAAAAGGCCAGCTAGACATACGAGATTTGCATCATTTCATTCACGAAACATCACATGTTTGGCAGTATCAAAGAAAGAAGAAACTTAGCCGTGGATTGCTCGTAATCTGTGGGGCAGCGTATGCACCAGCCACAGGAGTGGCTCAAATCATTGAGGCCATTTCTGAGTTACTGCCCACATCAATCGAAGAAATCGGCAAAGACATTGCTGGCTCGATAGATCCATACACTTACAAGGGCACCCCCCCAAAAGATTTTTTTGAATACAACATGGAATCACAAGCTGAAATACTTGCAGATTATTTCATAAGTGAAATTATGGGACATCATGGCTATATGGGAAAAAAATCAAACAGAAGAATTAGGTCAACTTTTTTTACGAGAAAACATTGGAAAATTTTTTTGAAGAAATAGACAATGCAACTCGTAGACCAAGAGATCTTAAATCCCAATGGAATTTAGTATGAAAAAAATAATTATATTAATTGCAACTTTCGTTTTGATAATAGCTGCATGGAACGGCAGACCAATAGAAAAACTTGCAACAATAGAAATTTTACATGGCAGACATGTAATTTTATTCAAAAAAAATTGCGAATACAGCGCTATTTCCTTAGACAACCAAAATGGTGAAAGCATCTCTGAATTAGTTTTCTCTGAGTATCCCGACTCGGGCCCCGTATTTAAGGAAAATACTTACATTGACATATCCAAAGCCATGAAATACCCACTTCAGCGTGGTCATGAGTATGGTTTAAGGCTATCAACAGACTGCTTGGGAAACAATCAAATTCCCGTTTATCGAATAAAGTTTCACACCTAATAAATATAGAAATACGGATTTGTTGGGCTTTGTTGCACAAATCAGGGCTTGCGCCCGTCCGGTAGAATGACAGCATGAGCACGCCCCTTCCCCCCAAGTACCAAACCATCAACTGGCAGTCCTACAACCAATCCCTCAACTGGCAGTCCTACAACCAATCCCTCAAGCAACGAGGGCAGCTCCTTCTCTGGCTCGACAAAGGCATGAACTGGCTGGCACCTGCTACCGGCAAACGGGGGACGGCAGCCAACTTTCTCCGATGCTGCCATCCAGTTCTGTCTCACCATCAAATGCCTCTTTGGTCTGGCGCTACGGCAAGCCACAGGTATGGTCGAAAGCATGTTGCGCCCGGCTGGGCTTGACTGGGCCGTCCCCGACTTCAGTACGCTTTCCCGCCGTCAGAAGGACCTGCAAGTTCGCATTCCGGTGCAGAAGAAGCAGGGTTGTCTGCATCTCTTGGTGGACAGCACCGGCATCAAGATGATGGGTGAAGGCGAGTGGAAAGTGAAAAGGCATGGTGCTGACTACCGCCGTCAATGGCGCAAGGTGCACTTGGGCATTGATGCGCAAACGCTGGAAATCCGGGCAATGGAAATGACCGACAATCGCACTGGAGATGCCACGATGCTGCCAGAGCTGCTATCGCAAATTCCGGCGGCAGAGGGACTGGTGACTCTGACCACGGATGGGGCGTACGACACACGCCTATGTCACGCAGCGATTGCCGAGCGTGGGGCGGCGGCCATCATTCCCCCGCGCAGAAACGGCCAATTCTGGAAAGGGAGTTCACTGGGCAATCAGGCTCGAAATGAGTCGCTACGCTCAGTGAAGTATCTAGGGCGCACACTCTGGAAAAAGTGGAGCGGCTACCATCGCCGCAGTCTGGTCGAAACGAAGATGCACTGTTTCAAATTGCTGGCAGACCGAGTTAAGTCACGGGACTTTGACCGGCAGGTGGCGGAGCTTCAAATCTGTGCAGCGATTCTGAATCGCTTCACAGCACTGTGCACGCCACAAACAGTCCGTATGGGATAAGTCCGTCTGGGCATTGGGGCGGCTCGGCCTTGAACTGATTTGTGCAACAAAGCCTTGGCTATACGAAAAATAATTTCGAACTTGATAATCTGGTTGCGAATGTGGGTGGGAGATTTAATCCTAAGGGAAGAAGAAGGCCATTGCCAAATGACCCGGATATTAATGATGGTGTTGATGTTGATCACGCCCATATCCTATTAGCAATGCGAGCAAAAACTTCTATAGGAGTTACTACTTGGCAAATATTAGAAAATACAGTAAAAAGCTTTATTTATTAGTTTTTTTGAGCGCTTTATCTTTGTGGGTTTTAGTGGCTTATTGGTATAGCTTATGGCCGTTCATTAGAACGGTTGAAGTCATTAAATTCAAAATGACAACCCGTGGAGTTATTGTAAAGCTTATGCCATCTTGGCAGGTTAAGGCGCCAACATTATTTTGTAGTTTTGATAGCGATAAGGGACGTCATTATACCGAATCAAATAAAACGGTTGGTAATGGTGGTTCAGATGATGTAATAATGGATGGGGGTGTTCTAACAATTGAGGTGGTCTTTGGCAAAGCACACTGGAAAGATATGTCTAGTGACGAGTTTAAAAAACTTGTCGAAAAGAACGAATACATTTATTGTAAATTATGTCAATCTAATTTTTCCTCGATAGAGTCTAGAGAGTTTTTAATTAAATTAAAAAATAAAAATTAGATATAATTTATCAAAAAAATCAACTCGTGTGTTTTGATGGCGTTTTTAATGATTGAGTTATCTTTTATTTTGTTTAAATGTTTTTAATAAATTTGGCCGAACGTTGACAAGCGTTTTCTGAGGAAAAATTATCAGTTTTTTGTGTGAAGCGAAAGTGGGGTACGCCATCAAGGAGCTGTGCTGACGGCATATATTTTCCGGATTTATGCCTAAGTATGTAGCTTCTCACAGGTAATCAGCACCGATAACGGCACAGAGTCCTGCCGCAAAACTATATTGAACTGGATATATTTAGTAGGGGGCGCTACCACAGATTGAACTGGCCAAGATGAGTCAGAATGCTTCTATTTACTCCTTCAACGGGTCTTGTGCAATGAATACCTGAACAAGTTCGAGTTTACCAACTTGGCTTATGCCCGTATTGAGATAGAAAGATGTCGCTGGGAATTGAGGAGAGGCAGAAGCGGGGCTCGGTAGTTTGACCTCGGCTTGCATCCAAATAACGGGCTGCTCTTGCCGTCCCTTCATTGGCACTGAATTCTGATCTTCAGTGGTCCTGACGAAGAGGGAACGTCGTCCGCTTTGAATGGTTCTCCTTAACATAGTTTGTGTACCAGTCAGTGATAGATGGATGTTATGGCGTTTGGCGCGTGCAGCGGCTGTTCCAGCTGGTTGAGGGGGTTGTCGCCATGCGCGGAATAAGGGTATCTTGCTGCCATGCAATGTAGAAACTGAAGACCAATAGGGACACCCATGCAACGCCAGACCGACGATGTCCGAATTCGTGATATCAAAGAATTATTGCCGCCGATTGCCCACCTGTACGAGCTGCCGATTACCTCTTCCGCGGCAGACGTGATCTACCATACCCGTCGTGACATTTCCGCGCTGCTGCATGGCGAAGACGATCGCCTGCTGGTGGTGGTGGGTCCCTGTTCGATTCACGATACGCAAGGCGCGATCGAATATGCCGAGCGCCTGATGAAGCTACGCCGCGAGCTGTCGAACGAGCTGGTGGTGGTGATGCGGGTGTACTTTGAAAAACCGCGTACGACGGTTGGCTGGAAGGGCTTGATCAACGATCCGCGCCCTGGATGAATCGTATGACATCAACGCCGGTCTGCGTATTGCCCGTCGCCTGCTGCTGACGCTGAACGATATGGGCATGCTTAAGCCGCGACCGAATTCCTCGACATGATCACGCCGCAGTACTTTGCCGACCTGATCAGCTGGGGGGCGATTGGTGCCCGTACCACGGAAAGCCAAGTACACCGCGAACTGGCCTCTGGCTTGTCTTGTCCGGTGGGCTTCAAGAACGGCACCGATGGCAATCTGAAGATTGCCGTGGATGCGATTCGCGCCGCCAGTCAGCCGCACCACTTCCTGTCGGTGACAAAAACCGGCCATTCTGCCATTGTGCAAACCGGTGGCAACCCCGATTGCCATGTCATCCTGCGCGGTGGCAAGGAACCGAATTATTCGGCTACCCACGTCAAGGCGGCGGCGGCAGAACTGGCCGCCGTCGGCTTGCCGCAAAAGCTGATGATCGACTTCAGCCATGCCAACAGCCGCAAGGATTTCAAGCGCCAGATGGAAGTGGCCGACGATGTGGCCGGGCAACTGGCCGCTGGCGATCAGCACATTTTTGGCGTGATGGTGGAAAGCCATCTGGTGGAAGGCCGTCAGGACCTGAAGCCGGGTTGCGAGCTGACCTATGGCCAGAGCATTACCGATGCCTGTATCGGTTGGGATGACACCGAGAAAATGCTGCAGACCTTGGCCGATGCGGTCAAGGCACGGCGTGCCAAGGTGGGCGTACCGTCCGGCAAGTAATGCCAGCTTGGCGTTGGCCGGGGTTGGCCGAAACGCCCGGGCAAATAAAAACCGCTACTCCAAAGAGTAGCGGTTTTTTCATGCTGACTTGGCGGATTTAGCGGCGGATCAGGTAACGGATGGTTGGCCCATCCTGCTGGATTTCCAGCACTTCATAGCCATGGTTGCGCGCATCGACCGGGATATTGTTGATGGATTGCGGGCAATCGGTGACTACTTCCAGAATCTCGCCCGGTTGCAGTTGCGGCATGGCTTCCAGCGTGGCGACAGCCGGATAGGGACACGGTTCGCCCATCATGTTCAGGCGATAGTTGGGGACATAGTTGCTCATGCTGATTCCTTGGCCAGTTGCGAGGCACCCGCCTGACGGGCAAAGAAGCGTTTTTCCCACCACAGCACGGCCAGCATGGCCAGCGCCAACAGCAGGTAGGTGACGATCAGGCCACCCTGCGGGCCAAAGACCTGCAGCAGGTTGACCTTGTCGTAACGGGTGGCCACCAGCGGGGCCAGATTGTCCCACCAGGGCAGCGAGCAAGGTGGCACCAATGATGTTGCCAAGGCCCACCCACCAATAGTGCACCTGACCTTCTACCGCGCGGTACATCCAGCCGGTTTCACAGCCGCCAGCCAGCACGATGCCAAAGCCGAACAGCAAGCCACCGATCACCGCATTGGGGGGCCCACATGATCTTGGGTGCCACGCCCAGCTGCACATAGCTGTAGACGCCGATGGTACTCACGGCCATACCGATGATGATGGCCTTGGCCATCTGCGTGCGGCCAGTGATCCACAGGTCGCGGAAGGCCGAGGTGAAGCAGACTTGCGCCCGTTCGATGATCAGGCCGAAAGCCACCCCGAACAAGTAAGCCAGCCCCAGTTTGGGCGCGTTGAAGGTTTTGGCCACCGTCCACAGCACAAAGGCGGCAAACACCAGCATGCCAAGGCGGAAGCGGCGGCTGGCCTGACCGGCATCCTGGCTTAACGGCTGCGCGGCGCTGACGGCCTGCAGTTTTACCGGTACGCGGAACAGGGGCAACATGGTAAAACGGGCGCCAAACCACGAGCCGACAGCGGCGGTCAGGGCAAAGAACCAGGCGTGCAGCGAAAACTGCGGAATGCCGGTGAAGAAGGCGGCAAGGTTACAGCCCATGGCCAGTCGTGCGCCGAAGTTAAGCAATGATGCCACCGGCCACCGCCTGCACGATACGGATGCGGTGCTGCGGCAGGCGCAGCTTGACGTTATTGGCCCATAGCGCGGCGGACAGGCAGCCTAAGCAAACATGCCCAGAATCATCATGCCGTCGACTCGATCCAGCGGTGTGCCATCCAGATGGATGACCTTGAAATAGCCCCGGGTTTCCGGGTGATAACCCAGCAGTTGCAACAGATGGCCACCCCAGCGGGTGAATTCGCCGGTTACGGCCCAGAAGGTACCGGTGAGGCCGAAGTAATAGGCCGACAGTACCCCGGCGGCGATCACCGCCGGTACCGGCGACCAGAAGCGCACCAGATAATCACGTTTGAACTCTTGCCAGCTCATCGCCAGACGTTCCTCTCTATGGCTTGGGACATGTCCCGGCAGTTGGATAAAAAGCAAACGGCACCATGCGGTGCCGTTGAGGCGAAACAGCCGTGCGGCCATTTCTGTGGATGGCCGGATTTTCGCACCGAATCCTATCGGCCAGCAATGCCGGTTGCCTGATCGGTGGGCGTTAGCCGTCGCGGTCGCCCAGCCATCCACCCAGCAGCGAGCCTTGTTCTTTCTGCTCGCCCCCGGCACGCGGGGCGGCTGCCAGCAGGCGGTCGGCCAGTCGTGACAGCGGTAGCGATTGCAGCCAGACTTTGCCCGGCCCGCTGAGGCGCGCCGGGGAACAGTCCTTCGCTTAACAAACAGAGCGCTTTTGATCTTGCCGACATATTCGATGTCGAAGCTGACGGTTGGCTGGTAGGCCACCAGACAGCCGGTGTCGACGCGCAGGGTTTCGCCCGGTGCCAGCTGGCGTTCGGTCAGCGTGCCGCCAGCGTGCAGAAAGACGTAGCCATCGCCTTCCAGTTTTTGCAGGATGAAGCCCTCGCCGCCAAACAGGCCGACGCCAAACTTTTTCTGCAAGGCAATGCCCAGGCTGACGCCCTTGGCTGCACACAGAAAGCTGTCTTTCTGCGCATACAGCACGCCGCCCAGTTCCAGCAGATGTACCGGCACAATCTTGCCGGGGGTGGCAGCGGCAAAGGCGACGCGGCGCTTGCCGTGGCCCCGGTTGACGAACACGCTGGTGAACAGTGACTCGCCGGTGAGCAGGCGTTTGCCTGCGCCCAGCAGCTTGCCCATCAGCCCGCTCTGGGCCGCGGAGCCATCACCGAAGATCGTGTCCATGGCGATGCCGTCCTGCATGTAATACAGGGCGCTTCACCCACGGCGGCTTCGCCCGGGTCCAGTTCCACTTCGACATACTGCATGTCGTCGCCGAAGATTTCGTAGTCGATGACATCCATACTCATGGGCAGCTCCTGTAGTGGCGTGGTGATTGCATACTATGCCATCTGCCACACGCGGCAAGCGGCTCAGTCGGCGTCGTCCGGGTTGGGCTTGCCGTGTCCGGCCAGCATCACCCACAGGTGGAAAGCCAGCCCGACAAGCGGCACCAGCCCGAGCAGGATGACAAATACCCATTCCAGCGGCGATAACAGTTCGGTCATGTTCGGGTTTCCTGTTTCGGCCAACCTTGGCGGGTTGGCCGAAAAAAGGCCACCTTGCGGGTGGCCTGATGATGACAATGGGCGCTGCCGTTTATTTCACGATCTGCGCCAGTTCGCCCTTGGCGTACTTGGCGGCCATGGTGTCGAGGTTGACGGCCTTGATCTTGCTGGCCTGACCGGCAGAACCGAAGGCTTCGTAGCGGGCGATGCAGATGTCGCGCATGGCCTTGATCGATTCGGCAAAGTATTTGCGCGGGTCGAAATCGGCCGGGTGTTGCGCCAGATAACGGCGGATGGCGCCGGTGCTGGCCAGACGCAGGTCGGTGTCGATATTCACCTTGCGCACGCCGTGCTTGATGCCCTGCACGATTTCTTCCACCGGCACACCGTAGGTTTCCGGAATTTCGCCGCCGAATTCATTGATGATGGCCAGCCAGTCTTGCGGCACCGAGGAGGAGCCGTGCATCACCAGATGGGTGTTGGGGATGCGGGCGTGGATTTCCTTGATGCGGTCGATACGCAGCACGTCGCCGGTCGGGCGTTTGGTGAACTTGTAGGCACCGTGGCTGGTGCCGATGGCGATGGCCAGCGCGTCCACGCCGGTGTCCTTGACGAAGCGGGCGGCTTCTTCCGGATCGGTCAGCAACTGGCTGTGATCCAGCGTACCTTCGGCGCCAACGCCATCTTCCTCGCCTTGCCGGTTTCCGAGCTGCCCAGACAACCGATCTCGCCTTCCACCGACACGCCGCAGGCGTGGGCGAAGTTGACCACGGTGCGGGTTACGCCGACGTTGTAGTCATAGTCGGCCGGGGTTTTGCCGTCGGACTTGAGCGAGCCGTCCATCATCACCGAGGAGAAGCCGAGCTGGATCGAGCGTTGGCAAACGTCCGGGCTGGTGCCGTGGTCCTGATGCATCACCACCGGGATGTGCGGGAATTCTTCTACTGCCGCCAGGATCAGGTGGCGCAGGAACGGCGCGTCGGCTGTATTTGCGGGCGCCACACGAAGCCTGCACGATAACCGGAGCATCCACCTTGTCGGCGGCTTCCATGATGGCGCGCATCTGTTCCAGATTGTTGACGTTGAACGCCTAGCAGGCCGTAGCTGTGTTCGGCGGCGTGGTCCAGCAGTTGTCGCATTGAAACAAGTGCCATGAATCTCTCCCAATACCTTCCGCCGCTGGCGGAAGCAAAGTTACAGTAGTGAAACGGGCGCCTTGTGGACGCCCTGTTGCCATCACGATACGGTTACGGCCAACCGTGGCGCGTCAGTGACGGGAAATGCCCGACAGCAGCACGCCAGCGCCGACGAAGGCCCCGCCGGATACCTGGTTGACCAGCTTGAGGCGACGGGCCGAATTGAGCCAGCCCGCCAGCCGCGAACCGCCGAAGCAGCATAGACAAGCTGCCGGGACGATTCGATCACGAAAAACGTGGCCGCCAGCGCCGCCAGTTGCGGCCCTTGCGGCAAATGCGCGTCCATGAACTGCGGGAACAGCGCGGTAAAAAAGATGAACGCCTTGGGGTTGCTCATCGACACCAGAAAACCGGTGCGGAACAGCGCCCACGGCGTGTGACGGCTGGCGTCCTGTTGCTGCACTTCCGTCACCGGTCGCGGCACCGCACGCCAAGTGCGGATGCCCAGATAGATCAGGTAGGCGGCACCGGCATATTTCACGATGGAAAACAGCAGTTCCGACGTGGCAAGCAGCGCCCCCAGCCCGGCGGCCGAGCTTAGCCATGATCAGTGCCAGCCCGGTCAGCAGCCCGGTGCAGGTGATGAAGGTCTTGCGTACCCCATGATGAATGCCGTGCGTCATGGCCAGCAGCATGTTGGGCCCCGGCGTGGCCGAGACGAAGAACACGGTGGTGACAAACAGCAACCAGGTATTGAGCGGCATGGGGTGGCTCCGGGCAAACAGTCAGTCCATCAGTTTAGACCGTCACACCGCGGTAAGCTACTGCCGGGTGGAACTAGCCTAGCCGTTGGCGCGGGCAGCCAGTACGGCAACCGCTTAAGGCTCCTTGCCTTCCGGGAATTCCGGGAAGGCACCGCCACCGGTGGAGATATAGCTGATTTTGCCAGTGACGCCAAACTTGGCAATCGCCGACAAGGTGTCGCCACCGTAAGCAATCGAGAAGGCCTTGGATTCGGCAATCGCTTCGGCCAGCGTGCGCGTGCCGTGGCTGAACTGGTCGAATTCGAACACGCCAACCGGGCCGTTCCAGACCACGGTACCGGCTTGTGCCACGATGTCGGCCAACTCCTTGGCGGATTGCGGGCCAATGTCGAGGATCATGTCGGCCTTGGTCACTTCCGACACGTCTTTCAGCGTGTCGTCGGCGTTTTCCGAGAATTCCGGCGCGCAGACCACGTCGGTCGGCAGCGGCACGTTACCGCCACGGGCGCGGATCTTGTCGATGACTTTCTTGGCTTCGCCCACCAGATCCGGCTCGGCCAGACTCTTGCCTACGCCTTTGCCTTCGGCCAGCAGGAAGGTGTTGGCGATGCCGCCGCCGACGATCAGCTGGTCGACTTTATCTGCCAGCGATTCGAGGATGGTCAACTTGGTCGATACCTTGGAACCGGCGACGATGGCCACCAGCGGGCGGGCCGGAGCCTGCAGGGCTTTGCCCAGCGCTTCCAGTTCCGCTGCCAGCAGTACCCCGGCACAGGCGATGGGCGCAAATTGAGCCACAGCGTGGGTGGAGGCTTCGGCGCGGTGCGCGGTGCCAAAGGCGTCGTTGACGAACACGTCGCACAGGCTGGCGTAGGCGCGCCCCGGTCTTCGTTGTTCTTTTTCTCGCCCTTGTTCAGGCGCACGTTTTCCAGCATCACCACTTCACCGGCCTTGATGTCGAGGCCGTTTTGCCAGTCAGCCACTACCGGCACGGTCTGCGTCAGCAGCTCGGACAGGCGCTGGGCCACGGGAGCCAGGCTGTCTTCCGGTTTCGGTTCGCCTTCGGTCGGGCGGCCGAGGTGGGTCATCAGGATGACGGCGGCACCGGCCTTCAGGCAGTGCAGGATGGACGGCAGCGAGGCACGGATGCGGGTGTCGTCGCCGATCACGCCGTTTTTCACCGGCACGTTCATGTCGACGCGGATCAGCACGCGTTTACCGGCGAGGTTTTGTTCGGTCAGTTTCTTGAATTGCATGGTTCTGTCCGGTTGCTAAGGGACGGTTTCGGCCAACCTGCAACGCGTGGAGGTTGGCCGAACGGCAGGCGCGGGCGGCTTATTGGGCCGCGAACATGGCGCGGGCGGTGCGCAGCATCTGCTGGCAGAAGCCCCACTCGTTGTCGTACCAGGCCAGCACTTTCACCATGTTGCCGTTGGACACCTTGGTCAGCGTGGCGTCGAAGGTGGAGCCTTCGGTGGTGTGGTTGAAGTCGCTGGAAACCAGCGGCAGGGTGTTGTAGCCCAGAATGCCCTTCATCTTGCCTTCCGAGGCGGCTTTGACGATGGCATTGACGTCGTCCACGCTGGTGGCGCGGCCAGCTTCGAACGTCAGGTCAACCAGCGAAACATTGATGGTCGGCACGCGTACGGCAAAGCCATCCAGCTTGCCTTTCAGTTGCGGCAGCACCAGACCGACGGCCTTGGCGGCACCGGTCTTGGTCGGGATCATGTTTTCCACGGCGGAACGGGCGCGGCGCAGGTCTTTGTGACGAACGTCGGTCAGCACCTGGTCGTTGGTGAAGGCGTGGATGGTGGTCATCAGGCCTTTGACGATGCCCAGTTCGTCGTTCAGTGCCTTGGCTACCGGAGCCAGACAGTTGGTGGTGCAGGAAGCGTTGGATACCACGGTCATGTCGCTGCGCAGCACGTCGTGGTTGACGCCGTAGACTACGGTGGCGTCCACGTCATCGCCGCCCGGTGCCGAGATCAGCACTTTCTTGGCGTAAGCATTGATGTGTGCCTGGCATTTTTCCTTGCTGGTGAAGGCGCCGGTACATTCCAGTACCAGATCGACATTCAGCGCTTGCCACGGCAGTTCGGCCGGGTTGCGGGTGGAGAAAAACGGGATGACGTCGCCATTGACGATCAGGTTGCTGTCATCGTGGCTGACTTCGGCGGCAAAGCGGCCGTGCACGGTGTCAAACTTGGTCAGGTGGGCGTTGGTGGCCGGTCGCCGGAAGCGTTCACGGCAACGATTTCAAAGTCGTTGCGCAGGTTGTATTCGTAGATGGAACGCAGAGCCTGGCGGCCGATACGGCCATAGCCGTTGATGGCGATACGGATGGTCATGGTCTTTTTCTCCCGGAAATGGATCACGATGATGACTGCCATGGCGGGTGGCCGTGCTCCCCAGCTGGCTAAGCCCGGGTAGCCATCATCTCAAATCAATGCCACCCCGCCGCGGGGTGGCTGTGTTGTGTATCAGTTAAGCAACGCCGTGGTTTTTGCCACCACGTTGTCGACGGTAAAGCCGAATTCGGCAAACAGCTGGCTAAGCCGGTGCGGATTCGCCAAAGCGGTCCAGCCCGATGACATCGCCTTCCAGCCCGACGTACTTGCGCCAGAAGTCGGAGACACCGGCTTCAATCGCCAGACGCGGCAAACCGGCGGGCAGAACGCTGGCCTGATAGGCCTTGTCCTGCGCATCGAACAGGTTGGTACACGGCATGGATACCACGCGTACCGCGATACCCTGTTCGGCCAACCTGGCTTGTGCCTTGAGCGCCAGATCGACTTCCGAGCCGGTGGCCAGCAGCACGGCGCGGGCGCCGTCGGCATCGGACAGCACATAGCCGCCCTTGCGGATATCGGCCAGTTGTTGGGCGCTACGCTCGACAAACGGCAGGTTCTGGCGGCTGAGAATCAGGCTGGACGGGGTGTGGCGCTGTTCGATGGCGCTGGCCCAGGCTGCCGCGGTTTCGCTGGTGTCACACGGACGCCAAACGTGATGGTTGGGGATGTAGCGCAGCGTGGCGACTTGTTCCACCGGCTGGTGGGTCGGGCCGTCTTCGCCCAGACCGATCGAGTCGTGGGTGAACACGAAAATCGGGTTGATCTTCATCAGCGAGGCCATGCGCAGGGCGTTGCGGGCGTATTCGCTGAACATCAGGAAGGTGCCGCCGTACGGGCGCAGGCCGCCGTGCAGCGTCATGCCGTTGATGATGGCGGCCATGCCGAATTCGCGCACGCCGTAGCTGATGTAGTTGCCGTTGCTTCGTCGATCCACTGCGAACCGGACCAGTTGGTCAGGTTGGAGCCGGTCAGGTCGGCCGAACCGCCGACAAATTCCGGCAGCGCCTAACGACAGTGCTTCCAGTGCGATCTGACTGGCCTTGCGCGTGGCCACGGTTTGCGCGGCGGCGTTGATCTTGGCCAGTGCGGCATCGCGCGCTTCGTCCCGTGCAGCAAGGCAGTTCACCGCTCATGCGGCGGGTGAACTCGGCGGCCAGTTCCGGGAAGGCGGCGCGATAGGCGTCGAACGTTTTGTTCCAGTCGTTTTCCACGGCGGCACCCTTGTCGCGGGCGTTCCGGGCAGCGTAGATGTCGGCCGGGATTTCGAACGGCGCGTGCGGCCATTGCAGGTGCGCGCGTGCGGCGGCGATTTCATCGCCACCCAGCGGCGAGCCGTGCACGTTGTGGCCGCCCTGTTTGTTGGGGGCGCCGCAGCCGATGGTGGTCTTGCAGCAGATCAGCGTCGGGCGTTGCGTGTCCTTGCGCGCGGTCTCGATGGCGGTCTTGATTTCCGCTGCATCGTGGCCGTCCACGCCGCGGATCACCTGCCAGCCGTAGGCTTCAAAGCGGGCCGGGGTGTCGTCGGTGAACCAGCCTTCCACTTCGCCGTCGATGGAGATGCCGTTGTCGTCCCAGAAGGCGGTCAGCTTGGACAGGCCCAGTGTAAGCCAGCGAACAGGCTTCATGGCTGATGCCTTCCATCAGGCAGCCGTCGCCGAGGAAGACCCGGTGTTGTGGTCGACCACGGTGTGGCCGGGGCGGTTGAACTGAGCCGCCAGCATTTTTTCGGCCAACGCCATGCCCACGGCGTTGGTGATGCCCTGACCCAGCGGCCCGGTGGTGGTTTCCACGCCCGGGGTGTAGCCGTATTCCGGGTGGCCCGGGGTTTTGGAGTGCAGCTGGCGGAAGTTTTTGAGATCGTCGATCGACAGGTCGTAGCCGGTGAGGTGCAGCAGGCTATAGATGAGCATGGAGCCGTGCCCGTTGGAGAGCACGAAACGGTCGCGGTTGGCCCAGTGCGGGTTGGCCGGATTGTGTTTCAGATAGTCGCGCCAGAGTACTTCGGCAATGTCTGCCATGCCCATCGGGGCGCCCGGGTGACCGGATTTGGCCTTTTCCACCGCGTCCATGGAAAGAAAACGGATCGCGTTGGCAAGCTCGGTACGGGTGACCATGTCGGAAAAACCTCAAAACTGGTAGGGGGAGCCGGAACGACCATCATCCAGCCCGTCTGCCGATACCAGTGGGTGGGGTGGATAACCGCCGCGAAATCATGAAATTATCGCCGATTTTGACAGGGTGCGGCAACCGCTGGGCCGTGTAACGCCATGCCGGGCAGCCCTGAATGTCGTGCCAGTGGCACGGTTGGCGGCCGAGCATAGTAGAATTGCCGACGCAGCGCACCGCCGGAAAGCGGCATGCGCCCGGCCCGCCTTCCGGCGCCGATCTTCATCTACATGTTGCCCGTCTATGAACAGTAACGATCTCTTTGCCCCGTCCGAGCCCGATAGCGATCAACCGCCGCCGAGCGCTCCGCCTGCCGCCAGCGCCGAGGGCGACTGGATTCCGCTCGATCTTTATGCCGAGCGCGCCTATCTGGAATACGCCATGAGCGTGGTCAAGGGGCGGGCGTTGCCGGAGGTGGCCGACGGCCAGAAGCCGGTGCAGCGGCGCATCCTGTATGCCATGCGCGACATGGGGCTGGTGCATGGCGCCAAGCCGGTGAAATCGGCGCGCGTGGTGGGCGAGATTCTGGGTAAATACCACCCGCACGGTGACAGCTCGGCCTACGAAGCGCTGGTGCGCATGGCGCAGGACTTTACCCTGCGCTACCCGCTGATCGACGGCCGGGCAACTTCGGTAGCCGCGATGGCGACGGTGCCGCTGCCATGCGTTACACCGAGGCGCGCCTGACGCCGATTGCCGAACTGCTGTTGGCCGAAATCGACATGGGCACGGTGGATTTTGTGCCCAACTACGACGGCGCCTTCGACGAGCCGCGCCTGCTGGCACGCCTGCCAATGGTGCTGCTCAACGGCGCCAGCGGCATTGCCGTGGGGCTGGCCACGGAAATTCCGCCGCATAACCTGACCGAAGTGGCGCGCGCCTGTCTGGCGTTGCTGGACAATCCGGAACTCACCACCGCCGAGTTGATGCGCCATATTCCCGGCCCGGATTTCCCCGGTGGCGGGCAGATCATCACGCCGGAAGCCGACATCCCGGCCGCCTATGAAAGCGGTCGCGGCAGCGTGCGCGTGCGCGCCAAGTGGGAAGTGGAAAAACTGGCGCGCGGCCAGTGGCGCGTGATTGTGTCCGAGCTGCCTCCGGGGTCGTCGGCGCAGAAGGTGTTGGCCGAAATCGAAGAAGCCACCAACCCCAAGCTCAAGAGCGGCAAGAAAACGCTGACGCAAGACCAGCAAAACCTCAAGAGCCTGATGCTGTCGCTGCTCGACCGGGTGCGCGATGAATCGGACAGCCAGCATCCGGTGCGGCTGGTGTTCGAACCCAAATCCAGCCGACAAGACCCGGACGACTTCATCAATACCCTGCTTGCCCAGACCAGTCTGGAAGGCAACACCTCGATGAACCTGGTGATGATCGGACTGGACGGCCGCCCGGCGCAGAAGGGGCTGAAACCGATCCTCAGCGAGTGGCTGGATTTCCGCCGCCAGACGGTGACGCGCCGCTTGCAGCACCGGTTGGGGCAGGTGGAAAAACGCATCCATATCCTCGAAGGGCGGATGATTGCCTTCATTCACATCGACGAGGTGATCCGGGTGATTCGCGAGTCGGACGAGCCCAAGCCCGATCTGATGAAGGCGTTTGGCCTGACCGAAATCCAGGGCGGAAGACATTCTGGAAATCCGCCTGCGCCAATTGGCGCGGCTGGAAGGCTTCAAGCTGGAGAAGGAGCTGGGCGACCTGCGCGAAGAACGCGACAAGCTGCTGCACCTGCTGGCCACGCCGGACGCGCTGCGCGGGCTGATCCGCGAGGAAATTCGCGCCGATGCCGCCAAGTATGGCGACGCCCGCCGCAGCGAGATCAAGGTGGCGGAACGCGCGGTGCTCAACCAGAGCATGGCAGACGAGCCGATCACCATCATCCTGTCGCAAAAAGGCTGGCTGCGCGCGCGCGTGGGCCACAGCGTCGATCTGTCGACGCTCAATTTCAAGGATGGCGATGCGCTGTTCACGGTGCTGGAAACCCGCACCGTCTGGCCGATCGTGGTGCTGGACACGCATGGCCGTAGCTACACCATTGATGCCGCCGACGTGCCAACCGGCCGTGGCGATGGCGTGCCGGTGTCGTCGCTGGTGGACTTGCAGGATGGCGCGCTGCTTAAGCACAAATGCTCAGCGGCAAGGAAGACAGTCGCTTCGTGCTGGCCGGTTCCGGCGGCTATGGCTTTGTCGCCGGGCTGGCCGACATGACCGGGCGGGTGAAGGCTGGCAAGGCGTTCATGACGCTGGATGCCGACGAAACCGTGCTGGCGCCGGTGCCGGTGAATGCCGCGCTTGATACGCTGCGGCTGGTGGCGGCGGCCGACAATGGCCGTTTGCTGGCGTTCCCGGCCAGTGAACTGAAGGAATTGGCCAAGGGCCGTGGCCTGATGCTGATGCAGCTCGATAGCGGTGAGCGGCTGACCGCCGTCGGCCTGGTGGCGGGCGACAAGGCGCTGCTCTCGACTGTGTCGGTGCGTGGCAAGTTGGCCGAAGAGAAACTGGGGTTGGCCGAATTCGACGGCAAGCGCGGCAAGAAGGGCAAGCCGCTGCCGCGCAAGGTGACAGTCAAAACCATTGGCGATTTGCCCGGTCAGGCTGGCTAAACCATGCTGCCGCCCTCGCGCCTGCCGCTTACGCCGCGCAACACGCTGACCTTCGTCAACCTGTTCCGCTCGGTGATGCTGGGCGTGTTGTTGGCCATGTCGCTGTTGCAGGATTCGGAAGGTTTGCCGCTGGTGGATGGCGGTGCGCTGTTCCACGTGTGGGCGCTGTTGTACGCCTTGCTGATCGGCGGCTGGTTCCTGCTGCGCGAGGGCAAGCTGGCGCACGGTTTGCAGCTGTCGTTGGCCATTGCCTCCGACATCGTCATGATCGTGTTGCTGATGGGGCTGAACGGCGGGGTGAGAAGCGGCTACGGCATGTTGCTGTTGCCGTATCTGGCGGTGGCCGGGCTGCTGTCGTCCGGCCGTTATGCGCTGTTTTACGCGGCGATCGCCACCGGCGTGCTGTTCAGTTTTGAAGGCTACCAGTACAGCCGTGGCTTCAGCCTGTCGCCCGATCTGTTCCAGACCGCACTGTTGTCGCTGGTAAGCTTTGTCACCAGCGGCATGACCTACCAGCTGGGACGGGCGGCGCGCGAGTCGGAAGAACTGGCGCGGCGGCGCGGCGGTGAAATCGCCAACCTCAACCAGCTGAACGAACTGGTGCTGCAAAGCCAGCGCGACGCGGTGTGCGTGCTGGACGAAACCGGCACGGTGCGGCAGTTCAACGCGCAGGCGAGCCGCTATTTCCCCGGTCTGAGCCGTGGCGTGCTGTTGCCGGAACTGGCACCGCTGGTGGAACGCTGGCGACAGCAGGGCTGCCCGGCGGGGTCGCAATTTATCGAACGCAACGTGCGTGGCCGCCAGCTGGGTGGCCGCATGGTGCCGATTCTCAGCGGCGATTTGCGCGGCGTGGTGCTGTTCTTCCGCGACATGGCCGACATGGCCGAGGAGGCGCGCCGGATCAAGCTGGCGGCGCTGGGCCGCCTGACCGCCAATATGGCACACGAAATCCGCAACCCGCTGTCCGCCATCAGCCACGGCGACTTGTTGGCCGAACAAGCGGACGACCCGGTGGCGCAACGCCTGACGCGCATCGTGCGCGACAATGCCCGACGCATCAACAGCATGGTGGAAGACGTGCTGGTGCTGGGGCGGCGCGACCGGATCAAGACCGAATCGCTGCAACTGTCCAGCTTTCTGGCCGAGCTGGTCGATCATTTCGGCATGGCGCAACCGGCAACCGCCGGGCGCATCGTGACCGATTTCGCCACCGACGGCATCATCCTGTTCGACCGCGTGCATCTGGCGCGCATCGTTACCAACCTGCTGGCCAATGGCTGGCGCCATTCCAGCCGGTCGCCGGGGCGCTGCGGCTGGAAGTGGCGCATGGCACCGATCCACAGCGTTTGCTGATCCGTGTGCGTGACGACGGGCCGGGCGTGTCGGAAGAGGCGCTGTCGCATCTGTTCGAGCCGTTTTTTACCACCGAAAGCAGCGGCACCGGGCTGGGGCTGTATATCGCCCGTGAGTTGGCCGAAGCCAATGACGCCCGGCTCGACTACCTGCCGCCTAAGCCGGTGTTTTTCAACTGAATTGTCGTAAAGCCTATGACTAAAGCAGCCTTGCGCGTACTGGTGGTGGATGACGAGCCTGACATCCGCGAATTGCTGGAACTGACCCTGCTCAAGATGGGGCTGGAAGTGGTGACGGCGGGTACGGTGAAACACGCCTGCGAGCGGCTGGCGGGCCAGCCGTTTGATCTGGCGTTGACCGACATGCGCCTGCCCGATGGCAACGGCATGGACGTGGTGCGCTTCATCGGTCAGCAAGGGCTGGATGTGCCCATCGCCGTCATCACTGCCTATGGCAGCGCGGAAAACGCGGTGGAAGCGATGAAAGCCGGGGCGTTTGATTACCTGTCCAAACCGGTCAGTCTGGCGCAGCTGCGCACGCTGGTGAAATCGGTATTGAAGCTGGATGGTAGCCGTCCCGGCCCGGCGGTGGCCGAGCGCTTGCAGGGCGAGGCTCCGGCGTTGCAGGAGGTGCGTCGGCTCATCGCCAAACTGGCGCAGAGCCAGGGCGGCGGTGTATATCAGCGGCGAATCCGGCACCGGCAAGGAGCGCGCCGCGCGCTTGATCCACGAACTGGGCCCTCGCGCTGCCCGACCGTTTGTCCCGGTCAACTGTGGCGCGATTCCGGAAACGCTGATGGAAAGCGAGTTTTTTGGTTATCGCAAAGGCGCGTTTACCGGTGCCGACAGCGAGCGCGATGGCTTCTTTCAGCAGGCCAACGGCGGCACGCTGTTTCTGGACGAGGTGGCCGATCTGCCGCTGGCGATGCAGGTGAAACTGTTGCGGGTGATTCAGGAAAAAACCGTGCGCAAGCTCGGCAATCCGCAGGAAGACCCGGTCGACGTGCGCATCATCTGCGCCACGCATCAGGATTTGGCGGCACGGGTGGAAGAAGGTACCTTCCGGCAGGATTTGTACTATCGCCTCAACGTGTTGCAGCTGAAAATGCCACCGCTGCGCGAATTGCGCGAGGACATTCCGCACTTCATCGCCACGCTGCTGGACCGCTTCGCCTTGCTCAGTCAGGAAAAGCGCCCACATCTGACCCCGGCGGCGGTGACGGCGCTGATGGCCTACAACTATCCGGGCAATTTCCGCGAGCTGGAAAACATTCTGGAACGCGCGGTGGCGCTGGCTGGCGGCGACGATGTTGACGTGGCTGATCTGCAATTGACGCCCAGCGCCACGTCGCTGGCTGATAGCGAATTGCTTACCGAATATAGCCATGGCGGGCAGGAAGCGCTGCCGGATTTTCTTGACCGCGTGGAACGTGCCGCCATCATCAAGGCACTGGAAGCCACGCGCTTCAACCGTACCCAGGCCGCCAAGCTGCTGGGGCTGACCTTCCGTTCCATGCGCTATCGCATGGAGCGCCTTGGCATCAAGTAAGCATCAGGGTTGGCCGAAACCGTCGCTTCGGCCAACTTCGTCGCCTTATTGCGTAAGCGCCAGCTGCGTGCGCAGGAACTCCAGCAGCAACCGCACCTTGGCCGGAACATGGCGGCGCTGCGGATACACCGCCCAGACCGCCGTGTTGGGCGGCTGGTGTTGCGGCAGCAGGGATACCAGCGTGCCGCGCGCCAGATGCGGCTGTACGTAATAATCCGGCAATTGCGCAATGCCAAAGCCGCGCAAGGCCGCGTCCAGCACTGCCCAGCCACTGTTGCAGCGCCAGCGTCCCTTGGGCCGGAACAGCCATTCATGCCCATCCAGATCAAACGCCCAGGTTTCTGACGTGCCGGTCAGGCAGGCGTGTTCGGCCAACTCGTACAGGCTTTGCGGCGTACCGTGTTGCGCCAGATAGTCCGGGCTGGCGCACAGGTATTCCACCCGTGGTGCCAGCCGGGTCGCCACCAGGCTGGATTCACTCAGCCGTCCCAGCCGCACCGCCAGATCCATGCCTTCCTGTACCAGATCGAGCTGACGGTTGGTCAGCACCATGTCGACCGACAGCTGTGGATAACGTTCGAGGAAGGTGTTGACCAGCGGCGCGATGAAGCGCTCGCCGTAGGCCACTGCGCAGGTCATGCGCAGGGTGCCGCTCGGTTCGTCGTGTTCGCGCCCGAGCGACAGGAACAGCTCGTCGCGTTCTTCGGTCAACCGTTTGCAGTGGCGGTGCAGCGTTTCGCCAGCCTCGGTCAGGCGTACCGTGCGGGTGTTGCGATAAAACAGCCGGGTGTCGAGCCGCGCTTCCAGCGCTGCCACACGGCGGCTGACAAACGAGGCCGACACCCCGGGCGCAACGCGGCGGCGGTGAAACTGCCACTGTCCGCCACCGCCACAAATTCTTCGATTGCCTCCCAGCTGTACGGCTTGTCCATGGTTTTGTTCCGATTATTGCCATACGGCAATAGTATTTTACCGTACAGCGCTACGTTGGCCGCAAGTTGCGCCCGTATACTGCCGTTTTGCCTGTTGTCGTCAGCTTAACGAGGAATTGCCATGATCAAGTCGCGCGCCGCGGTCGCACGGGCGGCCAAACAACCGCTGGAAATTGTCGAAGTGGATGTGGAAGGCCCCAAGGCGGGTGAAGTGCTGGTGCGCATTGTTGCCACCGGCGTGTGCCACACCGATGCCTACACCCTGTCCGGTGCTGACCCGGAAGGCGTGTTCCCGGCCATTCTCGGTCACGAAGGCGGTGCGGTGGTGGTGGAAGTGGGCCCGGGCGTGACCTCGGTACAGCCGGGCGATCACGTGATTCCGCTCTACACGCCGGAATGTGGCCAGTGCAAGTTCTGCCGCTCCGGTAAAACCAATCTGTGTCAGGCCATCCGTGCCACGCAGGGCAAGGGGCTGATGCCGGACGGCACCACGCGCTTCTCCTATCAGGGCAAGCCGATCTATCACTACATGGGCACGTCCACCTTCTCCGAATACACCGTGTTGCCGGAGATTTCGGTCGCAAAGATCAGCAAGGAAGCGCCGCTGGAAAAGGTTTGCCTGTTGGGCTGTGGCGTCACCACCGGCATGGGCGCCGTGCTCAATACCGCCAAGGTGCAGCCGGGCAGCACGGTGGCGATTTTCGGTTTGGGCGGCATCGGCCTGTCGGCCATCATCGGCGCCGTCATGGCCAAGGCCAGCCGCATTATCGGCATCGACGTCAACCCGGCCAAGTTTGAAATTGCCAAACAGTTGGGCGCCACCGAGTGCATCAACCCGCTGGACTACGACCGGCCGATTCAGGAAGTAATCGTCGACCTGACCGATGGCGGTGTCGACTATTCGTTCGAGTGCATCGGCAACGTCAAGGTGATGCGTTCCGCGCTGGAGTGCTGTCACAAGGGCTGGGGCGAATCGGTGATTATCGGTGTGGTAAGCGCGGGCGAGGAAATCAGCACCCGGCCGTTCCAGCTGGTGACCGGCCGCGTCTGGCGCGGTTCCGCCTTTGGTGGCGTACGCGGCCGCAGCGAGTTGCCGGGCTATGTCGAGCGCTACATGAAGGGCGAGTTCGAACTGGATACCTTCATCACCCACACCATGGGGCTGAACGACATCAACAAGGCGTTCGAGCTGATGCACGAAGGCAAGAGTATCCGCAGCGTCATCCATTTCGACCTGTAACGCGGTGCCCGCCATGACTGCCGCTCCCACACGACTTTCGGCCAACCTCTGTTTCGGCGGTTGGCAGTATCGCTATCAGCACGCGTCGCAGGTGCTTGGCTGTGACATGAAGTTTGCCATCTACCTGCCGCCGCAGGCCGAGTCCGGCCGCGTGCCGGTGCTGTACTGGCTGTCCGGCCTGACCTGTAGCGAGGAAAACTTTATCCACAAAGCCGGGGCGCAACGTCTGGCGGCGCAGCTGGGGCTGGCCATCGTGGTGTGCGATACCAGCCCGCGCGGCGCCGGCGTGGCCGATGACCCTGCTTACGATCTGGGGCAAGGCGGCTTTTACCTCAACGCCAGTCAGGCGCCGTGGGCCAGCCATTACCGCATGTACGACTACGTGGCCGACGAGCTACCGGCGCTGATCGAAGCGCATTTCCCGGTGACCACCGCGCGCAGCATTGCCGGGCACTCCATGGGCGGCCATGGCGCGCTGGTGCTGGCCTTGCGTCAGCCGGAGCGCTACCGTTCGGTATCGGCATTTGCCCCCATCGTTGAGCCATCCCGCGTGCCGTGGGGGCAGAAGGCGTTTGCCGCCTATCTGGGCGACGATGCGCAGCAGTGGTTGCAATGGGATGCCTGTGCCTTGCTGGCGCAGGCGTCGCAACAGTTGCCGTTGTTGGTGGATCAGGGTGAGGACGACGAGTTTCTCGACAGCCAGCTGCATCCACACGCCCTGCAACAGGCCGCCGAGCGCGTCGGTTATCCGCTCACGCTGCGCCGAGCAGCCGGGCTACGACCACAGCTACTATTTCATCGCCAGCTTCATTGACGATCACCTGCGTTTTCATGCGCAGGCGTTAGGGCTGCCCATCGCCTGACCGGGTGGCTTGCCGCCAGACAGCAACGCCCCGTGAACCTTTGGTTACGGGGCGTTGTGCTGGCCAGCATGATGGCGGGTTTACGGCGCCAGGCGTACTTTCTTCCAGCTGCCGTTTTCGGCCAACGTGTACACCACTCGGTCGTGCAGGCGGCTGGGGCGTCCCTGCCAGAACTCGATGCGATCCGGCACCACGGCAAAGCCACCCCAATGCGGCGGGCGCGGCACGCTGATCGGGTGTTTTACGCCAAACATCGCCGCGCGTTTCACCAGCACCGCCTTGGAATCGATTTCCGTGCTTTGCTCGCTCGCCCGGGCGCCCAGCCTGCTGGTGTAAGGGCGGCTGGCAAAATAGGCATCGGACACCTCCGGCGCCACCGGCTAGCCTTGCCTTCCACTCGCACCTGGCGTTCCAGCTCCGGCCAGAAAAAGGTCAGCGACACATAAGGGTTGGCCAACAACTGCTGCCCCTTGCGGCTGTTGTAGTTGGTGTAGAACAGCAACTGGCCGTCTTCCACGCCCTTGAGCAGCACCATGCGTGCTGACGGGCGGCCATCTGCCCCCACGCTGGCCACGTTCACGGCCGTCGGTTCGTTCACCTGTGCCGTCATGGCCTCGTTCAGCCAGACTTCAAACTGCGCCACCGCGTCCGGCAGGCAGTCATCGGGTGAGAGTTCTTTTTGCGAATAATCCTTGCGGATGTCGGCAAGATTGAGCGACATGGTAAGCCTCCTGTTGACGCTATCTTAGTCTAATTCCGGCTGGCCGAATAACTGTCCGTCATCGCCGCCGCCACCCGATCAAACCGTTAGGCTGGCCGCGCGCACGTAGCCGGGACGGGCGCGCCAACTTAGGCTAAAATACCCCATTTCCTCTGCGGCTTATTTTCCGCCCATGCATCTGGTCGCCTTCGGTCTCAATCATCACACTGCCCCGCTGTCGGTGCGGGAAAAACTGGCTTTCCCGGCCGAAGTGTTGCCGAAAGCACTGGAAAGCTCGGTGCAGTCGGCGGCCGCACGCGAAGCCGCCATCGTGTCCACCTGTAACCGCACCGAGATTTACTGCAACAGCAGTGATCCGGACGCGGCGCTCAACTGGCTGTCACGTTTTCACAGCCTGCCGTTGGCCGAACTGAAACCCTATCTGTACCAGCTGGATGCCGCCAGCGCCGCCCGCCATGCCTTCCGCGTGGCTTCCGGGCTGGATTCCATGGTGCTGGGGGAAACCCAGATTCTGGGCCAGATCAAGGACGCGGTGCGCACCGCCGAACGGGTGGGCACGCTCGGCCCGCTGCTCAACGGCCTGTTCCAGAAAACCTTTGCCGTGGCCAAGGACGTGCGCAGTTCCACCGCCGTCGGCGCCAGCTCGGTGTCGATGTCCGCCGCCGCAGTCAAGTTGGCCGAACAGATCTTCCCCACGGTGAGCGAGCTGAATGTGCTGTTTATCGGCGCTAAGCGAGATGATCGAACTGGTGGCTACCCACTTTGCCGCCCGCAACCCGGCCTGTATCACCATCGCCAACCGCACGCTGGAACGCGGCCAGAAACTGGCGCAGCAGTTCTCCGGCAACGCCATCACGCTGTCCGAACTGCCCGATGTCTTGCCGCGCTACGACGTGGTGGTGACCTCCACTGCCAGCCAGTTGCCGATTGTGGGCAAAGGGCTGGTGGAACGTGCCCTCAAGGCCCGTCGCCATCGCCCCATGTTCATGCTCGATCTAGCCGTGCCGCGCGACATCGAGATGGAAGTGGCCAAGCTGGATGACGTCTATCTCTACAGCGTGGACGATATCGCCAGCATCGTCGAAGTGGGCAAGGAAGCCCGCCAGCAGGCTGCGGAAGAAGCCGAAGCCATCATCAAGGCGCGCGTGGTGGAATTTGTCGAGTGGCTGAAACGGCGCGAAGCCGTGCCGCTGATCCGCTCGCTGCGCGACGAAGCCGAACGTATCCGCCGTAACGCGCTGGACGCCGCGCAAAAGCAGCTGGCACGCGGCGAAGCCCCGGAAAAAGTGCTGGAAGCGCTGTCGCTCCAGCTCACCAACAAACTGATGCACCCGCCGACCCAGGCGCTGTCGCAAGGCCACGGGCCGGAACACGACGCGCTGATCGAGGCGGTGGCACATCTCTACCGCCTACATCCGGAGTCGTAATGAAACCGTCGATTGCGACCAAACTGTCGCAGTTGGCCGAACGTCTGGAAGAAGTCACCCATCTTCTGGCCAGCGAATCCGCCACTGCCAACATGGATCAGTTCCGTAAACTGACCCGCGAACACGCCGAACTGACCCCGGTGGTGGAAGCCTTTTCCGCCTACCAGCAGTGCGAAAACGACATCGCCACCGCCGAGGAAATGCTGTCCGACCCGGACATGAAAGAATTTGCCCAGGCCGAACTGGACGAAGGCAAACAAAGGTTGGCCGAACTCGAGCTGGCGTTGCAAAAGCTGCTGCTGCCCAAAGACCCGAACGACGACAAGAACATCTTTCTGGAAGTGCGGGCTGGCACCGGCGGCGACGAGGCGGCGCTGTTTGCTTAGCGACCTGCTGCGCATGTACACCCGCTTTGCCGAACGCAACCGCTGGCAGGTGGAAGTGGTCTCGGCCAGCGAATCCGATCTGGGCGGCTACAAGGAAGTGATCGTGCGCCTGATCGGGCAAGGCGCCTATTCGCGTCTCAAGTTCGAATCCGGCGGCCACCGCGTGCAGCGCGTACCGGCCACCGAAACCCGGGGGCGGATTCATACCTCGGCCTGCACCGTGGCGGTGATGGCCGAAGCCGATGAACTGGTGGACGTGGTGCTCAACCCGGCCGACCTGCGCATCGATACCTTCCGCGCCAGCGGCGCCGGTGGTCAGCACATCAACAAAACCGACTCCGCCGTGCGCGTCACCCACTTGCCCACCGGCATCGTCGCCGAGTGTCAGGACGGCCGGTCGCAACACGCCAACAAGGCCAGCGCACTAGCCGTGCTCGCCGCACGCATCAACGACATCCAGCGGCGCGAGCAGCAACAGAAGGAAGCGGCCGAGCGCAAGAGCCTGATTGGTTCGGGCGATCGCTCCGAGCGGATTCGCACCTATAATTACCCTCAAGGCCGTATTACCGACCACCGCATCAACCTGACGCTATACAAGCTTGATCAGGTCATGGATGGCGACCTGTTCGAGCTGACCGATGCGCTGATCGCCGAACATCAGGCCGAACAATTGGCTGCCATGGGCGACTGAGGCGGCCGGGCCGCAATCATTTCTCCGCATTGGGGCCACGCAAGTGGCCTTTTCTTTGGTGCACAGGGGGAAATGGTTACGGACGTGATGCTTCATGATATTATGTTTTTATATATATCGTAGTAGCTAACCCCACTCCGGGAGCACAGCATGCAACAGAATATCGGCAATATTGAACGCGTGATCCGTATCGTCGCCGGGCTGGGTATCCTCAGCCTGGTATTCGTCGGCCCGCAGACGCCATGGGGCTGGCTGGGTATTGTGCCGCTGGCCACCGGGTTGCTCGGCTGGTGTCCGCCCTACGCCCTGTTGGGTATCAACACGGCCTGCAAAACCAAAGACCAGGCTTGATCCCGTCCCGCCCGGCACCTGCTTGCGGGCGTGTTAGCCGCCTGATCGTCAGCACCGCCCGCTCTCGGGCGGTTTTTTATGGGCAGGACACGACCGGACAAAAGGCTGGGCAAAGCGCACGGAAAGCTTTATAAAGCAGGTTTTCGGCCGCGAGCGCCGACGCACGCCTGCCCACTGTCAGGCTTGTGGCGCCCGCGCTGGTGTCTTTCTGATTTCGTTAGCGTACCCACCATCATGTCTGAATCGCAAAAAGAACCACCGGCTCAACCAGCTGGCGCTGTCTACCGTGTTCCTTGCCGTCTGTGCCACCTTATCCACCTTCAAGGCTGGTGGCTATTCCACACTCAGCCTGATCAGCCAGCAGCAGGCATCGGACCAATGGGCGTTTTATCAGGCCAAAAGCCTGAAAAAGAACCTGTACGACCTGTCGCGCAGCCAACTGCAACTGGCGCGTGCCGCCCTGCCTTTAAGCAGCCCGGCAGCGGCAGAATTCGATGCCAAAATTGCCGAGTTCGGCAAAAAGTCCGCCACTTATGGTCAGGAGCAGGCTGATATCCGGGCCAAGGCCAAGCAGCTGGAACTGCAACGAGATACCGCACAGAAACACGGCAAGCCGTTTGGTCTGGCGGTGATCTTCCTGCAGGTCGCCATCTTGTTGTCATCGGTGGCTGGCTTGCTTAAAAAGAAAGCCCTGTGGCTCACGGCGCTACCGGTGGGTTTGCTCGGCATGCTGTTCTTCGCCAACGGCTTCTGGTTGTTCTTCTAATGCAATGATCCACGCTGCGCCGCCGGGGTTGGCCGAATGGTCTGCATGGCGGCGGCAGCGAGTGCATGACCATCCGTCTGCATGGCGCTGACCCATCCGGGTCAGCGGTCTTCCCCTTCTTGTTGCCCCTGCCTGCCCATTTGGCATTTTTCATTGTCTACCAAGCAACCGCTTGATTCATTTCTGCCACACCGGCTAGTCTTAATTCTGATGGCAATGCCAAACGAGGCAAGCGCAGCAGAAATGATTATTGGATTTCTTGCCAACCGGTGTTAACCATTGAAGAGTACACACTGATATGAAAGGGGTTTTTCTGTACTCCAGTCATGCGGGATGGCATGTGCCACGCAGGGAAATGATGGGCGCTGTTCATTGTTAACCATATAAATAGCATGGTTTTTCTACGCAATATGATATTTGCACTATCAGATAAAATAACAAATAATTAAAGAAGCATTTGACATACTACGGGTGCCAGCTTCACCCAATATCCAATCTCCATGTCAATCCGACTGGCGTGAGCTATATGAAAAAGAACCTTTTGCCCTGCTTGTTGGCAGGATTGTTTTCGGTCGGGGTGTCTGTCCATGCGGCGGAATTGCCACGCTGGAAGCAGGCGGACTATGTGGCAGCGATTCAGGCCGCCAGAGCAGGGCAGCCAAGCGGAGCCTTGCAACTGTTGGAACAAGAGCGCCAGAAAGGCGCCTTGCCGACTCCGTTGCTGGATGACTACCTCACCTTGCTGTGCTGGGATGGCCGCAGCGTCGAAGCATTGCGCCAGTGGAAAGCGCAGCCTGATCCAGCTTTGACGCCGACTACTCTTGGCCTGCTGGCGCGCAAGGCGCGCGACCAGCATGACTATGCCTTGGCGCAGCAGCTCTATCGCACCGTACTCAACTCCCATCCGACCAGCGATGCCAGCGCAGGCCCGGCCATGACTCAGGCCGATGCCGGGCAACTGCCACAGGCATTGGCTACGCTGGCTGCCGCAGGCAAACCGGCGACCCGAGCCGACGAACTGGAGTTGGCGCGCGCCCGCTCCTATGTGCTGGTACAAGGCGGCGATCTGACCGCCGGTCTGAGCAATATCCGGGCCGCGATGCAACGTTTTCCCGGTGACCGCGAATTGGCTCGAACCTACGTCACCCTGTTGCTGAAACTGGGCGCACCAGGCGAAGCCCATCGCTTTATCCGGCAGAGCGGCGGCGTTGACCGCACGCTGGATGTGCAAACCGAGCTGGATCAGGCCGCCGTCACCAGCCGCTGGGGGGTGACGCAGGAGTCGCTGGAAACCGGCACGCAGCGCTACCAACTCACCGATCTGGCCTTGCAGCAAAATCAGATCGTCAGCGAGCAATTGCGCCCGGACGAACAGCGGTTTCGTGATGGCGCCTTGAATGACCGCCTGATCATGCTGCAACAGCGTGACCGGTCGGCAGAGGTCATTCGCGACTATGAACAGCACCAGCCGTTTACGCTTAACAAACCTATACCCGGGCAGCGGTGGCTGATGCCTATCTGGCACAAAAAAAACCGCAACAGGCCGTGCCTCTGTACCGTGCCGCCATTGCCGCCGCACCCAATGCTGATGAGGTGATCGATTGGCGCATTGCCTTGATCTTTGCCTTGCTGGAATCCGGCCAAAGCGATCAGGCGCGGCAGGAAATGGCAGCGTTGAAGCGCGCGGTGCCACGCACCCGCTATGACGCGCCCAGTCGGCAAACGCGCTACAACGGCGATTATCAAAAGGTCATGCTGACCGATGCCATGTTGCAGGCCTATCTGGACAACACGCGCGAGGCTTGGAAAAAGCTGGATGCGCTGTTGGCCGAAGCCCCTTTCAATACCGAGTTGCGCAATAACCGCGGCTCGCTGGCGCTGATGCGCGGTTGGCCGCGTCAGGCCGCCGGTATCTTTGCCCGCGTCAAGGTCGACGAGCCGCAGGCGTATGAAGCCAGTAGCGGGCTGGCATCGGCCGCCATGGATACCTACGAATTCGATCAGGCCGGGCAGCAGCTGGATTACCTCGACAGCGTCCGTCCCGGCTGGCGTACGCTGACCACCCTGCAGGATCGCTGGTATTGGGAAACGCGCCCGGAACTGGTGGTTGAGGTGGGCAAGGACTTGTCCGGCGCGCGTGGCGCGGGGGAACAGAACGCCCGGGACAGCCAGTCGCGCTTGTACTCATCACCTTACGGCCATTGGCGCGTATTTGCGCAGCACAATCTGGCCACTGCCCACTATAGCGACGAAGGCAAGGCCCGTTATGAAGCTTACGGGTTGGGGGCGCAATACCGCGACAGCAATGGCGTGGGCGAGTTCGGCCTGCTGGCGGCACTGGATGGCTCGCGCCGTGGTGGCGGCTTTGCTGGCTATACCGGACGCCGGATGATCACTGGTCGCTCGGCCTCCGGCACGAGGAAAACTCCAGCGATGTGCCGCTCAAAGGGCGGCTGGACGATTTGCATGGCCGCCGTAGCAGCCTGGCACTGGGTTATCGGGTGAGTGATTACCGTTCGTTCAATCTGGATGCCGCCGTGTCCTCGCTCTCCGATGGCAATCTGCGTAAAACGCTGGGTACCGGCTGGACGGAACGCTGGTATAGCGGGCCGGTTTACAAGCTGGATACCACGCTTGCGCTGGCGGCCAGCCATAACGACGAGATGCCGGATGCGCGTTATTTCAACCCCAAGAGCGATGTCGAAGTTGGCTTGACCACGGTGCACGACTGGAAGCTGTGGGGGTACTACGACGACACGTTGCATCAGCGGCTCGGTCTGACGGTTGGCCGGTATGCCCAGCAAGGCTACGCCAGCGGTCTGGTCTGGAGCTATTTTGTCGAACAGGAATGGCAGTGGTCGCACCGTGGCAGTGTGCGTTACGGCTTCTCGCGCACGCGGCATCCTTATGACGGGGCTGCCGATTTTGGCAACCGTGCCTACATCACTCTGGACTGGCGCTTCTAATGAAACTCAAACACATATTGCTTGGGCTGGTCATTTCTCTCATCAGCTGGTGTGCGCTGGCGGCAGCGGTAGCGCCTTCCTCATCACAACTGGTGGTGCTGGCTTACCATGAGATCGACCAGAACAGCCCGGCCAGTGACGTGAATGCGGTGGACACCAAGGCATTCGTCAAGCAACTGGAATGGCTCAAAGGGCAGGGTTACCACTTTGTCAGTGTCGATGACATTCTGGCGGACCGGGCCGGTAGCAAGCCGCTACCCGAAAAGTCTGTGCTGCTGTCCTTCGACGATGGCTATCGCAGTGTCTATACCAACGTGTTTCCGGTCCTCAAGCTGTTTAAGGCCCCGGCGGTGATTGCGCTGGTCGGCCACTGGCTGGAAGTGCCGGATGGCCAACTGGTGCAATACGGTAACGAGAAAGTGCCGCGCAGCAATTTCCTGTCGTGGCAGCAAATTCGCGAGTTGCAGGCCAGTGGACTGGTCGAAGTCGCCAGCCACAGTTATGACCTGCATTTTGGCCAGGTTGCCAATCCGCAGGGCAATCAGCTGCCCGCTGCCACCTCGCAGGCCTACAAGGGCGATCGCTATGAAACCCACGAAGAATATCTGGCCCGCGTGAGGGCTGACCTGCAACGCAATCGCGAGATTCTCAAGGCGCATTTGGGCAAGGCGCCGCGCGTCATGGTGTGGCCATACGGCAGCTACTCGCGCGAAACCATCCGCCCGGCGGCGGAGCTGGGCATGCCGGTGGCCATGACGCTGGATGACGGCGCCAATACCCGGGATACGCCGTTGTCCGCGCTGCACCGCCTGTTGTTGGACGCCAACATGAAGCTGTCCGATTTCTCCTATCAATTCAAAAAGATGGAACGTGCGGTACAGAGCGAACAGTAAGCGCCGTCGCGCATCATGCATGTCGATCTGGACTACATCTACGATCCGTCACCGGCGCGTCAGGAAGAAAATCTGGGCAAGCTGCTGGATCGCGTCAAGGCCATGGGGCCGTCGGTCGTGTATCTGCAGGCCTTCGCCGACCCGGACGGCAACGGCGCGGCCGATGCCCTGTATTTCCCCAATCGCCATTTGCCCATGCGTGCCGATCTGTTCAGCCGCGTGGCACTGGCAGTTGAGAACACGTACCGGCGTGAAGGTCTATGCCCGGATGCCGTTGCTGGCCTTTGAACTGCTGGCTACTGGGCATCCGGTGCGTAACGACCGGGTCAAGGCGGTGGATAGCAAGGGTAACGTGGTGGAACACGGTTATCCGCGGCTTACTCCGTACTCGGCAGCCGCACGCCAGGTAATCCGCGAGATTTACGAAGACCCGGGGCGCTCGTCCAGTTTTTACGGGTTGCTGTTTCATGATGACGCCACGCTGTCCGATTACGAAGACGCCAGCCCGCAAGCCCTTGCCGCCTATCGTCAGGCTGGTTGGCCCGATAATGTGCTGACGTTGCGTCAGGATGCGACGCTGCGTGCGGCGTGGACGCGTAGCAAGATCAAGTTGCTGGATGACTTTAGTCTGGAGTTGGCCGAAATCGTCCGCACCTACCAGCCCACGCTCAAGACCGCACGCAACCTGTACGTTAAGCCGTCGTGATGCAGCCGGAATCTTCCTCCTGGTTTGGCCAGTCGTTTGACAGCGCGCTGGCGCATTACGATTCGGTGGCGGTGATGGCCATGCCTTACATGGAAAATGCCAAAGATCCCGACGCCTGGATGCAGCAACTGTTTCACCGGGTCGCGGCCGTACCCGGCGCACTGGACAAAACCGTGTTTGAACTGCAAAGCGTCGATTGGCGCAACCGTCAGCCGATACTCACCAGCAAGTTGGCCGAAACGGTGCGCCAGTTGAATACCCGGGGCGCACGCCATGTTGCCTACTACCCCGATAACCTGTTCGAGGACCAGCCACAGCTGCAGCCATTCAAGCGGGTCTTTTCCATGACAAGCCAGCCTGAGCGTTAACGCGCCATCGGGCACTGGCAGGGATTGCACGCATGAAACAGACCTCAGAACAACAAAAAGGAGCAAGGCAATGACGATAATTCTGGCATTGGTCCCGGCGTACGCCTTTTATTACCCACTGTTCATGGCCTATATGTGGATGGTGGGAGCGCTACATTATTACTTCCATTACGAGCGCAAGGACCCGCCGCGCGAGCAGCCGCCCGCGCTGGACTACCCGCCGATCAGCGTGGTGGTGCCATGCTTCAACGAAGCAGAAAACGTACGCGACACCCTGCGTTATGCCTTGTCACTGGATTACCCCGAATTTGAAGTGATTGCCGTCAACGATGGCAGCAAGGATAAAACGGGTGAGATTCTCAACGAACTGGCGGCAGCCAATCCGCGTTTGCGGGTGGTGCATCAGGCCAGAAATCAGGGCAAGGCCGTGGCGCTGAATACCGCGCTGGTGATATCGCGCTACGAGCATCTAGTGTGTATTGACGGTGATGCCGTGTTGGACCGCTATGCCGCCAAATGGCTGATGCGCCACTTTGTCCTCTCGCCACGTGTAGGAGCAGTGACTGGCAACCCGCGCATTCGCAATCGTTCCACCCTGCTGGGCAAACTGCAGGTGGGCGAGTTCACCGCCATTATCGGTTTGATCAAGCGCGCCCAGCGCACCTATGGCCGCCTGTTTACCGTGTCCGGCGTGCTGTCAGCGTTCCGCAAGACCGCCATCTATCAGGCCGGTTACTGGAGCGAGGACATGCTGACCGAGGACATCGACATCAGCTGGAAAATCCAGCTCAAACACTGGGATGTGCGTTTCGAGCCGCGGGCACTGGTGTGGATATTGATGCCGGAAACCCTGCGCGGGCTGTGGAAACAGCGGCTGCGTTGGGCCAAGGGTGGCACTCAGGCGCTGATGCGTAATGCCCGGGTGTTGAGCACTGGAGGCACCGGCGCATGTGGCCGGTTTATGCCGAGTATTTCCTCAGCGTCATCTGGTCATACGTGATGGCCTTCATCATCGTCTACTGGCTGCTCAGTCTGATATTCCGCGACCTGATCCCGCCAGTGGCGTCGCCGTTTGTACCAAGTTGGCATGGCCTGATTCTGGGGACAACCTGCATGTTGCAGTTTGCAACCAGCAAGCTGATGGACAGCCAGTACGATCGCGATTTGGGCAAGAACTACTTCTGGATGATCTGGTATCCATTGGCCTATTGGCTTATCAATATCGGCACCACAGTTGTGGCGTTTCCACAAGGCGTCATCCGCAAAAAGGCAAGCGTGCCCGTTGGGTCAGTCCAGACAGAGGAGTACGAGCATGACAACAGGCGAAGACGATCTGATCATCAATGCAGGTCACAAGGCATCGCTGGTACAACGGGTGACATCCTTTGTGCTGACGCTGGTATGGTGGGCGCTGTGGATTTATCTGTGTCTGCCAGCGCTGGCCTTCGTCAGCGTCGCTGTCTCGGGAGAGCAGTTGTTGCCCTATCATGTTGATACTAGTAACCGGCAACACTACGTTGACCTGCTGTTGAACTATGCCTTGGTGATTGTGCTGTTTGGCGGCGCGCTGGTGCTGTGGTCGCGCATCAATCTCTGGCGTTTTGCTGGCGTGGAGCGCCGCAAACCGGTACCCAGCGTTAGCCTGACCGATCTTGCCGCCGATGTGGGCATCAGTGTAGAGGAACTGGCGCGCGCCAGAGAGTCTCAGGTGATGGTTGTTTATCACGGCAAAGAAGGGGGAATTGCCGAGATTCATCCGTCCATTCCGCTTGAAACGGTTGCCCCGGCCACCACGACAACAGAACCTTCTTTGTCACCCGTGTCATCGGCCAAGATTTTACCGATCAACGGGCATTGAGTCCTTACGTGGGTAGCGCAGCGTTGTCACCATCTCCTTTAGGCGACAACGCACACACCTTACATATTGCTGCCGGTGCCTGTGGCTGACTTTTTCCCTGCCAAACAGCTACCGGCCCTGATACCCACAGGCCAGGGCATCGGGGGCACCATCAGCCCTGCCGCCTCTGGCGCGATAGCCTGTTCAATACAACGCTGTCGTGCTTACTTTTCGCCCTCTGGCGCCTCGGACAGCTCTTTCAACAGCGCCGCCTCTCGTTCTTTCGCGACAACGGCTTGCCACTGTTCTTCGCTTAAGCCATGGCTGCCATCGCAGTATTCACGACGGCCACAACCGCAACGGCCGATGTCTTCCGGGTTTTTCTGAACGCGCATTTGATGTCCTGATAATAAAAAGGGTGAAACAGGCAGGCGTGCCGTCTGCCATACAAAGGTAGCCGGTACCTTGAGGCTGTGAACAACCGATTAGGATGATACGGAATCCTATACCCGGCAACGCTAACAAATAATGCTCAGCCCATGCCTCGCGGATGAGAATTTTGCTAAATGTTAGCAAAACCAATTGCTTGGTTAAATTTCCCCATGCTCTGGCTCCGTGATCAGGCCGGGGGCATGGGTGATCGTCAGCCCCGGTATTATCCAGCTCAGAGCAGGTTGAACCGCTGATCAGGCAGGCATTTTGCTCGGCAGTGGCGCAATGTCGTTCATTTCTTTCAGGTTGATCTCGATGCTGGTACAGATCGCATCCAGCGGCAGGTCATTTGCCGCCGTGCCAAACGGATCTTCCAGTTCTTCGGCCAACGCCTCCAGCGACAGGAAGGTATACGATACAAACACCGATACCAGCGGCGCCATATAGTGCAAGTCTGGTACCAGCGCAAATGGCAGCAACGTGCAGTACAGATAGACCGTACGGTGCAGGATCAGGCCATAGGCAAAAGGAATCGGTGTCGAAGCAATGCGCTCGCAGCCGCCCAATACCTGCGACAGCTGGTTCAGATTACGGTCAATGCCGTCATACAACATGTCACTCAGCCTTGCGCGCGCCGCTCTCCCAGCCACAGCCCCATGCACAGCAACAGTCGGCTGGGTTGTAATGGGCTGTCGAGCACCTCCTGACGAAACTGGGTTGGGACCAGACGGGCAATATCATCGCGACCATCCGTATTCCGTAACTGGTGCTTCAGGCTCCAGGGCAAAAGCCATCAGCAGCTCGCCAAAGAGCTGTGCTTCTTCACTTTCCCGGCCGAAAACACTTTTGACTTGCCGCAATAGTGAACGGCTGGATATCAACAGCGAGCCCCACAACTGCCGTGCCTCAGTAAAACGGGCATAGCTGGTGTTGTTGCGAAACCCAAGAAAAATCGCAATCGTCACCCCCAGCAGACTGAACGGGGCCGTCGTGATGTGGATGCCTAAATGTTGGTAATTCTGGTAAAACAGGACCGCGCTGATACCCATGATCAGATTGAGCAGCAGCCGCGACAGAATCAGAGGTAAAACCGAACCGTGCCAGTCAAAAAAGCGGCGAAACCAGTGCTGGGGCGGACGGACGATCATGCGGGCGTTTCCTTGGCGGGTAATGAGAGGCGATTTTAGCGGGATAACCCGAGCCGTGCATCCGGGGCCAATGATTGCTACGAGGAGCATGGCGTGCCAGACGGTGGGCCATCCGTCAGTTCGGCTGGACAGCAAATGGCCCTGATGGACTTGAGCCATAATGAAAAATGGCCTCCAAACTTGGAGGCCATTTGCTAAGCTGAGTACAGAGAACAGAATCCCAAAAATCTAGAAAAGTGGGAAAAATCTAGAGTTTCGTGGGATCCTACACACCTTGTAGGATCCCATTTCCATCTAGATTTTGGACTTTGCCAAATCAACGGGGTTCTAGCTGAAAGTGGGACGGATCAGGCACTGGCGTCCCATTTTCGTAGATTATCCTCTCCCAGGCTTTCTTTCGTCGCTTCACCGTGTCGTGCCACTTCGTCAGGTCGCCGACGCTGTATTTAGTGAGGAACCGGTCAAGCGCTTCACAACGAGTATAGACCAGTTGGCGGCACGCTTCGATGCTGGTCCCCCGAAGAGGGTAGATCGACACGGCCTGTAGCATGAGCATGGCTTTTCTGGGGGAGCGGCCAATTCTGTCAGCGATTTCAGTACCAAAGATGTGCTGTCGGAGGAAGCGGTCTACATCGATTTTCCGTACCCGCGAACCATGGTGCTTTCGCGTGCCCATCTTCTGAGAGCGGATATAGTCGTTCTGGGTGAGCCAGTAGGCTACTTGCTGTTTCACCCCCAACACTTCCGCAAGCTCGGGAATCGTAATCCAGTTAACCCGACCTGTTTGCATGGCGGCTCGCCACTGGATCAGATCCTTGCGCTTGAACACCCAGCGGCTGATGCCTGCTTTGCCGATGAGTGTCCGGCTCAGCGCCAGCGTCCCCGCCTTAACCTCCTCTACCAGTGACACGACTTCATCGGCGTTCCACTGCCAGTAATGCAGTACATCCGCGAGGGATATCTCGTCATCATCTACACAATAGATGCGTGGCAGCTCCTCGCCCAGCTCTGCCAGCTGGTATACCTCCGTGCTAGAGATGCACCACGGCAGGTGCGGCTGGTCGTTCACACGCCCGGCCGATGGGAAAAGCAGCTTCAGTATCCGTCGCAGCCGGACCTTGCCCAACCCGAGAATTTCCATGGCTTTGGCCATGGTGATCTCGCCAGCCAGCTCCTCCTCTACGCGGGCCAACTGGTCTTTCCGCACCATCAGGAAGTGCCTTCCCTTGGCACTGATTGTCTCTTGACCATCCAGTTGCTCCGAGCGGACGAGATACCGCAGTCTGGCCATCGAAATCCCCAGCCGGTCAGCTGCGGCCTTGCACGGAATCCACTGCACGTTTTCGAGGACGGAATCGGTCAGGCGTCGATTGCGTTTGGCAAGCGCACCTTTCCAGTTATGGGCAACCCACTGTTCAAAGGCTTCCCGCACCGGGCTGTAGATGCCTCCACGTAGGTTTCCTTTATATAGGTGTAAAACAGCGTGCAAAAGTGACCAGGTTTCCGGGGTGATCAGCGTCCAATTTTGACCACCCCGGGTGTGCCACACTTCCGCCTTTTAGGCGGAGGTCTACCCGGAGTGCTTTGCATGGAATCCATCGGCAAGATTCGTCGCCGACACCTCGTCAACGGCGAGAGCATCAGTGCCATCGCCCGATCTCTCAACCTTTCCCGCAACACCGTCAAGACATACCTCAACACTACCGCCGAACCCACCTACCAACGGCAACGTCAACCCAAACCGCAACTGGGTGCCTTTCAGGCAACACTGGAGCAGTGGCTTGAGCTCGACCACTCTCTGCCCAAAGCGCAGCGCCGTACGGCTCGCCGATTATTCGAATTCCTACAAGCTGAAGGCTATCGCGGGGCCTACGACAGCATCCAGCGCTATGTCCGGGCCTGGAATGCGAGTGCTACAAAGATCGTCAGAACACAGGCTTTTGTCCCGTTGTCATTCGCTCCTGGTGAAGTGGGTCAGTTCGACTGGAGCTACGAACATGTGGTGCTCGGTGGTGTTACCCAGACCATCAAACTAGCCCATTTCCGTCTGACCTACAGTCGGCAGATGTTTGTCGTTGCCTATCCGCGCGAGACCCGGGAGATGGTGTTCGATGCCCATCGCCGCGCCTTCGCTTTCTTCGGTGGGGTCCCGCACAAGATGGTCTACGACAACCTCAAGACCGTGGTGGAGACAGTGTTTGCTTAAGCAAAGAGCGCCAGTTCAATCGCCGCTTTCTGGCGCTGGCGAATCATTACCTGTTTGAGCCGGTAGCCTGCACGGCTTCAGGCTGGGAGAAGGGCCGGTCGAGAATCAGGTGGGCAATATCCGTGAATGGCTATTCACGCCGACGCCGCGCTTTGCTGACTTCAGCGGCTTGAACCAGTGGCTGGAACAGCGCTGTCGAGAACTGGCGGGACGACGTCATCCCACGCAAGAGGCCACCATTGCGGATGTACTGAAGGTGGAACGCCCTCATCTGCGACCGGTCACCATGCCGTTCGACGGTTACGTCGAACATCTGTTGCGCGTCTCCAGCACCTGTCTGGTCTCGGTGGATCGCAACCGTTATAGCGTCCCCGCCGAATGGTAAGCAAGGTCGTTTCGGTACGTATCAATGCTTAAGCACGATTCGTATCGTGGCCGATGGCCGGGAGCTGGCCTGCCATGTTCGCCACTTTGGCCGGGACCAGATGGTCTGCGAGCCCCGGCATTACCTGTCGATACTGGAGACGAAACCTGGTGCCCTCCGTCACGGGCGGCCATTCATCGAATGGGTCCTCCCTCCCGCTATCGAAGCGGTTCGTCAGCAGGCCCTTAAACAGCCCGGGGAGATCGTGCCTTTGCCGAGCTACTGCTGGTGGCGCGTGAATCCGGCCTGGAGACGCTGGAAGTGGCCTGCCAACTGGCGCAGAAATATGGTAAGCCCAGCACGGCAATTGTACTGAACGAGTTACGGCGATTGACCCGCCCCCCTCGAGTGGCCGTGGTGGAGACACCCGACACATTGAGCCTCCGTGAGGAGCCGGTGGCGAATTGCGACCGCTACGATACCCTGCGGGAGGTGGCGCATGTCTGAGTCCTCCCATCTGGCCCGACTGCAAACACTGCGGTTGTACGGCATGGCCGAAGCATGGCGCGAATTGCAAGCAGAGGTTCACCGGCACCCCCTTTCGGGAGAGGCGCTGCTGCGACGATTGCTCGATGCAGAACAAGCCGACCGACAGGCACGCAGTCTGAGCTATCAACTCAAAGCAGCGCGCTTCCCGGTGCACCGTGACCTGAGCGGCATTGACTGGTCAGAGACCCCGCTGGAGTCAGCCCGTATCAAGCAACTGGCGAGTGGCAGCTATTTGGATACCGCGCACAACCTGATCCTGGTGGGAGGCACTGGAACCGGTAAAACCCACCGGCGACAGCCTTGGGTATTGCGGCCATTCATCAGGGCAAACGGGTGCGGTTCTACAATGCGGTAGACCCTGGTGAACCAGTTGGAGAAAGAGAAACAGCAGGGTAAAACGGGACTGCTGGCACGCCAACTGGTACTGATGGATGCCGTGATTCTGGATGAGCTGGGCTACCTGCCATTCCCCGAATCGGGTGGGGCGTTGCTGTTTCACCTGATCAGTCAGTTGTATGAGAAGACTTCGCTGATCATCACGACCAATCTGAGTTTCGGGGAGTGGGTGAGCGTGTTTGGCGATGCCAAGATGACCACTGCGCTGCTGGATCGGGTGACGCACCACTGCGACATTCTGGAAACCGGAAATGACTCTTACCGGTTCAAGCAGAGGAGGAAAAACGGCTGATTTGCTCGGTCAAATTTGGACGCTGTTTGCTGGTCAAAATTCGACGCTGATTGACACACCAGTTCAGCTAGGTCTCCTTGACGAATGCCAAAACGTATCCTCAATTCATGTAGGAGTTGGGCAAAGGGGCTCATTTTTACCGGAGATAGATGTTCTATCGTCAGGTTATGAAGCAACATCGGCTGTGTCAAAAGGGGAAGTCGGGGCGTGTAAAACCAGTACGATTTATTGATACTGGAATTGCAAAAATGATGGGGTTAAGACAGAAAAGCAACACTGCGGTACCAGTGCGGCATCGAAATCTGCCGCTGGCAGTGCCCTCGCGCAAGCAAAACGTAAGACTTTCTGACTGATAGGTGCTGGATTTGGGCCGTATTTGCAGTTGGTGCGGCGTTGACAGCCAGCCTATTTGGGTTGCTACCGTGGAGAAATAGAACGATGCAGCAACTGAAATTGGATTTGCCCTTACCTGAAGGATATGAAATTCAGTGCTGAGCTTGTATCACTCTGAAAAATGGGCGGAAAAATTTACGCTGAACAGTACGGGCTGAGAGGCTTTCCGATTTCTGTTCGAGTCGGCTAACCAATATGAAAAGAGCAAGGGAATCCTTGCTCTTTCCTTTTCTGACGGATGCTCGGCCGAAGCGGTCTGTTGCCCTATTCGCCATGAGCTGCTACCCACGGAGCGGAACCAGACATCTGCCATTCTTCTTGTAAAATATCGGTTCATCTAGCGGTATCAGTTTGTGGGAGATCGTGCCAATCATTGTGCGATTCTGTGTCTGCTGTGTCTGCTGTGTCTGCTGTGTCTGCTGTGTCTTCAGGCTCTTCCTTGTCCGGGGCCTTACAGATCACGGCTTTGTTGTTGTCGTCATCGGTGAAGAAGACCGTGCGATAGCGCCAATAAGAACCGTGTGGTTCCAACTTACCTAGCTTCCAGCACATGAACCACGCTCTTGAATCATGCACATGCTCATCGTAGAACAACATCAGGCTTTCGTTTTGGATAACCTTCAGGTACTTGGCCTCACTGTGTTTGATCAGCATTTCGCGTTCATCGCCGGTACAGTCAGGGCTAAATGGTCGGGATATGGCTGTGCATAATGTTGCCACCCACCCCAGTGGATTGAATTCAACACTAATATTGCCCAAGTATTCATCACGAAAGTCTTGTGCCCCCTTGCGGAGTTGGGTGGCATCTTGAGTGGGTTCGTACTCTTTGGCCGTATTAGGTGTATATCCACGGCCAACATCAGGCATATCATTACCGGATTGCTGTTGTATTTTCACTTCGCTAGTCGATCCGTTCCTTCTTTGCGCTTTCCGGCTTGCTCTTCTTGCTTGATCGCCCAATCGGGGGTTTCTCGTTCCGCTTCGGCATATTTGAAATAATCGGTATTTTCCTGGTCTTGACCACCGTGTCCATGCAAGCCACCGGCATAGCGTTCAATGCGCCAAGCATTGATCTGTGCCGTCTGGCTCTTCATGATCTCAATGAGACTACTGCCGGATCTGGAAGCATGTCGCCAAGCGTTGAAGCGTGTTGCTAAGTCCGGACCAACTTTAAATAAATCTGTCACGTTTTTATCGAAAAAGCGCCATGGCTCATGCTCCTGGAGCATTTGCAATTTGTCTTTTTCCGCTTTACTACCTATGTCGAATGAGGCGGAATTGATTTTCAACGGCGCTCCGGCATTAAATGCTAGCCGGTACATATGGTTTAAGGGAATCTGCGAAAGCAACATCCCCTGCCCCTCGCGGGCTTTACCTTGATCCGTGGGTGAGTAGCCTCCGCCCACGTCACTGTGCACTCCTCGGATAGACCCATTCGCCTTTGACGCACGATGGGTAAGCTCCATCTGTGGTAGTGCCAACAGAATCCATTGGAAAGCACAGCCGTTGCTCGTGAGCGCTGACCAAATGGGCACAACATTTTATCCAGCTTCGCGCTGGTAACTGCATGGTGCCATCGGCCCAATCTATATGTCCTTGTGCCCCCGGAAACAACTCTGTCACGCCGACCGAAGCGACGGTATCAAATACCCCAAGAAACTCTACGGTCAAAGGGATATCAAAAAAATTGTTGCCCTCCATCTGTTCGTCCAATCGCCAGAGAAACGCCCGGCCTCGGCGGCGCCACGTGAGAAGCCATAAATAAACAGTTTTATTTTCAGGATAGTGGGCTTGTAATCCGCCTTGGCCTGTAACACCTTGGCCATGCCCTCGGCCATGGCCGCCCGCCTATCTTCCTTGCTCGTGGACTTTTTCACCATGAAGCCTTTACCGTTTTGCTCGTAGGTAAACTCCATCTTCTGGATGATATCCATTGCCTCATTTTTAGCGAGAGATCCACAGGCAAGGCTTTGCTGCAAGGAGTCAATCAGCCGGGTCAGCCCCCACAATATCCGCCGTTCGCCGCCACTGGCAAAACTCAAGCCCCCAGATGAGGGACCCGTTTCACCAATTTGGTCAAACTGGGTACCAACGCCTTGCATATAGTGGCGGTAGTAGCCGCTAGCCTGCGATTTCGAATCACCGATTGAAGCATGATAAAGACGGCGAACATTACTGCTGCAGATTGGATTAGCCGCATCATCGGAATCGCCATGGTTATTCGTGCCATCAAAAAACAGGCTGATATTCAATACCTGATTACAGGGGGCCGGTTTGCCTGCGGCGCGTTCCTCCATGCAGCTCTCGGCAATTTCCTGTTGTTGCGCACGGCGCTGTGCTAGCACGTTGGTAACCTTGGTGGGGAAATAACCCTTCTCAGGGTAAATTGGGGCAAGTCTTACTGACATACTCGTTTCCCTCCAAGGCGACGAATCAATTCCGGATCATAATTCTGCCCTCCCGGCATATTTCGAAAGAGCTTATTCTGGGTATCGCAGTCGATAATGACTCGAGGGTCATCGCAGGGAAGAAAGACAAAGCTAACTCTGCAGATATCATCATATTTTGGGATGAGAATAGTTTTCTTCATGACCCGGTAATTTCTCTTATGCGCCTCCATCCATTTTTCCCATTCGGGGGTTACGAAGGCGCCATGGTATTTGGGCTCCTTTGATCCGTCGGGGTTTACGTCAGGGCTAGGATCCTTCTTCCAGGTGATTTCTGCGGTCATGCCCGGTTTCCATTTTGCCGGGATGCTCATGCAGCATTCATCCCCACCACTGCCACTCACCCCGCTGCCATTCATCCTTGCCCACAAAATACTGATACTTTTGTCGGCATTGACCACTCTGCCATCTATTCCGGTGGTCGCTTCTTTCGCCATGCCTTGACAACCCGTTAGCCCGGCCAGTACGGCGAGGCCCGTTACGACGATATGGTGTTTGATCATTGCGTAGTGCCTGATGAGAAGGTTCGAAACCAGATTTAGCAAGGTTTCCTGAACAAATGAATTTTAAGATGAGATATCGGCTTGGTACCCATGGATGGCGGCTCGAATGAGTTAAGGCCATCATCGGAATTCACGATAATTAAGCAGGCTTTTGGCAAATAGTTTGCCCACCTAAGCGACGAATCAATTCTGGAGCAAAATTCTGCCCGCCGGCATATTTTGAAAGAGCTTATTCTGGGCATCGCAGTCGATAATGACTCGAGGATCATCACAGGGGAGAAAGATAAATGTTGCCCCACATGTATTCTCGTATTTGGGGAGGAGAATTGTTTTCCTCATGACTCGGTAATTTTTCTCATGGGCATCCATCCACTTGCTCCATTCGGGGGTTACGAAGGAACCAGAGGTATTGGGCTTTCTGGATCCGTCAGGGTTTATCCCCGGACTTGGATCTTTCTTCCGGTGATTTCCGCGGTCATGCCCGGTCTCCATTTTGCCGGGATGCTCATGCAGCATTCATCCCCACCACTGCCGCTCACTCCGCTGCCATTCATCCTTGCCCACAAAATACTGATGCTTTTGTCGGCATTGACCACTTGGCCCGGAACCCCTTTGGTCGCTTCTTTGGCCATGCCTTGACAACCCGTTAGCCCGGCCAGTACGGCGAGGCCCGTTACGGCGATATGGTGTTTGATCATTGCGTAGTGCCTGATGAGAAGGTTCGAAACCAGATTTAGCAAGGTTTCCTGAACAAATGAATTTTAAGATGAGATATCGGCTTGGTACCCATGGATGGCAGCTCGAATGAGTTAAGGTCTGCACCGGAATTCACGATAATTAAGCAGGCTTTTGGCAAATAGTTTGCCCACCTAAGCGACGAATCAATTCCGGATCATAATTCTGCCCGCCGGGCATATTTTGAAAGAGCTTATTCTGGGCATCGCAGTCGATAATGACTCGGGGATCATCGCAGGGGAGGAAAACAAAGTTTACCTTGCAAATATCATCATATTTGGAGATGAAAATGGTTTTCTTCATGACCCGGTAATTTTTCTCATGGGCATCCATCCACTTGCTCCATTCAGGGGTTACGAAGGAACCAGGGGCATTGGGTTTTCTTGATCCGTCAGGGTTTATCCCCGGACTTGGATCTTTCTTCCAGGTGATTTCTGCGGTCATGCCCGGTCTCCATTTTGCCGGGATGCTCATGCAGCATTCATCCCCACCACTGCCGCTCACTCCGCTGCCATTCATCCTTGCCCAGAGAATATGGATGCTTTTGTCGGCATTGACCACTCGGCCATCTATCCCGGTGGTCGCGTCTTTAGCCATGCCTTGACAGCCGGTGGTCAGGACTATCAGCAATAGCAACAAACTCACTGCTCCCTGCGATAACAAGGTGGATAGACGAGTCATACACGCGTGTCTTTCAAAATGGCATCCACGAAAGGCAGGCGTTCAGATTCGGACCACACTTTTGCCTTGTCCGCAGCTTGGTGAGCATGTGCCAGTCGTGTGATCAGCTCCTCTTCCGAGGTCAGGTTGTATTCGTCCGGTATCAACAAGTGGTTTTGTCGCCAGAGTTCGGCGATATGCCAGCTGGCCAGCGTGTCGACTTGTGCGCTTTTCAGTGAAAGGGCTTCGTCAGGCCATTGCTGTGGCGAGGGGGTGTGCCATTGTCCCGCGTCCAGTAGGCGGGCGTGCCCATCGCGGTCCAACCAATGCCATTGCCGCGCACTACGTAACAACAGGCCACGACCGACATCATCCAGCGTATCTACCACGGCACCAAACAGACGAGGATCGTGATAGCGGAGCACACCTTTTTGTAGGCCTTTGTCCCATGATGCCTGTAGGCAAAACGTGCAGTTGCTGGCCAGATCCTCGAAATGCCAAGGGCTCAGTAGCGCCAGGACTCTTGGTTGCCCATGCCATCGGTGCAGCAATTTCAGCAGGCCGGAGCCCGTGTGCTCGTGGCTGACGCGCACCAGCACAGGGCCTTCCTCTGCCGCATCGGCATGTGGAGTGTCGTTCAATAGCATCTTTGGGGGGCAGAGAGCATCAATGCGCGACTGCCATGCAGAACCCAGCCCAGCTTGATCGACGATTAAATCCAGCCAAGACAAGCCAAGGGCCTCGGAATGGCTTTGCACCAAGAACAACCACTCTTCTGGAGTAGGATTTTTTTGCATCAGATGGGCCATCATTTGGCTGCCACCAATGGATTGGCCTGATTAAAAGCTTTAGCCATGCAGGACTTGCATACGGTATTCGGAAAAACCGGCATAGGGATCGTCATGCTATCCGGACCACTCCAATCATGGCTGCCTCCTTGGAAGGTGACGGTGCCGGGGGCGTGCAGCTCGATCTTGCCGTCCTTGATCCGCACATATGCGCCACCGCTAGTTAGCAGGATTTCTTTCTTACCGTTGAATACCTCCTTGCCCTTACACGATGTAACGGTGACATCCTGGTCCGCCGTCAGCTCCATCTCCCCACTCTGCGCCTGCACCTGTACCTTGCCTTTGGCCGCAATCAGCTTCAGCGCCACCTTGTCCTTCACCCCCGCCACAAACAGGCTGATGTGCTGGCCGACGTTGTGCAGCCAGCGGCGGCCGGTGGTGTGGTTGCTGTCGCGCTGGGCGATCAGGTTAAGGTTGGTGCTTAAGCGCTGAGGGTCTGGCTTTGTTCACTGGCACTGGCGATACCGGCCGGGCCGGACAGGATGAGCAAGGGTTGCTGACCGCTTTGGTCTTTGGCGGTCTTGCCCTCTTTATCGGTGTTGCTGGCTTCCCGGGCTTTGAGGGCCGCGACGTGGTGTTGCAGGTGGCCGCTGTCTTTCTTTCCGGCGGCGCTGTTGTCCGGATTGATGGCCTCCGGCCCGGTTTCCATGCGGTCGGCCAACTGGGCGCTGGCGGTGTCGGCCGGGCTTTGGCTCAGGTTGAGGGCGGCATCGAGCTGGCTTTGCACGTGTTCCCGTGCCAGCTGTGGGAGCTGGCCCCGTTCTGTGCCTCGGTCGTGAGCAGCAGACCGTGGGCGGCGCGGATCGCGCCGTGCTGGTCGGTCCGCAGTTCGAAGCCGTTACCGCGCGGCTGGGCTTTGCCGTTCGTGCGCGGCTGGGTCAGAAAGCCCTGGTTGAGCTGGGTCTTGCCGGATTCGCTGCTGAGTTTGGCCCGCACTTCGCCGGGGGTGTCGTCGAACAGCAGTTCGTTGTATTGCCCACCCTGATGTTCTTTCGACTTGATGCCGGACAGGGTCTTGTTGGTAAGCAGGGCACCGGCGCCGCTAAAGGCCGGGGTGGCATGACTACCGTTGTACAGCACGCCCACAATCACCGGGCGGTCGATGTCGCCTTCGATGAAGTCGACCAGCACTTCCTGACCGATGCGCGGAATGAACTGGTGCCCCCAGTTAGCGCCAGCCGAGGGCATGGCCACCCGTAGCCAGCAGGAGGACTGGTCATCGAGATTGGCGCCGAGGGTCGGGTGTTCGTCTGGCCGCTGCCAGTGGAACTGCACCTTGATGCGCCCCCGGGCATCGGTATACACCTCCTCACCCGCCGGGCCGACCACCGTGGCGGTCTGTACCCCCCCGGGAGGTCGGTCGGGCCAGCTCGCTGTGTGCATACGCTGGCGTCAGCGGCAGACCGCGCCGCTGGGCGGTGAATTCGGTCTCGAACGGCGACTTGGCCGCATCCGCCTCGGGTTGGCCGATCAGGCCGGACAGCGCCCCCTGCAGGTCGACGGGCAGGTTGTTACGCGCCCGGAAGGTCTGCCGGGTAACCACGAATTCACGCTGCTCACGGCTGTCCCCCTCGTGCGCCGGATGATCATCCAGCCGGAACCATTGGCTTAAGCACACAGACCACGGACTGACCCGCTGCCGCTGAAGGTCTTGGCACTGGGCATCGTGTGCCTGCTGGCGCAGCTGGGCATACTGGCCAAGCTGATCGGCGTCATTGGCATAGTGGAGCGATTGCGGATCGTAGTCCTGCAAGGTGGATTGCAGCGTCTCGCCGCGTGCCCCCTGATCGATACGGCTCTGGTCAAGGCTGTGCTGGGTCGCCACCGGCTGGTAGTCAAAGCTGGCCAACGCCACCTGACTGGCGACCACCTGACGGCTGGCCGACCAGTCGGTCAGCCCGTCTTCGTCCTCGGTGGCATCACGACGGTGATAGCGCACCCGCTCCAACGGCGCGGCGGGCAGGCTGTAAGGATCGTCGAACACCACCAGTTCCACCTGTGGCGTCTCCCCGTCGTGGTGCTCGAAACGCCGGGCATAGCCTTCTTCCTGCAACAGCCGCACGATGAAATCGAAATCGCTCTCGCGGTACTGCAGACAATACCGGCGGGGAGCGGCTGGCTGGGTGTGAAAGCTCAGCGTCTGCACCTGGGCAAAGACGGCATTATTGGCCTGATGCTCGTGGAGGATCTGCGTCACGATCTCCGGGACGGTCAGATCCTGAAACACCCGTGAAGTCCGGCGGTGGCGCAACAGGGCAAACGGCGGCTCGAGGGTCAGCGCATACTTGGCGAAACCGCCATCGGCGCCCAACAACTCGGCGCGCGAGACGACGCCACAGCGGATACTCTCCCGGCCATCGGCCTCCTGTACCCCCAGCCGGGCGGTCAGGCCGAGCAGCGACTTGAGTTCAAGATGGGTATCGGGAGACAGACAGGTGAGCTGATAGAGATAGGCCTCGGAGACGCCCTCGCGGCCGTCCAGCGCGTGGGGCAACAACGATTCGGCGCTGAGCGATGGGGCCTCGAGCTGCAGGGTGAGCAGGCGCTGGTGCTGGGTGAAGGCGCTGGCGAAGCTGGCGAGCAGGGCAGACAGATCCATGGAGTCTTGTCACGTCGGGTGACGTGAGTGTTCACGAACGGTTGAAAGCGCGAGTTTATGCCGACGACATGGATGGGGCAAGACACCGTGGCGAGAGTAGGTGTTTGTACGGAGGGGACGAAATGCACTCAAAGGCGTGCCGAGGGGGGAGAAGCAAGATGTGGCAGTGGCAAATTGTCGGCCATTGCAGAAGTTGATCAGATGTTTGCCAAAGGTCTACTCTCGGACAGTTGCGGACATAGGGAATAATCAACTATCTGGCAGACGAACGGCCGGTGTTAATAGAAAAGCTGCCATCAAAGTTTGAGCTCAGCAGCGAATTGCCGGGCAAACTAGCCATGAACTTCATCAAACGTCAGTTTAAAGGCGCCATGCGCCTGCGAGGCCTTGTAGAAGCGCACGTGGCTTAGGCCCCATCCCGCACAATTCTTGATAATTTCATGCATCTTTTCATCAGGTGTTTTGCACCCGAAGTGGATTGTTTTAATTGCCTGCCGTACAATTGAGTGCGTTCCAAAAGATTTCTTAAAAATACGCATTTCCTCCTCGTACGCCCAGCTCAGTGATTTAGTCGTAATGTTTTTTTCGATGGTTCCCTTCTGATCTGCGAAGTAGTCAAGTGGCTCATACTCGTCAACGTACGAGACACGCAATGGAGTTACAAAGAATTCAGGGTCTTCCAGAAGGTCTAACCCAATGACCATTCCGGTATGGCTGGAGGCGTAATGGGACCACATCAATATTTGATCGTAGTTGCAGGATAACGAAAGTATCCCTTTTGAATTTATAACTTTTTCCCTATTTTTAATGGCTTTATTTCTTATATATGACGGGTCCTCGGCCATTCTCATGTAGATGTTCGATTTCTGCTCTGGAGTAAGGCCTGACTCTGTGAGGTACGCCTCATAGTCCTTCTCGCTATGTTGAAGAACTTCAGAAAGATTGCAGTCAAATGGATCATTGAATGTTGGTGCGCTGGCAAACCAAAATTCGGATTTCTCCAGAATAGCCAACGACCATTTTTCACCTTCTCCGCCATCAAGAGGGCGGTATTTATATAGACGCTTAGGAAATGTTCCTTGCATAACGCCTTGTTTAATCAACTCAGCACGCGAAATTAGCATAACACTCCTTTTGCCTAACAATATTTATACGGGCAGTGGTATCCATATAAAAATTTATATTGGTGGCAGGGTTTATAACCCTCACCGATTGACAAATGATGATATTATCATAAAGAAATGCCCGGAGCTGCAGCTAACCTAGCTCATGAGCGACCGATGACCCGTGCAAGTTCTGACCAATGACAGAAAAAAGTTGTCAAGCAGACGCGGCCTGATTGAAAGGGTAAGTGGCTGTTCAGGGGCAGTGGTGTGAGTTCGGCGGATTGCGAAGCTGACATTCAAAGCGATTCTCGGTCGAGTGGCAGGTAACCGATTCATTGCCGACCGATCAGGTAAGCAAGCCGAACGGCGGCAATGGCCGAAAAAAGCCACCGCTCCCGGTGGCTTTTTCATTAATTGCGTCGGTATTTTTTCACTAACCTGACACAATTTTCACTTTTGGTGTCACCCGACACATGTCGGATGACATAAAACTTGAGACCAGCACGCTATGATATCACAGGCAAAATTCAATTTCTGTGATAGCAAGGAATGATAAGTTCGACGTAGAAAATGAGACTTTCTATTAGGTAAACATGAAAAAGTGAGACCTGATCGAAAGCATCCGTGATCGCCGGAATCTCATCAATGCTGATTGATGTTGTCTGAATTTCCAGTAGATTTATTTTTCTGAATTTTTAGATTGGCTTGCTTTGGTCTCACTTTTGTCTGATTTTTCGGGTGCAATGAATTCGCCGCATCGCTCATTTATTACTGATTCAATGTTTTTGTTGCGAGGTGGCGATTTCGGATCTGAAACAACCTGCGCATAGTCTAACCATGTAGCGACATGGGGTGTGATATATGCATTTTTTAAGTTTTCGGCATCTGCCTCATCAATGCTACTTAAAGGCTGCCAGCTTAATAATTTAGATTTGTCGAGAATGATTCGGCGATTTATTCTTCTCCCGGTTTTTCCTTCGATCTCCCCTTGAGTCGTCACCCAATTGACATGATGATTTTTTTGTCGTCTATACTGTCGGCGAGCCGAGAGAATTCTAAAACAATCTGCCCACCAATTCGAGATTTTATAGAGACGGGACATATCGCAGTTGGTTCGTCCGCGCCTCCTGACACACATACCTTCTGGCCTAAAGCCTGATTGACTTCATTGCATGTTTTGCCAGAGATGGCTATTCTAGCTGCGCTAATTTCACCAAGCTGCAAACTCTTTACTGCAATCATCGGAATGGCTGAAAAACTTCCGGTGACGCTGAGAACAATGAATAAAACACTTGGGGCGAAAATCAGGGTTATTTTTGCTGTCTCTGTCGGCTTCACTCCTGCAATAAGGGCAGAAACAAAAGCAATCAAAAACGTCAACATTGTGATTTGAATTGTAGCCTGCCATCCGGTTGCTGTTCTGATGGAGCCGCCGAGTCCTAATACACCAATGAACAGTAGAGATATAAAGAGAAGAACGAATAACACTCCGAGAGATCCAACTGACCAGAAATAAATTTCCCGTTTATTATCTTTTTGATTCCATTTTTTTGAGCGTGGAGTGTTGCCTTCAGCCTCTGCTGAATTCTCAGGAGGCCACTTATGGTTGATCCACATGCCAATGATTGGCGCTACTAAGGCGATAGCAATACCGGACACCCATGCAAATAGATAACTGATGTGCCACGATCCAATTTGTACGTCCAATATTTTGCACATGCAAATCGCCCATATAAGAGCTGCGCCCATGCAGATGCATATCAGATGCCCCAGTGAGACCCCCTCTGTTGCTGTCTTTGCCTGCGCAAGAAAAAGACCGGGTAGCACCATTACGAGCATTGTGTATACTGATACAGTAAATCCTAGTAAAGATAAAGCATAAAGAACAGAAGTTATTGATTCTATGTTGACATCAGGCATGTAGCCAATTCTATTGAAGAACAAAAAAAGCAATAAGCTACCCCAGCACAACGCCCCTATTGATAATGCTTTGAATGGGTTTTCAGTAATAAGCTGACTTACCTTGGATGGTTTTTCTTCTTTTTCGGTAGGTGCCTTATGTGGTTGTGTCGTTTTACTCATGGGTTCTCTCAAATTTTTCGAATGTTGGTTGGAGTCGAGTCTGGTATAAATTCACTTATATACAATGATCTATTTGTCATTATTTCATGTTGAGTTCTTATCATGCAAACAGATATTCATCAGTGGGTAGTTGCAGGAGTAGAAGCCAGCACGGAGGCGAGAGAAAGCCTGCGTAGCAAAGGAATTGTTACGCACTTCCTAGAAAACGGTGTACTGATGGAGGAGCTGCCAGACGGTACGGTGCGCCCATTCGGCGATGGGCATCAATCCAGTGCCGCGCCCCGGCTACTGATCCTCAAGCAGCTCCGCCACATCCGTGCGCCTGAAGAAATACTGGCGGCAGTTGTGCATGCTAGGTCCGGCTACTGGTGTGGCCGAAATGCGCGCAAGAGCGGCGCGTGGGGACGTGTTCATGCGCTTGGCAATGGATTGCAAAGATGTGTACTTGCGCTGAAACCGCTGGATCTGAGCCATTGAGACGGCCAATCGGCCGTCAGGATCTTCGTCCGTTCGGAGCAAACCAAGTCTTGCAAGTTGGTAAGTGACTTGCTGCTTCAACTCCAACAAGTCGGCGGCCTTGGTCAATGCTGAGGCTGCGATGGTGCTGAATCGCCCAACGCAACCTGAACTCGTCGAGGGCTTTCTTTGAGACGGCGACCCGGCCAATAGGGCAAGATACAACCCCCACCGCTGATAGCTCGCCGTTCTGCAGCCCGTTAACGATGGCGATAAATTCTCCATCGTCCAATCGGCCACCTCGAAGTACCGATGAAATAGCTATCGCGTCGGCCGGAGTCGACGCAGAGCCTGAAAACATCAAGGATTGCAGCGCTGACTTCGGTAGATACCAACGCGCGCTGCGTGTTTCGCCAGGACTGGCAAGCGGCGTGATTTTCCCTGCAAGGATCAGTTCATGCACGCGACGCTCAGGTATGCCGAGAAATGTGCAAGCGTCAGCCATACACAGAAAACCTGCTGCGAGTTTCTTCAGCTCTGGCAGATCAGATTGATGGATAGAGCGTGTCCGTCGCCCCGAAGCGGAAACGTATTCATCGACTTGAATTTTCCCTGCGTCGATCAGGTGGTTGATCACCGCGAGGGAGGTATCACAAATTTTTGCAGCTTCCTTCAACGCTAGCCGGGGATGCGCAGTAAGTGTTTTGGGGTTGAAACCCTTGTGCCTACGGCAAACTAGCCCCCACCAGTTGAGATTTACATACTCTTCAAAAGCGACGCGTATGAAGTCGAACCCCGTACCAGCAAGGTCTTGATAGAGCACTCGGTGCAGAACGCCGAAGCTATTGCGTAGGCTGGTGCTCTGTCCTTGCTGGGCTTGGATAGATGATAGAAGCGCATTGAAATTGACTGGCCAGTCATCGAGTAACTGGCCGATGTTCGTGGCGATAGCCTTTGCGATCAGCAAGTCTGCAAGGTTGGCAATCTGCCCTGGACGTTTCGGCTGCTGGTCTGGAGCGAACTGCCCGGGTAGAGCAGCAAGCGGCACCAGTCTTGCAACGATAGGTTTGGCAAGCCAGGATATGCCTCTTGATACATGGCGCCACGTAAAGCTGCCATGAGTTTGATGACTGCGGATGGTGCCAAGTCGATACCAGAACTATCCATTCTTGCGCCACATTGGCATCGACGGAACTGGATACTGTCCATGTGAAAGCGCTGTCCGCATTCTGAGCAGGTCGATACCAACCAGCAACCATGCTCAGGGCACGCGCAGAAGAACTTCAATGTCCATTCGGTTCTAATAAATTCCGTTGTCGCGGTACACAAGGGGCACCAGCGTCGATAATCCAGATTGAACATGGCGCGGCCCGGGCCGAAGGTATGGGTGCTTGGTGAGCGACAATAGCGTGGCGATGGGCCACCGAGCAGGCTACGCTCACGGGCGGAAAGATCCAGTGCCTCGAGGAAACTGGTCAACGGTTCTTGCTGGTAGCCCACCATACTTTTGAACAGCGCTGACCACAGTGTCCTGCCATTCTCAAAGCCGTTTTCTGCAGCCACGCGGGCAAGGTAGCCCGCCAGTGCCTCGCCAGGTTCGGGCTTTGGACGAACGACAGGAATGATTGGTGCAGAGGCAGTTATTCTCGTCATGACACTGCCTCCTCACATGCTTCGACCCCGAAATTCATGCACTCCTTGGTCAAATCCAAGATGAAATGCAGCTCCGAGGCCCGCAGCGTCGCAAGGTAGCTGGCCAGTACCTCCAGAATTTCATCGGCGTTGATCTCGTGTTTGATGGTGTGACTCACTTGCCACCTCTGACATAGCAGATCAAACCGGGGGTGTTGCCTCTTGGTATTTGCTGCCGCCCACCAGCTATTAAGGATGCCTGTGATCAGCGTGTTCTTGGCTGGTTGGTTTGCTTCGAGATCGCGGTACCGATCGACCGGCGGCATGCTGATAAATATGGGAACAAGCTTTGCCCACCATATGGATAAGGCAACCCTGCCAGAGGTCCAGTTGATATCCGAGAGCCGTGCTGATCGATAGATACCACCTAGTGCATCGGGCTTGATCCGGGCAGTACCTATCATCGCACTGGAGTCCTTGTCCAAGCTGCTGGATTAAGAGATTGCCACTGTGTAAGGCTGTTGCCAGCAATTGCTCGAAAGTATTGAGCAAGCTAGGGAATGTGGCGGCAACGAGAGGGAACTCCCCAGTTGGAAAACAATGGCGAAGCAGTAGACGGCGTAAAATCCGCAGCGTCTCTTGCTCTGGCCCTGACAGTACTCGCAATGAGAATTTCAGGCGTTGAGCTGGCCCCCAGTTTGGTCGGTCTTTTCCTGCAGGCCATACCCTGAGGCAAGTCTTGACGGCCTCATCCAGCCAGACGAGGGCAGCGTGTAAATTGACCAGCGAGAAATCGTCGATCGCTTTGCCGTTCTCCGGTCGACCACGCACTGTCTACCCGTGCCATGAACCGGGCCAGTTGGACTTGTTTGCGTGAGGCGCGTGGGCAAGTATGTTCTGAAATAGGGATTTCGCACCGGCATGCCCAGTCGTGGTTCAGGCTCGACCAGGTGTAGGGGCGGTCACATGTGGGGCAAGATTCCAGCAAAGCTGTCTCATGAACCGGGCAGGCTTCAACGAATGGCAATTCCCATAGCGCTTTGTGAATTTGCCGTTCTTCAATGCACGCTGGGCAGAACTGGGTAGCGGCCTCGGGCTTGGGGTGCGGGTGATGACTGAACGTGACCCGTTGCGCTTGGCAATAATTGATGTGTCTGCCAGTAGCGTGCATCCGGTGAGCGACCTTGCCGAACAAGACCGACAGGATACTGTTGGCCGTAGCTTGCTTTGCCTCACTGCCTTGGTACATCTGCATCGCGGCAGCCAAGGCAGGCGCAGGTACCTTATGGTGATTGTCGTTGTAGAACCGATATAGGTAGCCAGCCAGACTTTCTCCCGGTTGAACCACGGGGCGAACCGGGTAACGTGCGAAAGGCGTCATGGTGCCTCCCTCCCGCGTTTCCCCGATGTGTAGTGGGTGCCACGCTCGAAAGGCTCAAATCCTCGGTCCAAACGTCTGAATTCAAAATCCTGTTCGAATGGATTTAGCGCACCGACTCCCTGCACCCATACATCGCGCCTGAAAATTTGCGCCAGTAGCGGCGGGTCAATAACAGGCAGCTGGTTTTCCAGTGCCTGACGATAGGCGCCTGCCAGCAGCTTTTTGACATAGGCAACACGGCCATCGCTGGCAAAGAAAATTCGCATGCCCAGCTCATCCCAGCTGAAAGGTGCTGGCGTCAGTGGTATGGATAGACAGGCACCCAGCGAGACGAACAACTGAAGACTTTCATGGTGGATGTCTGCCGCTTCTCCTTGGCCCAAAGACAGGTGAAGCCGTTGGGTAAAACGCCGACGAAGCTGTTCATTCACTTGCAGTAATGTTTCGAGCCGTGGCAAGCCCAAAAATACAGCCGGAATTTGTAGTGCGTCGAGCAGGCTTTTGAGCCAGTCCGCCACGTAATAGTGGGTCCCGGCTTGACCCCGATCATGCAGGTGTTGTGCTTCGTCCAGCAGCAACAACTCGACTTTGCATTGCGCGCATAGCTTGACGATCCGAGCGGTTTTGACGGAATTCTTACCCTGACTCGGATCGGGGTCGCCGAGCGCCGCCAAGATGGACTCTGCAAGATTGGGAACCGTGCCGCCCGGGGGAATGGAGACAAACAACACAGGCAGAATGTCCCGATCAGTCGCGATCACCTTCGGATACTTGTTTGTCAGCCATCGGCACAAACTACTCTTGCCGGTGCCACTCTCACCAAGCACCAGCAGGTTCTGGACCAGGCCGGACTCTCGAAACAGCGTCAAATGGCTTTCGATAGCATCCAGTGCTGCGACAAAGGGTGGGAACGGGATGTAGTCTTCGTCGAAACGTTGTAGCTGTGCAGCCACTTCTCGGAGGTTCATGGCGTACCTCCTTGTTTACGCTTCAGCTGGAATGCAGGCAGCAGGGGCATAGGGGGTGACGCTGCCCCGGAAGACTCTGCGGTCGGTTTTAACTTTTGGGTCACGACCTTCAAAACAGGCTTGGAAGGCTGGGGCGGCGGTGATAAGGATTTTTCCGGTTGATGGCTATTGGCACCCCGGATGTTGGCCGCACGACGGCGATCACGTTGCTTGCGGCTGGCCATCAATTGGTCAACAGCACTGGGCAATTTCATAGTGGGCGCGCTGGCGAGCGGATGGATCGTCTTTCTCCGCTCCGCTTTCCCGCATGGCGGTGCGGATGAGTTCGTTTTGGGTCAAGGTCAGGCCTCGCGTCCCCTTCTGATCCAGGGCGAGAACTTGTACCGGTGCTTCATCATCGGGCCCCCACACCTGAATTTCACCCAAGTCGTTCGGGTCAAACAGGACTCTGACCTTCACCCCGGCCCATAGCTCTGCAAGATTCTGGTCAGGCTGTCACCGTTGTAACGAATGCCATTGAGTTGAATGCCGTCAGGCCGCAGACGACGTTCTTGAACCTGGCCAATCCTGCACTGCAAGGCCTGCAGGCTTTCGGGAAGCTCAGGTTCGCGATGTTGCAATCCGTCCTTCCACACATCACGTGGGCATCGCCCATGTAGCCCTCGATGTGGTGTGGCGGCATACACATCCACCACCCATTTTTGGAAAAGATGGTTGAACTCAGCAAAGGTCAGTACCGCGTGTTTGATCGGGTCGTAGTCGCCGCGCAAATGCAGCCTTGCCATGCTGGTGCCCGGTAGCTGTTGCGCGAAGAAATAATTGATGGTCTTCAGGTACCGCTCAACCACACCTTTGAAGCGTGGCTCATGCTTCGGGCAATACTGGAGGCGGATGTCCAGATCGAAGGCAACGCTCTCAAGGTCATTGCTGTGAAACTCCATGCCGTTATCAAGGACCATCACATCAGGACGGCCATAGCATTCCCATTGGTTTTCAATGGTTAGCCCCGGTATCGCGGCATGGCTCAACTCTTTGGGCAAAACGGCATGACGCAGGGCACCCATGACCGCCGCCGTGGAGGGATTGCCGTAACTGAGGTAGTAGCCCAGCAGCATCCGACTGAAGTGATCAATCATGACGGTCAGCGTCGGGCGGCCAAGCGGCAATCCAGAAACTTCGTCGATCAGGAACAGATCAAGCGGGGTGTGATCGACTTCCACTCGCTCCAGAATACGGGAAGTCTCGACGCTGTTGAGGACGCGCCGAAATTTCTTACTGGCTGCAAGCTTGCCATCGCGGTATGCCACCAGTTGGAAAGCCTCGAGCTGTTGCACCATGCGGTGAACCGTCCGCTCGCTTGGCACCTTCAGGTGCTCAATCGGTAGCAACTTGCGATTGTGCAGCTCGATTTTGCCGACCAAGCGATGATAGATCTGCCGTATAGACGCGCGAGGGGAAAGCTTGAAGGCCTCCTCGATGGCTTGCCCGGCCATATCAAGAATCAGCTTCGGTTGTCGAAGTTGCCGATTACCCCTCCGATGATATTTGGGGATCAGCGCGCGGGTGTCGTTTTGCTGGATGAACTTACGATACCACCTGAAAATGGTCGCTCGCGACGGCGGCTTCAGGTCGCCAATCTGTTCTGCGCACTCGGTGACCACATCCCGTAGCTCTATCTTGGAGGATGGCGCCACACCTGCATCCGCAATGGCTTGCAAATATTGGTGACGGCGTCTGGCTTCCTTTTGCAGGTGTTCTGGAATACTGGCCAGCGGCTCCATAAAAATACGGTCCGGGACCGTGGGTTGGTTCTTTTCCTGCGACAGCGTGCGGATTTTTCCTGCGCCAAAGGCCTGCAGCAGTTGATGGCGGCTCACTGTTGAAAACTGGCCATCTGACAGACGCTCTATCAAGGCTGACCCATCGGATGGAAGCCTATCGATACGGAAGGCCGTGCCATCCCATTCAAAAGTCATGCTCTTGCGTAATGCGAAACCAGACATGGTTTTCCTCCTGAATAAGATGAAGATGGGTAGCAGGCGATACCGCCTGATCGATTGGGCAGTACAGCCATCCGCTCACCAGCATGTTGAAAGGGTTGAGCCTCGGGCTGGGCGGGGTCTGAATAGCGGCGCTGATCGAGAGTGGGAATGCCGACTGGTGGCGCGCCAGTGCTGCGCGAATCTGTTCGGCAGAGACCGGTACCCGGTCTGTCTGGTGATAAACCCAACGCAAATTGCTTTGCACGGGTGCCATGCGCAGCTCTTGCTCTGTCAGAACCGCAAAGCGCTGACCGGTATGGGCGAGGTGCTTGGCCACCGGGCCAATTTGTGCTGAACCTCATCATTGACCAAGCTGCGCGTTGGCTTGATCTCGACCAGAATGATTTCCCCACTGCGGAGCACCAGCTCAAAATCTGGTGTATACCGGCGTAGCCGGTGGCCATCAGGATAGGTCAGCGTTAACGGCTGCTCGCGGTATCGGACAATTTCCGGGCTGCACTCGAATAGGTAGATGGCATCCAGTTCAAGCAGACCTTCATGGTCAACCATACGGCCGTTTTTTCGGCTCGGGAATTTACCGCGCACAATAGTGCCGGTGGGGCGGACAACTTCTCTGGCGCGCTGATGCGCATCACCTTGTGGTGACATGCCATACCAGCGTCCTCGCCACATGTTTGTGGACATGACTGCTCCTTGCTGGCGGCAAAGCGATGCCCGCCAACGTCAATGCGTTTGCCAATTCATCCGTTTTTGGGCGTAAGTACGCCCATGTCCAGCAATAAAGCTGAACAAAAACAGATCGCTATGAGGGGAACGGCTTGACGCGCGAGGAGGCGCTGTGGATACTTGCGTTGTCTAGACGGGGTATGCAAGTGCCCCAAGAAGCGGGGCAAGCCGAAAGGTTTGTCCCGTTTTTACATTGGAGCCTCCTGCATTCTGTCCCGGCGAGGCACCCGCCGAACGGGGTCTTTCTGGGCGGGCTCGTTTTCTTGCCCCAGTTGAAGCACATCCCGCAGCATGCGGATCTGCCTCAGGCGACAAAGATTCAAACTGCTCCCGCAGTTCTTTGAGCAACCAGTAGCCGTCTTCTGGAGTGTCCCGGTCTATGACCAGCTTTCGCTGCGAGGCTGATACCGCATCACGCAAGCGCACCTCATCACCTTGGGTGAGCTGCAGCCCTTGTACCAAGCGGTCTACAAATTCGTCGGTCGGTGGCCCTTTGATTCCCACCTCCAGAGCTGAGATGTAGCTCTGCTCGTATCCCAGCAACGCGGCCAGCTCAGCCTGGCGGATGCCATGCTGTAACCGTAGCGCGTGGAGCAGGTGGGCGAAGGGGCTCATTCAACTGGATCGGGGTGTTTTAACAACCCAAAGCCTAAATTAAACGACTCAAAAAGTCAAAAAACATATTAAAATCAACAAGTTATTGATATATGTATGTCACTAGCCTTCGTCGATTCCACCTGTGATACCACTGTGGCGTGGGTGCCCCTAGCGAGCCCGATCTCTATCAATTTTATGCAAAATGCAGTACATTTGCAGCACATCATTGACGAGACGACGCCATGTCACGCCTGAAGGACGAAACCCTGTCTATCCGTACCTCTGCCGAGATCAAGCAGCTATTGCGCTTGGCGGCTGATCGCGAGCGCCGTTCGGTGGCTTCGATGATTGAAATCCCGGTGCTCGAGTACGCGCGTAGTCACGACTTGAGACCAGATAGCTTGCACGGAGAATCTAAAGAGAGGGGGCATTGAATGGCGCTGATATGCCACAAAAAGCGGTCATCCTGCCACGTCAACGCAATTAGAACGGCAGGGTAAGATTCATGACGACTACAGAACACCAAATTGAGCAGGACCTGATCGCTAAGCTTGGCGATCTCAAGTACACCTACCGCGAGGATATTCGCGACCGCGCTGCTCTGGAAGCCAACTTCCGAAGAAAATTTGAAGCGCTCAATCGAGTACGGCTGACCGACAGCGAGTTCCAACGCTTGCTGGATAGCATCATCACGCCCGATGTCTACAACGCCGCCCAGACGCTACGAAACATTAACGCTTTCGAGCGCGACGACGGCACGCCGCTGAACTACACCCTCGGTGAACATCAAGGACTGGTGCAAGAACGATTTTGAAGTCGTCAACCAGTTGCGTATGAACACCGATAACAGTCATCACAGATACGACGTGATGCTACTTATTAATGGCGTACCTGTAGTGCAGATTGAGCTGAAGGCCCTGTCTGTCAGCCCGCGCCGGGCCATGCAGCAGATCGTTGACTACAAGACCGATCCCGGCAATGGCTACGGCAAAACGCTGCTGTGTTTCCTGCAGCTCTTCATTGTCAGTAACCGTACTGGCACCTGGTACTTCGCCAACAACAACGCCCGGCATTTCAGCTTCAATGCGGATGAGCGCTTCTTGCCGGTCTACCAGTTCGCGAGCGAAGACAACAAGAAGGTCTCCCAGCTCGACAGCTTCGCAGAAAAGTTCCCCGGCCAAGTGCACCCTCGGGCCAGATGATCAGCCGCTACATGGTGCTGGTCGCCAGCGAGCAGAAGCTGCTGATGATGCGGCCATACCAAATCTATGCCGTCAAAGCCATCGTGGAGTGCATCCACCAGAACTGCGGCAACGGCTACATCTGGCACACTACCGGCTCGGGCAAAACGCTGACCTCGTTCAAGGCCTCCACCCTGCTCAAAGACAACCCGGACATCGACAAGTGCTTGTTCGTGGTGGACCGCAAAGACCTCGGATCGCCAGACACGCGAAGAGTTCAACCGCTTCCGGGAAGGCTGCGTCGAAGAGAACACCAACACCGAAGCACTTGTGCGCCGCCTGCTGTCAGACGACTACGCCGACAAGGTGATCGTTACCACCATCCAGAAGCTAGGTTTGGCGCTGGACGAGAACAGCAAGCGCAACAAGCAGAAAGAAAAGCAGGGCAAGGAGACCTACAAGCAGCGTCTGGAGCCCCTGCGGGAACAGCGAGTGGTGTTCATCTTCGACGAGTGCCACCGCTCGCAGTTTGGCGACAACCACAAGGCCATCAAGGAATTCTTTCCCAAGGCCCAGTTGTTTGGCTTCACTGGCACCCCGATCTTCAAGGACAACGCCACGGCCGTGCAGATCGAAGGCCAGCAGGCCAGCTACCGCACCACGGATGACCTGTTCCAGCGCTGCCTGCACGAATACACGATCACGCACGCCATCGAGGACCAAAACGTCCTGAAGTTCCACATCGACTTCTTCAAGCCCGAGGGCAAAAAGCCGCCTAAGCCTGGCGAGGGGCTGCCGAAAGCCAAGGTCATCGAGACCATCCGGCCAAACACGATGCCGCCACCAACGGGCGCAAGTTCAATGCCGTGCTGGCCACTGCCAGCATCAACGATGCCATCGAGTACTTCGAGGCCTTCAAGGAACTGCAGGACAAGAAGCAGGCTGAGGATGACGGCTTCGTCCCGCTGAACGTGGCCTGCGTGTTCTCTCCCCCTGCCGAAGGCAACAAGGACGTGCAGCAGATTCAGGAAGACCTGCCGCAGGAGAAGGCCGACAACCAGCAGGACCCCGAAGGCAAGAAGGCCGCGCTCACGTGCATCATGGCCGACTACAACGCGCGCTTCGGGACCAACCACCGTATTGCCGAGTTCGACCTGTACCTACCAAGACGTGCAAAAGCGCATCAAGGACCAGCAATACCCGAATGCTGACCTTCCGCACAGCCAGAAGATCGACATCACCATCGTGGTGGACATGCTGCTCACCGGTTTCGACTCCAAGTACCTCAACACGCTGTACGTGGACAAGAACCTCAAGTACCACGGCCTGATCCAGGGCCTTCTCGCGCACCAACCGCGTCTTGAACGACAGCAAGCCCTATGGCAATGTGCTCGACTTCCGCCAGCAGCAAAAGCCCGTGGAAGAGGCCATCACGCTGTTCTCGGGCAAGAAGACCAACAACCCGCGTGAAATCTGGCTGGTGGATCCGGCGCCCAAGGTCATCGATACCTTGCAAGCTGCCACTCAAAAGCTGGCGGACTTCATGCAGTCACAAGGGCTGACGAACGCCCCGGAAGACGTTGCCAACCTGAAGGGCGATGCCGTGCGCAGCCAGTTCGTCAACCTCTTCAAAGAAGTGCAGCGGCTTAAAACGCAGCTGGACCAATACACCGACCTGTCGGAAGAGCAGAAAACGCAGATCACTCAGATCGTGCCACCCGACCAGATGCTCGGCTTCAAGGGCATGTACACGGAGACTGCCAAGCGCTTGAAGGCCCAGCAAGACCGCGACCAAACCCCGCCCGAAGTGCAGCAGCTCGACTTCGAGTTCGTGCTCTTCGCCTCTGCGGTGATCGACTACGACTACATCATGGGCCTGATCGCGCGCATGACGCAGCAAAAACCCGGCAAGCTGACCTTGAATCGCGAGCAACTCATCGGCCTGATCCAGGCCGATGCCAAGTTCATCGACGACCGCGATGATATCGCCGAGTACATCCGTGGGCTGCCCGTGGGCGGGCCCTGGACGAAGACGCCATTCGCAAAGGTTTTGATCGCTTTAAGGCGGAGAAGAAAAATCGGGTGCTGTCCGAGATGGCGCAACGCCATGGCGTGGGAGCCGACGCCCTGCAAGCCTTCGTCGATGGCGTGCTGCGCCGCCACATTTTTGATGCTGAAGCGCTGAGCGAGCTAATGGCACCGCTGGATCTGGGCTGGAAGGCCCGCACGCAGAAGGAATTGGCGTTGATGGAAGAGCTGACGCCGTTGTTACACAAACTGGCGCAAGGACGAGATATCTCAGGACTGAGTGTGTATGAGCAATGAGGGCACAAGCGTGATGAGCGAACAGAACAACGAAAAGTCGGCGCTGGTACCACGGCTTAGATTTCCGGAGTTTCAGGAGACACGGGACCTGGTCGGAGTTCGTGATTTCTTTGATCACACCGACACGTCGGAGAAGACAGAGGCCTTCGACAAAAACAGGCTCCTGACCGTCAAACTGCACGCCAATGGCGTGGTGAAGAATGAGAAGACGAACCTTACTGGGGGTGCGAACTATTTCAATCGCAGAGCCGGGCAATTCGTTTTCTCAAAGATCGACTTGCTGAATGGCGCCTTCGGAATAGTGCCGGATGCGCTCGACGGATTCGCTTCGTCCTCGGACGTGCCTGCGTATTCGTTCAAATCCAACCGATCCTCGACATTCTTCGTGAATTGGCTAAAAGCAAGCTACGAGCGCCTTAATATCGAGCGAACTGGGACAAGCACTACTCTCAAACGAATTTCTCCGGAAAAGTTTCTCGCACTAGACGTCCCAGTCCCTTCTGACACAGAACAAATAAAAATAGCCAATTTCCTGTCATCCATCGACGAACTATTCAAGAGGGAGGTCGAGAAGCTAGAAAATCTCAAAGCCCACAAAAGGGGCCTAATGCAACATCTGTTCCCCCGCGAGGACGAAACTATTCCTCGATTTCGCTTCCCACAGTTCTTGGAGGCAAGCGAATGGAAAAGAAGGAAGATTTCTGATCTGCTGAAAAGATCGACAAAACCGGTAGACGTGGATAGTGGCGCGACTTATCAGGAGATAGGAATTCGATCTCACGGGAAGGGTTTATTCCACAAAGATTTTGTCAGCGGAAAGGCACTGGGAGACAAGCGAGTCTTTTGGGTGGAAGAAAACGCCTTTGTGGTCAACATCGTTTTCGCTTGGGAGCAGGCTGTCGCTGTGACGTCAATGCAGGAAAAAGGAATGATTGCTTCCCATCGGTTTCCCATGTACGTCGCTCAGAAGAGCAAATCCAATGTCGATTTCATTAAATATTTCTTCCTGACAAAGAAGGGAAAGGAGCTGCTGGGAATAGCCTCTCCTGGAGGAGCCGGTAGAAACAAGACACTTGGTCAGAAGGATTTTGAGAATCTTGAGTTTCTTTCTCCAGAGCACGTAGAAGAACAAGCGGAAATCGCACGCTGTCTTTCTTCCCTTGACAATCTAATCGCCGCTCAAAGCCAGAAGATCGACGCCTTTAAGATTCACAAGAAGGGGCTTATGCAGCAGCTGTTCCCGGTCATGCTTGAGATGCACGCATGAAACCAGCACAGACTTTCGCCAATCTGCCAGCACTAGCCACTCACCTGCGCAGCGAACTGACAAATAGGAAGACCATCGTCCTCTACGCCTACAACGGCACCGGCAAAACCCGCTTGTCCATGGCCTTCAAGGACATAGGCAAGCAGGGCGGCGGCGCCGATGCCGAGGCGCGTGACACTCTGTACTTCAATGCCTTCACCGAAGATCTCTTTCACTGGGACAACGACCTCGAGGGCGACAATGATCGTAAGTTGACGTTGAACGCCGATTCGCGTTTCTTCGCCGGTTTGGCCGAGCTGGAGATGGACAACCGCATTCGGCCACTGCTGCAGCGCTATGCGGACTTCGATTTCCGCATCGACACCGAGGAATGGGTGGTACGGTTCTCGCGTACGGTGGACGGACAGATCATCGACAACATCAAGGTGTCGCGCGGTGAAGAGAACCTATTCGTCTGGTGCTTCTTCCTCGCCATTATGCGGCTGGCGATGGACCCGGAGATCGAGGCCTACCGCTGGGTGAAGTACGTCTACATCGACGATCCGATTTCGTCGCTCGATGAGCACAACGCCATCTCGGTGGGTAATCACCTTGCGCAGCTGTTGAACAAGGCGGACAACCCGCTGAAGGTGGTCATTTCGTCTCACCATCCATTGTTTTTCAATGTGATGCATAACGAGCTTGATGCTCGCAAGTCGAAAAAGGTATCAGCGCACTTCTTGTCGCGCTCCAAGACGGACGGTTCATATACCCGGCTTACACCGGGGCGACTCCGTTCTTCCACCATGTGGCGGTGCTGACAGACCTGTACCAGGCAGCGCAGTCGGGCGATCTGTACACCTACCACTTCAACATGCTGCGTTCGGTGCTGGAGAAGTCAGCGAGTTTCCATGGCTTCTCGAAGTTCTCGGCCTGTATCCCGACCGACGATGCTGACGACCCGGAAGGCGTGTTGCATGCCCGGCTCATCAACATCCTGAGCCACGGCGACTATTCCTTGTTTGAACCCGTGCCGATGGGAGACGAGAACAAGGAGCATTTCAAGACGATTCTTGATGGCTTCCTGAATCGCTACCCATTCAACCCCGATTTATTCCCTCAGCCTGCACCGGCTGCTGGGCCAGCAGGTACACCATGACTGATCTCGAAAAACAAAAACTAGGCAAGACCCTCTGGGCTATTGCTGATCAACTACGCGGCGCCATGAATGCAGATGATTTCCGCGACTACATGCTGGCCTTTTTGTTCCTGCGATATCTGTCCGATAACTATGAAGCGGCCGCAAAGAAAGAACTAGGTGCAGACTACCCGGAACTGGAGCCTGATGATCGTCTAAGCCCGCTATCGTTTTGGTACGCTGACAATGCAGCCGACGTGTCTGAGTTCGAAAAACAAATGCGCCGCAAGGTGCATTATGTTATTGAGCCGCATTATCTGTGGACCAACATATCGGAAATGGCTCGAACTCAGGATGATGAGTTGCTTAGTACCTTACAAGATGGCTTAAAGTACATTGAGGAAGAGTCTTTTGCCAGTACGTTCCGGGGACTGTTCTCGGAGATCAACCTAGCTTCCGATAAGCTAGGCAAGTCCTATCCCGAGCGCAATGCCCGGTTGTGCAAGATCATTGCCGAGATCGCCAAGGGTCTCGGTCAATTCTCCACCGATAGCGATACCACGGGCGATGCTTACGAATACTTGATCGGTCAGTTCGCAGCTGGCTCGGGCAAAAAAGCAGGTGAGTTTTACACGCCGCAGCGTGTTTCAGATATTTTGTCGGCGATCGTCACTCTGGATAGTCAAGATCCCTCCACTGGCCAGCGTTCGCACTTGGACAGCGTGCTCGATTTTGCTTGCGGTTCTGGCTCTTTGCTGTTGAACGTGCGCCACCGCATGGGGACGCATGGTATCGGCAAGATTCACGGGCAGGAGAAAAACATAACTACCTACAACCTGGCGCGCATGAACATGCTGCTGCACGGGGTGAAAGACTCGGAATTTGAAATTTTCCACGGTGACACGTTGCTTAATGAATGGGACATGTTGCGTGAGACCAATCCGGCAAAGGTGCCGAAATTCGATGCGATTGTTGCCAACCCCCCATTTAGCTATCGTTGGGAGCCAAGCGAGGCACTAGGTGAGGACGCTCGCTTCAAGAACTATGGTTTGGCGCCGAAGTCGGCAGCAGACTTCGCCTTCCTGCTGCATGGCTTTCATTTCCTGAAGCAAGACGGAGTGATGGCCATCATTCTGCCGCACGGGGTGCTGTTCCGTAGCGGCGCCGAGGCCCGCATCCGTACTAAGCTGCTCAAGGATGGCCACATCGACACGGTGATCGGTCTACCAGCCAATTTGTTCTTCTCTACTGGCATCCCGGTATGCATTTTGGTATTGAAGAAGTGCAAGAAGCCCGACGACGTACTGTTCATCAATGCTGCCGAATATTTTGAAAAGGGTAAGCGACAAAACCAACTGCTGCGGACAAATGAGATGACCGAGGGTGCAATCGGTCACATTGAAAAGATCATCGATACCTATCAGTACCGCAAGGAAGAGCCGCGCTACTCTCGGCGCGTTAGTATGGAGGAGATCGAAAAGAACGATTTCAATCTGAATATTTCGCGCTATGTGAGCACGGCTGAGGCTGAGGAAGAGATTGATCTGGCGGCGGTGCATGCGGAACTGATGGATTTGGATAAGAAAATCCAAGCCGCCACCGACCTGCACAATAAGTTTCTACGGGAACTTGGCCTGCTACCACTGCCGGGCGGTACTTCGTCCAAAAAGTAAGGATTCTTCATGGCAATTTGGCTCATTCGTGCTGGCTCTCATGGTGAGTACGAACAGAAATTCATACAGGAAAGTCGCGTCTACGTGACCCGGGATGAATTGGATATTGACTTGTCTATCTTGCAGCAGCGGTCTGAACTGACCGCTGCGATGATCCATCGTTATGCGGATGAGAAACCGAAAACTATTCAAAATTGGGTGAGCCAGGTTTGGCCGTTTGCGCATGAGATGCAAAAAGGGGATCTGGTTGTGCTGCCGCTAAAGACCCAGCCTGTGGTCTATATCGGTGAGTTAACTGGTGACTACCATGCCGAGAAAGCAGGGCCGAACCCATTTTTCCACTGGCGATCCATTAAGTGGATTGGCGAAGCCATTCCCAGATCGTATTTTGGTCAGGACTTGTTGTACTCATTCGGCGCATTCCTCACGATTTGTCGCATTCAACGTAATAACGCCGAGCAGAGAATCAATGCGATGCGTTCCAATGGTTGGAAGGCTGAAACGTTGGCAGCGCCAGTAAAAGCTGCTACGACGGCAACAAGCGATGTGGATACGGTGGACACTGATCTTGATCAACTGGCTCGAGATCAGATAGCGGCATTGATATCCGCACGATTTAAGGGGCACAATCTGACGCGACTAGTCGAAGGCATTTTGAAAGCCCAAGGCTACACCACCTACCGAAGTCCAGAAGGTGCTGACGGCGGGGCTGATATCTTGGCGGGATCTGGCCCACTTGGCTTTTCATCACCGCGATTGTGCGTGGAGGTGAAGTCCGAAGACACCGCTATCGGGCGAGAACCGGTAGACAAGCTATTGGGCGCCATGACCAAGTTCAATGCCGATCAAGGCCTGTTCGTTGCCCGGGGGCGGGTTCAAGGGCAATGTCCAAAAGGAGCTGGCCTCGCAGTTCTTCCGGTTGCGCCTATGGACACAAAAGGAAATACTAGAACAGCTATTCGAACAGTACGAGCGCCCTGGATGAAGACATCAAGGCTGAGCTGCCATTAAAACGGGTCTGGATGGTCGCCACGCAGGACGATAGTCTTTGATCACACTTGCCATTAAACGAAAAAGGGAACGCATCTGCGTTCCCTTTTTTAATGCCTTTTGAAAACAGGTCCGTATTCAAAAAGGTCTCTCTTTATACGTCAAAAAAGTCTCACACTTTTGGCGAAAGTCTCACTTTCTATGACGCCCGACAACACACCTACACGTCGATATTCCGTGCAATCAGTGCATTGCTTTCAATAAAGGCGCGACGGGGTTCTACATTGTCGCCCATCAGGGTGGTGAAGACATCGTCGGCACTCATGGCGTCTTCGATTTTCACTTTCAGTAGGCGGCGCACGGTCGGGTCCATCGTGGTGTCCCATAGCTGATCCGGATTCATCTCGCCCAGACCTTTGTAGCGCTGGATATTCATGCCCTTGCGTACTTCGCTCAGCAGCCAATCCAGTGCCTGACCAAATGTGCTGACCGGCTTGATGGTTTCGCCACGGCGGACGGTAGCCCCGCGGCCGAGTAGCCCGTTGAGCAGGTCGCCGGTCTTGGCCAGTTCGGCATAGTCGCTGCCATTCAGGAAGTCCTGATCGAGTACGGTGACCAGCACGTTGCCATGCAGCTTGCGGATGATCTTGAGCATCCAGCCATCGTTCTTTTCATCAGCCAAAAGTTCCGGGCCAATTTCATCCGCTTAAGCAGCTCGGCAGTGAGGCTGGCGAGTGTTGCCTGTGCCTGTGCCCGGCTTTCCAGTGACAGGCGGCCAACTTTCAGCATGGCTTCCAGTACCAGATGGTCGATCACGCGGCTTTCACGTTCGATAACGGCGCGGGCCAGCAGGTATTGGCGGGCAATTTCGGCCAACGTGTGGTTTTCCAGCGGTGCCGCGCCTTCTGATGGGGTGAGTTCGGACTTGTCCAGCGCCAGTTGCAGCAAGAACTGGTTGAGTTCGAATTCGTCCTTCAGATAGCGTTCCTGCTTGCCATATTTGGCCTTGTACAGTGGCGGTTGGGCGATGTAGATGTGGCCGCGTTCGACCAGCTCCGGCATCTGGCGGTAGAAGAAGGTCAGCAGCAGGGTGCGGATGTGCGCACCATCCACGTCGGCATCGGTCATGATGATGATGCGGTGGTAGCGCAGTTTGTCCGGGTTGTATTCGTCCTTGCCGATGCCGCAGCCCATGGCGGTAATCAGTGTGGCAATTTCACGGCTTTGCAGCAGCTTGTCAAAGCGGGCCTTTTCCACGTTGAGGATTTTACCCTTGAGCGGCAGGATGGCACGGAATTTGCGGTCGCGGCCCTGTTTGGCCGAGCCACCGGCGGAGTCGCCCTCCACCAGATACAGTTCAGACAGCGCCGGGTTCTTTTCCGGCAGTCGGCCAGTTTACCCGGCAGGCCAAGGCCGTCCATGATGCCTTTGCGGCGGGTGATTTCGCGTGCCTTGCGTGCGGCTTCACGGGCGCGGGCGGCATCCACGATCTTGCTGCAGATGATCTTGGCGTCGGTCGGGTTTTCCAGCAGGAAGTTTTTCAGGCCTTCGCTGACAACTTCGTTGACTACCGGGCCAATTTCGCTGGAGACCAGTTTGTCTTTGGTCTGGCTGGAGAATTTCGGGTCGGGCAGCTTGACCGAGAGTACGCAGGTCAGCCCTTCGCGCATGTCGTCACCGGTGGTGTCGACCTTGGCCTTCTTGGCCACTTCGTTTTGTTCGATGTACTGATTCAGCGTGCGTGTCATCACTTGGCGCAACGCAGTCAGGTGGCTGCCACCGTCGCGTTGCGGGATGTTGTTGGTGAAGCACAGCACGTTTTCCTGATAGGAGTCGTTCCATTGCATGGCGACTTCTACCGTCATGCCGTCTTTTTCCCCCACGCTGTAGAACGCTTTGGGGTGCAGCACCGACTTGTTGCGGTTCATGTAGCTGACAAAGCCTGCCACACCGCCGGAATAGGCGAAGTTTTCTTCCTTGCCGCTGCGTTTGTCGATCAGGGTAATGGCTACGCCCCGGTTGAGGAACGACAATTCGCGGATACGTTTGGCCAGGATGTCGAAGTGGTACTCGACGGTGCCAAAGGTCTCAGCGCTGGCGAGGAAGGTGACTTCCGTGCCGCGGTGGGTGGTATGGCCGGTGACGGTGAGCGGCGCGACGGCATCGCCGCGGCGGAATTCCATCTCGTGTACCTTGCCATCACGCCAGATCTTGAGCTTGAGCCAGTCGGACAGCGCATTCACCACCGATACGCCAACGCCGTGCAGACCGCCGGAAATCTTGTAGCTGTTGCTGTCAAATTTGCCGTAAGCGTGCAGGATGGTCATGATCACTTCGGCCGCCGAACGTCCTTCCTCATGGTGGATGTCGGTGGGAATCCCCCGGCCGTTATCCGATACCGTGATGGAGTTGTCGGGATTGATGATGACCTTGATGGTGTCGGCGTGGCTAAGCCAGCGCCTCGTCAATGGCGTTATCCAGCACTTCGAACACCATGTGGTGCAAGCCGGTACCATCCTGAGTGTCGCCAATGTACATGCCCGGGCGCTTGCGGACTGCATCCAGACCCTTGAGGACTTTAATGCTGTCCGCGCCGTATTCCTGTTCGCTCATAAAACCTTCTCTGTCGTGTGGTGGCAAGTGTCACCGAAGTGCTTAAGCATCAGGCCGGTACTCCCTCATTTCGGCCAACCCTGATCGTGCCAGGTTGGCCGAAACCGCTATCAGATGCGCATTGGCATCACGATGTACTTGAAGTTGCTGACTTCCGGAATGGTAAACAGCGCACTGCGGTTGGCATCGCCAAACGCCAGTTGCAGCGTGTCGACCGGCAGGTTGGTCAGCACATCCAGCAAGTAATTGATGTTGAAACCGATTTCCAGCTCACCGCCCTGATAGGCGATCTCCAGCTCTTCTTCGGCTTCTTCCTGTTCGCTGTTGGTACACAGGATGGACATGGCACCCGGCTTGAGCACCGGGCGCACGCCGCGGAATTTTTCATTGGCCAGAATGGCTGCGCGTTGCAACGCATGCAGGAAATTCAGCCGTTCAATCAGAAAGATCTTGTCGTTATCCAGCGGGATCACGCGGTTATAGTCGGGGAACTTGCCGTCAACAACCTTGCTGATGATCACGGTGGCACCAAAGCTGAAGCGTACCTGATTGGCCAGCACCTCGATCTCGATCGGCTCATCGCTGTCTTGCAGCAGCTTGTACAGCTCAATGATGGTCTTGCGCGGCAGGATCACTTCCGCCTTGGGCAGCGTCGCCTCGATGTTGGCGGCGGCAAAGGCCAGACGATGACCGTCGGTGGCGATCAGTTTGACCTCGTTGCCGTCCGTCTGCATCAGCAGGCCGTTCAGGTAATAACGGATGTCCTGTACCGCCATGGCGTACTGCACTTGCGAGATCAGTCGCTTCAGTTCGCGTTGTGGCAGGCTGAAGCTGGCATCGGAGCCTTAAGCAACTGACAGCAGCGGGAAATCTTCGGCGGGTAGCGTCTGCAGGTTGAAGCGGCTTTTACCGGCTTTCAGCGTCAGGCGGCCATCCAGTTGTTCCAGCGTGACGGTGGCCTTGTCCGGAATGGCACGCAGGATGTCCTGCAATTTCTTGGCCGAGGTGGTCAGGCGGAAGTCTTCGTTAGTACCAGTTCATCGGCGCTGGCCGTGGTGATCTGAATTTCCAGATCGGTGGCAAGAAAGCCCACCTGCCCGCCCTTTTTCTCTATCAGGACATTGGAGAGAATGGGCAGCGTGTGGCGACGCTCGACAATGCCGGTCACAGCCAGCAAAGGCTTGAGCAGTGTGTCGCGTTCGGCTTGCAGAATCAGCATGTTCCGGACTCCCGAGAATGTGCAGTATCAGTAATAAACATGTCAGTTACGCAGCATGGATAGCAGCGTATCGTAATCGTGTGCGATGTCGCCGTCACTGCCGCGCATTTCGGCAATGGTTTTGCAGGCATGCAGTACCGTGGTGTGATCGCGGCCGCCAAACGCATCGCCGATATTCGGCAACGACAGCTGGGTCAGTTCCTTGGCCAGTGCCATGGCCACCTGCCGTGGACGGGCAATGTCACGCGTGCGCTTCTTGCTGTGCATGTCCGACAGCTTGATCTTGTAATACTCCGCCACCGTCTTCTGGATGGCGTCGACCGTAACCTGGCGGTTGCCAGCGGCCAGAATGTCTTTCAGCGCTTCCTTGACCAGTTCCAGCGAGATGTTCTGGTTGGTAAAGCGGGCATAGGCCACCACGCGCTTGAGCGCACCTTCCAGCTCACGCACGTTGGAGCGCACGTTCTGGGCAATGAAGAAGGCGACCGGGTGATCTAGCTTGATGCTGTCGGCCTCGGCCTTTTTCATCAAAATCGCCACGCGCATTTCCAGCTCCGGCGGCTGGATTTCCACCGTCAGGCCCCGGGAGAAGCGCGAAATCAGACGCTCTTCCATGCCTTCAATCTGCTTGGGGTAGGTATCGCAAGTCATGATCACTTGCTTGCCGCCCTCGATCAGTGCGTTGAAGGCGTAGAAAAACTCTTCCTGTGTGCGGTTCTTGCTTAAGCAAAGAACTGGATGTCGTCGATCAGCAGCAGGTCCAGCGAGTGGTAATAGCGCTTGAACTCGTCAAACGCCTTGTGCTGATAGGCGCGCATGATGTCGGCCACATAGCGTTCGGCATGGATGTAACGGATCTTGGCCTGCGGGTTTTTCTGGAACACGTGGTTGCCGATGGCCTGGATCAAGTGGGTTTTACCCAGACCGACGCCACCGTAGACAAACAGCGGATTGTAGGCCTGATCGCCCGGGTTCTCGGCAATCTGCATCGCCGCTGCGCGCGCCAGCTGGTTACCTTTACCGGTGACCAGCGTATCAAAGGTAAACGCCGGGTTGAGTCGCGTGCTTTCATGGCTGCCACCAATAGCCTTGACGGCGGCCTGTTTGGCCGGAGACGGTGCCTGTGCGGTGGCCGGGCTGGTGGGGGCTGGGCGCTGGCTGGCTGCCTTGAGCGGGCTGGCGCTGCTGGCCGGTTTGTTCAAGGGCGACCCTAGGCGCAACTCGACCGAGGCCTCGCCCAGCAGTTCCACCGCCAGCGCCTCGATACGATCAAGGAAACGGTCCTTGATGAACTGCATGATGAAGCGGTTGGGCGCGAACAAGGCGATACCGTCTTCGGTGGCTTCGGCCGCCGGGGGCTTGATCCGGTATTGAACTGTTGGGCAGACAGTTCAGCCTCAAGGCGAACGAGGCAGGCAGGCCAGAATTGATCCAGTTCGGTCATTACAGTTACGCAAATAAAAACAAAAGCCCGCCGCGCAGATGGTGGCGTTGGCGGCGGGAAGGGTCATGGCGGCACCGTGTTGCCCCCGGGCGCTGCGCCGACAGGAGCGGAGGGTGTCGTGGCCATGACGGCATGTTTGGCAAGGAAACCGGAGTCGAGTGCCCCCCGTCGTTGCGCCGTTTGCCCGGCTGAAGTGTGCGGGATAGCGGACCAGGCGGCGGGTTCTTGTTCTCGGTAAGCTTGCTTATTCTAACGGTTTTCACCCTAGTTATCCACAGGCGATGCAAAAATTTGGCATTGACAACAGTGGATTTTTCTTGTGAAATCACGCGTTTATTTCCCGTTTCGAAATAGGATCACCAATCATGAAACGCACTTACCAGCCTTCCAATACCCGTCGCAAACGCACCCACGGCTTCCTCGTTCGCATGAAGACCCGCGGTGGCCGCGCTGTTATCGCCGCCCGTCGCGCCAAGGGTCGCAAGCGTCTGGCCGCCTAATTCCTTGTCGGCTTACCGCTTTCGCCGTGCGCACCGGCTGTTAAAAACGGATGAATTTTCATCCGTTTTTAGTTTGCGGCAAGCGCGCAGCAATGCTTTTTTCAGGTGTACGTCCGGCCCAACGAGTTGGGACATGCCAGACTCGGTCTGGTGGTTGGCAAGAAAGTGGCCAAGCGGGCGAACCGCCGGAACTATATCAAGCGTACTGTGCGCGAGTGGTTCCGCCTGAATCAGCACAATCTGCCCGACATGGACTTTGTGGTTCGTGCCAAAGCGGCCTTCATTCGGCAAAACCGAAGCGAAGCTGTCACGGCATTGTCGATACTCTTTGCTAAACTGGCACGATGTCGCGCTTCCTCATCCTCCTGATCCGCTTTTACCAGCTGGCAATCAGCCCGTGGCTGGCACCGCGTTGCCGCTATGTGCCGACCTGCTCGAGCTATGCCACGGAAGCGGTGAAGAAGCATGGCCCTCTCAAGGGGGGCTGGCTGGCGGTGAAACGCCTTGCGCGTTGTCACCCGTGGGGGGGGTGCGGCTATGACCCGGTTCCCTGAACTTTCCGGTAACGAGAGATGGATTCCAAGCGACTGATAATCTTCATCGTGCTGTCCATGGGTATCCTGCTGCTATGGCAGGAATATTTTGCGCCCAAGCCTGCTGTGCAGGCGGTACAGACACCGACAGCCCAGAAAGCTGTCAACGCGCCCGTCAGCCAGACTTCGAGAGCGCCAAACTGACCTCGGGCCAGCGTATTGTCGTGAACACCGATGTGCTCAAGGCTGAAATCGATACGGTAGGTGGCGATTTGCGTCAGCTGAGTCTGCTCAAGCATGACTCGGCCACGGATACCAAGCAGCCGTTTGCCCTGTTTACCGACAAGGGTGGCCGGGTGTATGTGGCACAGACTGGCCTGATGGCGGCCAGCAATCCGGCGTTGCCGACCCACAAGACGGTATTTAGCGCCGAGCAGTCCAGCTACACCCTGAGCGGCGACAAGCTGGAGGTCAAGCTGACTGCGCCGGTTGCCAATGGCGTCAAGGTGAGCAAGGTCTACACCTTCAAGAAGGGTAGCTACGACATCGACGTGCGCTACGACATCGTCAACGGTGGCACGGTGCCGCTGGCGCCGACGGCTTACTATCGTCTGTTGCGTGATGCCCGGGCTCCGGAAGGTGAAGGCCGCTTCTCGCATACCTTCACTGGCCCGGCGGTTTACACCGCAGAAAACAAGTTCCAGAAGGTAAGCTTCGAGGATCTGGCCAAGGGCAAGGGCGACTACGCCAAGAACGGCTCCAACGGCTGGGTGTCGATGCTGCAGCACTATTTCATGTCGGCCTCGGGTACTCAAGCCGTTGAATGGTCAAAGTGTCTGCAAGGATGACAAGTCCTGCCGTTTTGAACTGCAAGCCAATAATGGCTTGTACTCTGCGGCAGCGCTGGTTGACCTGAAAACCATCAATCCGGGCCAGAGCGCCTCGGTGACGGTGCCGCTGTATGCCTACCGGAAGACTACAACATCATTACCAAGGTGGCTGATGGTCTGGAGTACGCCAAGGATTATGGCTGGGTGCACATCTTTGCCTCGCCGCTGTTCTGGCTGCTGACCAAGCTGCACGCGCTGGTGTTGAACTGGGGTTGGGCGATTGTGCTGCTGACCCTGATCGTCAAGGCCGTGTTCTATCCGCTGACGGCGGCATCGTACCGTTCCATGGGCAAGATGAAGGCGCTGGCGCCGCGTCTGGAGCGCATGAAGGAGCAGTACGGCGACGACCGCATGAAGTTCCAGCAAGCGGTGATGGAGATGTACAAGAGCGAGAAGGTCAACCCGCTGGGTGGTTGCTTGCCGATGCTGATCCAGATCCCGGTGTTTATCGGCCTGTACTGGGCGCTGCTGGCTTCGGTTGAGTTGCGTCAGGCGCCGTGGATCATGTGGATCAACGATCTGTCGCGTCCGGACCCGTTCTACGTGCTGCCGGTGCTGATGGCGCTGACCATGTTCGCGCAGACCTTCCTCAATCCGCCGCCGACCGATCCGATGCAGGCCAAGATGATGAAGATCATGCCGATTGCTTTCTCCGCCATGTTCTTCTTCTTCCCGGCTGGTCTGGTGTTGTACTACTTTGTGAACAACATCCTGTCGATCACGCAGCAGTGGTACATCAACAACAAGATCGAAAGCGAGAAAAAGGCCGCGTTGCAATCCTGAGCGTAGCGCCTGTTCCGTTTGACGCAAGCCCGGTCCCGCAGACCGGGCTTTTTTCCTGTACTGGCCTGACAAGGTTGGCCGAAACCCGCTATAAAACCCATCGGGTTACCCGGTACTGACTGCGCTGCCGTTGTTGGTTGAGTTCGTCTTGGCGCTGGTGACCATACCTGTTTTTGGAAAGTGAATCATGACCGTTGCCTACACCCCCCGTTACCATCTGTGCCATTGCCACCGCTCCGGGCCGGGGTGGTGTCGGCGTGATCCGCTTGTCCGGTCAGAACCTGCTGGCCTTGGCGCAGAAGCTCAGTGGCGGCAAGACGCCGCAACCGCGCTACGCCATGCATACTGATTTTCTGGCCGCCGATGGCAGTGCCATCGACAATGGCCTGCTGCTGTACTTTCCTGCGCCTCACAGTTTTACCGGTGAGGATGTCATCGAGCTGCAAGGGCATGGCGGCCCGGTGGTGCTCAACATGCTGCTGGCGCGCTGTATCCAGCTGGGCGCGCGGCTGGCCGAACCGGGGGAGTTTTCCAAACGCGCCTTCCTCAACGACAAGATGGATCTGGCGCAGGCTGAAAGCGTGGCGGATCTGATTGATGCCAGCAGCGAGAGTGCAGCCAGAAGTGCCCTGAAATCTCTCAAGGGCGCGTTTTCCCAGCATGTCCATACCACGGTGGACGACCTGATCACCCTGCGCATGCTGGTAGAAGCCACGCTCGACTTCCCCGAGGAAGACATCGATTTTCTCGAAGCCGCCAACGCCTTGGGCAAGCTGACTGCGTTGCAGCAACAATTGCAGCAAGTGCAGGCCACCGCCCGACAGGGCGCGATTCTGCGTGAAGGCATGCACGTGGTGCTGGTGGGGCAACCCAATGTCGGCAAGTCATCGTTGATGAACGCGCTGGCGGGCGATGACGTGGCCATCGTGACGGATGTGGCGGGCACCACGCGCGATACGGTGCGCGAGCAGATCGTCATCGACGGCGTGCCGGTGCATGTGATCGATACTGCTTAAGCCTGCGCGAAACCGAAGACGTGGTAGAAAAGATCGGCATCGCCAGGACCGGCAAGCGGTGGAACGCGCCGATCTGGCGCTGGTGCTGGTGGATAGCCGGGAAGGGCTGACCGATGCAGTGGCGGCGATTCTGGCGCGCCTGCCCGAGGCTCTGCCGCGTGTATTCGTGTTCAACAAGGTGGACCTGACCGACGAGTAAGCAGGGTTGGCCGAAATGGATGGCCAGCCGCTGGTGCGTTTGTCGGCCCGCACGCACGCCGGGGTGGAATTGCTGCGTGCCAAGCTGCTGGAATTGATCGGCTACCACGGCGACAGCGAAGGGGTGTTTCTGGCGCGTGAGCGCCATCTGGATGCCCTGCGTCGCGCCAGCCAGCATCTGGAGCAGGCCCGCGATAGCTATCAACAGGTGGAGCTGCTGGCGGAGGAATTGCGCCTGAGCCAACAGGCGTTGGCCGAAATTACCGGTGAATTCACTCCGGACGACTTGTTAGGGGTGATTTTCAGCCGGTTTTGTATTGGGAAATAAGCCCTGTTCCGCCGCATTCCTGTCGCTTCCTGAGCCCCAACAAAACCCCCGAGATCCGGGGGTTTTGCTTTTTTGTCATGTTCGAACTCTCCCTTGTCGGCCAACGCTTTTTGTTATCCAGCGAAAGCGGGGCGAATCCCCAGTAACAGTGGCAAAAATCCCAGATTTTTACTCATCACTCGGAGACATGTCTCTTGCTAGGGCAGATGTTTTGGCGAGCCGAAACGGCGCTTCGATACGGATGAAAACCGACGGCACCTTTTTGTGGATGCCTGACCTCAGCAGGAACGCCGTACCAACCAGCACTTACACGATCAGGGAATCCTGCATCCGCCGAGCTGAGTGATCAACGCCGCGCTCAGACCGTGATACTCATTCTGCATGATATGCTAATGATATTTTATGATTTGTAGCTCAGGAATATGTCAGAAGATAACAACCGGCGGCCCATTCGAGCTCGTTCGAGCCACTGGGCTCAGGCCGCTGCCTCAGCCCTCGTACGCACCAGCGTAACGCCAAACCAAATTTCTGTGGCAAGCGCCATTTTTGCCTCTATCGGCGCTGCAATCCTTATTGCCAGTCAGCAGCCGGTGGCCTTTATGGCTTGCGCTCTATGCATCCAGCTGCGGCTGATATGCAATCTGCTGGACGGCATGGTGGCCGTTGAGGGCGGCAAGAAGTCTGTCGTCGGTAGCCTTTACAACGAATTTCCTGATCGGGTAGCGGATTCGGTGTTAATTGTGGCTCTAGGGTACGCTGCCGGGATGTCGTGGCTTGGCTGGTTGGGTGCATTGGCGGCGGCACTCACGGCCTACATCAGACTATTCGGTGGAACACTCGGGTTTCCGCAAGATTTCCGTGGCCCGATGGCCAAACAACATCGTATGGCCGTGATGACGGCCGGGTGTTTGGCTGCCGCCGTCGAAAGTCATTTCGGCACTATGCACTGGGCATTGGCGATTGCCGCTGCCGTGATTGCTGCGGGCAGTCTGGTGACCTGCATCAGCCGTACTCTTGCCATCACTCATCAATTGAAGGCCGGTTAGATGTCGTGGGTCTCTTACGTTCTTATTGGCTTGGTGCGAACTCTGGTTGGCGCTGCCGCAAGATATATCGATTCGGGCCCCTGTAAGGGGCAAGCCATCTACTTTGCGAACCACAGTAGCCATATCGACACAATCGCCCTTTGGTCGGCATTACCCCATAACGAACGGCTCCGGACGCGTCCCGTCGCGGCAATGGACTACTGGGGGCATGATTGGCTTCGTCGATATATTGCCGTTAAAGGCCTCAACGCGGTGCTGATCAACCGGTCGCACAAACAGGTTGGAGCCGATCCGCTGGGACCATTACGGGAGGCGTTGAAACAGGGTGATTCGTTGATCATCTTCCCGGAAGGAACCCGCCATCCGGAACGCTTGCCCGGCCCATTCAAGTCCGGTCTGTATCGCTTGGCCCGGCATTTCCTGATGTCGCCCTCATTCCGGTCTATCTGGAGAACCTGCACCGCAGTATGCCGAAAGGTTCTTTGCTTCCCGTCCCCATGATCTGCACGGTCCGTTTCGGCCCTCCTCTTGTCCGCATCGCAGGAGAAACCAAGGAGCAATTCTCGGCCCGTGCTTACCAAAGCGTTGTCGAGCTCTCATGACACCACACCACAAATTTGTTCTCTTGATGTCCGGGATTGTTGCCCTGCTTGCCGTGGCAAGTGTCATTGGCGGCATCCTTCGTCTGCGTGTAACGAGCGAAAGCGGACTGGCCACGGTCACCAACTTGAACGCCCGCATCCGTGCATGGTGGATGATGGTGGCGGTGTTCGCCGTTGCCTTTTTGCTGGGGCAAGCCGCCACCCTCGTCCTGTTCACCTTTTTGTCGTTCCGGGCCCTGCGCGAGTTCATTACCCTGACGCCAACGCGTCCGGGTGATCATCACTCGCTGTCCTTGGCGTTTTTTGTGCTGGTGCCCGTTCAGTATGTGCTGATAGGCGTTGACTGGTATGGCCTGTTTTCAATCTTCATCCCGGTTTATGGTTTCCTCATGTTGCCGATTTTCAGCGCGCTCGCGGAAGATACCGAGGATTTCCTTGCCCGAAATGCCAAGATTCAATGGGGGACGATGATTACCATCTATTGCATCAGCCACGCCCCGGCGCTGCTATTGCTGAAGATTCCGGTTATGCCGGGCAAGATGCGTTATTGCTGTTCTATCTGCTGCTGGTGGTTCAAATCAGCGACGTCATGCAGTACGTTTTCGGCAAACTGTTTGGGCGTACCAAGATTGCCCCCATCGTCAGCCCCTCCAAAACAGTCGAAGGGTTCCTCGGTGGCGGTTTGGCGGCCATCGCCATCGGTACCGGTATGTGGTGGATTACTCCCTTCACCCCCGGCAAGCCGCCGGAATGTCGTTTGTTATCGTTCTCATGGGATTTCTTGGCGGGCTGGTCATGTCGGCCATCAAACGTAGTTTGGGTGCCAAGGATTGGGGCACGATGATCGAGGGGCATGGCGGCACCATGGACCGAATGGATTCCGTGAGCTTTGCCGCTCCCATCTTCTTCCATTTGGTGCGTTACTTCTTTACCTGATCATGTCGTTGGCACTATTGAGTCTCTGTTTTCGGCCAACGTTCTCCACGCCGCATTGGGACCATATCTCCAATGGCTACTGATCTGCTCGCTGGGTCACCACACCTCCTACCCGCAGAAATTTCCCCCGGGTGTATCTGGTTAAGGGCAGGAGTCTGGCAGGGCGCCAATTATGGCATGGCATGCTTAAGCATGATGGAGGCGAGTAGCCGGTCAGCAGTTAGCCTCTCTTTGCACCTGATACTGCTGGCCGCAACTGCCTGCCAGCGGCGACGGCTAAAGAAGTTCAATGCCGAAACGGCGCACGACCAAGGCGAACACTCCGAAGCACACTACCGTGATGACGACAGACGCGAGCAGGGTTGGCCAGAATCCGATGCGTGGTAATAGTGCGGGGAATGCAAGAAACATCGGCAATGTTGGTAGGACATACCAGAAGGTGTACCACGCGTGGTTGGCGATTTTTTCCGGCGGCTGTTTTTCAACATACAGCCAGATTAACGCCAGAAACGTGACCAAGGGCAGCGCGGCGATAAAGCCGCCAAGCTTGTCACTACGTTTGGCGAATTCTGACACCAGAACCACTACTGCTGCAGTCAGCAGGTATTTTGTTACGACCCAAGCCACGACTTCTCCTGATGGCGATTGCACAAAGACACACGAAAACGGCTGTCAAGATACCAGCCGATGGTGCGGTTGTGGCGGCCATTGTGCCGGGCGCCGGGAGAAAACGGTGCACGGTGTGATCTTTTCTCCGCCAACCGTCGGTCACCGCATGACACTTGGACGTGAAAATGGTAAGTTCTGCGCCGTACCTATTCGGAGAGAGACTCCATGACTAAAGCAGAACTGATTGCCGCCTTGGCCGAACATTCCGGCCTGACTAAAGCCGACGTGCTGAAAGTGCTGGCCGCCTTTGACGAGACCCTGATCAAGGCGCTGGCCGCTGGTGATGACGTGACCATTGCTGCGGGCAAGTTCAAGGCCAAGGAAACGGCAGCGCGTACCGGCCGCAACCCCAAGACTGGCGAGGCCATTCAGATCCCGGCCAAGAAAAAAGTGACGTTCACCGCCAGCAAGGCACTGAAAGACACCATCGGTTGATTGGCAGATGCCAAGCCAACTGATGATCGGCCCGCCCATGATGGCGGGCTTTTTGTTGCGTTATTGCGATGCCGTTAGGCGGTAAGCGCAAACTTGTGGAGTGTTGGATGAAAAGATCTCTGTCGCTATGTGGTGTAGCGTTGCTCGTACTGTTGCCGCTGACCTGTGTGGCAGCCCCTGTCGTGACCAAGGCTGCGGGTAACCGGGTACATGGCAGTAGCAATCTGGTGACGGAGCCGGATGCTGGCGTGGCAGGCCGTCCGGCTGTTGCCGCGCGTGCCTCGGCGGGCCACCGGCCGGACTGCCGTGTGCATCGACGTAGCGGGCATGGCTCGCGTCAGCTGCGTTGCCCCCGTCACGGGCGCGGCGTGCGCTAGGCCGGGTTTTCTCCGCGTGGCAGATGTCCGATCTGCCACCGTGTGCCCGCGGATGTGCTGTCTGCGGGTTGTTTGTTCTTTGTTAGTCCGGCGTCGCCAGGCTAGCAAAGTTATCCTGCATGATTTTGTCTTCTCCCGCTTTTTCTCTCTATCTCGGTCATAACCACGATATTTTCAGATGAAAGATTATTTCGTCATGAAAATTTTCGCTGAAAGTATTCATATAAAACATATGGTTATTGCGTTGTCTGGTAAAACCGAGAGTAAACCCTGCTTTACAACTCCGTGAACTGGACATTAGTGTTTTTGTTTCAGCTTCTTATGTAATGGATGTCTGATCCAAAAACTGTTTAATCTGATGTGAAACGATAAATAAAACCATATAAAACGTTTTGTTGGGGTGCAGCCGAGCCTGTCCTGCCACAGAAATATTTTGCACGATTTACTCGTTAAAGAATTTATTGGTTATTGTCGAACAATTTGTTGACGGAACCAACGACTGGCGCTAAAGGCTTGCAGAAAAGGCCGTGTCATGGCTCTAATAGAATTAAAACGCCCGTTCGAATCGACGCCGCACGGGTGTTAGCCATCTTTTAGTTTTTGTCATTTAACTACTGTAGGAGAGCAAGACCATGCAAATCGCTATCCCGGCCGAAAGGCTGGCTGGTGAGACCCGCGTGGCCGCGACACCGGAAACGGTGAAGAAGCTCATCGCCATGGGACATGCCGTGGTGGTGGAGCGGGGAGCCGGGCAACATGCCGCGCTGCCCGATGCGGCGTATACGGAGGTTGGTGCAACGTTGGCCGAAACGCGTGCCGACGCGCTGGCGGCGGGTGATATTGTGCTGACGGTGCGTCCATTGGATGAGGCGGCCGTTGGCGAGCTGAAACCGGGCGCTGTGCTGATTGGTCAGCTGGCTCCGTACCAGAATGCGACGTTCCCATTACTGGCGGCCAAGAAGGTTTCTGCCTTTGCCATGGAGCTGCTGCCGCGCACCACACGTGCGCAAAGCATGGACGTGTTGTCCAGCCAGAACAACATCGCCGGTTACAAGGCGGTATTGCTGGCTACGCAACACTATCCGCGCTTCATGCCGATGCTGATGACGGCCGCGGGTACGGTAAAGCTTAAGGCACGCGTGTTGATCATGGGCGTGGGCGTGGATTAGCCTGCAAGCGATTGCTACCGCCAAACGTCTGGGGGCGGTCGTGGAAGCCACCGACGTGCGGGCATCGACCAAGGAGCAAGTGGAGTCGCTGGGTGCCAAGTTCCTTGAAGTGCCGATGAGTGAAGAGGAGCGCAAGGCCAACGATGGTGTCTACGCCAAGGAAATGTCGGACGACTATAAGCGTCGTCAGGCCGAACTGGTGGCCAAACAGGCGCGTCAGGCCGACATCATCATCACCACGGCGCTGATTCCGGGTAAACCTGCGCCGCAGCTGGTTTCCGCCGAGGTGGTGGCCGACATGAAACCGGGCAGTGTCATTGTCGATCTGGCAGCCGAAGCCGGTGGCAACTGTGCGTTGACGCGCACCGGCGAGGTAGTGCGCACCGAACAGGGTGTGACCATTGTCGGCAGCATCAATGTGCCGGGCCTGTTGGCGGCGGATGCCTCCAGCCTGTATGCCAAGAACCTGTTGACCTTCCTCAGCCTGATGCTGAGCAAGGACGGTTTCACCCTTAATCTGGAAGACGACCTGCTGGCGGCAACGCTGGTGACCCATGATGGGCAGGTTCGTTTCCCGGCGGCTCACTAAGGAGAACGGAATGGTTGATCCGTTTATCACCAGTCTGACGGTCTTTATTCTGGCCGTATTCGTTGGTTATCACGTGGTGTGGAATGTGACGCCTGCGTTGCATACCCCGCTGATGGCGGTAACCAATGCCATTTCCGGCATCATCATCGTTGGCGCCATGCTGCAGGTGGTGGATATCAATGGCAGCGAAATTACGCTGACGTCGGTGCTGGGCACCATTGGCATCTTCCGGCCAGTATCAACATCTTCGGCGGCTTCATGGTCACCCAGCGCATGCTGGACATGTTCAAGAAGAAGAAAAAATAAGGAACAACCATGGCTAATATTTCCGCAGTACTTTATCTGGTCGCGGCCGTGCTGTTCATCCCGGCGCTCAAGGGGCTGTCCAGCCCGGTGACGGCGCTGCGCGGCAACAAGTTCGGCATCATCGGCATGGTGATTGCCGTGGCGACGACCTTCATCATCATGGACAAACCCGTGGTGGCGCTGATTGTCGGCGCGATTGTCGCAGGGGGGGCCATTGGCGCTTGGAAAGCCAAAACCGTGCAGATGACCGGCATGCCGGAACTGGTGGCCGCCATGCACTCGCTGGTGGGCCTATCGGCGGTGCTGATTGCCGTGGCGGCCATCTTTCATGCCGGTGTCGAGCACACGTCGGTGCAAAAGGTGGAGCTGTTTATCGGTGCCTTCATCGGTGCCATCACCTTTACCGCTTCGGTGATCGCCTACGGCAAGCTGTCTGGCAAGTTCGGCTCCAAGGCCATCAACTTTAATGGTCAGCATTGGCTGAACCTGTTGTTGGCGTTGAGCATGCTGGGCTTTGGCCTTGCCTATTTCGTCACCGATAGCCACGCCGCCTTTCTGGCGATGCTGGCGATTGCGCTGGCGCTGGGCGTGACACTGATCATCCCGATTGGCGGGGCCGACATGCCGGTGGTGGTATCGATGCTCAACTCCTACTCCGGCTGGGCGGCAGCAGGTATCGGTTTCACCCTCAACAACCCGGTGCTGATCATTGCCGGTGCCTGCGTAGGTTCATCCGGGGCCATTCTGTCCTACATCATGTGTCGGGCGATGAACCGTTCCATCGTATCGGTGTTGCTGGGTGGCTTTGGTGCCGAAGTGGCCGCTGGCGGCGCGGCTGGCGATGCCGGTCCCAAGCATTACAAGTCGGGCTCGGCGGAAGACGCGGCGTTCCTGATGAGCAATGCCGACAGCGTGGTGATCGTCCCCGGTTATGGCTTGGCGGTATCGCGTGCCCAGCATGCGTTACAGGAATTTGCCGAGCTGTTGCAGGAGCAGGGCGTGACGGTGCGTTATGCCATCCACCCGGTGGCGGGCCGTATGCCGGGCCACATGAACGTGCTGTTGGCCGAAGCCGAAGTGCCGTACGAACAGGTGCTGGAAATGGAGGAGATCAACTCCGACTTCAACAATACCGATGTGGTACTGGTGATTGGCGCCAACGACGTGGTGAACCCGGCGGCGCAGAAGGACAAGTCCAGCCCGATTTACGGCATGCCGATTCTGGAAGCGCACAAGGCCAGTACGGTTATCGTGGTGAAGCGCTCGATGAACGCCGGTTATGCCGGTCTCGACAACGAGCTGTTCTATATGGATAAAACCATGATGGTGTTTGGTGACGCCAAGAAAGTGGTCGAGGATTTGGTGAAGGGCGTGGTGCACTGATCCCGTCGTTGTGGCAAGGCGTTCTGGCCCCCGGTTATGCCGGGGGCTTTTATTTGTCATGCCGGGGTTTTATGGCATGATTGAACGGACAATCATTGCGCATGCATAAAGGGAGACTGGATGAAAAAAGCATTGCTGCTGTTGGGGACATGTGTGGTGTTGGGTGGGTGTCTGGATAAGCAGGAAACCAGTTGCAGTGGCGAAAGCACGCAGGCGCTGATCAAGGATATTCTGACGGATGGCATCAACAAGGCTATCGGTAAAAACGGTCAGAATGCCGAACGTGACATGCAGAATGCTTTTGACGGGGCAAAGATCCGGGCGTTGGTCAGCCAGCTGAATTTTGCGGTGGTTGATGTGCGAACCACCAAGAATGATCCGGACAGTTCGAAGAAGTTTTGTGCCGGTACGCTCAACATTACGCTCCCCGCCGATTACATCCGCGATGCCAACAAGGCGCGCGAGCTGATGTCTCTCGCTTCGCTGGAGAAGTTTGCGCAGGACAGCGGCACCAAGCTGGAGGCCAACCGTGTCGAGGAATCGATCGAATATTCGGTGCAGCCCACCGATGATGGCAAGAAGCTGTTTGCCAGCCTCGATAATGGCAGTAAGAGTAGTGCGTTCACCGCCGACATCCTGACTGCCGTGCTGGTCAAAGGCGTGCTGGAGAAGCGCCAGCTGGAAGTGGCCAAGGCCGAAGCCGAGAATGCCTCACGCGAGCAGCAGCAAGCAGCGGAGCAGGCGCAGGTGCAACATGAACTGGCCGCCATTGCCGTGCAGAAAGCCGGCAGAAACTGGATGATGCCAATGGCGCCATCAATCTGGTGTGGCAAAGTGCCAGCAAGGAGCGCCGGGCCCAGTTGTTGGCCGAACAGCGCATCTGGCTGAAACAGCGCGATCTGGAGTGCAAATTGAAGGCGTCGCAAACCACCGATGAGGGGGGAGCGAGAAAGAGCAGGCGCGGCTGGGTTGTGAAACCGAGATGACGCTGGCGCGCATCAATGAGTTGAAGAGCAAGATACTGAACTGACACGCTGGCACGACATGAAAAACGGCCGCCCCGATGAGGGCGGCCGTTTTGTTTGGTGCGTTGGTAGGCGTTGCTGGCTTAGCAACCACGCTCCAGAGCCAATTGCAGGCTGCGCTGGTAATGTTCGGCCGCCTTGTCTTCCTTGTCGGTGGCTTCGAACAGCCGCGCCAGTTCGGCGTGGGCACACAAGGTCGGCTCGATCGAGGCGCTGGCTTCCAGATAGCTTTGGGCTTTGCCCCACAGCTGCTGGCTCATGGCCAGACGGCCGAGCGCCAGCAACAGCATGTGGTCGCGCGGACGGGTTTTCAGCCAGTTTTCCGCCGTCTTGAGCAGTTCCGGGCGTTTTTCGGCGCTCAGGTGTTCGGCCAACTGTCCAAGATCGCGGGCCAGCTCCGGCGTGGCTTGCTCATCGTCTGCCAGCGCACCGGCCAGCAGGCTGGCGGCAAAGTCGTAGTCTTCCAGCGCAATCAGCCGGGCCACTGTTTCATTGACCAGCTTGGGATTGATGCGTTCGGTTTCCGGGATGCGGCGTAGCCAGTCACGCACTTCCTTGCCGTTGATGAAGCTGGCCAGCTGCTGGCTGTAAGCGGCCAGCCGGTAGCGGCGCGCTTGCTCCGGCTCCAGCGCTTCGGCCTTTAGCAACCGTTCGGTCAGCGCCAGCACGGTTTCCGGCTGCTTCTGCAACAGACGAACTTTCAGTTCCAGCTTGAGCGCGCTGGTGAGATTGGGCGACAGTGCACGGGCGCGTTCGATGGCGGCGAGTGCGCCCAAGGCATCCTTGGCGTCCAGCTTGAGTTCGGCATCCAGCATGTGCCGTGCCAGTTGCAGGCGATCGGGCAGGCCATCCAGTTGCGCCAGATAGTGATCGCGTTTTTCCAGTGCGTTGACCGAACCGGCGGCGCGCGCAGCCATCAGCAGCGCCAGTGCGCGGCTTTCCGGCAGATCGTCCGATTCCAGCGCCTTGAGCGCTTCGCGTTCGGCTTTCTGGTAACGGCCTTCAAAGAAGGCGATACCGGCTTCGCGCAGGGCGGTCACGGCGGCCTTGGCGCGTTTCTGGCGCTGGAAGCGGCGGACTTCTTCTGGCAGGTTGGCGGCCAGCGCAATCAGCCGCAGCACGGCGTAGGCCAGCACGATGAGCAGTACCACGCCGACGATCAGCAGGTTGAACGATACCTCGGCCCGGTACGGCGGCAGGAACAGGATGGCGTAACCGGTATTGAGGTTGGCGGCCAGACCAACCAGTACCGCCGGGCAAACAGCCCGATAATCCACAGGACGAATCTCACCGTTTAGCCTCCCGTTACGCCTTGGGCATCGCGCACCGCCTTCAGGCTGGCGGCCATGTCCGGCAGGGCGACACCCAATGGTGCGTTCTTGAGTTCGGCCAACGTGGCCAGCCACTGTTTGGTGTTGCTTAAGCGTTGCTGTCGAAGTAACGCTGGGCGTAGCGTTGTGCCGCGTCGATGTCGGCGGCAAACGTGGTGCCATCACGTTGAATCAGCGCCAGACGCGCATCCAGCAGGCGCATTTTGAGGTTTTCGCGCAGGAAGAAGGCTTGTTCCGGCGACAGCAGCAGGGCTTCCGGCTTGTCGAGGCGACGGATGTGTACCAGCTCGCCCAGGGCTTTGGCTGATGTCACTGCTCAGACGTTCCCACCACGGGGCGTTGCTGGCCAGTGCCGGGGCCTTGCTGGTGTTGCTGGCACGGCTCTGGCGCTGGTGATCGACCACCAGCGGCAGGCTGTCGGTGGAAATCATCAGCTGGTCGAGCTTGGCGGTCAGGCCGACGCTATCCAGATAGGGCAGCGCCTTGAGCTTTTCCGGTCGGCGGCGACGGCTTTCTTGACTGCCAGTAGCTGCGGCCGGTCGGCCTTGGCCAGCCGCGTGTTGACCATGTCCAGCGCGGAAATCGCGGCTCAAGCACGTTACCGGCCAGCTGCAATTCCTGACTGGCGATGGCCGGGGTGTGTTCCACCTCGGACAGCAGCCAGTCGGAGCGGTTCTTGGTCAGCTCCTGATACATGCCGTTGAGGGTGGCGTATTGGCTAAGCCGCTTCGTTGACGCGGGCTTCCAGCAGCGCGAGCTTGCCGTCGGTGCTGCGTGCGGTGCTCAGCGCCTGGTCGCTCAGGCTGCGGATTTCCTTGGCGGAGCCGTTGCCTTCGGCCAACTTGCGTGCCAATTCCTGACGCACGACGGTCAATTCCTGCTGGGTGGTGTAGTACTGCCAGCCGGACAGGCCGAGGGCAGCCAGAGCCACCAGCAGGGCGGCGTTCAGCGTTTTGCTGCGGGCTTGGCGGCCGGTTCGACAATCTGGGTTTCGCTCATGGGTGACGGGAGAACCATTCTCTGGTAGGCTTACGATCAAGGCTGCATCGTCGGCCCGGGTTGTCACGATGCGTGTCACGCCGTGCGCCATCAGCTTTTCAGCGATGCGCGGGTGCGGCACGCCATACAAAAGGCATTGTAACGTTCCCTCCCGGTGCGGGCCAGCCAGTTGGAACATCCGTTCGACGATTTCACTGGAGGTGACGAGGATGGCATCGGGTGGGCGGCTGTCCAGCAGGTTCCAGTCCGGGTTGACGGCCCGCCGATAGACTTCGGCCAACGTTACCTGCGCGCCGCGGGCGGCAAGGGTTTCCCCGAGTGTTGCCCGGCCGCCTTTGCCGCGCACAATGATTACATGCTGTTGGTGTAACGCGGCCAGCGGCGGCAGGGCCAGCAGGGCGTCGCTGTCGCTGCCTTGTGTCGGGTGCAGCACCTCACGGCCGCTCAGGGCGGCGAGGCGTGCGGCACTGGCGGCGCCGACACAGGCCAGCTGCACGTGCTCGAGGTTGACGTCGGCCAGCGCTGGCCGGGCGATGTCGATGGCGCTCGGGCTGACAAAGATCAGCCAGTTGGCCTGTTGCGCCAAGGCGGGCAACTGGCCGAGGGCGCTGACATCCGGCTGGATGTCGAGCACGTCAAGCTGGGCGGCATCGGCACCTTCGGCGCGTAGCAGGGCCAGCAGCCGCTGGCTTTGTGCCTGCGGCCGCGTCACCAGAATACGGCGGCTAAAGCCAGTGGCGAGGCCGCAGTGGTCATCAGCGGTTGTCCTTGAGGACCGCGTCGATCAGCGGGGCTTACGCCGTCATCCAGCAGCTTCTTGGCCACGGCACGGCCCAGTGCATCGGCGTATTCGCGCGGCGCACTGGCGCTGGCGGTGAGCATGACCGAGCCATCCGGGTGGGCGACGAAACCGCCCAGCGTGATCAGGTTGTCGGTCAGTGTGGCAAAGCCGCCCAGCGGCACCTGACAGCTGCCACCGAGCTGGCGCGACAGCGCGCGTTCGGCGGTGACGCAGGCGTGGGTGTCGGGATGGTTGAGCGGCATCAGCAGCGCCAGCATGTCGGCACGGTCGGCACGGATTTCGATGCCCAGCGCGCCCTGACCCGGTGTTAGGCGAGGCTTTGCGACGGTGCCAGTTCGCTGCGGATGCGATCGGTCAGTTCCAGCCGCTTGAGGCGGCGGCCGGATGATGGCGTCGTATTCGCCGTCGTCCAGTTTTTTCAGGCGGGTTTGCACGTTGCCGCGCAGCGGTTTGATCACCAGCTTGGGGTAGCGTGCGCGCAGCTGCGATTCGCGGCGCAGGCTGGAGGTGCCGACGATGGCGCCGTCCGGCAGCTCGTCCAGACTTTGGTAACGGTTGGAGACAAAGGCATCACGCGGGTCTTCGCGCTCGCAGATGGCGGCCGTGGCAAAGCCTTCCGGCAGCGTCATCGGCACGTCCTTGATGGAGTGCACGGCCAGATCGGCGCGGCCTTCGGCGAGGGCCACTTCCAGCTCTTTGACGAACAGCCCTTTGCCGCCGATCTTGGACAGGGTTTTGTCCAGAATCTGGTCGCCTTGCGTGGTCATGCCCAGAATTTCGACGGTGAGGTGCGGGTACAGCGCTTGCAGCCGTGCCTGGATGTGCTCGGCCTGCCACATGGCAAGGCGGCTTTCGCGGCTGGCAATGACGATTTTGTCCATGAAACCGGTCCTGACAGTAAAGTTTGGGCGGGATTCTACCATGCCGGACAGATGGCGAACCCGGCGCCAGATCAAGGTTGGCCGAAGCGCGGCTTTATCTTGCCCGGCCGGATGTTTTACCGTTTTATCATAGCTGCCACGCGCGTCGTGGCTGGCAAAGTGTTTTTAACCACACGACTGGTGCGCGGGCACCGGTCTGGTGATTAAAAACGTTTGGCCTGACGGTGTTGCTACCCCGAATGCCGCCGGGCCGCCCATACAATGGACAGGAGAGAAAACCATGACGGACCAGGACAAGGATTTACCCCTCAGGCAGGATTTGCTGCGGCTTGACCGCCTGCTGGGCGAGGTATTGCAGGAACAGGAAGGGCCGCAGGTCTATCAGGAAATGCGCGCCATCGCACAACGTCAGGGCGCGGAGCGTACCCAGCCGCTGCCGGACAGCCTGAGCGCCGAAGCCGCCACCGCGCTGGTGCGTGCCTGTGGCCTGTATGCCCAGCTGTTCAACATCGCCGAGGACCTGCACCACACCCGCCGCCGTAAGCGTGCCCATCGGCTGGCCGGTTCGGCGCCGCAGCAGGGCAGTTTCAATCGCGCCCTGTCGCGCCTGAAGCAAAACGGTGTCAGCTTTGCCGCCTTGTCCGAGGCGCTGCAAAACGCCTATGTCGGTGCGATTCTCACCGCCCACCCGACCGAAGTGCAGCGCCAGAGCGTGCTGGATGGCCATCGCGCAGTGCGCAAGTTTCTGACCCAGCTCAACGCCGGTGATGTCACGCCGGAAGAAGAGCGCGAGCTGGACGCCAAGCTCAAACGCGTGATTCTGGTGTTGTGGCAAACCTCGGAAATCCGTCACTTCAAGCTATCGGTCAAGGACGAGATCGAAAATGGCGTGGCTTATCACCCGCTGACCTTCTTCAGCGCGCTGCCGCGGCTGTACGAGCAGCTGTCGCACGAGGTGCAGGCCACTTGGGGTGAAACCCCGCAATTGCCGTCGTTCATCCGCGTTGGCAGCTGGATTGGCGGCGACCGCGATGGCAACCCCAATGTCGATGCCGACGTATTGCGCCATGCCATTACCCGCCAGGCCGAAGTGGCCTTTGCCCACTACCAGTACGAACTGGCGGCGCTGTACCGCGAATGGTCGCTGTCGGCGCGCCATGTCAGCGTCAGTGCGGCGGTGCAGGTGTTGGCCGACGCCACGCCGGATCTGGCGGAAAGCCGCCGTGAAGAACCTTACCGCCGCGCGTTGGCCAGCATCGAGGCGCGTTTGGCCGCTACCGCCGCCGCGCTGGGCGTGCCGGTGACCAACCGCTGGCCGGGGGCAACGCCGTATGCCAATTGCCAAGCCTTGCAGGCCGATCTGACGGCGTTGGCTGGCTCGTTGCGCGACAACGGCAGCGCGCTGTTGGCCGAAGGCCGTCTGGCCCGCCTGATCCGCGCCGTGGACGTGTTTGGCTTCTTCCTGATGCCGCTGGACTTGCGTCAGTTCTCTGGCAGCCACGAAGCGGTGGTGAGCGAGCTGCTGGCCAAGGCCGGGCTGGAGGAGTACGCCGCACTGGACGAAGCGGCGCGTATCCGCGTGCTGCTACGCGAGCTGGCGACGCCGCGGCTGTTGTATTCGCCTTATCTGCAATACAGCGCCGAAACGCAAAAAGAGCTGGCCATTTTCCGTGAAGCCGCGCGCATTCAGGCTGCATTCGGGCAGGACGCCATCGGCCAGAGCATCATTTCCAACTGCGCCAGCGTGAGCGACATTCTGGAACTGGCGCTGACGCTCAAGGAAACCGGGCTGATCCGGCTGGTGGATGGCCAGCCGGTGGCGAGCCTCAATCTGGTGCCGCTGTTCGAGATGATTGCCGATCTGGATGCCGTAGCGAGATCATGGACGCGCTGTTTGCGCTGCCATGGTATCAGTTGTTGCTCAAGAGCCGCGGCATGATGCAGGAAGTGATGTTGGGCTATTCCGACAGCAACAAGGACGGCGGTTATCTCACCAGCCAGTGGGAGCTGTATCAGGCCGAAAAACGTCTGGTGAAGAGCTTCGAGCAGGTAGGCGTCAAGCTGCGCCTGTTCCACGGCCGTGGCGGCTCGGTGGGCCGTGGCGGCGGGCCGTCGTTTGAAGCCATCATGGCGCAGTAAGCTGGCAGCGTGGCCGGGCGCATTCGCATTACCGAGCAGGGCGAAGTGATCGCCTCCAAGTACGCCAACCCGGACATCGGTGCGCGCAATCTGGAAGCGCTGGTAGCCGCGACGCTGGAAGCCAGCCTCACCTCGCATCCGGGCAGCGAGAGCGGCGAGAGCGTGTTTGCCGAACTGTCCGGCCACGCCTATCGCGCCTACCGTGAGCTGGTGGAAACACCGGGATTCATGCAGTACTTCCCGGAAGCCACGCCGATCAATGCCATCGCCAAACTCAACATCGGCAGCTAAGGGCATCGCGCAAGAGTCTGGCGTCGATCAAGGATCTGCGCGCCATTCCGTGGGTGTTCTCCCGGTCGCAATCACGGGTGATGTTGCCGGGTTGGTTTGGTTTTGGCTCGGCGGTGGCGGCGTTCATCGCCAGCCATGGCGACGAAGGGCTGGCGCAGCTGAAAGGCTTGTATCACTCCTCGCCGTTCTTCCGGTGGTGCTCTCCAACATGGAGCAGGTATTGGCCAAGGCTGATCTGGGTATCGCGCGCCGCTTTGCCGAACTGGTGGACGACACCACGTTGGCCGAAGCGTTGTTCCAGCGCATCGAAGCGGAATGGCAGAAAACCCACGATGCCTTCTTTGCCATTACCGGCCAGTCGTGCCTGCTGGAGCACAACCCGACGCTGCGCCGCAGTCTGGAGACGCGCCTGCCGTATCTGGATGCGCTCAACCTGCTGCAGGTGGACTTGCTGCGTCGCCTGCGTGAGCAGCCGGACGATGCCGAGGTGCTGTATGCCATCCACCTGACCATCAACGGCATGTCGGCTGGACTGCGCAACAGCGGCTGATCGAGCATGACCGGTGGCGAAGCGCCCGCTTTGCCACCAGTTAGCGAGGCTGAACCATGCCCAACTCGCCGCGTCGTTGAGCGGTGGGTTGGGCATTTTGCCGTTCACGCGCCGGGTTGGCCGAAACGGCTGACAGCGGCTAGACCGTCATCAGGCGGTCCAGCAGTGCACGGGAAATGCCCATGACGCTCATCATTTGTTTGAAATAGGCACGGTCGATCAGGTAGTGGCACAGGTCGAGCACACGCAGTACCGAACCGGTGCACTCGCTCAGTGGTTCGGGCAACTGGTCGGCACATTCTTCCAGCAGCAGCGGAATTTCAGCCCGCAAAAAGCTCATGCTGGACGAGACAAACAGCGTTGGCACTTTGACCTTGACGTGCACAAAGCCGATTTTTTCCTGACGAGCGATGAAGTCTGCGCCGTAGTCGCCGCAAAACAGGTCTTGCAGCCACATGACATGCGTGGCTTTCAACATGTCGATGCGCCCTTCCAGATGTGGCGCGATTTGCGGGTCGGTCAGCAATTGCGTGTAAAAATGATCGGTCAGCTTCGGCAGGTGCGGGATGACCACCGGTCCGAGTTGAGCCAGTAAGCTGGCATCGTCGGCACTCAAGTGGCCAATGCGTAAGAAGGTTTCCAGTTCGTTGTCTTCGAGGGGTGTTGCAGATGGGGTCATGGGGATTTCAGCGCTGGGTTGTCCGGGGGAAACCCGGTTATATTTATATGGATAGCAGTATCAGCCATTCATCATAATCCAATGACCTGAGTAGGGGAATGCCGTGCGGCGTGGCGGCGGTTTCGCTGTTGCCCACTAGCCCCGCCGGGCTGGCGCTGGCATAGTATCGGCTTCGCCTGTGCATAACCCCCGTAGGACACCCTGTCATGCAAGATCAACACGCCTGGTCCGGCCGTTTTTCCGAACCGGTTTCCGAACTCGTCAAGAAATACACTGCCTCTGTCGACTTTGACCAAAGGTTGGCCGAATTCGATATCGAAGGCTCGCTGGCCCATGCCACCATGCTGAACAAGGCCGGGGTGCTCTCCGATGATGACGTCGCCGCCATCCGCCGCGGCATGGCCGAGATTCTGGACGATATCCGCGCTTACAAAGTTCGAGTGGAGCGTGGATCTGGAAGACGTGCACATGAACGTCGAGCGCCGCCTGACCGACAAGATCGGCGACGGCAAGCGCCTGCACACTGGCCGTTCGCGCAATGACCAGGTGGCCACCGATATCCGTCTGTGGCTGCGCGCGCAGATCGACACCATCGTGCCGCTGATCGGCGAACTGCAAACCAGCTTGCTGGACTTGGCCGAAGCCAATGCCGAAACCGTGATGCCGGGCTTCACCCACCTGCAAGTGGCGCAGCCGGTGACGTTTGGCCACCACATGCTGGCCTATGTGGAAATGCTGACGCGTGACGCCGAACGCATGGTCGACTGCCGCAAGCGCGTCAATCGCCTGCCGCTGGGCGCCGCCGCCCGGCCGGTACCACGTATCCGATCAACCGTCTTTACACCGCCGAGCTGCTGCAGTTTGAAGACGTCTGCCAGAACTCGCTGGATGCCGTGTCCGATCGCGACTTCGCCATCGAATTCACCGCTGCCGCCAGCCTGGTGATGATCCACTTGTCGCGCCTGTCGGAAGAACTGATCCTGTGGATGAGCCCGCGCGTCGGCTTCATCGACATCGCCGACCGCTTCTGTACCGGCAGCTCGATCATGCCGCAGAAGAAGAACCCGGACGTGCCGGAGCTGGTGCGCGGCAAATCCGGTCGTGTGATCGGCCACCTGATCGCGCTGACCACGCTGATGAAATCGCAGCCGCTGGCTTACAACAAGGACAATCAGGAAGACAAAGAGCCGCTGTTCGATACCGTGGACACCCTGATCGATACCCTGCGCATCTACGCCGACATGATGCGCGGCATCACCGTCAAACCGGCTGCCATGCGTGCCGCCGTGTTGCAGGGTTTTGCCACGGCCACCGATCTGGCCGACTATCTGGTGAAAAAAGGCCTGCCGTTCCGTGACAGCCACGAAGTGGTGGCACTGGCGGTGCGGTTTGCCGAAGGCAAGGGCGTGGATCTGGCTGATCTGCCGTTGGCCGAACTGCAAACCTTCAGCCCGCTGATTGCCGACGACATCTACGCCGTGCTGACGCCGGAAGGCAGCCTGGCGCAGCGTGACCACGTTGGCGGCACGGCGCCGAAGCAGGTGCGTGCGCAGATCGCCCGTCACCGCGCGCGTCTGGCGGCGAACTGACCACTGCGTTACCTGCCCGAAAAACCGCCATCGGCCTTGATGGCGGTTTTTTTATGCGTGCGTGGTGGGCACATGGTGGCAGGTAATGTGGGTGGCGATTGGCGCCACCGGCGCCGCGAATTTGCTCATGAAGGGAAAAATATGTTACTAAACACTCCATGATTTTCGGATTCGAATCACCCATGAGCCGCTCTCCCCGTCACGACAAGATTCTCCAGCTGGTCCGCGAAAACGGATTCATGCCCATTGAAGAACTGGCGCGTATTCTGGATGTGACGCCGCAGACGATCCGTCGCGACATCAACCAGCTGTGCGAGGCCAACCTGTTGCGTCGCTATCACGGCGGCGCGGCGTTGGGCAGCAGCGTGGAAAATGAAGATTATTTCGCGCGCAAAGGAAAATTCCAGAACGAAAAAGCGCATATTGCCGACATGATCGCCAGCAGCATTCCCGATCATGCGTCGCTGTTCATGAGCATCGGCACCACCATCGAGGCGGTGGCACAGGCGCTGGCGGCCACGCACAAGGGCCTGCGCGTGATCACCAACAATATCCATGTGGCCTCCACCATGTCGGCCAACCCGGATTTCAACGTGCTGATCACCTCCGGCGTGGTGCGCGCCTCCGACGGCGGCATTACCGGGGTGGCCACGCTCGACTTCATCAACCAGTTCAAGGTGGATTACGCCATTCTCGGCGTGTCCGGCATTGAACCGGATGGCTCGCTGCTCGACTTCGACTACCGCGAAGTACGGGTGGCACAGGCGATGATGGCCAACGCGCGCCACCGCTATCTGGCGGCTGACCATAGCAAGTTTGGCCGTAACGCTCTGGTACGCATGGGCCATATCAGCGAATTTCAGACGGTGTTTACCAATGCCGAGCCGCCGGAAGCGCTGGCCAAGATTCTGACCGATCACAACGTGCGACTGGTGATGACTGACTGATCCGGCATCGTGGTCGTTGTAACAAAAAACCCGTCATTGACGGGTTTTTTGTTGGGAGCAAGGTTGGCCGAAACTGGCTTCAGCTGGCCAGCTTCAGTTCTACGCGATTGCGGCCGTTGCGTTTGGCCTGATACAGCATCTTGTCGGCCTGTTGCATCAGGCTGATGGAATCTTGTGCCGTTGCCAGCGAGCTGATGCCTAAGCGCTGAAGGTTTGATAGAAGGTGGCGCCCGGGCCGCGCTGGCAGAGTTGGCCGAAATCATGCAGCAGGTGGCGCATGATCTCCCCACTTTGTTCCACCGGCGTGCCCGGCAGGATGATGGCAAATTCTTCGCCACCATAACGGCCGATCAGGTCGGTACGGCGTAACCGTTCGCGCAGGAAGCGCGCCAGATTGACCAGCACCTCGTCGCCGATCTGGTGGCCGTAGTTGTCGTTGATGTTCTTGAACTTGTCCAGATCGATCATCACCAGCGACAGGGGCTTGTTGTCGCGCCGTGCACGCAGGATTTCGTATTCCAGCTGCGCGTGCAGGTACGAATGGTTGAGCAGGCCGGTCAGGCTGTCGTTGATGATGTAGGCGCGCAGCTTGCGATAGCGGCGTGCCCGGCCGACGGCGGTGAGCACCAGCTCGTCCGGTGCCACCGGCTTGGTGAGAAAACCGTCGACCCCCAGCGTCAGTGTGTCCAACTGGATCTGCGGGCTTTTTTCCACCGACAGGAACACGATGGGGATGCCGTCCAGCAGGTGTTGCTGGCGGATGACGCTGGCCAGCTCCATGCCATTACAGCCCGGCATGTACATATCCATCAGGATCAGGTCGGGGCGGAACTGCGCCAGCACCTCCGGCACCCGTTCCGGCTGGGCAACCGATTGGGTGCGCACGCCGTGTGCCTCGAGCACGCTGGCGTACAGCCCGCCGATGGAAGCCATGTCGTCCACGATCAGCACGCGTAGCGGGTCGCGTTTTTCTCCCAGATCGCCAAAGCACAGGCTATCCACCAGCTCGTGTGCCAGCAGCGGCCGGACAGGTAACCGGCGCCGCCTGCCCGTACTGCCTTGAGGCGGGAGTGGAAGTCGCGCTGTGGCGAGGTGAGGATCAGCGGGCAGAACTGGCGGATGGTCGGCGCCGGGGTGAGGATGGGGTCCGGTTCGGTGAATTCGCTATAGGCGACCACCGCCGCCGGTGTGGCCTGTTGCAGCGCTTGTGCCAGTTTGGCGGCTTCGTGCAGCACCAGTACCTCGAAGCCGTAACAGCTCAGCTGCTCCTGCAGGGTCTGTGCATCAAAGTCGCGGGGCAGCCACAGGTAGAGCCGTTGCGGCTCATCCGGCGGCAGCAGGGCCGGGCAGTCATGGCGTACCGGTTCTTGCCCGCTCATCACTCCCAGCTGGGTAACGCTGCCCAGATAATGGCGCAGCGTGCCATAGCGCAATTCTCGGCCCGGATCGTTGCCTTCATTCAGCAGCCAGCCTTGCAACAGGCTGGTGAGCCGGGTGATTTCGTAGCCGATCTCGGCACTGTCATCCCGGTGGATGAAATAGCCCAACTCCACCAGCAGTGCTTGCAGATGTGTCGCGAGCGAGCGATCCCAGCGGGTAACGAGCATGTTGCCGAGGCGATCGATTTCCCGTGAGAGGTGTTCGCGTTGCTGGAGTGGCGTCAAAAGGCTGTTCATCGCAGGCGTGTATCAGAAATATGACACTGATTAGTGTACCTGAATTGGCCCGATCTCTGGCGCAGCAGGACTAGGCAAACTGGTATAATTCGCGCCAATTACCACAGGTTGGCATGTTGATGAACGTCTTTTACGAAGAGAGCGGCAATTTCAAGGTCGGCAGCATTGTGTCGCGCAATGATGCCAGCTTGCAGGTGGATACCCAGCACGGCAAGCGCGCCAAGGTCAAATCGGCCAATGTATTTCTGGAGTTCAGTGCTCCGCTAGGCGAGTTCCTGACCGAGGTGGAACGGCTGGCCGAGGATATCGATCTGGACTTCCTGTGGGAGTGCAGCGGCGACGATGAGTTTGGCTACCAGACGCTGGCCGAAGATTATTGGGGCCATGCCCCGTCCACGGCGGAAGCGGCCGCCATCATCACCCGCCTGTTCAGCGCACCGATGTACTTCTACAAGAAGGGCAAGGGGCGTTACAAGAAAGCGCCGGAAGAGGCGTTGAAGGCGGCGCTGGCTGGCATCGAGCGCAAGAAACGTGAGCAGGAACAGATTGATGTCTGGGTGGCGGAGCTCAAGAACGGTGGCCTGCCCGACGCCATCCGCGCCCAGTTGATGGCCTTGTTGTGGAAGCCGGACAAAAGCACGCTGGAATTCAAGGCTTTTGATCAGGCGGCACGCGAGCTTGGCCTGCCGCCGCTGAGGTTGGCCGAAAAGGTCGGTGGCATCCCGTCGGTGCCGGATTACCTGATGGTAAGCTTCCTCATGGAGTATTTCCCCAAGGGCACCGGCTTTGGCAAATATGCCCCGGCCACCCTGCCGGAAGAACTGCCCTGCGCCAGCGTGCATGCCTTCTCCATCGATGACACGCACACCACCGAAATCGACGATGCGCTGTCGCTCCAGCCGCTGGACAACGGCAATACCCGTGTCGGCATCCACATTGCCGCGCCGACGCTGGGCGTGGCGCCGGGCTCCGACATCGAGAAGCTGGTGCTCAACCGCCTCTCCACCGTGTATTTCCCCGGCGACAAGATCACCATGCTGCCGGACGACGTGGTGGACGTGTTCACCCTGAAAGAAGGCTACGACTGCCCGGCACTGAGCCTGTATGTCGAAGTGACGCCGGAATTCGAGCCAATCACCTTCGAAAACCGCATCGAGAAAGTGCGCATCGCCGCCAACCTGCGCCACGATCAGCTGGAGCAGGTGTTTAACGAAGACACGCTGCTGAACGATCCGGGCATTGATTACCCGTTCAAGCAGGAACTGATCTGGCTGTGGCAGTTTGCCGTGGCACTGGAAAAACGTCGCGGCAAGTACGACCCGACGCGGCCGGTGCAGATGGATTACAACTTCCATGTGGTAGACGGCAAGGTCGAGATCACCCGGCGCAAGCGTGGCGCGCCGATGGACAAGCTGGTGTCGGAACTGATGATTCTGGCCAACAGCGAATGGGGCCGCATGTTGGCCGAAGCCGACATTCCCGGCATGTACCGCGCACAAAGCATGGGCAAGGTGCGCATGACCACCCGCCCGGAACCGCACATCGGGCTGGGGGTGAAGCAATACGCCTGGTCCACGTCGCCGCTGCGCCGCGCCACCGATTTCATCAACCAGCGCCAGCTGACGGCGATGATCCGTGGCGACAAGCCGGAATTCGAGCAGGGCGACGCCATGCTGTTTGCCATCCTGCGCGATTTCGACACCACCTACTCGGCCTATCTGTCGTTCCAGGACCGCATGGAATACTTCTGGTGCCTGCGCTGGTTCAGCCGGAAGGCATCCACGACCCGACCGCTACCTACATCAAGGATGATCTGGTACGTATCGATGGCGTGCCGATGCGCGTGCGCATTCCGGGTCTGCCGGTGCTGAACCCGGGCGACCGCATCCACCTGACGATTCTGCGCATTGATGAACTGATGCAGGAAATCGAATTCCGCTTTAGCCGTGGTGGGCCATGTGGCGGTAGCGCCGGAGGAAAACGAGGAAGGTGAACCGGAAAACAGTGAGGACAGCGAAGACAGCAGCGCCAGCGACGATGCTTCCTGAGTGAGATAGCCGTTTTGCCGTGAGGTAACGTTGGCCGAAGTGCTTGCAAGCGCTTCGGCCAACTTCGTTTTGGCACTACCGCTGGTTAGAAGCTGAGTACCTTGTCGGCTTGCAGGGTCAACTGCGCCAGCCCCGGCATGGTGCCGATGGAGACGCCCGGCAGCAGCAGGCTCTCGTTAATGCCACGCGCGTCCAGACAGGTGCGGCAGGCATACACGGCCACGCCCTGTTGTGCCAGTTCGGCCAACATCTGGCCAAGCGGCAGGCCGCTCAACGGTTTGTTGCCCGGCCAGCGCGGTGGAGACTGCGTCGGAGACGAGGAAAATGGAAAGTTCCGGCGCGGCGGCATCGGCCGCCAGCGTGGTCGCCAGACGCAAGGCAGTCAGCGTGCGTTCGCTGCCATAGGGCGGCGCATTCAGGATAAACAGGATTTTCTGCATGGATGAGACTCCGCAAAAGCAAGGGTAAAGATCGGCATTATTCTACGCCCGGGGCATGGCGCGGCGGCAGGCTTTCCCCGCCGTGCCGGTATGCCGCCAGCTCAACGCCAGTTAAAGGCTTCGGCGTGAAACGCCTCGGCAGCCAGCCCCTGTGCCTGCAGGCCCTGACGCAGGTGATGGCCAAACGCGGCCGGACCGCAGAACCAGACTTCGGTGTCGGCGCTCATCAGCGGTTGCAGGCTGGCCTCCAGACGTCCTTCGCGCTGGCTATCCCAGCGGTGCAGCGTGACACCGGCTTGCCGCGCCGGGCTTCCAGCCGTGAGCCAAAGGCGGCGCTTTGCTGATCGTTGCTGCAATAAAAACACTCGACCGCCGCTGTGCCACCGCCACGGGCCGCCAGCTCTTCCAGCCGGGCCAGAAATGGCGTGATGCCAATGCCGCTTACCACCCAGATTTGCGGTTTGTCCGCCGTGCCAAAGTCGAAGCCGCCATACGGCCCTTCTATGGTCACTGCCATGCCCGGTTGTAGCCGCGTGGCCAGTTCGCGGGTGTAATCGCCCAGCCCCTTGATGCCAAAACACAGCTCGCCGCCGTCTTGCCAGTGTGAGGCGATGGTGAACGGATGCGCGCCTTCCTTGCGGTCGGTAGTCAGTAGGGCAAACTGGTAGGCTTTGTGGCCGGGCCAATGGCCAAGCGGTTTGCAGTGCAGCAGCAACGTGTCGTCGGCTTCGTTTTCCAGCGTCTCGACCACGGCGTCAATGCGGCGCTGTTGGCCAATGCGGCCGCTCAACGACCAGACCCCAACCAGCACCATAAGCGCGATGGACAAACCGCCCAGCACGTGGCTGCACGCCACCATTCGGCCGGGATGAAAATGGCCGAGTGGTACGCCCCCATCAGGCAGATGACGCCAAACGCCTTGTGCACCGGGCGGAACGCACGGTACGGCACGCGCTTGAGCAGGGCGATGACCACCAGCGCCATCATGATGTAACCGGCCCATTCCCCGGCCAGCCCGGCCAGTTCACGCCAGTGGCGGCGCCTTGGCGCCGTGGCGCAACGGGCCGACGATCAGGTGCAATTTGGCCAGTTGCTTGGGTAGCCATTCCAGTTGCCAGTGCAGCAGCACCAGCACGCTCAAGCAGCAATGCCCAGCCGTTTGTGCAGCCGGTAAACGCGATCCAGCCCGCCCAGCCAGCGCTCAATCAGGCTGAGGCGGGTTGCCAGTACGCCGCCCGCCGCCATGAAGCCGATCAGCAGCAAGCCGCTCAACGGTATGGCCTGACGCCGGAACGTCCATAAATCGTGCACGGCCAGCAGCGTGTCGTGCGGTACGCTCAGATACCAGCCTGCGCCGAACAACGCCGCCAAGATCAGTAGAGGGTATTTCATCGCCAATCCATCCATAACGCATAAACTAAAACCATTTAAGCACAATGGTTTTAGCTGGTCGTGTCGGCGCGGTGGAAAAGCATTAACGAATGTTACGCGGGCAGGGAAAATGGCTCAGGGTTGGCCGAAATAGCCGTCCGGCCAGCCGTAGTGCCGGAGGTTGATGCTGCCGTTGGCCGACAGCTCGATGCCATCAGCCTCTAACAGCAGCCGTTGCCAGTCGGCCTCCGGGGTGCCCGGTCGTGCCACCCGGCCACTGGTGTTGATGACGCGAAACCACGGCAGGCCGCTATGGTCTGGCAGCTCGCGCAGCAGCCGTCCGACATGGCGGGCGTGGCGCGGGTAACCGGCCTGTGCCGCCAGCGCGCCGTAAGTGGTGACGCGCCCGGCCTAAGCAGCTGTTGCAGGATGGCCAGAACGCGCGCGGCAAATTCGGGCGGCATGGCGGTTAGCGGTAACGGGCGCTGCTGACAAACGGGTTGTGACGTTTTTCCTCGCCCAGCGTGGTGAGCGGGCCGTGGCCGGTGATCACCGGGTTTCGTCCGGCAGGGCAAACAGCTTTTGCTCGATGGCATCCAGCAGTTGCTGGTGGTTGCCCATGGGGAAATCGGTGCGGCCGATCGAGCCTTGGAACAACACATCACCCGCGACCAGCAGATGCGCGCTGGCGCTGTAGAACACCACATGGCCGGGCGTGTGGCCGGGGCAATGCAGCACTTGCAGGGTTTCGTTGCCGATGCTGATCTGATCGCCTTCTTCCAGCCAGCGGTCCGGCACCAGCGGTGCGCTGGGCGGGAAACCGAACATCTGTCCCTGATGCGGCAGCTGGTCCAGCCAGAAGCTTTCGGCGCGTTGCGGGCCTTCAATCGGCACGTTCAGGCTGGCGGCCAGGCTGGCGCAGGCACCGGCGTGGTCGATATGGCCATGGGTCAGCAGCAGTTTTTCCACCGTCAGCTTGTGTTGCTCGACAAATTGGCGAATCAGGTCGATGTCACCGGCATCGACCACGGCGGCGCGGCGGCTAACGTCGCACCACAGAACACTGCAATTCTGGGCAAACGGGGTGACGGGGATTACGTGATACTGCAGGGCCATGGCGTGCTCATCCGGGAGAAAACCGCAGGATTGTGGCATGACCGGCGTTTTCGGCCAACCTTGTCACGCCTGCCGTTGGCGTGCCTGCGACATTTGCTGCCGCCGCAAGCGGAGCGGGCTGGTAAAATTGGCCAATTACCCATATCGCCGGACGCCGTCATGAGCCTGATTCCCGAAATCAAACCGCAGCAATCGATCGAACTGCTCAAGGAGCTGCACATCCTCACCCGCGACGGCAAGATCAATCAGGATACCCGCCGCAAGCTCAAGCAGGTGTATCACCTGTACCAGTTTATCGAGCCGTTGCTGCAGGATGTACTCAACGACAAGGGCGAGCTGACGCTGGCCGACCACGGTGCTTAAGCAAGTCGTATCTGGGCTTCATCCTGTACGACCTGTTTCTCAAGGACAAAGACGCTGGCTGGGTGTACGGCATTGAAACGCGTGAAGAGCTGGTCACGCGCTCGCGCGAGCTGGCCGCGCGTCTGGGCTTTGAGCGCATGGGCTTTCTCAACCTGACGGTGGAACAATCCATCACCTCGCCGCAATTACCGGCACAGGTGGATATCGTCACTGCGCTGCATGCCTGCAATACTGCCACCGACGATGCCATCCGCTTTGCACTGGCCAAGGAAGCGCGCTACATCGTGCTGGTGCCGTGCTGTCAGGCCGAAGTGGCGGCGGTGCTGCGCCAGAAGAAAAACGAAACCTTTGGCAAGACCGCGCTGTCGGAATTGTGGCGTCACCCGATCCAGACCCGCGAGTTTGGCAGCCACCTGACCAACGTGTTGCGCTGCCTGCAACTGGAGGCGCGCGGCTATCAGGTAACGGTGACGGAGCTGGTGGGCTGGGAACACTCGATGAAGAACGAGCTGATCATTGCCAAGAAAACCGGCAAGGGCAAGGCCAGTGCGCGTGAACGGCAGGAGGCAATCCTGCATGAGCTGAATCTGGACGAGTTGCGCGAGCGTTTCGTTTACTGATTGACCTGCTGTGCCGCCAGCCAGGGCGCGTTTGGCGGCGGCATCCAGCCGCTTTACCGCGGCTTCGGCTTGCAGCGCCGCACCCTTGTCCGCACATTCCAGCACCAGCGCCAGCCGTTCGGGCGGGTGCATGCGCGTGTAGCGTGCGCCCTGCTTAGCCGCAGTGTGCGGCATAACGGCGTGCCACATCGTTGCTGATGCCGGTGTACAGGCTGCCGCCGCGGCATTTCAGTACGTAGAGAAACCACGGCGCAGGGTTGGCCGAAAGCGCGGTTTCGGCCAACTTGGACGGCGAATCAGTCATCGTTCAGGCTGGTATCTTCTTCGCGCCGAATGCTGACGCGCTCGGTACGGTTGCCGCGCTGGTCGGTAACGCGGAAGATCCAGTGGTTGAGGGTAACCTCGTCGCCATCGCGCGGGATGCGCTGCAAGCGGTCCATGAACAGCCCGGCGACGGTGTGGAAGTCCTCGCTGTCGAAGTCGCCCAGATCGATGTATTGCTCCAGCGTCACCAGTTCCAGACTGCCTTCCACGTCCAGACTGCCATCATCCAGCTGTACCACGGCTGGCAGTTCGTTCTGTTCGTGCTCTTCCGGAAACTCGCTTAAGCAATGGCTTCCATCAGGTCTTTCAGCGCGACAATCCCTTCCAGACTGCCAAATTCGTTGACGACAAACGCCAGATCCGCCGCCTGCTGGCGGAAGCTCTCCAGCGCCTTGAGCACGGTGACGCTTTCCGGTAGCACCAGCGGCTGGCGCAACGCGGCCAGTACATTCAGCTCCTGACCATCCAGTAGCTGCGCCAGCAGATCCTTGCGCGCCACAATGCCCAGCGGCTCGTCGATACTGCCGTTGCCTACCACCACCAGCCGCGAATACGGGCTGGTGCGCAGCACCTGACGCTGTTGTTCCAGCGGCTGGCTGATATCCAGCCGGTGAATGTCGGCCCGCGGCGTGGCCACCACGCGAATCGGCCGTTCGGCCAACGTCAGCACGCTGTGGATCATCGCCCGTTCGTTCTGGGCAAATACCTGCTCGCCTTCCTCGCTGCCGTGCTCGTCGCTGCTGCTGTCGTCATCATGGGCATGGTTGCTGCTGCGGCCGCCCAGCAGACCCAGCACGGCATCGGCCGTGCGTGAGCGGAAGCTGTTGCGGCTGTTGAGGTAGCGGACGCGATTGACGTTGGCCACCTGATTGAAGGCTTCCACCAGCACGGAAAAGCCGATGGCGGCGTACAGGTAACCTTTGGGAATATGGAAGCCGAAGCCGTCGGCCACCAGGCTGAAACCGATCATCAGCAGGAAACCCAGACACAGCATCACCACCGTCGGGTGGGCGTTGACGAAGCGGGTGAGCGGCTTGCTGGCCATGATCATCATGGCCATGGCAATCACCACTGCCAGCATCATGACCGGCAAATGCTCGGCCATTCCGATGGCGGTAATCACCGAGTCGATGGAGAACACTGCATCCAGTACCAGAATCTGCACCACCACGGTCACAAACCCGGCGTACATCTTCTGGCCGCCGCTTTCTTCCTCGGTATGCCCCTCCAGCCGTTCGTGCAGTTCCATGGTGCCTTTGAACAGCAGGAAGACTCCGCCAATCAGCATGATCAGGTCACGCCAGGAGAAAGTCTGGCCCAGCAGGCTAAACAGCGGGTCGGTCAGGGTCACCAGCCAGCTCATGCTGGCCAGCAGGCCAAGGCGCAGCACCAGCGCCAGTGACAGCCCCATGACGCGCGCGCGGTCACGCTGCTGCGGCGGCAGTTTTTCCGACAGAATGGCGACAAAAATCAGGTTGTCGACGCCCAGCACCACCTCCAGCACGATCAACGTCAAGAGGCCAAGCCGGCCGAAGGGTCAGACAGCCGGAAACATCCATGATGAAAAGAGTCAGTCCTTGCAATAAAAACGCTGTCAAGCATACCAAATGTCTATGACAGCTTCAGGGTGATTCATAAAAAAGCCCCGCAAGGCGGGGCTTTTCGGTCATTCGGTAGCACCGTGCTCAGAGGCCGCCGTAGGAATGCAGGCCGGACAGGAACATGTTGACGCCGAGGAAAGCAAAGCTGGTGACAAACACCCCGATCACCGCCCACCAGGCCAGCGGCGCACCGCGCCAGCCCTTGACCAAGCGGATATGCAGCCAGGCCGCGTAGTTCAGCCAGACAATCAGCGCCCGGTTTCCTTCGGGTCCCAGCTCCAGTAGCCGCCCCAGGGCATCAGCCGCCCACATCGCCCCCAGAATGGTGGCAATGGTGAAGAACAGGAAGCCGACGGCGATGGCTTTGTACATGACTTCATCCAGCACCTCGGCGGACGGCAGCTTGCCTTTCAGGTAGCCCTTGAGCACCAGCAGCTCGGCAATCCCCAGCATCGCCGCCATAGAGAACGCGCCATAGCCGACAAAGTTGGTAAGCTAACGTGGATTTTCATCCACCACGATTGCAGCGCCGGGATCAGCGGGCGAATTTCATGGGCCTGACGGTCGAAGGTGTACCACAGGATGAAACCCACCGCGGCCGAGATCACCAGCAACACGAAGGCCCCCATCTGGCGGGCGGCAAACTTGGCTTCGTAGTACAGGTACATCAGTGCCGTGATCAGGCAGAACAGGATGAACACTTCATACAGGTTGGATACCGGTACGTGGCCGATATCGCTACCGATCAGGTAGCTTTCGTACCAGCGCACAAACAGCCCGGCAAAGCCCAGTACCGCGGCCGACCAGGTCAGGCCGGAACCCATGCGCCCCAGCAGCTCGGAGCGCGAGAGCAACCCCATCCAGTACACCAGAGTGGCCAGATAGAACAGCGTGCACATCCACATGATGGCGGACTGGCTGGACAACAGGTATTTCAGCCAGAACGCCGACTGGCCACGGCTCAAGTCACCGTGATACAGGTTGACGCCCAGCAGCGCCACAGCACCGACCACCGGGAAGAACACCCGCCAGGCTTTCCAGAACCAGCCGAGCGCCACCAGTCCGACCGCAGCACCGGCCAGAATGGCCTGCTCGTAGCCGTCCATGAAGGCGCCGTACAGGTGATAGGTATAGCTTAGCCGCCATCAGCATGGCCAGCGCGTACAGCCAGTCGAACGGGCTGAGTCGCTTCAGCAGCGACGGGTTGTCAAAAGACTGGGCGAGTTCCATTACGCACCTCTTGCAAGCTGTTTGATGGCGTCGGACTGACGCGCGAAATCATTGTCCAGATCACGGTTATGACGGTTCGAGGTCATGGCCACGCGCACGCTACCGGCACGTACACGCACCCACAGCCGGACTTCACGTACGTAGAACATCAGGATGATACCCAGCACCAGCATCAGCGAACCGAGATAAACCAGCGTTTTGCCCGGCGAACGGGTCAGTTGCAGGCCGGAAGCTTGGACCTGATCAAAACCGGTCAGTTGCAGGAACACCGGTGCCTTGTAGTCGTGCATGGCGCTGACGGCGACCAGGCTATCCAGCAAGAAGCGGTAATGACGGCTGTCCAGCGTTATCGGCTTCAAGCCTTCTCGTTGGCCACATCCATCACATCCACCACCGAGCCTTGCAGGATTTTGATGTAAGTCTGCGCCACGGCCTGACGTTTGTCTTGCGGCACACGGTCATCCAGGAATTTTTCCAGTGCGGCAAAGCCACCTTCGTTAAAGCGGGCCAGAATCCATTTCACGCTGTTGCGGAACTGTTGCTGCGTGTCGGCGCTGATGGCGGCACCCTTCATGGCCTTGGCGGTGGCGCGTGTGGCGATCTCGTCGTACAGCGCCGGGTTCATGAAGGCGGCGCGCAGGCGCATGAAGCTGTCGATCGACATTTGGTCATCCAGCGGCAGACGCAGATACTGGAACGGCTCCGACACCTTGTTGCGTACCCCGGCAATCAGGTAGCTGGCGCCGTCCTGCTGGATCGGCGACATGTAGTGGTGGAATTCCACTGCCTGCCCCTGCTTGTCGCGCAGCTTGAAGGTAATCGACGGCCCGACGTTCTTCACCGCCTTATCATGCTTTACTTCGCGCGCATCTTTCATGCGTTGCGACAGCGATTTCTTAAGCGCCATCCTTAGCCGCTCATGTCCTCGACGTTGAACACCCGCAGTTCACCAAACTCTAGCGTGTAATCCCGGCCGTTGGCGCGCAGCGGCTGGTTGCCCATGGACACGCCCTTGACGTCAACCGCCGCCATCTGCGGCGCGTCCAGGTTCCACGCCTTTAGTCGCAGCGGCGAGCCGCCGTCGCCGAAACTGGCCTGATAGATGGCCACGCCGTTGACGATCAGCGGATGGTTGACCTTGACCGGGCCTCGGTGGTTTTGCCGCTGGCCTTGTCGGTAACGATGATGTCGCTGGCAAACAGCTTCGGCATGCCGTTGCTGTAGTAGTCGACATAGAATTTCTTCAGTGTCACGGTAAACGGCAGGTCTTGTACCAGATAGCCGTTGCCGGAATTCAGGAACACCACGTCGGCGCTCTTGTTCTCCGCGATGGTGACATTGCCGCGGAACGACAGGTTGGCGGTGGACAGCTTTGCTCCGGAATCTGGCTTTGCGCAATGTCACGCGTTTCCGGCACAACCTTGCCCACCAGTTCGGCCAGCTTGAGCGGCAGGTTGCCGTCGATCAGGCCGCCGATACAGATCACCACCATTGCAATGTGGGCAAAGAAATAGCCCAGCTTGCTGGCCGCGCCTTTTTGGCCGCCAGCATGATGCTGCCGTCGTCACGCGTGTGTTCGCGCCAACGGTAGCCTTGCTGGCGCAGATAGTGACGTACGCCATCAAGGTTGGCCGAATCGATGTCGAATTCTGCGCTGTGCTGCATGGCGGCCAGTGACGAGTCGGATGCTTTCTCGCGGAAGGCCTTCATGTCCTTGAGGAAGCCCGGCCCGTTACGCAGGATGCACAGCGTGGTCGAGATCACCAGAAAGGCCAGAATGGTGAGAAACCAGCCCGAGTGATAAACATCGTACAGCCCCAGTTTTTCAAACACGGTAAACCAGTATTGACCGAATTCGAAGGTGTAATTGGGGTAGGGTTCGTTCTGCTTGAGCACCGTGCCGATCACCGAAGCGATGGCAATGATGGTCAGCAGGCCGATGGCGAACCGCATTGAGCTGAGCAGCTCATACAGCGAGTAGGCAACAATATTACGGCTGTTTTTTTTCATAATCGGCTAAATAAAAAAGGGAAGCCCGGTCCGGGGCTTCCCTTTTGAACATGGTTAGGCGCAAAAGTTGCGCTTAACGGAGACCCGAAATGTATTCGGCCACAGCCTTCATTTCGGCATCGCTCATGCGGGAAGCAATATCCGACATGGTGGGGTTCTTGCGAGCGGTCCCCACCTTGAAGTCGTTCAGCTGCTTGGCAATGTAAGCGGCGTGCTGGCTGCCCAGACGCGGGAACTGGTCCGGGATACCCTTGCCAGCCGGGCCGTGACAGGCCATGCAGGCCGGTACGTGGGTGTAGCTGTTGCCAGCCTGGTAAATCTTCTTGCCCAGCGGCATCTGGGTCTTGTCGGAGGCTTCGCGGGCCTTCGGCTTCTGCTGGCTGAAGTAGGCGGTAACGTTCAGCATGTCCGCATCGGACAGCGTCGCTGCCATGCCCATCATGGTCGGGTTGTTACGGGTACCGGCCTTGAAGTTCTTCAACTGGGTGAGCAGGTAAGCCTCGGTGTTGCCCCGCCGGGTCGGGTTGGCCGACGCAACGCTATTACCGTCAGCGCCGTGACAGGCAGCACATACCGTGTCCACGATTTGCTTGCCTTTTACCGGATCACCCTTGCTAACCGGCTGGTTGGCCAGCGCAGAGCCAGCTAGGGTTGCCGCAGCCATCGCCAACAGCATCATACGTTTCATGGTCGCTCCTTGAGGGGAATTCGTAAATATCTGTGAAAGTGGCAATTTCAAACCTGTTATTCTATACCAACTGATTTCACCCTTACTACTATGTCGATTTTTCAAAACGCCAGTTTCTTCACCACCGTCAACCATTTGAAGGACCTTCCGCCCACTGCGGCGGAGGTTGCTTTCGTCGGACGGTCCAATGTTAAGCAAGTCCAGCGCCCTCAATACGCTGGCTAATCGCACCCGGCTGGCCTACGTTTCCAAGACGCCCGGCCGCACGCAGCATATCAACTTCTTTGACCTCGGGCGGCAGCGTTTTCTGGTGGATCTGCCGGGCTATGGCTACGCCCGGTGCCGGAAGCCGTGCGGGCGCACTGGGTGGAGCTGTTGGGGCGTTACCTGCAAACCCGGCAAAGCCTGATCGGCCTGTTGCTGATCATGGATGCCCGCCATCCGCTCAAGGAGCTGGATCGCAAGATGCTGGAATTCTTTCGCGTCACGGGGCGACCGGTGCACATTCTGCTGTCCAAGGCCGACAAATTTTCGCGGCAGGAGCAAATGAAGGTCCTGACTTCGGTCAAACGCGAGCTCAAGGATTACCCCGGCGTCTCGGTGCAATTGTTTTCCAGCCTGAAAAAAACCGGGGTAGAAGAGGTGGAAGCCGTGGTGTCGCGCTGGTTTGATGACTATCTGGGTCCGGCCGAGGCCGAAGTGGCCAGCGAGTGACGGAACTTTGCAGCCACTGGCGCACCTAAGTTAGCAGGTGCTCTGGCACCTCCCGCTCGCCTCCCTGAGCGGGGGCCTTACGCTGACATCTAAGGCTTTTGCCCCGGCGCAGTCATTGCCGGGGCTTTTTGTTGCCTGATGGACATGAAAAAAGGCGAAGGAGGTTTCCTTCGCCTTTGGGTGATACAGCTCGGCCCCTGCCGGGTTCTGTTTATCACTGCCGATGCACGTTAGGTCTTGATGCGGAGCTGGCCGCTGCCTGCTGTGATGTGCATGGCCCGAATCACACCGCGTCCGGGTGTGGGGCACCGGGATGTGCTCGTCATGGCTGACTGAGCAACGTCCCCGGCACCGCTGGCCGTTATCCCCCCAACAACGTCGGAACGTTGGCCAACTGGGGCGGCCGGTTGGGTGGCTAAACGCTTAGCCTGCTGTCCCGGCTGGATTGCTGACCGGACGGGTGGCCACTTCTCCCCCATTGGCAGGCCATACCCGTTCTACGGCGACTTTGGCGCTGCCTTGCTGGATGAAGCCCAGCTTGCTGGCCGCGGCGTAGGACAGATCCATCATGCGGCTCTTGTGGAACGGGCCGCGGTCGTTGATGCGCACGATTACCGATTCGCCATTTTTCAGGTTTGTCACCCCGGCGTAACTAGGGATCGGTAAAGTAGGGTGCGCGGCGGTCATGGCATACATGTCGTAGCGTTCGCCCGACGTGGTTCTTCTGCCATGAAACTTTTTGCCGTACCAAGAGGCACGACCAGTGGCTTTAAACGGCTTGTCACTGGTGTCAGGGCGGAAGCTCATGCCCATTGCCGCGTAGGGCAGATTGGCCGCTTTGATCAGCGGCTCCGTCTGCGGGACGGCATCGGGAACCAGATTCAGATTGACGGGGATATGTTCCGCCAGATCATCTTTCTGGAAATAGGCTCCGTTTCTGACAACGGTCTTTTTTGTCGGCTGGGCCGACGAGGGGCTGGTAGCACTGGCTGTCTTCACAGTGGAACAGGCCACAAGCACAAGACTGACGAACACTAGCCACAGCCATCGGAGTACAGGTTTCATAGACCTCCCTTATGCTGTTGGGCCAACCTGTGAACTGTCAGCTTCCTCCCTCGAATCCGATCTGCCGCCACGCCTCGAATACCATCACAGCAACGGCATTGGAGAGGTTGAGGCTTCTCGATTGGGGACGCATCGGCAAACGAACCCGATGTTGCGGAGGCAAAGACTCCAGCACATCTTGCGGCAAGCCGCGGGATTCAGGCCCGAACAATAAGACGTCCCCGGGCAGGAAAGTGATCTGGTCGTGACGCGTGGCGCCCTTGGTCGTGGCGGCAAAAATTCGCCGTCCCTGCAAGGTGGCAAGACACGCATCCCAGTTTTCGTGGACAACGACTCGGGCATATTCGTGGTAATCGAGCCCGGCGCGTCGCAACTTGGCATCGTCCAATGGGAAACCCATCGGTTTGACCAGATGCAGTTCACAGCCGGTGTTGGCACATAAACGAATCACATTGCCCGTATTGGGCGGTATTTCCGGCTGAAAAAGAACAACAGTGAACATCGTTGGCAGGTCGGATTGTTCCAAGGAATCAAAAAGTTGGTCAAGTTTTTGGGGGAAATGCCTTGGCAAGTACCCATGCATCCACCCGTTTTGCCCCCTGTTTTTTGAGGGTTTCGGCCAGTGCCGAGAGGGTGGCGCCGCTAGTGGCCACATCGTCCACGATGGCAACGCAAAGCCCGTCGAGCCGTCGTTTTACGCCAAACGCATCGCGGACATTTTTGAGCCGCGCGGCGCGTTTGAGCGACGCCTGAGACGATGTGTTGTATTTTCGCCAACACAAGTTGGCCGAAAAACAGCTTTGCATTGTACCAGCGATTGCTCGCGCCAGCTCATCACTCTGATTGAAGCCCCGTTCTGCAAGTCGTTCTTTTGCCAAGGGAACAGGTATTACCGGTCACTTTTCCGGCCGTTTTGTCGGGTAAAATCGGCCATGAGACCACCCAGCACCCCTGCCATTTCCAGCCGTTTTCCGTACTTGAAAGCATGAATCAGGCCATCCGGGGTAGCCAAAAACATAGGGAGCGTGTAGGGCGTCAAAGGCGGGCGGATGGCGTTGGCAGTGGCCGCAGAGCTGACCATTGGCAACCGGCTCGGCACAGCGCGGGCAGTGCGCAGCGGGGAGGGTGGGCAGGCTGTTTCGGCAGGCCGGACACAGGCCATTGATGGCGTTGTGGCCGTGACATAATAGACATGGCTGATTAATAAACGAGCAGTTGTCAATTAATAGCCTTGTTATGTTTGACAGCATGGCCATGCCCCCTCAAGATTTTGCCTGTTGCAGCACATTACCCATTATTTCAGAACCCGGTGCGGCCGCCCCATGAGCGCGGTGGTAGCGGGTGCTCTCCCGTATCAGGAGCGTTATGTCTACTTCGTCTTCCCCCATTACGTTTGCCCGTCCCGCCACCCCGCATCCGGCTGCCAAAACCTGGTCGGTAGCGGATATCGAGGCGCTGCTGTCGCTGCCGTTCATGGAGCTGGTGTTCCGTGCCGCCGAGGTGCACCGCCAGTTTTTTGATCCGACCAAGGTACAGCTGTCCACGCTGATTTCCATCAAGACCGGTGGCTGTCCGGAAGATTGTGGTTACTGTCCGCAATCGGTGCATCACGACACTCCGGTGGAAGAGCAGCCGATGATGACGGTGGATGAGGTGATTGCCGCCGCGCGTACCGCCAAGGCCAATGGCGCCGGGCGTTTTTGCATGGGCGCCGCCCGGCGTGGCCCGAAGGATGCCGATCTGGAGCAGACCTTGCGCATGGTGAGCGAGGTGAAGGCGCTGGGCATGGAAACCTGTGCCACGTTTGGTTTGTTGAAAGACGGCCGGGCGGAGCAGTTAAAAGAAGCCGGGCTGGATTTCTATAATCACAATCTGGATACCGCACCGGACAAGTACGCAGACATCATCCAGACGCGCGAGTATGAAGACCGTCTGGATACACTGGGCAAGGTGCGCAGCGCCGGTTTGTCGGTGTGCTGCGGGGGGGATTGTCGGCCTGAATGACACCCGTCATGACCGTGCCGGTTTGATTGCCCAGCTTGCCAATTTGACGCCGCCGCCGGAGTCGGTGCCGATCAACAATCTGGTCAAGGTGACGGGTACGCCGCTGGAGGGTGCCGACAACATCGATTGGACCGAGTTTGTGCGTACCATTGCGGTGGCGCGCCTGACCATGCCGCAGAGCTATGTGCGCCTGTCTGCCGGGCGGCGCGAAATGCCGGAAGCCATGCAGGCGCTCTGTTTCTCGGCGGGTGCCAACTCCATCTTTTATGGCGATAAATTGTTGACGACCGGCAACCCGGACGTGGACGCTGACCGGGTACTGATGGAAAAACTTGACCTGTCGCCGTTATAATTAACAGTTTAAGAATAATCTAATACTTGAAACTCACGCCTTATATATAGATGAGGGTTTCAAGCGCTGGATTCGGCCAACCTTTAGCATGGGCCCTGAGCCCGTTTCATCATGCAATCTGAACAACTTTCGGCCGCGTTGCTAGCGTTGGAAGGCGAGCACCGCCGGCGTCAGCGCCATGTGCTGGAAACGCCGCAGCAGCCCGAAGTGGTGGTGGATGGCAAACCTTATCTAGCGTTTGCCAGTAACGATTATCTGGGGCTGGCCAACCATCCGGCCTTGATTGCCGCCGCCCAGCAGGGCCTGGCGCGCTGGGGGCTGGGTGGCGGCTCATCCCATCTGGTGTCCGGCCACTTTGCCGCGCATGAAGAAGCCGAACAGGCGTTGGCGCGTTTTGTGCGCTGTGAGGCGGCGCTATTGTTTGGTTCTGGCTATGCCGCCAATCTGGCGGTGATTGCCAGCCTGGTGGGGCGTGGCGATGCGGTGTTTGCCGATCGCCTCAATCATGCGTCGCTGAATGACGGCTGTGTGCTGTCGCGTGCCACGTTCAAGCGTTTCCGCCATAACGACCTGACGCATCTGCGCCAGTTACTGGAATCCACTCCGGCACGGCGTCGGCTGATCGCGGTTGATGCGGTCTACAGCATGGATGGCGACGAGGCGCCGCTCAAGGGCTTGCTGGAGTTGGCCGAAACCTACGATGCCTGGCTGTATGTGGACGATGCCCACGGCTTTGGCGTGTTGGGCGAGGGGCATGGCTCGTTGGTGGATGCCGGTTTGTCCAGCCCGCGACTGATCTATATGGCCACGCTGGGCAAGGCGGCCGGGGTGGCGGGCGCTTTTGTGGAAGCTAAACGGAATTGCTGGTGGAGTGGCTGGTGAACAGCGCACGCACCTACATTTTTACCACGGCCCAGCCACCGGCACTGGCCGAAGCGGTTAAGGCCAGTTTGACGCTGATAGCGGAGGAAAGCTGGCGGCGCGAGCGATTGCAGCAACTGGTAGCCTGCATGCAACAGCTCATGACGGGTAGTTATTATCGTTTAAACGCTTCACGGACGGCGATTCAGCCACTTATTATAGGCAGCAATGAGCAGGCTCTGTCATTGGCCGAACGGCTGCGACAGGCGGGCTTCTGGGTGCCATCGATTCGGCCGCCCACGGTGCCACAAGGCACCGCCCGCTTGCGCGTGTCGTTGTCTGCTGCGCATACCTTGCCGCAGCTGGAAGCGTTGCTGCACTGTGTGTTGCAATCTGCAGGCGGTCAGGAAGTGTGATGACAGGGCGTCGCCAGTCGGGAGGGGCGGGCGGGAACTGTCATTCTCCGGAATATCCGGCTAACACAGACGACGATAATGACCTTAAATAGCGCGGCAGAGTACCGGATACGCCCGAGCAGGCCGCTCGGCAGGCCTTGCAGTGGCTGGAGCGCCAGCCCGGTCTGCTGGCGGCGGCGGTGTGGGGCAAACTGGGGGCGGTCTGGCAGCGGCTGGGAAGCTGGGGGCTGGCCGATAGCCTGCCTACTGCCGCCGAACTGGAAAGTGGCCGTTTGCCCGGGCCGGACGCCGGTGCGCTGGCCTTGACCGGCTCGCAGGGCAATCTCGGCTGGCTGGTGTGGCGCGGGTCCGCACCCGATGGCATGGCGGAAATGGCGAGCCTGTTGACCGGCCATTTGCTCAGCGCCGCGCTGCGCACCGAACAATCGCTGTCGCGCATTACCAACGAAGCCCTGCTGGAAATCAGCCAATTGGCCGCCGAGGCCACGACGCTGGACGACCTGATCCCACGCCTGCCTCCGCTTTTGCGCCGTCTGGTGGACGCGCAGCATTTCTATATCGCCTGCTATGACGCCGAAGCGGGCGCCTTGAGTTTTCCGTTTTATGCCGATGCGGCCCATCCTGCGCCGCGCCCCGATGAGTGTTTTGCGCTGGCCAGCCAACCGGTATCACTGCTGGCCCGGCTGTTGCGCCATGGCCAGCCGGTGCTGCTGACGCAGGCCGAACTGCAACAACTGGGCCATGCGCCCTCGCTGCACCAGCCGGACAATCTGCCGCGGCTCTGGCTGGGCGTGCCGCTGTACGACGCCACCGGTGGCATCATCGGCGCCATGGTGCTGCTGCGCTATGCCGACCAGCCGGTGTGCACGCCGAAGCGCAACAGGCGATGTTTGTGTTTGCCGCCCGGCAGGTGGGGCATGTCATGGAGCGTGTGGCCTACCGCCAGCGGCTGGAGCGCGAGGTGTGGAGCCGGACCTGCGAGCTGGAAGGCAGCAACGCCCGCCTGCAGGCGGAAATGGCCGAGCGCCAGCGCGTGGAGCGTCTGCAAAATGCGCTGTTCCGCATTGCCGAACTGGCCAATACCAGCCTGTCGCTGGAGGCGTTTCTCGGTGGTTTGCATCGCGTGTTGGCCGAAATGTTGTCGAGCACGCAACTGCATGGTGGCGCTCTATGATCGCGAGCACGACCTGATCCGCTTTCCCTATTGCGCCGATGAGCAGCTGGCGCAACTGACGCCGCGTCGCCCCGGTCAGGGGTATATCGAACAGGTGTTGCACAGTGGTAAGCCGTTGCTGCTGACGCCGCGTGGTGCCGAACCGATGGGCTGGGATGCCACGCAAGGTCCGGCGCAGAGCTGGCTGGGCGTGCCGCTGTATTGCGACCAGCAACTGTGTGGCGTGTTGGCGGTGAAGAGCTATCTGCCGGATCAGCTCTACCGTTACCGCGATCAGGAGCTGCTGGAATGCGTGGCCAACAGCATTGGCACCACCTTGGCGCGCATCCAGACCACGGAAGCCTTGCAAAGCGCCTATGCCGAACTGGAACAGCGGGTGCGCCAGCGTACCAGCGAACTGGATGCCGTAAATGCCCAACTGGCCTTTGACAGCCTGCACGACTCGCTCACCAAGCTGCCCAACCGTGCCTATTTTGCCAAGACCCTGCGCCATAGCTGGGAGGCTTATCGGCAAGGGCAGGGTAGTTGCTTTGCCGTGCTGTTTATTGACCTCGACCGTTTCAAGCTGGTGAACGATACCCTCGGCCATCTGGTGGGCGACCAGCTGCTGTTTGAAGCCGGGGCGCGCATCCGCGCTTGCCCGGGGCCGGACGATTTTCTGGCGCGGCTCGGCGGCGACGAATTTGCCGTGTTGCACCAGCAGACCAACAGCCTGGACGCGTGTGAGGCGCTGGCGCGTGACATCGTGGCCACGTTTGACCGGCCGGTGATTCTGGCCGGGCGCGAAGTGTTTTCCACCGCCAGTGTCGGCGTGGTACTGGCCGATCGCACGCATTACCACAAGGCCGATGATCTGCTGCGCGATGCCGACCACGCCATGTATTGCACCAAACAGCAAGGGCATGGCTACACCCTGTTCAATCACCAGTTGCGCATCAATCAGGCTGACCAGCTGGCGCTGGAGAGCGAGCTGCGCCGGGCACTGGAACATACCGACCAGCTGTTGCCGTATTACCAGCCGTTTATCGACGCCAAGACCGGCGCACTGGTCGGGTTCGAAACACTGGTACGCTGGCAGCACCCCACGCGCGGCCTGATCGCGCCCAGCCTGTTCCTGCCGATGGCGGAAGAAAGCGGCCTGATCACGCGGCTGGACCGTTACATGATCACGGCTGCCTGCCACCAGCTGAAAGCCTGGCTGGATGCCGGGCGGGTGCGGCCGGACTGTACCCTGCACGTCAACCTGTCTTCGGCCAACTTCCATCAGCCGGAGCTGGTTGACTGGATGGCGGGCGTGCTGGCCGCCAGCCAGCTGCCGCCTAAGCCATGCTGCATCTGGAAATCACCGAAAGTGCGCTGATCGACGTGCCGGACGCCGCCGCCACGGTGATGCAGCGCCTGCACGAGCTGGGCATCAAGCTGGCGCTGGATGACTTTGGCACCGGTTACTCCGCGCTGTCCTATCTGCACCGTTACCACTTTGACGTGCTCAAGATCGACCAGTCGTTTGTGTTTGACCTGGATCGCACGGCCGAATCCGGCGCCATCGTGCGGGCCATTCTGGCGCTCGCTGCCGCCCTCGGGCTGGAAGTGGTGGCCGAAGGCGTGGAAACCGCCTCGCAGCTCCGGTTGCTGCGCGACATGGGCTGCGACAAGCTGCAAGGCTATTACTTTGCCAAGTTAGCGGCGGCCGGGGAGGTGGACTGGCCGCATCTGGCCGCGTTTGCTTAAACCACGTGTCGCACGCCGCCTGAAACCCTTGTGAAACCAGCGCCGTCGCCCCATCTGCTAAATAACGGGCGCACGCCTACCAAGACTTAACTGGCTTTAGATGAACTTATTTGTTGAAACCCGCGGCCGTGGGCCGGACGTGGTCATGTTGCATGGCTGGGGCCTGCACGGCGGGGTGTTTTCCCATGTGGCCGACAGGTTGGCCGAACACTATTGTGTGCATCTGGTCGATTTGCCCGGCCATGGCGCCAGTGCGCCGCTGCCGCAGTTTGATGCCGATCTGGTGGCCGATCTGCTCGACCGCCAGTTTCCGCTGCCGGTGCATGTGGTCGGCTGGTCGCTGGGCGGGCTGATCGGCCAGCACTGGGCGGCCCGTCACCCGGACAAGGTGCTCAGCCTGGCGCTGATCTCCACCAGTCCGCGCTTCGTGCGTGATGAAGACTGGGCGTATGCCCAGCCGCGTGCCGCGATCGAAGCGGTGGGCGCCAGTCTGGATACTGATTTTGAGGCCACGCTGGAACGCTTTCTCGCGCTGCAAATGCTGGGCGCGCTGCGCGCGAAACCCTCAAGGCCGTGCGGGGCGAGCTGTTTGCCCATGGTCGTCCGCAAGGATTGCTTTAGCCGCTGAACTTGCTGCTGGAGGCCGATGCCCGCCAGCTGGCCGGATGCATCCGCTGCCCGGTGGGCCTGTTTTTTGGCGCGCGTGACGCCATTACGCCGATCGGTGCTGGCCGCTGGTTGGCCGAAAACCTGGACGATGCCCGTCTGTATGAATTTCCGCATGCTTCGCATGCCCCCTTTCTGTCGCACGAAGACGACTTCGTGGCGCGGCTGACCACGCATCTGGACGGCTGATTTCACCGATAACCCGGGCGTTGTCCGTCCCCGCCCTCTGGCCGGGACGGCCGCGCTCCACCGCAGGTCTGATTTCATGAGTGAAGCGTTTTACACCGACAAATCCCGCATCCGTGCCTCGTTTGAAAAGGCCGCTTAAGCGTACGACTCGGCCGCCGTGTTGCAGCGGGAAGTGTCCGACCGCATGGCCGAACGGCTGGAGTACATCAAGTTTCAGCCGCAGCTGATTCTGGATGCCGGTTCCGGCACTGGTTATGGCGCGGCCCATTTGCGCCGCCAGTATCCGGACGCACGCGTGCTGGAGCTGGATCTGGCTCAGGCCATGCTGCAGGCTTCACGCGCCAAACAGCAACAGCAGGACGGCCTGCTGAAAAAATGGTTTGGCCGTCGCCAGCCGTGGCAGGTGTGTGCCGATATCGAACGCTTGCCGTTGGCCGATAACAGCGTCGACATGATCTGGTCCAATCTGGCCATTCAGTGGGTCAACGTGCCGGATGGCGTGTTTGCCGAATTCTTCCGCGTACTCAAACCCGATGGCATGTTGATGTTCTCCACGCTCGGCCCGGATACGCTGATGGAACTGCGCCGTGCGTTTGCTTTAGCCGTGGATGGTGCCACTCATGTCAACCAGTTCATCGACATGCACGATCTTGGCGACGCGCTGTTGCACAGCCAGTTTGCCGAGCCGGTGATGGACATGGACAAGATCGTGATGACCTACTCCAGCGTGCGCGACGTGATGCACGACCTGAAAGCCATCGGCGCCCACAACGCCACCAGCGGGCGTGGGCGCGGGCTGATGGGCAAGCACGCCTGGCGGCAGGTGGAAACCGCCTATGAAGTGTTGCGCCGCGACGGCAAGCTGCCTGCCACCTATGAAGTGGTCTACGGCCACGCTTGGAAGAGTGCCACGCGCAAGAAAACCAACACTTTGCCGGACGGAAGGCAGGTGATCGAATTCGTCAAACCGGGTCAGGCGCCCACGCGCTGACCGCTGTCTTGCTTAAGCGCGGGAACGTCTCGCGCCGGTGCCTGTCTGTTTAGTCGTTGCGGGAAACCGACCCGGCCGCGCGCATGGTGCCACGGTGGGTTCTGCCGGTTCCCTTTGCCAAGTGAAGTTATTGTTGCGGATCATGAATCTCTTACGTCGAATGATGCCGGTTACCGTTGCACTGGTGCTGGCCGCCTGTACCACCCCTTCCAAACCGGTTGCTTACCATCACAAACCTAAAGTCGCCATCGCCCTCGGCGGCGGCGCGGCCAAGGGTTTTGCCCATATCGGCGTGATCAAAGTACTGGAAGCCAATGGCATCGTGCCGGAAATCGTTACCGGCACCAGCGCTCGGCAGCGTGGTGGGTAGCCTGTATGCGGCGGGCTATAACGGCATGCAGTTGCAAGCCAAGGCCATTCAGCTGGACGAAGCCAATCTGGCCGACTGGACGCTGTCCAGCAAGGGTTTTATCAAGGGCGAAAAGCTGGCGGCATTTATCAATGGTCAGGTTGGCCAGCGGCCGATCGAAAAACTCTCCAAGCGCTTTGGCGCCGTGGCGACCGAGCTGGATAGCGGGCAAAAAGTGGTCTTCCGCTTGGGCAACACCGGTCAGGCAGTGCGTGCCTCGGCCAGTATTCCCAATGTGTTTACCCCGGTGGTGATCGGCAAGAAACGTTATGTCGATGGCGGTCTGGTCAGCCCGGTGCCGGTGAGTGCGGCGCGTGAAATGGGCGCCGATTTTGTCATCGCCGTGGATATTACCGCCCGTCCCAAAGCTGGTGCGGCGACCGGTTTCCTGTCCATGTTTGACCAGAGCATCAACATCATGAACGTGGTGGCATTGCGTCAGGAACTGCAACAGGCCGATGTGGTGATCCGGCCGCAGGTGCAGTCGATCGGCACGGCGCAGTTCGATGCACGCCATCAGGCGATACTGGAAGGCGAAAAGGCCGCCACGCAGGCGCTGCCGCAAATTCGCCGCCTGCTGCAGCAAAAGACGGTGGCATTGAACAAGTAATGGCATAATGCGCGGCGAAAAGCACCACTTCGGTGTTTTTCGCCCTTTTTTATCGGGTCAGCCCTGATGCTGGCCTGCGACTGCCCCGCAAGGAGATCCGCATGATCAAGCTTTACGGCACCCCGATTTCGCCTTACTACAACAAGGTCAAACTGGCCCTGATGGAAAAAGGCGTCAATTTCGAGGAGGTGCTGACCGCGCCGTCGCAAGACGCCGCGCTGCTGGACATGAGCCCGATGGGCAAGATTCCCTTCGTCGACATTAACGGTTATGCGCTGGCCGAATCCACGGTGATTCTGGAGTGGCTGGAAGATGCCTATCCCACCGCCTCGCTGTTGCCGCCCGGCCCCAATGGCCGCGCGCGTGCGCGTGAGCTGATGACCATGCTGGAACTCTACGTGCTGGCTCCCTCCGCTCCGCTGCTGCGCCATGCGCTGTTTGGCCGACCGTTGGATGACAGCGCCAAGACCGAAGCGGCCACGGCGATTGAACGTGGTTTGCAGGCGGTGGCTCGACGGCTGGATTACGCGCCGTGGCTGGCGGGGCAGGATTTCAGCTTTGCCGATCTGGCAGCGGCCAGCGTGTTGCCGGTGGTATCCGACATGACCACGGCGGTGTTGGGCCGCGACCTGACGCAACAACTGCCGGGGCGCGATGGCTATTGGCAGCAGCTGGCGGCGCGGCCGAGCGTGGCGCGGATGTGGGCTGACCGCGAAGTGGCGTTGCAGGCTCTGGCCGCGCGCCGGGCGGGCTAGGCCGCTGTAGTCAGTCGTCGGGTGTGAACAGCGGCAGCTGCCATGGTTCACGCCCGTTTTCGGCCAACCTTACCCCCACGCCCAGCAGCCGTACCGGTTTGTTGCCCCGCGCATGAGCAATGCGTAGCAAGGCGGCCAGTCTCTCGGCCGACAAGTTGGGTGCCGCCTGTTCCACGGTGGTTTGCTGGAAATCGGCAAACTTCAGTTTGACCGTCAGCCCGCGTAGCGCCGGATGCTGGTGACGCGCCAGCCGTTGTTGCAGGCGCTGCAGCAACGCTGGCAGTTGTGCCAGACAACTGTTGAGGTCGGGTAGATCCTGCACATAGGTTTCTTCCACACTGATCGAATGACGCTGGCGCTCGTTGCTTACCGGGCGCGTATCAATACCGAGAGCCAGCTCATACAATCGTTCGCCAAAGCGGCCAAAATGTTGCCGCAGCGTGGCCAGCGGCCACTGTTGCAGTTCCCCGCAGCAGTTCACGCCCAGCTGGTGTAACCGCTGGGCGGTGACCTTGCCCACACCCCACAATTTTTCCACCGGCAGGGCGGCGACAAAGTCGTCGACGTCCGCCGGGCGGATCACCAGCTGGCCATCCGGCTTGTTCCAGTCGCTGGCCACTTTGGCTAGAAACTTGTTGGGCGCGACGAGCATGGAGGCCGTGATGCCGACTTCTTCACGAATCTGCTGGCGTATCGCCTCGGCCATGCGCGTGGCGCTGCCCTGACAATGCGGCTGGCCGGTGACATCCAGATAGGCTTCATCCAGCGACAGCGGCTCAATCAGCGCGGTATAGCGCTGATAAATGTGCAGAATTGCCTGGCTGGCCTCGCGGTAACGGCGCATGTCCGGCGGCAGGATGGTCAGGCTTGGGCACAGACGCAGGGCGCGTGCTGACGACATGGCCGAATGCACGCCGTAGCGGCGCGCCAGATAGTTGCAGGTGGCAATCACCCCACGCTTGTCCGGCTGCCCGCCCACGGCCAGCGGCACCGTGCGCAGGGCCGGGGTGTCGCGCATTTCGATGGACGCGTAGAAGCAGTCGCAATCGACATGAATGATCTTGCGTTGTGGCGTGGGATCCATGACGGCAGGGCGGTACGGCCGGGCTCAGGAGGCGGGTTTGTCGCTGTGACCCGGGCTCTGTTCCGGGGCGATGCGGTCACGCACGCGCTGTTTCAGTTCCTTGATGTCGGGGAAACCGTCCATCTGTTTGCGGTCCCAAATCAGCTCGTCGTTGACCCAGATGCGGAACACGCCGCCGGAACCGGGAATCAGCGCCACTTCGCCGATGTGTTTTTCAAAGGTTGTCAGCAGTTCTTGTGCCATCCAGGCGGCACGCAGCATCCAGCGACAGCCGGTGCAGTAATGAATGGCAATGCGGGGAGTGGTAATACTGGAAGAAGACATGAGCGTCGGCCATCAATATAACAGCCGCTAGCATAGCGTAGATTGGGAACAAGCCGCCGACCGTGCGTCGTTGTGTTATTTGACGGGTTTGAACAACCCGCTCCTCCATCGTGTTGACTCTTTAGGTGCAGACTTGGCGTGTGAACCCCGGTGTGTCGGTGCGTGCCTGATCTTGCGCCAAACACCGGCTTGTTCCCGATGACGAGTGTGCCCAATGTGGGTACCACGGTAAAGCTAATACTCTATTTACTGATGATTGCTGCACTGCACGATGTCAGATTCTTGCAACGCCATGTTTTCGTGAAATTTTTCTTGCACTGGGTGGAGGGCGCCGGGCCGATCATGCGGCGGTTACCGGTTGGCTTACCTAGTGTTCGCTTTGCTGGTCAAACGGCCAACTGGTGGTGAGCTGACGTTACCACGCTGATGTGGTCGGCAGCTACTGGCGGTGACGCCAGTAGCCAGAGGGTTGGCCGAACCGGCAAGGCGGATCAGTGCGGTGCCGAGTTTTCTACCTGTACATCCACGGTAACGCTCCCGGCTTTTTCAAATTTCAGTGTCAGCGGGAAATGATCACCAGCCTTGAGCGGCTGTTTCAGGCCCATCAGCATGATGTGCAGGCCACCCGGAGCCAGTTTGACCTGTTGCCCGGCTTAGCAGGGCGATGCCGTCGGCGACCGGGCGCATGCGCATCACGCCATGATCGTTGAGATGGGTATGCAGCTCGGCACTCTGGGCTCGCGGGCTGCTGGCGGCGAGCAGACGGTCGTCGCTTTTGCCCTGATTGGTGAGTGTCATGTAAGCCGCGCCGGTGGGGCTGGCTTCCGGCATGGCGCGGCTCCACGGATGGTGAATATCCAGCTGACCCGGGTATAGCCATGTGCCAGTACGCTGGTGGAGAGGGCAAGACCAAGGAGTGCGGCGGCGAGACGTTTCATGGTGGCGTCCTAGAGTAAAAAGTTGGCCATTACCCTAACACAGCCACCTGAGGCGGGGGTGCGACAAAATGTCGCAGCAGAGGGCGGATCACCCGCGCAGGCCATGCTTCGGCCAACCCTTGTCGGGCGGCAAGGTTGGCCGAAAGCGGTACTTAACGGCGCAGGTTGCCGATGCCCATCAGCATGCCCATGCCGATGAACAGCGTCACGGTGGCGGTGCCGCCGTAGGAGACAAACGGCAGTGGCACGCCCACCACCGGCAGGATGCCGGATACCATGCCCATGTTGACGAAGGCGTAGACAAAGAACGACAGCGTGATGGCGCCAGCCATCAGCCTAAGCCGTACAGCGTCTGGGCGCGGGCGGTGATCATCATGCCGCGGCTGATCACCAGCAGGTACAGCACCACCAGCAGCAGGTTGCCGATCAGGCCGAATTCTTCCGAATACACGGCAAAGATGAAGTCGGTGGTGCGTTCCGGGATGTAGTCGAGGTGGGTTTGCGTGCCGTTGAGCCAGCCTTTGCCCCACGGCCCGCCGGAGCCGATGGCAATCATCGACTGGATGATGTGGTAAGCCGCCCAGCGGATCGGTGGTCGGGTCAATCAGCGTCAGCACCCGTTTGCGCTGGTAATCGTGCATGAAGTTCCACAGCACCGGCAGGCTGGCACCAAAGGCAATGGCACCGCCAATGATGACTTTCCACGATAGCCCGGCGAAGAACAATACGAAGAAACCGGCGGTCATGATCAGCGCGGCCGTACCCAGATCGGGCTGCTTGAGCACCAGCGCACCCGGCACCACGATCATCAGCCCGGCAATCAGGTAGTGCCACCAGCGCAGGCTCAGTTCGTACTTCTGGAAGAACCACGCCAGCATCATCGGCAGCGCGATTTTCATGATTTCCGACGGCTGGATGCGGGTAATGCCCAGCTCCAGCCAGCGGGTGGAACCGTTGACCGTGACGCCTTTGAACTTGACCGCCAGCAACAGCAGCAGGCCCAGCGCGTAGATCGGCGGGGCAAAATTCATCACGCTTTGCGGGCGCATGCGCGCAATCAGCCACATGATGGTGAGCGACAGCAGCGTGTAGACCAGCTTGTTGTCGATCTTGTCAAAGCTCTGGTTGGACGCGGAGTACAGCACAAACAGGCTGACGACGAAGATCAGCCCCAGAAACAGCATCATCCAGCCGTCCAGCGGCTCCTTGATCTGTTGCCAGAGACGGTTAATCAGGTGTGGCTGGATTGTCATTGGCCGTATCCATGGGCACGGTTTTCAGGTCGCCGCCAATTGCTTGCGGCACCTTGCCGGTCATGTAGAAGTCAAAAAGCTGGCGCGCAATCGGCGCTGCTGCCGCTGCCCCGAAACCGGCGTTTTCCACGATGACCGCCACGGCGATGCGCGGTTTGTCCACCGGGGCAAAGGCGATGAACCACGAGTGATCGCGGTACTGTTCGGCCAACGCGGCGGCGTTGTACTTGGCACCCTGCTTGATCTGCACCACCTGCGCCGTACCTGTCTTGCCCGCCATGCTGTACTGCAAGCCTTGTCCCAGCCGCCGGGCGGTACCGCCCGGTTGCAGCACCATCTGCATGCCGTGCTTGATGTAGTCGAAGTGCGCTGGAACGGCAACTTGCGCGCTAAGCTGGTTGCCGATCAGGCGGGCCTTGCCGGTTTTGGCGTCGATCACCTGCTGCACCAGATGCGGTTTGAACGCCGTGCCACTGTTGGCCATGATGGCGGTGGCGTTGGCCATTTGCAGCGGGGTGTAGGCATTGAAGCCCGGCCGATGCCGATGCTTACCACGTCGGCCGGATACCAGCGCCGCACCTCGGGCTTGTACTTGGCAAAGCGTTTGGCTTTCCATTCCTTGGTTGGCAAGACACCGTTGGCTTCGCCATCCAGATCAATGCCGGTCTTGCTGCCCAGATTGAACTGGCTGACCGTCGGGGCGATCTTGTCGATGCCCATGTCCCGGGCCAGTTTGTAGAAGAAGGTATCGCTCGACACCTGAATCGCGCGCGCCAGATTGACCGCGCCGTTACCGCGCGGGTTGGAGTCGCGGAACTGGTGGCTGCTGCCCGGCAGTACAAAATAGCCCGGCGCCGGGCGCACATCGTTGGGGCCGATCGAATGGGTTTCCAGCGCCGCCATCGAGATGAATGGCTTGAAGGTGGACCCCGGCGGATAAGTGCCGCGCAGCGCCCGGTTGATCATCGGCTTTTGCCAGTCGGAGTTGAGAGCGCTCCGGTCTGGCTGTCGATGCCATCAATGAACAGGTTGGGGTCGAAGCCCGGTTTGGAGAGGAAGGCCAGTACGCCGCCGGTGCTGGGGTCGATGGCCACCAGCGCGCCGCGCCGGTTGCCAAACAGCTTGTCCGCCACTTCCTGCAGGCGGATATCCAGCGCCAGTTTCAGGTTGTTGCCGTTGACCGGCGGGGTGCGGCGCAGGCTGCGGATGGCGCGGCCACCGGAGTCGGTTTCCAGTTCTTCAAAGCCGACCGTACCGTGCAATTCATCCTCGTATACTGCTTCCAGCCCGGTCTTGCCGATATAGGTGGTGCCCTTGTAGTTGGTGCTCTTGTCTTCTTCTTCCAGCCGATCCTGATCCTTCTGGTTGATGCGGCCGATGTAGCCGAGCACGTGGCTGGTGAGTTCCTTGTACGGGTAGTCGCGGAACAGCCGGGCTTTGACCTCGACGCCGGGAAAGCGCCAGCTGTTGGCGGCGACGCGTGCCGCTTCCTGTTCGGTCAGCTTGACCTTGAGCGGGATGGATTCGAAATCCTTGGATTCTTCGAGAAATTTCTTGAAGCGCTTTTCGTCACGCGGGGTGATGTCGACCAGTTGTTTCAAGGCCGCCACCGTGGCCTTGAGGTCGGGCACCTTGTTGGGCGTTAGCTCCAGCGTATAGGCGGAATAGTTTTGCGCCAGCACCACGCCATTGCGGTCCAGAATCAGCCCGCGGTTGGGGAGGATGGGCAGCAGCGAAATGCGGTTGTTGTCGGCCAGCGTGGAGAAATGTTCGTGCTGCAGCACTTGCAGCCAGACAAAACGGCCAACCAGCACGATAAACATTAGCACCATGAAGCCGTAGGCCACCACCAGCCGAAGCTGGAACTGGCTTTCTTCCGCCTGCTTGTTCTTGAAACGGGTGGGTTGCGGCATGGTTTATACGGAATGGTTCTGGTAAGGCACCAGCAGCAGTTTGGTCAGCAGCGGCCACAGCAGGGCGCCGATCAGCGGCGGCAGGAAGTAGCCCCAGCCGACAAAGGCCGAACCGGTCAGCATGCGCACCACCACCATGATGGCCTGGTTGGTGAGCATCAGCCCCAGCACCGCTAGCGCCTGTTGTCCCGGGTTGAACATCACCAGCTGGCTCTGACGCATCAGTGCCAGATAGCCGGTGATGGAATAGGCCAGCGCATGTTGGCCGAACAGCCCGGCGGTGGAGACATCCGCCACCAGCCCCAGAATGAAGGCGGTGCCGACATTCACCCGGCGCGGCTGGTTGATGATCCAGTACAACAGCAACAGGCTGATGAAATCCGGCAGCCAGCGGGTGGAACCCACCGGCAGCGGGATCAGCTCCACCAGCACGGCCAGCATGAAGGTAAGCAGGATAAAGCGGCGCTTTACCGGCTTGAGTAGTTCTTTGGGTCGATCAAACGACATGCTCACTCCGAGGCGGCGCGTTTGCCGCCCTTGGTTTTCTTGGTCACCGGCTTGGCGGCTTCCGCCGGGCGTGCTGGTCGTCTGGCCTTTTTGCTTGAGTACCAGCACGAAGCGCGCCTGTTGCACGGCCTGCGGCAAGCTGGAAACGCGGGCAAATGCCGCCCCGGCATTGCGTTCAACCTTGCTGATGGTGGCCACCGGAATGCCTTCCGGATACAGCCCGTCGATGCCGGAGGTGACGATCACGTCATGCTCCTTGATGTCGGCATGCAGCGGCAAATAACGGATCTCCACGCCGCCGCCGTAGCCGTACAGAATGGCCCGCGCGCCGGTGCGCTGAATCATCACCGGCACCATCTGGTTCTTGTCGATGATCAGCGTCACTTCGGCGGTCAGCGGTTGCACCCGGGTCACCTCGGCCGATCAGCCCCTTGCTGTCCACCACCGGCTGGCCGGGCGTCAGCGCCGCATCAGCGCCTTTATCGATAATGATCTTGTAGGAGAACGGGTCACGGCCGGTATAGAGGGTTTCGGCCAACTGCGCGGTATCGTCACGGCTGGCCTTGATGTTATTGAGCGCGCGCAGCTCGTTCAGTTCACGCTCCACCGTTTCCAGCCGTGCCTGACGCGCGGCCATTTGCAGTTGGCGCGTGCGCAGGGTGTCGTTTTCGGCTTTCAGTTCTGCTTGCGAGGTGAAGAAGTCGCTGACATGGCGGGCGGCGCTGACCGGCATGTTCACGGCCCGTTGCACCGGATAGAGCGCCAGCGACAAGCCTTCACGCGCATGCTCCATCAGGTTGTAACGGCTGTCGCCAATCAGGAGGGCCACCGACGCCAGCACGCACAGCGCCAGACGTGTGGCCGGGCGCGGGCCGGAGCGGAAAAAGCTGGGTGTGTTGGCAAAGTCCATCAGCAGACACGCCACCCCTTGTCGGCATGGCGTAAGAGTACAGAGTTACGGGGTCGGTCGTGGTGCAACGCCCCTGACCACGGATGGCGTTTCCCGGCCAAGACACCAACAGGTGCCGAGCGGGTTACGCCATACCAGGCCAGCGCGGGGCGATGCGCCATAAAGCCGACTCGTCGGTCAGGGCACGTTGGTGAAAATGGTGCCGAGCTTGTCCATTTTTTCCAGCGCCTTGCCCGAGCCGCGTACCACGCAGGTCAGCGGTTCGTCGGCCACGAACACAGGCAGGCCGGTTTCTTCGGCCAACAGGCGGTCGATATCTTTCAGCAGCGCGCCACCACCGGTCAGTACCATGCCTTTTTCGGCAATATCGGCACCCAGTTCCGGCGGAGTTTGTTCCAGCGCAATCTTCACCGCCGACACGATCTGGTTCAGCGGCTCGGTCAGCGCTTCCAGAATTTCGTTGGAAGAAACGGTAAAGGCGCGCGGGATGCCTTCGGCCAGATTGCGGCCCTTGACTTCCATTTCGCGCACTTCGGCGCCCGGGAAGGCGGAGCCGATGTTTTTCTTGATGTCTTCGGCGGTGGTTTCGCCAATCAACATGCCGTAGTTGCGGCGGATGTAGTTGATGATGGCTTCGTCAAACTTGTCGCCACCTACGCGTACCGAGTTGGAGTACACCACGCCACCCAGCGAGATCACGCCCACTTCGGTGGTGCCGCCACCGATGTCCACCACCATCGAACCGGTCGGTTCTTCCACCGGCAGGCTTAACCGATGGCGGCTGCCATCGGCTCTTCGATCAGTTCCACGCGGCGTGCGCCCGCGGCAAGCGCGGAGTCACGGATGGCCTTGCGTTCCACTCGGGTGGAGCCGCACGGTACGCAGATCACGATACGCGGGCTGGCAGAGAAGAAGCGGCTGGGGGTGACCTTCTTGATGAACTGCTTGAGCATCTGTTCGGTCACGGTGAAATCGGCGATCACGCCGTCTTTCATCGGGCGAATGGCCTGAATGCTGCCCGGCGTGCGGCCCAGCATTTTCTTGGCTTCCGGGCCCACGGCCGGATGGATTTCTTGTTGGTCGGAGCATCGTTGTGGATGGCCACAACGGACGGTTCATCAAGCACAATGCCCTTGCCGCGCATGTAGATCAAAGTGTTGGCGGTGCCAAGGTCAATGGCGATATCGTTGGAGAAGTATCCGGTCAGCGAACGAAACATGGGGGGCGGTCCTGGTAGTTTCCGTCGGTTCGGGCGCTGGGCGCGCCTGTCAAATCCTGTCAGTGTTGGGCTAAAGTCCACCTTGCCGCTGCATGAGCCAAAGACGGTGGCGTGGTAGAGGACCCGGGCGTGTGCCCGCCGTGATATACCGGCCCGGCCGCCATCTGGCCGTTGGTAACGGCGTCGGAAGGCTTCCTTTTTATCACCGCGACATGGCGTGGATGTAGCGGGCCGTGACAGCAAAAAATCACCGCGGGCAACGCCTGTCGTTGTGATGTCATTCTTGGGAGAATCAAACTTGCTATGATACCCTATAAAGCTTGAAATATTAAAGGTTTTAACGAGGACACCATGTCGCTGTCACATCAGGATGTCGCGCGCATTGCCAAGCTGGCCCGCATCAGCGTCACCGACGAAGAAATCGAGGCGGTAGGCAGCCAGCTCAACAACATTTTTGGCCTGATCGAGAAGATGCAGGCCGTCAACACCGACGGAATCGAACCCATGGCGCACCCGCAGGATGTTGGCCTGCGCCTGCGTGACGACGTCGTGACCGAAACCGATCGCCGCGCCGCATTCCGGGCGGTGGCGCCCCGTGGAAAAAGGCTTGTTCCTTGTTCCCAAAGTGATCGAATAAACCATCGCGGCCGTGCGCCGCATGGCATTACCCAGATAGCCTGAAGCCGGACAAGTTCCCCGCCCTGCCGGGGCAGTTCGGCCAACCTTGCGCCCACGGTGCCTCGTATCGTGGAGCCAAGCATAACCGGATACCAAGACGAAATGATTAACGCCACCCTCAAGGAATTGTCGCAGCAACTCGCGGCTGGCGAGGCGTCCAGCGTCGAACTGGCCACGCAGTACCTCGACCGCATCGAGGCGCTCAACCCCGTGCTCAATGCCTTCATCACGGTTGACCGTACCAAAACCCTGGACGAAGCGGCTGCCGCCGATGCGCGCCGTGCCGCCGGTCAGGCCGGGCCGCTCACCGGCGTGCCGATGGCTTACAAGGACATCTTCTGTCAGCAAGGCTGGAAAACCAGCTGTGGCTCGCGCATGCTGGACAACTTCATCTCGCCCTATGACGCGCATGTGGTCGAGCAGTGCCGCGCGGCCGGGCTGGTGACGCTGGGTCGCACCAACATGGACGAATTCGCCATGGGCTCGTCCAACGAAAACTCGTACTACGGTGTAGTGAAAAACCCGTGGGATATCAAGGCCATTCCCGGTGGCTCCTCCGGTGGTTCCGCTGCGGCGGTGGCCGCGCGCCTGACGCCGGTGGCTACCGCCACCGATACCGGTGGTTCGATTCGCCAGTAAGCCTCGCACTGTGGCGTAACCGGTCTGAAGCCGACCTATGGCGTGGTATCGCGCTATGGCATGGTGGCCTATGCCTCGTCGCTGGATCAGGGTGGCCCGATCGCCCAGACCGCTGAAGACTGCGCCTTGATGCTCAATGTCATGGTAGCTTCGATGCGCGCGATTCCACTAGTCTGGAGCGCAGCAAGGAAGACTACACCCGTGACCTCAACCAGCCGCTGGCCGGTCTGAGAATCGGCCTGCCGCGCGAGTACTTCGCCGCAGGTTTGTCGGCCGATGTCGCCAAGGTGATCGAAGACGCCATTGCCGAGTTGAAAAAACAGGGTGCGCAGGTGGTGGACATCAGTCTGCCCAATACCGAACTGTCCATCCCGGCCTACTACGTGATTGCCCCGGCTGAAGCTTCCACCAACCTGTCGCGCTACGACGGCGTGCGCTATGGTCACCGCGCAGCCGAGTACAAAGATCTGGTCGACATGTACGAGAAGACCCGTGCCGAAGGCTTTGGCGCCGAGGTCAAGCGCCGTATTCTGGTGGGCAGCTACGTGCTCAGCCATGGCTACTACGATGCCTACTACCTCAAGGCGCAGAAGATTCGCCGCCTGATCGCCAACGACTTCAAGGCCGCTTTCGAACAGTGTGACGTGATCCTCGGGCCGGTGGCGCCGACTGCCGCGTTTGATATCGGTGAAAAATCCGGCGACCCGGTGCAGATGTATCTGTCTGATATCTACACGCTGTCGGTCAATCTGGCCGGTTTGCCCGGCATGAGCGTGCTAAAGCCGGGTTTGCCGCCAATGGCCGCCCGATCGGTTTGCAGATCATCGGCAATTACTTTGGCGAAGCCAAGATGCTGAACGTGGCGCACCAGTTCCAGTTGGCGACCGACTGGCACCGCCGCGCTCCTGCGCTGTAATCCACCCTTATCGGATCTTCGTGGCCAATGTGGTGCGTGGCGCTGCATTGACACGGTGATCGACACGAATTGCTAAGAAGGATTTTCCAATCATGAAATGGGAAGTCGTCATCGGTCTTGAGGTGCATGTGCAACTCAACACCGTTTCCAAGATTTTCTCCGGCGCCAGCACGGCGTTTGGTGCCGAGCCCAACACGCAGGCGTCTGCTGTGGAACTGGCATTCCCCGGTGTGCTGCCGGTATTGAACAAGGCCGTGGTGGAAAAAGCCATCCGCCCGGGGCTGGCGCTGGGTTCCAAGATCAACCAGACCAACGTTTTTGCCCGCAAAAACTACTTCTACCCCGATTTGCCCAAGGGCTACCAGATCAGCCAGATGGAGCTGCCGATTGTTGAAGGCGGCGTGCTGCCGATTCTGGTGGGCGAAGAAGAAAAACTGGTGCGCCTGACGCGCGCGCACATGGAAGAAGATGCTTAGGCAAATCGCTGCACGAAGACTTCCGTGGCATGACCGGTATCGACCTTAACCGCGGCACTCCGTTGCTGGAAGTGGTGTCCGAGCCGGACATGCGCTCGCCGGAAGAAGCCGTGGCCTACGCCCGCGCGCTGCACAGTCTGGTGATGTGGCTGGGCATCTGCGACGGCAACATGCAGGAAGGCAGCTTCCGCGTGGATGCCAACGTCTCCGTGCGTCCGTTCGGCCAACAGGAGTTTGGCACCCGGCGCGAAATCAAGAACCTCAACTCGTTCCGTTTCCTCGAGCAGGCCATCAAGTACGAAATCCAGTGGCAGATCGACACGCTGGAAGACGGCTGCCGCGTTGAGCAGGCCACCGTGCTGTTCGACCCGGATAGCGGCGAAACCCGCATGATGCGCAGCAAGGAAGACGCGCACGATTACCGCTACTTCCCCGATCCGGACTTGCTGCCGGTGCGCATTGCCGACGAACAGATCGAACGCATCCGTCGCGAAATGCCGGAACTGCCGACGGCGATGAAGGCGCGTTTTGTCGAAACCTTCGGTGTGTCGGCCTACGATGCCGCGCTGCTGACCGGCAGCCGTGCCACGGCGGAATACTTCGAAGCCGTCGCCGAGGCATCCGGCCGGGCAAGCTGGCCGCCAACTGGGTCAACGGTGAAATCGCCGCGCGCCTCAATCGTGATGGCAAGGAAATCGGCGAGTGCCCGATTACCGCCGAACGCCTCACCGGCCTGCTTCTGCGCATTGCCGACAATACCTTGTCCAACAAGCTGGCCAAGCAGGTGTTTGATGCCATGTGGGACAGCGACTTGTCGGCCGATGCCATCATCGAACGCGATGGTCTGAAGCAGGTGTCGGATGTGGGCGCCATCGAAAAGATGGTGGAAGACGCCATTGCCGCCAATCCCAAGGCGGTGGAAGAATTCCGCGCCTAAGGAAAAGGCGCTGAATGCCTTGGCCGGGCAGGTGATGAAGGCCTCCAAGGGCAAGGCCAATCCGGCACAAGTACAGGATATTCTGCGCCAGAAACTGGCCTGAACCGGGGTGTGAAACCCGGTTTGCCACCCGATGACGCCGTTAGCGTGTCATCGGGCGGTGTTTGTTTGGTCGTTCGGCCAACCTTGGGTGGCGATAAAGTTATTTGTCATGGTTTTTGCCGGTGTTGTTTTCCTGCTTTTCACATCTCACTTTCACAGCGGTTTTTAACTCCCTGATTTGCTTAACATATCGGCCTGTTTTGCTCGGTCTAAGTCCTTGTCGCAAAAGACTAATTAGCTCCGCGCTGTGTTGACCTCGCTGCGCTTATTTCCTTATAGTGGCGGAAAGTGGGGAAAAGTGGGGAAAAGTGGGGCGGGAGCCCCTTAACTTTTAAGGCGGCGTGGCCAGATCATGATAGGTGGTGTCAGTACGGTGTCTCTTGATAGCAAGGGCCGCTTGGCTATTCCGGCCAAGCACCGTGAGACCCTGCTGTCCTCGTTCGGACACACGCTAGTGGTTACCCTCGAGTCCTCCGATCATCTGCTCATTTATCCCGAACCCAACTGGCGGCCAGTGGAAGCCCGTCTGTTGGCGCTGCCTACCGGTAATCCTTCCTTGAAACGCTATCAACGACTGATGCTTGGCCATGCGGAAACGCTGGAGATGGACAGCGCCGGTCGTATTTTGCTGCCTGCCCGCCTGCGCGAGCTGGTTGGCCTCGATAAAGACGTGGCGCTGGTCGGGATGGGCAACCGTTTCGAGCTGTGGAACGCCGAGGAATGGGACAGCCAGACCGCTGACGCGCTGGCCATCGATCCGGCCGACCTCGGCCCAACACCTTGGAGATTTCACGCTGTGACCGTTACCCCGTTTGTGCACCGCACGGTGCTGTTGACCGAAGCTGTTGCCGCACTCGCCCTCCGCCCGGATGGCGTGTACGTCGACTGCACCTTCGGCCGGGGCGGCCATAGCTTACCATCCTGTCGCAACTGGGGCCGCAGGGGTGCCTGATCGCCTTTGACAAAGATCCGGAAGCGATTGCCGTGGCGGAGCAACTGGCGCAACAGGACCCACGTTTTACCATTGTGCATAACGGTTTCGAGGCGTTTGCTGCCGAGCTCGATCGCCTCGGAGTGGCCGCCGTCGATGGCGTATTGATGGATTTGGGCGTGTCGTCGCCGCAGATTGACGACGGACGACGCGGTTTCAGTTTTCGCTTTGATGCGCCGTTGGACATGCGCATGGATACCAGCCGCGGCATGACTGCGGCGGAATGGCTGGCCACCGCTGACGAGGCCGATATCAGGGAGGTCATCAAGACTTATGGTGAAGAGCGGTTTGCTCGCAAGATCGCAGCAGCCATTGTTGCGCAACGCGACAGTGCCCCCATCCAGACCACGCGCGAGCTCGCCGTGCTCGTTGGGCAAAACGTCCATTCTCGCGAACCGGGTCAAGACCCCGCTACGCGCACTTTCCAGGCGATCCGGATCTTCGTGAACCGTGAACTGGAAGAGCTGAAGGCAGCCCTGCCGCAAGCGGCCAGAAGGTTGGCCGAAGGTGGCCGTCTGGCCATCATCAGCTTCCATTCGCTGGAAGACCGCATCGTCAAGAATTACCTGCGCGATGCCAGTTCCGAAGAAAAACCTGGGCCATGGTCCGGGTGCAGGACATGGCGCGCCCGCCACTGAAAACCGTCGGCAAGCCGGTGCGGGCCAGTGCAGAAGAGGTGCGCGAAAACGCCCGTTCGCGTAGCGCCATCATGCGCATTGCCGAGCGTACGGCGGCGCCGTGGCGGGAGATCGACGCATGAACCGCCTCAACGCCATCTTGCTCGCGCTGGTTGTGTTTTGCGCCTGGTCGGTGGTGACCTCGCAGTATGTTGCGCGCAAGTTATATGGCGATATGCAGAAAGAACAGAAAGCCGCCAAGCAGCTGGCGGTGGAGTATGGCCAGTTGCAACTGGAACAAAGTACCGGGGGCGCATGCGGTGATAGAAAAAGCCGCCTCCAGTCGCTTGGGCATGCATGTGCCTGACCCGCGCCAGATCCAGGTGATCTCGGCCAAAGGTGGTGCCTGATGCGTAATGTCTACTCGATGAATCAGCGTATTCCCGCTGCCAGCCCCGCCCTGCGCATGACGCCGGGCGTGTGCGTTTTGTTTTGCTGGCTTTGGGCGGCCTGTTTGCCGCGTTGATTCTGCGAGCCATGTATTTGCAGGTGGTGCAGCAGGATTTTCTGCAGAACCAGGGCGAGGCGCGTTTCCGCCGCGCCATGACGCTGGAAGCTAACCGCGGCGTGATTACCGACCGCAACGGTGAGCCGCTGGCGATCAGCAGCCCGGTGCAGACCATCTGGGCTAGTCCGGCGGACATGGAACCGGTTCCGCCAGCCAAACTGCGCGAACTGGCGCGCTTGCTGGACATGGCGCCGGAAGAGTTGGCCGCCAAGCTGTCGGACCGCAAGCGCGAGTTTGTTTACCTGAAACGGCAGATCAGCCCGGAGCTGGCCAACAAGGTGATGGCGCTGGCGATCCCCGGCATTGCCAAACAGCAGGAATTCCGCCGTTTTTATCCGGTAAGCGAGATTGTTTCGCACATCATCGGGTTCACCGGGGTGGACGGCAAAGGTCAGGAAGGGGTTGAGCTGGCGCGCGAAAAAATGCTCGCTGGCAAGGATGGCCGTCGTGTGGTGATCAAGGACCGGCGTGGCCACATCATCGAAGACGTGGCCGCGATCGAGCCGCCCAAGGACGGGCAGACGCTGGCACTGGCGGTGGACCATCGCATCCAGTATCTGGCCTACCGCGAGCTGAAAGCGGCAGTGGAAGAAAACCAGGCCAAGGCCGGGAGCGTGGTGGTGCTGGATGCCCACACCGGCGAGTTGCTGGCCTTGGCCAATTTCCCGTCATTCAACCCCAACAACCGGGTGGGCACCACGCCGGAAATGTTGCGTAACCGCGCGGTGATCGACCTGTTTGAACCGGGCTCCACCATGAAGCCGCTGTCGATTTCGCTGGCGCTGGAAAATGGCAAGGCCAATCTGAACACCGTGCTGGATACCCACAGCTACAACATCGGCCCGGCGGTGATCCGCGATGTGTCGCCGCAAGCCAGCCTCGGGCATTCTCGGCATCATTCAGAAGTCGAGTAACGTGGGCACCAGCAAACTGGCGCTGATGAATGCGCCGGAAGATTTCTGGAATTACTACGATTCGCTTGGCTTTGGCCGGGCGCCGAACACCGGGTTCCCGGGCGAGGCCAGCGGCCGCTTGCGCAACTGGAAATCGTGGCGGCCGATTGAACAGGCCACCATGTCTTTTGGTTACGGCGTGTCGGTCAGCCTGCTGCAAATGGCGCGGGCTTATACCATTTTTGTCAACGACGGCGTGTTGCTGCCGCTGTCGCTGTACCGCACCGCCAACCCGATGCCGGGTAAACGGGTGTTGAGCGCCAAAACCGCGCGTGAAATGCGCGATCTGCTGGTGGCCAACAGCCAGCCCGGCGGAGGCGCCGTGGGTGGCCGCATCATCGGTTACAGCATTGGCGGCAAGAGTGGGACGGCTCGTAAGCTGGAGGGCCGCAGTTATGTCGCCAACAAGCACCGGGCGTTGTTCATCGGTTTTGCGCCGGGCAAGGCCCCGCGTCTGATTGTGGCGGTGATGATTGATGAGCCGTCCGCTGGCAAATATTACGGTGGCGCCGTGGCGGCACCTGTGTTTTCGGCCGTGGCCGGTGGCGCGTTGCGTGTGCTGAACGTGCAGCCGGATGAGCCTTCCAACAACACGTTGTTACCGGAATCCACACCGGTACCTGTGGATTTTTGACGAACTGATACCATGAAAAGTCGATTGACGCTGCTGCCGGACTGGAATCCGGCAGAACTCGACAAACTGGGACTAGCCATCTCCCGGGTGGAGGCCGACAGCCGTCGCGTCTTGCCCGGTGATGTATTCCTCGGCGTGCCGCGGAGAATACACCGACGGCCGCGATTTCATCCCCGATGCGCTGGCCAAGGGCGCTGTAGCCGTGCTGTGGGACCCGTCTGATGATTTTGTCTGGCAGGCCGAATGGGCCGTGCCCAATCTGGCCGTGCCCAACCTGCGTGAACGCGCTAAGCATTGTGGCGGCCTATGTCTACGGCCAACCGAGCCAGGCGATGACGGTGATCGGCATCACCGGCACCAACGGCAAGACGTCCATTTCCCACTGGCTGGCACAGGCGTTTTCGCTGCTGGGCCAGAAGGCGGCGCTGATCGGCACCGTCGGCAACGGTTTTTATGGCGCGCTGACGCAAACGACGCACACCACGCCGGACCCGGTGACGGTACAGCAGAAGTTGGCCGAATACCGTCGTCAGGGCGCGCATGTGGTCACCATGGAAGTCTCCAGTCATGGCCTCGACCAGTGCCGGGTGCATGGCGTGGGCTTTACCACTGCCGTGTTCACCAATCTGACGCGCGACCATCTGGATTATCACGGCACCATGGAGCGCTACGGTGCCGCCAAGAAGAAACTGTTTTACTGGGAAGGCCTGCAGCACGCGGTCATCAATGTCGACGATGCCTTTGGTCGCGAACTGGCCGCCGGGCTGGATGCCCAGCAAACCCGCGTCATCAGTTACGGGCTGGAGCAGGGTGATGTACGTCCGCTCTCCCTTTCGGCCAACCTTGATGGCCTGCAACTGCAAGTGACCACGCCGTGGGGCGTGACCGAACTGCGCACCAGCCAGCTGGGCCGCTTCAATGCCGCCAACCTGCTGGCGTGTCTGGCTACGCTGTGCGCCAATGGCGTGCCGCTGGCCGACGCCGCCAGCGTGCTGTCGCGCATTCAGCCTGCGACGCGGTCGCATGCAGCGTCTGGGCGGCGCGCATGAGCCGCTGATCGTCATCGACTATGCCCACACCCCGGATGCGCTGGAAAAAGCGCTGGCCACGTTGGCCGAAATCCGTATAGCAGCACACTGTATTGCGTGTTCGGCTGCGGCGGCGATCGTGATCCGGGCAAGCGGCCGATGATGGGCGCCATTGCCGAGCGACTGGCCGACGTGGCTGTGCTCACCAGCGACAATCCGCGCACCGAAGACCCGCAAGCCATTCTCAACGACGTGCTGGTAAGCATGACACATCCGGCGCAGGTGCAAGTCGACCGCGCACTGGCCATCCGCTGGGCCGTGTCACACGCCCGTGCGGGTGACATTGTGCTAATTGCTTTAAGGGGCATGAAGATTATCAGGACATCGGTGGCGTCAAGCGGCCGTTCTCTGATTTCCGCGTGGCGGAAGAAGCGCTCACCGTCTGGGAGCAGCTTAAGCATGATGTCCTTGCAAACCGCTGCCGCGTTCGCCCAAGGCACCCTCGACGGGGCCGATGGTGAACTGTTGCGCGTGGTGACCGATAGCCGCGATATCCGTCCCGGTGATTTGTTTGTGGCGCTCAAGGGCGAGCGCTTCGATGCGCATGATTTTGTGGCCGATGTTCTCGCCAAAGGCGCCATTGCCGCCGTGGTACGGCAGGATTTTGTCTTGCCCGGTGCCGCGCTGATTCGCGTGGCGGACACCCGGCTGGCACTGGGACAACTGGCCGCTAGGCTGGTGCGCCAGCCTGCCACTCAAACGTATCGGCATTACCGGTTCCAATGGCAAGACCACCGTCAAGGAAATGGTGGCCTCCATCCTGCGTAGCCACGCCGGTGCTGACGCGGTTCTGGCGACGGCTTAAGCAACTTCAACAACGATATCGGCGTGCCGCTGACCTTGCTGCAGCTGACCACCGCGCACCGCTATGCCGTGATTGAAATGGGCATGAACCACCACGGCGAGTTGCGCTATCTGACCGGGCTGTTGCGGCCGCAGGTCGCGCTGGTGAACAACGCCATGCGCGCCCATGTTGGCCATTTTGCCCACACGGCGGATGTGGCGCGTGCCAAGGCGGAAATCTTTGAAGGCCTGATGGCTGACGGGGTGGCCGTGCTCAATGCCGATGATGCCAATCTGGCCATCTTCGACGCTGCGGCCGCCAGTCATACCCAGTTGCGCTTTGGCCTGAGCGCCGGTGCAGACATCACGGCGCGCGCGATCGAATTGTTGCCGCTGCACAGCCGTTTCGTTCTGGTGACGCCGCAAGTCGAAGTGGAAGTGACCCTGCCGACACCGGGTGAACACAACGTGCGCAACGCGCTGGCGGCGACCAGTGTCGCCTTGGCCCTGAATGTGCCGTTGACCGACATCGCTGCCGGGCTGGCAGCTTTGCCGGGGGTAAAAGGCCGCTTGCAGCAGAAGACGGCGCCGCATGGCGTCACGGTGATTGACGATACCTACAATGCCAACCCGGATTCGATGAAGGCCGGGCTGGAGGTGCTGTCGCGCTTCTTAGGCGCCGCGCTGGTTCGTGATGGGCGATATTGGTGAATTGGGCGCCACCGCTCCGGCACTGCATGCTGAGGTGGGCGCTTATGCGCGCACGCTGGGAATCGACGTCCTGCTGGGCGTGGGGGAACTGACCGGCGAGGCGGTGGCCGCTTTTGGTGCCGGGGCGCAGCAGTTTGCCACACTGGAGGCTTTGCAAACCTATCTCGACGGCCATTTGCTTAAGCCGGGACGTCCGTGTTGGTGAAGGGCTCGCGCTTCATGCACATGGAACGGGTGGTCGATCATCTGACCGCCGTAACACAACAGAACAAGGGAATATAACGTGCTGCTTTGGCTGGCTGCATGGCTTGGTGAACATGTCCGTGCTTTTAATGTTTTCAACTACGTAACCCTGCGCGCAGTGATGGCAGCGTTGACTTCGCTGACCATCTCGCTGCTGCTGGGGCCGTGGGTTATTCGCAAGCTGACCGAACTGAAGGTTGGTCAGGCGGTTCGTTCCGACGGCCCGCAAACGCATTTGGTCAAGGCTGGCACGCCGACCATGGGTGGCTCGCTGATCCTGATGTCGATCGGCGTGACCACGTTGTTGTGGTCGGACTTGACCAACAAATATGTCTGGTTGTTGCTGGCGGTGCTGTTCGGTACCGGTGCATTGGGGTTCTACGATGACTGGCGCAAGGTGGTGTACAAGGACCCGCACGGGGTGTCTGCCAAGTTCAAGATGCTGTGGCAATCGACCATCGCCATTGGCGCCGGGCTGTTTCTGATTCTGACCGCCAAGCTGCCGGAATCCACCAGCTTCATCGTGCCGTTCTTCAAGCACGTGGTGTATCCGCTGGGTGCCATCGGGTTTTGCGTGCTGACTTATTTCGTCATCGTCGGTACCTCCAACGCGGTCAACCTGACCGACGGTCTGGACGGCTTGGCCGCCCTGCCGGTGGTACTGGTGGCCGCCGGGTTGGCCATTTTTGCCTATATCGCTTAGCCACGCCGTGTTCTCGCGTTATCTGGCGCTGCCGTTTATTCCCGGCGCGCATGAGGTGGTGGTGTTCTGCGCGGCCATGTGCGGCGCCTGCCTCGGCTTCTTGTGGTTCAACGCCTACCCGGCCCAGGTGTTCATGGGCGATGTCGGGGCGCTGGCACTGGGCGCGGCGCTGGGCACGGTGGCTGTGATCGTGCGCCAGGAGATCGTGTTGTTTGTGATGGGCGGGCTGTTTGTGATGGAAGCGCTGTCGGTGATGATTCAGGTGACCTCGTTCAAGCTCACCGGCCGCCGCGTGTTCCGCATGGCGCCGTTGCACCATCACTATGAATTGAAAGGCTGGAAGGAAACGCAGGTGGTAGTGCGTTTCTGGATCATCACCATGATGCTGGTGCTGGCAGGTCTTTCCACCATCAAGCTGCGTTGAGGCAAGGACGAATCATGCGTTTTGATAACCGACACATCATGGTTGTGGGCCTGGGCGGCTCGGGCGTGGCCGCGGCCCGCTATCTGGCGGCCCATGGCGCACGCGTGAGCGTGGCCGACGTCAATCCTGCCGAAGCCAGGTTGGCCGAACTGCATGCCTTTGCGCCGGATGCCGACGTGCGCCGTGGCCCGTTCAGCGCGGCCACCTTTGCCGATGTCGACATGCTGGTGGTCAGCCCCGGTGTCCCGGTTGCCACCCCGGCGATTGCTGACTTCGCCCGTGCTGGCGGTGAGGTGGTGGGCGATGTCGAGCTGCTCGGGCGCGTCATTAGCTAGGCAATGGCAGCAAGGTGATTGCCATCAGCGGCTCCAATGGCAAGACCACCGTCACCAGCCTGGTCGGCCACCTGTGCCAGCAGGCCGGTCTGGATACCGTAGTGGCGGGCAACATCGGCTTGGCTGTGCTGGACGCGCTGCTGCAGCGTGAGCAAGCGCAAGCAGCCCGATGTGTGGGTGCTGGAGTTGTCCAGTTTTCAGCTGGAAACCACGCGTAGCCTGCAGGCGGATGCCGCAACGGTGTTGAACATTTCCGAAGATCACCTGAATCGTTACAACGATCTGCTCGACTATGCCCACGCCAAAACCGCCGTGTTCAACGGCCACGGCGTGCAGGTGCTGAACCGTGATGACGCGCTGGTTCGCGCCATGGTGCGGCCGGGTCATGCGGTCAAGTGGTTCTCGCTTTCCCAGCCTAAGCCGATTATGGCCTGACTGAACAAGCCGATGGCCATTGGCTGACGGTGGACGGCAAGGCGGTACTGGCGACGGCCGAGCTGCAATTGCAGGGGCTGCACAATGCGGCCAACGCGCTGGCGGCCATCGGGCTGTGCCAGGCCATTGGCTTGCCGCTGGCGGGCCTGCTCGTCTAACCTCAAAACCTTTCAGGGGCTGGCACACCGGGTGGAAAAGGTCGATGAGTTTGCGGGCGTGCTGTACATCGATGATTCCAAAGGTACCAATGTCGGCGCTACCGAGGCCGCACTCAATGGCATGACGCGCAAGGTGGTGCTGATTGCCGGTGGCGATGGCAAGGGCGAGGACTTTACCCCGCTGCGTGCCGCCTGCGAACGCATTGCCCGCGCAGTGGTACTGATTGGCCGCGACGGCCCGCGTATTGCAAGCGCGCTGGCGGAGGCTCCGTTCCCGGTCGAGCAGTTTGACACGCTGGAACAGGCAACGCGCGCAGCCGCCAGGTTGGCCGAAAACGGTGACGTGGTGTTGCTGTCACCGGCTTGCGCCAGCCTGGACATGTTCCGCGATTATGCCCATCGCTCGCAGGTGTTCATCGACACCGTGCAGCAGATCAAGAGCGAGAGCGCGGCATGATCGCCAACAGTGCACGTCGCCATGGCGTCATGACAGTGCTGGATGAAGCACTGATGTGGGCGATTGCGCTGTTGCTGTCGATCAGCCTGGTGATGGTGTATTCGGCCTCGATTGCCTATGCCGAGGCTGATGCGGCGACGCAGAACCGTTATTTCTATCTGATTCGCCATGTGGCCTTCATGACCATTGGTCTGGTGGGCGGGTATGTGGCGTTTCAGGTTCCGACAGCGATGTGGGAGAAGTATTCCGGCAAGCTGTTCCTGATCGGTGTGCTGCTGCTGGTGTTGGTGCTGATTCCGGGGATCGGCCGGGTGGTAAACGGTTCGCGGCGCTGGATTTCGCTGGTGGTGCTCAACCTGCAGCCATCGGAAATCATGAAATTTGCCACCGTGCTGTACGCCGCCGATTACACGGTGCGTAAGAGCCACAAGTTGCACAGCATCAAGGAGGGCTTCCTGCCGATGTTTGCCGCCATGGTGGTGGTGGCCTTCCTGTTGTTGCGTGAGCCGGACTTCGGCGCGCTGATGGTGGTGATGAGCATCGCCATGGGCCTGCTGTTTCTGGGCGGCATCAACCTGCGCATTTTCTCCGGTCTGGCGGTGATGGCGGTGGTGGCGATCGTGCTGTTGATCATTTCCTCACCGTATCGCCTCAAGCGCGTGCTGGGTTTCATGGACCCGTGGGACGACCCGTACGGCAAGGGCTATCAGCTGTCGCACTCGCTGATTGCCATCGGCCGTGGCGAGTGGCTGGGGGTTGGGCTGGGCGGCAGCGTGGAAAAGCTGTTTTACCTGCCGGAGGCACATACCGACTTCATCATGGCGGTGATTTCGGAAGAATTTGGTTTTCTTGGTATTTGCGTGGTGATCGGCCTGTATGCCCGGATTGTGCGCCGGGCCTTTCACATCGGCGTGGAATCGAAAAAGCTGGAACGCTACTACGCCTCGCTGGTGGCGCAGGGCGTGGGCATCTGGCTGGGGATTCAGGTGTTCTTCAACATTGGCGTCAACATGGGGTTGCTGCCGACCAAGGGCCTGACCCTGCCGCTTATGTCGTTTGGCGGTTCAGCCATGTTGCTGAACCTGATCTCGATGGCGGTGCTGTTGCGGGTGGATTATGAAAACCGCCGCATCATGCGCGGTTACAAGGTTTGACCGGGCGCACATCGTCGCCCGCTGACAAGACAGGGCCAGCTGCAGGGTTGGCCGAAACGAAAGAGAAACGAGCAATGGCAAAACGGACAGTCATGATCATGGTAAGCGGCACCGGGGGGCACATCTTCCCGGGCCTGGCCGTGGCGCATGAACTGCAAAACCGTGGCTGGAAAGTGATCTGGCTGGGTGCGGAAGGTGGCATGGAGACACGGCTGGTGCCACAGCACGGCATTGCCATCGAAACGGTACGGATTGCTTAGGCATGCGCGGCAACGGCCTGAAACGCTGGCTGATGCTGCCGTTCATGCTGGTGCGTGCCCCGGCGCAGACCACGGCGGTGATTTTCCGCCATCGGCCTGACCTCGCGGTGGGGTTTGGTGGTTATACCGGTTTCCCCGGCGGCGTGATGACGCGCTTGTGCTGGAAACCGCTGGTGATTCATGAGCAGAACTCGGTGGCTGGTTTGACCAACCGCCTGCTGTCGCGCATTGCCAGCCGCACGCTGTATGCCTTTCCCGGCGCGTTTGCTTAAGCGAGCAGAACCGCGTCGGCAACCCGGTGCGGGCCGAGATTGCGGCCGTTGCCGCACCGGAAGCGCGATTTGCCGGACGCAGCGGCCCGCTGCGCGTGCTGGTGGTAGGTGGCAGTCTGGGAGCCAAGGTTTTCAATGACCTGTTGCCTCAGGCGTTGGCGCTGATACCGGCGGCCCAGCGGCCGCAGCTGGTCCATCAGGCCGGGGCCAAGCAGATTGACACGCTCAAGGCCAACTACGCCGCGGCCGGTGTCGCGGCCGATTGCCGTGCCTTCATCGACGACATGGTAAGCGAGTATGCCGCCGCGGATCTGGTGATCTGCCGTGCTAAGCGCACTGACGGTGGCAGAACTGGCCGCCGTGGGTGTTGGCAGTGTACTGGTGCCCTACCCGTATGCGGTGGACGATCACCAGACCGGCAACGCCCGTTATCTGGCCGATGCCGGGGCGGCGCGCTTGCTGCCGCAAGCACAGGTCAGTGCGGCCGGGCTGGCCGAACTGCTGCAAAGAATGACACGCGAGCAGTGCCCGGAGATGGCACAGCGCGCACGGGGACTGGCCATTACCGATGCCGCCCAGCGGGTGGCGGATGTATGCGAGTCACTGACACAGGAATGACCGGTGGCCACGTCACGATGTGGCCCCAACAAGGCGAAAGCAGATGAAATACAGGGTTAATCACATACATTTTGTCGGAATTGGCGGCGTGGGCATGTGCGGCATTGCCGAAGTGTTACTCAATCTGGGCTACACCGTGTCCGGTTCCGATATGGCGGATAGCGCCACTACCAAACGGCTGGCCGATCTGGGTGCGCGCGTGTTCTTCGGGCACGACGCCACCTACATGGCCGGGGCCGATGTCGTGGTCACCTCGACCGCGGTCAAGGCCGACAATCCCGAGGTGCTGGAAGCCAAGGCACGTGGCATTCCGGTGATTCCGCGCGCCACCATGTTGGCCGAACTGATGCGCTTCAAGCAGGGCATTGCCATTGCTTAAGCACGCACGGCAAGACCACCACCACCAGCCTGACGGCTTCCATTCTGGGCGCTGCCAACCTTGACCCGACTTTCGTGATCGGCGGTCGTCTCAATGCCGCGGGCACCAATGCCCGTCTGGGTTCGGGTGATTTTCTGGTGGCCGAGGCGGACGAATCCGATGCGTCCTTCCTGTGCCTGACGCCGGTGATGGCCGTGGTGACCAATATCGATGCCGATCACATGGATACCTACGATCACAGCCTCGGACAAACTCAAGCAGGCTTTCGTGGATTTCCTGCACCGCCTGCCGTTCTACGGCCGTGCCGTGCTGTGCATCGATAACGCCAACGTACGCGACATCGTGCCGCGCATCACCAAGCCGGTAACGACCTATGGCCTTACCGACGAAGCCGACCTGTACGCAGAAAACATCCGTGCCGTGGGTAGCCAGATGCACTTCGATGTGGTGGTGAAACAGCTTCCCGCCGCTTCCCGGTCGTGCTCAACACGCCGGGCCGCCACAACGTGCTCAATGCCCTGTCGGCCATTGGTATTGCGCTGGAGTGCGGAGCCGATGTGGCCGCTATCCAGCAAGGGTTGGCCGAATTTGCTAGGCGTGGGCCGTCGCTTCCAGCGTTATGGCGAGCTGCCGTGCAAGGACAGCGGGCACTTCACGCTGGTGGATGACTACGGCCATCACCCGGTGGAAATGGCCGCCACGCTGTCTGCCGTGCGCGGCGCCTTCCCGGACAAGCGTCTGGTACTGGCCTTCCAGCCGCACCGCTATACCCGCACGCGCGACTTGTTCGAAGACTTCATCAAGGTGCTGTCCGGCGTCGATGCGCTGCTGTTGGCCGAAGTGTATGCCGCCGGTGAGACGCCGATCGTTGCCGCCGACAGCCGCGCCCTGAGCCGTGCCATGCGCGTGGCTGGCAAGGTGGAGCCGTTGTTTGTTGAAGCGATTGCCGACATGCCGCAAGCGATTCTGGATGTGGTGCGTGACGGCGATGTGGTGGTGACCATGGGCGCTTACTCCATCGGCACCGTGCCAAACTGGTGGCCTTGGCCAAGTAATGCACAGCGTGCCTGTCCGGCGACGGCAGGCACGGGTAAGACAAGATTGATCAGGCCGGTCAGGACCGGCGCGTTGAGGACTAAATGAAATGAAGCAGTACGGCAAGGTGGCAGTGTTGATGGGCGGAACCTCCTCGGAGCGCGAGGTGTCGCTGATGAGCGGCGCGGGCGTGCTGGGAGCGTTGCAAGCAAAAGGCGTGGATGCCCACGCCTTTGATCCCGCCGAAAAACCGCTGACTGCGCTGAAGGACGAAGGGTTTGCCTGCGTGTTCAACATCCTGCACGGCCCGTTTGGTGAAGACGGTACCTTGCAGGGCGCGCTGGAAACCATGGGCATGCCGTATACCGGTTGCGGCGTCATGGCCTCCGCTATTTGTATGGACAAATGGCGCACCAAGCTGCTGTGGAAAGGCGCTGGCTTGCCGATCCCGGATTTTGAACTGTTGACCGATGACAGCGATTTTGCCGCCATCGAAGCGCGTCTGGGCTTGCCGATTTTCGTCAAACCGGCGACGGAAGGCTCCAGTATCGGGGTGACCAAGGTGAAGCAGCCGGGGCAACTGAAAGCTGCCTACGAGGAAGCGCGCCAGTTTGACCCGATCGTGATTGCCGAGCGCTTCATCGGCGGTGGCGAGTACACCTGCGCCATCATCGACGGCAAGGCCTACCCGACCATCAAGATCGAACCGGCGACCGAATATTACGACTACGACGCCAAGTATTTCCGCGATGACACGGTTTACCGTTGCCCGTCCGGTCTGGCACCGGAGATCGAACAACGTGCGCGCGAGCTGTGTCTGGCGGCCTTCCGCGTGTTGGGCTGCTCCGGCTGGAGTCGTGTCGATTTTCTGATGGACGAGCAAGACGGCATTTATCTGCTGGAAGTGAATACCAATCCGGGCATGACCAGCCATAGCCTGGTGCCGATGGCGGCTCGTGCCGAAGGGCTCAGCTACGAAGACCTGTGTTTGCAGGTACTGGCAGCGGCCCATGTGGGATAACCATCGGTTACTGAGAGGCCTGGCCAATCTGTTGCTGGGCGCCGCAGTGCTGATGCTGGTGTATGCCGGGGGATTCTGGCTGACGCATGCCCCTGTGTTCCCGGTGAAAAAAATCCGCATCAGCGGCCAGATGACGCGGGTAACGCCGGAGCAGTTGAAGTTCATTGCCGAGCATGAATTGTCCGGCACGTTCTTCACGCTGGACATCGACAAGACCCGCGCCGCCTTTGGCAAGTTGCCGTGGGTGCGCGATGCCCGGTACGGCGGCGCTGGCCGGATACGCTGGATATTGCGGTTGAAGAGCATGTGGCACTGGCGCGCTGGGGCGAAAATGGCCTGGTGGATACCAAAGGCGTGCGTTTTGATGCGGCCAGCGATCAGAACCTGCCGGTGTTCAACGGCCCGGCCGGTGCGGAGAAAGACATGACAGCCATGTTGCTGCGCCTGCGTCAGGAACTGTCGGACGCCGGACTGGCACCCAAGGTGTTGTCGCTATCGGCGCGGCGGGCATGGAAAGTGGAACTGGATAACGGCATCAACCCGGAGCTGGGTCGGGGCGATGTCGAAAGCCGAGTAGGCCGGTTTGCCCGGTACTGGAAAACGGAACTGGCGGTGTTGCCATATCACATCGAATACGTGGATATGCGCTACCCCAACGGATTTGCCGTGCGGATGCCCGATTACAAGGCGCCGCTTAAGACAGGGAAAAACGCATTAAGCAGTTGGAGCGACAGGTGAGCAAACCTAAGGAAAGCAAGAGCATGCTGGTTGGCCTCGACATTGGCACATCCAAGATTGTGGCCATTGTGGCGGAAGTCCTCGAGGACGGTCAGCTCAACATCATCGGCATGGGCCAGACGCCGTCACGCGGGCTCAAGCGCGGCATGGTGGTGAATATCGAATCCACCGTGCAGGCGATCCAGCGCGCGCTGGAAGAAGCCGAACTGATGGCGGACTGCAAGATTCACGAGGTGTTCGCTAAGCATTGCAGGCAGCCACATCAAGAGCGTCAACTCGCACGGCATGGTGGCGATCAAGGATCGTGAAGTCACCCAGATGGATATCGAGCGCGTGATCGAAACCGCACGCGCCGTGACCATTCCGCCGGACCATCAGGTGCTGCACATCCTGACGCAGGAATACAGCATCGATGGTCAGGAAGGTGTGCGCGAGCCGCTGGGCATGAGTGGCGTGCGGCTGGAAGCCAAGGTGCACATCGTGACCGGTGCGGTATCCGCCGCGCAGAACGTCACCAAGTGCGTACGGCGCTGCGGGCTGGAAGTGTCCGATCTGGTGTTGCAGCCGATGGCCTCGGCCATTGCCGTGCTGTCGGAAGACGAGAAAGACCTTGGCGTGTGCCTGATCGACATTGGTGGCGGTACCACCGATATCGCGGTGTATGCCAACGGTGCCATCCGCCACACCGCGGTGATTCCGATCGCCGGTGACCAGATCACCAACGACATCGCCATGGCGCTGCGTACGCCAACCAAAGAAGCCGAGGACATCAAGATCCAGCATGCCGTTGCACTGGTGGGCATGGCGGATGCGGCACAGATGATCGAAGTGCCCGGTGTGGGCGAACGTGGACCGCGCCAGATGTCGCGGGCAACGTTGGCCGAAGTGGTGGAACCGCGCGTGGAAGAGCTGTTCCAGCTGGTGCAGCAAGAGCTGCGCCGTAGCGGCTTTGAAGAAATGCTGTCGTCCGGCATTGTGCTGACCGGTGGGGCCAGCCTGATGCCGGGCATGGTGGAGTTGGCCGAAGAAGTGTTCCACATGCCGGTACGCGTGGGCGTGCCCAAGTATGTGGGGGGTTGGCCGAAGTGGTGAAGACGCCGCGCTTCTCCACCGGTGTGGGCTTGCTGCTGTACGGCAAGGATCAGGTTCAGGCGCCTGTGGGGGTGAAGACGGAATCCGCCAGTCTCGGTGGCATCTTCTCCCGCATGAAGGCGTGGTTTGCAGGCAATTTCTAGGGCACGGCATGACTCGTGTCGTCAGCGTAGACGGCACGGGCGGCCATCGCCGGAGTGATCCGGCTTGGGCAGAACAGGGCAATAGCTAGCTCATCTTTATTTGAGGAGAGGGAAATGAGCGGAATGATTTTTGAAGTGATGTCGGAAACCGCAACCGATGCGGTGATCAAGGTTATCGGCGTGGGCGGTGGCGGTTGCAACGCCATCGACAACATGATTGCTTAAGCAACGTACATGGCGTGGAATTCATCTGCGCCAACACCGATGCGCAGGCGCTCAAGCGCAACAAGGCGCCGCAGAAGCTGCAACTGGGTACCAACCTGACCAAGGGTCTGGGTGCCGGTGCCAATCCGGAAGTGGGCCGTAGCGCTGCACTGGAAGACCGTGAACGCATCGCCGACATGCTGCGCGGCGCCAACATGGTATTCGTTACCTCCGGCATGGGTGGTGGTACCGGTACCGGCGCGGCACCGGTAGTGGCCGAAGTGGCCAAGGAATTGGGCATCCTGACCGTCGGCGTGGTCACCCGTCCGTTCGAACATGAAGGCAAGCGCCTGAAAGTGGCACAGAACGGTATCGAAGACCTGAAAAAACACGTTGACTCGCTGATCGTCATCCCGAACGAAAAGCTGATGGAAGTGCTGGGCGAAGACGTCACCATGCGTGAAGCCTTCCGCGCGGCCGATGACGTGCTCAAAGGCGCCGTGGCCGGTATCGCCGAAGTGATTACCTGCCCGGGCCTGATCAACGTCGACTTTGCCGACGTCCGCACCGTGATGAGCGAAATGGGCCTTGCCATGATGGGTTCGGCCTTTGCCGCGTAGCATCGACCGTGCCCGTGTTGCCGCCGAGCAAGCCGTGGCCAGCCCGCTTTTGGATAACATCACGCTGGAAGGCGCACGTGGTGTACTGGTGAATATCTCCACCGCCCCGGGTTGCCTGAAGATGAGCGAATACCGCGAGATCATGGGCATCATCCGTCAGTACGCCGACGAAGATGCACAGATCAAGTTTGGTACCGCCGAAGTGGAAGACATGCCGGAAGATTCGATCCGCGTGACGCTGATTGCCACCGGTCTGGGTCAGAAAAAACCGGTGCGCGAAGAGCGTCCGGAATACATCAAGATCGTCAAGACCGGTACCGATGATCTGGCAGTGGAGATGAATTACGACGATCTGGATACGCTTACCATCATGCGTCAGCGTGGCCGTCGCAGCGCGCCGTCGATGGATTTTTCCAATCCGGAAGTGAGCGAGAGCTACGATATTCCGGCCTTCCTGCGCAAGCAGGCGGACTGATCCGGTTACGCCGCGCAGATAGTTTTGTGCTATGCGCGGCAGCAAACCAATCAATAAAGCACGGTTGCCCGCTGTGCTAGAATCGGCTTTTGCCGAGTTGGTTGAGGGCCTGACATGATATTGCAGCGCACGCTGAAACAAGCGATCAGCGCCACGGGTGTGGGTTTGCACTCCGGCGAACGGGTCAAGCTGTCTTTATTGCCAGCGCCGCCCGATACCGGCATTGTTTTCCGTCGGACCGATTTGCCCGAACCGGTTGATGTGAAAGCAGAACCCATGCTGGTCAACGACACGCGCCTCTCCTCCACGCTGGTGACGGACACCGGCGTGCGTGTCGGCACGATCGAGCATTTGATGTCGGCCCTCGGCCGGGCTGGGTATCGATAATCTGGTGATTGAAGTCACCGCGGCAGAAATCCCCATCATGGATGGTTCTGCCGCGGCCTTCATTTATCTGCTGCAAACCGCCGGGATTGTCGAGCAGCCTGCCAAGAAGAAATTCATCCGCGTGACCCAACCGGTGGAAGTGGTGGAAGGGGACAAATGGGTGCGCCTGACGCCGCATGACGGCTTTGTCGTGACCTTGTCCATCGACTTCAATCACCCCGCTTTCAATCTGGCACCGCAGACGGTGACCATCGACTTTGCCGACCACTCTTACATTGATGAAATCAGCCGGGCTCGCACCTTCGGTTTCATGCATGAAGTGGAGTACATGCACACCCATGGCCCGGGCACGGGCGGCAGTCTCGACAATGCCATCGTGATTGACGACGAGTACGTGCTCAATCCGGAAGGCCTGCGTTTTCCGGACGAGTTTGTCCGTCACAAGATTCTGGATGCCATCGGCGATTTGTACATCGTTGGCTATCCGCTTATCGCAGCGTTCTCCGGCTACAAGTCCGGCCATGCGCTCAACAACACCCTGTTGCGCACGCTGTTGGCGACGCCGCGCGCCCGGGAGTTTGTAACCTTTGATGATCCGCTGGACGCGCCGTCCAGCTTCCATCGCCTGCCGGAGGTGGTGTAATCGTGCCGTGGTTTTTCAAGTGGTGGGCCTATCTGGCGGTACTGGCTACCGGCTGGGCGATGATCAGTCTGGCGCTGCATGGCCATAACCGGCATCTGCCCGGCTGACGCGTCTGCTCAAACTGTCTGGAGTGGTGGTCTCGCTGCTGGCGCTGGGACTGGTGCTATGGCACTGGTTGCCGCGGCTTAGCCACTAGGCCTCCTCTTTTCGGCCAACCTTGCTGCCTGCCCGTGAGTGGCGGGGCGCATGCCAGCGCGGTTCGCGCGCCGGAGCCCCGCACACCACCGGTCAGCCCCATCTGCGCCATGCCATGGCACACTGCTGTTACCCGATTATAGAAAGTCATGTCCGGTATGAATGAACAACTGGCCATTTCTCAGCTTAACCGTGCGCTGTCGTTACTGCAGCACGGCCAGCCAGCGGCTGCCAAGCCGATTCTGCTGAAAGTTCGTCAGGCTTTTCCCGATAGTCCGCAACTGTATTTTGCCCTTGGCCTCGCCTGTGCCGCGCTGCTGCAAAATGAAGCCGCGCTCGAGCATTTTGCCAAAGCGATTGAGTTGGCCCCGACTTTTGCTGCGGCCTACATCAATCAGGGCGTGCTACTGAAAAAGATGGGGCAGCCCGCCAAGGCGATTGCCTGCTACAACCAGGGCGATGGCGTTGCAACCGGCTTCGGCCTCGGTATTGAACAACCGTGGCAGCGCCTATCTGATGTTGCATCAGGTGGATGACGCCATCAGCGATTTCAAGCAGGCGCTGGAGCTGGAGCCGGGCTATGCCGATGCCTACTGCAATCTGGGCAATGCCTTTACCGAGCTCAATCGGTTTGAGGCGGCCCGCCTTGCCTTGCAGCAGGCGCTCGCGCTGGACCCGTCCATGGCAGATGCCCATCTTGCCCTTGGTAATGCGCTGGATGGCTTGCAGCGTTTTGACGAAGCCGTTGCCAGTTTTGATGCCGCCATCCAACTCAATCCGCGCTACGCCGCGGCGTTTTGTAACAAAGGCAATGCGTTGCGCACGCTGGCACGTTATGACGAGGCGTTGGCTTGTTACGAGCGGGCGCTGAAGCTGCAACCAGCGGATGTGGCCGCCATGCGCGGCAAGGCCAATACGCTGGTTGGCTTGCAGCGCTATCCGGAGGCATTGGCGCAGTTTGACCGGGCACTGGCGCTGGAAGCGGATCAGGCACTGACACGGTTTGACAAAGGCTTGCTGCTGTTGCTGCTGGGTGATTATGCCTCCGGCTGGGCGTTATATGAGGCGCGCAAACAGCATGAGAAACTGGCGCGTTACACCTGTAATCTGCGCCAGTTTGACTGGCCGGAATGGCAGGGTGAACGCGAACTGGCCGGTAAAACGCTAGTGCTGCATCAGGAGCAAGGCCCGGGCGACACCTTGCAAATGCTGCGCTATGTGCCGCTGCTGGCGGAACTGGGCGCCAAGGTGGTGCTGCTGGTGTCCGCGCCGCTCCAGCGAATGGCGGCCAGCGTCCGGGGGCCAGCAGGGTGGTTACGTGTGTTGAGGACCTGCCTGCGGTCGATCTGCATTGCCCGTTCATGTCGCTGCCGTACCGCTTCCAGACTACGCTGGCAACGGTGCCCGCCAGTGTGCCGTATCTGGTGGTGCCGTCAGATGTGCACGAGGCGTGGGCTGCACGTTTGCCCGCCACGGCGCGCCCCAGAATTGGCGTGGTCTGGTCCGGCTCGCGGCAGCACCGCAATGACCACAACCGCAGCATCGACTGGCCGACGTTTGCCGGATTATTTACCCTGCCCGCCGAGTTTCATTCGTTGCAGAAAGACTATCGCGAAGACGAGGCAATGCGCGCGGCGGCTAGCGTGCAGGATCATGCCGAGTGCTTGCAGGATTTCGCCGACACCGCCGGGTTGATCGCGCAACTGGATGTGGTCATCACCGTGGATAGTTCGGTGGCGCATCTGGCTGCTGCGCTCGGCAAGCCGACCGGATTCTGCTACCGGCCAATCCCGATTTCCGCTGGGGGCTGGAATCTGAGCAAACGCCGTGGTATCCGACGGTGCGGCTGTTCCGTCAGCCAGCGGCCGGTGACTGGAGTGCTGTACTGCAAGCCGTCAAGGCGTGTGCCCAAGATTATTTTGGGCTGGCAACGGCGGGTTGAAGGCGGCTGGGCATTGATCACAACGTGGCATGTGCGCCTGATTAATGGCGGATGGAGAGAGGCATGAGTGCAGGGATGAGCAATCAGCGTGGCGACAGGGGAATGATTCCTTGCTCGAGGGCGCACCTATGAAGCGGCATCTGTACTGGGGCGTGCTGGCGGGCTGGTTGTTGTGGTAAGCACTGGGTCAACGCGCGCCCGGCCTGCACGCCGCAAGCCGTGGTCGGCACGGTCTGTGAGCTGGGGTTGGCCGAATTGCACCCGACTCAGCCCGGCGTCGGGTTATTGCAGGTGGAATCGGAACAGCGCTGGCTGGCTAGGCATGACCGCAGAGCAACGCGAAGCGCACATTCTGAAGAAACGCATTCCGGTGGTGCGCGGCCCGCAAGGCCAATACTGGCTGGTAGACAGCCATCATCTGTCGCGCGCCTTGTGGAATAACGGCGAGCGCGAGGTGCCGGTGGTGATCGAGGCTGATTTGTCGGCCGAGCCGGATTTCTGGGCTGCACTGCGCCAGCGTCACTGGGCCTGGCTGCAGGATGAACATGGCGCGCCGATTGCACCGGAGCAGTTGCCGACGCGGCTTGGCGATTTGCCGGATATCCCTTACCGCTCGCTGGCCGGTTATGCCGCTTCGGTCGGCTTGTTCGACAAGAACGGTCCGGCCTATTTCATTGAATTTGCCTGGGCGCGTTATCTGGGCGAACAACTGCACTGGGCACCCGTCAATGCCGCCACGCTGGCCACGCGGCTGCGCGAGGCGGCACAGGTAGCCTGCCTGCCGCAGGCGGCCAGCTTGCCGGGTTATCCCGGCCGCGCCTGTATCGGCCACTGAGGTTGGCCGAACCTGGCGGGCCATTGTCACGCTGCCATTGTTACGGCGGCGGGCAAGGGCTCAATACGCTGTGCGCCGCTTGAACCGGCTTAGCGCCACGGGGCCTTTTTCAGCAGTTGCAGGGCCGCTTCGGCCGATTTGGGCGGCGTTTTGTCGATACAGATATCCTCATGCAGGCGCTGGCGCAGTTTGTCGTCGTAGGCAAACTTGCGCCAGTCGGCACGGGTGGCTTCAATCCAGCGCTTGTTGTAGCTGTCGCCAAAGGCGTAGCTGCGATAGTTGCTGTCCTGACAGTGGATGCCTTCCACGCTGAGGTTTTCCGCGCCGGATGGGCTGAGTACGCGCAGGATGAAATGCACCACGCCGTCTTCACCCACACTCAGCGTTTTGGCATCGACAAAATACTGGTTGTTCAGCGTATGGTGCACGTAGAAGCCCACCCATTCCGGCTTGTCCGGATAGGCTTAAGCAGGGTGTAGTTGCCTTCGCTCCACGGTTCGACATCATCCAGCGCGTAGGTGGAGTAGGTGGGGAGGCGGCTAAGCTTGTGCGGTGCCGAGACAAGTTAGCGCCAGCAGTACAGCCAGCCCGAAGCGTGCGGTGTGCAAGAAAGTTCTCCCTATGGATGTGCAGCCGCGGCCGGGACGCTGCCCGGTCGCAGGGTATAACGGCGGCGGCCAGCTTCACGTCCGGCCAGCGCCCAGCTTTGTTCGGTCAAGGTGACATCGCCACGCGCCGATACCGCCAGCAGCAGCGAGGCGCGCGTGCCGTAGTCGCGGCCGGTGATGAAGATCGGCGACAGCATTTTTTCCAGCGCCAGCCCGACGCCGGTATTGGGCAGCTGCCGGTCTCGGCCGGGGTGGTATCGGCCAGCCAGCGCAGCGCTTCGTCTTCCGCTGGCGGACGGCGCAACGCCTGCAGGTGTTCGGCCAACCTTTCGCTCTTGAACCACGGTGTATCCAGCGTGGCATTGGACAAGGTGTGGATGCCCGGTGTCAGGCGGCCCAGTTGCCCGCCACGGCTGTGGAAGTGATACAGGTCGGAGGTGTAGCCAAACAGCAGGTTGAACGGCGCGTAGCGGCCATGTTCGGCCTTGAGCCAGGCGGCAAAGGCCAGCGGGTCTTCGTTACCGGTGACAAAACGCGCCACCAGCTCGCCGCGCGAGCGTTCGCCCGGCCGGGCATAACCGTCGCGGATGTTGGTGATGGCGGCAAAACGCCCGCGCGCATCAACCAGCAGCCAGCTGCCGCCCGATTGCAGATCACGTCCACCCAGCGTGGCGGGCGCGTCCGGCCACCAGTCGAGCGGCGCCGTCGGCCGGGCGTAGTATTCGTCCCGGTTGGCCAGCAGCAACAGCTGGCCCAGTCCCGGTGTCTTGTAGGCAAAAGCAAGGACGCACATGTGACGGCAAACGACTCCTGATGCAGGCGGATGGCGTGGGTGATGGCCGCAAATGGCCCACCGATTTGGGTGCCGTTGGCGACTCGCGTAAACTAGCGGCTGTCGTGATGGTCTGCCACCGTGGTAGCCACCCAATTTTCTCAATTGTAACGTGATATGGCTCAGGGAACCTGTTCATGACACCAGATAAACAGATTGATCTTTCCGGCTTGAATTGCCCGTTGCCCATCCTGCGCGCCAAGAAGGCTCTGGCCGAGATGGCCAGCGGCACCATTCTGGAAGTACTTGCCACCGATCCGGGCGCGCCCAGTGATTTTGCCGCCTTCTGCCGCCAGACCGGCAACCAGCTGCTCGACTCCGTTACCACTCCGGAAGGCAAGTTCCGGATGGTGCTCAAGCGCAAATAAATCCCGTCGGCGGCCTTGCGGGCTGCCGTTATTCCTCTGCCTCAGCGGAACCTGCTCATGACCACATTGACCCTTACCCGCCCGGACGACTGGCACCTGCACCTGCGCGATGGCGCGGCGCTCAGTGCCGTGTTGCCGCACACCTGTCGTCAGATGGGGCGCGCCATCATCATGCCTAACCTCAAGCCGCCCGTGACCACGGTTGAGGCGGCCGCCGCCTACCGTCAGCGCGTGCTGGCCGCACGACCGGCCGGTAGCACGTTCGAGCCGCTGATGACGCTGTACCTGACCGACAACACCAGTGCCGAGGAAATCCGCAAGGCCAAGGCCAGCGGCTTTGTCCACGCGGTCAAACTCTATCCGGTAAGCGCTACCACCAATTCCGACTTTGGCGTCACCAGCATCGACAAGGCCATGCTTAAGCACTGGAAGCGATGGCAGAACTGGGCCTGCCGCTGCTGGTGCATGGCGAAGTGACCGATCCTGCCATTGATATCTTCGACCGCGAAGCCGTGTTCATCGAACAGGTATTCCAGCCGCTCTTGGCCCGCCTGCCGTCCTTGCGCGTGGTGTTCGAACATATCACCACCAAAGACGCGGCCGAATACGTGGCCAGCGCGCCAGACAATATTGCCGCCACCATCACCGCGCATCACCTGCTGATGAACCGTAACGCCATCTTCGTTGGCGGCATTCGCCCGCATCACTACTGCCTGCCGGTGCTCAAGCGCGAGCTGCACCGCCGGGCGCTGGTCGCTGCCGCCACCTCCGGTTCGGCCAAGTTCTTCCTTGGCACAGACAGCGCCCCACACGCCCGTCATGCCAAGGAAGCCAGCTGCGGCTGTGCTTAAGGCATGTATACCGCCAATGCCGCCATCGAGCTGTATGCCGAGGTGTTTGACGCCGCCGGTGCGCTGGACAAGCTGGAAGGGTTTGCCAGCCAGCATGGCCCGGATTTTTACCGTCTGCCGCGCAACCGCGACACCATCACGCTGGTGAAGGAAAGCTGGACGGTGCCGGAGGCGTTGCCTTATGGCGACGATACGCTGGTGCCGTTGCGCGCCGGAGAGAGCATCGGCTGGCGTTTGCAAGCCGACTGATGGGCGAACCCGGCTGGTGGCGATGATTTCGCACTATCGACACCGGCCGGGCCAGCCGGTTGGCATAAGGTTGGCCGAAACCGCTGGCTGGCCCCATTCAGTGCTAGCCGAGTCGGTCTTTTTCAGCAGAATGCTCGCGGTGAAAATTTTGGCCGGGCAACTGCGATTGCCCGCTGGCGCGCAGCGCCGAAGGGAGAACCCGTTCGTGTTACGCAGGTACGTTTGGCTGATGATGGCGCTGTGTCTGCTGCAAACGGCCGTGTGGGCGGCCGGTGCGCCGCTGCGGCTGGCGGTGGGCATGGCCAAACCGCCGTATGTGGAAGGCAACGGCTCGCGCGGGCTGGAAGTGGACATCGTACTGGCCGCCCTGCGCGAGGCCGGGATCAGCGTGCAGGTACAGCAGATGCCGCAGGCGCGCGGTTTGCAGTCGGTCCTCAACGGCAATGTGGACGCCATGATCACACTGGTGCCGAACGCGGCGCCCAGCCTGTATTTTTCCCGGCCGGTGGTGCAGTACCGCAACCGCGCCATTACGCTGGCCAGCAGCCACATCACCCTGAATTATCTGTCTGACCTGTCACACTATCGCGTGGCGTCGTTCCAGAACGCCACCTATCTGCTCGGCTACGGTTTCAGCAAGGCGGTGGAGAGTGCGCCGTTTTATGCCGAATATGCCGATCAGGAAACCCTCAATCGCCTGCTGTTCAACAAGCGTGTCGACGTGGTGGTGGGCGACGAATGGGTGTTCCATTCTTACGCCACCCGGCCAGCCAGAGCGGCATGAAGGCGGAACTCAGAACCTTCGAACTGTTTGATAACGAGCCACGGCGGGTGGGATTTGTCAGCCGCAGCCAGCGCGACGCCTTTGACCGTGCCTTGCTGCTGCTGCAAAAGCGCGGCGAAATCGAACGCATTCACCGCTATTACCAGCAAAAATACCGGCTACAGCCGTAAACCGCCTCAGCGCCGTTTGCTTAAGCCAGCTGTTTCAGCACCTGAGAAACCGCTACCAGCCCAAAGCTGGCGGTGACGGCCATACTGGCGCCAAAGTAGGCGCACGATAAGCCCTGCGGGCCATGGCCGTTGCTGTCGCAACTGGCGTTGTCCGGATAAACCAGCTGTTCGGTGGAGTAGACGCACAGCACGCGCAGCTTCTTGCCCGGCTCGCGGGTAAAGTCGTGATGACGCCGCAGGTTGTAGCGCAGCTTGGACAGCAGCGGGTCGTAAGTGACCTCGGCCAGATCGGCGACCCGAATCTGTGTCGGGTCCATCTGGCCACCCGCGCCGCCGGAGGTGATAAACGGCTGACGGTGTTTGACGCACCATGCCGCCATGGCGGTTTTGACCCGCAGGCTGTCGATGGCATCGATCACATAGTCGTAGCCCGGCCCAGCATGGCCTGCAGGTTTTCCTCGCTGACAAAGTCCTCAATCTCCGTCACCACGCAGGCCGGGTTGATGGCGCGCACCCGTTCGGCCAACGCGGTCACCTTGGCCATGCCGAAGTTGGGGTCGAGCGCTGGTAGCTGGCGATTGGTATTGGATTCGGCCACGTTGTCCAGATCGATCAGCGTCAGCCTGCCAATACCGCTACGCGCCAGCGCTTCCACCGCCCACGATCCGACACCGCCGACACCGACCACGCACACATGCGCGGTGCGGAATCGCTCCAGCGCGTCGTGACCATACAAGCGGGCAATGCCGCCAAAACGGCGTTCCAGATCGGCAGCAGGTGGCGTCATGAGGGGAAATTCCTGAACGATTGAAGCGGCGAAGCATACTGCAAGCCACGCAGCCTGACTAGCGCCCGGCCTGCCGTGCTGCACTGGCGAAAAGACGACAGCGGGGTGTGCTGATGGCATGGCAAGTCCATGATTTACTGGAAAATTCAGCCCGCTGATCTATGCTTTCAGGCAGGGTGGGCGCCGGGGCTGCCATGGCCCTGCGCTGGCTAAGCCCGCTTTCCGTTGTCACTTGGGAGTTTCCACGATGCAGCCGAGATTCGACATCGACCTCGACAAACGCTACAACGCCACTGTCGTCATTGCTTGCCACCAATGCGGTCACGAACACCGCCATCACTTAAGATCTCTTTCTCCCGACCATGCCTTGCGCTGCCAGTGCGGCAGCGACATCAGCCTGACTCCCGGCGCATTGCTGCAGGCCCAGCGCCGGGTCAGCGAGCTTAAACAGTCGTATGGCATAAACTGACGCGTCGACAATTTGCGGCAACACCACTACCGGCCAGTGCGCCGGTGTCATCAGGCACCACCTGATGCGGAATTTCGTCAACGGCGGCCCACACGGGTCGCCGTTTGCATGCAGACGGCACCCAGCAGCAGGCGCGCAAGATGAGGTAGTCTAGCCGTTGTTTGCCAGCCGGGAATTCAACGAGAGGAAACGACTCATGCAATGGATTGATGTGCGCAGCGATACCGTCACCCAGCCGACGGCTGCCATGCGCGAGGCGATGTTCAAGGCCGAAGTGGGCGACGATGTGTATGGTGACGACCCGACCGTGCGCCAGCTGGAAGAGCTGGCGGCGGAAAAACTCGGCAAGGAAGCGGCATTGCTGGTCCCTACCGGCAACTTTGGCAACCAGTTGGCGCTGCTGACGCACTGCCAGCGCGGCAACGAAGTGATTCTGGGTGACGATTGCCACATCGTCTGGCACGAAACCGGCGGGGCAGCGGTGATCGCCGGGGTGCAGTTGCGTACCGTGGAAAGCGACAAGGGCGCGCTCGACCCGCAAGCCATTGCGCGACGTATCCGCGTGGGGGACGACATTCACTGGCCCAAGACCGGCCTGATCTGTCTGGAAAACGCCCACTCCAATGGCCGGGTGATTCCGCTCGACATCATGGCGCAGACTCACGCGCTGGCGCAGGCCCATGGCGTGCCGGTGCATCTGGACGGCGCTCGCGTGTTCAATGCCGCCACGTATCTGGGCTGCGACGTGCGCGACATTACGCGTCATGCCGATAGCGTGATGTGCTGTCTGAGCAAGGGGCTGGCCGCGCCGGTGGGTTCGTTGCTGGCGGGCAGCGAAGCGTTCATCCAGCGCGCCCGGCGCCATCGCAAGCTGATGGGCGGCGGCATGCGTCAGGCCGGGGTATTGGCGGCGCCCGGCATCCTCGCGCTGACCGAGATGACGCAACGGCTGGGCGAAGACCATGCCAATGCCCGTTATCTGGCGGCGCAACTGGCGGCATTGACGGGTATCCAGCTCAATCAGGACGACGTGCACATCAACATGGTGTGGTTTGCCTTCACGCGGCCGCTCGACTTGCCGCGTCTGCTGGCGGCGTTTACCGCAGCCGGGATCAAGGTCAATCCGCCGGAAGATGGCCAGATGCGTATCGTGACGCACTGGCAGATCGGCCGGGCCGAGATCGACCGTATCGTGGCGGTGCTGGCGGAATTCCTGCGCGACTAGGCGCCAAGGTTGGCCGAAAGCGGGCGGGATGCTACGCTCGCCGGTATTGTTCCCTTTCGGCCAACCCTGATGACTCAACCCGATCCGCACCTGTGGCTGGAAAGCCTGACCTCCCCGGAAGCCGCCCAATGGGTGGCGGCGCAAAACGCCCGCACCCAGTCGCTGCTGGATAGCGACGCGCGCTTTGCCCCGTTGCGCGATGACATTCTGGCGCACCTGCGCGATACCCGGCAGATTCCGTTTTTTGCCGAGCATGGCCCATGGCTGTACAACTTCCATCAGGATGAAGCCCATCCGCGCGGCATCTACCGGCGCACCACGCTGGCGGCCTACCGCGCTTAAGCACACAGGACTGGGACATCATTCTCGACCTCGATGCGCTGGCCGAGGCCGATGGCGAAGACTGGTATCTGGATGGCTTGTCGCTATACGTGTTGGCGCCGCAGCGCGGGCTGGTGCAACTGACGCGTGGCGGCAGCGATGCCACCGTGGTCCGCGAATTCGATGTGGAAAAACGGCAATGGTTGGCCGAAGGCTTTAACTTCCCGGAAGGCAAAAGCCACATCACCTGGCGCAGCGAGCACAGCCTGTTTGTCTGCCCCGGCTGGGACGGCGCGCCATTGACCCGTTCCGGTTACCCCAGCGAAGTGTGGCTGGTGGAACGCGGCGACAGTGGCGAGCCCCACCGCTGGACGCGGCTGTTTGCCGCCAGTCAGGACGCCATGATGGTGGCGGCCCGGCGCTTTCTGGATCACGATGGCACGCCGCTCGACCTGATCGAAGCCTCCGACAGCTTCTACAGCAAAACCTATTACCTGCTGGATGCCAGCAATACGCCGCACGCCTTGCCGTTTCCGCCCAAGGCCGACATCGAAGCCTTCCTGCATGGCGATTTTCTCGTCAAGTTGGCCGAACCGTGGCATTGGCAGGGGCAGACCTATCCCGCCGGTTGCCTGCTGGCCGTCAGCCTGCAAGGGTTGGCCGAACAGCAGGCACAGGTGCAGGTGTTGGTGGCGCTGAAGCGTCACGTCTGGCCATCACTTCGGTGGAAACCACGCGCCAGTCGGTTATCGTCAACCTGCTTGATCATGTCAAAAGCCACCTGCTGGCGTTTGACCATGTTGATGGCCACTGGCAAGCGCGCGCCTTGCCGGTGCCAGAGAGCGGCGTGATCGAATTTGCTGACCAGCCCGGCAAAGCGACATCCTCAGCTACAGTTTCAGCGATTTTCTCACCCCCACCGGGCTGTATCGCCTCAACGTCGCCACCGGCGAGCAAGAGTGCCTGCGTTCCCAGCCGTCGGCGTTCGACGCCAGCGCCTTCGTGGCCGAACAGTGGGAAGCCACCGCGCCGGATGGCGAGCAGATTCCCTATTTCGTGGTGCGCGGCAAGAACACCCCGGCGGATGGCAATACGCCCACGCTGTTATACGGCTACGGCGGTTTTGAGATTCCGATGTTGCCGTATTACGTGGAAAACTTTGGCCCGCACTGGCTGGAAAAGGGCGGCGCCTTCGTGCTGGCCTGCATCCGTGGCGGCGGCGAATTCGGCCCGGAATGGCATCAGGCGGCGCAAGGCATCAAGCGCGAAGTCAGCTTCAACGACTTCATCGCCGTGGCAGAAGACCTGATCGCCCGCGGCCTGACGCGCCCGGCGCGGCTGGGCATCGAAGGCGGCAGCAACGGCGGCCTGCTGGTGGGCGCTGCCATGGTGCGGCGGCCGGAACTGTTCAACGCCGTGGTCTGCGAAGTGCCGCTGCTGGACATGCTGCGCTACAGCCAGCTGCTGGTAGGCGCGAGCTGGATCGACGAATACGGCGACCCGGACAACCCGGAACATCGCCCGGTGCTGCAAGCCTATTCGCCTTACCACGCGCTGTCGGCCAACGCGCACTACCCGCTGGCGCTGTTTACCACCAGCGCCAAGGATGACCGCGTTCACCCCGGCCATGCCCGCAAGATGGTGGCAAGGTTGGCCGAACTCGGCCACGATGCCCTGTTGCTGGAAACTGGTAGTGGCGGCCACGGCGGTAATGCCGGACAGGAACAGACGGCGGAGGAACTGGCCCGCGTGCTGGTCTACCTCTACCGTCAATTGATGGACTGAACGCTGTATAAGGAGACAACCATGAGTGAAAGCGTAACGGTAACCCTCACCCAGAAAGACAACTATCAGTTTGTTGTGGATTTTGGCGATGCCCTGCCCACGCTGCTGGCCGACGAGCCGCCGCCGCTGGGCGAAGGTACCGGTCCGGCGCCGACCCACATGCTGCTGGCTGCCGTGGCCAATTGCCTGTCGGCCAGCCTGCTGTTTTCCCTGCGCAAATTCAAGCAGGACCCCGGCCAGCTTACCGCCACTGCCACCTGTGACATCGGGCGCAATGCCGAAAACCGCTTGCGCGTACTGGGCATCCGGGTGGAAATGACGCTGGCCAAACCGGCCGACAGCATGGAACATCTGGACCGCATCCTGACGCAGTTCGAAGCGTTCTGTACCGTATCGCAAAGCGTGCAGGCCGGGGTGCCGGTGAGTATCGGCGTCACCGATGGCCTTGGCCAGCGTCTGCGCTAGGCTCTGATAGCAAAACGCCCCGCACAAAGGCGGGGCGTAGCGGGCAAGTCAGACCGAAAGCTGGCTTAGAACACCATCGACAGATTCAGGCCGTATTCCTGAGTCATGTTTTTCGGTTCACTGCCGACATAGGTATTACCACCATAGGTGAAATACACGTCATCGCTCTTGTGGATGCTCCAGTAGCGCCAGAACGGAGTGATCTTGATGCCGTACTGGTTGTTGATTTTGGTGCTGAAGGTGGCCGACAGCTCATAGCCGCTACCATGTTTCTGAGTGTTGTTCAGCGTGACACCATCCAGATACGAATGTTGTTTACCCTGCAGCAGATAATTGTAGCTGACCTTCGGGGTAACCTGCCAGTTGCTGCCCAGATTGTAGGTGGACTCGCCGCCGATGGTTGCGTAGAACAGCTCGTTTTCACGCTTGTAGCCGCCATTACCTGATTGGTCGAGGCGGTCGGTCAGGTTGCGGTAACCCGGGCCGATAGAGAACGTGGCTAAGCTGGCCATCCCAAGACGAGGTGTTCTGATACACCCCGCGCAGTTCGTACACGTAGCGGTCCTGACCATTCGAGGTGAGCGAACCATAAGGCTGGCCTTGATAGGCGCCGGTGTAGTCACTGGAACCACGGGCATAACGTCCGCTCAGTTTTACCCCGTGTTCGTCGGAAAAGTGGAAGGTGGCGGCGCCGTTGACACCGTACATCCAGCCTTCTTCCTGCATGAATTTCGAACCATCCACTTCTTCATGATAGTTCTCGTGATACATCTCGGCGCCAACATCGATATCGGTTTTAACATCGTACGGCGTGTGCCTGAGCGAAAACGCCACAGCCCAAGGCGGCGCTGGCCAGCAAGAGTGCTGCTTTCATGAAGATTGCCTCGTTATATAAAGTCAGTAGGGGTAAAGCTGCGGCCTGATCTTAACAAGATTTAATTTTTAAGCAATATGCCGATAGACTGATCCTGACTCCTGCCGTGTCATTAGCGCCATGACTTGCGCCTTGAGCTCAGCCACTTCCGCTTCCAACGCCGTGACGCGACTGGCAAGTTCGGTTTCCCCGCTTTCGTTCTCCTCTGGCTGTGCCTCACAGATTTCGCCCGCCAGTAACGATGCCCAGCGCGCTTCGCGGGCGCCGGGCTGGCGCGCGAGTTTCACCACCAGCGGCGGATATTTGTCAGCGAGGGCATTCAGTGCGGTGTCCACCTCGGCCAGATCGCTGAAACTGTACAATCGCCCGGCGCGGCTGCGAATCTCCGCTGCCGTCTGCGGGCCGCGTAGCAGCAACAGCGCCAGTGTCGCCAGACGGGCGCCATCGATATTCCATTCGTAGTTCAGCCGGTGTTCGTATTTGGCAACCCGGCTACCGGTAAACTGGCGCTCTGCCACCAGCTTGCGCGCCATCAGCACATCCAGCGCCGTGCAGATCTCGACGTCGGTCAATTGCATGACCGGTTCGCGGCTGGTGAGCTGGTTACAGGCCGAGACCAGCGCGTTGAGGGTCAGCGGATAGATATCGGGAGTCAGTGCCTGTTTTTCTACCAGGGCACCCAGTACCCGGATTTCGGCAGGGGTGAACGGTTGCAGATCCATATTGTGGTGTTTTCATCGCTAAACGGGTAACTGCATCATCGCATCAAGCGGCTGTTCGGCCAACCTTGTCGCCCCAGCGCCGACAGAGGAGCGTGCTTGACGGGGCGGGGAACTCTTGGCAGGCTGTGGCCGGTTTTCAGGCAACAGTGTGACAGGCGATGATGCGTGTGGATGTGCTCTTGGTGGAACAAGGGCTGGCCCCGTCCCGGACGGCGGCGCAACATTTGATTGAAGCGGGACGTGTCAGCAGCGCGGGCATGGCGGTGACCAAATCCAGCCAGAAACCGTGCTGTCGGCGCCGTTGGAAGTGGTGCCCGATGCCGCCGATCGGTTTGTCTCGCGTGGCGGATTGAAGATGGAAGGAGCGCTGGCGCTGGCCGGGCTGGACGTGACCGGGCTGGCGGTGCTGGATGTCGGGCAATCCACCGGCGGTTTCACCGATTGCCTGCTGCAAGCGGGAGCCCGTCGCGTGGTCGGGGTTGATGTCGGGCATGACCAGCTGCATTCTCGTCTGGTGGCGGATGCCCGGGTGCGCTACTTCGAAGGCGTCAATGCCCGTGCGCTGGATCACGCCGCCTTGCTGGCCGCCAACGATGGCCAGCCCTTTGACCTGATGGTGTGCGATGTGTCCTTCATTTCGCTCACGCTGGTGCTGCCGTCGGCGCTGCCATTGATCCGGCCGGGTGGCTGGCTGCTGTCACTGGTCAAACCGCAATTCGAGGTGGGACGCGAAGGCTTGGGCAAGGGCGGCATCGTGCGTGATGAAAACCTCTATCCGCGTGTGCAGGAGAAAATCACCCAAGCGGTGGCGCAGCAAGGATTTAGCGTACAAGGCTGGTTTGATAGCCCGATCAAGGGCGGCGACGGCAACCGCGAATTTTTTGTCTTCGCGCGCAAGGCGGATTGACTCCGCCTTGCGGTGGGCACACACGCCAAGACGTGTTTATAAGTGCGGTAACGTCGGCTGGTGTTCCTGATCCGGTGACGGATTGCGGATCACCAGCAAGGGACAGCGGCTCAGGCGCAACATGTTCTCGGCAAAGCTGCCCAGTAACAGGTGGTTGAGCCCCTTGCGGCCGTGGGTGCCGAGAACGATCAGGTCAGCCGACTGGCGCTGGGCAAAGTCGATCAGCGCCTCGGCCATTTCCTTGCCGCCATCCCAGCTCTCTCCCACATGTGTTTCCACTTTGGTCACGCCAGCACGCAGGGCTTCTTGCTCTGCCGCTTCCAGAATGGCGCGACCTTCCTTGAACGCCAGCTCGTGCAATTGGCTGGTACTTAACAGCCCAATACCCTCGGTGGCCAGATCGCGCAGCCCGGCAATATGCGCCAGTGTCAGCTGCGAGTTGAATTGTTTAGCCAACAGGATCGCCTGTTGCAACGCCTTGTCGGCATTGTGGCTACCATCGACGGCGACCACGATGTGCTGATACATCGGTGCATTCCTTGTTCTAACCGGTTGGGCGGCGTATTGTGCGGATCAGGCCAGCCGCCATCAGGCCGGACGTTTTAGCCGTAGTTCTCTTGCCGGTGCGTCGTATTGTCGCGATGTGCTTACTTTTCGCTAAGCGCTGTGACAAAATGAACTGTCATTATACTGTTTGGTCAGAGTAGACAAGCCCTAACATCAAAAAGCGGCTGGAAAAGCAGCGGGCTTGTTTGTTATCCTCTCATCCTTGCCTAGTTTACTTAATAAAACTTTCTGGAGCTTAAAGTCAATGTTGATCTTCCTGCTGATCATCGCTGTCTCGCTGATAGCGCTTGTGGGGTGGATCGTGCTGTCTCAACGTCAACAAAAACAAGCGCTCACGGTGATCGATAGTCGTATTTATGCCATGCACACGCAGGGCAAGGCGATTGAGCCACTGGAGCATTCTACCGGCCAGTCTTTTGGCAAGTTGTTGCGCGCCGCACGTGGCGATCGTTCCGCGGTGGAAAAATGGATTACCGCTGAACAGTACCGTGGTGCCCAGCCGCTTACCCGTGACGAAGCCATTGATCTGCTGGCACATCGGCTGGACGCTTCGCGCCACTAAGGCGCTGCGGTTTACCCGCCAACTAACAAGGCCCCGTCAGGGGCCTTGTGTCGTTTGGAGCGCGGCGGTCAGGCCAGCACTTGTAGATAGTGCCGCTCCCATGGCGTGATCTGGTTGTGAAAATGCTCCAGTTCCACTGCCTTGACGGCGAGATACGCCCTGGCTGAATTCGGCGCCAAACAGTTCTTCTGCCGTGCTGTGACTGGCCATCAGCTCGCAGGCGGTGTCCAGCGTCTGAGGCAGCGTGCTGGCCTCGCTGTTGAACACATTGCCGATGGATGCCGCGCCAGGGCGTCAACTCACGCTGCATGCCCAGCAAGCGCCGAGGCTGGCGGCCAGTGCCAGATACGGGTTGGCGTCGCAACCGGGCAAGCGGTTTTCCACCCGCCGCGCGGCCGGGCCGCCCAACGGTACGCGCAGTCCGACTGACCGGTTGTCTTCCCCCCAGCTCAAGTTGACCGGTGCCGCCAGACCTTTGACAAAGCGGCGGTAGGAATTCGGGCTGGGGCAGAACAGCGGCATCAGGTGGGGCAGGTAGTTTTGCAGGCCCGCGATGAAACCATAAAAAGCCGGGCTGGCCTCGCCGCTTGGCGCGCTGAAAATGTTCTGGCCATTGGCGTCGACCACGCTCTGGTGTAAGTGCATCGAGCTACCGGGTTGCCCCGCCAGCGGTTTGGCCATGCAGACCACCGATAGCCCGTGTTTGTTGCCCACTTCCTTGAGCGCGTATTTGAACAGAAAGGTTTGATCGGCCAGCTTCAGGGCATTGCCATGCTTCAGGTTGATCTCGAACTGGCTGGGCCCCATCTCATGCACGAAGGTGTCCGTGTCGATCTTCAGTAGTTCGCATGCCTGATACAGGTCATCGAAGAAGGCTTCCAGATCGTTGAGAGTGGAGAAACTGAAGGCATCGAAACCGCTCTCACGCCTACCGCTGCGCAGGCGCGGTGGAGTAAACGGCTGCTGTGGATCGTCCTGTGCGGCGAAGATGTAAAACTCCAGCTCCGGCGCCACGACCGGCGTCCAGCCCTGTTTGGCATAGCCATCCAGCACGGTCTGCAGCGCGCTGCGTGGTGCCAGCGGCGTGCGCTGGCCGTTCAGATCCACGCAATCGCAGAGCACCAGCGCGCGCGGCGTCCCGGCCCGGGGGACGCGGCGTAATGTGCTCAGGTCTGGTTCCAGCGCGACATCCGGATCGTTTTCGCCATAGAAACGATAGTCCGGAAATTCGCCAATGCAGCTTTGTATCGGCACGGCACGAGCAATGCGCAAGGCCCGGCCCTGAATAAATGCATGGGCTGGCAAGGTCTTGCCGCGGGCAAATCCGGTGACATCGGCAAATGCCAACTCTACGTCGCGGATGTTTTCCTGTATCAACCATTCGGCCAGATCGGCCGGGATGGCAGCGTGTGACATGGTGGTTTCCCCTCAAAATCGCGCTTCATTATCGTCATCGGCCTGTCTGTCGTTGCGGCATATTATTTTATGTGTGCTGCATTATGACATTGGCGGAGACGGCTGCAAGCGTGGTGAAGGGCTGATCAGCCTGATGTGGGTAATTTGTCCACAACTTGTTCCGGAGTTTTCCCTGTTATGCACAAGACAAGGCATAGCTGGATGGTTATACACAGGATGGTTTGATGCGTGCAGGTGGAAAAACAGCATGCACTAGCTGTTTATGCACAGTTTGTTCCCATTTTATCCACGTTACGCACAGGTTTTGCTGTCGAATTTTTATTATCCACAGGCGGCCATCCCGTGTGGCGGAATGGCCGCGCGCCGGTTTAAGGCGCCGGGTTGGGGTGGCGCTGGTGAATGGCGTCGATGGCTTGCAGCAACTCCGGTGTCAGGCTGACGTTGATGCTGTCGATGTTTTCACGCAGCTGCAGCAGCGTGGTGGCGCCGATCAGGTTGCTGATCACGAACGGGCGGCTGTTGACGAACGCCAGCGCCATTTGCACCGGACTCAGGCCGTGTTGCTGTGCCAGTGTCACGTAGGCTTCGGTGGCGGCTTGGGCTTGCGGGTTGGTGTAGCGGGTAAAGCGCTCGAACAGGGTCAGGCGTGCGCCGGTCGGCTGGGCGCCATTCAGGTATTTGCCCGACAGCATGCCAAACGCCAGCGGCGAGTAAGCCAGCAGGCCGACGCCGGAACGGTGGGCGAATTCCGACAGGCCGACCTCAAAGCTGCGATTGAGCAGGCTATACGGGTTCTGGATGCTGGCGACGCGCGGCAGGCCGCCGAATTCTGCTCCGGCCAGATAGCGTGACAGCCCCCATGGGGTTTCGTTGGAAACACCAAAGTGGCGGATCTTGCCAGCTTTGACCAGTTCGGCCAACCCTTCCAGCGTTTCTTCAATCGGCACCAGATCGTTTGGCTCGTCCATCCACGGATAATTGGTAAGCACCAAAGGTATTGGTGTGGCGGCCCGGCCAGTGCAGTTGATACAGGTCGATATAGTCGGTTTGCAAACGCTTGAGGCTGGCGTCGACGGCGGCAAACAGGTTGGCGCGGTCGAAGCGGTTGGCCTCGCCGCGAATATGGCGCGGGTTGTGCGGCTGCATCGCTAACGGCCCGGCGATCTTGGTGGCGAGCACCACCTTGTCGCGTCGTCCGCCCTGCGCCAGCCGGTGCCGATATAGCGTTCGGTCAGGCCTTGGGTTTCGGCTTTGGGCGGCACCGGATACATTTCGGCCGCGTCGATCAGGTTGATGCCGCGCTCCAGTGCGTAATCAAGCTGGCTGTGTGCTTCGGCTTCGGTATTTTGTTCGCCCCGGTCATGGTGCCCAGCCCGATCAGGCTGACCTCAAGACCGGTGTGTCCCAGTTTGCGATAGAGCATGTGTGTATCCTTGGCTTGCGATGGGAAGGAATCGTCTTGCTTGAGCGCTGGTGCGGCATGGGCGCACTTTGCCGGTTAAAGCGCCACCGCCGTCTCGTGGACGGCGGTGATTGTGCGGTTGGGCAATATACTTACTGGCGGATCTGGCCGTCTCCCAGTACCACCCATTTCTGGCTGGTCAGCCCTTGCAGGCCAACCGGGCCACGGGCGTGGATCTTATCGGTGGAAATGCCGATTTCCGCCCCCAGACCGTATTCAAAACCGTCGGCAAAGCGCGTACTGGCATTGACCATGACGCTGGCCGAATCCACCTCGCGCAGGAAGCGGCGGGCACGGCTGTAATCTTCGGTGATGATGGCATCGGTGTGATGGCTGCCGTGCTCGTTGATATGCTCGATGGCCTCGTCCAGCCCTTTTACCAGCTTGATAGCCAGAATCGGCGCGAGGTATTCGGTATCCCAGTCTTCGCTGCTGGCCGGTACCACCTTCTCGCCCAGAATGATGCGGGTGCGTTCGCAGCCGCGCAGCTCCACGCCTTTTTCCCAATAGGCTTCGGCCAACCTTGGCAGGATGAACTCGGCAAATGCCTCATGCACCAGCAGGGTTTCCATGGTGTTGCAGGTGCCGTAGCGGTGGGTTTTGGCGTTGAGCGCCACGTTGAACGCCTTGTCCGGATTGGCGGTGTCATCGATGTAGACATGGCAGTTGCCGTCCAGATGCTTGATCACCGGCACGCGTGCCTCGCTGCTGATGCGGGCGATCAGCCCCTTGCCGCCACGCGGCACGATCACATCCACGAATTCCGGCATGGTGATCAGCTCGCCCACGGCGGCACGGTCGGTGGTTTCGATTACCTGTACCGCTTCGGTAAGCAGGCCCGCCGCGCGCAAGCCTTCCTGTACGCAGGCGGCAATGGCCTGATTGCTGTGAAAGGCTTCGCTGCCACCGCGCAGAATGGTGGCGTTGCCGGATTTCAGACAGAGCCCGGCGGCGTCGGCGGTGACGTTGGGGCGTGCCTCGTAAATGATGCCCACCACGCCCAGCGGCACGCGCATTTTGCCCAGCTGGATGCCGGACGGGCGATAGGTGAAGTCGTCCATTTCTCCCACCGGGTCGGGCAGGGCGGCGATTTGGCGCAGCCCTTCGGCCATGGCGGCGACGGTTTTGTCGCTGAGGGTGAGGCGGTCGATCATGGCCGGTTCCAGCCCGGCGGCGCGGGCAGCGGCCAGATCTTCCATGTTGGCGGTCAGTAGTTTGTCCTGATCGCGTGCAATGGCATCGGCCATGGCCAGCAGGGCACGGTTTTTCTGGTTAGTGTCGGCGCGGGCCATGGCGCGGCTGGCACGACGGGCAGCCTTGCCCACGCGCTGCATGTAATCCTTCACATTCATTGCGGTCATCCGTAAGTGGGGCGCGCCGCCAGTTAGCCAGCGACACGGCACAGTATTTTGATGATTTGAGAGTAACCCAAAGTGTCGGTATCGGCCAGTGTCGGGACGATACAGCGCCAGACGATCTGGCCGCCGGGCGGCTGTCCTTGTCGGCTAAGGGTTTGATGTCGCAGGGAGGATGGTGCGGCGGGTAAATAAACCAGCGATTGTGCAGGTGCAGGATTGACCCTGATATCAGAATGTGTTTTATTTTGTCAGACAAGCAGTTGCTTGGTAGGTTTTGGCAGTGACAGATAACAGGCAGCGCGATGACGCGGCCACCGGAGGAGACCTGCATGACCGCTTACCGCGATTTCTATCGCCAGTCCATTGATGCGCCCGATGAATTCTGGGGGCGTGAAGCTGGCCGCATTCATTGGCAGCAACCGTTCCAGCGCGTGCTGGCGTATGACAATCCGCCGTTCCGCCAGTGGTTTGTCGGCGGCGAGACCAACCTTTGCTATAACGCCGTGGACCGCCATCTGGCCGAGCGTGCCGATCAGCCCGCGCTGATCCATGTTTCCAGCGAAACCGGCAGCGAACGCAGTTACAGCTACCGTGAACTTCATGCCGAAGTGGCACGTTTTGCCGCCATCTTGCAGGCGCAGGGCGTGCAAAAGGGCGACCGCGTGCTGATCTACATGCCGATGATCCCGGAAGCGGTGTTTGCCATGCTGGCCACGGTACGGCTGGGGGCGATTCACTCCGTGGTGTTTGGCGGCTTTGCGTCGGCCAGCCTTGCCACGCGTATCGAAGATGCCGCGCCCAAGGTGCTGATTACCGCCGATGCCGGTTTGCGTGGCGGCAAGGTGATTGCCTACAAGCCGCTGGTGGACGAAGCGCTGGCGCTGGCTGGTGCGGCAGCGCCGGCGCGGGTGATTGTGGTCAACCGTGGCGTGGCCGAAGCTCCGATGATGAAGCCGGGGCGCGATCTGGATTACGCCACGCTGTGCCGCCATCATGAGAACGACCGGGCCGAGGTGCAGTGGGTGGAATCCAACCATCCCAGCTACATCCTGTATACCTCCGGCACCACCGGCAAGCCCAAGGGCATCCAGCGCGATACCGGCGGCTATGCCGTGGCGCTGGCGTCCACCATGGAATACATCTATGGCGGCAAACCGGGTGAAACCTTCTTCTGTTCGTCCGATATCGGCTGGGTGGTCGGCCATTCCTATATCGTCTACGCCCCGCTGATCAACGGCATGGCAACGCTGGTGTACGAAGGGCTGCCGATTCATCCCGATCCGGGCATCTGGTGGCAACTGGTGGAAAAATACCGCGTTACGGTGATGTTCTCCGCGCCCACGGCCCTGCGTGTGTTGAAGAAGCAAGATCCGGCTTACCTGCGCCGTTACGATCTATCCACCCTGCGGGCGCTGTTTCTGGCTGGCGAACCGCTGGATGAACCGACCGCCAGCTGGATCAGCAGCGAGCTGAAAGTACCGGTGCTGGACAATTACTGGCAGACCGAAACCGGCTGGCCGATGCTGACCGTGTGCAATGGCGTCGAGCCGCAGCCGACCAAGCTGGGCAGCCCCGGTTTGCCGGTGTATGGCTACAACGTCAAGTTGCTGGACGATGCCACCGGGGAAGAGGTGGCGCCGGGCGAAAAAGGCGTGATCGCGGTGATTCCGCCGCTGCCGCCGGGCTGCATGAGCACGGTGTGGGGGCAGGACGAGCGTTTTATCAGCACTTACTTCAGCCTGTTCAGCGACCGGCTGGTGTACTCGTCGTTTGACTGGGGGGTGCGTGACGACGACGGCTATTTCACCATCCTTGGCCGTACCGATGACGTGATCAACGTGGCGGGCCACCGGCTGGGGACGCGGGAAATTGAAGAGGCGGTGTCCGGCCACAGTGCCATTGCCGAAGTGGCGGTGGTGGGGGTGCACGATGCGCTCAAGGGCCGGTGCCGCAGGCGTTTGCCGTGGTGAAAGACCCGAAATTGCTGGCCGATGAGCAGCAGCGCCAGCAACTGGAAAAAGCGGTGATTGCGCAGGTGGCGGCGCAACTGGGGGCGATTGCCAACCCGGCGCGGGTGTATTTCGTCAACCAGTTGCCGAAAACCCGTTCCGGCAAGGTCTTGCGCCGCTCGATTCAGGCGTTGGCCGAAGGGCGTGATCCGGGCGACCTGACCACGCTGGATGATCCGAGCGGGCTGGAGCAGATCCGTCAGGCAGTGCAATCCGAGTCGTAATGTGTAAAGCGTGACTGAGCGTCACGATCGCGTTGGCCGCAAGCCTGTGCTTGCGGCCTTTTTGCGTGCCGGGGTTGGCCGAAAGCGTTGGCGGGCTTAGCCCACCAGCGCCGAGGGGTGAAAATCCAGCGCAGTGTAATCGTCGGCCACGTCCTGACCAAACTCCAGAATGGTGTCGTCGTCTTCGTCGTAGAACCAGTTGAGGGTGACATAGCAGCCGCGCACCGCCGCGTCGTTGAACAGCGCAAACAGCTCGAGCAGCACCTTGGTGCTGGAGCTGTTGAAATAGGCCAGCTGGATGTTGAGCGTGATGTGGCCGGACTGTTGTTGCGCCAGATAGCTGTTGATGGCGTCCAGAATCGGGCCGTAAAACGCCGGGCGTTTTCCGGGTAGCTTTCGCCGCGCAGGTTCAGCTCGTGGTTGTCAAAGCGGAAATCCACTTCCGGGGTGGCCGAGGTGGCGGAGATATACAGGTTTTGCATGGTGGTGTCTCAAATGGTGGCTTTGAGGTAGAAGGTGGTGAACGGGCCGGTGGGGCCGGTTTCGTCCACAAAATCGAATTCGATCGGTTCGCTGGCGTCGCGGGCCACGGTGAGAAAACCCAGCCCGGCGCCCTTGCTGCTGGCTTCGTTTTCGGCGCGCAGTTTTTGCTTGTACAGCGACTTGATGTCGTCGTTGGTCATCTCGCGCAGCGGTTCCAGTTTCTGGCGGATGCGCTCGGCACCGTCGTGGCTGATCGGGTTGGCGCAGACCACATAGAAGCGGCCGTCGCGCTCGCCCACCCAGAGCGAGCCGCGGCGGATTTCCTGGTCGCGGCTGCTATCGGAGGTGAGGTGTTCGGCCGAGTAGTGCACCACGTTCTGTGCCATTTCCACGAAGATGGAAAACAGCTTGCGCCGTGCCACGTTGCTGGCGTCGACGCTGTTGATGCGCAGCCGCAGCGCATCGCCCATGGCGGTGACGATGCTCTGCGAGAAGTAGCCGGTGTAGTAGAACACCACGTTTTCCGGCAGGCGAGTTCCTGAAAATGATGAAAGGCGCTCAAACGCATAGATTCATGTTCCTGCTGCGGGGGGCCGTTTTCGGCCAACCCCGGATGGTGTTAAGCCAGATGCACGCCAAACAGGCTGACGTCGTCGCGGCGGCTGTTGTCGCCCTGCCATTTGAGGAAGGCGTCGATCAGGCTGACGCGCTGTTGCGCCATCGGCTGGTGGCGGTGTTTGAGAATCTGTTCCTTCAGCCGCTTCTTGCCGTAGCAGATGCGCTTGGGGCCACCGATCTGGTCGATGATGCCGTCGGTGCTGATGTACAGCCGGGTGCCGGGTTTGAGCTTGATGGTGCGGTTGTCCCAGCGGTAGTCGAGCGGGGTGCCGACATAGCCGACGCCTTTCTTGTTGCCATCCAGCGTGTGCACTTCGTCGGCGCCTTGTTCCAGCAGGAAGATCGGGGTCTTGGCCCCGGCGTAGGTCAGTTTTAAGCTCTGGTAGTCGAACCAGCAGAAGGCGCCGTCCATGCCGTCGTCCGAATGCAGTTCGCGGTTGTCGTCCTCGGCCGTGTCTTCACTGGAAATCTGCCCCAGTGATTCTTTCACCGGCAGTTGATGGCAGTCAGCAGTTCGGCCGGGTTGTGCAGGTCATGCGTGGTGAGCACCTGTTTTAGCGCCGAGGCCATAATCAGCGTCATGAACGCGCCGGGCACACCGTGGCCGGTACAGTCGATCACCGCAATGAAGAAGCCATCATCGCGTTTGACGAAGTAGTAATAATCGCCGCCCACCACATCGCGTGGCGCCCACACCATGAAGTAGTCGTCGAAGGTGGCGGCCATGTCGCGGCGTGAGCTTTGCAGGAACGATTGCTGGATCACGCTGGCGTAGTTGATGCTCTCCATCATCTGCCGATGCTTTTCCGCCTGCTGGTTGGCCAGCGCCTGCATCAGCGAAACGCCTTGCCCCATGTAAGCGTAGCTGCCGTCCATGGTGATGATGAAGCCGTCCGACAGCACTTTTTCGCTTAAGCATTGAGCGCCAGAAACGACAACTCGGTGATCGGCGTCTGGTAATCCACCACCAGCGGGTTGGCGTTCATGAAGGCGGTGCACGACTTGCGGCCAAAGATTTCGCGGTGGAACGGCCGCGCCAGCGTGCTCATGAAGGTATTGCGGTTGATGATGCCAACAGTCCGGGTGTTGTCCACCACCGGGATGTTGGCCAATGCCTCATTCTGGGTAAACAGCTCCAGCACGTGGTAATTGGTGTCGTCGGACGTGACGGTGGGCGGGCACTCCAGCAGGTGTCCGGCTACCGGGCTGTGGTGGCCCGCAATCGGGGCTGAATCAAGCGGCATGAAAAACTCCGGCCATAACAAATATGAGCCGGAGTCTAGGTTTGGGCCATGAAGCTTGCGTTACACGGCGATTAAATTTCTCTTAATCGGTAACGAATACGTTCACGATTGTTAATGAGTTTTGAACAGACTGACCGCTTCGGCCAACTCGTGCGCATGGCCTTTCAGCTGGTCGGCGGCGCTGGCGGTGCTGTCCACGGTGGACTGGTTGGCCTCGGTCATGTTGGCCACCACCTCAATGCCCTGTGCCATGTCGCGCATGGCGTGCTGTTGTTCCTGTAGCGCCTGCACCACGCCCTGAATGTGCTGGGTGATGCGGTCGGTGTTTTCGCGGATGCCACTGATGGCGCTGCTGGCCGAATGGGTTTGCTCCACGCCGCGCAGCGAAGCATCGACACTGTGCTGCATGACGTTGACCACCGCATCCATGCCGTGACGGATGGTGTCGATCTGGTCGGAAATCTCCACCGTGGCCGAGCCGGTGCGTTCGGCCAACTTGCGCACCTCGTCCGCCACCACGGCAAAGCCACGGCCGGTTTCGCTCAGCCCGCGCGGCTTCGATGGCGGCATTCAGCGCCAGCAGGTTGGTCTGGTCGGCAATCTCGTGAATGGTACGGGTGATGTTGGCGATCTGGTCGGTCTGGCGATTGAGCGCTTCCACCGCCTTGGCCGCTTCACCGATGTGGTCGGCAATGCCGCGAATGTCGGCGGCCGTGTGGTGAATCAGGGCTTCGCAATCGCCCACCATCTGGTAGGCGCTGTCTGCCTCCTGACCCACCTCGGCGCTTTGCGTGCCCAGTTGTTCGATGCTCTGGAAAATTTCCTCCACCGATGCCGTCATGTCGCGCGTGGCATCGTTCTGTGCCTGTGTGCTGTGCTGCATGCTGTGCGAGGTGTCGGACAACACGCTGGCGCTGCCATCCAGCTCCAGCGACAGGGTGCGGATGTTGCCGGTGACCTGGCGCAACTGCTCCTGCATGTTGGCCGGGCTTCCAGCAGGCTGCCCGGACGGCTGGGAATACGCTGGGTCAGGTCGCCCGCCGCAATGCGGTTGGCCATGTCGACCGCCAGTGCCGGTTCGCCACCGAGCATGCCAAAAACCCGGCGATACAACAGCACTCCACCGCCCAGTACCAGTAGCACCAGTACGACGCTGACGGTCATGACGATCGCGCGCAGCCGGTGGATGTTTGCCATGTTGGTGTCGATGCTGGCCTGCGTCGAGGTCTTGACCTTGTCCATCAGGTGGTTCACCTGCTTGGTCAGCGCTTCGGCGCGGTCATCAAAGCCGCTGCCCGGCTGTTTCATCAGCACATTAAGCCTCGCGCCCCTGGCTGATATAGGTTTCAGCCATGGTTTTGCCCACCTGATAAAACTGCTGCGATAGCTCGCCAACCTTATGGCTATCCTGCGCCAGATCGGGCGCTATGGTGGCGATTTGTTGCAGGTTTTGTTGCAACGCCGCGTAGTGCTCGGCAGCATCCTTGAAGCCGTCGCGGTCGCCAGTGGCGCTGGCATCAGTCAGGAACTGCTGAATTTGCACTACGTGAAAGCGCGCATCTGCCATGTTGCCGCTCAACGTCTGGGTTAGCTGGTGTTCCGCCTCGTCGCTGGCAATGATGTGGTTCAGGCTAAATAGTGTGATGACTGCCAGCGCCAGCAACAGGGTGGTAACAATCAGGTTGAAACCGATCAGCAGTGGTCTGAGACGACGAGGGGAAATAGACGGCATGCAGGAATCTTTACGTATAAACACTTAATTTTCCAGCATTACCGATAGACCAGCAACGTCTATTTGGTATTAAGAATGTAGCGATTTTGAATAACGGATTTATCTGTCAAAACCCATGATGATTGCGTGGCCAGACCGGCGGCCAGCCGGGCACGATCACTTGCGGTGATGGGCGATCAGCCGGGCCAGCGCCCGGCTTACCAGCGGATTGCTGACGCTGCTGGCGGCCTGTTCCATGCCGTCGAGCGCGGCCTCGCTGATGTTGAGGGTTTTCTCTTTCACCGGCTTGGGCAGGTTGATGGCCACCTTGACGCGCAGTTGCCGTGCCACGAAGCCCTGACGTGCCAGTTGCGGCAACAGCCCCGGCCCGATCAGGCGCAGGCGCGCGGCCACCGTGCCGTTGTCGGCAAAGACCACCAGTTCGTCGTCGCGGATGCGGACGGCGCGGCAGTGCTCGGCCAGCGCAGCGGGCAGCAGGGCATGAAACGCCCGCCCCAGCGCCATCAATTGCTGGGCTTCGGCCGTCAGGCGTGCCAAGGTGCTGTCCTGGCGGGTGATGTCGTTAAAACGGCGTCCGGCCATGGTGGGTATCACGATAGAGAAAAGACAGCGCCGATTGTACCGAATCCGTCCGGCTTGCGTCGGATCGGTCGTTTCGGCCAACCTTTGGGTAACATTCCGGCCGCTGCCGCGTTGGATATAACGACGCGCAACAACGCCCCGGCATGAGCTTTCCATGGCGGTCTCTTGATGCAGCGCACGCTTGTCCCCATAACCTTGGTTCTGGATGTGCTACACTTTTCACCATTTTTCCGGCTCGTCCGGCCTCTGGATTCTGCATAAATGATTTCCACGCTACTCAAAAAAGTCTTTGGCAGCCGTAATGACCGGCTCCTGAAACAGTATCGTCAGGTTGTGGCACGCATCAATGCCTTGGAAGAAGGCATGAAGGCGCTGTCTGACGAAGCACTGGCGGGCAAGACCGCCGAGTTCAAAGAACGCCTGTCCAAAGGTGAGTCGCTGGATGACATCCTGCCCGAAGCCTTTGCCGTCTGCCGCGAGGCCAGCCGCCGCGTGCTGGGCATGCGTCACTTCGACGTACAGCTGCTTGGCGGCATGGTGCTGCACCACGGCAAGATTGCCGAAATGCGTACCGGTGAAGGTAAAACCCTGGTGGGTACGCTGCCGGTTTACCTCAACGCCCTCACCGGCAACGGTGTGCACGTGGTGACGGTCAACGATTACCTGGGCCAGCCGCGATGCCTGAAGCATCATGGCCAAGCTGTACAACTTCCTTGGACTGTCGGTCGGCGTGAACCTGTCGCAGATGGAGCACGAGGAAAAACAGGCCGCCTACGCCTGCGATATCACCTACGGCACCAACAACGAGTTCGGCTTCGACTACCTGCGCGACAACATGGTGTTCACCAACGACGAGAAGGTGCAGCGCAAGCTGGCCTACGCCGTGGTCGATGAAGTGGACTCCATCCTGATCGACGAAGCGCGGACCCCGCTGATCATCTCCGGCCCGGCCGATGACAACATCGACATGTACCAGCGCATGAACGTGGTGCCGTCAATGCTGACCCGTCAGGAAACCGAAGAAGGCGAAGGCGATTACTGGGTGGACGAAAAAGCCCATACCGTCATGCTGTCTGAAGCCGGTCACGAGCACAGCGAAGACATCCTCACCCGTCTGGGCATGTTGGCCGAAGGCGACAGTCTCTACTCCGCCACCAACATCACCCTGATGCACCACCTGATGGCCGCCCTGCGCGCCCACGCGCTGTACCACAAGGACCAGCATTACGTGGTGCAGGATGGTGAAGTGATCATCGTCGACGAATTCACCGGCCGCCTGATGGCTTAGCCGTCGCTGGTCGGAAGGCCTGCATCAGGCCGTGGAAGCCAAGGAAGGCGTGGAGATCAACCGCGAAAACCAGACGCTGGCCTCCATCACCTTCCAGAACTACTTCCGCCTGTACGGCAAACTGTCCGGCATGACCGGTACGGCCGATACCGAAGCCTACGAATTCCAGAGCATTTACGGCCTCGGAAACCGTGGTCATCCCGACCAACCGTCCGATGATCCGCAAGGACGCGCAGGACAAGGTGTACCGCTCTGCCCGCGAGAAGTACAACGCCATCCTGGCCGACATCAAGGATTGCCATGATCGCGGCCAGCCGGTTCTGGTTGGTACCACCAGTATCGAAAACTCCGAACTGATCGCCGAACTGCTGACACAGGCCAAACTGCCGCATAACGTGCTCAACGCCAAGGAACATGCGCGTGAAGCCGATATCGTCGTGCAGGCCGGTCGCCCGGGCGTGATCACCGTCGCTACCAACATGGCCGGTCGGGGTACCGACATCGTGCTGGGCGGTAACCCGGAGCCGGAAATCAAGGCGGTGGAAGCCGACGACAGCCTGTCGGACGAGCAAAAAGCCGCCCGCGTCGAACAGATCCGCACCGAGTGGAGTCAGCGCCACGATGCCGTACTGGCAGCGGGTGGTTTGCATATCATCGGTACCGAGCGCCACGAATCGCGCCGTATCGACAACCAGCTGCGTGGCCGTGCTTAAGCCGCCGGGGTGACCCGGGTTCCTCCCGCTTCTACCTGTGTCTGGAAGACCCGCTGTTGCGTATTTTTGCTTCCGAGCGCGTTGCCGCCATCATGGACCGCCTGAAAATGCCGGAAGGCGAAGCGATCGAACACCCGTGGGTGTCGCGTTCCATCGAAAACGCCCAGCGCAAGGTGGAAGGCCGCAACTTCGATATCCGCAAACAGTTGCTGGAATACGATGACGTGGCCAACGATCAGCGCAAGGTGATCTACCAGCAGCGTAACGAAATCCTCAACGAGGAAGACGTGTCGGATGTGGTGGTCAACATGCGCGAAGGCGTGGTCTCCGATCTGGTTGACCTCTATCTGCCGCCGGATTCGATGGAAGAGCAGTGGGATGTACCGGGTCTGGAAAAAGCGCTGGAAACCGAGTTCCTGCTGGAAGCACCGGTGGCTGGCTGGCTCAAGGCCGAACCGACGCTGGATATTCCGGAAGTCAAACAACGCATCATGCAACTGGCCAAACAAAGCTATCAGGCCAAGGTGGATCTGGCGGGCGAGCTTACGATGCGCCAGTTTGAGCGCGGTTTGGTGTTGCAGATGCTCGACAACCACTGGCGTGAGCACCTGTCGGCCATGGACCATCTGCGTCAGGGTATCCATCTGCGCGGCTATGCCCAGAAAAACCCGAAACAGGAATACAAGCGCGAAGCCTTCGAGCTGTTTGCCGACATGCTGGAGCGCATCAAGCGTAGCGTGGTCGCCGTGCTGATGACGGTGCAGATCCGCAATCAGGAAGATGTGGAGGCGCTGGAACAGCAGTTTGACGAGGAATACGAGGAAGTGGCTGACGACGTGGCATTGCAGCACGACGAGCCGACCTCGGCGTTGGGTGATGACGACGAGGACAATGCATACTCGCCGGAAGCTCTGGCGGCGCGCGGCCTGCGCGTTGGCCGCAACGATCCTTGCCCGTGCGGCAGTGGCAACAAGTACAAGCAGTGCCACGGCCGACTGGACTGAGCCGTTTCCCACCCCACTGGGGCACGCTGTATAAAGCCGGTCTGCTGACCGGCTTTTTTACTGGCTTTTTGCGCCGGAAGCGTTGCTGTTATCTGGCTGATATTGCTGCAGAAAGCGAAGTACCTCAGTCTGGTGCAAGGTGGAGGTGGTCAGCACCCGCGCTGGCACCGTGACGCGCTTGGGAATGGTTTTGCCTGCCAGCCGATCGAGCAACAGGTGGGTGGCAAGGTAGCCCATCTGGTAGGCATCCTGCACGACCAGTGCGTCTATTTGTCCGTTTTCCAGTGCTTGCTGAAATTCCGGGCGGTAATCCACGCCCACCAGCCGTGGGCGCTGGATAGCGGGCAGTGTGGGCAGGGCGAGATACGCGGCCTGGGTGGTGAGTTCGTTGGGTGTGAAGATGGCCTTGACCGGCTGGCGCAGCAGCGAGTCATAAATGATCTGGCGTGCCCGGCGCACATCGGCCCCCAGATAGCGGTCTATGCTGATGACAAAGCCCAGTCGTTGCGCTTCCTCGGCAAAGCCGGTTTCGCGTTGCCGTGTGGTAGGCACGTTGGCATCCAGCCGGAACAGCGCGAGGCGACTGCCCGGCGGTATGCGGCCAGCCAGCGCCCGCGCGGCCTGTAAGCCTACCTCGACATTATCGGTAGCGACCAGCGCTGCAGAGGCAAATTGTCGGCTGTCGCGGTCAACCAGTACGACAGGTATCGGCAGAACCACGGGAGCCGGTGCATTGATCAGCGGCATGGGGGCGAGCACAAGGCAATGCCTTTGTCGACAAAGTTGTTGATCATGCGCAGTTGCGCCAGCTCTTGCACGTTGCTGTCGCTGTCGTCTTGCGGCGCGCGCACAAATACCGTGCGGCCCGCCTCGCGCCCGGCCTGCTCGATGCCATGTTGTACGGCCATCCAGAACGCATAGCGTGAGTTCCCGGCGAGTACCCCGGCGATGGAAGGTGATGTGGCGTGTGCGCTTCCGGCTAACAGGGCGGTGGCGAGCAGTAATTGCCTGATGAAGAGTAATAGCTGATTCATGCGGTTGCCTCCTTAGCCGATACGTCTGGTGTAGGTTTTCTATGAATATAGAATAATAGTAACGAGTTTGTTGCATGGCCGATGGCGGGTCGCTCTGGTAATCTTGCAACTAACCGAAAACATGCGCTGGCAGATCGTCGTGCTGCCGTTCGCGTAGCGGTGACCAAGTAGAATCCCCCTGTTTTTCATGTGGTTTTTCCTTGTGCCCACTCTAGCGGCGGTCGGCGAGCGTATTCCCTTGCAAAATAAAGACAACACCATGACGGCAAACGAAAATCGGATTTACCTGGCGTCGGGTAGCCCGCGCCTAACGGGAAATCCTGCAGCAACTCGGACTCAATCTGGAACGTATCCACGCGGATATCGATGAATCGGTACTGCCCGGCGAGGCGGCGGTGGCGTATACCGAACGCCCTGGCGCAGGCCAAGGCGGCGGCGGGCTGGAAAGTGGTGACCGAGTGCGGCTTGCCGTCGCGTCCGTTACTGGCGGCGGATACCACGGTGGTGCTGGCTGGCGAAATCTTTGGCAAGCCGACGCCGAAGACGCCCGGCGCATGCTCAGGGCTTTTTCCGGCCGCCAGCATCAGGTGGTGACCAGCGTGGCGGTGCGTCAGGGGGACAAGGTTTGTCTGAAAACGTCAGTGACCGACGTTACCTTCCGCCAACTGACGGATCTCGACATCCAACGCTATCTGGATACCGGCGAGCCGTATGACAAGGCTTAACGCCTATGGCATTCAGGGCCGGGCGGCGGTGTTCATCGAGAGCATCCACGGCAGTTATACCGGGGTGGTGGGCCTGCCGGTGTTTGAAACCGCGGCACTGTTGGCCGAATTTGGCTTTATCTTTCCCTGAGGCGCCTGACCATGATGCATCAATCCATTCCGCTGCCGCGCGATCTGCCGCGGCCGCAAGAACAAATTCTGGTCAACATCACGCCGCAGGAAACCCGCGTCGCGGTGCTGGAAGACGCCATCGTGCAGGAGTTGCACGTGGAGCGCGCGGCCAGCCGCGGTATTGTCGGCAACATCTATCTGGGGCAGGTGAAACGCGTCTTGCCGGGGATGCAGAGCGCCTTTATTGAGATTGGCCTGGAGCGGGCGGCATTTTTGCACATTGCCGATGTGCTGGAACAGCGCCAGCACCCGACCGAGCCACAGCGTATCGAAAAGATGCTGTTTGAAGGCCAGACCGTGCTGGTGCAGGTGATCAAGGACCCGATCAGTACCAAGGGCGCGCGCTTGTCCACCCAGATCAGTCTGGCCGGGCGTTTTCTGGTGCATCTGCCGCAGGAAGAACACATCGGCATTTCGCAGAAGATCGAGCTGGAAGCCGATCGTCTGGGCTTGAAAACGCGGTTGGAAAAGCTGCTGCCGGAAGGCACGCCGCGCGGTTACATCATCCGCACCAGTGCCGAAACTGCCTCCGATGAGGCCTTGCAGGCCGATATCGAGTACCTGTCCAAGCTGTGGGCGGATATCAAGCACAAATCGCAGCACTTGGCTTAAGACAGAGCCTGCTGTATGAAGACTTGCCGCTGGCGGTACGGGTGTTGCGCGACATGGTGAGCGATCACACCGACCGCATCATCGTCGACTCCACGGAAAACTACGGCAAGATGGTGGAATTTGCCGAGCAGTATGTGCAGTCGGCAGTGGACAAGATCGAGCGTTACAGCGGCGAGCGGCCGTTGTTTGAGTTGCACGGCATCGAAAACGAGATCGACAAGGCGCTGGCGCGGCGGGTGAACCTGAAGTTTGGTGGCTACCTGATCATTGACCAGACCGAGGCGATGACCACCATCGACGTCAATACCGGCGGCTTTGTCGGCAATCGTAATTTTGACGAAACCATCTTCAAGACCAATCTGGAGGCCACCCAGTCGATTGCGCGCCAGCTGCGTTTGCGCAATCTGGGCGGCATCATCATTGTCGACTTCATCGACATGGACAATGACGAACATCAGACCGCCGTGTTGGCCGAACTGGCCAAGGCGCTGGCGCGCGACCGCACGCGGGTGACGCTCAATGGCTTTACCAGCCTGGGTCTGGTGGAGATCACGCGCAAGCGCACGCGCGAGAGTCTGGCACACGTGCTGTGCGAGCCGTGTCCGATCTGTCAGGGCCGCGGCGAGATCAAGACGGCGCAGACGGTGTGTTACGAGATTCAGCGCGAGATCGTGCGCGAGGCGCGTCAGTTCGATGCCAAGGGCTTCCGCATTCTCGCTTCGCAGCCGGTGATCGACATGTTCCTCGACGAGGAATCGCAAAGTCTGGCCATGCTGGTGGATTTCATCGGTAAGCCGGTGTCGCTGTCGGTGGAATCGACCTACCCGCAGGAACAGTTTGACGTGGTGCTGCTGTAAGCCACCACGGAATTTTGCCCCGCGGCCGTTTGTCGGCGGGGCCTTGGAGTCGAAGCATGACTGATACAAACGGCGATGCCCTGTGGCTGGCCATTTTGCAGGAAGCGGAACAAGCGGCACGTGACGAGCCGCTGTTGGCCAGCTTCCTGCACATGACGGTATTGCGTCACGTCACGCTGGAAGACGTGCTGGCGTTTCATTTGTCCAGCAAGCTGGCTAGCCCGGTGATGGATGCGCGTGCGTTGATGGAGCTGTTCCGCGAGGCGCTGGCCGCCGATCCGAGCATCAGCATTGCCGCGCGCGCCGATATCCGCGCCTGTTTTGACCGCGACCCGGCGTGCGACAGCTATTCCACGCCCTTGCTGTATTTCAAGGGCTACCATGCCATTCAAAGCCAGCGCATCACCCACTGGCTGTGGCGGCAACAGCGCTACACGCTGGCGCTGTTCCTGCAAAACCGCATTTCCGAAGTGACCGGCGCGGATATCCACCCGGCGGCGCTGCTGGGGCAGGGCGTGATGCTGGACCATGGCACCGGCATCGTGGTGGGCGAAACCGCCATCATCGGCAACAACGTGTCGATTCTGCACGGCGTGACGCTGGGCGGCTCCGGCAAAGAACGTGGCGACCGCCACCCCAAGATCGGCGACGGTGTGATGATTGGCGCCGGGGCGGCGGTGCTGGGTAACCTGCGCGTCGGTGCCTGCGCCAAGATCGGTGCTAAGCAGCGTGGTGCTGGAAGATGTGCCTATACCACGGTGGTAAGTAAGCGCGCGTCGTGGCGCAGTCCTGTGCCGGTACGCCGGCGCTGGATATGGATCAGCGGGTATGACGGCGTTCGGCCAACCCTTGCTGGTGCTGGCGGCGGCCGTGGATGTGCCGACGCCGCTGCCCGATGGGTGCGAATGTCTGGTCTTGCACGAGGATTTTTCCATTGGCCCGCTGCAGGACGCCGATGCCATCGATGCGCAATGGCGCACCAGCTGGTGGAACCAGCTGCATTGGGCGCAACGCTGGCAACCGGATGCCGACGAGCGTTGGCTGCATGACTACTGGCGCGCGCGCAAACGCTTGTTGCAGGCGCTGGCTGCGCGGCAGACCTTGTGGGTACGGCAACCGCAAAGCGCCGGTGACTGGCTGCTGTTGGCCATGTTGGCCGAACAACAGCACGCGCCAGCACAACTGTATCTGCTTGACCCGGCGACGGCGCAACCCCGCCTGCTGGCCCCGGACGAGCGCACCGTGCTGATTAGCGGCTGGCAGTATTGGCGTCAGCACGCCGACGGGTTGCGCCGCTGGCAGGATGGCGTCGTGGTGGAATTGCTTACCAACGCGCTGGATCATGCCGTGCTGGCAGCCTTGCTTAAGCACAGGGGGAAATGTCGTTGCCACAGCTGGCTGCCGCATTGCAGCCGCATTGGTAAACGCTGCTGCCTGCCGCCCGGCTGGCGTGGCGCGTGCAGCAGTTGGCCGCTGCCGGGCAGCTGGCGTGCCGTTACCCGGATGTGGCGACGATGCCATGGCTGGCACGCTGCCCGTCCGTGGCGCTCGGCGAGTAACCGCGCCTTGCCGCGCCGCGCCGTGGCAGCGCGGCGCTGGTGTAGAATCGGGGTTTTCATGCTCCAAATGTCCCGCCATGAGTGCTGATCTGCTAGCCTGAACCCTGAACAACTACGCGCCGTCACCGGCCCGCGCGCTCGGCGCTGGTGCTGGCCGGTGCCGGTAGCGGCAAGACCCGCGTGTTGATCACCCGTATTGCCTCGGCTGATTTCCACCGGCCAGATCGGCCCGGCCGGAGTGTTGGCTGTCACCTTTACCAACAAAGCCGCGCGCGAAATGCAGACGCGGCTGGCGGCGATGATTCCGGTCAACGTGCGCACCATGTGGATCGGCACCTTCCATGGCCTGTGTAACCGCTTTTTGCGTGCGCACTATCGCGATGCCGGTTTGCCACAAACCTTCCAGATTCTTGATTCCGGCGATCAGCAGGCGGCGATCAAACGCTTGCTGAAAAGCCCGGAGCTTTCCGACGAAAAATTCCCGCCGCGCGCGGTGCAGTCGTTTATCAACGGCAACAAGGAAGCGTGCGCGCCGACCGCCTGCCGCCCGCGCTGACACCTTACGAAGCCAAGTTGGCCGAACTGTATGCCGCCTACGACGCCCAGTCTAAGCAGCGAAGGCGTGGTGGATTTTGCCGAACTGCTGCTGCGCAGTTACGAGCTGCTGTCAGCCAACCAGGCCCTGCGCGAGCATTACTGCAGCCGCTTCCGCCATATTCTGGTGGACGAATTTCAGGATACCAACCGGCTGCAATACGCCTGGCTCAAGCTGCTGGCGGGCGAGCATAACGCCGTATTTGCCGTGGGCGATGACGACCAGTCGATCTACGCTTTCCGCGGCGCCGAGGTCGGCAACATGCGGGCGCTGCTACAGGATTTTAATGTGGCCGAACCGGTGCGGCTGGAGCAGAACTACCGCTCGGTGGGCACCATCCTTGCCGCAGCGAATGCGCTGATCGAAAAGAACGACGGAAGCTTGGGCAAAAACCTGTGGACCGATGCCGGTGAGGGTGAGGCGATCCGCCTGTACGAAGCCTATTCCGATGGCGACGAGGCGCAATTCATCGTCGACGAGGCGCGGGCGTTGCAGCGCGAAGGCTTCAACCTGTCGGACATGGCGGTGTTATACCGTTCCAATGCCCAGTCGCGCGTGCTCGAGCATGTGCTGGTCAACAGCCTAAGCGTGCCTTATCGCATCTATGGCGGATTGCGCTTTTTCGAGCGGCAGGAAATCAAGCACGCCTTGGCCTATCTGCGGCTGGTGGCTAATCCGGCCGACGACAACGCGTTGTTGCGGGTGATCAACGTGCAAGCGGCGTGGCATCGGTGCCCGCACGGTGGAAGGCTTGCAGGCGGTGAGCCGCGAACAGGGCGTCAGCCTGTGGCAGGCGGCATGTAGCGGCGGCGGTGGCCGTACCGCCGCCAAGCTGGGTGAATTCGTGCGCCTGATCGAACGTCTGCAGCAGCGTTGTGAAACCCTGACGTTGGCCGAAACCATCAGTCTGGTGATAGACGATTCCGGCCTGCGCGCCATGTACGAGCAGGACAAGAAAGACGGCGAGGAGCGCCTCTCCAACCTAGACGAACTCGTCAGCGCTGCCGCTGGCTTCCTGCCTGATCAGCCGGAGATGGCGGTGGTGGAATTCCTCGCTGCCGCCAGCCTGGAAGCGGGCGAGCGGCAGGCCGAAGCGGCATGAAGACGCCTTGCAACTGATGACCGTGCACGCGGCCAAGGGGCTGGAGTTCGACGCGGTGTTCGTATCCGGACTGGAAGAAGGGCTGTTCCCGCACGAAAACAGCATGAACGACCGCAAGGGGCTGGAAGAAGAGCGGCGCCTGATGTACGTGGCAGTCACGCGCGCGCGCAAACGTCTCTACCTGTCCAGCGCGCAAAGCCGCATGCTGCATGGCCAAAGCCGCTATCCGATCCGCTCGCGCTTTGTCGACGAGATTCCGGCCGAACTGCTGCACCCGCTCTCTGCCACGGTGAAACCGGCCTTCCGGGGCAACACCACGGCACCGTGGCTGGCGGCAGCCAGTGCCGATGCCAGCCGTCAGGTGGCCAGCACGAGCGGGTTCCGCATCGGTCAGTCGGTGGCGCACGCCAAATTTGGCAGCGGGGTGGTGATCAATGCCGAAGGTAGCGGCGATGATATCCGTTTACAGATCAATTTTGCCGAACACGGGGTCAAGTGGCTGGATTTGCGCTATGCCAAATTGACCGCGTGCTGAACAACAGTGCGTGACATAACTGACGGTTTGCCTGACGATAGCGAGCATGAGCGACATCAACCAGCACTCCACGTCCTTCCATAGCATCGCCTCGGCCTATAGCGAGGGCGAGCATAAACGGCAGGATTACAACGATCCGTATACCCACCGGCTGTTTCTGATCATCGACAGCGTGCCGGAGATGCAACGCGCCCTGGCCATGACGCTGGCCTCGTTTGGTGCCGAGCGGGTGGAGTACGCCAGCAAGGCGAGCGATGCCCGGCCAAAATGGCCAAGTACGAGTTCGACGTGGTGCTGTGCGACTACGATCTGGGCAATGGCTACGATGGTCTTTATCTGTTTGAAGAGGTCAAGGAACGCAACCTGATCAAGCAGTCGTGCGTGTTCATGATCGTTACCGGCGAGCGCCGGGCGCAACGGGTGATTTCCGCCGCCGAGCTGGCGCCGGACGATTACCTGCTCAAACCGTTTACCGGCGAGGTACTCAGCCAGCGGCTGGAAAAAGCCATGCGCCGAGCGCGAAGCGTTCCGCGTGGTGGACGAATCCATCATGCGCCATGAGTATCTGGCGGCCATTGATGCCTGCAGCCGCAAGATCAGCGAGCGCGGCGAGTTCACCCTCGACTTCATGAAACTCAAGGGGTCGCTGTCGCTCAAGATCGGTGACTTTGACACCGCGCGCCAGCTATACATGGACGTGCTGCGCCTCAAGCCGCTGGCACTGGGCCAAGATGGGGCTGGCCAAGGCGCTGGATAGCCTGAAGCAATACGATGAAGCGCGCTTGCTGTTTGAAGCGGTGTTGGCCGAAAACGATCGGGTGATGGAAGCCTACGACTGGCTGGCCCGGTTGTATCGCCTCAACCACGATCTGGAGCACGCACAGGGCGCCCTGAAAACCGCTACGGAACTGTCGCCGGTGGTGATCCGGCGCCAGCAGCAACTGGCCGATGTGGCGCTGATGAACAACGATCTGGAAACGGCGGAACGGGCCTGTCAGGAAACGCTGGATATCGGCAAGTACACCGGCACCGCAGCCCCACCCATTACGCCATGCTCGCACGGGTGCAACTGGCCAAGGGCGAAACCGGCTCTGCCGCGCGCACGCTGTCCAGCCTGCGTCGTGATTACCGCTACAACGCGGTTGGCGAATGGATGGCCACCATTGTGGATAGCCAGTTGCAGAAGAAAACCGGCAATGCCCAGCGCGCCCAGCAACTGCTGAACGAAGCGGAAAGCCAGTTCCAGACGTTGGCCGAAACCCTCTCCCCGGCGGCGCAGATGGAGTTTGCCCGTGCCTGCTATCAGCAGGGGCGCCGCGACAGTGGCGACGCCGTGATGCGTGATCTGGTGCGCAACCACCACGACGATGAAGACATGCTGGGCACGCTCGGCGACCTGTTTGAAGAAGTGGGGCAGGGCGAGAGTGGCCGCCAACTGATCGCCGACAACGTGCAGTCGGTGGTGGAACTCAACAACGAAGCCGTACGGCTGGCGCAGGCGGGTCAGTTCGACGAAGCCATCGAACGCTTTGTCAAGGCGCATGAAGACATGCCGCATAACGTGCAGGTGATGCTCAACCTGGTCAACGCCACCATGGCCTACGTGCATAGTCAGGGCTGGCATGAAAGCCACATGCGCCGCGCCTATGACATGCTGTGCCGGGTGCGCGAGCTGGCGCCCACTAACAACAAGTTCCAGAAACTGGCGCGCGCCCGGCGGCTGCTGGTGGAAAAACTGGGCAAACCGCAGTGGGTATTGTAGTTGGCTCAGGGTTTGCCCTGAACTTAACCACACTGTCATCAGGTATTTGATTCTTTAGGTGAAAACAAGAAATAATTTAACGGCGGCGGCTGAAAAATGGCGCTGTTTTCTTATACAATGCCGCCCTACGCTGCTTATAACGTTATAACGCGGGATGCCTACACGGGCCCACTCTATTCATGTCAACGCCTTGTCAGGTCCGCCCTTTATGTCGACACGCTTGCTGTACGCCGCTTGTGCCGCGCTTTGGCTGCTTTTGAGCGCAGTCATCGCCGTGGCGTTTGCCGGACGTGATGTGCTCAGTGCCGAACAGGAGTTCAATAGCCTGGCGCAGCGCCTGTCGGACCAGCTGGAACAGAAGCTGCTGGCCAGCGACAGCGTGCTGGACAGTTACGCGACCCTCAGCCAGCTCGATGGCCAGCACAATAGCCTGCAAGAGCGTCAGTTTGTGCGTCAGGTGGTGCGGCGTTATCCGCACATTGCCTATTTGCAGCGCATCGAACATGTTACGCAGGCCGATCTGCCACAGTTCCGCCAGCGTTTTACCTTGCAGGCGTTTGCCCGCTCCGGGCGCGAACTGACCTCGGCGCTGCCCAACAAAACCGATTATTTCCCGCTGGTGTTTCTGGAACCGGCTTCGCCGCAATTGAGCTGGTTGGCGTCGACATTGCCAGCCACCCGTTGATGACAGCAGCGCTGCAACAGGCCATCAGCAGTGGCCGTAGCGCCAGTTCCGATCCGTTCGAGGGGCTGGACGGCGTGCGTTCCTATCTGCTGGTGCGGTAGCAGGCTGACAGTATGGTCAATGCGGCCTCGGGTCTGATCCCGCCCCGTTTCGTCAGCTTGCTGGTGCGTACCCATGCCCTGCAGCCGGATGCCAAGCTGTTGCCGCTCGGCATGGTGGTGCGCATCGAGCGTCAGGTCAGTGCCGCCCACCCGGGTCATCTGGTGGTGCAAAGCGGCCATGCCGTCACCGGCTGGCTGGAACGCTTGCTGTTTCCGCGCTTGCAAACCATTTTCCCGCTGGGCGGCGAAGCCCAGCCGCTGGTCATGACCGTGAGCTGGCAGCTGGGCTGGGCGCAGATCGGCATGCTGGAATGGTCGATGATGCTGCTGCTGTCTTTGCTGGTGCTCGGGCTGATCGTGGTGGCAGTTTACAGTTACGGCCGCTTCAACCAGAACCGTGCCGCGCGCGAAAGCTGTTTTACCCGGCCAACCATGACCGCCTGACCGGCCTTGCCAACCGCAGCCTGTTTTATGACCGCCTGCAGCACGCCATTTCGCGCTTCAACCGCAGCGGCAAGCGGCTGGCGGTGCTGTTCATGGACATGGACCGCTTCAAACCGGTGAATGATACCTACGGCCACGCCACCGGCGACCGCGTGCTGAAGCTGATCGCTGAACGCATCAAGACCGAATTGCGCACGGAAGACACCGTTGCCCGCCTCGGCGGTGACGAGTTCGTTGCCATGCTGGAAGACGTGGAATCGCACCGTCAGGCCGACAAGGTGGTGGAACGCTTGCGTGCCGCCATCGAGCGCCCGTACGAGCTGGATGGACACACCATTTATCTGGGGGTGAGCATCGGCATTGCCTACTATCCGGAAGATGGCCTGTTGATCGACGAGCTACTGGAAGTGGCCGATCGCAAGATGTACGGCAACAAGAGTGCGCAGGCCTGAGCGGAGGCAAGATGGCCGGATGCGGCATTCTGGATTAAAATCCGCCCATTACTGACAGGGAATCGATCATGTACCAGTCCGAGTTTACCCAATTCATCAATGACTTCTTGGCCAAGCATCCCGATGTGGACAGCCAGCGCCGTGAACTGCGCCTGACCTGGTGGGATCGCCCGCAGGATCTGGACGATCTGCGCCGCTGGAAAGAATCGCGCGTGCAGCAAAAGCCTTACGTCTACCAGCCGGACTGAGTTTCGGCCAACCTTCAACCGGTGTAGCTGCCGGGTTGCAGGCTAGTGTTAACGCCCGCTTGCGGGCGTTTGTGTTTTCTTCTCCGGATACTTTCATGACCAGCCGTACCGTAGCGCTAGATGCCACCTTGCATCATTACCTGATGGACATCGGCGTGACCGAACACCCGGTGATGCGCGCCCTGCGCGAATTTACCGCCACCCATCGTCTGGCCAAGATGCAGATCGCGCCGGAACAGGGGCAGTTCATGGGCTGGCTGGCGCAGTTGATCGGCGCGCGCCGTTATCTGGAAATCGGTGTCTTTACCGGTTACAGCGCGCTGGCCGTGGCGCTGGCCATGACGGACGGACAGTGAAGTGGTGGCCTGCGATGTCAGCGACACCTTCACCAGCATTGCCCGTGACTACTGGCAGCAGGCCGGTGTCGCCGAGCGCATCCGACTGGTGTTACAACCGGCGCTGCAAACCTTGCAGCAGCTGTTGGCCGAAGGCCGCGCCGGGCAGTTTGATCTGGCGTTTATCGATGCCGACAAACCGTCGTATCGCGACTATTTCGAAGCCTGCCTGCAACTGGTGCGCCCGGGTGGTGTGATCGCCATCGACAATATTTTCCTGTCTGGCCGCGTGGTGACGCCGCGTCCGGAAGACCCGCCGGGCGTGCATCTGATGCATGCTTTCAATGCCGAGCTGCGTGACGATGCGCGCATTCGCCATTGCGTCTTGCCGATTGGCGACGGGCTGACCTTGTGTACCCGGCTGTAACGCGCCCAACCCCTTGATTTCGTCAGGGTTGGCCGAAGTGGCGTGAACTTTCGGCCAACCCCGGCGTCACACAAGCCTCGTTGTCATCGAAGCGGAAATCAGCGGTGCTATCATGGGCACCCGTTATCGCTATCCAGTCCGTCATGCTCAAGCGTCGTCCCCGTCGTCAGATGAACCAGATGAACGTCGTGCCGTATATCGACGTCATGCTGGTGCTGTTGGTCATCTTCATGGTGACTGCTCCCATGTTTACCCCCGGGGTGATCAATGTGCCCAGCGTATCGCAGGCCGCCACGGTGGATGTGCGCCCGCTGGAAGTCACGGTCAGCGCCGATGGGGCCATTGAATTGAAAGACAATGACCGGGCGATTCCGGTGGCTTCCGTCGCCGCACTGGCTAGCCAGATCAAGCAGTTGCCCGGTGCTGCCGAACGTCCGGTAGCGATTTCTGCCGATGCCAATCTCAAGTATTCCGATGTGGTCAAGGTTGCCGACGTGTTGCATCAGGGCTAAGATCAAGCGTGTGGCCCTCACAGTCAAACAGAAAAACGGATGAAGCGTCGTTCTCCCTAGCCCGGCCCTGATTGCCTCCGTGCTGCTGCACGTTGGCGTGCTGTCCTTGATGCTGTGGGCGGGGCTGGCCAAAAAAATGCCGGAACCCACCCCGCTGGCGCTGGAACTGTGGACCAGCGCGCCGCCTCCACCGCCCGCGGCAGAACCGGTCACCACCGCCAAGCCCGCCATCCCGCATCCGGTCAAGCTGGCTCCGGCGACGCCAGCTCCGGCGCATGCCGCCGTCGAGGCGCCGAAGGCCGAAGTCAATCTTGGTCACCATCACCGGCCAGTCGTGGCGAAACATGAGGCATCCACGCCGACGCCGCACAAGCCAGCCGTGCTGCCGTTACACAAAGAAGCGCCCAAGCCGGTAGCTAAACCTGAGCCGAAGCCGGTCAAACCGGCACCCAAGGTCGCTGCCGCGCATGCCGAGCCAGCCCCGGCCAAAACCGCCAAGCCCAGTCCCAAGGATGTTGCCAAACCGGTAGCCAAACCGCTGGCCAACAAGCCGGATAGCGCTGCCGCCAAGAGCAAATCGCCCGCTGATAGCAAGTCGCACCTGCATGCGCTTAGCCAACGTGGCGCCGGGCAAGGGCACGCGTCAAGCCAAGGCGTATAACCCGGAAGCGGATGATTTGCTGTCTGACCTGAATAGCACCAATACCACGCGCAAGGGCAATGCCCGTTACGATCAGGCCGGTGGGCGTAATGGCGTGGCCGGTGGTTCGGCCAACGGCTCCAGCGCCGCGCGCGATGGCTGGGTCAGCCGGGTGCAAGCCAAGGTACGGCCACTGGTGGAATTGCTTAAGCAGATTTGAAGGGCAACCCCAAGGCGGTGCTGCTGGTGCGGTTGTTGCCGTCGCTGGAAGTGCAGTCAGTACGCGTACTGCAAAGCAGCGGCAACGATGCCTACGACGAAGCGGTGCAACGCGCGGTGCGCGAGGCGCACACCTTCCCATCCTTGCCCTCCGGTGCCAGCTTTGGTGATTACCGCCAGATCAAACTCGAATTCCGTCCGCACTCGTAAACGCTTCCGCGTTCTGCTCGTTCTTTACGATATTAGAGGGAACTAATGTTTAACTACCGAACTCTGTTTAAGGGCCTGCTGGCGCTGCTGCTGCTCTGGGCCAGCACTGCCCGGGCCGACATGACCATCGAGATCGTCGGCGGCGGAGCCAACCGGCATGGCATTGCCGTGGTGCCGTTCAAGGACGAGTCCACGCGCGTGCGCACGGCGCTGACGCCGATCATCCGTAGCGATCTGGAATTGTCCGGTGGCTTCCGCATGGTGCCGACCGATGGCGTGGCCAATCTGCCGTTTGAAGTGGGCGCGGTTCGTTATGCCCAGTGGCAGGGCGCGGGGGCTGAGGCCATCGCCATCGGCAAGGTGGAACCGGCGGCTGGCGGACAGGTGCGCATCAGCTTTCACCTGCTGGATGCCAGCAAGAAAACGCAGCTGACGGCTTAAGCAGTTTTACCGTGGCGCCCGAGCGTTCACGCGAGGTGGCACACACCATCGCTGACATGATCTATGAAGCGCTGACCGGCAAGAAGGGCGTGTTCAATACCCGCATCATGTTTGTGCACAAGTCCGGTCATGACTACCAGTTGCAGGTGGCCGATGTGGACGGCAGCCGGGCGCAGACCATCTTGCGTTCGAAGGAGCCGATCATGTCGCCGTCGTGGAGCCCGGATGGCCATCACATCGCTTACGTTTCGTTCGAGAGCAAGAAGCCGGTGGTGTGGGTGCAGGATCTGGCCACCGGCCAGCGTCACGCCGTGGCCAATTTCAAGGGCAGTAATTCCGCCCCGGCCCTGGAGCCCGGATGGCAGCAAGCTGGCAGTGGTGCTCACCACCAGCGGCAACTCGCAGGTGTATCTGGTAAATGCCGACGGCGGCCCGGCCCGGCGTCTGACTTATAGCGATGCCATCGATACCGAGCCGACGTTCAGCCCGGATGGCAGCCGGTGTATTTTGTGTCAGACCGCAGCGGCGGGCCGCAGCTCTATCGCGTGGCCACCAGTGGCGGCCAGCCGCAACGCGTGACCCGGGACGGCCATTACAACGTGTCGCCCAAGGTATCGCCGGATGGCAAGTCGCTGACTTACATCCGCAAGGAAGGCGGGCGCTTCCGCGTCATGCTGAAAGATTTGACGACCGGTGACAGTCACGTCCTGTCGGAAGCCGGTTACAACGAACGCCCGAGCTATGCGCCCAACAGCAGCATGGTGTTGTACGCCAGCGAAGTGGGGGGCAAGAGCGTGCTGTACGCCGCCACACCGGACGGTAGCAGCAAGGTGAAACTGGGCGTGATCAACGGCGATGTTCAGGACCCGGCGTGGGGCCCATTCAATCATCCATAATCTGACTCAAGGAGTTAAGACATGAACTGGAAACAACTGGTACTGGGTACGGCCACGGTCACATTGCTGGCAGCATGCGCCAGCACTAAACCGCAGGATGCCGCCAGCACCGTGAACGGCACGGCCAATGGCCAGAATGCCGCCAATGCCAACGGCAGCAGCAATGGCCTGTATGGCGCCGATCCGCTGCACAATCCGAACAGCCCGCTGGCCAAACGTAGTGTTTATTTCGACTTTGACTCCTCCGTGGTCAAGAACGAATACAAGCCGACGGTAGAAGCCCACGCCGCTTACCTGAAAGCCGCGCCGCAGCACAAAGTGGTGATTCAGGGCAACACCGATGCCCGTGGCAGCCGTGAATACAACTTGGGTCTGGGCCAACGCCGCGCCGAAAGCGTCAAGCGCTCGCTCGCCGTGCTGGGTGCCAAGGAAAGCCAGCTGGAAGCCGTCAGCTTCGGCAAGGAAAAACCGAAAGCCAGCGGCAACACCGAAGCCGATTACGCACAGAACCGTCGCGCCGACATCGTTTACGACGGCGAGTAATCTTCACCAGACGGCCAGTGGGGAAGCATTGCCTGCTGGCCGTTGGCGTGTCGGACATGTGCTGCCTGTCTGCCGAGCGGTTGCTTCCGGATGACCGCCCGCCAGCCGGCATTATGATGTTCGGCCAACCTGTATGTTCAAGAGAGCATGACCCATGAAAAGGCTTGCCATCAGCAGTGCCCTGCTGTTGCTTCTGACCGGGTGCGCCACCACCAGCGACCTTGAAGACACCCGTCGCCAGATAGATCAGGTCAACAAGCAGGCGTCCAGCCGCCCGGCCGAAATGGAAAGCAAGCTGTCCAACGACAAGCTGCTGGAAATGGTCAACCAGCTGGATGGCCTGAAGGCCGATGTTGCCAAACTGCGCGGTGATGTCGAGGTGCTCAATTACACCGTGCAAACCATGCAGAAGCGCCAGAACGACCTGTATAACGATCTGGACGGCCGCCTCAGCCAACTGGAAGGAAGCCGCAAGAGTGCCGCCGTTGCCGTCGCACCGGCCCAGGCTCCGGCCAGCAACCCGGCCGCTGGCGCCCAGCCGGGACCGGATTACGACAAGGCGCTCAATCTGCTGCGCAACCGCGATTTCCCCAAAGCGGTGGATGCGCTCAAGAGCTATATCCAGCAAAACCCCAACACGCCGGAAGCCGTGGATGCCACTTACTGGCTGGGCGTGGCGCATACCGCCCTGCGCCAGTACGATGCGGCAATCGACCTGCACCGTCGCTTTGTCGAGCAGCACCCGGACCACCCGCGCGCGCCGGATGCCCTGCGCAATGTCGGTAACTGCCAGCGCGACATGGGCCGGTGGACGTGGCCAAGGCCACTTTCCGCCGTTACCGATCAAACTCTATCCGGCCAGCTCGGCCGCGCAGAAAGCCAAGCAGCAACTGAGCAAGATGTAAGCAGTAAGCCGTGGCCGATACGGTGCAATGCCGCTCGGCCACCCGGCAAACTGTTTTTACATGAAGATATAAAAACATACCGAAGCGCCCCGTCTCTCGGGTAAAATCCCTTTTTTTCATTACTTGCGAGCTTCTCCGCCATGATCGAAGTCGGCATCGTGATGGGTAGCAACAGCGACTGGGAAGTCATGCAGAACGCCGCGTGCGTGCTCAAAGACTTCGGCGTCGCCTTTGAAACCCGTGTCGTCTCTGCCCACCGTACCCCCGACCTTCTGTTTGACTATGCCGCTACCGCCGAAGCGCGCGGGCTGAAGGCCATCATCGCCGGAGCCGGTGGCGCCGCCCACTTGCCGGGCATGCTGGCGGCCAAGACGCATATTCCGGTGCTGGGTGTGCCGGTGCCATCGCGTTACCTGCGCGGGGAAGATTCGCTGCTGTCCATCGTGCAAATGCCCAAGGGCGTGCCGGTGGCCACCTTTGCCATCGGTGAAGCCGGTGCCGCCAATGCCGCCCTGTATGCCGTGGCCATGCTGGCTACCACCCGGCCGGAACTGGCTGACAAACTCAAGGCTTTCCGCCAGAAACAGCAGGACACCGTGCTAGCGATGACGCTGCCGGAGGTGGAGTAATGACTCGCGCCATCCTGCCGCCCGCCATGCTGGGCATTCTGGGTGGAGGCCAGCTCGGCAGCATGTTCACGGTTGCCGCCAAGACCATGGGCTACCACGTGACGGTACTCGATCCGGACGTCAACGCTCCGGCTGCACGGTTTGCCGATGTGCACCTGTGCGCGCCGTTTGACGACCCGGCCGCACTGAAAAGGTTGGCCGAAACCTGTGCCGCCGTCACCACCGAATTCGAAAACGTCAACGCCGATGCCATGCGCGAGCTGGCACGTGTCACGCGCGTGTCGCCGTCTGGCGACTGCGTGGCCATTGCGCAGGACCGCATTGCCGAAAAAAGCTGGATCAACAAGGCCTGCCCACCGCACCGTATCTGGCCGTGACTTCGGCCGACGATCTGGCTGGCGATCTGGGTGCCTACCTGCCGGGTATCCTCAAGACCGCGCGTCTGGGCTATGACGGCAAAGGCCAGATCCGGGTCAAGAGCGCGGAAGAAGCGCGCGCGGCTTACGCGGAAATGGGCGGCGTGACCTGTGTGCTGGAAAAGATGCTGGAGCTGAAGCTGGAAGTATCGGCCATCGTTACCCGCGTCAGCACGGCACAGATGGCCGTGTTTCCGGTGGCGGAAAACCGTCACGAAAACGGTATTCTGGATGTCTCCATCGTACCGGCCCGCATTGCGCCGTCTTTGGCAGCGGCCGCGCAGGACATGGCCAAACGCCCGGCCGACGCGCTGGATTACGTCGGCGTGCTGGCGGTGGAATGTTTCGTGCTGGCCGACGACAGCCTGGTGGTCAATGAAATTGCCCCACGGCCGCATAATTCCGGCCACTACACGCTGGATGCCTGCCTGACCGATCAGTTCCAGCAGCAAGTGCGCGCCATGTGCGGCCTGCTGCCGGGCAAGACCGATCTGCTGTCGCCGGTGGTGATGGTCAACCTGCTGGGCGATGTCTGGCAGAGCGATGGTGGCGAGCCCAACTGGGCGGTGCTGATGGAAGCGCCCAATGCGCACCTGCATCTGTACGGCAAGAAGGCCGCCCGCCCCGGTCGCAAGATGGGGCACTACACCGTGTTGTCCGCTCAGGTGGATGATGCGCTGGAACAAGCCCGGGCGTTGAAACAAACGCTGTAACCCGATTCGGACAACGGCGCCCACAAGGCGTCGTTTTTAGCTTTCAAGGAAGTCATATGACCGGCATTAACACCACCAACCTGAAAAGCCTGAAAAAAATCTACTCCGGCAAGGTACGCGACCTGTACGAGATCGACGACAAGCGCATGCTGATGATCGCCACCGACCGTCTGTCGGCATTCGACGTCATTCTGGATGACCCGATCCCGGCCAAGGGCCAGATTCTTACCGCCATTTCCAATTTCTGGTTCGACACCCTGAAAGACGTGGTGCCCAACCACCTGACCGGTGACAAACCGGAAGACGTGGTCTCTGCCGAAGACCTGCCGCAAGTGCAAGGCCGTGCCGTGGTGGCCAAGCGCCTGAAGGCCGTGCCGATCGAAGCCGTGGTGCGCGGCTATCTGGCTTAGCTCCGGCTGGAAGGAATACAAGAAGTCCGGCACCGTGTGCGGCATTCAGCCCTTTAAAGCCGGTCTGCAGGAAGCCAGCAAGCTGCCGGAACCGATCTTCACCCCGTCCACCAAGGCGGCGGTGGGCGATCACGACGAGAACATCACCTTTGCCCAGTGCGAGGCCATTGTTGGTGCCGAGCTGGCGGCCAAGGTGCGCGATACCGCCATCATGCTGTACAAGACCGCCGCAGAATTTGCCGCCAAGCGTGGCATCATCATCTGCGACACCAAGTTTGAATTCGGCCCGGACGAAGACGGCACGCTGACGCTGATGGACGAAGCCCTGACGCCGGATTCCAGCCGTTTCTGGCTTAAGCCGACAGCTATGTGGAAGGCAGCAATCCGCCGTCGTTCGACAAGCAGTTTGTGCGTGACTGGCTGGAAGCTTCCGGCTGGAACAAACAGCCAGCCCCCGGCCGTGCCGCTGGACGTGCGTGAAAAAACCGCGGCCAAATACCGTGAAGCGCTGGAACGCCTGACCGCCTGATGCCGTGAGGCGGCCCAAGTTGGCCGAAACTGCTGGCCCGTCCTGCCCGGCAGCGCGGGCCATTTTATTGCCCTGCGCTTGGCGAGCCACGCCGGTGCTGGGTATGCTGAAATCTTTAGTTATGGCGGAGCCGCCGATGAGTCATGCCCAGCCCACGCTGAAAACCCGCCGTCTGCACCTGTTGCCTGCCGAAACCAGCTGGGCCAGTGCCATGCTGGATTTCCAGCTGCGCAACCGTGAGCATCTGGCGCAATGGGACCCGGTGCCGGGTGACATGTTCTACACCCAGCTGTACTGGACCATGCGCTTGCGCCAGCGGGCCAAGGACTGGCTGGATGGGCACGGTGCGGCTTTCCTGTTGATGCTGGAAGAGCAGCCGGGGCAGGTGGTCGGCTCGGTAGCATTGAGCAACGTGGTGCGCGGCCGTTTGCAATCCGGCACCCTGAGCTATGCGCTGGATGCCTCGTTGCAGGGGCAAGGGCTGATGCGTGAAGCGCTGGAGGCGGTGATTGCGCTGGCATTTGACGACATGAGGCTGCATCGCATCCGGGCCAATTATCAGTATTAGCCAATCTGCGTAGTGCCGGGTTGTTGCAGCGGCTGGGGTTTCGCATCGAAGGCGAAGCCAAGGACTATCTCTACATCAATGGTGCCTGGCGTGACCATGTGCTGACCGCGCGTTGCAATCCGGATTTTGATGCCAGCCAGATGATAGGTTGAGCCGCCGCGCCATCTTGGTCGGTGGCGCCCGGGTGGCGCGGGGCGGGCGATTTTGCTGCATCGGTACGCCTGTTTTAGCAGGATGTTGGACTGGGTTGAGTGCGCGTTGACAGCTTACTTACTAGTAAGTATCTTTGACGGCATAACCAAGCCGAAACCAAATCGGCAAAAAAACCAACACGAGGATGATACACATGGCTTACCCGCACCTGCTGGCTCCGCTGGATCTGGGCTTTACCACGCTGAAAAATCGCGTACTGATGGGCTCGATGCACACCGGGCTGGAAGAAGCGCCAGACGGCTTTGCCCGCATGGCGGCGTTTTATGCCGAACGGGCGCGTGGTGGCGTTGGCCTGATCGTTACCGGTGGGGTGGGGCCGAATGAGGAAGGCCGCGTGGTGGAGGGTGCGGCCATGCTGGCGGACGAGCGTGAGGTGCCGCACCACCGTGTGGTGACCGATGCTGTGCACGCGGCAGGCGGCAAGATTGCCATGCAGATTCTGCACACTGGGCGATACAGTTTTCAGGAGCAGCTGGTATCGGCTTCGCCGATTTGCGCGCCAATCAATGTCTACCGCCCGCGCGAAATGACGGAAGACGACATCTGGCGCACCATTGCCGACTTTGCCCGCTGTGCAAAACTGGCCCAGCAGGCGGGCTATGACGGCGTCGAGGTGATGGGCTCGGAAGGCTATCTGATCAACCAGTTCATCGCCCCGCATACCAACAAACGCCGCGATGGCTGGGGCGGCAGTTTTGCCAACCGCATCCGTTTTCCGCTGGAAGTGCTCAAGGCCGTACGCGCTGCCGTGGGTACGGATTTCATCATCATCTACCGGTTGTCGATGCTTGATCTGGTGCCGGATGGCAGCCGCTGGGATGAGGTGGTGGAGCTGGCGCAACAGGTGGAAAAAGCCAGCGCCACACTGATCAATACCGGCATCGGCTGGCATGAAGCACGCGTGCCCACCATCGCCACCAGCGTGCCGCGCGGCGGTTTTGCCCGGGTGACGCGCCAGTTGATGGGCAAGGTGAAGATTCCGCTGATCACCACCAACCGCATCAATACCCCGGAGGTGGCGGAGGAGATTCTGGCCAGCGGCGGCGCCGACATGGTGTCGATGGCACGGCCGTTTCTGGCCGACCCGGAGTTCGTCAACAAGGCGGCCGAGGGGCGCGCCGACGAGATCAATACCTGCATCGGCTGCAATCAGGCCTGCCTCGACCATATTTTCCGGGGCAAGATGAGTTCCTGTCTGGTCAACCCGCGTGCCTGCCACGAAACCGAGCTGAATTACACCGCCACGGCACAGCCAAAGAAACTGGCGGTGGTGGGGGCCGGGCCCGCCGGGCTGGCCTTTGCCACGATAGCCGCGCAGCGCGGGCATCAGGTGACGCTGTTTGATGCCGCCGCGCAGATCGGTGGCCAGTTCAATATCGCCAAGAAGATTCCGGGCAAGGAAGAATTTGCCGAAACCTTGCGTTACTTTGCGCGCCGCCTGCAATTGACCGGGGTGACGTTGCGGCTGGGGCAGCGGGTGCAGGCCGAGGATCTGCACGGCTTTGATGAAATCGTGCTGGCCACCGGTATTGCGCCGCGCCTAACCGGAGATTCCCGGCATCGAGCACCGCAAGGTGTTGAGTTATCTGGATGTGCTGCGCGACGGGCGCGAGGTTGGCCGAAAAGTCGCCATCATCGGTGCCGGAGGGATCGGCTTTGATACCGCCGAGTTCCTCACGCAGGACGGCCCGTCGGCATCGCTCGATCCGGCGGCATTCATGCACGAATGGGGCGTGGACATGACGCTGGCGCAACCCGGCGGGCTGGCCGCAGAGGGCGCGCAGCCGCTTAGCCAGTGCGCGTGAGGTGTATCTGTTGCAACGCAAGGCCAGCAAGGTGGGCGAGGGTCTGGGCAAGACCACCGGCTGGATTCACCGCGAAAGCCTGAAGAAGCGGCAGGTGCGCATGCTGTCGGGGGTGCAGTATCAGCGTATTGACGACGCTGGCTTGCATATCGTCATCAATGGTGAGGAGCGGCTGCTGGAGGTCGATACCATCGTGGTCTGCGCCGGGCAAAACCCGCTGCGCGAATTGCAGCCGCCGCTAGTGGCCGCGGGCAAAAACGTGCACCTGATCGGCGGTGCCGATGTGGCGGCCGAGCTGGATGCCAAGCGGGCGATTCAGCAGGGCGCGCGTCTGGCTGCAACCATCTGAACCGGCGGCTGGTGCGCGGTTATCCGGTTCGGCCAACCTTGTCACGCTCCGGCTGGTGTCGGAGCGTTTTCGTTACAGCCGTGCCGCGATGGCGCTGTGCAGCGTGCTTTCCGACACGCGCCCCAGCAGCCGTGCCGCCACGTTGCCGCGCCGGTCCAGCACCAGCGTATACGGCAGCCCGCCCGACGGGTTGCCGAGCGCGCGCATCAGCGTAGTGGTCTGGCTGTTGCCCAGCCAGATCGGGTAGTTGATGTTCAGCTGGCGCACAAAGTTGTTCACCTCCACCTTGTTGTCCAGCGCAATGCCCACCACCTCAACACCCTTGCCCGCCAGCCGCTGGCGCAGCGTGTTGAGCATGGGCATTTCCTCGCGGCACGGGCCGCACCAGGTGGCCCAGAAGTTGATGACGGTGACTTTGCCGCGTAGCGTCGACAATTGTGTCGGACTTTCTTGCAGATCGCTAAAGCGCGCGTCATCCAGCGGCGCCGCACGGGCTGGGAGCAGAGTCACGGCCAGCAAGGCCGCCGCAATCAGGGACAGAAACCGCATAATCAATGTCCGAATCAATGGTTGAGGGAAGGCATGGGCGCCGCCCGCGTTACCTGCCGGTGGGCGAGCGCTTCCATGCTAAAATCGGCGCTTCTATCCGGGGAGGAAAACCATGAGCATTCTGGTCTGCGGCACCATGGCGTACGATACGCTGTTTTCCTTCCACGGCCGCTTCGACAGCCAGATATTGCCCGATCAGCTGCACAAGATTTCCACCACCTTTCTTGCGCCCAGTATGCGGCGGGAATTTGGCGGCATGGCCGGTAACATTGCCTACAGCCTGTGCCTGCTGGGCGAGCGTCCCATCGTCATGGGCACAGTGGGCGATGATTTTGAACCGTATCGCCAGCACCTGCGCCGCGTCGGCGTGGACGACCGCTTCATTCGCCATATTCCCGGCCAGTTTACCTCGCAGTGCTTCGGCATTGCCGATCGCGACGGCAACCAGCTGATGGCTTTTCATCCCGGCGCGATGAATTTTGCCACAGACAACCATGTCGCCGACATCACGGCGCCGGTTCAGCTGGCGATTCTGTCCGCCGCCTAGCCACGCGGCGTTCCTGCAGCACTCGCGCGAGTTGGCCGAAGCTAAGCATTCCCTTTGTCTTTGATCCGGGGCAGGAGTTGCCGCTGCTGTCAGCCGACGAAATCCACCAGATCGTGGCGCGTGCCAGCTATGTCGCCATCAACGATTACGAAAGCGAGTTGCTGCGCGAACGTGCCGGTTTGACGGTACAGCAGTTGGCCGAACAGGTGACCGCGCTGGTGGTAACGCGCGGCGCGCAGGGGGCGGAAATTTATGCTGCGGGCGAGGTGTACCGTATCCCCGCCGCGCAGCCGGATGGCGCGCCGGTTGACCCGATGGGCTGTGGCGATGCCTTCCGCGCCAGGCTTGCTCTACGGCATCCGTCACGGGCTGGACTGGACCACCACCGGGCGGCTGGCCAACTTGCTGGGCGCCATCAAGGTGACGCAGCACGGTTGCCAGAATCACGTGCTGGAGGCCGACAGCTGGCAGCGCCAATACCGCGCCTCGTATGGTGAGGGACTGGCCACTGGCCGACTTGCCCGGCCAGCAGGCTTGAATCCCGCTGCATTTGCCACCATTTCAGCATATCCTGATACCGTACCATACCCACAGAGGTAGACATGACCGTCCCGCACCTGTCCACTGCGCTGTCTGGCCCGTTGCTTGAGCTGGAAAGCCGCATCCTCACGGCCCAGCCGCAAATCGAACACTGGTTCCGTAGCCAATGGCATAACCATGCCGCTCCGTTCTACGGTTCGGTCGACTTGCGCAACAGCGGTTTCAAGCTGGCACCGGTGGACATGAATCTGTTTCCCGGCGGGTTCAACAACCTGAACCCGGATTTCACCCCGCTGGCGGTGCAGGCCGCCCAGAGCGCGGTGGAAAAAGTCTGTCCCGAGGCCAAAAGCCTGCTGCTGATTCCGGAAAACCACACCCGTAATACCTTTTACCTGCAAAACGTCGCCTCGCTGGTGCACATCTTCGAACAGGCCGGTCTCAAGGTGCGCCTCGGCTCGCTCAACCCGGAAATCACCGCGCCGACCGAACTGACCACAGCACACGGCGATACCGTGCGGCTGGAACCGATCGAACGCCGTGGCAACCGTCTAGTGCTGGCCGATGGCTTCAACCCGTGCGTGGTGCTGCTCAACAACGACCTGTCGGCTTAAGCATTCCGGACCTGCTCAAGGGGCTGGAGCAAAACCTGTTGCCGCCGCTGCACGCCGGCTGGGCCGTGCGCCGCAAGAGCCAGCACTTTACCGCCTATGATCAGGTCGCCAAGGATTTTGCCCAGCTGATCTCCATCGACCCGTGGATGATCAATCCGTACTTTGCTACCTGCTCCGGGCTGGATTTCCGGGCGCGGCAGGGTGAGCAAGTGCTGGCCGACACCGTGTCGGACATGCTGGACAAGATTCGCGCCAAATACCGTGAACATGGCATCGAGCAAGAGCCGTTTGTCATCGTCAAGGCCGATGCTTAAGCACTTACGGCATGGGCGTGATGAGCGTGAAGAGCCCGGACGAAGTGGTTGGTCTCAATCGCAAGGCCCGCAACAAGATGTCGGTGGTGAAGGAAGGGCTGGAAGTCAGCGAAGTGATCGTGCAGGAAGGCGTGCACACCTTCGAAACCATCAACGAGGCCGTAGCCGAACCGGTGGTATACATGATGGACCGCTTCGTCATCGGCGGTTTCTACCGCGTGCACACTGGTCGTGGCGTGGATGAAAACCTCAACGCGCCCGGCATGCATTTCGTGCCGCTGTCGTTTGAAACCCATTGCCTGCCGGACCGCAAAGGCTCGCCGGATTGCGCGCCCAACCGTTTCTACGCCTACGGGGTGATTGCCCGTCTGGCGCTGCTCGCCGCCTCGCTCGAGCTGGAAAACACCGATCCGGATCGCGACGCATGAAATGGCGCTGGCTGAGCCTGCTGTGGCTCGCCGCGCCGGTGCTGGCCGGTGATGCGCTGACGCCGCAAACGTTGGCCGAACTGGTCAGCTGCACCTCGTTTGAACGTTATCAGGCCCTGCAGCCCGCGCTGCTGGACGTGGTGTTCGACAAGGGGCCGGACTGGATTCGCAAGAACACCGCAGCCAGTCAGCTGGGCGTGTATGTGTATGACCTGACCACGCCGATCACGGTGTTCGGCCAACCCGTACGGCTGGCGCTGCACAAGGAGTTTGTCTCCGTGCCGCTGGCAGATGGCGAAACGCTGGCCGCCGCAGCCAAGCGGCTGTCCCTCAAACGGGCGCCGATTGCCGTCACCGAGCAGTATTACCGTTTTACCGGCGAAGCCGGGCCGATGCTGTCGGCCTATGAAATCGCCGCCAACCCGCTGGCGCTGTTGCTGGGCGTGCCGGACAAAACAGCTTACCGCAGCGTTATCTGGGCTGTACTTATCAGCCGACCGACGAAGCCACCTTTTTGCAGGTGGCGCGCCGGGCCGACGCCATGATGCAACAGGCCCGCCACGACATGGACCGCATGATGCGTGACGAGCCGTCGCCAACCAAGGACTGAAAAGCATGCGCATCCTGTTCATCGCCGATCCGCTGGAACACTTCAAGATTTACAAGGACACCACCTTTGCCATGATGGAGGAGGCCGCCCGGCGCGGCCATGCGCTGTCGTTTGCCGAAGCGCGCGAACTGTCGGTGGAAGGTGGACGTTTGCTGGTGGACGCGCGCGGCGTCACCCTGACCGGCGAAAAAGCCGCGTGGTACAAGCTCTCCGACGTGCTGCGCCAGCCGCTGACGGCGTTCAACGCCATCGTCATGCGCAAGGACCCGCCGTTTGACATGGAATACCTGTACGCCTCGCAGCTGTTTACGTTGGCCGAAGCGGAGGGGGTGCCGGTGTTTACCAGCGGTCAGGCCCTGCGCGATTTCAACGAGAAGCTGGCCATTCTGCAATTTCCGGAATGGACGGCGCCGACGCTGATTACCGGCCAGGCGCACCGGCTGCGTGCCTTCGTCAAACAGCATCAGGATGTCATCCTCAAACCGCTGGACAGCATGGGCGGCGATAGCATTTTCCGCGTACGCCCGGATGACCCGAATCTGTCGGTGATTCTGGAAACCATCACCCAGCGCGAAAGCCGTACCGTCATGGCGCAGCGCTATATCCCGGAAATCCGCGATGGCGACAAACGTATTCTGGTGATTGACGGCAAGCCGGTGGATTACTGCCCGGCACGCATCCCCGCCGCGGGCGAAACGCGCGGCAATCTGGCGGCCGGTGGGCGCGGCGAGGCACGGCCGCTGACGGCACGCGACCGTGAAATTGCCGAAGCCATCGGTCCGGAATTGCGTCGCCGTGGCATCCTGCTGGCCGGGCTGGACGTGATCGGTAACTATCTGACCGAAGTCAACGTTACCAGCCCCACCTGCTTCCGCGAGATCATGGATCAGACCGAGCTGAATGTGGCGGGGCTGTATATCGATGCACTGGAGCGGGCGTGTGGCCAGTAACCGGCAAGCGTGGCGATTGCCACCCTGTTCGGCCAACCTGTGGCGACGTCAGGTGCGTCGTGGATTTCATGTTCTGGAACTGTCATGAGCAAGCTTGAGGAAAGCCCGTTCAAGGGTAAAACCGGGGTGTCCCGTCTGATCCACGCCTTTGGCTATTCGCTGGATGGCCTCAAGGCGGCGCTGCGTTACGAGGACGCCTTCCGCCAGCTGGTGTTGCTGGCGCTCGTCCTCATCCCGCTGGCGTTCATCATTCACGCCCAGCCGCTGGCGCGTGCGCTGCTGGTAGCCAGTTCGCTGGCGACGCTGATCATTGAGCTGCTCAATTCCGCCATCGAGGCCGCAGTCGATCACACCTCGCTGGAGCGCCATCCGCTGGCCAAGCGCGCCAAGGACATGGGCAGCGCCGCCCAGTTGCTCGGGCTGATCAATCTGGTGGCAGTGTGGAGTCTGGTCTTGCTTGGCTGAGAACGGCTGCGCCGCCAGCATGAAAAAAACCGTCGCGTGTTGCGACGGTTTTTTTATGGCGCGACGGGCGATGTGGCTTAACGGGCAACGCGCCGATACAGGAAGCCGGGAAATACCCGGATCATGCCGCGTTCGGCCTTGACCTGACTTTCCTCGCCCACCAGTTCCCAGCACGAATCGCTGGCAATCAGGTAGCGGTAGACCGGATAACCGGCGCTATAGAACAGCAATTCCCGGCAGCGAAAATCGTCCAGCGTTTGCAGCGGGCGTTGTTCCGGCACCGCCAGCATCATGGCGAGCGCCGTCTGGTCCATGTCTGCCAGTTGTTCGCGGTCTGCCACCAGCATGCCAAAAAACGCCACGAAGAACGCCACCGGCAGCATCAGCCAGCTTTCAAACATAAACGCCAGCAAAGCCAGTACGGCGCTGCCGGTAAATAAAAATCGACTGGTTACTTTCATCATGTTTCTCTAGATCAGTCGCGCGGGGCAAACTGTCGATCGGGGAAGAAGGTTCCCTGTGCCTGTTGCCTGTCTGTGGCAAGCCGGGGCAGACCGAATCATGCGCAGCGGCAAGGCCGCGTGTGAGAGCCGGGGTGCTCTGGAGGTTTTACGTGAGAGATGACACGTATTATAAGATTCATCTGGCCAGATTGTGCTAATAAAATCAGCAAGTTGGTCATGCCAGGTGCATGATCGGCCGGGTGTTGGCGATAAAAAACCACGCCCCCTTGCGGGAGCGTGGTGTTGGGCGAGCAGTGGCGCCGCGCTTATTCGCTATCCTTGCCTTCCGGCGGGGCAATCACCTCGCTGTAGCCGCATTCCTTCTGCGGGCACACTTTCTCCGTACCACGCCGTTTGGTGGTCTTGATGGTGAGAATGGGCCAACCGCATTTCGGGCAGGGCTCGGCCACTGGTGGGTTCCGGTGGCGTATTTGCACTTCGGATAGGTGTCGCAGCTATAGAACAGCTTGCCATAGCGGCTCTTGCGCTCGATCAGGTGGCCGGTCTTGCATTCCGGGCAGACCACACCGGTATCGCGCGGTTTTTCCAGTGGCTCGATGTGCTTGCACTTGGGGTAGTTGGCGCAGCCGATAAACTTGCCATAACGCCCCTTCTTGATGTGCAGCTCGCCGCCACAGTCCGGACACACCCGGCCTTCCACCACGGTGGGGGCTTCCGCTTCGGCGGCGGCCTGTTCGGCAGTTTCACCGATGTTGCGGGTGTAATCGCACTCCGGATAGCCGGTACAGGCGATGAAGCGGCCGCGTTTGCCAAACTTGATCGACAGCGGTTTGCCACATTTCGGGCAGGCTTCGTCCAGGCTTTCCGTGGTGACTTCAGCGCGCGAAATGCTTTCTTTTTCGGCAATCTGCTTGGAAAAACCCTTCCAGAACGCTTCCATCACCGGCACCCATTCGCGCTGGCCGCTGGCGATTTCATCCAGCTGGTTTTCCAGCTTGGCGGTGAAGTTGTAGTCCACGTACTGGGCAAAGTGCTCGGTCAGGAACTTGTTGACGATGTCGCCGGTATCGGTGGGCAAGAAGCGCTTCTTGTCCAGAATGACGTATTCGCGGTCTTTCAGCGTGGAGATGATACTGGCGTAGGTGGACGGGCGGCCAATGCCGTATTCTTCCAGCGCCTTCACCAGGCTGGCTTCGGAGAAGCGCGGCGGCGGCTGGGTGAAGTGCTGTTCGCCATACAGTTTGTCTACCGGCAGCGCATCGCCTTCTTCCAGCAGCGGCAGTTTGGCGTGATCTTCGTCTTCGGCGTCATCGACGTCTTCTTCGTACACGGCGAGGAAGTAAGCAAATACCAGTACCGGCCGCTGGCACGGAACATCGCTTCGCCCACGCTGATATCGACGCTGGTGGTGTCGAACTTGGCCGGTGCCATCTGGCAGGCCAGCGTCCGCTTCCAGATCATGTCGTACAGCTTGAACTGGTCGCTGGTGAGGAACGGTTTCACCGCTTCCGGCGTGCGCAGGATGGAGGTTGGCCGAATCGCCTCGTGCGCTTCCTGCGCGTTTTTGGATTTGTTCTTGTAGCTGACCGGCGCCTTGGGCAGACATGCCGGTTCGAATTTTTCGCTAATGTAGCCGCGGATTTCTTCGATGGCTTCATTGGCCAGCACCACGGCGTCAGTACGCATGTAGGTGATCAAGCCGACCGTGCCTTGGCCGATGTCCACGCCTTCGTATAGCTGCTGGGCGGTACGCATGGTGCGGTCGGTGGTCATGCCGAGCTTGCGCACGGCTTCCTGTTGCAGCGTGGAGGTGGTGAACGGAGCGGCTGGGCTGCGCGATTTCTTCTTTTTCTCGATCGCGGCAACTACGGCCGGTTGTTCGGCCAACCTTGTCAGGATATTGGCTTGCTCGGCTTCGTTCGGAATGTCGAACTGTTCCAGCTTTTTGCCTGCCAGCGTATGCAGCTTGGCGGAGAACTTGGTGCGGCCTTTGTGGCTGTCCAGATGCACCGACCAGTATTCCTGTTCCACGAACGCGCGAATCTCGTTTTCACGCTCGCAGATCAGGCGCAAGGCCGGGCTTTGCACGCGGCTTAAGCCGACAGGCCACGGCGGATTTTCTTCCACAGCAGCGGCGACAGGTTAAAGCCCACCAGATAATCCAGCGCCCGGCGTGCCTGTTGCGCGTCCACCAGATCCTGCGCCACCTCGCGCGGGTTCTGGATCGCTTCCAGCACCGCGTTCTTGGTGATTTCGTGGAATACCACGCGCTGCGCTGTCTTGTCTTTCAGCAGCTTCTTGCCGTTGAGAATCTGCACCAGATGCCGGAAATGGCTTCACCTTCGCGGTCCGGGTCAGTTGCCAGATAGACGTGGTCGGCCTCTTGCACGGCCTTGACGATAGCGTCGACGTGCTTGCTGTTGCGAGCAATCAATTGGTACTTCATGGCAAACCCTTTTTCCGGGTCTACCGCGCCGTTTTTGGGCACCAGATCGCGCACGTGGCCGTAGGAGGCCAGCACTTCAAAGTCCGGTCCCAGATATTTCTTCAGCGTTTTTGCCTTGGATGGCGATTCAACGATCAAGAGGCTGGTGGGCATGTTTTCGTTTCGATAGCGATGGCCCGCAAGCGAGGCCGACACATTGGGTATCCATCAAATAAAACAAGAGCGCAAGGTAGCGCTCTTGTTCGGTATTCGTCAGGGCGGGGATGGTAAGCCCGACTTCCCCCTGCTGACAAGTCATTGCATGGTCGGTTCGCCATGCACCGCGTCAAGAAGCTCCTCGCCGAGCAAAATCGGCAACTCGGCCTTCTGCGCCCACAACACCATCAGCGCCACCAGCTTGGTGGAACCGACGTTGATGTCGTCATCGGGCAATTCCAGCAGTCGATCCAGCACCATTTCCCGCTGTGCGGGCGAAAGCGCGCCATGGTCTTCCAGAAACTGGATCAGGCCGCGGACTTCCACCGGCAGGCGCTTGAGTTCGACGTCTGCATACACACGCATGCCATAAGCGTCATCCGCGGCGGCATAGATACTGCTGTCCAGATCGCAGATACCATCCAGCCAGTCCAGCGCGTCATTGATTTCTTCATCCTCAAAGTAAGCGGCTTCGAGCTGGCGCATCATGGTGTCGCGGTCACGACAGGCTTCCGGGTCCTGATACTGCTCAAATAAATAGGCTAATACGTCAAACATCCGTTCTTCTTCAATAAGGGCTGGACGACGGTGTGGCGATAACCCACCGTGTGCCACCTGCCGCTGCTTCAGGACAGGCGCTGAAAGCGGCCTCCGGGCAAGCTTGCCACGTGGCCGTCCAGTTCCAGCTCAAGCAGCATCGCGTAAAGCTCCCCCGCCGTCAACCCAAGCTGCTCGGCCAGCTCATCCGCGCTCACCGGATCAAAGCCGATGGCGGCCAGAAGTGTGGCATTTGCGCCCGCTGGTGGGCTTTCTGCTGGTGTTTGGTTCGCCGCCGGTTGCGGTATGGACCGTTCAGCCCCGGGCGGTGGCAGTTCCAGTAACTACCGACTTCATCCAGTACGTCGTCCACGGTTTCCACCAGTTTGGCGCCATCCTTGATCAGCCGGTGGCAGCCGCGAGCCTGCGGGTTGTGAATCGAGCCGGGAATCGCCATCACCTCCCGGCCGTTTTCGGCCGCCAGCCGCGCGGTGATGAGCGAGCCGGACTGCACATTGGCTTCCACCACTAGGCAACCCCGCGCCAGCCCGGCAATGATGCGGTTGCGGCGCGGAAAATGTTGTGCCAACGGTCCCAGCCCCAAGGCGAATTCCGACAGGATCAGGCCGTGTTCGGCCATGCGATGCGCCAGCGCACGGTTGCTGGCCGGGTAAACGCGGTCTATGCCGGTGCCGATCACGGCAATACTGGAGGCGTTACAAGACAGCGCCCCGTGGTGGGCGGCGGCATCGATGCCGCTGGCCAGCCCGCTGACGATGGTATAGCCGTGTTCGGCCAACTGCTGGGCAAACGCTTGGGCGCAGCTGGTGCTTAGGCAGGTGTGGCGTTGCGGCTGCCAACGATGGCCAGCATGGGGCGGGCCAGCAATTCGCGGCGGCCACGGGCAAACAGCAGGGGAGGCGGTGCATCGGCTTCGGCCAACTGTGCCGGATAGTCATCATCCAGCAGTGTCAGCAAGTGGCAGCCATTCCCCTCGGCCCGGTGAGCGCCGCCTCGACAGCAGGCTGCGCGGCACGCTGCTGCAGGGCCCGGGCAGCGGCTTTTCCGATCAGTGGTTCCAGCTGGCCAGCGCGTGCCCCGACGGCACACGTGGCATCACCAAAATGCCGGATCAGCTTGAGGAAGCCCACCGGGCCGATGCCCGGCGTCAGGGCTACTTGCAGCCAGTCGGCCAGCGCTGCGCTCATTCCGCCTCGGGCGGAGCGATGGTGTCGCCGATGCTGACCGGCAGCGAGCTGTTGAGTACCAGCGCGTACGACACACGGTCAAATACGCGGTAGACAAACAGCTTGCCGGAGTTCTCCATCGGCAGCGCGGCCTTGCGGGTGCGGCCATCGGCCGTCTTGAATTCGATCAGGTTGCCTTTGCGGAAGATGCCAAAGACGTGGCCGACCTCGACACCGTCACGCTGACCGCGGTTGATGACTACGTTGGAGTATTCCGCCGCACTGTTCACGCCGTTGTAAATGGAGATGATCTTGCCCTTGATCTCGCTTTCCGGCTCGTGGGGCACGTAGCTGACGAACAGGGCCTTGGGCGCCTTGATCAGGCGGTCGCCAATCTGGATTTCTTCGGCAATGCGGCTGACGTGCAGCGACTGGATGTCGTCGCCCATCTTGTCTACCTGCAAATCGCCGCCATAGATTACTTCAAAGCCCAGCACCTCTTTGGTATCCGGGTCTACCAGCGGGCGGTTGGGGCGGTAGGCCTGCCGGTGCCACCTTCGTTCAGCCCGACGGCATAGGCGCGGTCGCCCGGGCCGACGGCTACGCGGTCGTCCGGCCCGGCAACCAGAGAGGGGGCTTTGTTGAAGTCGGAAAGCTCAACCACCAGCGGGCGTGTCAGGAACGGTTCGATGGCGGCGGCGGGAATACTGGGGACGGCATCGTCCAGTGCTTCGCTGCGAACGCCCGGCGACAGTTTTACCGTGCGCGACAGATTTCTTTCCAGCGACAAGCGTGGCTGGCCGTTGACGTAGTGCAGCACCAGCACGTCGCCCGGGTAGATCCAGTGCGGATTCTTGACCTGGCTGCGGTTCATGTTCCACAGCCGCGGCCATTTCCATGGGCTTTTCAGGAAGCGCCCGGAAATTCCCCACAGGGTGTCGCCTTTGACGACCACATAGCGGTGCGGCGCATCTTGCCGCAGGGTTAACGTGTCGGAAAATGCCGGAGAGGCCAGACCCAGAGCCAGCGCAAGCGATATAATACTTTTACGCATGAAAAGTGCCCCAATATTTGGAGAAACGGCGGTCAGTTAAGGCGTGGCCGTTTCATGAATGAACATCTGTCAGTGGGCTATTATCAGCGTGCTGATGACATACGACAACTTGGAGCGACAGATAGCGATGGCGCTACTGAATATTTTGCATTACCCCGACGAGCGTTTGCATACCGTGGCGACGGCAATCGACACCTTTGACGAGGCGTTGCAGCAGCGCATCGAGGACATGTTCGAGACCATGTACGAAGCCAAGGGCATTGGTCTGGCGGCGACACAGGTGAACTATCACAAACGTCTGGTGGTGATGGATCTGTCCGAAGAAAAAGACGAGCGCCGCGTGTTCATCAACCCGGAGATTCTGGAAAAAGACGGTGAAACCGTCTATGAGGAAGGGTGCCTGTCGGTGCCGGGCGTGTATGAGAAAGTGACTCGCGCCGAGCGCGTCAAGGTGCGTGCACAAGGTAGCGATGGCACGCCGTTCGAGCTGGAGGCCGATGGTTTGCTGGCAATTTGCATCCAGCATGAAATCGACCATCTGGACGGCAAGGTGTTTGTCGAATATTTGTCGGAACTGAAACAGAACCGCATCAAGTCGAAGCTGAAAAAACGCGAGAAACAGAATATCTGATCGGCGTGGCCGACGGGTGCGTGGCCCGGTTGCCGTGCGGCTATGGGCATCACTCATTTAACTTCTACAGGTTGTCGATGAAACTGATTTTTGCCGGTACGCCGGACTTTGCCGCCGCCGCCCTGACGGCGCTGATTGCCGCTTAGCCATGATATTGCGCTGGTACTGACCCAGCCTGACCGCCCGGCCGGGCGCGGCATGAAACTCAAGCCCAGCCCGGTGAAGGAGGTGGCGCTGGCACACGGGTTGCGCGTGGAGCAACCGGTGACGCTGAAAGAGCCGGAAACGCAGGCGATGTTGGCCGAAGTGGGCGCCGAGGTGATGGTTGTGGCGGCGTATGGCCTGCTGTTGCCCAAAGCCGTGCTGGATATTCCGGCACGCGGTTGTCTGAATATTCATGCCTCGTTGCTGCCGCGCTGGCGTGGTGCGGCGCCGATCCAGCGCGCCTTGCTGGCTGGTGATACGCAGACCGGCATTACCATCATGCAGATGGACGTGGGGCTGGATACCGGCGACATGCTGTCGGTGCATCCGCTGGCGATTGCCGAAACGGATACCGCTGGCAGCTTGCATGACAAGTTGGCCGAAACCGGCGCTGCCGCCATCGTCGAGACGCTCAAGCAACTGGGTGGTTTGTTGCCGGTGAAGCAGCCAGCCAGTGGCGTCACCTATGCGCACAAGCTGACCAAGGCGGAAGCGGAAATCAACTGGAGCCTGCTTACCACCGAGATCGTGCGGGCCATCCGCGCCTATAACCCGGTGCCCGGTGCCTTTACCCGGCTGCATGGCGAGCCGCTCAAAATCTGGCTGGCGAGTGCGCGTGCCGGTTCGGCCAACCCCGGTGAAGTGATTGCCGCCGATGCCGATGGCGTGGTGGTGGGCAGTGGCGATGGCCTGGTGGTGGTAACGCAATTGCAGCTGGCGGCAAGCGCTTGTCGGCACGTGATTTTGCGGCGGGCCGCAGTGGCGTGGTGGGCGTGGCGCTGGGGCAGTAACCCGTCGTCATGTCCGGTACGATAGTCAACAGAGGTGGGATGTGGAAAACGGAATCAAGACAGCGCTATTGATGGCGGCGATCGTCGCCCTGTTTGGCGTGATTGGTGCCATGCTGGGTGGCCGCAACGGCATGTTGCTGGCCCTGCTGTTTGGTGGGGCGATGAACGTGTTTGCCTACTGGAACTCCGACAAAATGGTGTTGCGGATGTACAACGCCCGGAAGTGGATGCCCAGTCAGCACCGGAGTTTTATGGCCTGGTGGCGGAGTTGGCGCAACGTGCCGGCTTGCCGATGCCGCGTGTCTATGTGATCCACGAAGACCAGCCCAACGCCTTTGCCACCGGTCGTGATCCGGAGCATGCTGCGGTAGCCGCCACCAGTGGCATCATGCGCATGCTCGATTACCGCGAGCTACGCGGTGTGATGGCGCATGAACTGGCTCACGTGCAGCACCGTGACATCCTGATTTCCACCATCTCCGCCACCATGGCGGGGGCGATTTCCGCCTTGGCCAATTTCGCCATGTTCTTTGGCGGCCGTGATGAAGAGGGTCGGCCGGTCAACCCCATCGCCGGGTTGCTGGTTGCCTTGCTGGCGCCGCTGGCGGCCAGCGTCATCCAGATGGCCATTTCCCGCTCGCGCGAATTTGAAGCGGACCGCGGCGGCGCTCAGATTTCCGGCGACCCGCTGGCGCTGGCCAATGCCCTGCACAAGATCGAGTACTACGCGCAGGGCATCGTCATGCCAAGTGCCGAAGCGCATCCGGAAACCGCGCAGATGATGATCATCAACCCGCTCACCGGTGGCGGCAGCATGGGCGACCTGTTTCGTACCCATCCGCGCACCGAAGAGCGTATTGCCCGGCTGCAGGCCATGGCGCACGGCGCCGCCTAGTTGCCGATGGAAATGGTAAGCACGGCATGTTCATGCTTCGGCCAACCTTGAATTCGAACACGATCAGGCCAGTGTCCAGCGACGGCACTGGCCGGTTTTTTTGAAAGTAACCGCATGCATCGCATACAGGAACTGGCGGCCGATGTGCTCGCTCAGGTGGAAAACGGGGTGACGCTCACTGCGGCGCTGGCACACGCGCAACAACAGGCGGGCACCCTCACCCCCGCCGAACATGGCGCCTTGCAGGACTTGTGTTATGGCTCGCTGCGCCATCTGGCGCGCCTGCGTTTCTGGTTGCGCCGACTGGTGCCGCGCCCTTTGCCGGAGCCTACCGTGGAGCGGGTGCTGATGGTGGCGTTTTACCAACTGGCGTATACCCGTGCAGCCGAGTACGCCGTGGTCAACGAGGCCGTCACCTTGGCCAGCCGTCTGGCTCGCGGCGGTTTCAAGGGGCTGGTAAATGGCGCCTTACGTAACTTCCTGCGCCAGCGTGAAGCACTGAATCTGGCGGCCGACAAGGATCTGGAAGCCAGCACCAACCATCCGCGCTGGTGGATCAAGCAACTGAAGCAAGCGTATCCGCAGCAGTGGCAGCAGGTGGTGGACATGGACAACAGCCATCCGCCGATGACCTTGCGCCTCAACCGCCGCCATGTTGGTAATGCCGAATATCTGGCGCGCCTGGCGGAGCTGGGCATGCAGGCCGAGAGTCTGGGTGAAGGCGCGGTGCGTCTGTCCAAGCCGGTCAACGTGCGCGACCTGCCCGGGTTCAGTGCTGGCCATGTCTCGGTGCAGGACTGGGGCGCCCAGCAGGCGGCATGGCGGCTAGATGTGCAGGATGGCCAGCGGGTACTGGATGCCTGCGCGGCGCCGGGGGGCAAGAGCTGCCATTTGCTGGAACTGGCGGATATCCAATTAACCGCGCTGGATGTCGATGCACAGCGGTTGGCACGGGTGCAGGACAATCTTGACCGACTGGGCTTTTCCGCCACCTTACTGACCGGCGATGCCTCCCGGCCGCAAAGCTGGTGGGATGGTCAGCCGTTTGACCGCATTCTGGCGGACGTGCCGTGTTCCGCCACCGGGGTGGTGCGCCGCCATCCGGACATCAAGTGGTTGCGTCGCCCCGGCGATTTTGCCGAACTGGCGCGCCAGCAGGCGACGATGGTCGATGCGCTGTGGCCGCTGCTCGCCTCGGGCGGCAAAATGCTATACGCTACCTGCTCGATTTTCCCGCAAGAAAACCGCGACCAGCTGCAGGCATTCCTGTCCCGTCATGCCGACGCGACCTGTCTGAATGATGAGCAGCTGTTGCCCTGTGAGCGTCATGACGGCTTCTATTACGCGCTGCTTGAGAAGCATTAGCCTGATTTTCTGGCTGCTGACCTGTACCGTTGCCACGGCACAGGCCGAAGGCATTGCTCCGCGCCGTGCCGAGGCTTTGCTGATGAGCGACGGCCAGCTGTCGGTCAGCACCCGCTTTCAAACCCGGCTGCCCTATAGCCTGACCGAAACGCTGGCGCAGGGCGTGGTGCTGACTTTCCGGCTGGAATTTGAACTGACCCGGCCACGCACCACCTCGTATTTCCTCGATCTGCGCCAGTGGTTCGAACCGCACGCCTCGCTGGCGTTCAAGCTGGCTTACCAGCCGCTGACCAACCGTTATCGCGTCACTATCGGCAGCCTGTCCAATTACTATGCCTCGCTGAATGAAGCCCTCAATGCCATGGGCGGCATTCAGGATTGGCGCGTATTGGAGCCCGGCGCGCTTGATCCGCGTCGTCCCAGTCAGGTGGCTTAAGGGTGCGCTTGTCGCTGGATATTGGCGAATTGCCAAAACCGTTCCAGCTCAATGCCCTGGCTCGTCCGACTGGTCGCTGTCATCCGGTTGGCAAAATCTGGTGATCAGCCGGGAGAGCAATTGATGCGTTACGCCGCGATTGCGCTGGCTGCTTTGGGTTCCATCTTGCTGTACCTGCTGGCGGTGGCCACCGGCAATGCCTCCAAGTTGGCCGAATATTACTGGTGGGTGTTTGGCCTCAACAGCCTGCTGCTGGCGGCCTTGCTGGGGGTGGTGGTGCGGCAGCTGGTGCGCCTGCGCCAGCGCGTCAAAGGGCGGGTTTTTGGCGCCAAACTCACGCAAAAGCTGGTAATGATGTTTGCCGTGGTGGCGTTGGTGCCGGGGTTGCTGGTGTTCACCATTTCTGCCCAGTTTCTCACCCGCAGTATCGAAAGCTGGTTCAACGTCAAGGTCGAGTCCGCGCTGGACCGTGGCCTCGGGCTCGGGCGCAATGCACTCAATTACGTGCTGGAAGATGTCAGCCGCAAGAGCCGTGTGGTGCTGGATGATCTCGACATGTTGCCCGAAACCATCCTGCCTAATCGGCTGGAGCGCTCGCGCCAGCAATTGGGATTGCGCGATATCGCCGTGTTTGCCCGCAATGGCGAGCTGATCGCCGCCGCTGGCGTGAGCCGCGGACGGCATGTGCAGGCGCCATCGCGCGAGGTCATGCGTACCTTGCGGCAACGCCAGCCACAGGAAACCATCGAAAACGACGGCGCCAATGGCCTGATCCTCAAAGTGGTGCTGAGCTATCGTTCCTCCAGCGGCCAGCCTCGGGTGATGCAGGTGACGCAGGCCGCGCCACAGGCCATTGCTCATGATGCCGAACTGATCGAAACGGCGCGCGCTGAATACCGCCAGCTGCTGTTATCCCGTTCCGGACTAAAAACTTTTTACATGCTGACGCTGGCGCTGGCCTGCCTGTTGGCCCTCACCTCCGCCTTGGCCTTTGCCTTGGTGTTGTCCGAGCGCCTGTCGGCCCCGCTGTCCGAACTGGCTGTTTAACGCGCGTGCGGTGGCGCAGGGCGACTTTTCCAAACGCCACCCGGTATACCGGCGTGACGAGTTGGGGATGCTGACCACGCTGTTCAACCGCATGACTCAGCAACTGGATGAAGCCCGGCAAGTGGCCGACCAGAACCGGCTGGCGCTGGAAAGCGGCAAGCTCTATCTGGAAAGCATTCTGGCCAACCTGTCGGTAAGCGTGATTGCCTTTGATGCCAACTGGCAGGTGCGTGCCGCCAACACCAGTGCCGCGCGTATCCTGTCGATAGATTTTGCCGAACTGGCCCCGTTTGCCCCGGCGCAATGGCCGGAACACGTGCCCGCGCTGGCGGCGCTGGTGGAAACGCTGTTGATGCGTTGCGAACAGGAAAAAGAAAGCGAATGGCAAACCCAGCTGGAATACGCCACCACACAGGGTGAACGCTCCCTGCTGGTGCATGGCGCCCGCTTGCCCGACCGCTCTGGCAGTGGTTACGTGCTGGTATTCGACGACATTACCGAGTTGGCACGTGCCCAGCGCGACGCCGCCCTGGGGGAAGTTGCCCGACGGCTGGCGCATGAAATCCGCAATCCGCTGACGCCGATCCAGCTGTCGGCCGAACGGCTGGCCATGAAGCTGACCGCCAAGTTGCAGCCTACCGATGCCGACATGCTCAAGCGCTCCACCGATACCATCATCAAGCAGGTGGGCGCCCTCAAAAACATGGTGGATGCGTTCCGCGATTACGCCCGCGCACCGCGCATCAAACTGTCGCGGCTGGACCTGAACCAGCTGGTGCGCGAAGTCATTACCCTGTACGAATCCAATCCGGCGGTGAAGATGCGACTGCACGCCGGATCGCTGTGCATCATGGGCGATGCCGCCCTGTTGCGTCAGGTTTTGCACAATCTTATGCAGAATGCGCAAGATGCGGTTCTTGACGTTGACAACCCGATGATTCAAATTAGCAGCCGACAAGAAGGAAAAAACGCGGTCGTCAGCGTGGAGGACAATGGTTCAGGCTTCAGTCAGGATATTCTTCCCCGCGCTTTTGAACCCTATGTCACCAGTAAATCCAAGGGGACGGGGTTGGGGCTGGCCGTTGTGAAAAAAATTGCAGAGGAACACCATGGACAGGTTGCGCTGGAGAACGCCGTGCCGCATGGCGCACGTATCCTGCTTACCCTGCCATTGCTGGAGGCCTAATGCGTAGCAGTGATATTTTGATTGTTGACGACGAGATCGGTATTCGCGAACTGCTGTCAGAAATTTTGCAGGATGAAGGTTATACCGTCGCCACGGCGGAAAATGCCGAAGTCGCTCGTCAATTACGTAACCAAACACGCCCGGCACTGGTTTTGCTGGATATCTGGATGCCCGATTGCGATGGCGTCACCCTGCTAAAGGAGTGGGCCAAAACCGGTCAGCTCAATATGCCGGTGGTGATGATGTCCGGTCATGCCAGCATTGATACGGCCGTGGAAGCTACCCGTATCGGCGCCTTTGATTTTCTGGAAAAGCCCATTGCCTTGCAGAAGCTGCTGACAACGGTGCAACGCGCACTGAAGTACGGCGACATGCAAGCCAATACCTCGCTCAATCTCGACAAACTGGGGAAGAGTGAACCGATCCAGGAACTCAAGCGCCAGCTGGAGCGGGTGGCCAAGGTGAAGTCACCGGTGCTACTTACTGGCGAGCCCGGTTCCGGTTTTGAACTGGTGGCGCGTTTTTTCCATCAGGGTAATACCCCCCGGGTCACGCCCGCCAAGCCGGAACAGCTGGCCGACGCACCGCTGGAGCTGTTGCAAAAGGCTAATAACGGCGTGCTGTTCTTGCCGGAAATCGGCCAGTACAGCCGTCGGATACAGCAAGGGCTGTTGTTTCTGCTCTCCAAGCTGGACCGCTTCAATGTCCGTCTGCTGTGTTCCTGCAGCTAAGCCGTTACAGGAATTGCTGGTCGACCCGGAGTGCGATAACCGTTTGTTGACCGCGCTATCCAGCGTGATTGTGCCGATTCCGCCGCTGCGTTCACATGCCGAAGACATTACCTGCATCGCCGAGCAGATTCTGACCGAGTTGATCGAGTCCAAGCAGGTGCCGCCTCGCAAGCTGACGACCTCGGCGCTCAATGCCCTGCGTCAGTACGACTGGCCCGGCAATCTGGAACAGCTGCGCAGTATCATCAAGAGTCTGGCGCTGACAGCTGAATCGGATGATGTCGACGCGGGCGAGGTGAACAAGGTTCTTGCGCAGTTCCGCCACGACAAGCCGGTGGAAGAGTCCGGTTTTGATTTCAACATGCCGCTGCGCGAATTGCGCGAGCAACTGGAACGTCGCTATTTCGAGTACCACATCTCGCTGGAAAACGGCAACATGAGCCGGGTGGCACAGAAAGTGGGGCTGGAACGCACGCACCTGTACCGCAAGCTCAAGCAGCTGGGGATCAAGTTTATCCGCAAGACAGCGGAAGAATAACCGCATTTGCTGTTTGCGCCGCAACGCCAGCCTTGTGCTGGCGTTTTTGTTGCAGGCAGCGGAACGTATTGTCGCGAGTGCGACTCTGCATTAGGCTTGGCTAATGATGACTGAACTGAACGATGCAGCGCTGTTGCGCTACAGTCGGCATATTTTGTTGCCGGAAATTGATATTGCGGGGCAGCAACGCCTGGCGGCGGCGCGCGTGTTGGTGCTGGGGGCTGGCGGGCTAGGCTCGCCGGTGCTGCTGTATCTGGCTAGTGCCGGTGTGGGCCGGATCAGTGTCGCCGACGACGACGTGGTGGAACTGACCAATCTGCAGCGCCGGTGGCGCACAGCATGGCAAGCCCGGGGCAGAACAAGGCGTGTTCGGCGGCCGCGCAGATGCAGGCGCTCAACCCCGAGGTGCAGGTAACGACCTTGGCCGAGCGGCTGGCTGGCAGCAGGTTGGCCGAAGTAGTCGCCGCTCACGATCTGGTGCTGGATTGTTCCGATAACTTTGCCACCCGTCATGCGGTCAACCGCGCGGCGGTGGCGGCCAAAGTGCCGCTGGTGTCCGGGGCGGCAGTGCGGTTTGCTGGCCAACTGGCGGTGTTTGATGCGCGCCACGAAGATTCGCCCTGTTATCACTGCCTGTTTCCGGAGGAAGGCGAGGCAGGTGATGGCCCGTGCGCTACCTTTGGCGTGTTGGCGCCGCTGGTCGGGGTGATTGGCAGCCTGCAGGCGGTAGAGGCGCTCAAACTGTTGATCGGCCTGCCCAGCCCGTTGGGGCAACTGACACTTTATGACGCGCTGACGGCGCAGTTCCGCCATGTGCGCGTGCCGCGTGACCCGGCGTGTCCAGTGTGTGGTTCACAACATTAAGCGCATCCGCCGCTGTTCGGCCAACCTGATGTAGTGTGCCTAATAAAAATGCCGTTCCTGTGCTGGAACGGCATGCTGTTCAATGGGGTGATCGGCTCAGGACTTGAGCTGTTGGTCCAGTAATTGCCGTACTTCGCTGAAGTTCATCTCGCCAACGTAGTGTTTGAGGATGTTGCCCTGTTTGTCGATGATGAAGGTGGTCGGCGTCAGCTGGATGTCGCCAAATGCCTTGGCGACGTTGCCCCGGCTATCTCGCGTCACCATGAACGGCAGGGCGTTCTTGGCGACAAACGCCTTGACGTAGTTTTCCGGATCGTAGCTCATCGCTACGGCGACCACTTGCAGGCCGCGGCTGGCGTATTGCTCATGCAGTTTCTTGATTTCCGGCATCTCTTCCACGCAGCCGGAACAGCTGGTCGCCCAGAAGTTTACCAGCACGACTTTGCCCTTCAGTGCTTCGATGCTGCTCGACTGGCCGGACAGGGTGGTGAAGGCCACCTGCGGTGCCGGTGTCTGATTGAAAAATGCAGTGTATGCGATCAGCCCGATCACCACGGCTGCCAAAAGAGCAATCAATCCCTTCTTCATCTTGTGTTCCGGTGTGTCATTCAGTGAGTTTGGAGTTTCGGCCAACCTTGCGGTTGGCCGTATCATTTGCCCTGGTGTTATTGGTCCTGCATGGCCTGCAGGAGTTCCTTTAATGATCCTTCAAGCGGCACGGCCTTGTTTTGTTTGCCGTCAAAGGCGACAAAGGTAACGTCGGCTTCGGCTACCACGGTATCGCTGCCATCCAGTACCACGCGCTGATGCATGACGGCGCTGCGATGACTGATGCTCTTGACCGAGGTGGCGATCGCCAGTTGGTCGCCCATGGTGGCCGGATAACGGTAGTTGATGTTGATGTTGACCACCACCAGGGCCGGGCCAGACTGCAGGAACCGGGCAGGTCGCCGCGCTCTTCAAAGAAACTCCAGCGCGCTTCTTCCAGAAACTCCAGATAGCGTGCGTTGTTGACGTGGCCATACAGATCAAGATGATAACCGCGCACCTTGATGTGGGTGAGATGTGGCATGGTGTGTTTCCCCTTGTTGTTGTGCGCCATGCGTTGCCGTGTACCCGGCTGTCGATGGACGCCTCCTCGTGTGGCACGTTGGCCGAAACCGCCGGATCAGTCGTGTTGATCCAGATCCAGCGGAACAAACGGTTCACGCTCTAGTGGCGTGTCAACCAGGTCGGTCAGGACCGAATGAATTTCTACCTCGAACCACTCGGCAAACAGCGCCGGGCTGAGGTTGTCAGGCCAGAAGGCATCGTCATCACACCAGTCTGCCAGCTCGGACTGAAACAGCAGGCGGTAATGTTGCAGTACAAAGTCTTCGGCACTGGCGTAATCGTCAGCGGCCGGGATCAGCAGGGCATTGCAGTCGCGCGTCAGCGCCTCCAGCGTCAGTGCGCCGTTCAGCCCACCCGGCAGGGCGCGTAGCCGGGCGAGAAACGGCGCCTTGGGGCGGATGATGGCAACACTGCGATTCACTTCAAACATGAGGGCTCCTTGGGTTAACGGCTGGAGAGCTGGTTATCCCGGGTAAAAACGAATCGTTGCACGATCTGCTGGCTGGGAAAACGGCTGGCCAGCGACGGCGGGAATGGGGCAAACGGGGCGCATAGCTCCACAATGTGCCGCGCGGCATTGTCCAGAATGTCGCTGCCTGAGCTGCGGCTCACCCGCATGCTGCGCAGGCTGCCGTTGGCGTTGACCGTGACCACCAGCGTGACCGCGCCGTGGACATCCTGACGGCGTGCTTCATCCGGATAGTTCAGGTTGCCGATCCGCTCCACCTTCAGGCGCCAATCTTCCTGATAACGCGTCCATTCATAGCCGCGCGTGGCAAGGCCCACGTCCTGTTTGCCCTTGCCACTTTCCAGATGATTGTCTGACAGTGCCTCATCCCCACGGCGCTGCGCCAATTCGCCCACTTGCGCCAGCAGGCTACCGGCCGTCAGACTGCCCGGTTTGCTGGAGGACGGCGGCGTTACGCTACGGCTATGGCGTGTCGGTTGCGACGTGGTTAACGTGGGAGCGACGGTTGGTGCTGGCGCCGGGCTGGTTTCTGTCCCCGCTTTGGCCGCGCCATCTACTGCCAGCGGGCGCGCCTGATGATGCGCCGGTGGTAGGCAATGCTGAGTATTACCGCCGCCATCGGCATTCTGTATGCCCAGGCGTTGTGTCTTGGGTGGTTTCAGTGTGGGCTTGCTGCTCAGCCTTACACTCAGGGTCTGGCCTTCCGGCATGCTGAAAGAGCGTACCCACGACAGGCCGCTTAAGGCACTAAACAGCAGAACATGCGCCAACAACGATGCCCCGATCATCAGAGCGAGGATGACGTTATGCGATGAATCGTCAGCGTAGCGATGTGGAGTCAGGGACATGGGCTTTCTTCCGGATATGCCGGGAAGTTTAGCATGGCTGGCTGGCAAAACAGCGGATGGGCGACCGTTGGCTGTGGTGTCGGCCCGACAACCAAACCAGCGTCACGGGTTGACAGGCCAAAGCTTGACGCCGGGTGTCTCGGCATTACTACAATGGCGGCTTTGGCTTGGCAAATCCCATGAAACCATGGCTTGTCGTTCAGCACGACCGCATCCGGCTGACCCTGCATGTTCAGCCGGGTGCCAAGAAAACCGAACAGGCTTTACGAGCACGGTGACTGCCTGAAAATCAGGCTGGCCGCGCCGCCGGTGGAAGGCAAGGCCAATACCGCGCTGCTACACTGGTTAGCCTCGCGGTTTGGTGTGCCCAAGCGCGCAGTCGTCTTGATCTCCGGTGACAAGAGTCGCCATAAGGTGGTGGAGATCCATGTCAGCCAGAGCGCCGAACAGGTGTTGTCCGTCTTGGGAATCAGTTGATGCGGCGGCTGGGGTCGGTCGGTTCGTCCACCCGGTGATATTCGCCCTCAATCACATCCTCTGCTGTACCTGTTGGTCGAGGGCCTACCGGCAGCGCCGGTCCCTTGAAGGGCAGTAACAACAGCACGGCGAAGAGGTCGCTGATCACCCCGGGGATCAAGAACAGGATACCTGCCAACAGATAGCGCAGCGGCCACAGCAGGCTGTAGATCGACACGCGTTCGCCCTGATTGAGTACGCTACCAAGCGTCAGCAGCGCCGCCAGTTTCTGGTTGCGTAGCATGCCGATACCCAGAATGGCGGTAAAGATCACCCACAGCAGTACCGGGCCGCTGCCAAAATGGTCGGCCAGGCTCACCAGCGTGGCAATCTCCAGAAAAGGGTAGAGGAGTAGAATCAGTAACAATGCACGCATCGGGTTCAGGTGTCCGTTATGAAATATTTACTGGTTATTTGTAACGCGCCAGACGCCGCTACTGCCCGGCAACTGGCAAGTACTCTGGTTGCCGAACAGCTGGCGGCTTGTGTCAATATTCTGGCACCGTGCCTGTCGGTTTACCGCTGGCAGGGGCAGCTGGAAGAAACCGAGGAAATTCCGCTGTTGATCAAAACCACCCAACCTGCGTATGCGGCCTTGCAGGCCGGGTTGGCCGAACTGCATCCTTACGAGGTGCCGGAAATCATCGCCCTGGATATCGAGCAGGGGCTGCCTGCCTACCTCACATGGGTCTCCAGCTTACACGCTTTCAAGTAGCTGACAGATTTTCGCGCCGCCATATCGCTCATCCGCAGGGTTTTCGGCGTGATTCACGTCTCGGCAATTTGTGGAATTTACAAAAGAAAAGCGTGTAATGGCTTGACGCCGATCGAAGAGTTATTTATAGTTTCGCTCTCTCGAGGGGTCGGTAGCTCAGCTGGTAGAGCAGCGGACTTTTAATCCGTTGGTCGCGAGTTCGAATCTCGCCCGACCCACCACGAGAACCCAAACCTGCTTGCAAGGTTAAGGGTCGGTAGCTCAGCTGGTAGAGCAGCGGACTTTTAATCCGTTGGTCGCGAGTTCGAATCTCGCCCGACCCACCAAGTATTATCAGCAAAAAGCCCAACCAAACCGGTTGGGCTTTTTGTCATTCTGCAGCCCTGCCCGGGGCCGCCCGATTCATTGGGCTACCATGTTGCGTTCCTCGGTGACAGCGTGCTGCGCAACTAGGTTACAGTACGCCTTTCTCTTTCTCTACCAATGTCGCTTATATTTTTATGAATCTTTTTCCTTCTTCTTTAGTGACGGGTTATTGGTCAGAAAACTTCGTCGACGTTAATGTCGTGATTGTTCTCAATCTGGTCGGCGCGTTGATTCTTGGCATTCTGGTGGGCTATGAACGCTCCTACCGGGGGCGTGCGGCAGGGATGCGTACCTATGGACTGGTGTGTATGGCCTCTGCCGCATTGACCGTGGTGGTGGGATATCCGGCCTACTGGTATGGCGGTCATCTGGCTGACAGTGTCGGCGATCCGACCCGGGTAATACAGGGGATTGTGACCGGCATCGGCTTTTTGGGCGCCGGTGTCATTATGAAAGATGGGTTCAATATCAGCGGCCTGACCACGGCCGCTTCCATCTGGGCTGCCTCCGCCATTGGTGTGCTGGTTGGTATTGGCTTCTATGCGGCTGCCATCATGTTGACGCTGATTTCGGCGCTATCAATGAGCCTGATTTCGTATCTGGAGGAATGGTTGCCGTCGCATCCCGCCATTGGTGTGGTGTTACGTTTCAACCAGGGCTTTGTGCCGGACGAACAGGTACTCAAGCAAGCGGCATTAGAACGTGGCTACGATATTGTGCCCAGTACCCTGTCGATTTCTTATCAGGACGGACAGCCGGAGTGGCACTTCATTGCCATGGCGCGAAATAAGCATCAGGGCGCTTCGTTGGCGCAACTGGCGGGTGAATTGTCGCGCTTTGAGGGGGTGCAAAGTTTCAGCATGACGCATGCGCGCAATTGATGGGGCATTGTCTATGGGGTGGCCATGCCCTTGCGCGGATAAGGCCTCTCTCCATGCGCTCTGGACTACCTATTAAGCAGGCACGAAGCGTGAAGGAGTGGAAGTTCCGTTTCTGTAATCCCCAAGGCTTTTACTGGGCCTCGGCCATAGTCTGGGGCGGGCTGCAGGCAATGCGATGTGTCTGGTCGAATACCTTTGGGTGCGCCGAGTGCTCGAACAGCTGCCGCTGCTGTGCCAAGCTACTAGACAGAGCTGTGTCCGTTTGCGGGGCGTGGTCAATTCTTTATTCTGTGGTTTCGGCTGGTGGCACCAGCTTACACCAGAGGTGGTGCTTGGTCGTCTGGCTGTTGCCATGTGCCATAGCTGTTGGGTTCAGGGTTGTGGGCCCATGGTTGTCATTCCCGCGCATGCCGCCGTTGAGGGGGCTGTGCAACGGGTGGTGATGGGTATGGTGGAGCTCAGGACGGAGTTGATGCGGGTGCAACAAACAAAAAGAGGAGACCGAAGTCTCCTCTTTTTGATCCGTAGCAGGTTAACCTGCGAGGGAATTACTTAGCAGCGGAAGCGGCTTTTTTAGCGGCTTTCTTAGCAGCTTGAGCTTTTTGTGCCGGAGCAGAAGCGGCTTTCTTAGCTACTTTCTTAGCGGCTTGTGCTTTTTGAGCGGCCGGAGCGGAAGCGGCTTTTTTAGCGGCTTTCTTAGCAGCTTGAGCTTTTTGTGCCGGAGCGGAAGCGGCTTTCTTAGCGGCTTTCTTAGCGGCTTGTGCTTTTTGAGCGGCCGGAGCGGAAGCGGCTTTCTTGGCTTTTTTGTGCTTTTTAGCAGCTTGAGCCTTTTGTGCCGGAGCGGAAGCAGCTTTTTTAGCTACTTTCTTCTTAGCGGCTTGAGCTTTTTGTGCCGGAGCGGAAGCGGCTTTCTTTTTAGCAGCTTTCTTGGCAGCTTGAGCTTTTTGAGCGGCCGGAGCGGAAGCAGCTTTCTTAGCTACTTTCTTGTGTTTTTTAGCGTGGTGCTTGGCTTTAGCCGGAGCAGCTTTGGCAGCCTTAGCAGCCGGAGCGGAAGCTTCAGCAGCGAAACCAGCAGCAGAGGTCAGACCAAATACGGTAGCAACCAGCAGAGCGGCGATTTTTTTCATGAGTGAGACTCCTAGAAATTTTAACGTACAGTTAACTGGAGCACCGCACTGGTGCTTCCTTGGCGAGCATATTAGGAGTGAGGCCACTGAATCGTCTGTGAGAACAATGTAAATCATTGTAACCAATCGTACAGAGCGGGCTGGTGTGATGCTTTCAAGCGCAATGGGCGCGGGTAGAATGCACTAGAACCCTGCTTTAACTGTGGAGAGTGTGCATGCAATGTGAACTATGCCAACCACCTGCCGGTCCGGTCTTGTATCAAGATGAGCACCTACATGTCATTCTGGTGGACGAACCCGGTTACCCCGGGTTTTGCCGGGTGATCTGGAAGCAACACGTCAAGGAGATGACCGACCTTACGCTGGCCGAGCAACAGCACCTGTTTCACTGGGTGATGTTGGCCGAACAGGCGTTGCGCGAGGTGATGCAGCCTACCAAGATCAATCTGGCCAGTTTGGGCAATGTCGTGCCGCATTTGCACTGGCATGTCATTCCGCGGTTTGCGGATGATGCGCATTTTCCGAGCCCGGTCTGGGCGGCGGCGCGACGTGAGGCAAGCGGGCGGGCATGGCCTGATTTGGCCCGCCAGCTGCAAGAGGCGCTGGCACGCCTGGCGGCCACAGCCAAGGCATGAGTTTTGCTGATTGTTGAGAGCTATCATTCTGGAACCGCTTGCCAGCCTCTTGAGGACGGCTGTTAAGCGGCTCCCTTGTCGGCGTATGGCCGACACATCCAAGGAGAGCCGATGTACACCACATTGATCAGTGCCGAACAATTGCAGTCGCTGGGTAACCAGAATGTGGTCATTCTGGATTGCCGTTTTCAACTGACCGACCCGGATTATGGTTTGGCCGCTTATGAGGCCGGGCATATTCCCAATGCCCATCATCGTCATCTGGACTATCACTTGTCGGGTGTCAAGTCCGGCAGCAATGGCCGCCACCCATTACCGGATGGTCAACGTCTGGCCGTCGATTTTGGTGCCTTGGGCATTACGCCGGAGGTGCAGGTGGTGACGTATGATGATGCGGGCGGAATGTTTGCCGCACGCGCCCGGTGGTTACTGCGCTGGCTGGGGCACGAGGCCGTAGCGGTACTGGATGGCGGTATGGCGGCCTGGCTGGCAGCTGGCGGTGCGTTGTCGACCGATGCGGCCCATCGTTCGACCTGCCGTTTTCCTATTCGCAACACGTTGGCCGAAGTCGTGTTGGCAGATGAGGTGCTGGCGAATATTGCCGAGCTTAAGCATTCACGCTGGTTGATGCCCGTTCGCCGGAGCGTTTCCGTGGCGAAGGCGAGAACATGGACCCGGTGGGTGGGCATATTCCCAGCGCGCGTAATCGTTTCTTCATGAACAATCTGCAGGAAAACGGCACCTTCAAGCCTGCCGCACAACTGTGCGCCGAATGGCAGCAGTTGCTGGGGCCGGTGGCCGATGGCCGCGAGGTGGTGCACCAATGTGGCTCCGGGGTAACCGCCTGCGTCAACTTGTTGTCCATGGAGCATGCCTAGGCCTGACCGGGAGCCGCTTGTATGCCGGTTCGTGGAGCGAATGGTGCAGTGACCCGACTCGCCCGGTGGAGCGTTAAACCACTGCACTGGTGATGACTGGGCGCCATGGCTCGGGTGGGCCATGGCGTGTTCGGCCAACTTGCTGGATGGTGGTTGGTGTCAGCCCAGCATCAGCCGCTGTATCCACTTTTGCCCATCCCGCCACGGACCTAGGCTGCCCGGCTGCCCATGTGGCCCGCCTTGTTGAAGCGTCTACCAGCCGCGTACCCCAGATGGCGGCCAGACGTTGCGCTTCGTCAAATGGGCAGAACGGGTCGTCCTGACTGGCGACCAGAATCGTTCTGACCGGCAAACGTTGCTCGCGCGCGCCACCAAACCCGGCGAAGCTGGGCAAGGCGGCATCGGCAGGCAATTCGCCGCTGGCGCGCATTTGTTGCGGCGTGATGGGCAAGGCCGGTGGGGCAACCAGCAACATGCCTTGTACCTTGCCCTGTTGTACCAGCGACAGGGTCAGCAACCATTCGATGGCGGTGTGGCAACCCGGGCTGTGGGCGGCAATGACCACCCGGCCGGGGACTTGTTCCACCGTTTTTTCCATGGCCGCAACCCACGCATCGCGTTCCGGATACAGCCAGTTTTCCTGTTCGACACGGGCGCTCAGCGGGTAGCCGTGTTCCCAGATGGTTTGCCAGTGGCGGGGCCCGGAATTGCCCCAGCCGGGTACGGTAATCAGGGTAATATCGTCATCGTCGAGCATTTACAGCTCCCGTTCATAATCGACAATCAGCGGCGCGTGGTCGGAGAATTTTTCGTCTTTGTAGATGCTGGCGTTCTTGGCGCAGGCCATCATGCCCGGCGTCACGATGTGATAGTCGATGCGCCAGCCCACATCCTTGGCATAAGCCTGCCCGCGGTTACTCCACCAAGTGTAGCCCGGTTGATCCGGGTAGAGCGTGCGCCGGGGCGTCGCGCCAGTCGGCGCGGCCGAGCAGGTCGGTCATCCAGGCGCGTTCTTCTGGCAGAAAGCCGGAGTTTTTCAGATTGCCTTTCCAGTTCTTCAGGTCGATTTCCTGATGGGCGATGTTCCAGTCGCCGCAGATCACGATGTCGCGGCCAGCGGCGCGCAGTGCTTCCAGATGCGGCATGAACACATCGAGAAAGTCGAATTTGATCTGCTGGCGATGGTCGCCGCTGGAGCCGGAGGGCAGATATAGCGACACCACGGATAGTTGGCCGAAATCCAGTTGCAGATAGCGGCCTTCGCAGTCGATCCAGTCTACCCCCAGCCCTTCCACCACCCGATCCGGCACATGGCGGGTGTATACACCGACCCCGCTATAGCCCTTTTTTTCCGCGTAATGAAAGTAGCCGGTCAAGCCATCCGGCTGGCGCATGCGTTCACTCAGATCGGCGGCTTGCGCCTTGAGCTCCTGTACGCAGACAAAATCGGCGGCCGTCCCGGCCAGCCAGTCAAAAAAACCTTTCTTGTCGGCCGAACGGATGCCGTTGAGGTTGGCCGAAACGATTCGAAGCAAGTGTCTCTCCCGTGCTATGCTTGCTGGCTATCTAGCCAGCCATTCATTCGTTAATCATGCGATCTTCAAAGGGGCCACAATGAGCGATTTCCGACAGGACTTTATTCGTTTTGCACTCGACCAACAGGTGTTGAAATTTGGCGAGTTCATCACCAAGGCGGGTCGGAAATCCCCGTATTTCTTCAACAGCCTGTTCAATGATGGTGCTTCCACACTGCAGCTGTCGCGTTTCTACGCGCGTGCCATCGAGACCAGCCAAGTGTCGTTCGACATGCTGTTTGGGCCAGCCTACAAGGGTATCATCCCGGCGGCGGCCACGGCCATGGCGTTGGCCGAAAACGGCCGTAACGTGCCGTTTGCCTACAACCGCAAGGAAGCCAAGGACCACGGTGAAGGTGGTACGCTGGTGGGTGCGCCGCTCAAAGGCAAAGTGCTGATTATCGATGACGTGATTTCCGCCGGTACTTCGGTACGCGAATCGGTGGAGCTGATCCGCTCCGCCGGAGCCGAACCGGCTGGGGTGGCCATTGCCTTGGATCGCATGGAGCGTGGCACTGGCACCCTGTCCGCCGTACAGGAAGTGGCGCAGCAATACGGCTTGCCGGTGGTGGCCATTGCCACGCTGAACGACCTGCTGGGGTTCCTGCAAGGCAGCCCGGCGTTGGCCGAACACCTCGAAGCGGTGCGCGCCTATCGTCAACAATATGGAGTCGATGACTGATGCGCTGGCCTGCCGGAGTGTTGCTGTCATGGCTGATCGCCGGTGTGGCACAGGCGGAGCCTTTTATAAATGGGTGGACGAGGCAGGGCACGTGCATTACAGCGACAGCCCGCCGCTGCAATCCCAGCAGCAAGGCGTGGCGGAGTTGTCGCGCCAAGGCATGATCAAGCGCCCGGCGGAAAGTCCCGCTGCCCGCCACCAGCGCGAAGCGGCCGAGTTGGCCGAACAGCAGCAACAGCGCTTGCAAGCCGAGCAACGGCGGCGTGATCGCGCTTTGCTCGACAGCTACCGCTCGGTCAACGAATTACGTGCTGATCGGGAAAAAGAACTGGTCACGCAGCAGACGCTGCTCACCAGTTTGCAGGCACGGCAGCGTGACCTGACGAATCAGCTGCAGGGCCTTCAGCGCGAGGCCGACGCACTACGGCGCCGTGGGGCCACAGTGCCGCCGGTGTTCATGCAAAATAGCCGGGTCTTGCAGCAGGAGCTGATCAACAACCGGCGTCAGATCGTCAACAAGCAGGCAGAAATCCAGACGGCACGACAAAATCTTGCGCAGGACGTGCAACGCTTGCAGCAGCTCACCGCCTCGGCGGCGCATTAAAGCCCAAAAAAAGCGGTGGAGAATATTCCGCCGCTTTTTTCATGGTGGACTCAGGTTATTGCCCACCTTCCTTGCGTTTCCACGCCTCATCCAGACCCTTTGCCACCGTATCCATACTTTGGCTGGCCGCTGCTTGTCCGCTGGTGGCCGCCGTCAGTTCTTCATCGGTTCGTTGCAGAGCCATTTGCGCATCTGCCAGCCGTTGTTCGGCCAGCGTTTTTGCCTGGCGTGCTTGCTCGAGGCGGGCATTGGCTTGCGTCAACTGGCTGTTGGCTTGCTGATAGGCCATCTGTGCCGCTAACAGCTGCTCGTCAACCGTTTGGGCGCTTGCCATGCCAGCCCAGCTCAACCACAACGCCAGCGGGTAAATAAAACGTCTCAACATGACAGGTATCCTTGGCTTAAGCGCAGAGGAGCCTATTATCGGGTAGCGATGGGGCGGCAGGCAATGCCAAGTGGATGGAGGAATACTCCTCATCGGGAATGCATGAAAAAAGCCCCGCCTAAGCGGAGCTTTTTTCGGTATTGGTGGGCCGTGAGTGGCTCGAACACTCGACCAATGGATTAAGAGTCCACTGCTCTACCAACTGAGCTAACGGCCCAATGCGGAGCATTATAGGCGCTCCAACGCCGATCGGCAACACCAAATTCATCAAAGCGTCATGATGCCTGTGGGTAAAGGTGGTTGAATCATTGCCGATTTACTTAAAAATACAATGATAAACAAATACTTATTCAGATGTTGGTCATCGGTTTTGGGCTCCCACGTCAGCCAGATTCCAGCCTGATTTAGTGGTGACTCCAAGGGTAATTGGTGTTGTGGCGAGTGATGGTGACGACGGTGTTGGTCGGCTTTCAAGCTATTGCCCCGGGCCGAGGCAGCAAAAAGCCCGGCTTGGGCCGGGCTTGGGGGAGCGTAACAAGAGCGTGCAGATTACAGCAGTTTTTCAACCTTGGCGGCGCGTTCCAGCGGAGCCGGGTGCGAGGCCAGTACGCTGCTGTCGTTGCCACCCAGCGCTGCCAGTTTTTGCAGGGCAGAAACGGCGGCTTGGGTGTTGTAGTGATGGCGTTTCAGGAATTCAACTGAGTACGCATCGGCATCACTTTCCGGCTTTGCGAGAACTGGGCATTAACCAGTTTTTCGGCAAAATTACCCAGTTCGGACGAAGACAGGGCGGTCAGGGAACCGTTGCCACTGGCAGCAGCGGCATTACGCACGGCTGTAGTGCCATAGGCCAGTTGCATGGCTTTGCGGGTGTGGCCCAGTTTTACGTGGCCGATTTCATGGCCGATAACATAGCGCACTTCATCGTCAGTCATTTTGTCCATCAAGCCGCTGTAGACACGGACAGTGCCGTCAGCCATGGCAAAGGCATTGATGTCTTTGGTGAGATACACCTTGAAGTTGAGGTTCATCCCTTCTTCGTTTTTCATGCCTTTGGTGATACGTGCCAGACGCTTGCTGTACGCGCTGCTGGCCGGGGCAATTTTGTTCTGCTTGTCGAGGGTCTTGCGAGATTCAGAGGCCAGTTGTTTAACGTCGCTATCGCTGAGCGTAGCGGTTTTAACCATGTCACTACCAATTTTGATGGCTGAACCCAGATCAAATGCGTGAGCAGCACCGGCGAGGCAGACGGCGCTGGCGGCGCCTACGATCCATTTTTTCATCACGATTTCCTGAACGAGTGGAAGAAACCCGATCAGCATAATGATTTTGTCATGAAAAGCAAGGGGGCACGGTTAGCCTTTAAGATAACTGTTATTAGCTGCTGTTTTGATTGAAGGGAGTGGCTTGGCCAGCCTTTTGGGCCCGCGGGTTACGGTGGGAGACGCACTCATTGTGGCCTTACCGCGTTAGCCGGTACGGTGGGGATGAAGATAAAAAGTTGGCCGAATACCCGGAGAGGGGCGTTCGGCCAACGTGTATGGCGGCAAGTGGTTTTTCGATTACAGCAGCACGCGCTCGATGCCGCCGTTGCGCGCTTTCTCCACGTAATCCTTCATCCAGTTGTCACCCAGAAGGTGCTTGGCCATTTCCACCACGATGTAGTCGGCTTCGGTGGCCGTATCCGGGCTGTAACGCGATAGACCTTGCAGGCAGGATGGGCAGGAGGTAAGGATCTTGACCGGTTTGGCTTGCGGCTCACCGCCGGTGAGCTTGGCCAGATCCTTGTTGATTTCCTCTTCCTTGCGTGAGCGCACCTGCGTGGCAATGTCCGGGCGGGCGGCGGCAAAGGTGCCGGATTCGCCACAGCAGCGGTCATTCTGGATAACGCCACCCCCCAGCAAGCTGTTGGCCACCTGTAGCGGCTGATACAGCTTGATCGGCGTGTGGCATGGGTCGTGATACATGTATTTTTGGCCGCTGAGGCCGTCCAGTTTCAGACCCTTTTCCATCAGGTATTCGTGGATATCGATCACACGGCTGCCCGGGAAAATCTCGTCGAAGTGGTATTTGGCCAACTGGTCGTAGCAGGTACCGCAACTCACTACCACGGTTTTGATGTCGAGGTAGTTGAGCGTGGTCGCCAGGGCGGTGGAACAGCACCCGGTTTTCCGTGGTGATGGCATCGCCTTTGTCCTGATAGCCGGATGCCGTTTGCGGATAGCCGCAGCACAGGTAGCCCGGCGGCAGGACGGTTTGTGCGCCAACATGCCACAACATCGCTTGAGTGGCGAGGCCGACCTGGCTGAACAGCCGTTCCGAGCCGCAACCGGGGAAGTAGAACACGGCTTCCGCATCTTCTGCCACCTGCGGGTTGCGGATCACCGGGATGATGGTGTCGTCTTCCACGTCCAGCAGCGCCCGCGCCGTTTTCTTGGGCAGGCCGCCGGGCATCGGTTTGTTGATGAAGTGAATCACCTGTTCCTTGATCGGCGCCTTGCCTACCGTGGACGGCGGCTGTTTGGTCTGATTGCCGATCAGCCCAAGTTTCTTGCCCGGTTGTTGCCCAGTCGCTGGGCCTTGTAGGCGATGCCGACCAGCCCGGTACGCATGGCCTTGATGGTGGCCGGGTCCTTGGCGGTGAGGAATGCCATGCCGATGGCGGTGCCGGGGTTGAACGACTTGTTGCCGGTTTTGCGCAGGAAGTTGCGCATGGCCACGGAGACATCGCCAAAGTCGATTTTGACCGGGCAAGGCTTCACGCAACGGTGGCAGACCGTGCAGTGGTCGGCCACATCGGACAGTTCCTCAAAGTGTTTGAGGCTAACGCCACGACGGGTTTGTTCTTCGTAGAGGAAGGCCTCGGTCAGCAGGCCAACGCCGAGAATCTTGTTGCGCGGGCTGTACAGCAGGTTGGCGCGCGGCACGTGGGTGGAACACACCGGTTTGCACTTGCCGCAGCGCAGACAGTCTTTCACCATGTTGGAGATGGTGCCGATGTCTGACTGCTCCAGAATCAGCGATTCGGCGCCCAGCAGCTCGAACGAAGGCGTGTACGCCATGGTCAGGTCGGCGCCGGGCAGCAGTTTGCCGCGGTTGAAGTGGCCGTTGGGGTCTACGCGCTGTTTGTAGGCGCGGAACGGGCCGATTTCTTCTTCCGACAGGAACTCCAGCTTGGTGATACCAATGCCGTGCTCGCCGGAGATCACGCCGTTGAGGTTGCGCGCCAGCGCCATGATGCGTGCCACCGCCTTGTGCGCGGTTTGCAGCATGTCGTAGTCGTCGGAGTTGACCGGAATGTTGGTATGCACGTTGCCGTCACCGGCGTGCATGTGCAGGGCGACGAACACCCGGCCACGCAGTACCTTTTGCTGGATCTTGCGCACCGCCGCCAGCAGCGGAATGTCATTGTTGCTGGCAAACATGTTTTCCAGCGGTTCCAGCAGCTCGCGTTTCCAGCTGACGCGCAACTGGAAGTCGCGTTGAGCCTTGAACAGGGTTTCCGGCTGGGCGTCCGGGTTATCCAGCGGGGCGTGCGGATAGCGTGTGCGGTAGTCGGCAAACGGCGCATCCAGATTGTCCAGCATCCACTGCCAGCGTTCTTTTACTTCGGCCAGCAGTTCCAGTGCACCTTCGCGGCGTTCGCCAATCAGCTCGTCGGCGGACAGGGCGGTGTTCTCGCTGTCCATCGGCAGGTGGCCGCGGAAGAATTCGGCCAACGTATCCACCAGCTTGAGCTTGTTCTGCATCGACAATTCGATGTTGATGCGCTCGATGCCGTCAGAGTAATCACCCAGCCGGTGCAGCGGGATCACCACGTCTTCGTTGATCTTGAAGGCATTGGTATGGCGGGCGATGGCGGCGGTGCGGCTGCGATCCAGCCAGAATTTCTTGCGCGCTTCCGGGGTAACGGCAATGAAGCCTTCACCGGTCCGGGCATTGGCAAAGCGGACGATCTGGCTGGCCGCTTCGGCGACGGCGTTTTCATCGTCGGAAACGATATCGGCCAGCAGAACCATCTTGGTAAGCCCTTGGACTTGGCCTTGGTGGCGTAGCCCACGGCGCGGACATAGCGCCAGTCGAGGTGTTCCAGCCCGGCGAGCTGTACGCCGGATTTGAGGTTGGCGCCTTCCGGTTTGAAGTAGTCGGTGATTTCGACAATGGCCGGTGTGGCCTGCGCCACCGTACCGAAAAATTCCAGACACACGGTACGGGTGTGTTTGGGCATGCGGTGCAACACGAAGCGCGCGCTGGTGATGATGCCGTCGGTGCCTTCTTTTTGCACCCCCGGCAAACCGGCGAGGAACTTGTCGGTGACGTCTTTACCCAGGCCCACCTTGCGGAAGGCGGCGCCGGCACGACCAGTTCTTCTTGCGAGATCAGCGTTTTGCCGTCTTCCTGCAGCCGGGTGATGCGGAAGGTGACGGTTTCCACATCGTGAATCTTGCCGTAGTTGTGGTACAGGCGTTCGATGAACATCCAGTTGCCATCGGGGTCCACCATCTTCCAGCTGGCAAGGTTATCCAGCGTGGTGCCCCACAGTACGGCTTTTTGCCGTAGCGTTCATGGCCACGTTACCGCCGATGCAGGAGGCTTCGGCCGAAGTCGGGTCGACGGCAAAGACCAGCCCGGCGGCGCTGGCCGCTTCGGCCACGCGCGCGGTAACCACCCCGGCGCCGCACTGAATGGTGGCCTGTTTGCCTTCCAGTCCCGGCAGGTCAACGTATTCGACGCCGTTGTGCAGGTTGAGTTTTTCCGTATTGATGACTGCCGACATGCGGTCCAGCGGTACCGCACCGCCGGTGTAACCGGTGCCACCACCGCGCGGGATGATGGTGAGACCCAGTTCGATACAGGCCTTGACGAGCGGGGCTATTTCTTCTTCGGTATCCGGGCTCAACACCACAAACGGATATTCCACACGCCAGTCGGTAGCGTCGGTAACGTGCGAGACCCGCGCCAGACCGTCAAACAGGATGTTGTCCTTGCGCGTGAAGCGCGACAGTTTTTTCAGAATGGCGGCGCGCAGGGCTCGGGTTTCAGCAAACTGCTGTTCGAAACGATCGACGGCCTGGTGCGCAGCAACGATCATCAGCCCGACTTTTTCGTTGCCTTCACGCCGTTTCTCTACTTCGTTCAGGCGGTGGCGCATCGCCTCCACCAGCGCGGACAGGCGCTTGGGGTTGTCCAGCAGGTCATCCACCAGATACGGGTTGCGGTCCACTACCCAGATATCGCCCAGCACCTCGAACAACATGCGGGCGGAGCGACCGGTTTTGCGCTCGGCGCGCAATTCTTCCAGCAGTTGCCACATGGGCTCGCCCAACAGGCGGATGAAGATCTCGCGGTCCGAGTACGAGGTGTAGTTATAGGGTATTTCCCGCAGGCGCTGATGGGTGGTGGTCATTGTCCGTTATGCTGTAAGTCTGGGTAATTGGCTGAATTTTAGCTGAATTGTGGCGGCGCGGAAAATCACATCGTCAATAGGGTGAAGGCTGTGGGATGCAACTGCCCGGTTGGGCGGGAGTAAACCGGCGGGGCGGCGCGACTGGCCGCTGGCTCGCCGGTTCAGGCTTGAGCCGTTGTCTGCCGGTTGGTCGCCAGTGTTTCGGCCAACTTTACCGCTTCAAACAGGCTACCCGGATCGGCGCGACCGCTACCGGCCAGATCAAGCGCGGTGCCGTGATCGACCGAGGTACGGATGATGGGCAGCCCCAGTGTGATGTTGATGCCGTAAGCACCGAAGCTGGCATGTTTCAGCACCGGCAAGCCCTGGTCGTGGTACATCGCCAGCACGGCATCGCACTGGGCCAGTTTGTCCGGGTTGAACAGGGTGTCAGCCGGTAGCGGGCCGACCAGATCCATACCTTCGGCCCGTAGGGCGGCCAGTACCGGTTCGATGACATCGATTTCCTCGCGCCCCATGTGGCCGCTCTCACCGGCATGCGGGTTGAGACCGGCCACCAGAATACGTGGCCGGGCGATGCCGAACTTGCCGATCAGGTCGGCCTGCAGGATACGGATCACGCGCGTCAGGCTGTCGATGGTGATGGCGTCGGGCACGGCGCGCAGCGGCAGGTGGGTGGTGGCCAGCGCCACGCGCATGCCACCGCTTAGCCAGCATCATTACCACCAGCGGGGTATGGGTGCGTTCGGCCAGATACTCGGTATGGCCGGTAAACGGCATGCCGGCGTCGTTGATGACTCCCTTGTGCACCGGCGCGGTGACCATGGCGTCAAACTCGCCGCGCAGGCAGCCGTCGATGGCGACATCCAGCGTGTTGATCACGTAGCGGCCATTGGCCGGATTGAGGATGCCAGCCTGCACGCTGGCGGCCAGCGGTACATGCCAGACTTCCAGCGTGTTGGCGGTAGGCGGCTGGCCGGGCTGGTAGTCGCACAACTGGCCGCGCCAGCCCAGTTGCTGTGCACGGGCCTGTAGCAGCGTTTTGTCGGCAATCACCACGCAGCGCGCGCGGCTGCCGCTTTCGGCCAACCTGAGTACCGGTCCGATGCCTAAGGCGGGTTCGCTTACGGTGATGGCCAGTACGGGCGGGCGCTGAGGACTCATTCGTCGTTCAATCGTTCTTCGACGAAGGCCGAGTCACGTTGCTGGCGTACCCAGTCGGTATAGGCTTGTTCGATCTTGCGTGCGCGGATTTGCTGCTTGATCAGCTGGCGTTCGCGGTCGCCGGAGACGTCCCGGGTCCGCTTGCCTTCCAGCAAAATCAGGTGCCAGCCAAACGGCGAACGCACCGGTTCGGATACGCTGCCCGGTTGCAGCGCCAGCATGGCCTTTTCAAATTCCGGTACGGTGTCGCCACTGGCTCAGCCAGCCCAGATCGCCACCCTTGGCATTGCTGCCGTCTTCGGAATAGAGCTTGGCCAGATCGGCAAACTTGGCGCCGCGTTGCAGGCGGTCGCGGATTTGCAGCAGACGGGCCTTGGCATCGCTTTCCGATACCGCTTCGTTGGTACGGATCAGGATATGGCGCACATGGTATTGCTCAACCATAACCGGCCCGCCGCCAAGGCACGCTTATCCAGCAGCTGGAAAATGAAAAAGCCTTGCTGGCTGCGGATCACGCCGGTGTTCTGGCCGATTTTGAGCGAATCGAGCAGGCCGACGAATTCCGGCGGCAGCGAGGTGGCGGAGCGCCAGCCCAGTTCGCCGCCCTTGAGGGCGTTGGGCGCGTCGGAATAGCTGGCGGCCACTTTGCCAAACGGCTGACCGGCTTTCAGCTCGGCACTGGGCTTTTTCTGCCTTGCGCGCCGGGGTTTCGATCTGTTTGGCGTCGGCCCGTTCCGGCACGCTGACCAGCAGGTTGGCCAGCCGGTATTCCGAACGATTGCTGGTTTGTGCGCTCTTCAGCACCTGCTCGACTTCGGTGTCAGTGACATTGACCTTGGCGCCGATTTCGTTGTTTTTCAGACGCGACAGCGTCAGTTCACGGCGGATTTCGTCCTTGAAGCGTGCCAGCGGCACCCCTTCCTTGGCCAGTCGTGCCTGCAAGGCGGCAACGCTGAGCTTGTTTTGCTGTGCCAGATTGGCAATGGCTTGCTCCACATCGTTGTCTTCGATGCGGATGCCGCTGTTGTTGGCATATTGCAGCTGGACTTCCTCGGTGATCATCTGTTCCAGCACCTGCTTCGCCAGCACGTCGGGTAAGCGGGGTGACTTTTTGCGCAACCAGCTGTTTGGTGGCATCGTCCATGCGGCGCTGTAGGTCATACTGGGTGATGACGTTTTTGTTGACTACGGCGACGATACGATCAACGGCGCGCACCGGGGTCGGAGAGGTGGCAGCCGGGCCGACTGCATGGCCGTTGCAACCAGTAAGGCGAGTAGGGTCTTTTTCATGGTCATGGTTGAAGGTCGTTGATCTTGCTGTAGCCCGGTATGGCCAGCCGCAGGGTGTCGATCGGGTTGTTGCCCAATCCGCCCAGGCCATTAAGCTCCAACTGTAGGAAGATGGCGTTTTTGGTGTTGGTGAAGTCGGTGACATAACGTTGGCCGACGACGCGCAGTACCCAGCAGCCGTCGTTGTACTCCACCCCTGCCAGTTGCTCAAGCGGTTTGCGGTCGATCAGCGAGTAGTTCTGCCGTGCCAGCGCATACCAGCGACGGGCGATGGGCCACTGTACGCCCAAGTCCGCCCGGCGTAACGGCCCATACTGAGTGGTGCCGCCGATCTGTTCATAGCGGCCATAGCGGTAGCGCAGGCTGACGACCTTGCTTAAGCATCCGGGCTGTAATTGAAGCGCATGTTATAGCGCTCGGTCTTGCTCAATTCCTGGTTGTACTGATACAGGCCTTCCAGACGCATGCTCTGGGTCAGGTCACCACCGATGCTGGTGAGCAGGTCGGAGCTGCTTTGCTGGCGCGTTACTTGCGAACCGCTCAGGGTGATATCGTTTTTGTCGAAGTAGTAGCGCTGCCCAACCATCAGGCGCAGGCGTTCCGGGCCGTTTTCGGTGTTGAGGAAACGGGTGGTGACGGCGGCGGTCAGCTGGTTGGCGCCATTGATGCGGTCGGAGCCAGAGAAGCGGTTTTCGTTGAACAGCTGGCCGAAGTTGAAATCGTTTTCGGCGCTATCGAAGTTGGGCAGCTGGTTCTGGTCCTGACGCGGAATGTTGACGTAGTACAGCCGCGGTTCCAGTGTCTGCACATGATCCTGGCCGAGGAACGAGGTGTCGCGTTCGAAGTACAGGCCGGAATCGGTGCTGAAAATCGGCAGGGTACGCGACAGGTTCTTCCCCTGTACTTCGCCAAAGTTATCAAGCTGGTATTGGGTGTAATGCACGCCGACTTTCGGGCGGATGAAGCCCCAGCTGCGATCGAATGACCAGGTGACGCTCGGATAGGCGACAAAGCGGTCGCCGTTTTGCAGGGTCGGGTGCGAAAAGCGCGTCAGTTCGGTTTGCAGGTTTGCCGAAAAACCGTCCGGCAAGCTCTGGTTTGCGGCAAACGTCAGCTGTGGCAGACGGGCATACGGCGGTATGGTCGGTGTGGTCGGGTCTTGCAGAGTCTGGTAGCGCTGCATGCGCAAGCCCGCGGTGGCATTGCCGCCGTCCCAGCCAAAGCCGTAATTGAGCCAGGCTTCGCGGTCGAGGTTGACGTTGGAGGCGATCGCCAGACGGTCGCCGAAGTCCTTGAAGTAGTTGTCGTCGGAGACGTAGTTGTAGTCGTAACCGAAGGTCAGGCCCGGCGCCGGGGTTTGGCGGTGCGTGGCATTCCGGGCATAGCGCGAGCCGCCGGTTGTGCTGTCGTGCGGTAGCTGTTCGGTGAAGATCTTGCCGCTGTAGTCCGGTTCCAGATAGCGGAACTCGGCTCCCAGCATGGTGCCGTGCCGGGAGTTGTAGTGCGGCGTGATGGTGGCATCGTAGTTGGGCGCCAGATTCCAGTAATAGGAAATGGCCAGCTCGCCGCCATTGCTACCGCTCTTGAATACCGGCGAGAGTAGGCCCGACTTGCGTCGCCCGTCCAGCGGGAAATCCACCCGGGCGTGTACATGATCGGTACGCCACGGAATTCCAGCCGCGCATTGCGCGCCACGCCGATCTGGCGGTTGTAGTCCAGATCAAGCGTGGAGGAGCGGATATACCACGAGTCGTCACCCACTTCGCAGGTGTTGACCCGGCTGCGGTACAGCCGATACAGATTCTTGCCCTGAAACTCCACCTGCTCGCCGTCACCGTGGACCGTGGTCACCGGCGTTTTGTCGGCGGCGGGCAGGTAGGCGGGGCGTTCCTTGGGCGTTTGGTGCATTTCGAACACCGGCTTCTCGCCCTGTCCGGTGTAGTCGGCCAGGTTGTAATCGAGCGTGGTGCCGGTGATGACATCGCGCTCGCGCGTCAGGCGGAAATGATCGCCAGCCCGGGCGCGGTTCTTGTCCTGGTAGTAGTCCAGCCAGTCGGCTTCCAGTCGCTGGTCGTCACGGGTGACCACCACATTGCCGCGGGCTTTCAGTTCGATGTTGACCTGCCCGTCCATGTGGTCGGCGGTGACTTGTGTCTGCCCGGCAGTGGGCGCTTAAGCGTGGGCAGCGCAATGATGGGCAGATTGTCATCGGCCAGAGCGGATGAGATGGAAAAAGCGGTGGCGGGGCCAGCGCCAGTGGGGTCGGTCTGATTCGGGGCATGCACAAAACCATATCGTGGGTGCAATTCGGCGGTATAAAATCGCACAATTCTATCAGTACCGCAACGAACCGACATGCAGCGACTCGAACTTCTCAAGCTTTGGCTCTCCAGCCTGTACCCCGATACCGACATTCAGGTGGAGTTTGCCGCCGCCGATGCCGACTTCCGCCGTTACTTTCGCGCCACCTTTCCGGATGGTAGTAGCCGCATCGTGATGGATGCCCCCCCGGAAAAAATGAATACCGATCCTTACGTGCAGGTGCGTGAGGTGTTTGCCATGGTCAACGTGCCGCAAATCCCGGAGCGTGACCGGGAGCAGGGCTTCATGCTGCTGGAAGATCTGGGCAAGGTGACGTTTCTTGCCGCGCTACAGCACGACGAGCGGCCGCTGGTGCACCAGCACCTGTTGCTGGAGGCGGTGGATACGCTGATCGAGCTGCAGAAGGCCAGTCAGCCCGGCGTGTTGCCGGAGTATGACGAGGCATTGCTGACACGCGAGCTGAATCTGTTTCCGGAATGGTATGCCGCCAAGGAACTGGGCACACCGCTCAACTTTGCCCAGCGTCAGTTGTGGGAGGCGGGTGTCAAAGCCTTGCTGCCGTCGCTGCTGGCGCAACCCAAGGTGTACGTGCACCGCGATTTCATCGTGCGCAACCTGATGCTGACGTCTGGCTAAGCCGGGCGTACTGGATTTTCAGGACGCCGTGTACGGGCCGATCAGCTACGATCTGGTGTCGTTGCTGCGCGATGCCTTCATCGAATGGGATGAGGAGTTTGTGCTCGACATCGTGGTGCGTTACTGGGAAAAGGCGCGCGCCGCCGGTTTGCCGGTGCTAAGCCGACATCGATGCGTTCTACCGCGACTTCGAATGGATGGGCGTGCAGCGCCACCTCAAGGTGGTAAGCATCTTCTCGCGCCTCTTTCACCGCGACGGCAAGGAAAAATACCGCGGCGAGATTCCGCGTTTCATCAAATACCTGAAGAAAACCACGCGCCGTTATGGCGAGCTGGCACCGCTGTATCAGCTGATCGTGCAACTGGCCGGGCGGGACGCGGACGATGACAGCATCGAATCCGTGTTCAGTTCCACCCGTCTGGGTTAAGGCCGCGCGATGAAAGCCATGATACTGGCCGCCGGGCGCGGCGAGCGCATGCGGCCGTTGACCGATCACACCCCCAAGCCGCTGTTGCCGGTGGGCGGGCAGCCGTTGATCTGCTGGCATATCCAGAGGTTGGCCGAAGGCTTTGGCGCGCTGGTGATCAACCACGCCCGGCTGGGCGAGCAGATCGAGGCCGCGCTGGGCGATGGCCGGCGTTTGGGGTGTCGATTGCTTATTCGCGCGAAGCGAGCGCGCTGGAAACTGCGGGCGGCATTGCCACCGCGTTGCCGCTGTTGGGCGATGAGCCTTTTGTCGTGGTCAATGGCGACGTGCTGACCGATGTGGCGTTTGCCGCGTTGGCGCAGGCGGCTGGGCAGCTGGATGGCGTGTGTTTAGCTGGCGCACCTGCTGCTGGTGGATAACCCGCCGCATCATCCGCACGGCGATTTTGGCTTGTTGCCGGATGGACTGGTGAGTGCCGAACCGGCCAGCGGCCGGGCCTGACCTTTTCCGGCATCGCCGCCTACCATCCGGCCCTGTTCTGTCACACGCCCGCCGGGCAGCCTAAGCTGGCGCCGCTGCTGCGGCAGGCCATGGCGCACGGGCAGGTGACCGGCGAGCATCATTCCGGCTTGTGGCTGGATGTCGGCACGGTGGACAGGTTGGCCGAAGCCGATGCCATTGCCCGCCACTGGAGTAAGCATGAGCCGCCGCATACTGGGCATTGATCCGGGTAGCCGTATTACCGGCTTTGGCGTGATCGACATCGTCGGCCAGCAACGGCATTACGTTGCCTCGGGCTGTATCCGCACGCCGCAGGGCGCCACGTTGGCCGAACGCATCGGCGTGATCGTGCAGGGGCTGTTTGATGTCATCGACACCTATCAGCCACAGGAAGCCGCCATCGAGCAGGTGTTTGTCAACGTCAATCCGGCGGCGACGCTGATGCTGGGCCAGGGCGCGCGGCGCTTGTGTCTCGGCGCTGGTGATCAAGCAGCTGGCGGTGGCGGATTACACCGCCTTACAGGTGAAACAGTCGGTGGTGGGGCATGGCAAGGCGCCCAAGGAGCAAGTGCAGTACATGGTGGTGAAGATGCTCAATTTGTCCGGCACGCCGCAGTCCGATGCCGCCGACGCGCTGGCCGTGGCGCTGGCGCATGCCAATTACAGCGGTGGCGCGGCTTAACCGTCTGGCCATGCGCGGACTCAAGGTCAAAGGCGGGCGGCTGGTATAACAACGGTTATCGCAGGAGAGCATGATGTGGAACGATTACGCGATCGCCCGTGCCTTGCATGTGCTGGCGGTGTTGGGCTGGATTGGCGGGGTGGCGTTTGTCACCACGGTGTTGATTCCGGCCGTGCGGCGCCGTTTTGCCCCTGAGCAGCAATACGAGGTGTTTGAAGACATCGAACACCGCTTTGGTGCGCAGGCGCGTTTCTGGGTGCTGCTGGCCGGTGCCAGCGGGCTGTACATGCTCTACACCACGCACAGCTGGGGGCGGCTGACCAATACCGGTGGCTGCACGCCATGTTGCTGGCGTGGTCGGTGTTTTTCCTGATGCTGTTCGTGCTGGAGCCGTTGCTGATTCATCGCCTGTTGCGCCAGCGCGCGGCCCGGCAGCCGGTGGCGACGATGCGGCTGTTGCAGCGCCTGCACGTGCTGCTGCTGTTGATCTCACTGCTGGCCGTGGTGGGCGGCGTGGTCGGCGCGCATGGCGGCTGGCGTTTCTGAGCCCGATGGCATTTCACGTTATCATGCGGCGTGACCCCTAACCGGAATGACGCATGAGTCCTGTCCCTTCCTCGCTGAATGAACCCTTGCCCCAGCACTTGGCCGCCTCGGCGCGCTGGTGGCTGGCCACCCGAACGGCTTTCCTGAGTGTCACCCTGATGGGCGCTTTGCTCGGCATCGCTGCCTGCCAGCCCGCCGAATGGCTGCAAGGTTGGCCGAAAGCCGTGTTGGGCCTGTTGCTGGTGTTGCTGGCCCATGCCGCCGTCAATGTCATCAATGATGTGGCCGATGATGTGAGTGGCTGTGATGCGGCCAACAGCGAGCGTTGTTTTCCCTTTACCGGTGGCAGCCGTTTCATTCAGAACGGCGTACTCAGTCGCGCAGAAATGCGGCGGCTGGGCTATGGCCTGATGGCCGTGGTGGTGGTCGGCGGGCTGTGGCTGGTGACGCTGGCCGGGCCGTGGTTGCTGGCCATCGGCTTTGTTTAGCGTGATGCTCGGCTGGGCGTATTCGGTTGCGCCCTGCAAACTCAACAGTCGCGGCTGGGGCGAGTTGACCGTGGCGCTATGCTTCTGGCTGGTGCCGCTGGGCATGCAGACCCTGCTGGCTAAGCCGCCCGAGCAGTGCCTTGCTGTGGGCCGCCCGGCCGTATGGCTGGCTGACCTGCGCCCTGCTGTATATCAACCAGTTCCCCGATCGCAACGCCGACCGGCTAGTAAGCAAGCACCACTGGGTGGCGCGGCTGGCACCGCAGACGGCGCGTTACGGTTATGTGCTGTGGCTGGTGCTGGCCTACGGCAGCGTGCTGCTGGCGGTCGCTTTGCGGGCACTGCCCGTCACCTGCCTGCTGGCCTTGCTGACGCTGCCGTTGTCGCTGCGTGCCTTGTCGGTGTTGTGGCGTCATGCGGCACAACCGGCGCAGCTGGTGCCGGGCATCGTCGCCACCATTGTCGCCGCCAACCTCAACCCGCTGCTGATGGCCGAAGCCTGCTCATCGGCTAATTGTTACCGTGGCCGCCGCCTGTCGGTTTCGGCCAACCTTTTGCAGGAACTCATCATGATTGGACGCCTGACCGGCACGTTGATTGAAAAATTGCCACCGCGAGTAGTGGTGGATGTAGGCGGCGTCGGCTACGAAGTGGACGTGCCGATGACCACCTTCTATCAGCTGCCGCCGCTGGGGCAAAGCACCACGCTGTTTACCCATCTGGTGGTGCGCGAGGACGCGCATCTGCTGTTTGGCTTTGCCAGCAAGGAAGAGCGCCAGACCTTTCGCCAGTTGATCAAGGTCAGCGGCATTGGCGCCAAGATCGCGCTGGCCATTTTGTCTGGCATGACGGCGGACGAGCTGGCATTGGCCGTGGCGGGCGAAGACATCAAGCGCCTGTCCAGCGTGCCCGGCATTGGCAAGAAAACCGCCGAGCGGCTGGTGCTGGAACTGCGCGGCAAATTGGCAACCGCCGGTGCCGTCACCACGCCGGGTGGCCTGCCATTTGTCGCCACGCCGGATGAAAAGAGCGACATCGTCAACGCGCTGCTGGCGCTGGGTTACAACGACAAGGAAGCGGCCGCCGCGACCAAGGGGCTACCGGCGGATGTGACGGTAAGCGAAGGCGTGCGGCTGGCGCTCAAGGGGCTGATGAAGGGATAACGCCGGGCGGTGAAGGCCGCCGGGTCAGCCTTGCTGCGCCAGCAGCGCGGCAAAATCGTCGGCGGGCAGCGGGCGGCTGTAAAAATAGCCCTGCGCCTCGTCGCAGCCGTGCTCCAGCAGGAAGTCGCGCGCGTGGCTGTCTTCCACGCCTTCGGCAATGGCAATCAGATTCAGGCTGTGGGCCATCTGGATCACCGCGCGCACGATCGGGCCATTTTCCGGTTCCTGCACCAGATGGCGCACAAACGACTGGTCGATTTTCAGCTTGTCCACCGCCAGCCGCGTCAGATAAGCCAGGCTGGAATAACCGGTGCCAAAATCGTCGATCGACAGCTTGATGCCCTGTGATTTGAGCCGCTTCACCGTGGCCAGCACGTTGGCGGTATCCTGAATCAGGATGGATTCGGTCAATTCCAGTTCCAGCTGCGGCGGCGGCAGGCCGGAGTCGGCCAACGCCTGTTCCACGCTCTGCTCCAGATTGCCGCGTTTGAACTCCACGCCCGACAGGTTGACCGCCATCACTAGGGGCGGCAGCCCTTGCTGTTGCCACTGCGCGGCCTGACGGCAGGCTTCGCGCAATACCCATTCCCCCAGCTGGACGATGACGCCGCTTTCTTCCGCCACCGGAATGAAGCTGGCCGGTGGAATCAGCCCCTTGTCCGGGTGGTTCCAGCGCACCAGCGCCTCGGCGCCGATGATGCGGCCGTTGCTCAGGTCAACCTGTGGCTGGTAATGCAGCACAAATTGCTGGCGCGCCAGCGCGTGGCGCAGGCCGTTGTAAATGCGCAGGTGCTCGGCCGCGTTGTTGTTCATCGCTTCGGTGTAGAAGCGGTAGGTGTTGCGCCCGGCCTGTTTGGCATAGAAGGTGGCAGATTGGGCTTTTTTCAGCAGCGTGTCGTAGTCTTCGCCATCGTCCGGAAATACCGCGATGCCGAGTGATGGCGTGGTAAGCAGTTCGTGGCCGCTGATCAGGAACGGGGCGACAAAGTCGTCCAGAATCTGTTCGGCCAACTGTGCTGTTCCGGGTCGGCAATTTCCGGCATGACGATGAGGAATTCGTCGGCGCCATAGCGCGCCAGCGTGTTGGCGTTGTTCAGTTGCCGGTCCAGCCGCGTGGCCACTGCCTGCAGCAACGCATCGCCAATGCCTTGCCCCATCGAATCGTTGATGTTCTTGAAGTGATCAAGGTCGATAAACAATAGCGCCGCGCGGTGGCGCTTGCTTAAGCGCGCCTGACGTGAGGCGAGGGTGAGCCGTTCCTGCAGCAACAGCCGGTTGGGCAGTTCGGTCAGCGGATCGTGATAGGCGAGAAACTGCAGGCGCTGTTCGGCCGCCTTCTGCTCGCTGATATCAAAGAAAAAGCCGACGTAATGGGTGATTTCTTTGCCTTCGCGCACGCAGGAAATGCTCAGCCATTCCGGAAACACCTCACCATTCTTGCGCCGGTTCCACACTTCGCCTTGCCAGTAGCCCTGACGACGCAGGGTTTGCCACATCTCGCGGTAGAACGCCGGGGCATGACGGCCGGAGGACAGCAGGCTGGGGCGCTGGCCGATCGATTCTTCCGCGCTGTAGCCGGTGATCTGGCTGAACGCCGGGTTGACCGACAAGATGCGAGCACTTGCCGTCAGTGATCAGGATGCCCTGATTGCTGCTCTCGAACACCTTGTCGAGCAGGTTCAGCGTTCTGGCCTGACGGCGTTGTTCCAGTGCAATGCCGATGATGGAGGCGCCAATTTCCAGAATCTTGCGGTGAAAGCCGCTGGGCGAACGCGAGACGAAACTGGACAGGGCAAAGGTGCCAATGATCTGGTTCTTAAGCCGCTGCGGATCGGCATCGACCAGCACGACATCAGGCCAAAGTTGACGGCAACATGGCGCAAGTCGTGCCAGCGCGGGTCTTCCAGCGTATTGCTGACAAACACCGGTTCCTCGCGGTACACGGCGTTACCGCATGGTAAGCGTGGGGGCCGGGTTTGAGGCCGTTCAGTTGCGCGGCCTTGTCCGCTGGAACACTGGGCGCCGCATAGACATTCAGCTCGCGGCGATGATCCAGCAGCATGACGGTGGCGACGGCATTGGGCAGTAGTTGCTCTTCCAGTAAGCAGACGCTTTCGATCACCTTGCGGTGATCGTGCTCCTGCACGACGGATTCCAGAATGGATTGCTGCAACTGCAAAATGTCACGCTGCTCGGCCGGGCTCAGTGCGTCATAGTCCACCGGCTGGTAGTTGGCAGCGAGTGTAGTGAGCGAAGGCGCAGAAGAGGAGCAGCGAAGCATGTGCAAGTTCCGGGGTAGTGCGTTTAGCCTCGAGCATACTGGATGCGCTTAACAACGAGCTATGCCGACAAACCCGGAGGCGAGTGCTTTTCGGCCAACCTTGTACGGTTTAAGGTTGGCCGAAAAGTGGTGTAACCGTTGTGGCGGGCCGATCGGGGCCTGTGCGCTGTCAAAACCATTATTACCCATAATGGGTAATTTGACCGGGAACTTGTGCCGCTGTCGTGATCACGCTCAGCCGTGGCTGGTGTGCGGCTGACCTTCTGTACGCTGACGCCATTGTGCCAGTTCCGCCACCGTCAGCATGGGGAGCTGATGGCGGGCGGCGTAATCGGCCACTTGCTGGCCACGCATCATGCTGCCGTCCGGGTTCATCAGTTCGCACAACACCCCGGCGGGGGAGAGCCCGGCCAGACGGGCGAGATCAACCGACGATTCGGTGTGGCCGCGCCGCTCCAGTACGCCACCGGCACGGGCGATGAGCGGAAACACATGGCCGGGCCGGGAGAGATCCTGAGCTTGCGCCCCGGGAGCGATGGCCGCACGGATGGTGGTGACGCGGTCGGCGGCGGAAACCCCGGTGGTGACACCGTGGCGCGCTTCGATGGTGACGGTAAACGCTGTGCCGTACTGGCTGGTGTTGTGCGCCACCATCGGGGTGAGTTCCAGCCGGGCCGCGTGCTCCGGCGTCAGGCACAGGCAGACGATGCCGCTGCCGTCGCGGATCATGCGCGCCATTTCCGGCTGGGTGAGTGTGTCAGCCGCCAGAATCAGGTCGGCTTCGTTTTCGCGGTCGTGATCGTCCTGCACCACCACCGGGTGACCCTGACGCAGGGCGGCAAGGGCGGCATCGATACGTTGGGCAAGAATGTCAGTATGAGCGTTCATTGGAAACGGTCCTCAGTCAAAAGCATGAGAAACACGTTCCAGGGCGTGAAACGGCCGTGGCAAGGCCACCGGCACGACAGGCGTGCAGCAAAGACAGCAGGCCATGCCGTGGCGGCATGGCGATGTCGTCATCTTCTTTCATCCGGACTATAACCGTCGGCTTTGGCATGGGAGCGTTGCTCCGCACCAAATCTGCTGACCTTGCCGCTGCTTTGGCAAGCGCTCGCGGGCTTGGTTCCGTCAGGAACCCTACCGCCGGTGGGGAGTTGCACCCCGCCCTGAAGACGTACGTTGGCGTAAAGCCAGTGGCTATTGTAGGCCCGACTGGCCGGTTTCGGCCAACCTTGTTGCGGTGCAAACGGGTATAGTCCAACGCTGCGGCGGCACTGTGTTGGGGCAGTCGTCGCTCCCCACGGCGCAGGCCGCCACGATAAAATGCCCCATCCCTCCCGTATGGTTGCGATCTTTATGATGAAGTGTGTGATAGTCCCGCCGTCCCTGTTAACTGCCGTGAGTGCTGAGCATGATTGAAACCGACAACCTGATTGGCGCGGCGCCGGAGCGCCGCATGGTTACCCAGCAAAGCCTGTCGGCACAGGAAGAGGCGCTGGAGCGCGCGCTGCGCCCGAAGGCGCTGGATGAATACGTCGGCCAGAAAAAGGCGCGCGAACAGCTGGAAATCTTCATCGAAGCAGCCAAGAAGCGCGGCGAGGCGCTCGACCACGTGCTACTGTTTGGCCCGCCGGGGCTGGGCAAGACCACGCTGGCGCACATCATCGCGCGCGAGATGGGCGTCAACCTGCGCCAGACCTCCGGCCCGGTGCTGGAACGCGCCGGTGATCTGGCCGCGCTGCTGACCAATCTGGAACCGCATGATGTGCTGTTCATCGACGAGATTCACCGCCTGTCGCCAGTAGTGGAGGAAATCCTCTACCCGGCGCTGGAGGATTACCAGATCGACATCATGATCGGCGAAGGCCCGGCGGCGCGCTCGGTCAAGATCGACCTGCCGCCGTTTACGCTGGTGGGTGCCACCACCCGTGCTTAAGCATGCTGACCAACCCGTTGCGCGACCGCTTTGGCATTGTCGCGCGGCTGGAGTTTTACACGGCGGAAGAATTGACGCGCATCGTCAGCCGTTCGGCCGGGTTGCTGAATGTCACCTTGGCCGACGATGGTGCTTTCGAAGTGGCACGGCGTAGTCGTGGCACGCCGCGTATCGCCAACCGCTTGCTGCGCCGCGTGCGCGACTATGCCGAGGTCCGTGCCGATGGCACCGTCACGTCCGCCATCGCCGATGCCGCGCTGGCCATGCTGGATGTCGATCCGGCCGGGCTGGACGTAATGGACCGCAAATTGCTTGCTGCGATCCCGGAAAAGTTCTCCGGTGGACCGGTGGGGCTGGATAACGTGGCGGCGGCCATTGGCGAATCCACCGATACCATCGAGGACGTGATCGAACCGTATCTGATCCAGCAAGGCTATCTGCAGCGTACGCCGCGCGGCCGTCTCGCTACGGCGCTGGCATACACGCACTTTGGCCTGCCGCTGAAGGAGTAAGGCATGAAGTACAAGCTCATCATCAAAACCGGCGTGCCGGTGGCGGATGTTGCGGCCGAATATGGCCTGTTCGAAGACTGGATCGCCCGCGAACTGGGCGACACAGCCGCCGACTGGCAGGTGGTGGATGTGCAGCACGGCGCCGAACTGCCTGCGGTGGCAGAGGTCGCCGCCGCCATCATTACCGGCTCGGCCGCCATGGTGAGCGAACGGGCGGCGTGGAGTGAAGCGACGGCAGACTGGTTGCGTTGTGCACACGCCGCCGAGGTGCCGTTGCTGGGCATTTGTTACGGCCACCAGCTGCTGGCCCATGCTCTGGGCGGCGAGGTGAGCTATCACCCGCAGGGGCCGGAAGTGGGCGTGGTGACGGTGCAACGCCTGCCTGCCGCGCAGGACGATCAGCTGCTTGGTGCCTTGCCAGCGCAATTTCCGGCCGCCGTAATTCACTGGCAATCGGTACTGGCCTTGCCGCCCGGCGCAGTGCGGCTGGCGGAGAACAGTTTCGAACCGAATCACGCCTTCCGCTGCGGCTCCGCCCGGGGCGTGCAGTTTCACCCGGAATTCAACGACACGGTCATGGGCAGCTACCTGCAAAGGTTGGCCGAAAAACTGTCGCAGGAAGGGCTGGACCCGTCCGCGCTGCAACAACAGCTGCGCCCCACGCCCGAGGCCAACCGCCTGCTCTGGCGCTTTGGCCAATTGGCCGGTTGATTCATTCGGTTCCGTACCCAAGCCGGAAAGCGCGGCGGCACCGGGGACATTGCCCACGCCCGGCCTAACCGGCGTACAATTGTCATTACCACTAACGTCGGGTAATGCAAGGGGAAGCGTATGTTTTTTGCACTGTTTGGTGCAACCGTGATCGTGGCCTTGGCCACCTCGTTGGCGGCGGCGCGTTTTTTTGATGTAGCCGTCAACAAGATATTGCAAAAGACGCTGGGTCCGGATCTGACCGAAGCGTGGCGCAAATACATTTACTTTGCCATTTTCGTCGCCTGTCGGGCGGGGTACGCCAGTGGGAACTGGAAAAATACCTGCCGCCTAAGCACCGGGCAAGGGCAGCGGAGCGATGGAATTGACCGGCGCGCGCTGGCTACTGGAAATCTTCAATACGCTGACCGAAGCGCTGCGTTCCATCGCGCTGATCATGCTGATGTTTTTCCTGTGCGCGATGATGGCCTATGTGATTGCCCGGGCACTGGCACGGCGCCAGCAGCAGTCCCATGCCGCAGACGTTAACGATCACACTGTCTGAAGCGTAGCGGCAGAAATAAAACAGGCCACCTGCGGGTGGCCTTTTTGTTGCGGCAAAGGATGGAAAGTGATGGCCGTCAGGTTGGCCGAAACATCGGTCGGTTTGTCTGCCCGGCTTGATGCGAGCGCTCAGTGCCCCAGCTTGATGTCGTGCCAGAGTTGCTCCAGCTGCTGACGCTGTGCCGCCGTCTGCCCTTTGAGCAGAATGCGCTTCTGCTGGCCGGGGGGCATCATGATGGTCGGATCATGCCGGGCTGTCGTGCTGAAAAACGGCGTGGCCGCCCGGTTGGGGTTGATCGAGCCGATCAGGTTGGAGACATCGGCGGCGTTGCGCCCATCCAGCATGAAGTTGATGAACTGCTGCGCCAGTTCCGGCTGACGGCTGCCTTGCAAGATCGCCAGATTATCCAGCCCCAGCACATTGCCTTCCTTTTGCACGCTGTAGCCAATCTGGAACGGGCGCTTCGCGGCGTTGCCGTCATTCATGACCTGATAAAGATCGTTGGAATAGCCCAGTACCAGCCAGACATCGCCAGCGGCCAGCGCCTTGGTGTAGGTCTGGTTGTTGAAGCTGCCCCAATAGGGCTTGGCCTTGCGGATGACGTCGGCGGCGGCTTGCCAATCGGCCTGACGAGTCGAGTTGGGGTCTTTGCCCAGATACAGCAGCGCGGGAGCCGAGCACGTCGCGCGGTGAATCCAGCACCGCCACCTTGCCCTTGATCCGGCTCAGGTAGCGCGGCTCGAATACCGCCGCCCAGCTGTTGGTGGGGATGGCCAGTTGCCGCATCTTGTCGCGGTTATATCCCAGCACGGTGAGGCTCGCCAGTAGCGGCGCCCCATAACGGTTGCCCGGATCAAACGGGCGGTTTTGTTGTAGATAGTCCGGATGCAGGTTCTTGAAGTTGGGCAGGGCAGCTTTGTCCAAGGGGTGCAGTTGATGCTGGCGGATCAATGCCTGCAGCGCATAACTGGTAGGCACGACCAGATCATAACCGTTGCTGCCGCCCGCCAGCTTGTCCAGCATTTCTTCGTTGTCGCCGTAATAATCTTCCACCACCTTGCAGTGGCAGTGCTGCTCAAACCGCTGCAGGGTCGCGGGTGCAATCTCGTTATTCCAGTTGAACAGTCGCAACACCGGCTCGGCCTGTGCGCTCATGCCGACCAATGCCAGCCAGGTTGCCACAACGAGTGATTTCATGCCGTCGTTTCCTCGGTAGGTAACGCAGGTAAGCCGCTAACCGGCGCGGCTCAGGACAGGGTGACCATGTTGTCGCGGTGGATCAGCTCTGGCTCCACGGTGTAACCCAGTACACCGGCAATCTCGCGCGTGGCCTTGCGCATGATCTGGCGTGCCTCATCCGAGCTGTAATTGACCAGCCCACGCGCCACTTCATTGCCGTCTTCATCGACACAGGCAATCACTTCGCCGCGCAAGAAGTCGCCTTCGACAGCCACCACGCCGATCGGCAGCAAGCTGGTGCCCTTTTCCCGCACCGCCAGCGCGGCGCCCTGATCTACGACTACGCTACCTTTCAGTTGCAGGTGATCGGCCAACCACTGTTTGCGCGCATGCATGCGGTTGGTCGGCGGCAATAACTGGGTGCCAATCGCCTCGCCATCGGCCAGACGCGACAGCACGTCGTGCTCACGGCCACAGGCAATCACCGTTGCTGCGCCGCTGCGGGCGGCGCGCTTGGCGGCCAGAATCTTGGTGATCATGCCGCCGGTCCCCACGCTGGAGCGGCACCGCTTACCATGTCTTCCAGTTGCGTGTCGCCTCGGCTTCGTGGATAAAGCGGGCATCCGGATGCTTGCGCGGGTCGGCGCTAAACAGCCCTTGCTGGTCGGTGAGGATGACCAGCGCATCGGCTTCGATCAGGTTGGTGACCAGCGCGCCCAGCGTATCGTTATCGCCAAAGCGAATCTCGTTGGTGACCACCGTGTCGTTCTCGTTGATGATCGGTACCACGTTGAGATTGAGCAGGGTGGTGATGGTGCTGCGGGCATTGAGGTAACGGGTGCGGTCGGCCAGATCTTCATGCGTAAGCAAGACCTGAGCCGTTTTCAGGCCAAAACCGCGAAAGGCCGTCTCATACGCCTGACACAGCCCCATTTGCCCGACCGCGGCGGCGGCTTGCAACTCGTGCACGCCCTTGGGCCGACTGGCCCAGCCCAGCCGCTGACAGCCTTCGGCAATGGCGCCGCTCGACACCAGTACCACTTGTTTGCCACGTCGTTTCAGGTCGGCAATCTCCGCCGCCCAGCGCTCCAGTGCCGACAGATCGAGTCCTTTACCATCATTGGTAACCAGACTGGAACCCACCTTGACCACGATGCGGTTGGCGGCATGAATCACTGAACGCATGACAGACCTCAAAACACGGTGTTGAAATAGACCGGCCAGTTTACCTGAAAAACCGGCCTGATCTGGCGTCGCATCAGAAGTTGTCGCTGTCGCGGTACTCCATCAGCTGGACATGCGGGGTCTGGGTATCCAGCCGGGTGCAGCGGATCAGGATCTCACCATTGCGGTCTTGCAGACGCAATTCGCGCAGTCGGCTGAACTGCCGTCCTTGGGTGAGCAGCATGGGCGGGCGATGCAGCGGGCTGATCGCCTGCAGGCACAACGCATACTGATACTGGTCTTCCGGATGGGTGATGGTTGGCAGAATACGCACCGGTTCGGGCAACTTGCCGATGACTTCGACGCCGCATTCCACCTCCATGCCGTCCGGTAACAGCGAGACCCAGCGGATCAGGCAAAGCTGGCTGGCCGCCGGTTTGCCCGGCGGTGACAACAAAATGACTTCCCCGGCGCGCAGCAGTTGGCCACGCGGCTGTCCGCGCAGGCGTAACCCTTGGGCGCTCTGGTTGACGACCAGAAACAGGCTGGGCGGAGGTGGGGTGCGCAAGGCGACCGGCGCTGGCGGCGGCTCGTCACCTTCTTCCTTGTTGTTGCCTTCGGCGGCGGTGATCCAGCTATGGCCGTTGGCCAGATACCAGATATTCGGCACGGTAGCCGTCAATTCCAATACCTCGCGCATGGACATCCGCTGATGGCGTAAGCGTTTGGGTTGCTGCCATTCTTCGGCCAACCCGCGCAGCAAGGCCAGCTCGTCGTAAAGCTGGGCGGCGGCGTTGCTGTTTTGCGCGGTCAGCAGTTGCTCGATGCGCCGTTTGACTAATGCCAGCGCGCCTTCCAGATTGAACCAGTAACAACCGGCCCCAAGCTGGCTGGCATTGATCGGCAAAAAGCGTGGAGGTTCGTCGCGTGAGGTATCCACCAGATATCCGAGTCGGGTGGTGTCCAATGTTTCCACCGGCTGCAACTGGGCGTGCACAGCCCAATCCATGATCAGCTGGCGGGCGACGGTCATTTCCTGTTGCGACAGGCTATTGGTCGAGGTGATGCCCAGCAGCAGTATCTGCTGGTAAATCACCCGCAGCGAGTCGTCATTGTCCAGCTGGCGCTCATGCCAGCCGCGCTCCACCGCCGGGCGGAACAGCTGGTGGCAATCATGCCAAAAGCCCTGCGGCAACGGGCAATAGCAGCGCATGCTGAGATTGGCCAGTTGCCGGGCTGACATCATGCTGTACAGCAGCAGCTCGATCTTGGGCTGTTCGCGATCCAGCAGGGAGCGCTTGCTCAGTCGTTCGGCCAACGTCTGCTTAAAGGTGCTGAACACGCTGGCAAACAGCGCCACGGCTACCATGGCAAGCTGTCGGCTACGCGCTGAACTGGCGACATCATCCTGCAGAATTTCGGTTTCCAGTGCCGGAAAGTAACGATCCAGCGCGCCAAGGTAGAGCTTGAGCAATTTGTGGCGCGCACTGGCGTCCATCGGGGTATGGCCCAATAGCCGCAGCCCGTCCAGTAGCTGGCGGCCGCATTCTTCCAGATTGCTGTAGGGGAGGGCATCCAACCAGCGGGCCATGCTTTCGGGTTGGGTATCGAGGCGTTTCGGGTCCATATCCAGTTCAGGCCATATCCAGTTTGGGCCCTCCCTGCCGCCGGATGCTCAGCGTGGTGGGCGAGGAAGTGCAGTCGGAGATAATCTGTTTATGCTATGTGAATCTTCGGCGCTTGGGCAAGCAGTCCTTCACGGCAAGGGCAGGTTTTCTGTGGCAAACCTGCTGTTTGCTTGATTTAACTCATCCAGCGCTTCTTGTGTCGCCGCGCACAGCCATGCCATTTCGGTCTCGCTGATGCAGTAGGGCGGCATGAAGTAGACCGTTTTGCCAATCGGCCGTAACAGCGCACCACGCTTTACCATGGCCGCAAAAAACGCGGTCGCAAAGTCGCTGCGGGCCGATACGACATCAAAGGCCCAGATCATGCCGAGGTGGCGAAAGTGACGCACATCGGCACGGGCACGAATCGGCGCCAGATAACGCTCAAAACTGGTCGCTTTTTCTTTGTTGACGGCGATGACCTGTTCGTCTTCAAAGATTGCCAGCACTTCCAGCGCCGCCCGGCAGGCCAGCGCATTGCCAGTATAACTGTGTGAATGCAGGAAACCACGCGTCACATCATCATCATAGAAGGCGCGATACACCGTGTCGGTGGTCAGGACGCAAGACAGCGGCAGATAACCACCGGTAATGCCCTTGGACAAACAAAGAAAATCCGGCCGGATACCAGCCTGTTCGCAGGCAAACAACGTGCCGGTACGACCAAAGCCCATGGCAATTTCGTCAGCGATCAGATGCACCTGGTACTGGTCGCACAGACGGCGCAGTTCGGTCAGATAACTGGCATCATACATCGCCATTCCCGCGGCACCCTGCACCAGCGGCTCGACAATGACAGCGGCAATCTGGCTACCTTGTTTTGCCAACACGTTTTCCAGCGAGCGTGCCGCTCGTCGTGCCACATCGGCAGCGCGTTCACCGTTTTCGGCCAACCTTGCATCCGGAGTTGGTACCCGGATACCCGGTTTCACCAGCGGCGCATAGGTATTGGAAAACAGCGGTACATCGGTCACCGCCAAGGCGCCCACGGTTTCGCCGTGATAACTGTTTTCCGGGCTGATGAAGCGGCATTTTTCCGGCTGACCAAGATTCTTCCAGTAATGGAAGCTCATCTTCAGTGCAATCTCGGTGGCGCTGGCGCCATCCGAACCATAAAAAGCGTGCCCCAACCCGGTCAACGCTGCCAGCCGCTCTGATAATTCAACCACGCTCCGATGGGTAAATCCCGCCAGAATGACATGTTCCAGCTCATCCAGTTGCGCCTTGATCGCCGCCTTGATGCGCGGCTGATTGTGGCCAAACAGGTTGACCCACCATGAACTCACCCCGTCCAGATAGCGTTTGCCGTCAAAATCCGTCAGCCAGATGCCATCGGCGCGGGCAATCGGAATAATCGGCAAGGCTTCGTGCCGCTTCATCTGTGTGCAAGGATGCCAGACGGCATTGAAACTTCTGCTCAACCACGCTTGGTTGCTCATGATGATTTTTCCTTCATACTGTTGGCGCGATGCTATCACAGTGGTAACGCCATACCGGACTGACAAAATTTGTCACATCGTGACGAAATTCAGGTGACATGTGTCAGAAATCTCCCCGCATAATGCGTGCACAATAACTGGCATGGTTCATGCAGTTATTGCACGGCTGGCAGGGGAGAGTGTATGCAACGGCAAAGTGGATTTACCTTGATTGAACTGATGATCGTGGTCGCGATTATCGGTATTCTGGCTGCGATTGCGATCCCGGCGTACCAGCTCTATGTAAAGCGGGCTTATGTTTCTGAAGCCATGACTTTGGCGAGTACAGCCAAAACGGCTGTTGCAGAATATTATTCAGCTAACAATATTTGGCCAACAAGTAATGCTTCAGCTGGTTTGGCAAGTAGTACGGCGATTGTTGGGCAGGCTGTATCAAGCGTTGAAGTATTAGCCTCTGGTAGCGTTGGGATGATTCAGATCACTTTTAATGATAAAGTCGACGGAGGTAAACATTTATGGCTGACGCCTCAGGTAGCAAGTGGTGCAACCAGCTGGAAATGTACTTCTGACGTATCAGTGCAGTCGGCTTTGCCAACAATTTGTAAATAGTCTTTTTGCCTGTTTTTTAATTAAGTTAAGGAGTTTTCCATGAAAAAAATGCAACAGGGTTTTACGCTTATCGAGCTGATGATCGTTGTAGCAATTATCGGTATCTTGGCGGCTATTGCTATTCCAGCCTATCAAGACTACACCAAGCGTGCCCATGTTTCGGAAGGCTTGACTTTGGCCGCTGCGGCAAAAACAGCAATGACCGAATATTATTCCTCTCAAGGTACGTTGCAGGCGATTGCTTCTGATGGTGTAACGAAGTCTGCAGCATCTAATGCAACTTATGGTCTTTCCACGGATACAGATATTAAAGGCAATGCCGTAACGAAAGTGACTGCAGTCAGTACCGGTGATACTGCTGCTACTATTACGATCACTTATAATGATAAAGTAGCTAGTGGCGCTACTGTCGTTATGACTCCGACGGTTGCTAGTGGTTCTATTACTTGGAAATGTGCTGCTGGTAGTGGCATGGATGCTAAGTGGCTGCCTTCCAACTGCCGCTAATCTTCTGGATAAAAAAGGCGCCTATGGCGCCTTTTTTATGGCTTATGAAAATAAATATCAACGTTATATCTTCTCTTCTTTTGTCCTTGGCGATTAGTCTGCCATTTTTAAATTGGGCAAGAGCCTATCCGATGCCCGACTGGTTTACCCATGCAGGGGCTTTGCTGCTTATTGGGTTGTTCACGGTTTTGGCTTTTATTGGTAATCCGAATTCTTGGCGTCTACCTCGTGCTGGGCTGTCTTTATTTATCCTGTTTTTTTCTTTGATTGTTCCTCAACGTGGGGCTGATGCGTTGACGCTGGCTCTGCTTGTCTTGGTTTTGTGCTGGTTTTCGGTAGTCATCGTTTCCAATCACCCACTGTCTTTCCGTTCCGATTTGCTGGCAGTGTTGTCCATAACAGTATTGGTCATGGCGCTGGTGCAAGTGCTACTCGGTTTGCTGCAAGCGTTTGATTTGGCACGATTGTTGGATCGTTATTATGTTTTCGTGTACGACCGTGGTAATCCTGCTGGCAACATCATGGGCAATATCGGCCAGCGTAATCAGTATGCCCAGTTCCTTGGTTGGGGTTTGGTAGCCGCCTGCTATCTGTACGCGAAAAACTCCTTGCGTCGACCTTTTTTCCTGATTTCGGCATTTTTGCTGGCTTTATTGATGGCATGGTCCGGAGCCCGGTTGGTGCTGGCTTATAGTCTTGGCTTGTGTGCTTTGGCCTGGATCTGGCTGCGTCGCTCCGAGCAGGATGAGTCGGTGCAGCGCATGGCCTCGGGCGGTGGCGTGTGCCATCATCCTGGTGGCGTTGATTCAGCTGTTTAACCACGAACTGATCTGGCTGCTGAATCGTTTGGGCTTGCCGATTCATCTGGATAGTGGTGCCGACCGCATCATGGATGCTGGCTTTGGCGCACGGCGGCGGATTGAGTGGACCAAGGCTTGGGAGGTATTCAAGGCTAACCCGTGGTTTGGTGTCGGGCTGGGTGGTTTCGGGTCGCAAAGTGTGTGGATGGAGGCATATCTTGGCTTGCCAAAAGTACCGGAGAGCTGGCTCTTCACCCAATCGCATAATTTGATCTTCCAGTTGTTGGCCGAAACCGGATTGGTGGGAACCAGTGTGGTAGTAATTGGCCTGATTGCCTGCACGGGGCCGTATTTCCGCAAGAGCGAGCAAACGGTAGACAATCTGTTGCTGGTGTCGATCGCCATGATGATTCTCGGGCATTCCATGTTTGAATACCCGTTATGGTATCTGCCATTTCTCACGGCCTTGGTGCTGATTTGCAGTTTGTCTCCCGCCAAATCCTATGCCTTGAACTTGCGCCCCGGATTTTTGCGCGGGGTGTCGCTGCTGGTTGGTGTGGCATGCCTTGCCTATGTATTCACTGGCATTGGCAATTTCTGGACACTGGTGCATTACAGTGGGCCCACCAATGATGCCGGGAAAACAAGGGCAGGATGGAAAAGATCATCGCTATTGGCCGCAACCCTTTATGGGCAATGGAAGCTGATGGTGTGCTGGCTAACTATCTCGACCCGAGTCGAGATCAGTTGGCGCTGAAAAAGGATATTTTCGAACGTCTGGCAGCTTACCGGCCTTACCCGAATCTCCTGACCAAACTGGCGGTCATTCAGGCTCTGGATGGTCAGCCTGCGCTAGCCCGGCAAAACATCGTTCTGTTGCTGGCATCCTATCCGGATGCCGCGCCAGTTACCTATGCCATGTTGCAGCGTCGGCCTGAGCCGGAAGTGCAACCGCTGGCCGAACTGGCCAAAACAGCAGCCGAAGCCTACTTGAAAGCCGGGGCTAATACCGATGCTTAAGCCGTGTGGCGGCCGTCATGACGGTGGCCAAACCAGTGACGCGGCAACCGTTGTTCTGAAGGTTTCATACATTTGGTAACCGGCCTTGTTTGCAAGGCCGGTTTTTTGTTGCCTTGCGTTGCGGTATTCTGCCCGCTCTTACGCCTGTTATTGACCGGATATGTCCTTACACAAGACCTCTTTGCGCGTATCGCTGCTGTCCTTATGCCTGATCGCGATTGTTCCCTTTGCTTCACGCGTGCATTTTGTGCCGCTGCCCCAGTATTTCGGCGAGATCAATGTGATCTGGCTGATGCTCGTCGCGGCCTTGTTTTTGTTGCCAGATGGTCGTTTGTTTCAACGCCTGCCGCGTGCCACGGGCTGGTGCCCGGCCTTGGCTGCGGTGTGGGCTCTGCAGCCGCAATGGGTGACTACCCTGTTTCCGGGGATGAGTTATGCCACGGCGTTGGCATGGCTTGGCATGGCCTTATTGGCCGCCGTGACCGTCAATTTGCGCGATGCCTTCGGCCAACGTGACATCAGTATCTGGTTGGCTCGGGCGCTGATTGTTGGCGGGCTGATCCAGTCACTGATCGGTTTGGCGCAATTGACCGGGCTGGCCGCGCCGCTGGGCCTGTTTTACGATGGTAGCCATCCCACCAGCAATATTTTTGGCCATATCGGCCAGCGCAATCAGTATGCGCATTACCTGATGTGGTCGGTGGTGGCGGGTGTTTACCTGTTTGCCATCGGTAAACTTGGCTAAGCTCTGGCTGGGTGTGTTGGTGGTCTGGTTGTCGCTGATGCTGGCTTGGGCCGGGTCGCGCACCATCTTGCTCTATCTGGTGGCGCTGGTGGCGCTGGCTGGTTTGTGGCATTGGCGTGGCCGCAGCCCTGAATCGCGTCGTGCCTTGTGGGCGATGGGGCTTTCTTGTCTGGCGATTCTGGTGATGCAATTTGCGCTGCCGTTGATCAACCAACTGGTTTCGATGCTGATGCATACCGATGTGCATACCGCGTCGGGTGTGGCACGCTTGGCGGCCAATAGCGATGACATGGGGTCGCGCCGTTTTGCCGAAATGCACAAGGCCCGGCTGGCGTTCCGCGAGCATCCGTTGACCGGCGTGGGTTGGTCGCAGTTTGCTGCCGAAAGCGTACGCATGCAGCCGTGGCCGCAGTTTGCTGCCGCTTCAATAGTGGGTTGTTTACCAATGCGCACAATCTGATCCTGCAATTGTTGGCCGAAATGGGCGCACCGGTAACCTTGCTGGTGGTCGCTGGTTTTGTCTGGGCGGTGTGGCCGTTTTTCGGGGGAGTGGCCGAACCGGAATACCTGTTGCCGTTGGGTTGCCTCGGCCGTAACGCTGATACACAGCATGCTGGAATACCCGCTGTGGTATCTGTATTTCCTTGCCATGCTGGTGGTGTTTGTCGCGCTGGCGCCCTCGCGTGGCTTGTCGCTGGGATGGCTTAAGCACGTTTGCCGCTGCTGGCGCTGTTGCTGGCAATTGGCTGGTTGTCGGTGTCTGGCACCAGTATGTTCTGGGAATTGGTGGGCTTGTATTCGCAAACCGGCAATGTGCAGCAGGATGCCAAACGTCAGGCGCGCCTGGCGCAGATCGTGCAGCAACAGCCGTTATTTGCATACCACGCGCTCAATACGCTGGACGATTATCTGGTGGTGGACCGCCACGACGTGCAGCAGAAGCTGGCATGGGAGCAGCGCCTGACCGCGTTCCGTCCCTATCCGGACGTGATGCTGAAACAGGCACAGCTGCAAGCCTTTGCGGGTCAACGTCAGGCGGCGGAGCAGACGCTGCGTACCACGCTGGCTTCTTTCCCTACCTATGCCAGCCAGTTTCTGGATAGCCTGGATGAGGACGAACCGGCTCGGCAGCCGCTACGCGACATTGCACAGCAGACATATGACAAACTGTACTACCAAGTATCAGAGCGCAGAATAAGCTATGCGCTGTGGTTGGATAGTACGAAAAATGCCCCGTAAATTACGGGGCGTTTTTTATGGGTGGAGTCTCTGGCAAAGGCGTGATCAGGCGGCCATGCCTTCGCTCAGTGCGGTCTTCATCTTGGTCAGTGCCTTGGCTTCAATCTGGCGGATACGTTCGGCCGACACGCCAAATTCGGCGGCCAGTTCGTGCAGGGTAGAGCCGCCATCATCTGCCAGCCAGCGCGCTTCGATGATGCGGCGGCTACGATCATCCAGAGTGGAGAGTGCGTGTTCGATGCCTTCGGTTTGCAACTGGTCAAACGCCCGGCGTTCCAGTGCCTTGGTTGGCTCGCTGTGCGAATCCGCCAGCCAGTCGATGGGGGCAAAGCCTTCGTCATCGCCGTCATCGGCCAGCAGCGCGACATCTTGCCCGCTCATGCGGGTTTCCATTTCGCGCACTTCTTCCGGCTTGACGCCCAGATCGTCGGCAATCTGACGTGCTTCCTTGTCGGAAAGCGCGGCAAACCCGCTCTTCATGCTGCGCAGATTGAAGAACAGCTTGCGCTGTGGCTTGGTGGTAGCAATGCGCACCAGACGCCAGTTACGCAGGATGAATTCGTGCATTTCGGCCTTGATCCAGTGCACGGCAAACGAGAACAGGCGGACACCGCGATCCGGTTCGAAACGTTTGACGGCCTTCATCAGGCCAATATTGCCTTCCTGAATGAGGTCGGCTTGCGGCAGGCCGTAACCGGCATAGCCGCGGGCAATGGAAACAACCACACGCAGATGTGACATCACCAGTTTGCGGGCGGCTTCCAAGTCGTTATCGCGCTGGAGTTGCGTGGCAAGCGCGTTTTCTTCTTCGGCAGTCAGCATGGGGATGCTGTTGACGGCCTGGGTGTATTGTTCCAGGGCTGCCGCACGAAGACGGAACGGGCAAAGCAAAGGCTGTGGTCATTGTACTTACTACCTCCTTAGGTAGTGTCATCCTAGCACTCGGATAAATAGAGTGCCAGCAAGGAAAGATTCCGGCGCCAATGTATTTTTCTATCGACCCGATAGCCTGTTGGGCCTTAATGCGGTTCGATCTGACGCAGATGGTGATCTGCTGCCGGCGGGCGCCGGTCATGGCTAATAGCGCAGAAATGGCTATCACAACCAGTAGTTCGATAGGTTCCAGCGAACGAAGTTCCACATGCTCATTATAAAGCCGGGCAAAATCAGCAATAGCCGGGTTGGCCGAAGCGGTCAGCCAGCTGGTAAGCCCCCATGCGGCCAAGCCAGCCAGCGTGCCTTGCCATAGCGCATGGTACATGAACGGGCGGCGAATAAAGCTGTCCGGTGCACCAATCAGTTTGGCCACTTCGATTTCTTCACGCCGTGCCAGAATCTGCATGCGGATGGCGTTATGAGTCACCAGAACCAGAGCAATGCCCAGCGCCACGGCGAGGAACCAGGTGAGTTTCTTGCCCAAGTCGACCATGGCGTACAGGCGCTTGGCCCAGTTGGCATCAAACTGGGCGGTTTCCACCATCGGCAGGCCAGACAGTTCTTTTTGCAGCATTTCCAGTTCGCGGGGCTCCAGCGCTTTGGGCGTCACGACAAAGGCATCCGGTAACGGATTGCCTTCCAGCCCTTCGGTCAGGCCGGACAAGCCGTTGCGTTTTTCCAGATCGGACAGAGCCTGATTCTTGCCGATGAAACTGTAACTCTTGATCTTGGGATGCTTGCGCAGGGTGCTGTTGACGGCCGCCAGATCGGCCTCTTCCGCCGACTGTTCCATGAACAGGGTGATTTGCGGCGTGGCGGTGAGTTTACCCACCCGGCCTGCACGCTGGTGACGGTAATATATAAGGACAGCGGCAGCGCCAGCGCCACCGACAGCATCAGCAGTGTGAGCAGGCTGGCAAACGGTTGGCGCAGGATTTTGTTCAGCGCGCTGCGGGCGCTTTGCCAGTGCAGATAGAAAAAGTGTTTCATGCGGCGAATTGTCCTTCCTTCAACCGGATGATGCGGCGGCCGTAGTCTTCCATCAGGGTTTCATCATGCGCGGAAATCAGCACGGTGACGCCTACCTGATGGAAGGATTTGAACAGTTCCATGATGTCGAGCGCGTAGGCCCGGTCGAGGTTGGCCGAAGGCTCGTCGGCCAACAGCAGGCTGGGGCGGTGGACCACGGCGCGGGCAATGCACAGGCGTTGCTGTTCGCCACCGGATAGCCGTACCGGCATGGTCTTTTCCTTGGTCAGCAGTCCAACCTTGTCGAGCGCGGCCCGCACCCGCTTGGCGGCATCGCGGCGGTCGAAGCCGATGATGTCGAGCGGCAGCATGACGTTATCGAACACGTTGCGGTCAAACAGGATCTTGTGGTCCTGAAACACCATGCCGATATGCTGGCGTACGTACGGGATCTGGCTGGCGCGCAGTTTGGACAGGTTGTGCCCGTTGACGATAACGCTGCCGCTGCTGGCGCGTTCGATGCCTAAGCCAACAGCTTGAGCAGCGTGGACTTGCTTAACTCCGGAGTGGCTTAAGCCAGAAACACCATTTCGCCGGTTTCAATGCTAAATGACAGGTTTTTCAGCGCTTCATTGCCGCCCGGATAGCGTTTGGTTACCTGATCAAACTGGATCATGCCGTGGGTGTCCCGTGGAGTGTCTCAGCGAGTAAAACGGGTTGGCCGAAAAGCTGCGGCCAACCCGGTGCGGTTAGTCGAACAGGGCGTCGATATAGTCGTTGGCGTTGAACGGCCGCAGGTCGTCGATGCCTTCGCCCACGCCGATAAAGCGCAACGGTACCGGCCGTTGTTTGGCGATGGCGGCAATCACGCCGCCCTTGGCGGTGCCGTCCAGCTTGGTGAGGATCAGGCCGGTCAGGCCGAGGGCGTCATCAAACACTTTTACCTGATTGATGGCGTTCTGGCCAATGTTGGCATCCAGCACCAGCACCACTTCATGCGGTGCTTCCGGCAACGCTTTCTGGATCACCCGTTTCACCTTCTTGATTTCTTCCATCAGGTGCAACTGGGTGGGCAGACGACCGGCGGTGTCGGCCAGTACGATGTCGATATCGCGGGCGATGGCGGCCTGAATGGCGTCATAACACACGGCGGCCGAATCGCCGCCCTGCTGGGCGATGACGGTAACGTTGTTGCGCTCGCCCCGGGCGATCAGCTGTTCACGTGCCGCCGCGCGGAAGGTATCTCCAGCCGCCAGCAGTACCGATTTACCCCGGCTTTGGAAATATTTGGCCAGTTTGCCGATGCTGGTGGTCTTGCTTAAGCGCCGTTGACGCCCGCCATCATGATGACAAACGGACGCTTGCCGGAGATGTCCAGCGGTTTTTCCAGTGGCGAGATCAGTTCGCTGAGCGAATCCTTCAGCGCACCCTTGAGTTCGGAGGCATCTTTCAGGCCTTTGAGCGAAACGCGCTCGCGCACATCCTTGAGCAGGTGTACGGTGGCGTCTACACCCATGTCGGCGGTGAGCAGTACGGTTTCCAGCTCTTCGTACAGATCTTCGTCAATCTTGCCACCACCAAACAGCCCGGCCAGCGATTTACCCAGTTTGTCGCGGGTTTTGGCTAGGCCCGCCTTGAGGCGTTCGGTCCAGCTGGCTTTCTTGGCGGGCGGCGCTTCAGTGGCGGCGACGCTGTGGCTGGCCGTGGCGGGGGGCGTGCTGGTTTCCGGCGGCGTCAGCGGCGCGCTCTCGGCGGAGGGGTTGATGGCCGCGGAGTCGTCCTGGCGGGCTTCCACCGTCGGGGTTTCCGTCGGTTGAGTCTTTTTCTTGAAGAAACTAAACATGCGTAGGCGTGGTCAACAGAACATTAAATGACCAAATTGTATCCTCAAATCTCCAACAGGACAGAATCGATGGTGTTAAAGACTGTGGCAAAGGTGCTTGGCATGCTGTTTCTGCCACTTTCGGCCAACCTTTGGGCGCAGCCGATGGAGGCCGTGCTGGACAATGGCATGAAGGTTATCGTCAAGCAGGATAGCCGTGTGCCTGTGGCTGTTTCGCAGTTGTGGTACCGGGTCGGCAGCGTGGACGAGGTCAATGGCCGTACCGGTTTGTCGCACCTGCTGGAACACATGATGTTCAAGGGCACCGCACAGGTGCAAGCGGGGCGAATTCTCGCGCCTGATCGCGCAGGCGGGTGGCAAGGACAACGCGTTTACCAGCCGTGATTACACCGTGTACTTCCAGCAACTGGCCGCCGGTTCCCTACCGCTGGCACTGAAGCTGGAGGCGGATCGCATGGCGCATCTCAACTTTGCCAATGATGCCTTCAAGAGCGAGCTGGAGGTGGTCAAGGAGGAGCGGCGCTGGCGTACAGATGACCAGCCTACCGGGGTATTGATGGAATCCTTATATGCCTCGGCCTTTGTTGCCGACCCGGTGCGTTATCCGGTCATCGGCTGGATGGATGATCTGCAGCACATGCAGCCGGATGACTTGCGCCAGTGGTACCGCCACTGGTACGCGCCGAATAACGCCACGCTGGTGGTGGTGGGCGATGTCGATCCGCAGGCGGTGATTGCCGAGGCGCGCCGCCAGTTTGGCGCCTTGCCCAAGGTGGCCGTGCCAGAACGCCGTCCGCAACAAGAGCCGACACAAACCGGCGAACGTCGGCTGCGCGTCAAGGCACCATCGCGTTTGCCGTATCTGGCCATGGCGTGGAAAGCGCCTCGCTTGCAGCAGGTGAATGAGCCGCTACCGTACGCCTATACCATGCTGGCGGCGATTCTCGATGGTCAGGAAGCGTCACGCTTGTCGCGTGTGCTGGTACGCGAACAACAGGTGGCGCAGGCGGTTTCGGCCAACTATAGCCCGCTCAGTCGTGGCGGCGCGCTGTTTGTGATTTCGGCGGCGCTTAAGGCAGGGCAAGACCGTCCGTCAGCTGGAGACTGCCATTCGCCGGAAATCGCACGGATTGCCCGTGATGGTGTCAGTGCCGAGGAGCTGCAGCGCGTGCGACGTCAGTTGCAGGCGGACAAAGTGTATGAGCAGGACTCGATGTTTGCGCAGGCGATGCAGATCGGCTCGCTCGAGTCGCTGGGGTTTTCCGGCGCGATGATGCGGTGATGGATGCCAATCTGGCCAAGGTCAGCTCGCGCGAAGTGCAGCAAGCGGCGCGGCAATTGATCGACGACTCGCTCACCGTGGTCACGCTCGATCCTCAACCCACCACCTTGTCGCAGGGCGCGGCTCTCAAGGGCGATAGTTATGTGCGTTAAGTTTTCTGGTCGTTGGTCGCTGGGCGGCCTGCTGTTGTTGCTGTGCGTATCCGGCGTTACTCAGGCAGCGGTGGCGTTGCAGCGTTGGCAAACGGCACAAGGAGCGACCGTGATGTTTGTCGAATCCCATGCCAACCCGATGGTGGATGTGCAGGTCGATTTCGATGCCGGTACGCGCCGCGATACACTGGCCAAGCCGGGCGTCAGTGAACTGACGGCCGATCTGCTGGATGCCGGTACACGGCGGCATGATGAGGAACAATTGCGCGGCCAGTTGGCCGATCTCGGCGCGCAGTTCAGCACCTATGCTCAGGACGAATCCGCCGGTTTGCGCTTGCGCAGCTTGACCGAACCGGCGCTGCTGCAACCGGCGCTGGCGGTGGCCGCCGAAATGCTCAGCACACCAACATTTCCGACTGCCGTCCTGCAGCGCGAGAAGCAGCGCAGCATCGAAATGCTCAAACAGCAGGAAACCAAGGCCGAGTTTCTGGCCGAGCGCACGCTGTCGCGGCTGGTGTATCCTACCCATCCTTATGGCAACGATGCCCGCTTGAGCGAAACCAGTTTGCAGTCCATCAGCCGGGCTGATCTGGTCACTTTCTGGCGTCAGCACTACCAGCCGCAGCGTGCTGTGGTGTCGATCGTGGGCGATGTCAGCCGTGAACAGGCGCAAAGGTTGGCCGAACAACTGCTGGCTGGCCTGTTTAAGCCAATGGTCGTGCGCCACAAGCCATACCGGCCGTGCCGTTGGCGCAAACCGAAAAAGAACTACACCTGCGTCATGCCGGTAGTCAGACCCACATCGCTGTCGGCATGGCGGTGCTCAAGCGTGATGATCCGGATTATTTCCCGCTGGTGGTCGGCAACTACATTCTGGGTGGTGGCGGGTTTGATTCGCGCCTGATGAAGGAGGTGCGTGATCAGCGCGGGCTGACCTATGGCGTCAGCAGCGAGTTTGAGCCGTTGCAGCAGGCCGGGCCGTTTACCATCAGCCTGTCGACGCGCAACGAACAGGCCGCTCAGGCGTTGCAGGTGGTGCGGCAAACACTGCAACACTATGTGCAGGATGGCCCGACGGCGGCAGAGCTGGAACAGGCCAAGGCCAATATCATTGGTAGTTTCCCGCTACGTTTTGATAGCAACCGCAAGCTGCTAAGCTATCTGGCCTTGATCGGCCAATATCAGCTGCCATTAACCTATCTGGATGATTACGTTCGCCAGGTCAAAAGTGTCACCGTGCAGCAAGTGCACGAAGCCCGGCAGCGGCGTGTCAATCCGGCGGCGCTGCATACCGTCGTGGTGGGCGCCACACAGTAAGCCCCTGATTGCAACAACATAAGGCGCAGAACTCCGTAACGGGGTAAACTCTGCGCCTTGTTTTTTTAGCCGTTACCCATGAGCCAGACCCGTAACAAGATCCGCATCATCGGTGGTGACTACCGTCGCCGCACCTTGCCGTTCCCTGATTCCGAAGGGCTGCGCCCAACGCCGGACCGGGTGCGCGAAACCCTGTTTAACTGGTTGGGGCAGCAACTGAACGGCAAAACCTGCCTCGACCTGTTTGCTTAAAGGCGGTGCACTCGGCTTTGAAGCGGCCTCGCGTCAGGCACGCCGGGTGGTGATGGTGGAAAAATCACGAGCCGTGCAAGAAGCGCTCAAAGCCAATCGGCAAGTGCTGGGCGCCAACCACATTGACATCGTGCCGATGGATGCGCTGATGTATCTAAAGAGTAGCCGCGAAACGTTCGACGTGATCTTCCTTGATCCGCCCTACGATTCCAACTTGCTTGAGCAAGTTCTGCCCTTGATCAAAACCCGGTTGGCCGAAAACGGTTATCTATATATAGAGACCCGTCATTGGCCTGCCGATTTCTGGCTGGGATGTGTTACGGCACGACAAGGCCGGAGTGGTGCGCTACGGCTTGTTGACGCCCGGCGAACCAGATCAAGCGTTGCCACCGACGGGCGAGCAGCCAGCATAACAATATAACGGGGTGGACTTGCGACCCCACCGGGCGAATGCCAGAATCCATACTGTGAATACTTGAGGAAATTACTATGTCTTTGATGATTACCGACGAGTGCATCAATTGCGACGTGTGTGAACCGGAATGTCCGAACAACGCCATTTCGCAGGGTGAGGAAATCTACCAGATCGACCCCAACCTCTGTACCCAGTGCGTTGGTCACTACGACGAACCGCAATGCCAGCAAGTCTGTCCGGTCGATTGCATCCCGCTGGATCCCAATCATCCGGAAACCCAGGATGAGCTGTACCAGAAGTATCTGGTCATCTCCGGCAAGGCCTGATTCGGCTAAGTCATTGATGTATAAAACCAACGCCCCGTCAGAGCCTCGTGCCGACGGGGCGTTGGTTTTGGCGCTAATGAAAAAACTGAAATTTTTTAGCAGAAAGTGTTGACGGAGTTGGGGGGCTTCTATAATATTCGGGTCTCTTTCAGGAGGGATTCCCGAGCGGTCAAAGGGATCAGACTGTAAATCTGACGGCTCTGCCTTCGAAGGTTCGAATCCTTCTCCCTCCACCAGAATACTTTTAGGCGTCTTGGCGGCGTGATGTTTAGGTCGTCCGTGGTCGTGATGGGCGGGTGTAGCTCAATGGTAGAGCAGAAGCCTTCCAAGCTTACGATGAGGGTTCGATTCCCTTCACCCGCTCCAAGCGTTTTTGCCAGTTTAGGGCCCATGTAGCTCAGGGGTAGAGCACTCCCTTGGTAAGGGAGAGGTCGGCAGTTCAATTCTGCCCATGGGCACCATCGCTTACTTTTATTTCGGATTTCAGGAAATTTGCCATGGCTAAGGAAAAGTTCGAGCGGACAAAACCGCACGTAAACGTCGGCACCATCGGTCACGTTGACCATGGTAAAACCACGCTGACCGCTGCAATCACCACCATTCTGTCGAAGAAATTCGGTGGCGAAGCCAAAGATTACTCCCAGATCGACAGCGCGCCGGAAGAAAAGGCTCGTGGTATTACCATTAATACCGCTCACGTAGAATACGAAACCGAAACCCGCCACTACGCTCACGTAGACTGCCCGGGTCACGCCGACTACGTTAAGAACATGATTACCGGTGCTGCCCAGATGGACGGCGCTATCTTGGTAGTGTCCGCTGCTGACGGCCCGATGCCGCAAACCCGCGAACACATCCTGCTGGCTCGCCAGGTTGGCGTACCGTACATCATCGTGTTCCTGAACAAGTGCGACATGGTTGATGACGAAGAGCTGCTGGAACTGGTGGAAATGGAAGTCCGCGATCTGTTGTCTTCCTACGACTTCCCGGGCGACGACCTGCCGCTGATCAAGGGTTCTGCCCTGAAAGCGCTGGAAGGCGACCAATCCGACATCGGCGAACCGGCCATCTTCCGTCTGGCTGATGCTCTGGATTCCTACATCCCGACCCCGGAACGTGCCATCGACAAGCCGTTCCTGCTGCCGATCGAAGACGTATTCTCCATCTCTGGTCGCGGTACCGTAGTGACCGGTCGTGTAGAACGCGGCGTAGTAAAAGTCGGTGAAGAAATCGAAATCGTTGGTATCAAGCCGACCAGCAAGACCACCTGCACGGGCGTGGAAATGTTCCGCAAACTGCTGGATCAAGGTCAAGCCGGTGACAACGTAGGCGTACTGCTGCGTGGTACCAAGCGTGAAGACGTAGAACGTGGTCAAGTACTGGCCAAGCCGGGTTCCATCACCCCGCACACCAAGTTCGGTGCCGAAGTTTACGTTCTGTCCAAAGATGAAGGCGGTCGTCACACCCCGTTCTTCGCCAACTACCGCCCGCAGTTCTACTTCCGTACCACGGACGTGACCGGTGCCGTATCGCTGGCCGAAGGCGTGGAAATGGTAATGCCGGGTGACAACGTAGCCATCACCGTAGAACTGATTGCCCCGATCGCCATGGAAGAAGGTCTGCGCTTCGCAATTCGCGAAGGTGGCCGTACCGTTGGTGCCGGTGTTGTTGCTAAGATCATCGAGTAATCGATAATCGGTTATAGGCCAGTAGCTCAATTGGTAGAGTATCGGTCTCCAAAACCGAGGGTTGGGGGTTCGAGACCCTCCCGGCCTGCCAAGTAAGACTAACCGGCGCGCAAGCGCCGGTTGGTCTTTGTCGCATACGCGCTGAGAATATCCCGCATGGAATTGCAAGACAAAATCAAGCTGGCTCTGGCTGGCCTTATCGTGGTGGCTTAAGCATCGTCGGTTTTTACCTGATTCCCGATACGCAAGGGTTGCTGCGCGCGTTGGCCTTTATCGTTTCAGTGGCCTTGGCTGCTGGCGTGGTATGGCTGTCCGTGCCCGGCAAGTCGTTTGTGGGTTATGCGCACGAGTCAGTGGCGGAAGCTCGCAAAGTGGTTTGGCCAACCGGAAAGAGGCGTTGCAGATGACCGGTATGGTCTTTGTGTTTGTCTTCGTCTTGGCCCTGTTCATGTGGGGCGTAGATTCGAGTCTCTCCTGGTTGTTTTATGATGTGATTCTCGGTCGAGGTAGATAATGGCAAAGCGCTGGTATGTGGTTCACGCCTATTCGGGATTTGAGAAGAGCGTGCAAAAGGCGCTGCGTGAGCGCATCGACCGTTCTGAAGTTGCCGATTTGTTCGGTCAGGTTCTGGTGCCGGTAGAAGAAGTGGTGGACATCAAGAATGGCCGTCGTTCAATTACCGAGCGTAAATTCTTCCCCGGCTACGTGCTGGTGGAAATGGAAATGACCGACGATACTTGGCACTTGGTGAAAAGTACACCGAAGGTAACCGGATTTGTCGGTGGGACCGCCAACCGCCCGGCGCCGATTTCCAAGAAGGAAGTCGATGCCATCATGCAGCAGATTCAGGAAGGCGTTGAGAAGCCGAAACCTAAAGTGCTGTTCGAAGTGGGTGAAAAAGTACGTGTCATTGATGGTCCGTTCAATGATTTCAACGGTAGTGTCGATGAGGTCAATTACGAGCGCAACAAGTTGCGTGTCTCGGTGCAGATCTTTGGTCGCGATACCCCGGTAGAACTGGATTTCAGTCAGGTAGAAAAACTGTAAGCAGTTATTTCTACTTGGCTTTGTGGTTGAAGGCGTATACAATATTGCGCTTTCGTCTGGGAAGCGAGCGCCCGCTCGCGCTATACCCGTTTTAGGAGTTTAATCGTGGCAAAAAAAATTGTCGGCTATATCAAGCTGCAAGTGCCCGCTGGTAAGGCTAACCCATCTCCCCCGATCGGTCCGGCTCTTGGTCAGCGTGGTCTGAATATCATGGAATTCTGCAAGGCGTTCAACGCTCAGACTCAAGGTGTTGAGCCGGGCCTGCCGATTCCTGTTGTGATTACTGCTTATGCGGACAAGTCCTTCACTTTTGTGATGAAGACCCCGCTTAAGCATCCATTCTGTTGAAGAAGGCTGCTGGGATCAAGAGCGGTAGCCCGCGTGCCAATACTCAGAAAGTGGGCAAGGTTACCCGTGCCCAGCTGGAAGAGATTGCCAAGACCAAGCAGCCCGATCTGACGGCTGCTGATCTGGATGCAGCGGTACGTACCATCGCCGGTTCTGCCCGCTCCATGGGTCTTGATGTGGAGGGCGTGTAAATGGCTAAGGTTTCCAAACGTATCAAAGCGCTGAAGGCTTCGGTTGACAGCAACAAGCTGTACGCTGTGGATGAAGCTCTGGCGCTGGTAAAAGGTGCTGCTACCGCCAAGTTTGACGAGTCCGTTGACGTGGCTGTTAATCTGGGTGTGGATCCGCGTAAATCCGACCAGGTTGTACGTGGTTCCGTAGTGTTGCCGCGTGGTACTGGCAAGTCGGTACGTGTTGCCGTATTTGCACAAGGTGCAAATGCTGAAGCTGCCAAGGCTGCTGGCGCTGATGTTGTCGGTTTCGACGACCGGCTGCTGAAGTCAAGGCCGGTAACCTGAACTTCGACGTGGTAATCGCTTCTCCGGATGCGATGCGTGTTGTTGGTCAACTGGGTCAGATTCTTGGTCCGCGTGGCCTGATGCCGAACCCGAAAGTTGGTACTGTAACCCCGAACGTGGCTGAGGCTGTGAAAAACGCCAAGGCTGGTCAGGTGCAGTACCGTACTGACAAGGCTGGTATCGTTCATGCCACGATCGGTCGTGCTTCTTTCGAAGCCGAAGCGCTGCGTGAAAACCTGACTGCACTGGTTGATGCTTTGGTAAAAGCCAAGCCGGTTGCATCCAAGGGCCAGTACCTGAAAAAGATCGCTGTATCCAGCACCATGGGTGTAGGCGTTCGCATCGATACCACCACCGTTGCTTGATTTGACGTGTGGTCTGGCGGGTTGAATCCTGCCAAAGGCTTTGGGCTGGTGGGCTTTGTGCCCACCAGATTGTCAAAGACCGTAGGTGCCGCAAGGCTTAATCGCTGAATTCAGCATCCTACGCAGATGGTGTACCCGAAAGTAGGCTTCTGAAGATTTTCAGGGCTCATGTAGCTCAGGGGTAGAGCACTCCCTTGGTAAGGGAGAGGTCGGCAGTTCAATTCCGCCCATGAGCACCAGATTCCCTCTCTTTATGATGTCTCCTGAAAAGGTCGCCGCTGCTAAGCGAAACGGATTTTCCGTTTCATTTCAGTCTAGGAGATAGACCTTGAGTCTCAATATCGAAGATAAAAAGGCGGTCGTAGCCGAAGTATCTGCCCAATTGGTAGATGCCCAAACGCTCGTAATCGCTGAATATCGGGGCATCGAGGTAAGCAGCATGACCAAACTCCGTGCGCAAGCACGTGAGAACGGTGTGTATCTGCGCGTTCTGAAGAACACGCTGGTACGTCGCGCCGTGGCTGGTACTGCATTCGAAGGTCTGGCTGACCAAATGGTTGGCCCCCTCGTTTACGGTATTTCCGCCGATCCGGTTGCTGCTGCCAAGGTGCTGCATCAATTTGCCAAGGCTGACGATAAGATCATCGTCAAAGGTGGTTCCTATAACGGCCGGTGTTGACTGCTGCTCAGGTTGCTGAGCTGGCTTCCATCCCGAGCCGCGAAGAACTGCTGTCCAAGCTTCTCTACGTTATGCAGGCTCCGGTGGCTGGCTTTGCCCGCGCCCCGGCCGCACTCGCAGAGAAACAAGCCGAAGCCGCTTAACTTATTTGATTCTTATAGAATTCAGGAGATTTTCACATGGCAATCACCAAAGAAGACATCCTCGAGGCCGTTGCTGGTCTGACCGTTATGGAACTGAACGACCTTGTTAAGGCGTTCGAAGAAAAGTTCGGCGTTTCCGCTGCTGCTGTTGCCGTTGCTGGCCCGGCTGCTGGTGGCGCTGCTGCTGCTGAAGAAAAGACCGAGTTTGACGTTGTTCTGAACGCTGCTGGCGATCAGAAAGTTAACGTGATCAAGGTTGTTCGTGCTATTACCGGTCTGGGCCTGAAAGAAGCCAAGGATCTGGTAGACGGCGCTCCTAAGACTGTCAAGGAAGGCGTAGCCAAGGCTGAAGCCGAAGATATTCTGAAGCAACTGACTGACGCCGGTGCCAAGGCTGAAATCAAATAATCTTCTATAAAAGAAGATGGTGAGGCTGGCGGAGAAATCCGCCAGCCTTATTGCGCTTGTGGTTGGCCGAAACGAAGAAGGTAAAAGCCAGCAATTATTGAGCGTGGCTGCTGACTTTTGGTTTCTTGCGCCACCACACCTCGATGGAGACTCTATGAGTTATTCGTTTACTGAGAAAAAGCGGATTCGTAAAAGCTTTGCGAAACGCGCCAGTGTTCTCGATGTCCCATTCCTGTTGGCGACCCAGATTGATTCCTACGCAGAATTTCTCCAACTGGGTGTCCCGCTAGATCAGCGCAAGGATGTTGGTCTTCAGGCCGCGTTCAAGTCCATTTTTCCGATCATCAGCCACAATGGCTATGCTCGTCTGGACTTTGCTCACTACATCCTTGGCGAGCCGCCGTTTGACGTACAGGAATGCCAACTGCGCGGCATTACCTTTGCGGCACCGTTGCGTGCTCGTATCCGCCTGACGATTTTCGATAAAGAATCGTCCAAGCCGGTGGTGAAGGAAGTGCGCGAGAACGAGGTATACATGGGCGAAATTCCGCTCATGACGACCAACGGTTCGTTCATCATCAATGGTACCGAGCGCGTCATCGTTTCTCAGTTGCACCGCTCCCCGGGTGTGTTCTTCGAGCATGATCGCGGTAAGACCCATTCTTCCGGCAAGCTGCTGTTCTCTGCCCGCGTGATTCCTTACCGCGGCTCTTGGCTGGATTTCGAGTTCGATCCGAAAGACCTGCTGTACTTCCGTATCGACCGTCGCCGCAAGATGCCGGTGACGATTCTGCTTAAAGCGCTGGGCTACACTAACGAACAGATCCTGTCCGAGTTCTACAGCTTCGATACTTTCTACCTGTCCAAGGATGGTGTGTTCCTGAAGGTAGTGCCGGAACGCCTGAAGGGCGAAGTGGCCAAGTTCGATATCGTTGGCCGGATGGCAAGCTGATTGTTGCCAAAGACAAGCGCATCACCGCCAAGCATATCCGCGATATCCAGACAGCCGAGCTGGATCGCATCGAAGTGTTATTACCGACGTGCTGCTGGGCAAAGTATTGGCCCACAACGTGGTCAGCACCGATACCGGTGAAGTGATCGCCCGTGCCAATGATGAGGTTACGGAAGAAGCGCTGGCCAAGCTGGCGTTGGCCGAAGTCGAGCAGATCGACGTGTTGTTTACCAACGATCTGGATCAGGGCGCCTACATCGCGCAAACCCTGCGTACGGATGACAGCCTGGACCAACTGCAGGCACGCGTCGCCATCTATCGCATGATGCGTCCTGGTGAGCCGCCGACCGAAGATGCGGTCGAGCAGCTGTTTCAGCGCCTGTTCTTCAGCGAAGACACCTACGATCTGTCGCGTGTTGGTCGCATGAAGTTCAACACTCGTACCTATCAGTACAAGTTTGATGACAAGACACCGGAGTGGTTCAAGCTGCTGATCGGTGAGAAATTTGCCGGTCGCCGTGACGTCATGGATGGCACGCTGACCACCGAAGACATCGTGTCGGTTATCGCCATTCTGTGCGAACTGCGCAATGGCCGCGGTGAAGTCGACGATATCGATCACTTGGGTAACCGTCGCGTGCGTTCGGTGGGTGAGTTGGCCGAAAACCAATTCCGCGCCTTACTTGGTGCGTGTTGAACGTGCTGTGAAGGAACGCCTGAACCAGGCTGAATCCGACAACCTGATGCCGCATGACCTGATCAATGCCAAGCCGGTATCGGCGGCGATCAAGGAGTTCTTCGGTTCCAGCCAGTTGTCGCAGTTCATGGACCAGACCAACCCGCTGTCCGAAATTACCCACAAGCGCCGCGTATCGGCCCCGGGTCCGGGCGGTTTGACGCGCGAACGTGCCGGTTTTGAAGTACGTGACGTACACCCGACCCACTATGGCCGTGTCTGCCCGATTGAAACGCCGGAAGGCCCGAACATCGGTTTGATCAACTCGCTGTCGGTTTATGCGCGTACCAACCAGTATGGCTTCCCGGAAACGCCGTACCGCAAGGTTGTTGATGGCAAGGTAACTAACGAGATCGATTACCTGTCTGCCATTGAAGAAGGCCGTTATGTCATCGCTCAGGCCAACGCCGAGCTGGACGAAAACGGTACCTTGATTGACGAACTGGTAACCTGCCGTGAAAAGGGTGAAACCATCCTCTCCACGCCGGACCGCGTGCAGTACATGGACGTGGCAACCGGTCAGGTGGTATCGGTGGCCGCTTCGCTGATTCCGTTCCCCGGAACACGATGACGCCAACCGTGCCTTGATGGGTGCCAACATGCAGCGTCAGGCCGTACCGTGCCTGCGCCCGGAAAAACCGTTTGTCGGTACCGGTATTGAACGCCCGGTAGCGGTTGACTCGGGTACTTCTGTTGTCGCACGCCGCGGTGGCGTGGTGGATTACGTCGATGCAACCCGTATCGTGGTACGCGTGAACGACGATGAAGCCGTGGCCGGTGAAGTGGGTGTCGACATCTACAACCTGACCAAATTTACCCGTTCCAACCAGAACACCAACATCAACCAGCGTCCGGTGGTGAAGAAGGGTGACGTACTGGAACGTGGTGACGTAGTGGCTGATGGCGCCTCGACCGATCTGGGCGAATTGGCGCTGGGTCAGAACATGACCATCGCCTTCATGCCGTGGAACGGTTACAACTACGAAGACTCGATTCTGATTTCGGAAAAGGTGGTGGCAGAAGACCGCTACACCTCGATCCACATCGAAGAATTGTCGGTGGTGTCGCGTGACACCAAGCTGGGGCCGGAAGAAATCACCCGTGATATTCCGAACTTGTCCGAACGCATGGCTGGCCGACTGGATGAATCCGGTATCGTTTACATCGGTGCCGAAGTGGAAGCTGGCGACGTACTGGTGGGCAAGGTAACACCGAAGGGTGAAACCCAGCTAACCCCGGAAGAGAAGCTGCTGCGCGCCATCTTTGGCGAGAAGGCGTCTGACGTTAAAGACACCAGTCTGCGTGTGCCGACCGGCACCGTGGGCACGGTTATCGACGTGCAGGTGTTTACCCGTGAAGGGATCGAGCGCGACAAACGTGCCCAGTCCATCATTGATGCCGAACTGAAGCGCTACCGTCTGGACTTGAACGACCAGCTGCGTATTTTCGAAAACGATGCCTTCAGCCGTATCGAACGCCTGATCGTTGGCAAGGCTGCCAATGGTGGTCCGAAGCGTCTGGCCAAGGGTACCGAGATCGACGCCGAATATCTGGCTAGCCTGCCGTCCAAGCACGACTGGTTCGACATTCGCATGGCCGATGAGGATATCGCCAAGCAGCTGGAACTGATCAAGGAAAGCCTGGTTCAGAAGCGCGAAGAATTCGACCTCAAGTTTGAAGACAAGAAGCGCAAGCTGACGCAAGGCGACGAACTGCCGCCGGGCGTACAGAAGATGGTCAAGGTCTATCTGGCCGTGAAACGTCGTCTGCAAGCCGGTGACAAGATGGCCGGTCGTCACGGTAACAAGGGTGTGGTTTCCCGCATTCTGCCGATCGAAGACATGCCGTACATGGGCGATGGCCGTCCGGTCGACATCGTACTGAACCCGCTGGGCGTACCGTCGCGGATGAACATCGGTCAGATTCTGGAAGTGCACTTGGGCTGGGCCGCCAAGGGTATCGGTGAACGCGTCGACCGCATGCTGCGTGAACAACGTGCCATCGGTGAGCTGCGTGACTATCTGGAACACATCTACAACGACACCGGCAAGACCGAAGACATCGCTTCGCTGTCGGATGACGAAGTCCGCATGTTGGCCGAAAACCTGCGTCGCGGTATGCCGTTTGCCACGCCGGTATTTGATGGTGCCAAGGAATCCGAGATCAAGCACATGCTCAGTCTCGCTTTCCCGGATGAGGATGAACTGACCCAGCAACTGGGCTTCAACGAATCCAAGACCCAGCTCACCCTGCATGATGGCCGCACTGGCGAAGCCTTCGATCGCAAGGTGACGGTTGGCGTGATGCACTACCTCAAGCTGCACCACTTGGTTGATGACAAGATGCACGCCCGTTCCACCGGTCCGTACTCGCTGGTAACGCAGCAGCCGCTGGGTGGTAAGGCGCAATTCGGTGGTCAGCGTTTCGGTGAGATGGAAGTGTGGGCGCTGGAAGCTTACGGCGCCGCCTACACGCTGCAGGAAATGCTGACTGTGAAGTCGGATGACGTGACCGGCCGTACCAAGGTTTACGAAAACATCGTCAAGGGCGAGCACAAGATTGACGCCGGGATGCCGGAATCCTTCAATGTATTGGTGAAGGAAATCCGCTCGCTTGGCCTCGACATCGACCGGAACGCTATTAATTAGGACCCACCGCTTTTCGGCCAACCTTGACCGAGAAGCGGTCTCCTGACTGGAGACGCAATGAAAGCTCTGCTCGACCTCTTTAAGCAAGTAACGCAAGAAGAAGAGTTTGATGCGATTAAGATCGGCATCGCTTCGCCCGACACGATCCGCTCCTCGGTCGTACGGTGAAGTCAAAAAACCGGAAACCATCAACTATCGTACTTTCAAACCGGAACGCGACGGCTTGTTCTGCGCCCGAATCTTCGGCCCGGTAAAAGATTACGAATGCCTGTGCGGCAAATACAAACGCCTCAAGCATCGCGGTGTGATCTGCGAGAAGTGCGGCGTGGAAGTGACGCTCAGCAAAGTGCGCCGTGAGCGCATGGGCCACATCGAACTGGCCAGCCCGACCGCACACATCTGGTTCCTGAAGAGCCTGCCATCCCGTTTGGGCATGGTGCTCGACATGACCCTGCGCGATATCGAACGCGTACTGTACTTTGAAGCGTATGTCGTGACCGATCCGGGCATGACCCCGCTGCAGTATCGTCAGATCCTGACCGAGGAAGACTTCCTCGACAAGGAAGACCAGTACGGCGAAGAGTTCGTTGCCATGATGGGGGCCGAAGCTGTGCGCGAACTGCTGCGCAAGCTGAACCTCGACACCGAAATCGAAACGCTGCGCCGCGAACTGGAAGCCACCAATTCCGACACCAAGATCAAGAAGATTGCCAAGCGCCTGAAAGTGCTGGAAGCCTTCCAACGCTCCGGCATGAAGCCGGAATGGATGATCCTGGAAGTGCTGCCGGTATTGCCGCCGGAACTGCGCCCGCTGGTACCGCTGGATGGTGGCCGTTTTGCCACTTCCGACCTGAACGATCTGTATCGCCGCGTCATCAACCGTAACAACCGTCTGAAGCGTCTGCTGGAGCTGCGCGCGCCGGACATCATCGTGCGCAATGAAAAGCGCATGTTGCAAGAATCGGTTGACTCGCTGCTGGACAACGGTCGTCGCGGCAAGGCCATGACGGGCGCCAACAAGCGTCCGCTGAAGTCGCTGGCCGACATGATCAAGGGTAAGGGCGGTCGCTTCCGTCAGAACTTGCTGGGTAAACGCGTCGACTACTCTGGTCGTTCCGTGATTACCGTAGGCCCGACCCTGCGCCTGCACCAGTGCGGTCTGCCGAAAAAGATGGCACTGGAACTGTTCAAACCGTTCATCTTCCACAAACTGGAAGTGATGGGCCGGCCTCCACCATCAAGGCGGCCAAGAAGCTGGTTGAACAGGAAGTGCCGGAAGTCTGGGATATCCCGGAAGACGTCATCCGCGAACATCCGGTCATGCTGAACCGTGCGCCGACGCTGCACCGTCTGGGTATCCAGGGCATTCGAGCCGGTTCTGATCGAAGGCAAGGCCATCCAGCTGCACCCGCTGGTTTGTACTGCCTTCAACGCCGACTTTGACGGTGACCAGATGGCTGTTCACGTGCCGCTGAGTCTGGAAGCACAAATGGAAGCCCGCACCCTGATGCTGGCTACCAACAACGTGCTGTCTCCAGCCAACGGCGACCCGATCATCGTACCGTCGCAGGATATCGTGTTGGGTCTGTATTACATGACCCGCGACAAGATCAACGGTACCGGTGAAGGCATGATGTTGGCCGACACCAAGGAAGTGCATCGCGCTTACGAAACCCGTCAGGTCGAGCTTGGCACCAAGATCACCGTGCGTTTGCGCGAGTGGGAAAAAGACGAGCAGGGCGAATTCCAGCCGGTATACAAGCGCTACAACACCACGGTGGGCCGTGCGCTGCTGTCCGACATCCTGCCGAAGGGCCTCAGCTTTGAGCACATCAACAAGGCGCTCAAGAAGAAAGAAATTTCCAAGCTGATCAACTCGTCGTTCCGCCTGTGCGGTATTCGCGATACCGTCATTTTCGCCGACCAGTTGATGTATACCGGTTATGCCTTCTCGACGCGTGGTGGTATTTCCATCTGCGTGGACGACATGCTGGTGCCGCGCAAGAAGCCGGAGCTGTTGGCCGAAGCCAACAAGGAAGTCAAGGAAATCGAGGAACAGTACCGTCAAGGTCTGGTGACCCAGGGCGAACGCTACAACAAGGTTGTGGATATCTGGGGCCGCACCGGCGACAAGATCGCCAAGGCCATGATGGACGAGCTGTCCAAGCAGAAGGTGCTGGACCGCGAAGGCAAGGAAGTCGATCAAGAGTCGTTCAACTCCATTTACATGATGGCCGACTCGGGCGCGCGGGGTTCTGCCGCCCAGATCAAGCAGCTGGCCGGTATGCGGGGTTTGATGGCCAAGCCGGATGGCTCGATTATCGAAACGCCGATTACCGCCAACTTCCGCGAAGGTCTGACGGTACTGCAGTACTTCATTTCGACTCACGGTGCTCGTAAGGGTCTGGCGGATACCGCCTTGAAGACGGCTAACTCCGGTTACCTGACCCGTCGTCTGGTGGATGTGACGCAGGATCTGGTGGTGATCGAAGACGATTGCGGTACCTCCAATGGCTTCGTAATGAAGGCCGTGCTGCAAGGTGGTGACGTAATCGAGGCCTTGCGTGATCGCATTCTCGGCCGTACCGCTGCCGTTGATATCATCGATCCGTCCAGCGGTGAAACCGTGATCGAAGCCGGTACCTTGCTGGATGAAAATCTGGTCGACAAGATCGATAGCACTGGGTATCGATGAAGTCAAGGTTCGTACGGCGATTACCTGCGATACGCGCTTCGGTCTGTGCGCCAAGTGCTATGGTCGCGATCTGGCGCGTGGTAAACGCGTCAACAGCTTCAGCGAAGCAGTGGGTGTGATTGCTGCTCAGTCGATTGGTGAACCGGGTACCCAGCTGACCATGCGTACCTTCCACATCGGTGGTGCCGCATCGCGAAATGCTGCTGCTAGCCAAGTGGAAGCCAAGTCCAACGGCACCGTACGTTTCTCCAGCCAGATGCGTTATGTTGCCAACACCAAGGGCGAGCTGATCGTGATCACGCGCTCTGGTGAAGTGGTGATCCATGACGACATGGGCCGTGAGCGCGAACGTCACAAAGTACCGTATGGCGCTACGCTGATGGTAACCGACGGTCTGCAGATCAAGGCGGGTACCGTACTGGCGACCTGGGATCCGCACACCCGTCCGATCATTACCGAATACGCTGGCCGCGTGAAGTTCGAGAACGTCGAAGAGGGTAATACCGTTGCCAAGCAGACCGATGAAGTAACGGGTCTGTCCACGCTGGTGGTGATTGATCCGAAACGTCGTGCCGGTTCGCAGTCGAAAATGCTGCGTCCGTTGGTGAAACTGCTGGATGACAACGGTAACGAAGTCAAACTGGCAGGTTCCGATGCTTCGGTATCCATTACCTTCCAGGTTGGCGCCATCATTACCGTGCGCGATGGTCAGGAAGTGGGCAAGGGTGAAGTATTGGCCCGTATCCCGCAAGAATCTTCCAAGACCCGCGATATTACCGGTGGTCTGCCGCGTGTGGCCGAGCTGTTCGAAGCCCGTTCGCCGAAAGATGCCGGTATGTTGGCCGAAGTGACCGGTACCGTATCGTTCGGTAAGGACACCAAGGGTAAACAGCGCCTGATCATTACTGATCTAGAAGGCAACGCCAACGAAAACCTGATTCCGAAGGACAAACACGTTCTGGTGCATGAAGGTCAGGTGGTGAACCGTGGTGAATCGATTGTCGACGGTCCGGTTGATCCGCACGATATTCTGCGTCTGCAGGGTATCGAAGCGCTGGCCCGTTACATCGTGCAGGAAGTTCAGGAAGTGTACCGACTGCAGGGTGTGAAGATTAACGACAAGCACATCGAAGTGATCATTCGCCAGATGCTGCGTCGCGTGATCATCTCCGATAGCGGTGATACCGACTTCATCCGGGGTGAACAGGTAGAACGTGCCGAGGTACTGGAAACCAACGACCGCATGTTGGCCGAAGGCAAGGAACCGGCGCAGTTCGACAATGTCTTGCTGGGTATTACCAAGGCATCGTTGTCGACCGACTCGTTCATCTCGGCAGCTTCCTTCCAGGAAACCACGCGTGTCCTGACCGAAGCGGCCATCATGGGCAAGAAGGATGATCTGCGTGGCTTGAAGGAAAACGTGATCGTTGGTCGTCTGATCCCGGCTGGTACCGGTCTGGCGTACCACCGCTCACGTCGTCGCCAGAACCTCGGTCTGGACGCTGCGGATTCGCAAATGCTGGAAAGCAGCCCCGCCGATGTTGCAGAAGGTCACGACTGAACACTGCCGCTGTAGGCTAAAGTGTTAAAAAAACGCCGCCCTTTCAACGGTTAACGTTGAGGGCGGCGTGCTTTTTATTGACGGTAACATGTTGACTAAAATATAATCCTCCGTCTTTCTGGCGGCATGTTGCCGCTGTTAGAGACTCAACTAGGAACTGATAGTAATGCCAACCATTAACCAACTCGTGCGCAAGGGCCGTACGGCTCTGACCGTGAAGAGCAAGGTGCCTGCGCTGGAAGCTTGCCCGCAGAAGCGTGGTGTGTGCACCCGTGTTTACACCACTACCCCGAAAAAGCCGAACTCCGCATTGCGTAAAGTGTGCAAGGTTCGTCTGACCAACGGTTTCGAAGTGATTTCCTACATCGGTGGTGAAGGCCACAACCTGCAGGAACACTCCGTAGTGCTGCTCCGTGGCGGTCGTGTAAAAGACTTGCCTGGTGTACGTTACCACACCGTTCGCGGCTCGCTGGATACCGCCGGTGTTAAAGACCGTAAGCAGTCTCGCTCCAAATACGGTGCTAAGCGTCCTAAGTAATTGGATGCCGCACGGCGATGTCATGTCGTCGAGTAAGTGGCCATTCCTGATGGGTGGTCTTGAGTGCAAACTCAACTGAATAGATTAAGGAATTACCATGCCAAGACGCAGAGAAGTCCCCAAGCGTGAAGTGCTGCCGGATCCGAAGTTCGGTAGCCAAGACCTGTCCAAGTTCATGAACGTAGTCATGATCGATGGCAAAAAATCCGTTGCAGAGCGCATCATTTACGGCGCGCTGGACCAAATTGAAAAGAAAACCGGCAAGAACGCACTGGAAGTGTTTACCACTGCCCTGTCGAATGCCAAGCCGGTTGTCGAAGTTAAGAGCCGCCGCGTAGGTGGTGCTAACTATCAGGTTCCAGTTGAGGTTCGTCCGGCCCGCCGTATGGCGCTCGCAATGCGCTGGTTGCGTGATGCTGCCCGTAAGCGTGGTGAGAAGTCCATGGACCTGCGCCTTGCTGGTGAATTGATCGACGCGGCCGAAGGTCGTGGCGGTGCCATGAAGAAACGTGATGAAGTGCATCGTATGGCTGAAGCCAACAAAGCCTTCTCGCACTTCCGTTTCTAAGCTAACTCACTCAGGAAGGTTTCGGCCGTGGCTAGGAAAACTCCTATCGAGCGCTACCGTAATATCGGTATCTCCGCTCACATTGACGCCGGTAAGACGACCACTACCGAGCGTATTCTGTTTTACACCGGCGTGAACCACAAAATTGGTGAAGTTCACGACGGCGCTGCCACCATGGACTGGATGGAACAAGAGCAGGAGCGTGGTATTACCATTACCTCCGCTGCGACCACCACGTTCTGGAAGGGTATGGCGTTGCAGTACCCGGAACACCGCTTCAACATCATTGATACCCCGGGACACGTGGACTTTACCATTGAGGTAGAGCGTTCCATGCGTGTGCTGGATGGCGCGGTGATGGTGTATTGCGCTGTGGGTGGTGTACAGCCTCAGTCTGAAACCGTATGGCGTCAGGCTAACAAGTACAAGGTTCCGCGTATCGCCTTCGTGAACAAGATGGACCGTCAAGGTGCCAACTTCTTCCGTGCGGTTGATCAGGTGAAAACCCGTCTGCGTGGTAACCCGGTACCTATCGTTGTGCCTATCGGTGCGGAAGACAACTTCACCGGTGTGGTTGATCTGCTGAAAATGAAAGCCATTATTTGGGATGAAGCTTCCCAAGGTATGACTTTCGAATACGGCGACATCCCTGCTGATCTGGTGTCCGTTGCCGAAGAATGGCGCGAAAAAATGGTTGAAGCGGCAGCGGAAGTTGACGAAGACACCATGAACAAATACCTCGAAGAAGGCGAATTGACCGAAGAGGAAATCGTTCATGGTCTGCGTCAGCGTACCCTGCGCTGCGAAATCCAGCCGATGCTGTGCGGTTCTGCGTTCAAGAACAAGGGCGTTCAGCGCATGCTGGATGCAGTCGTTGATCTGCTGCCTAGCCCGCTTGATGTTCCGCCGGTTGCCGGTGAAACGCTGGATGGCCAGCCGACCACGCGCGAAGCCTCCGACGATGCCAAATTCTCTGCTCTGGCATTCAAGCTGATGAACGACCCGTACGTCGGTCAGCTGACGTTCTTCCGTGTTTACTCTGGTGTGGTGAAATCCGGTGATACCGTATTGAACTCCATCAAGGGCAAGAAAGAACGTATCGGTCGTATCGTGCAAATGCATGCCAACGATCGTAAAGAGATCGAAGAAGTCCGCGCCGGTGACATCGCTGCTGGTATCGGCCTGAAAGACGTTACCACCGGTGAAACCCTGTGTGATGTTGACTCCCCGCTGATTCTGGAGCGCATGGAGTTCCCGGATCCGGTGATTCACGTTGCTGTTGAGCCGAAGACCAAGGCCGACCAAGAGAAGATGGGCGTAGCCCTGAACCGCTTGGCCAAGGAAGACCCGTCGTTCCGCGTGCGCACTGACGAAGAATCCGGCCAGACCATTATTTCCGGTATGGGTGAACTGCACTCGGAAATTCTGGTTGACCGCATGAAGCGTGAGTTCGGCGTGGAAGCCAACGTCGGTGCTCCGCAGGTTGCTTACCGCGAAACCATTACCAAGACTGTTACCGACGTGCAAGGTAAGCATGCCAAGCAGTCTGGTGGTAAGGGTCAGTACGGTGATTGTACGATCACGCTGGAGCCGTCTGGCGAAGGTCAGGGTTACAAGTTCATCGACGAGATCAAGGGTGGTGTGATTCCTCGCGAATTCATTCCTTCCGTTGACAAGGGTATCCGTAACTCGCTGAACAACGGTATCTTGGCAGGCTTCCCGGTGGTTGACGTGACTGTACGTCTGACCTTCGGTTCCTATCACGATGTCGACTCTTCGCAGATCGCCTTCGAATTGGTAAGCTCGCTGGCATTCAAGGAAGCCATGCGTCGTGCCGGTCCGTGCATCCTCGAGCCGATGATGGCCGTGGAAGTGGAAACTCCGGAAGAATACATGGGCGACGTGATGGGTGACTTGAACCGTCGTCGCGGTATCGTTCAGGGTATGGATGACGATGGTCTGGGTGGCAAGAAGATCAAGGCAGAGGTTCCTCTGGCTGAGATGTTCGGTTACTCCACCGACCTGCGTTCTGCCACACAGGGTCGTGCAACGTACTCCATGGAGTTCAAGCACTACTCCGAAGCGCCGAAGCATATTGCTGAAGCGGTAATGGCAGCCAAGAAGTAATGCGCGCTGAGGTTGGCCGAAACCTTTCGGCCAACCTAGTCTGATTGTTCTTTAATTAAGGATTTTTGCAAAATGGCAAAAGAAAAATTTGAGCGGACAAAACCGCACGTAAACGTCGGCACCATCGGTCACGTTGACCATGGTAAAACCACGCTGACCGCTGCAATCACCACCATTCTGTCGAAGAAATTCGGTGGCGAAGCCAAAGATTACTCCCAGATCGACAGCGCGCCGGAAGAAAAGGCTCGTGGTATTACCATTAATACCGCTCACGTAGAATACGAAACCGAAACCCGCCACTACGCTCACGTAGACTGCCCGGGTCACGCCGACTACGTTAAGAACATGATTACCGGTGCTGCCCAGATGGACGGCGCTATCTTGGTAGTGTCCGCTGCTGACGGCCCGATGCCGCAAACCCGCGAACACATCCTGCTGGCTCGCCAGGTTGGCGTACCGTACATCATCGTGTTCCTGAACAAGTGCGACATGGTTGATGACGAAGAGCTGCTGGAACTGGTGGAAATGGAAGTCCGCGATCTGTTGTCTTCCTACGACTTCCCGGGCGACGACCTGCCGCTGATCAAGGGTTCTGCCCTGAAAGCGCTGGAAGGCGACCAATCCGACATCGGCGAACCGGCCATCTTCCGTCTGGCTGATGCTCTGGATTCCTACATCCCGACCCCGGAACGTGCCATCGACAAGCCGTTCCTGCTGCCGATCGAAGACGTATTCTCCATCTCTGGTCGCGGTACCGTAGTGACCGGTCGTGTAGAACGCGGCGTAGTAAAAGTCGGTGAAGAAATCGAAATCGTTGGTATCAAGCCGACCAGCAAGACCACCTGCACGGGCGTGGAAATGTTCCGCAAACTGCTGGATCAAGGTCAAGCCGGTGACAACGTAGGCGTACTGCTGCGTGGTACCAAGCGTGAAGACGTAGAACGTGGTCAAGTACTGGCCAAGCCGGGTTCCATCACCCCGCACACCAAGTTCGGTGCCGAAGTTTACGTTCTGTCCAAAGATGAAGGCGGTCGTCACACCCCGTTCTTCGCCAACTACCGCCCGCAGTTCTACTTCCGTACCACGGACGTGACCGGTGCCGTATCGCTGGCCGAAGGCGTGGAAATGGTAATGCCGGGTGACAACGTAGCCATCACCGTAGAACTGATTGCCCCGATCGCCATGGAAGAAGGTCTGCGCTTCGCAATTCGCGAAGGTGGCCGTACCGTTGGTGCCGGTGTTGTTGCTAAGATCATCGAGTAATTAGGACGCTATCATGTCGAGCCAAAAAATTCGCATTCGCCTGAAAGCATTCGATTACAACCTGATCGACCGTTCTGCCCGGAAATCGTTGAAACCGCTAAGCGCACTGGTGCCGTAGTTAAAGGCCCGGTTCCGCTGCCGACCAAAATCGAGCGTTTCGACGTTCTGCGTTCCCCGCACGTCAACAAGTCGTCGCGTGATCAGCTGGAAATTCGTACCCATCTGCGTCTGATGGATATCGTTGATCCGACCGACAAGACCGTTGATGCATTGATGAAACTCGACTTGCCTGCTGGCGTCGATGTGGAAATCAAGCTGCAATAAGCACAAGGTTCTGCCTGCAAGTACGTAAGTGCTTGCGGCGCTTAAATTTTTTGTGCTACATTAGCGGACTCGCCATTTTGGTGAGTCCGCTTTTGTTTTTGATTGCCGGTCAATCGTAATCGGCTCCTGCAAAAGGAAATAAACATGAGTTTAGGTCTTGTCGGTCGCAAAGTCGGCATGACCCGCATTTTTGCTGAAGATGGCGCTGCCGTCCCGGTAACTGTGCTGGACATGTCTGCTAATCGCGTCACGCAAATCAAAACTGCTGAAGTTGATGGCTATTCTGCTCTTCAAGTAACCTTCGGCGCCCGCAAGGCTAACCGCGTCACCAAGGCAGCGGCTGGTCATTTTGCCAAGGCAGGTGTTGAGGCAGGTCGTGGTCTGAACGAATTCGTTCTGTCTGCTGAAGATCTGTCCAACTACAAAGCTGGTGATTCCATTTCCGTTGAAGTGTTCCGGTGGGTCAGTTGGTTGACATTACCGGTACCTCCAAGGGTAAGGGTTTCTCTGGCGTGATCAAGCGTCACAACTTCTCCTCCAACCGTGCTTCCCATGGTAACTCGCTGTCGCATAATTCGCCGGGTTCCATCGGTCAGGCGCAAGATCCGGGTCGTGTACTGCCGGGTAAGCGCATGGCTGGTCAGTACGGTAACGTCAAGAGCACCATTCAGTGCCTCGAGATTGTTCGTATCGACGCAGAACGTCAATTGATCCTGGTTAAGGGTGCTGTACCGGCGCCAAGAACGGTGATGTTGTCGTGCGTCCTAGCGTGAAGGCGGGTGCGTGATGGAATTGAAAGTAATCAATACCCAAGGTCAGGCTGTTGAAAGCCTGCAGGCCTCCGAAGTTCTGTTCGGTCGTGAATATAACGAAGCTCTGGTGCATCAAGTAGTTACTGCATTCTCGGCGAATGCTCGTAGCGCAAATCGTGCCCAGAAGACTCGTGCTGAAGTTAATCACTCCACCAAAAAACCGTGGCGTCAAAAAGGTACGGGCCGTGCTCGTTCCGGTATGACTGCATCTCCGGTTTGGCGTGGTGGTGGCCGTGCTTTCCCGAACAGCCCGGACGAAAACTACACTCAAAAAGTGAACCGTAAGGCATTCCGTGCTGGTATGGCAGCTATTCTGTCACAGCTGGTGCGTGATGAACGCCTGATCGTTGTTGATTCCCTGTCTGTGGAAACGCCTAAGACCAAAGAATTTGTTGGCAAGGTAAAATCCATGGGCTTGGATCAGGCTTTGTTCATTACCGGTGAACTGGATGAGAATCTCTATCTTTCTTCCCGTAACCTGCCGAACGTTCTGGTGATTGAAGCTCAGCAAGCTGACCCGTACAGCCTGCTTCGTTTCAAGAAAATCGTGATCACTCGTGATGCAGTGAAACAACTGGAGGAGCAGTGGGCATGAACCAAGAACGTCTGTTGCAAGTAATTCTTGCTCCGGTTGTTTCCGAAAAGAGCACGATGGTCGCCGAAAAGGCTGAACAAGTCGTGTTCCGTGTTGCTGGTGATGCCACCAAGCCGGAAATCAAGGCCGCTGTGGAACTGCTGTTCAACGTTAAGGTTGAAGGTGTGTCCACTGTTAATGTCAAAGGTAAGGTCAAGCGTTTTGGCCGTTCGTTTGGCCGTCGTAAAGACTGGAAAAAGGCTTATGTGAGCCTGGTTAAAGGTCAGGAAATTGATCTGACTTCCACCCCGGTTGCTGCGGAGTAAGGAGATAGAGCATGCCTATCGTTAAAGTAAAACCGACTTCCGCGGGTCGCCGTGCAGTAGTCAAGGTGGTTCATCCTGACTTGCATAAAGGTGCACCGCATGCGGCCTTGCTGGAGAAGAAGTCTTCTACCGGCGGTCGTAACAACAATGGTCATATCACTACCCGTCATATGGGTGGTGGTCATAAGAAGCACTATCGTATTGTTGACTTCCGTCGCAATAAAGATGGTATTCCGGCCAAAGTTGAACGTGTTGAATACGATCCGAACCGTACCGCCCACATTGCACTGCTGTGCTATGCCGATGGCGAACGCCGTTACATCATCGCTCCGCGCGGTGTGAAACCGGGTGCCGTTCTGCTGTCTGGTGCGGAAGCGCCGATCAAGGCTGGTAACACCCTGCCGATCCGTAATATTCCGGTTGGTACCACCATCCACTGCATCGAGTTGCAACCTGGCAAGGGCGCGCAAATGGTTCGCTCTGCAGGCGCCTCCGCTATGTTGCTGGCTCGTGAAGGCGTGTACGCTCAATTGCGTTTGCGTTCTGGCGAAATTCGCAAAGTGCATGTTGATTGCCGTGCGACGGTTGGCGAAGTGGGTAACGAAGAGCATAGCCTGCGCAAGCTGGGTAAGGCTGGTGCTACTCGCTGGCGCGGTATCCGTCCGACCGTTCGTGGTGTTGCCATGAACCCGGTTGATCACCCGCATGGTGGTGGTGAAGGCCGTACTGGTGAAGGTCGTGTTCCGGTTAGTCCGTGGGGTACTCCTACGAAGGGCTTCCGTACCCGCCGCAACAAGCGTACCGACAATATGATCGTACGCCGTCGCAATTCCACTAAAGGGTAATTGACATATGGCACGTTCGCAGAAAAAAGGCCCGTTTGTCGATCTGCACCTTCTGAAGAAGGTCGACGCGGTGCGTGCAACCGGAGATAAGCGTCCGATCAAGACTTGGTCACGTCGTTCGACCGTCCTGCCGGACTTTATTGGTATGACCATCGCTGTTCACAACGGTCGCACCCATGTGCCTGTTTATGTTTCCGAAAATATGGTCGGCCATAAGCTGGGCGAATTCTCGCTGACTCGTACCTTCAAAGGCCATGCTGCCGATAAGAAGGCGAAGAAGAAGTAAGGTGAAGCGATGAGAGTATCTGCAAATCTGAAAAGTGTTCGCCTGTCGGCACAAAAGTGTCGTTTGGTGGCTGACTTGGTACGCGGCAAGCCCGTCGACCAAGCTCTGAATATTCTGGCCTTTTCCCCCAAGAAAGGTGCTGCCATTGTCAAGAAAGTGCTCGAGTCTGCTATTGCAAACGCTGAGCATAACGAGGGCGCTGATATCGATACCTTGACGGTAACGAGCATCTTCGTGGACAAGGGCGCTAGTCTGAAGCGTTTCACGGCTCGTGCAAAAGGCCGTGGCAACCGCATTGAAAAGCAGACTTGCCACATTTCGTTGACCGTTGGCAATTAAGGGGTAAGAAATGGGTCAGAAGATTCATCCGACGGGATTCCGTCTTGCCGTTAACAAAAACTGGTCTTCCAAGTGGTTTGCCAATTCGCAGAGCTTCCCTGAGATGCTCAAGCAGGATATCGAAGTTCGTGATTTCCTGAAAAAGCGTCTGGGTCATGCTTCGGTTGGCCGCGTTATTATCGAACGCCCGGCTAAGTCCGCTCGTATTACCATCCACAGTGCCCGTCCGGGTGTTGTAATCGGTAAAAAAGGCGAAGACATCGAATTGCTGAAGCAAGAATTGCAAAAGCGTCTTGGTGTGCCGGTGCATGTGAATATTGAAGAAGTTCGCAAGCCTGAGCTGGATGCGCAGATCATTGCTGATAGCATTGCCTCTCAGCTGGAAAAGCGCGTGATGTTCCGCCGTGCCATGAAGCGTGCCATGCAAAATGCAATGCGTATGGGTGCTCAGGGTATCAAGATCATGAGCTCTGGTCGTCTGAACGGTATCGATATCGCTCGTAGTGAATGGTATCGCGAAGGCCGCGTACCGCTGCACACTTTGCGTGCAGATGTTGACTATGCTACTTCCGAAGCCAAAACGACCTACGGGATCATTGGTATCAAAGTATGGGTCTACAAGGGTGAGTTGAAACCTGGTCAGGTTCAAGTTACCCCGGTCGCGACCGAGAAGAAATCGAGAAAGGGTGCTCGAAATGCTGCAGCCAACTAGACTCAAGTACCGTAAACAGCATAAAGGCCGCAACACGGGTATTGCTACTCGTGGCAACAAAGTGAGCTTTGGTGATTTTGGTCTTAAGGCTATTGGTCGTGGCCGTCTGACTGCCCGTCAGATCGAAGCTGCTCGTCGTGCCATGACTCGTCACATCAAGCGTGGTGGTCGTATCTGGATTCGTATTTTCCCGGATAAGCCGATCACTACCAAGTAAGCAGAAGTGCGTATGGGTAATGGTAAAGGTAGTCCTGAGTACTACGTTGCCGAAATCCAGCCAGGCAAGATGCTGTATGAAATGGATGGTGTTTCTGAAGAGCTCGCTCGTGAAGCATTCCGTTTGGCCGCAGCCAAATTGCCGATCGCCACTGTGTTTGTAACTAGACAGGTAGGTCAGTAATGAAAGCGTCCGAACTGAAAGCCAAAAATGTAGACGAGCTGAAGGCCGAACTGCTTAGCCTCCTGAAGGCACAGTTTGCCCTGCGTATGCAGCACGCCACCCAGCAGCTCGCTAAGACTTCTGAACTGAAGAAAGTACGTCGCGATATCGCTCGTGTACGTACCGTTCTGAAAGAAAAGGTAGCTTAAGATGAGCGAAACCAAAGTGGTCCGCACACTGACCGGTACTGTTGTCAGTGACAAGATGGATAAGACTGTTACCGTCCTGGTTGAGCGCAAAGTAAAGCACCCGATCTACGGTAAAATTATCCGTCGTTCTAAGAAGTTCCACGCACATGACGAGAACAACGAGTTCAAGGCTGGCGATATCGTGGTTATCAGCGAATCCCGCCCTCTCTCGAAGACCAAGTCGTGGGTCGTGACTGCACTGGTTGAGAAATCACGCCAAGTGTAAAAACTTGCAGAGGGTGTAAGCCCTCTGTATAATGGCCATTTTCCTGCCTCGGTTGGGTAGGAATTCTGCCCTTACGGGGTCCAAAACTGGCCGTTGGATACGCCGCGGATTACTGCGGCGTTTCGTTTGCTGAAGGTGTATCTCTGCCGGAATCAAGCGAAAGTGACGGGTTAAGTTGGATAGAAAGGTAATCAAATGATCCAAATGCAGACCTTGCTTGAGGTCGCTGACAACACTGGTGCGCGTCATGTTATGTGCATTAAAGTGCTGGGCGGTTCCAAGCGTCGCTATGCAAGCGTTGGCGACATTATCAAGGTGAGCATCAAAGATGCTGCGCCGCGTGGTCGCGTCAAAAAAGGTGACGTGTTTAATGCCGTTGTGGTTCGCACCGCCAAAGGTGTGCGCCGTCCGGATGGCTCGTTGATCAAATTTGACAGCAATGCTGCTGTTTTGCTGAACACCAAGCTTGAGCCGATCGGCACTCGTATCTTCGGGCCTGTTACGCGTGAACTGCGTACCGAGCGCTTCATGAAGATCGTTTCGCTGGCTCCGGAAGTGCTGTAAGGAGGCCGCATGCGCAAAATTCGCAAGGGTGATGAAGTAGTAGTAATCACCGGCAAAGACAAAGGTAAGCGCGGCACCGTACTGCGTGTTCTGGATGACAAGCTGGTTGTGGAAGGCGTGAATGTTGCCAAGAAGCACCAAAAGCCGAATCCGGTCCGTGGTGTTGCGGGTGGCATCGTTGAAAAGACCATGCCTGTTGACGCATCGAACGTCGCGATTTTCAATCCGGCAAGCCAAAAGGCTGACCGCGTGGGCTTCAAGGTTCTTGAAGACGGCCGTAAGGTGCGCGTGTTCAAGTCCAATGGCGAAGTTATCGGGGCGTAAGGAGATAACATGGCACGTCTTTACGATTTCTACAAAGACAGCGTAGTTCCTGAACTGGTAAAACAGTTTGGCTACAAGTCGATTATGGAAGTCCCACGTATTGAGAAAATCACTGTCAATATGGGTGTTGGCGAAGCTGTAGCCGATAAAAAGGTTATGGAATTTGCTGTTGGCGATCTGGAGAAGATTGCTGGCCAAAAGCCCGTTGTGACAACCGCACGCAAGTCCATTGCTGGTTTTAAGATCCGTGATGATTATCCGGTCGGCTGCAAGGTGACTTTGCGTCGTGAACGTATGTACGAGTTCCTCGGATCGTCTGGTAACCATCGCGCTGCCGCGCGTGCGTGACTTCCGTGGTGTATCTGCCAAGTCTTTTGACGGACGTGGTAACTACAACATGGGTGTACGTGAACAGATCATTTTCCCGGAAATCGAGTACGACAAGATCGATGCTCTGCGCGGGATGAACATTACCATTACCACTACGGCTAAAACTGACGAAGAAGCCCGCGCTTTGCTGGCTGCTTTCAAGTTCCCGTTCAAAGGTTAAGCACATGGCAACACTTGCACTGATTAACCGTGAAGAGAAGCGTGAAAAGCTGGCCAAGAAATATGCTGGCAAACGCGAAGAGCTTCTCGCCATCATCAACAATCAGAATCTGTCTGAAGATGAGCGTTTTGCTGCTCGTCTGAAGCTGCAACAACTGCCGCGTAACGCTAGCCCGGTTCGCCAACGTCGTCGTTGTGCTGTTACTGGTCGTCCGCGTGGCGTTTTCCGTAAATTCGGTCTGGGTCGTAACAAGCTTCGTGAAATCGCCATGAAAGGCGAGATCCCGGGTGTTGTGAAGGCCAGCTGGTAATAGGAGACACAGAATGAGCATGCATGATCCTATTTCCGATATGTTGACCCGCATCCGCAACGGCCAGCACGCTTCTAAAGTGGCTGTTGCTATGCCGTCTTCGAAACTTAAAGTTGCGCTTGCGCAGGTTTTGAAAGACGAAGGCTATATCGAAGACTTCGCTGTTGCTGGCGAAGAAAAGAAGCCTGTTCTTGATATTCAACTCAAGTACTATGCTGGCCGTCCGGTGATTGAACGCATCGAACGTGTTTCCCGCCCGGCTTGCGTGTATACAAGGGTTCGACTGAAATCCCGAAAGTTATGAACGGCTTGGGCGTGGCTATCTTGTCCACATCCAAAGGTGTCATGACTGATCGCAAGGCACGTGCCGCCGGTATCGGTGGTGAACTGCTCTGCGTAGTAGCTTAAGGGGGTTGGTTAAATGTCTCGCGTAGCTAAGAATCCTGTAGCGATCCCCAAGGCCGTTGAAGTTAAGTTTGGCGCAGCGGAAGTTAGCGTCAAGGGCGCCTTGGGCACCTTGAGCACTCCGTTGTGTGAAGAGGTTGACGTTAAGCTGGATAACAACCAGCTGACCTTCGCTGCCAAAAACGATAGCAAGTTTGCTCGTGCCATGTCTGGCACTCTGCGTGCCTTGCTGAATAACATGGTAACTGGTGTTTCCAAAGGCTTTGAGAAAAAGCTGCAGCTGGTCGGCGTGGGTTATCGCGCCCAAGCTCAAGGTGACACCCTGAACCTGTCTTTGGGTTTCTCTCATCCTGTTGCCCACAAAATGCCGGAAGGCGTGAAAGTGGAAACCCCGACTCAGACTGAAGTTCTGATCAAGGGTGCTAACAAGCAACTCGTGGGTCAGGTCGCCGCTGAAATCCGCGCTTATCGTGCTCCGGAACCTTATAAAGGTAAGGGCGTTCGCTATGCGGATGAAGTCGTGGTTCTGAAAGAAACCAAGAAGAAGTAATTGAGGCTCTGACATGGACAAAAAACAAGCTCGACTCCGCCGTGCACGCAAAACCCGTGCTCGGATTGCGGAGCTCAAGATGGTGCGCCTCGCCGTGTATCGCACCAATAGCCACATTTATGCTCAGATCATTGATGAGACTGGCAGCAAGGTACTGGCTAGCGCTTCTTCGCTGGAAGCCGAAGTACGTGCTGAACTCTCTAATGGCGGTAATGTGGCTGCTGCGGTTGTGGTTGGCAAGCGTATTGCAGAAAAAGCCAAAGCAGCTGGTATCGAGAAGGTGTCTTTCGACCGTTCTGGTTTCAAATACCATGGTCGTATGAAAGCCCTAGCTGACGCAGCCCGCGAACACGGTCTCGTATTCTAATTCGGAGTGAAGAATGGCTAAACACGAAATGGAAGATCGTGGCGACGGTTTGATCGAAAAAATGATCAGCGTCAACCGCGTCACCAAGGTAGTCAAGGGTGGCCGTATCATGGCTTTCTCCGCCCTGACCGTGGTGGGTGATGGCGATGGCGGTATTGGCATGGGCAAGGGACGTTCCAAGGAAGTTCCGGTTGCCGTGCAAAAGGCAATGGAACAGGCTCGTCGCACCCTGGTCAAGGTTCCGCTTAAAAACGGTACCCTGTTGCACAATGTCATTGGCAAACATGGTGCTACCACTGTTTTCATGCAGCCCGCTAAAGATGGCGCCGGTGTGAAAGCTGGTGGTCCGATGCGCGCAATCTTTGATGCACTGGGTGTTCACAATGTTTCGGCTAAGATCCATGGTTCCACCAACCCGTACAACGTGGTTCGTGCAACTCTGGACGGTCTGAGCAAAATGTGTACTCCTGCCCAAATCGCTGCGAAGCGTGGTTTGAGTGTCGAGGAAATCCCCGGGGTGGAGCATGAGTAACGCCAAGACTGTAAAGGTGACTCTGGTCAAAAGCCTTATCGGTCGTCTGGAGTCTCACAAGGCTTGCGCCCGTGGTCTCGGTCTGAAGAAAATCAACCAGACCGTTGAAGTGATCGATACTCCTGAGAACCGCGGCATGATCAACAAGATCAGCTATCTGCTGAAATTCGAGGGCTAACAAATGCTGCTGAACACCATTCAACCGGGTGCTTACCCAAGCATGCCAAGCGCCGTGTAGGTCGTGGCATTGGCAGTGGCTCTGGGTAAAACTTCTGGCCGTGGTCACAAAGGTCAGAAGAGCCGCGCTGGTGGTTTCCATAAAGTAGGCTTTGAAGGCGGTCAAATGCCGCTGCAACGTCGCCTGCCGAAGCGTGGTTTCAAATCGCTGACTGCTGGCAAAGTTGCTGAAGTTCGCTTGTCTGAACTGAATCTGCTGCCGGTCGAGGAAATTGATCTCCTCGCCCTGAAACAGGCTGGTTTGGTTGCTACTCAGACTTTGGTTGCCAAGGTAGTGCTTTCCGGCAAGATTGAACGTGCCGTTAAGCTGCGTGGTATTGGCGCTACAGCCGGTGCTCGCGCTGCTATCGAAGCTGCCGGTGGCAGCATTGAATAAGGCATACACACGTGGCGAATACTTCTCTAGTGGCAAATGCCAGTAAGTTTGGTGATCTTAAACAACGCATCTGGTTTTTGATTGGCGCACTTATCGTATATCGCATTGGTGCCCACATCCCGGTGCCTCGGGATTAATCCTGCCGAACTAGCGAAGTTGTTCCACACATCACAGACAGGCCTGCTCGACATGTTCAACATGTTCTCGGGCGGTGCCTTGTCTCGGTTTACGGTTTTTGCCTTGGGCATCATGCCGTATATTTCCGCTTCCATTATTCTTCAACTGGCTTCAGAAGTTTTGCCAAGTTTGAAGCAGTTGAAGAAGGAAGGTGATGCGGGACGTCGTAAAGTTACCCAATACACTCGATATGCCACCGTTTTGTTGGCGACATTCCAGAGCTTTGGTATTGCGGTGATGCTTTACAAGCAGCCTAACTTGGTAGTGACTGCCCAGTGGGAGTTTTATCTCACCACGGTAGTGACTCTCGTAACCGGAACCATGTTCTTGATGTGGTTGGGTGAGCAGATTACTGAGCGGGGTATCGGAAACGGTATATCGCTGATTATCTGTGCGGGTATTGCTGCCGGTGTTCCTGCTGCGATTGGCAAAACTCTGACTCTAACCAGTCAGGGATCGTTGCCTATCCTGTTTGCCATTCTGCTGTTTGTGGCGGTGATACTGATCACGTATCTGGTCGTTTTCGCTGAACGTGGTCAGCGTAAGGTGTTGGTGAACTATGCCAAGCGTCAAGTCGGTAACCGAGTGATGCAGGGTCAAAGTACACACATGCCGCTAAAGTTGAATATGGCTGGGGTTATCCCTCCAATTTTTGCTTCCAGTATTATCCTGTTCCCAGCTACTGTGCTGGGTTGGTTTGGCAATACTGAAGGCATGGGTTGGTTGAAGGGGGTTTCTGACAAGTTGCATCCTGGGCAGCCTATTTATGTACTGCTCTATGCTACGGCTATTATCTTCTTCTGTTATTTCTATACCGCCTTGGTATTTAACCCCAAGGAAACGGCAGATAACCTGAAGAAGAGTGGTGCATTTATCCCGGGTATTCGTCCAGGTGAACAGACTTCTCGCTATATTGAGAAGATTATTCTTCGCCTGACGTTAGTTGGTGCTCTTTACATCACTCTGGTTTGTCTGTTGCCTGAGTTCCTGATTCTGAAGTGGAATGTTCCATTCTATTTCGGTGGTACTTCACTGCTCATTATTGTTGTGGTGACAATGGATTTCATGGCTCAGATTCAATCTTATGTACTGTCGCACCAGTACGAAAGTTTGCTGAAGAAGGCTAACTTCAAAGGCAATAATCAGCCCCGCTGATACACGTATTCACACTGGGTTTATGGCCAAGAAATACCCACCCAAGTACAGAATATGATTGGTAAAACAGCTGCTTAGCTGTTTTTGCTAAACGGTACTGAACATTGATGTGTGGTATTACGACATGTCTCTGGAGAAATGCAGGCGAGGTTTGTCTGCATTTCGCTGGTGATGAGGTTACGGTGGCGTTGACTCCGTACGGTTTAACCCGTGCCCGAATCGTGTTCCGTGCTTATGTAAGCACTCGCTCTTTGAGTATTGAAAGGAACTGATATGCGAGTACAGCCCTCGGTAAAGAAAATTTGCCGTAATTGCAAAATTATCCGCCGCAATCGCGTTGTACGCGTGATCTGCACGGACCCTCGTCACAAGCAAAAGCAAGGCTAACATTTGTTAGCCCTGTCTTTGCGTGTTACAATCGCAAACTTTTCAAGGTCTTAAGGCTTAAGGGAAGACTATGGCCCGTATTGCAGGGGTAAATATCCCCAATCATGCGCATGCCGTCATTGGCCTGCAGGCAATTTACGGTATCGGTCAGACTCGTGCGCAGCAGATTTGTGCTGCAGCGAATGTAAATCCTTCTACCAAGGTAAAGGATCTGACTGACGCCGAGATGGAAACTCTGCGTGAAGAAGTGGCTAAGTTCACTGTTGAAGGTGATCTGCGCCGTGAAATCACTATGAGCATCAAACGTCTGATGGATATGGGTTGCTATCGCGGCCTGCGCCATCGTCGTGGCTTGCCGTGCCGCGGTCAACGCACTCGCACCAATGCTCGTACTCGCAAGGGTCCGCGCAAGGCGATTGCTTAAAGAAGTAAATTTAAGGAACACAGATAATGGCTAAAGCAAACACAGCTGCCCGTGTACGTAAGAAAGTGCGCAAGAGTGTTAGCGAAGGCATCGTGCATGTGCACGCTTCGTTCAACAACACCATCATCACGATCACCGACCGTCAAGGCAATGCTTTGTCTTGGGCTACCTCTGGCGGCGCTGGTTTCAAGGGCTCGCGCAAGAGTACACCCTTTGCTGCTCAGGTAGCAGCAGAGCACGCTGGTAAAGTTGCCCAAGAATACGGTGTGAAGAACCTCGAAGTTCGTATCAAGGGCCCGGGCCCTGGTCGTGAATCCGCTGTTCGCGCACTCAACGCGCTGGGTTTCAAGATTACCAGCATCTCCGACGTGACGCCGGTACCGCACAACGGTTGCCGTCCGCCCAAAAAACGTCGTATCTAATTCGGAGAGTGTGAGAACATGGCACGTTATATTGGCCCAAAATGTAAGCTCGCTCGTCGTGAAGGCACCGACCTTTTCCTGAAGAGCGCGCGTCGCGCACTGGATTCCAAGTGCAAACTGGATAGCATTCCTGGTCAGCATGGCGCCCGTAAGAGCCGTCTGTCTGATTATGGCGTCCAGCTGCGTGAAAAGCAGAAAATCCGTCGTATTTACGGTGTTCTTGAGCGTCAGTTCCGCAATTATTTTGCCGAAGCTGTTCGCCGCAAGGGTTCCACGGGTGAAAACCTGTTGAAACTTCTCGAATCCCGCTTGGACAACGTTGTATATCGCATGGGCTTTGGCTCCACGCGTGCAGAAGCACGTCAGTTGGTAAGCCATAAGGCCATCGTCGTGAACGGCCAAGTCGTTAACATTCCGTCTTTCCGGTTAAAGCTGGTGACGTAGTGTCTGTCCGTGAAAAAGCCAAGAAACAAGCCCGTATTGCTGAAGGTTTGTCTCTGGCCGAGCAATCTGGCTTCCCGTCTTGGGTATCTGTTGACAGTACCAAGATGGAAGGTACTTTCAAATCTGCTCCGGAACGTTCCGAACTGTCTAGCGATATCAACGAACAGCTCGTTGTGGAATTCTACTCCAAGTAATCGCTAGCTCTTAGGGAATGACTATGCAAAACAGCGCTTCGGAATTTCTGAAACCTCGACTCATCGACGTTCAACCTGTGTCTGCGACCCGGCACGTGTGTCGATGGAGCCGTTCGAGCGCGGCTATGCCCATACCTTGGGCAATTCGCTGCGCCGTATTCTGCTGTCGTCGATGCCGGGCTTTGCTCCCACCGAAGTGACTATCGCTGGCGTTTTGCATGAGTATTCCGCTCTTGATGGTGTTCGCGAGGATGTCGTGGATATCCTGCTTAACCTCAAGGGCGTAGTGCTTAAACTGCATGGTCGTGACAGTGTCGTCCTTTCCTTGAAAAAGGAAGGTGAAGGTGCTGTCTTGGCTGGCGATATCGACGTACCGCACGATGTAGAAGTGATTAATCCTGATCATGTGATTTGTCATCTTTCTGCCGGTGGTAAGGTCGACATGGAGATCAAGATTGAGAAAGGCCGGGGTTATCAACCGGTTTCTGCTCGTTCTTCTCATGATGACAATCGTTCCATTGGTACGATTCAACTGGATGCTTCCTTCTCGCCGGTTCGCCGTGTAAGCTTTGCTGTGGAAAGCGCTCGTGTTGAGCAACGTACCGACCTCGATCGCCTGGTTCTTGATATTGAGACCAATGGTGTTATCGAGCCGGAACAAGCCGTGCGTAATGCGGCACGCATCTTGATGGATCAGCTGTCAATTTTTGCTGATCTCCGTGGTACAGCGGTTGAAGAAGTCATTGAAAAGGCGCCGCCGATCGATCCGATCTTGCTGCGTCCGGTTGACGATCTTGAACTGACGGTTCGTTCGGCCAACTGCCTGAAAGCCGAGAACATTTATTACATCGGTGATCTGATTCAGCGTACTGAAACCGAGCTTCTGAAAACTCCGAACCTCGGACGCAAGTCGTTGAACGAGATCAAAGAAGTTCTCGCTTCCAAAGGCCTGACTCTCGGTATGAAGCTGGAGAATTGGCCACCGGCAGGGCTAGAAAAGCCGTAAGGTTTGAGATAAAAGGACATAACAATGCGTCATCGTTACAGTAATCGTAAACTGAACCGCACGACCAGCCATCGTCTGGCGATGCTGCGCAACATGGCTAACTCGCTGTTGCGTCACGAAGTGATCGTGACCACACTGCCGAAAGCCAAGGAACTGCGTCGTGTGGCCGAGCCGTTGATCACGCTCGGTAAAAAGCCGTCGTTGGCCAACCGTCGTTTGGCTTTCGACCGCACCCGCGATCGTGATATCGTGGTTAAGCTGTTTGACGTACTCGGCCCGCGCTACAACGCCCGCAATGGCGGCTATGTACGCGTGCTGAAGTATGGCTTCCGTAAGGGCGACAATGCTCCGCTGGCTCTGGTTGAGCTGGTTGACCGTCCTGAGGATGCAGAAGTTGTAGACGAATCGGCTGAATAAGTCGTTTCAGTAAGTGAAAAAAGGCCAACCTTGTGTTGGCCTTTTTTCATTTCTGCTCGTGCCGTGACTGTCGGTTTTCAGGAGCCAACTATGGTTATTATTGCTGAGCCATTACCACCTGACGTGCTCTGCCAGGATCTTGACTGAGTCGCCGGTATGCAGCAGCCCTTCATTTCGTGCTATCAGTGCGATGCCGATGTCTAGGTTGTGCGTCGGCTGGGAGTTGTGTAGCGGTGTTGGCGCTGGTTCTTGCTGAGAAGACACGATATCGGTTGCGTGATTAATAGCGCTGGTCGTGTTTGGTGCTTCCGGTTTTATCACATCAAATACCACGTTTCCAATTTGTAAGGTTTGCCAAGAGTTCTCAGCAAATGGCGGTACGCCATCGATGACAAGATTGGGAAGACGTGGCGTGTCAGGCTGACCTTTGTGTTGACTTATGGCTTTCAACGAAGCATCGCTAACTAGAATAAACGGGCTGGTACACGCAGGTGGTCGCGGCATGTCCTGAGGTGCCAGAGGTGGTGGTGCTGGATTACGGTGCCATACCAACTGGCAGTCTTTACCCAGCCATTTGCTAAACCAGTCATCCACGCGTGGATCGCCGTGGTAGCCGGAAAGAGTGACGTTTTCCTGCGTACAAAGCCGAGGCGTGTGGTAGACCGTACTCATGACCATAATTGGCAGTTGCTCTGGGGCCTTTAGTAATACTCCTCCCGGGATCAGGTCGGTTTGTAGCTGTGGGAGTTGTGGGCATTCACGTGGGGTGAGGCATTTCCCGTCCGGTGTCGTCACTAGCCATTCACGATCATGCAACAAGCCCTGTCGACTGGCGTAGGCGCGGCTGTAGGTGATGCCATGACAAAACTGGATGGGATAGATGATCATCTGACGCAGTTGCATGGCAATTCCTGTTGGCGGTTGGATTGCAGGATGAGTGTGGTTGCAATGTTTGCATTATTGTCGATTTTCGCTTTGCGCATGGAGCCTATATCGGAGCATACCGATGGCAGGAATGCATGCTGGCTGTATTGGCAACTTTGCCAATACAGTATGACGCGAAACTGGGCCAACTGTACCTGTAATGGCGAGAATTGGCTGGCTACATTGATGTCATCTGAGCGCAATCGGGCGCCGTCAGGAGACAACGATGTCACATCAAGGTATGGATGCTTTCTGGATGCCGTTTACGGCCAACCGTCAGTTCAAGAGCGCGCCACGCTTGCTGGTTAGCGCGGACGGCATGTATTACCGCGATGACGCGGGGCGTCAGGTGCTGGATGGTACGGCAGGGCTGTGGTGTGTGAATGCGGGCCACAACCGCCAGCCAATTGTGGAAGCGGTGCAGCGTCAAGTGGCGACCATGGATTTTGCCCCGACCTTCCAGATGGGGCATCCGCTCGGATTTGAGGCGGCAGAAAAGCTGGCGGCTATGGCACCAACGGGCTTGAGCAAGGTGTTTTATGTCAACTCGGGGTCGGAGGCGGCAGACACTGCACTGAAAATGGCGATTGGTTACCATCGGGTACGGGGTGACGCCGCTCGGGTGAAGCTGATTGGCCGTGAGCGTGGTTATCACGGGGTTAACTTTGGTGGCGTTTCTGTTGGCGGCATTGCGGGTAACCGCAAGATGTTTCCGGTGGCGTTGCCGACGGTCGATCACCTGCGCCACACGCTGGATATTGCGCGCAATGCGTTTTCTCGCGGCGAGCCGGAGTATGGCGCGGAATGGGCTGACGAGCTGGAAAACCGCCTGCTGACCTTGCATGATCCGTCCACCGTGGCGGCGGTGATGGTTGAGCCGATGGCTGGCTCGACCGGGGTGCTGATTCCGCCCAAGGGTTATCTGAAGCGCCTGCGTGAAATTTGCGACAAATATGGCATCCTGCTGATCTTTGATGAGGTCATCACCGGCTTTGGGCGGTTGGGGCAGGATTGGGCCTCCAACAAGTTTGGGGTGTTGCCGGATATCATGACCTGCGCCAAGGGCCTGACCAATGGTACGGTTCCGATGGGTGCGGTATTGGCCAAACCGGCGATCTACGAGGCATTCATGGCAGCTGCCGCTGAGGGTGCCATTGAGTTTCCGCACGGATATACCTATTCGGCGCATCCTTTGGCCTGTGCCGCATCGATTGCCACGCTGGATCTGTATCGCGACGAAAAGATTTTTGAGCATGCGGGTGAGATGGCGCCGTATTTTGAAGAACAGGCGCATGCACTCAAGGGCCTGCCGTTTGTGAAGGATATTCGTAACCTGGGCCTGGTGGCCGGGATTGAGCTGGAAAGCCGACCGGGTGCGGTGGGCAAACGCGGCTTTGAGGCGTTTGTTCAGTGCTGGGAACGTGGCGTGATGGTGCGTTGCACCGGTGATGTGCTCGCCGTGTCGCCGCCGCTGATCATCAACCGGCAGCAGGTAGAGCAGCTGTTTGGCACCATTGCGGATGTATTGCGTACGTTGCAGTGATGCGTGTTTGATGGAACAAAGCTGGCCGGGTGATGATGCGCCCGGTCACACAGGACAGGATTGTTATGACGACGCTTTCGCACTATATCGGTGGTGAGTTGTTGACTGGCCAGAGTGGCCGTTTTGGTGAGGTGTATAACCCGGCGCTGGGATCGGTGATCGCTCAGGTACCGTTGGCTGGTGAGTCCGAAGTCAACGCTGCGGTGGCCGCGGCACGGCAGGCGCTTCCGGCTTGGTCGGCCTTGTCGCCGCTTAAACGCGCCCGGGTGATGTTCAAGTTCAAGGCTTTGCTGGATGAACATCAGGGAAGGTTGGCCGAAATCATTTCACGCGAGCATGGCAAGGTGGTGTCGGATGCCATGGGCGAGGTGACGCGCGGTCTGGAAGTGGTGGAGTTTGCTTGCGGGATTCCGCAATTGCTCAAGGGTGAATACACCGAGCAGGTGGGCAGTGGCGTCGACAGCTTTTCGTTACGTCAGCCGCTGGGGGTGGTGGCGGGGATTACGCCGTTCAATTTTCCGGCCATGGTTCCGATGTGGATGTTCCCGGTGGCCATTGCCTGTGGCAATACCTTTGTACTGAAGCCTTCCGAACGCGTGCCGTCAGCCGCGCTGTTTCTGGCAGAGCTGCTGCGGCAGGCTTGCCGGACGGCGTCTTCAACGTGGTGCACGGTGACAAGCTGGCGGTGGATGAGTTGCTGCAGCATCCTGATGTGGCAGCGGTCAGCTTTGTCGGTTCGACCCCGATTGCCCGTTCCATTTACCAGACGGGCGCGCGTCATGGCAAGCGCGTGCAGGCGTTGGGCGGTGCCAAGAACCATCTGGTGGTGATGCCGGATGCCGATCTGGATGGCACGGTGGAGGCGCTGATGGGCGCGGCATTTGGCTCGGCCGGTGAGCGCTGCATGGCCATTTCCGTGGCGGTGGCGGTTGGCGAGGTTGCCGATGCGCTGGTGGCCAAGTTGGCCGAGCGTGCGCGCTCGGTCAAGATCGGCGTTGGGGAGGATGCCGTCGCCGAGATGGGGCCGCTGGTGACGCGCCAGCACTTGGACAAGGTAACTGGTTATGTGAATCAGGGCGTAGCCGAGGGTGCAGCCTTGCTGGTGGATGGCCGCGGTTACTGTCACCCCGGCCATGAGAACGGTTTCTTCCCGGGGCCGTGCCTGTTTGACCACGTTACGCCTGAGATGACGATCTACAAAGAGGAAATCTTTGGCCCGGTTCTGGCTGTGGTGCGTGTGCCGGATTTTGACAGTGCCGTGGAATTGATCAACCGCTGCCCGTTTGCCAACGGTACCAGCATTTTCACCCGCTCCGGTGCGGCGGCTCGTGAGTTCGGCCAACGTATTCAGGTGGGGATGGTGGGCGTCAATGTGCCTATTCCGGTGCCGATGGCGTTCCACAGTTTTGGTGGTTGGAAGGCGTCGCTGTTTGGCGATCACCATATGCATGGCCCGGAAGGTGTGCGTTTTTATACCCGCATGAAAACCATTACCAGCCGCTGGCCAGAGAACCTGGCGGCGGAGTTTGTCATGCCAACCATGAAGTAATGCAGGTTTGCGGCAGGATTGAACCCGGCTCAGGCCGGGTTTTTTTATGGTGTGGCGGGCTTATGGATTGGCAGATTATTATTCCTCCCTATAAACTGAGCAAAAGCACTAGACTTGGATCAAAAAAACCATAATGTATTTGTGGCTATGGATGGCGAAGCGTCGCTTTTTTCTTGCCATGCCCTATCATGGAAACTGCGCTTGATTGGCCCTGTCTTTTATTGGGACAGAGGGGAGATTGAGGCTTGTTGCATGGTGGGTTCCTTGTGCCGGAACGCCGCCCGATAGGGAATACGGCATATTCCCGGTAAACTGCTGGGGCAAGCCTGCTGGCTGAGTTAGCATGGGCGACAGGCAAAGATTGTGCCGGAAGCCGTGGCGCCCTGTCGCAGAACAGGGCCGTAAACAACAAAATCATGACAAGAATAATCGGGAGCAAACATGAATGAACAGCAAACGGGTATGACGCTGAAAGCACGCCTGACCGGCCTGCTGGTATTGATGGCCGTGGTCATTTGTGCGCTGGGCACCATGGCCGTGTTCAACCTGAAACACAGCATGTTGCAGGATCGCAAGGATAAAGTACGCAACCTGGTGGAAAGCTCTTACCGCATGGTGCAGTACTACGAAGGGCTGGCGGCCAGTGGCAAGTTGCCGGAAGTCGTGGCCAAACAGCAAGCGGTGAATGTGCTGAATGGTATCCGCTATGACCAGCGCGAGTATTTCTTCGCCTTCGACAATAACTGGCGTTATATCGCCCATGGGGTGAAACCGGCCATGCTTGGCAAGGATGTCATGGCGATCAAGGACCCGACCGGGGCGGTGGTCGGCCAGTTGTTTGACCAGGGCGATGCAAAGTGGTGGGGGCAAAGGGTTTGTCGAGTATGTTTGGGACAAGCCGGGTTTTGAGCAGCCACAATCGAAGATTTCCTACGCCATGGTGACGCCGCGCTGGAAATGGGTCATCGGTACCGGCATTTATCTGGATGATGTGGCGGCCGCTTTTCAGCAGGAATTGATTACGCTGGCGCTGGAAATAGGCGTGGCCTTGCTGTTGCTGGGCATGGCCGGGGTGCTGATCTTGCGTTCGGTACTGGGGCAGTTGGGGGCTGATCCGCGGGAAACCGTCGCGGTGGTCAAGAAGATTGCCGAAGGCTGGATGAAACGATTCCACTCGCGCCGGGTGACGACTCCAGCCTGATGGCGGCAGTGGCAACCATGCAGCAGCAACTCAAACAGCTGGTACGGCAGATTATTGATGACGCCAACAAGCTGTCCGAAATGAGCGGCCAGATTACGCAACGTTCGGCACTGGTGGAAGACGGATCACAGCAGCAAAGTACGGCTGCAACGGCGATGGCCGCCTCGGTGGAACAGCTGACGGTGAGCATCAACCAGATCGCTGACCACGCACATGACGCTCATCAGCTGTCGAAACAATCGGGCGAGTTGTCGCATGAGGGCGGGGAAGTCATCTCGCAGGCGGTGACGGAAATGCGCCGGATCAATGAATCGGTAGATCAGGCGGCGGTGACGATTGCCGAATTGGCGACCAAGACGCAGACCATTTCTTCCATCATGCAGGTAATCAAGGATATTGCCGACCAGACCAACCTGCTGGCGCTCAATGCGGCGATCGAAGCGGCCCGTGCTTAGGCGAGATGGGGCGCGGGTTTGCCGTGGTGGCGGACGAGGTGCGCAAGCTGTCGGAACGTACCGGCCAGGCGACGCAGGAAATTGCCGTGATGATTCAGGAAATTCAGGTGAGTTCCGATCAGTCGCATAGCTGCATGGAAGAGGCGGTGAACCGGGTCAAATCCGGGCTGAATCTGGCGGAACAGGGCGGTGATGCGATTGCGCGGATTCGTCAGGGGGCCGTGGGGGTGGATGGCGTGGTGAACGATATCTCCCATGCGCTGAAGGAGCAGGGCCAGGCCAGCCAGGATATTGCCCAGCATGTGGAAAGGATTGCGCAAAGTGCCAGCACCAATGCCGAGGCGGCAGTGAGCACGTCACAGGCCATCGACAGCATGCATCGTCTGGCCGATAACCTGCGCACGCTGGTGTCGAGCTTCCGGGTTTAAGTTGTACGGTAGTACATGGCTGGGCTGCTGGCCGTTATTCGGCCAACCTTTAGCTAGAAAGTGAAAAACCGCTTGTGCCGGGATACCGGGCAAGCGGTTTATTCATGTGCGATTGGCCTTTAACCATCGCGCTCTTGTTGGCGTGACGGATGCGCCACGTCGGTGAAAGAGCTGCCTGGATTAATGGGCGACCATGCGACGACGGTGGGCGCCGAGTGCGGTCGCCACGGCCAGTAATGCGGCCATCAGGAGTAATGTCGGCAGATTACCCCAGCGCATGTAGGGCGTCAGTCCTTGTCGTCCCTGCACCTTGCCTTGCAATACCTGCTGGGTGAATGGCGCGGCCAGCGTGGCAATCTCGCCATCGGGGTTGATGATGGCGGTCATGCCGGTATTGGTGGCGCGCAGCATCACCCGGCCGGTTTCCAGTGCCCGGGTTTGTGATAGCTGCAGATGCTGTTGCATGGCCACACTTTTGCCGAACCAGGCCAGATTGCTGACGTTGGCGAGCAGGGTGGCCTGTGCCGCCGGGCCGATCAGCTCCTCGCCGAAGCTGTCTTCATAGCAGACGTTGAACGCCACCCGCTGGCCCGCCAGTTGCAGCGGTGCCTGGTTGCTGCCGCCGCGTGAGAAGCCGGACAGCGGCATGTCCATGAACTGGTAGATCCAGCCGATGAGACCGGGGAGCGGAATGAACTCGCCGAACGGAACCAGATGGTCTTTGGCATAGGACGGCAGGCGCGGATCTGAGAGAGCCACCACGGCATTCAGATAGCCACGGCCGTCGGGCGTGCGGCGTGGCACACCGCTGGCCAGTGCCATGTGTTGCTCGGCAGCGGTGCGGGTCAGCAAGGCCAGATAGTTGGCGGGCAGGTCTTCCAGAAACAGCGGCATGGCTGTCTCAGGCAGGATCATCAGGTCGGCACGCGTGGCGGCGACTTGCCGATAATAGGTGATTAGCGTGTATTCCGCCGTTTCCGGCTTCCATTTGAGTGCTTGCGGGATGTTGCCTTGCGCCAGCGCCACGGTGAACGGCTTACCCGCGGGCTGGGTCCATGTCACTTGCTTGAGTGCGGCGCCGCCGCCCCAGACCAGTAGTGCCGCTGCCAATAACCCGCTGCGCTGGCGTGGCGTGGCACGGCCCATTAACGACACTGCCCCAGCGGTCAGTGCGACCAGCCAGCTCACCAGATGAATCCCGGCCAGCGGGGCATAGCCAGCGGGCTTTCCGTGATTTGTGAGTAGCCCGCGGCGCCCCGGGGAAACCGGTAAGCAGCCAGCTGCGCAGCCATTCGCCCAGCTCCCGGGCCGCCGGGAAGGCCAGCAGCCAGCGGATGGCCGGACGTGTGTCGATACGGCAAGCGAGCCGGTGGCGAGCGCCGGGTAGAGCGCCAGATAGGCCGGTAGTAAAAATACCAGTGGCAGCGCCGGGATCGCTTGCAGGCTTAAGCAATGTCATGCAGGCTGTTGTAGATCCAGTTGAAGTTGGCCGTATAGGCCGCCAGCCCCCAGATATAGCCCAGTCGCCCGGCAAGGCGCGGCTGGTGTTCGGCCAACCCTGCGAGGGCGGCCAGCGACAAAGGCATGATCCAGAACAGGCGGTACGGGGCAAAGGCAAACAGCGTCAGTGCCCCGGCCGGGCGGCAGCGGCCAGCAACAACAGGGTACGTGGCATCAGTCGGTGAGTGTGTCGTCGGTCGGCGGCAGGAGGCGTTCCACCAGCAGCGAATGCAGGCGGCGGCTATCGGCACGCAGGATGGTAAAGCGGATACCGTCGGCTTCCACCGTTTCGGCGCGTTTGGGCAGATGGCCCATCAGGGAAATCACCAGCCCGCCGATGGTGTCGACATCGTCGTCATCGAAGCGGGTGTCGAAATATTCGTTGAAATCGGCGATTTCGGTCAGCGCCTTGACCCGGTAACGCTGACCGCGCACCGGCACGATATTGTCTTCGCTGTCGTCGAAATCGTATTCGTCTTCGATGTCGCCGACGATCTGTTCGATCACATCTTCGATGGTGATCAGGCCGGAAACGCCGCCGTATTCGTCCACCACGATGGCCATGTGGTTGCGGGTGGAGCGGAAGTCACGCAGCAGCACGTCCAGCGGTTTGGATTCCGGGACGAACATCGGCTGGCGCAGGGTGGCCTTGAGGTCGAAGGTTTTGGGGCTAAGGAAGTGGCGCAGCAGATCCTTGGCCAGCAAGATGCCCAGTACGTCGTCCTTGTTGTCGCCGATGACGGGAAAGCGGGAGTGGCCGGTGCCGATGACGTCGGGCAGGAAACGGCCGATCGGGTCGGCGATGCGCAGCACATCCATCTGGCTGCGCGGAATCATCACGTCACGTACGGTCAGTTCGCTGACGCCCAATACGCCTTCGATCATGCCGAGCGCTTCGGCGTCCAGCAGGTTGCGTTCGAAGGCGGAGTGGAGCAGGGCGATCAGTTCTTCCCGGTCCTCCGGCTCGCGCAGCAGCAGGGTGGACAGGCGTTCAAACCAATTGGGGCGGGGCTTACTGGGGTCTTCCATAGGGTTTAGTGTTTTTCCTCGGCATACGGATCGGCATATCCTAGCTTGGCCAGAATGGCGGTTTCAAGCGTTTCCATGATTTCCGCTTCGTCGTCGTCTTCGTGGTCAAAGCCTTGCAGGTGCAGCATGCCGTGCACGGTCAGGTGGGCGTAGTGCTCTTCCAGACTCTTGTTTTGCTCGGTGGCTTCACGTTCCACCACCGGCACACACAGTACCAGATCGCCAAACAGTGGCAGGCCGGGCAATGGCTCGCCTTCGTTCAGGGCAAAGCTCAACACGTTGGTGGCGTAGTCTTTGTGGCGGTAGTCGCGGTTGAGCGTCTGGCCTTCGTCGGCCTCGACGATCACCAGGCTGATCTGCGCCTGACGTACGCCCGGTTGCAGGGCGGCTTGTACCCAGCGGCGCCACTGGGCTGCGGTGGGCAGGTTGGCCGAATCGGTACGGTTGTCCGGGGTCAGGTCGAGCCGTTCGGCCAACCTTTGGCGCAGGGGATTACGCTTGGCTTGTTTCATGCGGTTTTGCCTGGTAATTGTCGTAGGCGTCGACGATTTTTTGCACCAGCGGGTGGCGCACCACGTCGTCGCTCTGGAAATGGTGGAAATGAATGCCGCGCACTTTGGACAGAATGTGCTCAACCTCCACCAGACCGCTTTTCTGGTTCTTGGCCAGATCGATCTGGGTGATGTCGCCGGTGATGACGGCCTTGGAGCCAAAGCCGATGCGGGTCAGGAACATTTTCATCTGTTCCGGCGTGGTGTTTTGCGCTTCGTCCAGAATGATGAACGCACTATTGAGCGTGCGGCCGCGCATGTATGCCAGCGGCGCAATCTCGATCAGGTTCTTCTCAAACAGCCGTGTCACCTTGTCAAAGCCCATCAGGTCATACAAGGCGTCATACAACGGCCGCAGATAGGGGTCGACCTTCTGTGCCAGATCACCGGGCAGGAACCCCAGCTTTTCGCTTCCACCGCCGGGCGCACCAGCACGATGCGTTTGATGGCATCGCGTTCCATGGCATCGACGGCGCTGGCGACGGCCAGATAGGTCTTGCCGGTGCTTAGGCCGGGCCGATGCCAAAGGTGATGTCATAGTCCTGAATGGCCTTGATGTAGCGGTTTTGCCGTGGCGTACGGCCCCGCAAATCGCCGCGGCGCGTTACCAGCGCTGGCGCATCCGCCTCAGCTTCCTCGCCCGTCGGCGCGGCCTGCCGTACTTCAACCAGCCCGAGCTGGATGTCGTCGATCGACAAATCCTGTTTTTCGGCCAACAGATAGAAGCGGGTCAGCGCGGTGACGGCGTCACGGGCTCGTTCGCCCTGAATCCGCAGGCTTTCGCCCCGACGCTGGATGGTGACATCCAGCCCGGTTTCCACTTGTTTGAGGTTTTCGTCCAGCGGGCCACACAGGCGTGCCAGCCGGTCATTGTCGACCGGTTTGAAGCTGAGGTGTTCGGAATGGGACATGGTGCCTTGTTGATGCAATTCGGCCAACCTGAATGCGCCAGGTTGGCCGAACGGATAGTTAAGATTAAGCCGTTTCCGAGGTCAGCACGCGTCCGCTCAACGAATGCGGATGGGCTTCGGTGATGACCACGTCGATCATCTGATTGATCAGGCGCGGATGGCCAATAAAGTTGACCACGCGGTTGTTCATCGTGCGTGCCGCCAGCTGGTTCGGATCTTTTTTCGACACGTTTTCCACCAGTACGCGTTGCGTGGTGCCCACCATGCTCTGGTTGATGGCAAAGCCCTTGGCTTCGATCACTTCGTTCAGCGCTTCCAGCCGACGTACCTTCTCGGCATGCGGCGTGTCATCCGGCAGGTTGGCTGCCGGGGTGCCGGGGCGCGGGCTGTAGATGAATACGAAGCTGAAATCGAACTCCAGATCCTTGACCAGCTTGAGCGTGGCGTTGAAATCGGCCTCGGTTTCGCCGGGGAAGCCGACAATAAAATCGGAAGACAGGCACAGGTCCGGGCGGATGGTGCGCAGCTTGCGGATGATGGACTTGTACTCCAGCCCGGTATAGCCGCGCTTCATCGCCATCAACACCCGGTCGGAGCCGCTTTGTACCGGCAGATGCAGGTGCGAAACCAGCTTGGGCAGCTTGGCATAGCAGTCGATGATGCGCTGGCTGAATTCACGCGGGTGGCTGGTGGTAAAGCGGATGCGCTCAATTCCCGGCACTTCATGCACATATTCCAGCAGCAGGGCAAAATCCGCGATCTCGCCATCTGCCATCACGCCGCGGTAGGCGTTGACGTTCTGGCCCAGCAGCGTGATTTCCTTCACGCCCTGTTGCGCCAGCCCGGCCACTTCCACCAGCACGTCCTCAAACGGCCGTGAAACTTCCTCGCCGCGGGTATAGGGCACCACGCAGAACGAACAATACTTGGAGCAGCCTTCCATGATGGAGACGAAAGCGGCGCCACCCTCCACCTTGGCGGGCGGGATGTGGTCGAATTTCTCGATTTCCGGGAAGGAAATATCGACTTGTGAGGCACCGCTGTCGGCGCGGGCCTTGAGCAGTTCCGGCAGGCGGTGCAAGGTTTGCGGGCCAAATACCACGTCTACATACGGAGCGCGCTTGACGATGGTGTCGCCTTCCTGACTGGCGACGCAGCCGCCCACGCCGATGATCAGGTTGGGGTTGGCATCTTTCAGCGGGCGGATGCGGCCCAGATCGGAAAACACCTTCTCTTGTGCTTTTTCACGCACACTGCAGGTGTTGAACAGGATCACGTCGGCCTCTTCCGGGTTGTCCGTCTTGATCATGCCTTCGGCGTCGGACAGTACATCGACCATCTTGTCCGAGTCGTACTCGTTCATCTGACAGCCGAAGGTCTTGATGTATACCTTCTTCATTGCAACTAGGATTCCAGCGTGTTCGGTTCGGGAGGCACCGGGCCGTTATTGCCGCGCGTTGAGGGCGTTCCACTCGTCGTCGGTCAACAGCCAGATGCGGTTGATATTGCCGTACAGGTCAAAGGTGACACCCACCTGCCTGCCCACCAGCGCGGGCAGTCGGCCCATCAGCAACATGCGGTTGTTCTCATCGATGATGCGCAGGCCGGGCGCGACGGTATAGCTGTTGCCAGCGCTGGCGAACAAGCCAAACAAGCCGTTGCTACTACCTTTGGGCAGAAAAGCGACACGCTTACCTTCTGCCTGTTGTAACAGACCCGGCTGTACCGTAGCGGGCAACACGCGATTGACGGCCCGGCGGGCAGGGACAAGGCGAGGGCCAAAAGGGCGGTGGTAAGTGTTTTCATAATCAAATGAATGTGTTGCGCAAGTTTAGCACAATCATCACACGACCAGAACCACATGGGCCGGGCGGCGTGGTGCGGCTGGGGTGGCAGGAAGGCATGAGCGGCAGTCTACCCCATCTCATGACTGGACGGTTGCCGGGGCTGGCCGCCAAGCCGCGGCAAGGGGTTTCCGGCGCAGGGTACGCTAGCGCTGCGATGGTTTCGCCAAAGTTAGTCAGGCTGATTAGAATGGTTGCGATAGTACGCTGGCTGGTACGGCTGGTAGGCGTCGCGATGACGCCATCGGCCGCGTGTCGGTGAATGTGGCTGGCCCACGCGGCAGTCGTGGTGTTTGGTCTTGGCTTGACCCGGTCTTTTGAATATTGATGCGTCACCCTGATCCCGGTTTGGTGGTTACCGGGCGGCGCAGCGGTTTGGAGCGCTCATGACTTCCTCCCCCGAAAACGTCAGCATGGCGATTTTCTGTGATTTCGAAAACGTCGCCCTCGGCGTTCGCGATGCAAAATACGAAAAATTCGACATCAAGCCGGTGCTCGAACGCCTGCTGTTAAAAGGCAATATCGTAGTCAAGAAGGCCTATTGCGATTGGGAGCGCTATAAGGATTTCAAGGCCACCATGCACGAGGCCAATTTCGAATTGATCGAAATCCCCCACGTGCGCCAGTCCGGCAAAAATTCGGCCGACATCCGTCTGGTCGTGGATGCGCTGGATCTTTGCTATACCAAATCACACGTGAATACCTTTGTGATAATCAGTGGCGATTCGGATTTTTCGCCGCTGGTGTCCAAGCTGCGTGAGAACGCCAAACAGGTGATCGGTGTCGGCGTCAAGCAATCCACTTCTGATTTGCTGATTGCCAACTGCGATGAGTTCATCTTTTACGATGATCTGGTGCGCGAAATCCAGCGTGCTGCGGCCAAACGCAATCCGCGGGCTAACCACCCATCCGTCAAGCGGACGCCGGATGAGGAAAAACGTCACAAGGAAGAAATGGAGGCGCGCAAGCGCGCCGCGATCGAGATTGCGGTGGAAACCTTTGATGCGTTGCTGTCGGAAAAGGGCGACAGCGGCAAGATCTGGGCCTCGGTGCTGAAGGAAGCCATCAAGCGGCGCAAACCGGATTTCAGTGAGGCGTTCTATGGTTTCCGCGCCTTTGGCAACCTGCTGGAAGAAGCGCAGGCGCGTGGTTTGCTGGAGTTTGGCCGCGACGAAAAATCCGGTGCCTACGTCTATCGCAGCAATGGTACGACGGCGGGGCAGCATGAGGTGACGGCTGCCGTGGCCACGCCAGTGCCTTCAGCGTCCCCAGCGGTTGAAGTCGTGGTGCCGGTGGTTACCGACGCGGTGGCCGAGAAACCCGCCACGCCGCGCAAGGGCCGCGGAGGCCGCAAGCCAGCCACCAAGAAGGCGGCAGCCGAGGCGCCAACTCCATTGCCAGCCGCTGAAGTGGTGGTAACGCCGGAGGTTGAAGTGCCTGCCGTGCCTGAAGAAAAAGCCCCCAAGAAAACCCGCAAGCCCAGCGCGCGCAGTAATCGCAACAAATAGCCGCGCAGGTTCCACTCTCTAATTAGTCAGGAGTCACCATGAACATGATGGAATACGGCCTCAAGCCGGTTGATTGGCAAGACCCACAGAAGGCAGATGAACCCGCCGGGCTGTCGCGCCGTACCTTCGTGGTGAGCCTGCTGGCATCCGGCTTTGCCACGGCTTCCAGCCCGCTATTGGCACAGGCGATCAAAACCGATTCCCGGGGCTGGTTGCCGGTGAGGTGTACATCCCGGTGGCGGATGGTGTAGTCCCCGGCTACCGGGCCATGTTTAGCCAAGCCGGGCAGATATCCGGTGGTGCTGGTGGTACAGGAAATCTTTGGCGTGCATGAACATATTCAGGACATGTTAAGCGCTTTGCCAAGCAGGGCTATTACGCCATTGCTCCCGAGCTGTTCGCCCGTCAGGGTGATGTGTCGAAGATGACCGATATTGCCACCATCATGTCCACGGTGGTGGCCAAGGTGCCGGATGCGCAGGTCAATGCCGATCTTGATGCGACCGTGGCGTTTGCCCACGCTAGTGGTCACGGCGATATTCAACATCTTGGTCTGGTCGGCTATTGCTGGGGCGGCCGTGCAGCACTGGGTTTACGCCCGGCACAACCGGCAACTCAAGGCAGCGGTGGCGTACTACGGCTTGCTGGAAGGCATGAAGTCCGACATCAAGCCACAGGACCCGGTCGATTTTGCCGCCAGCCTCACGGTTCCGGTGCTGGGGCTGTATGCTTAGCGAGGACAGCTTTATCAAGCCCGCGGCGATTGAACGTATGCGTGCTGGTCTGGCGCAATCGAGCAGCGGTTCGCAGATTGTGGTGTTCCCGCACGTCAACCACGGGTTTAATGCCGATTACCGCCCGAGCTACGACAAAACGGCGGCACAGTCGGCATGGGCGCTGGCGCTGGACTGGTTACGCTCGCATGGGGTGTGAGTTGGGGCTGATTGGCAATGGGAGCGTCTGCCTTGATGTGGCAGTGTCTCCTGCTGTCAGTTGGTCGATGAGCTGCTTAAGCTCCTCCGGGCGTGCTGGCGGAAAGCTCATCCCCGTGCGGAGGGCGCTGTTGGTGCGGGCAGGCAAACATTTTTCAAAAAAATTTACATTTGTGCTGCGTATTTTTCAGAACTTGGTCGCTATTCATGAGTAGGGGCGTCGTGGATGCCCGTGATACCAACTACCGATCAAGGAATGGATAGCATGCTGAGCCTACACACCAACATCGCCTCGCTGAATACGCAAAGTGCCCTGAGCAGCACCCAATCGGGCTTGACCACGTCGATGACCCGTCTGGGTACCGGTTACCGCATCAATTCCGCCATGGACGATGCTGCGGGCCTGCAAATCGCTACCCGTCTGGATGCACAATCGCGTGGCATGACGGTTGCAATGCAAAATACCCAAAACGCCAAGTCGATGCTGCAGACAGCCGAAGGCGCGCTGAATGAAACCTCCAACATTCTTCTGCGCATGAAGGATTTGGCTACTCAGGCGGCGGATGCCACGGCCAGCACGGCTGACCAGACTGCCATGCAGGCTGAATACGACCAGCTGGGTGTTGAACTGAATAACATCATGAAGAACACCTCGTTCGGTGGTCAGGCTTTGCTGGGTGGTTCGGGCACGGGTACGGGTACCGCTGCGGGCAAGTTTGGCGCTAGCGTTAATTTCCAGATCGGCGCGGCAACGGCCGAAACCATGGCATACGACGGTTCGACCGACCTGAACGCCGTTGACACCAAGCTGAGTGCCGCGACCAGCACCTACACCGCGGGTAACGTTACGACCGCAGGGACTGAAATTTCTACCGCATCGGCCGCTAATGGCAGCATTCAAAAACTGAGCGATGCGATTGATGCCGTCAGCACGCTGCGTTCCTCGTTTGGTGCAGCGTCCAACCGTCTGGACCATGTTTACAATAACTTGTCCAACGAAGTGACCAATACCAAGCAAGCCCAGTCGCGCATCATGGATGTTGATTACGCGACCGAGTCGGCCAACATGACTCAGCATCAGATGCTGATGCAGGCAGGTACTGCCATGCTGAAACAGTCGGGTTCGATGAACTCGATGGTGATGTCCTTGTTGCAATAATTTGCTCAAGGTTAGGGACGATCAAGCCAGCGCAAGCTGGCTTTTTCTTGTCAGGAGGGGTGTGGATGCCACTTGAATTCATTGCGGCCTTGCCTGCCGTGACGGCTGTACGGCCACTAGCCGATGATGGCCCGCAATGGTCGGCTGGGCAAACCTTGACGCTGACGGTGCTGGCGATGGACGACGGCACCCTGAGCGCCCGCACCGAAACGGGGGCGTCGTTGTCCTTGTCAGCGAACTGGCCAGATTTGTCACCCAGTGATGTGCTGACGCTGCGGGTGCAGGCCACTTTGCCTGCTTTGCAATTGGCGTTGCTGAATATTCGTGCAGCGGAGCCATCCGTTGAGTCACCCTCCGGTGCGTTGCTGCCGCGCGGGCCGGAACCGGAGGCATTGCAGGCGCTGCACTGGGCACGACCCGAGCCCATGTCGCTGGCGCAAAACTGGCGTCTGCTGCTGTTGGGCCAACTGATCGGCGGAGCCCGGCAGCGAGAGCAGAGTGAGCATCGGCGTTTTTCTTCCGGCTTGCTCAGTGCCGAAGCGGGGATGTCGCTAGGCCGCTGGTTGGCCGAAGGTGCCAAACCGCTACAACCTCCGGTTGGCGAGCCATGGTGGTTTCCGTTGCTAGCCCGGAAAGGCTTGCCGATCCGCCCGGGGCTGGGGCGTTTCAGTGAGCCCGCTACCTCTGATGGGCTGGAGGAGGAAACGGCGCTGTTGCTGGAAGTGGAATTGCAAGGGTTGGGCTGGTTGTTATTGTGTCTTCGGCCAACCCCCGGCGCGCTGGTTATCTTGACGCTGGTGGCCGAAACGGAAACCGCGCTGCAACAGGTGCGTCAACGGATAGCGGGTATGACGTATGCCGGACGGCCCGTACAACTAAGGCTGCTGCAAGGCCCGGTGCGCGGTCGGCGTCTGGCGGAGCCTGTGCCTGCGTGGCAACAGGTGGCGCACAACTTGTCGCCGGACCTGTTTGCCGTGGCCGCTCAGGCCTTGCTAAGGTTGGCCGAAAACCGCGAGTCAGCCTAGCGTGCCGATAATGGCAACGTCCTTGCGTTCAGGAATCTCGTTGTAAGACAGAACATGCAGTCCCGGCGCGAACAGCCGCGCATAACGGGCCAGAATGGGCCGAATTTGTGGCGTTACCAGCAGCACCGGCGGTGTTGTCTGTTGCTTCATCTGTTCACGAATCACCGGCATGTTGAGCTGCAATTGCTGCAAGAGCTGTGGGTCCAGTGCGAAATTATCCAGAATTACCTTGCCAAGTTGTTGCGCCCGGCTGAGTGCGCCCAACAGCATGTTTTCCAGTTCCTCCGACAAACTGAACGCCTTGAGCTCCGGTTTGGTTCCGATCAGCCCGGTGACGATTTGCTCGGCGCAAGGTACAACGTACCTCGGCGGCCAGCAGGATCGGGTCTTTGGTAGTTTCGCTGTTTTCCAGCAAGGTGCTGGCGATGGGTACGATGTCCTTGAGCGAGATATTTTCCGTCAGCAACACGCGGAATACCTTGAGGAGCTGACTGTGCGTCATGGCTTTTTCCAGTGCGGCAGCAAGCTTGGGTGAGAGCGTCGTTAAGCGGGCGAGCAGTGCCGCGACATCATCGTGGCGGAACAGTTCCGGCAGGTGTTCACGTATCACTTTGCTCAGGTGAGTGGCGATGACGCTGGCGCCATCCACTACCTGATAACCCAGTCCCAGCGCCTGTGCCTTGTGTTCCGGCCGAATCCAGATGACGGGCATGTTATAGGCTGGGTCGATTCCGGGCGTACCGTCCAGTTCGCCATAGACGGTGGGTGACGGGATGGCCATCAGCATGCCGGGTTGAAGATTGGCCTGAGCCACGACGCTACCGCTCAGCAAAATCGAATACTGGGTGGCGGGCTGCGACAGGTCATCGCGCAAGCCGACTGGCGGCAGTAGCAGCCCGAAGTTTTCGCTCAGGCTCTGGCGTACGCCGTTGGCGCGTTTCTGCAAGGCGGCTCCTTGTGCCGGATCGAGCAGGCCAACCAGTTTGTAGCCCGGGGTAATGCCCAGCACATCGACATAGGGCAGGCTGTTCCAGTCCAGCTCTGGACGGCTATCGGTGAGCAGGGCGGTTTCAATCGCGGCGGTATCGTCGTTAGCCTGGCTGGCGCGTGGCGGCTGGCGCGCCGGGCAACGTAGGCGAGCAGAGCCGAAAAGCCGAGGAAGGTGAGCCGGGCATGCCGGGAATGATGGCAAGCACAAACATCAAGGCGGCAGCGCTGTACAACACCGTGGGCGAGGCCAGCATTTGCGAGCTGACTTGTTGTTCGAAGTCGCCCGAATCACTGACGCGCGTGACGATAATGGCGGCGGCCGAGGACAGCAACAGCGCGGGAATCTGGGCGACCAAACCGTCACCAATGGTCAGCAGCGCATATTGCTTGAAGGCTTCGGCAAAACTGAGGTCGTGCATCAGCACGCCAATGGCGAGGCCGCCGATCATGTTGATCAGCAAGATCAGGATGCCCGCCATGGCATCGCCACGCACAAATTTCGACGCGCCATCCATGGCCCCGTAGAAATCTGCTTCGGTAGCCACTTCGCGACGGCGCTGTTGCGCCTTTTCCTGGTTGATCAGGGCTTAAGATTCAGATCGGCATCAATGGCCATCTGCTTGCCGGGCAGGGCATCCAGGGTAAAGCGTGCAGAAACCTCGGATATCCGCTCGGCCCCCTTCGTTACTACCACAAAGTTGATGATCATCAGGATCACGAAAACCACCAGCCCGACAACAAAGTTGCCCCCGATCACGACCTTGCCGAACGCTTCAATGACCTGACCGGCCGCTTGGGTTCCCTCGTGTCCGTGCAATAGCACCACGCGTGTGGAGGCGACATTAAGCGTCAGCCGCATCAGCGTGGTGGCGAGGATGATGGTTGGAAAGACGGAAAATTCGAGAGGACGTTTGACGGAGACGCTGACCAGTATCACAACAATGGCCAGTACAACGTTAAAGGTGAACAGAACGTCCAGCACCATCGGCGGCAGCGGCAGGATGACCATGGCCGGGATGGCCATCAGGAACATCGGTGTCACCAGCTTCTGGTGGCGTAAATCGGAGAAAAGTTTGGTCAGTGAGTTCATGGTTGGCGTGCGGTGAGGAAGTCCTCGGGAATGGCGTAATGGGTGGGCAGGTCAGGCTGGAGTTGGCGACGCCCCTCGCGGAAAGCCTGAATCTGCAAGACGTAAGTTAGTACGGCGGCCACGGCCTGATACAGCGCAGCGGGAATTTGCTGCTGAACCTGGCTGGTGTTGTAGATGGCGCGGGCCAGCGGCGGCAAGGCAATGACTTCCACGTGATGATCGGTAGCGAGCTGACGGATGTAAAACGCCATCTCATCCACGCCTTTGGCTACGACATAGGGCGCCTCGGCCCGCTCTTCGTCGTATTTGAGCGCTACGGCGTAATGAGTCGGATTGACGATCACCACGTCGGCGGTCGGCACGGCCTTTCTGATGGAGCGTTGTGCCAGTTGGCGCTGAATCTGGCGAATGCGCTGACGTACTTCCGGGCGGCCTTCGCTGTTTTTATATTCTTCCTTTATTTCCTGCTTGGACATGCGTTGTTCGCGCAGGAACAGCAACGCTTGCAACGGCACATCAATCAGGGCCAGCACGACAAACACCATGCTGAGCAGCAGCACAGCGTTCAGGGTCAAATCGGCACAGCGCACAATGGCCTCACCCAGCGGTAGCCGCTGCAGACGCAGGAAGCTGGTGATGTTTGCCTGCACCACATACCACAGCACCAGTCCTATCAGCACCGATTTGAGCAGTGAGATGCCGACTTGTGAGGCGTTCTTGGTAGAGAATGCGCGCTCGAAGAAATTGATCGGGCTGAGCCGATTGAAACGAGGCAGCAGATGTCCGGTGGAGAATACCCAGCCGCCGGGAATCAGCGAGCCGATGATGATGCAGACCGGTATGGCAAACAGTGGTAACAGCATCTTGGGCAGTAGCCAGAGGGAGGCCGGGAACAGTATCGACCAAGCGTTATCGAAACCGCCATCACCGTGCAGGTTGGCGAGGGACAGGATAAACAGGCTACGAAATGCCTGTAGCCAGTCGGGGAGCACGATGAGTAGCAGCTTGAGTCCCACCACAATGCCAATGGCGGTGGCGACATCGCGCGAACGTATGACTTGACCGTTATCGCGTGCCTTGCGCAGTTTTTGCTGCGAGGCTTTTTCGGTCTTGTCGCCAGAAGTGGTCTCAGCCACGCCCCCTCCCATCTGTTGGTGCAGCATGGTCAGTACCTGATCGGTCATGTGCAGGTAATGCTCGGGTACGGAGCGGATCAGGTAGCTCAGCATAACCAGACCGAACAGCGTGATCACCGAGAAACCGAGCGAGAACAGATTGAGCGTGGCGGCGGCCCGGTTGAGAAAACCGAAGCCGATCTGTACCACCATGGTCGAGAATACGATGGGCAAAGACAGCAGCAGTGCTGCCGAGAACATCCATGAGGTGCTATAGACCAGTGTTTTGAACGACAGCATGTCCAGCCCTTGCCCTACCGGCCATGCCTTGAAGCTGTGGAACACTTCGTTGGTCACGATCAAATGGCCGTCAATGGAGAAAAACACCGGGGCAGTCAGGACGAATAACAGGCTGGAGATGACATCGGACGAAGCGCCGTTGATTGGGTCATTCATCACCGCCATAGACAGGCCCATCTGGGAGGACACCAGAAACGCAAACATCATGATGGCGGCGTTGACCAGATGAAACGCCAGTCCGAACAGTAACCCAATCATGGCCTGTTCAATGGCAACCACGATGCCGTGCAAAGAAACCGGATCGACGGCTGTGAGTGGGCGAGCGACCGGAATGACGATGACCGCCGGGCTATGGCGATCATCATGCGGGCCCGTACCGGTACCGAGTTTTCTCCAAGGAAGGGGGCCAGGCTGAGGGCAGCCATGAACCGGCAGAACGGCCACCAGATGGTAGAGAGCAGCTCCGGTAGTGCCTTGATCAATTCTTCCATCAGTTAACCGACCAGATGGGAAGCTTGTTCGAAGATGCTGACACAGAAATCCATCAACATTTGTGCCGCCCAGTGGTAAGCAAAGCCAATGGCTGCCAGCGTGACCAGTAGGCGTGGCAAAAAGCTCAAGGTCTGTTCGTTGATTTGTGTGGCGGCCTGAAACAGGCTGATTAATAGGCCAACCAGCAGACCCGGCAGTACCAATACGGTGACCAGCAGCATGACGATGTGCAAGGCCTGGTTGATTAGGTCGACGGCGGTATCTGGCGTTACCATGATCAGTACGCCTGTATGCTGGAAACGAGGGTGTTGACCGTCAGGGTCCAGCCATCCACCAGAACAAACAGCAACAGCTTGAGCGGCAGCGAGATCACCAGTGGCGACAACATCATCATCCCCATCGCCATCAGCACCGAGGACACCACCAGATCAATTACGAGAAATGGGATAAACAGCATGCAGCCGATCTGGAAGGCCGTTTTCAATTCAGAAAGCATGTAGGCGGATACTTTGACCACAAAGGAATGATCTTGTGGTTTGGCAATACTGGCCTCGCCGGAGAGCCGGGCTATCGTGGCCAATGATGCCTTGCTGGTCTGGGCAAGCATGAAGCGGGACAATGGCACCTGCGCGGTCGCTAGCGCTTGTTGGAATCCAATCTTGTTCTGGTCGTAGGGGACAAATGCCTTGTCATACACTTCGGTGCCGACCGGGCGCATGACCAGCATGGTCAGAATCATGGCAATGCCGGTAACGATGCGGCTGGGCAAACCCTGTTGCAGCCCCAGCCCCTGACGCAGCAACGACAACACAATGACAAAACGGGTAAAGCTGGTCATCATCATGAGCAGTACGGGCAACAGCCCGAGCAGCGTCATGATGATTAGCAGCTGAGTCTTGACTGTGAAGTCTCCTGCGCCAGCCGGGCCACTGAGCAGGGGAATCGACGCCGCCAGTGCCGCATGCGACAGCGGTAGCATTAGCAATGCCGTGGCTCCGGCACGGGAGTAAAACCGGATGCTCATGCCAACGAGTCCAGATCCAGCGGGTTGAGCTCGACAACCCGCAGGCCATAGTTCTCGCCCGCCACCACCACTTCAGCCCGGCCAAGTTCAACGCCGTTGACTTTGATCAGTAGCGGTTCTCCGGCCAACCTATCCAGCTCGATGACCGAGTCAGTATGAATCGACTGTAGCTCATGCAGCGATACGGTTGCCGAACCGACTTCCAGCGTCAGGGTGACGGGAATTTTGCGCAGCATGGCGGTCATGTCGCGGCGTGGTGGCACGCTTACGGGCTCGCTGGCGGAGAGCGTGTTGTCCGGGATCATATCGTCCAGTAGCGAATCGACATTCAACGGTTCCATCGTTTCCATCTTTGTTACTCCACATCTTCAAATGAGGTTAGCCACAGCTTGCCGCTGTCTTCCGCCACGGTCGCGTGAAACAGGTGTGAGTCGCCGACCAGCACTGCCACCTGTTCGCTGACACGTACCGGAATGACATCCCCCGGTTTTAGGTCGAGCACCGTGCCGAAGGGGACGGACATTTCCAATTGCCGGGCCGTGAGTTTGATTGGCAGTTGGGTGGCCAGCGGTACCGGTTCGTTTGCGGTGGTGCTGACGGGAAGGCTTCTTTGCCCCAGCCCTGCTAACAGATGCGCCATCCAGCCAGCATCCAGAGCCAGCCATAGTTCACCGGCGACGCGGTGCGCTTCTTCTTCCAGTCCGATGCGGACAATCTGCCCTTGCTGGCTGGGGGCTACCAACTGCACCGCTGCCAGATCACCACGCACGGGGTGGTCGTTGCCGTAGTGCAGGCGGTCAACGCAGGAAGCAATCTCACCGAGCATTCCCTTTGCCAGCATGGAGGAGAAGCGTTGCTCGGTTTCTGTTTCGGGAATCGAGGTATCAATCGGTTTCGAGGGAATGGCTGCCCGGTGTCTGCCGCCATAGCGGTAATCCAGAGCGGTCAGGAGTAGTGCGCGATCCAGCGCGCAAGCAATTCGGCCAACCGGGTCAAGGTAACTGCGCCAGAGCCGGGCTTCGGCGAGTGGTCCGTCAGTATGCAGGGCGACGTCAGTGACGCGGAACGTCGCACCGTAGCGACGGTTGAAGCGCAGTGAAAAAAAGTGCTGGAGGGTCTCTTGTAGCTGAATCCCGAAGCGATCTAACTGGTGAGTGGGGCGCCCCAGTAAACAGGGGTCGAGCACGGTCAGGTTGCCGGTTTGGGAGGCTGAGATAATTTTGCTTTTAGGCATTGAGTTCAGTTCAGAGGAATCCGTACGTCACGAACTTGCAGGGGGCTGGCAAGTAAGCCGGAGAGTCCTCGGTGCTCATGAAACATAATAAAAACAAGACTTGTTGTGTAAATACAACGTCCATGTGAAGGCTTATCAATACGCGTGCAGCCACGATTCGGCCTGTACCAAGTGGTTATGCCAATGGCTTTCCATGTTCGCTATCAATAATCGTTGTCATCCGGATAAAAACTTCAATCAGGACAGTGAGATAGCTGATTTTGCTAGTGCTTGCCATGGTACCGGTAGCAGGTCTGGTGCTGATTATATCGGATTGTTCTTTTAAATATGGCCGTCATTAATATGGTGTTTATTTATAATCTGTCCTGTGATATGTTGCCCCCGGCATATTCAGGGCCCCTCCTGAAATCGGGAATGCAAACCGTCCATGGTGACGGGGAATGCTCGGTAAAGGGGGCGCAGGTTCTGTTTGTGACACCTGTTTCTTGACGCGGGGAGATTTCCCCGTAACTGGATGGAGTAGTGCATGTCGATTCAATTGGCCGCTTTGATTCATACCGATCTGGGCCGTATCAGTGGCGAAATGACGGGAATGGCTCAAGAGGCTGCAATCCCGTTTAAGCCAGTGTGTCGCCAGACAGTGCGGAGCCCGAGGCTGGTTTTGCCGAAACGTTCAAGGCGGCTTTGCACGGGGTTGACGACCAGCAACGTCAGGCTGCCGACAAGATGGCGGCCGTCGATAGCGGGCAAAGTGATGATCTGGTCGGCGCGATGCTGGCCAGCCAGGATGCCAACCTGTCTTTCACTATGCTTACGCAAGTGCGTAACAAGGTGATGGGCGCGGTGGATGATCTGATCAAGATGCCTTTGTAAGCATTTAGCCGTAGGTTCCTGTCTTGTTAGCTGCCATCAAATCGACCGGGCACGTATGCAGCCCAATGGAGGAGCGTCAGCCTTGGCGCTTTCCTCTTCTTTCCTCAAGAAGATAACGCCCATTCTGTTGTTGGCCGTGGCCTTGACGGCGCTGGTGATGATGTGGATGTGGCATGACCAGTCCGGTTTCAAGCCGGTATTTGGTGCGCAAGAAAAAATCGTGGCCGCCGACATGATGGCCGTGCTGGATGCCGAACATATTCCTTACCGCCTGCATCCCGATACCGGACAGGTGCTGGTGCCGGAAGCATCGCTGGGCAAAGTACGCATGTTGCTGGCCTCCAAAGGCGTGGTGGCCAAATTGTAAGCTGGCACTGGAGTTGATGGACAAGAATGATCCGTTAGGAGTTAGCCAGTTTGTTCAGGACGTGCGTTTTCGTCGCGGTCTGGAAGGGGAGTTGGCACAAAGCATCATGACTCTGGACCCGATCCAGTCGGCGCGGGTGCATCTGTCCATTGCCAAATCCAGCTCGTTTGTCTCCGCCGATGGCGAAAAAAGCACGGCTTCGGTGGTGCTAAATCTCAAGCCGGGCCAGAAGCTCAATAAAGAACAGACGGCCGCCATCATCAACATGGTGGCGGGCAGTGTGGCCAGCCTTGATCCCCAGCGGGTAACGGTGGTGGATCAGGCTGGTAACTTTTTGTCTTCACATGTGGATTTGAGTGATGGTGCTTAAGCATCAACACGGCCGATGAGGCGGAAACGCGCTATCGGGACGAAACGTTGCGCAATATCCGGGACCTGCTGGAGCCGACGCTGGGGGCCAACAATTTCAAGGCCACCGTCACCGCCGTCGCAGACAACGACAAGATCGATGAGACGCGCGAACGTTATGGCGAGGCGCCGAAAGTCACCAATGAAGCCACGCGCGACGAGGCTCAGCCGCAAGGCGACCCAGCCTTGGGCGTGCCGGGGTCGCTCAGTAACCGGCCATTGCAGATCAATGCCTCTGCACCCGCCGGTGCCGTACCGGGACAGGCCAGCAAGAAAGCGGCAACCCGACAGTACGCGTATGACAAGGATATCACCCAGATCAAGCACGCTCGCGGTGGCCTGAAGAAGCTCAGCGTTTCGGTGGTGCTGAACAATGCGGCGGCGCCGAAGGGTGGGTGGACCCCGGCACAGCTTGCCAATATCGACAAGATTCTGCGTAACGGTTTGGGTATTGATGCGGCGCGTGGCGATGTGCTGGCCGTCTCAACACTCAGCTTCCCGGCGGTGCCAGAGGAAACGCCATGGTGGATGGAGCGCGATACGCTGGCGAGCGCTGGCAGCTATGCCGCCGCGGCGCTGGCCATGTTGCTCAGTTACCTGTTCATTGCACGGCCGCTGATCCGGCTGCTGCAACAGCGATACAGCCGACAAGAAGAAGCCGAGTTGCGTGAAATTGACCCGCCATTGGCCATTACCGAACAAGAACTGGAACGTGAAGGGGGGGCTGACACTGCTGAACCCAAGCGCCTTGAGTCGATGCCGGTGGTGCCTTTGCTGGAAAGCTACGATTTGCCGCCGGAAGGATCCAGTGTGGACGTTCTGGTGGATCACCTGAAGAAACTGGCAGACAAAGAGCCCGCGTGGCCGAAGTGATCAAACAGTGGGTGCAGAAGCGTAATGGCTGAGCAAGAGAATAGCTCCGTGATGAAGCCGGTGGAGCAGGCCGCCATCGTGTTGCTGAGTATGGGCGAGGAGCGAAGCATCCGCCGTCCTGCGCTGTCTGGATCGCGAGGAGTTGCTGGAGGTGACGCAGGTGATGTCGCGCATGAGCGGCATCAAGGTGGATGCCGTCAAGCAGTCGATTCAGAAGTTCTTTAGTGAATACCGCGAACAGTCTGGCGTGCATGGTGCCTCGCGCTCTTATCTGAAACGTTCGCTGGATCTGGCCTTGGGCAGTGACATTGCCAGCAGCGTACTGAACAACATCTACGGTGATGCCATCCGCCCGAAGATGGCGCATTTGCAGTGGGTGCTTAAGCGGCATGGTTGGCCGAACGTATCGCCAATGAGCATGTGCGCATGCAGGCCGTGTTTTTGAGTTTTCTGCCTTCGGCACAAGCCAGTCAGGTGATTGCTGCCTTGCCGGAAGAAGGGCGTGACCTGTTATTGATCAACATCGCCCGACTGACCGAAGTGGAGCGCGAGCTGCTGGTGGAGCTGGAGCAGGTGGTGGATGGCTGTCTGCAGAATCTTTCCATGCAAAGCGCCAATGTCGAGGGGGTGCGGCAGGCGGCCGAAATCATTAACCGCTTGCCGGGCGACCGCGCCCAGATGGTCGAGCTGTTACGCGCCCACGATCCGGATGTGGTGAACAAGATCGAGTCGAACATGTACGACTTCTACATCCTCTGCAAGCAGACGGAAGCGGTATTGACGCGCATTGTCGAAGCCGTGGACATGGAGCAATGGGCGATTGCCCTCAAGGGGGTGGAACCCGAAGTGCGCAATGCGCTGTTGCAGTCTATGCCGCGTCGTCAGGCGCAGGCATTTGAGGAGCAGGTACGCCGTATCGGCCCGGTTCCACTCAGCCGGGTGCATCAGGTGCGACAGGACATCATGGTGGAAGTGCGCAACCTGGCGCTAAGTGGAGAAATCGACCTGCAGCTGTTTGCCGAGGATGTCGTGGAATGACGCCGTTTCGTCCTTACCGTTTCCCCCCGCTCTCCAAGCCGGAGCCAACCGGTGCGGCGCCCGGCGATGCGGCGCAATGGCAAGCGTCGCTGGCCAAGGGCTTCAAGCAAGGCATGGATACCGGCTATCGCGAAGGTTACGACAGCGGCGTGGCGGCTGGCCACAAGGAAGGTTTTGACAAGGGCTATACCGATGGCCTGAAACAGGCTGCCGACGAGGCCAAAGGAGAGGTGGCGGCTGCCATTGAAGAATTGGCCCGTCCGCTGGATGCCATGCTGGCCAATTTGCGCACGCTGCAGGCGGATTATCAGGCGGCGATGCACAAGGAAGTGATCGAGCTGGTGGGCAAGGTCGCCCGCCGGGTCATCCGCTGTGAACTGGCGCTACAGCCGGTACAGTTGCTCTCGCTGGTCGACGAAACGCTGGCGACCATGCCGGTCGTGAACGGCGAGGTGGAAGTGTATCTCAACCCGGAGGAGTGTCAGCGCTTGCATGAGCTGGCGCCGGAACGTGCCGCGCGCTGGTCGCTGATTCCCGATTCCTCGCTGGAAGCGGGTGAGTGTCGGGTCAAGTCGGGTAATCACGAGGCAGATGCCTGCCGACAACGGCTGGAATCCTGCATGGAGCAGGTCAAAGAGCAATTGCATGCTCCGGCCTCGGCTCCAGATGGAAAAGAGCACGCCTGATGCTGACGGCCGCCTTGCGTAAGCTGGAACTGACCGATGTGCCGGTAGCCACGCTCACTGGTAAGCTGACGGGGGTCACCGGATTGTTGCTGGAAGCTACCGGTTGTCCGCTGGAAACCGGGCAGCACTGCCAGATCGAAAAAGCCGATGGCAGCTGGCTGGATGCACAGGTGGTCGGGTTTCGTCAGGACATCACCTATCTGATGCCGATTCAGAAGCCGGTGGGGCTGATGAGCGGGGCGCGGGTGTTGGCGGGTAATGAACAGGATCAGCTCTTGATTGGCCCGTCATGGTTGGGCCGCATCGTTAATGGCATGGGTGAGCCGATTGACGGGCGTGGCCGATTGGGGGGGCGAGCAGCCACTCAATCCCCAGCCGCCGAGTGTCAACCCGCTGACCAAACAGCCCGTGCGTGAAAGCCTGGACGTTGGGGTCCGGGCCATCAATGGTTTGCTGACCCTTGGCAAAGGCCAGCGTGTGGGTTTGTTTGCTGGCAGCGGCGTGGGCAAAAGCGTGTTGCTGGGCATGATTACCCGTCATACCGAGGCGGATGTGGTGGTGGTTGGACTGATTGGCGAGCGTGGCCGCGAAGTACGCGAATTTGTTGAGCACGCATTGGGCGCCGAAGGGTTAGCCAAGGCGGTGCTGGTGGTTGCTCCGGCCGATGAGTCGCCGCTGATGCGCATGCGGGCCACTGAACTGTGCCACGCCATTGCCGCCCATTTTCGCGATCAGGGGCAAAACGTGTTGCTGCTGGTCGATTCACTGACCCGCTACGCCATGGCCCGGCGTGAAGTGGCTTTGGCGCTGGGCGAGCCGTTAAGCAACGCGCGGCTATCCGCCATCGGTATTCGGCTTGTTGCCACAATTGGTGGAAAGCGCTAAGCAATGGCGAAGGCAGCGGCAGCATGAGTGCCATCTATACCGTGTTGGCCGAAGGTGACGATCAGCAAGACCCGGTCGTCGATACCGCCCGGGCGATTCTGGATGGGCATATCGTGCTCTCCCGCGAGTTGGCCGAACGCGGTCATTACCCCGCCATTGATGTATCCCGTTCCATCAGCCGTTGCATGGCGCAGATTGCCAGCCCGGAACAAATGGAGTGCGCCGTCAGCGTCAAGGATCTGCTGTCCCGCTACGCTCAGGTACGTGATCTGATTCCGCTGGGCGGCTATGTCCGGGGCGCGGCGCCGTTGACCGATCGCGCCGTCGATCTGTATCCGCGTATCGAAGCCTTCTTGCGGCAAGGCATGCATGAATCCGCGCCACTGGCGAATGTGCTGCCCCGACTGAAGGAACTGGTGGCATGAGTCTCGAACATACGATTCAGAGCCTGAGCCAACTGACTGCCTTGCGTCAGGGCGAGGTGGATCGTCTGAGCGCCGATATCGCCAGACAGGAAGCTACGCGCCAGCGTTACCAGAAAAATCTGGCCCGGATGGCCGGTTTGTGTGAGGGCAGCGGCGCCAGCGGCAGTTTGCCACCTGCGTTATCGCTCAATTGCGCCAGCTACAAACTGACCGTCATGAGCATGATGGCTTCGCACCAAATGGATCTGGCATTACATGAAGCCGACATGGCCGTGACGCGGGAGCATCTGATGCAGGCAACGCGGCAAAGTGAAGTGATGGCGCAGATGCTGGAGCAAAAGCGCGAAATACTGCGGCGCGAGCAGTCTGGCCGGGAGCAGAAACGGCAGGATGAGTTAGCCGCCCGGTATGGTTGCGGAGGACGGTGCCATGATTATTTGCGGCGCTAATTGGCGGTTTGCCGGAACCGGGTCGCCTTTCTTCAAGGTAAGCCCCGAAAAACCTCAAGCAAGGGACCGGCAATGATTGATACCTCCACGACAAGCCCGAGTTACATGGCGCAACAGCTGGCGACGGCGTATACGCAGGGCACGCAAAACCTGTTGTCGACGCAAACACAGGATGCACAGACGACTTCCTCTGCACTGACCTCTTTGCAATCGGCATTGCAGGTCTTTCAGAGTGCGCTGAATACGCTGTCCGGCCAACCGACCGCCGTGGCGCAAAGTGCCACCTTCTCGAATAGCGCGATTGGTAGTGCCACGGCCAACGGCACAGCAACGGCTGGCAGTTATCAGTTCTTCTCGGAACAGCTGGCTCAGGCCAGTCAGGTGGCTTTTCAGGGCGTTCCGGCGGCCACTCCGGTTGGCAGCGCGGGGACGCTGGTGGTCAAGATGGCGGATGGCACCAGCCTTAACGTCAATCTGGCGGCGGCCGATACCAATGGCGATGGCCAACTGAGCCCGGCGGAAATTGCCTCGGCCATCAACCAGAATACGGCGAACGCCAAGCTGGCGGCCTCGGTGATTACCGTCAATGGGGTGTCGCAAATGGTGGTGACCGCCGGGCATACCGGTGCCAATAGCCAGATCAGTCTGGATACCTCGGGCGTTACCGATAGCACGCTGGCTTCGGCGCTGGGCACCGCCAATACCTTGGTTGCCGCGCAGGATTCCATCGTCTGGCTGGGCGCCCAAGGCACCGGCATCAAGATGCAGCAGGCGTCAAACACCTATACCTCCATCGCTGGCGTCAGCATGACGTTTAGCCAGGCCCGGGCGACAGGGACGGCGCCGGTGACGCTTACCGTCGCCACCGATAACAGTGCGACGGCAAAAAATGTACAAGGGTTTGTCGATGCCTATAACAGTCTGAAAACGGCGCTGGACAAGCTGACCGACACCGGCGATGCCGCTAATGGCAAAGCCGCGGCGGCGTTTGCTTCCGATGCCGGTGTGCGTTCACTGCGTGACCGCCTCAACACCATCATCCGGCAGACATTTGCCGGTGGCACGCTGTTGCAGTACGGCGTTAGTGCTGACCGCTACGGCACGTTGTCGCTCAACCAGACCAAGTTACAAAACGCTCTGGCAAGCAACCCGACCGGGCTGGACAAGGTGCTGGGTGGCAACTCCACGACCGGATTGCTGGGTACCGCCAAATCCTATCTGGATTCGTGGCTCAATTTTTCTTCCGGGCAGATCAAGACGCGGCAGGATTCGGTGCAGCGCTTGCAAAAGGATCTGACCTCGCGTCAAAGCGTGCTCAACGATCAGTACGACCAGGCCTACAAGCGCTATCTGGCGCAGTTCTCGGCGCTGCAGTCGATTCAGTCGCTGATCAGCCAGAACACCGGCATCTTGAGCAATCTGGCCGGGTCCGGTTCATCTTCCAACAACTAAATTGAACAAAGAAAGGCTGATTTTGGATTACGAAGGCTATCGCGATTATCACGCGGTGAATCTGGACGCGCAGACCTCGACGGCCTCGCCGGTGCAATTGATGGTTCTTCTGATGGATGGCCTGCTGGAAGAAATGGCGCGTGCTCGAGCCCACATCGAGCAACGGCGTTACGAGGCCAAAGGGCGTTGTGTTTCCAAGTGCATTGATATCCTGAACGGCCTTTCCAGTTCGCTGGATCTGGATGCTCAAGCGGTGAGGTGGCAGAAAACCTCGCGCGCTTGTACGAGTACTGTGCCCGCCGTCTGAATGAGGCGGGCCTGAAGCTGGATGTGTCGTTGATCGACGAAGTCACCCGGTTGATGGCCACGATCCGCGGGGGCTGGCTGGGTATGCAAGCGGCGCATGGCTAATACCCGGCGACTACTGACATTGGCCGATCGCCTGATCCGTGCGGTGAATGACTGCGACTGGAAAACGGTGGAGGCCACGGCACAAGCGGTAGCCGTAACGGCAACGCGACTGTCAGCCAGACCAGCCCTGACCCAGCCAGAACAGGATGCCGTGGCTCAGGTGCTGCTGGCACACCAGTATGCCTCGCGCCGTTGTGCGGTCGAGGCCAGAGACCTGGCGGAAAAACTGTGTCAGTTACGCCGTAATGCCGAGGGGTATATCGCTTATGCCCTGACCACCGATGCCAGCCAGGATGAATAGCCATCAGCATGATTGAAACACGATATTCCGCGCACGCGACGCCGCCATCCAGTGTGAGCGCCGTGATGCCTGCCAATTCTCCGGCGGCTGGTCGGCCAGTGTCTGCCTGTAGTGCAAAAGATGTCGCCGGGAGCAGCACAAAGGCAGATGGCCGCTTCGGTGCCATTTATCAGCAAGCAGGGGAAGCGCCTGTCGCGATGGTGGAGCCTGTGGACTCAGCCGCGACGGATGTAGCGGAGGTGCCGCAGACGGCTGGTGCTCAGCCGCCCGATCCTGTTGCCCTGATTCCCGTGGCGGTGGTCGATGAGCGAGTGACCATGCCGCAAGTGGCATCAGCACTATCAGCCGAGCCAGAGGGCGCCCATTCACTGACTTCGGCCAACCCTAAAACGGCACGACATGATGAGTCGGCATCGGAAGATTCGTTGGCCGATGTGCCTTTGCTGTCATGGTTACCGGGCATGAGCGCGCCGTAGCAGTCATCACGCCGACCGCGGTTGTGGCAGATGGTAAGGCAGGAACGCCTGATCTTAGCCAGCTTGCCGGACGTCAGATGGCCATGCCGCCGTGGGCGGGAGTGGGCAAGGCGGCGGAACAGACGGTAGCGGAGTTGGCCAGTTCGGCCAACTTGGCGAGTCGGCGTGAGCTTCTGCCTGCGTCAGTGCCGGAGTTACCCCAAACGGCCGCGATGCAGGCACCGCCACTGGCGTCGCTGGTTCCCTCTGCTGTCGCTGCGCCCTTGTCTGCGGCGGAATGGGTACCGGTCAAGCTGCCAACCGCAGCTCCCCAGCAATGGGCTCCAACCTTGCTGACCGCACTAGGCGACCGGGTCAGCGTGCAGCTGAACCAGGGCATTGATAATGCCGTGATCCGGCTGGATCCCCCCATGTTTGGCTCGTTGGAGATCGCCATCCGGCATCAGGCTGCGGGCTGCAAGTGCAATTGACGGCCAGCAACAGCGAGGTGGTCAGCCAGTTACAGCATATTAGCGACAAGATTCGTCAGGATTTGGCCGGGCGACAATTCACCGATGTTGCCGTGGTGGTTGCCGATAGCCGGACACAGGGATTTGGTGATGGTCGGCAATCACGCGAGCAACCGGCGCCGCAGCAGGAACAGGGCAAGCCCGGCCGCGCATTGTCGGCGCGGTCACCGCAAGAAGGCGATGCGCACTTCAGTCTCGCGCAGGCCAGTGAGTAACAGGTAAGAAAAAACGATGACTATAAAAACATGGGTAATGGCCGTTTCGCTCGGGATGGCGGTCGCTGCTGCCGGGGCCACCGCTACGTGGTTTGTGCTCAAAGGTCCGCAGCACAAGGCCACCGCCGAAGCGCCTGAAACAGTGGCTCAGGATAAAACCGTCTACAAATACCTTTCCGTGGACAAGGTGATCGTCATGTTGCGCGACCCGGCCGATAGCGCACAGCCGCACTATCTGGCGGTGGATCTGGTGATCAAGGTGGCGGCAGAGAAAGAAGCCGAAACCAAGGAACAGCTGCCTCTTCTGCGCAGCATTGCTCTGCGTTCGCTATCGAACTACGCCCCGGATAAAGCCAGGAGCATGACGGTGGACCAGACGACGGCTGCCCTGAACAAGGCTTTTGACGAGGACTATGTCCACTCGCACAGCGACAAGCCGTTCAAGACGGCGCTGATCAGCAAACTCATTATCGAGTGATGCATGGACATGCACACCGGGTATGCCGAATTTCAGGCCGTCGCTTCCAGCGATAGCTTAACAAAGCCGAGGAACGCTGGCTGGTGCAGTACACCCCATTGGTCAAACGGGTGGTCGGACAGTTGGCCTCGCAGGTGGCGGGAGCTGCGGATCGCCATGACTTGGAGCAGATCGGTTTGCTCGGGCTGCTGGATGCGCTGCGGCGTTACGGCGAGCCGGATGAACGCTTCCTCGGTTATGCCACCACGCGTGTCCGTGGCGCCATTCTGGATGAGTTGCGGCGGCTGGACTGGCGCCCGCGCCAAGTGCGGCAGGAATTCCACCGTATTCGCGATGCCCTGCGTGCCTTGACGCGCAAGCTGGGGCGTGAGCCCAGCGAGGCGGAGGCCCGGGCGGCGCTGGGTGTCTCGTCCAGCGATTTTCAGGATTACTTGTTGGCCGAAAATGCCGAATCGCTATCGAGTCTGGATGAGCTGATTCAGCAGCATGACGAGTCATGGCAGAGCGATGTGGATGAGCAGGCGGGCCCCGAGTCGGTCATCGTGATTCGCCGTAGCCTGGAAAAAGCGCTGCTGGCACTGGATGAGCGCGAACAGCGGGTGATCCAGCTGAGTTATGAGTTTGATCTGAGTGTGAAAGAGATCGCCGCCGTGCTGGACTTGTCGGAGTCTCGGGTCGGCCAGATCAGCCGGGCCGCCTTGAAAAAAATGCGGGCTGTCCTCGCCTAACCATAATCCGAACATAAAAGTAGAGAGAAAGCATGCAGCAACTGATCGGTATTGCGATTGTCTTGGGAGCCGTATTTGGTGGCTTTCTGTTGAATGGCGGCAGCTTGCACGTCATCTGGCAACCGCTGGAATTGCTCATCATCATGGGCGCGGCAATGGGCGCGATTGTGCTGGGAAACAGCCGCCATGTGCTGATGGAAATGATCGGCCAGCTGCGCAAGGTCATGTCGTTTAGCCGACGGGGTCAGGAATACCAGCGCCAGTTGCTGCTGCTCATGTATGAACTGATCGAGACGGCCGCTGGCGGGTTGAAAGCGCTGGATGCCCATGTGGAAGCGCCCAAAGACAGCCCGCTGTTTCGCCGTTACCCACTGATTCTGGACGATGCCAAATTACTGGCCTTTGTGGTGGATAACTTTCGCCTGATGGCGATGGGCAAGATCAACAGCCACGAGCTGGAGGGCGTGCTGGATCAGGAAATCGACGCGATTCATGATGAACTGATCCAGCCATCGAAGTCGCTGCACAAGATCTCCGAAGCCATGCCGGGGTTCGGTATTCTGGCCGCCGTACTGGGGATTGTCATGGCCATGAATACCGTCAGCTCCGGTGCCTCGGCCGCAGAAATCAGCGAGCGCGTTGCGGCGGCCATGGTCGGGACGTTCATCGGGATTTTTGCCTGCTATGGCTTGATGGACCCGCTCGCCAACATGATGAAGCAGCTGGTTGATTCGGAAATGTCCAACTTCGAATCCGTGAAGGTGGTGCTGGTGGCGCATGTCGTAACCAGAAGCCGCCGTTGTTGGCCATCGATGCCGGGCGGCGTCTGGTGCAGCTGAACATCAAACCAAGCTTTGCTCAGCTGGAGTCGTGGATCAATGACATCAAGGTAGCCGCATGACGCCAGCCAAGGGACAAAAGCTGCAAGAGGAAGCCATCGTCAAGCGGGTGTCGCGCAAGCATGACGATGACGGGCATGGCGGCGCGTGGAAGGTGGCCTTTGCCGATTTCTGCCCGGCCTTGATGTGCCTGTTTCTGGTGCTGTGGGTGCTGGCTTCCCGTAGCAAGGAGCAATTGGAGTCCATCATGGCGTCCGGCTCGGGTCCGCAAGACCTCTCGCGCGGCGACAAAATGATGGACAACATCACCAATCCGGCCGGTAGCCTGATTTCGCGTGAGCCCATCCCGGGTAAAGGCGGCGGCAATCCAGGTCCGGCTACGTCGCCCGATCCGGAAACCAAACTGACCAAAACCCACTACGATTCGCCCGCTGACATGAAAGAGCTGGCGACGGTACTGGCCAAACTGAGTGATGAGAGCGGACTGGCGGGCAACTTGCAGACCATCATCACCCCGTATGGCCTGCGAGTCATGCTGCACGATACCGACAAACAGGGCATGTTCCAGCGCGGCAGCGCGGTGCCCAGTGATCCTTTCCGCCAGTTGTTGCATCGCCTGGGCCCGTTGTTTTCCCGGATTACCAATCAGATGCTGGTGGTTGGGCATACCGATGCCAAGCAATACCGAGGTCAGGGTGGTGCGGCATTTTCCAACTGGAGCTTGTCCAGTAACCGCGCGATGGCGGCTCGGGCCAACTTGCTGGAGGGCGGCATGAAGGCCCAGAGCGTTCTGCAAGTGGTGGGCATGGCGGATCGTGCGCCGTTGAACGCTCACGATCCCGAGGGGGCGGTGAATCGGCGCATCGAATTATTGATTCTGACTCCCGGGCAGGCCAAGCTGATTTCTCAAATGTACGGCATGCCACACGATGTGGTGCCGCTGGCCCCCGGCGTAGACAGCGTCACGCCGGACAAGGCAGCACTGGAGAAACTGCGCGGTGCGGTCAAGCAGCGCACTGAGAGTCATCATGAAAATTACCAATAACAAGGGTCTGCCCAGATTACGTGAGTCCACCCGCACATCGCGCGAGGTGCCGGTGAGCGATGCGCCGACAGCGGCGAGTGCCTCGGAGCTTTCTGGCGATCTGCAACTGGACGTGCTCAAACCGGCGCAGGCCGCCTTGGCGCAGCTGGACGAAGTGGATGAGGCCCGCGTGGCGGAAATTCGTGCCGCGCTGGCCAAGGGCAGTATTAAGTTTGACGCGGGTAAGTTGGCTGGATTGATACAGCGTTATCACGGAGGAAAATCGTGATGACCGGGCAGGATGCCGTGAAGGCTTTACTGATCGGCATGGATCGGGACCGTTTTGATTACCGCAAACTGACGCGCTTGCTGGAGCAGCAGTTTTCGGCTGCCTTGCAGCACAACGCGGCGGAACTGGCCTCCATTGCCAGCGATATCCTAAATATCGTGGAAGCCATGGAGCAGCGTCGGCATCAACGCATTGATCTGGTCATTGCCTTTTTGGGGGCCGGGCAGCCCGTCAGTGTCGAAGCGGTGATTGAGCGCGTCACCGGCAAGGTGCATGACACCTTGCAGTCATGGTGGGCCGATTTGGGGTATCTGGCCCGTCACTGTCAGACCCTGAATACCCGTAACGGACAGTTGCTGATGTCGCAATACGAAATCATGCAACGTGTACTGCATGGAGAAAAGGATGTTTATGCTCCAGCTTGATCGCGCCGGGGCTGGTGCCGGGCGGATGGGCGATATCGCACTGCCGCAGGCAGGTAGCCGGGAGGTCAGTTCTCCGCGCTGTTTGACCGCAATAATGCCGAGATCACGGCCTTTATCCGGGATGGTGTCAGTTCCGATTCCGATGACCGCCCGGCTCCGGCCTTGAGCAGTGAGGCGCGAGCACTGATGCAGTCGCTAAGAGGGGCATCAGCTGTGCCAGATGGCAGTGCTGATGATATTTCGGGCGATCAGCAGTCGTTTCTGGAAAATATTGGCCCGTGGGCGAAACAGGCCGGACAGCAACTGGGAGTGGCGCCCGAGTTGGTGCTGGCCCATGCCGCGCTCGAATCGGGCTGGGGCCAGCATCCATTGCGAACAGCGAATGGTTCCAGTAGCCATAACCTGTTTGGCATTAAGGCTGGCAGGGGGTGGCAGGGCGCCGTTACCAATGCGCTGACGACCGAGCATTTCAATGGCGCGGACATTAAAACCACCCAGCGTTTCCGCGCTTATCCCGATTTTCAGAGCGCTTTTCAGGATTATGCCCACCTGCTCAAGAGCAATCCCCGGTTTGCCGGTGCACTGAATGTCGGCAGCAATGCCGAGGCCTTCGCTTCTGCGTTACAGCGCGCCGGTTACGCCACGGACCCGCACTACGCAGACAAGCTGCAGAACATTGCCCGAAAACTGAGCAAGTTGCTGGCCGGTTAATTCTCGTCGTTTTCGTGAGCCGGTTCGCGCGGGCTTGATGCTTGTTCTAGCGGTTCTACCGTGCAAGCGCTTCAACCACTCGGGCCGACAGGCTGCTGCCGTTGCGGACATTGCGCACCTTGATGACGGCACCTGCGCCACCGCTTTGCAAGGCTTCCCCCGGAACCGTCACCTCAATGCCGCTATCACGGGCCACGATGCGGACGGATTGTCCGCGTTTGACCAGTTCTGGCGTCAACAGCAACCGTTTTTGCAGGGGTTGTCCGGCGCGAATGAGGCGTCGGCTGCTCTGCCCGACAACTTCGCCGGGGCGGGACAGAACATCCATAACGTTGGTGATATGGCGTTTCTGCACGGTCAGGTTATCCGGGGTAATCACCGGCCTGCCGCAATATCACGGCTGGCCGTGACGACATCGGCGCTCATGTCGGCGCGCACGATGATGTCGGTGCCTTGCGGATTGCCGGGGCAGTAAGCGGTGAAGCGCATGCGAGACAGGAAGCGCGTGTCGGTCGGCTCGAGCTGATAACTCTGGTTGCAGGGCGTCGCAGCCCTGCTGGCGGGGAGCACCTGTATGGTGAAATCGGCCCAGCTCAGGCCCTGCTGTCGCACCACCTCTTTCAGGTAGGCATGTGCCACCTGCTTGGTTTGTTCAGTCAGGCCGGGGGCGGCCTGTACCACCGGGCATGCCAGAAACCAGATCGTTAGAAATTGGGCTATTCGTTTCATGGTTGGGTCATGTTTTGCTTGTAATATCGATTTATCTATAAAATATGGCTCTTATTGATAACCAAAATACCATTAAAGGGTATGATAACGGCTTTCTGAGCGGGAATGGGTAAGGATTGCATTATGGGTCTGGATTTGGGGCGAGAGCTGGAAGTACATGCCGATGCACTGCGTTTGCGTGCCGAGCGCACAAAGATACTGGCCTCCAACATTGCCAACGAGAGTACGCCCGGCTACAAGGCGCGCGATATCGATTTCCGTTCCAGCCTGCAGCAGATGGCCTCGGGTGAAGCGGCTGACGGATTATCCCTGAGCACGGAGGATGATTTGTTATACCGGGTGCCTAATCACCCGACGGAAGATGGTAATACCGTGGAAATTGGGGTTGAGCAGGCGGAGTTCTCGCAGAACACCTCGGATTTTCAGATGAGTCTTACTTTCATCAACATGAAAATAAAAGGCCTTGAAAAGGCCATTACCGGGAATAGCTAATGAGCTTACGTGACATTTCCACCATTGCCGGGTCAGCCATGTCGGCCGAAACCGTGCGCCTCAATACCATCGCGTCCAACCTTGCCAACGCGCAATCTGCTGCCGGTAACGAGAAGAATACCTATCACGCCCGCAAACCGGTATTTGCGGCAATCAATCTGCGCGGCGAGGGGATGGACGGCGCGCGCGTGCAAGTTCTGGATGTTGTTCAGAGTACCGAGCCGTTACGTAAGGCCTATGAGCCGGGCAACCCACTGGCCGATGGCGAGGGCATGGTTTTCTATCCGAACGTGAATCCGGTCGAGGAAATGACGGACATGCTCGCCGCCTCGCGGGCCTTTTCAACCAATGTTGAGGTGCTGACCCGTGTGAAGGGGATGCAGCAGGACCTCCTCAAGATGGGGCAGGGCTGATGCAGACCACGCTTAATACCACGACGAATGGCTCGTCCTCGCCAACCACTTCGGCCAACCCTGTCAGTACGGCCGCCGATGGCAGCAATCTGTCCGATATGTTTACCAAGCTGCTGGTGGCTCAGATTCAGCATCAGGACCCGTTGCAACCGACCGATCCCTCCCAGTTCGTCAATCAGCTGACCCAGCTGTCGCAAGTGGAAGCGTTACAAAAAATGGCCAGCCTGTCCGGTAATACCGCGGCATCGCTTGCCAGCTTGCAGGCGCAGTCACTCGGCGCTCAGGTTGGGTCCAACATCATGGTGAAAACCCAGACGCTGGAGCTGTCTGACCAGACGGTACACGGTGGCTTTGCGCTATCCAGCGGTAGTGCCAATACCGCAATCGTGCTGACGGGTCTGGATGGTGTGCGCCATACCGTGGATATTGGGCCGCAAGCTGCCGGATCGGTGCAGTTCAGCCTTGACCCTGCCAAGCTTGGGTTGGCTCCGGGGCATTATTCGGTGGCCATCTCCACCGACAGCGGTCTGTCCCCCGATGTTGAAGTGCTCGGCCAACTGCAGGGCGTACGAGTGGGGGCAAACAATACCACCCAGTTGTCTGTCTCCGGTGTCGGCGTGGTCGACGCCAGTGCCATTACCCAGTTCAACGGTCGTTCTGCCGTTTAATTTCCCCTATAGAGAGATACCGTCGTGAGTTTCAATATCACCCTGTCCGGCATCAACGCTATCAACAGCCAATTGGACGAGATCAGTAACAACATCGCCAATACGGCTACCACCGGGTTCAAGTCCTCGCGTGCCAATTTTGCCTCCATGTACGCTAAACAGCCGGGAAACCGGTGTCGAAGTCGCATCCAAGACGCAGAACATTGAAACCGGCGGCAGTCTGGTAACTACCGGTCGTTCTCTGGATGCCGCCATTCAGGGGCGGGGTTTTTTCGTTAGCCGTGATACCGATGGCAGCGTGCTCTATAGCCGGGTGGGTATTTTCAATGTCGATAAAACTGGCTATCTGGTCAATAGTGATGGGCGGCGGGTGCAGGGTTATGCCATGACTCCGGGCTCAACGACGCTGGGGGCGATGGGTGATCTGCTGATCCCCAACGGCCGGTGGCCGCTCAGGCCAGTAGCCGTGTCAGCTACGTGGGCAATCTTTCCGCCGATTGGAGCGTACCGGCGGTCACCCCGTTTGATAAAACCGACCCGCAGACATTCAACTCCTCGGTGGTGTCCACGGTTTATGACTCGCTGGGCACACAACATACGCTGACTCAGTATTTTGTTAAGACCGGCAGCAATCAGGTTGATGTGCACTATGCCTTTGATGGCTCCGATCTTGCCACCGCCAGCACCTTGAGCTTTGGCACCGATGGCCAACTCACGGCACCAGCCGCACCGGTGACGGTAGCGCTTGGCACGCCTGCGGGGGCCGCAGCACTTTCAGTGGATGTTAACTATCTCGGCACGACGCAATTTGCCGGGCAAACCACCACTTCGGCCAACAGTACGGATGGTTATGCCTCGGGGACCTTTACCGGCGTGGCGTTGACTGAAGACGGTTCGATTCAGGCGCAGTACAGCAACGGTCAAAAGCAGACGGTGGGCATGCTGGCATTAGCAGGCTTCCCCAACGAAGGTGGCCTGACGCCGGTGTCTGGCACATCCTCGGGAGGCTTCCAGCAAATCCGGTGCCCCGCTGTATTCCACCCCCGGTGCCGGTCTGGCGGGCAAGCTGGTCACCGGCTCGCTGGAACAGTCTAACGTCAACATGACGTCCGAACTGGTCAACTTGATGGCAGCACAGAGTAACTATCAGGCCAACAGCAAGGTCATCACCGCGCAAAACCAGATGATGCAAGCGCTGATGCAGGCGGTGTAAGCCATGGATTCGCTGATTTACACCGTAATGAGCGGGGCCGATCGCGCCTTGCATGCGCAGCAGGTGCACGCCAATAACCTTGCCAACGTCCAGACCGGAGGCTTCCGCGCCGATCTCGAGGTGGCGGCCAGCCAGTCAGTGCCCGGTTATGGCTACGACGCGCGCCACATGGCATCGCTGCAAGCCAATGCAGTCAGTGGCAAAGCCGGGACGACGCAGACGACCGGCCGCGAACTGGATGCTGCAATTCAAGGTGATGGCTATTTTGCTGTGGAAGCCAATGGCAGCGAAGCCTACACCCGTGCCGGGAGTTTTGTGGTGGATAGCCAGGGCGCGCTAACCGTCAATGGCATGCCGGTGCTCGGTGACGGTGGCCCGATTGTGCTGCCGCCTTATGAAGCCATCAAGATCGGTGCCGATGGCACGTTATCCATTCGTGCCGAAGGCGCTACCGACATGCAGCCGGTGGACAAGCTCAAGCTGGTCAAACCCGCCGCCGCTGATGTCGTCAAAAACCCGGCAGGCCTGATCGTGGCGCGCAATGGCAGCCCTCTCCCTCCTGACGATAGCGTGAGTGTGCAAAGTGGCCATCTGGAAGGCAGCAATGTGTCGGCCGTCGAAGAGATGGTTGCCACGATGGCCCTCAATCGCGATTTTGAGGTGCAGATGCGCTTCTTCAAAGCCGCTGACGATATGGCCGATGCCGGTAACCGGTTGATCCGCGCTTAAAAGAATAAAAGGAAACTCCATGAATCCCGCAATGTTCATCTCCAAGACGGGCCTGCAGGCACAAGATGCCAAGTTGCAGGAAATTGCCAACAACCCGGCCAACGTCAATACCGTAGGCTTCAAACGTGACCGGGCCGTGTTTGCCGATTTGTTCTATCAGGTGGATCAGCAGCCCGGCGCACAGCAGGGCGCCAACACGGTTTCTCCTACCGGTGTGCAGTTGGGTAACGGCACCCGGCTGGTGGGAACACAGAAGGTTTTTACCACCGGTAACCTGCAAACGACCGGGCAATCGCTGGATGTGGCGATTGTCGGCAACGGCTTTCTGCAGGTGGAAATGGAAAATGGTGAAACCGGTTATACCCGGGCAGGGCAACTGCAGTTGAACGCCGATGGCCGCCCTGGTTACCGCTCAGGGTTTGCCGGTCATTCCGGACATCACCATTCCTGCAACAGCCACCAGCGTCAGTATCGGAGAAAACGGTACGGTGTCGGTCACTCAAGCCGGTGCCACGGCGCAAACCGAAATCGGCAAGTTACAACTGGCCAGTTTCGTCAACCCGACCGGTTTGCTGGCATTGGGTGACAACCTGTATCAAGAGACTCCCGCTTCTGGTACGGCCAATGTCGGCGACCCCGGCAGTGGCGCACTGGGCAAGCTCAAGCAGGGCACGCTGGAAGGTTCCAATGTGCAGGTCGTGGAAGAAATGGTGGACATGATCTCGGCACAACGCACGTATGAGATGAATACCAAAGTGCTGTCTGCTGCCGACAACATGATGCAAACCCCGGCGCAAGCAGCACGATGAGGATGCGCTCTTTGCTGTGGCTTGGCCTGGTGGCTGGCATGAGCGGGTGTGCGGGGCTGCCAGAGAGCCTGCCTTCCGCGGATGCCAGCTACGAGCCGCCCGAACACGCGATGCAACTGGCACGAGTCGGAGGCGGCGGGCTTTATTCCGCTGGGTCGGCACTGGACCCTGACTGCCGACAAACGCGCTTTCCGCCCCGGTGATGTGCTGACGGTGAGTCTGGAAGAGACAACCCAGGCCAGCAAGACGGCTGATACCAGCTTCAGCAAGAACAGCAACGCCGCGATTCAGCCTACCGTCATTGCCGGTCACACCTTCAAGACCGATGTCGGGGTAGGGGCCAAACGCGACTTTACCGGCAGCGGTACCAGTTCGCAGCAAAACACCTTGCAAGGTTCCCTGACCGTGATTGTGCAAAAGGTTTTGCCCAATGGCCTGTTACAGGTGCGGGGAGAAAAGATTCTGTCGTTGAATCAGGGCGAGGAAGTGGTGCGCTTGGCCGGTTACGTGCGCAGGGATGACATTGACGCCGATAACCATGTGTCATCGCAGCGCGTGGCCAATGCGCGCATCCAGTATGCTTAAGCAAAGGTGCGCTTGCTGATTCCAACAATGCGGGCTGGCTTACCCGCTTCTTCAACAGCCCATGGATGCCAATGTGACACGGACGACAAGACTAATAGCGGGTTGTTTGGCTGGCCTGATCAGCACTGGGAGCGCTGGCTCCGGCCAGTGCCCAAGCGTTGCGTAATCTGGTGAGTATCGAAGGAATTCGGGAAAACCAGTTGGTTGGCTATGGTTTGGTGGTCGGGCTGAACGGCTCCGGCGACGGCACGCAGATCAAATATACCGGCCAGACGGTCAACAATATGCTCAAGCAGTTTGGCGTCAAGTTGCCGGACAGCAGTGCTCAAAGCCTCAAGGCCAAGAATGTGGCGACCGTCATGGTCAGTGCGGTCTTTCCTCCCGGCTATAAGCGCGGGCAGGCAATTGACGTCACAGTTTCCTCCATGGGCGATGCCAAAAGCCTGCGTGGTGGCTCGTTGCTGTTGACCGAATTACATGGCGCCAATGGTGAAGTGTATGCGCTGGCACAGGGCAACGTCGTGGTGGCGGGCCTGAGTGCACAGGGGAACAGCGGCTCCAGTATTACCATCAATACCCCAACCGCCGGGCGTATTCCGCGAGGGGCGACGATCGAGCGAGAAATTGATACGGATTTCGCCGAAAAGCCGACCGTGCGCTTAAGCCTGAAACACCCCAATTTTCAAACAGCGACCAATATTGTCGAGGCCGTCAACAAACGTTTTGGCGGCAATATCGCCTCCACCAGCGACGCGACTTCGGTGGATGTGATGGCACCAAGCGATCCGACACGACGCGTAGCGTTTGTGGCCAAACTGGAGAATCTCAATGTCAAAGTCGGCAGCGATATTCCCAAGGTGATCTTCAACTCCCGCACTGGTACGGTGGTTATTGGGCAAGGGGTGACGGTCAAACCGGCTGCCGTGTCACATGGCACTCTCAAGGTAGTGATTTCGGAGAGTGCCAACGTCAGCCAGCCTAACTCGTTTGGTAATGGCCAGACAGCGGTAACGCCTTCTTCCAAGGTTTCGGTCGATCAGGGCAAGGGCCACATGTTCAACTGGCTTAAGCGGGTGTCAGCTTGCGCAAGATCATCGATAACATCAATCGTACCGGGGCGACACCGGACGACATCATGGCCATTTTGCAGGCACTGGATGAGGCCGGTGCCATCAATGGCGAACTGGTCGTGATCTGAGTGGATTGAGTAATGGATAACCGTTTTCTGGGTGGATTACTGATCAATACGCCATCTCCGGCACCCACCGATAGTTCGGATGACAGCATCAAGCCAATCCCGACTACGTCAAGAAGGTCAATGAGGCGGCCGTGAAAATGGAAGGACTGTTCATTACGCAGATGCTCAAGGAAATGCGCAAATCGACCGAGCAAATCAGCCCCGAAGGCAGCATCTTCAAGGACAAGATCGGTACGGACATGCTCGACCTGGCCGATACCATGGTGGCGGACTCCATGGCGTCACAGCGCGCTTTCGGGATCGCTGACATGGTGGTACGCCAGCTGACCTTGCCCGCCAGCGTTTCGGCCAACCCTGCCATGCCTTTTCCCCTTAATCCGCGAGAACGCTCATGAGTCTGATCAATAACGCGATGACTGGTGCCACCGCGGCCCAGCTTGGACTAAACACGACCAGCCAGAACGTCGCCAACGTCATGACACCGGGTTATACCCGTCAGGGCGTGCTGCTGGAGTCGATGCAGGCGTCCGGGCTGGGCGCCGCCTCTCCCGGCCTTGGGGTCAATGCCAAAGGACTGATCCGCTTCGCCGATGAATACAAGACGGTGCATATGTGGGCATCAAATTCTTCACTGGGCCAACACACCGCGGCGCAATCCTATCTGTCCCAGATCGAACAGGTTCTGAACAATACCACCGGCAGTATCAGTACCGGGCTGGACAACTTCTTCAGCGCGTTACATGCCGCCAGTGTCGATCCAACGTCGGCGCCGTTGCGTCAGCAGGTGATTACTGCTGCCGCAGGGCTTGGCGAACGCTATAACAATCTGGCAGACGTACTGGCCAATCAACAGATTACGCTAAACCAGCAACGAAGCTCCTCGGTGGTTCAGGTCAACGATCTGGCTGCATCGATAGCCAACCTGAACCAGCAGATTACTGCTGCACAGGCGACCGGATCATCGGTTTCCGGCTTGATCGACAAGCGCGACTCGGCCATTGATGCGTTGGCCAATCTGGTGTCCATCCAGCAAATCTCGCAACCGGATGGTTCGCGTAGTGTGTCGCTGGCGACGGGGCAGCCGCTTGTGGTCGGATTGCAGGCAGCCAGCCTGACATTGCAAGGCACGGCATCCGGGTCGCAGACGCTGAAAGTCCAGTTTGCCAAAGAGACCTTTACCATGGCGGGCACCCAGCTAGGCGGCGCGTTAGGTGGGCTGAGTCTTTATGAACAGGATACCTTGCATCCCATGCAGCAGGCGCTGTCCACCATGGCTGGCGACATTGCCTCCAGCGTGAATACGCAGCTTGCCGCCGGTTTTACTCCAGGCACCGCGGGCGGGCCGCTGTTTGTGTTTAATCCGACCAGTACCAGTTCCATGCTGACGGTAACTTCCGGCATGCAGGCCAATGATCTGGCCTTCTCCAGCGATGCCACCAAACCGGGCGATAGCAGCAACCTGCTGGCGCTGATTGGCCTGCATAACCAGGCCGTGACGCTGCCATCGCTGGGCACCATGACCTTGAATGACGCATACGCTCAATTGGTTGGATGGGTGGGGTCAACCAGCCAGCAGAATCAGGCTTCGCTGGATACCGCTCAGACGGTAAGAACCCGTGGCGGAACAAGACTGGAAATCGACGAGTGGGGTCAATCAGGATGAAGAAGCGATGAATCTGGTGCAATACCAGCAAATGTATCAGGCAAACCTGAAAGTCATCACCGTTGCCAATCAGCTGCTGACCGCCACGCTCGACATGATTCAGTAAGGAAATCCCATGCGTATTGCCAGTACCCAATATAGCGCCACCATGAACGATGCTCTCCAGCAGGCCAGCGGCAAGCTGGAAGACATCATGCAGCAAATTTCCAGTGGCAAACGGATTTTGCGGCCCTCGGATGATCCCATTGCCTCCGTACGATTGACCCGGCTGGATCAGGAAGATAATGCCATCACCCAGTACCGTAGCAATATCGCGGCCCTGCGCTCTCGTTTGCAGGATAACGAAACCGCCATGTCCAGCCTGAATAAAGACCTGTTGCAGGTGCGGGATACGTTGGTCAGCGCCTCCGATGGCACCAACACTCCGGCAGACCTGAACGCCATGGCAACGCCCTTGGCCGCATTGCGCGACAGTCTGCTGGCAACCGCGAACCGGCAAGACTCCGAAGGCCGTTATCAATTTGGTGGCACGGCAACCTCGCAGGCTCCCATTGCCTTTAACCCGGCGGCTCCGGCCGGTTCGCGTTACACCTTTCAAGGCAATACCGACAAACAGCTGGTGGTGGTGGGTAATGGTGTGACCCAGCCCGGGAATGTCAGCGTAGAGGAGATGGCGGCTTTGCTGAATACTCTGGACAGTACGATTGCCACTATGGCGTCGCCTACCGTGGTTAATGATGCGACGACGCACGCGGTAGTGGCTGCCAGTGTGACAGCTGTTGATACCGCCATGACTTCGATCGAAGGAAAAATAACCGTGTTGGGCGGCATTCAGAATTCGTTGAGCACCCCGGATGACAATCATGCCAGCGTGGCATTGTCCAACCAGCAGGCGGCCATCACGCTGGGGCAAACTGACTATAACAAGGCGGCGGTAGAGCTCAACGGCTACACCACGGCAGTGCAGGCAGCACAGAAGGCCTATGGCCGGGTCAGCCAACTGTCGCTGTTCTCCGCCCTGTAAGGCGAGGTAAGGGATGAGTCTTACCTTAAACCGGCCCGATAACGGTAATCTGGGGGCGGCTCAACCGCTGGATGGTTGGTCGGCAACCGGAACCTCTCGAGGTGCTGCGGCCATACCGGTCGGCACGGGGAGTGCCCCCTTGTCGCCGCGACCACCGGAAAGCCATACGGCGGACAGCCAATTCAATAGTGATGTCACCTGTGCCCAGCAGGCGCTTGGTTTTCTGGATACCGCCGCCGTTAACCTGCAATCCCTCAAAGTGGCGGTTAGTGCCAAACTGGGCGGTCGCAATATTGATCAGGGGCAGCTGGAAGCACGCCTTGAGCAATTCACCAGACAGTGGGCAGATAGGCGGCGACTTCTGCCAGCCTGGATGCGCAGTTAGCGCTGGTTGGTGCCGGTGCGGCGCGACAGTCGTTTCAGGTGAGAGGGCTGGACCTTCCGTCATTACAGTCCGGCGGGGCTGAAATCCTGACGTTTTACCCCGGTGGGTTGTCCAAAACCGCGGTGGCAGTCTCTCTGGAGCCTGGTCTGACGGTACAGGCTATTACCGGTCGGCTGGACAAGGCGTTATCGCCTGAAGGTATCCGGGTGACACTCTCCGCGCAGGGAGAGCTAGAGCTGTCTGTGCCGGAGTTGGCGTTTGTTAAGCAATTGCTGACCAGCTGATGATCAAAGGTGGTGGTATTCGCTTTCCCGGCGGCCAGCCTAATCGTGTTCGTGTCGAAGCGGCGGGTGGAGTGATTGACCCTGAGTCTTGGCAGGTGGACGATCCGGTCTCCATGCGACAAACCCTGCCGCAAATCATCGCTGCCTTGGATAGTGTGCAGCGCGCGCGTTCTGCCGTGCGCCAGACCATTGATCAGGCCGGGCAGCAGATCGAGGTTTCTTCTGTTCCTGCAAGTAAGGAGTGGGCCGAGACGTTTGCCAGCGGGTTTCAGTCTATGCTGTGCCAGTCGCTTAAGCATACCGGATGTTCTCGGCTGTTGCCCCGGCTTTATCGGGGATTAGCCGTCAGCGCGTTACAGCCTTGCTGAGTTGAACAACCACCGTTCACGCTGTCGCTGCCATGCGCGCCTCCCAGCCGTTACACCGAGTGTATCGAGCGCAGATGGCTGGCTGTCTTTGTTGTCTTGCCCGTACCTTCCCGCGAGGCTTGCGACAGTTCGGTGAGGATGCCGCATTGATCTGCCGAGCGCGCTTCGCCACATCGCTGACGTAGCGCCTTCAGCTCTTTTTCCAGCAGCCGCAGCTCGCGGATGCGGTGGGAGACGTGTCCGATATGTTCATCCAGCAGCCGGTTGACGTCGTCACAACTGTCTTTGGGCGTATCCCGGAATTTCAGTAATACCCGCACCTCATCCAGCGACATATCCAGACTGCGGCAGTAACGAATGAACTGCAGTCGCTCTAACGCCAGCGCATCATACACACGGAAAGTTTAGCCGTCCGTTCAGGCTTTGGCAGCAGGCCTTGGGACTCGTAGTAGCGAATGGTCTCTATGGGCGTGGAGGCGGCGGTCGCCAGTTCACCAATCTTCATGAGGCATCTCCTCGTGGCAGGCAGCTAGGGGTTGACTCTATAGTAACTACAGGAGTTTAAATGGTTTCGACCACGATACCTAATAACGGCCGCGAAACCTGACATGTCCTCACACCACCCCCATTCTGAGCATGATGGTCACGAGCATCACCATGATCACGCACACTCGCACACTCATGCCCCAGCCCCAGCCCCAGCCCCAGCGTCTTGCTCTGCCTCGTGCGGCTGTCAGCATACCGATGTCGCGGCACCGGCAGCGCAAGCGAGTGCGTTATTGGCCATGGCCGGTTCGGAATCGCTGCTGCTGCGTATTCCGGCCATGGATTGCCCGGTTGAAGAAGGGCAGATCCGGGCCATCCTCGAGCGCTTTACCACGATCCGGCATCTGCGCTTCGATTTACCCGCTCGGGCATTAGCTATTGATGCTCCGCAGGCTGACTGGCCTGCCATTGAGAACGCGCTGCAACAAGCGGGATTTCCATCGGAAAGGCTCAGTGCGCCGGTGGCTGGAGACGAAGGCTTGGCAACGTGCGCAACAAGAATCTGTGCGGCTGGTACTGGCGCTGGTGGTGGCAGGGTTGGCCGAAGTGGTTGCCTTTGCCGCGCCCGGTGGCCTGTTCTGGCTAGTCGTGGGTATGGCCGTGGCGGCGCTTGCCATCGGTCTGGCGGGTTTCTCGGTGTTTCACAAGGGGGCGGCGGCTCTGTTGCGCGGACAACTGAATATCAGTGCGTTGATGACGGTGGCCGTGTCGGGAGCGTTTATCATCGGTCAGTGGCCCGAAGCCGCCATGGTAATGGCGCTGTATTCGTTAGCGGAGCTTATTGAGGCCCGCGCCGTGACTCGGGCGCGTAACGCGATCAAAGACTTGCTCGATTTGTCTCCGCCGCAGGCCGAGGTATTGCAGCCGGATGGCTCGTGGGCAAGTGTGCCCGCCGCGGCCATTGACGTCGGGGCTGTGATTCGCGTGCGCCCCGGTGAACGCCCGGCGCTGGATGGCCGTGTGGTACGTGGCCATGGTGCGGTCGACCAGTCGCCAGTGACTGGAGAAAGCATTCCGGCAGAAAAGACGGCTTAAGCGATGAGGTATTTGCCGGAAGTATCAATCAGAGCGGCTCGATCGAATTTGAAGTGACGGCACCGGCGAGTGACACGTTGCTTGCCCGCATCATTCATGCGGTGGAGGAGGCGCAAGGCAAGCGGGCGCCCACGCAGCGTTTTGTCGACCAGTTTGCCCGGGTCTATACGCCGCTGGTCTTCGTTCTGGCCCTTGCCGTTGCGGTCGGTACGCCACTGCTCTTTGGCTGGGCATGGATGACCAGTATTTATAAAGCATTGGTAATGCTGGTGATTGCCTGCCCGTGTGCCTTGGTGATTTCAACTCCCGTCACCATCGTCAGCGGTTTAGCGGCGGCCGCGCGCCGGGGCATACTCATCAAGGGCGGTGTTTATCTTGAAGAGGCGCGCAAACTCAAGTTCATTGCGCTCGACAAGACCGGCACTGTGACTGAAGGCCAGCCCAAGTTAGTTGACCAACAGCTGTTTGCCGCGGCAGATGATAGTTTGCGCATTGCCGTCAGCTTGGCAGCACGTTCGGATCATCCGGTTTCAAAAGCCATTGCGGCCGGGATCGAGGCGATGCCGCTAGCCGTGTCGGACTTTGGCGCCGAAATTGGCCACGGGGTGTACGGTGAGGTGGAAGGCAAGCGCTACATCCTCGGGTAATCATCGCTGGATTCACGAGCGTGCGCTCTGCTCTCCGGAGATTGAAGCCTTGTTGCAGCAATACGAGCGTGCTGGCCAAACCGTCACGTTATTGGCCGACACCGCGCAGGTGCTCGCCCTGTTTGTGGTAGCTGATAGCATCAAAGCCACGTCAATAGAAGCCATTCAGTCGTTGAAGCAACAGGCGGTGACCCCGGTGATGTTGACCGGAGACAACGCGGCAACGGCACAACACATTGCCGCCGAAGCCGGTATTACCGAGGTACGTGCCAATCTGTTGCCTCAAGCAAAGCTGGACGCCATCCGGGCGATGGCCGGTGATGGCTATGCTGTTGCCATGGTTGGCGACGGCATCAATGATGCGCCCGCCTTGGCCGCGTCGGACATCGGCTTTGCCATGGGATTGGCGGGCACTCACACCGCCATGGATGCTGCCGATGTCGTCATCATGAACGACGACCTGCGTCGGGTCCCTGAAATCATTGAATTGTCCAAGCGAACTCATGTAGTGCTGTGGCAAAACATCATGCTGGCGCTGGGGATCAAACTGGTCTTCCTGCTGCTGGCACTTTTTGACCATGCCACGATGTGGATGGCCGTCTTTGCAGACATGGGAGCGAGTCTTTTGGTAGTTTTTAATGGCTTGAGGCTGTTGAATAACCGGGAGTGAACCTACGCCAGCCTCTCGCGGCATGCCAGAGGGCTGGTTTTGTCTTTGCACTATCGCAGTCACCTTAGCTTGTGTGCATCAATGTCTGTCCGGTTTCTTGGTTCTCGGCAGGATGCCAAGGCTGGTCAGAATGATGGATGCCATGGTGGCAATCAGAAAGAGAGGAATGCTCAACGCCGCCCCTGCTGCCCGGCCCGCGGCCGAGGCGGTTTGCGGATGGGAAGCTCCCGCTAGCATGCCAACAATGAATAAAGAGCTGATCCACATAACCAAGGTCCAGACAATGCATAGTCCAATGAGACTTGCCGTATTTCTGGTGCATCTGGATGTAGTTACGCCCGGGATGCGTTGGGGGGCCCCGCAGTGCGGGCATGAGGGGGCGGTTTCGTGGATTTCCTTGCCGCACCCTCGGCAATAGACCATGGCCATCGATCAAACCACTTTCGGCGAAGGGCCAAACCGGTTCGTGCTGGGCTGGCTGTCCAAGCACAGGAACACGAATCCCACGATGGGCACCAGCATCCACCAGCCGCTCCGGTCCGTGTCATGCATTCTCCGAACTGTCACGGCAATCGTGGGCAGCAGCAGGATGACCGAATTCAGGACATACAACGCGGGATGAATCAACGAAAACACGATCGACATGATCATGGTGATCAAGACGAAGTACCAGTATTCTTTGCGCCGGGCACGACCGGAAAAATCGGCAAACCGTTTGAAAGGCATTAGTCCCAGTTCAAAGAAACCATCACTGCCAATAGAAGCGCTTGCTGTGCTGTCTACCATTTGTGGCGCTCCGCACTGCGGACAAGTTGGGGCCGACTCGTGTATTTCCTTGCCACAGTCGCGGCAAAATACCATGCTCATCATTATTCTCCTAAAGTATCTACATCGTCGGTCATTACCACTATAACTATTTCTCATTCAATATATGCATATATACTATTCCATATGGGTAAAAATTTTACAATTGCCCTATGTAATTTGGAGATGCACGGAGAGAGGCTGTAAGTTGACGATGCTGTGTCGCTGATGGATTTGTTCAACGAACAGTCAAAGACGTTCGTATCCCATTCTGGGTTCTAACGATGGTGGAAATTTGTTCGATGATTAGTCTGCGGCATGGTCAACAGGACGTTCAACTTGATCTGACGAGACTATCAGTAGGGGATGTGTAGCAACGTCGACGTCATGCAGGATGGGGTGAGAAGTCCCAGTGGTGGGGGGCTTGGGTAACTAGGTGAAATGTAAAAAGGCCATAAGTCTTAAAAATCAAGAACTTATAGCCTTTTTGAATTCGTGGTGGCGAATCAGGGACTCGAACCCCGGACCTGCGGATTATGATTCCGTCGCTCTAACCGACTGAGCTAATTCGCCATGGCTTCGTTGCATTGCTGCGTTGAAGTGGGGCGAACTATACCTAGGCTTTTTTTTGGTGTCAAGCGGGTGTTTTCACTTTTTTGCCTGAGGTCGTGCTGGCCGGATTGTTTCTGGTGTGTTGTGGCGATGGCCGGTGCTCAGAGCATGTGGCAGCGGTCGCCTTGGGTGAGGCCGCACCAGTCGATGCTGACGTTTTTGCCAAAGCCGATCACTTTGAATAGTTCTCCCATTTCTGCATGGGACAGCAGCTTTTGCACGGCGGCGACTTGGGGCAGGTAGTGGGCGGCGTCGGCCGGGTCGAGCTGGCTTAACAGTTGGGTAATGCCGAAGCATTGATGAGGAATTGTGCCCGGGTGAGATAGCCGATCAGGTCGAGCCCGCTGTCGATGCCAACTTGGGCGATGGCGCTGAAGTCGACGTGGCAGGTGAGGTCCATCAGGCCAGGCTGGAAGAACGGGTCGTCAACCGTGTGATGGCGGTAGTGGCCGATCAGTGTGCCCATGTGGCGCTGCGGGTGGTAGTACTCGCGTTCCGGGAAGCCGTAATCGATCAGCAAGATGGCGCCGCGTTGCAGGCGTTGCCCCAGCGTCTGGATAAAGGCGAGGTTGGCCGGGCTGATTTCGGAGAGGTAGCCCGGCTGTTGCGGGCTGTGTCGTTCGGCCAACCTTTGTAAGGTGGCGTCGGTGATCGGCCGGTCTTGCCAGACGAAGTGGTCGTCCTGCACGCTGACGCCACGTTGCTGTGGCTGCGGGGCCCAGTGGATGAGTTCGCACGGCATGGCGTCCAGCACTTCGTTGCCGATGATGATGCCATCGAGCTGTTCTGGCAGCTGGTTGAGCCAGCTGACTCGCTCGGCCAGATGCGGCAGCGCCTGGCGGATGGCTTGCTGCTGGCGTTCGATCAGGTCGGCGGACAGGTCAATGATGATGTAGCGTTGCGGCAATTGGCCCAGTTGTTCCAGTTCGCTCAGGATGTCGATGGCCAGTTTGCCGGTGCCGGCACGCCAAACTCGTATACCGTCTAGCCGACGGTTTGTGGCAGTAGTTCGGCCAACTGTTGTGCCGGGTGCGGCCGTAGAAGGACGACATCTCGGGCGCGGTGATGAAATCACCGGCGCTGCCCAGCTTGTGGCTACCGGCCGAGTAGTAGCCCAGTCCCGGCGCGTACAGCGCCAGTTCCATATAGCGTGAGAACGGTATCCAGCCGCCGAGCGTCGGCGATGGTTTGGCGGATCAGGGCGGTAAGGCGGTTGCTGACGGCCAGCGCTTCGGGGCTGGCGGCGGGGAGGTCGGTCATGGCTGTGCATCCTGCTACAATGTGGCGCGATTGTGGGCGATTCTGCGCGAAAGGTGAAGAGGCCGGAGGGTTTTCGGCCAACCTTGAGCGCCGGTGACCGTAATGGGCAGGAGAGAGCAGCAACATGCAGCAAGTAGCCATGGAACAGCGGGTGGTGATGATTACTGGCGCGGCACGGCGGGTAGGGGCGGGCATTGCCCGGGCCTTGCATGCACGCGGCGCGCGGCTGGTGTTGCATTACCGTGATTCGCAGGCGGAAGCGCAGCAGCTGGCCGCGGAACTGAACGCAGTGCGGCCGGATTCGGCTGTGCCGTTGCAGGCGGATCTGCTGGACGAGGCGGGTTTGGCCGCAGTAGCCGCGCGCGCCGTCGCGGCGTTTGGTTTAAGCTGGATGGCCTCGTCAATAACGCGTCCAGTTTTTTCCCACGCCGGTGGGGCAGATCGACGAAGGCTGGCAGGATTTGATGGGCAGCAACCTCAAGGCGCCGTTGTTCCTGAGCCGGGCCTTGGCCCCGGCCTTGCGCGCTAGCGCCGGTGCCATTGTCGGTATTGTCGATATTCATGCCGAACGGCCGATGAAAGACCATGTGGTATACAACCTGGCCAAGGCCGGTCATGCCCAGCTGGTGCGCAGCCTGGCGATCGAGCTGGCGCCGCTGGTGCGCGTCAACGGCGTGGCGCCGGGGGCGAATATCTGGCCGGAGAGCGCGGAGGTGTTTACGCCTGCGCTGCGGCAGCAAATTGAAAACAGTATTCCGCTTGGGCGCATCGGCACGCCGGACGACATCGCCCGCGTGGTGGCGTTTTTGCTGTTTGATGCCAGCTATATGACTGGCCAGATTCTGGCGGTGGATGGTGGCCGCAGCATCGTGCTATAGCCGCAAGCTTTGATGCTTTTTGGTGTAGTGCGCGTGGTTAAGCATAGTCCGCGCCGGTGGAAATCCGTTAAAATCGTCCGTTTTTCAATTTCTTAGCCGTCTTCCATGTCCGAACAGAATGCCGTTGCCGACGACAAGGCCAAGAAAGCCGTGTACGAGAGCAACAAACTGGCCAAACGGCTGCGCCACCATGTGGGCGATGCCATCAATGACTTTAATATGATCGAATCGGGCGACCGCATCATGGTCTGCCTGTCGGGTGGCAAGGACAGCTATGCGCTGCTGGACATCCTGCTGGGCTTGCAGAAGTCGGCGCCGATCGATTTTTCCATCGTGGCGGTCAACCTCGACCAGAAGCAGCCCGGTTTCCCGGAGCATGTGCTGCCGGAGTACCTGCAGTCCATTGGTGTCGAGTACCGCATCGTGGAAGAAGATACCTACAGCATCGTCAAACGTCTGGTGCCGGAAGGCAAAACCACCTGCAGCCTGTGTTCGCGCCTGCGTCGCGGTATTTTGTACCGCGTGGCCGACGAACTGGGCGCCACCAAGATTGCGCTCGGTCATCACCGCGACGATATCCTGCAAACGCTGTTCCTCAACATGTTTTACGGCGGCAAGCTCAAGGCCATGCCGCCCAAGCTGGTGTCGGATGACGGCAAGCACATGGTGATCCGCCCGCTGGCCTATTGCCGCGAGAAAGATCTGGAACGTTTTGCCGAACTGCGCGCGTTCCCGATCATCCCGTGCAACCTGTGCGGGTCGCAGCCCAACCTGCAGCGCCGGTGGTGAAGGAAATGATCAACGATTGGGATCGCCGTTTCCCGGGGCGGGTGGAGTCAATGTTCCGCGCCCTGCAAAACGTGGTGCCATCGCATCTGGCCGATACCGCACTGTTTGATTTTGCCGGGCTGCAAACGGGCGAGGCGCCATTTGCCGGGGGGGGACATTGCCTTCGATAAGGAAGAATTCCGCGACCCGCCGTTGCCGCCGGACGAGGCCGGGTTGGCCGAAACCACGCCGCTGCGCCGTACCATCAGCATCCTCGATTCCCGCCCCAAGGAGTCCGGCTGTGGCAGCTAAACGCGCATTGCACCCGTTCCGCCGCCGGGTACGCGGGGCGATCGAGCACATGCCGGAAGTGGAAATTTCCGAGGAAGGCTCCATCCGCTCGCTGCATCTGGGCTCGGAAACCATTCAAAGCTCGATGGATCTGGATGATCCGGCTGATCTGGTGTTGTCGTATAGCCGGGCGATGATGGGTTTCTTGCTGTTCAATCCGGACCCGCGTCACATCCTGCAGATCGGGCTGGGCGGTGGTTCGTTTGCCCGCTTCATTGATGAGTATCTGCCGGACGCCGTTAGCGTGGCGGTGGACATCAACCCGCAGGTGATTGCCGTGGCGCGCGCCTTCTTCCAGTTGCCGGAGGAAGGCGACTTCTTCGAGATCGTTGAAGCCGACGGCGCCGACTACGTCAAAATTTTCCGCGGCTCCACCGATGCCATTCTGGTCGATGGCTTTGACGGCTTGCAGATTGTCGATGCGCTGACTACGGAAGACTTCTTTGAAGACTGCAAGCGTGCGTTAAGCCCCAAGGGCGTGTTCGTTACCAACTGGTGGAGTGGCGACAAGCGTTACCACACCTTTGTCGAACGTCTGCTCAGCGTGTTTGAAGGCCGGGTGCTGGAGTTGCCTGCCGCCACGCATGGCAACGTGGCGGTGATGGCGTTTCGCCAGAGCCCGACACTCACTCATCTGGAGGCGCTCAAGGCGCGTGCCGAGGAGCTGGAAGGGCAGTTCGGGCTGGAGTTTGGCGAATTCGTCAGCCGCATCAAAATGACCAACCAGTGTTCGGCCAACCATCTTCTGTTATGAGAAAAAAGTGCGACAAGCGCCGTCACGTTTGGTAACAAATACGCCGTTTCAATGCGGCGTATAATGCCGCGATAGACCGGCATGAAGTGTTTTGTGCCGGAGCGGCATGCCAGCCGCAACGTTTTGGGTGGGTGGCTCAGGACCACCACCACGAATTTACCTTTATTGGGATAGTCATCGTGATCAAGCAGCAATTGCTGAACCGCATCGCGGATAAATCCGCTGTCATTGGCATTGTCGGCCTGGGCTATGTCGGCCTGCCGTTGATGTTGCGTTTTGCTGAAGTGGGCTACAAGGTACTGGGTTTCGACATCGACCCGTCCAAGGTGGAAGCGCTCAACGCCTAGCCGCTCCTACATCGAACACATCCCGGCCGACAGCATTGCCACGGCGCGTTCCCGCGGCTTTGAAGCCACGACCGATTTCTCCCGCGCGCCGGAAGCCGATACGCTGATTCTGTGTGTGCCGACCCCGTTGAACAAATACCGCGAGCCGGACCTGTCGTTTGTGCTCAATACCATCGACTCGCTGGTGCCGTATCTGCGTGAAGGCCATCTGGTATCGCTGGAATCCACCACCTATCCGGGTACGACCGACGAAGAACTGCTGCCGCGCATCGAATCGCGTGGCCTGAAAGTGGGCGAAAACGCCTTCCGGTGTTCTCGCCGGAACGTGAAGATCCGGGTAACCCCAACTTCTGTACCCGCACCATTCCCAAAGTCTGTGGCGGTGTGACGCCGGCTTGTCAGGAAATCGGCGTGGCGCTGTATTCGGCGGTGATCGACAAAGTGGTGCCGGTTTCCAGCACCCGTGCCGCAGAAATGACCAAGCTGCTGGAAAACATCCACCGTGCCGTCAATATCGGTCTGGTGAATGAAATGAAGATCGTTGCCGACCGCATGGGCATCGACATTCATGAAGTGATCCGCGCGGCCGCGACCAAACCGTTCGGCTTTGTGCCTTATTATCCGGGCCCGGGTCTGGGCGGCCACTGCATTCCGATCGACCCGTTCTACCTCACCGGAAGGCGCGCGAATACGGCGTCAACACCCGCTTCATCGAATTGGCTTAGCGAGGTGAACTCCTCCATGCCCGACTATGTGGTGAGCAAGGTGGCATCGGCGCTGAACCTGCGCAAGAAATCCATCAACGGCAGCCGCGTACTGGTGCTGGGCATTGCCTACAAGAAGAACGTCGACGACATGCGCGAAAGCCCGTCGGTTTTGCTGATGGAAAAACTGCGCGATCTGGGCGCCGAAGTGTCTTACAGCGACCCGCACGTGCCGGTGTTCCCGAAAATGCGCGAGCACCACTTTGACCTGAAGAGCGTGCCGGTGACGGCTGACAGCCTGAAAGACTTTGACTGCGTGCTGGTGGCAACCGATCACGACAAGTTCGACTTCGACATGATTAAGGCCAATGCCCAACTGGTGGTGGACAGCCGGGGCAAGTATCTGGAACCGGCCGCCAATATCGTGAAGGCCTGATCGTTCAGCATTCCTCTGCGGGCGACCTGCTAACGGGTCGCCCTTTGCCGTTTATCGAGACGAGATTTTTGCCATGCAAGCCTTTCAACACCCGCCTATTACCGACCGCAAAATCCGCTTTGCCCCTGGTGGGCTGTGGTCGTATTGCCAATAACCATTTTGGCTCGCTGGAGAAGCATGCCGAGCGTGCCGAACTGGTGGATGTTTGTGATATCAACCCGGCCGCGCTGGCGGCTGCCGTCGAGCGCACCGGCGCGCGCGGTCACAGCAATCTGAACGCCATGTTGGCCGAAACCAACGCCGACATCATCGTCCTGACCACGCCGTCCGGCCTGCACCCGGCGCAGAGCATCCAGTGCTCCGAAGCCGGTTTCCACGTGATGACCGAAAAGCCGATGGCCACTCGCTGGCAGGATGGCCCGGCCATGGTCAAGGCGGCGGACAAGGCTGGCAAGCGCCTGTTCGTGGTCAAACAGAACCGTCGCAACGCTACGCTGCAATTGCTCAAGCGCGCCATGCAGGAACAGCGTTTTGGCCGTATCTATATGGTCAACGTCAACGTGTTCTGGACCCGCCCGCAAGAGTATTACGATCAGGCCGCCCGGCGCGGCACCGGGAATACGATGGTGGCGCCTTCATGAATCAGGCCAGCCATTATGTCGATTTGCTGGATTGGCTGATCGGGCCGGTGGAAAGCGTGCAGGCGTATACCGCCACGCTGGAACGCAATATCGAAGTGGAAGATACCGGGACTGTCAGCATCAAATGGCGCTCCGGTGCGCTGGGCAGCATGAACGTCACCATGCTGACCTATCCGAAAAACCTGGAAGGCTCGATTACCATTCTTGGTGAAAAAGGTTCGGTGCGTGTGGGCGGTGTCGCTGTCAACGAAATCCAGCACTGGGAATTTGCCGAAGCCCATCCGATGGACGACGAGATCAAGAACGCCAGCTACGCCACCACCAGCGTGTACGGTTTTGGCCACCCGCTGTATTACGACAATGTGATTCAGGTGATGCGTGGTGAAGCCGATCCGGAAACCGATGGTCGCGAAGGACTGAAGTCGCTGGAACTGCTGATCGCCACCTATCTGTCGGCCCGCGATGGCCGTCGCGTCAGCCTGCCGCTGGACTACTGAGAGGGCGCTCCATGAGTGATCACATTCATCCCACCGCCATCGTCGACGAGGGTGCGCAGATTGGCGAAGGCACCCGTGTCTGGCATTGGGTACACATTTGCGGCGGCGCGCGCATCGGCGAGCGCTGTTCGTTTGGCCAGAACGTGTTTGTCGGCAATGACGTGCTGATCGGCAACAACGTCAAGGTGCAGAACAACGTTTCCATCTATGACGCGGTCACGCTGGAAGATGACGTGTTCTGCGGCCCGAGCATGGTGTTTACCAACGTCAACAATCCGCGCAGCCATATCAACCGCAAGAACGAATATCGCCGCACCGTGGTGAAAAAGGGCGCTTCCATTGGCGCCAATGCCACCGTGGTGTGCGGGCATACCGTGGGCGAATACGCCTTCATCGGCGCCGGTGCCGTGGTGACCCGCGATGTACCGGCCTATGCGCTGATGGTGGGCAGCCCGGCGCGGCGTTTGGGCTGGATGTGCGCCTGTGGCGAACGCTTGCCCAATGATATTGGCACGCACACCTGCCCGGCCTGTCATATCCGTTATGAAGTGCGTGGTCACCACTGCACGCCTCTTTCCCATTGATTGCACTGTCGGCCTCATGGGCTTAACAGGCCAAGGACATTACGATGAGCATCCAGTTCATTGATCTGAAAGCACAGTACCAGCATCTGAAAGCCGATATCGACGCCCGCATTCACGCGGTGCTGGATCATGGCCAGTACATCATGGGGCCGGAAGTCAGCGAGCTGGAAACCCGGTTGGCCGAATTCGTCGGCGTCAAGCACGCCATCGGTGTGTGCGATGGCACGGCTGCGCTACAAGTGGCGCTGATGGCGCTGGGGGTGGGGCCGGGCGACGAGGTGATCACCACGCCGTTTACCTTTATTGCCACCGGCGAGATGGTGGCTCTGCTCGGTGCCAAGCCGGTGTTTGTCGATATTGATCCGGTCAGCTACAACCTTGATCCGGCCAAGCTGGAAGCCGCCATCACGCCGCGTACGCGTGCCATCATGCCGGTGAGCTTGTATGGCCAGTGTGCCGACTTTGATGCCATCAATGCCATTGCCGCCAAGCATGGCCTGCCGGTGATCGAAGACGGTGCGCAAAGCTTTGGTGCCAGCTACCACGGCAAGCGCTCCGGTAGCCTGTCCACCATCGGGTGCACCAGTTTCTTCCCGTCCAAGCCGTTGGGCTGTTATGGCGATGGCGGGGCGTGCTTTACCAATGACGATGCCCCGGCCAAGAAAATGCGCGAAATCCGCCTGCATGGTCAGGACCGTCGCTACCACCATCCCGCGATCGGTATCAATGGCCGCCTCGACACCATTCAGGCGGCCGTGCTGCTGGCCAAGCTGCCGAGTTTCCCGCAGGAAGTGGAAGCGCGTAGCCGCATTGGCGCGCGTTACAGCGCTTTGCTGGGTGACGTGGCACGCGTACCGGTGGTGGGCGAGGGGCAAGGCCATGTCTATGCCCAGTTCACCATCGAGGTGGACAACCGCGACGCGGTACAAGCCAAGCTGAAAGAAGCGGGCGTGCCGACGGCGGTGCATTACCCGATTCCGCTGCATCTGCAACCGGCGTTTGCTGCGCTGGGTCTGGGCGAGGGCAGCTTCCCGGTGGCCGAAGCGGCAGGCAAGCGGGTAATGAGCCTGCCGATGCATCCGTTCCTCGGATGAAGCCACGCAGGATGCCATCGTCGCCGCCGTCAAGAGCGCGCTGGCCTGATCGCTGCATGCTGCCATTCTTGAAGCACTCCGGGCGTAGCCCGTTCCTGCAACATATCATCACGCTGGTCACCGGCGCTGCGGTGGCACAGATCGTGCCGCTGCTGGCGTCGCCGTTGATTACCCGCTTGTATACCCCGCAGGCCGTGGGGGTACAGGCGGTGTATGTGTCGTGGTTGTCGTCGCTGGCGGTGCTGGCGACGGCGCGCTATGAAATGGCCATTGTGTTGCCTGCCGAAGAAACCAAGGCAAGCAACCTGATGGGCCTGTCGCTGCTCTGTTCGTTTGCCCCGGCGCTTCTGGTGGGCGTGGTGCTGGCGCTGGATGGTCACGCCCAGCTGGCGGATTACTTGGGCACGCCCGAACTGGAAGACTGGCTGTTGCTGATGCCGCTGTCGCTGTTGCTGGCGGGGCTGATGCAAGCCCTGGACCAACTGGAACAATCGTCACCGGCGTTATCGGGCCAATGCCAGCGGCCGCATGCTGCAGTCGTTCAGCATGGCTTAAGCACGCAGGTGGTGGGCGGTTTGCTGGGTGGCGGTGCCGGTGGCTTGATTCTGGGGCAGTTTGCTTAAGCCAGATCGGTTCATTGGTGGCGCAGACCTGGCTGGATATCCGCCAGAAGCTGGGCTGGTGGCGCGATGTCAGCCGACGTGGCATGTGGCAGGTGGCGCGGGAATACGTCGAGTTTCCCCGTGTCAATGCGCCGCATGCGCTGTCTACCGCGCTGCTGGATTCCATCACGCTGTCGGTGCTGACGGTTCTGGCCGGTAGCGCGGCGGTGGGGGCTTATGGCCTGATGATGCGCGTGTTGAAACTACCGGCCGCCCTGATTGGTCAGGCGGTGGCGCAGGTGGCTTACCGCGAGTTGGCCGAAGCGCGCAATCAGGGTCAGCCATTGCGGCCGATTCTGCGCAAGATGATGCTGGCACTTGCCTTGCCTTGCTGCCGTTTCTGGTGATCCAGTTTGCTTAAGCGAGCCATTGTTTGCCTTGGTATTTGGCCCCAACTGGCATACCGCTGGCCAGTATGCCGAGGCCATGGCATTGTTCATTCTGTTCCACTTTGTGGCCTCGCCGCTGGGCATGGTGCCGCCGGTGATTCAGCGCCAGCGTACGGCGTTTCTGTTTTCGCTGGTACAGTCGGCGTTGTTCCTTGGTTCCTTGTGGGGCGGCTTCATGCTATGGCATCAGGCCGTGCCGACTTTTCAGCTGGTGTCGGTGGTGATGGCCGGTTATTTTCTCTGTTATTTTGCTTGGCTCTACAAGGCTGCCCGATGAATTGGACTGTCTGGTTTAACCGTATCCGTTTCCGGCTGTCGCGCTGGATCGGCCCGCGCATGGTATACGGCTACCGGCGCCATGACGGCACGCTGTTGCCGCGCACCCGCATTTCCAACATGACGCGGCTGGAAGGCCCGGCTTCGCTGCAGATTGGCGATAACGTCTGGATCGGCCATTTCAATTTGGTGGATGCCTCCGGTGGCCTGACCATCGGTGAGGGCTGCCAGATCACCAACTATGTGTCGGTGCTCACCCATTCCAGCCATGTTGCCATCCGCCTGTATGGCGATGCCTATATGCGGCAGCGCAATCATGTCGGTTACGTGCGCCACTCCTCGCGCATCGGCCCGTACAGCTTTATCGGCCCGCACAGCGTGCTGATGCCGGGCGTGGAACTGGGCAAAGGCACGCTGGTGGCGGCCTTCAGCTATGTGGCCAAGGGCAGCTATCCGGATTTTGCCATTCTGGCTTAAGCAACCCGGCCAAGGTGGTGGGCGATACGCGCGATGGCGATGCCGAATGGCTCACCAGCTATCCCGAACTCAAGACGTTTTATCAAGCCTCGGCGAGGAGGCGACGCGTGACTGAGCGTCCGACGCGCATCCTGATCATCGGCTCGGCCTCGGTGCATACCGGCGCTATCTGGCCGGTATTGCCCCGCATGTGGACGAACTCTATCTGGCGTGCAATGGCGACGTTCCGCCGGAGCGCCGTCCCGCCAACCTGAAAGACGTGCTGCGGGTGGACTTCCGCCCGGCGGCGCTCGGTACGGCGCGGCGGCTGCAGCACTGGTTGGCCGAAATCCAGCCGCGACTGGTGCATGTGCATCAGGCCAACAGCGTGGCCTGGCACGCCCAGCGCGCCTTGGCTGGCAGTGGCATCCCGCTGGTGTTGACGGCGTGGGGCTCTGACGTGTTGCTGCTGCCGGAACGTAACCGGCTGATGCGGCAGATGGTGCGCGCCAACCTCAAGGCCGCCGACGTGATCACTTCCGATTCGCTCTACATGGCCGCGCGCATCCGGGCGCTGGCTGGCGAATCCTGCCAGATCCGTTTGCTCAATTATGGTATCGACGCCTTGCTTAGCCGCGCCAGATCTGGCGGCCAAGCCGCGCAACGTGCTGTCGTCTTAGCTACACAAGCCGCTTTATCGCATCGACGCCATCCTGCGTGGCTGGGCGGCGGTGGAGGCCGATCCGCGCTTTGCCGACTGGACCCTGACCGTGGCGGCCAGTGGCAGCGAAACCGATGCCCTCAAAAGGTTGGCCGAAAACCTCGGGTTGCGGCGTGTCGACTTTACCGGTTTTGTCTCCAGTGACGTGCTGAACCAGCTGTACCGTCAGGCGCGGGTATTTGTCAGTGTGCCACGCTCCGACGCCACCAGCATCAGCCTGCTGGAAGCCATGGGGCATGGCTGCCTGCCGCTGCTGTCCAATCTGCTTAACCAATGGCGAGTGGGTGATCGACGGCCTCAACGGCATCATCGCCGAAGATGTAGCCCAGCTCGCCCCCAGCCTGATGCGCGCCATGACGCTGGCGGAGGATAATGAGCAGCTGGCGCGCAGCGTGGCGATCAATCGTGAATTGGTCCCAGCCAAGGCGCTGCATGCCGACAACATGGCGGCGTTTGCCGCGCTTTACCGCGAACTGCTGGCCCGTCAGGGCAAAACGGGCGGCGTTGCAGCCCGCCAGGAACAAGGTTGAACCATGAAAATTGCCCATCTCACCAGTGCCCATCCGCGCTATGACATCCGTATCTTCGTCAAGGAATGCGTGACGTTGGCCGAAGCCATGACGTGACGCTGATCGTGGCCGACGGCAAGGGTGAGGAAATCCGCCGCGGCGTACGTTTCCACGATGTCGGGCCAAAAACCGGCGGGCGTTTTGCCCGCATGACCGGCACCGTCAAGCGTGTCTATCAGGCCGCGCTGGCGTTGCAGCCGGACGTGGTACATTTTCACGATCCCGAACTGATCCCGGCGGCGCTGCGCCTGAAACAGGCTTAAGCATCAAGGTGGTGTATGACGTGCACGAAGACGTGCCGCGACAGATTCTGGCCAAGCACTGGATTCCCGGCATGGTGCGGCCACTGGTGTCCGGCAGTTTTGAAACGCTGGAAGACTGGTCGGCACGCCGCTTTGACGCCATCGTCACCTCCACGCCACATATCCGCGAGCGTTTTGCCAAACTGGGTGCCAATGCCATCGACGTGTGCAACTTCCCCATTCTGGAAGAACTGGTGCGCGACACGGCGTGGGACAGCCGCCGTAACGAGGTGTGCTACATCGGTGGCATCAGCCGTATTCGCGGCATCGAACCGATTGTCGCGGCGCTGCCGGACACCAACACCCGGCTGAATCTGGCCGGGCCGTGGAGCGAGCCGGATTTGAAAGCCCAACTGGAACACGAAGGCTGGGCACGGGTCAATGATCTGGGCGTGCTCGACCGCCAAGGCGTGGCCGCCGTGTTGGCGCGCAGCAAAGTCGGGCTGGTGACGCTGTTTCCCACGCCCAACTATGTCGATGCGCTGCCGATCAAACTGTTTGAATACATGGCCGCCGGCATGCCGGTGGTGGCGTCGGATTTTCCGGTGTGGCGCGAAATTGTCGATGACGCTGGCTGCGGTCTGCTGGTGGACCCGCAAGACCCGGCCGCCATCGCCGCCGCCATCAACCGGCTGCTCTCGGATGAAACGCTGGCGCGCACCATGGGCGACGCTGGCAAACAGGCTGTGCTGAACAAATACAGCTGGGCCGCAGAAGGACTGAAACTGGTGCGCCTGTACGACGCGCTGCGTAAATCATGAAAATTCTCTACATCAACCACTACGCTTAAGCAGTCCGCGCCACGGCATGGAGTTTCGCCCCTATTATCTGGCGCGCGAGTGGGTACGGGCTTAGGCCACGAGGTGAATATCGTTGCGGCCGATACCTCGCACCTGCGCCAGAGCAACCCCGAGTTGGCCGAAAAATACCGCGACGAAGACATCGACGGCATCCGTTATACCGGTGCAAAACCCCGGCCTATCAGGGCAATGGCCTCAAGCGGGTGATCAATATCTTCAGTTTCCTCGGCAAGCTGATGGGGCTGTCGCGCCGCTATCTGCAAGCCTGGCGGCCGGATGTGGTCATTGCCTCGTCCACCTATCCGCTCGATACCGTCCCGGCCGCCTTCATCGTTAAGCAAAACCGGCGCGCGGCTGGTGTACGAAGTGCACGATCTGTGGCCGCTGACCCCGGTGGAAGTGGGTGGCATGAGCCCGAAACACCCGTTCATCCGCTTGCTGCAGTGGGCGGAAGACTTTGGCTACAAGAAAGCCGATACCGTCATTTCCATGCTGCCGTGTGCCAAGGATTACATGATGGCGCATGGCATGGCGGCGGAAAAATACCATGTGATCCCCAACGGCGTGGACGTGGACGAGTGGCAGGGCGCCAGCCAGCCGCTGCCCGCCGCGCATGTGCAAAGGTTGGCCGAACTCAAGGCCGACAAGCGTTTCCTGATCGGCTATGTTAAGCGGTCATGGTCTGGCCAATGCGCTCGATTTCCTGTTGCAGGCGGCCGCGCAGCTACAGGAGCAGCCGGTGACGTTTGTGCTGGTGGGTGATGGCCCGGACAAGGCGGCGCTGCAAGCGCAGGCCCGGCAACTTGGCCTGCAGCATGTCGAGTTTCTCGACAGCATTCCCAAGCGAGCCGTCCCGGCGTTCCTCGCGCAGATGGATGCGCTGTTTATCGGCTGGCGCAAATTGCCGATCTACCGTTTCGGCATCAACCCCAACAAACTGTTTGACTACCTGATGGCGGGCAAACCGGTGATCCACTCGGTCGAGGCGGGCAACGATATGGTCAAGGATGCCGGCGCTGGCCTCAGTGTGGCAGCGGAAGACCCGGCGGCGATTGCCACCGCAGTGCGCGAACTGATGGCCCTGACGCCCAACTCCCGCGGGCGCATGGGCGCCGCTTAAGCAATACGTGCTGGCCAATCACGATTACCGGATTTTGGCACGGCGTTTTCTCAACGCCTGCTGGCATTAAGCGAATAACCCACTGTTGGCGCGCCCGGCGTGGCGGCGCCTTACTTGATGGACGACAAATACCATGAGCGAACAAGCCTTTCTTCCCTTTGCCCTGCCGGATATCGGCGAAGACGAAATCAATGAAGTAGTCGATTCCCTGCGTTCCGGCTGGGTAACTACCGGCCCCAAGGCCAAGCGTTTTGAAGCCGACTTTGCCGCGCTGCTGGGTGGTGGCGTTGAGGCCATCGCCGTCAACTCCGCCACCGCCTAAGCCTGCATCTGGCGCTGGAAGCCGTCGGCATCGGCCCCGGCGATGAAGTCATCGTGCCGACGTACACCTTTACCTCCACCGCCGAAGTCGTGCGCTATCTGGGTGCGCATCCGGTGTTTGTCGATGTGGATCCGGTGACGCTCAACATCTCGCCTGCCGCCATCCGTGCCGCCATTACCGACAAAACCAAGGCGGTGATGCCGGTGCACTTTGTTACCTGCCGTGCGAAATGGCGGAAATTCTGGCTATTGCCCGCGAGCATAAGCTGAAAGTGGTGGAAGACGCCGCTCACGCCATGCCTAAGCCAGCTATCAGGGTCAACTGATTGGCACGCTGCAGTCCGACGTGACCGTGTTCAGCTTCTACGCCAACAAAACCATGACCACCGGCGAAGGCGGCATGGTGGTGTCGCGTCATCCGGAGATCATGGCGCGTTGCAAGATCATGCGCCTGCATGGCATCAGCCGCGATGCTTTTGATCGCTATGTTTCCAAAACCCCGGCCTGGTACTACGAAGTGATTGCGCCGGGCTTCAAATACAACATGCCGGACATCGCTGCCGCCATCGGGATCCACCAGCTGAAAAAGATCAACGCCTTCCGCGAAAAACGCGAGCAGATGGCGCAACGCTTTGATCGCGAACTGGCTGATTTGCCGCTGATCCCTTGCCGGCACGCCCGGCGCTGGCCAGCGACCATCACGCCCGGCACCTGTATCCGGTGCGCCTGAAAGCCGAAGCCGGTATCAGCCGCGACGACTTCATCCTGAAAATGTCGGAAAAAGGCATCGGCACCTCGGTGCACTTCATTCCGTTGCATCGTCAGCCGGTATGGCGCGACGGCTATCAGCTGACACCGGAACAGTTCCCGGCAGCCGATGCGGCCTTCCGGCTGAAGTGACCTTGCCGCTCTATACCAAAATGACCGAGGCCGACCAAACCCGCGTCATCGCTGCCGTGCGGGAGATTCTTGGCGCATGAGTGCACAGCCTTCCAAGCCCGGCCACCTGCCGCCCTGCTGCGCCCCGCGCACGCACGGCTCGCGCTGGCTCAAGCGTGGTTTTGACCTGCTCGCCGCCGGAGCCGGGCTGCTGCTGCTCGCGCCGTTGCTGTTGCTGCTGGCGCTGTGGATCAAGCTGGATTCGCCCGGTCCGGTGTTCTTCCGCCAGGTCAGGGTTGGCCGAAACGGCGTGCTGTTCCGTATCCACAAGTTCCGCACCATGCAGGTCAATGCCGAACGCCACGGCCAACTGACGGTGGGTAGCGATGCGCGCGTCACCGGCGCTTTAACCGCCTGCTGCGCAAAACCAAGCTGGACGAGCTGCCGCAACTGCTGGATGTGTTGTTTGGCGATATGAGTCTGGTCGGGCCGCGGCCGGAAGTGCCCAAATACGTGGCGCACTATCCGGACGATGTGCGTGATGTGGTGCTGTCGGTGCGGCCGGGCATTACCGACTGGGCATCAATCAGGATGATCGACGAAAACGACATTCTCGGTCAGGCGGCAGATCCCGAGCGTGCCTATATCGAACAGATACTGCCGGAGAAGCTGGGCTATTACGTGCGTTACGCGCAGTCACATACCTTGGCCGAAGATATCCGTATCATTCTGGCTACGCTCATGAAGATCGTTACACGGTAATTACCATGCTGGAAAACCTGCTTTCCTTCTCGCGTCACAACAAGATGGCGCTGCTGGCGCTGATGGATGCGCTGTTGTTGCCGCTGGCGCTGTGGAGCGCCGTCATCCTGCGGCTGGGCGGCAGCTGGGACCCCAAGCTGGATGCCTATTTGTGGATCTTCATCGTGCCGCCGTTGTGGGTCATCCCCATTTTCGTCAAGCTCGGCTTGTATCGCGCGGTGCTGAAGTATCTGGACGACAAGATCGTCTACACGGTGTTTTACGGCGTCACGCTGGCGGTGCTGGTGTTGACCGGCGTGATCGTCATGGCGCGCATCGGGCCGTTTCCGCGTTCCTCCATCATCATCTTCTGGATGTTCGCCATGGCCTACATCGGCGGCAGCCGCTTCCTGCTGCGCGGGCTGGTGCGGCGGCTGGATGCGGTGGATGCGCCGCGTGAACACGTCATCATCTATGGTGCGGGCCATGCCGGTATCCAGCTGATGCTGGCCTTGCAGGCCGGGCGCGAATACCGGCCGATGGCATTTGTCGATGACAACGCCGATTTGTGGCGCAAAACCTTCCGTGGTCTGGCCGTGCACGCGAGCACGGAACTGGCGGCGCTGATCAAGGAAGTACAGGCCAAGAGCATTCTGCTGGCCATCCCCTCGGCCAGCCGTGGCCGCCAGCGCGAAATTCTGGAACGGCTGGAAAGCCTGCGCGTGCCGATCAAACGCCTGCCCGGCATGGCCGATCTGGTGTCCGGCGAAGTCAAGGTCGAAGAACTGAAAGAGGTCGAGATTGAAGATCTGCTTGGCCGTGAGCCGGTGCCGCCGCGTGCCGAGCTGCTGGCGCGCAATATCGAAGGCAAGGTGGTGATGGTGACCGGCGCGGGTGGCTCCATCGGCTCCGAGCTGGTACGCCAGATCGTGCGGAACCGGACTCCCGCATCGTGCTGTTCGAGTTGTCCGAATACGCGCTGTACGCCATCGACCATGAGCTATCGGTCACGGCACCGCACGTGCCGCGCGTGGCACTGCTCGGCTCCGTCACCGATTACGACCGGTTGTGCCAGGTGCTGCGTGCCTTTCAGGTGTCCACGGTCTATCATGCCGCCGCCTATAAACACGTGCCGATGGTGGAACACAACCCGGTGGCCGGTATTCTCAACAATGCCTTTGGTACCGATACCACGGCGCGGGCGGCAGAAGACTGCGGCGTCGACACCTTTGTGCTGATCTCCACCGACAAGGCGGTGCGCCCCACCAACGTCATGGGCGCCACCAAAAGGTTGGCCGAACTCTGCCTGCAAGGGCGTCATGCGCGTGGCAGCACCACCCGGTTTGTCATGGTGCGCTTTGGCAACGTGCTGGGCAGTTCCGGCTCGGTGGTGCCGCTGTTCAAGCAGCAGATTCGCGGTGGCGGCCCGGTGACGGTCACGCATCCGGAAATCACCCGCTATTTCATGACGATTCCGGAAGCTGCGCAGTTGGTGATTCAGGCCGGTGCCATGGGTGAGGGCGGCGATGTGTTCGTGCTGGACATGGGCCAGCCGGTCAAGATTGCCGATCTGGCGCGGCGCATGATTCACCTGTCCGGGCTGGAAGTGAAGGACGACGCGCATCCGCATGGCGATATCGAGATCCGCTTCTCCGGCCTGCGTCCTGGCGAAAAACTGTATGAAGAACTGCTGATTGGCGACAACGTGTTGCCGACTGATCACAGCCGTATTCTGCGGGCGCAGGAATACCATCTGGAGCAGCAGGAGTTGGCCGAAAAAATGCAGCAGTTGGCCGTGGCCTGCCAGCAGCAGGACGCCCGTGCCGCCTTTGCGCTGATGCAGCAGGTGGTGCATGAATTTCATGCCGCGCCGCAAACCCACGATTGGGTGGCGTCGATGGCCGAATAGCCAGCCTGCTGCCAGAAAAAAGCCGCTTCCCATTGGGTGCGGCTTTTTTATTATCCGGAGCGTGGCTTAGTGATGGCTGACGATACGGTCCCGGCCGCCTTGCTTGGCCTGATACATGCGTTCATCCGCCAGTTCCACCAGCTGGTGCCAGTCGTCCGTCTCATCGGCCTGCCATTCGGCCAACCCTATGCTGGCGGTCTGCGGCTGGCCATCCGGACGGTTGCCCAAGCCATACAGCCGCAGCCGTTGCAGCGCCTGTTCCGCCTGCGCCAGATTTGCGCCCGGCATCAACAGCAGAAACTCTTCACCGCCCCAGCGCACCAGAATATCGCCGCTACGCATGCATTGCGCCACGGCCGGTGCCAGTTGCTGCAACACCTTGTCGCAACCTCCATGACCAAAGTTGTCATTGATGCTTTTGAAGTGATCCAGATCGATAAAGGCCACCGACAGCGGCGTCTGGTTGCGCCGGGCAAACACCATCTGCAACTCCAGCAACTCCTTGCCGCTACGGCGTGAGAAAGTGCCGGTGAGCGGGTCGCGGATGGCCTGATTGACCAGTGCGATGATGAACGCCAGCTGGCTCATGCTCGCCAGGCTGGCCACGCCGGTGAGTAGCGTCAACAACCAGAACTGGCCACTGTGTGACGGCCAGCTCGCCACCGACAGGTTCATCAGTCCGGCCGGGCAAAAGCCGCCAGCATGGGCATGGCAAACGCCAGGTTTTCCAGCAGGGTGAGGGGAAAGATGGCAAAACCGGCCAGTAGCACAAAGGGCAAGAAGGCATAGCCGGTACCGATGGCGGCGGAAACGCCCGCCAGCTGGTAATGAGACAACAAGAGGTGGGAAGCGACAAAAAACAGCGTTGGTATGGCAAACAGTGTTGCCATGCCGCGATAGGCGCTACGCAGCCTGCTCTCTTGCGGATACCACACGATCAGGGCCACGAATGCCAGTGTGGCAACCAGCCGCAGGGCAGCCAGTTCCAGCCAGAGCGGGAACGGTAGCGTGAGCGTATCGACGGCAATCCACAATGGCGTGAGGATGGCGAATAGCGTGGCAAACAACCGGACGCGATTGATGATCATGCGTGCGCGCCGTTGTTGCATCAGTGGCATGTGGCCGCAAGGGCGGATCAGCCCGCTGGCCTCATGAGGCGCCAGTTCACCCGGGAGCAACGCCTGTAAGCGCTGCCAGAGGTAATCGGTGATGTGCATGGTGTTATGGTTTTTTTGATCGTTGCAGTCTGCCGCAGGGTTTCTGGCAGAACCTTGTACTAAATCAAACATTATGACCCTCACACACAAGCAACTGTTTGATTTTTGTGCCAAATAGGCCCCGACCAGAATGGGGCGGCGGAGCGTATGTGCGATAACACAACATTTGATGCGACTTGAATGCAACCGGGGATAAGCAGGTAAAATAACAGCTTGTCTATCCCGGTCATGCCCATGCTTTACCTTCGTTTGATGTGCAAAGGCTTTCTGATTGCCGTGCTGCTGGTGCTGCTTGGCTTCCTGTATGCAGCACTGGAGCATCATCGATTACGGCAAATCGCTGCCTGACGAGCGTGCCGATGCCGCTTTGGTGTTGGGTGCGGCGGCATGGGGCAATCGCCCCTCCCCGGTGTTTCGCGAGCGCATCAAACATGCCGTCACTCTATATAAGAGTGGCAAGGTGCACTGGATTGTTTTTACCGGAGGCACGCCGCAGCCGGGTTATCCCGCCGAAGCCGATGTCGGGCGTGAATATGCCCTCAAGGCCGGTGTGCCGATGACCGCCATGTTGGCCGAAAACCAGTCCCGCACCACTTGGGCCAATCTCGACAATGCCAAAACCCTGACCCGGCCATTTGGTATCCGCACCTTTTTGCTGGTCAGTGACCCGCTGCACATGCGTCGTGCGGTGCTGATGGCGCATGATCTCGGGCTGAATGCCGCGCCGTCACCCACGCTGTCCAGCCGGTTCAGTACCACCGGCAGCTGGGCCAAGTTCCTGTTGCGGGAAACCCGGCTGTATGTCGGCTACCGGATTTTCCGCATCCTGTCCTGATGGCGTCCCAAGTGGCTTGCCGCGGCGTACTGGTCAGGGCAAGCGTTCCAATAGTGCACACCATAAAAAAAACCGGCGTTACGCCGGTTTTTCTTGCCATTCATACAGAGCTTATACCGCATGCCACAGATCAAGCAGCTCGCTGGCTTCCAGCGTTGCCACTTCGCTGCGCGCTTGCAGCCAGGGCGATCAGTTCACCGCGTAGCGCATCGGTAATCTTGGTTTGGCTGATCGGAAACACCACGCCTTCCAGTTTGTCCTTGCCATCAAAATGGCCGCCAAAGCTGACATCGGCTTCATCGACACGGCTCAGCCAGCCATCCAGCAAACCATCGGTATCGGCATCAGCCTGCAAGTTGATGGTCAGATGAAAGCCCAGCTCACGGTAGTCGCCCACGCGCATTTTCTTGCGCTGACGGTTGTTAAGCCGCTTCAGGCGGCGAGTGGAATTCGGATTGCGGGCAGTTGTCATGCAGGTCTCCGGGCAAAATATCGTTGAGCGTGACCGGCCAAACCACCCGCCACGCCGAAAGTTTCGGCCAACCTGCGTGTCAGCCGGTCGGCCATCGTGGGTTACAACCCCAATTCACTCCATAAATCATCCACCCGCTGCTTGGTGGCCTGATCCATGATGATCGGTGTGCCCCATTCGCGGTTGGTTTCGCCGGGCATCTTGTTGGTGGCATCCAGTCCCATCTTGCCGCCCAGTCCCGATATCGGGCTGGCAAAGTCCAGGTAATCAATCGGCGTGTGATCAATCAGTGTGGTATCGCGCACCGGGTCCATGCGAGTGGTAATCGCCCAGATCACTTCCTTCCAGTCACGCGTATTGACGTCGTCGTCCACCACCACAATGAACTTGGTATACATGAACTGGCGCAAGAAGCTCCAGCAGCCCATCATCACCCGCTTGGCGTGGCCCGGATACTGTTTCTTGATGCTGATCACCGCCATGCGATAGCTGCATCCTTCCGGCGGCAGATAAAAATCGACAATTTCCGGAAACTGCTTTTGCAAAATGGGAACAAATACCTCATTCAGCGCCACACCCAGCACCGCTGGCTCATCTGGTGGTTTGCCGGTGTAGGTACTGTGATAAATGGCGTTTTCCCGCATGGTGATGCGGTCAATGGTAAAGACAGGGAAATGATCCTGTTCATTGTAATAACCAGTATGGTCACCGTACGGGCCTTCCAGTGCCATGTCATTCGGGTGAATGTGTCCCTCCAGCACGATTTCCGCCCGTGCCGGTACCTGCAAATCGGAGCCAATGCAACGCGTCAATTCCGTGCGACTGCCGCGCAGCAAGCTAAAACTGATACTCCGATAACGTATCCGGCACCGGCGTGACTGCACCCAGGATCGTCGCCGGATCACATCCCAAAACCACGGCAACAGGATAAGGCGTATCAGGGTTGGCCGAACGGAACTCGCGGTAATCCAGTGCGCCACCCCGATGTGCCAGCCAGCGCATGATCACCCGGTTCTTGCCGATCACCTGTTGCCGGTAAATACCCAGATTCTGCCGTTTCTTGTTCGGGCCTCGGGTAACCGTCAGCCCCGGGTAATCAGCGGTGCCACATCGCCGGGCCAGCAGTGCTGGATCGGTAGCTTGCCCAGATCCACCTCATTGCCTTCCCAGACAATTTGCTGGCACGGCGCCCGTTTCACTTCCTTGGGCGCCATCGACAATACCTGCTTCAATAACGGCAGCTTGTCCCGGGCATCGCGCAACCCCTTTGGCGGTTCCGGCTCTTTCAGGTAAGCCAGCGTCTTGCCAATTTCCCGCAATTGCATCACATCATTGGCGCCCATCCCCATGGCCACGCGTCGGGGAGTGCCAAAAAGATTGGACAAGACCGGAAAAGCATAAGGCTGCCCGGCATTCGTCGGGTGTTCAAACAGCAAGGCCGATCCCCCGGCTTTCAACACCCGGTCGCCGATTTCAGTCATTTCAAGATGGGGGGAAACAGGTGAAGCAATACGTTTCAATTCACCCTGTTGTTCCAATTGTGCAACAAAGTCCCGCAGGTCAGCATATTTCATGATTTTTTCATGATCTGGCGCAAAGTTTTCAGGAAGGGAAATGGTAGTCTTGCCCTCGGACGTCGCACGCTACTGCCGCCAAGTAAGGAAGTCAATGTTGGTGGAGGGCGTTGGACCGAGATTTAGCCAACACTCTTGGAGAACACAAAATGAAAAAGCTTGCTCTCGCCGCCATGATCGGCCTGATTTCCGCCAGCGCTTTCGCCGCTCAAGGTGACATCCGGCCCGTTTCCGCGTGATCAACGTAAACCCAGATGTCAGCACCAGTAATACCTCTGCTGCTCATTCTCTCGGTTTGGGCTTGTCTGACCTGAAAACGGATGTAAAAGACGACACCGTTCCGGAACTCGACTTCACCTACATGATCACCAACAACATCGGTGCTGAACTGATCCTCGGGTACTTCGCGTCATAAAGTAGATACGACACTTGGTAATATTGGGAAAGTTTCGGTGCTGCCGCCGACTCTGACTCTGCAATACCACTTCGCTCCGGAAGCGACCTTCCGTCCGTACGCTGGTGTTGGTGTGAACTACACCCAGTTCTATAATGTTGGCCTGCTCAACAATCAACTGAATGTTGATCGCAGTAGCTGGGGTCCTGCTCTGCAAGTCGGCGCTGACTATGCCGTTACTAAAGATATTTTCGTCAACTTTGATGTGAAAAAGCTGTACATCAAGACCGATGTAAATGTTTCCAAGGGTGCTTTGGCTGGTACCAAACTGGGTACTCTGACGCTTGACCCGTGGGTCATCGGTGTAGGTATCGGTACCAAGTTCTAATCTAACTTGGTTACATCGTGAAAAGGCACCTGCGGGTGCCTTTTTTGTTGTCAAGCCACTCAGACTAATTAAGTCTTGAGAGCTGATGGTGTACTCATCTTGTTGTTTATTGAAACAACCCTAGACGTAATAGCTTGGCAATGGCGTCGGTGCGGAAATCCACACAGGCTGGTTTTCGCCACTGACGGCTGATCCAGACGGTTCTCATGCCCAGTCGTTTCGCCGCTTTAAGATTGTCCAGAGAATCTTCCACCATCACGCAGTGTCTTGCGATCAGTTTCTCCTTTGCTAACACGCGACGAAATGCCATCGGCTGAGGCTTGGAGGTAAAGTCCGGCGCTCAATACCATAGATGGCCGAAAACAAATGTTGTATTCCCATACGCCGCAGCAGTCCTTCGACGTAATGCTGTGGTCCATTGGACAGCAAAATTTTTCGGCCCGGCAACTGGCGTAAGGTGGATGCCGGGCCGGATTCCCAGCTAAGCCATTGCTCGAGCTCTGCCAAGGAATGGGTCTCGCGCAGGAAATGGTTGGGATCAATGCCGTGATGCCTGACCAATCCCTGCAAAGTCGCACCATAGCGTTTCCAGTAGTCCTCACGCAGTTGCCGCGCCTCTGCTTCATTTAGACGTAGGTAATGCATAATGTACTGCCCCATCATCTTATTGATGTGAGGAAAAATGCCCAAACTGGCGTTGTGTAGTGTGTTGTCTAAGTCAAAAATCCAGGTTGGTGCGGTCACAACAGCATCCATGGCAAAAATCCAGCATGCATTATCAACCGAATTGCCGCTTAACGGCAGAGCGGCATATCGGTATTGCGCAAATTCTCGAAAAAACAATGGTAATAAATATAATTAAAAAACAGTGTCTTACTATTTTTTGCTGCTGGGTGGCGAATTTTTATGAAGTTAAGTGTTGACGGGGGTGGGTGAGGTGGGTATAGTTCGCCTCCTCAGCTGACGACGCAACGGAAACGAAGCGGTTGGCACCGATCTTTAACAGAAAGAATAACCGATAGGTGTGAGTGCTTGGTAGAAGCCAACACTTGCACTGCAAGAGACAGAAATACTTGTTTTATTTCTTTGATCTTGCGTGCCAGAAATTTGCTAAGAGATTGAACTGAAGAGTTTGATCCTGGCTCAGATTGAACGCTGGCGGCATGCTTTACACATGCAAGTCGAACGGCAGCACGGGAGCTTGCTCCTGGTGGCGAGTGGCGAACGGGTGAGTAATGCGTCGGAACGTGCCGAGTAATGGGGGATAACGCTTCGAAAGGAGTGCTAATACCGCATACGCTCTGAGGAGGAAAGCGGGGGACCTTCGGGCCTCGCGTTATTCGAGCGGCCGACGTCGGATTAGCTAGTTGGTGGGGTAAAGGCTTACCAAGGCGACGATCCGTAGCGGGTCTGAGAGGATGATCCGCCACACTGGGACTGAGACACGGCCCAGACTCCTACGGGAGGCAGCAGTGGGGAATTTTGGACAATGGGGGCAACCCTGATCCAGCCATGCCGCGTGTCTGAAGAAGGCCTTCGGGTTGTAAAGGACTTTTGTCAGGGAGGAAATCCTGAGCGTTAATAGCGTTTGGGGATGACAGTACCTGAAGAATAAGCACCGGCTAACTACGTGCCAGCAGCCGCGGTAATACGTAGGGTGCGAGCGTTAATCGGAATTACTGGGCGTAAAGCGTGCGCAGGCGGTTGTGCAAGTCTGATGTGAAAGCCCCGGGCTTAACACGGGAACGGCATTGGAGACTGCACGACTAGAGTACGTCAGAGGGGGGTAGAATTCCACGTGTAGCAGTGAAATGCGTAGAGATGTGGAGGAATACCGATGGCGAAGGCAGCCCCACCGGGATGATACTGACGCTCATGCACGAAAGCGTGGGGAGCAAACAGGATTAGATACCACGGTAGTCCACGCCCTAAACGATGTCAATTAGCTGTTGGGGGTTTGAATCCTTGGTAGCGTAGCTAACGCGTGAAATTGACCGCACGGGGAGTACGGCCGCAAGGTTAAAACTCAAAGGAATTGACGGGGACCCGCACAAGCGGTGGATGATGTGGATTAATTCGATGCAACGCGAAAAACCTTACCTGCTCTTGACATGTACCGAACCTCTGAGAGATTAGAGGGTGCCCGAAAGGGAGCGGTAACACAGGTGCTGCATGGCTGTCGTCAGCTCGTGTCGTGAGATGTTGGGTTAAGTCCCGCAACGAGCGCAACCCTTGTCATTAGTTGCCATCATTAAGTTGGGCACTCTAATGAGACTGCCGGTGACAAACCGGAGGAAGGTGGGGATGACGTCAAGTCCTCATGGCCCTTATGAGCAGGGCTTCACACGTCATACAATGGTCGGTACAGAGGGTTGCCAAGCCGCGAGGTGGAGCTAATCTCAGAAAACCGATCGTAGTCCGGATCGCACTCTGCAACTCGAGTGCGTGAAGTCGGAATCGCTAGTAATCGCAGATCAGCATGCTGCGGTGAATACGTTCCCGGGTCTTGTACACACCGCCCGTCACACCATGGGAGTGGGGGATACCAGAAGTGGCTAGGATAACCTTCGGGGGTCCGGTTACCACGGTATGCTTCATGACTGGGGTGAAGTCGTAACAAGGTAGCCGTAGGGGAACCTGCGGCTGGATCACCTCCTTTCTAGAGAAAGGCGGAAGCCGAGTACTCACAACCTATCGGTTGTTCTGGAAGTTAAGGGCATGGAGTTTAGCCGGAAGGCGAGACGCCATCGTCAACTGGGTTTGTAGCTCAGCTGGTTAGAGCACCGTCTTGATAAGGCGGGGGTCGTTGGTTCGAGTCCAACCAGACCCACCATTTGACCTGTTGGGGGATTAGCTCAGTTGGGAGAGCACCTGCTTTGCAAGCAGGGGGTCGTCGGTTCGATCCCGTCATCCTCCACCACTCAGCCCAAACAAAAGCGCATCGTCGAGAGGCGGTGAATTTTTGTTTGCGTTGACAGACCGCAAGGTCGTACGCTCGATCTTTAACAAACTGAAGAAGCCGAATTAACAAGACGGCAAGAAGGAAAACGGAGTTAAGTCTTCGTTGGAAAGCTTGTCGACTTTGGGTAATTTGATTGTATCGATGTCATGTCGCCATATCAAAAGGGGCGGTGTGACATGTCGCACAAACACAGCCTGTTGTGGAAGTAACCAGGTTACTGAAATGATAGGGTCAAGCGACTAAGTGCATCTGGTGGATGCCTTGGCGATCACAGGCGATGAAGGACGTGTAAGCCTGCGAAAAGCGCGGGGGAGCTGGCAATAGAGCTTTGATCCCGCGATATCCGAATGGGGAAACCCACCTAGCAATAGGTATCCCTGACTGAATACATAGGTCAGTGGAAGCGAACCGAGTGAACTGAAACATCTAAGTAACTCGAGGAAAAGAAATCAACCGAGATTCCGTCAGTAGTGGCGAGCGAACGCGGAACAGCCTGTACTCTTTATGACTTGGCTTAGTCGAAGGCTCTGGAAAGTGCCACCGTAGTGGGTGATAGTCCCGTAGACGAAAAGCCATGGCAAGAACTAAGTGTACGAAAAGTAAGGCGGGACACGCGAAATCCTGTCCGAAGATGGGGGGACCATCCTCCAAGGCTAAATACTCGTGATCGACCGATAGTGAACCAGTACCGTGAGGGAAAGGCGAAAAGAACCCCGGGAGGGGAGTGAAATAGAACCTGAAACCGGATGCATACAAACAGTGGGAGCCTCGCAAGGGGTGACTGCGTACCTTTTGTATAATGGGTCAGCGACTTACATTCAGTGGCAAGCTTAACCGAATAGGGGAGGCGTAGGGAAACCGAGTCCGAATAGGGCGTCTTAGTCGCTGGGTGTAGACCCGAAACCGAGTGATCTATCCATGGCCGGATGAAGGTGCGGTAACACGCACTGGAGGTCCGAACCCACTAATGTTGCAAAATTAGGGGATGAGCTGTGGATAGGGGTGAAAGGCTAAACAAACTCGGAGATAGCTGGTTCTCCCCGAAAACTATTTAGGTAGTGCCTCATGTATCACTTCCGGGGGTAAAGCACTGTTATGGCTAGGGGGTCATTGCGATTTACCAAACCATGGCAAACTCTGAATACCGGAAAGTGCAAGCATGGGAGACAGACGGTGGGTGCTAACGTCCATCGTCAAGAGGGAAACAACCCAGACCGCCAGCTAAGGTCCCAAATGATAAGCTAAGTGGTAAACGAGGTGGGAAGGCCTAGACAGCCGGGATGTTGGCTTAGAAGCAGCCATCATTTAAAGAAAGCGTAATAGCTCACTGGTCGAGTCGTCCTGCGCGGAAGATGTAACGGGGCTCAAGCTTATAACCGAAGCTGCGGATGCACAGTTTACTGTGCGTGGTAGGGGAGCGTTCTGTAGGTCTGTGAAGGTGTGTCGTAAGGCATGCTGGAGATATCAGAAGTGCGAATGCTGACATGAGTAGCGATAAAGCGGGTGAAAAGCCCGCTCGCCGAAAGCCCAAGGTTTCCTACGCAACGTTCATCGGCGTAGGGTGAGTCGGCCCCTAAGGCGAGGCTGAAAAGCGTAGTCGATGGGAAACGGGTTAAAATTCCCGTACTTTCGTATAGTGCGATGTGGGGACGGAGAAGGTTAGGTCAGCCAGGTGTTGGATGCCCCTGGTTCAAGCCGGTAGGCTGGAGAGGTAGGCAAATCCGCCTCTCCTTAAGGCCGAGACGTGATAACGAGGATCTACGGATCTGAAGTGACTGATACCACGCTTCCGGGAAAAGCCACTAAGCTTCAGCTATACGAGAACCGTACCGCAAACCGACACAGGTGGGCAGGATGAAAATTCTAAGGCGCTTGAGAGAACTCAGGAGAAGGAACTCGGCAAATTGATACCGTAACTTCGGGAGAAGGTATGCCTGTTGTGGTGTAAACCCTTGCGGTTGAAGCTACGACAGGTCGCAGAGAATCGGTGGCTGCGACTGTTTAACAAAAACACAGCACTCTGCCAACACGAAAGTGGACGTATAGGGTGTGACGCCTGCCCGGTGCCGGAAGGTTAAGTGATGGGGTGCAAGCTCTTGATCGAAGCCCCGGTAAACGGCGGCCGTAACTATAACGGTCCTAAGGTAGCGAAATTCCTTGTCGGGTAAGTTCCGACCCGCACGAATGGCGTAACGATGGCCACACTGTCTCCTCCTGAGACTCAGCGAAGTTGAAGTGTTTGTGAAGATGCAATCTACCCGCTGCTAGACGGAAAGACCCCGTGAACCTTTACTGTAGCTTTGCATTGGACTTTGAAGTGGTTTGTGTAGGATAGGTGGGAGGCTTAGAAGCCGGGACGCTAGTTCTGGTGGAGCCAACCTTGAAATACCACCCTGACCCCTTTGAGGTTCTAACTTTGGTCCGTTATCCGGATCGGGGACAGTGCATGGTAGGCAGTTTGACTGGGGCGGTCTCCTCCCAAAGTGTAACGGAGGAGTTCGAAGGTTACCTAGGTACGGTCGGAAATCGTGCTGATAGTGCAATGGCAAAAGGTAGCTTAACTGCGAGACCGACAAGTCGAGCAGGTGCGAAAGCAGGACATAGTGATCCGGTGGTTCTGAATGGAAGGGCCATCGCTCAACGGATAAAAGGTACTCCGGGGATAACAGGCTGATTCCGCCCAAGAGTTCACATCGACGGCGGAGTTTGGCACCTCGATGTCGGCTCATCACATCCCGGGGCTGTAGCCGGTCCCAAGGGTATGGCTGTTCGCCATTTAAAGTGGTACGTGAGCTGGGTTCAAAACGTCGTGAGACAGTTTGGTCCCCTATCTGCAGTGGGCGTTGGAAGTTTGACGGGGGCTGCTCCTAGTACGAGAGGACCGGAGTGGACGAACCTCTGGTGTACCGGTTGTCACGCCAGTGGCATTGCCGGGTAGCTAAGTTCGGAAGAGATAACCGCTGAAAGCATCTAAGCGGGAAACTCGCCTGAAGATGAGACTTCCCTGAGGGCTTGACCCTCCTGAAGAGTCGTTCGAGACCAGGACGTTGATAGGTCGGGTGTGGAAGCGCTGTGAGGCGTGAAGCTAACCGATACTAATTGCTCGTGAGGCTTGATCCTATCATTTGAGTGGCTTGGGAAACCGAGCTGGCTGTAAATGTGCGACGTGCAATCAATTACCGAAATCATAAGTTAATTCAGGGTTGAGAGATCAACCCAAGGCTTCTTGCAGTTTGTTGACAGCTTATGTCTGGTGGCCATAGCGAGGTGGTCCCACGCCTTCCCATCCCGAACAGGACCGTGAAACGCCTTAGCGCCGATGATAGTGTGGCATTCGCCATGTGAAAGTAGGACACCGCCAGACTCCCCTTACGAAGCCCAGCTCAATCAGCTGGGCTTCTTGCTTCACCTGTTTTAGGGTAAGCATGATGCAAGCTTGGGTGTTGAGTTGTCTCCACCATGAGCTTGCGGTAACAGTTTATGTTTGGTGGCCATAGCGAGGTGGTCCCACGCCTTCCCATTCCGAACAGGACCGTGAAACGCCTTAGCGCCGATGATAGTGTGGCATTCGCCATGTGAAAGTAGGACACCGCCAAACGCTAAATATAAAGCCCGGACGATGACGTCCGGGCTTTTTGCGTTATGAACCGGCGAATGTGGATTAGCTCTACCATGCGGTGGATGGGGGCGAGTAGAATAACCTGTTTATTTTGCTGAAGATTGTTGCTGGTTCATGACGCCCCATCCTCGAAATGCCCGTATCAAGGGCGAGCCCTGTTTGCCTAATCGTTTCATTTTTGGCGATGCCGTGGATGAGAACGGACTGGAAGCGACGGAGTATCTGATTCATACCGAAGCCCCGGCGTTTGTCTGCCGCCCTGGTGGGGAATGATACGACCCCGTTTCCGGGACGGGAGTCTGATGAGTTTGCCAGTGCAGTCTTGCTGGACGACGCAGAAAATCTCACTCTGTATGTCTGCAATCAGGGATTGCGCCTGTTTGATTTCTGCTTCCAGAGTGAGGTGCCGACGGCCGCACAGTTGCAGCATATTTGTGATGCTGCGATGCAGGCTTATCGTCGACTGCACATGGCTTACGAGCAACGGGAAGCATTGCCTCCCACACGCGAAATGCGCGCAGGACCGACCGAGCCTTTGCCTCCTGTCGAGCGTCGTCAGGCAGTGCAGCAGTTGGCCGAACAGGCTCGTGCGGCGCTGGCTGACCCGTTAAGCCGTATTCACCTGACCGCCGCGGTACAAATGGCGTTGTCGAGCGGTGACCAGGCGGTGTTTACCGAAGCCCAGTTGGCCTTGTTGCCTGAACCGGGGGCGCGTGAGTTGTTGATTCATACGGCGCGCGATCTGATTGCTTTTCCTGAAGTGGTTCATCCGGACGGTAGTGTTGTTTCCTACGAATTGTGGGCGTTACCACTCGCTTTTACCCGTGCGCAGGGCGGGGTGTGGTGGCATTTCCCGTTGCTGGAACGGGTGGAGACTGTGCTGGCAGATGCCTTGGACGTGTCGGAAAAGTCCGTTCTGTGGATTTCGCCTACCGTGTTTACCTTGGAAATGCTCAATGAGCGCTCCTGTCAGGACTTGGTGCATCTTGCTCCGGTGATGGATGCGGGCTGCGATTTTGCTCCGTTGGACCCGGAATCTTCTCGCGCGACATATGATGCGGCACGCAAGACGACTGATCCGCAACTGGTGCTGGCTTGGATTCCGTTTCTGGTAGAGCGTGGGGCGATTCCCATGGAGAAGGCGCGCAGGCTGGCACGTAAGGCTCTGGATGCTGCCATGCCAGTGGTGCAGCAGGCCATTGGCGCGGAAATGGAATATGGTGAAGCCGAGTTGTTTGCGCCGCTGCCATGGTGGGAGGCGCTGAATTCTGGCGTGCAGGCGTGGAACCGCAAACGGCTGGGGATTACCGTGGCTCTGGTGGCGGCCTCGGATAGCGGCTTGCCGGAAATTGAGGCCGTTGCTGAGTATCAGCCGGAAACACAGGGTTATCAGGTGAGCCTGAAGCGCAAGGATCAGGATGAGGTGTTGGCTTACACACCGTGGATGTTGGTGCCAGATGTTGCGCCAGAACGCGAACGTGCTTGGCGTGATCTGTGCGATTGCCTGAAAGAAGCGGGAATTCCGTTGAGCGAGCGGGTGGCCCGGTTGCACTGAACGGCCGCATCACAGCCGTAACTTGCAGTGCAGGTTTGTCGGTGAGTGATCCGCCTGATAGGCTGTAATAAGACGGGTACGCCGTATTGCCCGATTCAATGCCGGGGACAGTGTATGACTTGCCCCTGATTGTGCCGTCTTCCGGATCGCTGCCCATGCTACAGCCTGCTTCCCTTAAAAACCGTGTCGCACTGTTTTCCGTGCTTTGGGGTTTCTTGCTGGTGCTCACGATCAGCGCACTGAGCTACGGCATTGGCAAGAATTATATCCGCGAGGCACGGTTCCATTATTTGTACGACATGGTCGGACGGGTATGTGCCGATCTGGATGCGCGCTTGTTGTGGCGTCAGCATTTGCTGGTGCAGGCGGCAAAGCAAATCACACCGCAGCAGGGGTTGGCCGAACCGGAGAGCGCCCGGTTAATAGGGACGCTGCAGTATCTGAAAGGGCCGTTTAACTCGGTTGTCCTTTATGGCCGCGACGGTAGCATTCTGGCCGATTATCCGACGCTATCCAGCCTGCACGGCATGAATATCGCCGATCGAGATTATTTCCGTGAAACCCGGCAAAGCTTGCGGCCACAGATCACCGGGCCGGTGCAAACCCGCGGACAGTTACAGCGCAACATCATCATTTTTACCGTGCCGCTGAAAGATGCCAACGGGCACTTTGCTTAAGCATGCTGGGGGCGACGCTGGAGTTGTCCTCGCCCGAGTTCTTTAGCGAACTGAAAACCATCCATCTGGGCCAGACCGGCTATATCACCGTCAACTCGGCCCACACCATGGTCAATATCTACCATCCGGATCGTAGCCGTATCATGCATCCGGTTCCTCCTGCGTATAAAAGCCCGGCCCTGCACCGCGCCATTAATGGTTGGGAGGGCGTCACCGAGGCAGAAATCAGTACCGGTGAAGCCATGCTGGTGGCGTACCGTCATATGCATTCGGTGGACTGGGTGGTGGGCGGTTTGTTGCCGCGTGACGAAGCATATGCCTCGTTGCACCGCCTGACCGTAACTTTGGTCATGGGTGGGGTGCTGCTGCTGATATTGATTTTGCCACTGACCTGGTGGTGGATGCGCCGCTTGCTGACGCCGCTGGATACGTTGAAAGAGCAGGTGGCCAGCTTGCAGCATGCGCCAGCCCAGTTGCCGTTGCGGATTAGCGGGGCAGCAGAATTACAGGCGGTGGCGGAAAGCGTCAGCAAGGTGTTTGTTGAGCGTGAGGATTTTGCGCAGCGGTTGGCCGAACGTGAGGTGTTTTTCCGTACGCTGAATGAGGATTCACCGTTTGGCATTTTCGTGATTGAGGCGGATGGCCACATCAACTACATCAATCGTGCCGCCGCGCAGTTGGCTCCGCCACGCGGTGAGCGGGATTGGGTGGGGGACCATTGGCTGGATCTGGTGCATGCGGAGGAACGAAATGGGCTGGCGCAGTCCTGGCGCGAGTCGGTGATCCTGAATGGTCGTTTTCGTACCCAGTGCCGTTTGTCACACCGCGAAGGCGGCGATGCCTTGGTGGAACTGCACTTTAGTCCGTTGCTCAATGGCGAACGGGAGCAGAGCCTGGTCATCATGTTGGACGTGACCGAACGCGAAGAAGCCAAGAGCGCCCTGTTGGCCGAACGCGAGCGTGCCATGGCGATTCTGGCCTCGATTGCCGATGCGGTGGTGCTGACCAACGAACACGACGAAGTGATGTTCCTGAATATGCTTAAGCAGAGGCGATGCTGGGCGTGGCAGCCAGCGAGGCGCACGGCCAGCCGCTGGCCGAATTTGCCAGCTTTGCCGAGCCAGACGGCGCCGCCGTGCCGGTGCTCTGCCCGCTGGAGGCGCTGCGTGGTCGCCGTCAGGTGGAACTGGAGTTGCTGACGCGTGGCGCTCGTCGCCTGTCGATAGAATTGACGCTCTCGGAAGTGTCCAGCGCCAAGGCAGCATGCACGGCTATCGGGTGTACGTGTTGCATGATGACGCCGAACGGCGCCAGCGCGAACAGGCGCATCGCTGGGAGGCCAGCCATGATCCGCTGACGGGGTTGGCCAACCGGCGTGGTTTCCTTGCCGCACTCAACCAGCTGTTGTCGCGTCCTGACCGACAGGACGAGCCACATGCGGTGGCTATGCTGGATCTGGACTTCTTCAAGGAGGTCAACGACCGGGCCGGGCACAGCGCGGGTGACCGGCTGTTGCAGGACATCGCCAGCCTGTTGCTGCACCGGCTACGGGCCAGCGATGTGGTGGCGCGTCTGGGTGGAGATGAGTTTGCCTTTATTCTCTATGATTGCGATCGTGAGCATGCGGCCGATCTGCTGGAAGGCGTGCGTCAGCAGATTGCCGAACACGTGATGGTGTGTGACTCACATCCGTATCATGTCACCGCTAGCATTGGTATTGCACTGCTGCAGGCCGAGGACAAGTTGCCGCAGGATGTACTGGATCGTGCCGACATGCGGTGTTATCTGGCCAAGCATCAGGGGCGCAACCGCTTGGTGACGATGGCCTGATGCGCGTAGGCCAAGGTTGGCCGAACGGCTGGTGAGGGCAAAAAAAACGGGCCGGTGTTGACCGGCCCGAAACGTTCACATTAGCAGGGTCTTGACTGCAATCAGCTAGCGATACCGCCCAGGCACACGTACTTGATCTCGAGATAATCTTCGATCCCGTACTTGGAGCCTTCGCGGCCGAGTCCCGATTGCTTTACGCCACCAAACGGTGCCGTCTCGTTCGACAGGATGCCGGTATTCACCGCCACCATGCCATATTCCAGGGCCTTCCGACACGCGGAAGATGCGACCGATGTCGCGGGCATAGAAGTAGCTGGCCGGCCAAACTCGGTGTCGTTGGCCAGAGCAATGACTTCTTCTTCGCTCTTGAAGCGGAACAGCGGAGCCAGCGGGCCGAAGGTTTCTTCCTTGGCCACTTTCATGGCGGCCGTCACTTCGGTGATCACGGTCGGCTCGAAGAAGCTGTGGCCCGGGCTATGACGCTGGCCACCGGTCAGCAGCTTGCCACCTTTGGACAGGGCATCGGCGACGTGCTCTTCCACTTTCTTGACCGCATTTTCGTCGATCAGCGGGCCCTGGGTCACACCCGGCTCGGTGCCATGGCCAACCTTGAGCTTGGCAACGGCTGCTGCAAACTTCTCGGCAAAGGCATCGTACACGCCGTCTTGTACGTAGAGGCGGTTGGCGCAGACGCAGGTTTGGTAAGCGTTGCGGTATTTGGAGATCATGGCGCCTTCGACTGCGGCATCCAGATCGGCATCATCGAACACGATGAACGGAGCGTTGCCGCCCAGTTCCATCGACACCTTTTTCACGGTTTCGGCGCATTGGCCGATCAGCTTGCGACCCACTTCGGTCGAGCCGGTGAAGGAGAATTTCTTCACGGTGTCGGAGCCGGTGAGAACCGCGCCGATGTCGGTGGAACCACCGGTGATCACCGAGAAAATCCCGGCCGGGATGCCTAGGCGCGGTGGGCCAGTTCGGCAATGGCCAGCGCGGACAGCGGTGTCTGGCTGGCCGGGCGTACGATCATCGGGCAGCCAGCGGCCGTGGCCGGAGCTGCTTTACGCGTGATCATGGCATTGGGGAAGTTCCACGGGGTAATGGCGGCGGTGACGCCGATCGGGCCCTTGGTCACCAGAATGCGCTTGTCGTTGTCCGGCTGCGGCAGGGTGTCGCCGTAAATACGCTTGGCTTCTTCGGCATACCATTCGATATAGCTGGCGCCATAAGCGATTTCGCCACGGGCTTCCGGCAGCGGTTTGCCTTGTTCGGCAGTGAGGATGGCGGCCAGATCGTCCTGATGCGCCATCATCAGGTCAAACCATTTGCGCAGCAGCGCCGCGCGCTGTTTGGCGGTGGTTTTTTTCCAGCTCTTGAAGGCTTCGGCGGCGCCGCGACGGCGCGTTCTGCTTCGGCTCGGCCCATTTTCGGGACCGTGGCGATCACTTCGCCATTGGCCGGGTTGATGACGTCGATGGTGGCGCCGTTATCGGCATCCACCCATTCGCCGTTCAGATAGCATTGCTGCTTGAGCAGCGAGGGGTCTTTCAGATTCAGCATGTGGTGTTCTCCATCGGGGGGCGGAACAGCCAGTACAGTTTCGGCCAACCTTGTGACAAGGTTGGCCGAAACACCGGGGTGGGGCGTGCAGCCCCGCGCCGATCAGGCTTTCAGTGCGGCTTCCAGAATGTCCAGCGCTTCATCGAACACGTCGTCTTCGATGGTCAGCGGGAACAGGAAACGTACCACATTGTAGTAAGTGCCGCAGGTCAGCAGAATCAGGCCGTGTTCCAGTGCGAAACGCTGCACTTTTTTCGGGAAGTCGGCATCCGGTTCATCCGTGCCCGGCTTCATGAATTCCACGGCGACCATCGCACCCAGACCACGTACGTCGCGGATTTCCGGAACGTCGGCGCGCAGCGATTCAACGCGGGCTTTGAGCTTGTCGCCCAAGGCCTGACCGCGTTCCGGCAGCTTGTCTTCGTGCATGATGTCGATCACGGCTTCGGCCGCGGCCAGCGCCAGCGGGTGACCGGCATAGGTGCCACCCAGCCCGCCCGGAACCGGAGCGTCCATGACTTCGGCACGGCCGGTAACAGCTGACAGCGGGAAACCACCGGCCGGGCTCTTGGCCCGGTGATGATGTCGGCGCGGGTTTCGTAGTTGTCCATGGCAAACAGCTTGCCGGTACGGCCGAAGCTTGGACTTCGTCGGCAATCAGCAGGATGCCGTGTGCGTCGCACAGCTCGCGCAGACGTTGTACGAATTCGGCCGGAGCCGGGTTGAAACCGCCTTCGCCTTGTACCGGTTCAAAAATGATGGCGGCAACGCGTGCGGCTTCTACATCGTATTTGAACAGGCGTTCGATGCTGGCGATGGATTCATCCACGCTCACGCCGTGCAGGGCGTTCGGGTACAGCGCATGGTAAACGTCGCCCGGGAACGGACCAAAGCCGATCTTGTACGGAGCCACTTTGCCGGTCAGGGCCATGGTCAGCAGCGAGCGGCCATGGAAGGCGGCGCCGAAGGCGATGATGGCCGGGCGGCCGGTGGCAGCGCGGGCAATCTTCACTGCATTTTCCACGGCTTCTGCGCCGGTGGAGAAGAAAGCGGTTTTCTTGGCAAAGTCGCCCGGCGACAATTTGTTGAGTTTTTCAGCTACCGAAACGTAGCTTTCGTAAGGAACAACCTGATAACAGGTGTGGCTGAATTTCTTCAGTTGAGCTTCGACTGCCGCTTGCACTCGGTCGTGCAGGTGACCGGTGTTGAGCACGCCAATGCCACCAGCAAAGTCGATGTAGCGATTGCCTTCCACGTCCCAGATCTCGGCATTCTTGGCGCGGTCGGCAAAGAAGGAACACATTACGCCCACGCCGCGCGGGGTGGCTTCAGCTTTACGCTGCATCAAATCTTTGTTGCTCATCAGATTTCTCCTAATTAATCATGGGCCAGCGGTCTTTGGCGGAAGACCTGAGGTTGCCCTGCCAAATTATCGGTATGGCCGTGGCAACGTCAGCAGACGATTCGTTAAGGTGTTGCGCCCTTGCCTGTCTTGCAATTTTTTTCTTGGTAAAACCACTGCTTCACCACCACAATCAAGACAGGTGTTTCGCTGCTGTTACTCTCAGCGCATTCTATGTGGGTGTTTAGAAAAATGCTACATCATTTTAAAAAATTAAACACACGAGAGAAAAGTGACGCCAAAACCCCACAGCGAACCGGCTAGTACTTCGCTGCGGGGTGTGCAGAATTGATGGGATTTAATGACGGATGACGCGGTTGACGTCGGCAAGCAGGGCTTCGTCCAGCTGGTAAGCGCTTTGTGCCAGCGCCAGTCGCGCCAGCAGGTAGTTGTATTTGGCGGTGGCGAGGCTGGTGAGCGCATCGTAGTAAGACTGTTCGGCCTGCAGGACATCCAGATTGGTGCGGATGCCCACTTCCTTGCCCAGCCGCGTGGAGTCGAGTTTGCTCTTGGCCGAAACCAGCAACTGCTGCTGCGCGCGTACCAGTGCCGCGCCATTGGTGATTCCCAGAAACGCCTGACGGACGTTTTCCCGCACTTGCCGCTTGCTGGCTTCCAGCTGGTCACGCGCGGCCTCTTCCTTGGCCAGTGCCTCGCGTACCTGCGAATTGATGCCGCCACCGGCAAACAGTGGCAGTGTCACCCCCACGCCGATGCTGCTGCCGCGGTTTTGTGGCATCTGGTTGATGCTCAGGTGACTACGGCTATCGGTGTAGCCCGCTTCCAGACTGACCACCGGTAGGTGATTGCCGCGTTTTTCGGTTACCGTCTGGCGGGCATATTCCAGCGCCTGTTCGGCTGCCCGGATGGTCAGGCTGTTACGCAGCGCGTTATCGCTCCAGGGCTTGCAGCGAATCCGGCAACGGGCGTGTCAACGGCAGGTTGGCTTGCAGCGGTTGAATGCCCTGTACTTCCAGCCCGGTCAGCTGGCGCAGGGTGTATTGGCTGACTTCCAGATCATTCAGCGCGCTGATTTCCCGCGCCGATGCTGCATCGTAGAATTACTTGTGCTTCGTGCGTATCGGTGATGGTGGCGGTGCCGACATCAAAAGCCGCGCGCGCCTGTGCCAGCTGGGTTTGGTAGGCCTTCTTGCTGGCTTGGGTGGCGGCCAGTGTGTCTTGTGCCAACAATACCTTGAAATAGGCTTGGGCGATGGTCAGCATCAGTTGCTGTTCGCTGGCCTGAAAGCTGATTTCGGCCTGACGCGTGCCGATCTGCCCCTTCTGGTAGCCGGTGTATTTGCTGATATCGAACAACGGCTGCTTCAGGCTGACGCCATAGCTGGTGCTGTCATAACCGGGCAGATTGGTAAGCAGCGTCAGGTGGGTATAGCTGTAGTTGGCCGAAGCCCCCACTTGCGGCAGCAACTGGGCACGACCCTGAATGGCTTGTTCGCGCCCGGCGGACAGATTGGCGCGGGCGGCGGCAAAGTCGGCATTGTAGTCGCGCGCGGCGTGCCGGGCATCGAGCAGATCATAGCTGTATGCGCTTGGGGCGAGGGCCAGCAAGGCGATGCCCAGCCAACGTGAACACAGGTATTTCATACGTTTTCCAAATGATGGACGAGCGGACGCTGGACCTTGAACCACTGCGCATACAGGGCAGGCAGGAACAGCAGCGTCAATACGGTGGCGACCAGCAGCCCACCCATGATGGCGACGGCCATCGGCCCCCAGAACGTACTGCGGGTGAGTGGAATCATCGCCAGTATGGCCGCCAGCGCGGTGAGCATGATAGGCCGGAATCGGCGCACGGTGGAGCCGATGATGGCCTCCCATTTTGGCACGCCATCGCGGATGTCGTGTTCGATCTGATCGACCAGAATCACCGAGTTGCGCATGATCATGCCGGACAGCGCAATCACCCCGAGTAGTGCCACAAAACCGAACGGGGCATGGAACAGAATCAGCGTCAGCGTGACACCGATCAGCCCCAGTGGCGCGGTCAGCACGACCATCAGCGTACGCTGGAAGCTTTGCAATTGCAGCATCAGCAAGGTCAGTACGATGACCAGCATCAGCGGTTGCACGGCCGGGATGGCGCCCTGCGATTTCTGGCTGGCTTCCAGCGTGCCGCCCAGCTCAATGTGATAGCCCAGCGGCAGGGTTTTCTCCAGCGCCTGCATCCTCGGGCTGCAATTGCGCGGCGATGTCCGACCCTTGTACGCCATCGGCGGCATCGGCCCGTACCGTGATGGTGGGCAGCCGATTGCGGCGCCAGATGATGCTTTCCTCTGGCTGATAGTCGATCTTGCCCAGTTGCGACACTGGTACATAGCGACCGCTGGCGGTCTGAATCATCAAATTGCCCAGCCCGGCGACGTTCTGCTGCTCCTGCGGATTCAGCCGCGCTTCCACTCCGATGGTGCGGTCGCCTTCGCGATAATCGGTGATCCACGCGCCGGAAATCAGCATTTGCAGCTGACGGCTCAGTTGCTGTGATGACACCCCCAGCGCGCGCGCCTTGTCCTGATCGATCTGGATGCGCAACGCCTTCACCTGCTCGCCCCAGTCGTTATTGACATGGCGTGTGGCCGGATGGGCACGCATGATGTTTTCCACCTGCGCGGCAATCTGGCGGACCTTGTCGTGATCTTCGCCCAGTACGCGGAACTGTACGGCATAGCCCACCGGCGGGCCGTTTTCCAGCCGCGTGACGCGTCCGCGCACCAGCGGGAAATCACTGTTGAACAGTTTTTCCAGCCGGGTTTTGACCTCCTCGCGCACGTGTTCGTCCTGAGTCATCACCATCAGCTGTGCGTAGTTGAGGTGCTGTTGCTGCTGGTCGAGCGGCAGATAAAAGCGCGGGCTGCCACTGCCGACGTAACTGGTGACGCTGCTGACGTGGCGATCCCGGCGCAACAGGCCTTCCAGCTTTTTCACCTCGCGTTCCGTGGCCTGATAGCTGGCACTTTGCGGTAGCCACATGTCCACCATCAGTTCCGGGCGGTTGGAGGCGGGGAAAAACTGTTGCTGCACGAATAGCTTGAAGGCCAGCAGCGACAGCAGAAATGTCCCCAGCGTGATGGCGATCACCGTCTTGCGGTGATCCAGACACCATTCCACGATCCGGCGGAACTTCAGATAAAACGGCTTATGGTAAACGTCGTCGTGCTGGCTGCCGGGCGGGTGCTCCGGCAGCAGCTTGAAGCCGAGAAACGGCGTAAACACCACCGCCACAATCCACGACAGGATCAGGGCGATGCTGACCACGGCAAACAGGCTGAACACGTATTCACCGGCATTGGACTTGGCCATGCCCACCGGCAAAAAGGTGGCGGCCGTAATCAGCGTGCCGGTCAGCATGGGGAAAGCGGTGCTGGTGTAGGCAAAGGTGGCGGCCTGAAATTTGTTCCAGCCTTGTTCCAGCTTGAGCGCCATCATCTCCACGGCAATGATGGCGTCGTCCACCAGCAGGCCGAGCGCGATAATCAGCGAGCCGAGCGAGATGCGCTGCAGGTCGATCTTGAAGAAATACATGGCCAGAAACGTCATGGCCAGCACTAGCGGGATTGAGAGCGCGACCACCACGCCCGTGCGCAGGCCGAGGCTGAAGAAGCTCACCGCCAGTACGATGATGACGGCTTCCACCAGCGAATGCATGAATTCGCTGACCGAGTTGTGTACCACCTTGGGCTGATCGGAAACGGCATGAATCTGCACGCCGACCGGCAGTTTGTGCTGGATATCCGCCATCAGCGTATCCAGATTGCTGCCCAGTTTCAGGACATCGCCGCCGTCTTTCATGGTGATCGCCAGACCGAGTGCTTAAGCTGGCCATTAAAACGCATGCGAAAGGTGGGCGGATTGACGAACGAACGGTGCACGCTGGCGATATCGCCCAGCCGGAAAGTCTTGCCGTTGGCGGCGACAGCGGTGTTGGCAATGGTATGCACCGAATCGAAACCGCCGGTCGGGCGCACCCAGATGCGGTCACTCGGGGTTTCGAAGGTGTCATACTGGCGTCATGGCATTTTGCTGCTGCAACGCGGCCCAGATGCTGGCGGAGTCCAGTCCCAGCGAAGCCAGCTTGGCGCTGGAGAGATCGACGTAAATGCGTTCTTCCTGCTCGCCAATGATGTCGACCTTGCCCACATCCGGCACGCGCAACACCTCGCGCTTGGCATCTTCCACATAGCGGCGTAGCTCTTCGTCGTTGAAGCCATCGCCGGTAAAGGCGTAGATGTTGCCGAAGGTGTCGCCAAATTCGTCATTGAAGTACGGCCCCTGAATGTCGCTGGGCAACTGGCTGCGAATGTCGCCCATTTTCTTGCGCACCTGATACCACAGTTGCGGCACGTTCTTGGGCGGCACTTCCTCGCGGATCGACAGCACCATCAACGCCTCGCCGGGCTTGGTGTAGCTCTGCACGTAATCCAGCTCGCCCATCTCCATCAGCTTTTTTTCCAGCTTGTCGGTGACTTGCTGCTCGACTTCATTGGCCGTGGCGCCGGGCCATTTGACCTGCACGATCATGGCCTTGAAGGTGAACTCAGGGTCTTCCTTCTGCCCCAGACGGGAGTACGCCAGCATCCCGGCCAGCATCAGCACCACCATCAGATACATCACCAGCGCCTGATGGTGCAGTGCCCATTCCGACAGGTTGAGTTTTTTCATTTCGGCCAACCTTCAGGGTTTGAGCAGGGTGACGCGTTGCTGATCGTGCAACAGGTGGACGCCAGCGCTGACAATGCGGTCGCCACGGTGGATGCCACCGGTAATCAGCACGCTGTCGTTGCTCAGGCTCTGCACCGTCACCGGGCAGCGGCTGACGCGCGAGGTGCGCGCATCGATACGCCAGACATAATGGCGGCCCTGCTGATCCAGCAGCGCGGTCAGCGGCAGGCGCAGCCATTGCGGCTGGCGGTTGTCCGGCAGGATGACGCTGGCGGTCATGCCCAGTTTGACATCGGCATCCGGCTGCGTCAGCGCGATGCGTGCCGGGTAGGTGCGGGTGGCCGGGTCGGCATCGGTCGCCAGCTCGCGCAGCGTACCGGCATAGCTCTTGCCGCCAGACCACAGCCGGATCTGGAACTGGCTGGTGTGACGGAATTTGTCCAAGGCATTTTCCGGTACCTGAATCGCCACTTCGCGGCTGCCGTCTTGCGCCAGTCTGGCTACCGGTTGGTAAGCGGCGACCACCAGACCGGGTTCGGCCAACATCTGGTTGATCACGCCGTCGGCATCGGCGCTGAGCGTGGTGTAGCGGCTTTGGTTATGGCTGGCCGACAGCTGGGCGCTGGCCTGTTCCACTCGGGCGCGCGCCGCGTTGACGGTATTTTGTTGGTTGTCCACTTGCGCTCGGCTGATGAACTGCTTGTTGAGCAGTTCGCGGTAGCGCTTGAGATTGAGCTGCTGTTGCGTCAGGTCGGATTGTGCCGCCGCCAGTGCGGCCTGTTTGGCGCTCAGGTCCAGTGCATAATCGGCCACATCTAGCCGCGCCAGAATTTGGCCTTTTTTCACCCGTTCACCGCTGTTGACCCGTTTCTCGATCACCTTGCCACCGACGCGAAACGCCAGACTGGTTTCATGACGGGCGCGGATTTCGCCGGAATAGCTGTCGCCAAACCTGTTCGGCCCCGGCACCGGCGATCACGTAACGCACCGGACGGACTTCTTCGACCGCCGTGGGGGCCTTGCCACAGGCGGACAAGAGCAGCAAGAGCAACGCGGCCAGACCGAGTGGATGGAAAGAATGGCGTGTCATGCTGGAGTTCCTTGTGGCGTCGCCTGCAACCCGCGCAGCACCAGCTCCAGAGCGTGGTGCAGGAAGGCTTGCGGTTGGGCGGTGGTCGCTGTCTGGCAGGCGGGAACGCAGCCAAACGAGTGCCCCCAGATCATGGTGGTGAGGAGCGGGGCGACCAGCGTATCGACCGTGTGGTCGATGTGTACCGGACGGAATTCTCCGCGCGCGATGCCTTGTTCCAGAATCTGTGCGGTAAAGGTGCGGCCGGGCAGGATCACTTCCTCATAATAGAACTGGGCCAATTCCGGGAAGTTGGCCGCTTCGGCCATCATCAGTTTGCACAAACCGGCGGCACGGCCAGAGCCGATTTTTTCCCACCAGCCATCCAGCGCCCATTGCAGTAGCTGGGCGGCGCTGCCGTGCTGCTGTTGCATGCTGCTGCGCAAATCGTTGAAGCGCGCGACGATGGTATCGCGCACCACCGCCTTGAAAATGTCTTCCTTGTTGTGGAAGTAAAGGTAGGGCGTGCCTTTGGTTACACCGGCCGCCCGGGCGATGTCTTCCATCTTGGTGGCGCGAAAACCTTTTTCCACAAACAGGGTAAGGGCTGCGTCCAGTATTTCGGCCGGGCGCGCGTCTTTCTTGCGTTGCCAGCGTGCTGGCGTTTTGTCGTTCATGGCGGAGTAACTGAACTGGTATTTAGGAAATTGGCTGGCACTGTACGAGCAAAATCCGCCTGTTTGCAATTAATAAATAACAGTTCAGTAATTTGATTGATTAGAATGCAACACTTGTTCCTCCCGACTAGAGACTCAAGGAGTTAGCCGTGACTGTTCCCGCCGCCGAAAAGGCGCAGATTCTTGCCGAAGCCCTGCCGTATATCCGCCGCTTTGCTAAGCAAGACCATCGTGATCAAGTACGGCGGCAATGCCATGACGGATGATGCCCTCAAGGCTGACTTCGCCAAAGATGTCGTGCTGTTGAAACTTGTCGGCCTGAACCCGGTTGTGGTGCATGGCGGCGGCCCGCAGATCAACGAACTGCTGGAGCGCGTTGGCAAGGAAGGCAAGTTCATTCAGGGCATGCGTGTCACCGACAGCGAAACCATGGATGTGGTGGAGATGGTGCTGGGCGGCCTCGTCAACAAGGAAATCGTGTCGCTGATCAACAAGTTCGGCGGCAAGGCCGTGGGGATTACCGGCAAGGATGGCCACTTCATCCGTGCCAAGAAAATGTATCTGGAATCCAAGGACGAAGGCCCGATCGACATCGGTCAGGTGGGCGAAATCCAGTACATCGACCCAAGCCTGGTAGCCTTGTTCGAACAACAGGATTTCATCCCGGTGGTGGCGCCGATTGGCGTTGGCCCCAATGGTGAAGCCTACAACATCAACGCCGACGTGGTCGCAAGCAAGTTGGCCGAAACCCTGCACGCCGAGAAGCTGGTGTTGATGACCAACACGCCGGGCGTGCTGGACAAGAATGGCAAGCTGCTGACCGGTTTGAGTGCGGCGCAGGTCGATGCGCTGTTTGCGGATGGCACCATCCACGGTGGCATGTTGCCCAAGATTGGTTCCGCGCTGGAAGCCGCCAAGAACGGCGTCAATTCGGTACACATCATCGATGGCCGTGTGGCACATGCGTTGCTGCTGGAAATCCTCACAGATGTGGGTGTCGGTACCATGATCAAGGCACCATCGGTGCTGTAAGTCCTTGCCGGGCAGCCTCTTCTGGCTGCCCGTCTTCCCTGCCTTTTCTTGTTCTCCCCGCTTTAATCCGCTAGCCAGTGCGCTGGCGTAGTCTATAGTTTCTGCATACCCATCCCACATGACCACCCACAAGGGGAACGCCATGCAAACGGTAAAGCAGCTATTGGAAAACAAGGCCAGCAGTGCATTGATCCACGTTTCGCCAGAGAGTAGCGTGTTTCAGGCGTTGCAGTTGATGGCCGAAAAAAACGTCGGGGCGGTGCTGGTGATGGAAGAGGGGGCTGTGGTCGGCGTGTTTTCCGAACGTGACTACGCCCGGCGCGTGGTGCTGCAGGGGCGCACCTCAGCTGGCACGCAGGTGCGCGACATCATGACCAGCCGCGTGGTGTACGTGACGCCAATACGCTGGACGAGTGCATGGCGCTGATGACGGAAAAACGCATCCGTCACCTGCCGGTGCTGGAAGGCTGCTGCGTCAAAGGCATTCTCTCGATTGGCGATCTGGTGCACGCCACCATCGAAGAGCAGAAGTTTGTCATCGAACAGTTGGTGCATTACATCCAGAGTGCCTGAGGCCGCCACCGCCCACCACGCTGGCGGGCGGTGACTTAACCGCGTGGTACCGGGCGTTGGCGCAATGCCAGCAGCGCCGGGGCGATGACGTTTTGCATGGTGTCGGCGCTAAAGGCAAAGGCCGGGCCGCTGGCGTTGAGGCTCATGGTAAGCTGGCTGGCCGAGAGCGACGGCAGGTGCACGCCTACCGCCATCACGTCTTGCTCGTACTCACCAAACGACACCGAAAATCCGCGCTGCTGGTAATTGGCCTGTTCGCGTTGCAGCTGTTGCTGTAGCGCTTACCATTGCTTGCCATAACGCTCGGCCAGCTGTGCGTCCAGATGCTCACGCTCGGTTTCGGCCAACCCCAGATAGTAGGCCCGGCCGATCGCCGTGGTGGCGATGGGTACACGCGAGCCCACCGTCAGTTGCACCGATACTTTGGCCTGGCTGCGGCAGGTTTCCAGATACACCATGTCGGTGCCATCGCGCGTGGCCGGCTGATGGAAACATTGTTGGCCAGCGCAAACTCGCGCATCAACGGCCCGGCGATATGGCGAATATCGTAGCTGGCCAGCACCGCCGCCCCCAGTTCCAGTACCGCCACGCCCAGCCGGTAAAAACCGCTGTCGGCATCCTGCGACAGATAACCCTGTTTGGTCAGGGTGTAGGTCAGACGCGACACCGTGGATTTGGGCAGACCGGTGCGTTTTGCCAGTTCCTGATTGGACAGGCTGGCCTCTCCCGGCCGAAAGGCCGCCAATACCTTCAGTCCACGCGCCAAAGCGGTGACAAACAGGCGGTCTTTGTCGTCTTCCATGCAGTCTCTTTCCTTTATTCAGCCATCATTCGGGCCCGGCCGGGCTGCCAAGCATAACGTGTCTGCGGCGACTCTGAGAAGCCGTGCCGGGGTGATCGGCCACGCGTCGTACGGTTGCAACGGCCAGCGTGCCGGACACCAGAAAATACTTTACAGCATGATCGGGCTGTTGCTAGTCTATTTTGCATAGTGAAATGTGGTTCCGTCTAGCGGAACAAATAACGCCAGATCACAAGGAGATATCCATGGCCGCCTCCAACAGTCGCGCTCCGTTTACACGGGACGACCCTTTGCTGCTGACCGATGCATTGACCGATGAAGAACGCCTGGTACAGCAAACCGCTCAGGCCTACTGTCAGGACCGGCTGTTGCCGCGCGTGCTGACGGCTAACCGCGAAGAGCGATTTGACCGCGAGATCATGAGCGAGATGGGAGAACTGGGGCTGCTCGGTTGCACCATCGACGGCTATGGCTGTGTTTAGCTTGTCGCACGTGGCGTATGGCCTGGTGGCGCGTGAAGTGGAGCGGGTCGATTCCGGCTACCGTTCGGCCATGAGCGTGCAATCCAGTCTGGTGATGCACCCGATCTGGGCCTATGGCACCGAGGCGCAAAAGGACAAATACCTGCCCAAGCTAGCCACCGGCGAGCTGGTGGGCTGTTTTGGCCTGACTGAGCCGGATGCCGGTTCCGATCCGGCCAGCATGAAGACGCGGGCCCGCAAGACCGACGGCGGTTATCTGCTCAAGGGCAGCAAGATGTGGATTACCAACAGCCCGATCGCCGATGTGTTTGTGGTCTGGGCCAAGGACGACGACGGCGAAATCCGCGGCTTCTTGCTGGAAAAAGGCATGAAAGGCCTGTCCGCACCCAAGATCCACGGCAAGTTCAGCCTGCGCGCTTCCATTACCGGTGAAATCGTCATGGACGACGTGTTTGTGCCGGAAGAAAACCTGCTGCCGGGTGTAAAAGGCCTGAAAGGCCCGTTTGGCTGCCTGAACAAGGCACGCTTTGGTATTGCCCGGGGCAGCATGGGTGCCGCCGAATTCTGCTGGCATGCCGCCCGCCAGTACACGCTGGATCGCAAGCAGTTCGATCGTCCGCTCGCCGCCACGCAGCTGGTACAGCTCAAGCTGGCCAATATGCAGACGGAAATCAGCCTCGGACTACAGGCAGCCTTGCGCGTCGGCCGACTGATGGATGAAGGCAAAGCAGCGCCGGAAATGATTTCGCTGATCAAGCGTAACAACTGTGGCAAGGCGCTGGATATCGCCCGCGTGGCGCGCGACATGCACGGCGGCAACGGCATTTCCGACGAGTTCCACGTCATCCGTCACGTCATGAATCTGGAAGCCGTCAACACTTATGAGGGCACGCATGACGTGCACGCCCTGATTCTGGGCCGGGCTCAAACGGGTATTCAGGCGTTTGCCTGATGGACATCGGCGGCGATGCTCCGGGCGTTGCCGGTGTGAGTTCCTGTCTGTCATTCGGGCCCGGATTGTTTCCGGGCCATTTTTTCGGCCACCACGGCATGTCCCGGGGTTCGGCCAACCCTGCCAGAAGTGCCCGGCCCGGTAGGGCTGGCGTCGGCCTAACAATTTGCTAGAGGAGAAGTTCATGACGGGTGCACTTGCCGGGATCAAGGTGCTGGATTTGAGTCGGGTGCTGGCCGGGCCTTGGTGTGGACAGCTGCTGGCGGACCTTGGCGCAGAAGTGATCAAGGTGGAGCGGCCAGAAACCGGCGATGACACCCGCCACTGGTCGCCGCCCAGCCTGCCGGACGGCACCGCCGCCTATTTCCTGTGTGCCAATCGTGGCAAAAAATCCATCACCGTCGATATCACCCGGCCAGAAGGGCAGGAAATCATCCGCAAGTTGGCCGAACAGGCCGATGTCGTGCTGGAAAACTACAAGGTGGGCGGCCTGAAAAAATACGGGCTGGATTACGACAGTCTCAAGGCCATCAACCCGCGCCTGATCTATTGCTCGATTACCGGCTTTGGCCAGACCGGGCCGTATGCCCAGTCACCGGGGTACGACTACATCGTGCAGGGCATGTCCGGCCTGATGAGCGTCACCGGCCCAGCCGATGGCGAACCGCACAAGGTGGGCGTGGCGGTGACCGACCTGTTCACCGGGCTCTATGCCAGCAATGCCATTCTGGCCGCCCTGATGGCGCGCAGCCGCACCGGTGAAGGCCAATACATCGACATGGCGCTGTTTGATTGCGCACTGGCCATGCTGGCCAACATCAATATGAACTGGCTGATTGGTCAGCAAGTGCCGCCACGGCTGGGCAATGCTCACCCCAATATCGTGCCCTATCAAGTGTTCAAAACCGCTGGTGACGGCCACTTCATTCTGGCCTGTGGCAATGATCGCCAGTTCAAGGCGGTGTGTCAGGTCATCGGCCAACCCGAGCTGGCGGATGATCCGCGTTTTGCCAGCAACCCGCAGCGCGTGGCGCACCGGACCGAAATTGTTCCCTTGTTGGCCGCGGCCTTTTTACAGCGTAGCCGCGATGAATGGTTACAGCAGCTGGATCAGGCTGGCGTACCGTGCGGCCCGATTAATACCGTGGATGAGGCTTTTCGTGATCCGCAAATTCGCGCCCGTGCCATGGAAATCGAATTAACGGCGGCAAATGGGCAGAAAATCCCGCAAGTGGCTTGTCCCATCAAGCTTTCCGCCACGCCGGTACAGTACCATCAGGCGCCGCCATCGCTGGGTGAGCATACCAATGGCATACTATCTTCTATTGGGTATGACAAAGTTTATATTAAGACATTAAGCGATAATAAAGTTATTTAAACGATCGTTTGACTTTGACGAGTAAAGGATATTCATTGCATTATTAGCGGCTACCCAATGAAAACGGCCCTGCGCGTGCAAAGGAGAAACGGTGGAACGCGAGTACATGGAATATGATGTGGTGGTGGTAGGCGGAGGCCCGTCCGGCTTGTCCGCTGCCATTCACCTCAAGCAACTGGCGGCAGAAAAAGGCCGGAAATCAGCGTTTGTCTGCTGGAAAAAGGCTCGGAAATCGGCGCTCACATCCTGTCCGGCGCCGTACTGGAACCGACCACGCTCAACGAACTGATCCCCGACTGGAAAGAAAAAGGCGCGCCGCTGAATACCCCGGCTACCTCCGACCGTTTCTTGTACCTGACAGAAACCGAATCGATCCAGTTGCCGACGCCGCCGCAGATGAATAATCACGGCAATTACATCATCAGTCTGGGTAATTTCTGTCGCTGGCTGGGGCAGCAGGCCGAAGAACTGGGGGTGGAAATTTACCCGGGTTTTGCCGCCGCGGAAGTACTGTATCATGAAGATGGCTCGGTCAAAGGCGTTGCCACCGGCAATGTTGGCACCGGCAAGAATGGCGATCAGGAAGGCGAACCGGGTATCGAGCTGTGGGCCAAGCAGACCATCTTCGCCGAAGGTTGCCGTGGCTCCCTGACCAAGACGCTGTTTGAACGCTTCAACCTGCGTGACGGTGTCGATCCGCAAACCTACGGCATTGGCATCAAGGAACTGTGGGAAGTGCAACCGGGCCACCATCAGCCGGGCAAGATTACCCATACTGTCGGCTGGCCGATGAACCAGACCACCTACGGCGGCTCCTTCCTGTATCACCCGGAAGACAATCTGGTAGTGGTTGGTTTTGTTGTCGGTCTGGACTACAAGAACCCCTACCTGTCGCCGTATGAAGAATTCCAGCGCTTCAAGACCCACCCGGCCATCAAGGGTGTGTTTGAAGGCGCGCGCCGCATTTCCTATGGCGCCCGCGCCTTGTCGGAAGGCGGCATCCAGAGCCTGCCCAAGCTGACCTTCCCGGGCGGCGCGCTGGTGGGCGATACCGCCGGTTTCCTCAACGTGCCGAAGATCAAGGGCACGCATACCGCCATGAAGTCGGGCATGCTGGCGGCGGAAGCGGTGTTTGAGCTGCTTTCGGCCAACGCAGAGAGCCGGGCGGGGAAGCCAAGAGCTATCAGGGCAAGGTCCAGCAAAGCTGGCTGCACCGCGAATTGTGGAAGGTACGGAACATCCGTCCGGCGTTCCGCTGGGGGCTGTGGTAAGCCATGATTTATTCGGCCATCGATACCTTCCTGTTTGGCGGCAATGCGCCGTGGACCCTGCATCATCGTCATGCTGACAACCAGACGCTGAAGCTGACGAGTGCACGCCGATTGCCTATCCGAAACCGGATGGCGTACTGACGTTCGACCGCCTGTCGTCGGTGTTCATCTCCAACACCAATCACAGCGAAGACCAGCCGCCGCACCTCAAGCTGAAAGATCCGGCGGTGCCGATCGCCATCAACCTGGCGCGTTATGCTGCACCGGAGCAACGCTATTGCCCGGCCGGGGTGTATGAAATTGTGGGGCAGGACGAAGGCGAGCCGCGTCTGCAGATCAATGCGCAGAACTGTGTGCATTGCAAAACCTGTGACATCAAGGACCCGACCCAGAATATCAACTGGACCACGCCGGAAGGTGGTGGCGGGCCGAACTACCCCAACATGTAATTTGTGCAGGACAGTACAGGCTCGCCATGGCGGGCCTGTTTTTTTGTCCGCGCCAACGGGGCCGCCCTTGACGTCTGTGGTAATCCTTGGCAGGATGGATGCATGGTTACTTTGTCTCTGTTCCCGTTTGCCTATTCGTATTGGTACCGCCTCTCGCTGCGGCACCAAGGGCAGTTTGTGGACTGACGAAATACCAGCAGAACACCATCCCGATAAATGCCGCCGCACCTCCGGCGGCATTTGTTTTATCTGTTTCCCAGCAAATGATCTCCGGACGGTGGCCGTAATACCGACAGGAGATCAGCCGTGAATCCAGTTAGTGATGTACAACCGATAGCCAGTGAATGCCAGCGTGTGCGGGCGGAAGGGGCGTTGTCGTCCATTACCCTGCTGACCGATGGCGAAGTACCCGGTCAGCGCGTACCGACTTCGTCGCCCATGGTGGCGTCGTTGCTGCCGCAACGCACTTGTGCTGCCTCGCAATGGGTGCTGGAGTCGTTGTTGCCGGATATCCGTACGCTGGCGATGTTGCTGGCCAGCCAGCGGGCGTCGCTGGACGAGGCGGCATCACCGGCGCGCTTTGCCGACGCAGCCGACTGGCTGGCGGCGCGGATTGCCGTGCTGGGCTTGAGCCATGTGGAAGTGACCCTGTCCGGACTGGCGCAGCTGGATGAGGCCAATCGCCGGCTGGCGGCGCTGGCGCAACGTAGCCGTGTCAGCCTGGCGACGGCGGCGCCGGTGTTGTTGACCCGTACCGAGGCGGCACCGTCTGATGGCCGTGTGTTGCGTGGCTGGGCGGCCCAACCGCTGTTTGATCACCAAACTGTGGTGAATGACATATCATCGCTAGTGCAGTGTTCGCTGGCAGCCCATCGCCGCTGCGCTTTTCGCTTGCAACATCTGCTGGCGGCTGTGGTGCCGAGTCATGGTGTTCGGCCAACCTTGCAGGATTAGACGGGGGTAATAGATGGAAATCTTGACGCGTGAGGATGAGCAAAAGCTGCATACCATCACTCTGGTGGTGTATATCCTGCAGGCGGTCAGCCTGTTTGTCGGGGTAACCGCGCTGGTGGCCATCATCATCAACTACATCAAGCGCGATGATTGGCGCGGCAGTGCGTATGAAAGCCACTGTATCTGGCAGATGCGGACCTTCTGGTATGCCTTGCTTGGTTATATCGTGGTAAGCATGCTGGTGTTTGCCTTTGGCTTGGGTGTGCTGATCGCCGGGGTGGTCTGGCTGTGGTATGTCTACCGTATCGTCAAGGGCATACTGTATTTCAATGATGGCAAGGCAATGCCGCTATAATGGCGCGCAACGTCTGGCTGGCAATCGGTTTGGAAACGCGGAGCGCACCGCTGGCGCCGTTTTTCCAAACCGTTTTCCTGCTGTTGCCGCGGTCGATGTGGCTGGCGGTTTCTTGGTAACGCGCTGATGCAAGCAGACGATCTGGAGCGCCTGGTGACCCGGGCCATGCCGTTTGGCAAATACAAGGGCACGCTGATTTGCGATTTGCCCGGCAATTACCTCAACTGGTTTGCCCGCGAGGGCTTCCCGCCCGGTGAGATCGGCCGCCTGCTGGCCCTGATGCAGGAGCTGGATCATAACGGGCTGTCCTCGTTATTAACTCCGCTGCGGCAGCGCCGCTAATCATTTCCCTTCCGCGGCGGCGGATGGCTTTTCTACAGGTTTCAAACATGGCAATTCAATGGTTCCCCGGCCACATGAACAAAGCGCGCAAGGATGTGACGGAGCGCGTGAAGGACATCGACGTGGTGATCGAAATGCTGGATGCCCGCCTGTAGCCTCCAGTGCCAACCCGATGCTGGCGTATATCGCCAAGGCCAAACCCAAGCTGAAAATCCTCAACAAGCAGGATCTGGCCGATCCGGCGGTGTCGCAATTGTGGCTGGACTGGTATCGCTCCAAACCGGGCACCAACGCCATTGCGCTGGATGCCGGTGAGCGTGCGCCGTCGCAAAAGCTGATTGCCGCCTGCCGCGAGCTGGCGCCCAATCGCGGCGGCCTCGACAAGCCGTTGCGGGTGTTGATCTGTGGCATTCCCAATGTGGGCAAGTCCACGCTGATCAACAGCATGACCAGCCGCAAGATTGCCAAGACCGGCAACATGCCGGGGGTGACCAAGAACGAGCAGCGCATTCTGCTGGCCGATGACTTCGAGCTGTTTGATACCCCGGGCATGCTGTGGCCCAAGATCGAAGTGGAAGAGGGCGGCTATAACCCGGCGGCCAGTGGCGCGGTGGGGCGCAATGCCATGGATGAGGAAGAAGTGGCGCTGGAGCTGCTCAAGTACCTGATGCTGCGCTATGCCGATTTGTTGGTGGCGCGCTACAAGCTGGACGACATCGATGGCCTGCAAGACTGGCAGGTGCTGGAGATGATCGGTCGCAAGCGTGGGGCCATGCTGGGTGGCGGCCGGGTGAATATCCAGAAAGCTGCCGAGATCGTGTTGACCGAGTTCCGCGACGGTGCCATCGGTCGCATTACGCTGGAACGCCCGGATGAATGGAAAGTCTGGGAAAAACGCGCCAAGGAACTGGCGGCGCAGCGTGCTGCCGAGCGAGCCGCACAGCAGAAAGAAAAAGAAGCGCGCAAGCAGGGTAGCCGCTAAGCGCGTTTGTAGCCAGAAAGAACAACGGCCGCCGGGGTGTTAGTTGCCCCGACGGCCGTTTTGTTTGTCGCGCCGCGCCAGCGCCATAGGGGTAACGCCCATGGCGACAAGGTTGGCCGAACGCTACACCGCCGTACCCGGCGCCTCGAACCAGGTGGTGAGGATGGCACGGGCGGCGACCTGATCCAGCGCTGGTTTCTGCTTGCGGCCACGCAGGCCCACTTCATTGAGCATGGCTTCGGCTTCGACCGAGGTCAGGCGCTCGTCCACCAGCCAGACGGGCAGGCGATAGCGGCCCTTGAGCCGGTTGGCAAAGCGGCGCGCCAGTTGTGTCATGGCGTGTTCAGTACCGTCGCCGTGCATCGGCAGGCCAACCACCAGATCGGTGGGGTGCCACTCGTCGATCAACTGGCTGATGATGGCAAAGCGTTCATCGTTGACGTTGCTGTCGATGGTGACCAGCGGGTGAGCGATGCCGAGCAGGCTTTCGCCCACGGCCACACCGATACGACGCTCGCCAAAATCGAATGCCAGTGCGGTCCCTTCACGCATGGCCAGCCTCTCCCGACAGCCGCGCCGGATCGAAGCCGAGCAAGGCCATGGCCGAGTCGTAACGTATTTCCGGCGGCAGGCCAAAAATGATGGCCGGGTCGGCGTCGACGGTCAGCCAGCCGTTGTTGGCCAGCTCGTCTTCCAGCTGGCCTGCCGACCAGTAAGCATAACCCAGCGTCACCAGCATCTTGTCCGGCCCGCGCCCTTCGGAGACGGCGACCAGCACGTCTTTGGAAGTGGTCATGGCGATTTCGTCGGTGGCCAGCAGGCTGGATTGCCAGTTGCCCACCGGCGAATGCAGCACGAAGCCCCGATCCGGCTGCACCGGCCCACCAAAGTACACCGGTTCCAGACGTATCTCGTCGTGCTCCAGCGGCAGGTCGATCTGCTCAAACAGCTGGGCCATGGCGATGCCCGACGGTTTGTTGACGATCATCCCCAGTGCACCGTTTTCGCTGTGTTCGCACAGATAAACCAGCGCGCGGGCAAACAGGGGATCGGCCATGTTGGGCATGGCGATCAAAAACTGATTGGCGAGAGAAAGTGGTTTCATAAGGCCATTATGGCACAAGCGACCGGCAGCGCGAGGCGGGGCGAAAGCCGTGTTTTTGCTGCCCAAGTGCACGCGCGGAGCGCGACTCTGTGCCGGTTGCCGTAGCCGTGGCGAGCGAGGCTGCTAAAATGCCGGTTTTGCTGCCCTGCATTGCGAGGACGTCTTGCGCCTGACTCACGTAAAACTTTCCGGTTTCAAGTCATTTGTTGACCCCACCAGTATTCCGGTGCCGGGCCAACTGGTGGCGGTGATCGGCCCCAATGGTTGTGGCAAGTCCAACGTGATCGACGCGGTGCGCTGGGTGCTGGGCGAATCGTCGGCCAAGCAGCTGCGCGGCGAGTCGATGCAGGACGTCATCTTCAACGGCTCCTCCAGCCGCAAGCCGGTGAGCCGGGCTTCGGTCGAGCTGGTGTTCGATAACGCCGATGGCCAGCTGACCGGTGCACGGGGCCAGTATGCCGAAGTGGCGATCAAGCGCGTGCTCACGCGTCAGGGCGATTCCAGTTATTACATCAACAACCAGCAGGTGCGGCGGCGCGACATCACCGACCTGTTCCTCGGCACCGGCGTGGGTGCGCGCGGTTACGCGGTGATCGAGCAGGGCATGATCTCGCGCATTATCGAAGCGCGGCCGGAAGAGTTGCGCGCCTATCTGGAAGAAGCGGCCGGGGTGTCCAAATACAAGGAACGTCGGCGCGAAACGGAAAACCGGCTGGCCGACACGCGCGCCAATCTGGAGCGGATTGAAGACTTGCGCCAGGAGCTGGAGCGGCAGGTGGAGAAGTTGGCCGAACAGGCCGAGGTGGCGGCGCAGTATCACGACCTGAAAGGCGCGCTCACGCACAAGCAGAACCTGCTGGCGCTGGCGCGGCGTGAAGAAGCGGCGCGCAACGAAGCGGCGGCGCGGGCCGAGCTGGCGCGCATCGAAACCGAAGAGACGGCGTTGGCCGCGGCGCTGACGCATGTCGATAGCGAACTGGAAGTGGTGCGCGAGCAGCACTTTGGCGCCAGCGATCAGGTGCACGAGGCCCAGCAGGCGCTGTTTGATGCCAACGCGCAACTGGCGCGGCTGGAAGAGGCGCAGCGCCACGGCGAGCAAAATCGCCAGCGTATTGAGCGCGAACTGGCGGCGGCACGCAGCGAGCGGCAAACGCTGGCGGAAAACCGTCAGCAGGTGGCCAGCGAGCTGGACGACTGGCTGCCACGACTGGAAGAAGCGCAGTTGAGTTACGAAGAAGCGCAACTGGCGCTGGAAGACGGGGCTGACAGCCTGCCGCAAGCCGAAGCCGAGTTCCGCGCCAAAGACCAGTTGCTGTCACAACTCACCGCCCAGCAGGCCAACCTGACGCGCGAGCGCGATCTGGCGCGGCAAAAGATCGAACACCTCAAGCTGTCGTTACAAAGGTTGGCCGAACGCGAGCAGGCGCTGCAACGCGAGTTGGCCGAACTGAATCTGCCAGATGGCACGGCGCTGGCCAACGCGCAGCACAACGTCGAACAGGCGCGAGCGGCGCTGGAAGCGGTGCGGGCACGCGTGGTGGCGGACGAAGCCAAACTGGCCGATCTGGCCGCCGAGCGCGAGCGGCTGGATCAGCAGTTATCGGCACAGCGTGCAGAACTGGCGCGGGCCGAGGCCGAGGCTTCCGCCCTGTCGGCCATGCTGGAGCGCGAAGCGGCGGGCGAGAAACTGGCTAGCTGGCTCACCGAACACCAATTGGGCGATGCGCCGCAGCTCTGGCAAGCGCTGCAGGTGGATAGCGCCCGGCAAACCGCGCTGGAGGCCGTGTTGGCCGAACGGCTGGCCGCGCGGGTCGCCGCGTTGCCAGAGGCCTCGCCGCCAGCCAGCCTGACCTTGCTGGATGTGGCAGGGGGAACGACGGTGGCGGCTGCCCCGCGGCTGGCCGCGCCACTGTCGCAGCATGTGCAGGCCGACGCGCCATTTGCCGCAGCGGTGGCCGACTGGCTGGCCGGGGTGTACTGCGCCGATACGCTGGCCAGCGCCATCGAACAGCGCCATGAACTGGCGGTAAGCGAGTGCTGGGTGACGCCGCAAGGTCATCGCGTCACCGCCCATGCCGTCAGTTTTTACGGCGAAGCCAGCGGTGCCGGGGTGATGGCGCGCAAGGCGCAACTGGAAGCGGCGCAGGCGCGGCTGGCTCCGTTGCAAGCCGAGATCGAGCAATTGCAGCGTTAAGCGCGAGGCACTGGTGAGCCAGCGCAACATGTTGGCCGAAGCAGTGCGGGCGCAAAAGGCGGCACTGACGCGGCTGGAAGCGGAACTCAACGCCGTTACGCTGGAGCAGGTGAAGCTGGATCAGGCGGCACGGCAAGGTGCCGCGCGGCTGGGGTCGATCGAAGCGGAGCGCGAGCGCATTCAGGCCGAGCGTGGTCAGGCCGACGAAGCAGTAAGTGACGCCGAGTTGCTGGGCGAAGAATCGGCCATGACGCTGGAGGAACTGGCGGTACAGCTGGAAGACCTGCGCCTTGACCGGCTCAATGCCGAAACCGGGCTGGAGCTGGCGCGCAACAAGACGCGTGATGCCGAACGCCAGTTGCACGAAGTGCGTCTGGCACAGACCACGGCGGAACAAAAAGTAGCAGAGCTGGGGCGGCGCGGGCAGGAGCTGGAGGAGCGCGACTGCGCGCTGGCCGAGCGCCTGCAAACGTTGGCCGAAGAAGCGGAAATGGTGGACGAAGCGGTGCCGGACGAGGCATTGCAACAGGCCATTGCCGAGCGCGACGAGCGCGAACAGCAACTGGGCGCCGTGCGTGATCGCCTCAACGGCCTGACCGAACAGTTACGCCAGCTGAACCAGCAGCAACAGGATATCAACGCCACCTTGGCGCTGCGCGAAGGGCGCTCCGACTGGTTGCTCAAGCATCAGGAAGCGCGGCTGGCGATGGAGCGTTTTGCCGAAGAATTGCAGGAAGCGGGCGCGGATGAAGTGGCACTGCGCGCCGACCTGACCGATGCAATCAAGCCCAATGCGCTGGCAGCAGAAATCGCCCGGCTGGCACGTGCCTTGGACGGGCTGGGTGCGGTCAATCTGGCCGCTTTGCAAGAGCTGGACGAAGCACGCACGCGCGGCGAGTATCTGGCGAATCAGTCCGACGACCTGAATCAGGCCATGGCCACGCTGGAAGAGGCAATCCAGAAGATCGACGGCGAAACGCGCGACATGCTGCAAACCACCTACGACGCGGTCAATGCCAAGATGCGCGAGTTTTTCCCGACGCTGTTTGGCGGTGGTCGTGCCGAGCTGGTGTTGACCGGCGAAGACTTGCTGGATGCCGGTTTGCAGATCATTGCCCAGCCGCCGGGCAAGAAAAACAGCACCATTCACCTGCTGTCTGGCGGGGAAAAGGCGCTGACCGCCATGAGTCTGGTGTTCTCACTGTTTTCGCTCAATCCGGCACCGTTCTGCCTGCTGGATGAAGTGGATGCGCCGCTGGACGATGCCAATACCAGCCGCTTCTGCGATCTGGTGAAGCAGATGTCGGAACGCACGCAGTTCCTCTACATTTCCCACAACCGCCTGACCATGGAAATGGCCGAGCAGCTGGTGGGCGTCACCATGCAGGAGCAGGGGGTCAGCCGCATCGTGGCGGTGGATATTGTTGAGGCGCTGAAGATGCGTGAGAGCGCCTGATGACTGACTCCATGGATTCGGCCAACCCGGGCACAGCCAGCCTGCACGGCTGGCGTTACCGCTGACGCTGCTACTGTCGGCACTGGTACATGCGGCGTTGGTGACCGGCTGCAGCCGAGCGTCGCCGTGCGCCAGCCGCTGCCGGGCGAGCCATTGCGCGTGGCGTTGCAGGCCGGCGTGCCTGCGGTTGTTGATGCCGCCCCGCTGATACCGGCGCAGTCGGTACCGAAACCATCTCCGCGCCCGAAGCCAGCCGTGCCGCCGCACCATCATCCGGTACTGGTGCGGCCTGGGCTGGTGCCCAAGGCGTTGCCACTGCCGACGAAACAGGCCGCCTTCTTAAGCCGAGCCGACCCCGCCGCAGCGCAGCAAGGCTGCTGCCGAATCCACTCCCGCGCCAGCGGCGGCCGTGCGCGGGGCGGCGACTACCACGCACGGTCAGCCAGAGCGGGGGGCGGGTGATTCCAGCCCGGCGCTGTACCGCTCCAGTTATCTGCACAATCCCAAACCGGCCTATCCGGAGCGCTCACGCGAGTTGGGCGAGGAGGGCCGGGTGGAGATCAAGGTGCGGGTCGGCAAGAATGGCGAGCCGGTGTCGGTGGCGGTGGCGCGCAGCAGCGGTTATCGGCGGCTGGATCAGTCTGCGCAGCAGGCGATACAAGGCTGGCGCTTTGTCCCGGCCCGGGAAAACGGTCAGGCGATTGAGTCGTGGCTGTTGGTGCCGATTCCGTTCCGGCTGGAAAATGGTGATAACTGAGCGGTTTTCGGCCAACCTCAGACCCAAAAAAGCCCGCACTTGGCGGGCTTTTGCATGCTTGGCGACGGGCGCGTGGCTTAGTCGGCCTTGCTGGCTTCGATCACCAGATTCAGCTTAACTTCGTCGGAGATGCCCGGCAGGTAGGTCATCATGCCAAAGTCGCTACGCTTGATGGTGGCCACGGCGTTGGCACCGTAGGTGTCCTTGCCGGTCATCGGGCTCTTGCCGCCGTGGAAGTGGGTCACGGTCAGGGTCACCGGCTTGGTCACGCCCAGCAAGGTCAGGTTGCCCTTAACGGCGGCCAGTTTGTCACCCTTGAATTCCAGATCCTTGGACTTGAAGGTCAGGGCCGGGAATTTTTCAACGTTGAAGAAATCCTTGCTTTTCAGGTGTTTGTCACGGGCCGGGAAGAAGGTTTCCAGCGAATTGGCATCCAGCGTGACATCCACGGCGCCCTTCTTGGCCCGGGTGTCCAGTACCACGGTACCGGTGATTTTGGTGAAGCTGCCGGACTGTACCGAGAAGCCCATGTGGCCCACTTCGTATTGGGCGTAGGTGTGGGTCGGGTCAACGTTGTAGGTGGCCGGGGCGGCTACAGCGGCACCGGCTACACCGGCAAACAGGGCGGCAATCAGGGTTTTTTTCATGGCAATATTCTCCTTGGTGGGGGTGCGCCATGGCTTGCCAGCCATGACGTCAGGCAGTTCCAGACCGTTAACAGGGGTCTGAATTACTTGTTGGCCGGGAAGGCCACTTTGAACTTGATCTGTACTTCATCGGCGACGGTGCCGGTATCGGCCCATTCGCCTTCGCCAATCTTGTAAGCCGGGCGGGACACCGGCAGTACGCCTTCCACTACCGTCAGCGCGCCTTGCGGCTTGGCGGTAAAGGTGGCGGAAACCGGCTTGGTGGTGCCTTTGAGCGTCAGCTTGCCGTTGAACTGGTAACGGTTACCGCCCAGCCCCTTGATGCTGCTGGTAACAAAATGCGCCGTTGGAAACTGGCCGACATTGAACCAGTCTTTCTGTTTGGCCGTGTTCTGCGCCTCAGCGGTTGGCAGCGCAATGCTGGCGGTATTGATCACCAGATCAGCCTTAGCTTAAGCGATCGGTTTTTTCAGGTCCAGCGTTACCGTGCCGGATACATTCTTGAAGCTGCCATCCACTGGCACGTTCAATTGCTTCATGGTGAAGCCGATATGGCTTTGTGCGCTGTTGATCGGGGCGGCCTGTGCCAGCCCAGTCGCCAGCAAAGCGGTCAGCAAAATCAGTTTTTTCATGTTGCTTTTCCTTTACAGGCCCAGCGCGTCGGGCGGACATTCACGATGCCGGAGAACGCGGTGGGCGATTCAGTCGTCGGTGTTCAGGCGCGCGGTTGACGCAGGCTCATGCGCCACAGCAGGCCGTCCTTGTCGATAAAGTGGTGTTTCAGGGCCACCGTGGCATGGCTTAAGCCACGGCGGCGGCCAGCACCCAGTTGAGCGCCTCATGCACTTCCTTCAGCTGTTTGGCCAGCTCAGGGTTGGCCGAAACCAGATCCGGCAACGGCACGATCTGCAAGAACACCACCGGAAAACCATAAGCCGAACTCATCATCCAGCCGGTGAGCGGCACGGCAAACATCAGCGCATACAGCACCCAGTGGTAAGCATGGGCCGCCCGCTGCATCAGCGGCGACATGCTGTCCGGCAGTGCCGAAGCACTTTCGTCATCAGCCGCACCAGCAGGCGGAGCAGTGCCAGCGTCAGCACACTGATGCCGATCCACTTGTGATACGCCATCCAATGAAACTTGGTGGGCGATAGCGGCATGTCCGCCACCGTCAGGCCAATGGCAAAAGCGGTGATGATCAGCAGCGCCACCAGCCAGTGCAGCACAATGGACGGAAACGAATAACGCGTTGCGGCAGTCATGATTTCTGTTGCTCCAGCGCGCTGGCAAAGGCTTCGCGCAAATGGTTCAGGTCGTCGTGCAGACGGTCCAGATCGGCTCGGCTAAAGGCGGCAAAGGCCGGGCGCATGTAGGCCAGATGGGCCGGAAAGGTGCGGTCAAACAAGGCCTGTCCGGCTTCGGTCAGCGCGATGAACACGCTGCGGCGGTCGTGCGGCAGGCTCTGGCGGGTCACGATGCCCTTGTCCGCCAGCCGGTCCAGTACGCCAGTCAGCGTGCCCTTGGTGATCAAGGTTTTTTCCGACAGCTCCTTGCAGGTCATGCCGGGGGTGTTGCCCAACGTCGCCACGACGTCGAACTGCGGTGGGGTCAGTTCGGTCTGACGGATGTGATGAGCGGAAAACTGCTCAAACATCTGGAACGCCCGGGCCAATTCCCGTAGTACCGGCAAGAAAGGCTCCTTGATATGTTCGCTCATGGTTGCTCCAATAGTTTCGATCAGTATAGTTCGCATTAGAACTAAATGGCAAGCGGTGATGTGTCTGCAACTGTTCAGGGTGTGGCGGTTATCGCACAAAGGCTACGGCAAGCGGTGTGCCGATCCGCGCCGACGAAAGGCCCTGCCGAGGGTAAAATGGCGTTAAAGTGCTTGACTTCGTGGTGTGCCGCCTACGCTGCTGATCAGCGCCGCCCGCTCTGGTCTTGTGCGTGGCAGGCCGTGTTGAAGCGCTTATCCTTAGCGCGAAGAAAGGCGGCGGTGTGCGGCTAAGGCCGCGATGTGCCGGGCAGAGCAGGCAAGATTAGCTGGAGCGTGGGCTAGGGTGGATGGCAAACGTGTGCCGCAAGTGCGCTTGACGGGCGGTATTTGCTCATGACGAACGATTAAAAACAACATTTCAGCCAGCCATGGCGTCAATGGCGAGGCTGTCGTTATAATACCTAAGGATTATTCGCCTTAACGCGGACAGGCTAATGAGCGAATTGCAAATTGGTGTATTGATTTTGGGCGGTGCCGTCATCGCTCTGGTGTACGGGTTTAATGTTTTTCAGGAATGGCGTTTTCGCAAGAAAACCAGTCAGGCGTTTGCACGTCAGCATGATGACGTCCTGTTGAACGTACCCAAGAATAACGTGCGCGATGGCGTCAAGGCGGATCGCATGGAACCGGTGCTGGTCGATACGCCGTTGCCGGACGTGGACGATGCCGATGATTTCCCGCCGTTTGAGCCGGAAATCCCCGAACCTGTCGTGCTGCCGCCTGCCGAGCCGGTAACTGAACCGGTTAAAGAGCTGCCGAAAGAATCGCCGCTGGTGTTGGAGGAGGACGAGGCCGAATCGCCGATGAACTCTGCCGACCATCAGGCGCTGATCGTGGCCTTGCTCGACCCGACGCTGGATTTCATTGCCGAAGTCGTGTTCCACGATCCGCACGAACTGGCCGCGCTGCCACGTTTCACGGTGAGCAAGCGCACGCACATCATCGGCCGCACCGAAAAAGGCCTGTGGAAACCGGCCGAAGCGGTGCCGGGTACGCGCTACAAGCAGATCAACATTGGTATGCAGATGGTGGATCGCGGTGGTGCCATGACCGAGCAGGACTTGGCTGCCTTCTGCCAGCAGGTATCGCAGTTTGCGGAACAGCACAAGGCAGCAGTCAGCTTCCCGCACCGCCAGCAAAAACTGGTGGCTGCACGCGAACTCGACCGGTTCTGCGCCGATGTGGACGTGCTGATTGGCATCAATCTGGCGGCTGCCACGCCGATAGAAGGGGCGCGTCTGCGCAGCTTTGTCGAGAGCGCCGGTTTGCAGCTGGAGCCGGATGGCGCGTTCCATTATCTGGCCGATTCCGGCAATACCCTGTATTCGCTGATGTCGGCGGACCAGATGCCGTTTACCTTCCACACGCTGCTGGATAAATCGTTCCCGGCGCTGACCTTGCTGTTTGACGTGCCGCGCGTGGCTGGCGGGGTGGAGGTGTTCGATCGCGCCGTGCAGTTTGCCAAACAACTGGCTCAGGAGTTCGATGCCCAACTGGTGGATGACAATCGCCGCGCCCTGACCGACGTTGGCCTGTCGCGCATTCGTGAACAGCTGGTGCATATCTATGGCAACATGGACGACCGTGGCATTGCTCCGGGCAGCGTCGCGGCGCTGCGTTTGTTTGCCTGACGCTCGCCATGGCGGCGTCTGAGCGGTTGGGGCAGGCACCGCCTGCTCCATGTGTCATCGGGTCGACGTCCTGTCGGCCCTTTTCTGTTTCTGTTTGAGATGTTTGCCGATGACCCTCCCTGCCGTTGAAGCGCGTGCGGCCGAATTGCGTGCCCTGCTGGAGCGCTATAACGCCGAATACTATCTGCACGACGCGCCAAGCGTGCCGGATGCCGAGTACGACCGGCTGTTCCGTGAGTTGCAGCAGCTGGAAGAAGCGCATCCCGCGCTGGCGTTGCCGGATTCGCCCACGCGCCGTGTTGGCGGCGCCCCGCTACCAGCCTTCGAACAGGTCGAGCATGTGGTGCCGATGCTGTCGCTGGGTAATGTCTTTTCCGACTTGCAACAAGCCGAGTTCGGCCAACGTCATGCCGAGCTGCTGCAATTTGACGAGCGCGTTCGCAAGGCGCTGGATACCGATACGGTGGCGTACGCGGTGGAGCCCAAGTTTGATGGTCTGGCCATCAGCTTGTGGTACGAAAATGGTTGTCTGGTGCAGGCCGCCACGCGTGGTGATGGCCTGACTGGCGAAAATGTCACCGCCAATGTGCGCACTATCCGCTCCGTGCCGCTGCGCATTGTCGGCCCCGCCGTACCGCGTTTGCTGGAAGTGCGTGGCGAAGTCTTGATGTTCAAGGCTGACTTCGCGCGGCTCAACGCCGAGCAGGCCGAACGTGGCGACAAGGCCTTTGCCAACCCGCGCAATGCGGCGGCAGGCAGTTTGCGCCAGCTGGATTCACGCATTACTGCCCAACGTCATCTGTCGTTCTTCGCCTATGCCATTGCCCAAGTGGAAGGCGCCGACTGGCCAGACACGCATCAGGCCGAGATGGACTGGTTGCAGTCGCTCGGCTTTCCGGTGGTGGCTGATGATCTACGCCCGGTGGTGCAGGGCGTGCAAGGGCTGGCGGACTATTTCCACGGCGTGTTGCAACGTCGTCCGGATCTGCCGTTTGACATCGATGGCGTGGTGTACAAGGTCAACAGCCCTGGCGCAGCAGCAGCAGCTTGGATTTGTCTCGCGTGCACCGCGCTGGGCGATTGCCCACAAGTTTCCCGCCGAAGAAGCACTCACCATCGTCGAGGCCATTGAAGAGCAGGTTGGCCGAACCGGCGCGATTACACCGGTGGCGCGCCTGCAGCCGGTATTTGTCGGCGGCGTGACCGTCACCAATGCCACCTTGCACAACGAAGACGAGGTGCGGCGCAAGGATGTGCGCGTGGGCGATACCGTGGTCGTGCGCCGTGCGGGGGATGTGATTCCGGAGGTGGTGTCGGTGGTTCTGGAGCGTTAAGCCGATGCGCCCGGCTGGCGGCGATGATCTGTTCAGCCAGCATGAAGAACCGCGCTATCCGGTTTATCGCCTGCCTGCGCGTTGCCCGGTGTGCGGCAGCCACGTGGTCCGCGAAGAAGGCGAAGCCGTGGCGCGCTGCTCCGGCGGTCTGGCGTGTCAGGCACAGCGCAGTCAGGCGATTCAGCATTTCGCTGGTAGGCGCATGATGGATATCGACGGGCTGGGCGAGCGCTATGTGGAAAACCTGGTGGAGTTTGGCTACGTGCACAGCGTGGCCGATCTGTACCGTCTGACGCTGGATGACCTGCTGGACATGAAGCGGCGCGCTGACGAGCGCGATGGCGTGCAGCCGGAAACGGTGAAGGCGGGCAAGATCGCCAGCAAATGGGCCGAAAATCTGTTGGCCGGTATTGCCGCCAGCAAAACGCCGCCACTGGCGCGCCTATTGTTTGCTCTGGGCATTCGCCATGTCGGTGAAGCCACGGCCAAGACCTTGGCCGACTGGCTGGGGCGGCTGGAGCTGATCCGCCGCGCCCCTGCACCATTGCTGGCCGCCCTGCCGGATATCGGTCAGGTGATGGCGCAGTCCATTGCCGATTTTTTTGCCGAAGCGAATAACGAAACAGCGCTGGATGCGCTGTTGCAAAACGTCACGCCCGTGGATGAACATGCGCCAGCGGCCCGGTTGGCCGAACGGCTCAGTCCAGCGGTTTTGCTGGCGCGGCTGAATATCCCGCGGCTGACCGACGTGCGTAGCCAGCAGTTGGCCGAACACGGCATTGGCCCGTCGCAGCTGGCCGCGCTGGAGCGCCGCCGGTATTGGACTTGCCGCTGCTTACCGAAGTGGTCAATGCGCTGGCAGATTGGCTGGACGTGGCGGAAAACCGGCGGCTGGTGCGCCAGTTGGCCGAAATCTGCCAGCACATTAGCGAGATCTTGCAAGCGGCTGACCTTTCGGCCAACTTGCCGCTCGCCGGTAAAACTCTGGTGCTCACCGGCACATTGCCGGGTTTGAGCCGGGATCAGGCCAAAGAGCTGATCGAAGCAGCGGGCGGGAAAGTGAGTGGCAGCGTGTCGAAAAAGACCGATTATGTCGTCGCCGGAGCCGAAGTAGGCAGTAAACTCGCCAAGGCCGAGCAGCTGGGTGTGACGGTGATTGATGAAGCCGGGCTGCGTACCTTGCTAGAACAGCCTGAGGCCTGAAGGACGTGATGACTGTGACCGATTTTGAACGGGGTAATCAGCTGCTTGCCGAAGGCCGTATCGATGAAGCCATCAGTGCCTTCGACCGTTGCCTTGTTCGCAACCCGCAAGACTGGCAGGCATTGTCCAATCGTGGCAATGCCCGGCTGCAAGGCAAACAGTATGATCTGGCGCTGGCCGATTATTTGCAGGCCGCCGCCATTAATCCGGCTGCCAACAGTGTGAAATGTAATCTTGCCGTGTTACTCAAGGAGCTGGGCGAACTGGCCTTGGCCGAGAGCCTGCTGCGGGAAGTGCTGGCGGCGGATCGCGACAATGCTGATGCATGGAGCAATCTTGGCGTGGTGCTGCAGCACCGCTTGCAGTACCCGGAGGCAATCGCGGCACATCGTCAGGCGGTGGCCTGTGCAGGCCCGTCAGCAGCCAGATTTAATAATCTGGGCAATGCCTACAGCTGTGCTTTGCAACTGGATGAGGCGGTCGAGGCGTATCAGCATGCTTTGCAGTTGGCCGGAGACGATCCGTTTGCGCGTTTCAACTTGTCCATCGTGCTGTTTCTGCAAGGGAGCTACCAAGAAGCCCGGCCACTTTATGAATCGCGCTGGGACGCCATCTTGCAGCCACGTTATGTGGAGCAGCGCTGGGGCGGACAGAATCTGGATGGTAAGACCCTGCTGATCTGGGCGGAACAGGGCCTGGGTGATACGTTGCAGATGGTGCGTTTCTTGCCGCAACTGCAGCAACAGTATCCGCGTGCAACGATTCTGTTTGCTGTGCCCACAACGTTTCTGCGCCTGTTCGGCCAACTAGACGGCATTACCTTGCTGGAATTGGGCGTGACACCGCCAGCTTATGATTGGCAGCTACCGTTGATGTCATTGCCCGGACACCTTGGCATCACGTTAGATAACCTGCTAAGCCAAGCCCTACTTGCAGGCGCTGGGCACGGATTCCGCCATGCTCGCCGTCATGACCGCCTGCGGGTGGGGATCGTCTGGGAAACCGGTACTTGGGGCGTGGGGATTGTTGATCATGCTAGACAGAACAAGTCAGTTCCCATCGATCAGTTCGCAACCTTGCTGGCACGGCCAGATATTGAATTTGTGTCGCTGCAATTGGGTGACTTGCCGGATGGATGGCGGCAGCAAGTGCTCACATGTCCGATCAGCGACTTTGCCGATACGGCGGCTATCATTAGCCAACTCGATCTGGTTATCAGCGTTGATACCTCTGTGGTTCACCTTGCCGGGGCCATGGGGAAACCTGTGTGGGTGTTGATGCGGGCAGAAAGCGCGCCGTTCTTCATGGCCAAAGGAGCCGTGTCGCCTTGGTATCCGTCCATGACCATCTGGCGACAAACCACGCCAGGAGACTGGACACCAGTTTTGCAGCAAGTTAGCCAGGGCTCTGGAACATTTTCAGCCGCTGTCGGTACATTAAAATATTTTTCGATCAATACCATTCGTTTTGGTGAAATCTGAACATGAAAAAAATCAGTAAAGCCGTTTTCCCGGTAGCCGGATTGGGAACCCGTTTCCTGCCTGCGACCAAAGCCAGCCCCAAGGAAATGTTGCCGGTGGTGGATAAACCGCTGATTCAGTACGCTGTGGAAGAAGCCATCGCAGCCGGTATTACCGAGTTGATTTTTATCACCGGCCGTAACAAGCGCTCCATCGAAGATCATTTCGACAAGGCTTATGAGCTGGAAACCGAACTGGAAAACAAGAACAAGCGCAAGCTGCTGGACTTGGTACAGGGCATCATTCCGCCCTCGGTTAGCTGTATTTATATTCGCCAGACTGAAGCACTGGGCTTGGGGCACGCCGTGCTGTGCGCGCGCCCGGTGGTCGGCAATGAACCCTTTGCCGTGATTCTGGCCGACGATTTGATTGATGGTGAACCGGGTGCCATGGAACAGATGGTCAAGCTGTTTGGCGAAACCCATAGCTCCATTCTTGGTGTGGAAACCGTCGCGCCGGAAGAAACCGGCTCCTACGGTATCGTTGAAGTTGGCCGAACGACAGCTTAAGCCATCAGCAAGTGACCAGCATTGTAGAAAAACCTCGCCCAGAGGAGGCACCGTCTAATCTCGCCGTGGTGGGGCGTTACATTCTCACCCCCCGTATTTTTGACAAGCTGCTGAATACTACGGCTGGCGCTGGCGGCGAAATCCAACTGACCGATGGCATCGCCGCCTTGCTGCAGGAAGAACCCGTGTTGGCCCTGCCGTTCCGTGGGGTGCGCTATGACTGCGGCTCAAAGCTTGGCTATTTGAAAGCGACGGTGAGTTACGGCCTCAAGCACCATGAAGTGGGTGAGGGCTTTGCCGAATACCTCAGCGGTCTATCTTTACGTTAAAATAATAATTTATAGACCAAGCACCGTAGCGCCTGCCTGCGTTACGGTAAGCGTATTTGCGCAGATCAAGGAGCCAACATGCCCAATGTGTCCGAAGCCCGCGGTATTTTGAATAGTGCCGACGTCCTGTTTACCGCCGAACAAGTGTCGGCTGCCGTAGAACGCATGGCGGCAGAAATCACCGAGAAACTGGGGGAAACCTATCCGCTGGTGCTGTCGGTCATGGGCGGTGCCGTCGTCTTTACCGGGCAGCTGCTGCCTCGCCTTGCATTTCCGCTGGATTTCGACTACGTGCATGTTTCCCGCTACGGCGACAAGACCAAAGGTGGTGAACTGGTGTGGCGCCAAGCCCCCAAGGAGGACGTCCAAGACCGCGTGGTACTGGTTCTGGATGACATTCTGGACGAAGGCGAAACCATGGCGGCCATCCGCGACAGAGTGCTGAACATGGGGGCAAAGGCCTTTTATAGCGGGGTGTTCGCCAATAAACTCATCTCCAAATCCAAACCGATTGCTGCCGATTTTGTCGGTATTGACGTGCCAGACCGCTATGTCTTTGGCTATGGCATGGACGTACGAGGATCCTGGCGCAACCTCTTAAGCAATCTATGCGCTGAAATAAGCCGCTCTGTTCCTCCAACATAACCGCCTCTGATCCGTATCAAAGGCGGTTTTTGTTTATCCGTAAGGCCCGCGCCAAGTGTGGTCGATTGCTATACACTCCGTTATCCCCAATGAAAATCGCTGTGGTGGTGGAGTGACGAGTTTTCTTCCGTTTGCCCCCCTCTTACAGCCAAAGCAATCAAAACAGGAATCAGCATGTTAGCCATTATCGGCGGCAGCGGGCTCGCCAAATTGCCCATTCTGGAAATCACTCATCGGCAGATGGTACGTACCCCGTTTGGCGATACTTCCGGCGCCCTGACCTTTGGTCGCATCGGCCAGCAGAACGTCGTTTTTATCGCCCGTCATGGCTACGGGCATTCGCTGGCACCCCATGAAATCAACTATCGTGCCAACATTTGGGCGCTGCATAACCAAGCCGTATCCGGCATCATCTCCATTGCGTCAGTCGGGGGTATTCGCCCAGATATGGGACCGGGTGCTTTAGTACTGCCGGATAACATCATTGATTACACCCGGGGCGTAAACACACCTTTTTTGAAGGGCCGGAACGTCCCGTGGTTCATGTCGATTTTACCGAACCATACGATCAGGTATTGCGCCAGCGTTTGCTCTCCGCCGCCCATTCGGCCAACGTAGCGGTGATTCCTCATGGCGTTTATGCCTGTGCTCAAGGGCCGCGCCCGGAAACTGCAACAGAAATCACCAAGTTCGAACGAGACGGTGCTGATTTGATTGGCATGACAGGCATGCCGGAGGCCAGCTTGGCTCGTGAATTAAATATGCCCTATGCACACTTGTGCCTCGTGACAAATTGGGCTGCAGGTAAAGGTAATTCCAGTGCGGCAGTACATTTTGTTGAAGGAATGCAGGGCATGGACAAAGTCCATGCCCTGATTAGCCAACTTTTCTCCTGAATAGCCGTGCATTGACGTGCTCATTATGAAAAGGAGCCTTAGACGCCCAGTATCAGCTTCTTCGTGGCTAGTGTCGCTGTCTTGAAGTTTCTTGTGCGTATGGTGTCTGTTGAGATTGAGTTGCCGTGTGCTGGCTAAATTTGTGTAATCAGCTGAATGGCTGGACTTCATCAAGCTCCCGCCAGTAGTATGGGTGCTGTTACTCGTCATGCATGGAACTCCGCTAAGTAACTAGACATTGTTGTCTTGCTGTTGCTTGGTAGCGTGGCTTATCGTGAGCGATGTCAACCCCTCAATCTTTGTATTCAACAAATATCGTATTTTATTGACTGGCCCAGAAAATTATTCCATGGCTCACTGTTTTATTTGCAACCAAGCTGTCGCAGCTTGGATTCCACACCAGAGCATTTCCCAGCGCAGCGAATTTTCAATCATGATGCGTGCTGTAGGCTCCGATCTTCGGGTGTACCAGTGCCCTTCCTGTGGATGTAATGATCGCGACCGGCATGTCTGGCTTTATATGAACGCGACCGGCGTGGTTAATGAGATACCAAACCTGCGCATTCTGCATATTGCACCTGAGCCGCATTTAGAGCTTCTGATTCAGCAACTGACACCAGCTGCTTATATTGCCGGTGATTTGTATCCTAAAAAACCTGACCATCAGCAGTTGGATGTTCAAGCTCTTCCTTTTGATGATGAAAGTTTTGACTTGGTAATCTGTAACCATGTGCTTGAGCATGTGTCTACACCAATACAGGCCTTGACGGAGTTTCATCGTTGTCTTGGGCCCAATGGCATATTGATTGCCCAGACACCCTATTCACCTTTCCTGAAAAACACTTTTGAAGTTAATGAGACAGTTAGTCCTGCCTTTGCGCGCCTCTTCTTTGGTCAAGAAGATCACGTTCGTTTGTTCGGCTCAGACATTACAGCCTACTTCGCCCAAGCAGGCTTTAAAGGTGAGTTGCTGGATCACGACTTGATCTTAAAAGGCGTAGATGCAGAGGCGTTTGGTGTTAATCAGCAGGAGCCTTTCTTCGTATTTACCAAATGAGCAGCCCTCTTGTTTCCATTCTCATCCCAGCGTATCGATCTAGTTGGCTAGATGTAGCCTTGGAGAGTGCGCTCGCCCAGACCCATAAAAATATTGAGATTATCGTGGGGGATGATGCCCCTAATGATGCTGTGCAACAGGTGCTAGCTCACGTATCAGACCCCGGGATTCGCTACATCAGGAATCCGCGACGTGGTCAGCCCTGGCTCGAATCGCGACATGCTGATTCAGCAGGCCGGGGCGACTACATCAAATTTCTGTTTGATGATGATTATCTTCTTCCTAGATCCGTTGAAATTCTCTTGTATGCGTGCTTGGAATTTGATGCACGCTTGGCGTTTCATAACCGTCATGCTGTTGATAGTAATGGGAACTTACTTGCGTCGCCGACCTGCATCGTCGGTGGTGGGTATGCAGAAATTGCGCCAGATGTCTATTTCTCGCAAATTATCAAGAATGCTCACAACCCCATCGGGGAGCCATCGAATATTCTGATCCATACAACAACGTTACGGGCAATGCCTTTCCCATTTGCCATCGGAGGGCGGCGTATGCGCTTCCTGACAGATGTTGCTCTGTATACTAACTTTGCAGCATCTGGTCATTCACTGGTCGGTGCTGCGGAGTTTGGGTCAGCTTTCCGTCAGCATTCTCAGCAAACTTCAGGGAGAGGCTATCCTGGGTTTTCTGCAGGGCTTTATGAATGGGAGTTGCTACGGCGTTGGGCTGCGGAGAATCAGTTATTAAGTTCTGGTGACTATTTCTTTGGCGAGCATCAACAAATGCAGCTCTATCAACGATTTGTTGGGCAGTACCCCGAACTTCAAGGATTTATCGATCTGCAGGGGCTGCCGCTCCAAGGGCATTTCATGTCTAATCGTTTTCGAGAAGCGCTCAACCTTGCGGATTGTACGATTGCAATACGCATGCTGGCCAAGAGTTGACTCCCAGACAAAGGAAGGTGCATGCAATATCCAAAATGGGACTACAAAGAATATCCCAAGACGCTTGCGGAAGATGATGTATGGGGACAAGTCAGGAGAACAGTTAACGGTAAGGCAGTGTCCGAAGAGCAGATTCAGCTGATTGTTCATGCCATCGTGGATGGCCTAGCTCTCAACAGTTCTGATGCTCTCGTCGATATCGCATGTGGAAATGGTGCTCTGTCAAACAGGCTTCTGCCTTACTGTGGGAAGCTCTACGGGACAGACGCTTCTGAATATCTTATAGACATCGCAAAGAAAAAGTTTTCTGTACCGGAGAGGGCAGTCTACGAAGTTGGCGATGTTGCAAACTACGTTCGTATCGAAAGTCAGCCGGAACGGTTTAGTAAAGCACTATGTTATGGTAGCTTTTCTTACTTTTCTAGAGATGATGCTTTCGTCATGCTCGAAGAGTTGCACAAACGTTTTGTAAATATTTCTCGAGTATTTATTGGTAATCTTCCTGACCGAGATCGGGCCCCCCCTTTTTATCCTGTTGGCAAGAATTATCTTAATGAACTAGATATTTGTGAGTCACAGATTGGCATATGGCGCTCTGAGAACGAGTTCAGAGAGATTGCCATTGCCGCAGGGTGGTATATAGAGACACGTAGAATGCCTCCGCAGTTTTATGGCGCTCATTTCCGTTACGATGTCATTCTTCATCGCTCTCCGAAGTTCTGAAAAATTGATTATGAGCCAACTTTCCATGAAGCAATCCGTAAATGACTTGGCTATCTTTGGAGGGAAGCCTTTATTTACCCCGCCAATTTCGACATCAAATCTGGTGCGGCCTAATTTTTCGCGGTTTCTTGGCTATTCCAGAACTATGTATGAGCAGCACATTTATACAAATAATGGCCCACTTTTGAAAAAATTGGAGCAGCGTCTGGCCGAATTTCATGGGACTCAATTTTGCCGAGTGCTAGCTAACGGGTTTTGGGCTTTGGTGCTGTGTATTAAAACGCTTGCCTTGCCGGGGCGAACCGAAGTAATTATGCCTTCTCTTACGTACCGTCGTTTAGCTGACGTGGTAGCGTGGGCTGGACTCAAACCATGTTTCTGTGAAGTTGATGCCAAAACGTTGGCAATTGATCCCGAGCATGTCAGGCAGTTGATCGGTGCCGAGACGGCACTGATACTGGCGGCTCACCCCATCGTCAATACTTGTGATGCACCAATGCTTGAGGATGTCGCCGCAGAACAAAATATTCCCTTGTTGTTTGATTCGGTTGAGTCTGTGTATGAAACAATTGGTGGGAAGAAAGTTGGTGGTTTTGGTAGTGCCGAGTGTTTTTCCATGCATGCTAGCAAGCTTATCAATGGTTTTGAGGGTGGCTATATCACGACCAACGATGAGATATTAGCCCAGCAGATTGCCATGATGCGGGGGTTTGGTTTTCATGGACACGACAATATCGAAATGTTGGGCTTGAATGCAAAGTTGAGCGAAGTCCATGCCGCTATGGCCTTGGCAGCATTAGATGATCTTGAGGATCAGATTGATCGGAATCGTCAACGTTATCGCTGCTATCAGGAGCTTTTGGCTCGGATTCCATCCCTACGCTTGTTGCCTTTTGATGAAAAGGAAAAAACGAGTTTTAAAAATATTGTTGTTGAAATACTGAGCGACTGGCCTTTGGATCGTGAGCTTACTTTGGAAATTCTCAACAGGGAAGGTGCTCTAGTTCGAGCATATTATTCCCCGGCTTTACATACCAGAGCTATGGAATATCCGCATGTTCCTACTGTATTACCATTAACTGAACGTTTATCTAAGCTGTTCATGTTGTTGCCTTGTGGGCATCTGGTGAAAATTTCAGATATAAAAACCTTTATCGCTTTATTGGAATTCATTGCTGATCATGCTGTAGCGATAAAAGAGAGGCTAGCATGAATATCTCACTTCCAGCTGTTTGTGATCAGATTCACTGGTTGGATGCTCTTCCCAAACGGGCGACTCCATTGCCCGTTGGTCAGTTATATTGGCCATCTTGGGAACAGTATGAGGCATCTTTCCAAGATTTGTTCGATAGACAGTATTATACAAACCATGGGCCACTTTTGCAGCAGCTTGAGTTGAAACTGGCAGAACGACTACAGGTAAAACATGCTATTTGTGTAAGTAATGCCACGATTGGCCTTGTCATGGCAGCTGAGGCTTTATGCTTAAAAGGCAAGGTCATTGTCCCATCTTTTACGTTCATAGCTACAGTTCAGTCATTAACATGGGCTGGTTTGGAACCGGTATTCTGCGATGTTGATCCAATTACCCATCAGCTTTCTCCTAGTATGATTGAGCAACTAATTTCGTCTGATGTCAGTGCGATTTTGGGGGTCAACCTCTGGGGGGGGAGCTGCAATCCTGTCGAAATTGAGGCGTTAGCTCACAGGTATGGTATTCCTGTTTATTTCGACTCTGCCCATGCAATGGCATGTGAAATAAATGGAATTCCTATTGGTAGCTTTGGAGCACTGGAGGTTTTTTCCTTTCACGCAACAAAAGTACTGAGCGCAGGAGAAGGAGGGTGCATTACAACTAACTCGGATGAGTTAGCTGCAAAATTACGGAATATCCGTAGTAGCTATGGGGCTGGCCCAGCTGTACATGTTGTCAAGACCAGTAATGGTCGCATGTCTGAGGCCCATGCAGCGCTTGCTCTGATGAACCTAGAGCAGTTGCCTGTAGTTATTGAAAAAAATAAGGAAATTTTTAAGAGTTATGAATGCGGATTGTCCGGCATCCCCGGTATTCAACTCATTTATCCATGTAATGTCAGTTATACTAATTATCAATACATTGTGTGTAGGCTTAGCGAGGAAGACTTTGGACTATCCCGCGACCAATTGGTTGCTATCTTAGTTAGCAGAAATATTATTGCTAGGCGCTATTTTACTCCCGGTGCTCATCGTAGTACTCCATATGTCGAACAATTACCACAGTTCGTAGATGCTTTGCCGATTACCGATATGTTGAATAAGCAGATCCTGCAATTGCCAATAGGTAGTTTGGTTAGTATAAATGATGTGGGAATGATCTGCGATTTAATCCGATCTATTCAGAAAATGTCAAAATTCGATAGCGTAATTAAGGAGAAAAAATAATGAAGGTTGCCATTATGCAGCCTTATTTTTTTCCATATGCCGGGCATTTTTCCCTGATTGCTCATGCGGATAAGTGGATTGTCTTTGATGTTACACAGTATACTCCTAAGTCTTGGATTAGTCGGAATCGAGTCTTACATCCTGTACAAGGCTGGAACTGGATTAACGTCCCGTTGAGCAACTCTTCCATCTCGATAAAGATTCATGAGGCATCAATATTGAATTTGGAAAAGGCCAAGGAAAGTGTGCTTGGTAAATTGACACACTACCGGAAGAAAGCGCCTTATTATGGCAAAGTCATAGGGTTGATTGAGGAGGTGTTTGCTCTCTCGTCAGGTGACAAATCATTGGTTAATCTTAATGTCCATTCGCTAGATGTGGTATGCCGCTATTTAGATATTCCATTTAATAGAAGTATCTGCTCTGAGTTGAACTTGGCTCTTGATAATCATTATCGACCTCGAGAATGGGCGCTGGCAATTTGTCAAAAACTAGGCTATCAGCATTATATTAATCCGCTGGGTGGTAAGGGGATTTTTAATCATCATTTATACCGTCAGGCGGGTGTGACGCTTGAGTTTCTCTCTCCACCTGTTTTGCAATATTCAACGCCTTCTTACATTTTTGAGAGAGAACTTTCTATTGTAGATGTTTTAATGTGGAATGAGCCAAAAAAAATTCGAGAGGATTTGATGAAAGGTCGCTTGATTTCTGCTGATGATGGTTGAAGGGCTTGCTTTTTTCTTAGGCTCTTTATTTATTTGCTACTGTATGGTGGTTTATTGTTGGTGTATTTTACACTGGTGTTGGAAGTAAAAATATTTTTCTTGTTTTAATTCTTCTGTTTTGAGCTGATATCAAAACAAATTGTCATAGAAAATATAATCAATAGTGGAGGAAGGTGTGGGTCAATTCAGTCATGAGATAACAAGTCTACATATGTCGAGTGATGCGCGTGATTGTATGAGCATTCGTACGATGAGGATTGATCCACTTCCAATTAAGGCTCGTTCTATTCTGAATGCAGAATCCCGACGCTTACGTGTTGCAGTGCTTTCAGGAGATGATATCGATGGCGCTTGTATGCGTCTCCGATTGCATGATGTATTTAGCTTATTGACTCCTTGGGTTGAAACTATATATTTCCCCGGTAATACAATCTATGGGATGCCTAATGAGGCGGTAGATATTGATAAATTTGCTGTATGGGCTGATATCTTCGTGGTGCAAGCGGGCTGTATTGAGTGAGCCAAATAACAAGTTTTTAAATGAGCTTTACGCATCTGGTAAAAAAATAATATTTGAACTGGATGATTGGTTGCCTGCTATGCCTGCCTCTCACTCACAGTTTTTTGAGTTTGATCCCTACGCTTTGTCGCGTACTTGGCGTGAACAGTTACATTTTTATTCTGTGGCTACCGTAAGCACTGAAGCTATTGCGGTTCACTTGCGTCAGTATTTACCTGATGTTCGTGTTTTACCTAATGCCTTGGCTGCACAGCGGTATCAGAGTCTGCAGTCATGGCAGCATGAAAAGGGCGCTCCGATTACAATTGGTTTTGCCGGAACGTCAACTCATGAAGGGGATGTCAAGATTATTATAAAGGCGCTGAGTAATATACAGAAAAAGTATGGGGAGCATTCCATCCGCTTCGTTTTCTGGGGTGTGGCTCCGGTTGGTTTTGAGGGGGCAAACAATATAAAAGTTGTGCAGGAAGGTGTTCCGTACCCCCTTTATTTGGAAAAGCTGAATTCACTTAAGTTGGATATAGCACTTGCTCCATTGGAAGATAATCTCTTCAATCAGTGTAAGTCGGACCTAAAATGGTTGGAGTATACCGCAGCAGGAGCGGCATGCATTCTCAGCGATGTTGCCCCATATCAAGAAGCAAAAGCTCTTGGATTGGCTGAAGTGGTCGAAAACGATACCGCCAGTTGGGAGGCCGCGATAATTCGCTTGATAGAGGATGACACCTATCGACAAAGCCTGCAACGTAGGTCCTATGACTATCTACAGCGATACGCAACATTGGATACGCAGGCTTACCAATGGGTGAATTTGCTACGCGATTTGCTGGATAACCAGCTTGCAGGAACTCTCGATAGCTATGAGCCAAGGCATGCATCAGTAGAGTTGAGGGCTGTTGGTTTAATGACCCATAAAAATTTCAGTACTTGGCAATCTTGGCGTGATCGTCACCAGTTGCGCGAAATCGATGCTGAAATGATGGCCGAGCGCATGATGCGCCAGTGGAACCAACAGCCGGAATATCTGTTGATTATGCCAGTGCGTTACTCTGAGCGAGAGGCATTGGCGGCATCGATCGAATCGTTGCAGCGGCAGTTATATCGACACTGGAAACTTATCGTTGTAGCTGACTGGGCGCAACCTGATCCCATTTTCAATAGCAATAATACTTTGGGATGGCTACAGCTCGATTCTCTCGATGATCCACAACTCTACACTCAAGCACTCAATGGTCTATTGGGAGAGATCCGGTGCGATTGGGTAATGTTGTTGCCTGCTGGCACTATGCTGGTGCCTCAGCTGCTTCTGCGCATGGGGGATATAGCCCATTCCCAGCCACAGTCGTTGGCGATTTATACCGACCATGACTGCTATACCCAGCCGGACAGCTTTGTCCAGCCAGCGCTTAAACCCGATTTCTCGCTGGACTATCTGCGCGCTTACGACTACATCGGCGGTGCTGTTGCGTTGTCCTTCCGGGCGTTGGCAAGCCTTGGCGGTTTTGATCCTTATCCGTCCTGTGAGGTGTGGAATCACCTGTTACGGTTGGCCGAAAACTATGGTCTGGATGTTATCCAGCATATTGATGAAGTCTTGATGCATTTACCTGCCCGCGCGCCGGGTGAACGACATGAGCAGGAAGCGGCGCGTCACGTGGCGCTGGAGAACCATTTGCAGCGGTTGGGTATCGAGGCCACCGTGAGCAAGGGGTTTGTCGATAACACGTTGCACGTTGATTATCGCGTTACCGGCCAGCCATTGGTGTCGATCATTATTCCGACTCGGGATAAGTTGGAATATTTGCAGCCCTGCGTGGAAAGCCTGTTTGAGCGCACGAAGTATCAGAACTTTGAATTGTTGATCGTCGATAACGCTTCGCAAAACCCTGATACGTTCCACTTCTATCAGGATATTGAACGTGATCATCCCAATCAGATCCGCATTATTGATTATCCGCAGCCATTCAATTTCTCCGCACAGTGTAACCTTGGCGTCGAGCAAGCCCGTGGTGAGTACATTGTACTGCTGAATAATGATACCGAGATCATCCAGTCAGAATGGCTGGAACGCATGATCGGTTTGGCGCAGCGCCCTGAGGTGGGGGCGGTTGGCGTACGGTTGGCGTACCCGGAAATCGGCCGTATCCAGCATGCGGGTATTGTTTTGGGCTTGCCTGGCGGGGTACTGTCTGTCGCCGACCATGTGTTTGAAAAAGAAGCTCTCGACGCTCCCGGCTATATGAATAGATTGCTGACCGAGCAAAACTATTCTGCCGTCACCGCCGCCTGTCTGATGGTTTCAAAACAGAAGTATCAGCAGATCGGCGGATTCGATGCTGCAGATCTGACAGTGTTGTTCAATGATGTCGATTTCTGTCTGAAACTACAAAAGCAGGGGCTGATCAATGTCTACACTCCATATGTCACGCTCGTGCACCATCATGCCAAAAGTATTGGCAAACAGACTTACGAGCCTGAAGTGGCATTGACTGCGGCGGTGCGTGAACGAAAAGAACTAAAGATCATGCTTAAGCGCTGGCTCCCGCGACTTGCCTATGACCCGGCTTACAATCGCCATTTAACCCTGTGCGACAAAAACATGGGGATCGAGCCAAGCCGCTATGCAAATTGGGCGCCGCATCAAGTTGGCCGAGCCAAGGTGCTGGGCATTCCGATTGCGGGAGCCAGTGGCGAGTATCGTGTGGCGCAGCCCTTTCAGGCATTGCAGCAAGGTGGGCGGCTGGATGCTGCCGTTATTCCGGGAGAGAAGAACAGCATCCCTATAATCTCTGTAGTGGATATGGCCCGTTTGAATCCTGAGGTCGTGTTGGTTCACTCCCTTCTGACGGACGGCATGCAGTATGCAATCAAACAGTATCGGGAATTCTTGCCAGATATCAGGTTGGTGTTTGGTTTGGATGATCTGGTTGGCGCAATGCCAGAAAAAAGTATCCTGCACCGAGTATGGCGTAAAACTATGCCGGACTCTCGAACTCGGCTGCGTAATGTACTCAAATACTTTGATAGCGTCATCGTTTCTACCGAGCCACTGCGGGATGCTTGCCGCGATATGAATGACGACATTATTGTCATACCCAACCGATTGTCACGCCGGATGTGGGGTGAGGTGTCCTCTCTGCGTGGTCAAGGTCGTAAACCACGAGTGGGTTGGGTTGGTGCAATGCAGCACCAAGGTGATTTGGCCGAGATCATCGATGTAGTCAAAGAAACGGCTGAGGAGGTGGAGTGGGTGTTCATGGGCATGTGCCTCCCCGAGTTGCGTCCTTATATTGCAGAAGAATACCCATGCATCCCTTTCCAGACGTATCCTGACAAGATGGCGAGCCTGAATCTGGATTTGGCGATTGCCCCGCTAGAAATCAATGCCTTCAATGAGTCGAAGAGTAACCTGCGGTTGTTGGAGTATGGTGTGATGAGTTGGCCGGTGATTTGCTCTGATATCTTTCCTTATCAAACCAACGGAGCGCCGGTATGTCGTGTGCCTAATACTGCCAAGGCTTGGGTGGCTGCCATTCGCGAGCGTATCTATGACCTGGATGCAGCGTACCGTGAAGGTGACCAACTGCGCCGTTGGGTGGATCGTGATTACTGGCTGGAAGATCACCTGGATGATTGGTATCAGAGCTTGCTCGGTGGTATCGATAAAAAATAATCAAGATGTGACTAAAGTTTGCTTTACGCGGGACGATAACAAATCAAAGACACTAGTTGTTGTCCCCGAATGTTCTAAGGAGAACCGTCATGGCACTTACCGTTAACACCAATATGGCCTCGCTGAATGCTCAGCGTAATCTTTCCACCTCCAGTAGCGCTCTGAGCCAGTCGTTGCAGCGGTTGTCCTCCGGTCTGCGTGTTAACAGCGCCAAAGACGATGCTGCCGGTCTTGCGATTTCGCAAACGCTGACTTCGGCTATCCGTGGTAACAACCAAGCCATCCGTAATGCCAACGACGGTATTTCGGTTGGTCAGACGGCTGAAGGTGCGATGGGGCAAATCGCAAATAACCTGCAGCGTATCCGTGAAATTGCCGTGCAGTCGGCTAACGGCTCGGTAAGTAATACCAACCGTTCGCAGCTGCAAAAGGAAGTAGATCAACTGACGCAGGAAATTTCGCGTATTACCCAGACTACTCAGTTTAACGGAACTTCGTTGTTGTCCGGTGCTTCTACTTTGACGTTCCGGTGGGTTCGTCTGGCTCAACGGATAATACGGTTTCTGTGTCTGCTGCGGACTTGACAACCCTTAAAACTTATGCTTCCGCACTGACCGGTACTGGGACCGTTGATGTGACGTCTCAAACTGCTGCTCAAGCTGCCTTGTCCAATTTGGATGCAGATATTAGTAAAGTATCGGATAGTCGCTCGACATTTGGTGCGGTACAAAACCGTTTTGATGCAGTTGTAGCTAACCTGCAGAACTACACTGAAAACCTGACCAGTGCTAACAGCCGTATCATGGATGTAGACTTTGCTTCTGAAACGGCCAACCTGACCAAGAACCAGATTCTGCAACAGGCTGGTACCTCGATTCTGAAACAGGCTAACACGCTGTCTCAATCGGCCTTGACCTTGCTGCAGTAATAATTAGTTCGTAGGTTATTTGACCGTGAGAGCCTCGGTATAGCGCCGGGGCTCTTGGCGCAAGAGAGGATGATATGCAAATACCATTGTTACAACCACTAGGGTCCATTGCTACTAATTTGTCCTCTCAACGCCAACCGGTTGAGCTGGCTCAGTCCGTGAATGGAGATGCGGCGGCGGCAGTGGCACCGAACACAGCTCAAGCCGTAGCCGCTGTTGCTCAGGGGCAGGCACAAGGGCAATCAAAAAACGCATTATCCAGTCGCAAGCCACAACCAAAAGAGCTGGAAGATTCGCTGAAACAACTCAATGATGTGGCTAAGCTATACAATAGCCAGTTGGAATTCTCGGTTGATAAAAGTACCAATATTGAAGTGGTCAAAGTAATCGATAAAGATACCCAGAAAGTCATCCGTCAAATACCGTCGGAAGATGCTATTCGTATCGCCAAGGCCATCGGAGATTTTAAAGGGCTGCTTCTTAAAGAACAGGCCTGATTTTTGGCATTTATGCTGTAGGAGTATGTTGTCATGACTTCCATTACCACTAGCGTCGGTACGTTGGACGTACAGTCAATAGTCAGCCAGCTGATGACTATTGAGCAGCAGCCTCTGACTGCAAGCCAATCCAGAGTGAGTACATATAACTCACAGCTAAGTAGCATCGGGAAGATCAGTTCTGCATTGTCCAGTTTGCAGACCGCAGCTACCAAGCTCTCCTCTGGTTCGTTTTTGCAAGCGGTGAAAGCCTCTTCTACCGATTCAACAGTTGCCTCTGTTTCTACTACCACTAATGGGTTGGCTGGTAGCTATGCCTTGAATGTGACGCAGCTGGCCCAATCCAAGCAAATGGTTATTGACCAGACATCTGGCGGTGCAGCGATTACCGATCCAACAGCTACGTTAACCGGCACGCCAAGTTCACTGACATTCAAGGTTGGCTCAACCTCTACGACTGTTGATTTGTCCAGTTCCAATACCTTACAGACCATCGCCGATTCCATTAATCGGGCTGGTGCTGGGGTAAATGCCTCAATCGTTCAGAATAACGGTTCATACAAGCTTGTTTTGGCTTCGGCGTCAGCAGGTACGAGTAATGCTTTTTCCATGGCGGATGCCAATGGTAATACGCTGACCACTATTCCGGTCTGGGGCAGAGTAGTACGGGAGTAAGCGAGTCGCATGATGCTACCGATGCGATGCTGACGGTAAATGGTGTCAGTGTTACCTCCGGTAGCAATCAACTTACGGATGTAATTTCAGGTGTTGAGGTCGATATCAGTAAATTAGGGTCTGCCACGATATCTTTGACTAAAGATAGTGGCGCGATTGCGAATAGTTTACAGAGCTTTGTTGATGCATATAATCAGGTAAAATCTGCGGTAGACTCCGCCCGCAACGGCAGTATGTCTGGTAATGCTTCTGTGCTGTCTGTGCAGCAGCAATTGGTTTCTGTGCTGCAAACGCCTGTCGCTGGCGCTGATCCGGTAAATTCGTACGCCTATTTGTCTCAGGTAGGTATCTCCATTCAAAAGGATGGAACCTTAAAACTTGACCAAACTGCGTTCAATACAGCATTGAATAATAACCCATCAGCCGTGACTAACCTTTTTGGTAATTCCAGTAATACAGGGTTTGCCGATCGATTTAACGCTACGATTAATTCATTGCTTGGCCCAGATGGTATTGTTCAAACGAGTACAAGCTCAATAAATAGCCGTATTAGTTTAGAAAATAATCTGCAAACAAGCCTGAATTCGAAACTGGCGGCATTAAAAGCCCAATATACTCAGCAGTACACAACGCTAAATGCTACGTTGGCTCAAATGCAGCAGGCTACGACCAACTTGGCTGGTTTGTTATCTTCCAGTTCTTCCTAATTTATGATGGTAAATCACGATGCTCTCTTCAAAAGTGCTCAAGCAATTTAACAAGGCATATGAAGATGATGCTTTGAAAGCAGCTGTTTATGGGGCAAGCCCTGTTGGGCTTGTGGTCATGCTATACGAAGGGGCAATCAAGGCAATTATTCAGGCTGGCATAGCATTGCAGTCCCAGAATTTTCATGAGAAAGCACGGTTGACGTCAAAAGCCATTGATATCATTGATGGCTTGAGAGAGTCTCTGGATTTGGAGCAAGGCTCAGAAGCTGCAGTTAATCTGAATGATTTGTATCTTTATATGAAAAGCCGTTTGGTTGTTGCCAACCTCAAGAATGATCTAGATATCTTTCTTGAGGTGCGGGGTTTGTTGGAAACTTTATTACCCGCATGGCAGCAAGTAGACCGTCCCGGTGCCCAGCTTTAATTAAGGACTGGGGCAGAATGGAGGCCTGATCATGCCGGACAATAAATTGGCCGATAAGGTGTTGGAGTTGGCAAGGTTGGCCGAAGAGGTCAGAACTTGTGTAGTTGAGCGAAAATTTGATGCGTTGGCCCCTTTGAGTGCTCAGCAGGAGTTGTGTCTGGAAACCGTACTGCTAGCGGTTAGACAAGGCGAATCGTTAAGCGGTGAAGATCGACAGATTCTGCAAACAGTGCTGACTCAGCGGGAAGAAGTTCAGTCTTTGTTGGCTGACTGGAGTCGAGACGTACAGCAAGAACTGGTGTCCATAAATCAGAATAATCGGCTCATCAAAACCTACTCGCTATAAATTTGTACTTGGGTTGGGAGTGGTTTGCTCATAGACTTAAAAACCTAGCCCAAGTTTGTGTGAGGGGGAGTCAATGTCTGGTTCTTTTTTCCCTTATCTTCTGCTGTTGCTCTGGGTGGCATTGGCGCTAGTGGTTGGCATGTTGTACCGGCGTGTTAGGCAGCAACCTGAGGACACGATTACGCCGTTGTATCTGGACCAACTGCAACAGCAAATCAGTGATCTGCAGCGGGATTTGGCCCGTGTCGTTGCGAGGCAGGAAAAACAGCATTTGCCATCCGAGCCAGATATCAGTCCGTATAACCAAGCGATTGAGATGATCCGACAGGGGATGTCTGCGCACGAAGTCGCTTCTCGCTGTGGCATCTCCCGCAGCGAGGCGGAGTTGATTGTTTCCTTGTACCGTAATAGTTCTACCTCATGATTCCTACCCTGCCCGGAGCTTCGTTAACGACCCAAACGGTTGCAGGATTGCGGCTGCTGAAAGAAGGCAGCCGCCTGTTTATCGAGGCAAGTACTCTTCCTGCCAAGATCCCGTCACTGATCGTCGGTGAGCAAGTCACCGCGCGAGTTGCCGACCAACTGGATAACGGCCAGTTGGCGGTATTGATCAAGAACGGCCTGTTCAATCTCAAATTGCCGCAAGGCATGCAAGTTCAGGGCGACACGCTTAATCTGCGTGTGGCTTCGTTGAGCCCTGCGGTGACGTTCGCCCTGGTTGATGGCGCTGCAGATACGCCGACCACCGATGGCTCTGTTCAGGTCAAACTCAGTTCTGCATCGCAATACCTGACGGATCTACTGGCTAATGCCAAGTCTGACACGACGATCAAAACCGTGCAGCTTGATGCTTCGAAAGAGCCGCCTGCCAAGTTGGCCGAACATCTGAAGCAGGGCGTCACGCAAAGTGGTTTGTTTTATGAGTCACATGTTCAGGATTGGATGGATGGCCGCAAGCCGCTGGATGATGTGCGCAGCGAGCCGCAAAACAAACTGGGACAGCTGTTGGCCGACCCTGCACCTTCCTCCAGTCGGTAAGCGGTACAAGAACTGGGTAACCTGGTGCAGCGACAACTCGACACGCTGGAGAATCGCCAGGTTGTGTTACAGGGTATGGCGTGGCCGGGCAACCGGTGCAAGTGCAAATCCAGCCTGACGAGACTGAAGCCGATGGTTCTCATTCCGGGAGTGACGCCTTGGCTTAACCTGGTCAACCCAGTTGTCGCTGAATTTACCATCGCTTGGTGGGATGAATGCCCGTATCCGTTTGGTAGGCCAAACGGTACAAGTGTCGTTCGTGGCCGAGGAGTCGCAGGCAGGCCGCCTGATCGAAACGAATATGGCCCGTTTACAAAGTGGTATGGAATCGGCTGGCTTGACCTTGGCCAGTCTGGTGGTCAAACATGACGAAGCGCCGAGCTGACGATCCGCGCCGCTCGGCGGTGGCCCTGTCTTACAAGGAAGGCAGTCGGGCGCCAAAGGTGGTGGCCAAGGGCTATGGCAATTTGGCGGATCGCATTCTGGAGCGCGCCCGCGATGCCGGTGTTTTTATTCATGACTCGCCCGAGTTGGTGAACCTGCTGATGCAGGTGGATTTGGACAAGCAAATACCAGAGGCCCTTTACCGGGCGGTCGCTGAAGTGTTGGCGTTTGTCTATTTTCTTGAACATCAGGCTGCCGGGCAGAATTTCGAATTTGAGGCGTGGTTAGCAGCTCGTCCATCTCAGCCAGAATAAGCGTGCCGATGATTCGCACGCATCAATACTCAATAGGGGAACCTCAAATGAAAGTGGGATATATTGGCTTGGGCATCATGGGGAAGCCTTGCGCGTTGAACTTGCTCAAGGCGGGCCACGAGGTGCTGGTTTGGGCTCGACGACGCGAAGCCGCCGAGGCGCTGTTACAAGCCGGGGCACAATGGCGTGATAGCCCGGCCGCCTTGGCGGCTGATGTGGATGTAGTGGTCACCAATGTATCCGATACCGCTGACGTCGAAGCGGTATTACTCGGTGCCAACGGGGTGATTGAGAGCGCGCGAGCCGGTCTGGTGTGTGCCGACATGAGTACGATTTCACCTATCGCTACACGCAAGATGGCCGCTACGTTGGCCGAAAAAGGTGTGGACTTCCTTGATTGCCCGGTTTCTGGCGGCGAAGTGGGGGCGATCAATGGCACACTGACCATTATGGTGGGCGGAAAAAGTGAGGCGCTGGAAAAAATTCGCCCGGTGCTGCAGGCCATGGGGCAGACCATTACCCGTATCGGCGATTCCGGTGCAGGGCAAGTTGCCAAGGCTTGCAACCAGATTGCCGTCGGGGTTGGTGTTGCGGCCGTGGCAGAAGTCATGAAACTGGCCAAGGCGTGTGGCGTGGACCCAATCCCAGTACGACAGGCGCTACTAGGTGGTTTTGCCCAAAGCCGGGTCTTGGACATTCATGGTCAGCGCATGATCGACGATAATTACGCGCCTGGTTTCAAGGCTAAGCTGCATCTGAAAGACATGGGAATTGTGATGTCTACCGCTCAGGAGCTAGGCATCAAGTTACCGGAGGCCGAGCGCGTAACACAATTGATTGCCGAACTGGTACAGCAAGGTAATGGTGAGCTGGATTCCGCCGCGATTGCCCGCTTGATTTGGGCTGAAAACTGATTCCGATGGTAAAAGCCGAGGTTCATTCTGAACCTTGGCTTTTTTATGTGGTTTAGGATGGATTGGGATGGCTGTGGGGTGAATGAATCGTCAGACCTGTACGGCGTAACTTTCCCGGTATCCCAAGTACAGGCTATCACTATTGGCTAGGCCTTCAAAGCGTTCCCCTGCTTTGATCCAGGGCTCTGATTTGCATGTCTGTCAGCTTTGCCATGTCACATCCTGAATAGTGAGTATCGGCCCTCAGCCCTTGTCATTGCTGATTCGTCAAAAAATCAAACAGTGAATAGGGGGTGTACACCTAAAATTTTCCATTTTTCCTAAGGTGTACACCTAGGTGTACACGCTAAGTATGCGCTTTGTTGATATGGTGTGACACGAGATGAAATGAATAAAGCCCCGAATGACGGGGCTTTTGTGTGATCGGTGCCACGGTGTGACACGACATGAAAGGTTACTCGATATTTTGAATTTGTTCCCGCATTTGTTCGATCAGTACCTTGAGTTCCACCGATGCCCGGGTGGTTTCGGTCGATACTGATTTGGAGCCGAGGGTATTGGCTTCGCGGTTGAGTTCCTGCATCAGGAAGTCCAGCCGTTTGCCTACCTGACCGCCAGCTTTCAGGATGCGGCGTACTTCACTCAGGTGGGTGGAAAGCCGGGAGAGTTCTTCATCAACGTCGATTTTCTGTGCGAACAGGGCAAATTCCTGTTTGATGCGATCATCGTCGACGCTGCCGAGGGCATCTTGCAGCCGTCCGGAGAGCTTGTTCATATAGGCTTCCAGAATTTGTGGCAGCTTGGGTTTGATGCTTAAGCGACGATGGCTTCCATGCCTTCCACGCGGGCGATCAGGACGGCCTTGAGTTTTTCTCCTTCTCGAGCGCGGGAGGCATTGAAATCTTCCAGTACGCTGCTCAGATTTTTCAGGCAAAGTTGTTGCAATACTTCGGGAGCCAGTGTGTTGCTCTTCAGAACGCCCGGCCAGCGCATCAGTTCGCCAACTGACAGGCCCTGAATCCCGATGGCCAGCTGTTGGACGTCATTGGCGACGCTGATCAGCTTACCAGGTAGTCACGGTTTAGTTCTAGTGTTGGCGTGCTGGTGTCGAGCTGGTTGAGTCCGACGCGGCACTCCAGTTTGCCACGCGATACCTTGGCGGCAATCATCTCGCGCAACTGGGGTTCGATGACGCGCAATTCTTCTGGCAGGCGCATCTGCACATCCAGATAACGGTGATTGACGGCCCTGACTTCTAGGCTCAAGATGCCGCCGGTAAATTCTTGGTTGCTGGCTGCAAAGCCGGTCATGCTTAAAATCATGGTGGACTCCCGGTAAACTTGGGTGATGCGTTTAAAAAACAGAGCCCGAATTGCTTCTTTCTGCCAATCAATTCCGGGCTTGTGTCCACTATAACAACAGCGATGTCATGACTCAATCCAGCCAACAAACTGCCTTGCCACCGGGTTATCGCACTGGAGGGGTATACCATTGTCCGCCAATTGTCCGTGGGGGGTTCAGTGTGGTGTACCTCGCTCTGGATGATGAGGATCGCAAGGTGGCGATCAAGGAGTACTTGCCGCGCCATCTGGCCGAACGCGGTGACAACGGCCGTGTCAGCGTTTCTCATGAAATGGATCAGGATGCCTTCAATCTTGGTCTGAAATGCTTTTTCGAGGAAGGGCGCATTCTGGCAGAAGTGCACCATCCCAACGTTGTGCATGTCAGCAATTTTTTCCGGGCCAATCAGACGGTATACATGGTGATGGAGTATGCCGATGGCCGTTCGCTTGGTCGTGAAGTGGAGCTGGCCGGGGGGCGGATTGAGGAGCGTCGTCTGCGTCGATGGTTTGCCGCGTTGTTGTCCGGCTTGCGTGAGGTGCATACCCGCCGCCTGCTGCATCTGGACATCAAGCCAACATTTATCTGCGCCGAGGTGGGCAACCACTGTTGCTGGACTTTGGGGCGGCGCGTCTGACGCTGACCCAGCGCGACAAACATTTCGCCGCCATGTACACCCCCGGGTTTGCTGCGCCGGAACAATATGAGAAATCCCCGTCACTGGGGCCGTGGACGGATATTTATGCGGTTGGGGCCTGTCTGTATGTCTGCATGGGAGGGCGTACCCCGCAGGTGGCCAAAGAGCGGGTGGTGGACGACAAGCTGGTACCGGCGGTCAGGGCGTTCCGCCATGACTATTCGCGCGAGTTGCTGGAGCTGGTGGACCAGTGTCTGGCGTTGTCGCCGGATGAGCGCCCTCCGAGCCTGCTGGCTATCCAGAAGCGGTTGATGGAAACGGCATATAGTCCGCCCGAGCCGCGCAGCGAGCCGGTTCAGGCGGCGCATAAATTGGTGGGATGGCTCAAGGGCCTGACCGGCGGACGTTCTTCCTGAGGATTGCAGATATGAAATTAGCCATTTTTCAGGATAGCCGTGTCGGCGGACGTCCTTATAACCAAGACCGTTTGTTGATTGCCCATTCGCGTGATGCGGTCCTGTTGGTCATGGCCGATGGCATGGGCGGGCACTTGCAGGGTGAGGTGGCGGCGCAGATCACCATCGACTTACTGGGCGAGCTGTTCTATCAGCAAGCCACGCCAGTTCTCGCCTACCCCAACCGCTTTCTGGTGAATGCCATCAGTGCGGCGCATCAGGCGATTCTGGATTATGCCGCCGATCATCGGCTGCCGGAGATCCCGAGTACCACGGTGGTGGCCGCCATCATCCAGCAGGGCATGCTGTACTGGTGCCATGTCGGGGATTCCCGCTTGTATCTGCTCGATCGCCATGGTTTGCGCTTGCGCTCGCGAGACCACTCGCAGGTTCAGCAGCTGATTGATCAGGGGCGCCTGACCGAGGAGGGGGCCAAAACCCATCCTGACCGCAACAAGATCTATAACTGCTTGGGCGCGACCAGCGATCCGGATATTGATATCGGTGAGAAGCAGTTTGTCTCGCCGGGTACGTCCATTATGTTGTGTTCAGACGGCTTGTGGTCGCAGATCGATGATGGCGAGATGGCCAAGGTGTTTATGGGGCGGATGGTGGGCCGGTGATGCCGAGCATTGATGAACGTCGCCGAGCGCCGGGCTGGCCGCGGCGGCGATAACCTGTCGGCAGTGGCGGTTACCCTGCTGGAGGATACGGTGGACGTGCGCGGGCGCAGCGATGCGCTGGATACGGTGCAGACGCCAGCCAAGCAGGCGAGCCGGGTAATTCTTGATCCCAATCTGGCTCTGATGCATCAGGAAATCCTTGATAGTCGGCCGGGCGAGCCGCTGGGTAACAAAGGCTGATACAGGTTGGCCGAAACGCCCGGGCAGAGCGGCTGGCGCTGCTATAATTGCCGTCTTCACTACAGGAAACCATTATGAGACCTTCGCTTCGCCCTGCCGATTCCCTGCGCACCATCCAGCTGACGCGCGGCTATACCAAACATGCCGAAGGTTCCGTGCTGGTGGAATTTGGTGATACCAAGGTGATTTGTACCGCCAGCGTGGAAGAAAACGTGCCGGGCTTTCTCAAAGGCAAGGGGCAAGGCTGGGTCACGGCCGAATATGGCATGTTGCCGCGTTCTACCGGGAGCCGCATGCGGCGTGAAGCGGCGGCGGGCAAGCAATCGGGGCGGACGCAGGAAATTCAGCGCCTGATTGGCCGTTCGCTACGCGCAGTGGTGGACCTGAAAAAGCTGGGCGAGCGCCAGATTCTGATCGACTGTGACGTCATTCAGGCCGATGGTGGCACCCGTACGGCCAGCATCACCGGCGCCTTCGTCGCCTTGCATGATGCCATTAGCGGCTTGCTGCAACAGGGCAAGTTGGCCGAAAGCCCGATTCGCGATTTCGTGGCTGCCGTGTCGGTGGGTGTTTATCAGGGGCAGCCGGTATTGGATCTGGATTATCTGGAAGACTCCGGCTGCGAAACCGATATGAATGTCGTGATGACCGGCGCTGGGCGTTTTGTCGAAGTGCAGGGCACGGCCGAAGGCGAACCGTTTAGCGAGGACGAAATGCAGCAGATGATGGCGCTGGCCAAGCAAGGCATCGCCGAGCTGGTGGCAAGGCAAAAGCAGGCGCTTGGCCTGTAATCAGTTGTCTGTGATCACACTGACAAGGCCGCGCATTGCGCGGCCTTGTTGTTTTTAGCGGGCGTGAATGAACTGTTGCAGTTGCCGGTAGAACACCGGAGCCGACAGCGCCATGTTGTCGGCGCGCTTGCGGTCTTTGGCATCCGGAGCCGAACTCTGGATGGCTACAATCACCGGTTTGCCATCGCGCTGGGCAAAAATCGGTGAGCCGCTGTCTCCGGCCAGAGTATCGCAATGGTGGGTCAGGCGGCCATCCGGCAGAAACCCGGTGGCATCACAGCGGCTATGTACCAGCAGATGCGTCTGGTCGTCGATCGGGTAGCCCCCTTGCGTCACTTTCCACTGGTTGCTGCGCATCAATTGCTGCAGTTGCGGGTGGTTGCCGACAAAGACTTCGACTACGCCCTCCTGCTTGCCCAGCGGCTTGCTCAAGCGCACGAAGGCTACGTCGCGCCCGGCAATGCGTGGCGGAATGATGATGCTGCCGTTGACGTGTTTCAGCCCCTTGAGGAAAGTACGGTCGACCTGTACCTGAGTCACCTTGCTTTGGCTACGATGCTGTTTGCCCCAGAGTCCGACGGTAAACAGGGTGGCTGGGTCGAAACGGCCTTTTTCATCGATGAAGCAATGGTAAGCGGTGAGGACGACATCGTCGGCGACCAGTGTGCCGGTGCAGATGGTGCCGGTGGCTGTTTCCAGCTGGCCGACCGAGGTCCACGGTGCGTGAGTGGGTGCCGTTTTGACGCGCTCATCCTTGCCGAAAAACAGAATCTTGTGTTCTCTGGCCGATTCCTTGGCCGAGGCAAGTGGTGACAGGGTGAGGCTCAAGGCCAGACCAAGGGAGAGCAGGGCGCGGTGTGACATGTGATGGGGTCCGGAAAAGCAAACGGGGCGCGTGGCGCCCCGTACGGGTAACAAGCGCAAGGTTGGCCGGAGCTGTGCCGTGTTTACTTGGCCGCCGAGGCAGCCGCTGTTTTGTGCGGGGTTTTCTTGGCCGACTGGGCTTTTTGTGCCGGTGCGACGGTGACTTTCTTTTCGGCTCGCTTGGCCTTGTGGATGGTCACCGGTGCGGAGGTGCCGGTTTCTTTCTTTTCTGCCGCAAAGCAGCCGCCGTAACGCCCAAGGCGGCAGTGAGGGCAAGCAGGGCCAGTTTTTTCATTGTCACACTCCTGGATGAGAGTCTGTTGCCTCGGCTCTCATGCTGCATAAGCCAGTCCCAGATATATTGATTTTCAGGGTGAAATGCTAACGATGGCCCCGCCTAGGGTCTAGATGGCCTTTGTATCCCTGTGTAACGCCGTGTAATGCCGTGCTGGCGGAGAGGTTATATCGGCCAGCGCAGTATGAAGCGGCAGCCGCCCAGCGGCGAGGTTTCGATACGGACTTCGCCATGATGCGCGGTGGCGATGCTTAAGCTACGATGGCCAGCCCCAGACCGTGCCCGCCGGTCTGACGGCCACGACTTTCATCCAGTCGCACGAATGGATCGAAGACCCGTGCGCGGTCTGCCTCGGGAATGCCCGGCCCGTCGTCGTCCACCATGATCACGCAGTAGTGCTGATCAATCTGTACCGTGGTTTGAATGGTGCTTTTGGTATGGCGGCGGGCATTGGACAGGAAATTGTCGAGCGCGCGGGTGATCAGGTGCTGGTCGGCGGTAAAGCTGACCGGCTCGCCCTCCGGCTTGATCCAATGCAGGTGTTCGGCCAACGTTGCCTGTTCGTCGATGCGCTCGCACGCCCACGGTATGGCGTCGAAAGTGGTGAGCTTGAGCGGCGTCTGCGATCGGTCCAGCTTGGCGTGCAATAGTAGCTCTTCAACCAGCTTGTCGATGGCGGTGAGGTCGCGCTCAATCGCCTGACGTGCCGGGCTTTCCTGATCGCCTTCCAGCAGAGCCATGCGATAACGCAGCCGGGCCAGCGGCGTGCGCAATTCATGGGCCACGGCATTGGTCAGGGCGCGCTTGCTGGCCAGCAGAGCGGCAATGTTGTCGGCCATGTGATTGAAGGCTTCACCCAACTGGCGAATGCCGGAGCGCGCGGGCAAGTCGACATGGGCGGAAAAGTCGTCAAGGGCCAGCTTGCCCGCGGTTTTCTCCAGCAGGACCAGATCCCGCCAGTGCGGCCGCATCCACAGGAACACCGGGATGGCCAGCGACAGCCCGAGTAAGCCGAGCAGGGCGTAATCAAACCATTTGAGCTGATGCAGGAAAAACAGGTAGCGCAATGGCCCGGCCACCAGCAGGTAATCGCTGTCCTCGATTTTTTGCAAGAACAGGTATTTGTTTTCCAGCATGACGATTTCGCCGCGGTGCAGCGCCTGCTTGGATTCGTCATCCAGAATGTAGCTGCTTTCCTGTTCGACTTTTACCTTGAAGGTGAAACCGTGGTCGGCATTGGCCAGTGTTTCGCTCCAGCGATCTTCCGGTACGCCGCGCAGGTCGGCTTCGATCAGCGATAGCGTGGTACGCAACAGGTCAGACAGATAGCGCTCGCCCACGTCGTCGACCGCTTGTTTGTACACCATCCCCACCAGAACGACGGCGACCAGAAAGCAGGCCATCAACAGCAGGTAAAACTGGATGAACAGGCGGCGCACGTATTACTCCCAGCCAGACAGCGAGAACAGATAACCGCGGTTGCGCACCGTCTTGATACGGAACGGTTCGCTGGGGTTGTCGCCCAGTTTCTTGCGCAGCCGCGAGATCGCCACGTCGATACTGCGATCCAGCCCGTCATAGCTGACGCCGCGCATTTCCTTGAGCAAGGTGTCGCGGTTGAGTGTTTCGTTTAAGCATGGCTGGCTAGCAGCCAGAGCAGATCAAAGTCCGAGGTCGACAGGGCAACTTTTTCATTGGCCAGCACCACATCGCGGTTGACCGGGTCAATGGTAAGTTGGCCGAACACCAGTTGGTGCTGTGTTTTGGGTGCCTGCGGTGCATCGGCAGGTTGGCTGCTGCGCATGTTGCGCAACTGGGCGCGCAGCCGGGCGACCAGTACCGAAGGCGGCGTGGTCTTGAGGATGTAATCGTTGGCGCCCAGCTCCAGCCCCAGAATCTGGTTCATGTCGCTATCCAGCGAGGTGAGCATGATGATGGGACCGTTGAATTTGGGGCGCAGCTCACGGCAGATGGACAAGCCATCCTTGCCGGGCAGCATGATGTCCAGCAACACCAGATCAGGGGCTTCGCGTTCTATGGTGTCCAGTGCAGTGTCGCCGCGAGGCTCAATCACCACATCCATTTCGTGGCGCGAGAGGAAGTCGCTGATCAGTTCGGCCGGTCGGGATCGTCTTCAACAAATACGATGCGATAACTCATGCGGTGGGTATCCAGACAGAGTGAAAAACAGGCGTGTCCGGCAGTATGGCGTGACCGGCCGTCAGGCTCAACCCATTGAGGCGCCGTGTTTGACATATATGACTTAATATTTTCCTGTGATCCAACCCAAATTCAATTGGTTAAGCTCGTTATTGGTGTGGTGGCCGTTCCTTGCTCTGTTGTCGCGGACGTTCATTGAAGTTTCTAAGGGCCAAGGAAAATCAGGGGGAAATGCTTGATGTGCACCGTCTGTGATGACCTCTCCCCCTCGTGCCCTGCGCATGTTCAATGTGCAAACACCCCCACGTGCGTGGGGAATACTGCCGGGATGCGGGTCAAGCATCGTGATCGCTAGAAACACCCCCACGTGCGTGGGGAAGACTATTGAATGCTTTGTCAATCACAATGGCTGATGTGAGAGGGCGTCGTACAGCGAGGCGCGATGGTTAGATGCGGTGCATTAAGTGCTCATCAGCTTTTTTTATGCTGGCTGTCGTAGCGATAGTGGCTCTGCGTGCTTGGCGGTATTCGTGCTTCCAATGGCCTCTTGATGCTTGAGGTTTCCCGCGCTCGTCAAAATAAAACCAGCTGACCTGATAAGTACCTATGCTTATCAGGTCAGCTGGTTTTCTGAATGCCCCCAACTTATTTCAGTTCACGCCAATACAACGAATGAAACTGGTACTTCCAGATCCGGTTCTTTTCCGCCTCGTAGTACCGGGCATAAGCCATCCCGTCATCGGTTTCCTCCCATTTACGACCTTTGTCGGTACTGACCAAGGTAATCGAATCGCTCATGATCTGGTCCGGTTTGCGGCTGTCTCCTGCCAGCACTAACTGATCCTGTGGCCCGATAAACAGCGCACCGGGAATGACGCGTGGCTCAAACACATGGCGGAACTCTTCTTTGCCTTTCGCCCAATGTACGTAGGCCGCTGTGCGACGCGGAGCGTCAGCCACACGTTCTGGCGGTAACTGGCCTTGCAGGGCCATCAGATGCAGGCTGCCGTCACGCGAGGCTTTGATGTCTACGATGGACTGCTTTGGCAGTACGATATCCGGTTGCATCCAGCGGTGTGACAGCTCCTCAAGCGGGGCGGTTAATGGCAAGCTATAGAGCAAAGTGCTCTCTTTCACTTCACCAATCCCTGCCGCCAATTTCGCTTTACGAATGTAAAAAGCCACTCGCAACGTACCATCCTCGGCCAGATCAAAGGCACTAAAGGTGGCTTGGCTGTCCTTTATCATTGGCAACAGGCCGTTACCACTGGGATGCCCCGTCAACTGTTGATTCGTCCAGGCTGGCAGTACGATGGCTTGCCAATGGTCACCGCCATCAAGGGTGCGCCAGATGCGCATGCCATCCGCCACCAGGAAGCCGCGCTTGCCATCGGGCAGGAACAAGGGCTGACCCGGAGGGATACGGTCAGGCCGGGCAGCTTCTGCCAGTGTTGCCCGCCGTCGGTGGATTTCCACAAGCTGGTCCAGCGCTGACCATACCCGTCAGGCCCCGGGGGGAGGTGAAAGTTGGTCCACTCGGTACTGACGTAAAGGGTCTGCCAGTCCGGCGACAACCACCAGGCCCCATCTTGACCGGGCTTTTCAAAGATACGACGAATACCTTGATCCATGTCGCCACGCAGCAGGCGAATCGTATGACGGTTAAGTCGTTCTGATGAGTCATCCATCCATGGCTCAGTCATTTCAGCAATATCTCGATTTTTCCATTCAGAGGATGGTTTCGGTTTAAGTTCCGGACCAATTGGCTTGAATACCATCACGTGCCGTCCCCGGATGCGCATATCGCCACCGCCGTACGGCTTATCATGTTCCATTAAATCTGTTTCATAGGTCCACATGCTTAGCATCCTGTACATTCCATAAGCGCTTACCCAAGTAACACGATTCCAAAAATGCCAATCAATAACCATTTGGCTATCGTATATAAAAGGCGAAGTGAAAGTAATAAAATTTCTTTAGCGTGCATGGTTAAAATCCATCACATTTATATTGTGGAGTGCCGCTGCTTGGTGATTGCTATTGTTTGTTGGTGGCTTGATGTATTTTCTTTTGTTGCGCTTAAGCTGGTTGGCTTACAAAAACAATTTTTATATAAAATGCTGTCTGGTTATATCGGGGTATAGATGCGGTAATTTTTATTTTTGTTATGCTGGTAGGTTGATTTTGCTAAGTAAAAGTCTGAGTAGTAGTGGCTGTTGAAATGGCTGGGTGCGTCATTATTTTGATGGCGTTTTTGTGTTTTTAATGTTTTTGCATTTTGTAAAAGATGTCTAAGAATATTTTATTGTTTTTGAGGTTGGTAATTTAAGCTTATTGGTGGTTTTTTAATGTGAGACTAACTGTTTAGCTGCGCATCTTTTTGTGAAGTTCTCTTCTGACTCTGTAAGCCAACCTTCCTGCCTGTTTAATATTCCTTGTGTTGATTCGCAGAAAGTGGCAACAATATATCCGTTATCAGATCCTATTAGCGCAACATATGGCACCCCTTTTTTTATGAATCGCTGTAAATGCCTTACGCGCACTAATGTTTTTCTGTTGGGGTATTTATAATGTTGGTTGTTTGCTTCGGTTTGTAATGCTGCTACGTTGTTTCCACTAGATAGCTCGCGAAATCCGACGGTATATATGGTTGCACGCCTATTGTATATCAGCAAAAAATCCCCATTTTCCATTTTAAAAACATCTGCACTTTTACCGCCATGGTAAAAAAGTAACCAAATAAGAATAAATAATATTATGGGGGTAAGGAGTGTTGCTGTTTTCTTCATCTAGATATTATTTCTAGAAATTTGTTCGAAATTTTTTCGCGCAAAAATGAATGATATGTATTTTATTTAATTTTTATGGAGATGTTGATTGCAAATTATTGCGCAAAAATAATCGATATTTATTTTAGTTTTGGATTGGGTTCTATAATCGATTGGTTTTTTCTTGCTAGGCAAGCATATATGTATGAATCAATGATTTAGCCACTTGCCTCGGCTGTATTTCACGTGACGATTTTTCCGGCGATAACATCGATGCTATTAGCAGTTACTATGACGCCCCCCCTCCCGCAGCAAAAAACTTTTTTGCTTGCAAAGCCATACTCATATTTTTACGGGTGAGCGCAACTTTCCAGTGAATTTTGCTCGAGTGATCGCCCGGATGTGACGGCTAGTTGCGGTTTGTTATCTTTATGTTTTTATTTGATATTTTAAACGTGATATATTTTCTATATATTGGGTATTCCGCGCACTCTGTAATTGCAGATAATGTATATATGCGATTTTGTTCTAGCTTTACGCGCATAAGTTTATTTATGGTTATGTATGTATTGATTTTGTAGACTTTTCCTTCGCCAGGAATGTTTGAGTACTCAATACTTGATAACTCATTTCCATCTTTGTCTTCAATGTAGAAAGAGTTGTAATTACAGGTATCCTCGAAAAGTACTGACGGCTCATTCTTTATATTTTTTATTGTAAATATTTTTCTTTCTGGCCAAAAATAAATTATCAAAATCGATGCTAATATCAGTGCCACGATAATTTTAATTTTCACTTTAACTCCCATTGCTTTTTTAAGTCTCTTGGCCGACGGCTTGATTGATCCACCTCTTCGAAGAATAGCTTTAGTGTATCTTTATAGAAGAATTTTGCCCTTGTTCTCCTGTTTGAATTTTTCCCAGTGTACCCTGTAATGCCGATTATTTCTGACATAAAATAATCGGCAATCATTTCTGCTTGAGATTCCATGTTGTATTGGAAGAAATTTTTTTGTGAGGATTCTATGTATGTGTAAGGGTCAATTTCCGCTGAGATGTCTTTCAATATTTCACCGGCCCTATTTTTGAGAGCATTCCCTAAGGATTCTATTGCGTTTGCAATGCCGGTGTTTATTGATAATGCTCCACCACAGATAACTATGGAGCCACGGGTGAGCTTGCTTTTTCTTTGGTATTGCCAAACGTGAACCATCTCGTGAATAAAATGATGCAAGTAATTTATCTTTTTTCCGGTTACTGTAGAGAAATCCTCAAGATAGTTGTCATCTGGCATATACAACTCACCCCATGGTGTCATGGACACTTGACCAGACTGCACACACGGAATGAGTTTTCCTTTATGTATTCTTACGAAACGATAGTCGATTGCGTTGCCAAAAAGCTTTTTGCAAAGCTCAATTTCACCTGAGGTAAGCTTCCGGCCATCATCCATGGATAGCTCTTTCTGACTATCTTTGGTAGTGTTGGTAGCGCCGGGGCTTTTTATAGTGCCAAGCATTAGTAGTCCCCTTCATCTAGTTTAATAACGGTAGACGGCAATATGTCAATGCTACTTATCTCTTCTGATTGTTTGGTATAGTGTCTGCCAGTAGCGCCCGCCTTATCCAGAGTACCCTCTTTTACTTGGTTATCAGCAAGTGTCATGCGATATTTGTAGCCACGATATAAATTCAGACTTTCGATACTGTTTATTTTGAACTTCTCATCATGAACATCTTTAGTGCCAAGAATCTTGGGGAAATCAAAGTTGAATCTAGCTAAGCCCACACAGTGTATGACTGGCCCCCTTCACACTCACCGAGCCCGGGCAGTGAATCTCGATGTTCCCCCCCTTCAGCCGGATATAGCCGCCCCCGCTGGTCAGCAGGATTTCTTCTTTGGCCGCAATCGTGACCTTGCCTTTACACGACGTAACGGTGACATCCTTGTCCGCCGTCAGCTCCATCTCCCCACTCTGTGCCTGCACCTGTACCTTGCCTTTGGCCGCAATCAGCTTCAGCGCCACCTTGTCCTTCACCCCCGCCACAAACAGGCTGATGTGCTGGCCGACGTTGTGCAGCCAGCGGCGACCGGTGGTGTGGTTGCTGTCGCGCTGGGCGATCAGGTTAAGGTTGGTGCTTAAGCGCTGAGGGTCTGGCTTTGTTCACTGGCACTGGCGATACCGGCCGGGCCGGACAGGATGAGTAACGGTTGCTGACCGCTTTGGTCTTTGGCGGTCTTGCCCTCTTTATCGGTGTTGCTGCTTCCCGGGCTTTGAGGGCCGCGACGTGGTGTTGCAGGTGGCCGCTGTCTTTCTTTCCGGCGGCGCTGTTGTCCGGATTGATGGCCTCCGGCCCGGTTTCCATGCGGTCGGCCAACTGGGCGCTGGCGGTGTCGGCCGGGCTTTGGCTCAGGTTGAGGGCGGCATCGAGCTGGCTTTGTACGTGCTCCCGTGCCAGCTGTGGGAGCTGGCCCCATTCTGTGCCTCGGTCGTGAGCAGCAGACCGTGGGCGGCGCGGATCGCGCCGTGCTGGTCGGTCCGCAGTTCGAAGCCGTTACCGCGCGGCTGGGCTTTGCCGTTCGTGCGCGGCTGGGTCAGAAAGCCCTGGTTGAGCTGGGTCTTGCCGGATTCGCTGCTGAGTTTGGCCCGCACTTCGCCGGGGGTGTCGTCGAACAGCAGTTCGTTGTATTGCCCACCCTGATGTTCTTTCGACTTGATGCCGGACAGGGTCTTGTTGGTAAGCAGGGCACCGGCGCCGCTAAAGGCCGGGGTGGCATGACTACCGTTGTACAGCACGCCCACAATCACCGGGCGGTCGATGTCGCCTTCGATGAAGTCGACCAGCACTTCCTGACCGATGCGCGGAATGAACTGGTGCCCCCAAGCCGCCAGCCGAGGGCATGGCCACCCGTAGCCAGCAGGAGGACTGGTCATCGAGATTGGCGCCGAGGGTCGGGTGTTCGTCTGGCCGCTGCCAGTGGAACTGCACCTTGATGCGCCCACGGGCATCGGTATACACCTCCTCACCGGCCGGGCCGACCACCGTGGCGGTCTGTACCCCCCGGGAGGTCGGTCGGGCCAGCTCGCTGTGTGCATACGCTGGCGTCAGCGGCAGACCGCGCCGCTGGGCGGTGAATTCGGTCTCGAACGGCGACTTGGCCGCATCCGCCTCGGGTTGGCCGATCAGGCCGGACAGCGCCCCCTGCAGGTCGACGGGCAGGTTGTTACGCGCCCGGAAGGTCTGCCGGGTAACCACGAATTCACGCTGCTCACGGCTGTCCCCCTCGTGCGCCGGATGATCATCCAGCCGGAACCATTGGCTTAAGCACACAGACCACGGACTGACCCGCTGCCGCTGAAGGTCTTGGCACTGGGCATCGTGTGCCTGCTGGCGCAGCTGGGCATACTGGCCAAGCTGATCGGCGTCATTGGCATAGTGGAGCGATTGCGGATCGTAGTCCTGCAAGGTGGATTGCAGCGTCTCGCCGCGTGCCCCCTGATCGATACGGCTCTGGTCAAGGCTGTGCTGGGTCGCCACCGGCTGGTAGTCAAAGCTGGCCAACGCCACCTGACTGGCGACCACCTGACGGCTGGCCGACCAGTCGGTCAGCCCGTCTTCGTCCTCGGTGGCATCACGACGGTGATAGCGCACCCGCTCCAACGGCGCGGCGGGCAGGCTGTAAGGATCGTCGAACACCACCAGTTCCACCTGTGGCGTCTCCCCGTCGTGGTGCTCGAAACGCCAGGCATAGCCTTCTTCCTGCAACAGCCGCACGATGAAATCGAAATCGCTCTCGCGGTACTGCAGACAATACCGGCGGGGAGCGGCTGGCTGGGTGTGAAAGCTCAGCGTCTGCACCGGGCAAAGACGGCATTATTGGCCTGATGCTCGTGGAGGATCTGCGTCACGATCTCCGGGACGGTCAGATCCTGAAACACCCGTGAAGTCCGGCGGTGGCGCAACAGGGCAAACGGCGGCTCGAGGGTCAGCGCATACTTGGCGAAACCGCCATCGGCGCCCAACAACTCGGCGCGCGAGACGACGCCACAGCGGATACTCTCCCGGCCATCGGCCTCCTGTACCCCCAGCCGGGCGGTCAGGCCGAGCAGCGACTTGAGTTCAAGATGGGTATCGGGAGACAGACAGGTGAGCTGATAGAGATAGGCCTCGGAGACGCCCTCGCGGCCGTCCAGCGCGTGGGGCAACAACGATTCGGCGCTGAGCGATGGGGCCTCGAGCTGCAGGGTGAGCAGGCGCTGGTGCTGGGTGAAGGCGCTGGCGAAGCTGGCGAGCAGGGCAGACAGATCCATGGAGTCTTGTCACGTCGGGTGACGTGAGTGTTCACGAACGGTTGAAAGCGCGAGTTTATGCCGACGACATGGATGGGGCAAGGCAGCGTGGCGGGGGTAAGTGTTTGTACGGAGGGGGGCAGAGTCCGAGACCGAGGGGGAATGCCTGCCTTGTTGATGTTAAGGGTGTCAATCAGCGTCGAATTTTGACCAGCAAACAGCGTCCAAATTTGACCAGGCAAATCAGCCGTTTTTCCTCCTCTGCTTGAACCGGTAAGAGTCATTTCCGGTTTCCAGAATGTCGCAGTGGTGCGTCACCCGATCCAGCAGCGCAGTGGTCATCTTGGCATCGCCAAACACGCTCACCCACTCCCCGAAACTCAGATTGGTCGTGATGATCAGCGAAGTCTTCTCATACAACTGACTGATCAGGTGAAACAGCAACGCCCCACCCGATTCGGGGAATGGCAGGTAGCCCAGCTCATCCAGAATCACGGCATCCATCAGTACCAGTTGGCGTGCCAGCAGTCCCGTTTTACCCTGCTGTTTCTCTTTCTCCAACTGGTTCACCAGGTCTACCGCATTGTAGAACCGCACCCGTTTGCCCTGATGAATGGCCGCAATACCCAAGGCTGTCGCCGGTGGGTTTTACCGGTTCCAGTGCCTCCCACCAGGGATCAGGTTGTGCGCGGTATCCAAATAGCTGCCACTCGCCAGTTGCTTGATACGGGCTGACTCCAGCGGGGTCTCTGACCAGTCAATGCCGCTCAGGTCACGGTGCACCGGGAAGCGCGCTGCTTTGAGTTGATAGCTCAGACTGCGTGCCTGTCGGTCGGCTTGTTCTGCATCGAGCAATCGTCGCAGCAGCGCCTCTCCCGAAAGGGGGTGCCGGTGAACCTCTGCTTGCAATTCGCGCCATGCTTCGGCCATGCCGTACAACCGCAGTGTTTGCAGTCGGGCCAGATGGGAGGACTCAGACATGCGCCACCTCCCGCAGGGTATCGTAGCGGTCGCAATTCGCCACCGGCTCCTCACGGAGGCTCAATGTGTCGGGTGTCTCCACCACGGCCACTCGAGGGGGGCGGGTCAATCGCCGTAACTCGTTCAGTACAATTGCCGTGCTGGGCTTACCATATTTCTGCGCCAGTTGGCAGGCCACTTCCAGCGTCTCCAGGGCCGGATTCACGCGCCACCAGCAGTAGCTCGGCAAAGGCACGATCTCCCCCGGGCTGTTTAAGGGCCTGCTGACGAACCGCTTCGATAGCGGGAGGGAGGACCCATTCGATGAATGGCCGCCCGTGACGGAGGGCACCAGGTTTCGTCTCCAGTATCGACAGGTAATGCCGGGGCTCGCAGACCATCTGGTCCCGGCCAAAGTGGCGAACATGGCAGGCCAGCTCCGGCCATCGGCCACGATACGAATCGTGCTTAAGCATTGATACGTACCGAAACGACCTTGCTTAGCCCATTCGGCGGGGACGCTATAACGGTTGCGATCCACCGAGACCAGACAGGTGCTGGAGACGCGCAACAGATGTTCGACGTAACCGTCGAACGGCATGGTGACCGGTCGCAGATGAGGGCGTTCCACCTTCAGTACATCCGCAATGGTGGCCTCTTGCGTGGGATGACGTCGTCCCGCCAGTTCTCGACAGCGCTGTTCCAGCCACTGGTTCAAGCCGCTGAAGTCAGCAAAGCGCGGCGTCGGCGTGAATAGCCATTCACGGATATTGCCCACCTGATTCTCGACCGGCCCTTCTCCCAGCCTGAAGCGTGCAGGCTACCGGCTCAAACAGGTAATGATTCGCCAGCGCCAGAAAGCGGCGATTGAACTGGCGCTCTTTGTTAAGCAAACACTGTCTCCACCACGGTCTTGAGGTTGTCGTAGACCATCTTGTGCGGGACCCCACCGAAGAAAGCGAAGGCGCGGCGATGGGCATCGAACACCATCTCCCGGGTCTCGCGCGGATAGGCAACGACAAACATCTGCCGACTGTAGGTCAGACGGAAATGGGCTAGTTTGATGGTCTGGGTAACACCACCGAGCACCACATGTTCGTAGCTCCAGTCGAACTGACCCACTTCACCAGGAGCGAATGACAACGGGACAAAAGCCTGTGTTCTGACGATCTTTGTAGCACTCGCATTCCAGGCCCGGACATAGCGCTGGATGCTGTCGTAGGCCCCGCGATAGCCTTCAGCTTGTAGGAATTCGAATAATCGGCGAGCCGTACGGCGCTGCGCTTTGGGCAGAGAGTGGTCGAGCTCAAGCCACTGCTCCAGTGTTGCCTGAAAGGCACCCAGTTGCGGTTTGGGTTGACGTTGCCGTTGGTAGGTGGGTTCGGCGGTAGTGTTGAGGTATGTCTTGACGGTGTTGCGGGAAAGGTTGAGAGATCGGGCGATGGCACTGATGCTCTCGCCGTTGACGAGGTGTCGGCGACGAATCTTGCCGATGGATTCCATGCAAAGCACTCCGGTAGACCTCCGCCTAAAAGGCGGAAGTGTGGCACACCCGGGGTGGTCAAAATTGGACGCTGATCACCCCGGAAACCTGGTCACTTTTGCACGCTGTTTTACAGTTAAGGGGGGGCGATGTGCCAGATATCGAAGAATCTGCATTGGTAATACCCGGGCTTGCTTGTCGACGGCCTCGAGGACAGACTTCACCTTGACCCGTACGGTCCGGGAACGGGATAATTGCCGACTTTTCAATTGCTTAATCCGCCACAGCGGTATTGCGATGCAGAAGAATCGTCGCATCGCAGGGGTAAGCACCACTGGTCAAGAATCGACCTGTATGAATAGAAACGAAACACCTGCTAACGGCGCCGATCACGCCGGTTCTCTTGCGAATCACGCCGCCCGTTCGGCCAGACGGCTTTCCGTGGCACCCATGCTAGATTGGACCGACCGTCATTACCGCTTTTTTGCCCGTCTGATCAGCCGCCATACCCGGTTGTATACCGAGATGGTGACTACCGGTGCGCTGCTGCATGGCGATGTCGAGCGTCATTTGCGTTTTGATGACAGCGAACATCCGCTGGCCCTGCAACTGGGCGGCTCTGAACTTGGCGAGCTGGCGCGTTGCGCCGGGTTGGCCGAACAGTGGGGCTATGACGAAGTTAACCTCAACGTCGGTTGCCCGTCCGAGCGGGTGCAGAAGGGGGCATTTGGCGCTTGTCTGATGGCGGAGCCGCAGTTGGTCACCGACTGCGTCAAGGCCATGCGGGATGCGGTGGCGATTGATGTCACGATCAAGCATCGCATCGGCATCGACAAGATCGAGCATTACGATTACCTGCGTGAGTTTGTCGATACCGTGGCCGAGGCGGGCTGTCAGACATTCATCGTGCATGCCCGTAATGCCATCCTCAAGGGGCTGAGTCCCAAGGAAAACCGCGAGATTCCGCCGCTCAAGTATGACTATGTCTATCGGCTGAAGCAGGAGCGGCCGGATCTGGAAATCATCATTAACGGCGGGATCAAGACTCTGGCCGACATCGACACCCATTTGGCGCATGTGGATGGCGTCATGGTTGGGCGTGAGGCTTATCATCATCCTTATCTGATGGCTGACTGGGATGCGCGTTATTATGGCGAGACCCAGCCAGCGCGCAGTCGGGAAGCGGTGGTGGCGGCGATGCTGCCTTATGTGCGGGCGCGTCTGGCGGAAGGCCACAAGGTACGCAACATTGCCCGCCATATCCTCGGTCTGTTTCAGGGAATGCCCGGTGCGCGCCAGTGGCGCCGTATGCTGTCCGATGCCAGGGCTGCTGGATGGCGCGGATGAAACCTTGCTGTGGCGCGCCTTGGAGGCCGTGCAAGAGCACGCCGCGCGCTGAGGCTCAGGATTGTTGCCAAGGTTGGCCGAACGGTGTTTTCGGCCAACCTTTGTCATTTCAAGGATAGAACCCACCATGTTCGATACGCTCGTCCTCGCCAGTAACAATGCTGGCAAGTTGAAAGAATTTTCGGCCTTGCTCGCGCCGCTGGGTATTACGGTCAAACCACAAGGTGAGCTGAATGTGCCGGAATGCCCGGAGCCGCATTTCACCTTTCTGGAGAACGCACTGGAAAAAGCGCGTCACGCCAGCCGGGTGACCGGCCTGCTTCGGCGTTGGCCGATGATTCCGGTATTTGTGTGGAAGCCTTGGGCGGTGCACCCGGGGTGTTCTCCGCGCGTTTTGCTTAAGCGAGCCCAAGTCGGATGCGCGCAATAACGCGCTGCTGGTCGAGAAACTGAACGGTGTGGCCAATCGCCGGGCCTGGTATTACTGCGTGCTGGTTTTGGTGCGCCATGCCGATGATCCGCAGCCGTTGGTCGCGGACGGCATGTGGTGGGGTGAGGTGCAGGATCAGCTCACGGGGGTGACGGCGGCTTTGGCTACGATCCGTACTTCTATCTGCCAGCCTTTGGCTGCACGGCCGCCCAGTTGCTTAAGCCGCTAGCAAGAATGCCATCAGCCATCGTGGGCAAGCGATGCAGGTGTTGCTGACCAAACTGCAGGCGCTGGCATGAGCGTGATTGATGTCTCCGGCCTGAGCGGTGGCCTGCGCGAGCTGCCGCCGCTGTCGCTGTATATTCATTTCCCCGGTGTGTGCGCAAGTGCCCGTATTGCGACTTCAATTCGCACGAGCCGAAAAACGGTTTCGACGAAATGGCCTATGTGGAAGCCCTGCTGCGCGACCCGGAGTACAGCCTGCCTGCGGTGTGGGGGCGGCCGGTGCATACCATCTTCATGGGCGGCGGGACGCCCAGCCTGTTTTCTCCGCAGGCCATTGATGCTCTGCTGGCGGGGGTGCGGGCGCGAGTCCGCTTGCAGCCGGAAGCGGAAATCACCATGGAAGCCAATCCGGGTACGCTGGAGGCCGATAACTTTAGGCTACCGTGCCGCTGGCGTCAACCGCCTGTCGATTGGTGTCCAGAGCTTCAACCCGCGCCATCTGCAAGCGCTGGGGCGTATCCATGACGAGCACGAAGCGTACCGCGCTGTGGAATTGGCCTTGCGCCATTTTGACAACGTCAATCTGGACCTGATGTACGCCTTGCCGCAGCAAACGTTGGCCGAAGCATTGGCCGACATTGATACCGCGCTGGCTTTGGGCGTGACGCATCTCTCCGCCTATCACCTCACCATTGAACCCAACACGCTGTTTGCCGTGCAGACGCTTACCAACTTGCCAGACGATGAACTCTCCGCCGACATGCAAGAGGCGATTGAGGCCCGGTTGGCGGAGGCCGGTTTCCAGCATTACGAAACCTCCGCCTTTGCCCGGCCGGGACGGCGTTGCCAGCACAATCTCAACTACTGGCAGTTTGGTGATTACCTTGGTATCGGCGCCGGTGCGCATGGCAAAATCAGCCAACATGACGGCATCCGGCGCGAAATGCGGCATAAACAGCCCGCCGCCTACTTGGCTGCGGTAGCCGTTTAAACCAGCCGCTGCAGACGCAGCACAAGGTGGCGCGTGACGAGCGCGCCTTCGAATTCATGATGAATCTGTTGCGCCTGACCGACGGTTTCGAGCGCAGACTGTTTACCGAACGCACCGGCTTGCCGGTATCCTCTATCCAGTCGGCGCTGGATCAGGCCGAAGCGCAAGGCTTGCTGACTGCCGACGCCAACATGATCCGGCCCACCTTGCGCGGCCAGCGCTTTCTCAACGATTTGCTTACCCTTTTCCTCAAGGAAGGAGATTGACTCATGGCGAAAGAAATCATCCATACCGACAAAGCCCCGGCAGCCATCGGCGCTTACTCGCAAGCGGTAAAAGCCGGTAATACCGTTTACCTGTCCGGCCAGATTCCGCTCGACCCGGCCACCATGACGGTCGTGGAAGGTGGTTTTGCTGCTGAAGCCCATCAGGTTTTCAAAAACCTCAAGGCCGTTTGTGAAGCCGCCGGTGGTAGCCTGGATCAGATCGTCAAACTCAATGCTTACCTGACCGATCTGTCCAACTTTGCCACCTTCAACGAAGTGATGGCGCAATACATGAGCCAGCCGTTCCCGGCGCGTGCCGCCGTTGGCGTGGCCAGCCTGCCCAAGGGCGTTCAGGTGGAAGCTGAAGCGGTGATGGTGCTGGGTAGCTGATCTGCTCACTCGCGATACGCATCAAAACGGCCCGAAGAAACCCTTCCGGGCCGTTTTTTTGCCCTGGTATTGCCGATTTTTATGTCATATGTATAAATGGTGGCTTTCTCAAGCAAGGATATTTCCATGCGAACACTGCTGCTATTGTCGCTTTGTCTGCCTGCGCTGGCCTCTGCCCAAGTGTACAAATGCCAGTCACCGCAAGGTGTGGTCAGTTACAGTGCCCAACCCTGCATGGCTGGCCAGACCGCACAAACCATGGGGCTTAAGCCAATGTCAGCGTGGTAACTCAGGATGCCCGGCAAAAGCAGCAAACCGCGCAGTTCCAGCATGGGTTGTCTGACTGGGAAAAACAGCAGGCGCGTACGGCGCGTGAGCAAGCCAAGCTCGACAAACGCCGTGAGGCCCGGCAAGAGCGTAACTTGGAACAGGAACGTCAGCGCTGCCTGCAATGGCGTCGGCGTGAGGCGTGGCTGAACGAGGAAAGCCAGAACGCCCAGAGCCATGCCGATCGCGTGCGGGCGCAACGCGAACTGCGCCGTACGCGTACCCAACAGCAAGAGCGGGATTGCGCCCGCTTCCCCGCCTGATACCGGCGCGGGCTAACGCTCTATTTCTGTCTTGGCCGCCATGGTCGGCGGCTATCTTCCTTTCCTCTTCTTCCGTGTTGCCCCGCATTGTGGCGGCTATTCCTGCATGGGGTCGTGCCTGCACCAGTGACACTTGTGCCCTGGTGTTACCGATTCACCACAACCGCTTTTTGCTTGCTGGGCAGTGGTTCTGGCACTGTTAGCCGGGGCGTTGTCTGGCAGGTTGGCCGAAAATATATAGCGATGCTTGACGTCTTTTCTGGCGGCTGGCAGTCTAGAGTTGTAGCTTCAAACGATCGTTCTTATGATTGCTGCAACACGAGGAGACCATAATGCAAAAACAATGGAAAGGGGCGGGACTGGCGGTATTGCTGGGACTGTCCTGCTCGCTGGCGTTGGCCGAATCCGCCGCTTAAGCACTGGAAAACCATCGATGATGCTACCCACCAGCCCAAGGCCTTGGTACAGATCAGCGAAGCGGCTAACGGCGAACTGACCGGCAAGATCGTCAAACTGTTTCACAACCCGGATGCGTTGTGCGACAAGTGCGAAGGGGCCAACAAGGGCAAACCGATCAATGGCCTGACGATCATGTGGGGGCTGAAGAAAGACGACGAAGGCTGGGGACGCGGCAAAATTCTCGACCCCAAATCCGGCAAGGTGTACAGCGCCAAGGCACAGTTGACCGACGCTGGCAAAAAGCTGGAAGTGCGCGGTTTTCTGGGGATCTCCTTGCTCGGGCGCACGCAGATCTGGGAACGTCAGTAACGCCACTTAAGGCTCCATGAGGCGCGGTGTCGTCATGAACACCGCAACATTGGGGGAGTGATGCAATCGCCAGATTCGTCCTCCCCGTCTTTTTGGGTACAATCGGCAGGCTATGAGCCTCGACCATGATCCTGCCAACCAGCCACTGACGGTGGCTCCTGCCACGGCCAAAAAGCTGGAAAAACTCGGTATCCGCCGCCGTTTCGACCTGATCCTGCATTTGCCGCTGCGTTACGAAGACGAAACGCACCTGTTTCCCATCGCCAACGCGCCTTATGGCAAACCGGTGCTGGTGGAAGGCGAGGTCATCGCGCACGAGGTACAGTTCAAGCCGCGCAAACAATTGGTGGTGCAGATCGAAGACGCCAGCGGCACGCTGGTGTTGCGTTTCATCCATTTCTATCCCAGCCAGCTCAAACAGTTTGTCCAAGGCAAGCGGGTGCGCGCTTTGGGCGAGGTGCGGCGCGGCTTTCACGGCGATGAGATGGTGCACCCGAAGACCCGTGAGGTGCTACCGGGCGACCCGCTGGCCGATAGCCTGACGCCGATTTATCCCACCGTTAACGGCCTGACCCAGCCGGTGCTGCGCCGCTTGATCCATGGTGAACTCAAGCACCTGTCACTGGCGGAAACGCTGCCGCCGGAACTGGTGCAGCCGTTGCGACTGGCGTCGTTTGCCGAGTCGGTGCGCCTGCTGCATGCCCCCACGCCGGATTACTCTATCAGTCAGCTGACCGACCCGACATTACCAGCCTGGCAGCGGCTGAAATTTGACGAGCTGCTGGCGCAACAGCTGTCGATGCGCTTGGCCTATCGAGCTAGGCGGCAGGGGCGGGCGTCGGTGATTCAGGGCGATGGCCGCTGGCGCAGCCAGCTTTCGGCCAACCTGCCATTTGCCCTGACGGCCGCCCAGCACAAGGTGCTGGCTGAAATTATTGCCGATCTGGCGCAGCCGCATCCCATGCACCGGCTATTGCAGGGCGACGTGGGCAGCGGCAAAACCATCGTCGCGGCGATGAGCGCACTGGCCGCGATTGAAGCGGGCTTTCAGGTTGCTCTGATGGCGCCGACCGAGATTCTGGCCGAGCAGCATTACCTCAAGCTGGCCAGCTGGCTACAGCCACTGGGCCTGACGGTCAGCTGGCTGTCAGGTAGCCTGCGCAAGAAACAGAAAAGCGCCGCGCTGGAAGCCATGGCCAGTGGTGCCACGCATTTGGCGGTCGGTACGCACGCGCTGTTTCAGGATGACGTGCAGTTTGCCCGCCTCGGGCTGGTCATCGTCGACGAACAGCATCGCTTTGGCGTGGGCCAGCGCTTGGCGCTCAAGGACAAGGGGGCCGAGCCTCACCAACTGATGATGTCGGCCACGCCGATTCCCCGCACGCTGGCGATGAGCTTTTATGCCGATCTGGACGTGTCCGTGATTGATGAGTTGCCTCCCGGCCGCACGCCCATCGTGACCAAACTGATCAACAGTGGCCGCCGCGAGGAGATTGTGGCCTACGTCAACAAGACCTGTCGGCAAGGGCAACAGGCGTACTGGGTGTGTCCGCTGATTGAAGAATCGGAAACCTTGCAGCTGCAGACGGCAGTCGATACCCATGCGCAGTTGAGCGAGGAGTTGGCCGAATGGGGCGTTGGGCTGGTGCATGGCCGCATGAAACCGGATGAAAAAGCCGCCGTGATGGCCGCTTTCGCCCGCAACGAGTTACAAGTGCTGGTGGCGACCACGGTGATCGAGGTGGGGGTGGATGTTCCCAACGCCAGCCTGATGGTGATCGAACATGCAGAGCGAATGGGGCTGGCGCAGTTGCATCAGCTGCGCGGGCGCGTTGGGCGTGGCAGTGCCAAGAGCGTGTGCGTGCTGTTGTTCGAAACGCCGCTGTCGGAGTTGGCCAAGGCCCGCCTCAAGGTGATCTACGAGAATACCGATGGCTTCGAAATCGCCCGGCAGGACTTGCTGATCCGTGGTCCGGGGGAATTTCTCGGCGCGCGGCAAAGCGGGGTGCCGATGCTGCGTTTTGCCAATCTGGAAGAAGATATCGAACTGCTGGAAGCCGCCAAGGAGTGGGCGCCGCATCTGCTGGAACGTTGGCCGAAAGCGGTGGAAGCGCATCTGGACCGCTGGCTGGCCGGGCGTGAGCACTTTCTCAAGGCCTGAGTCCCGCAGATAAAAAAAGCCACCATGCCTAAAGCATGGTGGCTTTTTTGTGTGCCGTTGTCCGGCTCAGTGAATCCAGTAGGACGCCAGATAATACATGCCGCCGGAGAGCAGCATGGACACCGGCAAGGTAAACAGCCACGCCAGCAGAATGGCGCGGATGGTCGCCCATTGCAGCCCGGCTTTATCGGCCACCATACAGCCCGCTACCGCACTGGACAGCACCTGCGTGGTGGATACTGGGAAGCCAAACTGGCTGGCCAGCCCGATCGACACCGAGGCCGTGATTTGCGCCGATACCCCTTGCGCATAGGTCATGTCTTTCTTGCCGATACCTTCGCCGACGGTCTTGACCACCCGGCGCCAGCCGATCATGGTGCCTACGCCCAAGGCCAGTGCTACCGACAGAATCACCCAAGTGGGCGCATATTCGGTGGTAACCGTCAGATCCTTGCGCAGGTTTTCCAGATGCAACTTGTCCGCACCGGTCAAATGCGGCAGCTTGCCAGCCCGTTTGGCAGCGTCATCCAGGCACAGCAACTGGGTACGCACATCCCAGCGTTGGGTGGCGCTTAACTGGTGATAATCATTGGCATCGCTCAAGGTTGCCAGCAGCCTACTGGCGGTGGCATCGGTATCCAGCGGGCGGCACTCGTAATGGCTTGCACTAGCCGACGGCGGCAGAATGATCTTCTGCAGATCAGCCTGATGGCGGTTATAAAATTGCTGCAGGTGAATGGCCGCATCACGCGTACGCTCCAGCTGATAAGGCGAACTTTCCAGATTGAGCACAAACTTGGCCGGAACAATACCAATCAAGACCAGCATGATCAGCCCCACGCCTTTTTGCCCGTCGTTGGAACCATGCGAGAAGCTGACCCCCATGGCCGATACGATCAGCATGAAACGGGTCCAGAACGGCGGGTGTTTACGCCCTTCAACCTGTTGTCGTTGAAATGGCGTTTTGTGGATGTTGCTCATCGGGCGGTAGCGACGCAGCAACCAGATGATCAAGCCAGCCAGAATCGCCCCCACCAGCGGCGAACACAGCAGCGAGGCACCCACATCAATCGCCTTGCTCCAGTTGATGCCATACGACATGGACGTACCATTGATCAGGCTGTTGGCGACACCCACCCCCAGAATCGCTCCGATCAGGGTGTGTGAGCTGGACGCTGGCAAGCCAAAATACCACGTGCCCAGATTCCAGATGATGGCCGCCGCCAAGAGTGCGAAGACCATGGCCAGGCCGCGCGCGGTGTTGACCGAAACCAGCAAATCCACCGGTAACAGGTGCACGATGGCATAAGCCACCGCGAGGCCGCCAGAAACGACGCCCAGACAGTTGAAAATCCCGGACGCAAACACCGCCAGGCGCGGTTTCATCGATTGGGTATAGATGACGGTGGCCACGGCATTGGCGGTGTCGTGAAAACCATTGATGAATTCGAAAGCCGGACAAAGCCCAGTGACAGGATCAGGGTGATGGCAACATGGGTATCAAGCCCTGAGAAAAGATCCAGCATGGTTGTGACAGATTTGTTGAGGAAGCCCGGATTGTTGGTGCCAGCACGCCAATCGTCAAGCTGAATCATCAAACTTGCTGCAGGATGTGGCATTGGCGGTTACGCGATCGCGCAACTGTTTGACGATGACGCCGCTCTACGGCTTGGGCATTGTCATAATCTGATCCGCAGGCAACACAAAGCCCCCTAAGCTACAAGCCAGACAGGGGCTGGGGTAACGTCGGCAAATTTAGCCGAATTTACCGGTGATGTAGTCTTCGGTGGCCTTTTTCTTCGGCGTGGTGAAGATCGTGTCGGTTTCGCCAAATTCGATCAACTCACCCAGATACATATAGGCCGTGTAGTCCGACACACGTGCTGCCTGCTGCATGTTGTGCGTCACGATGGCAATGGTGTAGTCCTCTTTCAGCTCGTGAATCAGCTCTTCGATGTGGGCGGTGGAAATCGGGTCAAGCGCCGATGTCGGTTCGTCCAGCAGCAGAACTTCCGGCCGGGCGGCTACCGCACGGGCAATACACAGACGTTGTTGCTGGCCGCCGGAGAGGGAATTGCCCGATTGCTTGAGCTTGTCCTTCACTTCATCCCACAGCGCGGCCTTGCGCAGCGCCCATTCCACCCGGTCGTCCATCTCTGCTTTGGAGAGCTTCTCGTACAGTTTCACGCCAAAGGTGATGTTGTCGTAGATCGACATCGGGAACGGCGTCGGCTTCTGGAACACCATGCCGACCTTGGCGCGCAGCAGGTTGATGTCGATGTCGCGCGCCAGAATGTTGCGGCCATCCAGCAGAATGTCGCCTTCGGCACGCATGCCCGGATACAGTTCGAACATGCGGTTGAACGTGCGCAGCAGCGTGGATTTACCGCAGCCAGACGGGCCGATGAACGCGGTTACCTTGCGCGGAGCAATGTCCAGATTGACGTTCTTGATTGCATGGAAATTGCCGTAGTAGAAGTTGAGGTTCTTGACCTGCAGCTTGCTGTTAGTTTCAGTCATGATACGTCAAGCCTTAATGCGATTGGTTTTTCTGGCTGCCCATCCAGCGGGCAACAATGTTCAACGCCAGTACACTGAAGGTAATCAGCAGCGAACCTGCCCAAGCCGGGGTATGCCAGTCCTCGTATGGGCTCATGGCAAACTGGAAGATCACGATAGGCAGGTTGGCCATCGGCTGGTTCATGTTGCTGTTGAAAAACTGGTTGTTCAGTGCGGTAAACAGCAGCGGGGCGGTTTCGCCGGAAATGCGGGCCACCGCCAGCAAAATACCAGTCAGTACCCCGGCCTTGGCCGAGCGCAGCGTCACATACATGATCACTTTCCACTGCGGCGTACCCAGTGCCACGGCCGCTTCACGCAGGCTGTTCGGTACCAGTCGCAGCATGTTCTCGGTGGTCCGTACCACCACCGGAATCACCAACAGCGCCAAAGCCACCGAACCGGCCCAGCCGGAAAAGTGCCCCACGCTGACTACGTACACTTCGTAGATGAACAGGCCGATCACGATGGACGGAGCCGACAGCAGAATGTCATTGATAAAGCGGGTCGCCGGGGCCAGCCAGCCGCGTTCACCAAACTCCGCCAGATAGACGCTTAAGCAAGAATCCCGATAGGAGTCCCGATCAGGGTGCCAAACAACGTCATCAGCAGGCTGCCATAAATGGCGTTGGCCAGACCGCCCTGTGCGCCCGGCGGCGGTGTACTGCTGGTAAACACAGCCAGATTCAGGCCGCCCAGTCCGTGCTGTAGCAGTGTGATCAGAATCCAGAACAGCCAGAACAGCCCGAATAACATGGCCAGCATGGAGGCGCCCATGTTGAAGGCATTGACGAAGCGACGTCGGCGATAAATGGCGTTATTCATGGTCAGACTGTTCCCGGTGGAGTCGCGTAGCGGTAGCGACTCCGTCATAGAGGTATGGCTCATTTGGGTTACCCTTGTGCTCAAGATGCCTTGCCTTCTTGCTTCTTCAAACGCAGCAGCAGCAGTTTGGAGCAGGCAAGAACCACAAAGGTGATAAAGAACAGGATAAGACCTAGCTGAATCAGCGACGACATATACAGTTCGCCACTGGCTTCGGCAAATTCGTTGGCCAGCGAAGACGCAATCGAGTTGCCCGGCTCAAACAAGCCGGTTGCAAAATGGGAAGAGTTACCGATCACGAACGTCACGGCCATGGTTTCGCCCAAGGCACGGCCCAGCCCCAGCATGATCCCGCCGACCACACCGGTCTTGGTGTACGGCAATACCACGTAACGAACCACTTCCCGGTGGTGGAGCCCAAACCATAGGCCGATTCTTTCAGCATGGTGGGAACCACTTCGAACACATCGCGCATCACCGATGCGATAAACGGAATCACCATGATGGCCGGGATCAGGCTTAAGCGGTGAAAATGCCAATGCCCATCGGCGCGCCCTGAAACAGGAAACCGATCAGCGGCAACTCGCCCAGATTATCGATCAGCATCGGCTGCACATGATCAGCAAACAGCGGAGCAAAGACAAACAAACCCCACATGCCGTAAATGATGGAGGGAATCCCCGCCAGCAATTCTACCGCGATGCCAAGCGGGCGTTTTAGCCATACCGGGCACAGCTCGGTCAAAAACAGGGCAACCCCAAAGCTGACCGGTACACCAATCAGCAAAGCGATGAAGGAAGTCGCCAACGTTCCGAAAATCGGTACAACGGCACCAAACTTGGCCGAAACCGGGTCCCAGTCACTCGTGAAGAAGAAGCTCCAGCCAAATGCCTTGATGCTGGGCATGGCGCCAATCACCAGTGAGATCAGAATTCCCACCAGCAAGGCCAGTACCAGAAAGGCAAAGCTGCGGGTCAACAACCGGAACAGGTTGTCCACCAGTAGCTGGCGCTGAAGCTGCTGATTATTGTTGAATTTTTCCATTGCGGTTCGATCTTCTCTTTATCAGACAAAAAGCCGGGGAGCGAGCCCCGGCCTGTTTGCCTAGCTTACTGGTAGGCTCAGGTTGTCCATTTTGCCAGCCGGTAGTCAGAGTGGCGATTTATTTCCACACGGCTTTGCCGCTGGCATCGGTGATCTGCTTCCAGCTGCCGCGAATGGTGTTTTTCACGCTGTCCGGCATCGGAATGTAGTCAAGGCCCAGTGCAGTCTTGTCGCCATTCTTGTATGCCCAGTCAAAGAACTTGAGAACTTCGGTGCCCTGTCTTAAGCTTGTCCTGTTTCTTGTGCATCAGGATGAACGTGGCACCGGAAATCGGCCAGCTATCCTTGCCCGGCTGTTCAGTCAGGATCAGATAGAAGTTCGGAGCCTTTTTCCAGTCGGCGTTGGCCGCTGCAGCACGGAAGCTTTTATCATTCGGAGCGACGAAGTTACCTGCACGGTTCTTCAGTTGGCCGTAAGTCAGGTGGTTTTGCTTGGCGTACGCATATTCCACGTAACCGATGGCACCCTTGATGCGGGTAACGTAGTTGGCAACACCTTCGTTACCCTTGCCGCCCACACCGGTCTTCCAGTTGACCGAAGTATTGGCGCCCACTTTGCTCGACCATTCCGGCGACACTTTGGACAAGTAATTGGTGAAGATGAAAGTGGTACCGGAACCATCGGAACGGCGAACCACGGTAATCTTCTGATCCGGCAGTTTTACGCCCGGGTTCAGCTTGGCAATCGCTGCGTCATTCCATTTGGTGACTTTGCCCATGAAAATGTCGGACAACAATTGGCCGGTAAATTTCACCGGTTAAGCAGCGATACCCGGAACGTTGAGCACCGGTACTACGCCACCCAGAACGGTCGGGAACTGGGTCAGGTCGGACTTGGACAAATCTTCCGGTTTCAGCGGCATGTCAGAAGCACCGAAGTCAACCGTCTTGGACTGGATTTGCTTGATACCACCACCAGAGCCGATCGACTGATAGTTCATGCTGTTACCGGAGGTTGCCTTATATGCAGCCGCCCACTTGGCGTACAACGGATACGGGAAGGTGGCGCCAGCGCCGGTAATATCGGCCGCGGCTGCAGTACCTGCAAAGAATGCACCGGTCAGAAAAAACGATGCAGCCAGACGAGTAGACTGTTTCATGCTTGCTCCTGAGTGAATAAGGTACTGTTTTAGTTGGCGCATCGTACCGCGGGTAGTTTTCAGAAATATTACAAGTCGTCGAAACCGTCTGGGTGGTGTTTTAACTTGGCAAACGGCTGGCTATAATCGCCCGGACTTTGATTAAGGAGAACCTCCATGGCTTAAGCAAACTCGTCATTGGAAACTGGAAGATGAATACCCGGCAAGCTAGCGCGACGGCATTGCTGGATGCCCCGGTTGCCAATCCGGAAACCAACCAGCCGTGGGTTGCCGTGGCAATGCCTGCGGTCTATCTGTCGCAAGGGCAGGCGCGCCTGCAAGGTAGTGCCATCAAGCTGGCGGCTCAGGACGTCAGCGGTTTTGCGCAAGATGGTGCCTACACCGGAGAGATTTCAGCCGCTATGCTGGCAGATGTGGGTTGCCAGTATGTGTTGATTGGCCATTCCGAGCGCCGCCAGTACTTTGCCGAAGATAATCAGTTGTTGCTGCAAAAGTTGCAGCATGCTCTAGCCGCTGGGCTCACCCCGGTGCTGTGTGTCGGCGAAACGTTGGCCGAACGAGAGTCCGGTATATATTTGCAAGTGATTTTCTCCCAGTTGTCGGTTTTGAGTGGGCTGGATGTCTCGCGCGTGGTGATTGCCTATGAACCGGTCTGGGCCATTGGTACCGGACGCGTCGCTTCCTTGCCGCAAATCGCTGAAATTCATTGTGAGATCAAAAAATGGTGCTTGCAAAACAACGGGTGCTCCGATAATATTCGCGTCCTCTACGGCGGCAGTGTTAAGGCAGAGAATGCCGAGTCAATTTTAAAGACAGAAAATGTCGACGGAGCCCTTGTGGGTGGGGCATCTCTGGACGCCGGAACATTCGGGCTGATTTGCCGGGCCGCAGGAAAAATGATATAGTATGGAACTCATTAAGACGCTTATCTGGATTGTAAATCTCCTTTCTGCTTTGTCAATTATTGTGCTGGTGTTGATGCAGCACGGTAAGGGTGCGGACATGGGGGCGGCTTTCGGCGGTGGATCTGCCGGTAGCTTGTTCGGTGCGTCTGGTTCCGCGAATTTCTTGAGTAGAACCACTGCGATTGCGGCGGTTGTATTCTTCTCCACGAGTCTCGCTCTGGTTTATCTGTCTGGCGGCGGAAAAAACGATCTGGGCGTTATGGGTGGCAAGGTTGAACAGGTTGCTCCGCAAATCCCGGGCGGAAAGCCTAGTGAAAGTGCTTCGGGTCCGCGTTCTACGATTCCGGAGTAATAAACAGCTTGATAGTGCCGACATGGTGAAATTGGTAGACACGCTATCTTGAGGGGGTAGTGGCCGTAGGCTGTGTGAGTTCGAGTCTCACTGTCGGCACCACCATTCAAAAACAGGCCACCGGGAATCCGGTGGCCTGTTTTATTTGGAGCCTAGGAGGGTAAAACCTCCTTTTTTTGGGGGTGTGCGGGAAATGCTGGAAAATTATTTTCCCATTTTGTTGTTTGTCATTGTCGGGGTCCTGGTTGGTGTTGGTCCCATCTTGTTGGGTAGGCTGCTTGCGCCCAATCGTCCCGACCCTGAAAAACTCTCTCCTTATGAGTGCGGCTTCGAGGCTTTCGAAGATGCGCGCATGAAATTTGACGTCCGTTACTATCTGATTGCCATTCTCTTCATTCTGTTCGACCCGGAAATTGCCTTCCTGTTTCCGTGGGCCGTGGTGCTGAAAGAGTTGGGTATGTATGGTTTCGGTGTCATGGTGGAGTTCTTGGCCGTGTTGACGCTCGGCTTTGTCTACATGTGGAAGAAGGGGGCTCTGGAATGGGAGTAGAAGGAATTCTGGAAAAGGGCTTCGTTACCACAACGGCTGACAAGCTCATCAACTATACCCGTACCGGTTCGCTGTGGCCGATGACGTTCGGTCTGGCCTGTTGTGCCGTCGAGATGATGCATGCAGGTGCCGCCCGTTACGATCTTGACCGATTCGGTATCGTCTTCCGTCCTAGCCCTCGCCAGTCTGACCTGATGATTGTTGCCGGTACGCTGTGCAACAAGATGGCCCCCGCCTTGCGCAAGGTTTATGACCAGATGGCCGAGCCGCGCTGGGTGATCTCCATGGGCTCCTGTGCCAATGGTGGCGGGTATTACCATTATTCGTATTCCGTTGTTCGGGGTTGTGACCGGATCGTTCCGGTCGATGTCTATGTCCCCTGGCTGTCCCCCGACGGCTGAGGCCTTGTTGTACGGCATCATCCAGCTTCAGAACAAAATCAAACGCACCTATACAATCGCCCGCTAAGGTAAGAACTCATGGCCTCCCAAAAAATGGAAGCGCTCAAGTCGACCGTCGAGCAGGTGCTGGGCAGTAAAGTCGTCCAAAGCACACTCGCCCTTGATGAGCTGACTATTGTTTGCAAGTTTAAGCAGATCTGCTGGAAGTGGCCGAGCAACTGCGTGACCACGCCGATTTGTCCTTTGAACAGTGCATTGATCTGTGCGGTATGGACTACAGCACGTATCGCGATGCGGCTTGGGACGGCGCACGCTTTGCCGTCGTTTATCACCTGTTGTCTGTCAAGCATAACTGGCGTCTGCGCTTGCGCACGTTTGCCAGTGATGACGATTTCCCGGTTGTGCCGTCGGTTGAGCCGATCTGGAATGCCGCGAACTGGTTTGAGCGCGAAGCGTTTGACCTGTATGGCATCGTGTTCGAAGGCCACCCGGACCTGCGTCGCATCCTGACCGACTACGGTTTTGTCGGCCATCCGTTCCGCAAGGATTTCCCGCTTTCCGGTCATGTGGAAATGCGTTATGACCCGACCCAGCAGCGTGTGATCTATCAGCCGGTGACTATCGAGCCGCGTGAGATCACCCCGCGCATCATTCGCGAGGAGAACTACGGTGGCTGAGATCCGCAATTACACTCTTAACTTCGGTCCGCAACACCCGGCCGCACACGGTGTGCTGCGCTTGGTGCTGGAGCTCGATGGTGAAGTGATTCAGCGTGCCGATCCGCATATCGGCTTGTTGCATCGAGGCACCGAGAAGTTGGCCGAAAGCAAGACGTTCATTCAATCGTTGCCTTACATGGATCGTCTCGATTACGTATCCATGATGTGCAACGAGCACGCTTACTGTCTGGCTATCGAAAAACTGCTGGGCATCGAAGTGCCGGAACGCGCCCAGTACATTCGTGTGATGTTTGCCGAGATCACCCGTATCCTCAACCACTTGTTGTGGATTGGAGCTCACGCGTTGGATATTGGTGCCATGACGGTGTTCCTGTACGCCTTCCGCGAACGGGAAGACCTGATGGACTGCTACGAAGCCGTGTCCGGTGCTCGTATGCATGCCGCTTATTTCCGTCCGGGTGGTGTTTATCGTGATCTGCCGGACAGCATGCCGCAGTACACGGTATCCAAGATCAAGAACGCCAAGGAACTGGCGCGGCTGAATGAAAACCGCCGGGTAGCATGCTGGATTTCATCGAAGACTTCACCAACCGCTTCCCGGGTTACGTGGACGAGTATGAAACCCTGCTGACCGATAACCGCATCTGGAAACAGCGTACGGTTGGTATTGGCGTGGTGTCGGCCGAGCGAGCTCTCAATCTGGGTATGACGGGTGCCATGTTGCGTGGTTCCGGCGTAGCTTGGGATTTGCGCAAGAAACAGCCGTACGACGTTTATGATCGTATGGACTTTGACATCCCGGTCGGCGTGAACGGTGACTGTTATGACCGTTATCTGGTGCGTATCGAAGAAATGCGCCAGTCCAACCGCATCATTCAGCAATGCGTGAAATGGTTGAAGGCCAATCCGGGGCCGGTCATCACCGACAATCACAAGGTGGCACCGCCGTCCCGTGAGGGCATGAAGTCCAACATGGAAGACCTGATTCACCACTTCAAGCTGTTTACCGAAGGTATGCATGTGCCGGAAGGCGAAGCTTATGCCGCGGTTGAACATCCGAAGGGTGAGTTCGGTATTTATCTGGTATCAGACGGCGCCAATAAACCGTACCGCCTGAAGATTCGCGCGCCGGGCTATGCGCACTTGGCTGCGCTGGATGAGATGGCCCGCGGCCACATGATTGCCGACGTTGTCGCCATCATTGGTACGCAGGATATCGTGTTTGGGGAGATTGACCGCTGATGCTGACCGCAGAATCGCTTGCAAAAATTGACCGTGAGCTGACCAAGTATCCTGCCGATCAGAAGCGTTCGGCCGTGATGTCTGCCTTGCGGATCGCTCTGGAAGAGCGCCGCCAGACCGGGGAAACTCCCGAGCAGCGCTGTCTGAATGCCGAAGTAATCGAATTTGTGGCCAATTACCTGCAAATTCCGCCGGTAGCGGCCTACGAAGTAGCCACGTTCTACAACATGTATGACATGAAGCCGGTAGGCAAGTACAAGATCACTGTTTGTACTAACCTGCCCTGTGCCTTGCGTGGTGGTGTGAATGCCGCCGAGTACCTGTCGCAGAAGCTGGGTATCGGTTTGGGTGAGACTACGGCTGACGGCAAATTTACGCTGCTGGAAGGCGAGTGCATGGGAGCCTGTGGTGATGCGCCTGTCTTGCTGGTTAATAACCACAAAATGTGCAGCTTCATGACTCCTGAAGCTATTGATAAAAAACTGGCGGAGTTCGAATAATGGCAGTTTTCGTCAATGGTGTGATATTTGACGGCGTAGATACCTCGGATGCCGACTGCTGGCATCTTGATGCCTATGTCGCCCGTGGCGGCTATCAGGCCCTGCGTCGTATTGTCGAAAGCAAGATGGCCCGGAAGACGTTATTGCCGAAGTGAAGAACTCCGGCTTGCGTGGTCGTGGTGGCGCTGGCTTTCCGACCGGCTTGAAGTGGAGCTTCATGCCGCGCTCGTTCCCGGGCGATAAATATGTCGTTTGTAATACCGATGAAGGCGAACCGGGTACCTTCAAGGATCGCGATATCCTGCGTTTTAACCCGCATGCGTTGATCGAAGGGATGATCATCGCCGGTTACGCCATGGGTACCAAAGTCGGCTACAACTATATCCACGGTGAAGTGTTCGAAGCGTACGAACGTTTTGAGGCTGCGCTGGAAGAGGCCCGTCAGGCGGGTTTCCTCGGTCAGAGTATTCTCGGTACCGATTTCTCGTTCGAGCTGCATGCCCACCACGGTTACGGCGCCTATATCTGCGGTGAAGAAACCGCGTTGCTGGAATCGCTGGAAGGGAAGAAGGGGCAGCCGCGTTTCAAACCGCCGTTCCCGGCCAGCTTCGGCTTGTATGGCAAGCCGACCACCATCAACAACACGGAATCCTTTGCTTCGGTGCCGTTCATCATGCGTGATGGCGCACAGAAGTTCCTCGAAGCTGGCAAGCCGAACAATGGCGGTACCAAGCTGTTCTCGATCTCTGGGCACGTGAACCGTCCGGGTAACTACGAGATTCCGTTGGGTACGCCTTTTGCCGCGTTGCTGGAAATGGTAAGCGGTGTCAAGGATGGTAAAAAGCTCAAGGCGGTGATTCCTCGGTGGTTCGTCGTCGCCGATCCTGCCGGGTGAAATCATGATGGATCTCACCATGGACTATGACTGCATTTCCAAAGCTTACCAATGCTGGGGTCGGGCGCCGTCATCGTCATGAATGAGGACGTGTGCATGGTCAAGGCCTTGGAGCGACTGTCCTACTTCTACCATGAAGAGTCCTGCGGTCAGTGCACGCCGTGCCGTGAAGGTACCGGCTGGCTGTACCGTGTCGTACACCGTATCGAAAATGGCCCGGGGCGTCCGGATGATCTGGAATTGCTGGCTTCTGTCGGCAATAACATGGCTGGCCGCACGATCTGCGCGCTGGCTGACGCTGCAGTATTCCCGGTTCGTAGCTTTACCAAGCACTTCCGTCATGAGTTCGAGTACCACATCGAACACAAGAAGTGCATGGTTGAGCACAAATGGTGTTGATCTGGCCTCAGGGTCGCCTTACTCAGGTAGCGAACAGCTATGCTTGAAATCGAAATCGATGGTAAGAAACTGACCGTTCCCCGGGCAGCACCGTGATGGAAGCTGCCCACTCGGTGGGAACGTATATTCCTCATTTTTGCTATCACAAGAAACTGTCCATCGCGGCCAACTGCCGGATGTGTCTGGTTGAAGTGGAAAAAGCACCGAAACCGTTACCGGCCTGTGCCACGCCGGTTACTGACGGCATGAAGGTGCATACGCACTCTGACATGGCCAAGAAGGCCCAGCACGGTGTCATGGAATTCCTGCTGATCAATCACCCGCTGGATTGCCCGATCTGCGATCAGGGTGGCGAGTGTCAGTTGCAGGATCTGGCAGTGGGCTACGGTAACTCCACTTCACGTTATCAGGAAGAAAAACGCTCGGTAGTGGGCAAGGACATGGGGCCGCTGGTTTCGGCGGAAGAAATGTCCCGTTGCATCCACTGTACCCGTTGCGTGCGTTTTACCGAGGAAATCGGTGGCTTCCGGGAAATCGGCATGGCAAACCGTGGCGAGTTCTCGGAAATCATGCCGTATCTTGGCAAGACCGTGAACTCGGAAATCTCCGGTAACGTGATCGACTTGTGCCCGGTCGGTGCGTTGACCTCCAAGCCGTTCCGTTACTCCACCCGTGCATGGGAACTGTCGCGCCGTAAATCGGTTAGCCCGCACGATGGATTGGGTTCCAATCTGATCGTTCAGGTGAAAAACAATCAGGTCATGCGCGTTTTGCCTTTGGAAAACGAAAGCATTAATGAATGCTGGTTGGCCGACCGTGACCGCTTCTCTTATGAAGGCTTGAACTCGACCGAGCGTCTGACTCGTCCGATGATCAAGTACGACAATCAGTGGCATGAAGCTGATTGGGAAACCGCACTGAAATATGTGGTGAAAGGTCTGAACGGCGTCTCTGCCGAGCATGGCAAGGATGCCATCGGTGTGCTGGCCAGTCCGCATTCCACCACCGAAGAACTGTACCGGCACAGAAACTGGCGCGTAGCTTTGGTGTGAACAACATCGACTACCGTCTGCGCCGTAGCGATTTCTCCAGTGATGCGGCACAGCAAGGCGTGCAATGGCTTGGTTCCAGTATCGTTGAACTGGCCGCTGCCAATGCCATGCTGGTTATTGGTAGTACTTTGCGTCAGGAGCAACCGTTGCTGGCGTCCCGTCTGCGTCAGGCCGTGAAGAAGGGCGCACAGCTCAATATCGTGCATGTGGCAGACGATGAGTTGTTGACCACCGTACACGGCAAGCTGATCGTGTCGTCTTACTGCGCTGGTGAATGCACTGTCGCAAGTGTTGAAAGCCGTGGTGGCTGCCAAGGCTGGCGAAACCAGTCTGGATCTGGCAGCTGTTGAGGTATCTGCCGACGCGCAACGCATTGCTGATAGCTTGTGTGCTGCCGAAGTCGCTGCATTGGTACTGGGCAACGTTGCCCAACACCATCCGGCTTTCGGCCAACTATGGTCGTTGGCTCAGGAAATTGCCCGCCTCACCGGCGCGCGCTTCGGGCTGTTGGCCGAAGCAGCAAACAGCGTCGGTGCCGAACTGGCCGGTGTGCTGCCGCAGCGTGGCGCCATGGGTGCCTCCGTCGAGGCCGGTCTGAATGCAGCTGCAATGGTGGCGGCGCCGCGCAAAGCATATGTGCTGCTGAATACCGAAGTGGAATTTGACAGCTACAACCCGCACGCCGCCGTGGCTGCCATGAAACAGGCCGAAACGGTAATCGCTCTGACCGCATTCAAGGCCGATGGTTTGCTGGATTACGCCGACGTACTGCTGCCGATTGCACCTTTCTCTGAAACGGCCGGTTCGTTCGTCAATATGGAAGGCACGCTGCAATCGTTCAACGGTGTGGTTCGTCCGCTGGGTGAAACCCGCCCGGCTTGGAAGGTACTGCGCGTTCTCGGCAACATGCTGAATCTGGATGGTTTCGATTACAACAGTGCGGAAGAAGTTCGTGCCGAACTGTTGGCGAAGGGCGCGGTTGCAGATGCACTGAACAATCAGCTCTCCCGGGTTTCGGCCAACCCTGTCAGCCAGTCTGGTCTGGTGCGTATTGGTGAGGTGCCGTTGTATCAGGCCGATGCCTTGTGCCGTCGTGCGGTTTCGCTGCAGCAAACGCAGGCCGCAGCGGTTCCGGTCGCCTCCGTGTCCGGCAAACAGCTTGCTGCTCTGGGCCTCAGCGCAGGCAGTACCGTACTGGTACGCCGTGGTCAAGCCGAGATTCGCGTGGCGATTGATGCCGATGATGCGTTGCCGGATGGCGTTGTTCGCCCGGCAACGGCTCATCCGACCACGGTAGCCTTGGGCGGCATGTTCGATCCTATCGAAATCAAGCAGGGGTAAACCATGGAGTTCTTGCAAAGCTTACTGGGCAATGAGGCGGGGCTCGCTGTGTGGACCTTGCTGAAAATCATTGCAATCGTGGCGCCGATGATGGTTGCTGTAGCCTACCTGACTTACGTCGAGCGTAAAGTCATTGGCTACATGCAAGTGCGTATCGGGCCGAACCGGGTAGGTCCGTTGGGCTTGCTGCAGCCGTTGGCTGACGGTATCAAATTGTTGATGAAGGAAATCATCCTGCCGACCAACTCCAGCAAGGGGCTATTCCTTCTGGCTCCGGTGCTGGCAATTGGTCCTGCCTTGGCGGCTTGGGCAGTAGTTCCTTTTACTGACAAACTGGTTCTGGCCAATACCAACGCCTCGCTGCTCTATATCATGGCGCTGACCTCCATGGGCGTGTACGGGATTATCGTTGCCGGTTGGGCTGGTAACTCCAAGTATTCGTTCTTGGGTGCTATGCGCTCGGCCGCACAGATCGTGTCCTACGAACTGGCGATGGGGTTTGCTCTGGTTGGTGTGCTGATGGTGTCGGGTAGTCTTAACTTCATCGATATTGTTAACCAGCAGGGACATGGGCTGGCAGGTGGTTCTGTGCTGTCGTGGAACTGGTTGCCGTTGTTCCCGCTGTTCATCGTCTACCTGATTTCTGGCGTAGCAGAAACCAACCGTGCACCGTTTGACGTGGCAGAAGGTGAATCGGAGATCGTAGTAGCTTCCATGTGGAATATTCCGGTATGGCCTTCGCGGTGTTCTTCCCGGCTGAATACGCCAACATGATTCTGGTGTCAGCACTGACGTCGTTGCTGTTCTTGGGCGGCTGGTTGTCTCCGTTCCCTGCAACGTGGGGCTTACTGGGGGCTTCCGGTTTTGTCTGGATGGCGATGAAGATGTCGCTGGTGCTGTTCTGCTTCCTGTGGTTCCGCGCAACATTCCCGCGTTACCGCTATGACCAGATCATGCGTTTGGGCTGGAAAGTGTTCATCCCGGTTACCTTGGTATGGGTGCTGGTATTGGGTGCCTGGATGATGACTCCGCTATCGCTCTGGAACTGAGACGGGGGAAGGTGAAAAGATGGATATGATTAGGAAGTTTTTCAAAACCTTCTTGCTGGTGGAGTTGGTCAAAGGCCTGATGGTCACTGGCCGTTACTTGTTTGCCCGCAAGATTACCGTACAGTTTCCGGAAGAAAAGACGCCGCAGTCTCCTCGCTTTCGTGGCCTGCACGCCCAGCGCCGTTATGCCAACGGTGAAGAGCGTTGCATTGCCTGTAAATTGTGCGAAGCGGTTTGTCCGGCAATGGCGATCACCATCGAGTCGGATCAGCGCGATGACGGTACTCGCCGTACCACGCGTTATGACATCGATCTGACCAAGTGCATCTTCTGTGGTTTCTGTGAAGAAGCATGCCCGGTCGATGCCATCGTAGAGACCCATATCTTTGAATACCACGGTGAAAAACGTGGCGACCTCTACTACACCAAGCCGATGTTGCTGGCTATCGGTGACAAGTATGAGTCCGAGATCGCTGCCCGCAAGGCAGCCGATGCCAAGTATCGCTAAGGGGCGCTCATGAACTTTACAATGGTTGTTTTCTACGTTCTGTCCGCCATCCTGATCTATTCAGGTGTGCGTGTCGTAACGGCCAAGAACCCTGTTCATGCCGTGCTGTATCTCGTGCTGGCGTTTTTCACCAGTGCCGGTCACTGGCTGCTGCTGGAATCGGAGTTCCTCGCTATTACCTTGGTCCTGGTTTACGTGGGTGCGGTGATGGTGCTGTTCCTGTTCGTCGTGATGATGCTGGATATCAACATCGAGAAATTGCGTGAGGGCTTCTGGCGCAATCTGCCGGTGGCGGCCACGGTTGGCGTGATCATGATGCTGGAAATGTCTCTGATCCTGATGAGCCCACAAGCTGGGTTGGCCGAATTCAAGGCGGCTGCACCGCTGGCCGCCGACGCGAGCAACGTCAAGGTCTTGGGTCATCAGCTCTATACCACGTATCTGCTGCCGTTTGAGTTGGCGGCCATGGTCCTGCTGTTGGCCATGGTTGCAGCCATCGGCCTGACCATGCGTAGCCGCAAGGATACCCGCGTGATTGATCCGGCACTTCAGGTGCAGGTGAAGCGTGAAGACCGAGTCCGCATTCTGAAAATGGATGCAGAAAAACCTGTGGAAGCGGCTGAACCAGCCGAGTCCGGTGAGCAACAGGCCTGACGGCCACAAGAAATAAGGGAGAAAATGTGCTGACACTGACTCACTTCTTGGTGCTGGCCGCAATCCTTTTTGCCATCAGCGTGTTGGGGATTTTCCTGAACCGCAAGAACCTGATCGTTCTGTTGATGGCCATTGAGCTGATGCTGCTCGCCGTGAATTTCAACTTCATAGCGTTTTCGCATTACCTCTCGGATACGGCTGGTCAGATATTCGTATTCTTCATCCTGACGGTTGCTGCCGCAGAATCGGCCATTGGTCTGGCCATTCTGGTGGTGTTGTTCCGCAACAAGCAAACCATCAATGTTGAAGACTTGGGCAGCCTCAAGGGCTAAGGCAAACCGAATACCAAACTACAAAGCACACAAGCATGGATATGAAGAGCTTATACCTGCTGATTGCACTCGCGCCGCTGGCGGGGTCTCTCATCGCAGGCTTGTTTGGATGGGCGATAGGCCGCCGTCCCGCGCACGTCGTGACGATTCTGGGCGTTGCGGTTTCTGCGGTTCTTTCGCTCAAGGTACTTTTTGCCTTCCTTAACGGGCAGGCTGAAGTGTTCAACGGACCGGTCTACACCGGCTGACGGTTGCTTAAGCCATGAATTCTCGGTCGGTTTCCTGGTGGATTCGCTCACCGCGATGATGCTGGTGGTGGTGACCTCCGTGTCACTGATGGTGCACATCTATACCATCGGCTACATGCATGAAGATCCGGGTTATCAACGCTTTTTCAGCTATATCTCGCTGTTTACCTTCTCCATGCTCATGCTGGTCATGAGCAACAACTTCGTTCAGTTGTTCTTTGGTTGGGAAGCAGTGGGTCTGGTGTCGTATCTGCTGATCGGCTTCTGGTTCAAGCGTTCCACCGCGATTTTTGCCAACCTGAAGGCCTTCCTGATTAACCGTGTGGGCGACTTTGGTTTCCTGCTGGGGATCGGGATGGTACTGGCTTACTTTGGTGGCTCGCTTAACTACACGGATGTGTTTGCTGCGGCACCTGCACTGGCCCATAAAACCGTTCAGATTATTCCGGGTGTGGATTGGTCGTTGATGACGGTTACCTGTGTGCTGTTGTTTGTTGGTGCCATGGGTAAGTCTGCCCAGTTCCCGCTGCATGTCTGGCTGCCGGACTCAATGGAAGGCCCGACCCCGATCTCCGCGCTGATTCACGCTGCCACCATGGTGACGGCTGGTATCTTCATGGTGTCGCGCATGAGCCCGCTGTATGAGCTGTCTGATACCGCGCTGAACGTAGTGCTGGTAGCCGGTGCTATTACTGCACTGTTCATGGGTTTCCTCGGGGTTGTGCAAACCGACATCAAGCGTGTCGTGGCTTATTCGACCCTGTCGCAGTTGGGTTACATGACGGTGGCGCTGGGTGTTTCGGCCTACCCGGTAGCAATGTTCCACGTGATGACTCACGCTTTCTTCAAAGCGCTGCTGTTCCTTGGTGCCGGTTCGGTCATCATGGGCATGCATCACGATCAGGATATGCGCAACATGGGTGGCTTGCGCAAATACATGCCGATTACCCGGATCACTTCCTTGCTCGGTTCGCTGGCGCTGATCGGTACGCCGTTCTTCTCCGGTTTCTACTCCAAGGATTCGATTATCGAAGCCGTGCAGGCCTCGCATTTGCCTGCTGCCATGCTTTGGTTACTTTGCCGTGATCGTTGGCGTATTCGTTACCGCCTTCTACTCCTTCCGCATGTACTTCCCGGTATTCCACGGGAAAGAACGCTGGATGGAAAAATCGCATGACCAACATGGTCATGATGATCACGAACACCATCATGGGCTGGGTCCCTAACGATAAGCCGCATGAAAATGGCTGGGTCGTGACGCTGCCGTTGCTGTTGTTGGCGATTCCGTCTGTCGTGGTCGGTTACTTTGCCATTGAGCCGCTGTTGTACGGTGACTTCTTCAAGGGGGTGATTTTCATCAATCCGGAAGCTCACCCGGTGATGGAAGAGCTGAAGCATGAGTTCCACGGTGCCGCTGGCATGGGCATGCACGCGTTTACTTCGCTGCCGTTCTTGCTGGCCCTCTCCGGTGTGGTTGTCGCCCTGGTTCTTCTACATGAAGGCTCCGCAGATTCCGGCCGCGATCAAGCAGAAGTTTGTGCTGGTCAATAACCTGCTGGAAAACAAGTACTACCCGGACGAGCTGTACTTCAACGTGTTTGCCAAAGGTTCGCGCCTGCTTGGTACCTTCTTCTGGAAGGTGGGTGACATGTTGCTGATCGATGGTCTCGTGGTGAACGGTGCCGCCAAGCTGGTAGGGGCCTTCTCCGGAGTGGTGCGCAAGTTGCAAACTGGCTTTATTTACAGCTATGCAACGACCATGATTATTGGTGTCCTGGCACTGATGACCCTCTGGTTCTGGCAGCTGATTGTGCGCTGACCTCCAGAGCTCTGGAATTGGAATAACAACTTAGGTTTTGACTATGTTCACAAATCTGTTAAGTCTGGTGATCTGGACCCCTATCGTGGCCGGGTTGCTAGTGTTGGCCACCGGAGGTGACCAGCGTGCACCTCTGGCACGCTGGTTGGCACTGGCTGGCTCACTGGCCGGTTTCCTGTTGTCCATACCGTTGTTTACCGGGTTCGATAACCTGAACGGTGGCATGCAGTTTGGCGAGATGAAGCCGTGGATTGCTGCGTTGGGCATTAACTACCATTTGGGTGTTGATGGCATCTCTATGCTGTTTGTGGTGCTCAACAGCTTTACCACTTTGCTGGTAGTGGTGGCTGGTTGGGAAGTGATCAAGAAGCGCGTGTCTCAGTACATGGCAGCGTTCCTGATCATGTCTGGTCTGATCAACGGTGCCTTTGCTGCACTGGATGCCATCCTGTTCTATGTGTTCTTCGAAGGCATGCTGATCCCGATGTACCTGATCATCGGTGTCTGGGGGGGCCGCGTCGCGTCTATGCGTCGGTCAAGTTCTTCCTGTACACCCTGCTCGGTTCGTTGCTGATGCTGGTTGCCTTGATGTATCTGTATTTCCCGGCTGGCAACACTTTCGATATTCAGGCGTTCCACAACATTCCTAAGATCGCGCTGACGACCCAGATTCTGTTGTTTATCGCCTTCTTCCTGTCGTTTGCCGTCAAGGTGCCGATGTGGCCGGTTCACACCGGTTGCCGGATGCCCACGTGGAAGCACCGACCGGTGGTTCCATGGTATTGGCGGCGATCACCCTGAAAATTGGTGCTTACGGTTTCCTGCGGTTTGCTCTGCCGATTCTGCCGGATGCCGCCCGTGAGCTGTCCCTGGATCATGGTGGCGCTGTCGTTGGTGGCTGTGGTTTACATTGGTCTGGTGGCTCTGGTGCAGACCGACATGAAAAAACTGGTGGCGTACTCGTCTATTTCCCATATGGGTTTCGTCACCTTGGGCATGTTCATGTTTGTAGGCTCACACCTGAATCAGTGGGCGGTTGAAGGTGCTCTGGTACAGATGGTGTCCCATGGTTTTGTTTCTGCCGCCATGTTCTTTTGTATCGGTGTGATGTATGACCGTTTGCACACGCGGAATATCGCCGACTATGGTGGCGTGGCTAACAAGATGCCGATCTTTGCCGCCTTCATGATGCTGTTTGCCATGGCTAACTCCGGTTTGCCTGCAACCTCCGGTTTTGTCGGCGAGTTCATGGTCATCATGGGTTCGGTTCAGGTTAATTTCTGGTATGCGGTACTGGCTGCCTCCACCCTGATCTTTGGTGCGGCTTATACCCTCTGGATGTACAAGCGGGTGATCTTTGGTGATGTGGGCAATGCTCATGTGGCCGAGATGAAAGACGTCAACAAGCGTGAATTCCTGTTGTTAGTGATTCTTGCGGTTGCCGTGCTGGGCATGGGCTTGTATCCGCAGGCTTTCGTCGAAAAGATGCACTTGTCCGTCAATGACCTGATTGCGCATGTTGCGCAAACCAAGCTGTAAGGCCAGAAGGAAAACATAATGAATTGGGCTGATTTAAATCTGATGCGCCTTGCCCGAGATCTTCATGGTCTTGGCGGTGCTGGTCATCCTCATGCTCGATCTTTTCATATCGGATGCCAAGCGTGGTGTGACCTACGGTTTGACCATGTTGACCTTGGCAGGTTGTACGGTTTTGCAGGTTGCGACCTTCACGCCGTATGCCGAGCATACGTTCTCCGGTATGTTTGTCAGCGATCCGCTGTCGAGTCTGGTAAAGATTGCCATGTATGTGGCAACGGGTGTGGTGTTGGTTTATTCCCGGCAATACATCGAAAACCGAGGCATGTTCAAAGGTGAATACTTCACCATGGCCTTGTTTGCGCTGCTGGGCATGAACCTGATGGTGTCCTCGTCCCATTTCCTGTCGCTGTATATGGGCCTGGAACTGTTGTCACTGTCGCTGTACTCGCTGATTGCACTACAGCGTGATTCGGTGAGTGCCACCGAATCGGCCATGAAGTATTTTGTGCTGGGTGCGCTGGCTTCGGGTCTGTTGCTCTACGGTATTTCCATGATCTACGGTGCGACCGGTTCGCTGGATATCGCGACGGTAGCCAAAGCCGTGAAGATGCATTCGGCCAACGAGTTGCTGCTGGTGTTTGGTCTGGTGTTTGTGGTTGCTGGTCTGTGCTTCAAGCTGGGCGGCGTGCCGTTCCACATGTGGGTACCGGATGTTTACCAAGGCGCGCCGACGGCGGTGACCCTGATGGTAGGTGCAGCACCGAAACTGGCTGCTTTCGTGTTTGTGATCCGTATCCTGGTTCAGGGCTTGAACGGCCTGATCGCTGATTGGCAGAGCATGCTGGCCATTGTTGCCGTACTGTCGATGGCTCTGGGTAACATCACAGCCATTGCTCAGACCAACATCAAACGCATGCTGGGTTATTCCACCATTTCCCACATGGGTTTCTTGCTGCTGGGCGTCGTCGCAGGGACTCCGGATGGCTACTCGTCTGCGCTGTTCTACGCGATTGTGTATGTCCTGATGTCGATGGTCAGCTTTGGTATTCTGCTGGCGCTGTCGCGTGCCGGTTTTGACTGCGAAAAACTGGAAGATCTGAAGGGCCTGAACTCGCGCAACAGCTGGTATGCTTTCCTGATGCTGCTGTCGATGTTCTCCATGGCCGGTATTCCGCCGTTGGCTGGCTTCTATGCCAAGTTTGCCGTGATCAAGTCGGTCGTGGATATTCACCTGTACTGGTTGGCTGTAGTTTCGGTCATGATGTCGCTGATTGGTGCCTTCTACTACCTGCGTGTCGTTAAACACATTTACTTTGACGATGTTCAGGACAACAGCGAGATCGTCGTGCGTGCTGACATGAAGCTGGTATTGTCCGTGAACGCGCTGGCCTTGTTGGTGCTGGGTGTTGTGCCGGAACGTCTGGTGGCATTGTGTGTCGAAGCGATGAAACAATCGCTCACGTCACTCTAAGGAAGCATCATGCAAGCCAGCGTTACCACTTTGCTGTTCGTTGCCATTCTTGCCGCTAACTGGCCGTTTGTCAGCCAGCGGCTGGTGGGAGTGATTCGGCTCAAGAACAAGCATTTTGGTTGGCGCTTCTTCGAGTTGCTGGTGCTGTTCGTAGCCGTTGGGCTGCTGGCTCGTGTGCTGGAAGCCCAGCAGATGCCGGTTCAGCCGCAGCACTGGCAGTTCTATGTAGCAACCTTTGCATTGTTTCTGGTGTTTGCTTTTCCCGGATTTGTGTTTCGCTATTTCTGGAAAAAGCGCACCAGCTGACAGTAGCGCTGATGCTCGATAGCAATAAAAAAGCCCGGACGCTAACCGGGCTTTTTCTTTTGCGTGTCATGTATGGATGGATTGCCTTGTTGCCTAGCTGGTTCCACGTCGTACGGCATCACTTGCGCTTGAACATCTCTCGTTGCGCCGGTGGCGTGTGCGCAAGTCAACCCGTTAAGGCTGTGCGCTGTCAGAACATCGCTTGATGAGATGGTCCGGAATGGTTGCTTCGGGAGCGTGGAGTGAAGTGCTGCCTTGGTAGTGCAGAGCATGGCCGAGGGACTTCCGTCTTGGCCATGCTATCGCTCGGCGTATTAGTACACTTTGGCTTGCCCATCCGGCCGACTCTTGAAGCGTTTATGCAGCCAGAAGTATTGATCGGGAATTTCCCGTATGCGTTCTTCCAAAAAGTCGTTCATGCACTGGGTATCGGCCATCGCATCTTCCGTGGGATAGTTGTCCCAAGGGGGGTAGAACTCCAGTTCAAAGCGGTTGCCCACCCGACGGGCAATGGTGGGTACTACCTTGGCCCGGGCCAGCTTGCTGATGCGGGACAGGCCGGTAATGGTAGCGGCGTCGTTGCCAAAGAATTTGACGAAGACTGAATCACGGGTACCGAAGTCCTGATCCGGCAGGTAAAGGAACGGGGCATGATCCTTGCGCATGGCCTTGATGATGGGGCGTAATCCTTCCCGGCGGGAGACGATATAACAATTGTTGAAACGCTGGCGGCCTGTATAGATCTGCTGATCCATGACAGCATTCTTCTGATGGGAATAGACGCTGACCAGTGGAATGTACTGGTTGAGCGCATACACGCACATCTCAAAGCCGACAAAATGCGGGTAGAACAAGATGACATCTTGTCCTTGCGCACGCAGGTCGGTGACATAGTGCAGGTTCTTGATGGTCACCAGCTTTTTCAAGCGTTCCGGCCGACTCCACCACACCACGCCGTATTCCAAAACCAGCCGCATCATGTAAACAAAGTTGTTGCGAATCAGGCGGCGGCGCTCCGCTGAAGGCAATTCTGGAAAACACAGTTGCAGGTTAATCAGCCCGACGCGGCGGCGTTCTTTCGCCACGGCGTAGGCGATGTAGCCCAGCGCACGTGCCAGCCCACCGATGATCGACATCGGCAGCAGGCGGATCAGCCAGAGTAGCAAGAAGGCAAATTTCATGAGTGTCCTTGGTCTTCGCCCGGCCGACTGACCCCGGCTGGACATTTATAACGGTTGTAGCTCCACAGGTATTGCGCCGGGAAACGACGAATCAGTTGCTCGACGGCCTGGTTGAGCAGGGTGGCATCGTGTTCCTTGTCGCTGGTAAACGGGCTGGGCATGGTATCAATATGCACCACAAAGCCCTGGCAGGCAAACGCTCGCCTACAAACAGCAGAATATCGACGTTGCTGACTTGTGCCAGTCGCGGTACCAGCGTCATGGTGTAGGCAGGTTGGCCGAAAAAGGGCGCCCAGACGCCTTCACCGTTTCCCGGAACCTGATCTGGGAGGATAATGGTCGCCTCGCCGGATTTGAGCGCCTTCATCAGCACACGGACTCCGGCGGCAGAGGCCGGAGCAGTCTTGCCCTTGCCACGTGCACGCCCGGCTTGCATCACGGGTTCCAGCCAGCGCAGTTTGGGTGGGCGATACATGGCGGTGAGCGGGAAGGGCAGGCGTGAACTGATATAACGCCCGGCGATATCATAGCTACCCAGATGCGGGGTGACGAAGATGATGCCGTGCCCCAGCGACAGTGCGCGTTCGACATGTTCCCAGCCATGGCAGGCTTTTACCATGGCGGCAATGTCTTCCGGTTCGCGACACCAGGCAATGGCCAGTTCCAGCGCGCCTTTACCGGTTTCGGCCGCGCTTTGTTTGACGAGGTCGTGAAAAACCTGATAGTTTCCACAGATTTTACTTGACCCAAGATTTTCCTTGAGTCTTGCCGCAAAGCGGGGAGACACATGGTAGGTGAGCCGCCCGAGCACCGCGCCCAGCTGCTGCAGCCATGGCAATGGCAGACGTGCCAGCAGCGACAATAAAAAGTGGACTAGCGTGGACATGTAAGATCCATCGTGATCTAAAGCGGCTTATTTTATCATTACACTGATTTGCATTATTCTGGAATGAACAAGAAATGAGCGAATATCTGTTTACATCGGAATCGGTGTCGGAAGGCCATCCGGACAAAGTGGCAGACCAGATTTCCGATGCCGTCCTCGACGCCATTCTGCGTGAAGACAAGCACGCTCGTGTTGCCGCCGAAACACTGGTCAACACCGGGCTGGTGGTGCTGGCGGGGGAAATTACCACTTCGGCCAACATCGATTACATCAAGGTTGCGCGTGATACCATCAAGCGTATCGGCTACGACAACTCCGAGCTGGGCTTTGATTATCATGGCTGCGCCGTGATGATGTGCTATGACCGCCAGTCGCCGGATATTGCCCAAGGGGTGAATGAAGGTGAAGGCGTCGATCTGGATCAGGGGGCAGGTGACCAAGGCTTGATGTTTGGCTATGCCTGCGATGAAACGCCGACGCTGATGCCGTTCCCGATTTACTACTCGCACCGTCTGGTGCAGCGTCAGGCAGAGTTGCGCAAAGACGGCCGCTTGCCGTGGCTGCGCCCGGATGCCAAGAGCCAGATTACCTGCGTCTACGATGGCGAAACCGGTCTGCCCAAGCGCATCGATACCGTGGTGTTGTCCACCCAGCATAGCCCGGAAATTGATCACGCCACCCTGACCGAAGCGGTGATCGAAGACATCATCAAACCGGTGCTGCCGCCGGAAATGCTGACGGCTGAAACCAAATATCTGATCAACCCGACCGGACGTTTTGTGATTGGCGGCCCGATGGGCGACTGCGGGTTGACCGGGCGCAAGATCATTGTCGATACCTACGGTGGTGCCGCACCGCATGGCGGTGGTGCCTTCTCCGGTAAAGACCCGTCCAAGGTGGACCGCTCTGCCGCATATGCTGGCCGTTATGTGGCCAAGAACATTGTGGCGGCCGGGTTGGCGCGTCAGTGCCAGATTCAGGTTTCTTACGCCATCGGTGTCTCGCAGCCGACGTCGATTTCGGTGGATACTTTTGGCACCAATGTGATCCCGAACGAACAGATCGTCGAACTGGTACGTCAGCATTTCGACCTGCGTCCGAAAGGCATTATCCAGATGCTGGATCTGCTGCGCCCGATCTACTCCAAAACCGCCGCCTATGGCCACTTTGGCCGGGAAGAGCCGGAATTTAGCTGGGAACGTACCGACAAGGTGGAAGCCTTGCGCGCCTCCGCTTGTAAGCGCGGCACTGGCGATGAGCCGTCACAGCAAACCGGAGCCTTGGCTCCGGTTTTTTTGTCTCTGGCTTTTTGCAGGGAAAATCTGACACGCCGTGCCTTTGCCATGGTCTGATAGGCGACAGGTGGCGGCAAGCACGGTTATAATCGCCGCCATATCCGAGGAGCGCTGCAAGGTTTTACCCCGGGCTCGGACTGACTGACTATCCTGTCAAGAACCGCGCTCACCTGACTCAACACCGTGCCGGGCACGGGATGACGGGTGAGCCGCGTCCCTCCCGGCCTCGTGCAAGGATATCTCACGATGGCTGAATTCAACGATTACCACGTTGCCGACATTAACCCGGCCGCTTGGGGCCGCAAAGAACTGGCGATTGCCGAAACCGAAATGCCGGGCCTGATGGCGCTGCGCGAAGAGTACCAGCATCAGCAACCGCTGCGTGGTGCCCGTATCGCCGGTAGCCTGCACATGACCATCCAGACCGGCGTGCTGATCGAAACGCTGGTAGCGCTGGGCGCGGATGTACGCTGGGCCTCCTGCAATATTTTCTCGACACAAGATCATGCTGCTGCGGCAATTGCTGCCAGCAATATTCCGGTTTTTGCCTTCAAGGGTGAAAGTCTGGATGAATACTGGGAGTTCTCGCACAAAATCTTCGAATGGCCGGAAAACCAGCCTGCCAACATGATTCTGGACGATGGCGGCGATGCCACCTTGCTGCTGATGCTGGGTAGCAAGGCTGAAAATGATCCCGGCGTGATCAGCCATCCGTCCAACGAGGAAGAAACCGCGCTGTTTGCCGCCATTGCGCGTCACCTCGAGATCGACCCGCACTGGTATTCCAAGCGTCTGCAGCACATCAAGGGCGTGACGGAAGAAACCACTACCGGCGTGCATCGCCTGTACCAGCTGCAAAAAGATGGCCATTTGCCGTTCCCGGCGTTCAATGTCAATGATTCGGTCACCAAGTCTAAGTTCGACAACCTGTACGGCTGCCGCGAATCGCTGGTAGATGGTATCAAGCGCGCTACTGATGTGATGGTGGCTGGCAAGGTAGCCGTGGTGCTGGGTTATGGCGACGTGGGCAAGGGCTGCGCGCAAAGCCTGCGTGGCCTGGGTGCCACGGTATGGGTGACGGAAGTTGATCCGATCTGTGCGCTGCAAGCAGCGATGGAAGGCTACCGCGTGGTACGCATGGACGATGTGTGCGATCAGGCGGACATCTTTGTGACCACCACCGGTAACGTCTCGGTCATCACCCATGAGCACATGGTGCGCATGCGCAACAATGCAATTGTCTGCAACATCGGTCACTTTGATAGCGAAATCGAAGTCGCCAGCTTGCGTCAGTATCAGTGGGAAAACATCAAGCCGCAGGTCGATCACATCATCTTCCCGGATGGCAAGCGCATCATCCTGTTGGCCGAAGGCCGTCTGGTCAATCTGGGCTGCGCCACGGGGCACCCCAGCTTTGTGATGTCCAACTCCTTTACCAACCGGTGTTGGCACAGATCGAAATCTTTGCCAATGGCAGCCAGTATGGCAAGCAGGTTTATGTGTTGCCGAAGCATCTGGATGAAAAGGTGGCTCGCCTGCACCTGAAGCGCATCGGGGCCAACCTGACGGAGTTGAGCGACGAACAGGCCGCTTATATCAGTGTGCCCAAGGAAGGCCCGTACAAGCCGGATCACTACCGTTATTGATACACGGCAAGTGCGACGGGCAGGGAGTAGTTCCTGCCCGTTTTTGACCGGTCTGGTGCCGGGCGGCCGTGGCGCTTAAGCCGCGACACCGGAGTACATTCGGCCAACTTGCGTGTTCGGCCGGGAGAGAGATCATGAGCGAGCAGAAAAAAACCTTCAGTTTTGAGTTTTTTCCGCCCAAAACGGCAGAAGGCATGGCCAAGCTGCGTACCACGCGTCAGCAACTGGCTCAGTTTCACCCACAGTTTTTTTCCGTCACCTTTGGTGTAAGCGGCACCACGCGTGAGGGCACTCTGGCGACCGTGCTGGAAATCCGCAATGAAGGCTATGCGGCCGCTCCGCACCTGTCCTGCATTGGTTCTACCCGCGACAACATTCGTTCCATCCTGAACGAATACCGTAACCACGGCATTCGTCACATCGTGGCACTGCGGGGCGATATTCCGTCCGGCATGGTTGAGGCAGGAGAATTCCGCTATGCCAACGAGCTGGTGGAGTTTATCCGGGCGGAACATGGCGACCACTTCCATATCGAAGTGGCGGCCTATCCGGAGTTTCACCCGCAGGCCAAATCGGCCGAGGACGACCTGAACAACTTCGTGCGCAAGGCCAATGCAAGCGCCAACTCCGCCATTACCCAGTACTTCTTCAACGCCGATGCTTACTTCCGCTTTGTCGATGAAGTGCGCGCGCGTGGCGTGGAGATTCCGATCGTGCCGGGCATCATGCCCATCGTCAATTTCGGCCAACTCTGCCGCTTCTCCGACATGTGCGGGGCGGAAGTACCGCGCTGGCTGCGCCAACGCATGCAGTCCTACTATGACGATACGGCGTCGATTCGTGCGCTGGGCCTGGATGTGGTGACGGAACTGTGTGACCGGTTGCTGGCCAACGGTGCGCCGGGGCTGCATTTCTACACGCTTAACGCCGCCGGGCTGGTGTCCACCGTGTGGCAGCGTCTGGGGCTGTAACCGCCAGCGCCTGCACGTAACGAACAAGGGCATGTACCGGTTCATCCCGGCCATGCCCTTTTTTGTTGGTCAGCGTACGAGCTAGACCGAGATATGCGACAGCGGCAGTGAGGTGGTGCGTTTGATTTCTTTCAGCACAAAGCTGGATTTGACATCCTGAATGCCCGGAATCATCAATAGCTGATCCATGACGAAACGCGAGAAGTGTTCCAGATCCTGCACATAAACCTGCAGCAGATAATCCATCTCTCCCGTCATGGCCAGACAGTTGATGACTTCCGGCCACTGCTGTACCGCATCGATAAAGCCCTGTACGTGAGTGGTGCCACGTTTTTCCAGCAATACGCGCACATAACCTTGCAGCCCCAGCCCGACCTTGGCCGGATCAAGCAAGGCGACGTACTGGCGGATGACGCCGGATTCTTCCAGCTGCTTGGTAAGCGCAGGCAAGGGGAGGGGGAGAGCGCCACCCGTTCGGCCAACTCGACATTGGTCAGGCGGCCGTTCAGTTGCAGCTCGGCCAGAATGCGCAAATCGGTCTTATCTAGCGTAAGACTTGGCATGGGTATTCCTTTAGGGGCAACGCGCGCCAGAGGGATGCAGTCATGCTGCGGCCTTGGGCGTTGCGGCGACTTGTTGAGTCGTTGTTTGGGGTAATGGTGGTTTCGTTGCGAGCAATGCCTAAGCCAAAACCTTGTGCCAGATTATACGGGCAGTTGGCCTGATGTCTCGGGTAAATGGTTTTGATGAAAGCATAAAATGCCATCATGCTGCGAATCTGTAGTGTTTTGACCAATTACTGATCGTTGCATGTCGGTGAAGTGGCGCATTCGGCAACCCAGGCCCTGAGCCTGAGCGTTGTTTCGCGCGCTGTGCCGGGATTTTGGGCCGGGCTTGTGGCATGGGTTTTTGCAATTTTTTCTTGACGCTGTGCGGCCATTCTGGTCTAATGCGTGGCTCTGACGGTGCTCCAGCACAGTTTGAGGCCAATTAGCTCAGTTGGTAGAGCAACGGATTGAAAATCCGTGTGTCCTTGGTTCGATTCCGAGATTGGCCACCATCAAACCCGCTTGTTACCTAATCAGTTGGCCAATTAGCTCAGTTGGTAGAGCAACGGATTGAAAATCCGTGTGTCCTTGGTTCGATTCCGAGATTGGCCACCAGAATTCGATAACATCCAGGCTATGCTTGGTTGTATCAAGAAAAACCCCGAAAGTTCGCCTTTCGGGGGTTTTTTCATGCGCGGCTGGCACTGGCTCATTGGTTTGGGGGTGGCTGCTGGCCGGTAAGGTGGCTGGAGTCATTCCCAATCGCCATTTGCCAGCTTTGGTGAATAATGGGGTATATATAGGGCAGTTCTTGCTCTGTTGGTAATGCAAATGGACCGTTTCTCGGAAATCAGAGCTTTTGTCACCGTGGCGGAGCTGGGGAGCTTCGTCGCGGCGGCGGAGCGGCTGGAGCTGTCGCGCGCCATGGTCACCAAGCTGGTGTCGGCGCTGGAAACGCGTTTGGGGGTGCGGCTGATGCAGCGTACCACCCGGCGGCTGTCGCTGACCGAGGCCGGGCAAACCTATCTGGCGCAAGCCGGGGCGTTGTTGACGGAACTGGATAACCTGGATGCGGAGTTGTCTCATGGCTCTACGCTGCCGGTAGGGCGGCTGCGTGTCACGGCACCGGTATCGTTTGGCATGCGTTATCTCGGCCGAGCCGTGGCTGGGTTTCATCAGCAGTACCCGGACGTGGACGTGGAGCTGTCGCTGAACGACCGGCGCGTGGATCTGGTGGAGGAGGGGTTTGATCTGGCGATCAGGGTTTCCAGCTTGGCGGATTCCTCGCTGGTGGCGCGCCGTCTGGCGCGTGTGGCCGATGTTTTGTGTGCGGCCCCTTCTTACTTTGCTCGCCGTGGCGTGCCCAAGACAGGCTGAATTGGCGGGGCATGATTGCCTGATCTATACGCTGGCCCAGCAGCCGACGCTGTGGAGTTATACCGATGATGCGGGCAGGCAGGACAAGGTGCGGGTCAACGGGCCGCTACGGGCCAATAATGGCGATATTCTGGCCGATGCTGCCATCCAGGGCATGGGGCTGATCCTGCAGCCGCGTTTTTTGCTGGAAGAGGCGTTACAGGTAAGCAAACTGGTGCCGGTGCTGGAGGCGTATCACTGGTCGGCGCTGGAGCTGTCTGCGGTTTATCCGGTGCGGCGCCATGTACCCGGCAAGGTGCGGGTGTTTGTCGATTACTTGCTGGCGTTTTTCGGCCAACTTTGAGACGAAAAAAAGCCCACCACCGTGGCGGGCTATCAAGGTTGCTGTGTTTGGTGATCAGCTGGCGGTGGCGCTGTCTACGGCAGCTTGTACCGAGGCTTGATCTTCTTCCTTGAGGGTGTCTTCATCCTCGTAGATCTTGCCATTCAGCACGGCGTGCAGGCGATCTTCGTTCAGCGATTTTTCCCAGCGTGCCACGACGATGGTGGCGATGCCGTTACCGATCAGGTTGGTAATGGCGCGGGCTTCGGACATGAAGCGGTCAATACCAATCAGCAAGGCCAGGCCTTCTACCGGCAGCTTGCCGCCCATGGTGGCCAGCGTGGCAGCCGGGGTGATGAAGCCACCACCGGTCACGGCAGCGGCACCCTTGGAGGTGAGCAGCAACACGCCGATGATGCCCAGCTCTTCACCCAGCGACAGTTGTACGTTGGTAGCCTGTGCGATGAACACGGCGGCCATGGTCAGGTAGATGGAGGTGCCGTCCGGGTTGAACGAGTAGCCGGTTGGAATCACCATGCCGACAACCGGTTTGGAGCAGCCCAGTTTTTCCATCTTGTTCATCATGCCCGGTAGCGCGGATTCCGACGACGAGGTACCCAGTACCAGCAGGATTTCATCCTTGATGTACGCCGGTATTTGAAGATGCTGAAGCCGTTGAAGCGTGCAATCAGGCCCAGTACCACAAACACGAAGGCAAAACAGGTGATGTAGACGCACAGCATCAGGAAGCCGAGCTGTTTGAGCGAACCCACTCCGTATTTGCCGATGGTAAAGGCCATGGCACCAAAGGCGCCGATAGGGGCCAGCTTCATCAGCAGGTTGATGACGCCGAACAGGGCGTGGGACAGATCGTCGAGGAACTCGATGACGGCGTCACCGCGCTTGCCCATGTGTGTGAGCGCCAGACCCAGCAGCACGGAGAACAGTAGAACCTGCAGGATTTCACCGGTGGCAAACGCGCCGGTTACCGTGTCAGGAATGATGTGCATCAGGAAATCAACCGTGTTCATTTCCTTGGCACTGGCGGTGAACTTGGCGATGGACTTGGTGTCCAGCGTGCTCGGGTCAACGTTCAGGGCTTAAACCCGGTTGCAGCACATTGACCACTACCAGACCGATAACCAGTGCCAGCGTGGTAACCACTTCAAAGTAAAACAGCGCCTTGACGCCGACGCGGCCCACTTCCTTCATGTTGCCCATCTTGGCAATGCCCACCACCACCGTGGTGAAGATGATCGGGGCAATCATCATCTTGATCAGTTTGATGAAGGCATCCCCTAGCGGTTTCATCTTGGCCGCTGTGGACGGAAAGAATGCCCCCAGCAGGATGCCGATGGCGATGGCGGCAAGTACCTGAAAGTACAGCCGCGCATAAAACGGTTTTTTAGCTTGCATGAACGGTCTCTCTAGCGTTGGTTTTATTCTGGCATTCGGGCTCGAAGTGGCCCTTTTCTCACCATGCTAGCAGCCTGCAAGCCTTGGGCTAATTGCCGAAATCCCTAAGAGGTGGCTTTGTCATGGCCGTTGCTGTCATCCTGCCATCACCATTTATTGGACAGGTCATGCCGTGGGCATTAGTGAAACTGGCGGATGTACGAGGCGATGCCGCCGAGCAACATTTCAATGGCGATGGCGGTAAGGACCAGCCCCATCAGCCGCTCCAGCGCGGTAATGGCTTGTTCGCCCAGCAGTTTTTGCAGTTTGCCGGAGAACAGGAACACCACGGTCGTGACCAGCATGCACAGGGTGAGCGCACCGACCCATTCCAGCATGCGCGTGGGTTCGCGCGTGGACATCAGTAGCACCGTGGCCATGGCAGACGGGGCTAAAATCAGCGGAATGGCAATGGGCACGATGAATGGCTCGGAGTGCATGTGGTCGCCGCCAAACACGCTGCCTTCGCCGGGGAAAATCATCTTGATGGCAATCAGGAACAGAATCACGCCACCGGCAATGCGTACCGATTCGTCGGTCAGGTGCATCACCTCCAGAAAGTCGCGCCCGAAGAACATGAAAATCAGCAGCACGGTGAAGGCGATCAGGCATTCACGCAATACCACGTGCTTGCGGCGTTCCGGTTTGACTTGCTTGAGGGCGGTGATGAACAGCGGAATGTTACCGAGCGGGTCGGTAATCAGGATCAGCAGAATGGTGGCGGAGAGAAAAGAGGTTTCCATGCAGCGGGCCGGGCATCGGTATCTTGAGATGGCGATGATTATGGCACGCGCACCGGCCGGGCAGGAGGGCCTGCCCGGCGATTAGTGCTTATTCCTGCTTGTCAGCAGACGGTTTTTCGCGCCGAGCGCTGCCTGCCACCATCTGGATCATGAACAGGCGGCATTCCAGCGAGCCGTTATACAGCGGCGTACGGCGCTTGGGCGACAGGTGGATCAGTTTCGCCAGGGCGCAGGTCACCGCTGAGCAGATGGACCGTCCAGCTAGGCAAAAATGGTTTTTCAGCCACGTACCCAACTGGGGATACCATGCCGCCAGTGCGTCCTGCTCATCCAGCCGCACGCCGTAGGGCGGGTTGCTGACGATCAGGCCATGCGGCGCGGTCGGGCGGACATCCAGAATATCCTGCACCTTGGTGTCCACGGCGGTGGCGAGCCCGGCCAGTTCCAGATTGTGACGGGTGACGCGGATCATTTCCGCATCGCGGTCGGAACCGGCGATTGCCAGCTTGCATAGCGGTTTTTCGGCCAACCTTGCCTCGTTTTGCAAGGCTTCCCAGCTCAGGGCATCGAATTCGCGCAGTTTCTGGAAGGCAAAGCGGCGCAGGCGCCCCGGTGCCCGCTGTAGCGCGATATCGGCGGCTTCAACCAGAAAGGTGCCGCTGCCGCACAGCGGATCAATCAGCGGCTGGCTGCCATCGTAGCTTAAGCCAGCAGCAGAATGCCTGCCGCCAGGTTCTCGCGGAGCGGCGCTTCGCCGGTTTCCTCGCGCCAGCCACGCTTGAACAGCGGTTCGCCGCTGGTGTCCAGATAGATGATGGCGTGGTCACGGGTGAGGAAGGTGTGGATGCGCATGTCCGGCTGGCGCGTGTCCACGTTGGGCCGCCCGAGTTGTGCCAGGGCGGAAGCGGTCGCAGATGGCGTCTTTGACCGTCAGCGAGATGTAATCGAGGCTGCGCACGGTGGTGCCAATGCCATCGGTCTTGACCTTGATGCTGCGCTGCACGTCAAACCAGCGCGGCCAGTCGATCGACATGGCCAGACGGTTGATGTCGTGTTCGCTGCGATAAGGACCTTCGGCCAACTTGAGCAGAATGCGGCTGGCGGTACGGCTCATCAGGTTGGCGCGCATGATCACGTCCATATTGCCGGAGGCGCGTACGCCGCCATCGGTCGCATCCACGTTTCGCGCCCCGCATGCCGTCAATTCCTTGGCCAGTATGCCTTCCAGCCCGCGCGGACACGGCGCAAACAGGCCGAGTTCAGCGTCTTTCAGTCGCGCTTGTGACATTGCCGGGTAAGCGAAGACGGCGTGTTGCTGCGGGCTTGTGTTGGGCATCGGCCTGGTGGCGCTGTTGACGGCCATGCGGTGTTTCCAGCCGATGCGGTGCTGCCAACGGCTTCAAACCACCGGGTTGACGGTTGTCGCTGTAGTGCCAACGGCTTTGTCGCGTATCTGTGTCGTTAGCGTGCGGTGCGTTGCTGCGCTCGTCACGCTCAAAGCGGCGACCTTCGCCTTGCGGCTTGTCGCCATGGCCGAACAGCGGTTTCGGGCCGGACGGGCCACGGTCCCGGCTGTAAGGTTTGCGTTCGTCATCGCGGCGCTCGAAACGCGGGTTGCTGCCGCGCTCGTCACGCTCGAAACGGCGACCTTCGCCTTGCGGCTTGTCGCTCTGGCCGAACAGTGGTTTCGGGCCGGACGGGCCACGGTCACGGCTGTAAGGTTTGCGCTCGTCATCGCAGCGCTCGGAACGCGGTGCATTGCTGCGCTCGTCGCGTTCAAACCGGCGGCCTTCGCCTTGCGGCTTGTCGCTCTGGCCGAATAGCGGTTTCGGGCCGGATGGGCCACGGTCACGGCTGTAAGGTTTGCGCTCGTCATCACGTCGCTCGAAACGCGGGTTGCTACCGCGCTCGTCGCGTTCAAAGTGGCGGCCTTCGCCTTGCGGCTTGTCGCTCTGGCCGAATAGTGGTTTCGGGCCAGACGGGCCACGGTCCCGGCTGTAAGGTTTGCGTTCGTCATCGCGGCGCTCGAAACGCGGGTTGCTGCTGCGTTCGTCGCGTTCGAAGCGGCGGCCTTCGCCTTGACGCGGTGCCTCTCGGTTGAACGGCGGCTTGGCGCCGGTGGCTGAGTGCTCACGATTGAATGGCTTGCGTTCATCATCGCGGCGTTCGAAGCGTGGAGTGTTGCCTCGTTCGTTTCGTTCGAAGCGGCGACCTTCATCTTGGCGCGGGTTATCGCGGCCAAATGACGGTTTGCCTCCGGCAGGGCCGGGACGCCGTCCAGCGTAGGGTTCGCGTGGAGCGGTGTTGCTGGGGGCGCCCGAGGATGGCTTTTTCTGAATCAACGGGCCGTTGCTGCTGGGTGTTGCTGGCTGCCCGCCATGGCACGAGCCGGTGGCAGGGTCGCGGCTGTTGGTATCGCGGCGCAATTGGGCGCGCTGGCGGGAGCGGAAAGTAGCCATGAAACATCCTTTTTGAACAATGTTTCATTCTATCGTATTTGCTGGCCTGCTGCTTGGTGCCGCCTGTGCTTTCCGGTACCATCTCCGGTTCGATTGCAGCAAAGAAATATCATGTTGGAACAGGCTTTTGCCGCGCGTTTGATCGCCCGGCAGCAACAGCACGGGCGGCACGGTCTGCCGTGGCAGGTGCGCGATGCTTATCGGGTGTGGCTGTCGGAGATCATGCTGCAGCAGACTCAGGTTAGCAGTGTGTTGGGCTACTATGACCGGTTTTTGCAGCATTTCCCCGATATTGCTGCGCTGGCGGCTGCCTCGGTAGACGAGGTGCTGGCGCAATGGAGCGGCCTTGGTTATTACTCGCGCGCGCGCAACTTGCACAAGGCGGCGCAGATGGTGCGCGACGAATTTGGCGGAGTCTTTCCGTGTGAGCGCGAGCAGATAGAACGCTTGCCGGGCGTGGGGCGCTCCACGGCCGCAGCGATTGCCGCCTTTGCTTTTGGCCAGCGGGAAACCATTCTGGATGGTAATGTCAAACGGGTATTGACGCGCTGCTTTGGTATTGAAGGGTTTCCCGGCGAGCGGGCGGTAGAAAAGCGGTTGTGGACGTTGGCCGAAAAGCTGTTGCCGCCACCGCCCGCCGATATGACCGCCTACACGCAAGGGCTAATGGATTTGGGCGCGACGGTGTGTCGCCGTGGCAAACCGGCCTGCGAAAACTGCCCGATGCGTGATGGCTGTGTTGCCTGGCAAAGCGGCCGGACGGCAGAGTTACCCACGCCGCGCCCCAAAAAAGCCTTGCCGACGCGGCATACCGTCATGCTGCTGGCCTGCCACGGACATAAAGTGTGGTTGCAGCGGCGGCCGCCGACCGGAATCTGGGGGGCTTGCTGTCCTTGCCGGAGTTTGACAGCTCGCAAGCGGTGGACGATTGGCTGGCCGCAACCGGTCTGGGCGACGTCTTGCTTAACCGGCCGGAACTGGAACACGTGTTTTCCCATTACCGGTTGATCATTACGCCGTTACCGGTGCGGCTGGAGGCTCTTTCCGCGACGGCGGTAAAGGAGAATAATGGCAATTGGTTTGACCTGTTGGCCGCGCCCGATGCTTACGGCGTGCCAGCGCCGGTACGGCGCTTGCTGCTCAGGTTGGCCGAACAGGTCTGAGCTGTACCGGCCCGGCGGCTTGCCGCCTCCCCAACAACCGAATCAAATGGCCTGACCGCCAAGAACTAGATCGATATGGTTTCCGTAGTCCGCTCCGTGGCCGATACGTTGGTAAGCGCCGCTGATCCGCATCAGTGGCTTGAACAATTGTCCGCGACCTTGTCCGTCGAGGACCGGGTGATGCTGGCGCGCGCCTTTGAGGCCGCGCGTGAGCTGTATCAGGGCAAGCGACTTGCGCATACCGGCGAGGACGTGTTTAGCCATGCCGTGTCAGCCGCTGCCATCGTGGCCGACCTGAACCTGCTGCCCGACGCCATCGCCGCTGCCTTGCTGTTTTGCGTGCCGGATTATCGTGCCGACTGGCAGGAGTGGCTGACCAGCAGCTTTGGCAAGACCGTGGCGGTACTGGTGGATGGTGTCAACGGCGTACGGCGGATTACCGAAATCGCCCGGCTGGACAAGCTGGATACCCCGGAAGAGCGGGCGCGGCAGGCGGAAACCATGCGCAAGATGCTGCTGGCGATGGTGGCAGATATCCGCGTGGTGCTGATCAAGCTGGCCTCGGCGGACCCAGACCATGCATTACCTGCCGCACGTGGCGGATGAAGCTGTGCGTCACAGCATCGCTACCGAAACGCTGGACATCTTCGCCCCGTTGGCCAACCGACTGGGGGTGTGGCAGATCAAATGGGAGCTGGAAGACCTCGGCTTCCGTCATGTCGAGCCGGAAAGCTACAAGAAAATCGCCAAGTTGCTGGACGAGCGGCGGCTGGAGCGTATCGACTATATCGGCCGCGTGCTGGAAGCGCTGCGCAACGAACTGAAAAAAGCCGGTATCAAGGGCGAAGTGGCGGGGCGGCCAAAACATATCTTCTCCATCTGGAAAAAGATGAAGAAGAAAAAACTCGATTTCTCCGAGCTGTACGACATCCGCGCCGTGCGCATCCCGGTGGAAAAACTGCCGGACTGCTACACCGTGCTGGGGCTGATTCACAGCATGTGGCAGCCCATTCCCGGCGAGTTCGACGACTACATTAGCCACCCCAAGGCCAATAACTACCGTAGCCTGCACACCGCCGTGATCGGACCGGAAGACAAGGCGCTGGAGGTACAGATCCGCACCTTCGACATGCACGAACATGCCGAATTCGGCGTGGCCGCGCATTGGCGCTACAAGGAAGGCGGCAAGGGCGATGCGCAGTACGAGGAGAAAATCTCCCGGCTGCGCCAGCTGCTGGACTGGCGTGAGGAAATGTCAGATCGCGAAGGGTTGGCCGAAGCCTTCAAGACCGAGCTGTTTACCGACACCATCTACGTGCTGACGCCGCAAGGGCGGGTTCTGGCGCTGCCGCATGGCGCCACGCCCATCGACTTTGCCTACGCCATCCACTCTGATCTGGGCCACCGCTGCCGTGGCGCCAAGGTGGAAGGGCAGATCGTGCCGTTATCCACGCCGCTGCAAAACGGTCAGCGCGTGGAAATCCTGACCGCCAAGGAAGGCGGGCCGTCGGTCAACTGGCTGCACGACGGCTGGGTGAAAAGCCATCGCGCCATTTCCAAGATTCGGCAGTATATCCGTCTGCAAAATGCCGATACGGTACGTGAAACCGGTCGGCAGCTGTTTGAGCGCGAACTGTCACGCCACCAAGGGATGCAACCCAATTTCAATGCGTTGGCCGAAAAGCTCGGCTACGCCAAGCTGGACGAGCTGTACGGCGCGCTGGGGCATGGCGAACTGACCACGCGCTCGGTTGCTCAGGCGATCGACAGCTTTGCACCGGCGGCGCCCGCCGAGGTCAATCCGGCCAGCCTGATCAGAGCCAGCAAGGGCCATCATGATTCGGGTGGCATTCTGATCGAAGGCGTGGATAACCTGATGACGGTGCTGGCCAAGTGCTGCAAACCGGCACCGCCCGACGCCGTGGTTGGCTTCGTCACCAAGGGACGTGGCATTTCCATTCACCGCGCCAACTGCGTCACGCTCAAGCGCCTGTCGGCTGACGCGCCCGAACGGCTGATCACCGCCGAATGGGGCGACCAGAAAAACAGCGTGTTCCCGATTGATATCGAGGTGCAGTCGCTGGATCGCACCGGCCTGCTGCGCGATATTTCCGACGTGCTGGTGCGGGAAAAGCTCAACCTGATCGCGGTCAACACTCTGTCGCGCGACCTGCATGCCAAGATGGGTTTTACCGTGGAAGTGCGCAACCTCAACGACATCAACCGCGTGCTGGGGCGTATCCGCGACCTGCAAGGCGTGATCGAAGCGCGCCGCGTATAACGATTGGCTAGCCCGGCGCGGGCCATCGCCGTTTAGCTTTTTCGGCCAACCTTGGCAGGGTTGGCCGTTGTGTTTTTTCGAGAGAATTCCATGAGTGAACTGACTCCTGTTGCCCGTCGGGCGCTAGCCATGCTGGACCTGACTAGCCTCAATCCCAACGATACCGCCGACAGCATTGTCGCGCTGTGTCAGCAAGCTCGCAGTGCTGCCGGTACGGTTGCTGCCGTCTGCATCCGGCCTGCTTTTGTGCGACTGGCGCGGCAAACGCTGAACGAACTGGGCCTGGCGCAGGTCCGTGTGGCAACCGTTGCCAACTTCCCGCATGGCTCGGACGATGTGGCGCAGGCCGTGGCAGAAACCCGTGCGGCCATCGCCGATGGCGCCGATGAAGTTGATGTCGTGTTTCCCTATCGGGCATTCCAGCAAGGGCAGGCAGAACTGGCCGCCGAATTGGTGGAAGCCTGCAAGGACGCCTGTGGTGAGAAAACGCTCAAGGTGATACTGGAAACGGGTGAACTGGATAGCCCACGGCAGATTCGGGATGCCAGCCTGCTCGCCATCGCCGGCTTCGCTGATTTCATCAAGACCTCGACCGGCACGGTGGCAGTGGGGTGCACACTGGAAGCCGCCGGTATCATGCTGACCGCTATCCGCGCCAGTGGTGGCCGCTGCGGGTTCAAAGCCGCTTAAGCCAGTTGCAAACGGTGGAGCAGGCTGCCGAGTACATCGATCTGGCCGAGCATGTGATGGGCGCGGAGTGGGTGACGGCCGAGCATTTCCGTTTTGGCTCCTCCCGCTTGCTGACGGCTTTGCAGCACGAAATTAGCGGCGATTGATCAAACCGTAGTAGTACCGGAGCTTACGTAGCGGGCTGGATGTGTGCGATGCAGGTTTGCCAAGTAATAATTGTTGCGATGCAGCAATGACAAAAAAAGCGTTTTGCTAGCGCTGTCAGGCCAGTTACACCAATCCATAGGCCTATTTCAGTGGCCATTTCCCGTGGTTTTGCCCAGGTTTTGAGTGTGTTGTAGAAATGGTCGTGACATTTTATCGTGCACCGCACAAAAATCTTGCCAAGTTCCGCATGCATGGCAGATAATCGAATCTGCATCAGGACGTTGCATGCAATGTGTGCGTTTTGGTGTTGTCTCCTCCATCCTCCTTCTTTAGGTGGAACTTGGCGCAATCAGAATCGATTGCGCTTTTTTTTGCCTGCGCTGGTGGTGTGCGATCCGTCGCCCGCTGAGACAGGAAAAACCACCTATAGACAGCGCCCGACAGGTCATTTCACGCCACAGTTTGTGGTGTTGTTTCTTGTTGTCTCACAAGGGTTTGACAGTCTAAACACCACTGTAATAGAATCCGGAACTTTCAAGAATTACGATGGAAGATTTCCATGAAGACCTTTTCTGCCAAGCCGCATGAAGTAAAGCGCGAGTGGTACGTGGTCGACGCCTCCGATAAGGTGCTGGGCCGCCTCGCGGCTGAGATTGCCCGCCGTCTGCGTGGCAAGCACAAAGCGGAATACACCCCTCACGTTGACACCGGTGATTACATCGTTGTCGTAAACGTTGAGAAATTGCGCGTTACCGGTGCCAAGGCTCAGGACAAAAAATATTACCGTCATACCGGCTACCCGGGTGGTATCTACGAACGCAACTTCACCGAACTGCAAAACCAGTTCCCGGAACGCGTTCTGGAAAAAGCCGTAAAAGGCATGCTGCCGAAGGGTCCGCTGGGCTACGCCATGATCAAGAAGCTCAAGGTGTACTCCGGTACTGAGCACCCGCACACAGCCCAACAGCCCAAAGTGCTGGAAATCTGATTTTAAGGCATAGAAATGAACGGTAAATATTACTACGGCACCGGTCGTCGCAAGAGCTCTGTTGCTCGCGTGTTCATGCAAAAAGGTTCCGGTCAGATTATCGTTAACGGCAAACCTGTTGACGAATACTTTGCTCGTGAAACCGGCCGCATGGTTATCCGCCAGCCGCTGACCCTGACCGAAAACCTCGAATCTTTCGATATCAAGGTAAACGTTGTAGGTGGTGGTGAAACCGGCCAAGCGGGTGCTATCCGTCACGGCATCACCCGTGCCCTGATCGACTTCGACAGCGCCCTGAAACCGGCTCTGTCCACCGCTGGCTTCGTGACTCGCGATGCTCGTGAAGTTGAACGTAAGAAAGTTGGCCTGCGCAAAGCTCGCCGCGCCAAACAGTTCTCCAAGCGTTAATCCGCTTACTTACTGTTTCACAGCAAGCCGCCCACTGGGCGGCTTTTGTTTTGTCTGGTTGTCGGAGAGGGCGGGTGGCAACTTTTGTTGCGTTGCCATGGCGTACTCCTTAGACTTCTGGCTTTGGACCATTTCTCAGAAGGAAGCCCGGAATGATCAAGGTGGGTATCGTCGGCGGCACGGGGTATACCGGAGTCGAATTGTTGCGTTTGCTGGCAGGGCATCCCGAGGCCAAGGTTACGGCTGTGACCTCGCGCAAAGAGGCTGGCATGAAAGTGGCCGACATGTTCCCCAGCTTGCGTGGTCGCGTGGACATCGCCTTCTCCACTCCGGATGAAACGCCGTTGACCGAATGCGACGTGGTGTTTTTTGCCACTCCGCACGGTGTGGCCATGGCGCAGGCGCGCGAGCTGCTGGCGGCGGGCGTCAAGGTGATCGACCCGGCGGCTGACTTCCGTCTGAAAGACCCGGCGGTGTTCCAGCAATGGTATGCGATGGAGCACTCCTGTACCGACCTGTTGGCCGAAGCCGTGTATGGCCTGCCGGAAGTGAATCGTGAAGCGATCAAGCAGGCACGCCTGATCGGTATGGCTTAGCTGCTATCCCACCTCCGTGCAGTTGGGCCTGTTGCCGCTGCTGGAAGGCGGCAAGTCGTTGATTGATACCCAGACGCTGATTGCCGACTGCAAGTCCGGCGTCTCCGGCGCGGGCCGCAAGGCGGCGGTGGGTGGCTTGTTGGCCGAAGCCGGTGACAATTTCAAGGCCTATGGCGTGGCTGGCCACCGTCACTTGCCGGAAATCGAGCAAGGTTTGTCCACCATTCATGGCGCACCGGTGAAGCTGACCTTTGTACCGCACCTCACGCCGATGATCCGCGGGATTCATTCCACCATTTATGCGCGGATTAAGCCGGATGCGCTGGAAACCGACTTCCAGTCCCTGTTTGAACAGCGTTTTGCCGGTGAGCCGTTTGTTGACGTGTTGCCGACTGGCAGCCATCCGGAAACGCGTTCCGTGCGCGGTTCCAACACGGCGCGCATCGCCTTGCATCGCCCGGGAAATGGCGATCTGCTGATCATTCTGGTGGTGGAAGACAATCTGGTGAAGGGGGCTTCCGGTCAGGCCGTGCAGGTAATGAACCTGATGTTCGGCCAACCCGAGAACGCCGGTTTGGACATTGTGCCGTTGCTGCCGTAACGGCATAGCTTGAAAGCTCGCCATCTGCCCTAATATCCGACTAAAATAGTAGGTGATAGCCGGTGGCCGTCGTGTTGCACGATTGGTGGCTGGGCATATGGGAATTTTACTGATTTGCGAGGTTTAACATGACTGCTGCTGCAACCGAAATGCCGTCCCCGATCGCGTTTACCGATAGCGCGTGCAACAAAGTACGCGACCTGATCGCGGAAGAAGGCAATCCTGATCTGAAACTGCGTGTGTTCGTGACCGGTGGTGGTTGCTCGGGCTTTCAGTACGGTTTCACGTTTGATGAAATTGCCAACGAAGATGACACCTCGATCGAGCGTGACGGCGTGACGTTCCCTGGTTGATCCGATGAGCTACCAGTATCTGGTTGGTGCCGAGATCGACTATCAGGAAAGCCCTGGAGGGTTCGCAGTTTGTGATTCGCAACCCGAATGCCACTACCACTTGCGGTTGTGGCTCATCCTTCTCTGTCTGAGTGCCGTCAGACAGGATAAGATAGAAGCCCGGGGTATTGACCCGGGCTTTTTTGTTGAGAGCGCCGATGACCAAGCTGCCACCGATCACCCTGCCCAAGATTGAGTTCAATCGTGAGTTCGCATTCAGCGATGCGGATTTCGAGCGTATCCGCGCACTGATTTACAAGGAAGCGGGCATCGCGCTGAATCCTTCCAAGAAGGATATGGTGTATGGCCGTCTGGTGCGCCGTATCCGCGAATTGAAACTGACCAGCTTTGCTGCCTATGTCGATTTCCTGTCATCGCTGGCAGGCAAGCGCGAGTTCGAGCAATTCGTCAATGCGCTGACCACCAATCTGACGTTCTTTTTCCGTGAAGAGCATCATTTCCCGATTCTGGCCGAGCATCTCAAACAACGTGCCGCCGCCGGGACCAACGACTTGAGCATCTGGTGCGCCGCCGCCTCCACCGGCGAGGAGCCATATTCCCTTGCCATCACTGCGCTGGAGGCTTTTCCGCACGGGCACCGGCCGTCTATTTCGATTCTGGCGACCGACACTGGATACCAGCGTGCTGGAGGTTGGCCGAAAAGGGATTTATCCCGCCGACAAGGTGGCGCGTTTGTTTAAGGCGGGTTATGCCAGCAAGTATTTCGACAAGTTGCCGGATGGGCAATTTCAGGCCAAGGCGGTGCTACGCAACATGATTACCTTCCAGCGGCTGAACCTGATCGAACACAACTGGCTGTTACATAAACAGTTCGATGCCATTTTCTGCCGCAACGTGATGATCTACTTTGACCGCGAGACCCAGTTTGGCGTGCTCAAGCGCTTTGTGCCGTTGCTCAAGCCGGAGGGACTGCTGTTTGTCGGCCATTCGGAGAACTTCTATTTTGCCTCCGAGTATTTCCATCTGCGCGGCAAGACGGTCTACGAGCGCGTGCACAAATCCTGACCGCAGTAGGCGCGGCTGTCCGGGCTATCCCCATTGAGATTGCCCGATGGCGGCGTTACCATCTGACGTTTCAAATGACGGGCAAGGTCGGCTTGCCCGTTTTGTTTGCTGCCGGAGAGGAAAGATGAAAGTCGCGGTTCTGGGGGCGGGCGTGGTCGGGGTATCCACGGCGTGGTTTCTGGCGGAACACGGCCATGAGGTCGTGGTGGTGGACCGGGCCAGTGGCGCCGGGCGGGAAACCAGCTTCGCCAACGGCGGGCAGATTTCCGTCAGTCAGTCCGAACCACCGGGCCAAGCCCTCGGCACCCTTCAAGGCCCTCAAGTGGTTGCTCAAGGAAGATGCGCCGCTGTTGTTCCGTTTACGGCTGGACCCGGCGCAATGGCGCTGGGGCTTGCAGTTCTTGTGGGAATGCCGCCGTAGCCGGGTGCATCACAACATGGTGCAGATGCTCAACCTTGGCAAGTTCAGCCGCGAAACCTTTATTGCCTTGCGCGAACAGACCGGCATCGATTATCAGCAGCTCTCCCGCGGCATTGTCACCTTGCTGTGGTCGCAGCAGGAGGTGGACGAAGCGGCACACACTGCCGCGGTCATGCAGCAGTTTGGGGTCAACAAGCGGCTGATCACGGTCGAGGAGCTGGCCGCGCTGGAACCGGCACTGGCTTAACCGGCACCACGTCTGGCAGGGGCCACCTTCTGCGAAGACGACGAGTCCGGCAACGTACATCTGTTTACCAGCCGGTTGGCCGACATGGCCGCCGCACGCGGGGTGGAGTTCTGCTACGGCACCCGCATCAACGCGCTGGAGCATGACGGTGAGCAGATTGGCGCCATTTCGGTGACGCGCCCGGACGGGGCCTTCGATAGCCTCAAGGCCGATGCCTATGTGCTGGCGCTGGGGAGTTACTCGCCTCTGCTGGCCCGGCCGCTCGGTTTGGCATTGCCGGTTTATCCGCTCAAAGGCTATTCCGCCACCTTGCCGCTGCAGGACGCCTCGGCCGCGCCCATGGTGAGTATCACCGACGAAGAGCACAAGATTTTCATCTCGCGGCTGGGGGACAACCTGCGCATTGCCGGTACGGCTGAACTCAACGGCTACTCCACCGCCCTCAATGCCGTGCGCTGTCAGGCCCTGATCCGACACGGCAAAATGCTGTTTGCCGATGCCTGCCGCTGGAACGAGGCGCGTTTCTGGACCGGCTTGCGCCCGGCGACACCGGGCAACGTGCCGCTGATCGGCCGCACGCGCTATCGCAACCTGTATCTGAATACGGGCCACGGCACGCTGGGCTGGACTGAAGGCCCGGGTTCTGGTCGTGCGCTGGCTGCCATCATTTCCGGGCAACGCCCCCCGGTGGAGTTTGCCTTTACCGGGGTATGAAGCGACAGCCAGTTCTGCTGTCGCACGTCAAGTTGGTAAGCGGTGCTCGTGGTAAGATGCCTAAGCCATTCATCACTGGGGAGAATCGCCATGCGTATCGGAACGCCGCTGAGCAACAGTGCGCTCAAGGTCATGCTGCTGGGCAGCGGGGAACTGGGCAAGGAAGTGGTCATCGCCTTGCAGCGGCTGGGGGTGGAAACCATCGCGGTAGACCGTTATCCCCGGGCCCCCGCCATGCAGGTAGCTCATCATCACTACGTAATAGACATGTCCGATGCGCAGGCATTGCGTCGTCTGGTGGAACAGGTCAAACCGCACCTGATTGTGCCGGAGATCGAGGCCATTGCCACGGACGAGCTGCTGCGTATCGAGGCCGATGGGTTGGCCGAAGTCATTCCGACTGCGCGTGCCGCACATCTGACCATGAACCGTGAAGGCATCCGCTGTCTGGCCGCCGAAGAGTTGGGGTTGCCGACTTCGCCTTACGCGTTTGCCTCCAGTCTGGCCGAATTGCAGGCCGCCATCGATGCCGAGCATCGGCTATCCGTGTCTGGTGAAGCCGGTGATGTCCTCCAGCGGCAAGGGGCAATCGCTGTTGAAAGGCCCGGCAGATGTTGAGGCCGCACGGAACTATGCCGTTAGTGCTTAGCCGGGTCGACAAGGGCCGCGTCATTGTCGAAGGTTTTATCGATTTTGATTATGAAATTACCCAACTGACCGTGCGCGCCAGTGATGGTCAGGGCGGCATTGCCACGCATTTCTGTGCATCGGTTGGCCATCGTCAGCAAAGCGGTGATTACGTGGAAAGCTGGCAGCCGCAGGCGATGAGTGAACTGGCCTTGCAGCGCGCGCGTGACATGGCCAAGGCGGTGACCGAGGCGCTGGGCGGCCGTGGGCTGTTTGGGGTGGAGCTGTTCGTCAAGGGTGATCAAGTGTGGTTTTCCGAGGTCAGCCCGCGTCCGCATGATACCGGGCTGGTGACGCTGGCGACTCAGCGCTTCTCGGAGTTTGATCTGCACGCGCGTGCCCTTCTTGGCTTGCCGGTGGATGCCAGTCTGCAAAGCCCGGGAGCGTCGGCCGTGATCTATGGTGGCATGGCCGCCGCTCGGCATTGCCTACGAAGGGTTGGCCGAAGCGCTGGCCGTGCCGGGCGCGGATATCCGCCTGTTTGGCAAACCGGAAAGTTTTGTGCGCCGTCGCATGGGCGTGGCCGTAGTGCGCGCCGAGGACGTGGAAACCGCCCGCTCGCGCGCGCAGCAAGCCGCCGCCTTGGTCAAACCGGTTAAGGGGGAGTGAACAACATGCAGGAGATGACGCCGTATCAGTTGCTGGGAGGCGAGGGCGTGGTGCGCTGGCTGGTCGACCGCTTCTACGACATCATGGATAGCGACCCGTCGGTCAAGGCGCTGCGTGAGATGCATCCGGCGGATCTGGCGGGATCGCGCCAGAAGCTGTTCATGTTCTTGTCCGGCTGGCTCGGTGGCCCGTCGTTGTACATGGAGGCATTTGGCCATCCGCGCTTGCGCATGCGTCACGCGCCGTTTCCGGTGGACAGCAGTGCGCGCGATCAGTGGATGTACTGCATGAAGAAGGCGGTGGATGAGCTGATGGTGGAGGAGTGGCTGAAACAGAAGCTGATTGAGGCGTTCTACAACACCGCCGATTTCATGCGCAACCAGCCGGAATGAGAGTGTTGTGATGAAAAAAGTCCCGCCGGGCGGGACTTTTTTGTTTAACGCGGGCGGTGGCCGCGCTCGATCAGGACGCCGACGTATTTTACGCCGGGCAAGATGCCCAGTTTGGTGACGGAAACCTTGACCCACGGCGCGCCGAAATCCTCGCGGATCATCTTGGCAATGTATTCGGCCAACGCCTCGATCAGCAGGAAATGTTGTTCGGCCAACGCCTTGCGCAGCCGTTCCACCACCACGCCATAGTGGATGGTGTCGCCAATGTCGTCGCTGTGGCACGGCACCTCGCTGGGGATGCCGATTTCCAGATCCAGTTCAATGGTCTGCGGAGCCTGACGCTCCCATTCGTAGACACCGATAACGGTGTCGGCACGCACTTGGCGCAGAAATATGATGTCCATTCAGTTGCGGCGGTTGGGGTTTGCCGCCCGATACCGTAAAATCCGAAGCCTTGTATTCTAGTGGATAAGCCATGACCACAACAGCTTTTGCATTTGTTGTTGCCGCCTACCTGATCGGTTCCCTGTCGTTTGCCGTGATTGTCAGCCGTGCCATGGGTATGGCCGACCCGCGCAGTTACGGCTCAAAAAACCCCGGTGCCACCAACGTGTTGCGCTCTGGCCGCAAGCTGGCCGCGGTGCTGACGCTGCTGGGCGATGGCGCCAAGGGCTGGTTGGCGGTGGCGCTGACGGCGTGGGTTGGGCCGCGCTATGGACTGGGCGAGCAAGCCATCGCCATGGCGGCGCTGGCCGTGCTGATCGGGCACATGTGGCCGGTATTTTTTGGTTTCAAGGGCGGGAAAGGCGTTGCCACGGCGGTGGGCGTGCTGTTCGGCTTTAACGTCTGGCTGGCGTTGGCGGCGCTGGCCAGCTGGCTGTTCATGGCCTTTGTCATCAAGATCTCCTCGTTGGCCGCCATCGTTGCCAGCGTGCTGGTGCCGGTGTATGCCTATTTCATCGTCGGCCCGCACAGCGTGTATTTTGGCACCTGCATCATCATCGCCATTCTGGTGGTGCATCGCCACAAGTCGAACCTGATCAACCTCTTGACCGGGCAGGAAGGCAAGATCGGTGAAAAGAGTGATGTGGCCAGCGGTAAGGATACGCCGCTGCAGTAACCCCGATAACGGGTCGCTCTCGCCACAAAAAAGCCGCCTTTAAAGGCGGCTTTTTCATGCGCAGGTTGGCCGAAAACCCGGACTTAGCCGTCGGACAGCGCCTTGATATGGGCCGTGACGCTGCGTGCCAGCGAGGAGAGGTCATAGCCGCCTTCCAGCACGGAAACCACGCGTCCTTCGGCATACTGGTTGGCGATTTGCAGCAGGTGACGCGTGACCCATTCGTAATCGGCTTCGACCAGCCCCATGGTGCCCATATCGTCTTCGCGGTGCGCATCAAAGTAAGCCGAGATGAACAGCATCTGCGGCTGGAAATCGTGCAACAGCGGCAGCCAGCTGTGTTCCACCACTTCGCGGAACTCGCGGCCGGTGCTGCTTTGAGCGGCGTGTTGTGCATGTTGCTGCCCAGCGGCTGGTCGCCGCAGTAGGGGAAGAACGGATGCTGAAAAATTGACAGCATCATCACGCGCGGATCGTCCTTGAAGATTTCTTCGGTGCCGTTGCCGTGGTGCACGTCGAAGTCGATGATGGCGACCCGTTCATAGTGGTACACCGACAGGGCGTGTGCCACGCCGACGGCGATATTGTTGAAGAAACAAAAGCCCATGGATTTGGCGCTTTCGGCATGGTGGCCGGGTGGGCGGATGGCACAGAAGGCATTGGGCACCTTGTCCTCACACACCAGATCCACCGCCTTGACCACAGCACCCGCCGCGCGTTTGGCTGCCCTGGAACGTGCCGGGGCCAATGGCGGTATCCGGGTCGATGCGGAAGGTGCCCACGCTGGGCGTGCAGGATTCGATGTATTCCACGTAGCGTGGCGGGTGGACGCGCGCCAGTTGCTGCTCGGTCACTTCCGGGGCATCGATTTCCTGTAGGCTGTCAAAGATCTGTGACGCCATGAGTTGATCCCGAATGGCGGTAAGCCGCTCGGGGCATTCCGGGTGTCCCTCCCCCATGTTGTGCTGCAGACACTCGGAATGGGTAATGTAGGCAGTCAGTCCTGCCCGGTGCAGATGGTTTTTGAGCCAGGTAAACACGAGCGTTTCCTTGTTGCGTACGATGGGCTTTGTTGTATGATTTTTTGATAAATACTGCTCGTAACCGTTTATAAATGCAATCACTCTCCTTGGCGTATCGCCAACTCAATACCCTGATCCCGGGCAAGTCCCGGCCGATTCGGCTGGCGCTGGCATGTTTGATCGCGGGTGGGCACTTGCTGATCGAAGATTTGCCCGGTGTCGGAAAAACCACACTGGCGCACGGGCTGGCGCGGGTGCTGGGTTTGCACTACCGTCGCGTACAGTTCACCAGCGACTTGTTGTAAGCCGATATCCTCGGCGGAAATATCTTTGACCGGCAGACCTCTGACTTCCGTTTTGTTGCCCGGTATTCAGCCGGTGTTGCTGGCCGATGAAATCAACCGTGCCTCGCCCAAGGTGCAGTCGGCCTTGCTGGAGGCGATGGAAGAGCGGCAGGTGACGCTGGATGGTGAAACCCACCGCTTGCCGCAGCCGTTTTTCGTGATCGCCACGCAGAACCCCAAGGAGCAACTCGGCACGTTTCCGTTGCCGGAGTCGCAGCTGGATCGGTTTCTCATGCGGATTTCCCTCGGTTTCCCTCTGCGAGAGGCCGAGCTGTCTTTGCTGATGGGCGAAGACCGGCGCCAGTTGTTGGCGGGCATGGCTCCGGCCATGAGTGCCGCCGATTTGCAACAGCTGCAAGCGCAGGTGCAGCAGGTCAAGGTCAGTCAGTCCTTGGCGGAATATGTGCTGGAGTTGGCCGAAGCCACGCGCCGCAGCGACCGCTTCGCCGCAGGCCTCAGCCCCCGTGCCGGTCTGGCGCTGTTGTCGGCGGCGCGTGCCCTGGCCTTGCTGGAAGGGCGCAGTCACGTGCTGCCGGAAGACGTCAAGGCCGTGTTCCCCAGCGTTGCTTAAGCCATCGTCTGGCCTCCTCACGCCCCGGTGCCAGACAGGACGATGACATGATGCAGCTGCTCAACCATGTGGCCATCCCCTAGCCGTCTGCGGCAATGGTGGCTGAACCGCCTCCCGTGCGAAACCAGTTGCACGCTGACGCAGCGCCGTATCTACCTGCTGCCCACACGCTTTGGCTGGACCTTGTTGCTGGTCGCGGCGGCCATCTGGCTGGGGGCGCTCAATTACTCCGTCAGCCTCGCCTATGCGCTGGCTTTCTGGCTGGTGGCGTTGTTGCTGGTGGCGGTGCTTATGGCCTATCGGCAGTTGGTAAGCCTACAGTTGACTCCGCAGTCCTCGGAGCCTGTGTTCGCGGGGGGGGAGCATGCCGTGCACGCTGCAGATCAAGGACACACAAGGCCTTGGCCGGGCCATCTGGCTGGGACTGGCGACGCTGCGGGGTGGTGATGTGCCGGGCCATCTCTCGCCACACGGCGAGCTGCTGTTGTCGTTGCCGGTGCCCATGCCGCAGCGCGGGTTATGGCCCTATCCGCTGATGACGGTGTGGAGTGAGGCGCCGTTTGGGCTGGTGCGGGCATTTGCCTACCTGCGTTTTTCGGCCAACCTGTTGGTCTATCCCGCGCCGCAGGAGGATATGACGGACAACCAGGTTTCCGCGCAGCAAGGGCAGGGCGAAGGCGCCAGCCCATCCGGGCACGACGATTTTTCCCATTTGCAGCCCTATCAGCAGGGCGATGCCCCACGGCATATCGCACGGAACGTATTGGCGCGGCGGGATGTGCTGGTCAGCAAGCGTTTTGTCGGCGCGAGTGCGGCCAGCCTGCAGCAGTTGAGCTGGCAGGATTATCCGTCCACGCTGGATGATGAAGCGCGGCTCTCGCGTTTGTGCTGGCGGGTGCTGCGGTGTGAGCAGCAAGGGCAGCGCTATGTGTTGCAACTCCCCAACGAGATTATCGATTCGGCTGCTGCCGCGCCCGGACAAGCGCTACAAACGCTGGCGCTGCATGAGGATGCAGCATGAGCCAGATCGCACATCGACCGGGCCAACTGGCGGTGCTGGCGGCGCTGCTGATTACCGCGGCGCCATTGTTGTTCTTCTTGCCTGGCTGGGTGGCATGGCTGTTTACCGTGATGCTGGCTTAAGCCGGGCCCGGGGCGTCTGGCGGGGTAGTACACTGCCGCCGCGTTGGCTGGTGTTGTTGGCCGTGGTGGTGCCGGTGGTGCTGTTATGGCTGACATTGCGCACGCTGGTGGGGCGCGAAGGCGGTGTGGCGCTGTTACTGCTGCTGGTGGGCTTCAAGGCATTTGAAACGCAAAACCTGCGCGACTGGCGGGTCTTGCTGACGCTCGGTTTCTTCCTGGCGGCCATGCCGCTGTTGTTTGATCAGTCGCCGCTGGCGGCCTCATGGCTGGTGCTGACGCTGCTGGCGTTGACCTGGGCGATGGCGCTGTTGGCCGGTACGCCACCGGTTGGCAGCGGGCGCACGGCCGTAGTCAGCCTGCTGCTGGCATTGCCGTTGATGCTGGTGTTGTTTGTCGCGATGCCACGTTTGCCCGGGCCGCTCTGGTCCATGCCGGATAGCCGCCATACGGCCAGCACCGGGCTGGCCGATTCGATGGAGCCGGGCAGTATCAGCCAGTTGATTCCGCGCCATGACCCGGTGTTTTCCGTAGTATTCAACGAGCCAGCTCCGCCGCGGCGGGCCTTGTATTGGCGGGTGATGACCTTCGATGATTTTGATGGCCAGCGCTGGTCCAACCTGCACGCCATACAGCAGGAGCGCGTCAGCCTGAGCGGCGGTCAGGTCTGGCATTACAGCCTGACCACGCGTCCGGAGGAAGGCCGTCTGCCCGCGCTGGATTACCCGTTGCCGGGGAGCGCTGATACGGCGCTGGCGCAGGGCGGGACGTTGCGGCAACTGATAAAAAACGATGATCTGCGCCGTTATCGTCTGGCCAGCGCCAGTGGTGCCAGTGTGTATGCACGGTTGAGCGCTCAGGAGCAGGCATTTTATCGCCGCTTGCCAGCGGGTAATCCGCAGGCCCGGCAGTTGGCCGAAAGCCTGTGGCAACGCAGTCCGGATGACCGCGCCTGGGTGCAGGCGGCGTTGGAGCATTTCCGGCTGGAAGGTTTCCGCTATACGCTGACGCCGCCAAGGTTGGCCGAAAACAGTATCGACCAATTCCTGTTCCTTACTCGGCAAGGCTTTTGCGAACATTATGCTGGCGCGCTGACCTTTCTGGCGCGTGCCGCCTAAACTTTGCCCGCCCGGGTCGTGGTGGGTTATCAGGGCGGTGAATACAATCCGGTGGGGCGGTTCTGGCAGATACGCTCGTCGGACGCCCATGCCGGAGCGAAATCTGGTTGCCGTCGCGCCAGCAGTGGCTACGTGTCGATGCCACCGCCGCGATTGCGCCCAACCGGGTGGAGCAGAGCATCGAACAGAGTGTTGCTGGTGCAGCGGAAACCTTGCCGCTGACGCATCGGGCCGTACCCGGCTGGTGGCTGGCGGCTCGGCAAAACTGGCAGACCGCCGCGTTTGTCTGGCAGCAGTGGGTGGTGGGTTACGATGCCCAGCGTCAGCAGAGTGTGTATCAACGCACTGGGGTTGGGGCAGCATGTTGAGGCGGGGAGTGTGCTGCGAGCGCTATTGCTGGGGGGGGCTGCTTGCTGCGCTACCCATGTGGCTGTGGTGGCGTCGCCGTCCGGTGGCATCCTCCCCGTTGCCATTGGGCTGGATGCTGCTGCGGCGCAAATTGCAGGCCCGGCAGATTCGCGTGTTGCCATCCGATGGCCCGCTGGAGGTGCGACGCAAGGCGCGTGCCTTGCCCGAAGCCGATTATCAACGGGTCAAGCCGTTGATTCTCCGTTACGCCGACTTGCGTTACGGACCAGCGCCAACCGATGCCGCTGTCCGTCACTGGCTCGCTGAAGTCAAACGACTGCGGTTATGACCATGCTACGGTGGAAATAATGCAAAACCCCCTGCCGGGGCAGGGGGTATGGTGAGTGTGCGAGGGCTTGTTGCTACAACACGAAATCCTTGGAAATACCCTTGCGCCGCAGGATGCGCCGCAATTGTTCCAATCCTTCAATCTGGATTTGCCGAACCCGCTCGCGCGTCAGGTTGAGCGTTGAGGCCAACTCTTCCAGCGTGCTGATTTCATGGCCATTGAGCCCGTAACGCCGTTCAATCACCATGCGTTGTTTATCGTTCAGCTGGGCCAGCCAATCGTGCACAAAGCGTTCCAGACGGCTGTTGTGCAGCTGGATTTCTGGTTCTTCCTGCTGCTCGTCCGGGATGGATTCGCCGATGGACAGCATTGGGTCAATATCCAGTGGCGCATCCAGTGAAGCCATCCGTTCATTCAGGCTCATGACCCGGCGGACGTCTTCCACCGGTCGGCCAACCAGGTGGGCAATCTCTTCCTGCGTCGGTTCCCGTCCGATCTGGCTTTCCAGATGGCGCGACGCGCGCAGGTAGACATTGAGTTCCTTGATCACATGTACCGGCAGGCGAATGGTGCGCGATTGATTCATGATCGCGCGTTCGATGCTTTGCCGAATCCACCAGGTGGCATAGGTGGAAAAGCGGAAACCGCGTTCCGGATCGAACTTTTCCAGTGCATGCATCAGGCCGATATTGCCTTCCTCGATCAAGTCGAGCAAGGCCAGACCACGGTTGATGTAGTGCTTGGCGATGTTCACCACCAGCCGCAGATTGTGTTCAATCATGCGCTGGCGTGCCTCAAAATCGCCATCGACCACCCGACGTGCCAGCTCCAATTCCTGCTGGGGTGTCAGCAGGGCATTGTTGCCGATGTCGTTGAGATAAATCTGGGTGACATCCGCCACTTCTTCGTAAGCCGCCGGAGCTTCGGCAACTTCATCGTGTTCGGCTTCAGCAACCGCTTCTTCCACCACTACTTCGACTTCGAGGACTTCCTCTTCTTCGAGGATATCAATGTTATGACTCATAACTCCCCCGTTGCATGTGTCCTGCACCGGAGGGGCGTCACCCTCTCAGTCAGGATTTGTGGTCAAGGTACTGCATCGGGTCCACCGGTTTTCCGAAACGGCGTATCTCGAAATGCAGTTTCACTTGGTCGGCATCGGTATTGCCCATTTCGGCAATCTTTTGCCCTTTCTTGACGGACTGGCCCTCCTTCACTAAAAGCTGACTGTTGTGGGCGTACGCAGACAGGAATGTCTTGTTGTGCTTGATGATGATCAGCTTGCCATAGCCACGCAAGCCATTCCCGCTGTATACCACTTTCCCTTCACTGGCGGCCATCACCGGCTGGCCGCTGTGTCCACTGAGATCAACACCCTTGTTGTTCTCGGAGTAGCCACGAATCACCTTGCCTTCCGTTGGCCAGATCCAGCTGAGTGTCTCTTCCGCCGCAGGCTTGGCGGTGCTGTCATCCGCTTTCTTGCCACTGGCTACCACCCCTGAACTGGCTTCCTTCTTGGCCGGTGAAACCGGTTTGCCATGTTCGAGGGTGGCGGCGGTTGCCCTTGCCAGCGCTGGCCATCGGTTTCTTGCTACTCGTGCCCTCACTTTGCTGGGCGAGGGTTTTATTTGCGTCTGCTGAATAAGGCAGCTTGAGCGCTTTGGGGTAATTCTTGCTGTTGCTATTTGTTGTGTTCTTGTCGCTTGCTGCCGGTGTCACCTTGGCTGGCAGGCGGCTGTTTGCGCTGGCCGCAGCGGTTTCACTGTCCGGCGGCGTCAGTCGCAGTACCTGACCTACTTTGATGTTAGTGTCAGGCAAGTTGTTCCAGTTGGCTACATCTTTGTATTTCAAGCCGTTATTCAGTGAAATACGGAACAGATTTTCACCGGCCTTCACCACGTGGGTCTTTTCCCCCAACGGGGCTGCTGGCCTTGTAACAACCGGCGTGGCAGCCGGGGTGTCGCTGCTCTGGTAGGGCAGCGGTTGTGCGACGGCAACCGGTTGCGCCGTTGCGACACTGGCCGCCGTAAGCATGCTGGTAACTCTACCGGTGAGCGGTGCGGCGTTGGCGTTTTCTACTGGTGCGGCTTGCTGGCTCAGGCTGCTGCAACCCGCCAGCAGTGTCACCGCTAATGAGGTAATCAGCGGGTAAGTATTCCGATAACGCTGTGTACTCATACCTGTTCTTTATATGTCAATTAATAGATTGTTGCAAATGGCTAAGTGACGCCATTGTTGCATTTTGGTCTTGTCAGCTACGCCCGGGCAGCAGTGGTACAAACTTGACTGGGTCGAGTCGGGTTTTTTGTAGCCCCTGCGAGGTGCGTTCGATCAGCCACAAATGCTGATCATTCTCGCCGATCGGCATGATGAGGCGGCCACCTTCGGCCAACTGTTCCACCAGTGCTTCCGGAATGTTGCGTGCAGCGGCGGTCATGATAATGCCGTCAAATGGCGCGGCTTCCGGCAAGCCAAAATGACCATCGCCGTGTACCAGCCGGGCATGTACCAGTTTGGCCGCGCGCAGGTTCTGTCTAGCTTTGTCCAGTATCGCGCCAAGTCGTTCAATCGAATAGACTTCCGCGCCCATTTTTAGCAGGACAGCGGTCTGGTAACCGCAGCCGGTGCCGATCTCCAGCACTTTGCCCGGTTGCCGCTGTGCAAACAGCTGTTCGCTCATGCGTGCCACGGTCAGCGGTTGGGAGATGGTCTGGCCGTGGCCGATGGGTAACGACACGTCATCGTAGGCGCGGGTGGCCAGAGCCTGATCGACAAACAGATGACGGGGCACCTCGTACATGGCCTTGAGTACGCGTTCATCCTGAATGCTTAAGGCGCAACCGCTCGACCAGACGCTTGCGTGTGCGTTCGGAGAACATGCCGTAATCCTGCCGATCCTGTGTCAGCGGTGAAGCCATGAGTTGATTCCATCAAGTTGGCCGAAAGCGGTCAGGTCTAGCATCAGGGGGGTAACCGAGACCATGCCGTTGCCGACGGCCTGAAAGTCGGTCCCTTCACCGGCATCTTGTGCGCTGCCGACCGGGCCGACCCAGTATATCGTTTCGCCGCGCGGATTCTGAGTCTTGATGGCCGGTTCGGCATGATGGCGCCGCCCCAGCCGGGTGACCCGGGTGCCACGCAGTTGTTCAACTGGCATGTCTGGCACATTTACATTCAACAGCACCGGTTCCCGCAGCGGCGCGCGCTGGCAACGCTCCAGTAGTTGCTCAACCACCACGGCGGCGGTGGCAAAGTGTTGGCCGCTGTAGCTTAGCCAGAGAAATGGCGACGGAGGGAATGCCGAGTAGAAAGCCTTCGGTGGCAGCGGCCACGGTGCCGGAGTAGATGGTGTCATCGCCCATGTTGGGGCCGTGATTGATGCCACTGAAAATCATGTCGGGGCTGTAATCCAGCATGCCGGTGACGGCAAGATGAATACAGTCGGTTGGGGTGCCGTTGACATAGTAATAGCCATTGGCGGCCCGGCGTACGGTCAGCGGGCGGTCGAGCGTCAGCGAGTTGCTCGCTCCGCTGCGATCACGCTCCGGCGCTACCACCACTACCTCGCCGTGGCGCGCCAGCGTTTCGGCCAACATGGCAATGCCCGGAGCAAAATAGCCATCGTCATTACTGATCAGAAATTTCATGCGATCACCCCGGAATAATGAGCAAGATTGTATCGTTTAGCCACGAGGCAGGAAAACCGTGCCAAGCCATTGTGTTGTTTTGTGGCGTAAAAAAACCCGCCAACTGGCGGGTTTGTGCGATCAGGCATAGTAGCGCTGACTGAATTCAAGCATGCGCTCGATCGGGATGCGCGCTGCATCCATTTGCTCGGGGGTGAGGTAATCAATGCGTGTACCTTCGCCTTGCTGGGCACGTTTGACGGCCTCGACCGTGTTCAGCTTCATGTAAGGACAGGAGTTGCACTGGCAACCGGCGTAGATTGGCGCCTGGCGCAAATCCAGATCCGGGCGGGCCAGACTCATGTTGTACAGAATGCCGTCTTCGGTGGCGACAAAGATGACGGCATTGCTGCCACCCTTGAATTGTTTTACCCAGTTGAGCATGCCAGAGGTGGAGCCGACGTAGTCGGCTTTCTTCAGCACTGGTAGCGGGCTTTCCGGGTGAGCAATCAGGTATTTTTCACCGAGTGCGGCATTGAACGCTTCGTTCAGGGCGGCTTCGTTGAACTTGTCGTGCACCTCGCACACGGCCGACCACAGCGGCATGTCGTAGCCGTACTGGTAGTTGAGGTAGGCACCCATGTTGCGATCGGGAGAGAAGATCACCTTCTTACCCTGTTCATACAGATAAGCGATGATGTCATCGACGTTACGGCTGGTGACAATCCAGTCGGACAGGGCTTTGTGCTCGGCGCTGGAATTGATGTACGACACATGCACGTGGTCGGGGTAGCTTTCGCGCCATACTTTCAGCGCTGCCACGTCAGTCTGGGTAACCAGCGAACAGGTGGAACCGGCGTCGGGCAAAATGACTTCTGCCTGCGGGTTCAGAATCTTGGCGGTTTCCGCCATGAAGCGCACACCGGCAAACACGATGGTGTCGGCTTGTGCTTCCTTGGCGTACAGCGACAACTCCAGACTGTCGCCGACTTTATCGGCCATCTGCTGAATTTCGGGCTGGGTATAGTAATGAGCGAGTGTAACAACGCGTTTCGACATGATGACCTTAACTCCTGCCGTATCCACCGGGAGGTACGGCTACCCTCTTGATGCGACGCAATATAATTGTGGTGTACCAAACCCGAAAGAGTAGCAACATTGCCATGTTAGCGCTACTGGCTTAGTGCTGGTCATGCTATTGGCAAGTTGGAAAAATCGAAGAAACCCGATTGACAGAAGATTGTCGGAAGTCAACACCAAGCAGCGTGCGGCTATGCAGCATGATGGAGACGCCCGCTGGTTTCGGCCAACCCTGCTTGGTCGGCTGGCTACCGGCTGTACGGATGTAGGGTGATCGCTCTATTTTTGCGGTGCTGACGCTTGGCATTGGCCCCGGCTTTCCGCATAGTGTGAAGTCTGTAGATAGATGGGAGCGCCGGTCGCTACATGTCGCCGGTGCTGTCGCAATGATTTGCTTAAGCATGACATTTGAGCCAGCAGGGCACCGCAGCGGTGTGTTGGTGTCAATGTCGTGTCGAACGAATATCAATTTCTGGATAAAAACGCATGAGGCCTCACTATCTCACCTCGCTGTTTTCCCCGCGCAACGTGGCCGTGGTTGGCGCCAGCGATACCCCCGGCTCCATCGGTCAGGCCGTGTTTGCCAACCTGCTGGCTGGCAATTTCCGGGCAAGCTGTTTCCGGTCAACCTGAATCACAAGGTGGTTGGCGGCATTCCGGCCGTCCCATCGGTCCGCCAGCTGGAGTCAGCGATTGATCTGGCGGTCGTCTGCACCGCGTTGCGGACCTTGCTTACCATCATGAGGGACTGTGCCAAGAAAGGCATCAAGGCGGTGCTGCTGGCCAAGGAGTTTGCCGATAGCGAAAAGCTTGAGCGCGAGGTCCTCAACGAATCGCTCAACATTGCCCGTCAGGCCGGGATTCGCGTGCTCGGCCCGAATGTGCTCGGCCTGATGCGCCCGGTAGCGGGTTTTAACGCCACCAATTACACCAGTAAAGTGCGGCCGGGGAATCTGGCGCTGGTGTCGCAATCCTCGGCCCTGTGTACTGCCATGCTCGATTGGGCCGATAGCAAAGGTATCGGGTTTTCCAGCGTCATCTCCGTAGGGGAGGGGCTGGATGTCGATTTTGGCGAGATCCTCGATTATCTGGTGGCCGACAGCTTCACTCAGGGCATTCTGTTGCATGTCCACCACATCCATGATGCCCGCCGTTTCATGAGTGCCTTGCGTGCTGCCGCCCGCACCAAACCGGTGGTGGTTATCAAGTCCGGGCGTTATCAGGATGACGTCACCGGCGTGACGCACTCCAGTAACATGGTGGAAAGCGGTGACGTGTTCGACGCCGCGCTGTCGCGCGCCGGTGTGCTGCGGGTGTCCTCCATTGCCCAGCTGTTTACCGCCGCCAAGGTGCTGGCGGCCAATTATCGTGTTGGCGGGCGCCGCCCGGCCATCGTCACCAACGGGATCGGTCCGGGCGTTTTGGCGGCCGACAGTGCCTACAGCAATGGCGTGGAGCTGGCCAAGCTGTCTGATGCCACGATGGAATTGCTAAATGGTGCGCTGCCGCGCAATTGGTCCGGTGGCAATCCTATCGACATCATCGGCGATGCCTACCGGTGCGCTTCCGTACCGCCGTCAAGGCTTGTCAGGATGACCCCAACGTCGATGGCGTGCTGGTCATCTTCACGCCGCAGGCGGGGACCGACCATCTGACCACGGCGCAATTGATGATCGGTTTGCAGCGCGAATCGAACAAACCGCTCTTCCTGTCTTGGCTGGGTGACGCCAAGGTGTCCGAAAGCCGCGAGCTGTTTTCCAAAGCCAAGTGTGCACATTTCCGCGCACCGGAGTACGGCATCGAGGTGTTCCGCAATCTGGCGTCGTATCACCAGAACCAGCAGTTGCTGCTGCAAACGCCGGGCCCGCTGGAAGAAAAGCGTGCCTCGCCGGATATTCGTCTAGCGCGTAGCGTCATCGCCGCCGCGTTGGCCGAAGGCCGTACCATTCTGTCCGAGCGCGAATCCAAGAATGTGCTGGCTGCGTTTCATATCCCGGTCAATCCCACGCATCTGGCGCGTGACGAGGGCGAGGCCGTTCGTCTGGCCGAAGAGATCGGCTATCCGGTGGTACTGAAAATCGACTCGCCGGACATCATCTATAAATCTGATGTGGGGGGCGTGGAGCTGAATATCAGCAACGAAGCCACCTTGCGCAGCGCATTCAACGGCATCGTCGAACGTACCCGCCAAGCCCGGCCGGACGCACGTATCGATGGCATCTCGGTACAGCCGATGCGCAAACGCCGCTATGCCCGCGAACTGATGGTGGGGGTGACGCACGATGCCTCGTTTGGTCCGGTGATTACCTTTGGCGCCGGTGGTATTGCCGTTGAAGTGATGCATGACCGCGCGCTGTCATTGCCACCGCTGAACGATTATCTGGTTCACAGCATGATCAACCAGACCCGGATCGGCAAATTACTGGGGACATTCAAGAACCTGCTTAAGCTGTGGACATGGTCGAGCTGGAAAGCGTGCTGCTGCGGGTGTCGGAAATGGTGTGCGAATTGCCGGAAGTGCGCGAAATGGACATCAATCCGCTGGTCGCCGACGAGGCTGGCGTGATCGCGCTGGATGCCCGCATCATCGTTGAGGCCGCCAAGCCAGACGTGCGGCGTTACCAGCACATGGCCATCATGCCTTATCCGACCCACATGGTGCAGTGTGCCACCCTCAACGACCAAACCAAGGTCATGATCCGTCCGGTACGTCCGGAAGATGCACAAATGCAGCAGGAATTTGTGCGTAACCTGTCGGATGAAAGCCGTTATAACCGCTATCTGTCGAGTATCAAGCAGCTATCGCAAACTATGCTGGTGCGTTTCACCCAACTGGACTACGACCGTGAAATGGCCCGGCCATGACTTGCGAAGGCGAACAGGGCGAAGAGCAGATGGCTGTGGCGCGCTTCATCACCGATCCGGACAACGAAGGTTGCGAGTTTGCGCTGGAAGTTGCCGACAAGTGGCAGGGGCGCGGGATCGGTCCTATCCTGATGAATGCGTTGTTTGATGCGGCGCGCGAGCAGGGGCTGACCGTGATGCGTGGCGAGGTGCTGGCGGGTAACAAGGGCATGCTCAAATTGATGCACAAACTGGGTTTCACCGTCGAAACCCATCCGGAAGACCGGGCGCTTACCATCGTGACCAAGATCCTGTAAAGGTTGGCCGAAACGGCTGGTCATGTCACCATGGCGGCCAATTGCGGCACGGTGCCCGCCCCATCGGCTGGCACCGTGTAAGCCGTGCATGGATTAAGCGCTTGCACGATAAGGGAAAAGTAACCTAAAATCGAGGGCTTTTCTAAGATACTGTTTTTATTTCAAGGACAATCGACAATGGTAGTGATTCGTCTGGCACGTGGCGGCTCCAAGAACCGTCCGTTCTACAATATCGTGGTGACCGATTCCCGTAACCGTCGTGACGGTCGCTTCATCGAGCGCGTTGGCTTCTACAACCCGGTAGCAAACGAGAAGGAAGAACGCGTGCGTTTGACCCAAGATCGTCTGAACTACTGGATCGGCGTTGGCGCTCAAGTTTCCGACACCGTGACCAAGCTGCTCAAAGAGCAGAAAGTTGCAGCCTGATCTGTTTGCTGATTCAACACTGCTGGATTGAAGGCGCATGCGCAACGAAGATCTCGTAACCATGGGGTTTGTGCGCGGCGCCTTCGGTGTTCGTGGCTCCATCAAGGTTCATGCTGACACCGAGTACCCCGACAGTCTGTTTGATTACCCGGTCTGGTGGCTGGGTAAAGAAGGCAACTGGAAGTCGTACAAGTTTGAAAACGGCGCCGTCCAGCCTAAAGCGTTGGCAGTAAAACTGGAAGGTGTCGATGATCGTGATGCTGCCGAAGCATTGCGTGGCATGCAGATTGCCATTCCGCGTAGCGAATTGCCTGACGCGGGCGACGATGAATATTACTGGACTGATCTGATTGGTCTGGATGTCGTCAATCAGGATGGCGTTACGTTGGGGCAGGTCTCCGCGCTGATGGAAACCGGTGCCAATGACATTCTGGTTGTGGATGGCGAAACCGGGCAACGCCTGATTCCCTTTGTCGGCCAGTATGTGCTGGACGTCAAGTTGGCCGAAAAACGTATTCTGGTGGATTGGGGCATCGATTACTAATGCAAATTGATGCCATTACCCTGTTTCCGGATATGTTTGCTTCCATCGCCCGCTTCGGCATCAGCCAGCGGGCGCTTGATTTGGGCCTTTGGGGGTTTCATGCCCGGAATCCTCGCGATTTCACGGTAGACAACTATCATCGGGTGGATGATCGCCCTTATGGCGGTGGTCCCGGCATGGTGATGTTGATCGAGCCGCTGCAGCAGGCATTGGCAGCTGCTCGTCAGCGCCAGCAGCAAGCTGGTGTCGCCAATAGCCATGTGGTTTATCTGTCGCCGCAGGGGCGGGGTTTGACCCATGCCAAAGCTGTGGAGTTGTCGCAGCGTCCCGGTTTGATTTTGCTGTGCGGACGTTATGAAGGCATCGACGAGCGCCTGATTCAAAGTCAGGTGGATGAAGAAGTTTCCATTGGTGACTATGTTTTATCCGGCGGCGAACTGCTTACCATGGTACTGATGGATGCGGTGATCCGTCTGTTGCCCTGGTGCGCTCAACGATATTCAGTCGGCTTATGAAGATTCATTCGTAAACGGACTGCTTGATTGTCCGCACTATACCCGACCCGAAGACTATCAGGGCATGCGGGTGCCGGAGGTGTTGTTGTCCGGTAATCATGCACTGATTGCAACATGGCGGTTGAAGCAGTCACTGGGGCGTACGTGGCAACGCCGCCCCGATTTGCTAAAATACCGCACCTTGTCAAAACAGGAGTCTCGGCTGCTGGCAGAGTACCAGCAGGAACAAGACTCTAAAAAAAATCAGGAGTAATCACATGGATCTGATCCAGAAGCTTGAGCAGGAAGAAATTGCCCGTCTGGGTAAAACCATTCCGGAATTCGCCCCGGGTGATACCGTGGTTGTTCAGGTAAAAGTAAAGGAAGGTAACCGCGAACGTCTGCAGGCTTACGAAGGTGTTGTTATCGCCAAGCGTAACCGCGGCCTGAACAGTGCTTTCATCGTGCGCAAGATCTCCGCCGGTGAAGGTGTTGAGCGTACCTTCCAAACCTACTCCCCGCTGCTGGCTTCGATTGAAGTGAAGCGCCGTGGTGATGTACGTCGTGCCAAGCTGTACTACCTGCGTGGTCGTACCGGTAAGTCTGCACGTATCAAAGAAAAGCTCGCAAGCAAGGCTAATCCAGCTTCTTGCTGGCTTGATAAAAGCGCAGGGCTTAGGCCTTGCGCTTTTTTTATGTCGACGACTGTACTTATTCGTGGAGAGGCAAGAAAACGCCCGGTTAGACCGGGCGTTGGCTAGCTTAAGGTGCCAAGAGCATTCGTCAGACGGGTTCTGCGGCGAGTGGCTCCGGCTGTTCAAAGCACAGCTGTACTTTGTCGTCGGCATCTACCGTGATGGTGACTTCGCCGCCATCCACCAGCCGACCAAACAGCAACTCGTCGGCCAGCGCCTTGCGGATGGTGTCCTGAATCAGACGAGCCATCGGGCGGGCACCCATCAGCGGGTCGAAGCCATGCTTGGCCAAGAACGTTCGCAGGCTGTCGGTAAAGTGGGCATCCACTTTCTTTTCGGCCAACTGTTGTTCCAGCTGCATCAGGAACTTGTCCACCACCTGCAGGATGATCGCTTCATCCAGCGTCCGGAACGGAATGATGGCATCCAGACGGTTGCGGAATTCCGGACTGAATAGCCGCTTGATATCAGCCATTTCATCGCCCAGCGCCTTGCTGCCGGTAAAGCCCAGCGTCGGTTTGGAGAGGCTCTCCGCGCCCGCGTTAGTGGTCATGATGATGATCACGTTGCGGAAATCGGCTTTGCGACCGTTGTTGTCGGTCAGTGTGCCGTGATCCATCACCTGCAGCAGAATATTGAAAATGTCCGGATGGGCCTTTTCAATTTCATCCAGCAGCAGCACCGAGTACGGGCTCTTGTTGATCGCTTCCGTCAGCAGACCGCCCTGTTCAAAACCAACATAGCCGGGAGGCGCCCCGATCAGTCGGCTGACTGCATGGCGTTCCATGTATTCTGACATGTCGAACCGTACCAACTCCACACCCAAGGCATAAGCCAGCTGGCGGGCCACTTCCGTTTTGCCCACGCCAGTCGGGCCAGAGAACAGGAAAGAGCCGATCGGCTTTTGCGGATTACCCAGTCCGGAGCGTGTCATCTTGATGGCGGCTGCCGGGCTCTCAATCGCCTTGTCCTGACCAAACACCACATTGCGTAGATCGCGTTCCAGATTCTTCAGCACGTTTTTATCGTTGCTGGAGACATTCTTCGGTGGAATTCGCGCAATTTTGGCGACAATCTCTTCGATCTCTGCCTTGTTGATCACTTTTTTCTGCCGCGACTTGGGCAGAATCTTTTGAGCAGCGCCAGCCTCGTCGATGACGTCGATGGCCTTGTCCGGCAAATGACGGTCGTTGATGTAACGGGCCGACAACTCGGCTGCCGTGGCGAGCGCGGACTGCGTGTATTTCACCCCGTGGTGGGCCTCAAAGCGCGATTTCAGCCCTTTGAGAATTTCCACGGTCTGTTCTACCGTCGGTTCGTTGATATCTATCTTCTGGAAGCGCCGCGACAGGGCGTTGTCCTTTTCAAAAATGCCCCGGTACTCGTTGTACGTGGTCGCCCCAATGCAGCGCAGGCTGCCATTGGAGAGTGCCTTAATGAGCAGATTGGACGCGTCCAATGTGCCCCCCGAAGCGGCACCAGCACCGATCAGCGTATGGATCTCGTCGATGAACAAAATGGCCTGCGGATCATCACAAAGCTGTTTGATCACCGCTTTCAGCCGTTGTTCAAAGTCGCCGCGGTATTTGGTCTTAAGCCAGCAGGGCCCCCATATCGAGCGAGTACACCGTTGCGTTGCTCAGTACTTCCGGTACTTCATTGTTGACGATGCGACGAGCCAAGCCTTCGGCAATCGCCGTTTTGCCCACCCCGGCTTCGCCAACCAGCAACGGATTATTCTTGCGGCGCTTGCGACAGGATTTGTACCGTGCGTTCCAGCTCGTGTTCGCGGCCGATCAGCGGGTCGATCTTGCCGTCACGGGCTTGCTGGTTGAGGTTCTGGGTGTAGTTTTCCAGTGCGCCCCCCGGCCCGCTGGCTGCCTCTTCGCTCTCCACATCGCTGCCTTCGCGTGGTTCCGGCGGCTGTTGTGGCGAGCGTTGCTTGGTGATGCCGTGCGAGATGAAGTTGACTACATCCAGACGGGAAATTCCTTGCTGGTGCAGGTAGTACACCGCGTGCGAATCTTTTTCGCCAAAGATGGCGACCAAGATGTTAGCGCCGGTCACTTCCTTCTTGCCGGACGACTGTACGTGCAAGATGGCGCGCTGGATGACCCGCTGGAAGCCCGGGTTGGTTGGGTTTCCACTTCGGCATCGCCCGGTACGGTCGGCGTATGCTCGTCGACGAAGTCGGACAGCTGCTTTTTCAGTTGATCGAGATTGGCACCGCAGGCGCGCAAAACTTCGGCAGCGGAGGGATTGTCTGCCATGGCAAGCAGCAGATGCTCTACGCTGATGAATTCGTGCCGCTTGCGCCGGGCGTCCATAAACGCCATGTGCAGGCTTACTTCCAGCTCTTGGGCAATCATCAGTTTTCCTCCATTACGCACTGGAGCGGATATTGGTGTGCTTGCGCATACTGTAACACCTGCTCGACCTTGGTGGCGGCCACGTCTTTGGTATAAACGCCACACACGCCGCGGCCTTGCGTGTGCACCTGCAACATGATGCGTGTTGCTTTTCCCCGTGTCAGGTAGAAGAGCTGTTGCAATACTTCTACGACAAAATCCATTGGGGTGTAATCATCGTTCAATAACAAGACTTTATACATCGGGGGCGGTGTGGTGCGTACCCGTGAGCTTTCTTGTTCAACGTCGTCGTTGACCTGCGTTGTCATGGCAACTTTCAGTGTAACTGCGGTTTACTTCAATTTTGGCCCCGGACAACTTTTTTTCAAGTAGTGCGCATTCTTTTCCTTTCTGACTTGACGCTGCAACAATGGTTGCGTAGAAATGATGTCTGGTGCTTGGCTTAATTGTTTGGCATTGGGACGCTTGAGCCTGAGCCGCTTTAGGCTGTAGTTTGGTCGGCTTCACCAGCCTGTTTATGCAAGGAAGTAAAATGGCAATTGGTACCGTAAAGTGGTTCAACGACGCTAAGGGTTTCGGTTTCATCACCCCGGATGAAGGTGGTGAAGATCTGTTCGCTCATTTCTCGGCCATCAACATGCAAGGCTTCAAGACCCTGAAAGAAGGTCAACGAGTAAGCTTTGAAGTGACGACTGGTCCGAAGGGCAAACAAGCGTCGAATATTCAGGCTGCGTAATCCGGATTTTTACCCGCTGACGTCATGTCAGCGCTAAGACCGATACAGTCCAAGAGCCCGTCATTATTGGCGGGCTCTTCTCTTGTCTGGCTACAGGTTGGCCGAAACGGTGGTGGAGTCTGGCACAGCCAATAAAAAAGCCCGCCTTGGCGGGCTTGCTGTAGCCGTGTAGGTGCTTTTACATGCGGGCGATCATCGCATCGCCGAAGGCCGAGCAGGAGACCTCGGTTGCACCATCCATCAGACGGGCAAAGTCGTAAGTGACTTGCTTGTCGGCAATGGCCGCTTCCATGGCTTTGATCACCAGATTGGCGGCTTCCTTCCAACCTAGGTGGCGCAGCATCATCTCGGCAGACAGGATCAGCGAACCCGGGTTGACCTTGTCCAGACCCGCATACTTGGGGGCCGTACCGTGGGTGGCTTCAAAGCAGGCGTATTGGTCGGAGATGTTGGCGCCGGGGGCGATACCAATGCCACCCACCTGTGCAGCCAGTGCGTCGGAGATGTAGTCACCATTCAGGTTGCAGCAGGCAATCACATCGTACTCCGCCGGGCGCAGCAGGATTTGCTGCAGGAAGGCATCGGCAATCGCATCTTTGACGATGATTTCGTTACCGGTTTTCGGGTTTTTGAACGAGCACCATGGGCCGCCGTTGATCGGCTCGGCACCAAACTCCGTTTTGGCCAGTTCGTAGCCACTATCACGGAACAGGCCTTCCGTGAATTTCATGATGTTGCCCTTGTGGACCGGGGTTACGCTCTTGCGGTCATTGTCGATGGCATAGTTGATCGCGGCACGTACCAGGCGCTGGGTGCCTTCCACTGACACCGGCTTGATGCCGATGCCCGAGCTTTGCGGGAAGCGAATCTTGGTAACGCCCATTTCTTCTTGCAGGAACTTGATAACCTTCTTGGCGCCTTCCGAGCCGTTGGCCCATTCAATACCGGCGTAGATGTCTTCAGTATTTTCGCGGAAGATGACCATGTTGGTCAGTTCCGGCTGTTTCAGCGGGGAAGGAACCCCTTTGAAGTACTGTACCGGGCGTACGCACTGGTACAGGTCCAGTTCCTGACGCAATGCCACGTTGAGCGAACGGATGCCGCCACCGACCGGAGTGGTCATTGGGCCCTTGATCGAGACGGAGTATTCTTTCAGCGCGTCAAGGGTTTCCTTGGGCAGCCATTCATCCGGGCCATACAGTTGGGTGGATTTTTCGCCCGCGTAGACTTCCATCCAGTGAATTTTTTTCTCGCCACCATAGGCTTTGGCAACTGCTGCGTCGATCACCTTGATCATGACCGGAGTGATGTCGACACCAATCCCGTCACCTTCGATGAAGGGGATAATCGGGTTGTTGGGAATGGCTTGTCCTGGGATGATCTTCTGTCCGTTTGCCGGAACCTTGATATGGGATGCGCTCATGCTTTTTCTCTCCTTGCAAATGGGGGGCGTGGCATGTTTCCGTGTTTTTGTCGTGTCGCGGTGGATAACCGCTGGCACTCCCTATTGTAGTCCTCAGTCTCGGCTGTACCGAAGCTGTGATGCAGGATTATCCATCAAATGACTACGAAAATCGCGTTGGGTTGATTTTTATCTATGGAAACAAAAAAAGCACCAAGGCGAGCCTTGGCGCTTTTGTATGGCAAAGTGTCTGGGCACGACGATGAGGATGGCCGTGCCCGTGTGCTTTTCCTCAGGCGAGGGCGGCTGCGAGCATGCTGTTGAACGTTGCGCTCGGACGCATGACGGCGTCACACTTTTGCGTATCCGGCAGGTAGTAGCCACCGATGTCGGCTTAGCTTGCCTTGTACGGCTTTAAGCTCGTCGATGATCTGCTGCTCGTTCTCAGCCAGTGTTTTGGCCAACAGTGCAAAACGGGCCTGCAGTTCGGTATCCTCGGTTTGTGCGGCCAGTGCCTGTGCCCAGTACATGGCGAGGTAGAACTGGCTGCCGCGGTTGTCGAGCTCGCCGGTACGACGGGATGGCGACTTGTTGTTATCCAGCAACTTGCCAGTGGCATCGTCCAGCGTCTTGGCTAGGATCTTCGCCTTGTTGTTGCCGGTTTTGAGACCAAGCTCTTCCAGCGAAACAGCCGGGGCGAGGAATTCACCCAGCGAATCCCAGCGCAGGTGATTTTCTTCCAGCAGTTGCAGCACATGCTTCGGCGCGGAACCACCTGCACCGGTTTCGTACATGCCGCCGCCAGCCATCAGCGGAACGATGGACAGCATCTTGGCGGAAGTGCCCAGTTCCATGATCGGGAACAGGTCGGTCAGATAGTCGCGCAGAATGTTGCCAGTTACCGAAATGGTGTCTAGGCCGCGTACGACGCGTTCCAGCGTGAAGCGCATGGCGCGAACTTGCGACATGATCTGGATGTCCAGCCCGCTGGTGTCGTGATCTTGCAGGTATTTTTCGACTTTCTTGATCAGTTCATTTTCGTGCGGACGATACGGGTCCAGCCAGAAGACAGCTTGAGCATGCCGGAGTTACGGGCGCGGGTAACGGCCAGTTTGACCCAGTCGCGGATCGGGGCGTCTTTTACTTGGCACATGCGCCAGATATCGCCAGCTTCGACGTTTTGCGACAGCAGTACTTCGCCGGTAGCCGTCGACGATGTTGGCAACGCCGTCTTCCGGGATCTCGAAGGTGGTGTCGTGAGAGCCGTATTCTTCCGCTTTTTGTGCCATCAGGCCAACGTTCGGCACGGTGCCCATGGTCTTCGGATCGAAGTTGCCATGCCATTTGCAGAAGTTGATCATTTCCTGATAGATGCGGGCGAAGGTGGACTCCGGCATCACGGCCTTGCAGTCGGAAGGCTTGCCATCGGCACCCCACATCTTGCCGCCGTTGCGGATCATGGCTTAAGCATGGAAGCATCGACGATCACGTCGTTGGGCGAGTGGAAGTTGGTGATGCCCTTGGCCGAATCGACCATGGCCAGACGCGGACGATGTTCCTGGCAGGCGTGCAGGTCGCGGATGATTTCGTCGCGCTGGGATTCCGGCAGGGTTTCGATCTTTTCGTACAGCGTGGCCATGCCGTTGTTGACGTTGATGCCCAGTTCGTCAAACAGCTTGCCGTGTTTTTCGAAGGCGTCCTTGTAGTAGATCTTGACGCAGTGGCCGAACACGATTGGGTGCGACACCTTCATCATGGTGGCTTTTACGTGCAGCGAGAACAGGATGCCTAAGCTGACGGCAATCTTCCAGTTCCTTTTCGTAGAAGTCACACAGTGCTTTCTTGCTCATGAACATGGAGTCGATGATCTCGCCTTCCAGCAGCGGGATATTCGGCTTCAGTACGATGGTGTTGCCGCTCTGGGTGGTGAGTTCCATCTTCACGTTGCGCGCCTTGTCCAGGGTCATGGACTTTTCGCCGTGATAGAAGTCGCCATGGTCCATGTGAGATACATGCGTTTGCGACCATGCTTTCCACTCACCCATGGAGTGCGGGTGTTTTTTTGCGTAGTTCTTTACTGCCAGCGGGGCACGGCGATCAGAGTTGCCTTCGCGCAGTACCGGGTTCACGGCCGAACCCGGGCACTTGGCGTAGCGGGCCTTGATGGCTTTTTCTTCGTCGCTAGCCGGGTTTTCCGGATAGTCCGGAATGGCGTAGCCCTTGCTCTGCAGCTCTTTGACGGCGGCGATCAGCTGGGCCACGGAGGCGCTGATGTTAGGCAGCTTGATGATGTTGGTGTCGGGTTCTTGAGTGAGCTGTGCCAGCTCGGCCGTGGGTGTCCGGTACTTTCTGTTCGTCAGTCAGATAATCGCGGAATTCGCTGAGTACACGCGCTGCTACCGAGATATCGGCCGTGGCGACATTGATGCTGGCTGCATCGGTAAACGTACGGATGATGGGCAGGAAGGCGCGGGTAGCTAGTGCGGGGGCTTCGTCGGTCAGTGTGTAGATGATGGTCGGCTGTTCCGAGGGCATTACTCTATCTCCATGATTATTTTGACGTGAGAACGATTGCGCGAGGGGGCTTGGGTCTGTGGGACAAGCTCCCGCTAGGCGGCTTTGGTATATGGGGCAAGCTCTCGCTAGGCGCGTCGAAAAGCCTTGGAAAGGCGCGCTCCTGGTCCGCACTCTACATGGATCATGTAACGGGACGGTGATACCCGGAGACTTTCGGATGACTTTTCGGAAGTGAATTATACCTCGCATCGGGCACTCTGTTTGGTGCAGATACGAACTTTGATCGGTACAGATAGGCAAACAATGGTTCGAATGCGAATTTTAAGGAGCCGAATGTGCCGGTTGGCCGGGGTGTCGGTGTGAGGATATTGGCTTGCCCCGGGGATGGAAATGTTGTTGCCATGCCGCTGGTTCTGCGCTTACCGCGACCAGAGTCTGAATGGATGCGTTGGGATGGGGCTGTTGGCGGGGTAACTGTTTGGGGCAGACCTTGCTATTATCCGGCGCATGATTCATTTTCGCTTACCAGACAATGCCTCAGCTCATCTTGTTCAATAAACCATACGGTGTCATCTGTCAGTTTTCGCAGCATGAACGCCATCCGACACTGAAGGACCATATCGCCATTCCGGGGGTATATCCGGCCTAGAAGCTGGATACCGATAGCGAGGGGCTGCTGTTGTTGACGGGCGAAGGCAGTTTGCAGCACCGCATCAGCGATCCGCGCTGGAAGCTGCCGAAGACGTATTGGGTTCAGGTGGAGGGACAGGCGTCGGAAGCGCAGCTGGAGCAACTGCGGGCGGGGGTTGATCTGGGCGATTTCATTACGCGCCCGGCGCAGGTGCGGCAGATTGATACGCCTGAGCTGTGGCCGCGGGTGCCGCCGGTGCGTTTTCGCAAGACGGTGCCGGATTGCTGGCTGGAGATTATCATCAGTGAAGGCAAGAATCGTCAGGTGCGCCGGATGACGGCCAAAGTGGGGCTGCCGACCTTGCGGCTGGTGCGGGTGGCCATTGGTCCGTGGCGGCTGGATGACCTGGCGCCCGGCGAGTTGCGCCAGTTGACGGTGAATCTTGAAGATTTGCCCCGTGTCCCGCATGCTAACCGCGCCGGTGGTGCGGCCCCGGCAGGCCGATCTCCGTCAGCCACGGCGCCGTCGCCAACCTTCCGCTTTGCCCGCAAGCCGAAACGGTGAGGCATTGAACGCAGGGCTGGCCTTGCGGCGGCCCGGCCTGTTGCCTAACTACACTGCACACGATCGATGATGTGAGCAGTGTGTGTGCATGACTACCCGAGGTGAGAGCATGCTGATCCCCGAATATTACAACCCGGTAGCGCGCGACATCGCGCTGGCGCTGATCGAAGGCTTCAATAAGCACTACCGCCTGTTTCGTGAATGCAACCGTCAGGCCAAGACGCTATTCGAGGAAGCCAACTGGCAGGGGTTGCAGCAGTCGATCCGCGATCGTATCCAGTTTTACGATGACCGGGTGAGGGAAACGGCCATCCGCTTGAGCCGGGAATTTCACGCCGGTTTGCTGGATGATGAAATCTGGCAACAGGCCAAGCTGTATTTCATTGGCCTGCTGACCAATCACAAGCAGCCGGAGTTGGCCGAAACCTTCTTCAATTCGGTTTTTACCCGCATCCTGCATCGCGATTACTTCAACAACGATTTCATCTTCATCCGGCTTAAGCGATTTCCACCGAGTACATCGAATCCAATCCGCCGTCGTATCGCAGCTATTACCCGCGCCACAGCAATCTGCACAAGGTGATGCAGCAGATCATTACCGACTTTGACTGGAAGCGGCCCTTTGCCAATCAACGGCGTGATCTGGCGTTTGTGTTGCGCAAGGCCGATGAGTTTCTGGAACATCGTTGGCCGAAAGCCGAGGCCAATCTGCAGATTCAGGTGTTGTCGTCACCGTTTTACCGCAACAAGACGGCGTATATCTTTGGCAAGGTGCTCAACGGTGGCAGCAGCTACCCGTTTGCCATTCCGGTGTTGCACGACGCCGAGGGCAAGCTGTATCTGGATACGGTGTTGCTGGAGCCTTGGCGTATTGGCGTGCTGTTCTCGTTCAGCCGCGCCTATTTCCCGGCGGATATGGAGGTGCCGTCCGGCTACGTGCAGTTCTTGCGTTCGATGTTGCCGACCAAGACCAAGGCCGAGCTGTATACCATGCTGGGCCTGCAAAAGCAGGGCAAGAACACTTTTTACCGCGATTTCATGCACCATCTGCAGCATTCCAATGACCAGTTCATCATCGCGCCGGGGATTCGTGGTTTGGTCATGCTGGTGTTCACGCTGCCGTCCTATCCGTATGTATTCAAGCTGATCAAGGACGTGTTCGGGCGCACCAAGGAGGTTGACCGGGCGACGGTGGAACGCAAATACCAGCTGGTGAAGCATCACGACCGGGTGGGGCGCATGGCTGATACGCTGGAGTTTTCCAACGTGGCTTTCCCCAAGGCGCGTTTTACCGATGAGCTGATCGAGGAGCTGCGCACGCTGGCGCCGTCGATGATCGAGGAAACCGACGACGCTATCATTATCAAGCACGTTTATATCGAACGGCGCATGAAGCCGCTCAACCTGTATCTGCAAACCTGTACGCCGGAAGAAAAAGACGCGGCGGTGCGCGATTACGGCAATGCCATCAAGGAGCTGGCTTCGGCCAACATCTTCCCCGGCGACATGCTGTTCAAGAACTTTGGGGTAACGCGTTACAACCGGGTGATCTTCTACGATTACGACGAAATCGAGTACATGACCGATTGTAATTTCCGCGTGATTCCGGAAGCGCCCAACCCGGAAATGGAGATGTCCGGCGAGGTATGGTATCCGGTGGCGCGTAACGACGTGTTCCCGGAGGAGTTTGGCACCTTCTTGCTGGGTGATCCGCAGGTACGCAAGGTGTTTCTGCAGTATCACCGGGATTTGCTCGATCCCCGTTTCTGGCAGCATCGGCAGGAGCGCATCCGTCAGGGCTATATCGAGGATTTTTATCCGTACCCGATCGAAATGCGCTTTATCAACTGCTATGCCAGCCGCTATGGTGGCCATGGCAAAGCGGCGGCCAGTGGCGGCCCGGAAGTGATGACGGTTTAGCCGTGAGCCATGTCAAAAGGGGAAGCCTGAGCTTCCCCTTTGGGTTTGTGGCCGGTATCGTCGCGCCGTCAGTGGGCGTGGGAAACTTCAAAGTAACCGATAGGCCCCGCGCTGGTCAGCCCGACATGAAAGCAGGAGTCTTCCGGAAAGGTTTCTCCGATGCATTCTGCGGCGCGTACCACCTCGAACAACACCTCCGCCTCCTTGAAATGCTTGTACAGCATGACATTTCCTTGCAGCCAGTGCTGAATCTCGGCCGCTTGCGGATGCTCGTTTTCCAACGTCAAACACTCCCCGATATTGCCAACCGGGCTCAGCGCCGGTGGCATGCTGATGTGGCGTTCGGCCAACTGGCGCAAGGCCAGATCGGCAAAGCGAGTGAGCTGCCGGTTGGCGCGCTCGCGTACCGTGACCAGGGAAATACTGCCATCCTCTTCCGTCAAGCCAAACAGCCGAACCAGACCGGGACTTACGGCAGTGCTATCGGACATCTAGGTTCTCCTTGCAAGGTGTCATCAGAACTTCATGGTTTATTGTAGGCAATGTTCAGCGTTTTGCTTAACTCAATCCACCAGTTTTTTCAATGCATATAACAATTCCAGCGCTTGCCGTGGTGTCAGCTCGTCCGGGTCGATTTCGGCCAACTTGTCTGCCAGTGGATTGGCTGGTGCTTCGGCCGGTAACGGCAGCGGTGCGGCAAACAGATCGGGCTGCTGGCGTGCGATGGACTGGTTTTCCAGTTCGGCCAGATAGTGTTTGGCTTCGCGGATCACCTTGGGCGGCACCCCTGCCAACTGCGCCACGGCGAGGCCATAGCTCTGGCTGGCTGGCCCGTCTTCCACATGATGCAGAAACACGATGCGGTCCTTGTGCTCGACCGCAGACAGATGCACGTTGGCCACGCTGGGGTAGTCGCTGGCTAACTGCGTCAGCTCGAAGTAATGGGTAGCAAACAGCGTGTAGGCGCGGCTTTTCTCAATCAGCGCCTTGGCGATGGCCCAAGCCAGCGCCAGCCCGTCAAAGGTGGAGGTGCCACGGCCGACTTCATCCATCAGCACCAGCGAGTGTTCGCTGGCGTTATTGAGGATGTTAGCGGTTTCGGTCATTTCCACCATGAAGGTGGAACGGCCACCGGCCGGTCGTCGGAGGCGCCGATGCGGGTGAAAATCCGGTCGATCGGGCCGATCACGGCGCGGCTGGCTTAAGCACGAAGCTGCCGATGTGTGCCTGCAGCGTGATCAGCGCATTCTGCCGCATGTAGGTGGATTTACCGCCCATGTTCGGGCCGGTGATCAACAGCAGCTTGCGCTCGGCACTCAGGCGGGTGTCGTTGGCAATGAAGCGCTCGACCTCGGCTTCCACCACCGGATGACGGCCATTGATGATCTCCAGCCGTGTGTCGTTGACGAATTCCGGTTCAACGTAATTGTGGAAAACAGCGCGCTCGGCAAACGCCGCCAGCACGTCCACACCCGCCACGGCCTGGCAATCAGCTTGAGGTCAGGAATGAACGGTGCCAGTTGGTCCAGTAACGCGTCGTACAGCTGTTTTTCCAGAGCCAGCGCACGGTCCTGCGCCGACAGCGCTTTGTCTTCGAACTCTTTTAACTCTGGCGTGATGTAACGCTCGGCGTTTTTCAGTGTCTGACGGCGGCGATAGTCATCCGGCACATGCTCGGACTGCGCCTTGGATACTTCGATGTAAAACCCGTGCACGCGGTTGAATTCGACTTTCAGCGTGCTGATGCCGGTGCGTGCCTTTTCGCGTGCTTCCAGTTGCAGCAAGAAGTCGCCGCAGTCGGTTTGCAGCGCGCGCAACTCGTCCAGGTTGGCCGAATAGCCGTGGTTGATTACCCCGCCTTCGCGCAACAAGACCGACGGCTCCTGCAGAATGGCGGCCTGCAACAGCGCAACCACTGGCGATTGTTCCGGCAGCAGCGCAGCCAGTTCTTGTAGTAGCGGTGCCTCCAGTGGTTCGGCCAACGTCTTGACGGCCGACAGCGCGGCCAGCGAATCGCGCAGTGCCGCCAGATCGCGCGGGCGGGCACTTTTCAGCGCCACGCGCGCGGTGATGCGTTCGATATCCGCCACCGGACGCAGTGCCTGGTGGATGTCGGCATGTATCGGTAGCAGGGCGCGCACGGCTTCCAGCCAGCGCGTGAGCTTGCCGTGCTGGCGGATGGGGTGATGCAGCCAATGGCGCAGCAAGCGGCTGCCCATGCTGGTGGCGCAGGTGTCCAGTAATGACGCCAGCGTGGGCGACGGTTCGCCACGGATGGTTTCGGTCAGTTCCAGATTGCGGCGGGTGGCGGCATCCATGCGGATCAAGTCGCCGAGCGTCTTCCACGGCCAGTCCGGAGATGTGCGCCGGATTGACGCTTTGCGTGGTCTTGACGTATTCCAGCAAGGCTCCGGCAGCGCCGACAGCAACCGGCAGGGTGTCGGCGCCAAAGCTTACCAGATCGTGCGTGCCAAAGTGGCGAGTCAGCGCCAGCTGTGCCGATTCGCCGTCAAACTGCCACGGCGGCAGTTTCTTGCGCGGCATGGTCAGCTGGTCGAACAGCAGCAGGCCGGTATCGTCCGGAATCACCAGTTCGGCAGGACGCAGGCGTTCCAGTTCGCTGGCCAGTTCGTCCACGCTGGTTTGCATGATCTTGAATTCGCCGCTGGCCAGCGAGAGCCGTGCTAAGCCCAGCGTCCCCTTGACCAGATTGATGGCCATCACCAGATTGTCGCGTTTGTCGTCCAGCAAGGCCGCATCGGTAAGCGTGCCGGGTGTGACGATGCGTACCACCTTGCGCTCCACCGGGCCCTTGGCCAGTGCCGGGTCGCCAATCTGCTCGGCAATGGCCACCGATTCGCCCAGTTTCACCAGCCGTGCCAGATAGCCTTCTACCGCGTGATAGGGCACCCCGGCCATTTTGATCGGCACGCCCGCGCTGGCGCCGCGCGTGGTGAGGGTGATATCCAGCAGACGGGCCGCTTTTTCGGCATCGTCATAAAACAGCTCGTAAAAGTCGCCCATGCGGTAAAACACCAGTTTGTCGGCATGTTCGCGCTTGATGGCCAGATACTGCTGCATCATGGGCGTGTGTTTGGCTTCGTGTTCGCTGCTTTTTTTCATTTAAATCGTTATAACTTCGCGGTTGGCGTATTACGCCCCGGTTGGCATGGACCAGGCCGGGGGAAGGGCATCTGTGTTGTCAGGCGCTGGCGATATCGGGCCAGCGCCGGTTGTGGTGGTCATCGTAAGCGGTGACGGCCGCTATTATGCGGGCTGTGCTTAAGCTCCGTGCTGGTTTGTTGGTGCCTCATTGCTGTAGCGGAGCGTTTATTCGGCTTGCAACCGGTCAACCTGGCGTTCGGCCAGAAGGGGCACGATTTGCCCCAGCACGATCTGCTGAAAAGCCGTGCTGCTGATGTGGGTCTGATGGGCGGCCGCATCGACATATTCTTCATACAGGACAAACAGGTTGGCATTATCCAGCCCGTGGTGGACTTGATAACGCAGGCAGCCCGGTTCCTGCCGGGCGGCCTTTACGGCATGTTCCAGCCAGTGCGCAACGTCAGCCGCTTTGCCCGGCAAGGCAACCCAGCGGGCGATAATGACGACAGTCGGATTCATATCAGTGCATCCTTGTGAGGAAGTGGCTACTGTACGACTGCTGCTTCGCAGTCGGCAAGGCTACTGGTGTGCCAAAGGTTGGCCGAAAATCGCCCGGACGGCGCACGCGCAATTCGCAATATTTTACAGGAGGCTGTCATGACCATGCCCCATGGCACCGGCTGGCCATACCCGCCGCTGATGGCGCATCGCGGTGGCGGGGCGCTGGCGCCGGAAAACACCCGGCGGGTTTTCGTGCTGCCGTGCGCTACGGTTTCAGTGCTGCGGAGTGTGACGTCAAGCTATCGGCCGATCAGGTATGTGTGCTGATGCACGACGACACGCTGGAGCGCACCAGCTCCGGTCATGGCGCGCTGGCACAGCAGCCGATGGCAGGGTTGGCCGAACTGGATGCTGGCAGTTGGCTGGGCGCGGAATTCGCTGGCGAGCCGATACCGACGCTGGCCAACGTCGCCGCCTACTGCCGTGCCAATCAACTGTTGCTGAATATCGAACTCAAACCCGGCCCCGGGCAGGAGGCGATGACCGGGCGGCTGGTGGCCCGGGCCGCTGCCCGGATATGGACGGGCAGCGAGGTGCCAGCGCTGTTGTCCTCGTTCTCCCGTGTCGCGCTACTGGCGGCGGCCACGGCGGCTCCGGATTTGCCGCGCGCTTGGCTGACCGAAGCCGTGCCGGATGACTGGGCCAGCGTATTAGAGCAACTGGGGGCGGTGGCGTTGCATGTCGATGGCCAACTTTTAACCCGGCCTCAAGCTGCCGCCATCAAGGCAGCGGGCTACGGGCTGCTGTGCTACACAGTGAATGATCTTGCCTCCGCCCAGCGCTTATACCAGTGGGGCGTTGATTGTTTGTGCACTGACCGGCTCGACTGGCCACTCGCCATACGGCGCTGAAGCCGGGTTGGCCGAAAGAAAAAAGGGAAGCCAGGCTTCCCTTTTTTTGCTGAACCGGGTCACAACGACCCGCTACTCAGACCTGATATTGCGATACCGTCGTCAGAATCTGGCGTGCCTGCTGATGCAACTGCTTGGCCGCATCCGCCGAGCTGCTGGATGCCGCCGAGTTTTCTTCGGCCATCTGCGCAATCTGCTCGACGTTCTGTGCAATGGTTTGGCTGGCCGAACTTTGCTCGACGATGCTGTCGGAAATATCCTGCACCAGTTCCATCGCACGCTGCGTATTGCGCTGGATACGGTCGATGGCATCGCTGGCTTCGCGGGCGCAGTCGGCTTCCCGGGTAACGCGCTCCACCACTTGCTGCATGCTGCCCACCGCATCGTTGGTTCCCTGTTTCATTTTGGCGATGACCGAGGAAATCTCCGTGGTGGAGCTGGCGGTACGTTCGGCCAACTTGCGCACCTCATCGGCCACCACGGCAAAACCACGGCCCATTTCCCCGGCGCGCGCCGCTTCAATCGCGGCATTGAGCGCCAACAGGTTGGTCTGGTCGGCAATGTCCTTGATCACGCCCAATACCGAGGCAATGGTTTCGCTGTCGTCGCGCAGCAGCGAGATACGATCAGCGGCTTCGCGGATCGAGCTGGCGATGGTGGTAATGCCTTCCACCGTGGTCAGCACAACCTTGCTGCCTTCCTCGGCAATCTGGCTGAAGCATCGCGCGTTTGCTGGCTGGCTTCCTGTGCCCGGTCAGCGACATGGTTGATGCTGACCGTCATTTGTTCCACCGCGGCCGCCATACTGGAGGCCGCTTCGCTCTGATGCACCGAACTCTTGGCAATTTCACCGGCGTTGCTCGACATTTCGCTCATCGAATGGTCGATATTGCCGACACTGCTGCGAATTTCGCCAAAGCTTCTTTGCAACGTGGACAGCAGCTCGTTGAAGGCCGTTGCCGTCAGGCCCACTTCATCCATGCGTTCTACCGGTGCGCGTTGTTTGAAGTTCAGGGTGTCCTTGACGCTCACCAGCGTGCTGCTGATGCCATCCAGGGCTGCTGCGCAGGCTGCTGAACAGACGCATGGCCATGACGCCGGTGACGATCAGTGCCAGCAGCATGGCTCCCAGACAGGACTTGAACGCCAGCTCATAGGCGGCGTGGTTGTCCGCCGTCATTTTCTTGGCTTCGTTGTAGTTGAATTTGCTGTGTGCGTCGATGGCCTCACGCATTTCCCGGCTAGCGTGCTGAGCGTGCCTTGCATCAGGTAATTCAGCGCTTCGGCTTGCTGGTTGGCATTGGAAAGTTGCAGCAACTTCACCCGTCCGGCTTCATAGGCCTTGAGCGTAGCCGGTCTTTCGCCAGCAGATCACGGTCTTCCTGATTGGAGATCAGGTTCTTTTCGTAATCGTTCAGCTCGCTAGCCAGCTTCTGGTCCGATTCGCGAATCAGTTGTTCTTCTTTTTGTTTCAGTTCCGGATTGTTGGCCAGCACGTGGCGGTAAACCTGCACCCGCATTTCTGCAAACGTGTCTTTGACATGATCCAGTGCCAGCACGCTGGGCATGGTGTTTTCGGCAATGTAATCAAAACGGGTGTTGGCTTGTTTCAGTTGCCACAGCCCAAATGAACCGACTGCTAGCAAGGCAACCAAGGCAGTGGACAGGGTTAGCAGGAGTCGTTGGCTTATTTTCATCTGGCACACTCCGTTATTGTCATGGACAGCGTTGTTAATGGTGCTCAGACAGATTGTAAGACAATTTATAAAAAAAGATAGGGTGTGCTGCTCAATTCGGGAAGTAATAATTCTTTTGCAAATAAACACTTACAGCCGTGATCTATTTTTGATGTGTTTTGTTTTCATTCATGTCATAAGAATTGTTTTTTAAACAAATAAGTGCATTTTGATTAAAAAAATCCTCCAGCAGCGCCGGAGGATTTTAAATTAATTTCTAATTAATGTTTTTATAGATGCGGAGCCAACAGGTGCAGCATCTGTGCCAGCACTTTCGGGTTGGCGGCAACGATATCGCCAGATTCCAGCCAACCTTGTTCACCGTGCATGTCGGTAACAATGCCACCGGCTTCTTGCACGATCAGGCTGCCCGCGGCAATGTCCCACGGCTTGAGGTTGAATTCCCAGTAACCTTCGACGCGGCCGCAGGCCACGTTACACAGGTCGAGCGAAGCCGCACCTTCACGACGCACGCCAGACGGTTTTGGCCAGTACGTCTTTGAGCATGGAGAGATAGGTGTCGATATAGCTCTGATCGGTAACCGGAAAGCCGGTGGCGATCAGGCATTCGTTCATCAGGAAGCGTTTGGAAACGCGGATGCGGCGGTCGTTGAGGAACGCACCGACACCGCGCGAAGCGGTAAACAGATCGTTACGGTTGGGGTCATACACCACGGCCTGCTGAATCTGGCCCTTGTGTGCCAGCGCAATGGAGATGGCGTATTGCGGGTGGCCGTGCATGAAGTTGGTAGTGCCGTCGATCGGGTCAATGATCCATTCGTACTCGGAGGTGCCAATGCCTTGAGCGCCGGTCTCTTCTGCTAGAATGGCGTGTTTCGGATAGGCGTCGAGAATGGCTTCGATGATGGTTTGTTCCGCCGAGCGATCGGCCTCTGTAACAAAATCGTTGAACTGCTTTTTCTCTACGCGAACGGCATCGAGGTTGAGCGACGCACGCTGGATAACGTTGCCAGCGCGACGAGCGGCTTTAACCGCGACATTGAGCATCGGATGCATTGACGGCCTCTACACTATCAACAATGGCAGATAGCCCGTGTGAGCACGGGACACCTGCTGATAACAATCTGGGTTAAGGAACAAAAAAACCCGACGCGTAGGCGCGGGCTTTATGAATGCCTGCCATTTTAATGCGAAACCGCTGATGAATAAACCCCAAGTACCTGATTTTCTGAAAAACATTCGCGTGGTGCTGGCGCGCCCCAGTCATCCCGGCAACATCGGCTCGGCTGCCCGCGCCATGAAAACCATGGGCCTGACCCGGCTCTATCTGGTTGAACCGAAAACCTTTCCCAGTGACGAAGCCAATACGCTGGCCTCCGGTGCTGTCGATGTACTGGAACAGGCGGTGGTGGTACCAACGTTGGCCGAAGCGCTGACTGACGTGACGGTAGCGTGCGCGCTCACCAGCCGTCGCCGCGAACTGACGACTCCGCTGTCCACGCCGCGCGAGACGACCCCGGAGCTGATTGCCCGGGCGCAAGACGGCGAGCAGGTTGCCATGGTGTTTGGCAACGAAACCTTTGGCTTGTCGATTGATGAGGTCGAACAGTGCAACCGGCTGGTGACCATTCCCGGCAACCCGGACTACTTCTCGCTCAACCTTGCCATGGCCGTGCAGGTGATGACCTACGAGCTGTTCAGCCATAGTGGCGTCACCGTCGATTACTTGCGCGCAGAGGGTGAAACGGCTACCCGTGGTGAGGTGGAAGGCTTCTGTGGTCATCTGGACCAAACACTGGAACACATCGGTTACTACCGCCGCCGCAATGGCGAACGGCTGATGCGGCGCATGCGTACGCTGTTCAACCGCGCCGGCATGCTGCGCGAAGAAGTCGATATTCTGCGTGGCTTCCTCAAGCAGGTGCAGCGTGTGGCCGACGGCCATGTCCAGCACGACGACGATTGAACTGCCGCTCGTTGCCGCCTGCCGGCACGGCAGTCTGTGCGCGATCTGGCCTTCTTGCTGAGTGCGCCTTCGCCATGGACATCCGGTTGCGATATCGATCCTGCCAGGCTTCTGGGCGCACAAGGCGAGCAACGCTTGCGCGAGCTGGATGCCCGGCCGCAGCCATTACTCGACTGGTTGGCGTCGCACCAGCCGCTACGTCGCCTTGGCCGTTATGCCGAGTTGCTGCTGACCTTCTGGTTCCAATTTGCCCCGCACATCCAGCTGGTTTCGGCCAACCTGGCGGTGCGCGACGCAAAAAGCCATACCGTCGGCGAGTTTGATTTTTTATTGCGGCTGGATGGCGAGCCGTGGCATCTGGAAGTTGCCAGCAAGTTTTACCTGCAGCAACCTCAGACCGATGCGGAGTGGGTCGGACCCGGCTTGCAGGATGCCCGGCCGCTCAAGGCGGCCAAGCTGGCACAACAACTGGTTTTGTCGCGCCATCCTGCTGCTTCAGCGCTGTTGCCTCCGGGGTTTGTCGGTTGTCGTGCAGGATTGCGCCTGACCGGCTGGCGCTTCACTTCCGGCCAACCCGTGAGCCAACCCGCGGGCTGGGTGGCATCGGTGAGCGGAGCATGGCCGTGTCGGCCTGCCGGGGCGCGTTGGGTGCTATTGCCGCGTTTGGCGTGGTTATCGCCAGCGCGCGTGAGCGAGGAATATACGTTGGCCGAATCTGACCTGCGCGCACGGCTGGCACTGCTCAACGGGACCGCAACTGGTGGCTGCGTTGCAACCGGACAGTACCGGTACTTGGTGCGAGGTGACGCGAGGCTTTGTGACTCCGTCAGACTGGCCTGATGCCGAGCGTCTGGCGGCGTTGTGCCAGCGTATCCAGGCCCTGCCAGCTTCCACTGCCGCACCGGCGGCGGCGATCTTTCATCCAGGCTGATGCAACCGCCTTGGGTCGATACGCCACAGCCACGTGGCCGTCACTTCTGTTCCAGATCAAGATTTTTTCAGAAAGTCGCCGGTTAGCCGCAGTGTTACCTTGGCAAACGGAATGTTGTCGTCAATGATGAGTGGGAGGTGACGGGCATGCCAACAAGATGACATGCCCCGAGCAAGCGGTTTTATCTCTTTGCGCGGTTATTCCGCGTGCGGATGCAGGCAGCTTAAGCAATCAGCTCTTTCAGCGCTTCCGGCTTACCCAGTTGAATATGCTTGTGATCGACGGTAATCCAGCCTTGTTGCTGGAATTTGGATAACGTCCGGCTGACGGTTTCCAGTTTGAGCCCCAGAAAACTGCCAATTTCTTCCCGGCTCATGCGCAGAATGAAATCGTTGGCGGCAAACCCGCGAGTAGACAAACGTTGCGACAGATTCAACAGAAATGCGGCCAGGGCGTTCTTCGGCCTTCATGTTGCCAAGCAGCAGCATGGAGTTCTGATCGCGCACGATCTCGCGGCTCATCAGGCGGTAAAAATGGTGCTGCAGACTGGGAATGTCGCGTCCCGGGCTGGCCATGCGGTTAAACGGCAGCTCGCACACTTCGCTGTCTTCCAGTGCGATGGCATCGCAGCCGTGCACGTTGGACGAAATGCCGTCCAGCCCCATCAGCTCGCCCGACATCAGGAAGCCGGTGACCTGCTCGCGGCCATCCCGGCTGGCAACGCTGGTCTTGAAGAAACCGGTGCGCACGGCAAACAGCGACTTGAACGCTTCGCCGCTGCGGAACAGATACTCGCCACGCTTGAAGCGACGGCTCTGGCGGATGACGGCATCGAGCTGGGTCATTTCATCGCGGTTCAGGCCAACCGGCAGGCACAGCTCGCGCAAACTGCAATTGGAGCACGACACTTTCAGCGTGTTCAGAGGAATAGGAGTCTGATCAGTCATGCAAGTTTTTGTCCCACCTTGTAAAGAAGCTTGACCGTGGTCAAAGCGGAATTCGCACGTTTTCCGCAAATTTACCAGTCCACCCGAGGTTTTTCCATCTAAAGACGACATGAAGACCACCCACCCGTTTTCTCCCGCCCATTTCGAGTTCGACAGAGCACTGATCGAAAGGCTCGATGGCTCGGGGCCAAGATACACGTCCTATCCGACGGCGGACCGTTTCACGGCCGCCTTCACGGAGGAGGATTATAAACATTGTCTGAAGTTACACCAGATCGGTGCTAACCATAAGCCAGTGTCACTATACGTGCATATACCGTTTTGCAACACTATTTGCTATTACTGTGGTTGCAACAAGATCATCACCAAGGACAAGAGCCGCGCCGATGCCTACATCGACTATCTTGAGAAGGAAATCAAGATGGTGGCGGATGCCTTGGGCTATCGCGAAAAGGTCATCCAGCTGCATTTTGGCGGCGGCACGCCCACCTTCCTGTCCGATGCACAACTCGATCGACTGATGGGAATTTTACGCACCCATTTCGAATTCTTGCCGGAGGGCGAGTATTCCATAGAGATCGATCCGCGCAAAGTGGGACGTGAGACTGTTTTTCATCTGGCCCAGCTGGGTTTCAACCGCATGAGCGTCGGGGTGCAGGATTTTGATCCGCGCGTGCAGCAGGCGGTTAACCGTATCCAGAGCGAGGAAGAAACGCTGGAGGTGATCCAGGCGGCGCGTGATGCGGGCTTCAAATCAGTCAGCATCGACCTGATTTATGGCCTGCCGCTGCAAACGCGTGAATCCGTGGCGCGTACGCTGGAAAAAGTGATTGCCATCAGCCCGGATCGGCTTGCTTTGTACAACTATGCGCACTTGCCTAGCGTGTTCATGCCACAGCGGCGTATCAATGAGGCGGATTTGCCTGCTGCTGCCGTCAAGCTGGATATTCTGCAAGACTCGGTCAAGGCTCTGGCGGATGCCGGTTACGTGTTTATCGGTATGGACCACTTTGCCAAGCCGGAAGACGACCTGTCGGTGGCCTTGAGTCAGGGGCGGTTGCAGCGCAATTTCCGGGGATATTCCACCTACGCGGACTGTGACATGATCGGTTTTGGCGTGTCGTCGATCGGCAAGGTTGGCCCGTGTTACAGCCAGAGCGAGAAAGATCTGGACCGTTACTATGCCCGGATTGATGCTTAAGCCATTTACCGGTACTGCGCGGTTTGATGCTGAACGAAGACGATATTCTGCGTCGCAGTATCATTCATGGCCTGATGTGCCGTTTCTCGTTGTCAGTGGAAGCGATTGAGCAGGTGTACGGGATCAATTTTGCCAATCACTTTGCGGATGAATTGCCGCAAATTCGTGAGTTGCAGAAAGAAGGCTTGCTGACGTTTGACGGTGATTTCCTGATGGTAGAGCCGAAAGGGCGGTTCCTGATCCGCAATATTGCGATGATTTTCGACCGTTATCTGCGCGAAAAAGAAACCAAGGCGCGTTATTCCAAGACGATCTGATCCGCTTGCCAGCATTGCTGGATGAGTGGACCAGAAAAAGCCTGCATGGCCGATAAGGCATGCAGGCTTTTTTACGTCGCGATGTGCTGCGTCAAGGGCGTCGCAGTGGTCATGGTGACAACTCTACCCATGTCGTGAGCAGAAGACGGCATGGTGGTCGTCAAGGGGGGCCCCAATCACGTGGGAGTGCTACATGGTATGGCCACCCTCCATGTGGAAGGGATGCTGTGGCAGGGTTGGCCGAACCGGCCAACCCTCGTGTCAAGCCACTTCGGCCGCGGCGGCGTCATACCATTCCTGCATGGCGGGCAGCGACAGGATGTGGTCGGCGTAGGCTTGTGCCAGCGGTGGCAGGGGCACGTCGTAGGTCAGGAAGCGGGTGACCACTGGCGCATAGAAGGCATCGGCAATGGTGAAGTGACCAAACAGGAACGGGCCATCGGCCTGGTGCTGGTGGCGCAACTCCTGCCACAGCCCGGTAATGCGCGCGATGTCGGCGTCTACCTCCGGCGTGTGACCGACACCGGGATGGCGAGCGGTAATGTTCATCGGCATGTGGGTGCGCAGGGCGGTAAAGCCGGCGTGCATTTCGGCGCTGATCGAGCGTGCCTGAGCCCGGTCGGCAGCATCATCGGGCCATAGTCGCGCAGCGGGGAAGCATTCGGCCGGTATTCGCAAATGGCCAGCGTATCCCAGATGCGTTGTTGGTTATCAAGCAAGACCGGTACTTTGCCGGATGGACTGATGGCCTGAATGCGCGCCTTGGTCTCAGGCTGAAACAGCGGGATGAGCTGTTCCAGAAACGGCTCATTGAGCATTTTCAAGACCAGCCGGGGCGTAGTGACCAGGATGAATGGTTTTTGCTGCCGATGATCAGGGTAAACATGGCCGACTCCGTGAGCGAGGGATAAGTATTGATTGGACGGCAAACGCCGCACGGCTGCAAGCCGTAAACAAAAAACGCCCGGCCAGATGGTGGCTGGCAGGGCGTTCGGCGGCGTGTGGGCGGGTCAGTTGACTTCGTCGATCCACGCTTGCTGGATGGCTTCCAGTACGCGCTCACCGCCGCGTCGCCTAACCATCGTCAAAGCCCGGCAACGCCAGCACCCAATTGTGCAGATCGGTGAAGCGCACTTGCGTGGGATCAACCTCTGGGTGGGTTTCGCTCAGTTCGATGGCAATGTCGTTGACGTCGGTCCACTTCATGTCGTGCATCCTTTTCAGTGGTTTTCACGGGCCAGGTTGATGGTGTATTTGGGGATTTCCACCACCAGATCCTGATCGCCAATCAGTGCCCGGCAGGACAGGCGCGAAGTCGGCTCCAGCCCCCGGGCCTTGTCCAGCATGTCGTCTTCCAGTTCATCCGAGGGGGCGAGGGAATTGAAGCCCTCGCGGATGATCACGTGACAGGTGGTGCAGGCACAGGACATTTCGCAGGCATGCTCGATCTCGATGTCGTGTTCCAGCAGGGTTTCACAGATGTTTTTGCCAGGGTTCGGCCTGATCGATGACGGCCCCTTCCGGGCACAGCTGGCTATGCGGCAAAACGATGATGCGCGGCATGATGGTCCTTACAGTTCGGCAATGTTCTGGCCTTTGAGCGCGCGCTGGATATTGCGATCCATGCGGCGGGCGGCAAAGGTTTCGGTGGCGTGATTGAGCTGGCTGGCGGCGGCATTGACCTGGCGGGTGACCCGGCTGGCGATGGCCTGTTCAACCTGTGCGATGGCGTTATCCACGCCCAGACGTTCGTCATCGGCCAGCAATTCGCCATCGGCTTGCAGCGCCGCGCGGGTGGCGGCGACCAGGCTTTCGGCATCAACGATGGCCTCGCGCAGCTTGCGGGCTTCGATGTCGTCCTGAACGTGGTCGAGCGATTCGGTCAGCATGCGGCTGATTTCGTCATCGGTCAGACCGTAAGACGGTTTGACCTCGATGCTGGCTTCCACGCCGGAGGTCAGCTCGCGCGCCGAGACGGCCAGCAAGCCGTCGGCATCCACCTGAAAGGTGATGCGAATGCGGGCGGCACCAGCCACCATCGGCGGGATGCCGCGCAGGACGAATTTGGCCAGCGAGCGGCAGTCGCTCACCAGTTCGCGTTCACCCTGCAAAACGTGGATGGACATGGCCGTCTGGCCGTCCTTGAAGGTGGTGAAGTCTTGCGCGCGGGCAATCGGAATGGTGCTGTTGCGCGGGATGATTTTTTCGGTCAGGCCGCCCATGGTTTCGATGCCCAGCGACAGCGGGATGACATCCAGCAGCAGCCATTCGTCGTCGCCCTTGTTGCTTAAGCCAGCACATTGGCCTGGATCGCTGCTCCCAGCGCAACCACCTTGTCCGGGTCGAGATTGGTGAGCGGAGGTTGGCCGAAAAACTCCCCCACCGCTTTTTGTACGTGTGGCATGCGCGTGGCGCCGCCCACCATGACCACGCCTTTGACGTCTTCGCGCTGGATGCCGAGCGTCGCGCAGTGCCTTGCGTACCGGTGTCAGGGTTTTATCCACCAGCGTTTTGGTGATCTGGCGGAAGGTGTTTTGATCCAGCGTGAGATCAATGGCCTGACCATCGGAGAGCAATGCGGTGATCTGGCTTTCGGCGTGATCGGTAAGCGCTTCCTTGGCTTGCCGGGCGCAGGTGAGCAGCAGGCGGCTGTCCTGTGCATTCAGGCCGGAGAGGCCAACTTGCTCCAGTATCCAGCAGTACACGCGGTGGTCGAAATCGTCGCCACCGAGGGCGGAGTCGCCGCTGGTTGCCATCACTTCAAACACGCCACGCGTCAGCTTCAGGATGGAAACGTCAAAGGTGCCACCGCCCAGATCGTAGACCACGTAAGTGCCTTCCGAGCTATTGTCGAGCCCGTAGGCAATGGCAGCGGCAGTCGGTTCGTTCAACAGGCGCAGCACATGCAGCCCGGCCAACTGGGCGGCATCCTTGGTGGCCTGGCGTTGGGCGTCGTCAAAATAGGCCGGTACGGTAATCACGGCGCCGGTCAGTTCGCCGCCAAGCGCCGCTTGTGCCCGTTGCTGCAGCACGCGCAGGATGTCGGCAGAAACTTCTACCGGGCTTTTTACCCCGGCGCGGGTGACCAGTTGCACCATGCCGGGCGCATCGACAAACCGATAGGGCAGGCTGCCTGCATCCTGAATGTCGGTAAGGCCGCGCCCCATGAAGCGCTTGACCGAAACGATGGTGTTGTGCGGATCGCGGCTTTGCTCTTTTTGTGCCTCATGGCCAACCACGGTTTGCCCGTCTTCCGTGTAGCGCACGACCGACGGCAGCAGGCCGCGGCCATCTGTGTCGGCCAGCACGGTGGCGGAACCGCTGCGCACGGTGGCGACCAGTGAGTTGGTGGTGCCCGGGTCGATGCCTATGGCCGGCGGTGTTGGTGCGGGGCGGCGGAGAGGCCGGGTTCGGCGATTTGCAAGAGAGCCATGATAAGCGTCGTGTCTTTATTGTGAGCGGAGCGTCAGGCGTTCGGCCAACCTGACGGCGTCGGTGCGGCTTGCCGGGCGGTATCAGTCCAGCAGAGTTTCGATGGCGTCACCGATTTCCTGTTCCAGTTTTTCCAGAAAACGCAATTTTCTCACCAGAAGGGCGGCAGCGTCCAAATCTGCTTGCTGATCCAGCGCCAGCTCCAGCAAGTTTTCCAGCTGGCGGGTTTCGCCACGCAGGTCACGTGACAGCGCTTCCAGTGCGTCCACATCGCCCGCGGCCTTGGCGTCTTCAATTCCTTCGCGCCATTCCATCTGCGCCATGAGGAAATCCGTGGGCATGCTGGTGTTGGTTTCTTCCCGGGTGTCGACGCCCCGCAGCTGCAGCAGGTATCGGGCGCGTGCCAGCGGTGACTTGAGCGTGCGATAAGCCTCATTGACGCGTGTGGCCATCATCAGCGCCATGCGTTTTTCGGCCTCGCCATGGCTGGCGTAACGGTCCGGGTGCACTTCAGCGGCGGCGGTACGCCACGCCTGCTCCAGCGCGGGCAGGTCGAGCGCGAAACGGGCGGGTAAACCAAACAGGCTGAAGTGATCCTGCGAGAAATCGACATGCATAGTGTTAGTCCGCGGGCGGATGGGGGCACAAGAAACGACCGGCCCATCAGGTAAGCGACAACGTAAGTTCAGAAGCGCCAGCGGCAGGGCTGGTCAGACGTTGAAGCTTTCGCCGCAACCGCACTCGTTCTTCACGTTGGGGTTATTGAACTTGAAGCCTTCGTTCAGGCCTTCCTTGCTGTAATCCAGCTCGGTGCCATCGAGGTAGGCCGGGCTTTTGGCGTCGGTAAACACGGTGACGCCGTGGCTGTCGAAGGTGATGTCATCATCGCTGGGCGCATCGACAAACTCCAGCTTATATGCCATGCCGGAGCAGCCAGACGTTTTGACCCCCAGACGAATGCCCAGACCCTTGCCGCGTTTGGCAAGGAAGTCGCTCACGTGCTGGGCGGCACGTTCAGTCAGAGTAATGGCCATGATCGCGTGCCTTGAATTACTTGCCGTGTTTTTGCTTGTAGTCGCTCACTGCCGCCTTGATGGCGTCTTCAGCCAGAATCGAGCAGTGGATCTTGACCGGCGGCAGCGCCAGTTCTTCGGCGATGTCGGTGTTCTTGATGGCCAGCGCTTCATCCAGCGTCTTGCCCTTGACCCATTCGGTCACCAGCGATGAGGAGGCAATGGCCGAACCACAGCCATAGGTTTTGAACTTGGCGTCTTCGATGACGCCATTTTCGCCTACCTTGATCTGCAGCTTCATCACGTCGCCACAGGCTTTGCGCCCACCATGCCGGTGCCTACGGTGTCGTCACCTTTTTCAAATGCCCCGACGTTGCGCGGGTTCTCGTAATGTTCCAGTACCTTGTCGCTATAAGCCATGGTGCTTCTCCTGCGGTTTCGGCCAACCTTGCGGCTTTGTCCGGGTTGGCCGAAAGCGTCTATCAATCAGTTAGTGTGCAGCCCACTGAACGGTGTTGAGGTCCACGCCGTCCTTGTACATTTCCCACAGCGGCGACAGTTCGCGCAGCTTGCCGATTTTTTCCTTGAGCAGCTTTACGGTGTAGTCGATTTCTTCTTCCGTGGTGAAGCGGCCGAGGGTGAAACGGATCGAGCTGTGGGCCAGTTCATCATTGCGTCCCAGCGCGCGCAGCACGTACGACGGCTCCAGCGAGGCCGAAGTGCAGGCCGAACCACTGGAAACAGCCAAATCCTTGATCGCCATGATCAGGCTTTCGCCCTCAACAAAGTTGAAGCTGACGTTGAGGTTGTTGGGAACGCGATGTTCCATGTCGCCGTTGATATAGACTTCTTCCATATCCTCGGAGACCATTCCACAGGCGGTCGCGTAGCTGGCGGATGCGTGCCTGCTCGCTGGCCATTTCCTCGCGCGCCAGACGGAACGCCTCGCCCATGCCAACGATCTGGTGGGTGGCCAGCGTGCCGGAGCGGAAGCCGCGTTCGTGGCCACCGCCGTGCATCTGGGCTTCCAGCCGGACGCGCGGTTTACGGCGTACATACAAGGCGCCAATGCCTTTCGGGCCGTACACCTTGTGCGCAGACAGACTCATCAAATCCACCTTGAGCTTGTCCATGTCGATATCGACCTTGCCCGGTGCCTGCGTGGCATCCACGTGGAAGATGATGCCTTTTTCGCGGCAGATTTCCCCAATCTGCGGAATGTCCTGAATCACGCCGATCTCGTTGTTGACGAACATCACCGACACCAGAATGGTGTCCGGGCGGATGGCAGCTTTGAATTCATCCAGATTGATCAGGCCATTTTCCTGCACACCCAGATAGGTCACTTCAAAACCACGACGTTCCAGCTCGCGGCAGGTATCCAGCACGGCCTTGTGTTCGGTCTTGACCGTGATGATGTGCTTGCCCTTGCTCTTGTAGAACTCGGCCGCGCCCTTGATGGCCAGGGTTGTCCGATTCGGTTGCGCCGGAAGTCCAGACGATTTCTTTCGGGTCGGCATTGATTAGCCGGGCCACTTCGGCGCGTGCGTTTTCCACTGCTTCTTCCGCCTCCCAGCCGAAGCTGTGGCTGCGCGATGCCGGGTTACCGAACTTCTCGGTCAGATAAGGGATCATTTTCTCGGCAACACGCGGATCTACTGGCGTGGTAGCCGAGTAGTCGAGGTAGATCGGAAGCTTGAGCTGGCTCATTCTAAAATTCTCCACGAAGGCTGTCCGGCGTTACAGACTGCCGGGTGCGGATGCGGCTTACTGACGCGAGCTGCATTCACGCTTGTCCTGCACAACGGATTGTTCCTTGGTAAGCTGCTTTTCCACCAGATCAGCAAGGCTTACCTTGGACAGATATTCAAAAATGGTGGCGTTCAGATTGGTCCACAAGTCATGGGTCATACAACGGTTGTTGCCATGACAGTTTTCGCGCCCGCCACACTGGGTCGCATCCACCGGTTCATCCACGGCGGCGATGATGTCGGACACGGCAATGTCGACCGGTGTCTTGGCCAAATTATACCCGCCACCGGGGCCGCGTACGCTTTCCACCAGTTCGGCCCGGCGTAATTTGCCAAACAACTGCTCCAGATAGGATAGCGAGATGCTCTGGCGTTCGCTGATTCCCGCCAGCGTGACCGGGCCCTTGGCTTCGCGCATGGCCAAATCAAGCATGGCCGTTACCGCAAAGCGGCCTTTTGTGGTTAAACGCATGGTCTCGGACTCCTTCAATCGTTCTGGAGTGATTATATCTAATTTCCGACTAATTTAGTCAACTATTTGTGACGCGGGGTAATCATGCGTTTGCATGAGAGCGCCCCTCCGGCCGGAAAGTTGAGCATTTTACTAGGTTTTTTGGGCGATGGGGATGGATTTCTTGCCGGTGTCCGTGTCGCTTTCGTGTATGATTGGATCAAACAATTGTTTTAATTGGGTCGCTGCTGACGGTGCTCGGACAGGGTGTGATGAGCGCGCTCACGGCTGGCGATCACACGGAAGGAACCGTCATGAATAAAGTCGTGATTAGCGGGAGCGGCCTGTTCACGCCGCCGCATGTGATCAGTAATGCCGAGCTGGTCGAAGCGTTTAATCGGTATGTTCAGGACTTCAACGACAGCCATCAGGCCGAGATCGACGCCGGTACGCTGGCCGCGCTGGCGCCATCCAGTACCGAATTCATTGTCAAGGCGTCGGGCATCGAGCAACGTTATGTCATGGACAAGGCGGGGATTCTCGACCCGCAACGCATGACACCTTATTTGCCGCAGCGTCCCGATGATCAGCTGTCGCTGCAGGCGGAAATGGCAGTGGCGGCGGCACGTGAAGCGCTGCAGCGGGCAGGGCGCACGGGGGCGGATATCGACATGGTCATTGTCGCTTGCTCCAATCTGTCGCGGCCGTATCCTGCGGTTGCCATTGAAGTGCAGCACGCCCTCGGCATTGACGGCTACGCCTTTGACATGAACGTGGCCTGTTCTTCCGCCACTTTTGGTATCCAGAACGGCGTCAACGCCATTCAGTGCGGCCAGGGCGCGCGCGGTGCTGATGGTGAATCCGGAAATCTGCACGGCACACCTCAATTTCCGTGATCGTGACAGCCATTTCATCTTTGGCGATGCCTGTACCGCGCTGGTGCTGGAGCGGGCGGACGCGGCGGTTTCGGCCAACGCGTTTGAAGTGCTGGGCAGCCAGCTGGCTACACGCTTCTCCAATAACATTCGCAATAACTTCGGTTTTCTCAATCGCTGCGACGAAGCCGGAATCGGACAGCCAGACAAGCTGTTTGTGCAGCAAGGGCGCAAGGTATTCAAAGAGGTGTGCCCGCTGGTGGGAGAGCATATCGCCGGTCATTTACAGGCTTTGGCGCTCGCGCCACAGGCGGTACGACGCTTCTGGCTGCATCAGGCCAATCTCAGCATGAACCAGCTGATTGCCCGTCGCGTGTTGGGGCGTGACGCGTCGCTGGACGAAGCGCCGGTGATTCTGGACCGTTACGCCAATACCAGCTCGGCGGGGTCGATCATTGCCTTCCATCTGCACCATGCCGACTTACGGGCTGGCGATATTGGTGTGATCTCGTCGTTTGGTGCGGGCTATTCGGTTGGTAGCGTGGTCATTCGCAAGTGTTGAGCCCTGCCGTGGTCGGTTAAGGTTGGCCGAAAAACGGCGCTGCTGCTCTCGTGGAATAACAACTATTGGCGCTTTGCCTGTTCCGTTGTGCCGCCGGGGAATTGGGGCTATCCGGCAGGGCTAGTCTGGCTGATGCGGCTCCCTTGATTTGCGTCAAACGCTATTTGAGGGGCGGCTGGTAATCGTGGCGCTGCCGTGATGGTGGCGTCGCCGATGTGGGTGGGTGGTTCGGGGACGTTACCAACCGGCACCCTCTTTATTCCCGTCTCTCCAGCTTTCCCGCCTGTTGTTTGTGATACCAGAAGTGTTAGCGCTGTAATAATTGTTGCCCTCCGCTATGACTTCGGTTGTCTGCAGCAGTGAATAATTACGCCTGCCGCATTATTAATCTGGCAAATTTTTAGCGCATTGCAGCAAAAATGGCTTTACCCTCTGAGGTGTGCACGTTACATTCCGCTTTGCGCCATCCACTCAAAGGAATCTCCGAATTGAAGCGAGCTGTCTATGCCGGAAGTTTTGACCCAGTAACCAACGGTCACCTGTGGATGATTCGTGAAGCGGTGGAGCTGTTTGACGAGTTGGTGGTGGCGGTTGGCGTCAATCCGGAAAAGCACTGTACCTTCAGTGTGGGGGAACGGGTGGATATGCTACGGGCGGTCACGCGTGGCTTCGATAAATTGCGCGTCGACGTATTCGAGAACCAGTTTCTGGTCGACTACGCGCAAAGCGCGGGTGCCAATTACATCGTGCGCGGTATCCGCACCGCCAGCGATTACGAGTACGAGCGCACCATGCGCTATATCAATTCCGACCTGCATCCGGATATCACCACCGTTTTCCTGCTGCCGCCGCGCGAATATGCCGAAGTGTCGTCCACCATGGTCAAGGGCCTGGTCGGGCCGCATGGCTGGGAAAACGTCATACGCCAATACCTGCCGGAACCGGTCTACCGCAAGCTGATGGCCATGTATACGCCAAAATGAACAGTGTTCGGCCCCTCAGGGTTGGCCGAATACCTGCGCGCCAGTACCATGCGACTGGCGCGTATTTTTTTGTCAGGCCATTGGGCTGGCAAATGTTTGTCTCATTAAAGTTTTCAAGGAATCGTCATGGTGGATGTCTCTCCCTTTGCTAATCGGCTGGCCAAGAATGTCAAACATTTCTCCAAATGGGCCCGTCGGCAGGGGCTGGATGCTTGGCGTGCCTATGACCGCGATGTGCCGCAATTCCCTTTTGCCGTGGACATCTATAAGGATCGGGTGCACCTGCAGGAATATGACACCGGTTGGGAGATGCCGGACGAGGCCTATCGCGGCTGGGTCGATGCCGTGGTGGAATCTATCGCCAGTGTGCTGGAAATTCCGCCCGGCCACGTCACGCTGAAAAACCGCTTAGCGCCAGAAAGGGATTAGCCAGTACGAAAAAGTCGGGCAGGGCGGCAAGGATTTTGTCGTTGAAGAATTCGGCCAACGTTTCATCGTCAATCTGGACGCCTATCTGGATACCGGGCTGTTTCTTGATCACCGCAACACCCGCAAGCGCGTACGCGCACAAGCCTCCGGTAAGCGATTTCTCAATCTGTTTGCCTACACCGGCAGCTTTACCGTCTACGCCGCCGCCGGTGGTGCCGTCAGTTCGGAAACGGTCGACATGTCCAACACCTATCAGGATTGGGCGCGGCGCAATTTCGAACTCAATGGACTCGATCTGTCGCGCCATCAGCTGATTCGTGCCGATGTGTTCCAGTATCTGGAGGGCGCCGTGCAGGAAGGTCGCCAGTTTGATCTCATCGTGATGGACCCGCCGTCGTTTTCCAACTCCAAGAAAATGCGCGATGTACTGGACGTGCAGCGTGACCACTTATGGCTGATCGACCACGCCATGGCACTGCTGGCAAGCGGCACGCTTTATTTCTCCAATAACCTGCGCAGTTTTGTTCTGGATAACCGCTTGCTGGACGATTACGCCATTCAGGACATCAGCAACCAGTCGGTGCCGGAGGATTTTCGTAACCGTAAAATCCACCAGTGCTATCGCATTCAGCACAAGGGCGCCTGACATGCCACAGATGATCCTCGAATACAGCACGGGCGTGAGTCTGGATATCCCCGTTACCTTGCAGGCGCTCAATGGAGTATTGGCCGATACCGGATTGTTTAGCGTTGGTGACATCAAAACCCGGGCTGTGCAGCGAGAGCACTGGCTCACCGGCGTCGAACCGGGTAAAGCCCCATTTGTGCATCTGCAACTTTATATCCTCAGTGGGCGCGAACTGAGTGTGCGCCAGCAACTGTCGGCGCAGCTGCTGGAAACATTGCCACACTATATTACTGGCCCGGCCGGTACCCAGCTTTGCGTGGAAATCCGCCAGATCGAGCGCGAGAGCTATCGCAAACTCATTCTCTGAGTGGGTGTTTCGGCCAACCCTTAGCGTGTGCCAATCACTGCCATTGGTAAAAACCATCGGCTCGTCGGCTTGCAACGCGCCCCCTTGGCCTGCATATCCATAGCGTTATCTTCAATGCAGGCCGGTAGTCCCGGCAGAAAGGCCGTCATGGCGCACATTACTGTTACCGCGGAAACCTTCAACGACACTGTCGATCGTGACGGCATCGTCATTCTGGATTTCTGGGCACCCCGGTGTGGGCCATGCAAAATGTTTGGCCCAACCTTCGAGGCTGCGGCGGCCAACCACCCTGATATCGTATTCGGCAAAATCAATACAGAAGAACAGCAAGAGCTGGCTGCACACTTCGGCATTCGTTCCATTCCTACCCTGATTGTGTTGAAAGACCGCGTGATGGTGTTCAATCAGGCTTAAGCGCCATGATGGCGACGCAGTTTGAACAACTCATCCAGGCTGTACGTGATCTGGACATGAACAAGGTGCAGGCAGAGATGGCTGCAAATGCCCAACCGTCCGTGTAATGGCTCAACCAGATTGGTGCCCGGCATCAATAGCGCCCACATAAATTTGTAACAGCTGCATGATAATCTGGTCGCAGCTTATTTCTTTCGATTCCGGGCCCCCGCACAGGGGGCCTATTTTTTTCTTTAAATTTATCGGCTTGGAACAGTCGGCAGGGAAATGTTCGGGGTTTTTAGCAAAAAGGTGTTGACGGGTGTGGCCGGGGTGGGTATAGTTCGCCTCCTCAGCTGACGACGCAACGGAAACGAAGCGGTTGGCACCGATCTTTAACAGAAAGAATAACCGATAGGTGTGAGTGCTTGGTAGAAGCCAACACTTGCACTGCAAGAGACAGAAATACTTGTTTTATTTCTTTGATCTTGCGTGCCAGAAATTTGCTAAGAGATTGAACTGAAGAGTTTGATCCTGGCTCAGATTGAACGCTGGCGGCATGCTTTACACATGCAAGTCGAACGGCAGCACGGGAGCTTGCTCCTGGTGGCGAGTGGCGAACGGGTGAGTAATGCGTCGGAACGTGCCGAGTAATGGGGGATAACGCTTCGAAAGGAGTGCTAATACCGCATACGCTCTGAGGAGGAAAGCGGGGGACCTTCGGGCCTCGCGTTATTCGAGCGGCCGACGTCGGATTAGCTAGTTGGTGGGGTAAAGGCTTACCAAGGCGACGATCCGTAGCGGGTCTGAGAGGATGATCCGCCACACTGGGACTGAGACACGGCCCAGACTCCTACGGGAGGCAGCAGTGGGGAATTTTGGACAATGGGGGCAACCCTGATCCAGCCATGCCGCGTGTCTGAAGAAGGCCTTCGGGTTGTAAAGGACTTTTGTCAGGGAGGAAATCCCGGTCGTTAATAGCGATCGGGGATGACAGTACCTGAAGAATAAGCACCGGCTAACTACGTGCCAGCAGCCGCGGTAATACGTAGGGTGCGAGCGTTAATCGGAATTACTGGGCGTAAAGCGTGCGCAGGCGGTTGTGCAAGTCTGATGTGAAAGCCCCGGGCTTAACACCGGGAACGGCATTGGAGACTGCACGACTAGAGTACGTCAGAGGGGGGTAGAATTCCACGTGTAGCAGTGAAATGCGTAGAGATGTGGAGGAATACCGATGGCGAAGGCAGCCCCCCGGGATGATACTGACGCTCATGCACGAAAGCGTGGGGAGCAAACAGGATTAGATACCCCGGTAGTCCACGCCCTAAACGATGTCAATTAGCTGTTGGGGGTTTGAATCCTTGGTAGCGTAGCTAACGCGTGAAATTGACCGCCCGGGAGTACGGCCGCAAGGTTAAAACTCAAAGGAATTGACGGGGACCCGCACAAGCGGTGGATGATGTGGATTAATTCGATGCAACGCGAAAAACCTTACCTGCTCTTGACATGTACCGAACCTCTGAGAGATTAGAGGGTGCCCGAAAGGGAGCGGTAACACAGGTGCTGCATGGCTGTCGTCAGCTCGTGTCGTGAGATGTTGGGTTAAGTCCCGCAACGAGCGCAACCCTTGTCATTAGTTGCCATCATTAAGTTGGGCACTCTAATGAGACTGCCGGTGACAAACCGGAGGAAGGTGGGGATGACGTCAAGTCCTCATGGCCCTTATGAGCAGGGCTTCACACGTCATACAATGGTCGGTACAGAGGGTTGCCAAGCCGCGAGGTGGAGCTAATCTCAGAAAACCGATCGTAGTCCGGATCGCACTCTGCAACTCGAGTGCGTGAAGTCGGAATCGCTAGTAATCGCAGATCAGCATGCTGCGGTGAATACGTTCCCGGGTCTTGTACACACCGCCCGTCACACCATGGGAGTGGGGGATACCAGAAGTGGCTAGGATAACCTTCGGGGGTCCGGTTACCACGGTATGCTTCATGACTGGGGTGAAGTCGTAACAAGGTAGCCGTAGGGGAACCTGCGGCTGGATCACCTCCTTTCTAGAGAAAGGCGGAAGCCGAGTACTCACAACCTATCGGTTGTTCTGGAAGTTAAGGGCATGGAGTTTAGCCGGAAGGCGAGACGCCATCGTCAACTGGGTTTGTAGCTCAGCTGGTTAGAGCACCGTCTTGATAAGGCGGGGGTCGTTGGTTCGAGTCCAACCAGACCCACCATTTGACCTGTTGGGGGATTAGCTCAGTTGGGAGAGCACCTGCTTTGCAAGCAGGGGGTCGTCGGTTCGATCCCGTCATCCTCCACCACTCAGCCCAAACAAAAGCGCATCGTCGAGAGGCGGTGAATTTTTGTTTGCGTTGACAGACCGCAAGGTCGTACGCTCGATCTTTAACAAACTGAAGAAGCCGAATTAACAAGACGGCAAGAAGGAAAACGGAGTTAAGTCTTCGTTGGAAAGCTTGTCGACTTTGGGTAATTTGATTGTATCGATGTCATGTCGCCATATCAAAAGGGGCGGTGTGACATGTCGCACAAACACAGCCTGTTGTGGAAGTAACCAGGTTACTGAAATGATAGGGTCAAGCGACTAAGTGCATCTGGTGGATGCCTTGGCGATCACAGGCGATGAAGGACGTGTAAGCCTGCGAAAAGCGCGGGGGAGCTGGCAATAGAGCTTTGATCCCGCGATATCCGAATGGGGGAAACCCACCTAGCAATAGGTATCCCTGACTGAATACATAGGTCAGTGGAAGCGAACCGAGTGAACTGAAACATCTAAGTAACTCGAGGAAAAGAAATCAACCGAGATTCCGTCAGTAGTGGCGAGCGAACGCGGAACAGCCTGTACTCTTTATGACTTGGCTTAGTCGAAGGCTCTGGAAAGTGCCACCGTAGTGGGTGATAGTCCCGTAGACGAAAAGCCATGGCAAGAACTAAGTGTACGAAAAGTAAGGCGGGACACGCGAAATCCTGTCCGAAGATGGGGGGACCATCCTCCAAGGCTAAATACTCGTGATCGACCGATAGTGAACCAGTACCGTGAGGGAAAGGCGAAAAGAACCCCGGGAGGGGAGTGAAATAGAACCTGAAACCGGATGCATACAAACAGTGGGAGCCTCGCAAGGGGTGACTGCGTACCTTTTGTATAATGGGTCAGCGACTTACATTCAGTGGCAAGCTTAACCGAATAGGGGAGGCGTAGGGAAACCGAGTCCGAATAGGGCGTCTTAGTCGCTGGGTGTAGACCCGAAACCGAGTGATCTATCCATGGCCGGATGAAGGTGCGGTAACACGCACTGGAGGTCCGAACCCACTAATGTTGCAAAATTAGGGGATGAGCTGTGGATAGGGGTGAAAGGCTAAACAAACTCGGAGATAGCTGGTTCTCCCCGAAAACTATTTAGGTAGTGCCTCATGTATCACTTCCGGGGGTAAAGCACTGTTATGGCTAGGGGGTCATTGCGATTTACCAAACCATGGCAAACTCTGAATACCGGAAAGTGCAAGCATGGGAGACAGACGGTGGGTGCTAACGTCCATCGTCAAGAGGGAAACAACCCAGACCGCCAGCTAAGGTCCCAAATGATAAGCTAAGTGGTAAACGAGGTGGGAAGGCCTAGACAGCCGGATGTTGGCTTAGAAGCAGCCATCATTTAAAGAAAGCGTAATAGCTCACTGGTCGAGTCGTCCTGCGCGGAAGATGTAACGGGGCTCAAGCTTATAACCGAAGCTGCGGATGCACAGTTTACTGTGCGTGGTAGGGGAGCGTTCTGTAGGTCTGTGAAGGTGTGTCGTAAGGCATGCTGGAGATATCAGAAGTGCGAATGCTGACATGAGTAGCGATAAAGCGGGTGAAAAGCCCGCTCGCCGAAAGCCCAAGGTTTCCTACGCAACGTTCATCGGCGTAGGGTGAGTCGGCCCCTAAGGCGAGGCTGAAAAGCGTAGTCGATGGGAAACGGGTTAAAATTCCCGTACTTTCGTATAGTGCGATGTGGGGACGGAGAAGGTTAGGTCAGCCGGTGTTGGATGCCCTGGTTCAAGCCGGTAGGCTGGAGAGGTAGGCAAATCCGCCTCTCCTTAAGGCCGAGACGTGATAACGAGGATCTACGGATCTGAAGTGACTGATACCACGCTTCCGGGAAAAGCCACTAAGCTTCAGCTATACGAGAACCGTACCGCAAACCGACACAGGTGGGCAGGATGAAAATTCTAAGGCGCTTGAGAGAACTCAGGAGAAGGAACTCGGCAAATTGATACCGTAACTTCGGGAGAAGGTATGCCTGTTGTGGTGTAAACCCTTGCGGTTGAAGCTACGACAGGTCGCAGAGAATCGGTGGCTGCGACTGTTTAACAAAAACACAGCACTCTGCCAACACGAAAGTGGACGTATAGGGTGTGACGCCTGCCCGGTGCCGGAAGGTTAAGTGATGGGGTGCAAGCTCTTGATCGAAGCCCCGGTAAACGGCGGCCGTAACTATAACGGTCCTAAGGTAGCGAAATTCCTTGTCGGGTAAGTTCCGACCCGCACGAATGGCGTAACGATGGCCACACTGTCTCCTCCTGAGACTCAGCGAAGTTGAAGTGTTTGTGAAGATGCAATCTACCCGCTGCTAGACGGAAAGACCCCGTGAACCTTTACTGTAGCTTTGCATTGGACTTTGAAGTGGTTTGTGTAGGATAGGTGGGAGGCTTAGAAGCCGGGACGCTAGTTCTGGTGGAGCCAACCTTGAAATACCACCCTGACCCCTTTGAGGTTCTAACTTTGGTCCGTTATCCGGATCGGGGACAGTGCATGGTAGGCAGTTTGACTGGGGCGGTCTCCTCCCAAAGTGTAACGGAGGAGTTCGAAGGTTACCTAGGTACGGTCGGAAATCGTGCTGATAGTGCAATGGCAAAAGGTAGCTTAACTGCGAGACCGACAAGTCGAGCAGGTGCGAAAGCAGGACATAGTGATCCGGTGGTTCTGAATGGAAGGGCCATCGCTCAACGGATAAAAGGTACTCCGGGGATAACAGGCTGATTCCGCCCAAGAGTTCACATCGACGGCGGAGTTTGGCACCTCGATGTCGGCTCATCACATCCCGGGGCTGTAGCCGGTCCCAAGGGTATGGCTGTTCGCCATTTAAAGTGGTACGTGAGCTGGGTTCAAAACGTCGTGAGACAGTTTGGTCCCTATCTGCAGTGGGCGTTGGAAGTTTGACGGGGGCTGCTCCTAGTACGAGAGGACCGGAGTGGACGAACCTCTGGTGTACCGGTTGTCACGCCAGTGGCATTGCCGGGTAGCTAAGTTCGGAAGAGATAACCGCTGAAAGCATCTAAGCGGGAAACTCGCCTGAAGATGAGACTTCCCTGAGGGCTTGACCCTCCTGAAGAGTCGTTCGAGACCGGGACGTTGATAGGTCGGGTGTGGAAGCGCTGTGAGGCGTGAAGCTAACCGATACTAATTGCTCGTGAGGCTTGATCCTATCATTTGAGTGGCTTGGGAAACCGAGCTGGCTGTAAATGTGCGACGTGCAATCAATTACCGAAATCATAAGTTAATTCAGGGTTGAGAGATCAACCCAAGGCTTCTTGCAGTTTGTTGACAGCTTATGTCTGGTGGCCATAGCGAGGTGGTCCCACGCCTTCCCATCCCGAACAGGACCGTGAAACGCCTTAGCGCCGATGATAGTGTGGCATTCGCCATGTGAAAGTAGGACACCGCCAGACTCCCCTTACGAAGCCCAGCTCAATCAGCTGGGCTTCTTGCATTTCACACCGGCCACCGCGCCTTCTCCTCTGGCTCCATGGCCGGGCCGCGCCTTGGCTTAAGGTCCCCGGCTCCGCATCCTGTCCTGTCTTAATCCGTGAACAAGCGGTCCCTGCCCGTGTCGAGCAGTGAGGGCTATTTCCTTGCTGATACTTGTCGTTGATTACGTGGTGTTACAGCATCAGGTTGAGCATTCTGTCGATGCGTACTCGACTCAAACGTGTGAGCAGTTTTCTGACTTTCACCGGATAGTGACGCGGGGATTCCAGTTCGCGGTAATGCTCGATCAACCGCGTGTCCTGGCAGATTCGCTGCTGCTCTTGCTGACTTTGCTCTTTGAGTTCTGCTTTGGGATCGTGGATGAGCAAGGCGTTTTCCAGGTCCAGACGGAAGGCTCGCGGATTGAGATTGTTGCCCGTCAGGAGGATGTACTGATCATCGCTCCAGATGCCCTTGAGGTGGTAGGTATGCTCTTGCTGTTGCCAGAGGCGTATGTGGAGCTGGCCTTGCGTAATCTGTTTCTGGTGCTTCTTGATAAAGCGTCTCAGGTTCATTTCGTACAGATACGGCAAGGCGCCGATCAGTTTGAACGGTTCTGATTCGGGTATGTAGAAGTCATTGGCGGTTTTGTCGCCAATAATGATTTCGATTTCTACTCCGTTACGCAAAGCGCGGTTAATCGCTCGCGTGATGGCCAGAGGGAAATTGAAATAAGGGGTGCAAATAATGAGTTTTTGCCGTGTCTTGCTGAGTAGCTGAATGATCAGGCGATTGAGCGGGTTATTTTTGCCCGGCCTGCCAATGGCATGATGGACAACTCGTCCCGGCTGGCGTGGATACCGGGCAGGGTGTACTTGGCACGGCTGAGCCGGTTTCTGAATTGCCGGATTTCATGGCGGATGCTGCGCGTGGTCGGTACGGGCTGGTCGAGACGGAATACCGCCGGATCATTACAGAAGTAACGCGCGATGAAGCTTACCATGCTTTCGGCCAACCTTGCGTTGTGGATGAGATGGTAACGGTCGAGGCGGTAACGTTCCTGTTTGTGCAGGTAGACGTTGTTCAGGCTGGCGCCGCTGTAGAGTACGCTGTTGTCGACGATGAAGCCTTTCAGGTGCAGAACGCCAAATAGTTCGCGGGTCTGGACCGGAATGCCGTAAACAGGCAAATCGACGTTGTGCAGTTGTCGTTGTGCCTGATACCAGCGGGCGTTACAGCTTTGTGAGGCTTCGCCGATACGTCCGCGTTGTGCCCGGTGCCAGTCCACCAGAATCCGGATGTCCAGCTGTGGCCGTGCGGTTTTGGCTTGATACAGTGCCGCCAGAACTTCCTGTCCGGCTTCGTCGTTTTCCAGATAGAGCGCCGCAATGTAAATGCGCTGTTCTGCACCGGGCGATGGCCTTGAGCAAGGTTTGACGGAATTCGAGCGGGCTGTTCAGAGTGATGAAATCGGCCGCATCCAGAGCGATTTTAGGAAGTCGCTCCAGCGATGGAGGCGTAAGAAGAAAAGCCATGACTGACCGGTGTGCAACGTTTAATCGACGCATGCTACCACCGAATGCGCGCGGGCGATATGTTCGAGGTCTTGGCGGGAAACTTGTTCATCGTCCAAGCTTGTCGCGCAGGCGGTAATACAGTGTTGCCAAGCGGACGAGGCTGTTCTGTAGTGCCAGTGGCAGCGGTAGCCTGCTCTCAGGTAAAGCGGCCAATAGATCGAAGTCTTTTGAGGTGCCGGTAATGGCATTGGCGATGAGCCAGCCAGCCAGCCCACTCAGCGCGACTCCATGCCCGGCAAACCCCTGAGCGTAATAGACGCGTGAACCTTCCCGGCCTAATTGCGGCAGCTTGTTGAGCCCGATGTCGATATAGCCGTGCCAGCTGTAGTCGATTTTGCAGGAAGCCAGTGAAGGAAAGATACTGCCAAGCTTGCGTTGTCTCTCCTGGATGACAAAGCTTTCGTGCCGCTCCGGGCGATGCGCGCGACCACCAAACAGCAGACGATGGTCGGGCGTGAGGCGGAAGTAATCCAGTAGATGATTGCTGTCGCAAACGGCTGCGTTGCCGGGAAGGAGTTGCTGGGCATGCTCCTGCCCCAGTGGTTCGGTGGCGATGATGTGGGAGGCGACGGGTACAAAGCGGCGGCGCAGGGTTGGCCGAAGTCGGCCGATGTCGACATTACAGGCCAGAATGGCCGTACCGGCACGAATCAGCCCTCTGGCGGTACGAATGGTTACGGCGTGTGCGGTTTCTTCGAGGGCGACCGCCGGGCTGGCTTCGAAGATGTTGACGCCCAGTTGCGAGGCGGCACGGGCCAGTCCTTGCGCGTAGCGTAACGGCTGAATGTGACCGCAACGGCGATCGTACAAGCCCGCGCGGTAGGTCGGCGAGTGGATGTGTTGTGCTAGTTCCGCTTCGTCCAGCCACTGGGTGTCGTTGTGGCCATAGTCGGCCAGTTGTTGCTGCCAGCCTTGTAGCTGCGCGATCTGATGCGGGGTGCTGGCAGTGGTCAGATAACCCCAATGCAGGTGGCAGTCGATTTTGTGCTTTGTGATGCGCTCGGCCAGGAGATCGACTCCGGCCAGCGAGAGTTCCCAGCACTGCCGTGCCATGGACTCCCCCAGTTGCTTGCGTAATTGACTTTGCGGTGCGGCAAATCCGTGGAGAACTTGCCCGCCGTTGCGCCCCGAGGCGCCGTAGCCGATCAGCGCGCCTTCCAGCAGTGCCACGCTAAGCCCCTTTTCGGCCAACGTTAGTGCGCTCGACAGCCCGGTAAATCCTCCTCCAATCACTGCGACATCGACATCCAGTGCGGATTGCAGCAAGGGATAGCGCTCGGTGAAGCGCGCCTCGTCGGAGTACCAGCTATGAAGTGGAAACCCTTTGAAATCGGTCAGGTGCGGGGCAATTGGCATCGACATGATCGGCTTCCCTGAAAATTGAGTGAGGGCGGCAGTGACAAGGTGTCCTTCAGCAAGAAACAGGCCTGCATGGTGCTTTGCATCGATTCGGCTGGCATGGTGATAGCTGTCGCTAATGTTTTCCGCTATACGCTTGTTTCATGTGCTTACGATGAGTTGTCGCTCCACAGGCGATAGGCGTGTCATGGCGATGCCTTATCTTGGTGCAAGATGCCTGCTTGCTAATTGGTAGGCTGGCCTGAAGCCATGATGACAAGAGCGCTGAATTACCTGCCCGACCGCCCGGCGCGGCGCCGTTAGTGGTTGGCCGAATGGCATGCACTGGCGAAATGTGCAAAAATTCCGGTAACTAGACGAATTGCAGGTTTACTCCATGCTGGACCGGGACGGATACCGCCCCAATGTTGGAATCATCCTCATCAACGGCAAGAATGAGGTGTTCTGGGGCAAGCGGGTGCGTGAACACTCGTGGCAGTTTCCGCAAGGAGGCATCAAACCCGGCGAAAGTCCCGAAGCGGCCATGTACCGCGAACTTCTGGAAGAAGTGGGGCTGTTGCCGCAGCACGTAAAGATTCTCGGCCGAACCCGCGACTGGATGCGTTATGACGTCCCCATTAATTGGGTGCGACGTGAATGGCGCGGCAGTTACAAGGGACAAAAACAGATCTGGTTTTTGCTCAAGCTGGTGGGGCGGGAATGTGACGTGTGCCTCCGTGCAACCAATCATCCTGAATTTGATGGCTGGCGCTGGAATGATTACTGGGCGCCAGTGGATGCCGTCATCGACTTCAAGCGCGATGTCTATATCCGTGCGCTGACCGAATTGACGCGCTTTCTCAAAGGGGTAGAAAGCCGCGACGACTACTTGCTGCGCGTCGGCGCCAAACCTGATGAGCCGGAAGCCTATTGATGCCGTTAACCGTGCAGATACCCGCTCGTCCGTGGTTGCCATTTTGTGGCGCCCTGCTGGTCATGCTGTGGTCGGTGGTGCGGCCTCATGATTACCCTACCGGTGGCTGGAAGCGATTCCGGCCCTGATCGGTTTGCCGGTCGTGTGGTGGTTGTGGCCGCGCTTTGCCCGGGAAGCTGGCGGTATGGATGATGGCGCTACATGCCTGCATTTTGCTGGTGGGGGCGCACTACACCTATGCGCAGGTGCCATTGGGCTTCTGGGTGCAGGACGCCTTGGGCCCGGCGCGCAATCATTATGACCGGCTGGGCCATCTGGCGCAGGGGGCCATTCCGGCTATTCTGGCCCGGGAAGTGCTGGCACGCCGTACGCACTTGCTCGGCGGTTGGCTGGGGTTTCTCACCACCTGTTTCTGTCTCGCGTTGTCCGCCTTGTATGAGTTGATCGAGTGGTGGACAGCCGTAGCGCTGGGGGCCGGGGCTGATGCGTTTCTTGCCACGCAGGGTGATCCGTGGGATACCCAGTGGGATATGTTCTGCGCCCTGATCGGCTCGGTAGCCAGTCAATTCCTCTTTTATCGTTGTCACAACCGTCAGTTGGCCGAACTGGCCAATACTGATCTGGATAGCCTCGAAACAACATGACGCAACAGTACGACGAATCTTCGGTACGGGTACTCAAAGGCCTGGAGCCGGTGAAAGAACGCCCGGGCATGTATACCCGGACCACCGACCCGACCCACATCTGTCAGGAGGTGATCGACAATGCGGCCGATGAGGCTCTGGGTGGTTATGCCCGCAAGATCGCCGTCACGGTGCATCAGGATGGTTCCCTCAGCGTAGAGGACGATGGCCGCGGGATTCCCGTGGGCTTGCATCCCACCGAGAATGTACCGGTGGTCGAGTTGGTCTTTACCCGGCTGCACGCTGGTGGCAAGTTCAACAAGAAAGACGGTGGTGCCTACGCCTTTTCCGGTGGTCTGCATGGCGTAGGGGTTAGTGTCACCAATGCGCTGTCGACCCGTCTGGAAGTGGAAGTGAAGCGCGATGGCGGAGTGTACCGGCTAGTTTTCTCCGGTGGCGATGTGATCGAGCCGCTGACACAGGTTGGCGAATGTGGCCCGCGTACCAGCGGCACCCGGGTACGGGTGTGGCCGGATGCCCGCTATTTTGAAAGCCCGCGCTATTCCTTGCCTGATCTGGAGCGCTTGTTGCGTGCCAAGGCGGTGCTGTTGCCCGGGGTGTCGGTATCCTTGACGCTGGAGAAAGCCAGTGGCGATGAAGTGAAGTCCTGGCATTATCCGGAAGGGTTGAAAAGCTATCTGGCAGAATTGTGCAATGGCGATGAGCCGGTGGCGCCGCTCTTTGCTTAAGCGAAGCGTTTATCGGTGACGAACATGAACAGTTTGCCCGAGGTGAAGGCGCACAGTGGGCAATGGCCTGGTTTGAGGACGGTGCCAGTGGCGAGAGCTATGTCAACCTGATTCCTACACCGCTGGGCGGAACGCACGAGGCCGGGCTGCGGGCGCAGCGTGTTCGAAGCCGTGAAGGGATTTGTCGACCATCACAATTTGCTGCCCCGTGGCGTCAAGCTGATGGCAGAAGATGTGTGGAGCCGGGTGCGTTTTGTGTTGTCGGCCCGTGTGCTCGACCCTCAGTTTCAGGGCCAGACCAAGGATAAGCTGACCAGCCGCGATGCGCTCAAGCTGATTTCCGGCCTGGTGCGCGATCCGGTTGAATTGTGGCTGAGTCAGAACGTCGAGGCGGGCAAGAAGATTGCCGAGTTGGCGATTCGTCAGGCACAAAGCCGTCTCAAATCGGTGAAGAAGGTCGAGAAAAAGAAAGGCTCCGGCGTGGCGGTATTGCCGGGCAAGCTGACCGATTGCGAAAGCGAAGACATCGAGCGCAACGAGTTGTTTCTGGTGGAAGGCGACTCTGCCGGTGGTTCGGCCAAGCTGGCGCGCGACAAGGAATATCAGGCTATCCTGCCGTTGCGCGGCAAGGTGCTCAATAGCTGGGAAACCGATCGGGACCAGTTGTTTTCCAACGCGGAAATCCACGATATTTCCGTGGCGATCGGGGTTGATCCGCATGGCCCGGACGATACCCCCGACCTGAGCGGGCAGCGCTATGGCAAGATCGCCATCCTCTCCGATGCCGATGTGGACGGTTCGCATATTCAGGTTTTGCTGCTGACGCTGTTTTTCCGCCATTTCCCACGCCTGATCGAGAACGGCAACGTCTACATCGCTCAGCCTCCGCTGTTCCGTGTGGATGTGCCGGGGCAAGGCAAGAATCGGCCGCCACGCAAGATTTATGCGCTGGATGAGGCGGAGCTGGATGCCATTCTGGATCGCTTGCGTAGTGAAGGGGTGAAGGAAACCGCGTGGAGTATTTCGCGCTTCAAGGGTCTGGGTGAAATGAACCCCGAGCAGCTGAAAGATACCACCATGAACCCGGATACCCGTCGCCTGACCCGGTGCGCGTCAGACCTGGCGAATTGGCGCATACCCGCGAGATGTTCATCATGCTGATGGGCAAGGGTGAAGCGTCCAGCCGTCGTAGCTGGATGGAGGCCAAGGGGAACGAGGTCGAGGCTGACGTGTAGCGATGTTGGCCTTGGTAGGGAAAAGCGGCCTTTGCCGCTTTTTTTATGCGCTGGCGGCGGAGCGGCTGATGCCTCTGCCAGAGTAGCGACCTTGATCCAAGTCGGGGACGCCATCTTGCTTAAGCAAGGTATAATGCCCGCCAATTTCACCGACATTCAGCCATCATGACCCAGCTCAAGAACGACACTTTTTTGCGTGCCCTGCTCAAGCAGCCGGTTGACTATACCCCGATCTGGATGATGCGCCGGTAAGCCGTTATTTACCGGAATACCGTGCCACGCGTGCCCGCGCTTAAGCAGCTTTATGGGCCTGTGCACCAGCCCGGAGTTTGCCACCGAGGTGACGTTGCAACCGCTGGAGCGTTTTCCGTTGGATGCCGCCATTCTGTTCTCCGATATCCTGACTGTGCCGGATGCCATGGGGTTGGGGCTGTATTTTGCCGAGGGCGAAGGTCCCAAGTTTGAACGGCCGTTACGTGATGAAGCCGCCATTCAGGCGCTGTCCGTGGCACCGCTGGAGAAGTTGCAATATGTATTTGATGCGGTGACCAGCATTCGCCGTGCGCTGGATGGCCGTGTGCCGCTGATCGGTTTTTCCGGCAGCCCGTTTACCCCGGCGTGTTATATGATCGAAGGCGGCAGTTCGGCCGACTTCCGTCACGTCAAGGCGATGTTGTATAGCTTAGCCGGAGCTGCTGCACCGTGTGCTTGGCATTACCGCGCAGAGCGTGACGGCGTATCTGAATGCGCAGATCGATGCTGGCGCTCAGGCCGTGCAAATCTTTGATACACCGGGGCGGTGCGTTGACGCCTGCGGCGTATCGTGAATTCTCGCTCGCCTACATGCAGCAGATCGTCTCGGGACTCAAGCGTGAAGCAGATGGCCGCCGTGTGCCGGTCATTGTGTTTACCAAGGGCGGTGGGCAGTGGCTGGAAGATATCGCGGCGATCGGAGCCGATGCAATTGGCCTCGACTGGACCACCGATATCGGTCAGGCGCGTGCTCGGGTAGGCGACAAGGTGGCGTTGCAGGGGAACATGGACCCGAATACCTTGTTTGCCGAGCCTGCCGCGATTGAACAGGAGGCCTCCCGCATTCTGGCGGCGTATGGTCATGGCTCGGGCCACGTTTTCAATCTGGGGCATGGCATTTCGCAGTTTGCCCAGCCTGAGCATGCCGCCGCGCTGGTGGAGGCGGTGCATCGCCTGTCGCGTACTTACCATCAGCCCGGCTGATTGCGGTCATGGATGTTGTTGAGGCGGCCATTGGTTTTCCAGTGGCCGTTTTGCTTTGACTGGTGGCAACCATGGGGGATTGACAGTTTTGGCGTGTGGTGTTCCTGAAGTTATGCACACGCGCTACCGGGTTGTCTTTTACCTGTCAAGAGCGTTGGGCAAGATTGATGCAATATTTTTAAGTCATTGAAAATAAAAAGAAATTTTGTTTGATTAATTTTTGTGCAATCCAGCGGGAACGGCGATCCAGCTTATTTTGCCGGGTAATCCTCAAGGTTGTGCACAAAGTTATCCACAGTTTTTGTGTGTAGTTGGCGCAAAGCCTTGTCGGCGCTGGGTTTTAAGGGGATTGCATGGAACGAACGGATGCCGGACAGGTGCAGGTGGCGGTGGATGTGCCGCTGTTTGGCACGTTCAGTTATCTGACGTCTTGCGCCGTTGAGGTGGGGCAACGAGTGTGCGTGCCGTTTGGTGGGCGCCAGTTGTGCGGTGTTGTGGTGAATTTGGCCTCTCAACCTGACTTGGACCCGGCAAAGCTCCGTTCGTTGGGGCGGCCGTTGTCGGGTGTACCGCCATTACCTGCCGATTTTCTGGCGATGGTGCAGTTTGCCGCTGATTATTACCACCATCCACTTGGTCAGACGCTATTTACCGCCTTGCCCACTGCCTTGCGTGCACCACGCGATGTGGTCCTGCCGGATAACCGTGGCTGGGCGCTGACCCCTGCCGGGCAACAGAGTAGGCTTAACGGCCCGGCAACGTGCACGGTTGGCACTGTGGCTGGCCTTGCAAGCGGGGCCGTTATCCTTGACGCAAGCGCGGCAGGTGACGCCACAAGCCAGCAAGCTGTTGGCCGAATGGCTGGCTAGCGGTTGGGTGGAGCGGGTGGAGCCAATGCCTGCTGCCTTGACGATTACCCCCGGGCCGGATCTGAATGCCGAACAACAGGCGGCGCTGCGGGCGCTAACGGCACAACCCGATGGGTTTCAGCCGTGGCTGTTGCACGGTGTAACGGGCAGTGGCAAGACCGAGGTGTACTTGCAATGGATAGGTCAGCGCCCGGCCGAGCGGCGTCAGGTGCTGGTGTTGGTGCCGGAAATCAACCTGACTCCGCAGCTGATCGAACGCTTTGAGCGCCGCTTCCCGTCATCGCATCTGGTGGTACAGCACAGTAATCTGGCCGATGGAGAGCGCCTCAAAGGCTGGGTGGCGGCATGGCAGGGCGAGGCGGATATTGTCATTGGCACCCGCTTGTCGGTGTTTACGCCGTTGCCGCGACTGGGCCTGATTGTGGTGGACGAGGAGCATGATGGCTCGTTCAAGCAGCAGGATGGGTTACGCTACCATGCCCGTGACCTGGCGGTGTGGCGTGCGCGTACGGCGGGCGTGCCGGTGCTGCTGGGCAGCGCAACCCCCAGTCTGGAAACGGTGGCCAATGTGGTGGCTTAGCCGTTATCGCAAACTGGTGTTGTCGCAGCGCGCACACGGCGCGGCCCGGTTGCCGGAGATTCATTTGGTGGATACCCGGCGGCAAAAGTTGATCGACGGGTTGGCCGAACCGGTGATTGCGGCGTTGCAGCAGCGGTTGGCGCGGCGGCAGATGAGCCTGGTGTTCATCAACCGGCGAGGATTCGCCCCGGTGGTGGCCTGCAGTGATTGCGGCTGGACCAGTGGCTGCCCGCGTTGCTCCACCAAGCTGGTGGTGCATCTGCCGGAGCGCAAGTTGCGTTGCCACCATTGCGGCTGGGAGCAAGCGGTGCCGCTTGTCCGGAATGTGGCAATCCGGATATCAAGCCGCTGGGGCAGGGCACGCAGCGGCTGGAAGCGGCGTTGAGCCGGTTGTTGCCGCAAGCGCGCTTGTTGCGTATCGACCGTGACACCACACGCCACAAAGCGGCACTGGGACGATATCTACCGCAAGGTCAATCAGGGCGAGGTGGATATCCTGGTCGGCACGCAAATGCTCGCCAAGGGGCATGATTTTGGCACGCTATCATTGGTGGTGGTGCTCAATGCCGATGGCGGGCTGTATTCGGCTGATTACCGTGCCTCCGAGCGCTTGTTTGCCCAGCTGATGCAGGTGTCTGGCCGGGCTGGCCGGGCCGAAACCGCCGGGCTGGTACTGGTGCAAACGCAGTGGCCGGAGCACCCGTTATACCAGTCGCTGGTGGCACATGATTTTTATGGTTTTGCGGATGCCTTGTTGGCCGAACGGCAGATGGCCGGTTTCCCGCCCGCGGTGTATCAGGCGCTGCTGCGAGCCGATGCCGCACAGCTGGACGAGGCAACGGCGTTTCTGACTGCCGTGCGCGAGCAGATCGAAACGTTGGCCGAAAACGTGCTGGTGTCCGGCCCGGCGCCAGCGCTGATGGTGCGGCTGGCCAACCGCGAGCGGGCACAATTGATGCTCGAATCGCCGCGGCGCGCTGACTTGCACCGTTTTCTTGAGCAATTGCTGCCCGTGGTTGAGGCGGCCGCCCGCCGCCATGGCAAGGGATTACGCTGGTCGCTGGATGTCGACCCGCAGGAGATGTAGATGACACGATGGATACGACAACTGCTGGCGCTTGGCATGCTGGGTGCGGCTTTGCCTGCATGTGCGCTGGATTTGCATGGGTTCAAGCCGGATGAAATTGCCCTCTGGGCGGCGCCGGTCGAGGGGCGCGGGATTCTGACCAGCCATCGCGCCGATGTGCCAGTCAACCCGGCGTCTACCATGAAGCTGCTCACCTCCGGGCGGCGCTTAACCGGCTGGGGCCAACCTACCGCTGGAAAACCGATCTGGTGTCGGCGGCGCCGTTGGAAAATGGCGTACTCAAGGGCGATGTGTACTGGCTGGGACGTGGTGATCCGCGCTTTTCCAATGCCAACTTGCAGCAGCTGTTGCGGGAATTGCGGCGGCGCGGCATCCAGCAGATCGATGGTCGTCTGGTGCTGGATCGTCAGGCGTTCAGCCGCATCGCCTCGGCCGAGAAATTTGGCGGTGATGACGGCAAAACCTTCATGGTTGATCCCGATACCCAGCTGACGCAGCTTAAAGTGGCCTGGCTGCACTTTTATCACGATGACAATGGCCCGCGTGTGGCGTTGGACCCGGCGCTGCCCGGGGTGACACTTTCGGCCAACTTGCAGCCCGGCGGGCAAGGGGCCTGCGGCGATGTGCGGCAGCATGTGCATATTCATGAGGCCGACAACCAGATTCGCGTCAGCGGTACGCTGCCACGCCGTTGCGATGGCCAGCAGGCCTTTGTCAACGTGCTCGATCACGTCGGTTACGCCGGTCAGGCATTTACCGCGTTGTGGCATGAGCTGGGCGGCCAAGGACCGCGCGAGGTGACTGTCGGTGCTGCGCCCAGCAATGCGCGATTGCTGGCCAGCTTCGAATCCGAGCCATTGCCGGTTGAGTTGGCCGAAATGAACAAATACAGCAACAACACCATGGCGCGGGCGTTGTACCTGACACTGGGGCGCGAAGACGGCCATAGCCCCGATACCGTCGCCAATGCCGAATACGCCGTGCGGCGCACGTTGGCCGAAAACCATATCTCCGACGAACCGCTGGTGCTGGAAAATGGCGCAAACAGCCTGTCGCGGCGTGAACGGGTATCGGCGCACATGCTGGGTGAGGTCTTGCTCAATAGCGCACGTGGCCCGTATGTTAGGCGAATTCATCGCCAGCCTGCCGATTGCCAGTACCGACGGGACCCTGAAAAAACGTTTCAAGGACGTGGGGCCGCGGCTACGCCTGAAAACCGGCACGCTGAGCAACGTCAAGGCGCTGGCCGGTTACTGGCAGGCGCCGGATGGGCGCCGTCTGGCGCTGGTGGCCATCGTCAACAGCCCGCGGGCCTTGGCCATGGGCAAGGCGCTGGATCAGGTTGTGGACGATGTCATCGAGCGTTTTGCCAGCGCGGCGCCCTAACATCGGCCTGACCGCCATCCGGGGCCAGTGAAGTTTGACGCTATAATCGGCGTTCAAGAACCATCTGTATTCAGCAAGGAAAAAGGCCATGAAAGCCGTCACCATGTATACCACCGCCGTGTGCCCGTATTGCATTCGTGCCAAGCAGTTGCTGGCCAGCAAAGGGGTGGAGGCCATCACGGAAATCCGCATCGATCTGCAACCGGACGAACGCGACAAGATGATGAGCCTGACCGGCCGCCGTACCGTGCCGCAAATCTTTATTGGCGACACGCACGTTGGTGGCTGTGATGATCTGCTGGCCCTGAACCGGGCAGGTAAACTGGATATCTTGCTGGCCGACTGAGGCCGCGTGCAGTCACTGGTCCGAACCCGCCTTTTCATGCGATGATGCGGACTGAATCCTGATTCCAATCCGGCTGCCATGGCAGCCTTACGCGAGATACGACATGAGCGAGCAACAAGACGTACAACCGGTTTTCTCCATTGAAAAAATCTACGTGAAGGACCTCTCCCCGGAAGTGCCGCATGCCCCGCAGGTCTTCCCGGAAGAAGCACAGCCTGAAATCGACATGCAGATCGCCAGCACCGGCAACCAGATCGATGACGGTTTCTTTGAAGTGAGCCTGACCGTTACCGTCACCGCCAAACTGCCGGAAAAAACCATGTTCCTGGTGGAAGTGGCACAAGCCGGTATCTTCCGTGTGCAGAACGTCCCGGTCGAAGATATCGACCCGATTCTGGGTGTCGCCTGCCCCAACATCCTGTTCCCGTATGCCCGCGAAGCGGTGTCCAGCGTGATCAACCGTGCCGGCTTCCCGCCGGTACTGCTGTCGCCGATCAACTTCGAGGCGCTGTACATGCAACAACGTGCAGGCCAGGCCGAAGCCGGTAACGCCTGATTAAGAGTGCTGCCATGACGCGCCTCTTTTCTCTGCTGGCCCTGTGTGCCGGTTTGCTGCCTTCGGCGGCGTTTGCCCAGAGTTTCGCTCGGTCAAGGAAACCGGCGTGGCGCTGTATGAGGCACCGGCACTGACGGCGACCAAGCTGTTTGTGGTCAGTCGTTACTATCCGGTTGAAGTGATCTCACGGCAAAAAGAGTGGGCGCGGGTGCGTGATGCCAGCGGTGCCATCGCACTGGATTCCTGCGGCGGCGCTGTCCCGCCAGCACTGGTTGCTGGTGACGGCGGATCAGGCTTTGGTCAAGGACGCCCCGGCGGTGGATGGCCACACGCTGTTCTCCGTCGCGCGTGATGGCGTACTGGAAATGCTGGAGCTTAAGCCAAGGCAGGTTGGGTCAAGGTGCGTCATCGCGACGGCAGTGCAAACTATGCCAGCATTGCCGATCTGTGGGGCTTGTAAAAAAGGCGCGGTATGAAACTGGCTATTCTGGGAGCGGGGGCATGGGGCAGCGCACTGGCGATCACCTTTGCCAAACACCATACGGTTACCCTGTGGGCACGTGATGCCGAACAGGTCGCAGAGCTGGCGCGCGAGCGCGTCAACCGCCGTTACCTGCCGGATTGTCCGTTTCCCGACGGGCTGGGCCTGACGGCAGATTTATCCACCGCGCTGGACGGTGCCGAACTGATTCTGGTGGTGACCCCGATTGCCGGGCTTCGGCCAACCCTGCGTGCCCTGACGGCACTGGAGCGTCCGCTGCCGCCGCTGTTGTGGGCATGCAAGGGCTTTGAAACCGGCTCCAGCCTGTTGCCACATCAGGTGGTGGCGGAAGAGTTGCTTAACGGATCAGCTGTGCGGGGTGTTATCCGGCCCGAGCTTCGCCCGCGAAGTGGCATTAGGTTTACCGGCTGCCGTGACCATCGCATCCGATAATGAAGCGTTTGCCCGACATCTGGTCAAGACGTTGCACAGCGCGCGCCTGCGCCTGTACGCCAACGATGATCTGGTGGGCGTGGAAGTGGGCGGTGCGGTCAAGAACGTGATGGCGATTGCCACCGGTGTGGCCGATGGGCTGGGCTTTGGCATGAACGCCCGTGCGGCACTGATCACCCGCGGGTTGGCCGAAATCACCCGTCTGGCCATGGCCTTGGGGGCCAGCCAGCAAACCATGATGGGCTTGTCCGGCATGGGCGATCTGATTCTCACCTGTACCGGCGCGCTGTCGCGTAATCGTCAGGTGGGCCTGAAGTTGGCCGAAGGCAAATCGGTCGAAGCCATTCTGGCGGAACTGGGGCATGTGGCGGAAGGTGTGCCGACGGCCCGCGAAGTCCTGACCATGGCCGAGCGGCTGGAAGTGGATATGCCGATTACCGCGGCCGTGTGCGGCTTGCTGTATCAGGGCAACGATCCGCATCAGGCGGTGGAAGGTTTGCTCAACCGCTCGCCCAAATCCGAAGGTGGTGGCGTGCTGTTGTAACAACGGTACGATTAACACGGCCTGACTACAACAAAGCCTCCCAATGGGAGGCTTTGTTGGTTCTGGCATAAGGTGACGCGCAGATCAAGGCGGCTATAGCTTGGTCAGGGTTTCAAAGTCAAAATCATTGAGCGTGTTGCTCAGGCGTTCGGCATAGAGAATCTTGTCCCGGCTGTCGGCCAGCCAGATTGCCGGGCTGGTGTAGCCGGTGAGCGGGTAATCGGTGATCAGTACGCCGTAGCTCTTGTGAAAGTCGCGTCCGCGCAAGGTGGAGAGCAGGGCAACACCGGGCAACCCGTGTTCTTGCCGGGCACGCGCCAGTGATGAGGGCGAATCCACTGTCACCACCAGCAGCTGGACATGTGGCCAGCGCTCCAGAAAGCGTCGGGTGGCGCGCAGCAGCCGCATGCCGCCATGTTCTTCTTCATCCAGCGAGAGCAGCGTCAACAGGACTTTGGGCTTGCTTAACAAAGGCCTCCAGCGCAACATCATGTTTGCCCTCATCCACCAGCATGAAGCTGGGCAGCGTCTCGCCCGCTTGCGGGAAGTTGCCGCTTACCTGTAACGCTTCGTCACCATACAACAGCTGAAAATTACTCATTGTCATGCTCCTCTGGTTTCTCTAAGAGTGGCTCAGGGGGAGAGAAATGCAAGCGGTTGCGCGGGTTAAGGCATCAGGTTGGCCGAAATGGCCGTGGCAACCCCGGGTACGTTGTGATTGCCGTGGCCGGGAGGAATGCCCCATCCGGCCGTTTGGCATGAGATCAGGGATAGAACCAGTACAGGCTGTAGCCCATGGGACGGATTTTGCTTAAGCATCCAGTCGCATGGTGATTTTGACTTCACTGTTGGCGTTAAAGTGCTCCAGCTTGAAGTCATCCTTCTTCAGGTATTCCTTGGGCGTAAAGACCTTGCGGATCAAGACCTGATCGTCGGCATCCTTGAGCGACACTTCCAGCATCGGATAGCTCTGACCGTATTGCGCGTGATTTTTTGCCGTAGCGGATAGCTGAATCAGATTGGGATGTTCCGGAACCTGAGCCAGCTCTGACCATTCGGTGCGGATCAGTGCGATATCGGTCGGCCAACCCACCGGCAGCCAAAGGTACGGCAGGCGGCTTCCAGTGTCGGACGGGCTTCCGGAATCTCGGCGGCGATACGGGTACGGTTGAGCATCACCAGTTGGCCTGCCAGCAGGACCAGACCGAGCACGCTGGCCAGAGCGATGACGATCGTCAGCATATGCCCCGAGCGTGCTGCCTTTTCCGGCGCGTCTACGGCGTTTTCGCTGGCCGCATCGACTTTGGCTGCCGGTTCTGGTGCAGCCACCGGCGCGAGCGGCGCTTCCGGTGCGGGGATGATTTCTTCTGGTTGCGGTGCGACGGCCTCTGCCATCGGCTCGCTGCCAGTGATCTGACGAGTGGCTATGTCTTCAGGCAATTCGGTTGCCGTCGGAGTCGGCAACGGCTCATCAAACGGGTTGCCGATTGGCGCACTGACATGCCGGTTCTGCATGGCTTCTGCCAGCGCACGCTGGAATTCCTCTGCCTCGGCGGCTACCGGGTCGTGGTTTTCGACCGGCGGCGTAGGCATGGCCAGCGGCTCGGTGAGCAGGCTCAACTCGAACTCGGGTGCCGGAACCGGTTCGGCCGACGGACCCAGCGGGTCAAAATCGGGTAGCTCCAGCTCGAAGTCATCGGCTGGATTGTTGGTCGCTGGCAGCGGGCTGGCGGCTGCTTGCGGTGGCGTGGGCAGTGGTGCCGCGACAGCGGGGGCCGGAGCAGCTGCCACGGCCGGTGGTTCGCTGCTGACGAAATGCTCGGTGGCATTGAAGACATGCGCACAGCGCCCGCAGCGGACCAAGCCTTTGGCAGCTGCTAGCTGCTGGTTATTGACCTTGAAGCGCGTTTGGCAACTGGGGCACTGTGTGGTGTATGTCATACCGCCTACCGTCGGGTTCCTGTCAGTCGGGTCCAGCCCTCATCGAATACCGGAGCGTCCATTTCGAACCACTGGGTATAGATGGCAGACAGTTCTTCTGCCTGCTCGGCCAGAATACCGGAGAGTACAATCTTGCCCCCCGTTTTTACATGACTGGCCAGCAGGTTGCCAAGCATGCGCAGCGGATTGGCCAGAATGTTGGCGAGGACGACATCATAGGTGGCCTCGGGATCAGCGTCCGGCAGACAGAAGTGCGCCACCACGTTGTTCTGGCTGGCGTTGTCGAGACTGGAGCGTACCGCCTGTGCATCGATATCCACGCCCACGGCACTGGCCGCTCCCAGTTTGAGCGCGGCAATTGCCAGAATGCCGGAGCCGCAGCCGTAATCCAGTACCGATTCACCGCCACGGATATTGGCGTCCAGCCACTGCAGGCACAGCCGGGTGGTGGGGTGACTGCCGGTGCCAAATGCCGGGCCCGGGTCCAGTTGCAGGTTGATCGCATCCGGGGCGCATGGCTGGTGCCAGGTCGGCGTAATCCACAGCCGGTCGGAGATGCGGATCGGGTCGAACTGGGCCCGGGTCATGCGTACCCAATCCTGTTCTTCCACCTTTTCCTGCGTATAGGCCGGGATAGCCAGCTGGCAGGCGTTGGCGGCGGCGGCAATCAGCAGGGCAACATCGGCCGCTTCGTCGAACAGCACGACGAGACGGCTTTGGCGCCACAGCTGGTCTACCGGCTCGCCGGGCTCACCGAAAATCGGCTCTTCCTGCTCCGTGCCAAGGCGTCTTCGATGGAAGACGACAGGGCGCCAGCTTCCATCAAGGCGTCGGCCAACCGTTCTGCCACGGCAGAATCGGCTTCAATGGTGGCTTGCAGCCGGGCCATTATTCCGTACCCTTTTTAGACTGGGACAACCGTTCTTCCAGATAGTGGATGCTGGTGCAGCCACGTTGGAAGGCTGCATCCATGAACAGTTCCTGATGCAGCGGGATGTTGGTCTTGATGCCGGTGATCACCATTTCCGACAGGGCCACGCGCATGCGGGCCATGGCCTGCTCACGGGTGTCGCCGTAGGCGATCATCTTGCCCACCATGGAGTCGTAGTGCGACGGCACGGTATAACCCCGGTAGATATGTGAATCGATACGGATACCCGGGCCACCGGCCGGATGGTAGCCGTCGATCTTGCCGGGACTCGGGACAAAGGTGAACGGATCTTCCGCGTTGATACGGCATTCCATGGCATGGCCACGCAAGACGATATCTTTTTGCTGATAGCGCAGTTTCTCGCCAGCCGCGATGCGGATCTGTTCCTGCACGATGTCGACACCGGTAATCATCTCGGTAACCGGGTGTTCCACCTGTACGCGCGTGTTCATTTCGATGAAGTAGAACTCGCCTTTTTCGAACAGGAATTCGAAAGTACCGGCCCCACGGTAACCAATGCGGCGGCAGGCAGCGGCGCAGGCTTCGCCTACGCGCTGGCGTTGCTCGTCGGTAATGCCCGGAGCCGGTGCTTCTTCAATGATTTTCTGGTGACGGCGCTGCATGGAGCAGTCACGTTCACCCAGATAGATGGCATTGCCGTATTCGTCGGCCAACACCTGAATCTCGATGTGGCGTGGCTCCTGCAGGTACTTTTCCATGTACACCGTCGGGTTGCCAAAGGCGGCACCGGCTTCGGTGCGGGTCATTTGTACCGAGGACAGCAGCGCGCCTTCGGTGTGTACCACGCGCATGCCGCGACCACCGCCACCACCGGCGGCCTTGATGATCACCGGGAAGCCGATTTTCTTCGCCATCTTGACGATTTCTGCCGGATCATCCGGCAGCGCGCCATCGGAACCCGGTACGCACGGCACACCGGCTTCGATCATGGCTTGCTTGGCCGAAACCTTGTCGCCCATCAGACGAATGGTTTCCGGGCGCGGACCGATAAACACGAAGCCAGATTGTTCCACGCGCTCGGCAAAGTCGGCGTTTTCCGACAGGAAGCCATAGCCGGGATGGATGGCCTGTGCGTCCGTGACCTCAGCGGCGGCGATCAGTGCTCGGCACGTTGAGGTAGCTCTTCATCGACGGCGCCGGGCCAATACATACCGATTCATCCGCCAGCTTGACGTATTTGGCTTCACGGTCGGCTTCGGAATGAACGACCACGGTCTTGATGCCCATTTCACGGCAGGCCCGCTGAATACGCAGGGCAATCTCTCCGCGGTTGGCGATGAGGATTTTTTCAAACATGGGATACACCCGTAAAAAGCGAAACGTGAAACGTGAAAAGTGGGGCTGGGCCGGACACTTTTCCCATTTCACGTTTCTCGATATTGGGACTTACTCGATGATGAACAACGGTTCGCCAAATTCCACAGGCTGGCCATCGTCGACCAGAATGGCCTTGACGACGCCGGAACGGTCGGCTTCGATCTCGTTCATCAGCTTCATCGCTTCGATGATGCACAGCGTATCGTAAGCGTTGACGCTTTGGCCCACTTCGACAAAGGCTTTGGCGGTCGGGCTCGGCGAACGGTAGAAGGTGCCTACCATCGGTGACTTGAGCGCGTTCTTGTTGTCGGCCGGTGCCACTTCGGCGGCAGCCGGTGCCGGGGCGGCAGCCGCAGCCGGTGCAGCCGCAGGAACCTGAAGGGCGGTCATGGGTTGGGCGTAGGTCAGCTGGTTAGCGGCTGTTACGCGCGTGATGCGAACTTTTTCTTCGCCTTCGGTCACTTCGAGTTCGGCGATGCCGGATTCTTCGACGAGGTCGATCAGTTTCTTGAGTTTACGCAGATCCATGTCAATCCTTCGAATGGGATGTTCTTTGAGTGGTCAGGCTTGTGTTGCGACATGCCGCAGGGCGTGCGCAAGTGCCAATTCGTAACCGTGTGCCCCCAGCCCGCAAATCACGCCGACCGCCAGATCGGAAAAATAAGAGTGCTGGCGGAAGGGCTCGCGGGCGTGGACGTTGGATAGGTGTACTTCGATGAACGGTACCTTTACTCCGGCAAGCGCATCGCGCAGCGCCACGCTGGTATGGGTAAAGGCTGCCGGATTGATGATGATGAAGTCCGTGCCATCCTGCAGGCACTGGTGGATGCGTTCCACCAGCACGTACTCTGCATTGCTTTGCAGTGCCGTCAGTTCGAAGCCTGCCGCCGCCGCCCGGTGTTGCAGGCGCTGGTTGATGTCAGCAAGCGTGTCCCGGCCATAGTGCTGTGGTTCCCGAACTCCGAGCAGGTTGAGATTGGGGCCGTGCAGCACAAGGATTTTTCGGGTCAAGGCTTGACTCCTGTTTTCATCATGGGCGCGAGTTTGCCGCATTTGGCTGCAAGATGTCCAGCTTTTGCTGAAATTAAAACGAGTGTTTGGTTTGCCTGCCGTGGAGGTACACTCGTATGCTCCGCGCTGAATTTGTCTAGAGTGAACCGCATTGGCAAACGGTGCAACCTTTTTGCCGTGCGTACCTCAGGTGAGTGGCGGCCGTCGGGCGTAAACAAGCGGCTGCCGGGCGGGCGCGTCAAGGGGTATAATTCGGCGGTTTTAAACCGTGTCCCCAGAATAATGCAGCTTTCCGATTTTGATTACGACTTGCCGGAGCGGCTGATTGCCCAGCATCCGGCTGTGCGTGGTAGTAGCCGTCTGCTCCATGTGGATGGTTTGGCCCTGACTGACCTGCAGTTTGCCGATTTTATCGATCTGGTGTCGGCGGGCGACGTCATGGTATTCAATGACACCCGCGTGATCAAGGCGCGCCTGTTTGGCGAGAAGGCCAGCGGCGGCAAGGTGGAGGCGCTGATCGAACGGGTGCTGGATGAACACACGGCGCTGGCGCACGTGCGGGCCTCCAAATCGCCCAAGGCGGGCAGCCGTTTGCTGTTTGCCGGACGCTGGGAGGCGGTCATGGAGGAGCGGCAAGGCGAGTTGTTCAAACTGCGCTTTGTCGATTCGGCCAACGTGTTCGACATTCTGGATGCCTCCGGCAAGCTGCCGTTGCCTCCTTATATAGAACGTTCGGCCGAGGGCGAGGACGATGAGCGTTACCAGACGGTTTATGCTCGGGAAAAAGGCGCGGTGGCGGCACCGACTGTCTAAGCCTGCACTTTACCGATGAGATGCTGCAAAGGTTGGCCGAAAAAGGCGTCAAGCTGGCCTACGTGACCTTGCATGTCGGCGCCGGTACGTTCCAGCCGGTGCGGGTGGAAAATATCGAGCAGCACAAGATGCACAGCGAAATTTACGAGATTCCGCCGGTCACGGTCGAGACCATTGCCGCTGCGCGCGCCGCCGGGCACAAGGTGCTGTCGGTGGGAACCACCAGCATGCGTGCGCTGGAATCGGCGGCGCAGTCCGGCGTGTTGTGTGCCGGGCGTGGGGAAACCGACATCTTCATCACGCCGGGTTACCGATTCCGCGTGGTTGATCGCCTGCTGACCAATTTCCACTTGCCCAAGTCGACATTGATGATGCTGGTGTCGGCCTTTGCCGGTTACGATGAAATCCGGCAAGCCTACCAGCATGCCGTGCAGGCCGAGTACCGCTTCTTCAGTTATGGTGATGCCATGCTGCTGGAGCGCAAGAACTGAACACCGAATGCCGTGGCGCGGGCCGGGTTGGCCGAAGCGCCCGGACACCGTTTATCTGACTGGAGCAAGCACATCATGGCCGGGCTGACTTCCGCGACACCGCGACCGCAGGAAATCCAGTTGCATGCACGCTCGCATCAGCTGGAAATTCGTTTTGACGATGGCGCCAGTTTTTCGTTGTCGTGTGAATATCTGCGCGTGTATTCGCCCTCGGCTGAGGTGCGTGGCCATGGCGTGGGGCAAGAGGTGTTGCAAACCGGCAAGAAAAATGTGGCGATTACTGCCCGGAGCCGGTTGGACACTATGCGCTGAAAATCGTGTTTGATGATGGGCACGACAGCGGGTTGTATACACGGGATTACCTTTACGATCTGGGCGTCAAGCACGACCAGTACTGGCAGGATTATCTGAATCGCCTCGCCGCCGCTGGCGCGAGCAGGGAGTAGACATGGACAAGCAGACCCATTTCGGTTTCAAGACGGTAGACGAAAGCGAGAAAGCCGCCAAGGTAGCTGGCGTGTTCCACTCGGTGGCCCAGAAGTACGATGTGATGAACGACCTGATGTCCGGTGGCCTGCACCGGGTCTGGAAGCATTTCACATTGACTACCTCCGGCGTACGCGCCGGTGACAAGGTGCTCGACATTGCCGGTGGTACCGGCGATCTGGCACGCGGCTGGGCCAAGCGCGTCGGCAAGACCGGCGAAGTGTGGCTGACCGATATCAACAGCTCGATGCTGACCGTGGGCCGTGACCGTCTGCTGGACGAAGGCCTGATCCTGCCGGTGTCGCTGGCTGATGCCGAGAAGCTGCCGTTTCCGGATAATTACTTCGACGCCGTATCGGTGGCCTTCGGCCTGCGCAACATGACGCACAAGGATTTGGCGCTGAAGGAAATGTGCCGGGTGCTCAAGCCGGGCGGCAAGTTGATGGTGCTGGAATTCTCCAAGGTCTGGAAACCGCTGGCGCCGTTCTATGACTTGTACTCGTTCAAGGCATTGCCGCTGATGGGCAAGCTGGTGGCCAATGATCCGGATAGCTACCAGTATCTGGCCGAGTCGATCCGCATGCACCCGGATCAGGAAACCCTCAAACAGATGATGATCGACGCCGGTTTCGGCAAGGTCGATTACCACAACATGACCGGTGGCGTGGTGGCGTTGCACAAAGGTTACAAAGTCTGACCAACCGCCATGAGGCGCGAAGGGCGTTGTCGTTGCTTAAGCCGCTACCTTCGCCGCCCGTTTGCTCGCAGGAGGCCGCAGGGCATGAAAATCCAGATTGCAGTGTTTAATCATGTGCTGGGCCAGCAGCGCGGCGCGCTGAGCTGGCCGCCTATGCCGGGCGGCGCATCGGTATCGTGCTGCCGCCGTTGCAGGTAACGGGCGTGATTACCGAAGAAGGCTGGCTGGCCGGTTGCGAGGGCGAACCGGAGGCAATGATCCGTCTCAAGCACGCCGCCGCGCTCGCCGCCTTGCAGCGACGAAGCCCGGCATTGGCCGATGTCAGCCTGGAAGGTGATGCCGAACTGGCGGCTGCTGTCGGCAAGCTGGTGGCGCGCTTGCAATGGGATGCGACAGAAGACCTGTCCCGCCTGCTGGGTGACGTGGCCGCCAACCGGCTGCAAGGCTGGGCGCGTGGACTGCTTGGTTTCAAGGGCAATGTGGCGCTGAGGTTGGCCGAAAACTGGCTGGAGCATCTGCGCGAAGAAGCCCCGCTGTTGGCGCGACAGGACGACGTCAACCGTTATGTGCAGCAGGTGGATGCATTGCGCGACGATGTTGCCCGGCTGGACAAGCGCCCGGCGCAGCTGGAAGCCGCGGTGCTGCCTCCTTCCCAACCTTTCTGACAGGCATTTTGCCCTTATGCGCACTTCGCGTTTTTTCAAGATTGTTTCCACCTTTTACCGCTTTGGCCTGGACGAATTTTTCCGCGGCCACTCGCGTCTGGGTTTTGTGCATAGCCTGTTCCGCTGGTGTCCGGTGCGCCGTGACACGTCGGAACCGTTGCCGCAACGCGTCCGTCTGGCGCTGGAAAGCACGGGGCCGATCTTCGTCAAGTTTGGTCAGGTGCTGTCCACCCGCCGCGATTTGTTGCCGCCCGAGTACGCCGAAGAGCTGGCGCGGTTGCAGGATAAGGTCGCGCCCTTTCCCGGCGAACAGGCGCGTGCCGTGATCGAGGCCAGCCTAGGGCAACGGGTGGACGAGCTGTATGTCGATTTTGGTGATGTGCCTGTTGCCAGTGCCTCGGTGGCGCAGGTGCACAAGGCCTGGTTGCGCCAGAGCGATGGCAGCAAAGGGCGCGAGGTGGCGGTCAAGGTGTTGCGCCCCGGTATTCAACCGGTGATTGAACAGGATCTGGCACTGCTGAAAACGCTGGTAAGCTGGGTCGAGCGTTTTTTTGTCGATGGCAAGCGCCTCAAACCACAGGAAGTGGTGGGTGAGTTCGACAAATATCTGCACGATGAACTGGACATGATGCACGAGGTAAGCAACGCCTCGCAGCTGCGGCGCAATTTTATCGGCTCCGACATGCTGCTGGTGCCGGAAGTGTTTTATGACTACACCGCGCGCAACGTGCTGACGCTGGAATGGATGAACGGCACGCCAATCGGTCAGATCGACCAGTTGCGGGCGGATGGCGTTGATCTGAAAAAACTCAGCCGCTTTGGCGTGGAAATCTTCTTTACCCGGGTGTTCCGCCATGGTTTTTTCCATGCTGACATGCATCCCGGCAACATTTTTGTGGCCGAAGACGGCCGTTACATTGCGCTCGACTTTGGTATCGTGGGCAGTCTGACGGAAGTGGACAAGCATTATCTGGCCGTCAATTTCCCGGCTTTCTTCAACCGCGATTACCTGCGCGTGGCGACTGCGCATATCGAATCGGGCTGGGTGCCGCGTGATACCCGGGCAGAAGAGCTGGAAGCCGCGGTGCGTACCGTGTGCGAACCGTTCTTCGACAAACCGTTGGCGCAGATTTCGTTTGGCATGGTGTTGTTGCGCCTGTTTGAAACCAGCTTAGCGCTTCAATGTGGAAATTCAGCCGCAGCTGGTGTTGTTGCAGAAAACCCTGCTGAATATCGAAGGCTTGGGGCGGCAGCTGGACCCGGAACTGAACCTGTGGGATACCGCCAAGCCGTTCCTGACTAAATGGATGAACGAGCAGATTGGCTGGCGCGGCTTGCTGCGCTCGCTGAAAAACGAAGCGCCACAGTGGGCGACCACGCTGCCCACCTTGCCACGCAAGCTGAACGAAGCCTTGTCCGCGAATCGTACCGATTTGCTGGTGCAAGGTTATATCGGCCTGATGCGCGAACAGAAACGGCGTAATTTCTGGCTGGCGCTCATTGCCGTGCTGTTATTGGTGATTGTCCTGAAAGACGTGTGGCACTAACCGACGCCACATGGATACCGGGCCCGTCGCATGACGGGCTTTTTTGTGCAGGGGCTTGTCATGACACTGTATGATTAAGTAAAATATATAATGTTATTTCATAAAGCGAGACTGCGATGAGCCACGATTACCGCGAACTGACCCAAGACCTGAGCGCCAAGTTGGCCGAAATGCATCGTGAAATCCCGGAAACCATGAAGGGTTTCGGGATGATGAGCAAGACGGCACACGTTGAAGGTGTGCTGTCCAACAAGACCAAAGAGCTGATCGCACTGGCCATTGGTATCGCCGGGCGTTGTCAGGGTTGCCTCGGTTTCCACACCAAGGCACTGGTCAAGCTGGGCTGTACCCGTGCCGAATTCATGGAAATGCTGCAAGTTGCCGTCTACATGGGCGGTGGTCCGTCCCTGATGACCGCGGCCGAAGCGCTGATGGCCTACGAAGAATTCGGCGGGGAAACGGCCAACGGCACAAACTGCCCGGAATGCTGATCTGACGCGACAACCGATAAAGCAACGCCCCGTGTGCACTGGCTGCAACGGGGCGTTTGGCTATCTGGGTGCTCAGATGGCGAGCAGGGCCAGCACCACTCGCCTATCCTCGGCCATCAGGATATTGAACGTGCGGCAGGCGGCCGCGGTATTCATTACATCCACGCCGATGCCGGCTTCGGCCAACTTCGCCGTGAGGCGCGGATGCGGAAAGCGCAGGGTTTTGCCGGAACCGAACAACACCACCTCCGGTTGCTCGGCCAGTAGCGTGGCAAAGTGTTGTTCCGTCAGTGTCTCGAAGGTTTCCACCTGCCACGCGCTGACGCTATCCGGGGTAACGATCAGGTGGCCATCGTGACGTTGGGCATTGATCAGGACATGGCCGTCACCGTAGCCGGTAAACAGGTTTTTGCCTTGTCCCGGGGACTGTTGCATTTTCATCGGGCGGGTTTCCTCGTGTCGCTGTGGCGCGCGTGGTAAGCGTGGCGTGCGGCTGGCAGATTTTGTCGCCATGAAACGCCAAACCCTGATGCGGCGCACCACGGATTGGGATAGGATTATAGCTTGACCCACCGCCCAGCATGCGATCAGACATCAAGGCGATGGCCCGGTGGCCAAGCATTGCGACAACAGCTGCAGGTATCAAGAGGCGTCAGGCTGCCGGGAGACACAAGGGATCTTATGAAAGAACATAAACCGCGCAACCGGAAAAAAACCTCTGTTTCCGAATGCCTAACCCGCACCGGGAAAACACGCCGCCATGCAGTCAGTACACAAATCCAAAAAACTAGACAACGTTTGTTACGATATTCGTGGCCCGGTCTTTGATCATGCAAAACGCATGGAAGACGAGGGCTACCGCATTATCAAGCTCAATATCGGCAACCCTGCGCCGTTTGGCTTCTTCGCGCCGGATGAAATCATCGAAGACGTGATTGCCAACTTGCCGCAAGCGTCGGGTTATTCCGATTCCAAGGGCCTGTTTGCCGCGCGCAAGGCCATCATGCACTACGCGCAGGAAAAGAAACTGCCCAACGTCACCATAAACGACATCATCATCGGTAACGGCGTCTCCGAACTGATCATGATGTCGATGCAGGCATTGCTGGATAGCGGCGACGAAGTGCTGGTACCTGCGCCAGATTACCCGTTGTGGACGGCCGCCGTGAGCTTGGTAAGCGGCAACGCCGTGCATTACTTGTGCGACGAAAACAACGGCTGGTTCCCCAGCCTCGACGATATCCGTGCCAAGATCACGCCGCATACCAAAGCCATCGTGCTGATCAACCCCAACAACCCCACCGGCGCGGTGTATTCGCCCGAGTTGTTGCAGCAGATTGTCGAAATCGCGCGCGAACACCAACTGATCATCTACTCCGACGAAATCTACGACAAAGTGCTGTACGACGAGGTAAAACATACCTCGATCGGCTCGCTGGCGCCGGACCTGTTCGTCGTGACCTTCAATGGCCTGTCCAAGAATTACCGTGCCTGTGGCTATCGCGGCGGCTGGCTGATCCTGTCAGGTGAAAAAGCGCACGCCAAGGATTACATCGAAGGCCTCAACATGCTGGCCTCGATGCGTATGTGCGCCAACGTGCTTAAGCACAGCTGGCCATTCAGACGGCGCTGGGTGGTTACCAGAGCATCAATGATCTGGTCATGCCAACCGGTCGTCTGGCCCGTCAGCGCGACCTGGCACTGGAAGCTGTTGTCGGAGATTCCCGGGGTGAGCTGTGTCAAGCCGCGTGGCGGTCTGTACCTGTTCCCGCGTCTGGACCCGAATGTCTACCCGATTCAGGACGACCAGCAGTTTGTGCTGGAACTGCTGCAACAGGAAAAAGTGCTGCTGGTACAGGGTACCGGGTTTAACTGGATTGCGCCGGATCACTTCCGCGTGGTATTCCTCCCCAATACGGACGATCTGACCGAAGCCATCGGCCGTATCGCCCGCTTCCTTGAGCGCTACCGTAAACGCTACGGTACCGATTGATGCAATCGGTGGGATGCCGTTTGTGTGCGCAGCCAGAGGCTAAACGCGCGCAAATGGGCAACCATTGGTAAAATGCCGAGGGAGCTGTCAGGCTCCCTTTATTATTGCCCGCAACTGTAGGTTTGGTTAGCGGGGTGAAAGACTTCGTGGCAAGCCGGTGGTGCCGGTTTGCCACGAGGCCTTTGTCGACTCGTCAGCAAGGCTGCATGACGGGCGGGGTCAGGGACAAATAACGGATAGATCACAGGAGATCACATGAAGCCGATCAATATTGGCCTGCTGGGAGTGGGGACAGTTGGTGGCGGTACCGCCACCGTACTGAAGCGTAATGCTGAAGAAATCAGCCGCCGTGCTGGCCGCGAAATCCGTTTGTTCATGGCGGCAGATCGTGATCTGGAACGTGCACGTTCTATCGTGGGTCCGGAAGTCTCGCTGGTTGATGATGCCAATACGGTAGTGACCCATCCGGATGTCGATGTGGTGGTGGAATTGATCGGCGGCGATACCATCGCCAAGCAGCTGGTGCTCAAGGCCATCGAGAATGGCAAGCATGTGGTAACGGCCAACAAGAAACTGCTGGCGATCCACGGCAACGAAATTTTTGCCCGCGCGCAGGAAAAGGGCGTGATGGTGGCATTTGAAGCCGCTGTCGCTGGCGGTATCCCCATCATCAAGGCGCTGCGTGAAGGTCTGGCGGCCAACCATATCCAATGGATTGCTCGGCATCATCAATGGCACCTCCAACTTCATCCTGACCGAGATGCGTGAAAAGGGCTCCAGCTTTGCCGACGTGTTGGCCGAAGCCCAGCGTCTGGGTTACGCCGAAGCCGACCCGACCTTCGATATCGAAGGCCATGATGCCTAAACCACAAACTGACGTTGATGGCGTCCATCGCCTTTGGTATCCCCACCCAGTTTGACAAGTGCTATCTGGAAGGCATCAGCAAGCTGGATGCCAAGGATATCCGTTACGCCGAGGAACTGGGCTACCGCGTCAAGTTGTTGGGCCTGACGCGCCGCACGGCGGCGGGCATCGAACTGCGTGTGCACCCGACGCTGATTCCGGAAAGCCAGTTGATCGCCAATGTGAATGGCGTGATGAACGCCGTGCTGGCCAAGGGCGACGCCATCGGCCAGACCCTGTACTACGGCGCCGGTGCCGGTGCCTTGCCGACCGCTTCTGCTGTGGTGGCCGACATCATCGACGTGGCACGCCTGCTGACGGCAGAAACCGAACATCGCGTTCCGCCGCTGGCCTTCCAGCCGGATCAGCTCAAAGACCTGCCGATTTTGCCGATCGACGAAGTGGTCAGCTCCTATTACCTGCGCATCGGCGCTGCTGACCGTGCTGGCGTGCTGGCCAACATTACCCGCCTGCTGGCCGATAACGGCATCTCCATCGAGGCGCTGATCCAGAAAGGCTCGGTCAGCGAAGGAACTGCCGAAGTGGTGATCCTGACCCATCGCGTGCAGGAGAAAGCCATCAACACCGCCATTGCCGCCATCGAAACGCTGGATAGCGTGACCGGCAAAGTGGTTCGTCTGCGCATGGAAGACCTCAATGACTAAAGCCCTTTGGTGCGTCTTGTTGCTGTGCCCGCTGCTGGCTCAGGCCGAATCCATCAAGGATGTGGCGCGTGAGCCGATGGTAAGCCTGATGAGCAAGCAGTGCGTCAGCTCGGGTGCCAGTTCCGATACCGGCAAAAGCCTGAATCTGTCGGACGGCAGGTTGAAGAACTACTGTGATTGCGCAACCGGCAAGCTGTTCGACGAGTTGACCGAAGACGATCTGGTCAACATCATGGATGGCAAACTGCAAGCGTCCAGCCCCGAGTTCAAGGCCAAGATGGCCAAAGGGGTGTATGCCTGTGTCCATTACCTGATGAAGTGATCATGTCGGCTCAACTCTTGTCTGGTGGCCGCTGGCGCGCCCGTTGGTTGCTGTGCTGCTTGGTGACGGTGGTTAGCGGGCACGCGGCCGCAGCCTCCTTGCCTCCGGCACAAAACAGCCTGCTGCAGGGAGCACTGATGCGCGGCTGCCTGAAGCGCACGCCTCTGACGGTGTCGGCATGCATCCGGCCGACAAGGTCAATCGCTATTGCCAGTGCGCCAGCCGCAAGTTGGCCGAAGACATCAGTGCCGAAGAAGTGATGGGCGTGCTCAGCGGGCAAATTCGCAAAGACGACCCACGTGGCAAGCAGAAAATGGCCAAAGCCAAGGCGGCTTGTGCCAACTATCTGGAATGAAACTAATGCGTTATATCAGTACTCGTGGCGGCATGCAGCCGCAGGCTTTTTCCGACACTATTCTGATGGGGCTGGCGCCCGATGGTGGCCTGGCGTTGCCGGAAAGTTATCCGCAAGTTGGCCGAAAAGAACTGGATGCCTGGCGCCAGCTGTCCTATGCCGATCTGGCATTTGAAGTGATCCGCCTGTTTGCCACCGATATTCTGGAGGCGGACCTCAAGGACATCGTGTCGCGCACCTACACGGCGGCCGTGTATGGCAGTGCTGACATCACGCCGGTCAAACGCCTGCACGATGGTCTGGTGATTCTGGAACTGTCCAATGGCCCGACGCTGGCCTTCAAGGACATGGCGATGCAGTTCCTCGGCAACCTGTTCGAATACGTACTGGCTAAAAAAGGCGAGACGCTCAACATTCTGGGCGCCACCTCCGGCGATACCGGTTCGGCGGCCGAATACGCCATGCGCGGCAAGGCCTAAGCATCAACGTGTTCATGCTCAGCCCGGATGGCCTGATGAGCCCGTTCCAGCGGGCCCAGATGTACAGCCTGCAAGACGCCAATATCCACAACATCGCCATTACCGGCATGTTTGACGACTGTCAGGATATCGTCAAAGCGGTGCAAAACGATCACGCCTTCAAGGCCAAATACAAGATCGGTACTGTCAATTCCATCAACTGGGCACGCATCGTGGCGCAGGTGGTGTATTACTTCAAAGGCTATTTCAACGCCACCGAGAGTAATGACGAGCAGGTTAGCTTCTGCGTGCCGTCCGGTAATTTTGGCAACGTCTGCGCCGGGCATATTGCCAGACAGATGGGCCTGCCGGTGCAACGCTTGATCGTCGCTACCAACGAAAACGATGTGCTGGATGAATTCTTCAAGACCGGCATCTATCGTCCGCGTGGCTCCGCCGATACCTACGTGACCTCCAGCCCGTCGATGGATATCTCCAAAGCGTCCAACTTTGAGCGTTTCGTGTTTGATCTGGTTGGTCGCGATCCCGCCAAGGTCAAGGCGCTGTGGGCTCAGGTGGAGCGCGGTGAAGGCTTCGATCTTTCGGCCAACCTTGCCGATGCTCGTGACACCTTTGGGTTTGTCTCCGGCAAGAGCAGTCACGCCGACCGCCCTGGCGACCATTCGTCGCGTCGATGCCGAAGATGGCGTGGTGGTGGATACCCACACGGCTGACGGCATCAAGGTTGCCCGCGAAGTACGCCGCCCGGACGAAACCGTGGTGTGTCTGGAAACTGCCTTGCCAAGTTTGCCGACACCATCCGCGAAGCGCTGGATCGTGATCCGCCGCGTCCGGCCGGTTATGACGGAATCGAGCAACTGCCGCAAAAAGTGGTGGTGTTCGATGCCGATGCCGCCAAGGTCAAAGCCTTTATCCAGCAACAGCTGGAGGCGTAATTCCACGCCGTGCGCCGTTTTCGACAGGCTCCCTTGTGGAGCCTGTTTGCATGAGGTGGATGCAGAACCTTGCCGCCATGGCGCGGTCGAACACCGCGTCAATGTTCATGGTTTACAATGTGCCGATGCAACGATTCATACTTTGCCTGCTGGCAGTGTTGGCCAGCGCGAGCGTACTGGCTGCCAACCAGAGCCTGCTTAGGCGTTGGAGCGGCTGGCCGACGGTTTTCTGCGGCAGGAATTGACCGCGCGTAAGGCCAGCTATCAATTGGGCCACCTCGATAAACATCTGGCCGTGTTTAACCTGTGCCCAACCACAAGCCGGTTGGGCCAACACCGCCAAGACCACCGGGGCGACGTTTGTGGCGCTGTCCTGTCCTGCGCAGGGCTGGCAGTTGCGGCTGCCGGTAACCATTCATGAAAAACGTCTGGGTGTTGTGCTGAACCGTGCGGTGGCGGCTGGCGAGGTGCTGAGTGCGGCAGATGTTCAGTTGGTAGAGGTTGCGAATCCGGCACTGGCGCAGAATGTTCTGGCCGACTTGTCACAGGCCATCGGCCATACCATGCGCAGTGGCGCACCCAAACGCCCTGGTTGCGCGGTTTCATGGTGCGGATGCCTTTTCTGGTGCGCGCCAATCAGCGGGTCAGGGTGCTGGCACAAGGCGATGGCTTTGATGTGGTCGCCGACGGTACGGCCATTGCCAACGCGGCGCTTGGCGAATCCGTTTCGGTGCGCATGGCTTCCGGGCGCGTGGTCCGTGGCGTGGTGGCCGAGGATGGCAGTGTGGCCGTGACTTATTGAGAAATGTTTCAAGAGATTGTTTTTTCGGTCGATAATAGAAACAATCCCTATTTTTGGAAGGCCCCGTCATGAAAATCGACAATTCGGGCAACGCCATTGGTGCTTATACCACCACCAGCAAAGTCGCCAAACGCGACAGCAATGCCAATGCTCCGGCCAGCACTGCCACGGCAGCGCGCGCAGAGAGTGTGGAGATCAACCCGTTGGCCAGCCATATCGGTACGGTAGAAACCCGGGCAAATGCCACGCCCGCCTTTGATGCGGCCAAGGTTGAGGCAATCAAATCGGCCATTGCGTCCGGGTCGTTTAGCGTCAATCCGGAAAAGATTGCGGGTAGTCTGATTGCTTCGGCACGCGAGTTATTGGCCAAGTAAATACTGACCGGCGGAAGTGATAGCCATGAATGACGTTGAGCAGTTTGTCCAGTTGTGCCATGCCGAGTCCGAGCAGGTGGGCCGCTTGCTGGCTGTACTGGAAGACGAGCAACAGCTCCTGATTCAAGGGCAGGTTAACCGGCTGGAAAGTGTGGCCGATACCAAAAGCCGGTCCTGGATGACATTGCCCGTCAGGCCGAGCATCGTACCCAGCTGATGCAGCGTCTGGGTTTGCAAGATAGCGATACGGTGTATATCTGGCTGGCGGACAAGCCTGAGGCGACTGAGGCCTGGACCCGGCTGGAAGAAATTCTGCTGCGTGCCCAGAGCGTCAATCAGCTCAATGGCCGCTTTATTCAGGAGCGCCTCGGAAATGTCGATGAGGCCCTGACTGTCCTCAAGGAGGCTGCGGCCGCTACGCTGGGCTATGGCCCTGATGGCACCCAGCCCACCATCAATGGCGGCGGCCGTTTTCTCGGTTCGGCCTGATTCTTCCTGCACTGGTCTGTCACGCCTGTAGCAACGACACTGGTCGTTGTTAGGTGTGCTTTCCTTGGGCTTCTCGCCCTTTCCCCATCCAATGCGTGACTGTTGGTGGGCGTGTCGCGGCCTTTGTGGTATCTTGGCAACCGGGCCTGAGAAAACCATTATGCCGAACCAATGACCCTTATTTCCCTGATTATCGCTCTGGCACTGGAGCAACTGCGACCGCTTGGTAACCGTAACCGGGTCTGGTTGCTGTTTACCCGCTACGCCAATCATCTTGAACGTAACCTCAATGCGGGTTCCAACCGGCATGGGGTGATGGGATGGCTGGCCGCTATCGTACCGATCCCGGCCATTAGCCCGGCTGTGTACTATGTCCTGTATGCAATCAGCCCGATCCTCGGCTTTGCTGTGGAACGTGCTGGTGTTGTACCTGACCATGGGGTTCCGCCATTTTTCCAGCGCCTTCTCCGAGATTTCGGTCGCGTTGAGCGAAGGCCGCGAGCTGGATGCCAAGCAGGCTTTGGCTAACTGGACCGGCCAGCAGACTGCGGCGCTGTCGGTGGGCGATGTATCACGTCTGGCCATCGAGCAAGGGGTGATCGATAGCTATCGTCATGTGTTTGGCACCATGTTCTGGTTTGCGTTGCTGCCGGGGCCGTCTGGTGCGCTGCTGTATCGCCTGAGCTCCATTCTCAATCAGAAATGGGGTAGCCGGGATGCTGCCGAAGATCGCTTTGGCCGTTTTGCCGCCAGTGTGGCCGCGTGGCTTGACTGGTTGCCGGTGCGCCTGACTGCGGCGGGCTTTGCCATCATGGGTGACTTTGAAGATGCCGTTTATTGCTGGCGTTCTCAGGCAAAAACCCGGGGCAATTACGCCAATGGTATCTTGCTGGCATCAGCCGCTGGTGCCTTGGGGGTGAAACTGGGTGATCCCCTGCGTCAGGACTACAGCGTCGAGTTCCGCCCGGAACTGGGGCTGGGCGACGACGCCGACCCTAACTTCTTGCGCAGTGCGGTGGGATTGATCTGGCGTAGCGCGTTGTTATGGTTGTTTGTCATCCTGCTTGTGAGTGTTGTCAACCATTTGAGTTGATCGCTAGATATTGCCGCCCTCCGGGCGGCTTTGCCTTTTGTGGGCGTCCTTTTATTGAACTCTGACGTATGCCAGACCCCGGTGGTCGTTGGTGTCGTGTTCAGGATTCCGTGGAGTACTTATTCATGTTGTTTGCCGAACTCGGGCTTTCTCCCGAGATTCTTCGCGCTATTGAAGAACAGGGCTATAGTCAGCCTACGCCGATTCAGGAAAAAGCCATTCCACTGGTCTTGTCTGGCCACGATCTGCTGGCTGCGGCCCAGACCGGTACCGGCAAAACCGCCGCTTTCATGCTGCCGATTCTGGAACGGTTGAAAAAATTTGCCACGTCGAGTGTTTCTCCTGCCATGCATCCGGTGCGCGCCTTGGTATTGTCGCCCACCCGTGAGTTGGCCGACCAGATCGGCGTGAATGTCAAAACCTATACCAAATATCTGCCATTGCGGGCGACCACCATTTTTGGCGGGATGAATATGGACCCGCAAACGCAGGAGTTGCGTCGTGGTGTGGAGATCCTGATTGCTACGCCGGGGCGCTTGCTGGACCACATTCAGCAAAAGACCGTGCAGCTGAACAAGGTGGATGTGCTGGTACTGGATGAAGCGGATCGCATGCTGGACATGGGCTTCATTCAGGATATCCGCAAGATCATGAGCATGCTGCCGAAGGAGCGCCAGACCTTGCTGTTCTCGGCGACCTTTGCCCCGGAAATCAAGCGGCTGGCGGCTGATTTCATGAAGACGCCGCAAACCGTGGAGGTGGCACGGCAGAACTCGACCAATGCGCAGGTGGAACAGATTGTCTACTCGGTGGATGCCGGACGTAAACGTCATTTGCTGGCGCACCTGATCAAAACGCGCGACATGAGCCGGTCATTGTGTTCTGCAAAACCAAGCTCAGTGCCGATCATCTGGCGCGAGATCTCAAGCGCGAAGGGTTGTCGGTGGAGGCAATCCACGGCGACAAGTCGCAAGGCATGCGGATGGAAATCATGTCGGCGTTCAAGGATGGCTCGCTGCGGGTTCTGGTGGCGACCGATGTGGCCGCGCGTGGTCTGGATATTTCCGAGCTGCCGTTTGTCGTCAATTACGAGTTGCCTAACTCGCCGGAAGATTACGTACACCGCATTGGCCGTACCGGTCGTGCCGGTGCCAGCGGTGTGGCCATTTCGCTGATGAGCGCGGATGAGGGTAAGCAGCATGAGGCGATCGAGCGGTTGACCAAGCAGACGCTGACGCCGCAAACCGTGGATGGCTTCTGGCCGTCCCGGCTGCCGCGTCCGGCCGGGCAGGAGGAGCGTGCGCCGCGCCGCTCGACTGCTGGTGCTGCTGGTGCTGCTGGCGCAATCACCGGCGGCCGTGCGACCCCGGTGCGTAGCGAAGCTCGCGATAAGGGCGAGGGTTTGAAGAATGTGATGCTGCCGCCGCGTTCACGTCGCAAGAAGGCTCGCGAAATTCCTGCTTTGTTGTTGCCGCCGCGTTACAAGGTAGAAAGCGCACGCTGATTCAGCGTTGTGCTCGTCGAACAAAGCCCTGCCTGTGCAGGGCTTTGTTGTTTCGGCCAACCTTGCACACGAAAAAGGCCCCCATGCGGGGGCTGAAGGAAGCAACGAAGCTAAATGGCGGCGTCACGCCAAGTGGCGCCCGTCACGCTCAGACAAAAATGACCAGGGCGGCCATGGCACCATGCGCACCCATTACCGGGCTCTGTTCGATATCCGCCGTGCGTGACGAGCCGGAAATGAAACTGCCAAAACCGTGCTCGTGCAGTTCAACCCGGGCATAGGCGTCGCGCATGGTATCGACGATGGCGTCTTTGGCTACCACCATCACCAGTTTCTGCGTCAGGAAATAGAGCGAGCGGTAGCGGTTGTCCGGGTGGCTGACCCACACCGCCGCGTTCTCTGCCACGGCCAGTGCTCCCGGCACAATGGCGATATCCACATCATTCCAGCCGTGCGGCTGATCTGGCTGCTCGCTGCCGGGTTGTGTCAGGTCCACCGTGCGACCGGCATTCGGCCAACGTTGGTGGATGATGTCGGCAATACTCTGCCCATCGGCCAGAATGACCGCCTCACCGCCGAGATTACGAATCAGGCTGGCGAATGCGCCGAACTTGTCATCGAACTGTACAAACGGCACAGCATGGATATCCGGCAGTTCTGGCCCCGCCGGGCGGGACTGGCGGATTTTTTCCAGAATACGCTCGCGGCTGCTCATGCTTTGTCCTCCTGACGGCGACGGTACATTTCCTTGAAACTTTGTGCTGGCGCTTGCGGTAAATCACGCCCGGCGCGTCCCCGGCGGTATGTTGGCCGAAGCCTTGCGGCAGGATGGGGATGACCTTGCGCAGCACCTTGCCGGACAGGTCAAACAATGCCGGATGCTGTGTCAGGAACCGCATGGCAAGCAGGCCCATTTTCTTGCCCGGCTTGAGAGCGCCCTGATCGAATGCCCGGCGACGCTGCAATACCAGTTGTTCGTGCAGATTGATTTTGACCGGGCAGACATTGGAGCACGATCCACAGGTGGTGCAGGCAAATGCCATGCTGGAGTGTTTCTTGATGTCGCGGCTGGGGCCAAGGGTGGAGCCGATCGGGCCGGGAATCACATAGCTATAGCTGTGCCCGCTGCTGCGACGATAAACCGGACAGGTGTTCATGCAGGCGCCGCAGCGGATGCAGCGCAGGCTCTGGTAGAAATCGTCGTTAGCCAGAATTTCGCTGCGGCCATTGTCCACGATCACGATATGCAACTCGCCGCCCGGTCGTGGCTGGTGAAAGTGCGAGGTGTAAGTGGTGGTGGGCGAGCCGATGGCCGAGCGTGCCAGCAGACGGGTGAAGACCCCCAGATGTTCCAGTTTGGGAATGATCTTTTCGATGCCCATGCAGGCGATGTGCAGCGGCGGCAGGCTGGTGCCCAGATCGGCATTGCCCTCATTGGTGCAGACAACGATGCCACCGGTTTCGGCAATGCCGAAGTTTACGCCGGTCAGCCCCGCTTCGGCGCTGAGAAAGTGCTCGCGCAGGTTGGCGCGCGCGGCGTGGGTGAGGTAGGTGGGATCGTTGTTGCCCGCCTCGGTGCCAAGCTCCTGATGGAACAGCTCGGAAATCTGTTCTTTTTCAAGTGGATAGCCTAGGCATGACGATATGGCTGGGCGGCTCGTGGCGCAATTGCACGATGCGCTCGCCCAGATCGGTGTCGATCACCTCAATACCGCGCGTTTCCAAGTAAGGATTGAGCCCGCATTCTTCGGTCAACATCGACTTGGACTTGACCAGTTTCTTGACGCCGCGTTCGGCCAGAATGCCATGGACGATGCGGTTATGTTCGTCGGCATCGCTGGCCCAGTGCACGATAACGCCGTTTTTCTGGGCATTGGCCTCAAACTGGGTGAGGTAGTCGTCCAGTCGGGAAAGGGTGTGCCCCTTGATCTCCTTGGCCAGACGGCGCAATTCCTCCCACTCCGGCAATTGTTTGGCTTGCGCGTCACGCTTCTGGCGCACCCACCAGATGGCGCTATCGTGCCATTTGGCACTGGGCGCGATCCTGCAGAAAGCCCACTGCCGCCTCGGCGTGGTTGATTCTGTCGTTCTTCATGGCTGGCCTCCGCGTCCGGTGAGGAGTTCCACGATATGCAGCGGGCGGATGGTGCGGCCGTTGTGGCGGATAATGCCGCCCATGTGCATCAGACAGGACGAATCGGCACCAACGATGTAGTCGGCTCCGGTGGCTTCGTGCTGGGCGATGCGGTCTTCGCCCATGGCGGTAGATACTTCCGGCTCATCCACGCAGAAGGTGCCGCCAAAGCCGCAACACTCATCCTGACGTTCAGGCGTAACGACCTCGATGCCGTCGACCAGTTTGAGGATGTCTGCCAGCCGGGAGTGAAACGGCATCATCAGTTCTGACGGCGCGGCATGATGCAGTTCACGCAGGCCGTGGCAGCTTTGGTGAATGGAGACTTTGTGCGGGAAATACACCGGCTTGGGCAGTTTTTCTACCTTGAGTACGTCCTGCAAAAACTCAATGATTTCGTAGACCTTGGGCTTGAGTCCCTGATAGTCACGATCGTCGGCGATGTACCAGTCGTAATGATGGGTGACGTGTGACACGCAGCTGCCAGAAGGAGCGACCACGTAATCGTAGCTTTTGAACACCTCGGTAAAGTGCCGGGCGGCCTGAGTGGCGCCAACACTGTCGCCATTGTTGGCCAGTGGTTGGCCGCAGCAGGACTGTTGCAGTGGGAATTCCACCGTCAGTCCATAGCCTTCCAAGAGTTCCAGCGTGGCCATGGCCACGTGCGGATACAGCTCGTTGATGAAACAGGGAATAAACAGGCCGATTTTCATGATGCTCAAGGGTCTCCAACCGTGGCCGTTGCAACAATCCAGCCTGCATTAAACGCCGGATGCTGCGTGTGTGCCAATGCGGATAAACCCTTGAGCGGCCCGCCTGTCAGCCTTGTGACGGATTGAGGGTAACCGGGTCGACGTGCGTCATCACGTCCAGTACCGGGTGCTGCTGCATCACGCGCTGACGCGCGGTGACGGCAATATCGTGGCCTGCTACTACATTGATGCGGTCGTCCACTTCCAGATGGACATCCACGACGATCAGGTCGCCCATCTTGCGGGTACGCAGGTCGTGCAAAGCGTAGACACCCGGCGTGGTCAACAAGGTCTGGCGAATGGCTTCTACGGTTTCTTCGTCGGCGGCACCATCCATCAGGTCATGCATGGCATCCCGGTAAAGCTCCAGCCCATCTTGCTCACCATGAAGCCAACGATCAGCGCGGCAATCGGGTCGAGCAGCGGGTAACCCATCAGGTTGCCGATAATCCCCACGGCGACTACCAGTGAGGACGCTGCATCGGAACGGGCGTGCCGGGCATTGGCAATCAACATGCTGGAGCGGACACGTTCGGCCACGGCCAGCATATAGCGGAACAGCAATTCCTTGGAGAGCAGTGCCACACCCGCCACCCACAGCGCGGCGCTATGCACAGATGGGATCGCAGCCGGGTTCTCGAATTTGACCGCGGCGGACCAGAGCATGCCGATACCGACGGCCAGCAGCAGTACACCCAATACCAATGACGCGGCATTTTCGTAGCGTTGATGGCCGTAATGGTGGTCTTCGTCCGGGCCTTTGCGGCTGTGATGCCCGGCCAGCAAGACAACAAAATCTGAAACCAGATCGGAGAGCGAGTGGATACCGTCGGCAATCAGACCTTGGGATTTGGCAAACAGACCGATGCTGATCTGTGCCAGCGACAGGACAATATTGACGACAACGCTGACCAGCGTACTGGTGCGGGCGGCGTGGTGGCGGGCTTCTTCCTCGCTTACTACGTGGTCGGGTAGGCGCGTGGATGGGGTCATGGCAGTGTCGGTAAACGATTTGGAACGCCGCAGTATCGCACAGCTAGATTAAGGAAGTCTTAATAAATTGTAGTAAGACTTTAAATGGAAATGCAAACAAGAATGATGTGCAACTCCTGAGTTTTTGCGGGGTGGGTGGTGGCCTATGCGACAATCGGTGGCAAGAGGCCAAAAATAGGACGGTGCAGGAATGTTGTTGCTCAAGTCATTGCTGGGCGCGTTAGTGGTGCTGCTGATCAGCCTGCTGTCGCGTTCCCGCAATTATGTTGTCGCCGGGTTGTTGCCGTTGTTTCCCACGTTTGCGCTGATTGCACATTACATTGTCGGCAGTGAACGTGGCGTACCGGCGCTGAAACTGACACTGCTGTTTGGCATGTGGGGTATGGTGCCTTACTTTATTTATCTGCTGTCGCTCTATCTGCTGCTGGACCGTTTGCGGCTGGTGTATGCGCTGGGAGCGGCTACGTTGGCGTGGGTACTGGCCGCCCTGGTTATTAATCGTGCTCTGGGGACGCTGGCATGGCTGAAACGACACAACTGAACGCTGCACAAAATGAGGTAGCACCACCCTTTGCCGGGCTGACGCCGGATACCTTGCTGGATGCGGTGGAAAGCACTGGGCCTGCTTACCTCTGGCAGCCTGTTGGCCCTGAACAGTTATGAGAACCGCGTTTATCAGGTCGGGATGGATGATGGCCCGCCGCTGGTTGCCAAGTTTTATCGACCGGAACGCTGGAGTGATGCCCAGATTCTGGAAGAGCATGCCTTTACTCTGGAGTTGGCCGAACGCGAGATTCCGGTCGTGCCGCCATTGTCATGCCGGGGCATACCTTGCATCAACATGGTGGTTATCGTTTTGCGCTGTTTGCCCGCCGTGGCGGCCGGGTGCCGGAGTTGGGCGATTCAGCCACGCTGGAATGGATTGGCCGCTTTCTCGGGCGCATCCATGCAGTGGGCGCAATCGAACCCTATCAGCAGCGGCCCGTGCTGGATCAGCAAAGTTTTGGCGAGGAGCCGCTCGCCTATGTGTTTGCCAGCGGGTTACTGCCGCGCGAACTGGTGGATGTCTATCGCGGCGTGGCACGTCAGGCGCTGGATGGCGTGCAGCGTTGTATTGACCGCGCCGGTGCCGTGAATACCCTGCGGTTACATGGCGATTGTCATGTCGGAAATATTTTGTGGACCGAGGCAGGCCCGCATTTTGTCGATTTTGACGATAGCCGCATGGGGCGCATGATTCAGGATATCTGGATGTTGCTGTCGGGTTCACGGCAAGAACAGAGTCAGCAGCTGGCTGATGTTCTGGCCGGTTATGAGGATTTTTACGAGTTCGACACCCGCGAACTGTATCTGGTGGAAGCCTTGCGTACCTTGCGCCTGCTGCACTTCAGTGCCGGCTGGCGCGCCGCTGGCACGATCCGGCTTTCCCGGCGGCGTTCCCGTGGTTTAACAGCCAGCGCTATTGGGAAGAACAAATCCTTACCCTGCGTGAGCAAGTGGCGTTGCTGGATGAGCCACCGCTGTGGCCGGTGTGACGGTTTCGGCCAACCTTGCCGGGGGCTGGAGGTCGTGCAACTTTTTAGGTGACAGGCGTGACGGTACTGCGCTGCATCAATTAAGTGGGTCATTGTCCAACAACGGCCTTGCATTTCTTGCCAAGATATGGACAGAATCGGTGTTCGACATTTCAACCCTTTGTATATAAGAAGCAAGCATGGCACTCATCGTACAGAAGTACGGCGGGACATCGGTGGGCACCACCGATCGCATCAAGAATGTGGCCCGCCGTGTCGCCAAATGGAAAGCGCAGGGTCATGATGTGGTAGTTGTGGTTTCTGCCATGAGTGGCGAAACCAACCGCCTCATCGGCTTGGCCAAAGACATTCAAGACTATCCCGATCCGCGTGAGCTGGACGTGATCATCTCCACCGGCGAACAGGTCACCATCGGCCTGTTGGCGATGGCGCTGAAGAACATCGGCGTCGATGCCAAGAGCTACTGCGGCTGGCAGGTGAAGGTAACCACTGACGATGCCCACACCAAAGCGCGCATCCAGTCCATCGACGAAGACGCCATGCGTGCCGACCTGACGGCCGGTCGCGTCGTGATCGTCGCTGGTTTTCAGGGCGTGGACGAAAACGGCAATATCACCACGCTGGGTCGTGGTGGTTCGGATACGTCGGCCGTCGCCCTTGCCGCAGCGTTGAAAGCGGACGAATGCCAGATTTACACCGACGTTGATGGCGTTTACACCACCGACCCGCGCGTGGTGCCCGAAGCCCGTCGTCTCAAGACCATTACTTTTGAAGAAATGCTTGAGATGGCCAGTCTGGGTTCCAAGGTGCTGCAAATCCGCTCGGTAGAATTTGCGGGGAAATACAAGGTTCGGTTGCGTGTGCTCTCCAGTTTCCGGGGAGGAGGGTGAAGGTACGCTGATTACGTTCGAGGAAGATGAAAATATGGAAAAAGCCCCGGTTGCAGGCATTGCATTTGACCGCAGCGAAGCCCGTATCAATGTCAAAGGCGTACCGGATAAGCCGGGCATTGCCTACCAGATCCTCGGGCCCGATCTCCGATGCCAACATCGAAGTCGACATGATCATCCAGAACGTGGGCGACAACGGTACCACCGATTTCTCCTTCACCGTTCCGCGTGGCGAAGCGCAACGTACCTTTGGCATTCTGCGTGACGTACAGACTCACGTTGGCGCCGCCAAGCTGGATTCCGACGAAAAAGTGGCCAAGGTGTCCATCGTCGGTGTCGGCATGCGTTCGCACTGCGGCGTGGCTTCCACCATGTTCCGCACGTTGGCCGAAGAGGGCATCAACATCCAGATGATCTCGACTTCCGAGATCAAGGTGTCGGTGCTGATCGACGAAAAGTATCTGGAACTGGCCGTGCGCGTGTTGCACAAGGCATTTGGGCTGGATCACGCGGCCTGATTGCTAGTTAATGCTTGACACAGAGCGCCGCAGTTATTAGTATTGCGGTTCTCTGACGACGGAGAAATGGCCGAGAGGTCGAAGGCACTTCCCTGCTAAGGAAGCATACGGGCTTAAACCTGTATCGAGGGTTCGAATCCCTCTTTCTCCGCCAGTCACCGCACCCGTAGCTCAGTTGGATAGAGTATCTGGCTACGAACCAGAGGGTCGGGCGTTCGAATCGCTCCGGGTGCACCAGCTGTCCCCATCGTCTAGAGGCCTAGGACATCGCCCTTTCACGGCGGTAACCGGGGTTCGAATCCCCGTGGGGACGCCAAGATTTACCAAAAAGCCCAGCACACAGTGCTGGGCTTTTTGCGTTCAGGCTCTTTCTTTGGCAAAGAGTCCGGCGCGGAGGCCACGGCGGTAGGCTATCCACTGGCGTAGTTTGTCCAATTTTTATCTCGAACGTGCCAGACAGTTTTCGTAGCGTCCTTCGACACGTTTGGCGAACCATTCGGTGGTGAGCTTGCGCGTGATCTTGGGACTTTTCAGATCGATCTGCGGCAGGATGGCACGTGGAGCCGGGCGCCCCAGACGCTGATCGGCCAAGGCAAACACTTTCCGGTACAGCGTGGTTTGGCTGAATCCGGCAAATTTTTCCAGTTTCAGGTCACGCTGGATCTCGCCACTGCTCATGCCCAAGCGGCCCGCAAGCGCGAGCAGGGCTTGCTCGGTTGTGCTGGCAGCGGGGCGGCCATTCTGGTAGCTGAGCAGGTCACCATCCAGCGATAGCCTGCGCCCACCCAGTTTTTCGACGGCAGCCCTGGAAGGCCGCATTGCGACTGCTGTAGCGACCGGCATTGAAGTCGGCAAAGCGGTACAGCATTTGTGTGTAGGGGGCCGGATACTGTAACAGGATGGCGCTGCCAAAATACACCCCGCCGCGGCGGGTGAAGACTTCTTGCCGGATACTGCGGCGTGGATAGGGGTAGGGCCAGACCTGTACGTGTGCGGTGGCAAATTCGACGCTGACCTGCATCGGGCCGCCGGTCCGGATCGGGTTGCTCTTCTCGGCGGGCAGGCCCAGTTTTTTGGCTTCACTGTTCATGTCTTCGAACAGATCATTCATCTCCCGTTCGGTGCGCAGATGGTCTATGCGTTCCTTGTAACTCTTGCCGTTGGGCGAGGTTTTCATCAAACCGGCTTTGACGACTGGCAGCGGGATCAGGTAACGGTGTGCTTTTTCCGCAATTTTTCCCCAGACGATGGCGGGCAGATTGGGTACGCCCGGATCGGATTGCCAGCTTGATTCCTGTTCGATCACGGCGTTGACGGCACAGAAATTTTCACGGGTATACGGCAGCTTGAGGTATTTGAAGGCATTGAAGATGTCGGTTGACCAGCCCTTGCGGTCGGCAATGCGTGGCGGCAGGGTCTTGTCCAGAATCTGCCAAGCCTTGTTGTTCCGTGATGACGACAGGTTTGGGGGCCGTCGGGGTGGGAACGACCACGGGCGGAGTGGGGGCCTCGATTTCTGCGGGGGGCAGGATGATGGCTTCGGCTGGTGTGCTGGCGACCGGAGCAGAAACCGGTTGTGCTGGTTGTGGTAAGGAAGTGGCACAACCGGCCGTGGTGCCGGTCAGGATCAGGCTGGGTAACAGGTAACGGTTCACGATGTGTCTATATGGATGGCAATGCCGGGGTTGGCCGAATGGTTACGGCGCTGTGACTGGGCATCACGGGTAATGGTTCAGGATTTGGGCGTACTGGCCGTTTTTCTGTATGGTGCGCAAGGCTGTTGAAGGCATCACGCACGGTGGCGGAGCGGAAAACAACCCGATAGGGCACGCGCATGAACAAGGCGTGTTCTTCCACCGGACGCGGTCGTTCATTGTAGACCTGCTGCAGCTGGCGATCCATCCAGTGGTAAATGCGGCGGTCGGCTACTACGACGTCGGCGGCGTTATGGTAGAGCAGGCGGTTCTGGTCCAGTTGATTGGGCGGTTCGCTATAGTTGGGGTTGCGCTGCGCCATGGCGTAATACCGCTTTCCCAGATAATGCGCCGCTTGGGGAAAGCCGAGTACGCGGTAGTGTGCGAGGTCATCAATGGAGCGCAGCAAAAGATGGCGCTCCGCCAAGGTAATGGCCACATCCTCGTAACGGATGTAGATGTCGGACAGGTTGCCGGGTACGTCATTGACGGTGGCGATGCCATCCACGCGGGAAGAGCGTAGCCCAAGGCGTAACCGCGCCTGTGAGTAATAGACCGGTGTCAGATCGTAGCCTTGTGCCTTCAGCGCGGCCCGGACGATATCCATTTCCAGCCCGCTGTTGCTTTCTTGAATCACGTAGGGCGGCATGGATTCGCCAAAGGCGATGGTGACGACCTTGGGGGCTGCCTGCACGGCAAGTGGTACCAAGGCCAGCCATATACCACTGAATAACGTCCGCGTCAGGCGTTGCCACATAAGAGCATCCATCATTTATGTTGGAATAGTTTTAAATCATGCTCGCCCAAAATGGGCAGTTCTGCAATATTTATGATGAGTACGTCAGGCTTGGCGCCAGCTGCCAAGCCATCTCTCAGCGCTGTGGTGGCGCATCCGCGCGCCTGTTGGCACGGGCGCAACGTTGTTCCTGCACATAGGCAGGTTGGGTTTCTCCATAAATCCAGACTACGCCCTGACCGTATTGTTTGGCGTTATACATGGCCTGGTCGGCTTGTTGAATTAGCCCGGATGGGTCGGCCCCGTGTTCCGGGTAGTGCACGACGCCAATGCTGGCCGATACCTGCATGTCGCCGCGCACATGGGCCCGCGTGAGCCGACAACTGGATAGCAGGCGCTGCACCAGTGTCAGGGCGTCTTCGCGCCCGCGGCAGTCGGGAAGCAGAATGGCGAATTCATCGCCGCCCCAGCGTCCGACGGTATCGCAGTCACGTACGGCATCTTTCAGCCGCAAGGCGACTTCCTTGAGCAGTGCATCGCCGAGCGGCATGGCCGAAACTGTCATTGATGTTTTTAAAGCCGTTGAGGTCGATGAACGCCAGTGCCAGTCCTTCCTTTTCCGGCGTGCGTGATGCAGTGCCTGTTGTAGCCGGTCATTGAGCAAGGTGCGATTGGCCAGTCCGGTGAGCGAATCATAAAACGCCATCTCGGTTAGCTGACGTTCGTAGACCTTGATTGGTGTGATGTCGGTGCAGGTCCAGATATAGTATTTGCCTTCCAGCCCCGGGTTGCTGTGTGCCACCGAGAGTGAGGCGAGCACCGGCAGATAGCCATCGGCGCGGGCAATGCCCAGTTCTCCCTGCCAGAAGCCGCCATGGCTGATCAGCATGGGCAGCATTTCGGCCAACTGTAGCGGCTGATGGGTTTGTGGGTGCAGGAAGATGGGGGGCGAGCGTTGCAGCATTTCGCGGCTGAGGCCGGTCATGTCACATAGCGCCGGGTTGACGAAGGTCCAGTCGAACGATTCGTTCATGATCGCCACGCCTTCCGAGCAGTATTCCACCACCAGTTGCGACAGGCTGAGTTGTTCCTGTAGTTCGCGGAACACGGTCATGTCGGCGACGGTGCCCCACAGGTGATCGATGCTGCCATTGGGGCGACGGTGAATGTGGTTGCGCTCCAGCATGTAGCGGATGCTGCCGTCGCCGCGCACGACGCGGTATTCGAGGTCAAACGGTTGGTTGCCGTGGGTGTGCTGCTCCAGAGCAAAGCGCACATCGTCCCGGTCTTCCGGGTGGATGCATTCGTAATAGGCCTCCAGCGTTGCCGGAAACGACGCGGGGTGGGTGCCGAACAACTGGTGCATTTCCTCGCTCCACACCAGTTCACCGCTATCCATGTGCAGAATCCAGGTTCCAATGCCGACCTCGCCGAGGTTGGTCGATTTGAGCAGACGGTTGGCCAAATAGTGTTGCGACAGATCGGGATAGAGCTGCGAGGGCTGGCGTGGCACCAGCATGACCAGATTATCGGGCAGGGCGACAGCATCAATCAGCATCATGATGCTGCGGCCATCGTGGCAAATCATCTGGCGCAGCCCCATGCAGCCATCAGGGCGCTGGCTGCGATGGGAAAACAGCATTTGCAATAGCGGAATATCGCCTTCGCCGGTACTGGGCAAGATGCGCTGTAGTGAAGCGCCGAGCAGGGATGTCCCACCATAGCCGAGCAGGTGTTGCGCGGCGGGGTTGATGTAATGGATGCCGCCATCTGGCCGGATGACAATCAGCGGGTTGGGGCTGCTGTCCAGCCAGTCAGCCCCGGGTTGGTTCCGCTGGCGTCTGACGCGTGGTAGACGCCGGATATGGCGTGTCCAGCCTGACCATACAGTCCAAAATTTCACTAAGCCGACTCCATCTCGTTGCCGGTTGTGCGGCAGAACCTTGGCAAAAATTAATATCCCGAGCGGCACGTAGCGCTAATCCGGTGCGTGCTCATGTCTTAGTCATTATGGTATGTAGCATGCAAATTTTCTCACTGGATCTCTAATTCAATTTTCGTTTCGATAAAGATAGATGCCTTGATATGTAAAGAAAAAATCCGGTTATTTATGACATTATTTAAAATGACATATGAATTTATTTGTGAGGATAGGCGTGCTGTGCGGGAAATTTACCGAGCAAACCTTAACCATGCTTGAGAGAGGGAATAGTGCTGGCGGGATGGCGCCGCAGGCATTGCTGACAGGTTTGTTACAATGACCTTATTGAAAATAGGGCTGGAAGCAGGCTGAAAATAGCTGTGGCAAAAATGTGGCGGAAAAACAATTTCGGCCAACCCTGACGAGCAAGGTTGGCCGAAATAGGGGGGATGCGCTTAGCGGCTGATGGGTTTGTAGTGCAGCCGTTTTGGCTTGGCGCCTTCTTCGCCCAGCCGTTTTTTCTTGTCGGCTTCGTATTCCTGATAGTTGCCGTCAAAGAAGGTCCACTGACTCTCGCCCTCGGCAGCCAGAATATGAGTGGCGATGCGGTCGAGGAACCAGCGGTCATGGCTGATGACAAATACCGTGCTTAAGCGTATTCCAGCAGTGCATCTTCCAGCGCGCGCAGGGTTTCCACGTCCAGATCGTTGGACGGTTCATCCAGCAGCAGTACGTTGCCGCCCTTGAGCAGCGTTTTGGCCAGATGCAGGCGGCCGCGTTCGCCGCCGGAGAGCATGCCCACTTTCTTCTGCTGGTCGGCGCCCTTGAAGTTGAAACGGCCAAGATAAGCGCGGCTGCTCATTTCAAAACGGCCAACGTTGACCAGATCCTGACCATTGGCCACGTCTTCGAATACCGTCTTGTCCGCTTCCAGCCCTTCGCGCGTTTGGGCAACATAGGCCATCTGCACCGTCTGGCCAATTTTTACCGTGCCGGAATCCGGCTGTTCCAGACCGGCGATCATCTTGAACAGGGTCGATTTACCGGCGCCGTTGGGGCCGATGATGCCGACGATAGCGCCTGCCGGGGCCTTGAAGCTCAGGTTGTCGATCAGCAAGCGATCACCGAAGGCTTTGCTGACGTTTTCAAACTCGATCACTTCATTACCCAGCCGCTCGGCCACGGGGATGAAGATTTCCCGGGTTTCGTTGCGTTTTTGGTGTTCTACGCTGGAGAGTTCGTCAAATCGGGCCAAACGTGCCTTGGATTTGGCTTGTCGGCCTTTGGGGTTCTGACGCACCCATTCCAGCTCCTGCTTCATGGCCTTGATGCGCGCACCTTCGGATTTGGCTTCCTGTTCCAGTCGCGCTTCTTTCTGTTCCAGCCAGCTGGAGTAGTTGCCTTTCCACGGGATGCCTTCACCGCGGTCCAGTTCCAGAATCCACTCGGCGGCGTTGTCGAGGAAGTAGCGGTCGTGGGTGACGGCGACCACGGTGCCGGGGAAGCGCACCAGAAACTGCTCCAGCCATTCCACCGATTCGGCATCCGGTGGTTGGTCGGTTCGTCCAGCAGCAGCATGTCGGGTTTGGACAGCAGTAGTTTGCACAGCGCGACGCGACGTTTTTCGCCGCCGGACAGCGGGCCGATCTTGGCGTCCCACGGCGGCAGGCGCAGGGCGTCGGCGGCGATTTCCAGCTGGTGTTCGACATTGTCATTGGCACCGGCGGAGATGATCGCTTCCAGCTTGGCCTGTTCTTCGGCCAACGCGTCGAAGTCGGCATCCGGATCGGCGTAGGCCGCATAGACTTCCTCCAGCCGTTTTTGCGCGCTCATGACATCGCCCATGCCGCTTTCCACTTCCTCGCGCACGGTTTTTTCGTTGTCCAGCTGCGGTTCCTGCGGCAAATAGCCGATCTTGACGCCGGGCAGATGCTGAACTTCACCTTCGTATTCTTTATCCACGCTTAGCCATGATGCGCAGCACGGTGGATTTACCGGCCCCGTTCAGGCCCAACAGGCCGATCTTGGCGCCCGGGAAAAACGACAGCGAAATATCCTTGATGATCTGGCGCTTGGGCGGCACCACCTTGCTCACACGGAGCATCGACATTACGTATTGGGCCATAGAGGTTCCATACAGATTGCAGCTTGAAGATGGCGGCATTCTACCAAATGGCGCTGCCTTCGCGGCGGTTGTTGCTATCGGCCTGCGCGGCTTCTTTACAGGGAACTACATAAAACAACACCCGCGTGCACCACGGCCGGAGCCGGGGGCAAGCGGGTGTCGGGAACAGGGTTGGCCGAAACCGTTAGACGTTGTATTCCGCCATCAGGGTATTTTGTGCGCAGTGTTCCTTGCCACGGCTGCTCTTGCGCCGGTAGCTACCGTCGCTCTGCATTTCCCGGGCATTGACGTTGTCTTCCAGATACAGGCGCAGCCCTTCCTTGATCACCCGGCGCTTGATGCGCGGGTCGATGATCGGTACGCAGGTTTCGATGCGGCGGAAGAAGTTGCGGCCCATCCAGTCGGCGCTGGCAATGAACAGGTCTTCCTGACGGTCATTGAAGAAGTAGAACACGCGCGGATGTTCCAGAAAGCGGCCGACGATGGAGCGTACGCTGATGTTGTCCGACAGCCCCGGCACGCCTGGACGCAGCGCGCAGACGCCACGCACAATCAGCTGGATCTTGACGCCCGCCCTGGCTGGCGCGATACAGCGCATGGATGACTTGCGGTTCCAGCAGCGCGTTCATCTTGGCGATGATTTGCGCGGGTTTGCTTCGGCGTGTTCGATCTCGCGCTGGATCGCCGTCATCACCATGGAGTGCAGGGTAAACGGGCTTTGGTACAGCAAATGCAGTTTGCTGGCGCGGCCCAGACCGGTCAGTTGCACGAAAATATCGTTTACGTCGCTGGCGATCTGCTCATTGCAGGTCAGCAGGCCAAAGTCGGTATACATTCTGGCCGTGCGCGGATGGTAGTTGCCGGTGCCCAGATGCACATAGCGTTTCAGGCCGTGCTCTTCGCGCCGCACGATCATCAGCATCTTGGCGTGCACCTTGTAGCCAAATACGCCGTACACCACGTGAGCGTCTTCCAGTAAGCTGGCCCAGCTGATATTGGCTTCTTCATCAAAGCGCGCCATCAGCTCCAGTACCACCGTTACCTGCTTGTAAGCGCGGGCGGCGGCAATGAGCGAGTCCATCAGGACCGAGTCGGTACCGGTACGGTAGACCGTCATTTTCACCGCCACCACGCGAGGATCGGTAGCCACCAGATTCAGCAGGTCGATAACCGGCTGGAAGCTCTGGTAGGGGTGATGCAGCAGGATATCGCCCTTGGAAATAGCCTCAAACAGCGGGGTTTTCTTGGACAGCACGCCCGGCAGGGACGGCCGGAACGGCGGGAATTTCAAATCGGGCCGGTCGACCAGATCGGGCAATTGCATCAGGCGCACCAGATTGACCGGGCCATCCACCCGGTACACGTCCCGGGGTTGCAGGCCAAACTGGGTGAGCAGGAATTCCTCCATGTGTGGCGGGCAAGTGTCGGCAATTTCCAGACGAACGGCATCGCCAAACTGGCGCTGGCGCAATTCGCCTTGCAAGGCGGTGCGCAGGTTTTTCAGGTCTTCGTCTTCGACGTTGAGTTCACTGTTACGGGTGACGCGGAACTGATAGCAGCCCTTGACCGTCATGCCCGGGAACAATTCATGCACATGCGAGTGCAGGATGGACGACAGGAACACGAAGGTATGACGATGGCCGTCGCACACCTCTGGCGGTAGCTTGATCACGCGCGGCAGGATGCGCGGCGCCTGCACGATGGCGATGCCTGACTGGCGGCCAAAGGCATCGCGGCCTTCCAGCTCGACGGCAAAGTTGAGCGACTTGTTCAGCACCTTGGGGAACGGATGGGAAGGGTCCAGTCCGATCGGCGTCAGGATGGGCATCAGGTCCTTGAAGAAGAAATTGCTGATCCATTCCTGTTGCTGGGTGCTCCATTCGGCCCGGCGCAGGAAAATGATGTCCTGCTCGCGCAAGGCCGGGAACAGCACATCGCTCATTACTGTGTATTGTTCACGGACCAAGGCATGAGCGGCGGCAGATACCATGGCCAGTGCCTGATCCGGTGTTTTGCCATCAGCCAGAATGCGTTCCGGCGTGACGTGGGCGGTTTCCTTGAGCCAGGGCGATGCGCACCTCAAAGAACTCGTCCAGATTGGAGGAAACGATGCACAGAAACTTGAGTCGTTCCAGAAGTGGCAGGCGCGGATCTTCCGCCTGTGCAAGCACGCGGCGGTTAAATTCGATCAGGCCCAGTTCGCGGTTCAGTAGCAAGTCGTGCGGTTGTGACATACGGTAATTCAGCCAATAAACGTAGACGGTAAGGAAGTAATCAATGCCAAGAGCCGGTGAGGCGCATGCCCCGCCTGTCTGGATAATCCTGCGCTTGCCCGGCCGCTTAGGCAAGCGGCGGGTTTGCATAAGCAAAAGCCCTCGCGAGGAGGGCTTGGGCAAACTGGCAGATCAGGCTTGCGGCGGCGTGTAACCCGCCTAGCGTTTCTGCGCCTTGACCAAAGAAATAGGCTTCCAGTTGATGGCTCAGGTACTGGCGGGCGCGGGCATCGGCAAGGCTGAGGCGATTTTCGTTGATCAGCATGGTCTGATAACGCAGCCAGCCTTGCCGGGGCTTCTTTGGAGACGTTTTCAAACACGCGCTTGCCAAGCTCACCGGGCAGCGGCGGGAAGTCGAGGGCTTCTGCTTCGCGGCCCAGCTTGACGCAATTAACGGTTCTTGCCATGGCGATTCCTTGCATTGTTAGGCTGAAATAATACTGCAGTATTGTGTCACAGAGATGACTGCCATTCCAACCATGCTGCCGACAAGGTTGGCCGAAACCGCGGTTATAGCGGCTTGACGAATACCTTGGAGCGGCGTTGCAGGTTATACAGTTGCTGGCGCGATGGCGGCAGGGCATCCTTGCTTCCTTGAAGCCACGCTCGACAAACCAGTGCGACGTTTGCGTGGTGAGCACGAACAGCGATTTCATGCCCAATTGGCGTGCTTGGCTTTCCACATGGCGCAGCAGCATTTCGCCAAAACCGGCAGCGCGTTTTTCCGGTGCCACGGCCAGACAGGCCAGCTCTGCCATGCTGGATTCGGGATACGGGTGCATGATCACGCAGCCATAAACCTTGTCGTCGTGCTCGACCACGGAAAAGTCGCCAATTTCCATTTCCAGATGCTCGCGGCTGCGCTTGACCAGAATGCCCTGTTCTTCCAGCGGGCGGATCAGGCTGATGATCTTGCCTATGTCGTCGATATTGGCCTTGCGGACTTTTACCAGCGGATCGCGTGCGATCATCGTGCCGTTGCCGCCGTTGGTAAACAGTTCGGCCAACAGGGCGCCGTCTTCCAGCTGATCAGGTGGGCACGCGGCACACCATTGCGGGTGGCACGCACGGCGTAGGGCAGATAGGCCGCGACATCTTTTTCCAGCGTGCCAGGCGGCCAACAGTTGTTCCGCCTGATGCGCGGTGAGCGTGCTCAGGCAGCGGCCATCGGCATTGATCACCCCGCGGCCTTCGATCACGTAGATCAGTTTTTCCGCCTTGAGCGCGGTGGCGACGTGGGTGGCCACATCTTCCATGGTGAGGTTGAAGGCTTCGCCGGTTGGCGAGTAGCCCACCGGCGAAATCAGCACCAGCTCGCCAGCATTGAGTCGGGCGTGGATGGCTTCGCTGTCGATGCGCCGGACTTCACCGGTGTACTGCATGTCGATGCCGTCCAGCACGCCCAGTGGCCGGGCCGTCAGCAAATTGCCGCCGGATACCCGGATGTGGGCGCCATGCATGGGCGAATCGGGCAGGCCCATCGACAGCTTGGCTTCGATGTCGTGGCGGGTGGCACCAGAGGCCTGTTTGACGATGTCCAGCGTCATCGCATCGGTCACGCGCCGGTCGCGGTGAAAGAGCCGGGCAATGCCGTAGCGTTTGAGCAGCGCCTCGATTTGCGGGCGGATACCATGCACCAGCACGATGCGAACGCCCAGGCTGACCAGCAGGTTGAGATCCTGGGCCAGACTATGGAAATCACCTTCCATCACGGTTTCGCCACTGACGGCTACCACGAAAATTTTGTCGCGGAAGGCGTTGATGTAAGGGGCGGATTCACGAAAAGACAGAACAAACTCCCGATTCAACATCTTGCTTGGACTCCAGCCATGACGGTTTTGACAGCTAATGGCGGAGCGTAACAGGAATCCGGCATACCTGTCAGGACATGGGGTATGCCGGAGTCGCGTCGGCGCTGGCCGTTACAGTAAAAGCGCCCTGTTGCCTGGCACATCAGGTGCGGTCAACAGGGCGGTGGGGTGGCCGGGGAACCGGCTGCCGGTGTTAGTGGTTATTTGATCAGAATCTGCTGCACCTTGAGCACATTCAAACCTTGCGCCAACTGATAGTCGTTCTTCGGATTCGGCTCGCGCGGGTTATCTTGGCTGGCGTCATCCTTCGGCGCTGGACGTTTGTTGTCCGGTTTTGGCGCTTAAGCACAACCTTGCTTGGCACGCCCGGTTTGACTGCTGGCTTGCTGTTCTTGTCGTCGCCGTTGGGGTTGGACAAGTGGTTTTCCAGATCGGCTTCGCGGATGCGCAAGGCCTGTTCCGCCGAGGTAACGGTAGCATCTTCCACCGTGACATCCGGCACGATGCCCTTGGCCTGGATGGAGCGGCCATTCGGGGTGAAATAGCGTGCCGTGGTGAGCTTGATGCCTCCCGCGTTGCCCAGCGGCAGGATGGATTGCACCGAGCCCTTGCCAAAGGTTTGCGTGCCAACCAGAACGGCGCGCTTGTGATCCTGCAATGCACCGGCCACGATTTCCGAGGCCGAGGCCGAACCACCGTTCACCAGCACCACCAGCGGCACCTTGTGCGCGTCGGTAAGCAGGTGCGCCAGCGGATCGGCCGCGCCCGGGCGACCGTAGTTCTGCACATTGGCCGTCAGCCGCATCTTGGCATCGGCGGTACGGCCTTCGGTGTAGACCACCAGCGCATTCGGCGGCAGGAAGGCGGTGGCAACCCCGACGGCACCGTTCAGCAGGCCGCCCGGATCATCGCGCAGGTCCAGAATCATGCCTTTGAGCGGTTTTTTGTTTTCCTTGTACAGCGTAGCGATGCCATCGGCCAGGTTATCGGTGGTGTGTTCCCGGAACTGGGTAATCCGCACATAGCCGTAGTCCGGTTCCAGCAGCTTGATTTTGACGCTCTTGGTCTTGATGACGGCGCGTGTCAGGCTGACCACAATCGGCTTGGCTTCGCTCTTGCGGGCGATGGTCAGGATGACTTTGCTGCCCGGTTTGCCGCGCATGCGTTTGACGGCGTCGTTCAGGCTCAGGCCGCGCACCGGTGTGTCGTCGATCTTGATGATGAGGTCGCCGCTCTTGATGCTAGACGCGCTGTGCCGGGGTGTCTTCGATCGGGGCGACTACCTTGACCAGGCCGTCTTCGGCGCCGATTTCAATGCCCAGCCCGCCAAATTCGCCCTGCGTACCTTCCTTTAGTTCCTTGAAGGCTTCGGCATCCATGTAGTCGGAGTGTGGGTCAAGCCCGGTGAGCATGCCTTTAATCGCATCGGCAATCAGCTTCTTGTCTTCTACCGGTTCCACGTAATCCTGTTTGATGCGGCCAAAGACTTCGGCAAAGGTGCGCAGTTCATTCAGGGGGAGTGTGGCGACTTCCTTGTCGGCAAACGCTTGCAGGCTGAGGGTGAGTACCCCACCGGCAAGGGCTCCGGCGCCCAGCCGGGCCATTTTCTTGATTCGTTGGCTTGTCATGATGAATTCGTTCGTCTCCGTTCCCGGTATCAGCGTACCCGGGATTGCGGGTTGAGTGGTCGACCCAAGTGTCGGATCTCAAAGTACAGTCCAGATTCGCCGCTGTCCAGTGCCCCGGTGCTGCCCAGGGCTGTCGCCAACCTTTGACACTGCTACCCACGGACTTGCCGATGGCCGACAAGCCGGTATACACCGTCATGTAGTTGCCACCGTGATCCACGATGACCGCATTGCCAAAGCCGCGCAGTCCGTCGGCATATACCACCCGGCCATCGGCCACCGCGCGTACGCTCTGGTAGCGCCGGTTTTGATGAACAAGCCTTTCCAACTGGTGCCTTCGGAGCGGGCGCTGCCAAAGTGGCCGACGATCTGCCCGGCAACCGGCAGTTTCATGCGGCCTTGCAAGCTGGCAAAACCGCGCCCGCTGTTGCTGCTGTCGGCCGCGTCTTCACGCGGTACCGGTTCGGCCGGAATGATCACCGGTTTTACGGTACTGCGTGCTTCCTGCGGCACTGGCTTGCCTTGTTTCTTGGCATTTTCGGCCAACTTGCGGCGTCGTTCGTTTTCCTTGCGCGCGGCGAGAATGGCGGCTTGCTGTTTCGCCTTGCGTGCTTCCGCCGCTTTGCGCGCAGCGATGGCGGCCTGCCGTGCGGCTTCGGCCTGACGCCGTTTGATTTCCGGTTGATCTGGGCGATCAGGTTGGTCAGGCGTTTTTCATCTTCTTGCAGTTTCGACAGCTTGCTCTGGCCATGCTGGATTTCGCCGTCGATTCGTCCCAGTTGCGCCAGCTTGCTGGTTTTGTCCTGTAGCAGCGAGCGTTTTTCCCGGCTTTTGCTGCTGGACAGGTGATCCAGCCGATCCACCTGCTGTTCCAGTTGGGCCGACAGCGTTTCCAGCTGACGTTGCTGTTGGACCAGCGCCGTCACCAATTGTTGCTGCGACTGGGCAATATGTTGGTAGTAGGTCAGGTCGCGCGAGGTCTGGTTGGGATCATGCGCGTTGAGCATCAGCGCCATGGCGTCGTGCTGGCCGTTTTTGTACTGGCGGGCCAACATCTGGGTCACGCGCTGGCGTACGCCTTAGCCAGTTTGTGGCGCGAGTTTTCCAGCTGCGCATGCAGTTCGGCCAACTGCGAGGCCGAGGCATGCTGTTGTTGCTCCAGCGTGGCAATTGCCCGGCTGGTTTGGCGGATGGCCTGTTCCGATTCCTGAATGGCCGATTGCGCTTCCTTGCGCACCACCTGCTTTTGCGCCAGATCTTTTTTCAGACTGTCGATTTGCTTGCGCACCGTCTGCAGCGTCTGCTGGTGCGGCGCGGTCGACAGGGTTGAGGAGGCGTGGCCGCTTGGGCGGCGCCGGAGAGCAGGGCAACTAGCAGGTAGGGTTTCATTCCTGTTCCGTGTAGTCGGTAGCCGCAGGCAGGGCCGAGGGGCCCTGCCGTGCAGACGACAGCAGTATTACTGGAAGTTGATCAGCGAGCGGCCGGTCATTTCCGCCGGTTGCGGCAGGCCCATCATGGCCAGCAGCGACGGGGCGATATCTCGCAGCGCACCGCCGTCGGCTATGGTAGCGTTTCGGCCAACATAGAGGAATGGCACCTTGTTCAGGGTGTGCTGGGTATGCGGTTGCGCGTTGGCGGCATCGTGCATCATTTCGCAGTTGCCGTGGTCGGCGGTGATCAGCACTTCGCCACCGGCGGCACGCATGGCCTCGACGCAACGCGCCATGCAGACGTCCAGCGCTTCCACCGCCTTGATGGCCGCAGCAAAGTTGCCGGTATGGCCCACCATGTCGCCATTGGCGTAATTGCAGATGATGGCTTGGTACTGACCGGACTGAATGGCTTCGACAATCTTGTCGGTGACTTCCGGCGCACTCATTTCCGGCTGCAGGTCATAGGTGGCCACTTTGGGCGAGGCAACCAGAATGCGCTCTTCACCCGGGTACACCTGTTCTTCCCCGCCGTTGAAGAAATAGGTCACGTGCGGATATTTCTCGGTTTCGGCAATCCGCAATTGCTTGAGACCAAGCGATGCAAGATATTCGCCAAAGCCGTTGTGGATTTTCTGCGGCGCGTAGGCCACCGGGTTTTTGTAGGCTTCGCCGTAGGAGGTGAGGGTGGCGAAGTACGCCAGTTTCGGCTGGCGTGCCTGAAAACCGTCGAAGCTCGGGTCTGTCAGGGCGCTGGTGAGCTGGCGGGCGCGGTCGGCGCGGAAATTCATGAATACCGCGACATCGCCGTCCTGCATCACCGTTTTGGCGCCGATGGCGGTGGCTTTGACAAACTCATCATTCTCGTCACGGGCATAGGCGTCGGCCAGCGCTTGCAGGCCGCTGTCGGCGTGATACAGCCCTTCACCTTCTACCAGCAGCTGGTAGGCTTAGCACGCGTTCCCAGCGCTTGTCGCGGTCCATGCCCCAGTACCGGCCGCACACCGAAGCCAGATGGGCATTCGGGCATTCGGCCAACACGGCGTCCAGCCGCTTGAGGTAAAGCCTCGGCGCTGCGCGGCGGCGTGTCACGGCCGTCTAGGAAGGCGTGGATGGCGATGTTTTGCACACCTTGTGCCCGGGCATTGCGGATCAGCGCATGAATGTGGTTTTCGTGGCTGTGTACGCCACCATCGGACAACAAGCCCAGGATGTGCAGCGTGCTGTGCTTGGCCTGGTTGATGGCTTCGGCCAACACCGGGTTTTGGGCAAAGGTGCTTCGATATCGCAATCGATGCGGCTGATGTCCTGTTGCACGATACGGTAAGCAGCCAATGTTCAGGTGGCCCACTTCCGAATTGCCAAACTGCCCGCCCGGCAGGCCGACGTAGCTTTCCGAGGCGTCGATTACACCGTAGGGGTAATCCTGGCGCAGTCGCGTCCAGTTGGGCATGTTGGCGTGGAGAATGGCGTTGTCGTCACCTTCCTGACGATGTCCGAATCCATCCATGATCAGTAGCAGAACCGGCGTGATAGTCTTCATGATGTATTTCGTTAGGAATATTAGAAATTCTTGATGGTGGTAGGCGTTGTAGCGAGTTGGCGAGTATTGTAACGTAATCAGACCACTAAATAATGACCATCGTTAGGAGTTCGCACCTTGCTGTTCAATGATGACCAGATCGAGCAGACCTCCCGGGCCATGAAGGCCATGTCGCATCCCCTGCGCCTGAAAATCATTTCGGTGCTGGCAGAAGGGGGAGGTCAGCGTGCAAGACATCGTCGAGCAGGTTGGCACCTCACAGAGCAATATTTCCCAGCATCTGGCCATCATGCGCGACAAGGGCGTACTCCGTACCCGGCGCGATGCCAACCGGGTCTACTACCGCGTGGGTGATTTGCGTACACTGGAAGTGCTGCGCATGATGCGCGAAGTGTTCTGTGGTTTTGGTGACTGAAGCGCCCTGCTTGGCTGCACACTGTTTGCTGTGCCATTAAGGAAAAAAAGACCGCCTCAGCGGTCTTTTTTGCGTTTGATATAGAGTGTCTTGTGCACCCGGGCCACCACGTCGCCGTGCTGGTCGTGCACTTCTACCTGCAATTGCGGCAGGTATTTTTCACCGCTTGCCGTCTGCTGACGGATGTGGCTCACCAGATCTTCGTCCACATGGAAGCGTGCCTTGACCGTGCCGCGCCCCGGTTTGACATAGTCGATGTGCCCCGCCTTGTCCCACACGTAGTAGTCCGGCCCCAGCTGCTGCATCAATAGCAGCATGAAAAACGGGTCGGTCATGGCGTACAAGCTGCCGCCAAAATGCACGCCGACATAATTGCGATTGGTCAGCCCCAGCTTCAATTGCACCTCTGCCTGACGCCAGTCGGCAGACAGGTGGGTGACGCGGATACCTGCACCGCGGAAAGGCGGCCACAGGTTGATGATGAGTTTGGTCAGGGCAGCAGGCAGTTCATGGCCGGATAAATCAAACGATTGTTTTAATTGTTCCATGCTGTGAAATTTCGCCGTTGCTGTCAAGCGTGATCACGTGCGCGGCTTAAAACGGCAGTTCCGGCTGCGCACCCTGTGGGTGGTCGATGATGGCTTCGGTACTGCCTTCGGCCAACCTTAACAACACGCGCTCATGGTTGTGCAGTTCCTCCGCACTTTTGACGGCCCGGCCATCCTGTTTCTGCACAATGGCATAGCCACGTGCCAGCACGGCTTCCGGATTCAGTGCGGTCAGGCCGATTTCCAGTCGTGCCAGATGTTGCTGTTGCTGGCGAAGTAGCGTCTGACTGGCTCGTGTCAGATGACTGGACAACATGGCGAGCTGGCGCTGATGTGCGTTCAGATCCGGCTGATGCCGTGCCAGCCGTGCCTGCGCCATTTGCAGCGCCCAGTGGCGCTGGTCGAACAAGGTGTGCAACCGGCGCTGTAGCCGGTCTTTTGCCTGCCGCAGGCTTTCCTGTTGGCGTTGCAGTTTTTCGCCGGGATGAGCCAGCTAAGCGCGACAGAAAATCCAGCTGCTGTGATTTGTCGGTCAGTAGCCGCCCTAGCGCCCGTTCCAGCCCGCGTTTACCATGTTCCAGCTGGGCTAGCAGGTGTTCCCTGCTGGGTGACACCAGTTCCGCCGCTGCCGTGGGCGTGGGCGCGCGCCGGTCGGCGACGAAATCGCAGATGGTGAAATCGGTTTCGTGCCCCACGCCACTGACCACCGGCACGCGACAGGCGGCGATGGCTCGCGCCACCACCTCTTCATTGAATGACCACAAATCCTCAATGCTGCCACCGCCACGGCAGACAATCAGCACTTCCACTTCCTGACGCTGGCTGGCCTGCTGGATGGCTTGGGCGATCTGCGCCGCAGCGCTGCCGCCCTGCACCGGCGTTGGATAGAGAATGACCGGTATCCCCGGCATGCGCCGTCGCAGCGTGGTGACCACATCGCGCAAGGCGGCCGCCGCTTAGCGAGGTGACGATGCCGATGGCGGCCGGGTGGCTGGGAATTGGACGTTTGCGAGCGGCGTCGAATAATCCCTCTGCCGTCAGTTTGCTCTTGAGCTGCTCAAACGCCTCGTATAGCCGCCCAAGACCCGCCGAACGCATGCTATCCACGCTGATCTGGAACTCGCCGCGTGCTTCGTACAAGGTGACCAGCCCCTTCAGTTCGACCTGCATGCCTTCGGTTGGCCGAAACCCCAACACCGCCAGCTTGTGGCGAAACATCACACAGCGCACCTGCGCGCCGCCATCCTTGAGCGAAAAATAGGCATGGCCCGACGCCGCAAGCGTCAGGTTGGACACTTCGCCGCTAATCCACATCGGTGGCAAGCCCGATTCCAGCAGGTCGCGCGCCATGCGGTTGAGGGAGGAGACGCTGATGACGTCGCTGTTCAGGGCATTGAAAATCATGGTTGTCAAGTCATCCACAACATGCGTTCTGCATGTTTTCGTCTGTAAATTGTCGGACAAAGCTCGTCACTAACGGACGAGTGATGTTTTTAATTATCAATAAAATCAAATGCTTATTGTGTTTGTCCAATTTTCGGGCAAACCAATGGGAACCTTGACGGGACGGGCTTTTGCGCTGCTGTGCACCGTGTTATCAACAAATTTATCCACAGCTTTTGTGGATGTTGCTGAAATTCCCTTACAAAATCATGGCTTAGCGAATTTCCTTGAAACGGTTTGCGAACCAGCGCCGCTAAATCAGGAAAAAAACCGCCGACGGTTGCCGAGCGCCCCCGTTCAACGCTAAAGTTTAACGTTTAGGACTGCCTTGGAGAATGCCCCGTGTGGTCAATCATAGAAGCGGTTACTGGCCGATCTGGACGATACTTACCGCTTCGGTCGTTTCGCTTGCCATTATTTTTGAACGTTTTTTCAGCCTGCGCGCTTCCCGCGTAGCACCGAATGGCCTGTTGGCGCTGACCATTCAGCAGTATCGACGCAGCGGTGCGTCCGGCGAGTTGCTGCAGTCGCTGATGAACCATTCGCCGCTGGGCCGTCTGTTTGCCGCGGGCTTGCGCAATGTTTCCGGCAGCCGTGAAGCCATGAAGGAGTCCATCGAGGACGAGGGCCGGGTGGAAGCGCATCAGCTGGAGCGCTACCTGACCACGCTGGGCACCATTGCCGCCATGGCGCCGCTGCTTGGCTTGCTGGGTACCGTGGTGGGCATGATCGAGATTTTCGGCTCGCAAGCGCCGTCCGGTGCCAACCCCAAGGAACTGGCGCACGGTATTTCCGTGGCGTTGTATAACACCGCGTTTGGTCTGATCGTGGCCATCCCCAGCATGATGTTCTACCGCCATTTCCGCGCCAAGGTTGATGGCTTGCTGGTAGAAATGGAGTCCCGGGCCGTGAAGCTGGTGGAAGTGCTGCATGGCGATCGCAAGAACGGCTCGGATGCGTAACGGATGCTTATTATGAACTTTCGTCGCGGTCGCTCCCGAGAAGAGCCGGAAATCAATTTCATCCCGTTGATTGACGTGTTGCTGGTGATCCTGATTTTCCTGATGGTCACTACCACGTATTCCAAATTCTCTGAAATGAAAATCAACCTGCCCTCGGCGCAGGGTGAGGTCGTGCAGCAAAAAACCACCGAGATCAACGTGGCCGTTTCGGCTTAGCTGGCGAGATGATGGTGGGTGAGCGCAAGCTGGCCGCCGGTGACAAGGCCGGGCTGGTGAATTTGTTCAAGGACACGGCAGCGGGCAAGAAAGACGTTGTGGTGATCATCAATGCCGACGCCAAGGCAACGCATCAGTCGGTGATTACCGTGATGGAGTCTGCCCGCGAGGCGGGGCTGACTCAATTGACCTTTGCCACTCAGGCGGGGGGACAGTGACGCGGCTGGAACGGCACTGGTATCGCCCCACACTGTGGTTGACAGCCCTTCTGGCTCCGCTGGAAGGGCTGTTTGCTCTGATCAGCTGGGTGCGGCGTCTGGCGTACCGGCGCGGCTGGTGCGCCAGTGTCGCGCTGCCGGTGCCGGTGGTGGTGGTGGGCAATATCAATGTCGGCGGGGTGGGTAAAACGCCGCTGACGGTGGCTTTGCTGCAGGCGCTGCAGGCGCGTGGGGTCAAGGTGGGCGTCATCAGCCGCGGCTATGGCGGTGGTCATGTTCGGCCAACCACCGGTGACCCCGCAGAGTTCCGCCCAGCTGGTTGGCGATGAACCGTTACTGTTGGCCGCAGCCGGTGCCCCGGTGGTGGTGGGGCGCAACCGCGTGGCGGCCGGGCAGTATTTGTTGCAGCAGCATCCCGATTTGCAATTGTTGCTGACGGATGATGGCTTGCAGCATTACCGGCTGCGGCGCGATCTGGAGCTGGTGGTGCTGGATGGCGCGCGCGGACTGGGTAACGGCCATCTCTTTTTAAGCCGGGCCGTTGCGTGAGCCAGCCAGCCGTCTGGCAAGCGTCGATGCCATCGTGGTCAATGGCAAGTTGGCCGAAACGTTGCTGACGCTGTAAGCTGATGTCCCCCGTTTTGGCATGACCTTGCAGCCGGGCGAGTTGTACCGGCTGGATGACCCGGCCCAACGCTGTACGCAAGCGATGCTGCAGGGCCAGCAGGTGGTGGCATTGGCCGGTATTGGCCATCCCGAACGTTTTTTCACCACCTTGCAGCAATTGGGTGTGACGCTGGCCGCTACCGTGGCGTTGCCCGATCATCATGCGCTGACGGTTGCGGACATTCCCGCTGAGGCGGATGCCGTGATCATCACCGCCAAAGACGCGGTCAAGTTGCCCCCCGGCAATCATGCTAGACTATGGGTTCTGCCAGTGGCGGCGCAGCTTGAGCCCGACCTTGCCGACTGGATCCTAGCCCGACTGAAGATACGACATGGACGCTAAATTTCTGGAAATTCTGGTGTGCCCGCTTTGCAAAGGGCCGCTGGTGTTTGACAAAACCAATCAAGAATTAATCTGCAAAGGCGACCGGCTGGCCTTCCCGATCAAGGATGGCATTCCGATGATGCTGGAGACCGAGGCGCGCGAACTGCCACCGGAAGAAGAAGTGAAATGAACGGTTTTACCGTGGTCATCCCGGCGCGCATGGCGTCCAGCCGCCTGCCGGGCAAACCGCTGGCCGATATCGCTTACGGCAAGCCGATGGTGGTGCGTGTTGCCGAACAAGCCGCGCGCAGCCATGCTTCGCGCGTGATCGTGGCGACCGACCATGCCGAGATTATTGCCGCCTGTGCTGCGCACGGGGTTGAGGCTGTACTGACCCGCGCCGATCACCCCAGTGGCACAGACCGTCTGGCGGAAGTGGCACAACAGCTGGGTTTGGCCGACAGCGACATCGTGGTCAATGTGCAGGGCGATGAGCCTCTGATCGACCCGGCGCTGATCGACACGTTGGCCGAACTGATGGCCAACAGCCATGTTCCCATGGCGACGGTCGCACATCCCGTGCACAGCGCTGCCGACATGTTCAATCCCAATGTGGTCAAGGTGGTGCTTGACCATGCTGGACGTGCCCTTTATTTTAGCCGGGCACCGATACCGTATGCCCGTGATGCGTTTGCACATGATACAAACGTCTTGCCGCCAGACTTACCCGTTTTGCGGCACATTGGTATGTACGCTTACCAGGCTGGGTTTCTGACCACCTACACCACGCTGTCTCCTGCGCCGCTGGAAGTGTTCGAGGCGCTGGAACAATTGCGTGTGTTGTGGCACGGCTATGCCATCATGGTGGCGCGGGTAGAGCAGGCTCCTCCTGCCGGGGTGGACACGCCGCAAGACTCGGGAACGGGTCCGCGCGTTGTTCGCCGCAGCCTGAACAGGCTAAAAAGCCGCGATCAAGACGGCACTCACCTGAACACAACGAACGCTAGATAAAACTGACAGGAGTAATTACATGAGACTGATTCTGTTGGGCGCTCCGGGCGCTGGCAAAGGCACCCAGGCCAACTTCATCAAAGAAAAATTCGGCATTCCGCAAATTTCCACCGGTGACATGCTGCGTGCGGCGGTCAAAGTAGGCACGCCGCTGGGGCTGGAAGCCAAAGCCATCATGGATGCTTAAGCGGCCTCGGTGCGTGACGACATCATCATCGGCCTGGTAAAAGAGCGTATCGCCCAGTCCGACTGCGCCAACGGTTTCCTGTTTGATGGTTTCCCGCGCACCATTCCGCAAGCCGAAGCCATGATCGCAGCCGGTGTGGACATTGATTACGTGGTGGAAATCGACGTACCGGACAGCGCCATCATCGAGCGCATGGCTGGCCGTCGTGTGCACGTGGCCTCCGGCCGTACCTACCACATCAAGTTCAACCCGCCCAAGGTGGTAAGCAAGGACGATCTGACCGGCGAAGACCTGATCCAGCGTGATGATGATCAGGAAGAAACCGTGAAGAAACGCCTGTCCGTGTATCACGAGCAAACCGAAGTGCTGGTTGGCTTCTACGGCCAGCGCGCGGCTAGCGGCGATGCCAAGGCGCCGAAATACATCAAGATCGATGGCACCCGTGCCGTGGAAACCGTACGAGACGAGGTACTGGCGGCGCTCGGCGCTTAAGTTCCTGCGTTTGGTATCGGCATCACAGGCGAGCTGCGGCTCGCCTGTTTTAATTTGTGGGGGGCAAAACGGCCATGACAGGTGGTGGGAATGTTGTCGGCTTGCTCTCTCATGCAAATTCGCTAAAACACGGAACCAACCCGGACCATCCTTGCCCTATTAAATGCAGGTAATGCAAGGTTGGCCGAACGCTGAGTGTCGTCGTCGTGTGTCGTTCGGTAGCAAGGCCGTTTTAACAAGGTTGGCGGCGCTCCGCTTGGGGCGCGGCCCGTTCTTAAAGCCGCTTTCGGAGAACATGGTGATGTATTACGGGGAGCGTTTTAACGGTATTTCCCACCTGGTTGGCGCATTGCTGGCCATTACCGGCCTGGTGGTTCTGGTGACTATTGCTTAGCAGGGCGATGCCCTGGAAAGTCGTCAGCTTCAGCTTGTACGGCGGCACGCTGGTGTTGTTGTATCTGATCTCGACGCTGTATCACAGCGTGCGCGGGCGGGCGAAGGCTATTCTGCAGAAATGCGACCATTCGGCCATCTATTTGCTGATCGCCGGGAGTTATACGCCATACGCGCTGATCACATTGCGCGGCGCGTGGGGGTGGTCACTGTTCGGGGTGAGCTGGGGGCTGGCGGTGTTTGGCATCGTGCAGGAGCTGACGCTGGGGCGGCGGACACGGCTACTCTCGATGATTCTGTATGTCGCAATGGGCTGGCTGGTGTTGGTGGCGGTCAAACCGCTGCTGGCCCTGCTGCCGACCGGCGGGCTGGTCTGGCTGGCTCTCGGTGGCCTGTTATACAGCGTAGGGATTTACTGGTTCATCAATGATGAAAAGATCCGGCACGGTCATGGGATCTGGCATTTGTTTGTTCTGGGCGGCAGCGTGTGCCAGTACCTGAGTATTCTGTTTTACGTCGCCTGATCCTGCCCGTGCCAGCTTGAGCCTGGCTGTCATGACGCATGGCCTGCGACTGTTTCGGCCTGTCCGGTGCTAGCGTGTGTGCAGGCCAGGTGCCATAAAGGGCAGCAACAGGTTGAACTGCGTCCCTTTCCCCGGGGCGCTGCTGACTTCCAGCGTTCCGCCCAGCTGTTGCCGTACCAGCGTTTCGATCACGTTTAACGCCAAAACATGGCCCGGTTGTGCGGTTTCCGTTTGCCAGGATGGCTCGAATACGTGCTTCAGCTGTTCTGGCGATAGCCCCAGACCATTATCCCGCAGGGTCAGCAGCAGCTGTTGCTGGCCGTTGCGCTGCGCGTCGATGTGAATTTCCGCCGTGGGCTGTTCGGCCAACCCTGCCTGCACGACATGCAGCAGCAAGTTGATCATCACCTGCGCAAACGTTCCCGGATAGCTGTCCAGTATCAGATCGTCCTCGCACTGGATTTGTACCTTTACCGTGGTGTGGCGCAAGGTCGGTTGCAGGCTGGTGATGATGCTATGCAAATAGCGGTTGAGCTGAAAATCGCGCCGCACCGGCTGGCTCTGGTCCAGCGCAATCTGTTTGAAACTCTGGATCAGCTTTGAGGCACTGCCTGCCTGTGCGAGCAGTCGTTCCTCATAGTGCTGTGCCGCTTCCAGATACGTCTGCCACTCTCCCTTGCTCATGGCGCCGGTGTTGAGTTTCTCGCTGATGCGGGAGGTTGTGCTGGCCAAATCCGATGCCGTGGTCAGCATCAGGCCGACAGGTTGACTGATCTCATGGGTGACGCTTAGCCACCAGTCCGCCCAAGGCAGCCAGTTGCTGCGTCGCCAACAGGGCCTGACTGGTGTGTTGCAAGGTTTGTTCGCTGTGTTCGACCTGCTCATGGGCCAGCTGTGCCGCTGTCTCGGCTTCGGTGGCGCGAGTTTGTGCCGTGACCAGTTGCTGGCGCAGTTGCTGCAAACGCTGTCTGGCCGGGGTCCATTCGCTGGCGTTGTTTACCGCCGGAACGCTATCGTTGGCCGAACTTTCCATGGCTTCAAGTAGCTGGCGCAGCGGCTGCCATACCAACCGTTGCAGATTGATTGCCATCAGCAGGCATACCCCGCCGTTGAGTACGGCGATCAGCAGCAGTATTTCCAGTACCTGCTGCTGCTGGCGGTCACGCAGGGCCTGACGTGACAGGTAGACGGTGGCAACGCCGAGTGTTTCCCTTGCCCTGATAAACGATGGGAAGGGTGAGAAGATCATCAGCGGTCGGGCGTTCCGAGGGCGCCATGTCGCGTAGCATGTTGCGCTCATCGCGGATACGGCCAACGTTAAGATTGGCATCGTCGTGCAGGCGAATGGCGTGGATGGCTGGCCAGCCTAGTTCGGCATCCAGAATCTGCCGCATTGCGGTTTCGTCCAGTTGCCAGACACTGTGGGGCAGCGATAACGCCAGCCGCTGCTGCAGCGCGTGGCGCAAGTCCTGATAGTTTTGCTCGGCGAGCTTTCATGCTGGTAAGACAAGGCGCCGCACAGGCCGGTCAGCACGGTGATACTGGCCATCAGCCAGAGCAGTAGCCGGGTTTTGATGCTTTTCATGATCGGTGGTGTTCCTTGCGCCATCAGCATGTCTTTTGCCATTGTCCATGACGCTTCGCCAAGAATCACGACATCTTGGCATTTTCAACGCATTCTTGCTACCAGTTGGCTTGGCGTGAAGGGAATTAGCTTGCTGTCATCCTCTGCCGCGTTCAGCGTCCGCGCTGCCAGCATTTCTGGATCAATAGCCCGGTCAGGATCAATCCCAGCCCTAGCAGGGTAGAGGGCAGAATGGCTTCGCCGACGATCAGGTGAATCAAACCTAATGACAACAGCGGCGACAGAAAGATCAGGTTGGCGATGCTGGCGGTGTGGCGGGTGAGCTTCATCGCGGTCAGCCACAGGGCAAAGGTAAAGCCCATTTCCAGTGCTCCGACGTAAGCCGCTCCGGCGATACCCTGCCATGCCACGCTGGTGAGTTGTCCGGTGACGGCACACCAGACCAGCGATAACGGTAGCGACAGGGCAAAGTTGAGGGTCAGGCCAACTAGCGGGTCGCGTTGATCGCGGGTGTTGGCAATCCAGTAGCCCACAACAGTGTCGAAGCCAAGGCATAGGCCACGCCCTGCATGTTGGAAAAATGCAGGGACAATAATTCGCCACGCGTGCCGATAACCAGTACCCCGAGATAGCAGGTCAGTGCTGCCACGATATCTTCTTAAGCGCAGTGCCTGTTTCAGCAGCGGTACGGCCAGTAGCGTCATGGTCAGCGCCCAGGTGTAATTGATGGACTGAGCTTCCTGTGCCGGTAGCAAGGCATAGGCCTTGAACAGAATCAGGTAGTAAATAAAGGGGTTGACCGCGCCGAGCAGCAGCGAGCGGCGCCAGTGTTGGCGCAAGGTGGGCCAGAGCAACGGGAGTTTGCCTGTGGCGGCCAGAACGCCGCACAGACTGAGTAACGATGCCAGGCTGGCATATAGCAGCAGTTGTGCCGGGCTCAAGTAGCTGAGGCTGAGCTTGAAGGCCGTGGCTACCGTCGACCAGGCAAGCACGGCGGAAAGGCCGAAAAGATAAGCTTTTTTCTGGTCTGTCACCAGTATTCTCCTGAGCGCGGGGCGGTCATACTAACCGGGCTCGGGCTACGGGTAAATATTGGATTGTAGACAATAGATTATGCCGTGGGTGTATTCGCTAGATGCTGGTTGATCAGTCGGCTCAAGCGCGGCACGGTAGCCGCTGCTCCCAGCCCGATCGGTCCACCCGCTTCCGCCTGATACTGTTCGTATTAGCCAGCCCGTGCAGGTAACAGGCACTGCTGGCGGCGCTGAAGGCGTCCAGCCCCTGCGCCAGCAAGGCGGCGATCAGGCCGCTGAGAACATCGCCTTGCCCGGCCACGGCCAACGCCGGACTACCGGTGGTATTGAGGTGGTAAAAGCCATCGGGGCGGGCGATCAGGCTGCTCGGCACCTTTGAGTACGACGATGGCGTGATAGCGTTGTGCCAACTGGCGTGCGGCTTCGACCCGGTCGCGCTGAATCGTGGCGGTGTCGGTGCCCAGCAGGCGGGCGGCTTCGGCCGGATGTGGGGTAAGAATGGTTGGGGCGCAGCGGTCACGCAGCTGTTGCTGGCGTGCCTCATCCTGAGCCAGCAGATTGAGGGCGTCGGCATCCAGTACCAGCGGGCAGGGCTGTGCCAGCAGCGCATCGAGCCAGCAACGGGCGTCGTCCTGTTGGCCGAAACCCGGGCCAACGGCCAGTACGCTGTGCTCCGGCAACGCCGTATCGGCCCGTAGTGGACGCAACATCAGTTCCGGGGCAACCGGGTCAACCGCCAGTCGGTCATCCAGCGTACAAACAAACACCTTACCGGCCCCCCTGCCAGTGCGGCCCGGCCAGCCAGCAGGGCGGCGCCCAGCATGCCAACCGCACCACCGACAATGCATACCGTACCGTAACTGCCTTTGTGGCTATCGCTCTGTCTGGCCAATCCAGCCAGTGCTTAAGCGTGTTGAGCGCGCCGTCGGCATCGGGTAGCCACGCGAGCGGGCAATCGAGAGTAGCCAGTTCCACCGCACCGGCCAGATCGACACCCGCAGCGGTGTAGAGGCCCGGCTTGTGGCAGAGAAAGGTGAGGGTGTGGCAGGCGCGAATCGCTACATTGACTGGCTGGCCGGTATAGGCGTTGAGTCCGCTGGGACAGTCCAGCGCCAGAATTGGCGTCCCCAACCGGTTGAGTTGCCGGATGACGCCGCACCACGGCTCACCCAGTTCACGACTCAGCCCGATGCCAAACAGGCCGTCAATGATCAAGTCTGGCGGTTCGTGGGTTTCGGCCAACCTTGTCAGCGGAATACCGCCCGCCTCGCACACGGCGGCCAGCGCCTGCTGGCAATCCGGGCTGGTGGGTGGTTGTGGCAGCAGGACATCCACGGCAAAGCTTACGGCCATCAGCTGGCAAGCGGCAAATAGCGCATCGCCGCCGTTGTTGCCTGGCCCTGCGGCGATCAGCAGGCGTGCATCGGTCGGATAATGGCGCTGCACCCAATCGGCAATGCAGCTGGCGGCGCGTTGCATCAGATCAACGCCAGCTGCGGCTGCGGTATGTTCCAGTTGGCGCAAGGCTGGCAGGCTGAGGATGGTGCGGTTCATGCCGTCGGCTCCGTTACCGTGTTGCCCCAGCGCGGGATCAGGCTGTTTTCCACGCCCAGTTGATCCAGAATGCGCGCTACGACAAAGTCCACCATGTCATCCACCGTTTGTGGGTGGGTATAAAAGCCCGGGGCAGGCGGCAGAATGACCACTCCCAAGCGGGCCAGTTTCAGCATGTTTTCCAGATGGATGACCGATAGCGGGGTTTCGCGTGGCACCAGAATCAGCTTGCGCTGTTCCTTGATCGATACATCGGCGGCGCGTTCGATCAGATTGTCACTCATGCCATGCGCGATGGCCGCCAGCGTACCCATCGAACACGGGCAGACCACCATGGCGTCGGCCGGGTTGGAACCGGAAGCCACCGGAGCAAACCATTCCTCGCGGCCAAATACCGCCAGTTGCCCGGCTTGCGCCTGCGTGCGCTGTTGCAACCAGTCTTGCAATTCGGCCGGGCGCGACGGCAGGCTGATATTCATCTCCTGCTTGGCAACGATCTGGGCGGCTTGCGAGTAGAGCACCCATACGCGGCGCTGGGCGCGGATCAGGCTGTCGATCAGCTTCAGGCCATAGGGCAGACCGGAAGCGCCGGTCAGCGCCACGGTGACGGTATCAGGCGGACGCATGGTGAATCTCCACAAAGGTTGGCCGAAACGGCGGGCCCCAAAATGGTTTATTTCGTGGCGGGAAGCTGGCGGTGGCGGATCAGAACCTGCTCATGTGCAAAAGCCCGGCCAGCTGTTCGGTGATGTAGACGGAACGATGCTGACCACCGGTACAGCCGATGGCAACTGTCAGGTAACTGCGGTTTTCGCGGCGGAAGGTAAGCAGCCATTTCGCCACCATCTGGCGAATGTCTTCCGTCATCTCCGCCACTTGCGGCGTACGCAGGAAGAAATCAATGATGGGCTGGTCTTTGCCGGTAAAAGGCCGCAGTTGCGGGTCGTAGTACGGGTTGGGCAGGCAGCGCACATCAAACAGAAAATCGGCTTCCAGCGGTACGCCATGCTTAAAACCGAATGATTCGAATGTCAGCGTCAAACGGCTGCTGTCGGCACCAACCAGTTTTTTCACCCAGTTGCGCAAACCATTGGCGGACAGTTCGCTGGTGTCAATACGGATGCCCAGCTCCTGAATGTTGGCCAATAGCTCCAGCTCCAGCCGGATGCATTCTTCCACGGTCATTGCCGAACCGGAAAGCGGGTGTCGGCGACGGGTCTCGGAAAAACGTTTGACCAGCGTTTCTTGCTTGGCTTCCAGAAACAGCAGGCGCACATCAACGCCGCGCTCGCGCAGCTTCAGCACTTCCGTTGGTAGTGCTCCCAGTGATGGGCTGGAGCGGGTGTCAACACTGATGGCGATTTCATCGTAGCCATAATCGCTATACAGCGTCAGCGCTTCCGGCAACATGGTGGCGGGCAGATTGTCGACGCAATAAAAGCCCGAATCTTCCAGTGCCCGCAAGGCCACGGACTTGCCCGAGCCGGACAGGCCGCTAATCAAAATCAGGCGCATTTTCCTGTTCCCGCAGGAAATTGGTGTGGCGTTCGATGAATTCACGCGTGCTGTCGATGCCACGCAGCTGCAGGATGTAGTTGCGCACCGCGGCTTCCACCAGCACGGCCAGGTTGCGACCCGCTGCCACCGGCAACACTACCTTGCGGACGGTAACGCCAAGAATATCCTGCGTTTCCGACTGGATGTTCAGGCGATCCAGCGCCTGCATGGCCTGATCGCTGGCCTTCATCAGATGAATGATCAGCTTGAGTACTTTTTTCGGGCGGACGGCGGTTTCGCCAAACACGGTACGGATATTCAGGATGCCCAGACCACGCACTTCCAGAAAATCGCGCAGGAGCAGCGGGCAGCGGCCTTCCAGCGTTTCCGGGCCAACCCGGTAGAGCTCCACCGCATCATCGGCAACCGGGCCATGGCCGCGCGAGATCAGCTCCAGCGCCAGCTCGCTCTTGCCCATGGCGGAATCGCCCATGATCAGCACGCCAATTTCCAGCACGTCCAGAAACACACCATGCAATACGGTGGAAACTGCCAGCATGCGCGCCAGATAGATGCGCAGCACATCCATCAGATACGGGCTTTCCAGCGGCGTGCTCATCAGTGGCACATTGTGGGCCCGGCAGTAGTCGCGTAACAGCGTTGGCGCTTCCGGCCGTTGGCCACAATCACGACCGACATGCTCTTGTAGAACAGCTGGTCTAGCGCGGTTTTGGCCGCAGACTGTTCCAGCCGGTTCAGGTAATCCACTTCGGCCAACCCCAGTACCTGTACGCGGTTGGGGTGAATGAAGTTGAGGTGCCCCACCAGCGCCAGCGTTGGGCGTTGTTCATCATTACCAATGACATTGTCGGCGCCACCGGTGCTCAGCAACCCATTGCAGATTCAGTTTCTGGTGGTTGTCCTGATAGAGCTTGCGGACGCTAACGCTAGGCATGTGGCGTCCATTCAGTCAGCAAGCGGTAGAGGTCATCTTCGCTGGCGGCGCTTAACAGTTGCTCCCGCATCTGCTCTACTGGAAAACAGCTGGGCCAGTTCGGACAGCAGCTGCAAGTGCAGGTCGGTCGCTTGTTCCGGTACCAGCAGGACAAACAGGCTTTGCACCGGCTTGGCATCCGGTGCATCAAATGGGATCGGATTCTTCAGGCGGATGAATAGCCCGACGGCTTCTTTCAGCCCCTGTGCGCGGCCATGCGGAATGGCCACGCCTTGCCCCAAACCGGTAGAACCCAGTTTTTCACGGGCAAACAGACAATCAAAAATTTCGCTGCGTGCGATGCCGTGGGTGTTTTCAATCATAAGGCCCACCTGCTCGAATACGCGCTTTTTGCTGGCGACATCCGGTCCAGAAGAACATGGTCCCGCGACAGGATTTTCCCGATAAGGCTCATAGTGGGTGGTATTGCAGCTTGAAAAACCCGGCAATTCTACGTTGCGGGGGACATGCTTAAAAAGCCCCTTGGCAAACAAAAACGGGAACCCTGAGGTTCCCGCTGTTTTTTCAATGGGTTACAGTGTCTCTTCTGGCAGCGTGCCGCGGTGTTCACCCTGCTTTTCCTTGTGCTTGAGCACTTGGCGATCCAGTTTGTCCACCAGCGCATCAATGGCCGCGTACATGTCAGCGTCGGTGGCTTCAACATGCACATCCTTGCTTAAGCAAGGTGTACGTTCACTTCTGCCTTTTGCACCAGTTTGTCTACCGACAGGGTGACGGAAATCCCGACAACATTGTCGACGTGACGGGTAACCCGTTCCAGCTTGGTTTCAACATATTCGCGCAGCGACGGGGTAACTTCAAGGCGCAGGCCGGTGATTTTCAGGTTCATACCGTACTCCTTACTTGTGTTGCATCCCGGCCGGAAGCGGTCCGGGAATGGTTTATTCTTGTTGCTGCCTTACAGGGACTTTCGCAGGTTAACCGGTGGTATCTGCATAGCTTCACGATACTTCGCTACCGTGCGTCTTGCAACCTGTATCCCCTGCTTGGCCAGTTCATCGGCAATTGCGCTATCGGACAGTGGCTTGGCGTGATTTTCCGCATCGATCATGCGGCGGATATGGGCCTTGATGGCGGTAGCCGAACACTCGCCACCGCTATCGGTTTCCAGAGAGCTGCCGAAGAAATATTTCAGCTCGAACAGGCCACGCGGGCAGAGCAGGTATTTGTGGGTGGTAACCCGGGATACCGTCGATTCATGCAAGCCCAATTCATCTGCGATGTCGCGCAGAATCAATGGCCGCATGGCCACTTCACCCTGTTCAAAGAACGCTTGTTGCCTTTCGACTATAGCTTCCGATACTTTCAGGATGGTGTCAAATCGCTGCTGTATGTTCTTGACCAGCCACTTGGCCTCTTGCAGGCGTGACGACAATTCGCCCGCGCCACTGCGGTTTGCTGCCAGCATCTGCGCATACATCTGGTTGACGCGCAGCCGCGGAATGGCGCCATTGTTCAGCTCGGCTACCCAGTGTCCCTTGCGCTTGCGCACAGTGACATCCGGGATGACATAGTGCACATCTTCATGCCCAAAGAGGCGGCCGGGCGTGGGTTGAGGCGGGCAATTAGCTGTTGTGCGGTTTTCAGCGTGCTGTCGTCCACACTCAGCTGTCGCTTGAGCCGGGTGTAGTCGCGGTTGCCCAAGAGTGAGAGATGCTGGGTGACGATGGTGTGTGCCAGCTCACGCCCCGGCTCGCTGGCGGGTAAGCGGGCCAGTTGCAGGCTGAGCGACTCGGATAGTGAGCGGGCGCCGACACCGGGGGGTCGAACTGCTGCAGCAATTTCAGCCCAATCATCAGCTCATCGGCTTCCAGCTCCAGTTCCAGTGGCAGGTGACTGGCCAGTTCTTCCAGATCCTGCGTCAGGTAGCCGTCATCGTCCAGCTCTTCGATCAGCAACTGCACAATGGCGTTGTCGCGCGTCGGCAGGGCAATTTCGCCCAGCTGCGCCAGCAGGTGTTCGCGCAGGCTGACGGGGCAGGGCACATTGAGCATCGGGTCGAACTCGTCATCGCCATCCTGACGGCGACTGCCGCTGCCGCCCCAGTCGAGCAGTTCTCCGGCTGAACTGTCCCGGCTGTCGGCCTGTTCGTCTTTGCTGTCTGATGCAGGCGTGTCCTCGCTTTGCGCCGGGCTCTCCGCTGGCGAGGTGGGGTCCTCGCTGCGTTCCAGCATCGGGTTGTCCAGCAGGAACTGCTCCACTTCGGCCTGCAGGTCGAGGGTGGAGAGTTGCAGCAGCCGGATCGACTGTTGCAACTGCGGAGTCAGCGTGAGCTGTTGCGAAACTTTGAGCTGTAGAGACTGTTTCATGGGCTACAGGTGGAAATGTTCGCCCAGATAAACCTGACGAACCTTCTCGTTGTTGACCAGCTCTTGTGGGTGGCCGGAAGCCAGCACGGAGCCGTCGCTGATGATATAGGCCCGGTCGCAGATGCGTAGCGTTTCTCGCACGTTGTGATCGGTAATGAGAATACCGATGCCGCGTTCCTTGAGAAAGGAAATGATTTTCTGGATGTCGATGACGGCAATCGGGTCGACGCTTAAAAAACGGTTCGTCCAGCAAGATGAAGCGCGGACGCGTGGCCAGTACGCGGGCGATTTCCACGCGACGACGTTCGCCGCCGGACAAGGACAGCGCGCTGTTCTCACGCAGGTGAGCGATATTCAGGTCGTCGAGCAGCACGGTGAGTTCCTGTTGCAGCTCTTCGCCCTTGAAACCGGAAATCTCCAGAATGGCGATGATGTTTTCTTCCACCGTCATCTTGCGGAAGATGGAGGCTTCCTGCGGCAAATAACCCAGCCCCATGCGCGCCCGCTGATGGATGGGCAGGTGGGTGATGCGGGTGCCGTTGAGGGTGATTTCCCCGTCATCAGCGCCGATCAGGCCAACAATCATGTAGAAGCTGGTGGTTTTGCTTAAGCACCGTTGGGGCCGAGCAGGCCAACGACTTCACCGCTTTTGATGTCCAGCGCCACGTCCTTGACGACGGTGCGCTTCTTGTAACGTTTCTTGAGCCGTTCAACCTTGAGTACGCTGTCTGTCATTTCGGCTTTCCGTCAGATTTGGCGGGGGCGCTGCTGGGCGGCGTGGCATTCTTGGGCTGCAGGATTACCGTGACACGGCCCTTGTTGGGGGCGCTGCTCGGACCACCGTTGACCTGATACAGCTCGGTTTCGGTGTTGTAGGTGATGACGTTGCCGATTACCAGATCCTCGCCGCGTTTGACGCGGGCATTGCCGGTCAGCACAGCCAGATGAATGGCGCTGGTGTAGTCGAGCACACTGGACTGGCCTTCCACCCATTCGTTCTTGCCGTCCATTTTCTGGCGGAAGGTGACGATGCGGCCGGTGGCGTGCATGGTCTGGTTGCCCTGTTTGTCTTGCGTGACGGTGACATGGTCGGCGTTGAGCTTGAGCGTGCCCTGAATCACCACGACATTACCGGACCAGGTGGTCACGCCCTTGAGCTGATCCAGGCTGCCGGTATTGGCGGTGATTTCGATGGGTTTGTTGCGGTCGGCTTTTTCGGCATGGGCCACGGGCAGCAGCAGGCTGCTTAACCAGCAGGAGGCCCAGCAGGTGGCGGTTACGGTTCATAAATAACCTTTGCGTGTGACAGCAGGTTCAGTTGCCCGGCTTGCTGTTCGTAGACAAAGCCGACGGAGTTGGCCACCGACTTGCCATAGTGAATCGTGGTGGGTGCTTGTGACTTGGCGATGCGTTGCTGGGTGTCAACATGCATGGCACTGGTCAGTACCCGGGTTTCCGGTCCCCGGGCAGAGGCAGGGCGGATCAGGGTGACCTTGCGGTCAAAAAACGCCTGTTTGGTTTTATTGTTGTAGCGGCCACTATCGCCCACGGCCTGATATTGCAGTATGCCTTGCTGGTAGACGCGCATATCCGGCTGGTCGAAGTAGACATCGGCTTTGCCGGGGTATTGCCACATGCGGCTGGCGACCAGCCGGTCCTGCAAGCTACCTTCCGGGCTAAAGCGGGTGGCAGTGAAGTTTTCTGCCACGAACTCCGGCTTGTTCGGGTCCAGTTCGCGCTTATTGGGTTCCCAGCGCGAAATCTGGTCGAGCCACAGCGTCAGCAGCGCGGTCAGGCCGATCAGCAGTACCGGGAACACCCGGTGGGAACGCATCAGGCTGGTGATCATGCTAAAAACCCGGCGATGATGGCATCAAAGGTGCCTTGCGCCTGCATGATCAGTTCGGCCACTTCGCGTACGGCGCCGTGCCCGCCCGGGCTGCCGGTGACGTAATGCGAATGTTGACGCACCAGTGCCGAGGCATCCGGTACGGTTACGGCGAGGCCGACACGGCGCAGGATCGGCAGGTCGATCAGGTCGTCACCGATGAAGGCGCATTGTTTGGCGGTGAGGCCGGTTTCGGCCAACAGTTCATCCAGCGCCACTTTTTTGTCGCGTACGCTTAAGCAATAGTAGTAGTCGATGCCCAAGGCGCTGGCGCGGTGTTCGACACAGCGGTCGGCACGGCCGGAGATGATGGCCAGTTTGATATCGGTGGTCTGCAGCAGTTTCAGCCCCAGCCCGTCTTGCACGTAAAAGGATTTGCTCTCTTCACCTTGCGCATTGTAGTAAATGCGGCCGTCGGTGAGCACGCCGTCCACATCCATGATCAGCAGGCGGATATTGCGAGCCAGTTCGTTGAGCGTTTGCATAGTTGTCCTTACACCACGCCCGCCTTGAGCAGGTCGTGCATGTGAACCACGCCAGCCAGCTTAGCCAGCGTCGTCGGTCGCCAGAATGGCGGTGATCTGGTGTTGTTCCATCAGGCGCACCGCTTCGGTTGCCAGTTTGTCTTGATGGATGGTACGCGGCTGGCGGCTCATTACCTCGTCGATGGTCAGATCGTACAGGTTGGCCGAACGCTCGAGCGTGCGGCGCAAGTCGCCATCGGTATAGATGCCGTGGATTTGTGCGTCGGCATCGACCACTACCACCAGGCCCAGACGTTGGCGCGACATTTCCATCAGCGCGTCTTTCAGCGGCGTGCCCGGTGCGACGCGCGGCAGTTCGTCGCCGTGATGCATGACATCGCGCACATGTACCAGTAACCGGCGCCCCAGACTGCCGCCCTGGGTGCGACAGGGCAAAGTCTTCCTTGTCGAAGTGGCGGGCATCGAGCAGTACCACGGCCAGTGCATCGCCCAGCGCCAGTGCGGCGGTGGTGCTGGAGGTGGGGGCCAGACCCAGCGGGCAGGCTTCCTTGTCCACATGCGCATTCAGATGAATGTCCGCTTCGCGGGCCAGCGTCGAGGCCGGTCATGGCGATGATGGTGATGCCCTTGCGCTTGAGCGCCGAGCAGCAGGGCGATGATTTCTTCGCTTTCGCCCGAGTTGGACAGCGCCAGCAAGACATCGCTGTGGGTGATCATGCCCAAGTCGCCATGCGCCGCTTCTGCCGGGTGCATGAAGAAGGCGGGCGAGCCGGTGCTGGCCAGCGTGGCGGCCAGTTTTCGGCCAACGTGTCCGGATTTGCCGATGCCAGTCACCACTACCCGCCCGCTGCAGGCGAGTATCGCATCCACGGCTGCCGTGAAGTCGGCACCCAGTGTGCGGGACAAGGCGAGGATGGCATGCGCTTCGGTATCCAGAACTTCTTGCGCTAATTGCAGTCGTTTTTGCTGTAGTGGCTTTTCCATAGGGTAAAAGTATATCAAGGTTATAATCGGCTGGCTCACAGCCTGGTGTATCTTTTGCTTATCGATAACAGTTTGACCTGATCACGGGACTCGTCTGGATTCATGCATTCATTAGCCCCCATCGTTTTTGTCCTGTTGGCCGCCGTGTTGGCGGTGACCTTGTGCCGCCGCCTGAAAGTACCTGCCATGCTGGGCTATCTGGTGGTGGGGTTCATTGCCAAACCCCGGCGTGTTGCAACTGGTACCGCAAGGGCCGCAAACGCAGTTTCTGGGCGAGATCGGCATCGTGTTCATGATGTTCTCGATTGGTCTGGAGTTCTCGCTGTCCAAATTGCGCGCCATGCGCCAGCTGGTGTTTGGCGTGGGGCTGGCACAAGTGGTGGCGACCTTGCTGCTGATTACCGGCGCCATTGGATATCTGACTGGCAGTACCCGGCCGGGTTCGCGGTGGGGGGCGCCTTGGCGATGTCTTCCACGGCGATTGTCAGCAAATTGCTCACTGAACGGCTGGAGCTGAACCAGCCACACGGCCAGTTGGCCATTGGCGTGTTGCTGTTTCAGGACATCGCGGTGGTGCCGCTGCTGATCCTGTTGCTTAAACTTTTGCGGGCGGTAGCGAGAGCCTGTGGCTCGACACGGGGCTGGCGGCGCTCAAGGTGGTGGTGGTGATGGCGTTGCTGTTGTTTTTCGGCCAACGTCTGATGCGGCCATGGTTCACCTTGGTGGCACGGCAGCGCTCCGGTGAGTTGTTCATGATCAATGTGCTGCTGGTCACCTTGGGGGTGGCGTGGCTGACCGAGCTGTCGGGCCTGTCGCTGGCGCTGGGGGCGTTTGTTGCCGAGCGATGCTGATTTCCGAAACCGAATACCGTTATCAGGTGGAAGAGGATATCAAGCCGTTCCGCGATATCCTGCTCGGCTTCTTCTTCATTACCGTCGGCATGCGTGTAGAGCTGTCGGTGCTGTACGAGCGTTTTGGCGATGTCCTGCTGATGCTGGCGCTGTTGGTGCCGGTGAAACTGGCGATTGTGTTTGGGCTGGGGCGGGCCTTTGGTCATAAGCCGCATGATTCGATGCGTGGCGCGCTGGCGCTGGCACAGGGCGGGGAATTTGGTTTTGTCCTGCTGGCGCTGTCCGGTTCGCTCGGTTTGATCAGCGCCGCCACGCTGCAGGCGGCAATTGCGGCGATTTTGCTGTCCATGCTGCTGGCGCCGTTCCTCATCATCCACGGGGAAAAAATTACCCGCAAGCTGATCAAGCAGGACTGGATGATGCAGGCGGTGGATTTGCACCAGATGCTGGTGGAAAGCATGGCCAAGAGCGATCACGTGCTGATTTGCGGCTATGGCCGCAGTGGTCAGGCGCTGGCTCGCCTGCTGGAAACCGAAGGCATCTCGGTGTTTGCCACGGATATGGACCCGGAGCGGGTGCATAAGGCAGGTGAGGCGGGCGACCCGGTGATGTTTGGCGATGCTTAAAAAAAGGAGGTGTTGCTGGCCGCCTACTTGCAACGCGCCAAGGCGGTGGTGATCACCTTTACCGATACCCACATGGCGCTACGGATTCTGCATGCGGTGCGTCAGGTAAGCGAGACCCTGCCGGTGATCGTGCGCACCCTTGATGATGTCGATATGCAGACCCTGCGTCAGGCCGGTGCCGACGAGGTGGTGGCCGATGTGATGGAAGGCAGCCTGATGCTGGCGTCGCAGGCGCTGATGGTGCTGGGTGTGCCCCTCAACCGCGTCTTGCGGCGCATTCGTACCGTGCGTGAGCACCGTTACAACCTGTTCCGCGGCTTCTTCCGTGGCGTCAGTGATAATGGCGATGGGCTGGACGAGGCGCAACAGCTGCGTTTGTGGAGCATTCAGGTCTGCTCCGGTGCGGCGTCGATTGGCCGTACGCTAGGCGAACTCAAGCTGGAGGACCTTGGGGTAGAGGTCAAGGCCGTACGTCGGCACCGTAGTAAGCAGGGTGGATCTGGACGCCGATTTTATCGTTGAGGAAGGGGATGTGCTGGTGGCGCTGGGTGCGCCCGACCAGCTGGCGCAGGCCGAGGCCCGTATTCTGGAAGGCTGATCAAGACATCCAGCCAAGGTTGGCCGAAGGATGCGGTTTCGGCCAACCCTGTCTGCCGGTTACGGCAGGATGGTGGTGATCTGCTTCTTCAGTTCCTGCTTGAGCGCCTGCTGTTTTTCGCCTTCAGTCTTCTTGCCTTTGACCATGGCGTTGTAGTCCAGCGCATACACCGGCGCGTTGATCGGCCCGGTAATCTTCAGCGGGACATCGATACCCTTGAAACGGCTGAACTCATGCGGGTTGGCCTGCACGTCCATGGTGTAGTCGATGATGTTCTGCTTGAGATCCAGCTTGCCATTGCCGTTGACGTTGACCAGTTGCGAGGCCAGTTTCATGTCCCGGCTGCGCGCCACGCCCTGATCCAGATGGAAGCTGGCCGATAGCGTGGAGAAGGTGGTCTTCTGGCCGTCCTGCGCGGTGGCATTCCAGCCTTTCAGTTCCGCCTAAGCAGGTTTTTCAGTGCGGCTACCAAGTCAATCCCGTTCAGCGCCCCTTTGTTCAGGCTCATCTGTACCGATCCGGTCAGCGCGTTGCGCAATTCGGCAAACGATTTGCCATCGGCATTGACGTCCACCTGACCGTTGCCCTTGCCATCCAGTCGATTGAAGTTGAACAGGTCAACCAGTAGCGGGCGGATGTTCATGCCTTTGAGCGTCTGCTTCAGTTGCAGGTGCGGGGTGTCGCGGCGTGACAGCAGCGCATCCCCCTGTAAGCGGCCTTCATAGATATCCGCCGACATCTGGTCCAGTTCCAGTTCGTGTGGATTGATGCGCACATCGCTGCTGACATTGTTGATACGGAACCGGCCCACTGCCAGTTCGCCAACCGATACCTTGCCGGTCAGATCAAAAAAATCCAGCCAGTCCAGCGCCAGCGGCTTGGTATCCTGGAAGATGGCCACCGGGTTGCCCTTGGCTTCCGGCAGATAGCGGTTGAGGTCCAGCTTGCCCACTGACAGGGTTGCTTCGTGGCGCGGCCGCATCAGGCCAAACTGGGTGACATTTACCGACAGGTTGGAGCCATCCAGCTGGCTTAGCTACATGCAGATCGAAGCGTGGTTCGTCGATGTTGCCATCCAGTGAGCCGCTCATGCTTGATTGCAGCGTGCCGCGCGGCAGCGCCGGGGTACTGATGGCGGCGGTCAGCGTTAACGGCTGCATGTGCAGTTGTTTCAGGCCGATGATGGACAACGGCGAGTTCAGTTTGACATTGACACGGGTTTTGCTTAGCCAGCCAGTTGAAATTGCCTTTGAGACGATCAGCATAAAGACCACTTTGGTCCAGCTTCAGGCTGTCGAGCGTGGTATCCAGCTGATACTCGCTGTGTGCGTACACCAGTTTGGCGCTGAGCTTGCCGGACGGCATGGTGATTTCGCGGAAGCTGGCGTTCAGCGTCGGCAGGGTCAGGTGCACTTCGCTGCTGGGGCGCTCGCTGTGGAAGGTGATGGCGAGGTTCTGGCCGGTGGTTTGCAGCGTGGCAAAATTGAGTTTGAACTGTCCGTTCAGCGTCAGCTTGCTTTCGCCCAGTCCTTGCACATTGGACAGCGCGACGGCTTCCAGCTGTTCCAAATCGACCTGATCATCCTGAATGGTGAGCGGGGTGTTGATCGCCAGACGTACCGGCCGTTTGTTGTCGGCCAACAGCGCTCCGGCCGACAGGCTGGCGCTGTCGCGCAGATTGTCGGCATCCAGATTGATGCTTTCCAGCCGGGTGCTGGTTTTGGAGCCTTGATCATTGACGATCAAGGTGCCTTCCCGGATGGCAACCGTATCCAAGCGGATGGTGATGCCGGGTTGATGGCGGCGCTGAAACAGGTCGGCAATCGACAGCCTGCCATCGCTGTCGCGCTCGATATGGGCGCTGACACCATGCAAGCCGATAGCCTTGACTTCTTTACGGCCAAAAAACAGCGGCCACCAGGCCGGTGGACATTGGCCTGCTCGATACGGGCGAATGGCGTGGTTTGGCCCGGCTCAGTAATGATGATGTGATCAATGTCGATGCCCGGCGAGGGAAACAGGCTGGGGGAAATACGACCTTCGATCTGTATCTGACGATGCGTATCTTGCAGCGCGTGTGTCAGGGCGGTGCGTACGCGGGTTTCGTCAAACTGCCAGAAGATCAGCGATTGCACCAACACCGCCAGCGCGAGCACGGCGGTCAGTCCGTAAACGGTAATGCGAAGCCACAACCGGCCAGAGTTCCATTTCATCTGTATCTACTCGGGGAGGGCCATGCAAGAAGGCTGGACTAGTGTGAAGATAAAGGGTCTGGAGCGGGTGAAGGGAATCGAACCCTCGTCGTAAGCTTGGGAAGCTTCTGCTCTACCATTGAGCTACACCCGCCTATTGAAGTGTGCGAATTTAGCCGTTTTTGTCCAATTTGGCAAGTCTGGTTGACGGTGTGGAGGAACCACGCACCGGCGGCTTCGGGCAACTGCGGTGCGGCTTAGCCCTCTGCGTAGCCTTGAGGCTGGAAGGGCCGGAGATTGAAGTGGCGGCGCCAACAGGGTGGGCCTGCCACCCTGCAATCGCCAGTGACTCAGTGATTTTTCCGGTTGGCCTGCTGGCGGATGTACCAGTCCATCAGACCAACATAGGCCTGTTCCTTGCGGCGCATCGATTCCAGCGTAGCCGGGCAGTCGGCACCCTTGCACGGAACATATTCCTTGCCGGTTTTTTTCATGAACTGTTTTTTCGTAATGTCCGGCACGGCGCCGTCCCCGGTTAAGGCCACGTCGTATACCGACAGCGCCACGCCGTTTTGTCTGGCATTGGCCGCCAGCAGGTTTTGGCCGCTGCGGTAGTACGCGGTATCGGATAGCGCCAGATTGATCAGAGTGGGGAAAATATCCCGGTGCGAGCCATAAACCGAAGCGTCGACATGCCAGTTTGCTTGATAGGCGGATGGCACATAAAGCATCAGCGGCACGCCGTAATTGTGCAGGATGTCATCGGTGCCGGTGTAGTGATAGAACGACCGGGTGTTGTGGTCGCCGGTCATGCCGATGATGGTGCGGGAGCCAAAATCGGCATCGCTGACATGATGAACAAACCAGCCAAGCGCATCGGTTTGGTATTGATAGCTTTTCAGGATGCTTTCGGCGTAAGGCCGGTCTTTATTCACGTTGCCTTGGTAAACGCTGTAGTCCACCGGGAGAATGTGGTAGTCCGGCGGCGTGGTGTAGGGCGGATGGGCGGTGGTTGAGAGTATATAGACAAACAGTTTTTGCCCTTTGGCCTCTGCCGCTTTCAGCCGCTGTTCGACATAGCTGAACATGTAGCCATCATAAACACCCCGGTGGTCAGGCTGCGCCCGGCCGCCGGATTGGCCTTGATGATGGTGTTTTGATCGGCCACTTCATCAAACCCTTGCACCGGCAGGCGATTGGACAGGTTGCGCCACATGCCCGAGCCGGAGGTCACAAACAGCGTATGGTAGCCGTTATGTTTGAACGGCCGGCGATGGAACTGCCATACGGCTTGAAGCCGTAACTCGATTGGGTGAGCGGCGTGATCGGCGTGTTGAGGATCAGGCTTTCGAGGCTGGGATGTGTGCCGTATTGCGACGAGGTAAAGTTTTTATACCAGACCAGCTTGTCCAGCTGATTGGCCAGTTCGCCCATCACATTGTTTTTAGCCGACTGATAATCCATCAGGTGCTGTCCCCAGCCTTCCATCTGGCAGAACACGACATGCGGCGGATGCTTGGCCAGCCAGGGGATTGACAGCGGTTTTTGCAAACAGCGCGTTTTCCACCTGATTTTCTTCTGTAGCCGGTAAGCCCAGTGCTTTGGCCGCCGCCAGTGCCGACGGATAGCCCATCTTTTTCAGCGTTACCGCCGGATCACCATCCAGTGCCTGCTGTTTTCGTTCACTGTAGGCAATGTAGAGCGCCGTCATGCCGTTGGGGACGGAGGCATTGACCAGAGGATTGGTGCTGATGGCCATATCCATTTCTCTTAACGGGAAAATCCCGAGCGAGCCACGGATGAGCACGGCCATGATGACGATATGTAAGGCGATGGCCAGCCAGATGCCGCGCCGGGAGGCGTGCCGGGCAAACTGCCGGGTGGCGAGAGCGTTAATGGCGCGGTAGGAAACATAGGTCGCGACACTGATACAGGCGATCAGGGTGACGAAGGGGTAATCATCCCAGACGGTATGCAGCACGGCCGATGTGTCGTCTTCAAACAGCCCGAAAATAATGGCGTTGATCGGCGACTGATAAAACCCGTAGTAATACAGGTTGATGATGCCGATCAGCGAAAAAATAAACAGCACGCTGATGAGTGCCAGACGTAGCGCGCGGGTTTTCTGGTGCTGAAATTTTTCTGGCACCAGGGCGAACGAGCAAGCCGACGAGGCTGAACAAGGCGCCAACGATAGCGCCAATTTTCAGGTCGAACCGTGCGCCCAGAAGCAAGGCGTGGGGCCATTCACCCAGCGCGTCAAGCGACGGCAGTGGCTTGGCATAAAAAGCAATCAAGGCCAGACGCAAGGCAAAAAACATGATGGCAGCGGCAATGATGATGCCCCAACTGGCCTGCAAGGCATAGAACGATGGCTTGATGGACGTGCTACGTGACGGGCTTGGGGCCGTAAAAAAGTTTTTATTCATTGCAGTGATGGCACGAAATGCCGACTAGCGTAGGTTGTGTTGGGTGAGAAACGGAGCTGTGCATCGGCTCAAGACGCAACGGCAGTTTTGCAGATGCCTCGCACGGTGATGGCCGCCTTGCGCGTTGAGCGGGCGAATGGGCGAGTTTACCAAAGTTAAACAAAAGTTAAACAAAAGTTCACCAAGGTGATGGCGGATACGTGTAAAGGCGCTTGCTGAAGCCGGGTGATTGAGTGAGAGGCGCAGATGTCGGTCTGGCGGGCTTGCGGTAGTATCCGCGCATTGTGATGGGTTAAAGGATTGCGCTATGTGTCGTCTGCTTGTGCTGTATACCGGGGGAACCATCGGCATGGCGGCTACGCCGCAGGGGTTGGCCCCGCAGCCGGGTTTGTTGTCCAAACCGTTGCAACGGCTGGCCCCTGCCGACGTCGAGATGACCGTGCTGGAATATCCACAGCTGATTGATTCGGCAGCCATCACGCCCGCGCACTGGAACCGGATGATCGACGACATCAGTGCGCATTACGCCGCGTATGACGGCTTTGTCATCATCCATGGCACGGATACCCTCGCTTATAGCGCCAGTGTGCTGGCCTTTGCCCTGCGCGGGCTGGGCAAGCCGGTGGTCCTGACCGGCGCCCAGTTGCCGCTGGGACACCCGCGCTCGGATGGCTGGAGCAATCTGGCGGACGCGCTGACGGTGGCACAACAGGCGGATTTGCACGAGGTGGTGATCGCCTTTAACCGCCAGGTGCTGCGCGGTTGCCGTGCGCGCAAGCTGGATGCCGCCAGCTTTGCCGGTTTTGCCACGCCGAATGCGCCAAGGTTGGCCGAATTCGGTATCGCGGAGCAGTGGCAACGCCAGCATTGGCGTCAGGCCGCCGAACCATTCCGGCCGCAACGGCTGGATGAATCTGTCAATATCGGTTGTTTCTTCCTGACGCCCGGTGCCGGTGCTCGCTGTATTGGTCAGGCGTTGCAGGCTGGTGATCTGCATGGCGCGGTGCTGATGAGCTATGGCAATGGCAACGCACCGGCCGATCCGGTATTGCTGGAAGGCGTACGGAGCCTGAGTGCGGCAGGCGGTGCCGTGCTGAATATCAGTCAGGTTTTGCATGGTGCCGTGCAGGTTGGCGCCTATGCCGCCAGTCAGCCGCTGGCCACCGCTGGTGCGGTGAGCGGGGGCGACATGACGCCCGAAGCGGCCTTGGCCAAGCTGCATGTACTGTTGTCATCCGGCCTGCGCGGCGAGGCGTTACGTGCGGCGCTGAGCACCCCGATTGCTTAAGCGAATTGACGGCGTAGCGCACGGCTTGGCATGGTTTGGCTGGCTGCTTAAAAAATGGGCAGGCAAGGTTTTTGTTTGTGCATCAAGGTATTGGCGAACTTGTCCACAGACGCTCCACATGACTTTTCACTGGCCATGTGAGTAATCCCGGTGTTTGCCTAAAAAATAACCAGCCAGATAAAAATATTTTGTGATCAACACGTTGCCGTGCCTGTCCACAGCCTGCGCACAAGGCTGTCCCCGTGCCCTGTGAGAATTTCCGGTACAGGGGACGGGCCGCGTATAATTGGCGTGATGCCTGAGGTTGGCCGAACGGTGGAAACGGCTTGGAGTTACGCGGCGGCCGTGGCTGGACAGTCGCGGCGGCGGCCAGTATTGCGTGCTGATTAAATTTTAATCAGGTAGTGCAAAAGTCTTTTATCTCAGCCACTTGTCCCCATTTTCCACAAACGGCCCACAGCGTTGTTACCTGCTGGCGTGGATTGTACCGGGGGCGGGTGCCTAAAAAACAGGCAGTTTAAAAATAATGAAGTTTCTGAACGACTTGCCGCGGCTATCCACAGCCGATGCACAGTGCTGTCCAGAACAGGTGTGAAAAAATGAACGAAACCTATCAACTGCGCACCGATTACATCGCGCTGTGCGATTTGCTCAAGACCTGCAGCGTGTGCGATTCCGGTGGCGCGGCCAAACATTTCATCGCCGAGGGCCATGTCATGGTCGATGGCCAGCAAGAGTTGCGCAAAACCTGCAAGATCCGCGTGGGGCAAGTGGTGTCCGGCGATGGCTTTACCATTCATGTGGTGGCAGCATGAGCGACGATTTTGATCCCATGCCGGAAGCACCACAGCCGCCAGCCGACGACGAATGTTGTGGCAGCGGCTGCGAGCCGTGCGTGTGGGATCGTTACACGGCGGAGTTGGCCGAATACCGCGTCAAATTGGCGGCCCGGCAACTGCGCCAGGCGGCTCAGGCGCCGACAGGAGAGTAGCCGGTGTCCAGTATCGACCTGCATTTTCACTCCAACGCCTCCGATGGTGCGCTGGCGCCTGCCGAGGTGATTGCCCGTGCAGCCGAGCGCGAGGCCACGCTGGTGGCGCTGACCGACCACGATTGCACCAACGGGTTGGCCGAAGCGCGAGCCAGCGCGCTGGAGCTGGGCTTGGGTTTCTTGAATGGCGTTGAGGTGTCGGTGACCTGGAGCGGCAAGCATACGGTGCACATTGTCGGCTTGGGTATTGATCCGTCCAATGCCGTGTTGGCGGCCGGGTTGCAGTCCATCCGCGATGGCCGGGTCAACCGGGCGCGCGAGATGGGCGAATCGCTGGCCAAAATCGGCATTGCCGGGGCGTTTGACGGTGCCATGGCGGTGTGTGACAACCCGGAAATGATCGGGCGCACGCACTTTGCCCGTTTTCTGGTGGCAAGCGGGGAGGTCAAGGACGTGCGCACCGTGTTTCGCAAATACCTGACACCCGGCAAGCCCGGTTATGTGCCGCACCAGTGGGCCAGTCTGGCTGATGCCGTTGGCTGGATTTGCGCGGCAGGCGGCATGGCGGTTATTGCTCACCCCGGCCGCTATGATTTTGGCCGCACGCTGACCGAGCGGTTGATTCTGGATTTCAAGGACGCGGGCGGTGAGGGGATAGAAGTCGCCAGTGGCAGCCACAGTCTGGACGACCGCCATAAATATGCCCTGATTGCCCAGCGTTACGGGTTGTATGCCAGCGCTTAAGCGATTTTCATGCGCCGGGGCGAGGGCGGGCGCGATGTGGGGAGAACCGATGACCTGCCGCCGATCTGTCGGCTTAAGCATGGGAAGCATTGGCCGATCGCATCGCCCATCCCTCTAACGACAGTTGATTTGAGTTAGAAAGCCAATACACACATGGCACAGTTTTTTGTCATTCACCCGGAGAATCCGCAACAGCGGTTGATTCGCGAGGCGGTAAAGATTTTCCGCGAAGGCGGCGTCGTGGTGTACCCCACCGACTCCTGCTATGCGCTCGGTTGCATGCTGGGCGACAAGAAGGCGATGGAGCGCATCCTGCAGATTCGCCAGATCGACCTCAAGCACCATCTGACGCTGGTGTGCCACAATTTGTCCGAGCTGGCCAATTACGCCAAGGTCGATAACGCCCAGTTCCGTTTGCTCAAGGCACGCCGGGCAGCTATACCTTCATTCTGGAGGCCACCCGCGAAGTGCCGCGCCGCACGCTGCACCCCAAACGCTCCACCATCGGCCTGCGCGTGCCGGATAATCCGATTGCACTGGCGCTGTTGGAAGAACTGGGCGAGCCGATCCTGTCGTCCACGCTGTTGCTGCCGGGCGATGAAGAACCGATGACCGACCCCTACGAAATACGCGAGCGGCTGGAAAACCAGGTGGACCTGATCATTGACGGCGGCTGGTGCAGCACGCAAACCTCGACGGTGATCGACCTGACCAATGGCATCGAGCTGGTGCGGGTCGGCAAGGGCGATCCGGCGCTATTTGGCCTCTGAGCGGCCAAGCGGAACCAAAGGTTGGCCGAACAGCCCAATCGACTCACATTGACAGCCTTTTTGAAGAAAGACTTATGGGCGAACTCACCCTTGTACAACAAATCACGGTCTGGGCCTTGCCGGTCCTGTTTGCCATTACCCTGCATGAAGCGGCCCACGCCTATGCGGCCAAGCATTTTGGCGATGCCACCGCTTACATGATGGGGCGCATGACGCTCAACCCGCTCAAGCACATCGACCCGATCGGCACCGTGCTGCTGCCGTTGCTGTCGATCACGCTGGGCGGTTTTATCTTTGGCTGGGCCAAGCCGGTGCCGGTCAACTTTAGCGCGCTGCGCAATCCGCGCGTCAGCTCGCGCTGGGTGGCGGCGGCCGGTCCGCTGGCCAATCTGGGCATGGCAGTGATGTGGGCGCTGTTTTTCCGTCTGGCCATCAGCATGGATAACAGCTATAGCGAGCCGCTGCGCCTGATGAGCCGGGCCGGTATCAGCATCAATATCGTGCTGATGGTGCTCAACCTGTTGCCCATCTTGCCGCTGGACGGCGGCCGCATACTGGAAAGCCTGTTGCCGCCGGGGCTGGCCTACAAGTATTCACAGCTGGAACCCTATGGCATGTGGATACTGATTGCGCTCATCGCCACCGGCATGCTGTCCAGCATCCTGCGTCCATTCTATGCCTTGGTGTATGCTCTGCTCGGCCCGCTGCTGCATTGATGCCGCCGCTTAACTGGCCTGCCGCTGGGCCGGTGCACCACTGCTTTTCTGCTAATTACCATTATCCGGGATAACACAACACATGTTTGCCAACCGCATCCTGTCCGGCATGCGCCCCACGGGCAGCCTTCACCTTGGCCATTACCATGGCGTCATCAAGAACTGGGTCGAGCTGCAACAGACTCATGACTGCTACTTCATGGTGGCCGACTGGCATGCGCTGACCACCAACTACGACGATGTGTCCATTATTCAGAAAAGCATCTGGGACATGGTGATCGACTGGTTGGCAGCTGGTGTGGACCCGGAGCAGTCCACCATCTTCATCCAGTCGCGGGTGCCGCAGCATGCGGAACTGCATCTGGCCCTGTCCATGGTGACACCGCTGGGCTGGCTGGAGCGCGTGCCCACCTACAAGGATCAGATCGAGAAGCTGTCGACCAAGGATCTGGGCACCTATGGTTTCCTCGGTTACCCGTTGCTGCAGGCGGCCGACATCCTGGTTTACAAGGCCGGTTTGGTGCCGGTGGGCGAAGACCAGATCCCGCACGTGGAGCTGACGCGCGAAGTGGCACGGCGCTTCAATCACCTGTTTGGTCGTGAACCGAATTTTGAAGAACTGTCGCTGGCCGCCGTGAAGAAAATGGGCAAGAGCGGCAAAACCTTTGCCCAGCTACGCACCAGCTATCTGCAAGGCGGTGACAATGAAGCGCTGGCGGCTGCGCGCGAGCTGCTGGCCGGTAGCCAGAACCCGGGCGCCGCCGACCGCGAACGGCTGGCTTAGCTGGCTGGAAAACAAGGGCAAGACCATTCTGCCTGAGCCGGAGGCGCGCCTCACTGCGGCCTCGCGCATGCCGGGGCTGGATGGCAACAAGATGTCCAAATCCTACGGCAACGCCATCACCATGCGGGAAGACCCGGCCACGGTGACCAAGAAAGTACGGGCCATGCCCACCGACCCGGCACGCGTGCGCCGTACCGATCCGGGCAGCCCGGAAAAATGCCCGGTTTGGCAGCTGCATCAGGTCTATTCCGATGACAACACCCGCGAGTGGGTCAAGCAAGGCTGTACCAGCGCCGGGATCGGCTGTCTGGATTGCAAACAGCCGGTGATCGAAGGCGTACTCAAAGAGCAGCAGCCGATGTTCGAACGCGCCGAAAAGTATCTGTCCAACCCGCAATTGGTGAAAGAAATTGTGGAAGAAGGCAATGCCAAGGCCGAGAAAATCGCCCGTGCCACCATGTGCGACGTACGTGCTGCCATGGGCTTGGGCTACTGATACGGCAACCTGCACTGGTTGGTCTTTGCGCGGAATGACTCCATGAACGACACGGCGGTTGCCGAGTTCCAGCTAACGCCCCCGACCTTGCGCCGGGGTGCCGCTGGCGCACGTGTTCGGCCAACCTGTACTGGAGTTGCCGCAGGATCTGTTCATTCCACCGGATGCACTACAGGTCATTCTCGACAGTTTCGAAGGCCCGCTGGATTTGCTGCTGTACCTGATCCGCAAGCAAAACCTCGACGTGCTGAATATCCCCATGGCGCAGATTACGGCGCAATACATGGGCTACATCGACGCCATGCGCGCTGACCGTCTGGAACTGGCAGCGGAATACCTGCTGATGGCGGCGTTGCTGATCGAAATCAAGTCGCGCCTGTTGCTGCCGCGCCCGGTGCTGGATGACGAGGGCGAGCCGGACGATCCGCGTGCCGAGCTGGTTCGCTTACTGCTGGATTATGAGCAGATGAAACTGGCGGCGCTGGAACTGGACAAGCTGCCGCAGGCCGACCGCGATTTCGCTTGGCTCGCGGTCTTGATCGAGCAGGGCGCTGAGCAGCGCCTGCCCGAGGTCAGCCCGATTGATTTGCGCCAGTCTTGGCTCGCCATTCTGTCGCGCGCCAAGCACAACCGCAGCCATAAGGTGGAGAAGGATGAGCTGTCGGTACGCGAGCAGATGAGCTGGATCCTGCGCTATCTCGACGGGCGCGAGTACGTGCCGTTTGAAGCCCTGTTTGAGGTGGAAAAGGGCGTGGCGCACTTGGTGGTCAACTTCATCGCCGTGCTGGAACTGGTCAAGGAAGGCATGATCAAGGTCAGCCAGGAAGCGGCCTATCAGCCGATCTATATCCGCCCGGCCGTGGTATGACGGAGCATGCTGTGGCAAGGTTGGCCGAAAAGCCGTTGCGATGTCTGCACACCGGCAAAAAATCGTGTAAAATCCGCGCCTTCCTGCGCAAATAAATTGCCTGCGACCGATGTCCACCACCATCACAGACCTCAACTATCTCAAGATTGTGCTGGAAACCGCCTTGCTCACGGCGCAGGAGCCGCTGACGGTGGCACAGCTGAAAAAGCTGTTTACCGAGGACATCAAATCCGCGTTGCTCACCGAGCTGCTGGAAGATATCCGCCTCAGCTGGCGTGGCCGCGGAATCGAGCTGGTCAAGCTGGCATCCGGTTGGCGCTTTCGGGCGCGCGCCGAGTTCACGCCCTATCTGGCTCGGCTTAATCCGGAAAAGCCGCCGCGCTATTCGCGTGCGGTCATGGAAACCTTGGCGATTATCGCCTACAAACAACCTGTTACCCGTGGTGATATCGAAGCCATTCGTGGCGTTTCGGTGGCCACCAGCGTGATGCAGACCCTGCTGGAGCGGGGCTGGATCGAAGTAATCGGGCACAAGGACGTGCCCGGACGGCCGTGGCTGTATGCCACTACCCGCAAGTTTCTGGATGATCTGGGGTTTGTCTCACTCAAAGACCTGCCCCCGCTCGCCGATCTGGGAACCTTGGTGGTGCCGGAGTCTACGCCGCAAGAGGTTGGCCGAAACCCAGCCGATGAAACTAGCCCCCTCGATGATGAGGCGGACAACTTGCTGCCTGTTGCAGAGTAAACGCTACCTTGCCTGACTGACTGGCCGATGTGCTCATGCGCATCGCGCTGGCCGTATCGGGCCACGCCGAGCCGTTTCTGCGGGCGCCTTAATAGTGAAAGAATGACAAGCATGTCGAAAGAACGTAACCACGCCCGCCAGCCGGTGGCGCGTGTCAAAGGTCGTGAATCCTCTTCTCCGCGCTACCCGGATGCGCCGCGCGGCAACAGCTTTGGCTCGTCGCGCGGCAAGCCCAACGGCTTCGGCAAGGGGCGCGGTGCGCAGGATGGCAATGCCAATTTCCCAGCCGCTGGCCGTCGCCAGCCGCTGGCCGATGGGCAACAGCCGCAGGATAACTCTGCACCGCTGTTCAAGATGAGCCGCCGGAAATGGCTCAGCAGCAACTGCGCCAGCAACGCGGTGAAGGCCGTGCCGCTGGTGGTCGCGGTCGTGCCGGTCAGGATGGCCGACGCGATGAACGCGGCAATGCGCGTAGCCCGTATGGCGACAAGCCTGCCGGTAATCGTCGCAATCCGGCAGGTCAGTACGCTTGAACACGAACGCCGCTTTGGCAACAAGACCTTTGCCACGCCGACCGGAGAGGGCGATCTGTCGCCGCGCCAGGAACGTCGCCTCGACAAAGGCCGGGCAAGCCGCTGGTGCAAAAAGCCAAGAAACTGCGCTTGCGTAGCCCCAGTCAGGAAATCAAGGAAAAATCCCTGCGCTTGCGCGAAGCCCGTGTCGATCTGGATGACATCGACGCCATCCGCCTGCAAAAAGCGCTGGCCGCTTCCGGTGTCGGCTCGCGCCGCGAGATGGAAGAGTGGATCGAAGCCGGTCTGGTTATGGTCAATGGCAAGAAAGCCCAGCTGGGCGACCGCGTTGGCCCGCGCGACCGGGTGACGGTGAAGGGCGATGCCATCAAGCTCAAATGGCCGGATCGTCTGCCGCGCATCATCATGTATCACAAACAGGAAGGCGAAATCGTCAGCCGCGATGATCCGGAAGGCCGTGTCAGCGTGTTCCAGCGCCTGCCGCAAGCCAAATCCAGCCGCTGGGTGGCCATTGGCCGTCTGGACGTGAATACCTCCGGCCTGTTGCTGATCACCACCAGCGGCGAGCTGGCCAACCGCATGATGCACCCGAGCTTTGAGGTGGAACGCGAATACGCCGTGCGCGTGCTGGGTGAACTGACGCCGGAAATCATGAAGGAAATGACCGCTGGCGTGGAACTGGACGACGGTCCGGCGCATTTCGAGCGCGTCTATCAGCGCGGCGGGGCCGACGAGAGCGCCAACCAGTGGTACAACGTGGTGATCAAGGAAGGCCGTAACCGTGAAGTGCGTCGCATGTTCGAACACTTCGGCCTGACGGTGAGCCGCCTGATGCGCGTGCGTTTTGGCAACATCGGCCTGCCGCCGCGCCTCAAGCGTGGCCAGTTCTACGAGCTGAATCAGGCCGAAGTGGCCGCTGTGATGAAGTGGTCTGACCTTACCATCACCGGTCGTAAAAAACCGCGCTAAACCGCGTCAGCCAACCGTGGTGGTGATTCGGCCGCCACGGCTGCCGCCAGATGATAATGGTGAAACGGAAGAGCCGGTGGGTGCGCGGACACCAGCCGGTTGGCAAGGTTTAACAGGGTCGAGGCAATCATGAGCAAGGCTTTTACCAAGGAAAGCGACGACGAGCAGGACGACGACTTGCCCGCCGAGCAGCGCTTGTTAGCTTCCAGCAAGAACTACATCACGCCCGGCTGGCAGCGGCTGAAAGATGAGCTGTACCATCTGGTCCACCGCGAGCGGCCGGAAATGGTGCAGATCGTCAACTGGGCGGCGAGCAATGGTGATCGTTCGGAAAACGGCGACTATCTGTATGGCAAACGCCGTTTGCGCGAGATCGACCGGCGCATCCGTTTCCTCACCAAGCGGCTGGAGTTGGCCGAAGTGGTTGATCCGGAACGCCGTGAAGCGACCGATCAGGTATTCTTTGCCGCGACCGTGCTGATCCAGCGTGGTGATGGCAGCGAACAGCGGTTGCGTATTGTCGGCGTTGATGAAACCGACCTGAGCCGTGGCCATATCAGCTGGATTTCACCCATTGCGCGTACCTTGATCAAGTCACGCGAGGGGGAAACGGTTTATTTCCGTGGCCCGGACGGCGAGGAAGAAATCGAAGTGCTGGAAGTCAGCTATCAGCGTATCGAATAATCAATCTGGCCACGGCCTCTGACCGTGGCGGTAAGGTTGGCCGAACGGGCTAGCTTTGCTGCAGGCGACCTGCCAGACCGCGGTTGACGGCAATCCAGCTAAGCAATGCTGCTGTCTCCCGCCAACTCAAAGGCCTGCTGTAACAGCTTCACCTGCTCGCGGTGCAGCATCTCCTCCAGTTTTTTCCCCTCACTGGTCAAGGTCAACTCCTTGACGCGCTTGTCGTGGCGCGCGGCACGCGAGTCGATCAGTCCCATTTCCACCAATTGGCGCAAGGGCATGTTGATGGCCTGCTTGGTGACGCCCAGCGCACCGAGCAGATCCTTGACCGACAATCCGGGATAGCGGGCGACAAAAAACATGATGCGATGATGCACACGCGCCAAACCGCGTTTGGCTAGAATTTCGTCCGGTCTGCCGGTGAACATCATGTAGGCATGGAAGAAAGCTTCCATGGTGGCGCGCAGATCGATGCGACTTGCTGAGTCTGACATATTGACGACGGCCCTGCTTGAGGGGTAAATTAGGTCAAAAAAATTGACATTTATTCCAGAGAAGCGATAGTAGCACGCTTTTTGATCATTATCATTGAGGCTGTCATGGCCTGACATTCTGCCTCGGTGCGGTTCCTTGTCCACCCGACGCCGCTCCGGAGCCTTGGATGTTCCCGTTGGCGTATTACCCGCTGCCACGGTCAAAGCAGGACGCTCCGGCATGACACTTGGGAGATTACCATGTTTTCAGAACGTATCGAACGTCTGACCGGCTCACTGATCCGCGAGATCCCGGCAGCCGCCCAGCGTCCGGAAGTGATTTCCTTTGCCGGTGGGCTGCCTGCGCCGCAATGCCTGCCGGAACTGGATTTCAGCGGGGTGCCGCAGGCGTTGGCCCAGTACGGTACCACCGAGGGCGAACCGGAGTTGCGCGAATTGATCGCCGAACAGGCCCGCGCGATTGGCGTGCCGTGCAGCGCCAATCAGGTATTGATCCTGTCCGGCTCGCAACAAGCCATTGACCTGACCGCCAAGCTGTTCATCGATCCGGGTACGCCGGTGGTGACCGAAGGCCCGACTTATCTGGCCACCATGCAGGCTTATGGTCTGTTTGGCGCGGATATTACCGCCGTGCCGCAGGAAAATGGCGAACTCAATCCGGCTAGTCTGGCTGCGGCGTTTGAACGCGTGAAACCGCGCCTGACCTACCTGATTCCGAGTTTCCAGAACCCGTCCGGCGCCTGTTATTCCGCCGCTACGCGGCAAGCGTTGGCCGAAGTCATCGACGCGGCTGGTGTGCCGGTACTGGAAGACGATCCGTACCGTGAGCTGAGCTACGACGGCGTGGCCCCGGCACCATTGGTCAGCCATCTGAAGAGTGCGCCGTGGATCTATTCCGGCTCCTTCTCCAAGACGCTGGCACCGGGCTTGCGCGTAGGCTACCTGATTGCTTCACCCGATCTGTACCCGTATCTGGTCAAGCTGAAGCAGGCGATGGATTTGCACACCAACCGCATCGGCCAGTGGTTTATGGCCAAGTGGCTGAAGAGCCCGGATTATCCGCAGCATCTGACCAACTTGCGGGCCACTTACAAAGTGGGGCGCGATGCGATGCAGGCGGCGCTGGAGAAACACTTTGCTGATCTGGCCGATTGGCAAATGCCCAAAGGCGGCCTGTTCTTCTGGTTGACCCTGAAAAAACCGCAAGATACCCGCGAAGTGCTGAAACGGGCGCTGGAGCAGAATGTCGCCTTCATGCCGGGTGAGCCGTTCTATCCCGATCCGAACGCCGGTATTGGGCACCTGCGGCTCAACTTCAGTCATACCGCGCCGGAACGTATCGACGAAGGCATTGCGCGTCTGGCTGCGCTGATCCGCGGTTAAGCGTTAGTGGTCTGATATGAAAAAGGTTGGCCGAATTATTCGGCCAACCTTTTTGTGTGCTATCCCCGACAGCCTCCACCTAACGACCTTAGGCTGGTGTCGCCGCGCCTTCCAGCATGGTGACGCCGGGCAGGCCAGAGCGGAATACCGCCTGTTGCAGCGTTTCCACTGCTTTCTTGCGGAAAAACTGCTTGCGCGTGACCAGCAGAACACGACGTTGCGGTACCGGTTCGCTGAACGGTACCACCGACAACAAGGCCGCATCGCTGGGGCCCACCGAGGTGGTAAGCATCACGGTAATGCCCATGCCGCTGGCCACCATGTGGCGAATGGTATTAAGCGAGCTGCCCTGTAACATGCTGGCCAAGCCGACTGGTTCTGGCGGCTGGCCAGCTCGCTACAGGCTTGCAACACCTGATCACGGAAGCAGTTGCCTTGCGTCAGCAGCAGCACACTTTCATCCGACAGCTGGCTGGCCGATACGGTATCGCGCTTCTCCCACGGGTGCCCCTTGGGCGTAGCTACGACAAACGGCTCGTCATACAACGGCCGGGCTTCCGTACCGGCTTCATCAAACGGGTCGGCCACGATAATGGCATCCACCTCGCCGCGCTTGAGCATTTCCGCCAGCCGCAGCGTGTAGTTTTCTTCCAGAATCAGCGGCATGTCCGGCGCCAGAATCCGCAGGGCAGGGATCAGGCGCGGCAGCAGGTACGGGCTGATGGTGAAAATCACCCCCAGTTTCAGCGGCCCGACCAGTTCGTTCTGGTGTTCGTCTTAGCCAGCTGTTTTACCCGTTCCGCTTCTTCCAGCACCCGGTGCGATTGCTCCACGATGCGCTCGCCGATTTCGGTGACCGCCACTTCCTGCCCGCCGCGCTCGAACAAGGTCACGCCCAGTTCGTCTTCCAGCTTCTTGATGGCAATGGAAAGCGTCGGCTGGCTGACAAAGCAGCTTTGTGCCGCCCGGCCGAAATGGCGTTCACGCGCCACGGCTACGATATAACGCAGTTCGGTTAGCGTCATGATTTAACGCTGGTTTTCCTGCAGCACGATATTGACTTCCAGAACCTCCAGATTGTCCCGGCGTTCCAGATTGACCTTGATGTCATCCTGATTAACTGCCACGTATTTGGAGATCACTTCCATCAATTCGCGTTGCAAAGTAGGCAGGTAGTCCGGTGCGCCCGTGCGGCCATCGCGCTCGTGCGCCAGAATGATCTGCAGGCGTTCACGCGCGATAGAGGCCGACTTTTGACGTTTGCCAAAAATGAGATCAATGAGCGACATGACTTAACCTCCAAAGAGGCGCTTGAGAAGACCCACTTTGGGGGCTTGCAGGAAACGCATCGGGCGGTCTTCGCCCGGGAATCGTGCAATAACGTCCGAGTACGCTTCGGCGACATCGGAGCCTTGCAGGTGAATGGTAAGCGTACCGGAGTTGGACGCTTGCAGCACGGATTGCGATTCCGGAATGACACCAATCAGTGGCACGCGCAGGATTTCCTTCACGTCGTCCACCGACAGCATCTCACCCTTGTCGACGCGGGCCGGTGCATAACGGCTGATCAGCAGATGCTCCTTGACCGGTTCGCGGCCTTCTTCCGCCCGTTTGGATTTGGACGACAGAATTCCCGAGGATGCGATCGGAGTCGCGTACTGATGATACTTCCGGGTTGGTGACGATCAGCGCTTCATCGGCAAAATACAGCGCCATCAGCGCGCCTTTTTCGATACCGGTAATACGAGTCGCAAACAATGTAGTCAAAGCCGCTGTCGGCCAGTTCGGCCAACACTTTTTCCACGCCTTCTCGGCTGAGCGCATCCTTGTCGCGGGTTTGCGAGGCTTAGCAGGATAAATAGATTATCGCAATGCTTGTCCTTGATCAGCGCACTGGTTCAGGGTCGCCTCACCATGCACGACATTGATCAGGTCGTACACCACGCGTCGCTCGCAGCCCATGATCAGATCCAGGTTACGCAAGCCGACGTCAAAATCGATCACGACAGTCTTGTGGCCACGCAGGGCAAGGCCAGAAGCGAAACTGGCGCTGGTGGTGGTCTTGCCTACGCCACCCTTGCCGGAAGTCACGACGATGATTTTTGCCACAGTAAATCCCTTTGGATGAATGAAATATCCGTTACTCGCCGAGCGCGGTCATCACCAAGCGCTCGTTCTCAAGAAAGACCTGAGTGGGCTTGCCTTTAATGCTGTGCGGCAAGTCTTGCTCAATGGTGCGGTAAACGCCAGCAACCGAAACTAGCTCCGCTTCCATGCTGTAGGTAAAGATGCGGGCGCGGGTATCGCCACGCGCGCCTGCCAGCGCCCGGCCCCGCAATGGCGCATAGGCGTGAATGTTGCCATCAGCAATGACTTCGGCCCCGGCGCTGACCATGGCCAGCAGCACCAGATCACCGCCCTTGGCATAAATCTGCTGGTAAGCCCGCACCGGGCGGTCGACGATCAGCGTGGGGGCGTGGCTGGGGTAAGCGCTGGCGCGGGGGCAACTTCGGGTTCCGGTTTGACCGGCTCCGGCTCTTGTACCGTCGCCACGCTGCGCGGCTGGCCCACGGTGCCGGTGTAGACCAGGCCAAAGCGGTTGGCGATGGCGGCCAATGCACTATCCGGGTGACGCAAGGCAACCGCACGGATGCCACAGCGACCGAGCAGCGGCAGCAGACGCCCGTAGTCCAGATTGGCCGGATCGGCCAAGGCTTCCACGTCCAGCACGAAGGCCTCGGTCGGCGCGGCGCTAGCCGAGCCAAAACGTGCTTCCAAAGCCTGTTTCAGTTCGTCCAGATTGTCAGTACGCAACAGCAGGGCCAGCAGGTCGAGACTGGCTGATTTGATGTCAAAGGCGTTAGCCGCAATAGTCATGATTCTGTTTTATCGGATAGTTTTCTTCTATTGCGCGAGTGTACTGGCTTGGCGCTCCCCTTTCAATGGCGCGGGGCAGCCGGGGTGCGGTTTTGCGGCCTCTGTTGGGCTGGTAACAGTGGCAGCTTGCCATGGCGCCTGATGATTTCATATTTTTGTCATGTCAATGGAATGTTTGTGTTGTAAAAAACCATAATAAATAGTCGTTTACTTGTTTGTGCATCGCAACATTTCTTGACCTCTCCCGGCAGTTGAATTACAGTGCAATTGCTGCATCGCAGCAAAAACAGAGAAGCAGTTTTGTTGCTGTTGTTGCTGAGCTGTCAAACATCATTAGGAGCTAATACATGTTTACCAACACCCCGGAAATTTCCGCTCTGGGACAGGCACAATTCGACAAAGCTGTTCGCCTGTCTTCCATCGTTCTGGCCTCTGCTGAACGTTTTGCCAATCTGCAGCTGGACCTGACCCGCAAGCTGCTGGCTGACAACGCCAAGAATTTCAAATCGCTGGCTGAAGTCAAAGATCCGAAAGCCTTTGCCGACCTGCAGTCTGGTCTGGCTCAGCTCTGGATCAGGCTTTTGCCGTAGCACGCAATGTATACGATGCAGCTGTTGCCACCCAGAACGAACTGACTTCCTTTGTGGAAGAACAGATCGCTGAAGGTAACAAAGCCCTGTTGAGCTCGCTGGACCGTCTGTCCAAGAATGCTCCGGCTGGTTCCGACGTTGCCGTATCGGCCCTGAAGACTTTTGTGAACAGCTCCAATGCTGCATTCGAAAGCGTTTCCAAGACTGCCAAGAAAGTTGGCGCAGAGATCGCCGAAGCCAGCGTAGAAGCTGCCACGCACTCGGCCAAAGCTGCTACCGATGCCGTTTCTCGCAAGAAAACTGCTTCGACCGCTGCCTGATTCACTCGCCAGTGCATGATAAAAAAACCCGCTACGGCGGGTTTTTTCATTTCTGCTGTCCGTGCTTAGTTACCGGATGGCTCTTGCATTATCGTGCTGAAGATTTCCTGTACAGCCTCGGCCAAGGCCCAGTGCCAGTACGATCATCCGCGCCAGGTTGGCGGCGAAGTGAGCTTGCTCTCTGGCGGGGGTGGAAAAGTCGCCCAGCACGGTGCTGGTCTCCAGTGTCTCGTGATCCAGCCCGTGTCGCTTCAGATATTGCCGGGCGAGGGCCAGCATGTTTTCGGCCAACGTCAGCTGTTTTTGAAACAGCTGCTGCCAGTCGATATGCAGGGGGTCCCTGGCTGGACTGGGGGGTGAGATCGGCCAGTGCCTGTTGCCGGGCAAAGCGCATGGCATCAAGGATGTAGCGGGTGAAGCGGGCGCTGCCGACCGGTCCACACGGTAACCACGCACCCGGCGCCGGTGCGGCTGCATCCAGCCACAGTTGCGCGGCATTGGGTAGCTCACCCGAGTAGCCGACCAGCAACATGAAGCCATGTGCTGCGCCAGCGGGCAGGAATGAGCCGCTGACTTCGATCAGCGTTTTACCGTGTTGTTGTGCCAGTGTCTGGGTGGCGAGTAGCTGCTCGGTGTTGTCGGTGGTCAGATCCAGCAGGGTGTTGTCGGCCAGAAAGCCTTGCCATGCCGCGGGGAGCCAGCCGTGCTGCGCCAGATGGTGAGGCGTTGGGTACGCAACCACCCCTTGCGCCGCCAAGCGGTGCAAAAACCGAGGGAGGTAAGGGGCGTTGCCCAGCGCTGTGTAGGTCACCATCGACTCAGAAAGTCAGTTCCTGCCGTTTTACCGCTAATTCCAGCCGTTGAATAAACCAGCTTAAGGCTTTGCTCGGCAGGGGTTCCTTCCGGAAAAAAATACTTTGATATTGCCACGGTTTTCCAGAATGGTTTTTTCCACCAGCTGGCCGCTCTCTAGATAACTGGCCACCATGGAGCGCGGCAGATAGCCACAGCCCAGTCCGGCAACCAGCATGGCAAGCTTGGCTTCTCCACCCGGTACGGTCAGGGTTTCCTGGCCTTCCAGTATGCCGGAGGAACGTGTCGGTAAACGGCGTGAGGTATCGCCCACGCTGATGGCGCGGTGCCGACGCAGCACGTGCGGCGGAATCGGCTCGGCTTCCTGCGCGAGCGGATGGTGAGGCGCCACCACAAACGCAAAATCAACGGTGCCCAGATCGCGGGCGAAATAATCCCCCGGCGGCGGGTGGCTGGGCGCGCCAATTACCAGATCGGCCCGGTCGTCGTACAGAGCATCCCAGATGCCACCAAATACCTCACGACTGAAGCGCAGATGGGTGCCGCTATGCAGGGCATCGAATTCGGCAATGATCGGCACGAGTTGGCCGAATTGCAGCAGATCACCAATGGTGATCAATAGTTCACTTTCCCAACCGCCAGCCAGGCGACGAATGCGATGTTCGATCATGCCTGCGGCATCGAGCAGGTAACGGCCATCCTTGAGCAGGCGTTCGCTCTAGGGGTGAGGCGGGCGCGATGACCGGAGCGGTCAAAGATCGCGATATCCAGATCCTGTTCCAGCTTCTGGATGGTGTAGGTGATCGTGGATGGCACGCGATGCAGCTCTTCGGCGGCGGCCGAGAAGCTGCCGTTACGAGCGATGGCATCCAGTACCAGCAGGGCATCCGGGGATAATTTCATGTTCAAAATTTTCGAAATATAGTTTCAATTCTTTCCGCTATCAGTGCGCCATTGTCGTGCCTAAAATGAGTTCCGTAATCCCACACGATCACTCGCACAGCTCATTAAGCCGTGTTTATCTTTACTTGTAAATGGCTGAGATAAGATCAATTTTTTTGATTGATTTTTCTTGTGCCAAGACGTCATGGCGCCGCGCCGTGCCGGTGATCCGATGAGCCTGATTCACCATAACAGGAGCGAAAAAATGCTTAAGAAAACCCTTATCGCCGCTTTGGCCGCCAATGCACTGATCACCACTCTGGCGTATGCCGGTGATGGCTACGACAACTGGAAAAACCAGCAAGTGGTCAAGGCGCAGGCACAGAACCTGTCTGTGAAGAGCGATGCCGAACGCCAGGCCGCCAATGACTATGCCGCCAAGGCCATTGCGGCCCATGCAGAAAATTATCGCGGCCATTGATTGAATGGTTCGAGGCGATGCGGCGTTTGCCATGTCGCCTCGACTACTTTTTCAGGATACCCTTATCATGCTGAAACATACTGTAATGGCCCTGTCGCTGATGTTGGTTGCTCGGCACTGGCTGGCGATGGCTATGATTATCGTCAGGCGCGCGGTGAGCGGGCGGTGGCAACGCCAGTGTCTGTCCAATCGGTGGCGCCGGTGACACCGGTCGCGGCGGAGAACCCGCTGCATCCGGTTGACACCCACCATACCTCGCGCTGAGTGAGGATAGCGGGTGGTCGTTCCACCATTGTGAGTATTAAAAAAGGCAACATTTGCTTCTTTTTATCTGTGGGCGGTTGCCGCCACGATCAGGCTTTTTGCTTGTTGGCGCGTTCAATGCCTTCAACCAGTTCGGTCTTGGCATCTTCCAGCGTGCCCCAACCCTGAACCTTGACCCATTTGCCTTTTTCCAGATCCTTGTAGTGCTCGAAGAAGTGCACCATCTGGTTGCGCAACAGTTCCGGCAGGTCTTCCAGCTTCTGGATGGCCTTGTACATCGGACAGAGTTTTTCCATCGGAACGGCTACCAGTTTGGCATCCACGCCGGATTCGTCTTCCATCTTGATCATGCCCAGTGCACGGCAGCGGATCAGCACGCCCGGCGGCAGCGGGAACGGCGTTACCACCAGTACATCGACCGGGTCGCCATCATCAGACAGGGTTTGCGGTACGAAACCGTAGTTGGCCGGGTAGAACATGGAGGTACCCATGAAGCGGTCTACCATCAGGGCGCCACTGTCCTTGTCGAATTCATACTTGATCGGAGCACTGTTGGCGGAGATTTCGATTACGACATTAATGTCGCCCGGCATGTCTTTGCCCGGGCCGATCAGATCAAGGTTCATCAGGCAGAATCCTTTTCAGAAGGGTCGTTGAATACGGTTTGTCATTCGCGGCTGATTATAGCAGCAGGTGCCGCCTGTGCGGTGGGCAGGTATAATCTTTGCCCAATTTCATTGGTTTTGAGAACGTCGACATGCTAGATAGCCTGATCGTGGAGTTTGATAAAGGGCTGCGTACGTTATTTGCCTCGGCGGCCAGTAGCCGTGCCCATCCTGATCAAGGGTTGACCGAAGCCGAGTTGTCCGAGCAGGAAAAGCGTCATGCGCAAGGGCTGATGCGCGTCAATCACTGTGGTGAGGTCTGTGCCCAAGCGTTGTATCAAGGGCAGGCGTTGACGGCGCGCAATCCGGCGGCGCGTGAGGCACTGCGTCAGGCGGCGTTTGAAGAGGTGGAGCATCTGGCATGGACCGAGCGCCGCATCCGCGAGCTGGGTGGACGACCAAGCCTGTTCAACCCGCTGTGGTATGGCGGCTCGCTGGCTATTGGCGTCACGGCCGGGTTGCTCGGGGATAAATGGAATCTGGGGTTTCTGGAGGAAACGGAACATCAGGTCGGCGCGCATCTGGATAGCCACTTGCAGCAGTTGCCCGCGCAGGATGTCCGCAGCCGGGCCATTGTGTCACAGATGCGGGACGATGAACTGAAACATGCTGATATGGCGCATGAGCAGGGCGCGGCAGCCTTGCTCGGCACCGGTGACCGGTTTGATGAAGTTGACCTCTAAGCTGATGACGGGCGTGAGCTATCACTTCTGATTGATCAGGGTGGCTCTGCCATAGCGCCGCTTTGCCTGTTCGTTCAACGGGTAAGGTGGCGGCTTTGAGACTTAATCTGCTTAGAGAATTTGTGGTGCGGATGGTAGGCAAGGCGGAAAACAAAAAAGCCCGGCTAAGCCGAGCTTTTTTTGTCGAATCCTGGCGTCCCCACGGGGATTCGAACCCCGGTTACCGCCGTGAAAGGGCGATGTCCTAGGCCTCTAGACGATGGGGACAACTGGTGCATCCGGAGCGATTCGAACGCCCGACCCTCTGGTTCGTAGCCAGATACTCTATCCAACTGAGCTACGGATGCAAACTTGGCGTCCCCACGGGGATTCGAACCCCGGTTACCGCCGTGAAAGGGCGATGTCCTAGGCCTCTAGACGATGGGGACTGCTGGTGCACCCGGAGCGATTCGAACGCCCGACCCTCTGGTTCGTAGCCAGATACTCTATCCAACTGAGCTACGGGTGCACTGTCTTGCAGGACTTGCGTCTTGCGAGAGAGGCGAATTCTATTCATGTGCCCATGTGGTGTCAATACCCTATGGGTTTTTTTGATGGCAAACGTTACACTAAGTCTGACTTCTGTCGTGCGTGGCCTACACCAGTGGCCTTAGGGACGGCGGGTGCAACGAGTAGCAGGTGCTGCGACACCCGGCCATACGCTGCCTGACGCCTGTCTACTGAGCCTGCACGTCAAGAACAATCATCGTTGTGGATGGCCGCCGGTCGTCTATCGTCTTTTCTGCCCGCTGCGGGCCATGAAAGCACATAAAAAGTGGAAACGTTGTTTGACCGGCCTTGTGCCATTGTCGATCTGGAAACAACCGGGGGGCACATTACGCAGGATCGCATCACCGAGGTGGGGGTGATCCTGATTGATGGTGACAGGGTCGAACGCTTTGAAAGTCTGGTGAATCCGGGGCAGCCCATTCCGCCGTTTATCGAGAACATGACGGGCATTTCCAATGCCATGGTGGCCGAAGCGATACCGTTTGCCGGGTTGGCCGAAACCCTGTTCGCCAAGCTGCAAGGCCGTTTGCTGATTGCTCACAATGTCCGGTTTGACTATGGCTTCCTGAAAAACGAGTTCAAGCGCTTGGGTATTCGCTTCCAGAGCGAGGTGCTGTGCAGTGTGAAACTGTCGCGCTTAGGCTGTATCCACAGCACTTCAAGCACAATCTGGATAGCATCATCGCCCGTCACCAGATTCAGCTGGATGCCCGCCACCGTGCGCTGGCCGATGCCGAGGCGGTGTACCGCTTCATTCTCAGTGCCCAAGCGGAATTGGGAGCGGATACCGTTCTGGCGGCCGCAACGGCGCTGGCGGGTAAACCGGCGCTACCGCCGGGGTTGGCCCCCGATGTGGTGGACCAGTTGCCGGATGTGCCCGGCGTGTACATGTTATACGGCGACGATGATGCGCCGCTCTACGTTGGCAAAGGCAGTAATCTGCGGGCGGGGGTGTTGTCGCATTTTGCCGGCGACCAGTCTGCGCGCAAGGGGGGGCTGCTGACCTCGCAGATTCGCCGGGTGGCGTGGCATGAAACGCTGGGCGAGTTTGGCGCCACGCTGCTGGAATCGCAGTTGATCAAGTCGCTGCAACCGGCGCACAACCCGCGCGGGCGCTTGTCGCATGATGCCTGCTCGTTGCAGCTGGAAGCGTGTGACGATGGTTACGTCCGGCCGCGAATCGTGCTGGCAGAACAACTGGATTTCAACCGTACGGCTGACTTGTATGGGTTGTTCCGCACGCCGCGTGAGGCGCGCAAGGTGTTGCTGGAGATTGCGACCGCTCATGGCTTGTGCCAATCGATGCTGGGGGTGGAGAAGGTGACCAGCCGCAAGGGGATGCCATGCTGTGCCCATGCACTGGGACGCTGTCGTGGCGCCTGTATTGGCAAGGAAACGGCAGAGCAGCATAACCAGCGGCTGATGTTGGCCTTGGCGCAGTTGCGGGTGAAGAACTGGCCTTATCCGGCGCCGGTGGCGGTGGTGGAAACCGATGAGGTGACCGGCGTCAGTGTCGAGTATGTCTTTGACCGCTGGTGTTATCTGGGCTCGCGTGCGGGAGGGAGTGGCGCACTGAATGGCGTGCCGCTTTTTGATCTGGATACGTACAAGCTGTTGGAGGCGTACTTGCGCAAACCGTTGCCGGGTACGGCGTTGCGCGTGCTGGAGCCGGAGGCGTTGGGCTAAAACCGGCAATAATTCGTTAAAGGTTGGCCGAACATCCACCGGTTTTTCGGCCAACCTTGCAGTGGTTACGCTTAGTCGTGCATGGCAAGGAAGCTGCGCAGGCGGTTTTCGATGATGCGTGGGTTTTCGCCATTGGCGATCGCCACCATGCCTTCCAGTACCAGTTCCTTCAGCGCCACTTCCGAGGCAATCAGGTGCTTGAGTTTGTTGGCTACCGGCAGGAAAAACAGGTTGGCCGAACCGACACCATACACGGTGGCGACGAAGGCCACGGCAATGCCAGAGCCGAGTTTGGAAGGGTTGGACAGGTTTTCCATGACGTGGATCAGCCCGAGTACCGCACCGAGAATCCCCAGCGTCGGGGCATAGCCGCCTAAGCCCGATTCCCAGATGCGGGCCGCTTGCTTGCGCGCATGTTCAAACATGTCGATTTCGACTTCCAGCACCGCGCGTAGCGTGTCTGGTTCCGCGCCATCCACCAGCATTTGCAGCGCTTTTTGCGTGTAGGGATCTTTTTGCAGGCTGACATAGCCTTCCAGCGACAACAGCCCGCCTTTGCGCGCGGCGTGGCTCCAGTTGATGATGTCGCGGATCATCTTTTCATGGTCGAACAGCGGCGGCTGGAACACCCACTTCAGCATGCGCAGCCCGGCCATGAACTGCTTGGGCGTACTTTGCAGCATGACGGCGCTGACGGTGCCGCCGATCACAATCATGAACGCCGTCAGTTGCAACAGCGAGGCGATGTTGCCACCTTCGATCGCTTGCCCGGCGATGATGGCCGTCAGCCCCATGATGACGGCGATAATGCTGATTTTATCCACTGAATTCTTCCGTTGGCGGCACAAGGTTGGCCGAAGCGGCGGCGCTTACAGCCATTCTCTGAGTTTGGTACGCAGGCGGGTGATGGCCCGGCTGTGCAGCTGGCACACGCGTGATTCGGACACTTCCAGCACCGCGCCAATTTCCTTCAGGTTGAGTTCCTGTTCGTAATATAACGACATGACCAGCTGGTCCCGTTCCGGCAGGGTCTTGATGGCATCCACCAGCGCCTGACGGAAATCACCATCGGTAAGCGTGGACAGCGGGTCTTCGGCCTTGTCATCGGCGATGTTGGTGATGGCATCGGCCAGTGATTCACCATCCTGATCGGAAAAATCGTCAAAATGCACCAGCGACAAGCCGCGACAATCGCTCAGGGCGCTTTGATAATCTTCCAGCGACATGGCCAGTGCTTCGGCAATTTCCGCTTCACGTGGCGGCCTAGCTGTTGTTCCAGCGTGGCGATGGCATTTTCGATCTGGCGCGACTGGCGTCGGGCCTGACGTGGCAGCCAGTCTTCCCGTCGCAACTCGTCCAGCATGGCGCCGCGCACGCGCTGACTGGCAAAGGTTTCAAACTGCACGCCCCGGCTGGGATCAAACTGGCGGGCGGCATCAATCAGGCCGATCACGCCCACCTGAATCAGGTCATTCAGTTCGACCGATGCCGGTAACCGGGCCATCAGCATGCAGGCCAGTTTTTTCACCAGCGGGGCATAGACGGTTACGTCGATGTCGCCATGGGCGGTTGCCATGCTGGTGTAGCCCTTGCGGCGAGGAGAGACTAACGTCATCGTGCATTGACTCCATCTGCCCCGGCCCAGTCGCGCGAGGCGGCAATCAGCAGATCCATGAAGCCGGTGTCGCGGCGCTCGGTTTCCGGTGAATCCCATTGCGGCAATACCGCCGCCAGTTGCGAAAACGCCATGGCGGCTTCGCTCTGCGGGAACGCTTCCATCAGCGGACGGTGCAGGGTATGGCTACGCCGCACGGCCGGGTCGTCCGGTACAAACCCCACCCAGCGCAATGACACCGTGAGAAATTCACTGGCGACTGCGGACAGGCGGGTAAACAATTCTCGCGCTTCTTCCAGATGATGGGCCCGATTGACCAGCACATTGAAGCGTTGCTTAGCCAAAGCCGCTGGCCAGCCGCTTGATGTTGGCATAGGCGCTGGTCAGGGATTCGGCCGTAAGCGACAGCACCAGTATCAGGTTGTCTGCCACGCTGGCCGGGACCGGGTCGATCGAAGGCGAGGGGACATCAATCAGCAGAACCGTGCTGTCCCGTTCCAGTGCAGCAAATTCACTGCCCAGCCTGAGCCACAGCTGGGCGGAAAACAGCGCGCGCTCGTCCGGGCGGGCATACAGGTTGATCAACTGGATGCCCTGTCGTGAGGTCACCATCATTTCATCCAGCCCGTTGACGCTGACCACCGGCTTTCCAGTGTTGCCGTGGTTGGCACGCCCAAGCGACGGGCCTGGATTTGGCCAAAGCTGCAATCGACCAGTAGCGGCCGCTGCCCGGCATAAGCGAGGCCAAGACTCAGTTCGGTCGCCAGTGTGCTGGCACCCGACCCTTCGGCGCCGATAAAGGCAAAACTCGGCGCCCGGCCTGAGTGGGCATTGAGGCGGCGCAGACTGGCAGCTTGATCCAGCATGGTTACAGCCAGCCAGCTTGTGCGGCATTCATGATCGGAACTTCGTCGGCCTGCAAGGCAAACGGCGAACCGGGTTGCGGTGCGCGCAGGGCACGGTCGACCAAGAATGGCGCATTGGATAGGTGCAGATCTTCCGGTACACGCTGACCATTGGTCATGTAGAACAGCGGTAGCCGGTTGCGGATGATGACATCGAGGCTCGGCCCCATGGCGACGGCTTCATCGATCTTGGACAGGATGCAGCCTGCCAGCCCGCCGCCGCGATAGTGGCGTACGACGTCTTCCAGCGTGTGGCCGTCGGCGTTGGCGGCCAGCAGCAGCAGGCGCTCCACCGGGCGGCCCGCAGCGCGGAACAGCTCGGTTTGCGTGGCAACGCGGGCATCACGCTGCCCCATGCCCACGGTATCGATGAACACCAAGTGACGGCTGGCCAGATCGGCCAACGTCAGTTGCAGGTCGCCTTCGTTTTGTACGGAAAAAACCGGAACGCCCAGAATTTTGCCGTAAATGCGCAGTTGGTCCTGTGCGCCAATCCGGTAACTGTCGGTGGTGACCAATGCCACATGCTGGGCGCCAAAACGCATGGTGGCGCGAGCGGCCAGTTTGGCAACCGTGGTGGTTTTGCCCACGCCGGTGGGGCCGACCAGCGCGTAGATTCCGCCCTTGTCCATCAGTTCCTGATCGGCATTGGCACATTTCAGGTTGTGCATCAGGGCCGAACGGGCCCATTTGATGGCCACGTCACCTTGATACTGCAGCTAAGCATTTTTTCGATCAGCTGGCGGATCAGGCTGGCGCTAAAACCCATGGTCAGCAGATGTTTGAACAGCTCGATGCGGTTGGGTGCTTTGCCTTCCATATCCGACCAGGCAAAGCTCGCCAGCTGGCTTTGCAACAGGCTGCGTAGCAACTTGATCTCGTCACCGATCTGCTTCAGTTCCTGAGCCATCACTTCCGGTTCTTCGGTCGCGAGCGGTGCGCTGGGCGGTGCGACAGGTTCAACCGGGACGGCAGGGGCCGGGGCGCGAGGGGCTTCACGCCGGGTAACTGGCGGCGGCACCGGCGGCTGGGCGCTGACCGGTTCCGTCATGCTGGCAAAGGCCTGAGCGCTTTGTGGCACGGCGCGCGGTGGTGCAGTTTCCAGTCGCGGAGGGGCCGGGCTTTCCAGCGGCTCGACCGGCATGGCATAGGTGCGGGCAATGGCCCGGTTGACGGCACTGCCGCTATGGGTTGGCGTCACCGGGGCCGGACGGTTGGCCGCCGGGGCGTTGCGTGGCGGATGACGGCTGGACGACGTGGACAAGGTGGTTGCCGGGTTGGCCACATCGGCATCGGCCACGGCCATGATTTCCACCCCCCGCCCATGGTGGGGCGGTTGGACAGGATCAAGGCGTCCGCACCGAGTTCTTCCCGAACTTGTCGCAGTGCATCTCGTGTGGTTTTGCCGAAGAATTTTTTTACCACCATCTGTTATTAGCCCTTGCTGCCTCCGATGACGGCAATTATACGAATGGATTTATTATCAGGTATCTCATTATGCGAGATCACGCGCAATTGCGGGAGTGCCCGGCGCAGGAAACGTGCTAATAATGGCCGCAAACCGGGTGGCGTGAGCAGCACCGGATTGTAACCCTGATTTTCCACTTGCTCTGCTTCTTGTGCGGCGCTGGACAGCAGATTTTCGGCCAACCCGGCTCCAGTCCGCCGCCGGTCTTGGATTGCACGGCCTGCAGCAGCACATTTTCCAGTGCCGGTTCCAGTGTCATCAACGGCAATTCGGTTTCGCCGGGGAACAGCTGCTGCACGATGACGCGTGACAGGGCGGTACGCACGGCCGAGGTGAGTTCGTCGATGTCCTGTGTGGTGCCAATATGGTCGGACAGCGTTTCCACGATGGTCCGGAAGTCGCGGATGTGGATGCCGTCGGTCAACAATTGTTGCAGCACTTTTTGCAACGTGCTGATCGGGATGATCTTGGGCACCAGATCCTCGATCAGTTTTGGCGATTCCTTGGCCTGATGGTCGATCAGTGCCCGGACTTCCTCGCGGCCCAGCAGTTCTGCCGCGTGGTTTTGCAGCAGGTTGGAGATGTGCGTGGCGACAACGGTACTGGCATCGACCACGGTGTAGCCCAGCGTCTGGGCTTCCTCGCGCTTAAGCGTCGATCCACACCGTTTAAGCAGGCCAAATGCCGGGTCGGTGGTAGGTGCGCTTACCAACTCTCCGCTGACACGTCCCGGATTGATGGCCAGATACTGGCCGATATAGGCCTCGCCTTCGCCCACTTCCACGCCCTTGAGCAAGATGCGGTAGGCATTGGGTTTGATTTCCAGATTGTCGCGGATGTGTACCGGCACCAGAAAGCCCAGCTCTTGGGCAATCTTTTTGCGGATGCCGCGGATGCGGCGCAGCAGTTCGCCATCCTGACTGCGGTCCACCAGCGGTATCAGGCGATAGCCGACTTCCAGCCCGAGTTGATCGACATGTTGCACGTCGTTCCAGCTGACTTCGGCCATCGGCTGTTCCGGTGGCGGCGCGGCGGCTTCGGCTTGTTGCTGTTGTTGCTCTGCCGCCAGTTGGCGTTTTTCCATCATCCACGCCAGCCCGGCCAGCGTGCTTAAGCAATCAGCAGGAAGGCAAAGTGCGGCATGTTGGGAATCATGCCGATCAGCCCCAGTACGCCAGCGGTGATGTAAAGCACCGGCGCTTTGGTGAACAGTTGGCCGAAAAACTGTTCGGACATGTCCTTGTCGGTGCCCACGCGCGATACCACGATACCGGCGGCGGTAGAGATGATCAGCGCCGGAATCTGGGCGACCAGACCGTCACCGATGGTGAGCAGGGTATAGGTCTCGGCCGCTTGTCCGGCGGCCAGATCATGCTGAACGATGCCGACAATCAGCCCGCCGACAATGTTGATGATGATGATCAGGATGCCATGGCATCGCCGCGCACGAACTTCGAGGCACCATCCATGGAGCCGAAGAAGTTGGCTTCTTCGGCAATGGTGGCACGGCGGCGGCGGGCGTCTTCTTCGCCGATCAGGCTTAGTTGAGGTCGGCATCAATCGCCATCTGTTTGCCGGGCATGGCATCCAGTGTGAAGCGGGCGCTGACTTCGGCAATCCGTCCGGCGCCCTTGGTGATCACCACGAAGTTGATGATGGTCAGGATGACGAACACCACAATACCAATGGCGATATTGCCGCCCACCAGAAAGTGGGAGAACGACTCGATGACCTTCTTAAGCGGCATCGGCACCGGTATGGCCTTCCAGCAGAATCACCCGGCTGGAGGCGACGTTCAGCGACAGCCGCAGCAGCGTGGTAATCAGCAAGACGGAAGGAAACGACGAGAAATCCAGCGGCTGGCGCACGTTGATGCCAACCAGCAGCACGATGACGGATACCGCAATATTGAAGGTAAAGAAAATATCCAGCAGCACCGGCGGCAACGGCAACACCATCATCGTCAGAATGAGGATGATGAGGATGGGCCCGGCCGGCGGGTGTAGTTGAAGCGTTTCAGTGTATCGAGTAGGGAATCCATTTAACGCCTGTCATGATCCTGCTTGCTGGCCTTGTCCGGCGCCGCATCTTGCTGGGGTTTGCTTTCCGGGTCAAGTTCGGGTGGAACTTCCAGCTGATCCGGGTAGACCGGCGCCAGCCCGCCGTTGGTCTGGTACACATTCAACTGGTAAACATAGGCCAGCACCTGAGCGGCGGCCGAGTAGAGTTTGGCCGGGATGTCCTGCCCCAGTTCCGCATGAAAATACAGTGCCCGGGCAAAGCTGGGGGCACGCATCACCGTCACCTTGTTTTCCTTGCCGGTATCCACGATCCGGGCGGCCAGCTTGAGCGAACCTTTGGCCACCACCTGCGGTGCGGCCATGCCTTCCTTGTATTTGATCGCCACCGCATAGTGTGTCGGGTTGGTGACGATGACGTTGGCCGAAGGAACTTCCTGCATCATGCGCTTGCGGGCGGCTTCACGCTGCATCTGACGGATGCGGCCTTTTACCTCGGGCGAGCCTTCGGCTTCCTTGAATTCCTGTTTGACCTCTTCCTTGGTCATGCGCAATTGCTTGTGGTAGTTCCACAGCTGGAAGGGCACATCCACCACCACCAGCATCAGCATGGCCCCGGTGACCACAAAGAAGGTGTGGATCATCATGTCCGCCATCTTGGCGATGCCGCTTTCCAGTGGCATGGAAATCAGGCCAACCAGATCGGCGCGTTCCTTCCAGATGAACCAGGTGGCCACGCCGCCAATCAGCATGCTTTTCAGGATGGCCTTGAGCGCTTCGGTCGCTGAGGTGACCGAAAACAGCCGCTTGATGCCACTTAACGGATTGAGCTTGGAAAATTTTGGCTCGACCGTTTTCAGGGTAAAGTTCCAGCCGCCGACGAATAACGGTACCAGCGCGGCCACGATGAACAGCGCGCCAAACAGTGGCAACAACTGCCAGGCGATAGTGAAGAAGGATTCGCGAAAGCGCAGTAGAACCGGCTCGGTTTTATGCACCACCGTCTGATCGAAGGTAAAAATCTGCTGCATGATCTGCATCAGGGCGGTGGCGATCTTGCCGCCCAGCGTCATCAACAGCGCCACGCCGGTCATGGTGACGGCAAACGTCGACAACTCGCGCGAACGCGGGATGTTGCCTTCTTCCCGCGCGGTTTGCAGCCGTTTGGCTGACGCGGGTTCTGTGCGTTCGAGGTCGGAGTCTTCTGCCATCTGGCCGGGGAAAATATGCTATGGAAACAAACCTGTCGATGGTAGCCTAAGCGCGGAGCCCGGGCCAGCCTGTTGTGGTCTGCTGTTTGGCCTGATTGGCTCCATTTTGTGCCAGTCAGCCGTGCCTGAATAACATTTCATTCTTGCGAATACCGGTTAAAATGACCGGCTATTTTCCGGTAACTTTTCCATGCAACAGTATCTCGACCTGATGCGCCATGTGTTGCAACATGGTCATGACAAAACCGACCGTACCGGTACCGGTACCCGCTCGGTCTTCGGTTACCAGATGCGCTTTAATCTGGCCGATGGTTTTCCGCTGATTACCACCAAGAAACTGCACCTCAAGTCCATCGTGCACGAGTTGCTGTGGTTCTTGTCCGGCGACACCAATATTCGCTATCTCAAGGAAAACGGCGTATCCATCTGGGACGAATGGGCCGACGAAAATGGCGATCTGGGCCCGGTTTACGGTTACCAGTGGCGCAGCTGGTAGGCGCCGGATGGCCGTCATATCGACCAGATTAGCAATGTGGTCGACATGATCAAGCGCTCTCCCGATTCCCGTCGCCTGATTGTTTCGGCACTGGAACCCGGCGCTGGTGGATGAAATGGCGCTGCCGCCGTGCCACAGCCTGTTCCAGTTTTATGTCGCAGATGGGCGTTTGTCCTGCCAGCTGTATCAGCGTTCGGCCGACATTTTCCTTGGCGTACCGTTCAATATTGCTTCCTACGCCTTGTTGACCATGATGGTGGCGCAGGTGTGCGGTTTGCAGCCGGGGGATTTTGTCCACACGCTGGGGGATGCGCATATTTATAGCAACCATCTGGAACAGGCTCAGTTGCAGTTGACCCGTGAACCGCGACCATTGCCCACCATGCAGATCAACCCGGATGTGACCGATCTGTTTGCCTTCCGCTTCGAGGATTTCTCGCTGCAAGGCTACGATCCGCATCCCCATATCAAGGCACAGGTAGCGGTATGAACAAACCCATGCTGACACTGGTGGCGGCCAAGGCGCGTAACCACACCATAGGCATCAATAACCAGTTGCCCGGCATTTGCCGGAAGACCTCAAGCATTTCAAGGCGGTGACGCTGGGTAAACCGGTGCTGATGGGGCGCAAGACGTATGAATCGATTGGCCGACCGTTACCCGGGCGGCTGAATATCGTGATTACCCGTCAGGTAGACTGGCAGGCCGATGGCGTGACGGTGGTGCATTCACTCGAGCAGGCTCTGGCCGCAGCAGGGGATGTTGACGAGGTGTGCCTCATTGGTGGGGCAGAGCTGTATCAGCAGGCGATCGGGCAGGCCGATGTCATCTGCTTGACGGAAATCGCCGTCGATTATGAGGGCGACGCTCATTTCCCGGCGATTGATGCCGCCCTCTGGCAGGAAAGTGCGCGCGAAGAACACGTCAGCGCGCAAGGTCTGGCCTATGCCTTTGTGACTTACCGTCGCCGCTAAAGGTTGGCCGAAATCTATCGTAATTAGCGGGGGGCGCTGCCTTCCAGTGCCACCGCCGATTGCTGCGCGAGCAGGCTGTAATCCTTGCCAAAAGCCGTGACACAGGCATGCAGGCTGTCGGTGTCGCGTGCGATGATGGCCTTGAGCAAATCGTTGAGGAAGCGATGCGTGTGGCTGATCTGGCTCTTGCCTGCCCGCAGAATGGCGTGCACGCAGCGCTGGGTGAGTGGCAGCAGATCGAGCAAGGTGTCTCTCAGGTAGCGATTGCTATCATGCGTATACAGGGCGCGCAGAAACTCGACGCCGTTTTCGTAAAATCCTTGCAGGTCATGCTGGCTATGGCAGGCATCCAGTTGTGCCATCAGTTCGAAAAAAACGGCCAGATCTTCATTGCGCCACGCCAGCGCCAGGTGGCAGACGGCGCGATCCAGCAACAGAAACCATAATTCAAAAAAGTCGCGTACATCACTGGCGGTAATGCTGGAGACGACGGCGCCACGGCGCGGAAAAATCTCGACCAGATGGCGACGTTGCAAAATCAGCAACGCTTCGCGCACCGAGCCGCGGCTGACGCGCAGTTCTGACGCGATGCGTAGCTCCTGAATGCGCTCACCCGGCGCCACTTGGCCCTGAATGATCTGGTTGCCCAGATATTGGGCGATTTGTTCGGCCAGCGAGTCGGTCGCCTTGAAGGTCATTAATCTCTCCATCTTCTAATATTATTATTTTGCAATGTACGTCTGTGCTCGACAATCCGGACATGGGGATCGTCCGGCTGTTTGACAATAGTGAGCGTCAATTCTTCGATATTGACGCATTGTATGATGATGCAGAACGGGGCAGGGAAGAAAACAAGCGGGCCTTCGTCAGACGAAGGCCCGTGTTGGTCATGCGCGACGCTTTAGTTTTACTGTGCAGGCCGACGGCAGGCCAGCAAGTAATTCACCTGCGTGTCTTCACCCAGTGCGTAGATGCGGGTCAGCGGGTTATAGCTCATGCCGCTGACTTCCACGGCGTCCAGCCCGGCATGCCGGGTCATGCGTGAGAGTTCCGACGGCTTGATAAAGCGGGCATAGTCGTGCGTGCCGCGCGGCAGCATGTTGAGCAGGTATTCCGCACCCACCACGGCCAGCAGATAGGACTTGGCGTTGCGGTTGAGCGTGGAGAAGAATACCCAGCCGCCGGGGCGTACCAGTTGTGCGCAGCTGCGCACCACGCTTTCCGGGTCTGGCACATGTTCCAGCATTTCCATGCAGGTGACCACGTCGAAGCTGGCCGGTGCTTCTTCGGCCAACGTTTCCACGGCCACGCAGCGGTAATCCACGGCAATGCCGGATTCCGGGCTGTGCAGTTGTGCCACTTTCAGCGATTTTTTGGCCAGATCAATGCCGGTGACCTGCGCGCCACGGCGGGCCATGCTTTCCGCCAGAATCCCGCCGCCACAGCCGACATCCAGTACCGCCTTGCCTGCGATGGCGGCATGCCCGTCGATATAATCCAGTCGCAGCGGGTTGATTTCGTGCAGCGGTTTGAATTCGCTATTGGTATCCCACCATTTGTGGGCGAGCTGACTGAATTTGTCCAGCTCCAGTTCGTCTACATTGCTCATGTCTTACCTCGCCAGAATGCGCGTGCGCCAGTCTTCGGCCTTGGCTTTCAGTTCGATTTCATCCAGTGTCAGCAGCTGACGATTGGCCAGCAGCGCCCGGCCGTTGACCCAGCTATGGGTGACCTGTTCGCGGCCTAAGCCGCATAAACCACATGCGAAATCGGGTCGAAGGCCGGTGCCGTTTCGATATCCGACAGATCGATGGCGATCAGGTCGGCCTGTTTGCCCACGCGGACCGAACCCACCTTGTCATCAATGCCCAGCGCTTTGGCGCCATGCAGCGTGGCCATGCGCAGGGCCGTCGCGGCCGGAACCGCGGTCGGGTCGAGAGTGCCCACCTTGGCTAGTAGCGCGGTGAGCCGGGTTTCGGCCAACATGTCCAGCTTGTTGTTGGAGGCGGCACCATCGGTACCAATCCCGACGTTCACTCCGGCAGCGAGCAAAGCGTTGACCGGTGCAATGCCGGAAGCCAGTTTCATGTTGGAGGCCGGGTTGTGCACGATGGAGATGCCATGGCGTGCAGCCAGTTCGATCTCGTCCGCATTCAGGTGCACCATGTGCGCGGCGATCAGCCGTGGCGACAGCACGCCCAGCTCTTTCAGTCGTGCCAGCGGGCGCTGGTGGCGTTCCTTGACGCTGTTCTCCACTTCTTCGCTGGTTTCGTGAATGTGGCAGTGAATCAGCATGTCTTCCTGCTCGGCCAGCATCACGACCTTGCGGAAGGTGTCATCCGAGACGGTATATGGCGCATGCGGCGCCGGGGTAAAGGTCACCAGTTCTTCGCCCAGGGAACTCGCGGCGTTCGGCCAACCCTTTGCTGATGTAGTCGTCGGCGTTTTGCGCGTAGTTGGTGGGGAATTCCAGAATGGAACAGCCCACAAAGGTACGCATGCCGGAAGCCAGCCCGGCACGAGCCATGGCGCCGTGATAGAAGTACATGTCATTGATGGTGGTGCTACCGCCACGAATCATCTCGGCCATGGCGATCATCGCGCCATCAAACACGAAGTCATCGCGAACATGCTTGCCTTCAGCTAAGCCAGATATAGTTGTTCAGCCAGTCCATCAGCGCCTTGTCATCAGCCAGACCGCGCAACAGTGTCATGGCCGAATGACCATGCAGATTGATCAGGCCCGGCATCAAGACATGATGGCCTAAATCAACCCGTTGCCGCGCTTCCATGGCGCTGGCTTGATCCGCTGGAAAAATGGCGGCAATTCTGCCATTCTTGATGGCGATGGCATGGTTTTCCAGCACTTCGCCATCCGCTTCGACGGTAATGATCCAGCGAGCGGTAATAATAGTGTCATAGCATGACTGGGGCATGTGACGGATCGTCCTTCAGTCTTCAGAATGCCGTGGATTGTAGGCGTCAGCCCTGATCATGGCAAATGAGGGCTTGGCACGACGGGTGTAACGTGTCATCGTCGTTGATGCTGTCTGTCAGGTGGTTGTTTTTTAGCTGTAATTTGGGGCGGGAGCGGCAGCGCAACGGAATATGCCGTGTATACTCCGATATACCATAAACAATACTTCGCAGTGCAGGTGTCGGCCTGTGACTTTGGTGGGCGAAAAAACGCGAAATGGCATACCCTTTGGAAGAAAAACAGCGTGTCACCTCAAGTCTGTCGCTAAGAACGGTCTTTCTGATCGCGGTTATTCTCGGGCTGCTCATTCCTGCCTCGATCATCAGCTATATCAGCTTCAATATTCAGCGCGACAGCCTCAATAACGAGTTACAGGTTGACCAGAAGCGCTTGCTGGATATTGTCGCGCTGGGGATGCAGGAACCGTTGTGGAATCTCAGCCGCCGGTAAGCAGCCCTTTGCTGGCTTCGGTGATGGAAGATGGCCGCGTTATCTCCATTCGCGTGACGGATACCCAGTCCAATCAGGTGTTTCTTTCCACCCAGCGTGGCGAGCGCCGCATCGGTGGCGTGTCGTTTGTGCAGAAGCCGGTGGTGTATCGTGGCGAAGAAATCGGCCGGTCACCATGGAGTTCGATACCGAACACCGGCCATTGAGCTGCGCAACCAGATCAAGAACATTCTGCTGATCCTCGCGGCACAGCTTTTGCTGTCCATTTTGCTCATCATGGCAATTCTGCATTCGCGCTTTCTGCGGCCGATGCGTAGCCTCGCCGAGCAGGCCACACAGTTGGCCGAACTCAAACTGGATTCTCCCTTTTACTGGTTGCGGCGCGACGAGATCGGCCGCTTGGGTAAGCATCTGGAATGGACGCGTGCCGAACTCAAGCGCCTGATCGACGAATTGCGCTCCAAAACCCGGCGCTGGAGGGCGACATCGCGCGCCGCCGCGAAGTGGAAGATGCCCTGCGTCGCTCGGAAAACAAATACCGCGAACTGTTCTGGTCCAATCTCGACGGTATCGTCATCAGCTCGCTGGACGGGCAGGTGATCGATGCCAACCCGGCGTTTCTCAACTTGATGTGTTACAGCCTCGATCAGTTGAAACTGCAAAATTTCTGGTCGCTGGTCGGGCAGGAAAGTGAAGCGCTGGAACGGTTCAATCTGGACAACAAGGTGTTGCGTTTCGGCTATTGTGATGAGTTCGAGGCCACTTACATCAACCGCTTTGGTAATCCGGTGCCGGTGAGTGTCAAAACTGTCGCCATGCGTGATTCGTTTGGCCGAATCAATGCTGTCTGGCGCATGGTGCGCGATATTTCGGAAAAACGCGCGGCGGAAGAGCGCGTGCAACTGGCGGCCAAGGTGTTTGAAAACACGGTGGAAGGCATCATGATCACCGATGCCGAAAAACGTATCCGCAGTGTCAACCGCGCCTTTACCGAGATCACCGGTTACAACCAGCAAGAAGTGCTGGGGCAGAAAACCAGCGTGCTGTCATCGGGCTTAAGACGATGCCGATTTTTACGATCAGATGTGGTCGCTGCTCAATGAGCAAGGGTCATGGCAGGGCGAAGTGTGGAATCGCCGCAAGAACGGTGAAATCTATCCGGAATGGCTGGCCATCAACGCCGTGCGCAACTTGCTGGGCGAGGTCACACACTACGTCGCCATCTTCAGTGATCTGACCGAACGCAAGGCAGCAGACGAACGTATCCAGTTCCTGGCGCATTTCGATGTGCTCACCAATCTGCCCAACCGTGCTCACATGCATGATCGCGTGGATCTTGCTATTCAGAATGCCAACCGCGACGGCCAGCGTCTGGCCTTACTGCTTTTGGATCTGGACCGCTTCAAGACTGTCAATGAATCGCTTGGCCATTCTGCTGGCGACACCTTGTTGCAAGTGGCGGCGGACCGCATCAAGTCGGTATTGGGACCGGGCGAGACGTTGGCGCGGCAAGGGGGGGACGAGTTCATCATCCTGTTGCCGGTGATCTCCGATCCGAGCGAAGCGGCCATCGCGGCAGAAAAAATCCGTGATGCGTTTGTCGATTCGATAGACCTGCATAATCATGTGCTCACCATTACGTCCTCGATCGGCATCAGTGTCTATCCGGATGATGGGCGTGATTTCGAAACTCTGGTGCGCAATGCCGACGCGGCGATGTACCACGCCAAATCTTCCGGCCGTAACAGCTACAAGTTCTATACCGCCGATCTCAACGCGCGGGCACGCGAAACACTGGCGGTAGAAAGCCAGCTGCGCTTTGCTCTGGAGCGCAGCGAATTTGTGCTGCATTACCAGCCGCAAGTGGAAATGGCGACCGGCCGTATTCTGGGGGCTGAAGCACTGATCCGTTGGCAGCATCCGGCGCTTGGACTGCTGGGGCCTGCGCGCTTTATCAGCGTGGCGGAAGAGCGTGGCTTTATCGTGCAAGTGGGCAATTGGGTGATTCGTGAAGCCTGCCGCCAGTTGGCCGAATGGCAACGCGAAGGGCTACCCAAGCTCTCGCTGGCGATTAACCTTTCCGCGTTGCAGTTCCGTCAACAAGACTTGAGTGAGGTGTTGCAACGCTCGCTGACTTCTAACGGTTTGGCTGGCAACGTGCTGGATATTGAAGTCACCGAAAGCGTGATCATGGATGATGTGAGTTCTACCATCCAGACCATCGATGCCATCAAGTCGATGGGGCTGCAGTTGTCGATTGACGACTTTGGGACCGGCTACTCCAGTTTGTCTTACCTCAAGCGCTTCAAGGCGGACAAACTCAAGATCGATCGCTCGTTCGTGCAGGATATTCCCAACGACTCGGACGATACTGCCATTTCCAAGGCCATCATCAATATGGCCAAGAACCTCAACATGAAGGTGGTGGCCGAAGGCGTGGAAACGCTCGAACAGTGGCAGTTCCTGCGCGAACAGGGGTGTGATCAGGTACAGGGGTATCTGTTGGCCAAACCATTGCCAGCAGAAGATTTCGTCAAGTTGCTACTCAATGAAACCTTGCTGCCGCCGCAGCCTTCTTCCTGATGAATGCCCGGGTTTGTTTGGACGTGATGCAATAAAAAAGGTTGGCCGAATTCGGCCAACCTTTTTTGCGTACGGCGATTCAGTGCTTATTCCGGACGCATTTGCGGGAACAGGATCACATCGCGGATAGAGGCGCTATCAGTCAGCAGCATCACCAAGCGGTCGATACCAATCCCGCAGCCGCCGGTCGGCGACATACCGTATTCCAGTGCACGTACATAGTCGGCATCGTAGTGCATCGCTTCGTCATCACCGGCATCTTTCTGTTTCACTTGTTCCATGAAACGCGCCGCTTGATCTTCCGGGTCGTTCAACTCGGAGTAGCCGTTGGCCAGTTCACGACCGACGACAAACAGCTCAAAGCGTTCGGTAATGCCTTCGCGGCTATCGGAGGCACGGGCCAGTGGCGAGACTTCTACCGGGTAATCGATGATGAAGGTCGGATTCCACAGTTTCTCTTCGGTGGTTTCCTCAAATAGCGACAGTTGCAGCCCGCCAATGCCATCGACAAGCACCGGTTTGCCGCCCAGACGCTGGATTTCCGCCTTGAGGAAGGCACGGTCATGCAGTTGCTCGTCGGTATAGTGCGGGTTGTATTTCTTGATGGCATCAGTGATGGTCAGGCGTTCGAAACGCGACAGGTCCACCGGCTTGCCTTGATACTGCAGATGCACGCTGCCGCATACGTCACGAGCCACTTTCTGGATGATGCCTTCCGTCATTTCCATCATGCGGTGATAGTCGGCATAGGCCTCGTAAAACTCCATCATGGTGAATTCTGGATTGTGACGGGTACTCATGCCTTCGTTACGGAAGTTGCGGTTAACTTCAAACACCCGCTCCAGACCGCCAACAATCAGCCGTTTCAGGTAGAGTTCCGGCGCGATGCGCAGGTAGAGTGCCATGTCCAGCGCATTGTGGTGCGTAATGAACGGCTTGGCCGTGGCGCCGCCCGGGATCGGGTGCATCATCGGCGTTTCCACTTCCAGATAGTCCTGCGCCACCATGTAGTCACGCACACCCTCGGACAATGCGCGAGCGCTTCACGAATACATCGCGCGAGTGCTCGTTCATGATCAGGTCAAGATAGCGCTGGCGGTATTTCTGCTCCTGATCGGTCAGACCATGGAATTTTTCCGGCAGCGGACGCAGACTCTTGGACAGCAGCCGCACTTCCGTGGCATGTACCGTCAATTCGCCAGTCTTGGTTTTGAACAGTGCACCGCGCACTGCCACGATGTCACCCATGTCAAAGCGCTTGAATTCGGCGTGTTGATCAATGCCGACACCATCATTGGAAATAAATGCCTCGGATGCGGCCGCTGCCATCCTGCAGCGTGGCAAAACTGGCTTTGCCCATGACACGCTTGAGCATCATTCGGCCAACTACGGCAACCTCGATCTTTTCCTCTTCCAGCTGCTCACGTTCTTTGCTTAAGCATGAGCCTCCTGCAGCTTCTTGGCAAAGTGGGTGCGCTTGAAGTCGTTCGGGAAGGCGATACCCTTCTCGCGAATGTTCTTAAGTTTCAGGCGGCGTTCCGCCATGATCTGGTTTTCGTCTTGGCTGGGTGCTGTTTGTTCGTGTTCAGACATGATGACTCCGTTACTACTGCGGGTACTGGCGGACCTGCAGCCCGCCCCAGCCTTGCGGCCAACTTGATCAGACGCCTTGCTTGAGGCTTGCCTCGATAAATCCATCCGGTCGCCATCCATGACTCCCTTGATGTTGCCAACTTCGTAGCTGGTGCGCAGATCCTTGATTCGCGACTGATCAAACACATACGAGCGGATCTGGTGTCCCCAACCCACGTCGGTTTTTGTGTCTTCCAGTGCCTGCTTGGCCTCGTTGCGCTTTTTCAGCTCCAGTTCATAGAGCTTGGCGCGCAGCATCTGCATGGCTTCGTCGCGGTTGCGGTGCTGCGAGCGGTCATTTTGGCATTGCACGACGATATTGGTTGGCAAGTGGGTAATCCGGACTGCCGAGTCGGTCTTGTTGATGTGCTGACCACCGGCACCGGATGCACGGTAGGTGTCCACGCGCAAATCAGCTGGATTGATGTCGACCTCAATGCTGTCGTCCACTTCCGGATAGACGAATACCGACGAAAACGAGGTATGGCGGCGGGCGTTCGAGTCAAAAGGTGATACGCGCACCAGTCGATGCACCCCCACTTCGGTACGCAGCAGGCCAAAGGCGTATTCGCCTTCAATCTTGATGGTGGCACTGGTGATGCCTGCGACTTCGCCTTCCGATTCTTCCAGAATCTCCACCTTGAAGCCTTTGCGTTCGGCGTAGCGCACATACATGCGTAGCAGCATGCTAAGCCCAATCCTGAGCTTCGGTGCCGCTTAACGCCTGCCTGAATATCCGGAAGCAGTTGTTCGGATCCATCGGATCATGGAACATTCTGCGGAACTCCAGTTGGGAAACTTTTTCCTCGACGCCAGCCAAGTCGGCTTCCAGCGAAGCAAACGTATCGTCGTCGTTTTCTTCCCGAGCCATGTCAAACAGCTCGCGGCTGTCTTCCACCGTGGCGCCGATCTTGTCCAGCACCAGTACAACGTCTTCCAGCTGCTTGCGCTCGCGTCCCAGATCCTGTGCCCGTTTCGGGTCGTTCCAGATTTCCGGGTCTTCAGTCAGGCGGACAACTTCTTCCAGACGGTCACGTTTGCCGTCGTAGTCAAAGATACCCCCGAATATCGGTGATCCGTGCGGCCAGGTTGTCGATCTTGGCGGCAATCTGGTTGATAACTTCAACTTCCATGCTGGAGTACTCCAAATCAAAAGCTTTTGGGATGATTGGTCTGGCTGGCGGATTTACCCGGCCCAATACAAAAAGCGCACCTTTCGGTGCGCTTTTATCTGACTGCCAGGTTAAGAATTAACCGAACAGATGGGCAATGGCCGCACGCTCTTCTTCAAGCTCAGCCAAGGTCAGGTTCATGCGCTCACGGCTGAACTCGTCGATTTCCAGACCTTGAACAATCTTGTATTCGCCATTTTCGCATACAACCGGGAAGCCGTACATGACGCCTTCCGGAATGCCGTAAGAACCATCGGACGGAATACCCATGGTAACCCACTTGCCGTTGGTGCCCAAAGACCAGTCGCGGATGTGGTCGATGGCAGCATTGGCGGCGGAAGCAGCAGAAGACAAGCCACGTGCTTCGATGATGGCGGCGCCACGTTTGCCGACGGTCGGCAGGAATACGTCGCGGTTCCATACGTCGTCATTGATCATGTCTTTTACCGGCTGGCCATCGATGGTGGCGAAACGGTAATCAGCGTACATGGTCGGCGAGTGGTTACCCCAAACAGCCAGTTTTTCAATTGCAGCAACCGGTTTGCCGGTTTTGGCAGCCAACTGCGACAGCGCGCGGTTGTGGTCCAGACGCAACATGGCGGTGAAGTTCTTCGGATTCAGATCCGGAGCGCTCTTCATGGCGATGTAAGCGTTGGTGTTGGCCGGGTTGCCAACAACCAGAACCTTGACGTTGCGATCTGCATTGTCGTTCAGTGCTTTGCCTTGAACGGTAAAGATGGCGCCGTTGGCTTCCAGCAGGTCTTTACGTTCCATGCCTTTGCTACGCGGACGGGCACCAACCAGCAGGGCAACCTGAGCATCCTTGAAAGCAACATTCGGGTCGTCGGTAGCGATCATGCCTGCCAGCAGCGGGAAGGCACAGTCTTCCAGTTCCATCATTACGCCTTTAACGGCGGTTTGCGCTTGCGGCAGGTCGAGCAGTTGCAGGATGACCGGTTGGTCTTTGCCCAGCATTTCACCACTGGCGATACGGAACAGCAGGCTGTAGCCGATTTGACCGGCGGCACCGGTGATAGCAACGCGAACGGGAGCTTTCATTGGCGGACTCTCCTTTGATTTATCCGTTGAGTGAGATGACAGATGTTGCTCTGTGCTTTCAATGTGCTGGGGAGTGTAACACGTAGTCTTCTCCTTGTGGCGGTGGATTCGGACTATCGGCTTCTGTTATGCTGCATAAAAACTTATGTCTTATATAAGACTTGTCTTTACGCTTGATTTAATTGGTGATAAAAAGTCGACTATGGTAGGTAAGACATTGAGCTTAAGCAGCCGTTATATGCCCAAATCAAGCAACTGCTTACCCAGCGCATTTGTGCCGGTGAATGGTCTGCGGCAGAGGCGCTGCCTAGTGAGTGGGAGTTGGCCGAACAGATGTCGGTCAGTCAGGGAACGGTTCGCAAGGCGCTGACGGAATTGGTTGGCGAAGGCGTGTTGTACCGCCAGCAGGGCAGGGGGGACGTTCATTGCGGAGGTAGCGAGCGATTGGGAGGCTGGTCGTCTGCTGACCCCGGGGTTGTTTGATGAAACGCCAGACAGCCTGATGCGCGAGTTCCTCGGCCTGTCTCGGGTCAATGCCCATGAAGAAATGGCTGATGCCTTGGGTTTGCGGCGTGGCGCAGCGCTGCATCGGATCCGTCAACTCTGGCGGCTGCGTGGCCGCCCGGTAGCGTTGGATGATGTTTATTTACCGGCTGAGCGTTTCGAAGAATTGGAGTCTCACTGGCTGCGTACCTCCACAGGGGTGTACGCCATGTTGCAGCAGCGTTTCGGTGTGCGCGTGAAATTGGTTAGCGAGCAATTTCGGGCGATCATGTTGCCGCGCGAGGAAGCCAGTTTGCTCGAGCAGCATGGCGCCTCGCTCGATTTGCCGGTTTTGAGTGTGCTGAGGTTGTCATCAACAGTGGATGGAGAGCGGATCGAGTGGCGTGAGCGTTATTGTCTCACGCAGGATCTGGCTTATACCGTGATGACCCGTTAGCCGGGGTTGTGATTCGTTTCAAACATTGTCAGGCAAAAAACGGGCCGAAGAGCTCCAGTTTTTGCTAGAATTCTCCAGTCATACTGCACCTGCTGTATCGTGCGGCATGACAGGTATTGAGGGGGAACTGCCCGAAGTAACAAGGGTGGAACCCTTCAGGCGGACCTCGCTGTCAGGGGTCTGGATATAACCTCTTGGTTCAAAAACATCCAAGGAAGCCATATGCAGAAGCAACGACCGAAGCACCTCGGATCTGGCCGCGATCAGGCTACCCCTTCCGGGTATTGTCTCGATCCTGCACCGGATCAGTGGTGTGGCGCTCTTCTTTTCACTCCCGCTGTTGATTTACCTTCTTCACGGTTCCCTCAGCTCCGCTGACGCGTTCGAAACTTACCGTGCCGTAGTGTCTCACCCGCTGATGAAGATTGTTCTCATCGGTTTGTTGTGGGCCTATTTGCATCACTTCTGTGCCGGTATCCGTTTCCTGTTGCTCGATATCCATAAAGGACTCGATCTGCAGACTGCCCGCGCAACTGCGAAAACCGTGCTCGCTGTCAGCCTGGCCCTGACGGTTATCTTGGGGGTATCACTATGGTAAATCGTATTGTAGTAGGTGCTCACTACGGTCTGCGGGACTGGATACTGCAACGTGCAACGGCCGTGATCATGATGATCTATACCGTAGCACTGGCAGTGTTCCTGTTGACGGTGCCATCCAGCTACGACGGCTGGAAAGCGTTTTTTGGTCATGTATGGGTGCAAGTTTTGACCCAGACCACCATTCTGGCTGTGCTGATGCACGTCTGGGTGGGTATTCGCGATGTATGGATGGACTACATCAAGCCGGTGGGCCTGCGTCTGGGTTTGCATGTTTTCACGCTGGTTTGGCTGGTGTCCTGTTTCATCTACTCAGTTAAAGTTGTCTGGGGGCTGTAATGAATGTTCCTGTTCGTCATTTTGACGCTGTGATCGTGGGTGCCGGTGGCGCCGGCATGCGAGCCGCCCTCCAGCTTTCTGAAGCAGGTCTGAAAACTGCCGTTATCTCCAAAGTGTTCCCGACCCGTTCTCACACGGTGGCAGCCCAAGGTGGTGTGTCTGCTTCGCTGGGTAACTCCGAGAAGGATCACTGGCACTGGCACATGTACGACACCGTGAAGGGGTCGGACTGGCTGGGCGACCAAGACGCCATCGAATTCATGTGCCGTGAAGCACCGAAAGTCGTGGTAGAGCTTGAACACTTCGGTATGCCTTTTGACCGTAACCCTGACGGGACGATTTACCAACGTCCGTTTGGTGGTCACATGTCGAACTTCGGTGAAAAACCGGTTCGCCGTGCTTGCGCAGCCGCTGACCGTACCGGTCACGCCATGCTGCACGCGTTGTACCAGCGTAACGTCCGTGCCAATACCCACTTCTTCGTGGAATGGATGGCTCTTGATCTGATCCGCGATGCTGAAGGCGTGGTTCAGGGCGTTGTGGCGCTGGAAATGGAAACCTCGGAAATCGTGGTGTTCCAAGCCAAGGCTACCCTGTTTGCGACTGGCGGTGTATACCCGTATCTTTGCTTCTTCCACCAACGCCTTCATCAATACCGGTGATGGTCTGGGTATGGCCGCTCGTGCCGGTATCCCGCTGGAAGATATGGAATTCTGGCAGTTCCACCCCACTGGCGTAGCCGGTGCTGGTGTGCTGATTACCGAAGGTGTGCGTGGTGAAGGCGGTATCTTGCGCAACAGCGCAGGTGAGCGCTTCATGGAACGTTACGCGCCGAATGCCAAGGATCTGGCTTCGCGTGACGTGGTATCCCGCGCCATGGTGACCGAAATCAACGAAGGCCGTGGTTGTGGTCCGCATCAGGATCACGTACTGCTGGACATCACTCACCTGGATCCGGCTGTGATCATGTCCAAGCTGCCGGGTATTCGTGAAATTTCCATCAAGTTTGCTGGTGTTGACCCGATCAAGGCGCCGATTCCGGTTGTGCCGACATGTCACTACCAGATGGGTGGTATTCCGACTAACTACCATGGCGAAGTCATGGTTCACGGTGACAAGGTTCCGGGCTTCTATGCAGCAGGCGAATGCGCTTGTGCATCGGTTCACGGTGCCAACCGTCTGGGTACCAACTCGCTGCTGGACTTGCTGGTGTTCGGTAAGAGCTCCGGTAACACCATGATCGACTACATCAAGGCTCAGCCGCAGGAACTGCCGCCGCTGGCCATGCAGGATGTTGATCGTGCCCCGGCTCGTGTTAACCGTCTGGATACCCAAACCAACGGTGTTGCAGTGAATGATGCCCGTACGGCCATGCAGCGCAACATGCAAACCCATTGCGGCGTATTCCGCTTCAAGGATTTGCTGAGCGAAGGTGTGGACAAGATCACGGAAGTCGAGAAGATGGTTCAACAGACCGAAATCTCCGACAAGTCCAAGGTATGGAACACCGCTCGTACCGAAGCGCTGGAACTGGAAAACCTGATCGAAGTGGCCAAGGCCACCATGATTTCGGCCAACGCCCGTACCGAATCGCGTGGTGCTCACGTTCGTGACGATGCTCCGGATACCCCGGAACATCCGAATGGTCGTGATGATCAGAACTGGCTCAAGCACACGCTGTGGTACCGCGATGGTAACCGTCTGGAATACAAGCCGGTGAACATGAAGCCTCTCTCCGTAGAGACGATCGCCTTGAAGACCCGTTCCTACTAAGGGGATCACTGTAGATGACTACGCAAACCGTTCAGTTTCGCATCTATCGTTACAATCCGGATGTAGATGCCAAGCCTTACATGCAGAACGTCAGTGTCGAAATCAACGCCACTGATCGTAAACTGCTGGATGTACTGACCAAGTTGAAGGTAAAGGATGACTCCATTGCCTTCCGTCGTTCCTGCCGTGAAGGTGTTTGTGGCTCTGATGCCATGAACATCAACGGCAAGAATGGCTTGGCTTGCCTGACCGACATCAAGGACCTGAAGCAGCCGATCGAATTGCGCCCGCTGCCGGGTCTGCCTGTGATCCGCGACCTGATCGTGGACATGGCTCAGTTTTTCAAGCAATACCACTCTATCAAGCCGTACGTTATCAATGACACGCCGCCCCCGGAGCGTGAACGCAGACAGTCGCAAGCTGACCGTGAAGAACTCAACGGTCTGTACGAGTGCATTCTGTGTGCCTGCTGCTCGACGTCGTGTCCGTCTTTCTGGTGGAACCCGGACAAGTTCGTTGGTCCGGCTGGCCTGTTGGCGGCTTACCGCTTCATCGCGGATACCCGTGATACGGCTACCTCAGAACGACTCGATAATCTTGAAGATCCGTACCGCTTGTTCCGTTGCCACACCATCATGAACTGCGTTGATGTGTGTCCGAAGGGCCTCAACCCGACGAAGGCAATTGGCAAGATCAAGGATCTGATGGTTAAGCGTGCTGTATGACCGACTACGATCCGATTGAACTCAAACGGATCCGTTGGCGGTCCCGCCGGGGATTATTGGAGCTGGATCTGGTGCTGGAAAAGTTTTTTGCCCAGCGCTTTGATTCACTCTCCCCAGCGGAGATTGATGCCTACAGAAAACTACTCGATCTACCCGATACCGATTTTCTCGACGTCGTGAACGGCAAAGCCGATCTGGATGATCCTGAATTGATGGGTATCGTCGAGATTCTGCGGGCACTCTGACGGCATGTAGCAGTTAGCCGTGCTAAAAAACATTACAACCACAAACAAACTGACTGGGAGTATTGCTGTGGAAACCAACCGGAAAGTGACGCTCACTTACAACGAAGGCAAAGATACCACGGAATTTCCAGTTCTGAAGGGTACGCTGGGCCGGGATGTCGTGGACATCCGCACCTTCGCCAAAACTGGCATGTTTACGTTTGACCCGGGCTTCCCGGCTACCGCCAGCTGCGAGTCCTCCATCACCTTTATCGATGGTGACAAAGGCTACCTGTACTATCGCGGCTACCCGATTGAACAACTGGCTGAACAGACCGATTACCCGGAAGTCTGCTACTTGCTGCTGAACGGCGAACTGCCGAATGCTGAGCAACGTGCCGAATTTAACCGTGGCATCATGCGCCACAACATGCTGCACGACCAACTGATGAGCCTGTTCAAGGGCTTCCGTCGTGACGCTCACCCGATGGCTGTAATGGTGGGTGTGGTTGGCGCGCTGTCCGCGTTCTACCATGACTCGCTGGACATCACCAATCCGGAACATCGTCGCATCTCGGCTCATCGCCTGATCGCCAAGCTGCCGACCATCGCCGCTCAAGCTTACCGCTACAACAAGGGCCTGCCGTTCTCCTATCCGAAGAATGGTTTGGGCTATGCCGAGAACTTCCTGCACATGATGTTCTCGACGCCGTGTGACGAATACAAGGTGAGCCCGGTTATTGCTCGTGCAATGGACCGTATCTTCACCTTGCATGCTGACCATGAGCAAAACGCTTCGACCTCCACCGTTCGTCTGGCTGGTTCGTCTGGCGCCAACCCGTTCGCATGTATCGCTGCTGGTATTGCTTGCCTGTGGGGTCCGTCGCACGGCGGCGCCAACGAAGCTGTACTGAAAATGCTGGATGAGATCGGTTCGGTTGAAAACGTACCGGCCTTCATGGAAGGCGTTAAGAACAAGACCCACAAACTGATGGGCTTTGGTCACCGCGTGTACAAGAACATGGACCCGCGCGCCAAGATCATGAAACAGACCTGCGACGAAGTGTTGAACGAACTGGGTCTGCACAACGACCCGCAGTTCAAGCTGGCCATGGCTCTGGAAAAGATCGCGCTGGAAGATCCGTACTTCATCGAACGCAAACTGTACCCGAACGTAGACTTCTACTCCGGTATCGTACTGTCTGCGATCGGTATTCCGGTTTCCATGTTCACTCCGATCTTTGCCCTCGGCTCGTACCGTAGGCTGGATTAGCCACTGGAACGAAATGATTTCGGATCCTGGCATGAAGATCGGTCGTCCGCGTCAGCTGTACACCGGCGCTGCGCGTCGTGACGTGGTAGCTATCGACAAGCGTTAATCTGCAGTAACAGGGTTGGCCGAACGTTCGGCCAACCTTTTTTGCTCCACTTTGTATTCAACAATACACAATATTCAATACGGCAGACGCCATCAGAGCGTTACGGAAATAAGGAGGGGGTATTTGCCGTGATCCCGCCTCGAGTTTCCTTAGCGTTTTGTAGTGCTGCAACGTAGACAAAAAAGGGTCGAATAATGATGCAAGACATGTACAGTCATTCCTACCTGTTTGGTGGGAATGCACCGTTCATCGAGGAGCTGTACGAACAGTTCCTCTCTGATCCGAATTCGGTTCCGGCAGAATGGCGGGACTATTTTGACAAGCTGGCGCAAGCTCCCGGTGCAGCGGAGCGCGATGTTCCGCATCAGCCGATTCAGGAGTCGTTTGTTCAGCTCGCCAAAAAGCCTGTTGGCGGTCAACGTTCCAGCCCTGTCGCCGAATGGGAGTCCATGCAAAAGCAGGTGGCGGTGCTCAAGCTGATTTCGGCTTACCGCATTCTGGGTTCCCGTCAGGCTAACCTTGACCCGCTCAAGCGTATGGATCAGCGCCATCTGCGTGAACTGGACCCGGCTACTCATGGGCTGACCGATGCCGATATGGCGGTACAGTTCAATGTGGGTTCGCTGGTTGGCCCGCAGAAGTTGCCATTGTCCGAGATTCTGGCCCGTCTCAAACAGACCTACTGTGGCAATATCGGCACTGGAATACATGCACATCACCAACAGTGATGAAATGCATTGGGTACAGAAGCGTTTCGAAGGGGACCTGTCGACCCCGCGTTACGATGCAGCCAAGAAAAAACGCATTCTGAGCCAGATTACTGCTGCCGAAACGCTGGAGCGTTACCTACATACCAAATATGTGGGCCAGAAACGCTTCTCGCTGGAAGGTGGTGAAAGCACCATCGCCGCGCTGGATCACCTGATTCACGCCTCCAGCGCCGTGGGCGTGCAAGAACTGATCATCGGCATGGCCCACCGCGGTCGTCTGAACGTATTGGTGAATACGCTGGGCAAGCTGCCGCGTGACCTGTTTGCTGAATTCGAAGGCAAGACCTCGCAGCAACTGGCTTCCGGTGACGTGAAATACCACATGGGCTTCTCGTCGGATATTCCGACCGAAAACGGCCCGATGCACGTTTCCCTAGCGTTCAACCCGTCGCATCTGGAAATTGTGAATCCGGTGGTGGAAGGTTCGGTACGCGCTCGTCAGGACCGTCGCAAAGATAGTGAACGCCGTCAGGTGATTCCGGTATTGATCCATGGTGACTCGGCCTTTGCCGGTCTGGGTGTGAACCGTGGTACCTTCAACCTGTCGCAGACTCGCGGCTACGGTACCGGCGGCACCATCCACATCGTCATCAACAACCAGGTCGGTTTCACCACGTCCGATACCCGTGACATGCGTTCCACGCTGTACTGTACCGATGTGTCCAAGATGGTTGAAGCGCCGATCTTCCACGTCAACGGTGATGATCCGGAAGCCGTGTGCTATGTGATGCAGGCAGCGCTGGATTACCGTATGGCCTTCCACAAGGATGTGGTCATCGATCTGGTGTGCTATCGCAAACTGGGCCACAACGAAGGCGATGATCCGTTCCTGACCCAGCCGATGATGTACAAAAAGATCGCCAAGCACGCAGGTGTGCGCGCCATGTATGCCGAGCGTCTGGTGAACGAAGGTCTGCTCAAGCAGGAAGAAGCTGACGGTGCCATCCGTGCTTACCGCGATGCGCTGGATAAAGGCGAGCATGTTGAACAGACTGCCCTCACCAACTACCGTCGTAGCCACGCCGTGGACTGGAGCCCGTTCATGGGCACCCACTGGGCGCATCCGACCGAAACCGCTCTGCCGCTGGCTGATATCCAGCGGTTGGCCGAAAAAATTCACCACCGTTCCGGCCGATTTCAAGGTTCACCCGACCGTAGACAAGGTGCTCAAAGCCCGTCGTGCCATGGCCGCTGGTGAACAGAATGTCGACTGGGGCATGGCCGAAACCTTGGCATATGCTTCGCTGGTGACCAATGGCTTTGGTGTACGTCTGTCCGGTGAAGATTCCGGCCGTGGTACGTTCTCGCATCGCCATGCCGTCGTACACGATCAGAACCGTGAACGTTGGGATCAGGGCGCCTATGTGCCGTTGCGTAACCTGTCGGAAAATCAGGCCGAGTTCCCGGTTATTGACTCCATCCTGAATGAAGAAGCCGTATTGGCTTACGAGTATGGCTATGCCTGCTCTGCACCGGATCAGCTGGTGATCTGGGAAGCCCAGTTCGGTGACTTTGCCAACGGTGCACAAGTTGCCATTGACCAGTTCATTACCTCTGGTGAAACCAAGTGGGGCCGTCTGTGTGGCCTGACTACCATCCTGCCGCACGGCTACGATGGCCAAGGTCCGGAACACTCTTCCGCTCGTGTGGAACGCTGGTTGCAACTGTGTGCCGAGCACAACATCCGGTGGTGATGCCGTCCGAAGCCAGCCAGATGTTCCATGTGCTGCGTCGTCAGGTCCTGCGTCCGTATCGCAAGCCGCTGGTGGTGTTCCTGTCCAAGCGTCTGCTGCGTTACAAGGACTCAATGAGCCCGATCGACGCCTTTACCAGCGGTGCTTTCCGCCCGGTTATCGGTGACAGCACGGTACAGGATGCCAAGAAAGTGAAACGGGTTCTGTTGTGTTTAAGCCCAGGGTCTACTACGATCTGTTTAACGGCCGCAAAGAACGTGAATTGGCTGACGATATCGCCATCGTGCGGATCGAGCAGCTGTATCCGTTCCCGACCGAACAGCTGGCCGCCGAGTTGTCCAAGTACAGCCATGCCAAGGAAGTGGTATGGGTACAGGAAGAACCGCGTAACCAAGGGGCTTGGAACCAGATCCGTCACCGTCTGGAAGGCCTGATGGGTGCCAAACAAGCGCTGACTTTTGCTGGTCGTCCATCCTCCGCCTCGTAAGCAGTGGGTTACATGAGCAAGCACGTGGCACAACTGAAAGGCTTCGTCGAAGAAGCCATGACGATTGCTAAATAACGTCCTACCCCTAGAGACACGGAAGAGGGCGGTCTGATGGCCGCCCATCATGGAGAAGAACATGCTGATCGAAGTTAAAGTACCGCAACTGCCGGAATCGGTTTCCGAAGCTACCCTGATGTCCTGGCACAAGAAGGTTAGCGACTTTGTTGAACGTGATGAAAACCTGATCGATCTGGAAACAGACAAGGTCGTACTGGAACTGCCAGCGCCGCAGGCTGGTGTGATCGTCAAGATCATCGAACAGGACGGCACCACGGTGACCTCTGGTCAACTGATTGCCCAAATCGATACCGAAGCCAAGGCCAGTGCGGCCGCTCCTGCTGCTGAACCTGCTGCCGCGGCTCCGGCCCCGGCCGCTGCTGCCCCGGCTGCAACCGGTGGTGCGGCGATGCCGTCGGCCGCCAAGCTGGCTGCTGAAACCGGCGTGAATCTGGCTGACGTAGCTGGTTCTGGTCGCGACGGTCGTATCCTGAAAGAAGATGTGCAGTCTGCGGCCAAGACCAGTGCAGCTCCGGCACAATCCGGCCCGGTACTGGCCAAGCCTGCTGCACCGGCTGGTACGGCACTGGCATCCACGCCTGCTGCGGTTAATGTGGCCTCGCTGCTGTCTGACCGTCCGGAACAGCGCGTGCCGATGAGCCGTCTGCGTCAGCGTGTGGCAGAACGTCTGCTGATGTCGCAACAGACCAATGCCATCCTCACCACCTTCAATGAAGTGAACATGAAGCCGGTGATGGATCTGCGCGCCAAGTACAAGGAAAAGTTTGAAAAAGAACATGGCGTGAAGCTGGGCTTCATGTCGTTCTTTGTGAAGGCTGCGGTAGCTGCCCTGAAGAAATTCCCGGTAGTGAATGCCTCGGTTGATGGTAACGACGTGATCTATCACGGCTACTTTGACATTGGTATCGCTGTTGGCAGCCCGCGTGGTCTGGTTGTACCGATCCTGCGCAATGCTGACCAGATGTCGATTGCCGAGATCGAAAAGACCATCGCTGATTTCGCCGTGAAAGCCAAGGACGGCAAGCTGGCGCTGGAAGACCTGACCGGTGGTACGTTCTCGATCACCAACGGTGGTACTTTCGGTTCCATGATGTCCACTCCGATCATTAACCCGCCGCAATCTGCCATTCTGGGCATGCACGCTACCAAGGAGCGTGCAGTGGTGGAAAATGGTCAGGTGGTTGTTCGTCCGATGATGTACCGGCGCTGTCTTACGACCACCGCATCATTGATGGCCGCGAAGCCGTGCTGACGCTGGTAACGATCAAAGACCTGCTGGAAGATCCGGCTCGTCTGATCCTCGGACCTGTAATAACGGTATGCCGGTAGCGATACCGGCAAGCCTGAAGAAACGACAAGGGTGCCTGAAACTGTTGCGTCGCATGATGTGAGTAACATTCAGGCATTCTTTATGACTGAAGCAGGTTGGCCGAAAGCACTGGGCCAACCAGACAAGGAAAAATCCATGAGCCAACAATTTGACGTGGTTGTGATTGGTGGGGGCCCCGGCGGTTACGTTGCGGCTATTCGTGCAGCACAACTGGGTTTCAACACGGCATGCGTTGATGCCTTCAAAAACCCGGAAGGCAAGCCGTCTTTGGGCGGTACCTGCCTGAACGTGGGCTGCATCCCGTCCAAGGCCTTGTTGCAATCTTCGGAAAACTTCCACGCCGTGCAGCATGACTTTGCCAAGCACGGTATCAGCGTGGACGGTGCCAAGATGGACGTGGCCACCATGCTGGAACGCAAGACCGGCATCATCAACAAGAATGCCGGTGGTATTGCCTTCCTGTTCAAGAAGAACAAGGTTGCCAATATCCATGGCTTTGCCGCCTTCAAGGGCCGTCAGGGCGAACGCTGGGTGGTTGAAGTGACCGATAACGGCGCCGTGGTGGATACGCTGGAAGCCACGCACGTTATCGTGGCAACCGGTTCTACCCCGCGTCAGCTGCCGGGTCTGCCGACTGATAACCAGCTGGTGCTGGACAACGAAGGTGCGCTGGCGCTGCCTGCCGTGCCGAAGCGCACGGGTGTGATTGGCGCCGGGGTGATCGGTCTGGAAATGGGGTCGGTCTGGAAGCGTCTGGGGGCGGAAGTGACCATTCTGGAAGCGGCACCTACCTTCCGGCCGCCGCTGACCAGCAGATCGCCAAGGAAGCGTTCAAGACGCTGACCAAAGATACCGGTCTGGACATCAAGCTTGGCGTGAAAATTGGCGAGATCAAGACCGCTGCCGATAGCGTGACCGTTAACTACGAACTGAACGGTGAAACCACTGCTGCCGAGTTCGACAAGCTGATCGTGTCGATCGGCCGTGTACCGAACACGGCTGGCTTGGGTGCCGATGTGGTGGGCCTGCAAACCGACCAACGCGGTTTTGTAGTGGTGGATGACAACTGTCATACCAACCTGCCTAATGTTTGGGCGATTGGCGACGTAGTACGTGGCCCGATGCTGGCTCACAAGGCTTCGGAAGAAGCAGTGGCTGTGGCCGAGCGTATTGCTGGTCAAAAACCGCATGTCGACTTTGCTACCATTCCTTGGGTAATCTATACCTCGCCGGAAATTGCCGGGTGGGCAAGACCGAAGAGCAGCTCAAGGCTGAAGGTATCGAATACAAGAAAGGCACTTCCAGCTTTGCCGCCAACGGCCGTGCGCTGGGTCTGGGCCAGGCTCAAGGTACTGTCAAGCTGTTGGCCGATGCCAAGACCGATCGTATCCTCGGGTATTCACATGATCGGGCCGATGGTGTCCGAACTGGTGACCGAGGGTGTGGTTTCGATGGAATTCAAGGCAGCCAGCGAAGATTTGGCTCGCATTGTCCATGCGCATCCGTCGCTGAGCGAAGTGGTGCACGAAGCCGCTCTGGCTGCTGACAAGCGCGCGCTGCACGGTTGATCCACTTGCAAGCTAGGGGCTTACCCTAGTGGGTAGTGTTGAGTAGTAAAGGATGTGGTACCTTGCAATGAGGTACCCATTCCTGAGGGCCGGTTTACGCTGTCCAGACCGATGGGGCAAACTGGCAAGATGGGGCAAAAATGCTGTTTACACGAAGTAAATACGCTTTTTCGCCCCATTTTTGTGTCGGGTGCCCTGGGGTTTTGTTGCGGCAAGACCGGTTCCGAGAAGGGTATGAGGCTTGGCTATTCCGGGCGGAGTGGCCGGGTCTGAATACAAAAAGGGTTGAGGAAACATAATTACGGAAGAGAGACGTTGGCCGAAAGGCTCACCATCATTTCCACCAAAAGGAAACCATAGATGAACCTGCACGAATATCAAGCGAAAGAACTGCTGGCCAAATACGGCCTGCCGGTGCAACTGGGCGTACTTGCCAAGACACCGGAAGAAGCAGCCGCTGCTTACGACAAACTTGGTGGTAAATTTGCCGTTGTGAAGGCTCAGGTACATGCTGGCGGTCGAGGTAAGGCCGGTGGCGTGAAAGTGGTAAAAAGCCGTGAAGAAGCGGCAGAAGTGGCCAAGGCGCTAATCGGCACGAATCTGGTGACTTACCAGACTGATGCCAATGGCCAGCCGGTCAATTCTGTCCTGGTATGTGAAGACATGTACCCGGTAGAACGTGAACTGTATCTGGGCGCGGTGGTTGACCGTGGCTCCCAGCGTGTGGTGTTCATGGCCTCTACCGAAGGTGGCGTGGAAATTGAGAAGGTAGCGGAAGAAACCCCGGAAAAGATCATCAAGGTCGAGGTGAATCCGCTGGTGGGCATGCAGCCGTTCCGGGCACGCGATGTGGCGTTTGCACTGGGACTGAAGGCTGATCAGGTCAATGCTTTTGTAAAAATGATGTTGGGCGCTTATCAGGCCTTCGTCGAAAACGACTTCGCCCTGTTCGAAGTCAACCCGCTGGCTGTGCGTGAAGGCGGGGCCTTGGCATGTGTCGATGCCAAGATCAATCTGGATTCCAATGCGCTGTATCGTCATCCTGAACTGGCTGCCCAGCGTGACACCTCGCAGGAAAACGAGCGCGAGGTGAAAGCCTCGGAGTTCGACCTGAACTACGTGGCGCTGGAAGGCAATATCGGTTGCATGGTAAACGGTGCCGGTCTGGCCATGGCTACCATGGATATCATCAAGCTCAAGGGCGGTCAGCTTAAGCCAACTTCCGGATGTGGGCGGCGGCGCAACCAAAGAGCGCGTGATCGAAGCCTTCAAACTGATCCGGCCGACAGCTCGGTACAGGGTGTGCTGATCAATATTTTTGGTGGCATCGTACGTTGCGACATGATCGCCGAAGCGATTATCGCCGCGGTGAAAGAAGTTCATGTCACCGTGCCGGTGGTGGTACGTCTGGAAGGCAATAATGCCGAGCTGGGCGCCAAGCTGCTGGACGAGTCTGGCCTGAAGCTGACTTCTGCCCAAGGCCTGAATGACGCCGCCGAGAAGATCGTTGCTGCCGTCAAGGCCGCTGCCTGATCCCCCCTGCACAGACGAAGGAATAGACCATGAGCGTATTGGTTAACAAAAACACAAAAGTGCTGGTGCAGGGTTTCACCGGCAAGAACGGGACTTTCCACGCTGAACAGGCGCTGAAAGTTGGCACCAAGGTAGTGGGTGGCGTGACACCGGGCAAGGGTGGTAGCGAGCATCTGGGTTTGCCGGTGTTCAATACCATGAAAGATGCCGTGCGTGAGACCCGGGCCGACGCCTCGGTGATCTATGTACCGGCGGCTTTTGCCAAGGACTCCATTCTGGAAGCGCTGGACAGCGGCGTGAAGCTGATCGTCTGCATTACCGAAGGCGTGCCGACGCTGGACATGCTGTACGTGAAGAAAGCCGTGGACGAAGGCTTAGTACGCCTGATCGGGCCGAACTGCCCCGGCATCATCACTCCGGGCGAGTGCAAGATCGGCATTATGCCGTGGCACATCCACAATCCGGGCCGTATCGGCATCGTGTCCCGTTCTGGCACGCTGACCTATGAAGCCGTGGCGCAAACCACCGCCTTGGGTCTGGGCCAGTCCACGTGTATCGGTATCGGCGGTGACCCGATCCCGGGTACTAGCCACATTGATGCGCTGAAACTGTTCCGGGATGATCCGGATACCGATGCGATCGTGATGATCGGTGAAATTGGCGGTACGGCGGAAGAGGAAGCGGCCGAGTTTGCCAAGACCTATGTGACCAAACCGGTGGTTGGCTACATTGCCGGGGTGACCGCTCCCAAGGGCAAGCGCATGGGCCATGCCGGTGCCATCATCTCTGGCGGCAAGGGTACGGCTGAGGAGAAGTTCAAAGCCTTTGAACGCGCGGGTATTGCCTATACCCGTAGCCCGGCTGAAATCGGCAAGACCATGTTCGAGTTGCTGCAAAGCAAAGGCATGCTCTGATCAAGCCAAGTGTTCTTGCTCTGAAAACGCCACCAGACGGTGGCGTTTTTTATTGCGCTGGTCAGTGGTGTCATCGACTGATGGCGGTGTCACTGAGGTACGAGGTTGGCCGAACTCTCCGGTGTTTCGGCCAACCTTGTACTGCTTACTGGGCGCGTAGCGGATTGTTCCAGCTGCCGCGGCTGGTAAACGGAATGCGCCCCCAGCCATTGAGCCCGTCCAGATAGCCCTTGATTTCGTAGTCCAGTTTGCCGTCCGGTTTTTCCATGAATTTGCCAGCCTGTTTCAGCCAACTGCCCAGCGAGGTATAGAGCCGTAGCTTGATTTTACCTTCGCCGAGAGCCGGGATGGCCACGGCACTGGTTGCTGACGCCGGTGGCCAGTTTCTCGCCCGCGACGTTCAGATCAAAACTGATGCCCTTGGCGGTTAGTTCGCGATTATTGGGGTTTTGCACGCGCAGCGTCAGATCGAAGGATTGTTCCAGTAGCGTGGTCTTAACCGGTTGAATGTCCGCGATATGGATTTGCGGCTTTTGCAGGCTGAAGCTGGCACAGCTGGTGAGCAGTACGGCCAGTAGCCGGGCCATGACGGTTTTCATGAGAGCGATTCCTTGTTGCAGTCGGTGTTATTCCATGCCGCCCAGTACATCGCGGGTGACGGCAATCCAGGCCCGGGCGGCATGAGACAGATAGCTGTTTTTGCGCCAGATCAGCCCAAGGTGCCAGATCAGGCGGCGGTCGGACAAGGGAATGACATCGTAAACCTCCCGGTCCAACGGTTCCACTACCGAACGTGGTAGCAGGGTTACGCCCAGCCGCGCGGCCACCAGTTTCACGATGAAGTCCCAGTGTGCGCTGCGTCCGACGATGTGCAGGGGTTTGTTCAGCTCGCGGAAGGCATGGGTGATGCGGCTGTACAGGGTAAAGTCTTCCGGGTAGAGCACAAACGCCTGATCGGCGATTTCCGCCAGATGGATCACCGATTTCCCATGCCGGGTGAACCTGCCGGGGCAATCAGACACAGCGGATCGCGCACCACGGCAAACTGGTCGAAGATCTGATTGTCGACCGGCAGTACTGCCAGCCCGATTTCCAGTGCGCCCGAACGGATGCTGTGTTCGATGCCGAGGGCGCCTTCTTCCACCATCTTGAGCTCCACCCCGGGGTAGCGCGCGCGGAAGGCGCTGACCACCGGCGCGAAGAAAGCCACCCCCATCATCGGCGGCAGGCCAACCACCAGTTCGCCGCTACTGAGCGAGGCCAGGTCGTTGAGCTCGTTTTTCAGCTGGCTCATGGCGGACAGAATTTCGCGACCTCGCTCGTAGGTGACGCGGCTTAAGCATCGGTCAGGCGGAAGTGCCGCCCTTCGCGCAGGATCAACGGCATGCCCAGTTCGTCTTCCAGCTGTTTGACCATTTTGCTGATGGTGGGCTGTGTGACGAATAGCGCTTCGGCCGCTTTAGTGAAGCTTTGCCGTTTTACAACTTCGGAAAAATAGCGCAGCGCGCGGATATCCATGTTTAGATTCCATTATGGAATTGATCTGATAATTTTAATTCATTTTTTGAATGGCTTTGGCAAGACTATACTCTGCATCACTCCCTGTGTTGTGTTGTGGCTCAATCATGGCGACCCATTTTATGGCAGTGAAACAGACATTGATGACGGTAAGTCAGGTTGTCTTGCTCAGTGCGGTGTGGGTGGGCGCAAGTTGGTTGAGCGGCCAATTCCTGCCGGAAGTGCCTGCCGGAATACTGGGCATGAGCTTGGTGCTGGCAGCGCTCTGGCTGGGGTGGCTTCCGTTGGACTGGTGCCGCAGTGGGGCGCGTTGGCTGTTGGCCGAAATGCTGCTGTTTTTTATCCCGGCGGTCGTTGCCGTGGTGCAGTATCCACAGGTCATCGCTGCCGCAGGAGTACGGATTGCACTGGTGATTCTGCTTTCCACCATGATGGTGATGGCGGCAACTTCGTTTGCTGTGGATCTTAGCTATCGGTTGGAACTGGTGTGGCGTCGTCGCTGGCGTCACCGGGAAGTGTAAGCCATGGAGCATGAAATTGCGCTGGGTTGCCTGCTGGTAACGATAGTTTGTTACTGGGTAGCCAAGCAAGTATATGGCAAGACGCATCAATGGTGGAGCGCGCCGATTCTGGCGGCACCGCTGGTGTTGATTGCCTTGGTGGTGGTGGCCAGAGTGCCTTACCACACCTATTTTGAAGATACCCACTGGCTGACTTGGCTGTTGGGGCCCGCTACGGTGGCGTTTGCTGTGCCGATTTATGAGCAGCGCAAACTGATCCGCTTAAGCACTGGTTACCGTTGTTGAGTGGTGTGCTGGTTGGCATGCCGGTGGCGGTGATCAGTTCGGTCTGGTTGGCGCGTTGGCTGGATCTGTCGCAATTGCTGCAGAAAAGCCGGCCCCGCGCTCGATCAGTACACCGTTTGCCTTGGCGGCGGCACCGAGTATTGGCGCTTCGCCCGATTTGACGGCGGTGTTTGTGGTGGTAACCGGCGTATGTGGCATGTTGATTGGTGAATTGATGCTGGCCTGGTTGCCGGTACGTTCCCGTCTGGCCAAGGGCGCGTTGTTGGGCGCCGCAGCACATGGTGCCGGAACGGCCAAAGCGAATGAACTGGGTGCGGAAGAAGGCGTGGTGGCGAGCCTGACGATGATGTTGGGTGGCTTGGCTACCGTATTTGCCGCACCGTTGATTGCCTGGATTGTGTAGCAGGCTGAATGTAACGATTTTGTTGTAAACCTGCATATCGTGGGAGTGGTATGCAATGGTCTCTCCTCTTGTTCTCCCTTCATAACGAGCGTTGTTAGGTGTACCCTTGTAGCCCATTTTTTTGCCGTGTTGCGGTCTTTTCTGCATTCCCACTCATTACCTGCAATGCTGATTACCTGTCGCATCGGGGACGGAGCGAGCCGATGGTGTGGGCAGACGGTTCTTTATTTGGATTGAAGGTTGGCCGAATGATGGATGTGGTGTGAGCCACGAACGCGGCTTGGGAGACGTCGATGATTGGCTGTGGCCATCCGCTACGAGGCCGATGGGGGAGGATAGGGCCAATGGCTAGCCAGCATGCGGCGGTAGGCCGGGAGGGTTGTCATGAAAAAAACCGGGGCGGAGGCTCCGTGCTGTTGTCAGCGCGAAGGCTCTGCCCCGGTCAGGTTCTGGCGGTTACTGTCGGTTTATTTGGTGGTTAAGCAGCGGTTGGCGCCATGGCGTGCCAAAGGCACGGGCGCGGAGCCAGCCGACGACCATCAAACCGATGGTGAGGACGGCGGTGCCAATGACCTCGATCTGGTGATCCGGACGAATGGCCATCAGTACCAGTACGGCGCAGATGAAACCGATCACGGCCCAGGTCAGCCAAGGGAAACACCACATGCGGAAGGACGGCGTCTGGCCCTTGGTGTCCATCAGTTTGCGCATGCGCAGCTGCGAGATGGCAATCACCAGATAGACCAGCAGGGCGATGGTGCCAGAGGTGGCCAGCAGGATATTGAACACTTCTTTGGGTACCAGATAGTTGGCAATTACCACCAGGAAGCCAACCACCATCGAGCCCAGTACCGCCATGCGCGGGGTGCCATTGCTGTCGGTACTGTTGAAGATTTCAAAGGCATCCTGACGAGCCGCCAGCGAGTACAGCATGCGCGAAGCGGTGTACAGCGCGGAGTTGAGGCAACTGGCTACGGAAACCAGCACGATGACATCCACCAGCGCCTTGGCGTGCGGGATGCCGATCAGTTCCAGCGTACGCTGATAGGAACCGGCCAGCGGCAGTTGCGGATCGTTCCACGCTACCAGCGAAATCACGACAAAAATGGAACCCAGATAGAACAGGCTGATCCGCCAGATAACCGAGTTGGTCGCCTTGGCGATCTGTTTGTCCGGATTGTCGGATTCGGCAGCGGCGATGGTGACGATCTCGGTGCCGAGGAACGTGAACATGGTGGTCAGCATGGCGCCCAGTACGGCACCAAAGCCATGCGGCATGAAACCACCACGGTCAAACAGGTGAGAAACACCGCTGACCTGGCTCGTCGGGATCAGGCCAAGGATGGCGGCACCGGCAATGGCGAGGAACGCCACGATGGCCACCACCTTGATCAGGGCAAACCAGAACTCGAATTCACCGTAGTTCTTGACGCTGAACAGGTTGGTGATGGTGAGCAGCGAGGTGATGCCCAGCGCAAATGCCCACATCGGCACCGAGCCGAACCAGGGCGTGCAAAATGGTGGCGGCGGCGTTGGCTTCCAGCGGAATCACCAGTACCCAGAACCACCAGTACAACCAACCGATGATATAGCCCGCCCAGTGGCCGATGGCGCGATCGGCATAGGTGGAAAACGAACCGGTATCTGGCTGGGCAACCGCCATTTCACCCAGCATGCGCATGACCAGAACCACCAGCATGCCAGCGATGGCATAAGCCAGCAGCACGGCCGGGCTTCGGCGATGGCGTGGCCGGAGCCAACAAACAACCCGGCGCCAATCACGCTTAAGCAATGGACAGCATGGTGACATGCCGTTGCTTGAGCCCGTGGCTCAAACCTTGAGAAGGTGCACTCATTGATCGTTCTTCCTTGCCTGAAAGTCGTCGTGCCACATTTGGGCAGCCAGACTTCCTCTGTAGTTGGCCGAATTCCGGTAGGGGAGGGTGGCCAGAGTCAATTATGTTTTTTTATCAGCAACCTAGAAGGCTGCATCGGCGGCAGTGTAATCATTGATTGGTGATAGAATTAGACCCAATTCTGTTTTTTTAATGGAGCCAATTGGTTCCGATACTGTCACCATGCCAGCCTCTCGTTTAGCCGCCACCCGCCCCCATTCCCTGTTGGCCGATTTGTTGCAACTGCGCTTTGCCCATGACAGCGAGGAATCGGACAACAAGCAGCTGTACCGGCTGTTGCGCGAGGCCATCTTGCTGGAGGAGCTGGTGCCCGGCTGTCGGCTACCGTCGTCGCGCCAGCTGGCGGCTGAATTGGGCATCGCGCGCAATACGGTGATTCATGTCTATGAACGGCTGACGGCGGAAGGCTATGTGGCCGCTTACGTAGGCAAGGGCACGTTTGTGCTGGATACCCGGCCCGACAAAATGGTGCGCCAGCGTCAGGCCACGGCTGACCAGCCAGAACCGGCCAGCAAGGTGTTGCCGCTGCTGTCGCGGCGCGGTGCAGGCTTAATGAATCAGGCTGGTGCCGGTTTGCGGCAGTGGGGGGCGTTCATGCCCGGGGTGCCGGAAATGCGGGCTTTTCCGTCGCGTACCGGGTGCGCCTGCATAACCGCTACTGGCGCAAACCGCTGCCAGAATTAATGACCTATTCGGTGGACACCGGTTTACCTGTCTTGCGCGAGGCGCTGGCCGATTATCTGCGCACCTCGCGCGGCGTGCGCTGTGAACCGGAGCAGATCATCATCACCAACGGGACACACGCCTCGCTGCAACTGATTGCCATGCTGTTGTGCGATCCGGGCGATAGTGCTCGGGTGGAAAACCCCAGTTATTGGGGGGTGCACAGCGTGTGGCGGACGGCAGGGCTGGAAACGGTGCCGATGCCGGTGGATGAAGCCGGTTTGCAGGTGCGTGAAGGCATGCCGTGGGAACAGCCACGGCTGGTGTTTGTGTCGCCGTCGCACCAATACCCGTTGGGGGCGGTGATGAGCCCGGCGCGCCGTCGCCAGTTACTGGCGTATGCCCATCGCAATCAGGTGTGGGTGGTGGAAGATGATTACGACAGCGAGTTCCGCTACGGCCGTCCGCCCCTGCCATCGTTGCAAGGGCTGGATGAGCATGGCCGCGTGCTCTATCTGGCGACGTTTTCCAAAGTGCTGTTTCCCGGCTTGCGGCTGGGGTACATGGTGGTGCCCAAAGAACTGGTCGAGCCGTTCCGCACCGGGTTGTCCGAGCTCTTTCGCGGCGGTCAGTATCTGACTCAGGCGGTGTTGGCCGATTTCATCATGGAAGGGCATTTTGTCTCGCATATCCGGCGCATGCGCAACTTGTACGCGGCCCGGCGCGAAGCCTTGTTGTCTGCCATTGACAACGAGTTTGGCCAGAGTCTGCCGATTCATGATGGCGCTGCCGGTCTGCATCTGGTGCTGGGGTTGGCCGAAAAGGGCAACGATCAGGCGATCAGTGCCGATGCCTTGGCGCGCGGCATCATCACCCGGCCGTTAAGCCGCTATTACCGCGCGGGGACGACGGCGCAACAAGGGCTGTTGCTGGGCTATGCACCGGTGGATGAAGATGAAATTACCCGCTGCTTTGCCACGCTGGCGCAATCGATCCGCCGGGCATGGCCGGTTAGGCCGTGCCAGGTTTGGGGTGTGGCCCGTAGCGGGCAAGACGTTGGTGCTGACGAGCGCTAGTCTTGGCCGGGCTGGTCGGCCAGACGAAAACCGCTGAGTCCGTGTTGCTGAAACAGCAATAGCAGGCTGCTTTGCAGATCAAGCTTGGGGTCGAGCGCCAGCGCTTGTTGGGTGGCGCCGTCCAGCGTCTGCCCGGCCGCCAGACTGGCGATCAGCGTGGCCTGTGCGCGGCTGATACATTGCACGGTGACCTGACCCGCGCACCGCGTGACCACGACGTTTTCTGCGATGGCTTCAATCTGTTGCAGCGCTGCATCCGGGTTGGCGTTTTGATGGGCGAGCCAAAGCGTGCCAATTGGCCAGTCGGAGCGCAGCAAGGTCAGGGTGGGTGCCAGTTGCAAGGTCAGGTTCGGCCAACTTGCTGGCGGAACCTTGGCCAGAGCCGCGCTGTCGAGCGGGGTGAAATCGGCTGCGTAGTAGGCCCGATGTACAGCCCATTCCAGCTCTGCCAGATCGGGCAAGTAAGGCAGGCTTTGCGCCGGGGCAAACCCGGCCAGCCAGTGGGCCAGTTCTTGACCGTAATGATGCAGATTGCCGGAGCGGGACGGGTGTTGCTCGATAAACGCGGCGGCCAGCGCGTTGAAGAATTCGTCCCCCACCAGTTGCTTAAGCAAACCGGGTAAATGAATGCCAGTGTTGAGCGGAGACCGACGCGGTAGTTGTTGCGGTAGACCGCCAGCGCGGCCGCTGGCAGTGCAAGGTTGGCCGAAGCGTCGTACTCGGGTTGTGCGATTAACTCCAGCAAGGTCTGTTGCCATGCCTGCCAGTCGTTCATGCCTGCTCCTGCAAGATGGCTTGTGCCTTGTCGGCTTCGGCTTGTAAAACCGCCAGCGGGGGAATGTCCAGATCCCATTCAATCAGTGTTGGGCGTGGGCCAAAGCGCGCGATGACCTGACGATACAGCTGCCACACTTCCGGGTGCACCGGCTGGCTATGGGTATCGACCAGCAAACCGAACTGCTGCGAATAACCGGCCAGATGGATCTCGCCAATCGCGTCGGGCGGCAGCGCCGACAACACCGCGTCGATGTCCACGCCCAGATTGACGTGATTGACGTACAGGTTGTTGACGTCCAGCAGAATGCCGCAGCCGGTGCGCTTGACCAGCTCGGCCAGAAACTCGCCTTCATGCAGGTCGTTGCCGGGAAACATCAGGTAACTGGACAGGTTTTCCAGCAGAATCGGCCGTTGCAGCACATCCTGCGTTTCGGCGACGTGCGCCGCTACGCTGGGTAACGCCGCCCGGGTGTAGGGAATGGGCAGCAGGTCGTTGACGTAACGCTGGTCAGAATGATTGAACGACAGGTGTTCCGACACCGCCGCCGGTTGCAGCTGCTCCACCAGATGTCTGAGCGAGGCCAGATGCTGACGGTCGGGGCGCTCGGCTGACCCCAGCCCCAAACCGACGCCATGCAGCGACAGCGGCCACTCTGCGGCGACCTTGTGCAGCATGGCGAGAGCCTCGCCGCCGTCGAAAAAATTCTCGCTATGCACCTCTACCCAGCCGAGCGGTGGCCGCTGCGCCAGCACCTGATGATAGTGCGGAGCACGCAGCCCGATGCCACTGCGGCAGGGGAGAGTGGTCAGTGCCATGGCGCGGGCTGGCGTGGCTTATTTCTTGGGTTGCAGCGAGCCGCCCAGTTTTTCGCAACTGCCTTTGGCAACAAACTTCCAGTCACCCAGATCGTGGTCAGCCTTGGCTTGGGCGGCACAAGAGTGGACGCCGGTGGCGGAAGCACAGTCGTTTTTGCCTGCCTTGGCGATGCCGTAGCATTTTTCCTTTTCGCCAGCATGGACCGTGGCCGGGGCCAGTGTCCCCATGGCGACGACAGCACCGAGCGCGGAGGCAATCAGTTGTTTGGAGGTGGACATGTTAAGTTCCTCAAGAAGGGATAAGCGCGTATCCATGGCGATTGGTCTGGCTGGCGCGCGGCAAAGTTCAACGAATGTTGATCACTTTATGGCTTTGCAGCGATAGTTTCCAGCGCGGGTGGGCCAGACAGTAGGCGATGGCGGCCTGGGTGTTGGCGGCGCGCTGCGGGCCATCCATCGGCTGTAGGTAAAAGTGCTCGAACGACAAGTGCGCTACCGTTTCCGGCAGTTGCGTGGCTTGTGGATAGACCAGCTTCAGTTCCTGACCGGAGGTTTGTTGCAGCGGTGCGCCTTGGGGCTGACACAAATCCAGTCGATGCCTGCTTAAGCGCGGAGATGGTGCCGTTGGTTTCCACGGCAATCTCGAACCCGCGTTCATGCAAGGCGTCGATCAGCGGTGTATCCAGTTGCAGCAGCGGTTCGCCGCCGGTAAACACCACGTAGGGTGTGCCACCAGCATTTTGCGGCCATTCGCTGGCAATGCGTTCGGCCAACATGGTGGCGCTGGCAAACTTGCCGCCATCCGGGCCAGTGCCGATGAAATCGGTATCGCAAAACTGGCAGATGGCCTGATCGCGGTCGCGTTCCAGCCCGTTCCACAGGTTGCAGTAAGCAAAGCGGCAGAATACCGAGGCGCGTCCGGCCTGACGGCCTTCGCCTTGCAGCGTGTAGAAGATTTCCTTGACGGTATACATGGCGTGGCGTCCTTACAGCAGCGGCCAGCGCATGTCGTCGTGGAACATCAGCGACACGCCGCGGTTGTCGTGTTCCATCAGGTCGATGCGTGTCAGTTCCGGCAACAGTGGTGACAGGTGCGCATGGACCCATTCGGCTACCGACTGGCTGTCGCCGTTGCGGATGCCGGTCAGGCGGTCGAGCGGGTTGTGGTCCAGTTGGCGGTATACCGGTTTGAAACGGTCTTTCACGTCGCCAAAATCCAGTACCCAGCCCATGGTGTGATCCAGTTTGCCGGTCAGCATCAGCCGCATCAGATAACTGTGGCCGGTGTAGTGGCTTAAGCGTCGTCAAACGGCACGGCGCTTTCAAATGTCTGCTCTTTCCAGATACGGAAGCGTTCGCCGTCGTACTGGCTGCCAGCGGTATGGGTTTCGCGCACTTCCACCCATTTGAGGCCGTTAAGGTTGGCCGAAAGTTCGTTATACAGCCAGTGGGCGATGACTTCGCTGGTGGGGTTGGCCAGCCCTTCCATCTCGTTGAGGTAACGGTGGTTGAGGCGGGCATACAGCGGTGCCCGGGCGGCTTGCAGATCGGCATGGCTGGCATGCGCCGCATCGGCCACCAGCCGCACGGCAAAGCTGTGGCCGTGCAGGCGGCCGCACTTGTGGCCAACTGGCACTTGCGGCAGTTGGTGGGCGGCCTCGAAGTGCACGTGAATCCACACGTAGGCGCTGCCGTTTTCCACCGTGACGCCACGGTCAGGCGCGCTGCGCAGCGCCACCGCCACCGGGCTGGACAGTGTGGCCGCCAGCGAGTGGGCGATGGCCAGATCATCGGTATCCGCCAGACGGCTGTTCAGATCGGCATAGTTGAATGGCGCCACCGCTTCGGCCAACGCGGCTTTCAGCGAATCGCCATCGGTATGGGTGACATCGGCGCGGGCCAGCACATGAAAGCTGTGACCATGCAAATTGGCTTGCGGGCCGGACGCCTGTTCCACGCGGCGCGCGGCTTCAAAACCGGCCGCCGCCAGTACGTAAGCAGCGTGCATATCAGGCTCCCTTGCAGCGTTCGACCAGCGGGTCGGCCACGCCCGCTTCGGCAAAGCCCTTGGCGCGCAGCAGGCAGGCGGCGCAGTGGCCGCACGGCGGCTGTTCACCGTTGTAGCAGGTGTGGCTGTAGGCCAGCGCCTCCATGGCGCCCACCTGTTCGGCCAACTTGACGGTTTCAGCCTTGCTCAGATACATCAGCGGCGTGTGCAGTTCCACCCGGCTGTCCATGCCGAGGCGCAGCGACAACTCCAGCGCCTTGAGGGTGTTTTCGCGGCAATCCGGGTAGCCGGAATAGTCGGTTTGCGCCACGCCGGTGACCAGATGACGGATGCCACGGGTGTAGGCCAGCGCGGCGGCAAAGGTCAGGAAAATCAGGTTGCGGCCCGGTACAAAGGTATTGGGCAGCGCTGCGCCGTTCTGTGCGCCGCTTTCCGGATCGATGTCGTCGTCCGTCAGCGCATTACCGCCAATGGCGGCAAAGGTATCGATCGGCAGCACGGTTTGCGGGACACCTGCCATGGCGGCGATGGTGCGCGCGCTTTCCAGTTCCACACGGTGGCGCTGGCCATAATCAAAGGTGACCGCCTGCACGTTACCGGCGCCAAATTTTTGTAGCGCCCAATACAGGCAGGTGGTGGAGTCTTGTCCGCCGGACAGGACTACCGGGCTTTTTCTTGCGATTTCATCATCGGCATCCGTCTCGAGAAACAGTCGAGGTCAGGGAGGTTTAGGCTGCTGTTGCGCACACGGGATCGGTCTCACCCGGCACAGCGTGGCGGAAGTCAGGCTTCGCCGCAGCAAAGCCTGTAAATTTACCAGAAGCGCCCCGGTACAGCCAGTTTTGCCAACGGTTTGCCGATGATCTGGCGGCCGGTTTCAGGCCGTTGTGGCTTGTCCGGTCACTGTTCGGCCAACATGGCCAGCAGCTTGTCGGCCACGCCTTCGGACGAAGCCGGATTCTGGCCGGTAACCAGTCGTCCATCCTGTAGTACAAACGGCCCCCAATCCGGCCCTTTTTCATAGATGCCCTGCTGCGCCTTGAGTGCATCTTCCACCAGCAGCGGCACTACCTGCGTTAGCTGTACCGCGTCTTCTTCGCTGTTGGAAAAGCCGGTCACGCGCTTGCATTAGCCACCAGCGGTTTACCGTCCGCCTGATGGGCATGAATCAACGCGGCCGAGGCATGGCAGACCGCCCCAACCGGTTTGTCGGCGCGGACAAAGGCATCAATGAGGGCGATGGAGTGCGGGTTATCCACCAGATCCCACAGCGGGCCGTGGCCGCCGGGGTAAAACACGGCATCGAAGTCGTTGGCGTTGACCTCGGCCAGCTTCAAGGTGGCGGCCAGTTTAGCTTGCAGAGCGCTGTCATGATTGAAGCGCTCGGTGGCGGGCGTTTGGAAATCCGGCAGAGCGCTTTTCGGGTCGATCGGCGGCTGGCCGCCCTGAGGCGAGGCCAGCGTGATCGTTACACCCTGATCAGCCAGCCGATAGTAGGGCGCGGCAAATTCTTCAATCCAGAAACCGGTCGGCTGGCCGGTGTCACCCAGCCGGTTATGGCTGGTCAGAACAAACAGTACGTTGGGCATGATGAGCTCCTGAATACCGGCCACCTTGATCGAAGGTGGCCGTGTAAGCAAAACACGGTAAGCGTGATGGCTTAAGCCGTGGCAGACGGCAGGTTAGTTGCCCGCCTGTTCCAGCGTTGGGTAGTCGGTATACCCCTTGGCATCGCCGCCATAGAACGTGGCGAAATCCGGCTCGTTGAGCGGCGCATTGCGGCGCAGGCGCTCGGCCAGGTCCGAGTTGGCGATATAGCTGCGGCCAAAGGCAGCGGCATCGATATAGCCCTTGCCGATCAGGGTTTCCGCTTTCTCGGCAGTATAGCCACCGGCACCGATGATGACGCCCGGATAGCGCTGACGTACGGCGGCGCGGAAGGCTTCGGTAAAGGCTGGGCCACCCGCCCAGTCCGGTTCGGAAATATGCAGGAACGCCAGCTTGCGCTTGGCCAGCTGTTCCACCGGGTAATACGCCATCTCTTCCTGACCGACATCGGAGAGGCCGTTGAAGATGCCTAGCGGTGAAATGCGGATACCAACATGATCGGCATCCCATTCCGCCACGATGGCATCCACCACTTCCAGCACCAGACGTGCGCGGTTTTCGATGCTGCCGCCGTAGGCGTCGGTGCGATGGTTGGCTTCCGGCGACAGGAACTGATGCAGCAAGTAGCCATGCGCGGCATGGATTTCCACCAGGTCAAAGGGCGCGACGCGCATTATCGGTGGCGCGGCGGTAGTCTTCGATCAGGTCTTCGATCTCGGCGCTTTCCAGCGCGCGCGGGGTATCGCAAGGCACGCGAGCCAAGCTGCCATCCGGCTGGCGCACGTTGGTGTTGCTGTCGGCCTTGATGGCAGAAGGGGCAACCGGCGCTTCACCATCGGGTTGCAGCGAACGGTGAGAAATGCGGCCGGTATGCCACAACTGCAGCGCCATCAAGCCACCGGCAGCGTGTACCGAATCATTCACCGCTTTCCAGGGCTTGTACCTGCGCTTCACTGTAAATGCCGGGCGCGCTTAAGATAGCCTTTGGCCGTGGGGGAAATGTGCGTACCCTCGGCAATCAGCAAGCCGCCACTGGCGCGCTGGGTGTAATACTCCACCGCCAGAGCGGTCGGCACGTCACCCGGTTCGGTATTGCGCAGGCGGGTAAGCGGCGCCATGACGATGCGGTTTTTCAGGGTGACAGCACCTACCTTGAGCGGGGTAAATAATTTGTCAGCGTTCATCGTGGTCTCCTGTAAGGAAAGGCAAAGCCGGATGTCCGGAAAGATCGTGTCAGGGTTGCGGCCAGCGACTGGCTATTTTCTGGTTCAAGACTAGACCGAAAATAAGTAGACCAGTCGTCTAGTTTCTGTTGCAAAAAAAACCGTCGGCCATGACGGTCTTGTTTGGCTAAATTGCGTATTACTGCGGCATCTTCAGCAGTGCCCGGGTTTGTGCCTGCACCACCTGCATCGGTGCCCGGCTGTGATGCACCTTGAACAACAACGCGCTGCCTACCCACAAACTGTACAGCGCGCTGGCGGTTTCGTCGGCGGGCAGCTGGGTGCAAAGCGAACCTTGTTGCTGCCCCGGCGGATGCAATCGGCCAGCCGTTGCACCACGCGACCCATGCCCTCAGCCAGCGCTTCACGCATCGGTTCGGACAAGTCGGACACCTCCGCCGCGAGTTTGATGGCCAGACAACTTTGCGACTGCTCGTCGCAGCATTTGTGGGTGTCCAGCCAGCCATCAAAGTAAGCCAGCAACCGGTCGCGTGCGCTACCTTCGCCTTGCTGTAACTGCTGTTGCAAGCGTGCGTCGTAGTGTTCGAAATAGCGCTGCAACAGCTCTACCCCAAAACCTTCCTTGGAGCGGAAGTAATGGTAAAACGACCCCTTGGGCACACCCGCGCTACCCAGGATTTCGGCCAACCCTACGGCCGCAAACCCCTTGCCGAGGATGATGGCTTCACCGGTGGCTAACAAGTGCTCGCGCGTATCGGAAAACTGACTGACTCGTGACATGGGGTGATTTTAATAGACCGATCGTCTAGTTTGCAAGGGATTTGTGCAGAAGCTGGGTGAACCACCGGTGTCTCGTTGTTTGTTGCAGCAAGATTAAAATAGAAAAATTTAAATTAAAAAGCAATTTCTATTAAATGTCGGCATTGGTTTTAACTGGTTTTTATTTGCGAGCGAGTTGATAAGAAGTATCGGCGGATTGTGATGCATTTAGGCTAATTAATCTGGAAATTAGGTTGTTCCGAATATTGTTTTTGCGTAAAGTGATTGTTCCCACACACAGTTATTACCCCCACTGAAACTCCATGAAGCTCAGATCAACATTCCGTCATCAAAAATTAAAATGGCTCACGGCATTAATCCTGATTGGTGCAGCAAGTTTTTCCCCTGCGGCCACGGTGACTTTTAACGGTCAAACTTACACAGTTTCTACTTTTACCGGCTCTTACGATAGTAATACCTCATATTTTAATACCACCTATATGCCGTGGTATGGCAGTAGCTCTTTTGCTGGTGATGCGGCTTTGTCTTTAGGGCCTCAATTGGGATTTCCCAATTGGTGGGACAGTTTCAGCCCTTATTTTGCTGCAGGACTGGTAACACAAACACCATTCTATGATCCTGTAGAGTGTGGGCTGACGCATATAATGTGTGGTGGACCATCGGTTACCTACATTGATAATCACTATAACAGTACTTATGTTCCGGTAGTGCAGCTTCTGGTTGGTATGATCTCTCTGACACGGTGGTATATGCTTATGTGCCACAACAGGTTGCTACTAATATCACTAGTGGTGCCACGCTCAATTCTTCTGGCTTGGGATCAACGGTAAATCCAGCGTTTGATGGTGGTACGCTAAAGGTGTCGGCGGCAGGAACGGTCAGCGCTGATTTCACCGTTTCCAGTCGCAACGGCACCATTGACCAGAACGGTAATACGTCAACATGGTCCGGTGACATTCAAGACCTTGCACCCGGTGTGCCCGGGAAATTAACCATTATCAATAGTGGCGCTGCCGGACAAGGCTATGTTGACCTCTCTGGGGTCAATACGTATTCCGGCGGAACCGAGGTCGATGCCGGGGCTGTGCTCAGGATTTCAGATCCTCGTTCGTTAGGGACGGGGGGCTTGGCTCTGGTCGGGTCAGCCACCACTCCGGCAACATTACGAACGACGGCAAACATGACCATCAGCACCCCCGTTTCCGTTGCAGGCGACCCGGTATTTAGCGTCGCTCCCGGCACGACGCTGACGGTGAGTAGCCCGATTACCGATGGCTCCATGGCTGGGGATGTCGTGGTGGATGGTGGCGGCACTCTCAATTTAACCGCTGCCAATACCTATACCGGCCCGACAACGATCAATGCGGGTTCCACTCTTGCCCTGACGGGTAATAATGCGTCGATCAGCACGTCTTCGGCCGTGACCAACAACGGCATCCTGGATTTGCGAAATGCCAATCCGGCTGGCGTTTCTTTCAGTGGTAGTTATACCCAAGGTAGTACCGGGGCATTGAGAATGGCCGGAGCTCCCGGGGCTTTCCAGAAAGTCAGTATTGCCGGTGCCGCGACTCTTAATGGTGTGCTTGATCTGACGGCGGCTCAGGGCAACTATGCCATTGGCCGTTATGTCCTGATTGAGGCATCAGGAGGGCGTTCAGGAACATTCTCGACCTTTAGTAATAACCTTGCTGGTGTGACTCGCCTTGGTTATCTGCTCGGTTACGATGCTAATCAGGTGTACTTGGACCTGACGCCCGCTGCTGACGACACCCTGCAACAGGTTCGCCGTAATGCCAGCGGCCTGCTATCTGTTATCAATACTTAAGCGGCGGCTTTGCAAACGGCACTGTCTTATGATTGCACTGTTTTTGACGTCAACAATGTTTGTGTCAGTGCCGGGGGACGGTACAGTTATTCAGCCCAAGACGCGATTGCCAATCAGGGCGGACTGGTAACGTTAGCTTATCGTCCAACGTCCCAGACACGACTGGGTGTCTTTGTCGATCAGCCGCTGGATACCAAGGGCAGCAGCACCATCTCTCAACGTTTTACTCAGCCGACATTTGGCTTGTTTGGCAACTGGATGCTTAACCCCGATGGCCATGGTCTGAATGTTCAAGGCTCTGCCGCTTTTTCATCCAGTGATCTGACGGTCAAACGCCTCGCATCGGCGACAACGGAAGATGGGCAAGGCAAGAGTGCGTTAACCGGCCAAGCTTATTCCCTCCGCTTAAATTATGTTGATCCATTGACGGGGAGTGTGACGCTGATCCCTTATGTGGGAGTGCGTTCCACTCGCATGGCAATGGGGGCCTACAGTGAAGACACCTCATCACAGACGATCTGGCCGGTAAGCTATAACAAAATGGTGCAGGACAGCTTTGCTGTTATTGCCGGTTCTGATATTTCGCTGCGTCTGATGGATAAATGGACGGCTAATGTCGGGGTTGGGGTTCAGCAATATCTGCACTACAAGATGGATCATTACACTGGTGTCAGCAACATTCCTAATGTAACCAGCTTCAACATGCCGATGGGGCATAAGGGTGACATGCTTGCCATGGCCAACGCGGGAGCAATTTATGATGTTGGCAAGGCACAGCAGGTTGCGCTAACTGCTTATTGGCAACAACACGCGTCTTATTCCAAAGGCACGACTTCTTTGTTGGCAACGTGGTCGGCGGGTTTCTGACGCTACACTGACTGAAGACCGTGGCTTTGCTTTCGGCGTCCCATGCTTGCACGGGATATCACCGGGGTTGGCCGAACGCGGGCTAACCCGCCATTACCCAGTCCTGCAGGCACCCCGTCAACTCAGTGATGACGGGGTGCCATCCTCCTCCCGGCTGGCGGAACAGTCGCATCACGTCGGGGTACCAGGGCGAGTCGCTGCGTCCGGTCAGCCAGCGCCAATCGGTGCGATAGTCCGGCAGCAGCAGCCAGCAAGGCTTACCCAGTGCAGCCTAGCCAGATGGGCGACGGCGGTATCGACGCTAATGACCAGATCGAGCGCGCTGATGAGCGCGGCCGTGTCGGCAAAATCTTGCAGCTCTGCGCCCAGCGGCAACACGTTTAGCCCCGCTGGCGGGCGGAGGGCTTCGTCTTCGCCCGCGCCTTTTTGCAGGCTGACCAACTGTATGCCGGGAACGGACGATAGCGGGGCGAGGCAGTTCAGACCAGGCAAGGAGCGGTCTGCATCATTCTCAAATAACGGGTTTCCCTTCCAGACCAAACCAACGTGCTTAATGCTGCCGGTCAGGCGCAGGCGCCATTGGCGGGCCTTGGCCGGGTCAGCGGCGAGATAGGGCAGGGCCGCCGGAATGCTGTCCAGGGCGGGTATGGCATAGCCCGGGCAGGCTGAGGGGTGGTGTCCAGTAATCCCAGCCGGATTGCGGGATGGTATCGTGAAAAGACAGTACCTCATCGACATCCGCCAAGGTGGCAAACAGCGTTTTTAGCCCCGGATGGCAAATGATGGAAACCCGTGCCGCTCCCATGGCTTTGAGTTGTGTGGCGTAGCGGCAGAACTGGATCATGTCTCCATGGCCAGCCTCAAAGCCAATCACCACGGTTTTACCGGTCAGCGCCTCACCTTGCCAGCGCGGAAAAGTGAAGTGGTGCGATAAGGCGCCGTAATCATGCCTTGCTTCCAGATAGCGCCAGCCTTCGTCAAAACGGCCTTGCCGCAGCAGCACATAGCTCAGGTTGAAACGGGCTTTGCCATAATCCGGGTCCAACGCCAGAGCGGTGCGATAGCAGTGTTCGGCTTCCTCTTCGCGTTTGCAGCAGGCGAGCAATACGCCCAGATTTGACCACAGCGGGGCGGATTGCGGAGCAAAAGCCAAGGCGTGCCGATAGATGGCTTCGGATTCGTCAAAGCGTTTACTCTCCATCAGCAACGCGCCCAGATTCAGATGGATCTGCAGGTTCTGCGGTAATAGCGCCAGTGCCCGGCGGTAGCTATGCTCGGCCTCTTGCAGACAGGCTTTGGCCTGCAGAAAGCCAAGGTTGGCGTGGGCTTCGGCCAACTCCGGCTCGTAGACCAGCGCTTGGCTAAAGCACTGCAGCGCGGCGGCATCATCGCCAGTGGCCATCAACTGGTTGCCTTGCTGAAACAAGGCTTCGGCGCGCAGAAAAGAATCAGACATGGCTGGCGGTGTGGCAATCAGGCGGCGAAATATCCACCTCAGGCCGGTTGTGAAGACGGCGCCAGCGTGTGGATCACATAGCGGCCGCGTCCGGCATTTTTGGCTTGATACATGGCTTGGTCGGCGGCCAGTAGCAGGCTATCCGAGGTGCTGAAACCGTCGCCCAGCGCGATGCCGATGGACACCCCTACCACGCATTCGCTATCGCCCAGCATGACCGGTGTTTTCAGGGTATCGATACATTTTGCCGCGACCACGCTGGCGGCTTGCTCGGCCTTGTCGCCCGGGCTGCTGAGCAGCAGGACAAACTCATCTCCGCCAATGCGAGCCGGGGTATCCGCCTGACGCACGATCAGAGCAAAGCGGTCGGCCACTTGTCGTAATGCCTCATCGCCTGCTTCGTGGCCAAGGTTGTCGTTGATCTGCTTGAAGCCATCGAGGTCGAGAAACAACACGGCGACGTGCTGATTATTGCGTTGGGCCTGAGCTAGCAGCTGGTGCAGGCGGTCGGCAAGCAAGGCCCGGTTGGGCAGGCCGGTGAGTTTGTCGTGATGCGCCAGATAAGCTAGCTCGGCCTGATTGTCGTTTAACTTGCTTAACAGGCGGTTGAACGCCATGAGCAGATGGCCGACTTCATCGTGGCGTCCCACCGGTAAGGGTTCGAGCGGCAAATCGCCACGGGTCATGCGCTCGGCACGATCCACGGCGTGGAACAGCGGGCGAAAGACAAAATACAGCCCAAGCGCCGACAGGAACATAAACGCCGTGGTCGCCATGATGGCGTTTTTCACCAGAAAGTGCTGCAAGCGGCCGATGGTGGCAAACGCGTCACGGCTGGGCAAATGCGCCACCACAAACCAGCCGACGCTGGGCACGGAAACCATGGCCGAGACTTCTTCCTCGCCCCGTGCGTTGACGGTGATACCCGTGCCGCGAAAGCCCGCCATGGCCCGATCATGCAGCGGATTGACGCCGGGGGCTGGCGTGGGTTTTAGCTCCATGTCCGGTGACGAGGAGGAAACAAACAATTTGTCTTGGGGCGAAATCAGCAAGAAGCCGCCACTGCTGTCGCCAATCCGGCTGTGGCGCAAGGCATCGAGGAAACCCGGCGCAGTCAGGGCGGTGACGCCTACCAGCACAGCCGGTGGTTGTGCCTGACCACTGGCGATGGGCGCCGCCATGGGTAGTATTGGCTCGTTGGCGGTATGCCCCATGGCCGGGCGGCCAATACGCACATAGCCTGCCAGTGCGGCCTGTACGTAATCACGGCTGGCGTAATTGGTGCGCGCACGGCGCGGCAGCGCCGGATAGTCGGCAATCACCGCCCCGTTTTTGTCGACCACGAATAACCCGGCGGAGAATAGCTGCTGGTAGCTGTAATGTTCTTTCAACCAGGGCGCGCAGACGTTCCGGCTCGCTGAGCAGGTTTACCGGCAGCGACGTGGCAAGGCGTGTCAGCATGGTCTGCCGTTGCACGATTTTTTCATCGATATCGTGGGCAATGTAGCTGGCCAGCGCCAATTGCTGGCTTTCCACCACGTTTCCCAGATCATCGTGCAGGAAATGGGTGAGCGTGTAATAGCGAGCGACTGTGCCAAGCGTCACAATGCAGAGCGCCAAAAGCAACAGGCGTGTGACAACGCTATCGAGGAGGCGACGGAGGGTCATACGGTCTGGGTAATGATTCTTTAATGCGAAGTGTACCTGAGCCGCAGGTATTTGTTCTGCTTACTAACAGATAAACCGCTGGCAGATGGCAAGATTGAGACGATGGTGTGGGCGCTGTTATCCGCATGGGATGCTGTCATCAACTGATCATACTGCCAAGGCATGATAGGCCTGTTTCCCATTCCTGCATTTGGGTCAATCTATCATGCATCTCTCTTTGCACAAGGCTGTTTTGCTGCCTTTGTTGGGCTTGGCGCTGACAACGCTGGGGCACACGGCCGAGGCGCGTCCTTCCCACCTCGACAAGATTCAGCACGTGATCGTCATCTACGGAGAAAACCGTAGTTTTGACAACCTGTACGGCCTGTTCCCCGGTGCCGACGGGATTGCGCAGGCATTAAAGCATTACCAGCCGCAGGCCGACCTGAATGGCCGGTGTTGGCAAGCTTGCCCCCGGTGTGGAAAAAGGGTGAGCAGCCAGATACGTCCTATCCGGCCGCTTTGCCGAACCAACCGTTCCGGCTGGATGATGCCGCAATCGGCAAGCCGCTCAATTCTGCCACCCGCGATCTGGTGCACCGTTTTTACCAGAACCGGGAGCAGATCAACGGTGGCAAGAATGACCGTTTTGCCGCGCTGTCGGATGCCGGTGGTCTGGCCATGGGCTATTACGACGGCTCGAGCCTGCCCATGTGGCAACTGGCCGTGCAATACACCTTGGCCGATCATTTCTTCATGGGCGCGTTTGGTGGCTCGTTCCTGAATCACATGTGGCTGGTGTGCGCCTGTACGCCAGAGTTCCAGTCGGCCCCGGACAGCATGCGCGCCAAGGTGGATGCGCAAGGCCGGTTGTTGCGCAAGGCCGATTCGCCTCTGCCGCGCAGGGGCCAGTGAAACTGCATGATGGCGCGGTGACGCCGGATGGTTATGCGGTCAACACCACGCAACCGCCGTATCAGCCGAGCGGCATCCCGCCCAAGGCCGAGGGCGACCCAACCATGGCTGATCCGGCCAAGCATCCGTTACCGGCGCAAAGTTTGCCCACCATTGGTGACCGGCTCACGGCCAAGGGTATCAGCTGGGCCTGGTATGCCGGTGGCTGGAAGACGGCGCTGCAAGACCGCAGCAAGATCTATAACGATGGCGAGGTCAATTTCCAGCCGCACCATCAGCCGTTCAACTATTTTGCCAACTATGCACCGGGTACGGCCGCGCGGGCAGAACACCTGAAAGATGGCGCAGATTTCCTCGCGGCGATTGATGCCGGGACGCTGCCGCAAGTGGCATTCTACAAGCCGCAGGGCAATCTGAACGAACATCCGGGCTATACCGATGTGATGTCGGGCGATGCCCACATTGCCCAGATCGTGAAGCGCATCCGCGCCAGCAAGCTGTGGCCGCATACCGTCATCATCGTTACCTATGATGAAAACGGTGGTTTCTGGGACCATGTGGCGCCGCCCAAGGGGGACCGCTGGGGGCCGGGCACACGCGTGCCAACCCTGATCATTTCGCCCTATGCCAAGAAGGGCTATGTGGATCATACCGTCTACGATACGACCTCCATCCTCAAGTTTCTGACGCACCGTTTCCGCTTGCAGCCGTTGCCGGGCGTGCGTGCCAATGTCGGGGATTTTAGCCAGGCGTTTAACTAGAGCCGCGTTGGGTTTCTCTGATTGGCCAGCCGGTGACGGCTGGCCTTTTTTCTGTCTGCCGCAAGCCAGCGTGCGGGCTTTTTCGGCCAACTAGCGAGGTGGTCAGCCCGGGCACCCCAGCATGCTCTGGCCGAACGCAGCGATATCAGTAGCTGGCCAGTGCGCGGGCGATGAAGTGGCGCGGCACACGCGGGCGTGGCACGCGGCCGCTAAACCAGCGCCGTACATCCTCATCCAGCCCGATGCCGTGCATGTAGTTGTATAGCGCCTTGTTGAGCGCACGGCCCATGGCGTTGTGATCGGTGCCGGTGGGATCGATGAAACCGACGTCGTTCTTGGCAAAGGTCACCGGCGGCAAGGATTGTAGCGTAACGCCATATTCTTCCGGGTGCTGCCCCACCGGCGAATGCACGGTGCAGGCAAAGCGGTGGAAGAAGCCGGACTGGATACAGCCGTTATCAAATAACTGGCGCACGTATTCCAGCGCATCCACCGTGTCCTGCACTGTCTGCGTGGGAAAGCCGTACATCAGGTAGGCATGCACCAGCACGCAACACCTCGGTAAAACTGTGGGTGACGCGCGCCACCTGTTCCACCGAGACGCCTTTTTTCATCAGCTTGAGCAGCCGGTCCGAGGCCACTTCCAGCCCGCCGGAAATGGCGATGCAGCCGCTGTCGGCCAGTAGCTGGCACAGCTCCGGGGTAAAGGACTTTTCGAAACGGATATTGCCCCACCACGAAATCGCCACATTGCGGCGCAGCAGTTCTTCGGCCAACGCCCGAAGCATCTTGGGCGGTGCGGCTTCGTCAACAAAGTGAAAGCCGGTTTGCCCGGTTTCGGCAATGATGGCCTCGATGCGGTCCACCAGCGTGGCGGCCGTGGCGGTTTCGTAGCGCGAGATATAGTCCAGCGTGATGTCGCAAAAGCTGCATTTCTTCCAGTAGCAGCCGTGCGCCACGGTCAGCTTGTTCCAGCGTCCGTCCGACCACAGTCGGTGCATCGGGTTGAGCATGTCGAGCAGCGACAGGTAACGGTCGATCGGCAGGCCGTCCCGGTTGGTGTGCCCACCTCGGCAAACGGGATGTTGGCCTCCATCAGGTTGACGTAGCGCACCTCGCCGTTGTCGCGCAGATAGGTGCGCACCAGCCGCGAGGCCGAACGCTGGCCCTGCAGGTGTTCCAGAATGGCGAGAATCGGTTTTTCGCCATCATCCAGCGTGACGAAGTCGAAATAGTCGAATACGCGTGGCTCTTTCAGCTCACGCAGTTCGGTATTGACGAAGCCGCCACCCAGCGCTGTTTTGATGTTCGGCCAACGTGTCTTGATGCTTTGTGCGATACGGAAGGCGGCGTAGACCGAGCCGGGAAATGGCACCGACAGCAACACCAGATCGGGTTGCTGCTGTTCGACGGTTTCCAGCGTCAGCTGATGCAGCATCTCGTCCACCAGCGTGGGCGGTGCCGCCAGCGCGCCAGTGGCTCGAAGGTGGGCTGGCTCATGGCCAGCGATTCGGCATAACGCACAAACTCGAAGCGCGCATCCACCGCTTCGCGCACCACGTCTGCAAGGTCATTCAGATAGAGCGTGGCCAGATGACGGGCACGGTCCTGCTGGCCCAGTGCACCAAAGGCCCGGACAGCGGGTCGCCACCTTCCGGGTCATCCGGATCGACATACACGTCCAGCGAGGCAAAACGGCTGCCTTCCGGCAAAAACTGGCGGCTGCAGATGCGGTGTGCAACGGTGGAATCACGCCCTTGCAGAAAGCCGATGACCGGGCCGATGGTCGCCAGATAGCGCGGAAACTGCGCCATAAATTCCTGCACCTGAGCACTGCGTTGTTGGTGCGGCATGGCGTCGATACGCGCGTGCATGGCCTGCAAACCCGCGGGGGAAAACAACCGCAACACCAGCGCCAGCGCCAGATCGGCTTGCTGGGCCGGGATCTGCCGTGAGCGCAAAAAACCGGTGAGATAGGCGGTAGAGGGGTAGGGCGTGTTGAGCTGTGTCATCGGCGGGATGAGCGACAGCACGCGCGGCATGGTGTTCAGCATGTTGGCCTCACCAGCGTGAAGTGGCGCGGCCAGGGCGCCGTTGTCAGTCCATGGCATGGGTCCAGTCTCCGGGAGCGGCGCTGGCCGCAGGCGTTGAGGATGTCATGGCGCCAACCGAGTGGCGCGGGAGGCGGAGCATACCATTGCCACCGCGCCAAGCGGGAGGACTTTATGGCTGGCAGCGGCCGGACGTCGCGTGACGGCAACGCCCGGTTGCCCAATCAGGGCTGGCTTGGCGGCAGCATCACGCCGTGGTCCAGTAGCCGGGAGCGATCCAGCTCCCATTCCACATGTTTGATGCCGGGCTGCGACAGCACCAGTGCGCGGGCTTCGCCTTGTACCCGGGCCATGCGCGCCTGTGCGGCCATGAAGTCCGGATCGTTATCTGATGCCCCGGCCAGTTTGGGTTCGATCGTGCCAATCACGCTGACCACCGGGACATCCGGCGAGCGCGGGGTGGAGAGGTAGGCGGTGTCGCCTTCTACCCGTACTACGTGGAAAGGATAGGGGTAGTGCTGCAGCGCGCTACTGCCACGCTGGGCGATGACGTCATTGAGCGCGCTGACCTTGGGATCGGTGCGCAGTACAAACAGGTAAAACAGCAGCGCCAGCAGCAAGAACACCGCCCATTTCATCCGGCGAGAAAGCTTGGGCATGGAGTGATTTCCAGAAACGGGCCGTCAGACGGCCCAAGGTTGGCCGAAACCGGCGTTACGGCAGCGGCCGGGTGATCGACACCGCACCACGGATCATGCCCGGCTGATAACCGGTGGCCTTGTCGTGCGGATAACTGCGTTGCAATGCCTGCCGCACTTCGGTGGGAATCTGCTCGGCCGGGCCATGGCAGGTCAGGCACATCGGTTGCATGGGAATGGCCTTGACGTAGCGCTGATAGCGGCCCCGGCGCGGTGATGATTTCGGCGTGTTGCAGGTTGGCGGGAGCGGCGCCGTTCTTGGCTTGGGCATCGAAATTCAGCAATTGCTGCTGTTCCCGAGGCATCCGGCAGGCCCAGCATCGGGTTGCGCACCTTGAGGCTGACACGGGTGACTTTCCAGCCGTTTTCCCGCGACAGTTCACCTGCTAGTTGCGGCGCCAGATCCTTGCACACGCCAATGGCGGCGACTGGGCCATGCGTGGACATTTCCTGTTTCAGTGCCGTACCCAAGCGCTGCAACAGGCGATTGGCCGCGTCTTGCAACGGGGCGATTTCCGGAGCGGGATCGGCCGCCGGGCGGACACACTGAAGCTGGCAAGAACAAGAGCGAGAGCGGGGCGCAACATGTGCATACTCCTAATATTATATAAATTTATATTTTATAAGCGTAACCGCTAATCATGACATTAACAAGAGGGGAAACCGGCAGGACGTGGCGGGAGTGCTGGTGATGTGTTGCGTGGGGGCTTTAGCGCATGGCAAACCATGCCCGGTGGACGGAGGAGGGGCATATCACGCCCCGAGCCGCTCCGGGCTGGTATGGTGGATTAATAGTTGGCCAGATGGGCGCGCTTGATGCGCACGATCTTGTCGATGGTGATCAGGTCGTGCAGGATTTTGATGGCCTTGGCGTTCTTGCTGTTGAGCAGCCCCTGATGCAGGCGGCTTTCCAGCTCCTTGGCATCGCCCTTGTCATTCAGCGGGACGGGAAACAGCAGGCGGATGGCATCGGCATCAATCTCGCGGGTGCCCATCGGTTGGTTGCTGCCGTCGGCTGACTCAAGAAAAATCTTGTATTTGCCATTTTTCGTGAGCGCTGCCCCGATCAGTTTGATTGCTTGTTCCATGTTTACTCGCGAGACTTTCAATAATAAGCGGCTAGGGTACAACGTCCCCGCCGTGTTGGGCGATTTTAGTGCACAGTCCATACCGGCTCATGTGCCGAGCCGGGTTTGTCAGGTTGGCCGAAAAACCTGTTGAAGGCGCTGCCAGAGTCGCGGTCGGCTCACGCCGGAACGTCCTCACATCCAGCTGTGGTGTCGTGGCTGGCACAACGCCAGTTGCCGCGCCCGGCCTGCTTGGCCTGATACATCGCCGCATCGGCGCGGGCAATCAGTGCCTCGGCCGTGCTGGCGTCTTCCGGGAATACGCTGATCCCGATGCTGCAAGAAATATCGATGAGGTTGTCGTCAATCTTGAACGGCTGCGACAGCACCGAAACAATCTTCTGCGCCACCACCGCCGGGCTGTCGGTTTGCTCAAGATCCGGCAGCACCACGACAAACTCATCGCCGCCCAGCCGGGCAATGGTGTCTTCTTCGCGCAAGCTGTGTTCCAGCCGCTGGGCCACCTGACGCAGCAGGGCATCGCCGGTGGCATGGCCATACTGGTCATTGACCGGCTTGAAGCGGTCCAGATCGATAAACAGCAGTGCCACGATGGCCTGTTTGCGCGCAGCCCTGGGCGATGGCGTTTTTCAGGCGGTCTTCCAGTCGCTTGCGATTGGCCAGCCCGGTCAGGTCGTCAAAATTGGCCTGACGCCAGACCGTTTCCGCCTCATGCTTGAGAGAGGTGATGTCGCTGAACATCGCCACATGTCGGCGGCCATGTCCCCGCCGTTCTGGCACCACGGTAATCCGCAGCCACTCGACAAACAGGCTGCCGTCTTTGCGGCGGTTATACACCTCGCCTTCCCAATGGCCGTCATGCTGGATGTGGTGCCACATTTCGGCGTAAAACGCTGCATCGTGCTGACCGGAAGCCAGCACGGAAGGCATCTGGCCGATGATGTCATGCGGTTCATAACCGGTTAGCAGGCTAAAGGCCGGATTGACCGCGATGATGCGGTTTTCGGCATTCGTAACCATGATGCCTTCGCCAGCCACCTCGAACACCGACTGAGCCAGCCGCAGCGATTCTTCCGCGTCCACCAATTGGGTGATGTCGGCAAACGACAAGACCGCGACACCGGCATAGGCGTGGCTGGCGGCCAGCAGCGGACGGCTGTTGCACAGCAGCCAGGTGCGTGAGCCATCGGCCTTGGCTACGCCAAACAGCGCACTGGGTCAGATGCTCGCCGCGCGCCGCTTGTCGCGAGGGGTAATCGTGTGGCGCCAACGCTTCGCCATTGGCATCCAGCAATACTGAGCGGCGGGTTTGCAATGCGTCGGCGCTGACACCAAGAATGCTCAAGGCCGCGCTGTTCCACGAGGTAATTTCGCCGTCGCCGTTGATCACCACCACGCCTTCGGCGATGGTCAGAAACAGGCTGCGGTGCAACTCCTCGCTGGCCGACAGGCGGCGCTCCAGCTCGTGACGCGTGGTCACGTCGTGGATGATGGCGAAGATCAGGGTCTTGCCTTCGATTTCTACCGGACCGGCATACACCTCGACATCGCGCTCCTCACCCGAGGTCAGACGGTGGCGCAGATTGAAATAAGTGCGTTGCTCGGTTTGCGCCGCGTGCATTTCGGCCAACAATGCCTCGACCGGCAGACAGTCGATGTTGGCCATGCCCATGCCCAGCAGCTGCTCGCGTGTATAGCCGTAATACGCCGCGGCGGCAGGGTTGGCATCGACGATCATGCCATTGGCCGGGTTGATCACCAGCTTGACCGAGGTGTTCTTCTGGAAGAACGAGCGGTAGCGCTTTTCGCTCGCCGCCAGAAACTGCTGCTGGCGCGCTGCACGTAACAGCAACAGCGACACAATGCTGGCCAGCGCAAGTACCAGCGCGCTGCTTAAGCCAGCGCCCGCTGCCAGCCGTCCTGGCTTTCCTGTTGCACCGGTAACAGCGCGGCCGCTTCGTCGATACCAACGGTAACCACGATCGGATAGTGCGTGCCGCGGCGCCGGGCATAAATGCGTTTGATCTGGTCGAAGGCCGCCACCGCGTGGAAGATGCCTTGCTGGCGGGCGTGCGGCCCGATAAACGGCTTAGCTGGCGGGTACGGTTTTACCCAATGCGGTGGTCAGGTTGGGGGTGCGCGCCAGATAGGCACCATCGCTACGAAACAGCGAAATCACATTTTGTGGGTGCGGGTCGAGGCTGTTATGGCTATCGGCAAAGTAGCGCGGCGACAGCGCCACCACCATGACTCCGACAAATTTCCCCTGACGCTGGATGGGGCGCGACAGGTGGATTAACCATGTTCCGGTGGCGCGATCCCAAACCGGGTGGCTGATAAACAGCTGATCGTCCGTGCTGTTGCGCAAAACCCGGAAATACTCGCGCTCGCCAAGGTAGGTGTGCGTTGGCGCGCCGCTGCTCGACCATGACCGATAACCATCAGCATCGATCACCTCGATGTTTTTCACGGTATCAGCTGAAAAATTATGAAAGATCGAGCGCGCATCATTGGCGATGGAACGGCCGTCTTCATATTCATCGCACAGGTGTTGCAGCGCGAAATCCACCAGCTGAATCATCGCTTCCGTCTGCCCGGCGACGGCACCGGCGAGCGTGCTGACGCGCTGCTCGACCTGACGCTGTGTGTCGTGCTGCAGGTGGGTGGTGGATACCTCAAGACGCCAACAATAAATGCCGATGGCGCAAATGGTCAGTGCCAGTGTTGCCAGCGCGAGCGCACGCAGGCGAGCCGTGGCTTGCCCTTCCAGAGGCGTATTGACCGTCATTGTGCAGGGGTCTGGGCGGCGGCCCGGAGGGAAAAACCAGTCGGAAATGTTGCCGTAAGGAGGGGTAATGCCATGATCCAGAAAGACTTTGCCGTGTACAGTAAGCGATTATGACATGGCAGCCGCCCGGCCGGTCAGGTAATTTCAAGTGAGAGTAGTTGGCCGAAAAACGCCGCAGCGCTGTTCTGCAGGGCGGTGCCACGCACAACAAACAGGCGGCCATGCTTCAGCCGTAGCTGGTGCATGGCCGCCTGTCGCCCGCAGTCAGGGCAATCGTGTAAGTGCCGTGGGGGTTACTGTTTTTCCAGCGCCAGAATCGCGTTCATTTCGCGATCCACTTCGCTCATGCGCTGATACAACTCCTCGGTATGCATCAGCATGTCGTCCACACGGTGCTGGCTGGTTTGCGAGGTATCGGCCAGCGCCTGCAGCGTGGTTACCATCTGCGTCATTTCGTTGGCAAAGTGGTGTACGTGATCGCTCATTACCCGCATGTCGCCGCCTACCTGCTTCACCCCGGCCATCACGTGATCCACCGCGCCGCCGGTGGCATCCAGATTGGACTGGGTGGTATTGGCCAGTTTGCGCACTTCGTCGGCGACAACGGCAAAACCGCGGCCTGCTTCACCGGCACGGGCGGCTTCAATCGCCGCGTTGAGCGCCAGCAGGTTGGTCTGTTCGGCAATTTTCTTGATCATCAGCATCACATCGCCAATCTGCCGGGCATCGGTTTCCAGCAATTCGATGCGCTTGCCCACGCTGGTGGAAACCTGATTACCCGCTTCCACGTCGCTGGAGAATTGCTGAATCTGCTGCTGGATGGCCAACAGGCTGGCCACCAGTTCGCGCGTGGTGTCGCGGAACACCGGCAGGCTTTCCATCAACTGGCTGGCAAAGGTCTTGTAGCCTTGCAGTTCGGTGATGACGCGGCTCTTCATCTGGTCGATCATGCTGGCACGTTGCACTTCGCGGCTATAGAAATAGTTTTTGAAGTTGGCGTAGTGCACCGGGAAGCGCTGTACAAAATCGTCGTGGAACGTGCCGTCAGCCCGATAAAAGAACAAGGCAGTCAGCGTCTGGTTGATGTTCACCCCCAGCAGTTCGCCAAAGGTGGAGAACCCGGCGGTGGGGATATCGCCGTAGACATTGCAGCGCGACAAGGCGTTGGCATTGTTGAGGCGGCGCAGGATGCAGTCATTCAGCAGCCCGCCCACCGGCACCGGCTTGCCCCGGCTGAAGTTGGTAAAATCCTGCCGGGTGCGCTCGGCCAGATCTTCCTGTTTTACCAGATGCAGGGTTTCGCCAAACGAGAGGTCACAGGCAAACTGCAGCAGCCGCTTCTTGGTATCCACCGCCAGTACCGAGCGGACAAACAGCTCGTTCTTGATCTTGATGCCAAAGCTGTAGCTGGCCAGCTTGTTGGCGACGTCACTTTCGGCGCAGTTGAAGTGTTTGGCCAGTACCTCGAGCACGTTGCTGATCTGGCCATTCTGGTTAAAGACCGATGTCACCTGGCGCAGCTCGGTATTGGCTTCGGCAATGGTGAAACTGACCCCGGTCTCCCGGAAGTTCTGCGATTTGAACACGCCGTAGCGATAGCCTTTGGCCATCTTGATGAAGACCAGCACGGCATGGCCGTCTTTGGTCGACTGGCCGTCATGCAGCCGCGTCATGGAAAAATCCAGCGGGCCACCGGCCGAGCCGCCCACAAACAGCAGCGGGAAACGGTCCGATTCGTACACCGCTTCCATCAGGTAGCTTTCGCTGTTGGAAAGCCCGTCTATCAGGGTCAGGACAAAGCCTTCTTCACAGCTCATGTCAAACGGTGGCGATACGCGCGACAGCGCTTCATTCAGGCGGCGCAGGCGCTCGCTGTGGCGCAGGGTAGGCGTGCCACTTTTGATGTCTTCACAGGCGAGCGGCACGCTGGCGACATACACATCGCTGACCAGACGCTCGTCAAACAGCTGGAACACCATGCTTTGCCATTGGCCATTGGTAAGCAGATAAAGCGCATCGTTGGCCGAAAGCGAACACAATTCGCCCGCCGTGGTGGACAGCACCACCTTGGCATTGGGGAATGCCGTGGCGGCGTTACGCGCCACCTGATCCAGATCCGCACCGGGGTTGATGTAACCCAGCACCAGACGCACCGACGCACTTCCCGCATCGGTCAACGCGCGCACGTAATTGGCATTATCGGTACGGATAATGCCCATTTCCTGCGATCCCGCCGCGTGGCGCTCGGCGCTGGTGTTGGCTGGTTGTGTCTGGGAGTGTTTTTTGAAGAAAAACATAATGCGTTCCTCTGGCCATGATGGCGCGGTCAGATAATCATTTTTATTGAAAATGCTTTGTTGATTAAAGCAGTTTTCTGTCTCGTCGAGTGAGCCGTTTCAGTATGCATCAGGTTTTTTGTCGTCGATTTTGATGCATGACATCAACTACTCACTATATATCAAATTATCAACTGTACTGATGTTGCGTCAGGGGTTATTCGCGGCCATGGCAATGTGCCGACCGCGGGCTATACATAAAAAAACGTCGCGGAGGGAGATTGAACGGAGTCGGGCGCAAAAGCCGGTGGTCACTTCGCCAGTGCCAAACGGTGTCTCGATGTGGACTTGGCCTGTCAGCGTAACCGCTGTTGGCCTGTGATCCACCTTGTGGCAGCAAGAGATAGTCAAGTTCCAGCAATAGCGTTGTTGAGGCCGCGAATAATCCTTCCTCGCGCGGCTTCTTTTCGGGGATGGTCAATACCTGACGTCATGCCTGCCATGGTGCCGTGGTAATGGACTGTTGTTTTGGGGATGCATACGGGCCGAGGCCGCTGATTCAGGCTGCTGGCCCGGTGTGGCACAACTGGAACATACCGAAACGCCGTAGCCATTACCCAGCATGGCAAGGCAAAGGAGGACGTATGGCATCGCCGCCGTTTTCATCCATGATTACCGAAACCGCTGCGCCGGTACGGTCGCAGCCCGTGCGCAAGCATTCTGTTAGCGCGTGGCACACTCTTGCCGCCTTGTTGGCCGAAGCCGATATCCGCATTGGTGGAGAACGCCCGTGGGACATGCAGATTCATCACCCGCAAACCGCCACTCGGATTCTGGCGGAAGGTAGCCCGGGGCTGGGCGAAAGCTACATGGATGGCTGGTGGGATTGCCCACAGCTGGATGAGTTTGTTGCGCGGGTGATCATGGCGCGGCTGGAAGAGAAGGTAAGCATGTCGCGGCTGTGGCTGCAGTCCGTGCGTGCGCGGCTGTTCAATCTGCAAAACCTGCGGCGGGCCTGGGCGGTGGGTCTGGCACATTACGATCTGGGCAATGATTTCTTCACGGCCATGCTCGATCAGCGCCTGACGTATACCTGTGGCTACTGGGCGGATGCCCGCTCGCTGGAAGAGGCGCAGGCCGCCAAGCTCGAGCTGGTGTGCCGCAAGCTGGGTTTGCAACCCGGCATGCGGTTGTTGGACATTGGTTGTGGTTGGGGCAGCCTGATGAAATTTGCAGCCGAACGCCATGGCGTGCAATGCGTTGGCCTGACGATCTCGCGCGAGCAGGCTGAACTTGGGCGTCAGCGTTGTGCCGGTCTGCCGGTGGAATTCCGTTTGCAGGATTACCGCCAGTTCAATGGCGACGGGCACGAACGCTTCGAGCGCATTGCTTCAATTGGCATGTTCGAGCATGCTTAACCACAAGAATTATCGTGCTTTTTTTCAGATGGCCCGGCGCAGCCTGACGGAGGATGGGCTGTTTTTGCTGCACACCATCGGCAAAACCCGGCGCCATATCCCCACCGACCCGTGGATTGACCGCTACATCTTCCCCAACGGTGAACTGCCTTCGCTTGACCAGATTGCCGAGGCGTGTGAGGCGCGTTTCCTGATCGAGGATGTGCATAACTTTGGTGCCGACTATGACCGCACGCTGATGGCTTGGCATGAGCGCTTTGCCCAGTCCTCGCCACAGTTTGCGCCGCACTATGGCGAGCGTTTTCAGCGCATGTGGCGTTATTACCTGCTGGCCTGTGTTAAGCAGTTTCCGCGCCCGCCTCAATCAGCTCTGGCAGATCGTGCTGTCACCGCAAGGCGTGGCTGGCGGCTATCGTCGCCCGGTTTGAGTCTGTATCTATCCGCAGCGAGGCGTGTTCGGCCAACCTTGCTTGTTGCCTGCGCGCTGTTGCCAGCGGTCTGCGGCCTTGTAACGGGAGTCCCATGCGATGCAACAACCTGTTCCCCTTTCGGCCAACTGGAATCTCGACCAGATCCCGTGGGCCGCGATCCAAGCCGACCGCGTGCGCCAGCGTGAGGATGTGTTCTATCTGGTGGCGGCGGCGTCGTTCATCGAAATCACGTCGGAACTCTATACCGACAACCTGACTCAGCGCTTCGCAGACGATGAAGTGGTGACGGCGTGGCTGCATGATCATTGGCAGAAGGAAGAAACCCGCCACGGCCGGGTGCTGCGTGGCTATGTTGAGCAGGTCTGGCCAGAATTCGACTGGCCGCAAGCCTATCGCGCCTTCGTTGCCGACTATTCGCAGCTGTGCACCATGGAGCAGCTGGAGCCTACCCGCGGGCTGGAACTGGTGGCGCGATGCGTGGTGGAAACCGGAACGGCCACCTTCTATCAAGCACTGGCCGCCTGTGCGGACGAGCCGGTTTTGGTCGGGCTGGCACAGCAGATTCGTGCCGAAGAGATCGACCACTACAAACATTTTTTCCGCTATTTCCGCCAATACCGTCAAGGCGAGCAAACCAGCCGTCTGCAGGTGATGGCCGCGCTGAAACGGCGCGCCCTCGAAGCGCGGCGCGGAGATGCCGAGTGCGCCTTATGGCATGTGTATGGCGTGCGCCAAGGCCTCGGCTCGAGCCAACCGTGCCGACTTCAAGGCACTTAGCCGACGGCTTTTGCAGCAGATTCAGGCGCATTATCCGATCGAGATGGCCGCCAAGATGCTGCTCAGGCCGCTGGATCTACCCGCGGGTGTATCCCATGCCTTGCAAGGCCCGTTATCGCACGCCACGCGCTGGATGCTACGTTAAATCAGCGTGGCCGCTCAGGGGTTCGTCATCTTCACGACCGGTGCAAAGCGCTGGAAGAACCATTGTTTGATGCGTTCCACCACCAGCAGGTAAAACAGCACCATGGCAATGAGGATGAAAAAGAACGAAGCCGGTGGCGGCACGAAACCCAAATGGACGCCAGCCGGGGTAAACGGCAGCAATACCGCCGTGGCAACCACCATGAGGGAACCGACCAGCAGCCAGCGGTTGGGGCGGCTGTGGAAAGGATGGCGACGGGTGCGAATCACAAAAATGACCAGGACCTGCGTGGCCATCGACTCGATAAACCAGCCGGTATGAAACAGCGCTGCGCCTAAGGCATTAAACACCGTGAGCATGAGGTAGAAGGTGAGGAAGTCAAACAGCGAGCTGACCGGGCCGATGATCAGCATGAAATTGCGGATGAAATTCATGTCCCAGTGACGCGGTTGGCGCAAATCCTCATCATCCACCTGATCCAGCGGAATCGGCAGTTCGGACACGTCGTAGAGCAGGTTGTTGAGCAAGATCTGCACCGGCAACATGGGCAGGAAGGGCAAGAACAGCGCTGCCCCGGCCATGCTGAACATGTTGCCAAAATTGGAGCTGGTTCCCATCATGATGTACTTCATGATGTTGCCGAACGTCCAGCCCTTCCTGTACGCCTAAGCATGCAGCACGTTCAGGTTCGATTCCAGCAAAATCATGTCCGCCGCGGCCTTGGCAACATCCACCGCGCTATCGACAGAAATCCCCACATCGGCCGAATGTAGCGATGGCGCATCGTTGATGCCATCGCCCAAATAGCCCACCACGTGGCCACGCCGTTTCAGCGCCAGAATGATCCGGTTTTTTTGCGCCGGTGCCACCCGGCAAAACAGGTTGACGTGTTCCACGCGTGCGGCCAAGGCCTGATCATCCATTTGCTGGATCGCGCTGCCGGTCAGTACCCCGCTAACCGGCAGCCCGAGTTGGGCGCACAGATGCTGAGTCACCAGTTCGTTATCGCCGGTGATGATTTTGACCGCCACCCGGTCTTCGGCCAACCTGGTCAGCGCCGTTTTGGCGCTTTCCTTGGGCGGGTCGAGAAACGCGGCAAAGCAAATACCAGTTCGGTCTCATCGCTCACCACCGCATGGGGATGGTCCTTGCCCACCTGCCGCGAGGCAATGCCCAAAACGCGGAAACCCTGCTGGCTGAGTGCTTCAAATTGCTGGTTAATCGCCGCACGCACCGTTTCGTCCATCAACTGTGCCGTGCCGTCACCGGCCACTTCGTAGCGCACGGATAACCGTAGAATGTCCTCCGGCGCTCCTTTGACCACCAGCAGCTACTGCCATCGTCCACCAGCACGGACACGCGGCGCCGCTCGAAGTCGAACGGGACTTCATCTATTTTTTGCCAGCCGCTGGCGTCAATTTCCTTGTGTTCCAGAATGGCGTCATCCGGGGGCTGCGCAGACCGGTTTCAAAAGAACTGTTGATATACGCCAGCTCCAGCACCCGTTGGCTTTCCTGCCCGAGCGGCGCGACATGCCGCTCCAGACGAATACGTGCCTCGGTCAGCGTGCCGGTCTTGTCGGTACAGAACACATCCATGCTGCCGAGGTTATGAATCGATGCCAGCCGCTTCACAATCACCTTGTGCGCCGCCATGCGCAGGGCCCCGCGCGACAGGGTGACCGAAACCACCATGGGTAGCAGCTCTGGCGTCAGGCCAACCGCGAGAGCCACCGCAAACAGGAACGATTCCAACCATGGCCGATGGAAGAACGCATTGACCAGCAGTACGAACAACACCAGCAACACCGTCATGCGCATGATCAGCAGGCCGAAGCGGTGAATGCCCTGCTCGAAGTCAGTGGCAGGCGGTTTGGCCAACAGCGTGTCGGCAATGTCGCCAAGTGTCGTGCTCTGGCCGGTGCGGCACATCAGCACTTTGGCGCTGCCGCTGATCACCGAGGTGCCGAGTAGCACGCTGTTGTTGGCGAGCAAGATGTCGGTTTCGCTCGAGCCTTCGCTCACGGTTTTTTCTACCGGATAGGGTTCACCGGTCAGCAGCGACTGGTTGACGAAGAAGTCTTTGGCTTCCAGTAACCGGCCATCGCACGGAATCAGGTCGCCAGCGCGCAGCAGGGTGATATCGCCCGGCACCAATTCTGCCAGCGGGATTTCCACGGCCTGACCATCCCGTAGCACGCGCCCGCGGATGGCCACCGATTGGCGCAGCTGCTCTGCGGCCTGCCCGGCGCGGTATTCCTGCACAAAATCCAGCGTCACGCTGATCACGACAATCACCGTGATGATGAAAAAGCTGGCCACATCGCCGGTCACGGCAGACAGCGCGCTGGCAATCAGCAGGATGATGACCAGCGGGTTACGGAACTTGACCAGAAACTGCACCAGTAACGCCCGCTGACGTTCGCCGTGGATAACATTACGGCCAAATTCGGCCAACCGCTCCGCAGCCTCGGCATGGCTGAGGCCATCAGGACGGCTTTTCAATTGCTGCAACAAGCTGGCGACAGGAAGCTGCCAGAAAGCGGAACGGGGCGGTATTGGCGGTGTTGGCATGATGGCTGGCCTGAATGAAGGCTAACGGGTGAGATCCCGCCAGACTGGATTTGCTTCTATGGCAGATCCGTGGCGGTCATGATGACCTGTGTAAACACTACACCCAGATGGCATGGCAGGCTACTGCAACGCCTGCGTGCAGGCGGGCTGGCGATAGCGTCCGGCGGTTGGGCCGTGCTGCGCCGCTGGCCGTAGCTGGGCATGATCGGACACGGCTTTATCAGCCTTTACCGTTAATTGGGCTAGAACCATCGCGCGTAAGTCCTTAAAATAGCGGCCACACTTCTCAATGCAGCACGCTGGAGACACTTAATGACCACGATCCGTCAGGACGATTTCATCCAGAGCATCGCCGATGCTTTCCAGTTCATCAGTTATTACCATCCCAAGGACTATATCGACGCGCTGTACCAGGCTTATCTGCATGAAGAAAGCCCGGCCGCCAAAGATGCCATGGCGCAGATTCTGGTCAACAGCCGCATGTGTGCCGAAGGCCATCGTCCGATCTGTCAGGATACCGGTATTGCCGTGGTGTTCCTGAAAGTCGGCATGAACGTGCAGTGGGATGCCACGATGAGCGTTCAGGAAATGGTCAATGAAGGCGTACGCCGTGCCTACACCAACCCGGATAACAAACTGCGTGCTTCGGTACTGCGCGATCCGGCTGGCAAACGTCAGAACACCAAGGACAACACCCCTGCCGTGGTGCACTACGAGATCGTCGAAGGCGATCAGGTCGAAGTGACCTGTGCCGCCAAGGGCGGTGGCTCGGAAAACAAATCCAAGTTCTACGCCCTCAACCCGTCTGACAGCATCGTCGACTGGGTACTGAAAACCGTGCCGACCATGGGCGCTTAGCTGGTGTCCTCCGGGCATTCTGGGGATCGGTATCGGCGGTACGCCGGAAAAAGCCATGGTGATGGCCAAGGAAAGCCTGATGGCGCCGGTGGATATCCATCTGGTAAAAGAAAAAGCCGCCCGTGGCGAAACCCTGACCCGCGTGGAAGAGCTGCGTCTGGAACTGCTGGAAAAAGTCAATGCGCTGGGCATTGGCGCACAAGGCCTGGGTGGCCTGACCACGGTGCTGGACGTCAAGATCATGGACTACCCGACGCACGCTGCCAGCCTGCCGGTTGCCATGATCCCGAACTGCGCCGCCACCCGTCACGTGGAATTCCATCTGGACGGCACTGGCCCGGCCAAACTGGAAGCTCCGAAACTGGAAGACTGGCCGGACATCACCTACAACCCGAGCAACGGCAAGCGCGTCAACCTCGACACCATTACGCCGGAAGAAGTACAAAGCTGGCAGCCGGGCGATGTGTTGTTGCTCAACGGCAAGATCCTGACCGGCCGCGATGCTGCTCACAAGCGCATGGTCGATATGCTCAACAAGGGCGAAAAACTGCCGGTAGACTTTACCAACCGCTTCATCTACTACGTTGGCCCGGTTGATCCGGTCCGTGACGAAGTGGTTGGCCCGGCAGGCCCGACTACCGCCACGCGCATGGACAAGTTCACCCGTCAGATGCTGGAACAAACCGGCCTGCTGGGGATGATCGGCAAGGCCGAACGTGGCCCGACGGCAATTGATGCCATCAAGGACAACAAGGCTGTTTATCTGATGGCCGTGGGCGGTTCTGCTTATCTGGTGTCCAAGGCGATCAAGACCTCCAAGGTGGTGGCCTTTGACGATCTTGGCATGGAAGCCATCTACGAGTTTGAAGTGAAAGACATGCCGGTAACGGTGGCCGTGGATTCGCAAGGCACTTCCGTACACAATACCGGCCCGGCCGAATGGCGCGTGAAGATCGGCAAGATTCCGGTCGCCCAAGCCTGAAGCTGATTACTGCTTAGCCGCCAGCCTTTTCGGCCAACCTTGGCCGGATCAGGCTGACAACAGCCCCGCCTCCTGCATGGAGCGGGGCTGTTTTGTTGTAAGCGGATTAACTCAGCAAGGCGTGGAATTGGGCCAGCCGGGCCGGATGTGCTTAGCCATGCCGGTGCTGTTACCAGCAGCCCGTCCGTGATGGCGCCGGTCATGGGCAATTCGACGTAACTTCCCCCTGCCTGACGCACTTCCGGCGCACAGGCTGGATAGGCCGAAACCTGTTTGCCACGCACCGCATCCGCCGCTGTCAGGATTTGCGCACCATGGCAGATGGCGGCGATGGGTTTGTGGTTATCAACAAAATGGCGCACGCAGGACAACACCTGCAAGTTCAGGCGCAGATACTCCGGTGCACGGCCACCGGGAAGCAGCAGCGCATCGTAACGGTCCAGTTCCAGCGTGGCAAAATCGGCATTCAGGGTGAAGTTGTGGCCGGGTTTTTCGCTATAGGTTTGCGCGCCTTCGAAATCATGAATCGCCGTCCGTATCTGTTCGCCAGCGTGCTTGCCCGGGCAGGCCGCCTCCACGCTGTGTCCCATCGCCTGCAGTGCCTGAAACGGCACCATCAGTTCGTAGTCTTCCACGTAATCGCCGCAAATGCTCAAGATGTGTTTGCTCATGTCGCCGTCTCCTGAGGGGGTGAGATCAACTGTTACTTTAGGCGAAAAACACGGTATTCACCTGTAATGCTACCGCGCGCCGCCACATGGGCGTGTGCGATGAGGAAGAGGGCGATCCTTCACGGGACGACGTGAAGTTCTCTGTTGATACGGATCAAGCTATTACCAACATCTGTTCCTATAATGAATTAAGTTATTTAAAAAAATAGCCGGATTGATCAGTGTTACCTATTGCGTATGGCTGATTACCGTGTCGCAAACTATGCGGCGGCGGGTCCGTGCACACATCCTGTAAAGGAGACATCATGTCGTTCCATCTACCCGCTGTGGCAGGCCTGAAACCTGCCACCTTCTGGGGTGCGCTCTTGGCGTTGCTCGCTGCTGGCGCCATCGAAGCCTTGCCTCTTGCCGGTACGCTGCCACAAGTTTAGCCACCACATGCTGGCGATTCTGGCCTTTGCCGTGATCATCTGGATCAGCGAGGCGCTGGATTACACCGTCAGTTCCATTCTGATCGCAGTGTTCATCATTTTCAGTGTGGGCATGTCGCCGGATGTCTTGCACCCGGAAAAACTGCTGGGTACGGACAAAGCGTTGAAACTGGCGCTTTCCGGCTTTGCCAACTCCGGGCTGGCCCTAGTGGCGGCGGCCTTGTTCATCGCCGCGGCGATGACCCATACCGGGCTGGATAAGCGGCTGGCGCTGTTTACCATGTCGCGTATCGGCGCTGGGGGGCGGAAGGTGCTGATCAGCTCCATTGCCGTGACCATTCTGTTGAGCTTCATTGTGCCCAGTGCCACGGCGCGTACCGCCTGTGTGGTGCCGATCATGCTGGGTGGGATTGCCTCGCTGAAGCTGGATCGCAAAGGCCCGCTGGCAGCCTCGTCGATGATTACCATCGCGCAGGCAACCAGCATCTGGAACGTGGGGATTCTCACTTCGGCCGCGCAAAACTTGCTGTCGCGCGGGTTTATCGAAAAAGCGTTCGGTGCTGGCCATGCCTTGACCTGGACTCAGTGGTTTCTCGCTGGTGCGCCATGGAGTCTGGCGATGTCGGTGGCGCTGTATTTTGTTGTGCGCCGTCTGATGCCGCCGGAAATCGAAGACATTCCGGGCGGACGTGAAGCCATTCGCAACGATTATCTGGGCTTGGGTGCGATGACCGGCGCGGAAAAACGCTTGCTGACTATCTCCTTGGTGCTGCTGGCGCTGTGGGCGACCGAAGGCAAGCTGCACCATATTGATACCGCTTCCAGTACGGTGGCCGGGATTGCGCTGATGATGCTGCCGGGTGTGGGGGTCATGAGCTGGAGTGACGCGCAAAAACGTATTCCGTGGGGCACCGTGGTGGTGTTTGGCGTGGGGATCAGTTTGGGAACCGCTTTGCTCGATACCAAGGCCGCCACGTGGCTGTCCACGCTGGTGGTGAGCAGCCTGCATCTGGATACGCTGTCGGGCTTGGGCGTATTTGCCGTGCTTAGCGCCTTCCTGATTCTGATTCACTTGGGCTTTGCCAGTGCCACCGCGCTGACCGCCGCACTGATGCCGATCATGGTCAGCGTGCTCGCTGGCTTGCCCGGCCCCATCAATGGCCCCGGTATTGCCATGTTGCTGGCTTTTACCGTCAGCTTCGGGTTTGTACTGCCGATCAATGCACCACAGAACATGGTGTGCCCGGGCACCGAAACCTTTACGTCACGCCAGTTTACTCAGGTTGGCCTGTGGCTGACCGGAATTGGCTATCTGTTACTGCTGCTGTTTGCAGTCAGCTGGTGGTCGTTGCTGGGCCTGCTCTGAGTCTGGAGGGTTGGCTTGCCAAAGCGCATGGCTGTGATGGCCGTGCGCTTTTTTGTTAGCGCCAATGTTTTCTGACGTTTTCGGCCAACCTTGTTCGGCGATTAAGGCAGGATTCGGGTAGGCTTGCTCCTGCTTTGTTACCGTGAAAGAAACAGGATGGTGATTTGGGTTGATGCGGATGCCTGCCCCGGGGTGATCCGCGAAGTACTGTGCCGTGCGGCACAGCGCACCGGAGTTCCGGTGACATTTGTTGCCAATCGGCCGGTTAATGTTCCCGCCGCGCCCTCCATCCGCACCTTGCAAGTGTCCAAGGGCTTTGATGTGGCCGACAACGAAATCGTGCGGCGCACTGCCGAGCATGATCTGGTGGTGACCGCAGACATTCCGCTGGCGGCCGAAGTGCTGGCCAAGGGCGCTGCGGCACTAAACTGGCGAGGAGAGGTCTACTCACCAGAAACCATTGCCGCGCAGCTGACCATGCGTGACTTCATGGATACCTTGCGTGGCAGCGGGGTGCATACGGGCGGCCCGGATGCGCTTTCGCAGGCCGATCGTCAGGCGTTTGCCCGCCAGCTCGATCATTGGCTCGCCCACCATTCTGCTTGATGGATGGTCCCGAGCCGCGCGGAGGTGGACGATGGGCAGGAAGGCTTTCTATCAAGTTATTTGATATATAAATTTAATTCTAATTAAATTTAATGGTTTTAGCTTGTGTTTTGCTGGCGATAGATTTAATGTCTTTAGCATCGCGCATGTGGCGCAAAACTGGATAGCCAGAATGGATCCTCGAGCAATAGCTATCGCCACGTTTGACCTGCATTCCGAGCAGTATGCCCGTTATCGTCCGCACTATCCGGAAGCCCTGTTTGCCTGGCTGGAGTCGTTATGTCCGGTGAAACAGCGGGCGTGGGATTGCGCGACCGGAACCGGGCAGACGGCTTGCCGGTTGGGGCAGAGCTTTGCCCGGGTCGACGCTACCGATATCAATCCCAATCAACTGGCCGCCGCGGAGCATCATCCGCGCGTGTTCTATCGGGAATGCCCGGCGGAGCAAACGCCATTTGATGACGAGGTATTCGAGTTGGTTACCGTCGCGCAGTCGTTGCACTGGTTCGACTACCCCCGTTTCTGGCCAGAGCTGGAACGGGTGCTCAAACCCGGTGGTGTCTTTGCCGCGTGGGGCTATGACTGGTTTTCCGTGACGCCGGAAATTGATCAGGCCGCCAAGGTGTATCTGTCGATTGTGCGGCCGTTCTGGTCCAGTTGTAGCCGTTTACTCTGGGATGGGTATCGGGAAGTGGGCTGTCATCTGCCAGCCGTACCCCCGCCCCAGTTTGTCATCAGCATGCAGTGGGACTTATCCCAGTTGCTGGGCTATTTACGTACCGGTCGGCCACCAAGTTGTGCATGCAAAGCCCGGGCTCGGGCGTGCTGGATGATGCTCAGGATCAGATCATGCGGGCGTGGGGCAGCCCACTGTTGATACGTCAGGTGACCATGCCGCTGCATGTTATTGCCGGGCGGAAACCCCTGTAAACCGTGTGTCGGCCTGACTTACAAGGTTGGCCGAAATCATTGCCCTGCATGAAGCCGCTCCTTGGCCGTGACGACATCGGGCCAAAGAGGGCTGGTGCGGTTCAAGCCTCCTTCTGTGCTTCCAGATCGGACAGCAATATCTTCAGCGCATCGGACGACATCACCAGTTCGGCCAGCGAGATTCCCAGCGATGCAATCATCAACAGCAGACTGATGCCAAAGCTCAGTTGCGCCAGCACAGGCCAGCCAGTGTAGACCTGAAACATCGCCACCACGCACAAAAACAGGCTGCCCACGCCAAGGAATTGCATCCATTTGATCAGGGCGATACGGGTGCGCAAATTGCCAATCTGGCGCAGGATTTTCTGGTCACGAGACTTGCGATAGTCATCGTAAAGATGACGGATAATGGCCGCGAGGCCGAGAAAACGGTTGGTATAAGCCAGTAACAGCAGGGAAATAGCCGGAAACAGCAGGGCCGGAGTCGTCAGGTTCAGCGCGGGATTCATGATCAGGCGTTCTCGTCAATCAGCACATCGATGCCAAGGCTGGTGTTGTTAAAAAGTTCAATCACATCGCCGTTTTGCATGCGCACACAGCCCAATGAGGTTGGGACACCCCATTGCACGTGTTCGCTTAGCACCGTGGATATAAATGGCGCGGTCGTAACTGTCCACTTCACCCCCCTGATTTTTGCCCGGTTCTTCGCCACACAGCCAAAGGATGCGGCTCAGTATCCAGTCCTTGTTGGGATATTCGGCGTGTAATTGAGCGGTGTACTTCCATGGCGTCACCTTGCGCCGGAAGATGATGGTATTGGCTTCCGCCCCGTCGCCTATTTTTTCGCAAACTTTGTGCCAGCCACGCGGCGTCTGGTAGCTGTTGACGCGCTCACCGACACCGTTACGCGCGGTGGATACCACATAGTGACGCTGCTCCCGGCCCCATGGGTCAAATAACACCAGTGTTTGCGATTTGATGCCCACCCGTATCCACGGGGTGCCGTAATGCAAGGTATTGGGCTGGGTCGGTTGTAACGGCCCATCGGTCTGTGCTTGCAGAATCAGGCTGGCCGCTGCCACCTCTGCGGGGGCGTCAGCCATTACCACGGTGCTGCCAAGCAAGCCCATCAACGTGAGTGCACAAGAGTGGAGCCACACGGACTTCATGTTCATTTTCCTGAATGTCGCCGTTGGCGGAAAAATTCGGACAGTTGCGCGGCGCAGCGTTCCTGCTGTTGCCCGCCAAATACCGCCGTGTGATGGTTAAGCTGGCGGTTTTCGAACAGGTTGATCACGCTGCTTAACCGCCCCGGTTTTGGCATCTGCGGCGCCATAGATAACGCGGGCAACGCGGGCGTGCAGGATGGCGCCGCTGCACATCGGGCAAGGTTCCAGCGTGACATAAAGATCACAGCCATCCAATCGGTAATTGCCCTGATGCCGGGCCGCAGCCCGTAGCGCCTGCATTTCGGCATGAGCCGAAGGGTCGCTGCCGCTAATCGGCTGGTTGAAGCCACGTCCGATGATAAGGCCGTCTCGTACCACAACCGCGCCCACCGGCACTTCTCCCGCCTGTTTGGCCTGTTCGGCCAACTGTATGGCTTCCTGCATGAACGTGGCGATGGTTTCTGCCCCCGGAGGCAAGGCGACCGGCGGGTGTTGCGCCAGCTGTTGCAGCAAGTCTTGGCGATCGGTATCCGTTAGCTGGTTCCAATGCACACCGCGGGCCGCTGCGGCCAAGGCAAACAACACACGGTGGGTGACGGTATGGCCCGCCGCTTTCAATTGTAGGAAGGCAGTGATGCATCCCACCTGATTGAGCTGCTGGCGGTTGCCAATTCCCAATTCGGCCAACCAGTGAATGGCTGCCGGGGGCAGTGGAGGGGAGGTGAGGGGCGTCGATGGCACGGTAACAGGCATCGCCCCATTATAAAGATGCTGCCGGATACTGGCGATGGGCTAAGCCGCAGATCAGACAGTGACCCGCATCAGCAGGAGGAGCCACTTATGATTAACGGCCGAAATGGCCGCGGAGAGATTCAGTGTTGGCGGCGCGTCACGAACGAGGCCAAAAGCGCCGTCCCGCTTGCCATAGCACAAAAGCACGCGTGCCCCATTGTAGCCAGCGACGCAGCTTGCTATCAGGAAACAGCCCCCCCCAGCGTAGCAACCATGCTGCCGAGTTTGCTGCCCGCCGTCAGGCTTTTCAGTCCTTCACCAGCCAAACCCAGCGGGTGACGGCGCAACGCATCCAACTCCGGGCGCAGCTTGACGCGCAGAACTTCGCCTTTCATCAGTAACAGCTGTTTTTTGACGGCCCGATCATGTGGTGTCATGGTTTAATGCCGTCCATTCAGCGCATCCCAGTCCTTGCGCACCTCGGATAAGGTGCAGGCAAAAGGCGAGGCTTGTCGTCGCAACTGCCAGCGCAACCACAGCAAAGCTAAGGCCCCGCTGCCCAATAAGCCGGTAGCCATCAGCCCAAGTACCAGAGGCCGTGAGCTGGTAAGCCGTAACCAGCACAATCACCAGCAACATCGCCATCAACCCCAGCAGCAAGCACACCAGCGCCAAGCCGCCCAGCAACAGCGTAGCCAGCAAACGGTCTTTCTGTTCTTCGGCTTCCAGCGACAGCAGTTCCGCGCGGGTCAGTAATAGCGAAAACACCCCGCCAATGAAGGAACGCAGGGTTCCCGGACGGGGTGTATGGGTGACAGAGTCAGTCATCAGTCAGATCGGCAGACAATTAGCGGCGGGAAACCAGCAAACCCAGCAGGAAGCCTACGCTTAAGCAGCAATACCAATCGATTTCCACGGGTTTTCATGCACATACTGATCGGTAACCTTGGCGGCAACCTTGGCCTTGCCCACAATCGCCTGTTCTGCCTGAACCAGGCGAGCCTTGGCCACTTGCAGGTTTTCAGTCACACGCTTGCGCAATTCTTTGGCCTTTTCGCCACCTTCATCCGTGGAGGCGCCCAGCAGGGTTTCCGTGCTGGTGAGTACCGGGCGAACGTCTTCCAGCAGTTGTTCTTTCTCTTGGTTGAGTGCAGCGTCGGACATGGCAAACCTCCTTGGAAAACGTAAATGACAAAGCGAACTGTATCCCTTGTTCCTATAGACCAGCGGGATGTGTTCTACCTGTCTTGACCCTAACAAACTGATGCGGCCGCGTCAAACCCATCTGTCTAATCCGCATGATACGGGGCAGCAAAAAGCCCTGCATGAGCAGGGCTTGAGGGTTGGCCGAACGTGACGGAGCGTTATTCCCACTCAATCGTTGCTTTAAGCGGTTTGCCCGACACATCGTAAACCACGCGGTTGATGCCGCGCACTTCGTTGATGATACGGTTGGAAGTGCGGCCCAACAGGGAGTAGGGCAGTTCGGCCCAGTGAGCAGTCATGAAGTCACTGGTGACGACGGCACGCAGAGCTACGACCCATTCGTAAGTGCGGCCATCGCCCATCACGCCAACCGATTTTACCGGCAGGAACACGGCAAAGGCCCGGCTGGTGAGGTCATACCAGCTTTTACCGGTTTTCTCGTCGATGGTGTTGCGCAATTCTTCGATAAAAATGGCGTCAGCACGTTGCAGCAGGCTGGCGTATTCGGCTTTGACCTCGCCGAGAATCCGCACGCCCGGGCCCGGGCCCGGGAAGGGGTGGCGATACACCATGTCATGCGGCAGGCCGAGTGCCACGCCCAGTTGGCGCACTTCATCCTTGAACAGCTCGCGCAGCGGCTCCAGCAGCTTGAGGTTCATGTCTTCCGGCAAGCCACCCACATTGTGGTGGCTCTTGATGGTGTGAGCCTTCTTGGTCTTGGCGCAAGCGGATTCGATCACGTCCGGGTAGATGGTGCCTTGAGCCAGCCATTTGGCGTTGGTCAGCTTGGCTGATTCCGCCCGGAATACCTCGACAAATTCGGCGCCGATGATCTTGCGTTTTTTCTCCGGATCGGTCTCGAACAGCAAGCTTGCCCATGAACTGTGCAGTGGCATCAACATGGATGACCTTTACGCCCGGGTTTTTGGCAAACATGTCCATCACCATCTGGCCTTCATTCAGGCGCAGCAGGCCATGGTCGACAAAGACGCAGGTCAGCTGATCGCCAATCGCGCGGTGGATCAGCGCGGCGGCAACCGAGCTATCCACACCACCGGACAAGCCGAGGATTACCTCGTCGTTGCCCACTTGTTCGCGAATTTTCTTCACGGCTTCGTCGATGTAGTTCGGCATGGTCCAGCTGGGTTTGCAGTCAAGCTACTGCCAGAACGAAGCGGTGCAGCATCTCGGTGCCGCGTTTGGTGTGGGTGACTTCGGGATGGAACTGAACGCCGTAGAAGCCGCGTTCTTCGTCGGCCATGGCGGCTACCGGGCAGGACGGCGTATCGGCAATCACGTGGAAACCGGCGGGCAGGCTGCTCACCTTGTCGCCGTGGCTCATCCAGACGTCGAGGAAGCCTTCGCCGGCGTCGCTGAGGCGGTCTTGCAGGCCTTCCAGCAGCTTGGAGTGGTGGCGTGCGCGGATTTCGGCATAGCCGAATTCACGCTTGTCGCCCGCTTCAACCTTGCCGCCCGGGCTTTGTGCCATGAACTGCATGCCGTAGCAAATGCCCAAGACCGGTACGCCCAGCTCAAACAGTGCCGGGTCGGCCTGGTAGTCGGATTCATACACCGAGTTGGGGCCGCCAGACAGGATGATGGCCTTGGGGTTGAAGGCGCGGATGTCATCGATCGGCATGTCGAAAGAGTGCAGCTCACAGTAAACGTGGGCTTCGCGTACGCGGCGGGCAATCAGTTGGGTCACTTGCGAGCCGAAATCAAGAATGAGGATTTTATCCATGCCTGTCCCTGAAGAGTCTAGCGGCCTTACGGCCAGATCAATGTAAAAGGTTGGCCGAATGTCGTTCAGCGATTGTCATTCGGATGGGAACGCTTGGCGTCTGCTGCGTTCCGGAATCTTGTCACTACGTACCAGCAACATCAGCACCCCCAGTAGCACCATGCCCAGTGACAGCACGTGTCCCAGCTGCAAGCCAATGGCGTCATAGAGGTACACGGCGGCGGCTCCGTACCACAGCATCGGGCTGGTGAGCAGTGTGGATTTATTGAAACCATCCACCACCATCAGCACGATACCGGCCAGTGCCAGCAATAACGCCAGCAAGGTGGCGGTATTGGGTAGCAGCGTGGTGCTTTTCAGAAACCATACCGATCCCAGACAGATCAGTACGATGGGGAGCGCGGCGCTGTGTTTCATGCGTTAGCCCTTGTCGCGCAGCATGCGCTGTTTTTCCCGCTGCCATTCACGTTCTTTTTCCGTTTCACGCTTGTCATGCAGCTTCTTGCCCTTGGCGAGGCCGACTTCCGCCTTGATGAACCCCTTGGTGTAATGCAGGTCCAGTGCCATCAGGGTGTAGCCCGCGCGTTCCACCTTGCCGATAAAACGATTGATTTCCGGCTGGGAGAGTAACAGTTTGCGTGGTCGCACCGGGTCGGGCTTGATGTGGGTAGAGGCTGACTGCAGCGGAGTAATGTGGCAGCCAATCAGCCAGAAGGCGCCTTTTTTCCAGTCAATATAGCTCTCTTTGAGCTGAACCCGGCCCGCGCGGATGGCTTTGACTTCCCATCCCTCCAGCACAAGCCCGGCCTCGAGTTTTTCCTCGATGAAATAATCGTGGAACGCCTTGCGGTTCTGGATGATGCTCATAGGACTGAGAGGTGAAGTTAATCTGTCATTTTAACAGATCATGGCGTTGAATCTAAAGTTTCGCCTATTCAGCGGCTTGCATGTGAGCCGCTTGGCGGGATCAGGACAGCCCGCATGGCTTTTGGTAAACTCTGGCGCTTCATTACATGTCTTGCCGATACTGACCTGACCGTGGCTTACCGTCTGAATGTGGCCTGCGCCAAAGTCGGGTTGCTTGGTGTTGCAAGGTTTCAGGATATGGCCGCTGGCCAGGATGCTCATGCAGGTTGTCGAAAAAAATGTTCTGGTGGCACACACTCCGGCGCAGATGTTTGCGCTGGTGGACGATGTGGAACACTATCCGCGCTTTCTGCCCTGGTGCGGCAAAGCTGAAGTACACGAACGCGTTGGTAATCAGCTGGTGGCCAGCCTGCATATCGATTACCTGAAAATCCGTCAGCATTTCACCACCCGGAATACCAACCTGGATGGCCAGAGCATTCTGATGGAACTGGTGGAGGGGCCGTTTGAGCACCTGGAGGGGCGTTGGCAGTTTACGCCGCTGGGCAGCATAGGCTGTAAAGTCGAGTTTCGGCTGACCTACGAGTTTTCCAGCAAAATTCTGGAAAAAATCATCGGCCCGGTGTTTGGGCATATTTCCGGTACCTTGGTCGATGCCTTCATTAAGGAAGCGGATAAGGTGTATGGCGATGACTGAATCAATCGTGGTGGAGGTGGCCTATGCTTCGCCGCAGCGTCAGGTGATTCTGTCCGTGCAGGTGGAAGCGGGGTGTCCGGCACTTGTTGCTGTGCAACGTAGCGGTATCTGCGAGATGTTTCCGGAGTTGGACGGTCATGCCCTGTCATTGGGCATTTTCGGCAGGGCCATCAAGCCGGAGCAGCCATTGCGGGCCAAAGACCGGGTGGAAATTTACCGGCCGCTGATTGCCGACCCCAAAGAGGTGAGACGACGGCGGGCCGAGCAGGGCAAGGCGATGCGTAAGGGCGGAACCAAGTGAGTACAAAGTGGTCGTCGTGCCATAAAAAAACCGGGAGGATTCCCGGTTTTTTTATGGCATTGAATAGGGTGATATGACTGATCTTACGCTGGGAAAATCGTATCCTCGGCCGAGTTGACCCGATTCTTGCCACTGAGTTTGGCCTGATACATGGCCTGATCGGCGCGTTCGATCACGTCGGTGTCCTGTTCCCCCGGTGCCACTTGGCTACGCTTAACGCTGAAGGTAATGACCAGCCGGTCGTTGTTGGCGAGGAAGAAGGTTTTGGTCAGTTCGCGTTGCAAACGCTGCAAAATTTCCAGTGCCTCGTCCAGTGGGGTATCCGGCAGCAGAATGACAAATTCTTCGCCGCCAAAGCGGGCCACGATATCGGCCGCACGCAGCTGACGCTTGGTCATTTCGACCAGATATTTCAACGCGTCGTCACCGGCCAGATGGCCATAGTGGTCATTCAGTTGCTTGAAGTTGTCGACATCAATCAGCGCCACGCACAGTGGCGAGCCACTGCGTTCACTGCGGCTGATCTCGCGCTGGAAATGTTCGGCCAACCCTCGGCGGTTGTAGGCGCCGGTCAGTTGGTCTTCCTTGACCTTGGCGCTGACCGATTCCAGCGCATTTTCCAATTCGTGGATACGTGTTTCGGCCGCTTCTACCTGTTCGCGCGAGGCCATCAATTCATCACGCGATCGTGTCAGGTCAAGCTGCATCAGCGAGGTATCTTCCATCAGCCCGCTGATGATGCCGCCCAACTCTTCAACACTTTCGGTTTGCCGTAGCTTCTCGCTATGTTGCTGAATTTTGGTGTGGAACACATCGGTGCTGTCGGTCATGGCGGCCAGACGAGACATGAAACGGTCCAGCAAGGTGCGTAGCGAGCTGGCGGCTTCGTCCAGCGAGCTTTTCAGCTGACCCTGCTTGCGGATGACATCCTTCAGGCTGGTTTCCAGCTGATACACCTGTTGCATCGACAGCGGCTCATGCGACAGCATTTCCTGCAGCGAGCTAACCTGTCCAACCAGATAATTATCGGAACGGTTCACCTCTGCCACGTTGTCCAGTAGCAGGCGCAGCAAATTGGCCAACCCGGAAACGAGGCGCCCTTCCTGTTGTGACAGCAGCTCCAGCTTGATCATGAACGCGCGCAAGCGGGGCATGTAAGCGTTCAGATCGTCTTCGCTGGATAACGCCATCAGTTCAGTGATCAGCGTTTCCAGTGTGTCTTGCAGATCGGGGAAACCGACCAGACGTGGTTCCAGCCCGTGGGTGAGGGAGAAACCCAGAATGCGTTGCCGCGGATAGCCAGGGCGGAAGGTGAGAGCGCTTCATTCACCGCTTCGCTTGCCGTGATGACTGTGTTCTCATCGGCCGTTTCAACAGGGTCTGGCTGCCGTTCGGCAGCCGGAGCATTCCAGTTCTGCAGCAGGGCGACGAGTTTCTGGTTGAGTTCCTCCGGCTGATTGCCGTAATTGATCAGTACCCGTTCCAGAGCTGCCTGTTTGTAGTGCTGCGGCAGGTCGGGTTGCCGGACATCCCGGGCTTTGATCAACGACTGGATCAGATTGCCCCAAGTCTGGGCCAGATTGTCTTCAGTGTAAGCAAGGCGCAGGAAATCGATCACCAATTGCGGGAGTTGCTCCCAGCGTGATTCTTCCGTGACCTGTTTGATACGGCTTAATGCCGTGCGTGCGGCAACGCTGGTAGCTTAAGCAATGTTTCCAGTGCGCGTAACAGCTGCACCGCGAGTTTGCTGTCCCTCTCAATGGGGATCTGGGCCAGTTCGTGATATACCCGCTCAAAGTTTTCTGGAGTGGGAAGTAATTTCCTCAAACTGAGCTGCTTGAGGGTCTCACGTGCCACTTCAATCGGGTTTTGCGTCGTCATTGCCCACACTCTGGAACTTTTATAGCCAGCCATCGCTTGTTATTGTCTATTAGGGTGGAGGTTTGGGACCACAGTGTCAACGGCGAGACGTGTTGGCCGGATCCAGTAACTGGAAAAATACCTCACCATTATGGATCATGCCAAGTTCATTACGTGCCCGTTCCTCAATCGCGTCGGTACCTTGTTTCAGGTCGCGGACTTCTGCATCAAGGGCGGCGTTGCGGGCAATCAGCTTTTGCGTGACTGCCCGCTGTTCCTGTAGTTGCTTGTCCAGCTGCCAGACCCTGAGCCAACTACCCTTGCCAAACCATAACGGCCATTGCAGGGCAATAATCAGGGTTGCCAGAGTCAGGGTCAGCCAGCGCATAAGATCACTTCAGGTGGTAAAAGGCCGCACGGCCCGGATAGTAGGCAGCATCGCCCAGTTCTTCTTCGATACGCAAGAGCTGGTTGTACTTGGCCATGCGATCAGAACGCGACAGCGAGCCGGTCTTGATCTGCATGCAGTTGGTGGCAACGGCCAGATCAGCGATGGTGCTATCTTCGGTTTCACCCGAGCGGTGGCTCATCACGCTGGTGTAGCTGGAGCGTTTGGCCAGATCAACGGCTTTCAGCGTTTCCGACAGGGTGCCGATCTGGTTGACTTTGACCAGCAGCGCATTGGCGACGCCGCTTTCGATGCCTTTGGCCGGATGGCCGGGTTGGTGACGAAGACATCGTCGCCCACCAGTTGCAGACGCTTGCCCGGGCGCTGGGTCAGGATTTGCCAGCCTTCCCAGTCATGCTCGCTCATGCCATCTTCGATGGAAATGATTGGGTAGTTGTTGGCCAGCGTTTCCAGATAGTCGGCAAACTGCTCGGAAGTCAGTTGCAGTCCTTCTGCGGTCAGATGATATTTGCCGTCTTTGTAGAATTCCGAAGAGGCACAGTCCAGCGCCAGCATGACATCCTGACCGGCAACATAACCGGCGGCGTCGATGGCTTCCAGAATCAGCTTGATGGCGTCTTCGTGGCTGGACAGGTTAGGAGCCGCCTTCGTCACCCACGGTGGTGGCGTAGCCTTTCTGGTCGCAGATTTTTTCAGGGCATGGAAAATTTCGGCACCACAACGCAGGGCTTCGCGGAAGCTTTGCGCGCCTACCGGCATGATCATGAATTCCTGAATATCCAGCGTGTTGTTGGCGTGAGCGCCGCCATTGATGACGTTCATCATCGGTACGGGCAGTGCCATCAGGCGCCACCCAGATAGCGGTACAGCGGCAGGCCGGAGTCTTCGGCGGCGGCGCGGGCGACGGCCATGGAGACTGCCAGCATGGCGTTGGCGCCAAGACGGGATTTGGTTTCGGTGCCGTCCAGTTCAATCAAGGTTTTGTCGATGAAAGCCCTGGTCAGAAGCATCCAGACCGATGATCGCTTCGCAGATCTCGGTGTTGATGTTCTCAACGGCCTTGAGCACGCCTTTGCCCAGATAGCGGCTCTTGTCGCCGTCACGCAGTTCCAGTGCTTCCTTTTCGCCGGTGGAGGCGCCGCTCGGTACGGCGGCACGGCCCATCACGCCAGATTCCAGCAGCACATCGGCTTCTACCGTCGGATTACCACGCGAGTCCGGGATTTCGCGAGCGACCACGTCGATGATCGAACTCATGTATTTCCCCTTCAAATAGCTTTAGGTTGGTTTGACCGGATGGACTTCGGCCAACCTTGTGCAAGGTTGGCCGAAATCGATTGTTTAGCAATTACAGCGACTGCTCGGGCCAGTTGCCCTGCTTGACCAGTGCATCAAGCTGTTTGAGCGTCGCCAGTAGTTCTTTCATGCGTCCCAGCGGCCAAGCGTTGGGGCCATCGGACAGCGCACGGGCCGGGTCCGGATGCGTTTCCATGAAGATGCTTAACGAATACCGGCGGCCACGGCCGCACGGGCCAACACCGGTACGAACTCGCGTTGACCGCCGGAGGACGTGCCTTGCCCACCCGGCAACTGCACTGAATGGGTCGCGTCGTACACGACCGGGCAACCCGTCTCGCGCATGATGGCCAGCGAGCGCATGTCGGATACCAAGTTGTTGTAACCAAACGAGGCGCCACGTTCGCACGCCATGAAACAGTCGTCATCAAGGCCTCGCGCGCTGCCGCACGAGCCTTGTCAATGACATGCTTCATGTCGCCCGGAGCCAGAAACTGGCCCTTTTTGATGTTGGTAAGCTTGCCCGACTGGGCAACGGCGCGGATGAAGTCGGTTTGCCGACACAGGAAAGCCGGGGTCTGCAACACGTCGACCACACTGGCGACCTGCGCAATTTCGCTTTCGCTGTGGACATCGGTCAGTACCGGGACACCAATCTGCTTTTTGACCTCGGCCAGGATGCGCAAGCCTTCATCAATCCCAAAGCCACGGAACGAGGTGCCGGACGAGCGGTTTGCCTTGTCGTAGCTGGACTTGTAGATGAAAGGGATGCCCAGTTCGCTGGTGATTTCCTTGAGGGCGCCAGCAGTATCCAGTGCCATCTGTTCGCTTTCGATCACGCAAGGACCGGCGATCAGAAACAGGGGCTGGTTCAGACCAACTTCAAATCCGCACAGTTTCATGCTTACTTCCCTTGCTTGTCGGCTTTATAGGCCAGTGCTGCTTGCACATAGGCCTTGAACAGCGGGTGACCATTACGCGGCGTGGAGGTGAATTCCGGATGGAACTGGCAGGCAAAGAACCAGCGATGGTTCTTGAGTTCTACCGTTTCCACCAGCTTTTCATGACCGGCGGAACGACCACTAATGGTCAGTCCGGCTGCTTCCGTGCGCGGAACATAGTAGTTGTTGACTTCGTAGCGATGGCGGTGACGCTCGGTGATGCTGGCCTTGCCATAGACCTGTGCTGCGAGCGAGCCCGGTACCAGTTCACACTCCTGCCCACCCAGACGCATGGTGCCGCCGAGGTTGGAGTTCTCGTCACGGGTTTCTACCTTGCCATCGTGGTTGACCCATTCGTCGATCAGGGCAACGACCGGATAGTCGGTATCCAGATCAAACTCGGTGGAGTTGGCGCCCTGCAAGCCACATCGCGCGCATATTCGATCAGCGCGATCTGCATGCCCGGGCAGATACCGAGGTAAGGGATGTTGTTTTCGCGGGCGAAACGCACAGCCTTGATCTTGCCTTCCACACCACGCTTGCCGAAGCCACCCGGTACCAGAATGGCATCCATGTCTTTCAGTGCATCCGGACCATCGCGCTCGATATCTTCCGAATCGATGTAGATGATATTGACGTGGCTGTGGGTATGAATGCTTACGGCATGCTGCAGGGCTTCGGACAGCGATTTGTACGATTCGGTCAGGTCGACATACTTGCCGACCATAGCAATATTCACCTCCTGCGTCGGGTGCTCAATGGCATCGATAATGCGATTCCATTCGGACAGGTCGGCTTCCGGCAATTCCAGTTGCAGTTGTTCGGCAATAATGGAGTCAATGCCTTGGGCGTGCAGCATGCCCGGGACTTTGTAGATCGAGTCCGAGTCATAACAGCCGATTACAGCGTTTTCTTCTACGTTGCAGAACAGGGCAATCTTGCGCTTTTCATCGTCCGGCAGTTCGCGGTCCATGCGGCACAGCAGGATATCCGGCTGAATGCCAATTTCGCGCAGTTCTTTTACCGAATGCTGGGTCGGCTTGGTTTTGATTTCACCCGCCGTGGCAATGTACGGCACGTACGACAGGTGAACGTACAGCGTGTTCTTGCGGCCCAGATTGGAACGCATCTGACGGATGGCTTCCGGGGAACGGCAGCGATTCGATGTCTCCGACGGTGCCACCGATTTCGACGATGGCGACATCGGCATCGCCAGCACCTTCATGAACTTTATGCTTGATTTCGTCCGTGATGTGCGGAATCACCTGAACGGTACCGCCCAGATAGTCACCACGGCGTTCCTTGGTGATCACGGACTCGTAAACCCGGCCAGTGGTGAAGTTGTTGCTCTTCTTCATCTTGGCATGGATGAAGCGTTCATAGTGACCAAGGTCGAGGTCGGTTTCTGCGCCGTCTTCGGTCACGAAAACTTCACCATGCTGGAAAGGGCTCATGGTGCCCGGGTCCACATTGATATATGGATCCAGCTTCAGCATGGTGACTTTCAGTCCGCGGGACTCAAGGATGGCAGCAATGGACGCAGCGGCAATGCCTTTCCCGAGGGAAGACACCACACCGCCGGTAACGAAGATGTACTTGGTCATGGGATTACGGCTCTATGGGAATCCGGGATTTTAACCTGAAATCGTTGTGAGTTGAACCGTCTGTGCGCCAAGATGTTGCGTGCTTCCCGCAACAGTCGAGGTGATCAAGGTAAGGTTTTTCTCGCCCGCGCGCTTAAGCTATCCGTTAGAATGCGTCCGAATTGTTTTACTGACGAGATCATCACCCGGATACCACATCGGGGATGCATCATGCCTTGAATAACTGGCCTTATATATGGTATAAAGCCAGCTTTTACCGGTTTTGGGAGTTTAACCATGGCGCGTGTTTGCAAAGTCACCGGCAAGCGTCCGATGACCGGGAACAATGTTTCCCACGCCAATAACAAGACGAAACGTCGTTTCCTGCCGAACCTGCAGTATCGCAAGTTCTGGGTGGAAAGCGAAAACCGCTGGGTTCGCCTGCGTGTGTCCAATGCTGCTCTGCGTACCATCGATAAGGTGGGTATTGAAGTAGTACTGGCTGATCTGCGCGCTCGCGGCGAGATCTAATCAGCGGTTCACCAGATAGCTACTGAGGTAATACCATGCGCGATAAAATCAAGCTTGAATCCACTGCTGGCACCGGCCATTTCTACACTACGACTAAAAACAAGCGTACGATGCCGGAAAAAATGGAGATCAAAAAATTTGATCCCGTTGCCCGTAAGCATGTGATCTACAAAGAAACCAAGCTGAAATAAGCTTGTCTTTGCAGACAATCAAAGAACCCTTCTCTGGTGCACGGAGAAGGGTTTTTTATTGCCTGTGATCAGGGGCGAAGGCAGTGCTCCAGCGTATGCCACAGTTCAGCGAGTTATCTGATGCTCTACTTTAGTCGTGATGTGGTGCGCTGAGTTGCTGATAGGTGCGTTTGGCAAAGACAAAGTCCTGCCACGCCTTGGATTTATCCGGCAGGTTGCGTAGCAAATAGGCCGGATGGAAGGTGGCGATAAGCGGAATCCCTTGATACTGATGCAGGGTGCCACGTAGTTTGCCGATACTTTGGTCAGTGTTGAGCAAGGTTTGTACGGCAAAGCGTCCCAAGGCAACAATCAGGGTCGGCTGGATATGCTGAATTTGCTGTGCCAGATAATCTTGGCAGCAGGCAATTTCATCCCGGCTGGGGTTGCGGTTGCCCGGAGGCTTAAGCATTTCAGCACATTGGCAATATAGACGTCGTTATTCCTATCAAGTCCGCAAGCCAGCAAGATGTTGTCCAGCAGTTGTCCTGCCTTACCGACAAACGGCTCCCCCTTGTTTGTCTTCCTGCTCCCCCGGCGCTTCGCCAATCAGCAGCCAGCGTGCGTGTGGATTCCCCCGGCCAAACACTGCTTGCGTGCGTGTCTGACTTAACTGGCAACGGGTGCAGTTGGCGACGCTTTGTTGTAGTACTTCCCACGTTATGAGCGGCGCTGACGGTAGTGCGGCATCCGGTGATTCGCTTGTTGCTGGTGCTGTGATCTCTGTCGGTCGTACAGAGGGGAGGGGCTGGGTGGCTGGCACATCGATAGTGCCGGTATCGAGTTCGGCCAACCTTGCTTGGGCATGAGATGGCTCTGCCTGTGTCGGTTGCGGACTACCAAACCAGGTAGCTTTTGCCTGCCAATCCGGCCCCAGTCCCATTTCTTCCAGTAGAACGGACCGGCGGCTCATAGGACTCTCTCCATCAATACAGCGTGCTCACGTCCCTGATCGGCGGTGGGGTAATAGTTCTTGCGCAAACCTGTTTCAACAAAGCCATTATGCTGGTACAGCATGCGTGCTTAAACTGGTTGCTCTCGCGTACCTCCAGCAGCAGTTTGTGCATGTTCTGGTGCTGGAGCGTGGCAATGGCGTGGCATAGCAGGCGTTTACCCCAACCTTGACCCTGATGTGCTTGGTGGATAACGATATTCAGTAATTCCGCTTCATCAAGTACCGTCATGACGACAGCAAATCCAACCAGCTCATTCTGATGCTGGGCGACGAAAAACTGATGTCCAGCCGTGATCGAATCCTGATAATGCTGCCGTGTCCAGCCATATGCGGTGGCGCTGGTTTCCAGTTGAACCAGCTCCTCTGGATTGGGGGCGCTTGCTGTGCGGATGGTCATCGCTTGCTGGCTTGCTGTTCAACAGCGGTCAGTGCAACCTTGTTGCGGATGTAAAGCAATTGGGCGTCACGTGGGTGGACTTTGGGATAACGACCGCTGCGGGCCAGTTCCGTGTAGGCCAACGCATGTGGGCGCAGGCTGGCTTGTGCCTGTTCGGCCAACTCGGGGACGTGCGTTAACAGCTCCGGGTAGGCGGCAAAGCCATCGCTTACCAAATGTTCTACTCCCTCAGGTGCTTGCCATTCTTCCGGTGTGGCCAGATGGATAGGGCCGATGCGTTGCCACGTGTCGCCGGTCTGGTACTGTGCGCAATACACTTGATGCATGCGGGCATCCATACACACCATCACGTTACCCGATCTGGACTGGTAAGCGATGCTGTCTAGCGTGGGAATGGCGATGACGTCCAGATTGGCTGCAAAAGCCGGGCCTTGTGCCAGCCCGCAAGCAATGCGCAAACCGGTGAATGAACCCGGACCCTGACCAAAGACAATCGCATCCAGTTCTGAGAGTGCCAATTGGCTTTCTGCCAGCAACTTATGCAGTTCCGGCAAAGTTCGTTCCGCGTGTTTTTGATTGACGTCTTCGTGAAAAACACGGGTGTTTTCACCATCGCTCAGCGCAAGTGATAAATAGGTATTGGATGTGTCGATGGCAAGCAGTTTCATGGGGCTCAAGAACAACCGGTAAGGGCGTGAATTATAAGCCCAGTTCTTCTACCCAAGCGAGCGCTGCAATATGAGCCTGGTTGAGTTGCTGGCTGTCCAGACCTGCTTGCTGGCTTAATTCTGGCACCGTGCGCAATGCTTCCTGTTCGCAGGCTAGGGCCAACTGCAGCAACAAACCGGCTTGGCCTTGTTGTTGCAATAGAGCATCGCGTATCGACTCAGACAGGCGCAGGTGCTCCAGTATCTGCGGCATGGGCATGTCAAACAGCGTATCCAGCAGACTGAACAGCCCGATGATAAAAAGATTATCGCAGGTGTCTGCTGGCAGGCCGAGAGCTAGCCCCATGGATTCCATGAAACGGCCACGCGTGATAGCCGTTTTTTGTAGTGCCGGAGGAACATGGGCTTCTTCGCTACCGGTGACTAATAACAAGGTCAACCAGCGATACAGCTTCTGATAACCCAATACCGCTACGGCATGAGAAAACGATGTGATGGTGGTGTTAAGTCCGGCTGCGGCAGAGTTAACGTAGCGCAGCAACTTGAAGGACAGAGCGACATCGCGTTTGAGAATTTGCTCAATTTCATGAATTTCACCATCCAAGCGCAGCAAATTTAGTAACTCCAACGTCGTGCTGAACGTAGGATGCAGCGTCTTGGTGGTCAGAGTTTCCGGCTTGGCAAAGTGAAAGCCCTGAAATCCATCCAGCCCCAGTTCTTTGCAGCGATGAAAGTGCTCGTGGGTTTCTACGCGTTCGGCAATCCGGATCACCGGATAACTACGCAGTCGGGCGGCCAACTGTTGAAACTGCTGTGCATCATGCTGCTGCACGTCCAGTTTCACGTAGTTGGCAAACTCCATAAACGCGAGTGCTGATTCTTCAAAATTGAAGTGATCGAGGGCAATGCCGAATCCGAGCGAGCGTAGATAACGAACGCGAGACAGTAGTTCGTGTGTGGGGGATACATGCGGCGAGATTTCCAGAATAACCCGGCGTGACGGGAGCAATTCCAGAAAATCACTTGCCAGCATACTGGCCCCAACATTGATAAACGCCAGTTTGCTGCCAATCAGCCAACTGGTGCCCATGTTGTTGAGGGTGTTGACCAGCACTTGGGTGTCGGCTTGCAACTCTGCATAATCGCTTACTGTTTGGGCGTTGACACCGGAGCGAAAAAGCAGCTCATAGCCAATGAGCTGCTGATTTCGGTTAAGTACAGGTTGTCTGCCAATGAAGGCGTTAGTTGGTGTCATTAGCCCGCCAGAAAATCTTAAGACGATAGCAGTTCCGAGGTCCGCGTAAAGCTGTTGGCGCTTTCGCTGGCACTTAGCAGGTCTTCCATATCCAGCACCAGAACAACCGAACCATCGCCGGACAATGTTGCTCCCGCCACACCTTTCGGACGAATGTTTTGCAACGGTTTGATAACCACATCATCACGGCCGACAAACGAGTCGATGGCCAGAATGAAGGATTTTTCGGCCGATTGCATCAGGACGCCAAAATAAGGTTTCTGAGTCGGTTCCCAGCCCAGCAGCCCGGCCAAGGTTTTCAGCGGCAAAATCTCATCGCGCACGACGATGGTAGGTTTGCCGGAGACTTCCTGAATGGCCTGCGGGTCGATGGTGATGATTTCCCGCACCATGGCAAGTGGCACGGCAAACGGCTGATTGCAGGCACGAACCACCAGCACTGGCAAAATCGCCAGCGTCAGCGGCAGGGAGATGCTGATCCGGGTGCCTTCGTTCGGGATGGAGTTGATGTCGATACGGCCGTTGAGCTTCTGGATGTTGGTACGCACCACATCCATGCCGACACCGCGTCCCGAGACGCTGGAAATTTGATCCTTGGTGGAAAAGCCCGGCAGGAAGATCAGCTGCAAACACTGTTTTTCATCCAGTGAATTGGCGGTTTCCTGATCAATCAGGCCTTTTTCTACGGCCTTGCGACGCAGGGCATCGGCGTTCATGCCCTTGCCGTCATCAATGATCTCGATCTGGATGTGATCACCAACTTGTTCAGCGGTCAGCTGAACATGTGATTGTGGCTTTTTACCGGCAGCAATACGTTCTTCCGGCGATTCAACACCGTGATCGACCGCGTTGCGCACCAAGTGAACCAGCGGATCATTCAGATCCTCAATCATGGTTTTATCCAGCTCGGTTTCTTCACCGGACAGAACCAGTTCCACTTCCTTGCCCAGCTGGCGTGCCAGATCTCGGGCCGGCGTGGGTATTTCTGGAACAGGCGGCCAATCGGCTGCATGCGGGTTTTCATCACCGCATTTTGCAAATCGCCAACCAGCAGATCGAGCTGGCTGATCGCCTCATCCAGCGAACGCAGGGTATTGGCTTCGTGATTGCCTTGCAGAATTTCCGTACGCAACGTTGTCAGGCGGTTTTTGGTCAGGCCGATCTCGCCGGACAGGTTCAGCACCATGTCCAGCCGCTGCGTATCAATTCGAATGGTGTTTTCCTGCGGACCGCTGGCATTACCGCCGGACGATTTGGCGCTAGCAACCGGCTTGGCCTGTGGTTTGGCCGGAGCCGCTGGCACTTGGCTGGGCGCAGCGGTGTGTTCGACGACAGGTGCTGCAGCAGCAACCGGGGCGGCAGGGGTAACCGTAGCTGTCGGTGCTGGCTGGGTAGCGGCTTGTGGCGCAACCGCTTGATACAGCTGTTGCCAGTTCGGCTCGCCATTTGTCGCCGCCGGTTGTGTGTTGGCGGCCGGTGCATTGACTTCGGCTACTGGCGCTGCAGGGGCAACCACGGCTGCAGCCGGAGCGGGTTGTTTGGCGGCACTAGGTGGCGTCTGGCCTGAGAGCACGGCATCGAGTGCATCAAGTACTGCCGGGTCGGCATCACCAGGCATCAAACCTTGGCCGAGCGTGCCAAACATGTCGCGTACAATGCCGGTCGCATCGAGGATGACATCCATCACTTCTGGCGTCAGATGCAGTTCACCATTGCGCAGCTTGTCGAACAGATTTTCGGTGCGATGACATAGCGTGACCATGGGGGCCACGGTGAGGAAGCCTGCACCACCCTTGATAGTGTGGAAGCCACGGAAAATGTCATTGAGCAATGCTTTGTCATCCGGGCGTTTTTCCAGCTCGACCAGCTTGTTATCAACGTCCGACAGGAGATCGTTGGACTCCATCAGGAAGTCCTGCAGAAGCTCCTCCATGCCGCCAAATTCACTCATTTTTCCACCCCGCTTTTCGGTTTTTCTGCTTGGCTTTGATCGGGTTCTATCTTAGAAGCCCGGGCTTTCTAGTAAATCATCGACCTGCTGCTGATTGGCGACCACATCCGGTCGTTCCTCCGGTTTGATTACCGGGCCATTGAGCAGGCTGGGGTTCAATTCGGTTTTCTTGTCATTGGGTGAATACTCGATCAGGAAGGACACCAGTTCGGTTTCCAGAGTTTTCACCATTTCCATGATTTTTTTGATGACCTGTCCGGTCAAATCCTGAAAATCCTGTGCCATGACAATGTCCAGCAATTGGGTGCTGGTGGCTTGCGTGCGTTCCGGCACGACATTCAGATAGTTGCGAGTGGCTTCGGCCAACTGTTTGAAGTCGTCGACTGACAGTTGGTTGTCATACAGTTGCTGCCAGCGCAAGGCCAAGGCTTTGGCCTGGTTTTCCAGATCGTCCTGAATCGGCTTGGCGATATCGGTGGCGTTCAGGACCCGCTCAGCTGCGCTTTCCGTTAGCGTAGCGATGTAGGCCAGACGATCCTTAGCATCCGGAATGGAGTCAGCCACGCGTTCCGTGGATTTATCGAACCCCAGATTACGCATGGTATCGTGCAGTTTGCGTGTCAACTGCCCAATCTGCTCGTACATGGTGGCAGGGCTGGTGGCGGCAGGAGCCGAGGCCTCTGACACTATGCCGGTTGGGGTAGCGGGGCGCTGGATCTTCGGTGTCTTGATGCTGTTGTTGGGCGATACTGTCAAACAGCGCTTCAAGATCCGGGGAGTCCCCGCTTTCCAATATGTGATCCGGCACGATAAATCCTCCTCAATACTGACTCAGGCAGTCTTGTGTGGCAGCAGGCTGCTTATTTGCTCATGTTCTGGAAGACCTTGTTGAGCTTCTCTTCCAGTGTGGCGGCGGTAAAGGGTTTGACAATGTAGCCACTTGCGCCAGCCATTGCCGCTTCAATGATATTTTCGCGCTTTGCTTCCGCCGTGATCATCATGAAGGGCAAATGCTTGAGCTGCTGATCGGCACGCAGCGCCTTCAGCAGTTCAAGGCCCGTCATGTTGGGCATGTTCCAGTCCGACACGACAAAGTCAAAATGTTGTGTCTTGAGTTTGTGCAATGCCACCTGACCGTCTTCAGCCTCGTCGACATTGGTAAATCCCAGTTCCTTTAGCAGGTTGCGGACGATTCTTCTCATGGTTGAGAAGTCATCCACTACCAGGAATCGCATATTCTTGTCCGGCATCGAGAATTATCCTGAATTATCCGTGATCCATCTGATGAGCCAATTCTAACGGCTACCTTTGCAGGAATGGAATCAAAGTTTCTGCTAGCACCACCGGATCGAATTTGGCGACATAGGCGTCGACACCAACGCTTGAGCCCATGGCACGGTTGGCGTTAGACGACAAGGAGGAGTGCATGACCACAGGGATGCCATTGAAACGCTGATCCGATTTGATCAGTCGAGTCAGTACGTAGCCATCCATTTCCGGCATTTCTGCGTCGACAAGAATCATTTTCAGATTGTCGTGCAGGGATTCGTCTTCGCCCCGGTGCGGCTGGCCAGCACTTGCAAGCGGTCCCATGCTTCGCGGCCATTGGTCGCCTGCTGGAATTTGACGCCCATTTTCTCCAGTACGCTGGTGATTTCCTTGCGGGCGACCACGGAGTCATCCACGAAGAAAATATACTGATCCTGTTCCAGTTGGGCCGTTGGTACGTCCGGCAGGTGCGGTTCGCCAACCACGCTGGCGAGAATCTGTTCAACGTCCAGAATGGAAACCAGCTTGCCGTCTTCCAGTTCGGTAATGGCGGTAATCAGATTCTGATTGGTGCCGCTGGTGGCCATCATGTTTTCCGGCGCACGTACCTTGTCCCAGTCTACACGGATGATGCGATCCACCGAGTCCACCAGAAAAGCCTGTGTGCTCTTGTTGAATTCGGTGACGATCATGGTGTCCAGTTTGCGCCCATCGCCTTCGGAACCGATGAATTTGGCCAGCGAGATGATGGGAATGATGTTGCCTCGCAGCGACAGGACACCTTCTACCCCAAACGGCATGTTGGGGGCTTTGGTGATGAGCGGGGTTTGCGAGACTTCGCGTACCTTGAAAACGTTGATACCGAAGGTTTCCCGTGTCCCCGGGGAAAACAGCAGGATCTCCATTTTGTTGGAGCCCGCGAGTTTGGTGCGTGCATCAACACTGGCAAGCAAGGACGCTTCGGCGGCTGACATGTTCATGTCTCTCTCCTGAATTCCGTTATGGACTTAGCTTTTGTCCAGTTTGAGCATTTCGCGTAATTTCATCGACAGCTTTTGTGGCTCGAACTTGGAGACATAGGCATCCACGCCTACCGATTCGCCCAGCTTCTGGTTGGATGTGCCAGAGAGCGATGAGTGCATGAGTACCGGAATACCGGCAAAGCGGGGGTCGCTCTTGATCAGTTTGGTCAGCATGTAGCCATCCATTTCCGGCATTTCCACGTCGGTCAGTACCAAGTGCAGCATATCGCTCAGTTTATGGCCAGCCAATTCGGCCTGCATGGCCATTTTTTGCAACTCTTCCCAACCACGCAGGCCATTGATGGCGTAGGCGTAGTTGACGTGCATGGCTTCCGTGGTGCGCTCGATCTGCTTGCGTGCGACGGCCGAGTCGTCGGTGAAGAAGATCATCCGGTCTTCCTTGACCGGTTCGATATTAATGAAATGGTGCGAGTCGTCAATGATCGAGGTTTCTGCCAGTACCTTTTCCACGTCCATCATCATGACCAGCGTGCCGTTGTCCAGTTCGGTGACGGCGGTCACCGGCCAGCCATGCGGTTGGTGATCATTTCCGGTGGCACGCGCATGGCGGACCAGTCCAGGGCGCAGAATGGTGTCGACCGCTTCAACCAGAAAACCCTGTGTGTGGCCGTTGTATTCGGTCACGATCATGATTTCTGGTTTGTTGCTGGTAACGATACCGGCGTATTTCGCCAAGTCGATCACCGGTACCAGTGCGCCGCGCAGACTGACCATGCCTTCAACCGAGGAAGGCATTTCTGGTGCGGCGGTGATTTCCGGCGTCCGCATGACTTCCCTGACTTTGAATACGTTGATGCCGAATACTTCTTTGCGGCCCGTACGTTGGTCATGCCCCGGGGAGAACAGCAGGATCTCCAATTTGTTGGTACCGGCCAGCTTGGTTCTGGCATCAATTTTTTTAAGAAGCTCTGACACAGAAACCTCCGCAGCATTTTGTTATGGCGAATGACGTTTTCTTAGCTACGTACGCCAGTTGTTGGTTTGGCCAGGCTTGTGCACCTTCATCTTGATGTCAGTTACAAGTTGGCTCAGCCTAAGCTCCAACATTATCATACGGTTTAACGGGTTTTTACAAATAACTCCAGCCCATGATGACTGATGTTTCAAACTTGCTTGACCAAAAAACGCTGGAAGCGGCATTTGAACAGTTCAATGCCGTCTCCGGACAACTGATCGAGGCCTACAACCAGCTGGAGGCTCAGGTTAATGTTCTGAATGCCCAACTGGATGAGGCGAATAACCAGTTGCGCAAGCAGCGTGATGAAAATGCGGCGTTGGCCGAACGGTTGCAGCGGTTGCTGGAAGTGATGCTTAAGCGGGCGTGGTTGAGTTGTCGGCGCAGGGTGAAGTCAGAACGGAAAACCCGGCGGCAATTGCCATGTTGGGCGGGTCGTGTCGCGGTAAGGCGTGGCAGGAAGTGACGGATAGCCCGGAAGCGTGCGAGCCGGAGGGAACTTATCTGTTGAACCTGCCAGAGGGCACGCGGCGGTTGTCGTTACAGTCTCAGGCATTGCTTAAGCGGCAGGCGGACACATGGTGTTGATTCATGATGTGACCCGGCTGCATCAGCTGACGCGTGAGCTGGGACAACAGCAAAAACTCGCAGCCATGGGCAGTATGGCGGCTTCGTTGGCACATCAGCTGCGCACGCCTTTGGCAACAGCCATGCTTTATACTGCCAACTTGCGGCAGGAAGGGCTGAAACCCGAGGACCGGTTGCGCTTTATTGATAAAAGTCTGGCCGGGATGAAGGCGCTGGAAGGCTTGATCCAGAATATGCTGGGTTTTGTGCGTGGGCAGGTGTCTTCCCGCGAGGTGCTGGATGTGACGGCCATGGTTGAGGATATTTGTGCCGTCATGGCGCCGCAGTGCCATGAAAAAGGTCTGGTGTTTGACTGCGCGGTGCAGCTGCTTAGCGTCCGTGAGTGTGATGGGCGATCGTAAGGCGGTGCAGGGCGCACTGATCAATCTGCTGGAAAATGCCATTCATTTTTCGCCGCCAGGGCGGGCATGTCTGCTTTGGCGTCAGTATGGTGGCCGATCATCTGCTCTTTCGGGTGGAAGACGAGGGCAGCGGCTTGCCCTCTGATGTGGTGGACCAGTTGTTTGAGCCATTTTTTACCACCCGCTCGGGCGGTACCGGGCTGGGGCTGGCCATTGTCAAGAAAGTGGCAGACGAGCTGGGCGGCAGCGTTCGTTGCCATAACAGGGAAACGAAGGGGAGTTGTTTTGAACTGACGCTCCCTTGTCAGGAAAATCAGCGTCTCTGAGACGATTCAGGGGCAGGATGTCGGGGAATTTACGATGAAGCCGGTGATCAAGGTGGATGGCAGTGTGGGCACGTTGCAGTTGGTGGGGCCGTTCGATTTCAACCTGCACCGGGAATTCCGACAGGCCAGCCAAACGTTGCTGGACGATCCGGCAGTGCAGGAGATTCAGGTGGATTTTGATCAAGTCCCCTTTTTGGATAGTTCGGCGCTGGGCATGTTGTTGCTGTTAAAAGAGCGTGCCACGGCGCTAAAAAAATCGATGACGCTGATTCATTGTCGTGACACGGTGTTGCAGGTGCTGGAGATTGCCTGTTTCAACAAAATGTTCACCATCAAGTAAGCGCTTGGCGTTTTCTTCTCTTACCATTCGAGCCGTGCTTAGTGGCCCGGTGCGTGCTGCCATCCTGGCTGATCCGTGGCTGTCCGGCCTGGAGTGGGTGTTCTGCACGGATATTGATCACGCTTTGCAGGAAACTGCGTCACTGGTGATCTTGCAACGGGCCAGCATGGACTCGGAGCGGCGCGTTCGGCCAACCTTGTCAACGGTGTGGGCGTGGGGCGGTCGGCCGGATGGTCCGGATAGCAATCCGCAGCGCTGGGTCGCCTTGCCGGGTGAATTCTGTCTTGATGTGCTGCGTGATCGTCTATTGGCCTGGTTATGGCTGCAAGGTGTCTGCTGCCCTTGTTGGGGGGCGTTGCCATTGGCGGTTGAGGTGGTGGACGGTTCGCTGTCGTTAACCTCCGGCGGCAAGCGGCTCTGGCGTGGGAACATGCGCTCGTCCCGGTGGGGCGTGTCGGCGGGGATGTCCTCGTGCGGGTGGATACTCCCGCGCATACCGGCTGGTGTTGGGCGATGCGGCGGGGCATGGTGAAGTGGCCGCGCTGGAAGCTGCGTTACTGGCGCTGGCAGTGGTGGCTTGCTGTCGTGGTGGCAGCCTGACGGCGCAGAACATGGAACAGCTGAATACCTTCCTGTTTGCCCGCATCGAACTCCACCGGTTTGTGGCGGCGGTGGTGGCAGAGATCAACTGGGCTTCTGGCGAGCTACGCTGGTTAAACGCTGGCTTGCCCGCGGTCTTGTTGTTCAACCCGGGGCAGCCGCCACAGAGTTATCCGTCTTCTTCCTATCCGTTTGGTGTGTGCTCCAACTTGCCCGCCACAACGATTCATCGTGTGGCGATGGATCGTTGTTTGCAATTGCTGATACATAGCGATGGCATGACCGAAGTTAAGCGGCGCAACAGTTGTTGTCGGCGGCGATTGGCCGCTGTGAAACAGACCCGGTGGCCTGTAGCTGCTGCGTGTGCCCGTCGGATATTGCCTTGTCTTATACCAGCCCGGTTGGTGATGATATGTCTTGTGTCACGTTCTCATTACCGGCCCAGCGAGGCCGGGAGGCATGAGCCGTTGTAACGGGTGCGTACCGCGTAACGTTGAAAAGTATTAGTGCCTGTCTCGCCGGTACGGCCGGGCCTGATCCGGGCTCTTGGTAGTTTCGGAAAATAAAGCGACTGTAGGATTTGTGATGTCAAAGAAAATTCTTACCGTAGACGATTCTGCGTCCATCCGTCAGATGGTGACGTTTACCCTGAAAAGCGCGGGTTATGAGGTGGTGGAAGCCGTTGATGGTTCTGCTGCGCTGGCTTGTGCACAGGAGACGGCGTTTGATCTGGTACTCACCGACCAGAACATGCCGGGGATGGATGGGCTGTCGCTGATCCGGTTGCTGCGCAAGTTGCCTGAGTATGAGCGCACGCCAATTCTGATGCTGACCACCGAGTCGGGCGAGCAGATGAAAACCACCGGGGGCGCGCCGCCGGGGCAACCGGTTGGCTGGTCAAGCCGTTTCATCCGCAAAAATTGCTGGATGTCGTGAAGCGGCTGGTCGGGTGAGGTGGTATCTGGCTACGGGGGGATGTCGTGCCGATTGATATGACTCAGTTTCATCAGGTATTTTTTGATGAAACAGCCGAGCATCTGGCCAACATGGAATACCTGTTGCTCGCCATGGATGTGGCGCATCCCGAGGCGGAGAAACTCAATGCCGTGTTTCGTGCCGTCCATTCGATCAAGGGTGGTGCCGCGACATTTGGTTTTGCCGATCTGGCTGAATTGGCCCATGCACTGGAAAACCTGCTCGACCGGTTACGTAAGCAGGCGCTGGTGTTGACTGATGCCATGGTCGAGGTGTTCTTGCGTGCCAAGGATGTGCTGCAGGGTATGTTGACGGCGCATCGCGGCGGCCCGACGGTTGGTGGCGATGAAGTATCGGCCGTGACCCAGCGGCTGGCGCAGCTGGCGGAGGTGGTGCCTGTACCGCTGGTGGAACATGCCACGCCGACATCACTCCGTTGTCGCGTGCTGCTGGAGCTATGGCCGGGTGAGGATGTGGATATCGCCGCAGCGCTGGAGTCGCTCGGCCGCTGTGGCGAATTGGCCGTGGTGCAGCAGGGCAACGTGGATAGCCAGCAACCGTGGGTGGCGAGTTTCTGTTCTGAGCTGACGGCCTCGGAAGTGGCGGATACGCTGGCTTTTGTACTGCCGCCGGAGCGTTTCAGCGTGCGGCCAGATGGCGGCGTGGAGGAAGATGCTGATTTTGGGCTGTTTCTCGATCCGCCTGATACGGCTGTGCCGGTGGCCCCGTTGGTGGCTTACGAAGAAGACGGTTTTGGTCTGTTTGCACCATTGCCCACGCCCGAGCCGGTGGCGCCGGTTTCGGCCAACCCTACCGTGCCGCTTGCCGATCCCGCCTCGTCAGAGCCTGCTGCCACACGTTCCATCCGCGTCAATATCGAGAAGGTCGATCTGCTGTTGAATCTGGTGGGTGAACTGGTGATTACCCAGTCGATGCTGTTGCAGTCCGGGCAAGCGCTTGATCCGGTGGAGCATCCGCAGTTACTGGACGGAATCAACGCCTTGCAACGCCATGCCCGTGAGTTGCAGGAAGCGGTGATGTCGATCCGCATGACGCCGGTGTCCTTCGTGTTTGACCGTTTCCCGCGCGTGGTGCGCGATTTGGCCAGCCGCATGGGCAAGCAGGTGGAGCTGCGCATGGTGGGGGAAGCGACCGAGCTGGATAAAGGATTTATCGAAAAACTGGTCGACCCGCTGACGCATCTGGTGCGTAACAGCCTGGATCATGGCATTGAAGCGCCAGAGGTGCGGTTGGCCAAAAACAAGCGCAAGGGCGCTTGACCTTGCTGGCGTTCCATCAGGGCGGCAGCATCGTGATTGAGGTGACGGATGATGGCGCCGGGCTGGATCGCCGCCGGATTCTGGCCAAGGCGCGTGAGCGGGGCATGGCCTGCCATGACAGCATGACCGATGCTGAAGTGTGGGCGCTGATTTTTGAGGCAGGGTTCACCACGGCGGACGAGGTTAGCGAGGTATCCGGGCGCGGCGTGGGCATGGATGTGGTCAAACGCAACATCCAGAGCATGGGCGGGCGCATTGATATCGATACGCTGCGCGATGCCGGGACCACCATCAGCATTCGCTTGCCGCTGACGCTGGCCATCATGGATGGCATGTCGGTGCGGGTGGGGAGCGAGCGTTATGTGCTGCCGTTGTCGTTTATTCTGGAATCGCTGCAGCTAGCGCCGGGCGAGATCAAGACCATCGCCGGGCGCGGTCGCGTGGTGAACCTGCGTGGCGATTACCTGCCGGTGGTATCGCTGGCCGATTATCTGGAAATGCCGGAGGCCGATACGGCTAACAGCAGGGTATTGTGGTGATTGTGCAGTCGGCAGAAACCCGGCTGGCGCTGCTGGTGGACGAGCTGATCGGGCAGCAGCAGTGTGTGGTGAAGAATCTGGAAAGCAACTATCGGCAGATTGATGGGGTGGCGGGTGCCACCATCCTGAGCGATGGTCAGGTGGCGCTGATTCTGGACGTGGCCGCGATTGCGCGGCACAACCAGCGCGCGTTGCAGCAGCGAAATTCAGGTGTGTGGCAAGGGGATGCGCCCTTGTCCTTTAGCTAGGGTTACAAGGTTATGGCGGACAATAAGCCAAATCCGGGCGAGATCAAAACGGCGCGGGAATTGCTGGTGTTTACCACCGGGGGGCGAAGAGTACGGCATCGACATCCTCAAGGTGCAGGAAATTCGTGGCTACGACAGTGTCACCCGTCTGGCCCGGGCACCGGCGTTCATCAAGGGAGTGATCAATCTGCGTGGCGGTATCGTGCCGATCGTTGATTTGCGGGTGAAATTCGACCTGGGTGAACCGGTCTACAACGCGTTTACCGTGGTGATCATTCTTAACGTTTGTCAGCGTACGGTGGGCGTGGTGGTGGATGCGGTGTCCGATGTGATCTCGCTGCAACCGCAGGCTCGGCGCGCGGCCCCAGAGCTGGGGGCGCTGGTGGACACGACTTATATCGAAGGGCTGGGCGCGCTGGATGAGCGCATGATCATCGTGCTGGACATTGAGCGCTTGATGAGTAGTGAAGACATGGCATTGATGGATGTGGCCCGCACGCTGGGCAATGGGGCAGAGGCAAGGGGAAACGCAGTATGAACAACATGAAAGTCAAACACCGGCTGGCGCTGGGGTTTGGTGGCTTATTGGCCATCATCATCATCGCCATGTCGGTGGCGATTGTGCAAATCCGCGAGTTGCAGGGCAATATCGATGAAATTGCCAATCAGAACATCCCGCGTGCCAACATGGCCGCGACGGTGGCCAACAACATCAACATTGCCACCCGCTCCGTGCGCAACATGCTGCTGATGACCGATGCACAGCAGATTGCCGGTCAGCAAAAGCAGCTGGACGACACGCTGGCCAGCATCAGCGAGGAAATGGCACGGCTGAGTCCGGGAGTGCCGGAGGCTTAGCAAGGTGTTTTTTGAGCACCTGCGCAGCGAAGAAGCGACGCATCGCAGCCAGCTGGCGACATTCCGCAATTATTTTTCCCATGGCCAGAAAGCCGAAGCGCGCGATTACCTGCTGAAAACCCTGCGCGATACCCAGTTGCGCTATCTCAAGGCGGTGGACGACTACGTTGCGTTTGAACAGAACTCATCGCAAAAGCTGGCCAAACATACGCTGGCCAGCGCGACTTCGGCCAACCTGCTGTTGACCTCGTTGCTGGTGGGCGCGGTGCTGGTGGCGCTATTGGCCAGCTGGCTGATCAGCCGCTCGTTGTGGCGGCAGCTGGGCGGTGAACCGGCCGATGCCGTACGCCTGATGGAAGAGTTGGCCGAAGGCGAGGTGGTGTCCGAGTTCAAGCTCAAGGACGGCGATACCTCCAGCCTGTTTGCCCATATCAAGACCACCGCTCACAACGCGGTGGAAAACCTGCGCGTGCGCAATGCGCTGGATGCATCGGCCACCAACATGATGATTGCCGATGCCAACTTCCGCGTTGTGTATGCCAATCAGGCGGTGACCGCGATGTTCCAGCGTGCCGAGCAGGACATCCGCCAGGAATTGCCCAATTTCTCGGCGCGGGAGTTGCTGGGCAGCAGTATTGATGTGTTTCACAAGAACCCGGCGCACCCGCGCCAGCTGATGCAATCGCTCCGTAGCGTGCATCAGGCCACCATCCGTATCGGCGGCCATACCTTCTCCCAGACCATGACGCCGATTTTCAGCAAGACCGGCAAATCGCTGGGTGCGGTGGTGGAATGGAAAGACCGCACCGCCGAGCTGGAAGTGGAACGTGAGGTGGCTGATATCGTGCAGGCCGCTGCCAATGGTGATCTGACCACGCGTATTGCGCTGGACAACAAGCGCGGCTTTTATCGCCAGCTGGGCGAGGGCGTTAACCAATTGCTGGATGTCACCACGCGTGGGCTGGGCGATATTGCCGATGTGCTTGGCGGGTTGGCCGAAGGTGACCTGACGCGCTCGATCGACAGCGAGTATCAGGGGCTGTTTGGCTTAAGCTCAAGGATGACACCAATACCACGGTGGAACGCCTCAAGGCGATTGTCGGCCACATCAAGGAATCCACGGAGGCGATCAATACCGCCGCGCGTGAAATCGCCGCCGGTAACGCCAACCTGTCCAGCCGTACCGAACAACAGGCCGCCAGTCTGGAAGAAACCGCGTCCAGCATGGAAGAAATCACCAGCACCGTACGCCAGAATGCAGAAAACGCCAGAAAAGCCAACGCCCGGCCACCGGTGCTTCGGATATCGCCACCCGTGGCGGCGTGGTGGTGGGCGATGTTGTGGCGACCATGCAGGAGATCAACGACAGCGCCCGCAAGATTGTCGACATCATCAGTGTCATCGATGGCATTGCCTTCCAGACCAATATCCCGGCGCTGAATGCCGCGGTGGAAGCCGCTCGCGCTGGCGAGCAGGGCCGGGGTTTTGCCGTGGTGGCCAGTGAAGTGCGTAATCTGGCGCAGCGTTCGGCGGCTGCCGCCAAGGAAATCAAGACGCTGATTGGCGATTCGGTCGACAAGGTTGAATCCGGCAGCCCACTGGTCAACGAAGCGGGCCACACCATGGAAGAAATCGTGGGGTCCATCCGCCGCGTAGCCGACATCATGGGCGACATCTCCGCCGCCTCGATGGAGCAAAGTTCGGGTATTGAACAGGTGAATCTGGCGGTGACGCAGATGGATGAAAATACCCAGAAAAATGCGGCGCTGGTGGAAGAGGCGGCCGCGGCGGCCGAGTCGCTGGAAGAGCAATCGCGTTATCTGGTGGATGCCGTTGCCATGTTCCGCACTGGATTACCGGCCGGTGGCCGTCGCACCGCTGACCTGGCCGCGTAACGGTGCGCAGCCTGTGCGTGCAGCAAGTCCTGCGGTGAACACGCCTGCCGAGGCCGTGTCGCCCGGACCGGCCATCAAGCCGGTGGGGCGTTTGCTGACCACCGAACGGGTTCGGCCAACTTCGCCCGCCTTGCATGACGATGAATGGGAGGAGTTCTGAGCGATAGCGTCTCAGCCGTATCGTCCATGACGGGAGAGGGGCGCGAGTTGCGCTTCACTCTGTCCGACTTTCGCCGTATCCGCGAACTGGTGCAGCAGCAAACCGGCATTGCCCTGAATGATACCAAGGCGCACATGGCCTATGCCCGCTTGGGCAAACGGGTGCGCGCGCTTGGTCTGCGGCGGTTTGCCGAGTATCTGGACCGGCTGGTGCAACAGCCTGACGGTGACGAATGGCAGCATTTCATCAATGCGCTCACCACGAATCTGACGTCGTTTTTCCGCGAGCCGCATCATTTTGACCTGCTGCGCGAGCATGCCGGACGCCATCGCCCGCCCCGCACTTACCGCGTCTGGAGTGCGGCCACTGCCAGTGGCGAGGAGGCCTACTCGATTGCCATGACGCTGCAAGAGGTGCTGGGCGGTGAAGCGGGCCAGCGTTTTGAAGTCTGGGCGTCGGATATCGATACCCGGGTGTTACAGCAGGCAACCAATGCCATTTATCCGCTGGAGCGCACCGAAAAACTGCTTAAGCCGCTACCCTCAAACGCCACTTTGACAAAGGCATCGGCAAGCAGCGAGGCAAGGTGCGTATCAAACCAGCCTTGCGTGAGCGCGTGGCGTTTTATCATCTCAATCTGGTGGCGCCAGACTGGCCCGGCTTGGGGACATTTGACGTGATCTTCTGTCGTAATGTGCTGATTTATTTTGACAAGCCCACGCAGGCGGCCATTCTGACGCATCTGGCCGACCATCTTCAGGACGATGGCCTGTTGTTGCTTGGCCATTCGGAAAACATCCTGCACCTGACCGATGCTTTTGTCCCCTGTGGCCGGACAGCATATCGTCTGGCACCGCGATCATCTTGATGGATCTCCTGTCTGTGTTGCCAAGAAAACTGCGTGTCGTGGTGGTGGATGATTCGGCGCTGATGCGTCAGTTGTTGACCACCATCATCAATCAGGCGCCCGATATGGAAGTGGTGGCGGCGGCGTCCGATCCGCTCATCGCGCGCGAACGTATCCGCCAATTGTCGCCCGATGTGGTGACGCTGGATGTGGACATGCCGCAGATGAATGGTCTGGAGTTTTTGCGGCGGCTGATGCGTTTGCGGCCCACGCCGGTATTGATGATTTCCGCGCTTACCCAAAGTGGCGCGGAAGTGACCTTGCAAGCGCTGGCGCTGGGAGCCGTGGATTTCTGGCCCAAACCCGATCTGGATGTGGCGCGCCACATGCAACAGTATGCCGAGCAGATTTGCGACAAGCTGCGTGCCGTGGCGGCGGCGCGCGTACAGTGGCCACAACGCTTTCATCCTGTCGCCGTGCCACCCGCATTGCCGTCGGTGTGGCGGGAGCAGGCGCTGGTGTGTGTCGGCGCCTCGACCGGTGGTACCGAGGCCATTTTGGCGTTTTTGTCCGGCTTGCCGGTGGATGGGCCACCGGTGCTGTTGGTGCAGCACATGCCGGAAGGTTTTACCCGCTCGTTTGCCCAGCGGCTGGATAGCTGTTGCGCCATGCGGGTAAAGGAAGCGGAGCAGGGCGAAACGGTGCGCAAGGGCACTGCTTACCTCGCTCCCGGTAACTGGCACATGCAGCTTCGGCCAACCTCCAGCGGGTTTTGCCTGCATCTGGATCAGGCGGAGCCGGTCAACCGGCACCGCCCGGCGGTGGATGTGCTGTTTGCTTCCGCTGCGCGTCACGCTGGGCGTCAGGCGGTGGGAGTGATTCTGACCGGGATGGGGCGTGATGGCGCGGATGGCTTGTGCCGGATGCGTGCCGCGCCTTGACGCTGGCGCAGGATGAAGCCAGCTGCGTGGTGTATGGCATGCCACGGGCGGCGGTCAGTGCCTAAGCGGCGTGGTGGAAACCTTGCCGTTGGCGCAACTGGTAAGCCGCGTGCGCGACTACCTGAGTCTTAGCATGGGAGAAACAACATGAGCCTGATTGCCACGGCATCGGGCCGATATTTCGACAAGCAGTTTGGGCAGGAAGCCATCAAACTGTTGCCGGGGGAATACCGGGCGCTGGCCGGTTCCGGGCTATTGGTCACCTTGCTGGGATCGTGCGTGGCGGTCTGTCTGATGGATCGTCAGGCGCGGGTAAGCGGCATGAACCATTTCCTGTTGCCCGAAGGCAGTTCCGACTGGAGCGGCAGCGCTGGTAAGCCCGCTTCGGTGTTCATGCGATGGAACTGCTGATCACCGACATGCAAAAGCTGGGTGCGCAACGTCACCGGCTGCAAGCCAAGGTGTTTGGTGCGGGCAATATGCTGGAGGGCATGTCGGTAGTGAATATCGGTGAACGCAATACCGATTTTATCCGCAGCTATCTGGCCACCGAGCAGATTCCGGTGTTGGCCGAAGACTTGCTGGGTAACTACGCCCGCAAGGTGTATTTCTTTACCGATAGCGGCAAGGTGATGGTGAAAAAGCTCAAACACAGCGCTACGCTGGAGCAAGAAGAGCGCGCCTATCGGCAGCGGCTGCATCAGCCCGAGGAACAGCCGGGCGGCGATATCGACCTGTTTATCTGAGCCATCACGGCGTGAGTGGTCATTTTTCCAGATAACGCCGTTTGTCCCGCTCCTTGAGCCAGGTTTCATGCTCGGGCAGCGGCGGTTTCTTTTCCACAATCACCGGCCAGCGTTGCGCCAGTTCGGCATTCAGGGCAATGAACTCCTGCTGGTCGGCGGCCACGTCGTCCTCGGCAAAGATCGCCTCGGCCGGGCACTCTGCCACGCATAACGTGCAATCGATACATTCGTTCGGGTCGATCACCAGAAAATTGGGTCCTTCGTGAAAGCAGTCGACCGGGCAGACTTCCACGCAATCGGTGTATTTGCATTTGATGCAGGCTTCGGTTACAACGTAGGCCATGTTTTTCTTCCCCGGCATAATGGTTGACGGATTCAGTCGGAATTATAGTCCTCGTTCCGCTGGCCGATGCAATCTGCCCCCAGCCCAATCCCGTTTGTATTCGCATGACTGTTGAGCGCTGTTATCGCGGCCGTTTCGCGCCGAGTCCCACTGGCCTGTTGCATGCTGGCTCACTGACCACTGCGGTTGGTAGCTATCTGGAGGCCCGTTCGCGGGGCGGCCAGTGGTGGGTGCGCATGGAAGATCTGGACCCGCCGCGCGAAATGCCCGGCGCCGCCGATGCCATCCTGCGCACGCTGGAAGCCTTTGGCTTTGAGTGGGATGGCGAAGTGGTATACCAGAGCCGTCGCTATCATCTGTACCGTGCAGCTCTTGATCAGCTGATCGAGAGTGGTCAGGCCTATGCCTGCGCCTGTACACGCAAGGAAATTGCCGCGCACGGTGTGCGTGGTGTGGACGGTTATGTCTATCCCGGTACCTGTCGGCACGGTTGCCCGCCGGGGCGTGTCGGCCGCGCCCTGGCGCCTGCGTGTGGCAGATGAGGACATTGTTTTTGATGATCGTCTGCAGGGGCGTTACCGGCAGAATCTCGCCACGGCCAGTGGTGATTTTGTGTTGTTGCGGGCCGACGGTTTCTGGGCCTACCAGCTGGCCGTGGTGGTGGACGATGCCGAGCAGGGCATGACCGATATTGTGCGCGGTGCTGACTTGTTGGTGTCGACGCCCCGGCAGATTCATGTGCAGCGCTGTCTGGCGGTGCCGACTCCCGGTTATTGCCACTTGCCGGTGATGGTCAATGCGGCGGGCGAGAAACTGTCGAAACAGACGCTGGCGCCAGCCATCGAGCTAAGCACTGGCGGTTGAGCAGTTGCGTCAGGCCCTGACGCGGTTGAACCACCAGCCGCCCGCCGAGTGCGCTACGTTGGCCGAACTCTGGGACTGGGCCAAGTCGCACTGGCAACTGGCACGCGTCCCGGTCGGGCCAGTGGCGGTGTAGTGCGCCGTTGTCGGCGGTTTGCCGTGTTATGCCGGGTATACCGGCCAAAATGGTGCGAAATGACGACATTGGTGCATGCCGTACCGGTATTCGCGAGATAGCTTGATGTGGAACTAAACTTGGCTTGCCTTTAACCGCGGCTGCCCGGATAATTCGCGCATCATGCAGGAGAGAGCGGCCCCGAGCCGCCGCCGAAGGCGCAAGTGCACCCGCAATCGCTCAGGCAAAAGGACTGCATCATCGGGCAAGCTTTAGGGCTTGAACCCGCCAACTCTGGAGAGCGGCGCAAACGCGTCCACCGAAGGGGCTAACGGCGTTACCGCCGGAAAATCTCAGGTGCCGGGACAGAGGGGTGTTTGCTATTCAACAACAACACCCTTGACCAGGACGAGCATCCATGACCGCCCCGAAACGTACCCCCCTATTCGAAGCCCACGTCGCCAGTGGCGGCAAAATGGTCGATTTTGCTTAAGCTGGGAAATGCCCATTCACTATGGTTCCCAGTTGAAAGAGCATGAGCTGGTGCGTACTGACGCTCGGCATGTTCGACGTGTCCCACATGACCGTGGTGGACATCAGCGGCAGCCGGGCCAAAGCCTGGTTGCAACAGCTGATCGCCAACGACGTCGCCAAGCTTGGTTTTGAAGGCAAGGCGCTGTATTCCGGCATGCTCAATGATCAGGGCGGCGTGGTGGATGACCTGATCGTCTACCTCGCCCGTGACGGCTATCGCATGGTGATCAATGCTTAAGCACCACCGACAAGGATCTGGCCTGGATGGAACAGCACAAAGCCGGTTTCGACGTGTCCCTCAAGGTACGTACCGATCTGGCCATGATTGCGGTGCAAGGCCCCAATGCCATTGCCAAGGTCTGTGCCATCAAGCCGGAGTTGGCCGAAACCATCCAGTCGCTCAAGGTATTTCAGGGCATGCCCGCCGGGGAGTGGTTCTTTGCCCGCACCGGCTATACCGGCGAAGACGGTCTGGAAATCATGCTGCTTAAGCAACCGAAGCCATTACCTTCTTCAATCAGCTGAAAGCCGGTGGGGTAGCGCCGTGCGGTCTGGGCGCGCGTGACACGCTGCGACTGGAAGCCTAAGCATGAACCTGTACGGCCACGACATGGACGAAACCGTGTCGCCGCTGGAAGCCGGCATGGGCTGGACCATTGCCCGGAAACCGGAAGACCGCCGCTTCAACGGCCGTGCGGCGCTGGACGCCCAGCAGGCTGCCGGTGTGCCGATGAAGCAGGTTGGTCTGGTGCTGGAAGGCCGTGGCGTGCTGCGCGATGGCCAGAAGGTGCTGGTCGATGGCATCGGTGAAGGTGTCATTACCAGCGGTTCGTTCTCGCCCACGCTGAAGCATTCCATTGCCATTGCCCGCGTGCCTGCGGCCACCGGCGACAGCGCCATGGTTGACCTGCGTGGTACGCTTACCCCGGTCCGCGTGGTGCAGATGCCGTTTGTCCGTCATGGCAAAAAAGTCTTCAACTGATTTGCCCCGATTCGTTACCACTCTTTGCTAATACCCGAGGTAGAGGCGGGCGCCACGCCCGCCCGGCTGCTTTCGGCCAACCTTTTACTATCTGGATACTGGAGAAACTTCATGAGCAACATTCCTGCTGATCTGAAATACGTTGCCAGCCACGAATGGCTGCGTCTGGAAGCCGATGGCACCGTGACTGTTGGTATTACCGAACACGCCCAAGACCTGCTGGGCGATATCGTGTTTGTCGAACTGCTTACTGTGGGCGCCAATTTGGCCGCCGAAGATCAGGCTGGTGTGGTGGAATCGGTCAAAGCCGCTTCCGATGTGTACTGCCCGATCGCCGGTGAAGTGGTTGCCGTCAACGCTGAGCTGGAAGCTGCGCCGGAACTGGCCAATACCGATCCGTACGCCGCTGGCTGGTTCTTCAAGATCAAGCTTAGCCAATGCCGCTGATCTGGACGGCCTGCTGGACGCCGCTGCCTACGGCCGGAAATCGGCGCCTGATGCCGCAAGCAGGCCGTGCCGGTGCCCCGGTGTTAAGCCTGCTGGTTGGCTGGCCATTCCGGTCAGCCATGATGTAGCTCTCCCCACCGGACATTCGTATCATGACGCTCTCCGCACTGTTTAATCGTGCCGAATTCGTGGCGCGCCACATTGGCCCTTCCGAGGCTGATCGTGCCGACATGCTTGCCACCATCGGCGCGCAATCGCTGGACGATCTGGTTGACCAGACCGTCCCGGCCGACATCCGTTTCAATCAGGCACTCAATCTGCCTGACGCTGTGCCTGAAGCCGAAGCGCTGGCTGGCCTGAAAACCATCGCTGCCAAAAACGTCATCAACAAGTCGTTTATCGGTCTGGGTTATCACCCGGTCATCACCCCGACGGTGATCCTGCGCAACGTGCTGGAAAACCCGGGCTGGTACACCGCCTACACCCCGTATCAGGCAGAAGTGGCACAAGGCCGTCTGGAAGCTCTGCTCAACTACCAGCAAATGGTGGTGGACCTGACCGGCCTCGACATGGCCAATGCCTCGTTGCTGGACGAAGCCACCGCTGCCGCCGAAGCCATGGCCATGGCGCGCCGCGTGTCCAAAGCCAAGTCCAATGCCTTCTTTGTCGACAATCGCGTGCTGCCGCAAACCATCGACGTGCTGCGCACCCGTGCCAAATACTTCGGCTTCGAGCTGACGTTCGGCCAACCTGAAGACGTGGCCGAGGCCGACTGCTTTGGCGCGCTGTTCCAGTATCCGGGCGAAGCCGGTGATCTGCTTGACCTGACCGCCCCCATCGCGGCGGCCAAGGCCAAGGGTGCCATCACCATCGTTGCCGCTGACATCATGGCGCTGGTGGCGCTCAAGTCGCTTAGCCGAACTGGGCGCCGATATCGCTGTCGGCAACACCCAGCGCTTTGGTGTGCCGATGGGCTTTGGTGGCCCGCACGCCGCCTACTTTGCCTTCCGCGATGACATGAAGCGTTCCGCGCCGGGCCGCATCATCGGGGTTTCCAAGGACGCCAAGGGCAAGGTTGCCCTGCGCATGGCCCTGCAAACGCGCGAACAGCATATCCGCCGCGAAAAAGCCAACTCCAATATCTGTACCAGCCAAGTGCTGCTGGCCAATATGGTAAGCATGTACGCCGTCTATCACGGCCCGCAAGGTATCAAGCGCATTGCCCAGCGCATCCATCGTCTGGCTGCCGTGTTTGCCCATGCCGTGGCAGAAGCCTCAAGCTGGCGCATGACGCCTTCTTCGATAGCGTGCGTGTGATTACCGCTGACGCGACCGATGCCATCTATGGCGAATGTCTGGATGCTGACTACAACGTGCGCCACTCGTCCGCCACCACGCTGGATGTCGCTTTCCATGAAGCCGCCACCGAACAAGACCTGGCTGTGCTGATCCGCGCCTTTACCGGCAAGGATGCCGACATCGCCGCGCTGGATGCCGTGGCCGCCGATGCCATTCCGGCCAGCCTGCAACGCACGTCCGCGTTCCTGACGCACCCGGTGTTCAACAGCCATCACAGCGAACACGAGATGCTGCGTTACCTCAAGCGTCTGGAAAACCGCGATCTGGCGATGAACCACTCGATGATTTCGCTGGGCTCCTGCACCATGAAGCTCAACGCCACCAGCGAGATGATCCCCATCACCTGGCCGGAATTTGCCAACGTTCACCCGTTCGCACCGCGCGATCAGGTGACGGGTTATCTGGAATTGATCGACGGCCTGCAAGAGCAGCTGAAAGCCATCACCGGTTTCGATGCCATCTCGATGCAGCCCAACTCCGGCGCTCAGGGCGAGTACACCGGCCTGCTGGCGATTCGTCGTTACCACGAAGCACGTGGCGAAGCGCACCGCAATGTCTGCCTGATTCCGCAGTCGGCGCACGGGACCAACCCGGCCTCGGCGCAGATGATGAACATGCAAGTTGTGGTGGTGAAGTGCGACGATGCTTAAGCAACGTCGATATCGCCGACCTCAAGGCCAAGGCCGAGCAACATTCGGCCAACCTTGGCGCCCTGATGATCACCTATCCGTCCACGCATGGCGTGTTTGAAGCCGGTATCCGCGAAATCTGCGATATCGTGCACAGCCACGGCGGTCAGGTCTACATGGATGGCGCCAACCTCAACGCCCGGTGGGGCTGACCCGTCCGGCCGACATCGGCGCCGACGTGTCGCACATGAACCTGCACAAGACCTTCTGCATTCCGCATGGCGGTGGTGGCCCGGGCATGGGCCCGATCGGCCTCAAGGCTCACCTGGCACCGTTCATGGCCAACCATGTGGTTGCCGAAGTACCGGGTGCACAACCGGGGCAGAGCGCCGTGTGCGCCGCGCCGTTCGGTTCGGCTTCCATCCTGCCGATCTCCTACATGTATATCCGCATGATGGGCGCGGCGGGCATGAAGCAGGCTACGCAGAACGCCTTGCTCAACGCCAACTACATCGCCACCAAGTTGGCCGAACATTACCCGGTGCTGTATACCGGTGCCAATGGTCGTGTGGCGCATGAGTGCATCATTGATCTGCGTCCGCTCAAGGCGGCCAGTGGCGTGACCGAAGTGGATGTGGCCAAGCGCCTGATGGACTATGGCTTCCACGCACCGACCATGAGCTTCCCGGTGGCTTAAGCACGCTGATGATCGAACCGACCGAGTCCGAGCCGAAAGGCGAACTGGATCGCTTTGTCGCCGCCATGACGGCTATCCGTCAGGAAATCGACAATGTGCAAAATGGCGTATGGTAAGCGGATAACAACCCGCTGCACAACGCACCGCACAGCAAGTCCGACATCGCCGGTGACTGGGATCATCCGTACAGCCGCGAACAAGCGCTGTTCCCGCTGCCTTACGTGTTTGATAACAAGTTCTGGCCAAGCGTGAGCCGCATTGATGACGTATACGGTGACCGTAATCTGGTGTGCAGCTGCCCGCCGATGGAAAACTATCTGTAACGCAGACAGCCTTCGCGCCTAAGCGGATCAGGCGTGTGGCATGCCACCCCACCGGCTCTTTCTCACGGGAAGAGCCGGTGGGGTTTTTTATGGTCGGGTGGAATATGCGTTTAATTAATTCATCAACTGTGAAGAATTTTTATCGTGAATAAACTGCACTCATCGGGTGCATGGGCTTATTTATAAGCACCATCCCGGTGTTTGCACAAAATGTGTTGTTTTTTTGTGACAAAAAATTGCATTAATTAGCTTGTATCCAATTGTTTGCTGTGTTTTTTTAAACACTCAGTTTAATTTTGAGTCTAAAGGCGGCGGCGCTTGATACATATCAAATTAAGGCGCAAGACGGCTCAAACTGGAGAGCTATCCTTGGCACAGCCAAACCGCCGCGGCTAAAACCAGACTGACGGGTGAGGGGTAGCGGGTCACCGGATCAGGTCACAGACGACACCCCGCTATCGTTGCATGAAGAAAGAGCAGGATTTTCCCATGATGTCTCTACGAACCAGAATGCTGGCCTTTGTGTTGTTGATACTGACCGGCCTGTCGCTGACGTTCTGTGGTGTGGCGTACTGGAAAATGAAGGATGTGCTGTTGAGCTCCATTCAACAGCAGGTGGCCCTGACGGCTCACGACAAGGTGAGCTTCATCACCGAGTGGGTCGCTACGCGCCAGCAGATTGTCTCCTCGGTGCTGCCGCGCTTTGGTCAGGGCGAACTCAAGCCGATTCTGGATCAGGCCCAGCAAGCGGGCCATCTGGACGATATGTATATTGGCGAACCCAGCAAGCGCATGACCCAGTTTTCCAAATCCACTCCCGTACCGCCGGGTTATGACCCGACCGGACGGCCATGGTATCTGGCCGCCAGCCAGAGCGAAGAAGCCATCGCCACCGCTCCGTACATTGATGCGGCAACCAAAAAACCGATCATTACCTTTGCCCGCGCCCGCCGTGACGGTGGTCAACTGGTGGCCGTGGTAAGCGGTGACGTGTCGCTGCAGCGCGTAACCGACGAAGTGGTGGCCTCGCGCCTGCCGGGCAATGGCTACGCTTTCCTGATCACAAAAGACGGCTCGATCATTGCCCATCCGGCCAAAGAATCCGGCATGAAAAAGATCGGCGATGTCATGCCGGGGTTTGATCTGTCTGGTCTGAGCCAGGATGGCAAGCTGCAGAGCGTGGCATTGAATGGTGAAACCAGCATGACCGCGCTTTATCCGGTGGGAAACACTGGCTGGATTTTTGGCGTCGTGGTGCCGGTTGCCGCCGCGACCAGCGCCGTGGGTCACCTGATGTGGCTGATGGGCGGCTTGTCGCTGTTGGGGCTGATTCTGTCTGCGGTGCTGGCTTACGCCGGGGTGGTTCGCATGCTGTCCGGCCTGACCGACCTGCGCAATGCCATGCATAACGTTGCCAGCGGTGAGGGCGATCTGACCATGCAGTTGCCGGTGCACACACATGATGAAGTGGGGGAAATTGCCGAAGCCTTTAACGCTTTTGTGAAGAAACTGCACGGCATGTTTGTTTCGGTGCGGCACGACGCCGAGGCGCTGGCGCGTGATACCACCATGCTGCATCAGGCGGCGGATACCATTGCGGCCGATTCGCGCGCGCAGTCCAATGAGCTGTCGGCAACGGCGGCCACCATTGAGGAAATCACTGTCAGCATCAATCACATTGCGGATAATGCCGAAGCACCACCGAGTCGCTGGTGGCCGAGACGCGCCAGCATGCCAATGACTCGTATCTGGCCATGGACAAGGTTGCCCACGAAGTGCAGTCCATCGTGCAGACGGTGGATGCGCTGCAAACCTCCATGTCTGGCCTGGCGTCACACTCGGAAGAGATTCGCGGCATCGTGGCTGTGATTCGCGATATTGCCGACCAGACCAACCTGCTGGCGTTGAACGCGGCCATTGAAGCGGCTCGTGCCGGGGAACAGGGTCGTGGCTTTGCCGTGGTGGCCGATGAGGTGCGCAAGTTGGCCGAACGTACCGCCAACTCCACCACCGAGATCGCCCAAATGATCGACAGCGTGGTGCAGCAAACCGAACAGGCCATTGGTCACACGGCCGATACCAACCGGCGTGTCAGCTCCGGGGTGTCGCTGTCACGCGAAGCCGCTGCCAAAGTCGGGCAGATCAAGTCCAGTACGGAGGAGATTAGCCCGCATGGCGGAAATCACGGGCTCGACCAGCGAGCAAAGCATTGCCACCACCGAGATGGCGCAAAGTGCTGAACGTATCAACAGCAAATCGATCCAGACCGATCAAAGCCTGCAACAGATGCTGGCTACCATTCAGGATCTGGCGCGGCGCGGCGATGATCTGCGTGCCATGGTCGGGCAGTTCAAGCTGTAAACCACCTCTTGGTATTATCGTACTGAGCAAGCAAGGCGGCCTTAGGGCCGCCTTGCTGTTATCCATCCAAAGAAAATGGTTATCCATAAATAATATAGAGAGAGGATGGTGCCAGGCTTGGCAAGGATGGGGCGCACGGGTAAGGTAGCGGACACCATGACATTGGCACCGCAGGAGAACCAATACAATGAAACTCGAAACGCTCGCGGTACACGCAGGCTATAGCCCGGACCCGACCACCAAGGCAGTGGCCGTGCCGCTGTATCAGACCACCAGTTTTGCCTTCGATAGCACCCAGCACGGGGCAGACCTGTTCGACCTCAAAGTCCCGGGTAATATCTACTCGCGCATCATGAACCCGACCAATGATGTGCTGGAAAAACGTGTCGCTGCGCTCGAAGGCGGGGTGGCCGCACTAGCCGTGGCATCCGGTATGGCGGCCATCACTTACGCCATCCAGACCATTGCCGAAGCTTAAGCGACAACATCATTGCTACCAGTACACTGTACGGCGGCAGCTATAACCTGTTTGCCCACACCTTGCCGCAGTTGGGGATTCAGGTGCGTTTCTTCGATTACCGCGATCCGTCTGCCATCGCCAAGCTGATCGATGACAAGACCAAGGCGGTGTATTGCGAATCCATCGGTAACCCGTTGGGTAACGTGGTGGATTTCTCGGCACTGGCCGATGTCGCACACGCCCATGGCGTGCCGTTGATTGTCGACAATACCGTGCCGTCGCCGTATCTGTGCCGCCCGTTTGAACACGGTGCCGATATCGTCGTGCACAGCCTGACCAAGTATATGGGCGGCCATGGCACCACCATCGCTTAGCGCGATTGTCGATTCCGGCAAATTCCCGTGGGGCCAGCATAAAGAGCGCTTCCGTCGCCTGAACGAACCGGATGTCAGCTACCACGGCGTCAATTACGTCGAAGCGATGGGCGAGGCAGCGTACATTGCCCGCGCCCGGGTTGTGCCGTTGCGTGCCATGGGAGCGGCGCTGTCGCCGTTCAATGCGCTGCAGATTCTGCAGGGCATCGAAACCTCGGCGCTGCGCATGGACCGTATCTGCGACAACGCGCTGAAAGTGGCGCAAGCCCTGAAATCGCATCCGTCGGTGGCTTGGGTGGAATATTCCGGTTTACCGGATCATCCGGATCACGCGCTGGTGCAGAAGTATATGGGCGGTCGAGCATCGGGCGTGCTGTCGTTTGGCATCAAGGGTGGCGTGGAAGCCGGTGGCCGCTTTATTGATGCGCTGCAGTTGATTACGCGTCTGGTCAATATTGGCGATGCCAAGTCGCTGGCTTGCCATCCGGCCTCGACCACTCACCGTCAATTGTCGGCAGAGGAACAGGCCAAGGCTGGCGTTCGACCGGAGATGATCCGTCTGTCCATTGGTATCGAGCATATCGACGACATTCTGGCGGACATTGAACAGGCGCTGAACGCGGCCGGTTAATTTGCCGATTGCAAGGTCACGCTGCAAGGGCTGCCATGGGCAGCCCTTTTTTGTGTGCTGACTGCATCAGGAATGGCGGTGTACCACTTGCGGTGATTGCCAGTCGGCATGGTGGTGGTGCCATTGCCCGTCAATGAATTCCTGTACGAAACGGCGGGTGCGCTCGCTACAGGTGAGGTGGGCGGCTCCCAGCAATTGTTCCGGCGCAGGCAGCGTACCATCCGGGCGGCGTTGGGCATCGGCGTCGACAAAACACAACCCCGGCGCACTGCAGGGCTGTTCGATGGTTTCGCGCGCCAAGAGGAGCAATTGCTTGATTTCTGGTGTGGTGGCCAGGCTGTCGTATTCCTGTTCGACGACGGCTTCCGGCCCTTCCAGAATGGTCAGCACATCATGCTGTAACAAGATGATGTAGCCGGAGATGGTCATGGAGTGAAGGCGGCGCCTGATGATATCGAGCACCGATTGGCGTTGCCTCGGGGCGGAGAGCGTGTCAGTCGAGCAGGTAAAGGTCAGGCGGATCATGATCCCTCTCCATCATGGCGTGGATGCCATGCGTTCACTATAGCGGTTTTGCTTTGCGAACGGGAAAGCACGACACCTCAGCGACGGCTACTCAGCCAGAGCAGCACACTGCCCAACGCAACAAGGGCATGGAGCCAGGCGCGCCAGCGGTATGACTGCGCGCCTTTTTGTGGCGAGTGGGTGTTGATCAGGTAAGGACTGCCATCCTGTGGCTGCTGCATGTGCAGCGTTACCGGCATTGCCGCCAGTTGCTGTTGCGTCTGGCGTACCTCGCGGGCGGCTGCGGCCCGCACGGCCAGCCATTCCTTGTCATCGATCTGGCCATTGCCATCCAGATCGAAGCGTTGTTTCAGGCTGACCGGGTCTTGCTTCCATTCGGCCAACTTGGCGCCGACATCGCGGTGGAAATCGTTGTTGTTGTACGGCTCGCCTCCGCGTGAGGTGAGATGGCCGACGACATACAGCGGGTCGCCTTCGCCTATCCATTCTTCGATCAGCCGTTCGTTGCCTTCACGCCACTGTTCACGGTGCGGTGCCTGTACCTCCGCGCCTTCCGGGTGAACGATCACCTCCTGCTTGCCATCACGCAGCAGAAAGGATTCCTCGCTGGTGCAGTGGCTTGGCAGGAGCGGAGCATTGCCACTGAGCAGTGGCAGCATGTCGTCCAGCTGGTTGTTGTTGTCTTCCGGCAGGCGCCAGCAGCGATACCATACGCAACGGCGTCCGGAGAGCGGGCTGTAGTTGACGGCGTGCGGATGGCACGCGGCAGTGCCATACAGTTCCACCTTTTCACCCAGCGCCGCCGAGGCGGCACGTGAGGTCGGCGTGTCGGCAATCAGCCGGTAGCGGCGGTAATTGAGCCACCAGCCGAGCAGCCCCAGCAGCATGATGGCGGGTAACAGGTAGTGGCGAAAGGTGTGCGACCCCAGTTGCAGCCCGGACCAGGTCAACAGCGGGTAGATGCCAAACGCCATCAGGCCGGGGCGGGTGAGTGGGGCGGTGAGGGCGGTCATGGCTTAACGCGCATTGAACAAGGCCCCGACGTCCACGTCACGTTTTTCCTCGGCGCTAAAGCGCAGTGGCCGTGCCGCTTCAAAACCGAATAGCCGGGCAACCAGCACATCCGGAAACTGGTCGATGCGCACGTTGTTGAGGTTGACCGCATCGTTGTAGAGTTCACGCCGGTCGGCAATGCTTTCTTCCAGCTGGCTGATGCGCTGGCTCAGGTGGCTGAACTGCTGATCGGCTTTCAGCTCCGGGTAGGCCTCGGCGACGGCAAACACCTGTCCGAGCAAACCGCGCAGGGTGGTTTCGGCGGCGCCCAGCTGTTCCACCCGATGCTGGCTAGCATGGCTGGCGATGGCATTGCGCGCGTCCATGATGCCGATCAGCGTGGCCTGTTCAAACTGTGCATAGTGTTTGCACACTTCCACCAGCTTGGGCAGCTCGTCGTGGCGTTGTTTGAGCAGCACATCGATATTGGCCCAGCATTTGGCCACGCTGTGTTTCAGGCCAACCAGGCCGTTGTAGAGTATGGTCAGGTACGCCAATAGCAGCGCGACAACGCCAAAGAACATGGCAAGATGCAACATTTTATCCTCTCTGTAACGGCGTGATGCAGACGGTGTCGGTCCAGACCGACGGCGTGTCCTATTGTTATCGTTTTTGCCGGTACGGGGAATGGCCCGTTGCCAACAAACGGATGATCTCTCGTGACACTTTCTTCTTTGACCATTATCGGCGCCGGACGTCTGGGGCGCACGCTGGGGCGCTTGGCGGTGGCCAGCGGACGTTATCAGATTCAGGATGTCGTCGGTCGTACGCTGGCATCCGCCAGCGAGGCCGCTGATTTCATCGGTGCGGGCCAGCCGGTTGCGGACCTGCGGCAGATGCGTTCGGCCAACCTTGTCTTGTTGTCGGTGCCGGATGCGGCTATCGGCACCACGGCGCAGCAGCTGGCCGATAGCGGTATCCGGCTGGACGGTGCGGTGGTGTTTCATGCCAGCGGTGCGGCGGAATCCAGCGTGCTACATCCGCTACGTGCGGCCGGGGCCGGCTCGGCAGCCTGCACCCCGCTTTTTCCTTTGCCGATCCGGCGCGGGCGGCGACCACGTTTGCCGGAACCTTGTGTGCCATCGAAGGCGACGATGCGGCACTGCCTGCGCTACAGGCGTTGGCCGAAGCGCTGGGCGGGAGGCCGTTCCGGCTGGCCCAAGGCGGCAAGGCGGCTTATCACGCGGCATTGTCGGTCGCGTCCAATTATCTGGTCACGCTCACCGACATGGCGCAAGGGTTGGCCGAACAAGCCGGGGTGCCGGATGATTTGTTGCGGCCGCTGCTGGGAAACCTGATGCGCCAGACGCTGGAAAATGCTCTGGCGCTGGGGTTTAAGCCGCCGCCCTGACCGGGCCGATCGTGCGTGGCGATGTGCCCACGGTAGCGCGCCATCTGGCGGTGATTCACGACCCGGGGTTGGCCGAAAGCTATCGCGCGCTGGCCCGGCAGACCATCGTGCTGGCGGGCGACAAGCTCGCCAATCCGGCTCGTGCGGCGTTGCTGCAGTTGCTGGACGGTGCGGCTCAGTCCGCCGACGCTGGCACCGCTACGTTGAAAACCTGACGCAGGTAGGCCAGGAACGTGGCATCCCGACACAGTGTCTTGCCCGGGCTGTCCGACAGCTTGGCCACCGGCTGGCCATTGCAGCTGACCAGCTTGAGCACGATCTGTAACGGTTCCAGCCCCATGTCGTTGGTGAAATGCGTGCCGATGCCAAAGCTGACCTGAATGTCCTGACTGAAATGGCGATGTAGCGCCAAGGCCCGGTCGATACTCAGTGCATCGCTGAATGTCAGCATTTTGGTCGCCGGGTTGATGCGCAGCTTGTGGTAATGCGCCAGTGCCTTTTCGCCCCATACGTACGGGTCGCCGCTATCGTGGCGCAGCCCGTCAAACAGCTTGGCAAAGTACAGGTCAAAGTCCATCAGGAAGGCGTCCATGCCCACCACATCGGTCAAGGCAATACCCAGATCGCCACGGTACTCCTGCACCCATGACTCCAGCGCGGCCTTCTGAAAATCGCGCAGCCGCACCCCCAGCGCCTGAAAGGCCTGGAAAAACTCATGCGCCATGGTGCCAATGGGGGTAATGCCCAGTTGCCGCGCCAGATAAACATTGCTGGTGCCACGGAAAATTTCCGGCACAGCGGTGTGCAGCTGGCGAATCACCTCATAGTGCCAGTCCCGGCTGAAGCGCCGACGGGTGCCAAAGTCGGAAATCAGCAAAGGAAAACGCTGCTGGGCGGCTTCTGTACGCTGAAACGCCTGTAACGTGGCGATTTTTTCATCCAGTAAGCGCTGGCCTTCGGCGCGCACTTCCGGTGTATCCAGCCGCGTGCAGTGCAACTCGTTGATGATGGCCAGCACGAAAATCTCGAAGAACATCACCTGAATCAGCGGGCCTTGCAGCCGCACGACCAGATTGTCGCCAGCGGTGGTCACGGTGATGAAGCGGCGCTGGAAGTGGAACAGCTCCAGATAATCGACAAAATCACTCTTGATGAAACGCAGGCTGCGCAGGTAATCCAGTTCATCCTGCGTGAAGCGTAACTGGCACAGGTGGTCAAGCTGGGCTTCCAGCTGGTGCTGCAATAACGCCAGCGGCTGTTGCGGTGTATTGCGGCATTTGAACTCGTATTCGCCATACGAGGCCGGGAACTGGTGCAGTACCGCCTGCAACATGGTGAATTTGTACAGGTCGGTATCCAGCAGGGAAGTAATCAGGGGCGTCATCGGCATGGTGGCAGGCGGCGAAAGGACAAACCGTGGGAGAATGCGCCCGGCAGGCCGTTGCAGGCAAGTCGGGCCGCGCTAACGATTAACCGGCGTACAGCACGAAAATGGCCGGGCGTTTGTGAAAATCCGGGGGAAGCGTTGGCCAGTCCTTCACTTAAGCTGACAATGGTTTGTGTCGGCAGGGTCAGATCCGCGGCCACGCACAGGCGAGTGGACGGCGCCAGGGTTTCGCGCAACTGTTGCAGCAAGGCATTGTTGCGGTATGGCGTTTCGATGAAGACCTGTGTTTCGTTGCGCTGACGCGAACGCTGCTCCAGTTCGCGGATGGCCTTGTCTTTTTCGCCATGGTCCACCGGCAGATAACCATGGAAGGCAAAGCACTGGCCGTTGGCGCCAGATGCCATCATCGCCAGCAGGATCGACGACGGGCCAATCAGCGGCTCCACCCGGTAACCGCGCTCATGCGCCAGCGCCACCAGCTGTGCGCCGGGGTCGGCCACTGCCGGGCATCCGGCTTCGGAAACCAGCCCGACATCGTGTCCGGCGGCCAGCGGGGCGAGCAGTGCCGCCACGTCGCCGGGCTTGGTGTGTTCGTTCAGGGTCTGCATCGACAACTCGCGGATAGGCGTGGTCACACCCAATGCCTTGAGGTGCCGACGCGCGGTTTTTTCCGCTTCGACCACGAAATGGGTGATATGCAGCACCTTGGCGCGTTCGTCTTCCGGCAACCACGCCACCGCTTCATCGCCCAGCGGGGTGGGGATCAAAAACAATGTGCCTGCCATTACAATACCTCCACGTCTTCATTAGCCAACATGCTGACCAGCTGGAACAGCGGTACGCCGATCAGGGAGTTGGGGTCGTCCGACTCCACTTTTTCCAGTAGGGCACCGCCCAGTCCCTCGCTTTTGGCACTACCGGCACAGTGCAGCGCATCCGGCTCGCGCGTGAGGTAAGCCCGAATCTGCTGATCGGTAAGCTGGCGCAGGGTGACGTGGGTGAGTCCCACGGTTTCCTGCAGATGGCCGGTTTTGCTGTTGTAGAGCGCCAGCGCAGAATGAAATACCACCGTGCGGCCACTCATCCAGCGCAGCATCTCCACGCCTTTTTCAAATGTGCCCGGCTTGCCGATTTGCTGGCCATCCAGCAGCGCCACCTGGTCCGAGCCGATGATCAGGGCTTCCGGGTAACGTGCCGCCAGCGACATGGCCTTGGTGCGTGCCAGTCGTACGGCTGTGTCGAGGGCGGTTTCGCAAGCAAGCGGCGTTTCGTCACAAATGGGGGGCGTTGCTTCAAACGGCAAACCCAGACGGCTGATGATTTCGCGGCGGTAGCGCGAGGTAGAAGCCAGTACAATCTGCATGATGGTGTGGTGCAAGGGAAGCAGCGCCGGAGGATGAGCGTAGGCCGTTGTTCCCTTGATTCTTTTGACAAATCAGGGGCGGCAATTATATCATGCTGGGTTTATGTCTAACCCGATTTTGATCGATTCGCTCAAGTTCGCCCGTGAGGGTCGTACGTTGGCTGGCAAATTGCCGGTTAACGCACTGGATGAGCGTGTTCACAGCGACCTGTCCGACACCAGTGGTGAAGTGGATTACACCACGGAGGGCTTTCGCGACCGGTTGGGGCGTTTGTCGCTTCGTCTGGTGCTGAAAGCCCGGCTCCAGCTGGCTTGCCAGCGTTGCATGACCGGGATGGAATACCGTGTGGAGACTGATTCAGTCATTACACTGTTTACCGATCCGGAAAAGCTTGAGCTGGCGTGCGAGCAGGACGAATCGCTGGATGCCATTCTCGCCGAGCCTGAACTGGACGTGAAAGCGTTGATCGAAGACGAAATCATCATGGACTTGCCGCTGTCGCCCAAACACGACGATTGTGGTTCGGACACTCTCTTGCGCGCCAAGGCTGACAAGCCCAATCCGTTTGCGGTGCTGGCAGCGCTCAAGACGTCCAAGTCCGAGTGAAACCGGGTTCGTTAAAGAATCTACTTGAATTTCTTAGGAGTCGACCATGGCTGTTCAACAGAACAAAAAGTCCCCGTCCAAACGTGGCATGCACCGCGCCCACGATTTTCTGACCGCCCCGTCGCTGGCTAAAGAGCCGACCACTGGCGAAACCCATCTGCGTCACCACATCAGCCCGAACGGCGTGTATCGTGGCCGCAAGGTTGTGAAGGCTAAAGGCGAGTAATCGCTGCGTTGTATCCCTCCTTCATAACAACAGGTAGGTCCACTACCGATTACGTTGATGACTATCACCGTTGCAGTTGATGCCATGGGCGGTGACGTTGGCCTCAAGGTCACCGTCCCTGCATCAATCAAATTTCTCCAAGACCACCCCGACACACGTCTGATTCTTGTAGGTGACGAAGCGGCCCTCACTGCCGAGTTGTCCCGTCACGCCGACGTGCCGCGCGAGCGTCTCCAACTCCAGCATGCCACTCAGGTGGTGGATATGGATGAAACGCCCCAGTTGGCGCTGAAGAACAAGAAAGACTCGTCTATGCGGGTGGCGATCAATCTGGTCAAGCAAGGACAGGCGCAGGCAGCCGTGTCGGCGGGTAATACCGGCGCACTGATGGCAACGGCGCGTTTTGTCCTGAAAACCATTCCGGGTATCGACCGTCCTGCCATTGCCAAAATGCTGCCGTCCCTCAAAGGGCACACCTGCATGCTGGATTTGGGGGCCAATGTCGATTGCACGCCTGAACAATTATTACAGTTTGGCATCATGGGGTCGGTGCTGGTTTCCAGTACCGCAGGTAAGGCCAACCCCACCGTCGGGCTGTTGAATATCGGTTCGGAAGAGATCAAGGGTAACGACAGCGTGAAAAAGGCTGGCGAATACCTGCGCCATTCCGAGCTGAATTTTTATGGCAACGTCGAAGGTAACGACGTCTACAAAGGCACGGTAGATGTGGTAGTCTGCGACGGCTTTACCGGTAACGTGGCGCTGAAATCGGCCGAGGGGCTGGCGCAGATGATTGCTTAACTTTTTGCGTGAAGAGTTTACCCGTACCGGTGGACGCGCTTGTGTGCGCTGGCAGCCATGCCGGTACTCAAGCACTTCAAGGCTCGTGTGGACCCGCGCCGCTATAACGGCGCCAGCTTGTTGGGTTTGCGCGGCATTGTGGTCAAGAGCCACGGGGGAACCGACGCAGAAGGATTCCGTTACGCGCTGGAACAGGCTTGCGAGGAAGCCGGTTCTGACGTGATTGGTCACATCGCCAACCGGGTTGCCCATCAACTAGAAAACCTCAAGACACCCGAGGCAGCAGCGAACTGACACTACATGGCCCATTCCCGTATTCTTGGCACCGGTAGCTATCTGCCACCGAACGTGCTTACCAATGCGATGTTGGCCGAACGAGTGGATACCGATGACGAATGGATCGTCTCCCGTACCGGTATCCACTCTCGCCACATCGCCAACGATGAAGATAAAACCAGCGACCGGCTTTGCGGGCCGCTGAAGCCGCTATTGCCAATGCCGGTATCGCGCGCGAAGAGATCGACCTCATCATCGTCGCCACATCCACGCCGGACATGATTTTCCCGAGCACGGCCTGCCTGCTGCAGGAAAAGCTGGGGGTTCATGGTTGCGCCGCGTTTGACGTACAGGCGGTGTGCGCCGGTTTCATGTATGCACTGGTGACCGCTCACAATTACATCAAGAGCGGCATGGCCAAGAAGGCGCTGGTAGTGGGCGCGGAGATTTTCTCCCGCATTCTCGACTGGGAAGATCGCCGCACCTGTGTGCTGTTTGGCGATGGCGCCGGTGCCGTGGTGCTGGGTGAGGCGGATGAACCGGGTATTCTCCATGCCAAACTGGCATCGGATGGCCGTTATCACCGCATTCTCAGCACGCCGGGGCAGATTGCTTCCGGCCAGATTGTAGGCAAGCCGTATCTCACCATGGACGGCCCGGCGGTCTTCAAGTTTGCCGTCAAGGCCTTGGCCGACATCGCTGCCTCTACGTTGGCCGAAGCCTGCGTGGACAAGTCCGAAGTCGACTGGCTGGTGCCGCACCAAGCCAACCTGCGCATCATCGAATCCACGGCCAAGCATCTTGGCTTGTCGATGGACAAGGTGGTGGTGACCCTGCCGGAGCAGGGTAATACCTCGGCGGCATCGATTCCGCTGGCGCTTGACCATGCAGTGCGCGCCGGTCAGATTACGCGTGGCCAGACCATCCTGCTGGAAGGCATTGGCGGTGGTTTTGCACGGGGTGCGGTACTGCTTAAGTTTTGATGTCGGTGATGCAAGGCTGCTGCATTAGCGTGGCCAATTGCCAGCAATGGCGCCTTGTATCGGGTTTCCGTTCCAATTAGCTGGAGACAGACTATGGCGTTTGCCTTCCTTTTCCCGGGCCAAGGCTCGCAAAGCCTCAAGATGATGAACGGCTTTGGCGATCTGCCCGTGGTGCAACATACCTTTCAAGAGGCGTCCGATGCGTTGGGCGTTGACCTGTGGGGCATGCTTCAGGCCGAAACGCCGGAAGCCATCAATGCCACCGTCAATACCCAGCCGATCATGCTGGCGGCTGGCGTGGCCACCTATCTGGCTTGGCAGGAGCTGAACGGTAGCCAGTAAGCGGTTGTGGCTGGCCATAGCACTGGTGAATACACCGCGCTGGTGGCTGCCGGTGCCTTGCCATTTGCCGAAGCCGTCAAGCTGGTGCGTCTGCGTGCCGAAGCCATGCAGAACGCCGTACCGGCGGGCGAGGGCGCCATGGCGGCCATACTCAACCTGTCCGACGATGATGTACGCGCGGCCTGTCTGGAAGCCGCCCAAGGTGCGGTGGTGGAAGCGGTCAACTTCAACTCGCCGGGGCAGGTGGTCATTGCCGGTTCCAAGGCGGCCGTCGAGCGCGCCATGGAAGCCTGCAAGGCTCGTGGCGCCAAGCGTGCGCTGCCGTTGCCGGTATCCGTACCATCGCACTGCGCGTTGATGAAGCTCAGCGGCCGAGCAACTGGCCGCTGCGCTGCAGAACGTTCATATCAATACTCCGGCCATCCCGGTGTTGCACAATGCCGACGTAGCCAGCTACAGCGAAGCGGATCAGATTCGCGATGCATTGGTGCGCCAGTTGTACAGCCCGGTGCGCTGGACTGAAACCATCCAGAAACTGGCTGGCGACGGCATTACCCTGATGGCAGAGTGCGGTCCGGGTAAGGTATTGGCCGGTTTGGCCAAACGCATCGATAGCAACGTCAAGTGCCCGGCGTTGACCGATGGCGCCGCGCTGGAAGCGGCCAAGGCCGAGTTGCTGTAATCCTGCAGGAACAGCGGCTTATCCATAAAAAAAGGTTGGCCAGCCGGTTTTTGGCCAACCTTGGTAACAAGGAATGACACGATGACTCTGCAAGGCAAGATCGCGCTGGTAACGGGCGCATCACGCGGTATTGGCGCGGCCATTGCTGACCTGTTGGCCGAAGAAGGGGCCACCGTGATTGGTACCGCTACCTCGGAAAGTGGCGCAGCCGCCATTCAGGAGCGTTTGTCTGCCAAGGGCGGCGCGGGCCGGGTGCTCAACGTGACCGCAGACGGCGCGATTGAGGCGTTGGTTGATAGTGTTGAAAAAGAATTCGGCGCCGTGACCATTTTGGTCAATAATGCCGGGGATCACCCGCGATGGCTTGTTGATGCGCATGAAAGACGAAGACTGGGATGCCATCATGGATACCAATCTGAAGTCGGTCTTCAAGGCTTCCAAGGCCGTGATGCGCAGTATGATGAAGGCCCGCTGGGGCCGTATCATCAACATCGCCTCGGTCGTGGGTGCCATGGGCAATGCCGGTCAGGCCAACTACGCCGCCGCCAAAGCCGGTATCATGGGTTTTACCAAATCGATGGCACGCGAAGTGGGCAGCCGTAACATCACTGTCAACTGCGTGGCGCCGGGTTTTATCGATACCGACATGACGCGAGCTCTGCCGGAAGCACAGCGTGAGGCGCTGGTACAACAGATTGCCTTGGGTCGCCTTGGCGATGCCAAGGATATTGCCGATGCCGTGGCCTTTCTGGCGTCGGATCGTGCAGCCTACATTACCGGTCAGACACTGCATGTCAACGGTGGCATGCTGATGCCTTGAGATGCGTTTGATACAATAAAACACGCATTGGGTAGGCTACTCTAATTTTTTTTTGTAGAATAGTCGGGTTTTGTTGTCCCGAATCAGAAAGGTAAAGGGTTTAAACAAATGGAAAACATTGAAGCGCGCGTTAAAAAGATCGTTGCCGAACAACTGGGCGTGAACGAAGCCGAAGTGAAGAACGAATCTTCCTTCGTCGACGATCTGGGCGCTGACTCCCTCGATACCGTCGAGCTGGTTATGGCTCTGGAAGAAGAGTTCGAGTGCGAGATTCCGGACGAAGATGCAGAAAAGATCACCAGCGTTCAGCAAGCGATCGACTACGTTAACGGTCATCTGAACAAGTAATTCTTGTAACGAGAATTACCAGGACCTCTGCCCGGTGTGGCCTTGGCTCGCCTGCAGGGGTCTTTTGCTAAAGTGGGGTCCAAACGTGCGTTTGACAGCTAATCGCCGTGACGCATGTTGCTGGATCATCGGGAGACGGCCTCCCTTTACTCACGGAGATTCCCCTTGTCCAAACGCAGAGTTGTTGTAACCGGTCTGGGTCACGTATCCCCTATCGGTAACGATGTTGCGACCGGATGGGCCAATCTGCTCGTAAGCAAGAGTGGTATCGGTACCATTACCCGTTTTGATGCCAGCGACTTGGCTTGCCAGATTGCTGGCGAAGTAAAAGATTTCGACATCAGCCAGTACATTTCCCCCAAGGATGCACGGCGGATGGATTTGTTCATCCACTACGGTATTGCCGCCGCCTTGCAGGCCATTGGCGATGCCGGGCTGGATGACGTAGCCAATCTGGACAAAACTCGCGTGGGCGTGAATATCGGTTCTGGTATCGGTGGTTTGCCGCTGATCGAAGAAACCGGTGTGGCGCTACAGGCCGGTGGCCCGCGCAAGATTGGTCCGTTCTTTATTCCGGGTTCGCTGATTAACCTGATCGCAGGCCATGTCTCGATCATCAAGGGTTATCAGGGTCCGTCTTACGGTATCGTTTCCGCCTGCACGACCGGCGCACACTGTATTGGTGATGCGGCACGCGTCATCAAATATGGTGATGCCGACGTGATGGTTGCCGGTGGCGCTGAAGGTGCTATCAGCCGCTTGGGCGTGGGTGGCTTTGCCGCCATGAAGGCGCTGTCGACCCGTAATGATGATCCGGCAACCGCCTCCCGTCCACCGGGATACCGGCCGTGACGGCTTTGTCATGGGCGAAGGTGCCGGTGTGCTGGTGCTGGAAGAATACGAACATGCGGTGAAGCGTGGTGCCACCATTTATGCTGAGCTGATTGGTTTCGGCATGAGTTCCGATGCGCATCACATTACCGCTCCCAACGCCGAAGGTCCGGCGCGCGGCGTGACTAACGCCTTGCGTGATGCCGGTATCAACCCGGATGAAGTGGATTACGTGAATGCTCACGGTACTTCCACGCCGCTGGGTGATGCCAATGAAACCAATGCGCTGAAACTGGCGTTTGGCGAGCATGCCAAGAAGCTGGTGGTGAACTCCACCAAGTCGATGACCGGTCACTTGCTGGGTGGTGCTTAGGCGGGGTGGAAGCCGTGTATTCGATTCTGGCGCTGCACAATCAGGTATCGCCCCCGACCATCAACCTGTTCGAGCAGGATCTGGAACACGGTTGCGATCTGGATTACGTGCCTAATACCGCTCGTGACATGAAGATCAATGTGGCCATTTCCAACTCGTTTGGTTTTGGCGGCACCAACGGTACCTTGGTCTTCCGCAAGGCATGATGACAGCCCCGATCCCGGGGATGTGATTGACAGGCAAAACCGCTGCGATACACTCGCAGCGGTTTTCTTTTGCGATGTGCAGGATGACTTCGCGCATCAGGATGGCTCATGTTTACCCGCGCACTGGATAGCGTCCCCGATCTGCTGGCTCTGCATGCTGCGGATCGCCAGACTTTTCCCTACTTGTTGATGTCCTCCGGCGATACCGGTTGGGACATGTTGTTCATGGCTTCTTCGGTACAGCTGTACCAGAGCGGGCAGGGGCCATTGCTGCTGGATGCCCTGCGGGCGTTCCGGCCTGAGGTGGTGGATAACCCGTCCGCGCTGCCGTTTATTGGCGGCTGGTTTGTTTATCTTGGTTACGATGTGCTGTCGGAATTTGAACCGTGTGTGCCCCCTGCCTTGCCGGACAGCTTTCCGCTGGCGGCATTGGCACGGGTACCAGCGGCGGTGCTGGTCAACCGCGTCAGCGGGCAGGCCTGGCTGGTGGCAGAGCAGGCCGAGCAGCTGGAACAGTTGGCCGAACACGTCTCAGCCGCCCCGGCCTTGTCACCACGCGTCGTGTCTCTGGCCGCGCTGGAAGAAGACCCGCCGGAGTGGTACACCGAGGCGGTGCGCCGCATCAAACGTTACATCGTCGATGGCGATGTCTTTCAGGTGAATATCTCGCGTGGCTGGCGTGCGAAGTTGGCCGAAAACCTGTCGGCGGCCGAGCTGTTTGCCGCGCTGCGTCGTGCGAACCCGGCGCCGTTTTCCGCTTTGGCGGATTTTGGCAGTGCGCAGATCGTCAGCTCATCGCCCGAACGGCTGGTGCGTGTGCGTGATGGCTGGGTTGAAACCCGGCCGATTGCCGGTACTCATCCGCGCTCGCCGGAGGCGGCGGAAGATGCGGCGCTCAGGCAACGGTTGATTTCCAGCGTCAAGGAGCGGGCCGAGCATGTAATGCTGATTGATCTGGAACGGAACGATCTGGGGCGCATTTGCCAGCCGGGTACGGTGGAGGTGAATGAGCTGATGGCGGTGGCCAGCTACGCCTACGTGCACCATATCGAATCCAATGTGCGCGGCCGCGTGCGACCGGAAATCACCCCGCTGGACGTGCTGCGGGCCGTGTTTCCCGGCGGCACCATTACCGGCTGCCCCAAGGTGCGCACCATGCAGATCATCCGCGAACTGGAGAACAGCCCGCGGCGTGCCTACACCGGTAGCCTCGGTTACCTCAACCGTGATGGCACGATGGACCTCAACATCCTGATCCGTACCTTCATGCAGGAAGGGCAGCAATTGCGCTTCCGCGCTGGTGGCGGCATCGTTGCAGATTCCGACCCGGAACGCGAGCTGATGGAAACGCGCCACAAGGCGCGCGGCCTGTTGCGGGCGCTGGGTGTGGAGCAAGCCTGATGGCCATGCTGATCAATGGCCAGCCGGGCGCTAGCATCAGTGCACTCGATCGCGGTTTGGCTTATGGCGACGGCGTGTACCGGACGCTGGAATGGCGCAACGGCCAGCCCCGGCTGTGGCGCTGGCAATATGCAAGGTTGGCCGAAGACGCTGCACGTTTGTGTTTACCGGTTCCGGCTGAGGCGTTGTTGCTGGAGGAAATGTGTCAGCTGACACCGGGGCTGGAGCGTGCCGTCATCAAGATTGTGCTGACGCGCGGCGTCGGGCAACGCGGTTACGCCATACCGGAGCCGTGCCAGCCCACCCGGATGATTTCGGCCAACCCTTGGGACGGTTATCCGGCAACGTTGGCCGAACATGGCGTCACGGTGCGCTGGTGCCAGCTGCGTCTGGCCAGCCAGCCGCTGTTGGTAAGCAATCAAGCATCTGAACCGGCTGGAGAACGTGCTGGCCCGCTCGGAATGGCAAGATCCGGCGATACGCGAAGGGCTGTTGTGCGATCAAGATGGGCGAGTGACCGAAGCCACCATGAGCAATGTGTATGTGCTCAAGGATGGCGTATTGCTAACGCCGCCATTACACCAGTGCGGCGTGCGCGGCGCGGTGCGCGACTGGTTGTTTGACTGTGCGCGCTGGGGCTGGTGCTGGAGGAGGCCGAGTTGCGCGCGGGCGATGTGCTGGTCGCCGATGCGCTGCTGCTCTCCAACAGTTTGATGGGCATCTGGCCGGTGGCGCAGCTGGACGCACGGGTCTGGCGGGATTTCACCGTGGCACAGCGTCTGCGGCAACACTGGTTGGCCGAAACGGCCTGACCATCGCCGCCATTTTTTATTCTTTTTATGGATAAACTTCGTCATTTTTATTGTTTATCCAAATAAAACCGCCTGTGTATAGTCGGCCCATCCATCCTTGAACGGAGACAGAACGATGAGCTTGCGACTTGGCGATACCGCCCCCGACTTTACCCAGGATTCGACCGAAGGCCCGCTGCATTTCCATCAATGGCTGGGTGACAGCTGGGGCATTCTGTTTTCCCATCCCGCCGACTACACCCCGGTGTGCACTACCGAACTGGGCGCTACCGCCAGGTTGGCCGAAGAGTTTGCCAAGCGCCATGTCAAGGTGATTGCACTGTCGGTGGACCCGGTGGAGGCGCATCACGGCTGGATTCGCGACATCAACGATACCCAGTCCACCACGGTGAATTTCCCTATCATCGCCGATGCCGACAAGAAGGTGTCGCAGCTGTATGACCTGATTCACCCCAATGCCAGCAGCACGCATACCGTGCGGTCACTGTTCATCATTGATCCGGCCAAGAAAGTCCGCCTGATCATTACCTATCCGGCCAGTACCGGGCGCAACTTCAACGAAATCCTGCGCGTGATCGATTCGCTGCAACTGACCGACCAGCATAGTGTGGCGACGCCCGCCAACTGGGAACAGGGCCGGACGTGGTCATCGTGCCATCGTTGCAGGATGAAGACGTGATCCGCGCCAGGTTCCCGCAAGGGTATCGCGCCATTCGTCCTTATCTGCGGCTGACGGCACAACCGGGCCGTTAAGCCGGTGTGTCGGGACTGAATCACTGGTGGTTTCTCCTCTTGCCTCTGAGTCTGGGCCGAACACTCCGTTCGGCCATTTTTTTGCCTGCCGGACAGCCAGTGGCAAGACCGTATGGCAAGTGGAGCGAGGATGGCGAAGGGCTCCCCGATCCGGCTTGCGGAGCCTAGCGGTGTGGCTCTGGGAGTAAGAAAATGAGTGCGCAAGGCTCAATATCATGCCGTGCGGCGCCGGTTGGCCCGCTACGGCGGTTGCCCGATGAGGCTGATCTGGACTTTATCAATCAGCGGCTGGATGTCCACGGCTTTGAAGCCAGCCCGCTGCGCTGGCAGGGCGACTGGGTGCGTGGGCGCCATGAAGAATGGCGGCTGCGTAGTGTTTACCAGCCCATTTACCGCGTACTGCCGGACGGTATTGAGGGTTGGGGCGTGGAAGCACTGGCGCGGGTTGCGGATGGCTTTGGCGGCCAGATCGCGCCGACGGTACTCTTTGCTGCCGAAACCTCGCCGCGCCGCACGGTGTTTCTGGACCGGCAATTGCGCTGTCTGCATTTGCTGAATTTTTTGCTGCAACGGCCCCAGCCTGGCTTGCGGCTGGCACTGAACGTCAATGCCCAGCATCTGGTCAATGTGGCAGAAGGGCTGGGGCTGTTTTTTGCCGAGATCGTGGCGCAATTACAGGTCGCACCGTCTCAGATCTGTCTGGAAGTGGTGGAAGATGCCGTCAGTGATCCGGTGCGCCTGTTGTCCGCCGTGCAACGCTACCGCGAACTGGGGTTCCAGATTGCTCTGGACGACTTTGGTCAGGGCGCCTCCAATCTGGAGCGCGTCTGGTTGCTGGAGCCCGATCTGGTGAAACTGGACAAGGTCTTGCTGCGCCATGCGCTGATGCGCCCGGCGGTGCGCGACAAGCTGGCGCAGCTGGTGGAGATTCTGCATCTGCATGGCGCCAAGGTGTTGGCCGAAGGCGTGGAATGCGAGTGGCAACTGACCATTGCGCGCGAGGCGGGCTGTGACTTTGTCCAAGGCTACCATCTGGCCCGGCTTAAGCAGAACGCTTGCTGCCGGATGCCACCGTTCAGCTTTGTGGCGTGTAGCCGAGCGGCTGAAACCATTCTTCGTGGCGCTCACCGCAGCCGCTGGCCACGTCATGGCGGGCCACGGCGTGGGCGAGACGCGCGCTAAAGTCGGCCGCATTGTTGATCCCTTCATACACCTCCATCCAGGTGTCCGGTTGGTCGCGACGCTGTAACAGGCTGGCGCGGACCCCGTAGCCGGTCAGTTCCAGCTGCATCGCCTGCAGACGCAATAACAGGTCGTCAGGCGCCCGGCTGGCGTTGAAATACACATACAGCGACATGCTCATGTCCATCTCCGCTCTATGGGAAATCGCCCTCTGGCCGAGGGGAAAATCGCTTATCATAGACGCTTTGCCAATAACCGGGGTGTTGACCCGGTGATGAACAAGGGGGCGGTGGTGCAGGGCATTGGGACCTTGGTCGTAGTAGGCGTCGGCTTGATCGGCGGATCGTTTGCCTTGTCGCTCAAGCGTGCAGGCAAGGTGAAACGGGTGATCGGTGTTGGCCGAACGCTGGACAACCTGCAGCGCGCGCTGGAACTGGGCGTGGTGGATGAAATCAGCCAGGATCTGGCCACGGTGGCACCACAGGCCGATCTGGTCTTGCTGTCGGCACCGGTGGGGCAGATGGGCGCGTTGATGGCGGCCTTGGCGCCGGTATTGCCTGCACATGCCATCGTGACCGATGCCAAAGCAGTACCAAGGGCGATGTCGTCGCGTTGTTCCGTGAGTATTTGCCGCAGCATCTGGCGCATTGCGTTCCGGCGCATCCGATTGCCGGGTCTGACCTGTCTGGCGCGGCCGCTGCCCAGTATGGCCTGTATGAAAACCGCAAGGTCGTGCTGACGCCGCTGCCGGAAACGCTGGAGGATGCCACCGCTACCGTATCCGACTTGTGGCAGGCCTGTGGTGCCCGGCTGCATACCATGACAGCCGACGAACACGACGCGGTGTTTGCCACAGTCAGCCATCTGCCGCATCTGCTGGCGTTTGCCTATGTCGACATGGTGGCCAGCAAGGACGACGGGGCGCGCTGTTTTGATTTTGCCGCCACCGGGTTTCGCGATTTCACGCGTATTGCTGGCAGCCATCCCGAAATGTGGAAAGACATCAGTCTGGCTAACCGCGAGGCGCTGTTGACGGAATTGACGCGCTATCAGCAGGCTTTGGCCGATCTGGCCCAGCGTCTGGAAAATTCCGATGCGGCAGGGTTGGCCGAAATGTTTGCGCGCGCCCGCACCGCCCGGGTGGCCCGGAACCAGAAATTTATGCGGCAAAGTTGATGTGGTGGGTGGTTGCATAAAAAAGGTTGGCACAAGCCAACCTTTTTTGTGGGCAGAGGCAACGGCTTAACGCAGCGGGCCGGTCAGACGGGTCAGGGTGTCATCCTTGACGAAGCGGTGATGCCAGATCGCGGCGGCGACATGCAAGATCACCAGCCACAACAGCACATTGCCCAGTGCCTCGTGCACTTCCTTCAGGTCGTGCGCGGTTGCCCGGCTGATCGAAAACAGCACCGGCAGCGGCATGCCAAAGAAAGCCGGGTGTGACCACTGCCCTGAACAATCGCAATCCCCAGCAGCGGCAACGCCAGCATCAGCGCATACAAGGCCCAGTGGGTGACGTGTGCCAGCAGCAGGCTAGGTTTGTTCGGCGTCGGGGTAATGTCAGGTACCCGGTTGTTCACGCGCCACAACAGACGCGGCAACACGACCAGCAGCACGATCAGACCGGCCTGAAAGTGGCCGAATTTCATCGCGTCGCGTAATGCCGTCCCCTTGGGGAAAAAGTCTTTGACCTCAATAAAGGCCAGCGCGGCAATCACCGCCAGCGCCGAGAGCCAGTGCAGGGCGCGCGTCAGTTGACCGTAACTGTGTTGCGAATTTTTCAGCATGGGAATCCTCCCCAGAATTGTTGTATTTGCCCGAAATAATACCGTTGTTTCATTAACGCCATCTTAACCCGACAGGCGCAAGGGGCGGTTTGTGCTGGTCAGTCATGCACGGAGTTGGCCGAAACCATTTCATCACCTGCCTGTTGCGCCTCTTGGATGATCCGCTGTTTATTGGCTGGTTGCCAGCCTTCTGGTTTCAGTACCTTGCCGTCGGCCCGGCGCACGATCTGACCGTTGACGCATTTGCGCAGGTTGGCGGCATGGATTTCCTCCGCCATGGCCTCCACCGGCATGCCTTGTGACAACAACAGTCCGGTCAGTACGTTCAATACGTCCACGCCCTCGGCGGTGAGTTCGGCCATGCGGCGGTGTCGCTCATCTGGCTGGTCTGACGGCATATTCTTGAAGGCGTGCAATGCCTCGCGGAATTCCAGCAGTTCTTCCTCCAGCATGGTTTCCCACATGGCAAGGGTGTCTGGCTCGCAGCAGGGTTGGGCCGGAATGGCGATGTCAAACCGCTGCATGAATTCGCGGCGCAAGGAGAAGAAATTTTTCATGATCCAGTTGGTATAAGAACGCCGGAGACTAACCGGCGGTTAAAACAAAAAGCGCCCGAAGGCGCTTGATGTACAGGCATTGGCCAGCGGGTATCAAAACGACTTGACGGGCGGCGGCGGCTCGATCGGACGCAGTGACGACAGTACACGGAAATAATCCGGGAAGGTCTTGGCCACGCATTTCGGGTCGTTGATGACCACCGGCACGCCCATCAGCGACACCAGTGAAAAGCACATGGCCATGCGGTGATCGTCATAGGTGTCGATTTCTGCCTCGGCAATCAGCGTGTCGGGAGGGGTGATACGCAAGTAGTCTTGCCCTTCTTCCACCGTTGCGCCCAGCTTGCGCAGCTCGGTCGCCATGGCCGTCAGCCGGTCGGTTTCCTTGACGCGCCAGCTTTCGATGTTGCGCAAGGTGGTGGTGCCATCGGCGGCCAGAGCTGCTACGGCGATGGTCATGGCCGCATCGGGAATATGGTTCAGATCGGCATCAATCGCCTTGAGCTGGCCATTGGCGCGCGCTTCCACCCAGTTGTCGCCCATGCTGATCTCCACGCCCATCTGGCGCAGCGTGTCGGCAAACTTCACATCGCCCTGAATGCTGTTTCGGCCAACCCCTTCAACCCGTACCGGGCCACCAGCCGGGCACCGGCTGCCAGAAAGTACGAGGCACTGGAGGCGTCGCCTTCGACGTGCACTTCGCCCGGCGAAATGTACTGCTGCCCGCTTAAGCAATGGTGAAGCGCTGCCAACCACCGGCGTTCCACATGCACGCCAAAGCGCGCCATCAGGTTGAGGGTGATCTCGATATACGGCTTGGAAATCAGCTCGCCAATCACTTCGATCGTCACGGTTTCGCCTGTCAGCGGCAGCGCCATCAACAGCGCGGTCAGAAACTGGCTGGAGACATTGCCCTTGACCGGAATCACTTCACCAGCGCGCAGTGTCGCCGGTGCGATGGTCAGCGGCGGGTAACCGGCATGCTCCTGATAGCGAATGTCAGCACCGGCCGCGCGCAGGGCATCGACCAGGTCGCCAATTGGCCGTTCGTGCATGCGGGGCACGCCGCTCAAATGATAATGCCCTTGCATCAAGGCCAGCGCCGCGGTCAGCGGCCGGAAGGCCGTATGCCGTTGCCCAGAAACAGGTCGGCACTCTTGACCGGGAATTCGCCGTGCACGCCTTGCACGCGGAAGTCGCGGCTGTCGCCGACTTGTTCAACCTCAACGCCCAGCAGGCGCAGGGCGTTGAGCATGTGACGGATGTCATCGGAATCCAGCAGGTCGCGTACCAGCGTACTGCCGCTGGCCAGTGCGGCCAGCAGCAGGGTACGGTTGGAAATGCTTTTGGAGCCCGGCAATTTTATCGTGCCGGACAGCTGTGCCGTCGGCGTTAGTCGCAACTGTTCCATGAGTGTAAAGGTGTGTCTCGGTTTGTCGTGTTGCAGGAGTCGGTGCGGGTGACACCCGGCCAGATAGCCGCTGCCTTAGAGTTTAACTGTAACCGGCGTCGCAGGGGCGTGCAAACCCGATTATCGTCATGGCATCGCTGGGCGGCAGCAGATTGAGTGCGCTAAACTGTCTGTTTTTGCCATGGTTAGCCCGCAGGCAGGCCGGTCTTTCTTGGAAAGCAGCAGTCATGATTGCACCAGTCATCACCATCGACGGACCCTCCGCCTCGGGCAAGGGCACGGTAGCGGCCATTGTCGCCAACCGCCTCGGGTTTCATTATCTCGATTCCGGTTCGTTGTATCGGCTGTTGGCGCTCTATGCCACGCAACAGCAAATTGGCTGGGATGATGAAGACAGGTTGGCCGAACTGGCCAAGCACCTGTAAGCGGAGTTTCGTGCGGGTGAGGTGTGGTTGGCTGGCCACGATGTCAGTGCCGACATCCGTGCAGAGGCAATCGGTATTGGCGCCTCGCGGGTGGGGGCGCTGCCTGCCGTGCGCGCCGCGCTGCTGCAACGCCAGCGCGATTTTCGCCAGCTCCCCGGCTTGCTGACCGATGGCCGCGACATGGGATCGGTCGTCTTTCCCGACGCCACCCTCAAGATATTTCTCACCGCCAGTGCCGATGAGAGGGCGCAACGCCGCTATAAGCAGTTGATAGGCAAGGGGGAATCTGCTAATCTCCCACAGATTAAGCAGGACATTATTGATCGGGATGCGCGTGATGCCGCCCGTGCAGTAGCGCCACTGCGACAAGAGCCGGACGCCTTGCTACTCGATACCACAGCGCTAACCATAGACCAGTCGGTCGATCAGGTGTTGGCATGGTTCGGGGAGAAACAGGTCTCCGGTTCATGATTTTTTGTAAAGGCGCTTTGTTGCCATGGCTCGGGCCGTGTAACACCTCGCTTTGTTTTTAACCCTAACCCCGCACGTCGCAAGGCGTGCACCGAGAGTAAGCTTGATGACTACCCTCTCCATGGAAAACTTTGCCCAGCTGTTCGAAGAAAGCCTGACCCTTCACGACATGCGCGTGGGCGAGGTGATCACTGCCGAAGTCGTTGCAGTTGATTCCAACTTCGTTACCGTAAACGCTGGCCTCAAATCCGAGTCCCTGATTCCGGTCGAAGAATTCAAGAATGACCAAGGTGAAGTTGAAGTCGCCATCGGCGATTTCGTAACTGTTGCCATCGACGCGCTGGAAAACGGCTTTGGTGAAACCAAGCTGTCCCGCGACAAGGCCAAGCGCCCGGCTGCCCGGGTGGAACTGGAAGAAGCGCTGGAAAACGGCGAAATCCTGTCCGGCCTGATCAGTGGCAAGGTCAAGGGTGGCCTGACCGTTATGGTCAACGGCATCCGCGCCTTCCTGCCGGGTTCCCTCGGTTGACGTACGTCCGGTGAAAGACACCACCCCGTACGAAGGCAAGAACATCGAATTCAAGGTTATCAAGCTGGATCGCAAGCGCAACAACGTAGTGGTATCGCGTCGCGCCGTTCTGGAAGAAACCACGGGCGAAGAGCGCAAGGCTCTGCTGGAAACCCTGAAAGAGGGCGCCGTTATCAAGGGTATCGTCAAGAACATCACCGATTACGGTGCGTTTGTTGACCTCGGCGGTATCGATGGCCTGCTGCACATCACCGATCTGGCATGGCGCCGCGTTAAGCACCCGTCCGAAGTTCTGGCCGTGGGCGACGAAGTGGAAGCCAAGGTACTCAAGTTCGACCAAGAGAAGAACCGTGTATCGCTGGGCCTCAAGCAACTGGGCGAAGATCCGTGGGTGGGTCTGTCCCGTCGTTACCCGTCCGGTACCCGCCTGTTCGGCAAGGTGACCAACCTGACCGACTACGGTGCGTTCGTGGAAATCGAACAAGGTATCGAGGGCTTGGTTCACGTGTCCGAAATGGACTGGACCAACAAGAACGTACATCCGTCCAAGGTTGTTCAAGTTGGCGATGAAGTTGAAGTCATGATCCCGGAAATTGACGAAGACCGTCGTCGTATCTCCACCGGGCATGAAGCAATGTCTGGCTAACCCGTGGAACGAATTTGCTGACAACTTCCACAAGGGTGACAAGATCACTGGCGCCATCAAGTCGATCACCGACTTCGGCGTGTTTGTTGGTCTGCCGGGCGGCATCGATGGCCTGGTTCACCTGTCCGACCTGTCTTGGGCTGACAGCGGCGAAGAAGCCGTTCGCAAGTTCAAGAAGGGTGACGAAGTGGAAGCCGTTGTGCTGTCCATCGACGTTGAAAAAGAACGTATCTCCACGGGCATCAAGCAGCTGGAAGGCGATCCGTTCAACAACTTCGTGGCCATGAACGACAAGGGCGCTCTGGTTAAGGGCACCATCAAGTCGGTTGATGCCAAGGGCGCTGTTGTCGCTCTGGATTCCGATGTTGAAGGTTACCTGCGTGCTTCCGAACTGTCCCGTGACCGCGTGGAAGATGCTCGTACCGTCCTGAAGGAAGGTGACGAAGTTGAAGCCGTGATCATCGCCGTGGATCGCAAGTCCCGCAATATCAGCTTGTCCATCAAGGCTAAAGATGCTCAAGAAGATAACGCTGCACTGAAGAACCCGGCAGTGGATAGCGCTTCGGCCGGTACCACCAACCTGGGTGCTCTGTTGAAGGCCAAGTTGTCTGGTTCCAACGAGTAATAGCATCATGACCAAATCTGAGCTGATTGCGAGGCTGGCAGAGCGTCTTGCCGAGCGCGATTCTCAGTTGGTCTACAAAGATGCTGAGCTGGCCGTCAAAACCATACTGGATGCGATGGCCAGCAGCCCGGCACAGGGTAAACGGATTGAGATTCGTGGCTTTGGTAGTTTTGATCTGAACTACCGCCCGCCACGGGTTGGCCGTAACCCGAAATCAGGTAGCAGTGTCTCGGTTCCTGAGAAATATGTGCCTCACTTCAAGGCAGGCAAGGAGTTGCGGGAACGGGTGGATCTGGCCCTGCTGGAGCAGGTCCAACTGGAACAGGCGCAAGCCTGATCGCACAATTTGACTGCCTCGCAAGCCAAAACTGAAGCGCCACCCTCGAGTGGCGCTTTTTCATGCCTGACGTGCCCCCCCTTGGCCGGGCAATGAGAGCCCGGTCGTGGTGAGTCAACTCAGCTAAATCCCTGTTGGCCGACTGGCTGATTTGTCCGCTTTTAGCCGAATTAACACCGCGTGCAACTTGGGTTGCCGTGTCCAATCGTTTAAACTTGCACTCCAGTTATTTTCCCCGAGAACTCCCATGCGCTACCTGCTGCGTATTATCGAACTGGCCCTGTTGATCGTACTGATTGCGGTCACCGTACAAAACAGTGATCTGGTCAAATTCAAGCTGTTCTTCGGACAAGTCTGGGAAGCACCATTCATTGTGTTTCTGCTGCTGTTTTTTGTGGCCGGGGCGGCGGTTGGCCTGTTGGCGACGTTTTCCTATTACCTGCGCATGCGCAAGGAACTATCCCAGCTCAAGAAAGAGCTGCGTACGCGCCCGGCCAGTAGCGTGACGGTTGATCCCAGTGACGCGCTGGCGGATTAACACTTAACACGTCTGCGTGCCAAGAAGCTGCCCGGTTGGGCAGCCATGTCTGTTTTAGCGGGAAAGGATAGTGGTTGGAACTTGATCTGTGGTGGCTGTTGCTGTTCCCGGCTTTTTTCGGGCTGGGATGGTTGGCGGCGCGCGTGGACATGCGTACCGTTTTGAAACAGGCAAAGTCCGTACCGACGGCGTTTTTCCGCGGTGTGGATGCACTGGTGGAAGACAAGACGGATATTGCCGCGCAGGCGTTGGCCGAAGTCTCGCGCCAGCAAGGCTCGGCCCCGGAACTACAGCTGACGCTGGGCAAGCTGTATCGCAAACGTGGCGAAAATGATCGTGCGATCCGCTTGCATCAGCGCATGCTGGAATCGTCCGATTTGCCCACTGAAAACCGCGAGCGGGTGCGTTTTGAATTGGCGCAGGATTTCCGCAAGGCGGGTTTGGTCGATCGTGCCGAGGAAATCCTGCTGCAATTGCTGGACGGCAACATGGGGCTGGCGGCACGCCAGCAGTTGCTGGACATTTATCAGCAGGATCGTGACTGGACCAAGGCCATTGAAACGGCCAAGGAGCTGCGCAGTGATGCCCATTCGTTTCAGCATGAGGTAGCGCAATTCTATTGCGAGCTGGCGCAAGGCGAGGTGTATCGCTCCAATCTGCCGTTGGCGCGTGAACATGTGGCGGCAGCCTTTTCGGCCAACCGCAAGTGCGTGCGCGCCAGTCTGATTCTGGGCGATATCGAATTCGCCGAAGGGCACTTCGAGGCGGCAATCGCCGCCTGGCAAAACATCGAGAAACAGAACTTCAATTATCTTTCCATGGCAGCTGAACGCTTGTTTGATGCCTACGAAAAACTGGAAAAACCGCTGGAAGGGATTGCGCTGCTGCGCGGTTATCAAAAAACCTTCCCGCAGCTGGAACTGACCGACCTGCTGTATCAAAAGCTCGCCACCTATGAAGGCGAGCATGAAGCCCTGCTGGCGGTTCGCGAAACGGTACATGCCCGGCCAAGCCTGATGGGGGTGTATCGTTTGCTGGAAGCGCAGATGGAAGATCTGTCGCCGGAAGGTCGGCTCGATACCGAAATGACGCGTGCCCTGATCCAGAAACATGCGCTGCGCCTGACGGTGCACCGCTGCAAATGCTGCAATTTCCGGTCGCGCGCTTTCTTCTGGCATTGCCCGGCCTGTGGCGAGTGGGAAAGCTTTACGCCCAACCGTTCTGAAACTCATTAAGCATAATCAGGAAGTCTTATGAATCCTTTGGTGGCGGCCGATCAGGCTGGAACCCTCACTTCTCCTGTCATCGTCGCGCTGGATTTTGCCAATGCCAGTGGTGCGCTGGAGTTTGTCAGCCAGCTTGATCCGGCGGAATGTCGTGTCAAGGTGGGCAAGGAACTGTTTACCGCCTCCGGACGGTCATTGGTGGAAAGCCTGGCCCAGCGCGGTTTTCAGGTCTTTCTGGATTTGAAGTTTCACGATATTCCCAATACCGTTGCCCATGCCTGCAAAGTAGCGGCTGAGGCCGGGGTATGGATGGTGGATGTGCATGCCTGTGGCGGCCGTCGCATGATGGAAGCGGCGCGCGAGGCGCTGGCAGGATACAGCCAGCGTCCCAAGCTGATTGCCGTGACGGTATTGACCAGCATGGAAGCCGCCGACCGGCCGAGATCGGCATCAGCGTGCCACCGCAACAGCAGGTGTTGCGCCCGGCCCGTCTGGCACAGGATTGTGGGCTGGACGGGGTGGTGTGTTCGGCGCAGGAAGCCAGCATGCTCAAGACGGAGTTGTCCGCTGGTTTTGAACTGGTGACGCCGGGTATTCGCCTTGCTGACAGCGCCGCCGATGACCAGCGCCGTGTCATGACGCCGACCGCCGCCCTTGACGCAGGTGCGGATTATCTGGTGATTGGCCGACCGATTACCCGCGCGGCGCAGCCGCTGGAGGTGTTGCGTCGCATCAACCACGAAATTCAACTCTACAAGCAAGCACGCGCATGAAAATTACCGTTATCGGATCGGGCTATGTCGGCCTCGGTCACCGGCACCTGTCTGGCTGAAGTGGGCAACCATGTGCTGTGTCTGGATGTGGACCCCGCCAAGATTGCCACCCTGCAACAGGGCGGCATTCCGATTTTCGAGCCCGGGCTGGACGACATGGTGCGGCGCAATGTTGCCGCTTAACCGCTTGAGCTTTACCACTGATGTGGCTGAATCCGTGGCCTTTGGTGAGGTGCAGTTCATTGCCGTTGGCACGCCGCCGGATGAGGATGGCTCGGCCGATCTGCAATATGTGCTGGCCGCCGCCCGCAATATTGGTCAGCACATGACCGGCTACAAGGTGGTGGTGGACAAATCCACGGTACCGGTCGGCACGGCCGACAAGGTACGCGCTGTGCTGGCACAAACGTTGGCCGAACGTGGCGTCGAGCTGCCGTTCAGCGTGGTGTCCAACCCTGAATTCCTCAAGGAAGGTGCGGCGATTGAAGACTTCATGAAGCCGGACCGCATTGTGGTGGGGGCGGAAGACGAGCAAGCCATCGACACCATGCGCCGTCTGTACGCGCCGTTCCAGCGTAGCCATGACCGCATCCTGTTCATGGATGTCCGCAGTGCCGAACTGACCAAATATGCGGCCAATGCCATGTTGGCGACGCGTATCTCGTTCATGAACGAGCTGGCCAATCTGGCGGAAACATTGGGGGCGGATATTGAACTGGTGCGCCGCGGCATCGGTTCTGATCCGCGCATCGGTTATCACTTCCTGTATCCGGGCGCGGGTTACGGTGGCTCCTGTTTCCCCAAGGACGTGAAGGCCTTGGTGCAGGCGGGCAAGGAAAACGGTCATACCCTGCGAGTGCTGACGGCCGTGGAAGAGGCCAACGAGGTGCAGAAGCATCGTCTGGTCGACAAGGTGGTGGCTCGCTTTGGCGACGATCTGCACGGCCGCCGTTTTGCCTTGTGGGGGTTGGCGTTCAAGCCCAATACCGATGACATGCGTGAAGCACCGAGCCGGGTGATCGTGGCTGAGTTGACCCGGCGTGGCGCACAAGTGGTGGCCTTCGACCCGGTGGCAACGGACGAAGCACGCCGAGTGATGGGTGCCAATGACCAGCTGGTGTTTGCCGACGACATGATGAGCCCGCTGCAAGGCGCCGATGCGCTGCTGATCGTGACCGAATGGAAGATGTTCCGTGCGCCGGACTTTGATGCCATCAAGCAGGCGCTGAAGTCACCGCTGATCATCGACGGTCGCAATATGTATGACCCGGCCTGGGTGCGTGCACAAGGCTTTGACTATCAGGCCATTGGCCGTTGAGGAGCCGCATGAGCTTGTTGCAAACGATTGGACTGACGCCCGCAGGGTTGGCCGAAAAACTGGCCGGGGCACGGGTACTGGTGGTGGGCGATGTGATGCTGGACCGTTACTGGTTTGGCGATGTTAATCGCATCTCTCCGGAGGCACCGGTGCCGGTGGCGCGCATCAACCGGCTGGAAGAGCGTGCCGGTGGGGCGGCCAACGTGGCCCGCAACATTGCCAGCCTGGGTGGTCAGGCGACCATTTTGTCCGTGGTGGGCGACGACGAGGCCGCAACGGCGCTGGAGCGCTTGATGCAGGCCGATGGCATCGTCACCTCGTTCAAACGCGATGCGCACATTGCCACCACCATCAAGCTGCGCGTGGTGGCGCGCCAGCAGCAACTGATTCGTCTGGATTTTGAAGATGCGCCCAGCCATGAAATCCTGTCGGATATTCTGGGCGAGTTTACCCAGATCGTGGCGCAGTACGATGCTGTGATTTTGTCCGACTATGGCAAGGGTGGCCTGACGCATGTGGCGCAGATGATCCACCTGGCGCGCGCAGCGGGTAAACCGGTGCTGATTGATCCCAAGGGCGACGATTACAGCAAATACGCCGGGGCCACCTTGCTTACGCCAAACTTGAGCGAATTTAAAGAAGTGGCCGGTAGCTGGCGTACGGAAGATGAACTGGTGAGCAAGGCTCAGGCACTGCGGCACTCGCTTCAACTGGATGCGTTGCTGGTAACCCGCAGCGAGGAAGGTATGACCCTGTTCCGCGAGCAGGGAGCGTTGCACCAGCCTACGCTGGCGCGTGAAGTGTACGATGTGTCCGGCGCAGGTGATACCGTGATCGGTACGCTGGGGTTGATGCTGGCCGCTGGCCTGCCTCTGCCGGATGCCATGTCGCTGGCCAATGCGGCGGCGGGTATCGTGGTGGCGAAACTGGGGACTGCCGTGTGCAGCCAGCAGGAATTGTTTGCGTTGTAACGCGGCCAGCGCTGGCGTGCCTGCCGGTTAGGCGGCCTGTGGCGCATCGCTCGCACAAAGGATAGAACATGACCATAGTTGTTACCGGCGCGGCCGGTTTCATTGGCTCGAACATCGTCAAGGCGCTCAATGCGCGTGGCGAGACCGACATCATCGCGGTGGATAATCTCACCAAGGGCGACAAGTTCCTCAATCTGGTGGGCTGTGAGATTGCCGATTATGTCGACAAGCAGGATTTCCTGCCGAGCCTGTTGCAAGGCCATCTGGATGGCGAGATTCGGGCCATTTTTCATGAGGGTGCCTGCTCCGACACCATGAATCATGATGGCAAGTACATGATGGAAAACAACTATCAGTACACGCTGTCGTTATTTGAATACTGTCAGGACGAGGAAATCCAGTTCCTGTACGCCTCCAGTGCGGCCACCTATGGCAAGGGCACGGTGTTCAAGGAGGAGCGGCAGTACGAAGGCCCGCTCAACGTCTACGGTTATTCCAAGTTCTTGTTCGACCAGGTGCTGCGTCGGCGCATGCAGGACGGCCTGACCGCGCAGGTTGCTTCCGCTATTTCAACGTGTATGGACCGCAAGAGCAGCATAAGGGGCGCATGGCCTCGGTGGCGTTCCACAATTTCAACCAGTACCGCGAGACCGGTAAGGTGAAGCTGTTTGCCGGTAACGATGGTTACGGCGATGGCATGCAGAGCCGTGACTTTGTCTCGGTGGAAGATGTGGTCAAGGTCAATCTGTATTTCCTCGATCATCCGGAGAAGTGCGGCATCTTCAATCTGGGCTCGGGTCGTGCCCAGCCGTTTAACGACGTTGCGGTGGCGACCGTCAACGCCTGCCGCTTAAGCACGAAGGCAAACCGGCGCTGACGTTGGCCGAACTGGTGGAGCAAGGCATTCTGGAATATATCGAGTTTCCGGAAGCGCTCAAGGGCAAGTACCAGAGTTTCACCCAGGCCGATATCAGCAAACTGCGCGCCTATGGTTATGAAGAGCCGATGCTGACGGTGGAGCAGGGGGTGGACCGCTATGTGGATTGGCTGATGACGCGCTGAGCGAATTCAGGTTTAAGCCACCGGGCCCGCGTGCATCGCCGCGGGCCTTTTATTATGCAAAACCAGCATAAGGGTAAAGCGGGTTGTCTTGTCTGGCGGTAGTATAATGGCCGCTTCTTAGGAGATGCCACGCATGACTTTACCATCGTTTCACACGCTGGAAGATTTTGTTGGCCACACCCCGCTGGTCAAACTCAAACGCCTGCCCGGGGCGACTAGCAATACCATTTTGCTCAAGCTGGAAGGCAATAATCCGGCCGGTTCCGTCAAGGATCGCCCCGCGCTCTCCATGATTCGTCATGCCGAAGCACGTGGTCAGATCAAGCCGGGTGACACCCTGATCGAACCGACGAGCGGCAATACCGGGATTGGCCCGGCCATGGCGGCCGCCATGATGGGCTACAAGCTGATTCTGGTAATGCCGGAAAACTCCACCGCCGAGCGGGTGCAAACCATGCAGGCGTATGGCGCCCAGGTGGTACTGACGCCGAAAGAACACTCCATGCCCGGCTCGATCGACGAAGCGCGTCGGCTGCAGGCCGCGGGTGTCGGCGTGATTCTCGACCAGTTTGCCAATCCGGATAATCCACTGGCGCATTACGAAACCACCGGCCCGGAAATCTGGGCGGATACCCGTGGCAGCATTACCCACTTTGTTTCCAGCATGGGCACCACCGGTACCATCATGGGCAACAGCCGCTATCTGAAGGAACAGAACCCGGAGATCCAGATCATCGGTGTGCAGCCGCAGCCGGGTAGCCAGATTCCGGGGATTCGCAAGTGGGAAGATGAATACCTGCCCAAAATTTGTGATTTCAGCCGCATTGACCGCATGATCTACGTGTCGCAGCAGGAAGCCGAAGATACCACGCGCCAGCTGGCCCGTACCGAAGGCATTCTGGCTGGCCCGTCATCTGGCGGTGCCACGGCTGCCGCGCTGCGCCTGTCGCAGGAAGTGGAAAACGCCGTGATTGTTTCCATTGTCTGCGACCGCGGCGACCGTTATCTTTCCAGTGGCCTGTTTGCCGTGTAAGGTTGGCCGAATTCACGACTTGAGACCGACAAAGATTTCGCATGTCCCAACATACTTTTTCTCCGCCGTCCGATGGCAGCATGAGCCCCAAGGCCTGGTATCAGGTCGCCAGTGAGCAACCCGGTTTCATTCATGATGCGGCCCAAGCCGCCGCGATTGATGAGCTGGATAAACTCTGGCATCAATTGGTGGATTTCAAGGCCAAGCGCAATCGTTTCTTGGGGCGTAGCCTGCGCAGCCCGGATGTACCCAGCGGCTTGTATTTCTGGGGTGGCGTGGGGCGTGGCAAGAGTTTCCTGATGGATGCCTTCTATGCCTGCGTGCCGTATCGGCGCAAACGGCGTATCCACTTCCATAATTTCATGGCGGAAGTGCATCGCGAGCTGAAACTGCTGGCGCGCGAAAAAGACCCGATGTTGGCACTGGCGGACAAGATTGCGCGCAACACCCGTCTGCTCTGTTTTGACGAGTTCCATGTCAGCGATATTGCCGACGCGATGATACTGGGCCGTCTGATGGCGGCGCTATTCGAGCGGGGCGTGGTGCTGGTGACCACCTCCAATTATCCGCCCGATGGTCTCTATCCCAATGGCTTGCAACGTCAGAATTTTCTGCCGACCATCGAGTTGCTCAAGCGCGAGCTGAAGGTGCTGAATGTCGACAGTGGCAATGACTACCGCCTGCGTGAGCTGACGCGTGAACCGCTGTTCATGGTGTATTAGCCAATGCCGATAGCGAAGCGCGCATGCAGGTGATGTTTGACCGGCTCAGTTCCGGCACGACGCTGCCGGAGTCGCACGTGGAAGTGCTGGGGCGGCAGATTCCGGTGAAAAAGCTGGCGCCGGGAGTGATCTGGTTCGATTTCAAGGGCATTTGCGGCGGCCCGCGCGCCCAGACCGATTATCTGGAAATCGCACAGGAATACCATACGGTGTTTCTGTCGGATATTCCCAAACTGACGGCCAAGGATGCAGCGGAAGCGCGCCGGTTTACCCGGCTGGTGGATGTGTTCTACGACAATCGCGTCAAGCTGGTGGCCTCGGCGGCGACTCAGCCCGAGGAGCTGTATACCGAAGGGGTGCAAGCCAGCGAGTTCTTCCGTACCGCCAGCCGCCTGACCGAGATGCAGTCGCGCAGCTATCTGGAACTGCCGCACCAGTCCGAAGGCATGACGCTGGATCAGCCGCCAGAAGGCGTGGTGAGCTGAGCCGGTGATTGTCAGGTTGGCCGAACCCCGGCGCCACGCGTGTCAGGTTTGGCCAGCACTAGCCACCATGAAAAAAGCGCCCGGTTGGGCGCTTTTGGCTTTCGGCAAGCAGCGGAATTACACGCGCTTCTTGAATTCGCCGGTACGGGTATCGATTTCGATCTTTTCGCCGATTTCGACGAAGGCCGGAACCGGTACTTCGAACGTGGTGCCAACCGGGCGAGCCGGTTTCAGTACCTTGCCGGAGGTGTCGCCACGGACGGCCGGTTCGGTGTATTCCACTTCACGGACCACGGTGGTCGGCAGTTCAACGGAAATGGCCTTGCCGTTATAGAAGGTCACTTCGCATTTTTCTTCCATGCCATCGACGATGAAGTTCAGCGCATCGCCCATGTTTTCGGCTTCAACTTCGTACTGGTTGAATTCTTCGTCCATGAAGACGTACATCGGGTCGGCAAAGTAAGAGTAGGTGCACTCTTTCTTTTCCAGTACCACGACGTCGAATTTGTCATCGGCGCGATACACGGCTTCCGATGCTGCGCCGGTCAACAGGTTTTTCATCTTCATCTTGACGACGGAGGCATTACGGCCGGATTTGCTGAATTCGGCTTTTTGCACGACCATCGGGTCGTTGCCAACCATGAATACGTTACCTGCGCGGAGTTCCTGTGCGGTTTTCATTGCGTAAAAATCCCAAACACTTGAATTAGATCGGAAAACGGTATCCGAAAAACGGGCTATTGTAGCCGGTTTTGTATGAATTGCACCAGCCGTGTCCCCAAGTCCCCCGACGCCAGTTGTTTATCCATCCAAAGTTGGCTGTGTGTCAGCCATTCCGGCAAATGTGGCTGCGCGGCTTGCCGGGCGGCGGCCATGCCCTGTCCGCGGTTCCGGGCATGGCTCAGTGCGTGGATGGCCTCGGCTGGCGTCCGGGCTGAGCGGCGCGGTGTAGTGTGACAGAAACGCATCAAGCTTGAGTAGATGGGCATCTTCCTGTTGCGGATAGATATGCCAGACAAACGGCCGGGCCGCCCATTGCGCCCGCACGAAGCTGTCCTCGCCCCGCACGAAATTGATATCACAGGACCACAGCAGCAAGTCATAGCTGGCCTGATCGGTCATCGGCAGTACCTGCACGGTCAGGTTGCCTTGCGTCAGCCGCTGGCCGACCTGCAAAGGTTGGCCGAATACCTTGGCCACATCCGGCAGCACCTTGCCCACCGGTACCAGACAGGTTATCGGCCGATCGCCCAGCGCCCACAGCGCCAGCAGCTCGGTGGCGGCCGGGTTTTCATAGGCAAACAGGCTGACACGCCATTCGCCGGGTTGCGCCGGTGGCAGGTTGAAGGTTTGCCAGTACGCGCGCTGGGCAAGGGCGTCGCGTTGCCACTGCTGGCGTTGCGCCGGTAGCCCGGCTTCGCACAGCAGGCCGCCGGTTTGTGCGCCCAGACCGGGGAAAAAGAAGTATTTGGTCAATGGCAGGCGAGGGTGCGGCGAGGGCAAGCCGTGGCAGCCTTCCACCCATTCTTCCGCCGACAGATATTCCAGATTGATCCACACCGGCGGGCGTGGCTGCGTGGCCATGGCTTCTTGGAAACTGTCCGGCAACTCGCAGCCAAAGGCTTCGATCACCACGTCGCCCGGCACCACGTCGGCCGGAAACGCATCGCGCCGCCAGTGGCAGATGGTGATGTCATCCTGCTGTTGTTGCTCGGCCGCCGGGTCCAGCTGTGGCAATAGTTGGCCGAAGCTGGCCAGATCATCCACCCACAGGCGCACATGTTGGCCGAACCCCTGTGTCAGCTAAGCGTGCCAGCCGCCGGGCGACGCCGATATCGCCGTAATTGTCGATGACGGTACAGAACAGATCCCAGTGCCAGCGTGGTGGTGTATGCATGTTGAAACGGAGGTTGTACGAGGCGCGGCCAGCATACCATTATTAGCTTGACGCCCGCGTGAAACCTCGGCGGAGAAAGCCGCAACAACGAGCATAAACGCGCCCGGCTTTGGGTTTAGAATAGCCAGCTAACCAATAATAAAGATGCCCGCCATGACCGAACCTGTCGTTCCGCCGCCGTCTACCGTTCCGCCGTCGCGCGCTGCCCGCTGGCCTTATTGGCTGGGCGGCAGCGCCTTGCTGGTGGGTATCAGCTGGGGCTTGCTGGCCGGTGTGGCGCCGGGGCTGGCCAAGAATGCCGCCAGCCAATGGGCGCAGGGCATTGGCCGCCAGCTGGTGGTGGGCGATATCCATCTCCGACCATGGAGCATGGAGCTGGAGATCAACAATCTCCGTCTGAGCGAAGGCAATGGCCAGCCGCTGTTTGCGGCGCGGCGGGTGCTGGTCAATGCCGATCCTTCCGCCTTGTTGCTGGGGCGCTGGCAGTTGTCCGAGTTCCGTCTGGAGGCCCCGCAACTGTGGGTGGAGCGCAACCGTCAGGGCCAGTGGAACTGGGCGCGTTTTGTCGCCGATGCCAGTGGCCCGGCCAAGCCGGAAGCTTAAGCAAGAAAAGCGAGCTGCCCAAACTGCTGGTTCAGGAATTTGCCATCCAGCAAGGGCAGGTGCAGCTGTCGGACCAATTGGGTGGCGCGCATGAGCGTTTCAACCTGTCGCCGGTCAATTTCCGGCTGACCGACCTGTCCACCCTGCCGGAAAACGGTGCCTACACGCTGCATGCCGTTCTGGCCGATGGCGCACAGTTCGACTGGAAAGGCTCGCTGCGCCTGCAACCGCTGCAATCGAGTGGCGAAGCGCGGGTACGTGGTTTTCGGCTGGCCAGCATCTGGGATTATGTCAAACCGCAATTTGCCGTGGCACCGCCCAAGGGCGAGCTGGCCTTACAGGCGCGCTACCAGTTTGACCTGAGCGGCAAGCAGGCGCAGCTGACGGTGGCACCGTTTGCCGCCAAGCTCAATCACTTGCAACTGACGGCGCCGAGCAGCGGCAGTGTGATTCGCCTGCCTCAGTTGGCGCTCAACAATGGCCATTTCGATCTGCAACGCCATGCAGTCAATCTGGGGCAGGTAACGTTAAGCGGTGCGCAGATTGCGCTGCAACGGCAGTCCAACGGCCTGATTGACTGGCAGGCCGCCTTGCCGCCAAGCAAGCCGACAGCCCCCAGTCCTGCGGCAACCCCGGCCGCGCCCTGGTCGGTACAGCTGCCCAGCCTGCGGCTGGAGAACTGGGCGCTGGACTATACCGACCATGGCTTTGCCCAACCGTTGCAGGTCAATGGCCGCTTGCCGTTGCTGACCGCACAGATGGCCCTGACGCCGAAAACCGGTTTGCAGCTGAAAGACGTAACGGTGGCGCTGGCCGATTGGCAACTGGGCGCGCAGCATGCCAAACCGGTGGTGACCTTGCAGCAGGCGCATCTTGCGGCCAGCCAGTTCAGCCTGCAACAGCACACGTTGCAACCGGGCAAACTGAGCCTGAGCGGGCTGGAGGTGTTGGCCGAACGCAACCGTCAGGGACGCATCAATCTGCAACAGTTGTTGCAACCGGCTGGTGCGGTACGGCCTGCCGTCGCCAAAGCAGTGGGTAACGCCAAGGCTGCACCGGCGTGGAAACTACATTATCCGCCGCTGGAATTGACCGACAGTCGCCTGCAATGGAACGACGCCAGCCCGGCCCAGCCGGTAAAACTGGCGCTGGAAGCGGTGTCTGCCACGCTGGAAGTACCCGAGCATCAGTAAGCGCAATTGGCGGTGAGCAGTAAGCTGGGGAGCGGCACGTTGTCGGCCCAACTGGCGCTCGATCTGGCCAAGGCGGCCGTGCAAGGCCGGGTGACGGCCGCCGGGGTGCCATTGTCACCGGTGGCGCCGTATGCCTTGGCCACAACGCCGCTCAAATTGAGCGATGGCACACTTTCGGCCAACCTTGCGGTGGCTGCTTCGGCCCGTAACTGGCAGGTGAACGGGCAGGCCGGTATCAACCGTTTCAAATTGCAGGAACCCGGCCAGCGCAAGCCGCTGCTGGGCTGGCGCCAACTGGCAGTAAACGGGCTGGCGGTGCAGGGACAACCGCTCAACGTGGCGGTACGCGAAGTGCGCCTGATCGACCCGTCCGCACGCCTGATCCTCGACGCGCAGCGCCAACTTAACGTGGTCAAGCTGTTTTCCGGTAAGTCCGCAGCCAGCAGTAAGCCTGCGGCCGCTGTCGTCAAAACGGCTACGACGCCGGTGACTGCACCGCCCGCTGCCGTGGCGCCAGTCCGCCAGAGCACGCCGGGCCATACCGTGCCGGTCAACGTGCGGACGGTGCGCGTGCAAGGCGGGAATGTGGAATTTGCCGATCTGGGCATGAACCCCAATTTCGCCACGCACATGCATCGGCTGCGCGGCTCGATTCAGGGGCTGTCCTCGTTGCCCGGTAGGCGTGGCACCGTCACGCTGGATGGCGATGTCGACCGCTATGGCGATGTCCGCGTGCGCGGTTCGCTGGCTCCGCTTGCGGTCACCGACGACACCGACATCACGCTGGCGTTCCGCAATATCCCGCTCAACAGCCTCAATCCGTACTCGATGACTTTTTTAGGCTGGAAGATCAACGACGGCCGTCTGACCGTGGATTTGCGCTATCTGTTGCAACAGCGCCAACTCAAGGGGCAGAACCGCGTCGTCATCGATACCATCCAGCTGGGCGATGAAATTCCCGATTACAAAGGGCCGCACTTGCCGCTACGGCTGGCGGTGGCACTGCTGGAAGACAGCGATGGCCGTATCGATCTGGAACTGCCGGTGAGCGGCAATCTGGATGATCCGCACTTCAGCTATGGCAAGGTGATCTGGCACGCTTTCACCAATATCATCACCAAGGTCGTGACCGCGCCGTTCCGTGCGCTGGGCGCGTTGTTTGGTGGCGAAGGCTTTGATGACATCCGCTTCATTGCCGGTGAAGCGGCCGTATCGCCACCGGAGCGGGAAAAACTCGACAAGGTCGCCGGAGTCATGGCCAAGCGTCCCAAGATGCTGCTGCAATTGGCCGGTGGTTTTGACCCGGTGGTGGACAGCAAGGAACTGGCGCGGGCACGTATCGACCGGGCCATCTTGCAGGTGGTAAGCCGTGGCGTCGCTGCCGATGAGCCGTTGCCAGTACCTGATCTGGCCGACCCAGCCATCCAGGCCGCGGTGAAAACCGTGTTCGGCCAACGTGTCGGGCGTATGCGCTTGATGACCTGGACGCTGAACCCGCGTGCGCCGTCGGGTGCCGCCACGGCCCGTGCCTTGCATGACGAGATGCTGGCAAAAGAAGGCGTGGACAACACGGCCTTGCAAGCGTTGGCCCATGCCCGCGCCGAAAATGCCAAACGCGTACTGTTGCGTGCCGACAACACGTTGGCCGAACGCATCAGCGTGTTGCCGCCGGTAAAGGCCAAGGCAGGACAGGATGGCGTGCCTCTGGAGGTCAAACTGGCCACCCGTTAAGCCGCCACCGGTGCTTGCCGCTCGCAGCCGCTTGGGCGCAGAATGCACTACATGGTGTTTTATTGGTATCTTGATTTTCTATATATTGTGTCATGGCCGTGCCGCCCGTTGCCGAGCGCCCAAGCCGTGATCCGGGAGGAAAGGTAACAGGATGAAACAGGAAAACGTCGCCGCCATGGCCGAGCAGGACATTTCGCGGGAGGTACTGCTGGAAAAATACGCCAAAGGAGACGAGCAGACTGTTACCCAGGTCCGTCAGCGGGTGGCCCGCGCGCTGGCCGCCCGCGAAAACGATCCCGCCCGCTTCGAGCAGCAGTTTTTCCACGCACTGGATCACGGTTTCATTCCCGGTGGACGCATCAATTCCGCCGCCGGGACTGACTTGCGGGCGACGTTGATCAACTGCTTTGTCCAGCCGGTGGCGGATTCGGTTTCCGAGAGCGAGAACGGCAAGGTTGGTATCTATCAGGCGTTGTTGCAAGCAGCTGAAACCATGCGCCGTGGCGGTGGTGTGGGCTACAACTTCAGCCGGATTCGTCCGCGCGGCGCGCGGGTGAAAGGGACGGATAGCCGCGCCTCTGGCCCGGTGTCCTACATGCGCGTGTTCGATCGCAGTTGCGAAACCGTGGAATCCGGCGCCCGTCGTGGCGCTCAGATGGGCGTGCTGGATGTCAGCCATCCGGATATCGAGGCGTTCATCCACGCCAAAGACCAGGGCGATTTACGCAACTTCAACATTTCGGTTGGCGTGTCCGATGCCTTCATGCAGGCGGTGGAAGCCGAGGCCGATTGGGAGCTGACCCACGAAGTTGCCCCCGCCAGCGACGCCTTTCCGGAAAGTTACCAGCGCGACGATGGCCTGTGGGTGTATCGCAAGGTTTAAGCCCGCGCGTTGTGGCGGCAGATCATGGAGTCCACCTATGACCATGCCGAACCGGGCGTGCTGTTCATGTCCAAGATCAACCGCGATAACAACCTGTCGTATTGCGAAGTGATCGAATCCACCAACCCGTGTGGCGAGCAGCCGCTGCCGGACTATGGCTGCTGCGATCTGGGCTCGGTGAACCTGGCCCGCTTCGTGCAACAACCGTTTGGCGATAAGCCGAGCTTTGATTTCAAGTCGTTTGAGCAGGTGGTGCGTACCTCCATCCGCATGCTGGATAACGTGCTGGACCTGACGGTGTGGCCGCTCAAGGAGCAAGAGCAGGAAGCGCAGAACAAGCGCCGCGTCGGGTTGGGTTTCACCGGCCTTGGCGATGCACTGATCATGCTGAAAATCCGCTACGACAGCGAAGAAGGCCGTCGTTTCGCCGCCAGGTTGGCCGAAACCATGCGCAACGCCGCCTATGATGCCTCGGTGGATCTGGCGATCGAAAAGGGCCCGTTCCCGTTATTTGATGCCGAGGCGTATCTGGCCGAGCCGCACTGTGCCAGCCGCTTGCCGGAAGCCATCAAGGCGCGCATCCGCAAGCACGGCATCCGCAACTCGCACCTGCTGTCTATCGCGCCGACCGGCACCATCTCGCTGGCCTTTGCCGATAATGCCTCCAATGGCATCGAACCGCCGTTCAGCTGGTTCTATACCCGCAAGAAACGCATGGCCGATGGCAGCACGCAAGACTATCTGGTGGAAGACCACGCCTACCGGCTCTACCGCCTGCAAGGCGGCGATACCGCTAACCTGCCAGAGTATTTTGTCAGTGCGCTGGAAATGAGTGCGCTCGATCACATGCGCATGGTGGCGGCCGTGGCACCGTTTATCGACACCGCCATTTCCAAAACCGTCAACGTCTAGCACCGATTACCCGTTTGCCGATTTTGAATCGTTGTATCTGGAAGCCTGGCGTAACGGGCTGAAGGGCATCACCACCTATCGCCCCAATAATGTGATCGGCTCGGTGCTGTCGGTGGAACCGGCGAAAGAAGCCCCGCAAGACCTGTCTGCCAGTCAGGACGGCGACCCGGATCGCCGCATTACCCTCAATACCGCGCCCAGCCCGGCGCTGGCCAGCCTGAAATGGCCAAACCGGCCCAAGCTGAAAGAAGGCAATCCTTCCCGGACTTACATGGTGGAAGGCGATGCCGGCGACTTTGCCGTGGTGGTCGGGCACGTGGAAAACGGCCGCAAAACGCCGTTCGAATGCTGGGTCAACGCCACGGAAGAACAGCGTGGGTTGGGTGCCATTGCCAAAACTCTGTCCATGGACATGCGTTGCCGCGATCATGCCCGGCTGGCCGCCAAACTGGACGCACTGGCGCACACCAACGGTGATAAACGCTATCGTTTTGAACTGGGCGAAAAAACGGTATATGCCACCTCGGCTTCCGCCGCGCTGGGGCAGGTGGTGCACCATCGTGTCGAGCAACTGGGCGCACTGGAAGGCTTGCCCGGCGCCCCCACGCCGGTGATGGATGCCCTGTTTTCCCGCAAGGAACCCAAGTCCGGTACCGATGGCACCATGAGCTGGTCGGTGGATGTGCTCAATCCGCAAACCGGTGATGATTTCGTGCTGTTCGTCAAAGAGCTGGTGTTGCCCAACGGCAAGCGGCGGCCTTACTCGCTGTGGCTGGTAAGCGCCTATCCACGCGAGCTGGACGGCCTGTGCAAAATGCTGTCGCTCGACATGCGCGTGATCGACCCGGCCTGGATCGGCATGAAATTACGCAAACTGCTGACCTATGCCGAACCGCAAGGTGATTTCTTTGCCCGTACGCCGGGCAGCGACAAATCACAAAGCTGGCCATCCACCGTGGCCTATATGGCGCGTTTGCTGATCCACCGTTATGCCATGCTCGGCGTGCTGACCGAAGAAGGGGTGCCGCTGGAGGATATGGGGGTGATGGTGCCGGAACAGGCCGATCTGTTTGAGGCCGAAACCAGCGTAACGATGAAGCCGGTCGCTAAGCAAACCCTGCCCGGAATGCGGTAACCATGCCCTGATCAAAAAGGATGGTTGCGAATTTTGTACCGCGTGTGGTCACGTAGGTGCGTGTGGTTAAACATTCGCCGCCAGCTGTTTGACAACCAAGTGAACCGGCCCGGAACATCCGGCCGGTTTTTTTCTAGGCATACCCTTACCAGCATGTCACCCGTCATTGACCGGACTTGGAATCGTGTCCACCGGAGGATGGCGTTGCGATGCCGAAGACCACTGCAAAATGAATAAACTTGCTACCTATGTCGGGGCCGTTCACGGTCGGCCGGTTGCCGTTACCATCACCGAACAGGCGGTGGCGACCGAGCGTTGGCTCGATCAGGGATTCGAGGTGGTGCAGGAAGATACTGTCTACCGTTTCAGCAACGGCGTGGTCATCCGGCGCCAGATCGAGCGGGACCAGTTTCCGAGCGAGCTGGCCTGTGCCGAATGCTGGATCAGCTACGAAGTGATGGAGCAGCCGCCTGCGCTTGCGATACAAGCGCACAAGAGCTTCGATAATGCCTGCCGCGAAGCCTACTGGCTCAACTACCATCTCGCCTGATGCCGCCACGTATTGCTGGTATGGATATGTCAGCCAGTGTGGTGTGTATTCTTGCCGACAGAGGTTTCGGCCAACCTGTCTCTCACTCGCTGGCGGCATGCCGAGGGTGCCGGTGCATCGGCGCTCTTCACGCCGTGGGCAATAACTCCTGCGCCTTTCCAGCCTGAATCTTGGCCAACTCACCCAGTCGGATCAGCGCGTTGCTAAAGCGCGCATTCATCTCGTGACAGCACGAAATCCGCAGGCAATGTGCGTAGCGCGCACTGCTGGAATACAGCGAACCCGGCATGATCACAATGCGTTCCGCCAAAGCAGCATGAAACAGCGCCAGTGTATCCACGCCCTGCGGCAACTCCAGCCACAACAGAAAGCCGCCCGTCGGCTGCGTGGCGCGTGTTCCGGCAGGAAAGTGGCGGGCGATCAGGCCACGCACGGTGTCCACCTGTTGGGCATAGCGGCGGCGTAGCGTGCGCAGATGGTGGTCGTAACCGCCATTGGCCAGAAATTGCCCCACCGCTTCGGAAAGCAGCGTCGACTCGGCAATGCTGGAGGCAAATTTCAACTGGCGTACCGTTTCGCCAAAGCGTCCGGCTTCCAGCCAGCCGATGCGGTAGTCGGGCGCCAAGGTTTTGGTGTAGCTGGCGCACACCATGACCCAGCCGTCGGTGTCGAACGACCTGACGGTTAGAGGAGGGCGCATCGGTGAACTGTAGCTCGGCATACAGGGCGTCCTCAATCAGTGGCACCCGGTAGTGATTAACCAGTTTGGCCAGACGTTTTTTGGCTTCCAGCGGCATGGTGCAACCCAGTGGGTTATGCACTGTCGGCATGGCGATCACCGCGGCCAGTCGCTGTTCTTGCAGCAGTAACTCCAGCGCATCCAGCGACAGCCCATGCTGTGGATGGGTTGGAATTTCCAGCACGTTCAGCCCCAGGCTTGCCAGCAGCGGATAGAGGTTGAAATATGACGGCGATTCCACGCCTACGGTATCTCCCGCCTTGGTCACCGCCCGTAGCGCCAATTGCAGCGCTTCCATGGCGCCATGTGTCAGCAGAATGTCGTCGGGCGCCAGTTTCATGCCCAGTTGCAAGGCACGCCGCGCAATCTGCTCGCGCAATAGGAGTGAACCAGGGGGCAGTGCATAGTGCGACAGCATGTCGGGCGTACGCCGCAGTAGTGAGGCCGTCAGCCTTCCCAGTTTTTCGCCGTGGTAGAACATCTGCCCATGCGGGATAGCCAGTGCCAAATCTATATGGTCATTGCGTTGCTGAGCTTCGAGAACGATGGCGACCAGATCACGGATGGTGCGGCTGGCGGTAGCTTAAGCGTGCCGGGGGCATCGCGCAGCGGCGTTTGCGGTGTTGGCAGCGCACTTTTGACGTAATAGCCGGATTGCGGCCGCGCTTCGACCAGCCCGCGATCTTCCAGCAAGCGATAAGCCGCCGTGACGGTATTGAGGCTGACCTGATGTTGCATGGCTGCCGCGCGAATGGACGGCAACCGGCTGCCGCCAAGGCTGCCGTGGGCAATGGCCTCGGCCAGATCATTGGCCAGTAGCTGGTAGCGGGTAAGCAGGCTCATCGGCTAGCGTTCCTGAGGGTACAGTTCCGGGAGAAAAAATGGTGACAGTTTGCCAAAAAACTAAATTGCAACCATGACAATAACAGTTTTCTGGTTCTGTAACCGTTATGGTCAGCACGATAGCATGAAGCCTGTCCTTTTGAAACGGAATGCTGCCATGTTGGAACCTGTCACCTTTGCCACGTATTTTGCCGTGATGTCGATCACTCCCGGCCCCAACAACATCATGCTGGCGACCTCCGGGGTTAACTTTGGTTTGCGCCGCACACTGCCGCACTTGCTGGGGATCAGCAGTGGCTGTGCGTTGCAGTTGTTTATTTCCGCTTTGCTGATGTCGCTGGTGGTGTCTTCGCTGGAGGGAATACGGGTCTGGCTGGCGGTGATCGGCTGTTGCTACCTGTTCTGGTTGTCATGGAAGCTGCTGAAAGCCTCGGCGCCGGAGTCGCGTGAGGTAGCCAAGCCGATGGGATTTCTGGCCGCTGCGTTGTTCCAGTGGGTCAATCCTAAAGTCTGGGTGATGGTCATCAACAGTGCCATCCTGTTCATGCCCGGCCAACCTTCTACAACCTCGGTGTTCATGCTGGCCTTGATGTCTGCGGTGGTAAATTTCCCGTGTATTCTGGTCTGGGCATTTGGTGGTGATCGACTGCGCCATTGGCTACAGCAAGCTTGGGCGTTGCGTGCGTTTAACGTAGTGATGGCCTGTTTGCTGGCATTGACTGCCGTGTGGATGCTGGCGGACGAATTTACAGCCTGATCGCGACGATTACTTCCCGCCGTGACGTGCCATATCCCTTAGCGCCAAGCTGGCTGGCCGTCTGATTCAAAAGAGGGGCGCTTCATGCCAGTCGAGGCTAGCCTGGCCCAGATGGTAATCGGCAAGGGTAGTTAACGGCCCACCGATGTCGGCCGACTGGTAAGACATCAGGCTGACGCGCTGGACCACGCAGCGGGAAACCTCAGGGCAAGTAAAACTATCCAGTTTTTTGCTCACGGCGAGGCTAGGCCAACGCTCCGCATACAAACCAACCGTGACATGCGGGATGTAAGGAGGGTTCTGCGCTGAGTGGGGTGCCGGGCAGTTGTGCAGCGTGGTGATGTGCCCGTTTGGGTCACTAATGTGAAAAAACGGAGCCGATGAAAAGCTGCACAACTGCCCGATTTCAATTTCGAAAGGCGGCAGCCGGGCGCGTTGCAAGGCCTCAATATGTTGCCCGAACGTGGCGGGGACAAAATCGTCTTCCCGGCGTGGCTGATGACTGAGAAAGCCACAAATACCCAAGGTGATATGGGGCTGACGCCGATAGCCATCCAGCAACAAGCCAGCAAGATGCTGTTCGGCTGCGGCGACGTGTTGGCGTACAGCCGGGACATCGACGTCAATGGCCCAGATGGCAAAACGTGGTCGTCCCAAATGCCATTCGCAGAAGTCGCGGCGGATATTGCGCAGGGTGTGTGTGCTTGCCAGAAAGTTTTGGCGCGTATCGGGATGACTACTCATCCATCCTTCTCGTGTTGGTTGCTATTGGTTCAGCGCTCAATGTTTGGTCGGCCCGGGCTTTGTGTCGAGAAACCCTGCAATATCGTCAACGTCCCGCTGTTCCGGACTCAGGTGTAAGGCGCTATAGCTATGCCATAAGCCGGACTGCAGAAACAGCTGGAACAGTTCACCATCCAGATGCTGATCAGCCACCATGTATTGCATGATGGCTAGTGCCTCCGACAAGGTCTTGGCCGGTTTATAAGGGCGATCGGAGGCGGTGAGAGCTTCGAACACATCGGCGATGGCCATGATGCGAGCCATGATACTCATGTCACTGCCTTTCAGCCCACGCGGGTAACCCTTGCCATCCATGCGCTCGTGGTGACCACCGGCAATCTCCGGTACCTGTGCCGGTGTTGTGGGAACGGCAGCGCCGTGAGCATCTTGATAGTTTCGGTAATGTGTTCGTTAATGATGTAACGTTCCTCGTCGGTCAAAGTACCGCGCCGGATCGACAGGTTATATAGTTCGCCAAGGTTTTGCAGTAATTCCGGTTCTTTCATGTTGAAGCCCCAGCGGTTATTGGCGGGGATATGATCGCCGGGTCTGCGGGCAATGCAATGTTCTGGCTTGTCGGCCAGCAGGGGTTCCTGTACCGGCAACGTGGGGGCCGGTAGCTTACTCAGGCGTATGCGCTCCATTGGCCCAAGTCCGATACGGTCATTCAGTGTACGTGTCCATTGCCGTTCCGCAATCTGGCGCAGCCGCTCCAGATCCTCATCACGCATGAACTCCCCGCCTTGATTACAGCGGGCAACAAAGCGGAAATCATCATCCAGTTGGGCCTTCAGTGCATCGCGTTCCACGGCCAGTACGCTGGCATCGCCACCTGCCGCCATCCCTCGCCAGTAGACAATGTCGGCATCGCGCTTGAGCACTTCAAAACGCATGCGGATTTCGTGCAGACGGTCGTAGAGCGTTTGCAGCTTGGTTGGTTTGTCGACCACGTACTCCGGCGTGGTGACCTTGCCGCAGTCATGCAACCAACTGGCGATGTAGAGCGCTTCGCGGTCACTCGGGCTGAGGGTGAAATTTGCGAATGGTCCTTCAGTCGCCTGGTGGGCGGCTTCTGCCAGTGCCTGGGCGATTTCCGGTACGCGCTGGCAATGCCCGCCGGTGTAGGGGGACTTGGCATCAATGGCACCTGCGATCAGTTCCACCAACGCATTCATCAACGCTTGCTGGGCGGCAACCAGTCGCCGGTTATCAATGGCAATTGCCGCAAAACTTGCCAAAGCCTTCATATAGCTGAGGCGGTGGATTTGGGCGGCGGTTTCACTCGTCGATTCGGAGGAAAGCACCAGTAGCCCCAGCAGTTCTTTGGATTCTAACTGTAGTGGCAACAGGGTGAGTACGGTGTGCTCATGTATCAATAACGCGTGGATGGCAGGAGGCGTTTGATCGGCAGATAGCGTCAACTGCAGCGGGGCACCAACGCTGGCGAGAGAGTCTCGAACCAGGGCTGTTATCCAGTGCCAGCGGACCCAAGGTCAGGGCTTTACCATCTTGATCATGGCTGGCTGATGGCGACAGTTGTTTGCCATCGTGGAGCCATAAGCCGCCACGTTCGGCGGACAGTGCGCGCATCGTTGTTTCAAGCACCATCTTGAGGAGTGGTTCCAGAGCGTTTTCCGAAATGATCTTAAGCTTACCAGCCCGATGAAGTCACGGATGGTGACTTTCATGCTTTCGGAGGCATCGATCAGGTCGTTCAACTCTCGCACCTGCGTGTGTGGCAAGGGGGCGTGGGTAAAGTCCATCGACCGGATGCGTTCGGATGCCAGTACCAGTTGCTGGATCGGCTTGATCAGGAACCGGGCCAGCAGCCAACCCAATGGCAGCATCAGCAGCAGGATGATGGCTAAACCCCCACGCCGCCTGTCGGGCGATAGCCCGGCTTTCGGCCAACAACTCGGCATCCGGCATCACCATCGCCAGATAAAGTCCCCGGCCATCGCTGGCTTTGCGTAGTTGTGAGGCGGATACGTGCCACTGTTCACCGGCTACCGTAACCGTGGCGGGTGGCTGACTGCCCGGCAACCGGGCCTGCCCCAGCGCGGCTAATGGTGGCGAGTCCAAACGGGATAGTGGTGCTGGCGATTTGCTTAAGCAATCTGGCTGATGGTGCTCAGGAGTGTGTTATGCGTAGCGTCCACCAACGCTAGTTGCGCGTGTTGGCTGGGGCGGTTGCTGGTCAGTACCGGCTGGCGGTAATCAGTAGCACGTCGGCGCCAGCAATGCCTCCGTTACTCTTGCCCTTGCGGGCATAGGTGACGCCCGGCTGCCGCGTGGTGGCAAAGGTATAGGGCGGTGTCTGAATCGGTGCGTTAGCGTGGTTGGCCGCCTGATACCGGGGCCGCTGCCGCGGGTCATAGTGCACATCGGTGTGCCACTGTCCGACATTTTCCAGCGTAGAACTCAGGAACTCGAAACGTTGCAGCGTCTGACCATTTGGTTGCTGATGTGCGTACTGCACCACCCAGATTGACAGCGGGGGGGCGTCGGACAGGGCTTGTTTGGCTGCAGCGTCCAAACGACGTACAAGAAAGAAATCACCATTGTCATAGCCCATATACACGGCTTGCAATGCGGGGTTGGCTTGCAGTGTTGCCACCAGTTGCGGGATGAAGATGGCGCGTTGTACATCGCTATGGGCGGATGCCAGCCCGGAGTGTGCTATCAGGTCGGTGATGACTTCAGCCCGTGCGCCATTTTCACGGATATTGGCCGCAACCTGATTACTGGCGTAATTGAACAGTTGGTGTTGTGCGCTGATCAATTGCCGTTGCATGGCGCGATCATAGAAATACCCTAGCGAAAAAGCCGTCAGAAGCACCAAGAGGGTAATCAATCCCGTCAGGAACAGTTGCAAAGAACTGCCTCGAACTGGCTTTTTCATTGTTGTATCCCGGATCAACACGAAGCACCGAATACTATGAATATATGCTATCGGATAAGCAATGCATAACGGATTACGACGCCTGCTTTATCCTGACCGGAGGTGAGAACAGCCAAGCTCTCGTCGCATCGACATGGACTGTCCCGTCCCCTGTAGGCAATCCTGCCCTGTGATTGGCCTGACTAGGCTGACCTGATCTTGAGATGTTTGATACTTTGTTCTGCTCTTAGTTAGCGCGTCTAGTAAAAGATTCTGATCTGTTTAATGTAAGAAAATGTTAGTTTTAAAATGAATATTTGTTTTATATTAAAAGGTATTGTCTATAATCTATAATTATTAATTTAATATACGGCCGTGACTCAAATTGTATTGCTTGAAGATGAGGCAGCATTAAGAGAAGAACTGGCAAAGTTCCTGTGCAAGCTTGGTCACCATGTGCTACAAGCGGGCACTTTGGCTGAGTTTCTGCCTCTTATTCCCCAAGCGAATATCGCTATTCTTGATGTCATGTTGCCAGATGGCAGCGGATTTGATGCCGCAAAACAGATGCGGCAGTACTCTGCTCGTGCCGGAATCATCATGTTGACAGCACGTAACGCCACTCAGGATAAATTAGATGGGCTGTATGGCGGCGCTGATCATTATCTAGTGAAACCGTTCCGTCTATTGGAGGTTGCGGCCATTGTCGATGCACTTTCTCGGCGCATTGGCTTGGGGTGGCAACTGGATACACGGCAACGTCGGCTCGTTAGTCCTGAAGGTTATAACTGTGGCCTTTCAGTTCAAGAAATGGTGTTATTTGAACTATTTTGTAAAAACCAAGGTGCACTCATCACACGCCGTACTTTAGTCGAGGCTCTTGGCCATAACTGGCTGGACTTTGATGAGCGCTTAAGGATACCCTTATCAGCCGACTACGTCGGCGCTGGCGTGATATTTCGGGTGAAGATCTTCCACTAAAAACCGAGTATGGCAATGGTTACAGCTTCGGTGCCGCCATTGCACCATTGTGAGTCCCTTATTTATTCTGAAATACTCGGTAAAAAGATACTAAAACAGCAGCCCTCTCCCGGTGTGCTGGTTACGGTTAGCGTACCTCTTTGCACTTCAATCATTCTTCTGGCTAACGCCAGTCCTAAACCTGTTCCCGGTTGTCGCTGGTCATTAGATGCACGGAAGTAAGGTTCAAAAATTTTTTCTAATAATTCTTTCTCAATACCTTGCCCTGAATCGATTACATTAAGTTTAATGCCATTTTTTACTTGTTGCCCATTGAATCGAATGGTGCTGCCGGGCGGTGTGTATTTGACTGCATTATCAGCCAAGCTACGCAGAACTAATTTTGTTAAATCTTGATCACAAATAAAGTTTTCAGGTAAATCTTCTGCTTCAATCTCGAAAACATGGCCATCGGTCAATATTTCTGCAGAACTGGCTGCATCTTTTAATAGATGGCGTAAATTGCAAGGCGCCAGATTAGTGCCATGTCTTAATAAAGCAAATCTGTGCTCATTCAGATAGTCGTCAAGTAACAGAGATAGACGCTCTGTAGATTTTAGTATTTTTCTGAAACGTCCTCGAGTCTCTTCATCAACATTATTTGCATCAAATTCAAGGTTCTGAGCGGTTATGTCAATAACTGCCAGAGGGGTTCTTAGCTCATGAGAAACGGTGGCAAAAAAATCTTGTTGTTCAATTTTTGCCCGGCGTTCTAGTTTTAATGACGCTTCAACTTGTTCCATTGCATTCTGTAGTTCTCTCGTGCGTTGCACGACCCTGTCTTCCAATTCTCGTTCAACACGTTTGGCACTTTCAAGTGCCTCAATTTTTGCCAGCTGTTTTTCTTTCTGTATTCGCTGAATCTGGCGTGTTACTGCATAGTTCAAAACCAGAAGATAAACAGCCATGCCTATGTAATAGGCGTTGTCTGTGATGTAGCCGGGAGGCAGTATTCCCAAGTTTCGGCCGATACGTAAACTTACTCCAATCCAGAACGTAAGCATTGCATACAGCATTATTCTCGCTTCAGGACTTCCTTTGTAGGCTAATTTCAACACAAATAGCAGTAGACCTACCAAGCATAGAAAGGTCCATCCTTGATAGAAGGGGCGCACCCATTGTTGGTCCATTCCAAATAGAAGGAATAAGGAGAGTAGTGCAACAGCCCATGTCATCCCGATAATCGTTTTTGTCCATTTTTTTTCGGGGCGTTGAGAGAGCCGCATGTAGCTAAATTGGAACATGGCACCTGTTGGTGGCCCCAATAACATCGCAAGCATCATTATAAATTCATTTTTATCCGGCTGGTCGCGCAGTATATATTGGTAGAGATATCCTTCTGATCCAAGTGTTGTTATTAGATTTGTAATGGTGAATAAGGATAGTAGCGCATAAGACCTATCCTTTGTGGCCTGAAAAAACCATATGTTAATGAGAATCAACACAAGATTGATTGCAAAAAAAGTACCAAACCCTAATTGTTCCTTTGTTAATGCTGAGACAAATGAAATAGGGCTCCATAGGGTAAGTCCTATTGCTAGGTTGTTTTTTCCTCTTACACGAACATAAAATTTTGTCGGCGTGTTTTCAGGTAAGACTAGGCGAAATACTGGATTTCTATAATCTAAGTCTCTTTGCTTCCAAGTTGCTTGGTCGCCTATGGTTTTTTTTATGTATGTTCCGTTGTTTTCTGGAAAGTAGAGTGTGGCTTCATCCAGCATTGGAGATTGTAATTCTAGCCACCATTCTGCAGAAGTATTCTTGGGACGGAGGACATTGAACCGTAGCCATGTCGCTCCAGTACGATAGCCAAGTGAAGGGGCGCTTTTTTGTGCGATAAATTTATTTTTTATTTCTGGTTTTTCAATTTCTTCTAATGTCATCAATCCTTGTGGGTCATATAGCATTTCCCAGCTGTTACCTAAGTTTATTTTCCCTTTGCTCGTTATTATTGTTTGTGCTATTGAGTATTGATTTAAAAGAATAATTGATAATGCGATGAATATTAGTTGTTTTATAGTTGCATATTTTTCTTCTGAAAAAAATATTATTTTTTTTATGTTGAAATTTAATGGATTAGTAAGTTTATAAATTGTCATTTATTTTTAATAGATGTGATGTCTTTGGGATGTTTGGTGTTTACCATAAATAAATATTTATTTAAATTAAAGCATTTATAGATAAGTTTTTGTTAAATGTTAGATTTTGTAAGAAATGTTGGATTGACGTGAAGATATTGAATTATTGATTATACATAAAATTTTTTAGTGTTTGCTATCAAATTGGCTGGCTAGAGATACGCTAAAAGGGGGAAATAGAAATATGAACCATATCTACCGATTGGTCTGGAGTAAGCGACACGAAAAGCTTGTTGCCGTTGCGGAAACCACTAATAGCGCAGGGAAATCCGGCTCTGGCGAAACCATGAATGATGCCGTCTCTTTAAAGAGTGGTGCCATTGGTGGTGCGAAAAGTTTAAAATTGGCGGCAAGTAAGATTGCTGCAGCATTAATTTCTACAGGCTGTTTCTGGGGTTTATCGGCATTTTCTTATGCTACACCGGTGGTGTATTTCCAAAGTTTCACGCTGGGAGAGCAGTATCTCCAAAATACTGTTAATAGTTATGCCAATGGTGGGACCTCTGACTTTACTAACATCGCACTCTCCGGCCTCAGCGCTGGCACATCCTCGGACTGTTGGTAATGTAACGATTACGGCAACCAACGGGGTCTCTCGTAGCATTGATACAACTTATCTGTCGAATGACCCTAGCCTAATCGCTGCAGGCGGTACTACAGGGGAGAGTATCAACATGACAGCCTCCAGTACCGATTCTGTCGGTACTGGTTTGACCTTCTCGTTTGGCGGAACCCAGCTTAACTCGTTCGGTTTGCAGCTAGGCGATTGGGGAACGTGTTGCTACAACTCGTCGTTGTATATCCAGTTTGGTACTACTGCTGGCGGAACGACCACATGGGATACGGCCCAGCTCATCGGCACTGCGACACAAAAATCGGATGTGCCTGAACAAAATGGTAGTGGCACTTATACTTTTATTGGTGCAATCAATGACACCAATTTCTTTGATACAGTCCGCATTTATGGTACTGCCCAAGGTGATGTATTGTGGGCTGGTGGTACCATGTATAGTGGCACGGTTGCCTTGAATTCGGTTCCTGCCAATGCAGGCTCATCTACGCAAGCGCCGACTACCAGTAATATTGATACCAGCCAATCCAGTTTCTCCTCAGCCGATCTAGGCTCCACCGTTAACCCGGTATTTGAAGGCGGTACGTTGGCTGTAAACAGCCCTACCGTGGCACAAGATTTCACGATCAACGATGCAGCCCATGGGGCGTCCAGCACTATTGATCAGAATGGCCAATCATCGGTTTTCTCTGGTGTGTTGTCCGATGCATCTGGGCAGACCGGTTCTATCACCATTTCGAATAGTGGCGCTGGTGGCTCCGTTACATTCACTGGTGATAATACCTATACCGGTTCAACAACGATTGATAGTGATGCAACGTTGAAGCTTGCTGGTGCGGGCTCAATCGCTGATTCCAGCAAAGTGACCGCAAATGGTGTCTTGGATATTTCAGGAGCCAACAACGGTGGTAGCAGTATCCAGTCTCTTGCCGGTAGTGGCGGCGTTGTTCTGGGTAGTAACACCTTAACGCTTACCAATGCGGCAGATACCTTCTCTGGCGTTCTTAGCGGCACCGGTGGCCTGACCCTGACGGGCGGCACGGAAACCCTGTCGGGTGCCAACACCTACACTGGCGCAACCAACGTCACCGGCGGCACCCTGAACCTGGACGGTTCCTTGTCCAGCCAGACCGTCACCGTCGCCAGCGGCGCGACCCTGAACGACACTAACGGTGGTCTGAGCAGTGCGACCAACCTGACGGCGAACGGCACGCTGACGCTGGGCGCGGACGACGCGGTCAGCCAATTCAACGGTGCCAACACCGGTAGCGTGGCGCTGAACAACCACACCCTGACGATTGGTAACGGCGGCAGCTTTGCCGGTACCGTAAGCGGCACCGGTGGCCTGACCCTGACGGGCGGCACGGAAACCCTGTCGGGCACCAACACCTACACCGGCGCAACCAACGTGAATACCGGTGCAACGCTGAATTTGAACGGTGGTAGTGATAGTTTGGCCAGCCAGATCGTCACCATCGCCAGCGGCGCGACCCTGAACGACACAGACGGTGGTCTGAGCAGTGCGACCAACCTGACGGTTGACGGCACGCTGACGCTGGGGGCCGATGATGCGGTCAGCCAATTCAACGGTGCCAACACCGGTAGCGTGGCGCTGAACAACCGCATCCTGACCATTGGTAACGGCGGCAACTTTGGCACCGTGAGCGGCACCGGTGGCCTGACCCTGACGGGCGGCACGGAAACCCTGTCGGGCACCAACACCTACACTGGCGCAACCAACGTCACCGGCGGCACCCTGAACCTGGACGGTTCCTTGTCCAGCCAGACCGTCACCGTCGCCAGCGGCGCGACCCTGAACGACACTAACGGTGGTCTGAGCAGTGCGACCAACCTGACGGCGAACGGCACGCTGACGCTGGGCGCGGATGACGCGGTCAGCCAATTCAACGGTGCCAACACCGGTAGCGTGGCGCTGAACAACCACACCCTGACGATTGGTAACGGCGGCAGCTTTGCCGGTACCGTAAGCGGCACCGGTGGCCTGACCCTGACGGGCGGCACGGAAACCCTGTCGGGCACCAACACCTACACCGGCGCAACCAACGTGAATACCGGTGCAACGCTGAATTTGAACGGTGGTAGTGATAGTTTGGCCAGCCAGATCGTCACCATCGCCAGCGGCGCGACCCTGAACGACACAGACGGTGGTCTGAGCAGTGCGACCAACCTGACGGTTGACGGCACGCTGACGCTGGGGGCCGATGATGCGGTCAGCCAATTCAACGGTGCCAACACCGGTAGCGTGGCGCTGAACAACCGCATCCTGACCATTGGTAACGGCGGCAACTTTGCTTAAGCACCGTGAGCGGCACCGGTGGCCTGACCCTGACGGGCGGCACGGAAACCCTGTCGGGCACCAACACCTACACCGGCGCAACCAACGTGAATACCGGTGCAACGCTGAATTTGAACGGTGGTAGTGATAGTTTGGCCAGCCAGATCGTCACCATCGCCAGCGGCGCGACCCTGAACGACACAGACGGTGGTCTGAGCAGTGCGACCAACCTGACGGTTGACGGCACGCTGACGCTGGGGGCCGATGATGCGGTCAGCCAATTCAACGGTGCCAACACCGGTAGCGTGGCGCTGAACAACCGCATCCTGACCATTGGTAACGGCGGCAACTTTGCTTAAGACCGTGAGCGGCACCGGTGGCTTGACCCTGACGGGCGGCACGGAAACCCTGTCGGGCACCAACACCTACACCGGCGCAACCAACGTGAATACCGGTGCAACGCTGAACCTGACTGGTAATGGTAGTTTGGCCAACTCTGCCGTGGTGGATAACGGGACGTTGACTGTTCAGTCGAACTCTTCTGTTGCTGGGCTGACTGGCTCCGGCTCACTGGTGCTGGATGGTCATTCTCTGGCCTTGAACAATGCAGCCGGAACATTTGCCGGGACCATTTCTGGTGATGGTGGCTTGGTTGTCAACGCTGGGACTGCGGTGCTGACCGGGGCAAATACTTATACCGGTGGCACTACCATCAATGGCGGGACACTGGAAGTGGCCCGGATCAGAACCTGGGGGGACTGGCAGTGGCGTTACGCTGAATGGCGGGACTTTGCATACTACCGATAGCTTCACAACTGATAAGTCTATTACCTTCCTGACCGGTTCGACCAGCCAGATCATTGTCGACTCGGCCAAGAACCTCACGGTTGGTGGCGAAATTTCCGGTTCGGGGGCGTTGATCAAGTCGGGTGGCGGTACGTTGGAAGTGAGTGGTGCGCACAATACCTTTGATGGCCTCACCACTATTAATGACGGTACTGTACAGATTGACAATGGCGCATCGCTGGGTACGGGTCTGATTGTGCTGAATGGTGGCACGCTGGAGACGTTGTCTACTCTGAATACCAATCAGCAAGTGGCGGTGATGGGTAATTCCACCGTCAACGTTGATGCGGGTACAACCGCAACGCTTGGCGGCACCATCGCCAATGTGGGCGGTAGTAACGGTTGCTTCAACAAGACGGGTGACGGTACGTTGAACATGACCGGTTCTGCAACCACGGCCAACGGTACTTGCGTTCTGGAAGGTACCTTGCGGGCAAACGGTGATTTGACCAGTACGGTAACGGTTGATGCTGGCGCGATGCTGCGTGGTACTGGTTTGATCAACGGTGGCACGACGGTGAGTGGTACGTTGGCTCCGGGTAACTCGCCGGGTACGTTGTATTCCACCGGGACGGTCACGATGACCAGTGGTAGTACCTATCAGGAAGATATTGATGGGACCGGTACTGGCACGGGGGCAGGTAATTATTCTCGCTTGCTGATCTCCGGTGCTTCCAGCCAGTTTATTGCAAACGGTACCCTGATGCCGATTCTGCGGGGCATTACGTTTGATCCGTTGATTCCGGGTAGTAGTGCCAATAACGACTTTACGCCGGTGCTGGGGAATTCGTTCCGTATCGTATCGGCCCAAGGTGGCATTGTTGGTCGCTTCTCCAGCTTGGTGCAGCCATCGTCCGGCTTGTCGGCTAACACGCAATTGGTTGCCTTCTACAATGAGTTTGGCAGCAACAGCATTGATCTGCGCCTGACACCGACGTCTTATGCCCGTTATTTTGGTGGTACCAACCAGAATGCCAGTCAGTTTGGTGGTGCGCTGGATAGCATTCTCGCCGGGCAAATCAATGGCACGGACACGCAGCAGCAAAGTGATGCGCTGTATGTGTTGGCGGGGTTGAATGCTGAGCAACTCAAGGCCGCTGGTCGCGGTATGGCTGGTGAGGTGCATGCCGCCATGGCCGCTACGGCTCCGGCTGCATCGCGTGCGGTGCAAGATGCCGTAAACAGCCATCTGCTGCAGGATCAAGCTGGTGCCTTGGGAACGGATGTCGCTCCTGCTCGCAACATCTGGTTTGATACCAACGTGGATCACCAGCAAGTTGATGCCGATAGTTACTCCTCTGGCTATAAGGCCAACCGCTCTCAGTTTACGGTTGGTGTGGATGCCTACACGACCAGTCAAAGCCGCTTTGGTTTTGGTATGTCACATGCCGAAACGGATGTGGCGCAAGAGGTGGGTTCTGGCAAGCTGAAGGAGAACATGTTGTTCTTCTACGGCACTCACTCTCTTGGTCGTGTCTATTTGGACGGCATGCTGTCTTACGGTGCGGCAGACTGGACGACCTCGGCGCTCCGACCCATTGCGTCTGACCGGCGGTTTGTCGACCAGTACCAATGGATCGAACAGTCTGGCTAGTCTGGGCGTGCATCTGCCTTTGGCGATCGGTAGTGGTGTGATCCAGCCGTTTGCGAAAATCATCTGGCAGAACAGCAAGCGTGATTCTGTGAATGAAGGTTCCTCGTCGCCATCGGCACTTTCGCTGGACAGCTACAACGCCACTGGCGTGCGCAGCATGGTGGGTCTGGCAGGTAAGTCGCTGCAGCAAGATCCGTTGAAAGCTGCCTTTACCTACCAATATTCGGTAGCGGTGGGTAACGATAGCGGTAGCCTGACGCGACCGGAAATCCAGAACTCGATGACGGGCCTTGATTTCACAACGGTAGCTCCGCATGTTGGCCGAAACTTTGTTCAGACCAAGTTGAGTGCCACAGCCAAAGTAGGTAAGCAAGCTTACATTTATGGCGGCGTGAGCAGTGAACTGGCCAAAGGCAAGAATGAGTATGGTGCGACCAGCTTGCGCGTCTCGTTCTAACCCTTTGAGTTTTAGCTAAAGCATTAAGCCCACCCTGATTTCTCAGGGTGGGCTTTTTATTGTGAGCGGTTTGCCTCCGCATCATCCTCCCGCGCCATGACCAGTTCAGTCGCCGGAATTGCACGGGGCTGCTTAACCCGGCATGGAAAACAGCTGGAACAGCCCTTGCAGATGCGGGCTTTCAAACCGGCGTTTTACCGTGATGGCATAGAAGGTTTCTTCCACGCCTTTTACCGAGCCGTATTTTTCCAGTAGGCCCTTGCTTAGCTCATCTTTGACGACGATGGCCGGAATCAGCGCCATGGCGTTGGAGTCGCGGGCCAACAGTCGCAAGGTGGCCATGTCGTCTACTTCTGCACGGATTTGCGGTTCGATGCCGTGCTGTTCACACAGCAAGTCAAAACGCACGCGGATTTCGCTCTTGGCGCTGGGCACCACCAGCGGATAACGGGTGAGGGCCGTGTCCAGATCGAAGTGGCCTTCGATCAGTCCGGGTGGCCCGATCAGGCAGACCTCTTGTTTTGCCAGCGTGCGGCAGCGCCACGGGTGCTTGTCATCGGCAATGACCGGGCGGTTACTCAGTACCACATCCAGTTCGTAGCCGCTGAGCCTGTTGAGCAGTTCCTCCAGCCCACCGGCCTCCGGGGATCAGTTTGACTTCCGGCTTGCTGAGTACCGGATGAACAAAGTTCTCCAGAAAGTTGCGCGATAGCGTGGAAACGCTGCCGATGCGCAACTGGCCGCCGTGTGCGGCATCACGCCCGGTGGTGGCGGATAGCAGTTCATTACCCAGCGCAAAAATGGCTTCGGCGTAGCGCAGCACGGAGGCTCCGGTTTCGGTCAGCAGAAGTTTTTTCCCTTCGCGCAAGAACAACGGCGTGCCCAGTTGTTCTTCCAGCTGGCGGATTTGCGCTGACAGGGCGGATTGCGAAATATGCAGGCGTTCGGCCGTCCGGGTGAGGTGGCCTTCTGCCGCTACGCGCCAGAAGTAATACAGGTGATGATAGTTGAGGCGGTTGATCATTCTATAAAATAGATCGATTTGTCACTATTAATGTATTTTACCGAACATGATTGGCGGGGCATAGTGCCAGTGTTTCCACTTTGGCATGGTGTCTTATGTTTTTTCTCCCTGCACATGCACTGATTGCGTTGCTGTGGCTGTTGCCTGCGCTAGGCACGCCGTCGTTGGCACGTCACTGGTGGATGGCCATGGCCAGTGCGGCAGCCGGTGCGGTTGTGGCACTTGGGCTGATGGCTGTTGAAGGTATCCAGCCTGCCTTGCTGTTTCAATTACTGATCCAGTTATTGGTGTGGGTCATCCTGCGTTTTTCCGTGCGTTACCTGAATGGCGAGGGCGGGCAGGCGCGTTTTCTCAAGGCGGTGGGCTGGTTGCTGTTTGGTTCAACTCTGGTGGTGGCCAGTGGCGATTGGGCAACTTTGCTGTTGGGCTGGGCTGTGACCAGCCGTGCCTTGCATAGCTTGTTGACCTTTTATCCTGCTCGCCCGCAGGCGTGTATTGCCGCCCGGCGTGAGGCGGTGGCCAGCAGGTTGGCCGAACTGTGTTTGCTGCTGGGGGCGTTGGCGATTATCTGGTCGGTAGGATCGCTGCGTTTTGCCGAGGCGGGCGTGGCGCTGGCGGAGCCGGTGCAACAGGCGGGCCGTGTCGTTGGCGCCGTGCTGGTGGTGGTGAGCGTGTTGATCAAAACCGCCCAGTTGCCGTTCCATGGCTGGGTGACGCAGGTGATGGAGGCGCCCACGCCGGTGTCGGCACTGCTGCACGCCGGGGTGGTGAATCTGGGCGGGATGGTGTTGATCAAGTTGGCCGAACTGTGGACGGCTGCTCCGGCTGCCTCGTGGTTACTGACGATCTGGGGCGGGGTGACGGCGGCGTTGTCCTGCTGGGTGATGCTGACGCGGATCAGTATCAAGTTGCGCTCGGCATGGTCCACCTGCGCGCAGATGGGCTTCATGTTGATGGAATGCGGCACGGGCCAATATTCGCTGGCACTGTTGCACCTGATTGCTCACTCCCTTTACAAGGCGCATGCCTTTTTGACGTCCGGCAGCCAGGTGCGCGTCACGATCCGGCAGCCGGTTGCGGCGTTACCGCATGATGGCTGGCGTTATCTTGCCAGCGGTGTCATTGGCCTCGGCGCTGCTGGTAGGCAGTCTGCAACTGTGGTCTTGGGGTTTGGCGCATCCGGTGCGTCCGCCCATGCTGCTGGTGGTGGTGATCGGGCTGGGCTTGGCGCCATTGTGTTTGCACTGGCGCGGCGGTGTGCTGGCTTTGCTGCTGTGTCAGGCCTATCTGCTACTGCATACCCTGTTTGCAGCCATCCAGCTGGATGGCGCTTCAGCGTGCCGTTGTCGTGTCAGCTGCTGGTGGTGGTGTTTTTTGCCGCGCTGTACCTGATGCAGGCATGGTTGGTGCGCCATCCTGACAGCCCGCTCAGCCAGCGCCTGTATGCCATGGCGTTTGGCGGTTTGTATCTGGATGAATGGTGGGTGCGTCTTACCACCTCTGGCCGTGTTCCGCAAAATCCCCGCTTTGGCGTGCCCGGCATGATGAAGGGAGTGGCCCATGAGAAAGCCTGATCTGAACTGGAAAGGGGCGGTGACGACAGCGGCTGGCCGGATTGCACCGAGTTGGCCATTGGACAGCCTGCTGGCCAGTTCACCGTACTGGGGGCTGCGGGACATGACGTTCCCACAGGCTGAAGCCTGCCTGAGCCATCTGGCCCATAGCCATCTGCATCTGGATGAGGCGGAATATCGCCGTCAATACGCAACAGGCGGAATCACTGATCACCATGTGAGCTCGGCGTTGCGGGAGGTTTACCAATCCATTGCCGTGGAGCAATGGCTGGCACAGACCCCCGATGGGGCAACGGGCGAGTCGCCGTTATTGATGAGCGATTACCGTACCGATCCGGCCGGGCACGCCGGGATGCAGAACTGGCGTCAGGTGGTGCAGCAGCAAATCAGCCAGTTTTGTGCGGCCTGGTTTGACCGAGATCAGGCTGACTGGCAACCGGAGCGTGATCGCAGCATGTATCAGGCATGGTTGGCCGAAATGTCGGTGCAACCGGTACCCAGTCAGGATGTCGGGCTGCAGCGCCAGTTGCAGCAGAAGATTGCTTAAGCTTGCCGCAAAGCCATGAGGCGCTGTTCCCGCTGGCGATTGACTGCTTGCAACCCGCCGGGCCATGGCTGATCGACTGGTTCTACAGTTTGTTGCTGCGTAACAGCGGCTGGGCAGCGTGGTGTCGTTACCTGCAATGGCAGGCCGAACTAAACGACAAATCCAGCCCGGTATTGCCAGAACTGCTGGCCATACAGCTGGCACGGGAATATCTGCTGGATGATGGCGAGCGTGGTGTTGGCAGCCTCTGGCAGCGCTGGCAGACTGGCTGGTCTGCCACACCGCAGGCGGCCATTTCGTGCCGCCGCGGCCTGATCTGGCAACGCGCGGCCGAGTTGGCCACCCATGCGCCAGTGCTGGCACAGCTGCCGCGTCAGTCCGCCGAGCCGGGCACAGTGGGCCATGCGCTGCATGCGGTGTTTTGTATTGATGTGCGTTCCGAGCCGATGCGGCGCGCGCTGGAGCAGGTAGTGCCGGACAGCAGTACGGCGGGATTTGCCGGTTTCTTTGGTTTACCCGTCGCCATCCGCTTTGCCGGTGAAGCCGGGCGCAAGCGCGGCTGCCGGGGCTGCTGGCGCCACGCTGGGAAGCCGTGGTGCCATCGGAAGGCAAGGGGTTGGCCGAATGGGGACAGTTCCAGCGGGCGCCGCTCTCGTCCTTTACGCTGGTGGAAAGTACCGGTCTGGTCAAGGCGGGCAAACTGTTGCGTAAGGTTTTCCCCAGCAAGGCGCGCGCCTCGTTGGCCGAAGTCGATCCGTGGCTGAACGATAACGACCATGCGGTGATTTCTGCCGGACGACAACTGGATACCCCGGCCATCGTTGCCGCGCTGAGTACGATTTTGCCTGCGATGGGGTTGGGGAAAACGTTTCCCCGCACCGTGTTGCTGGTCGGCCACGCCAGTCACAGCAGCAATAATCCGCAGGCTTCGGCATTGCAATGTGGTGCCTGTGGCGGTCATGGCGGCCACTTGCATGTGTTGTTGCTCAGCGAGTGGCTGCAACAGGCAAATGTCCGCAGCGGGCTGGCGGCAGCGGGTTTACCCATTCCGCCCGACACGGTGTTCTTGCCTAGCCTGCATTTGACACATAGCGATGAACTGCACGTTTTGCAAAGCCCGGTGCTGACTGCACCGCAACGTCAACGGGCACAAGAACTGAGACCGTTACTGGATCAGGTGGAAGCGGCGGCGCGGGCGCGCCGGGCCGGGAAAGATGGCGTACCGGCAGGCATGAACGATGCCGAACTGCTGGCCCGGTTGCGGCAAAAAGGCCACCACTGGGCGGAAACCCGGCCGGAATGGGGGCTGGCCAATAATGCGTTCTTTATCGCCGCCCCGCGCGCGCGTACCGCCGCGCTGGATTTACACGGCCGTGCCTTCCTGCACGAATACGTCTGGCGGCAAGACCCGGATGCCCGGCGGCTGACCGGCATTCTGGCCGGGCCGCTGATGGTGGCGCACTGGATCAACATGCAGTACTTCGGCTCGGTGGTGGATACCAAGCGTTTTGGCAGCGGCAACAAATTGCTGCATAACGTGGTGGGCGGACGTATCGGAGTGTTCGAGGGCAATAGCGGCGACCTGCGCATTGGCCTTTCCCGGCAGTCCGTGCATGACGGCCAGCACTGGCGGCATCAACCATTGCGTCTGGCGGTGTGTCTGGATGCGCCCGCCGCGCTGATTGCCTTGGCGCTTTCGCAGCAGCCGGAAGTGGCCCGCCTGATCGGCAACGGCTGGTTACACCTGTACCGCATCGCCGAAGGTGGGGTAGAGCAGTGGCATGACGGGGAATGGCATGTTGCCGCGTTGTAAGCCCGGTCGCCCGGTTTTGCCTGTTCCGCCGTTTTGTCGGCAACGGCTTGTCTGATGACCTGTGCAGACAGTCGATGGCGTCTTGCCATGTGGCTGTCTGCCTTTCTTGAAAAATTCTGATGGACTACCTGATCTCCAATCAGCAAGGTATCGATCGCGCCGCGCAGTTACTGCAACAGGGCGGGCTGGTCGCGTTACCTACCGAAACCGTGTACGGGCTGGCTGCCTGTGCAGAAAACCCTCGTGCCATCGCCAGTGTTTTCACTGCCAAGGGGCGCCCGGCGGATCACCCTCTGATCGTGCATATCCCGGCACTGGCGCATCTGACGCGTTGGGCGTGCCGGATTCCAGCAGTGGCTTACCAGTTGGCCGAAGCGTTCTGGCCCGGCCCGCTGACGCTGGTATTGCCCGCCGCGCCTGATGTCTCGCGCCTGATTACCGGTGGTCAGGACACCATTGCCATCCGCTGGTCCGTGCATCCGCAGTTTCAGGCCGTGCTGGATAGGCTGGGGTGCGCGGTGGTTGCGCCTTCGGCCAACCCTTTTGGCCATATCAGCCCCACCTGCGCCGAGCACGTGCAACGTCACATGGAAGGGCGGATTGATGCGGTGCTGGATGGCGGCGAGTGCCGTTTTGGGGTGGAATCCACCATTCTGGATTTGTCCGGACCCGAGGCCCGTATCCTGCGCCCCGGCTGCATTACCGCCCGGCAACTGGCAGATTTTCTGCCACTGGTTGAGGCTCCGTCCGCGGTGGCGGCGACCCCCAGAGTGCCGGGGGCGCTCAGTTCACACTATGCTCCGCGTCTACCGTGTTATCGCTTTGAGTTGGCCGAACGCCAGCACTGGATCACGCAGGCGCCTGCTGGGCGATGTGCCTATATCGGTTTGCAGCCACCGCCATGCACCACGTTCTGGCAACGAGTGCTTAAGCGGATCCCAACGGCTATGCCAGCCAGATTTACGCCACGCTGCATCAGGCTGAATTGAGCGGTAGCGACTGGATCGTAATTGAAATGCCGCCAGACGAAGCGGCCTCGGCGGCATGTACGTGACCGGCTAGGGCGCGCCAGCACCCCATTGGTGTGAATGGTGCTGGCGGTGCGTGCTAGAAGCCGGTGCGCGGCATGATCAGCGCGCGTGCTTTTCCTCGACGATCTGGTCAAACAGCGCCAGCAGTTTATCGCTCTGTTCTTCCAGCGCGGTCATTTCGGCGAGGATCAGCTCCTCGTTCAGCTCGTCTTGCGTGGCGGCCGTCAGCGCCACGTCCACATGACGCTTGATCTGCTCTTCCGGTTTGACCAATTCGGCAAAGGTGCGGGTCATGCCAAAATCGGCCGCGCCTTCGCCTTGCCGCCAAGTGGCCAGATCATGGCTCATCGGCAGCAGCTTGCCCTCTTCCAGCGCGTTGTAGGTCAGCTGCTTGCGCATGACATGGCCGATTTTCTGCAATGAGGTCTGCGATTTATCGCGCACACGCACGACCCGGCTGAGTACCTGATCCGAATGAGTCGCCAGGGCTTTCGAAGCGATGACGGAACGATTCCACCGAATCTTTCACGCTATGTGCCACGCCGCCTAAGCATCACCCGCCTTTTGCTGCATCGCGTCGATACGGCTCGACAACGTGCCCAACACGTTTTGCACGCGATTGGCGGTGTCTTTGCTGCGTTCGGCCAACTTGCGCACTTCATCCGCCACCACGGCAAAGCCACGCCCGCTTTCCCCTGCGCGTGCCGCTTCAATCGCCGCATTCAGCGCCAGCAGATTGGTTTGATCGGCAATGGACGAAATATCAGCCAGCGAACTTTCAATCCCTTGCCATTCGCTGGCCAGAGCCTCGCTGGCCTCATTCATGCTGCTCACGCTATGCACGATCGTATCCAGCTGGCCGGAAAGTTGTACGGCACTGTCCAGGGCTTTCACGCGCACCACTGGCCGTGGCTTGAGTAATCTCCGCCACCTTGTCCATGGCCCGGCTGATTTCCGACAAATCGGCCCGGCTGCCCGACAGGTTGCTGCGCAAGTGCGGGTTGTTGAGTGCAGTCAAACGGGAAGACAGGCTGTTGCGGCGGACAAATGCGTTGTTGTCTTCCATCGATTGAATGGCCTGTCCCATATGCCCCAGCGATTCGGACATCCGCCCCGGCAAGCCCTGATTCAGCGGGCGCTAAGCTATAATCGCCATGGCTGACACGATTAAAGCAGGTATTGATTTCCTTGAAATAGGTTTCAACAAGATCAAGAAAATCATTCAGTTGCCGGGCCACCATCCCCACTTCACCCATGGCGCGGGTGTTGACCGCACGGTGATGAAACTCACCGGTACAAGCAATGCTCAATTGCTCGTTCAGCGAAATCAGCAGTTTGAAAATCCGGCGCATGTTGATCCACAGATAACTGGAAATGCCGATTCCCAGCCCGGTCAAAACCAGTCCGAGTGGCACATGCCAGCTATCAGGCAACAACCAGTCTGTCAGCGTAGAAATCACCATGAGCGCGTTAAACGCCACCAGCCAGTAGAGTATTTGCGTTCGCAGGAACGGAGGATATTTACGGGAGCCGCTCATTTTGTCCTCCCTTGGGACGCCGGGGTCAGTCCATTCAGTTGCAGCACGAATTGCTCGTAGCTGATCTCGCGCCTTTTCATCTCATCCAGCAGCCACTGCATGGAAACATCCGGGGCACTGGCTTTGCTTTCTTTCGCCTCGATTTGTCGCATTTGCTCATAAATCGGGATGATGGCATCGATGGCGCTACGGGAAGGTGGGCGTCTGACCGAGTAATAACCTTCCAATTTATGATTCTGTCCATAATCGGGCGTGACATTTGCCAATACCCAATAATAGTTACCTGTGGCCGTGTAGTTTTTGACTATACCAAAGAATTCTTGTTCAGCCTGTAATGTTTTCCACATCAGCCGATAAACACCGCGTGGCATATCCGGGTGACGAATAATATTGTGAGGTTTGCCAAGTAATGCATCCTCCGGATATTCCGCAATGCGCATAAAAACCCTGTTTGCATAGCTAATATGTCCGGTTGGATCGGTCTTGGTGACGATTAATTCGTCAGGGAGCAGTTTTACTTCATTGCCATTGCGATACGGAAGCGGTGTGCTCATAAGTTGAGCCTTCTAAAGAATTGGGCGCAAGGAAAAGAATATCTACAGGCTGTCTACACGGATATATTAAATTTTTGAATTGGGAGTATTAAAAACTCCTGCTACGGTGTTTATTCTCCATATGGGTTTATGTCTTTAAATGGATTGTGTTATCAATTTAAAGTCACACGAATAATTCATTTGGCATTAGTTGATGAATGAATATTGAGAAAATTCTATTGTCAGTATGATGCAGATGGCAAGCTAAAGATGTCATTTAAATGAATTAATTACTAATCCTCGGTAAGAATGTCATTGGCTCGTTAATTGTACGGTCCAATACATCTTTTGCCGCATGCATGGAGGAGGGGGGGCATCAGCAAAGCAGAGCCATTTGCCTGTCAGCTGACAGCTGCTGGTTGAGCGTTTGCAGTGCGGGGAGCGGTAGATGAGCAAGAAAAAAGCCGGTCATAAGAATCACTTGGCTTCTCTGGTGGTGGTATTCGCTTGCGCAGTCCCGGGCCGAATCGCGGTTGCCGTGCTCAGTGACTCGTTCTGGTAGGACGTTTCGTCAGCCCTGCACGGCCAAGATTCATCAACAACATGCCAACGATGGCTAATGCACCGCCGCGTAATAATGAGGCGGTAAACGGTTCACCCAGCCAGAACCCGGAAAACAGCAGGCCAAACAACGGTACCAGTGACATATAGGCGGCGGCAGCGCCAGCGCCTAATACCTTTACCCCCTGCAAATACCACGCGTAGGCCAACGCCGTTGCGCCAAAGGCCAGTGCAAAGATGCTGTACCAGGCCGTAGTAAGCGCCGCCGCTAATGCCAGCCATTTGGCCGGACCTTCCAGTACCATGCTGGCGATGAACAATAGCCCGGCACCGATGGTGGCCGTGACGGCGGTGGTGGTGAGCGCATCAACCGTGATCAGTACCATGCAGCCAATCAGGGTGTAGCCCACCCAACATGCCGCACATCCCAGCAGCAACATTTCCCCGGTCCCTGATTGGCCTCGGCTGCAAGGCTGTCATCGAGCCACCACTGAGGGCATACAGCGCTCCTGTCACCGCCAGTACCACACCCGGGCACATCACCCCATTCACGGCCTCATGGAACAGCAGTACGGCAAAGAGCAAGGTCAGTACAGGATTAAGGGCAACCACCATGGCTGCCTTGTATTAGCTGGGACGCTTTTCAGTGCCAGTAAAAAAAAGATGGAATAACCCAGCACCCCCACGGCGGATGCACACCCCAATCCGGCCCACTGGCGGGCGTTGAGCGCACGCAGTGTTCCCATGCGTCCACTCCGCTGCAGCCACAGAACAAGGACGATGCTCGCGAGCAGAAAACGCAGGCAGGCAGCGGCTAGCGGCGGCATGGCCTGTGCAACGATACGCCCCAGGGCCGGAGGCGCCCCACAAGGCGGCCATACCTACCAGCGCCAAATGTGTGGAATAGCGAGAAGCGTTCATAAGCGCGGTACTATCCGCTTGTTCTGATTAATCGTCGAATGAGTAAAAGCTCATGACTTTCACGCAACTGGAAATCTTCTCGGCTCTGGCCAAAGTGGGGAGCTTCTCCCGCACGGCGATTGCTTTGGGCATCACACAAAGCGCGGTCAGCCATGCCATCAAGCAACTGGAAACCGAACTGGGCGTCAGCCTGCTGAGTCGCGATGGCGGCGTGGTGGCATTGACCGATGAGGGAAGCTTACCGTGATTCGTGCCAATGACATCTTGCAACAAAAAGAGGCCCTGCAGCAGGAAGCTCATCTGGAGCGAGGCATTGCCCGCGGTACGCTGCGCATTGCCTCGTTTGGGGCGACGTCCTCACTGCGGTTATTGCCTGTGCTACTGGCCCACTTTCAGCAAGCTCATCCTTTAGTGGAAGTGCAGATTGATGAGGTGGTGGATGACGTGGTGGTGCAATGGTTACTGGAACGACGCGTTGAGCTTGGCTTCGTGGTGTTGCCCGATGAGCGCTTTGACACCTTGCCATTGGTAACGGATGAGCTGGTTGCGGTGTTGCCTGCGGTCCACCCGCTGGCTTCCCGCTCGGCCATTTCAGCTGGGGATTTTCATGGCCTGCCATTTATCCGTACCTCTGCTGGTTCCGGTCCACATATCGACCAGTTCCTGTCCGCTCAGGGTGCTGTTCCCAAAACACTGTTCCGCTTTGAGCAATTGACCTCGATGATGGGCTTTGTGGCACAAGGCGAGGCCGTGACGATTGCCGCCCGCATGGCCTTGCCTGAGCCTCCGGCGGGAGTTGTCTACCGCCGTCTGCAACCGCCCAGACCGAGGGAGATTGCCTTGGCCGCCTTGAAGTTTGACCGGCTATCACCGGCTGCGCAGGCGTTTGTCGATATCGCCGCCCGGCACCGGGCGCAGCTGGCCTGTTGCTAGCAGCATGGTATTCAACACCCTGCCAGCCTTCCGTAAGAACTGATCGGTGGTAAGTGCACACGGCAGCCAGTCTGGCCGCGCCTTACCGGCATCAAATAACAACAGTGCTGCCTGTTGTCAGCTTGTTATCGTGGGGTTAGTAGGCGAGTGTGCGATCAACCAGTCCTGCCGGTACTTCACCGCGCGACAGCGCCTGCAGGTTGTTGGCAATTTGCGTCACCGCCGGTTGATACAGCGTGGCGGCTGCGATGTGAGGGGTAATGGCAACGTCATTGCGGCGCCACAAACGACTTTCCGCTGGCAGAGGTTCGTTGGCAAAGACATCGAGTTGGGCAAAACGCAAATGTCCGCTTTCCAGTAGCTGGAGCAATGCCTGTTCGTCCAGCTGGTCGCCCCGTCCCACATTGATCAACGTCGCCCCGCGCGGCAGTTGCGATAATCGCTGCTGGTCGAGCAGCCCACGTGTTGCCGGGGTTGAGGGCAACATACCTACCAATACGTCGGTTCTGGTCAGCAGCAAGGCCAATCCTTCCGGACCATGGTAGCAATCAATCCCCGGTAAGTTCTTGGGTCGGCGGCTCCAGCCGGACACGGCATAGCCGAACCCGGCTAGCGTTTTGGCTACCTCAGCCCCCAGCGCCCCTAGCCCCAGCACGCTTACGCGCACTTCATGCGCTGACTTTGGCGGTAGTGGCTGCCAGTTACCGTGCTCCTGTTGCTGTTGGTAAAGATCAAAATGGCGCTGGTGGCGCAACACCCCGTACAACACGTATTCTGACATTTGCTGCGCCATGCCGGCCGTCAACAAGGCGGATGATCGGAACATGTGGCGGAAGATCCGTGCGGCTAACCAGACGATCAACACCGGCTCCCAAGGCAAAGACCGCTTCAAGCTGCGGAAACCCGGCAAAAAAATCGTCGGGCGGGTTCCAGACTGCAACATAGCGAACCTTGGCGCGATCCACTTGTGTCGGCCACACGGCCACATCAACTCCGGGTAGGGCATCACGCAAGAGTGACGCTAACTGTTCGGTATCTTGGGCAGTGTAAAGATAGAGCATGGTGGGTCCTGAAAAATTGGAGGTACCGGGCTAGCGCCACAACGGTGTCGCAACGCCAGCAGGACAAGCCCATTTTGAGGAAAAACCGGAAGATCACCAACCGTTATTCGCCAATCCGGAGCTATTCCCGATTTGCTCCGCTTGCGCTTCGGCCAACTCTGTCAACGTTGGCCGAAGCGATGCGTTCCGACTCATGCAGCCGATAAACGTGCGGAGTCGCTTTTATGGATAGTATGGTGTTTGTATTGATTGGTCTGAGTGCCGGGATCTTGTCTGGTCTATTTGGTATCGGCGGTGGCGTTCTGATTGTTCCGGCCCTGATTTATGGTGCCGGTTTCACCCAGAAAATGGCAACAGGAACCAGTTTGGCGATTCTGTTGCCGCCGGTTGGCATTCTGGCGGTACTCGAGTATTACCGGCAGGGCGAAGTCAATTTCAAGGCGGCCTTGCTGATTGCCGTGTCGTTGCTGATTGGCAGCTGGTTTGGTGCGCGTTGGGTCAGCCAGCTGGATTCAAAAACCCTGAAAAGCATGTTTGGTCTGTTTCTGGTTCTGCTGGGAAGCTATGTTTTTTGGGATAGCTATCACGGATAACTCCCTGTTACGTCCGGGATGCCGCTGTTGCAGCGGCACCCCGGCTGAGTCTATCGTTTAGAAGCGACCAAACAGCACGCCGGTACGATGGTCTTTGGTCATGGTATAGATGGCCAGCGTACCGGGTTTCTCTTCTCCCATGCCGGGGCTATTCAACGGCATTCCGGGCGCAGCCAGCCCTACCACATCAGCTTTGCTGGCAATAAGTTTCTTGATCGCGGCAACGGGAACATGGCCCTCTATGGTGTAACGCCCGATCTTCGCGGTGTGGCAACTGCCCAAACCCGGTGTGACATTCATTTGCTGTTTGATCGGCTGCATATCGTCGCGATTGATGGCGGTGACATCGAAACCATTCTGCTTGAGATAACGGATATAAGCTTCACAGCAGCCGCAAGTCGGGCTCTTGTATACCGTGGCAGGTACGGAAGCGAAGACGGATGTGCTGACGGCGGCCAGCATTGTGGCGAGAATATGCGTACGGATAGTAGCCATAACGGCTCTCCTTCGATGGATGACATTAATTCGAATAACCGGCGCTACACCGGTGTGTTGGAACGGCCTATCAGGCCAATGAAGGAGGACGATGGGGCGGAGAAATTGTGATACCGGCAAGCTTGCCGGGTAGCGTGGGGACAAAAATGCCAACTGGCACAACGGGGGTGACAATCCAAGCCTGCGGCGGCGGGAAGCGAAGGAATGCAAAACTGGCAGCTGCCATGACAACACAGCGTTTCATGCTGTGATTTTACGTTGGCAGGGTGTGCCACACTTTTGCTTGCCAGTATCGGATGGCAAGAAACATGGCTTTCATGCGCCATACAAGTCGCAGGCATGGTCATTGTGTCCATCATGTTCAGGTCAATACTTGCCGCCAGCACATTCAGTGCCGGGAGAGCAAGAAGGATCATGAACAGGATGCGATACAAGGCTTTCATGAGTGGGAAGATAGCATCATCCGGCAGAAAAGGTGAATCACCGCTATTGTTTCTCCTCCGCATTGTTGATCTGACTCAATTCGGCTGTCTGGGCGGTAACACGAGCCCAGATACTTGGTAGCAGCGGATATTCGCAGTGGGTCCGCGTTATTGAGTGGATGATGTGAGCTTAGATGACGTGCGTTGATAACTTTTTCAGTCCCCACTTGTTCGTGGCAATCAAATTCTTCTGAACAGTGTAAAAATGAAAAGAGCCCTGCTGCTGCAGGGCTCTAGGGTGAAACTTTACAGTTTAGATCGCAGGTGTAAATTAAAACGGGATGTCATCATCCATGTCGTCCAGCTTCGGCGCCTGTTTCGGCTCTTGGCGGCGCGGGGCGGCGGGCGGATTGCTTGGTGCCGACTGGCGTGGTGCCGGGGCGCTATAGCCGTAGTCGTCGCCACCTTCCATCGGAGCGGAGCTGCCGCCGCTGTTACGACCACCCAGCATTTGCATGCGATCTCCACGAATCTCCGTGCTGTAACGGTCCTCGGCCGGTTTCTTTGTCCTGCCATTTGCGCGTACGGATCGAACCTTCCACGTACACTTGCGAGCCTTTTTTCAGGTATTGGGCTGCAACTTCGGCTGTTTTGCCAAAGAACACGACACGGTGCCATTCGGTCAGCTCTTCACGCTGGCCGGTTTGCTTGTTGTTGTACGTGTCGGTGGTGGCCACGGACAGGGTGGCAATGGCGTCGCCGGACGGCATGTAACGCACTTCCGGGTCACGGCCCAGATTGCCGACAAGAATCACTTTGTTGACGGATGCCATTCAGAAGGTCTCCTGGATAAGTTGTTTTACGGCCTCTTCGTCCCAGCCTCGCTGGGCTACCTTGAGATATGCCACCCGGTCTTCCAGTACCACGATGGCTTCGGTGACGCCACGGATGGTAGTCAAATCCTGTGACAGGGTTTGGGCATTACCTTGCCAGCTTTCGCCGATCTGGTACATGACGGAACGCACGGCGCTCGGCGGTGCCATGGTCAGGGACATCAGCAGCCAGGATAGCATCAGCAGACTGGTAAATCCGAACACGCCAGTGGGGCCGTAGTGGGTATATAACCAGCCTCCGGCGGCGGCGCCGAGGAAGAGGCCAAATGATTGCGCGGTATTATACACGCCAATGGCGGTGCCTTTGGCATCTGGCGGGGCGATCTTGGAAATCAGCGAAGGGAGCGTGGCTTCCAGAATATTGAAGGCGATGAAGTACAGCGCCAGCCAGATTACGATGAGCCAGAAGCTGTCGAGCGCCAGTGCCATGCCTAGCTGGGCGGCGGCCATGAGGGCGACGGCGCCGACGAATACCTGCTTGAGTTTGGCCTTTTTCTCGCCATAGATAATGGCGGGCACCATCAGCAGGAAGCCGATGGTGACGACGGGCAGATACACTTCCCAGTGATGGGATTTGTCGAGCCCGGCGGTTTTGATCAGGGCAAACGGGATGGTGACGAACATGGCCATTTGCGAGGCGTGCAGGGCAAAGATGCCGTAGTTGAGCCGTGAAAGTTCGCGGTTTTTCAGCACGGTAAGCAGGCGCGCGGTGTTGGCTTCCGTGTCGGAGTGAAAACGCGAGACGGCTGGATTGGGAATCAGCAGCCAGACGCCAACCAGCGCCATCAGCGACAGCACGCCGGTGAGATCAAAGATGCCGTTGACGCCGATGTATTGCGCCAGCAGCGGGCCGAGCACCAGGCTGACGGCAAAGGTGGTACCGATGCTCATGCCGATCATGGCCATGGCTTTGGTGCGGTTTTCTTCACGGGTGAGGTCGGCCAGCAGGGCGGTAATGGCGGCGGAGATGGCGCCAGCGCCCTGAATGGTGCGGCCAATGGTCAGAATGGTGATGTCGTGGGCGGCACCGGCGACGAAACTACCGATGGCAAACAGCACCAAACCGGCGTAGATCACTTTTTTTCGGCCAACCTTGTCGGACAGCATGCCCAGCGGCAGTTGCAGCAGGGCCTGGGTCAGGCCGTAGCTACCCGGGCAAAACCGATCAGGGTGTGGTTGTGGGCACCTTGCAGTGTCTGCGCGTACAGGGCAAACACCGGCAAGATCAGGAACATGCCCAGCATCCGTAGGGCATAGACGCCTGCCAGACCCAGGGCTGGCACGTAACTCTAGCGAATTCATTGTCAGCTTATGATTGTAATGGTGGGGGTATCAAGCTGAACGGCGGCCTGCCAGATGCGTTGACACGCAGATGCAGGTGGAGTAAACCTCATTAAGTCGGGTATATTATCAGGTTCCCCGACTCACTGAGTAACTGGCGCTGATATGGACACCATCCGCATTCGTGGCGCACGGACGCATAATCTCAAGAACATCAATCTGGATTTGCCGCGCAATCAGCTGATTGTCATTACCGGGCTGTCTGGCTCGGGCAAATCGTCACTGGCTTTCGATACCCTTTATGCCGAAGGCCAGCGACGCTATGTGGAAAGCCTGTCGGCTTATGCTCGTCAGTTTTTGCAACTGATGGAAAAGCCGGATGTCGATCTGATCGAGGGCTTGAGCCCCGCGATTTCCATCGAGCAGAAAGCCACTAGCCACAACCCGCGTTCGACCGTCGGTACTGTCACCGAAATTCACGATTACCTGCGCTTGCTGTTTGCCCGCGTTGGCGAGCCGCATTGCCCGGAACACGGCGTACCGCTGGCGTCGCAAACCGTCAGCCAGATGGTGGACCATGTGCTGGCCTTGCCGGAGGCAACCAAGGTGATGATCCCGGCGCCGGTGATCATGGGGCGCAAGGGCGAGAATCTGGACCTGTTCGATGATCTGCGCGCGCAGGGCTTTGTGCGGGTGCGGGTGGATGGCGAAGTGTATGAAGTGGATGCCATCCCGGCGCTGGACAAGAACAAGAAGCACACCATCGAGGTGGTAGTGGATCGCCTCAAGGTGCGTGAGGACATGCAACAGAGGTTGGCCGAAAGCTTCGAAACTGCATTGCGTCATGCCGAAGGCCGGGCGATTGCGGTGGAAATGGACAGTGGCAAGGAACACTGGTTTTCTGCCAAGTTTGCCTGCCCGGTGTGCAGCTACAGCTTGCCGGAACTGGAACCACGGCTGTTTTCCTTCAACAATCCGATGGGCGCCTGTCCCAAGTGCGATGGTCTGGGCGAGATCACGTTCTTCGATCCCTCCCGCGTGGTGGCACATCCGGAACTGAGCACGGGTGCTGGCGCCATCAAGGGCTGGGACAAGCGTAACCAGTTCTATTACCAGATGCTGCAGGCGTTGGCCGACCATTATGGTTTTTCGCTCGACCTGTCTTTTGAAGACTTGCCCGAGCGGGTACGGCACGTAGTGCTGCATGGTTCCGGGCGTGAGAGCATCGAATTTACCTATCTGTCGGAAAAGGGCACCAAGTTTTCGCGCGCCCATCCGTTTGAAGGCATCTTGCCCAATCTGGAGCGGCGCTACCGCGAAACCGATTCGACCGCGGTGCGCGAGGAGCTGGCCAAGTATCAGAACAATCAGGTGTGTCCGCATTGCCATGGCTCGCGTTTGCGGCTGGAGGCGCGCCATGTGTTTGTCGGTGGCCGCACCTTGTACAACATCAATCAGCTGCCGTTGAAGGAAACCGAAGCCTTTTTCGGCCAACTTGAGTTCTCCGGGCAGAAGCAGGCGGTGGCGGAGAAGATCGTCAAGGAAATCCGCGAGCGGGTGTCGTTTCTCAATAATGTCGGGCTGGATTACCTCAACCTGTCACGTTCTGCCGATACCCTGTCGGGGGGCGAAGCACAGCGTATCCGCCCGGCCAGCCAGATCGGCTCCGGCCTGACCGGTGTGATGTACGTGCTGGATGAACCGTCCATCGGCTTGCACCAGCGCGACAACGACCGCCTGCTGGCCACGTTGCGGCTGCGTGATCTGGGTAACAGCGTGATCGTGGTCGAACACGATGAAGATGCCATCCGGGCGGCGGATTATCTGGTCGATATGGGGCCGGGCGCTCAAGCGAACATGGCGGGCATGTGCTGGTCGCCGGGACGCTTAAGCCGAAGTGGCGGCGGATGAACATTCGGTCACCGGTGCGTTCCTGTCGGGCCGCCGCACCATTTCCATGCCGGGCGGGCGGCGCGAGCTGAACCCGGAACGCATGCTCAAACTCAAGGGCGCCAGCGGCAACAACCTGAAAAACGTCACCCTCGATTTGCCGCTGGGCATGCTGGTGTGCATCACCGGTGTGTCCGGGTCCGGCAAGTCCACGCTGATCAACGATACGCTGTACAAGATTGCGGCGCGCGAACTCAACGGCGCCAGCGATAGCCCAGCACCGTTTGATGACATCGAAGGGTTGCAGCAACTGGACAAGGTGATCAACGTCGATCAAAGCCCGATTGGCCGCACGCCGCGCTCCAATCCGGCCACCTATACCGGCCTGTTCACGCCGATTCGTGAACTGTTTGCTGGCGTGCCGCTCTCGCGTGAACGCGGTTATGGGCCGGGGCGTTTCAGTTTCAACGTCAAAGGCGGGCGTTGCGAAGCGTGTCAGGGCGATGGCGTTATCAAAGTGGAAATGCACTTTTTGCCGGACGTTTACGTGCCGTGCGACGTGTGCCACGGCAAGCGCTATAACCGCGAAACTCTGGAAGTGCAGTACAAAGGCAAGAATGTCCATGAGGTGCTGGACATGACGGTGGAGCAGGCGCTGGAGTTTTTCAGCGTGGTGCCGACGGTGGCACGCAAGCTCAAAACGCTGATGGACGTTGGCTTGGGCTATATCCGGCTGGGGCAAAGCGCAACCACGCTGTCCGGAGGCGAAGCACAGCGGGTGAAACTGGGGTTGGAGCTGTCCAAGCGCGACACCGGGCGTACGCTTTACATTCTGGATGAACCGACGACCGGCCTGCATTTCCACGATATCGACCTGCTGCTGCAGGTATTGCATCGCCTGCGCGAAAACGGCAATACCGTGGTGGTGATCGAGCACAATCTGGACGTGATCAAGACGGCCGACTGGCTGATCGATCTGGGGCCGGAAGGTGGCGCGGGCGGCGGGCAAATCATCGCCAGCGGTACGCCGGAACAAGTGGCGGCCAACCCGGCCAGCCATACCGGCCGCTATCTCAAGCCGATGCTGAGCCGATAAGTTTGCATGTTTCTGGGGATTGATGCCTAGAATGAAAAACTATGCCGTTATACTGACCTTATCATGACGATGAAGGTGGTCGGCCCGCTGCGCTTGCGACAGGAAGCCTGTCGGCTGGATTTTTTACTGAACACCGCACTAAACGGTAACGAGGAAGCAATGCTGTCTCTTGGCAAGATTGATCATATCCACATACGCGTCACCGACGTGGCCAAAGCGATCAACTGGTATCAGCGCGTGCTGGGACTGGTGGCGGATCCGCGTTACAAGCAAACGCAAACGGCGCCGCACAACGAGGTCATGCTGGTAAACGCCAGCAGCACCGTGCGTTTGGCCATTGGCGAAACCGATGTGCCGATTTGCGAGCCGGGCCCGGTGGCGTTTGTGGTGGGCGGGCAGGATTTTCTGGAATGGATCGATCAGCTAGCCGGGGAACGGGTGACCACGCGCAGCGGAGAAACGATTGCCCGCGATTCGGTGCGCAATCATCAGTTTTTCTGCTCGATTTCATTTTGCGACCCGTTTGGCAATCCGTTTGAAATCGTCAGCTATGATCACACCGGCTAACCGGCAAGCTCAAGCTGAATAACCGCCCGGTTGAACTCTGAACTGATCCACCCGCCCCGGGCGGGTTTTTTGTGAGTGCGTCGCCATGTTCCGATCGTGTAAACATTGCTTGCTATGGCTGCTGTTGGCCTTGCCGTTTCCCGTGTTGGCCGAAACCCCGCTGCCAAACGGTGCTGCATTTGAGGTAGGGTTTTCGCCCAATCGGGGCGCTCTGGACGTGGTGCTGGCGGCGATTGGTGCGGCGCAGCACAGCGTGCAGGTGGCGGCTTACGGCTTTTCCTGCAAGCCGGTCGCGATGGCCCTGCTGGCCGCACAGCAGCGCGGGGTGAGCGTGCAGGTGGTGGCGGATCGCAAGGACAACCGCAAGGCCTATAGTGCCGTGACGTTTCTTGCCAATCAGGGCGTGCCGGTGCGGTTGAATGGTCATTACGCCATCCATCACCACAAGTTTATCGTGGTGGACGGCCAGCATCTGGAGTTGGGCAGTTTCAATTACACCGCCGCCGCAGCCAACAAAAATGCTGAAAATGCGCTGGTGTTGTGGCGTGTCCCGGCCTTGGCGGCCGTCTATCAAACCGAGTGGCAGCGGCTGTGGGATGAAGCCGAGCCGCTGGCCCCGGCGTATTGATCGTTATCCCGCCAAGGCGCTATCCGCCGACAGTTGCTGCAAAAAGCCGCTGACCAGCGCCGATTCCTGCCCTTCGCGGGTGGCAACGCCCATGGCCAGATAGGCTCCCTCATCCGCCAGCGGTATGTAGCGTACCCCGGCGATCTGCACGCATTCCAGCGGTGATGGCAAGATGGCAATCCCCAGCCCGGCGGCCACCAGACCAATCTGCGTGGTGGCTTCGCCTGCTTCCTGCGCAATGCGCAATTCCACCTGTTGTTGCTGACACAGTTGCCGCACCACGGTATTGAGCCCGGTAGCCGGTGCGTGGGTAGCAGATCAGCCGCTCGTTGCGCAGCTGTTGCAGCCACAGTTGTGGTTGGTGTGCCAGCGGATGCTGCTGGTTGATGACTACCAGCAGACGATCGCGGCGTAATTCGCGCACTCGAATCTGTTCGGCCGGTTTCAGGCCGCTAAAGCGCACGAAGCCGACATCCAGTTCTTGCCGTTGCAAAGCCGGGAACTGGTCCGAGCTGAACATTTCGCGCAGGGTAAGCGTGACGTCCGGATAGGAATGGCGATAGGCGTGCAGGGCGGCTTAAGCAAAATCGGCGCCAGCGGTAATGACGAGGTGAAGCCGACGCGCAGTTCGCCCAGTTCGCCACGCGCTACGCGGCGTGCTTCGTCGGCGGCATCCTGCGTATCGGCCAGTATCTTGCGCGCGCGCCGCAGAAAATGCTGGTAAGCTTCGGTCAGGCTCACTTTGCGCTGGTGGCGGCAAAACAGTGGCACGCCAAGTTCGGCTTCCAGCGCCCTGGATTTGCTGGCTGAGCGGCGGCTGGCCAATATGCAGCCGTGCTGCGGCGCGGGTGAAGTGCAGTTCTTCTGCAACGGCCACAAAGTAGCGCAGATGGCGGAGTTCCATTGATATTTATAAGCTATCAATCAAGCCATAAATATATATTGTACTTGCGGTTGTTCCAAGCCTTATGCTTGACCACATCCCCACTTGTTTCTGGATTGATGTAATGCCTTCCGATCTGTCGTCTTGCCCGGTGCCATTGGTGACCCCTGCGGAGCAGGGCAGGAGTGAACGGCCCGTTGCAGCCTGTGCGGCACCGGCCGTACCGCAGGAAAAACTGCAGGCCGGTACGCAGCCGTTTCGAGCCACCACGCGCGCCATGTTTGTCGGCGGTTTTGCCACCTTTTCCCTGCTGTATTGCACCCAGCCGCTGATGCCGATGTTTTCGCACGACTTCCACCTGTCGCAGCGATGGCCAGTGGCGCGGTGTCGGTGTCGACCACCGGGCTGGCGCTCAGCCTGATTCCGGCCAGCTTGCTGGCGGACAAGGTTGGCCGAAAACCGGTGATGAATACGGCCTTGGTGTTGGCGGCACTCCTGATGGTGCTGGCCTCGTTTGCCAGCAGTTTTCAGCAGTTTTTGCTGTTGCGCAGTTTGTTTGGCATTGCGCTGGCCGGTTTGCTTAAGCGGTGGCGATGGCGTATCTGAGCGAAGAGGTTGACCCGATGTCGCTGGGGCGTTCCATGGGGCTGTATATCGCCGGGAATGCGCTGGGTGGCATGTGCGGACGGTTTCTTGCCTCGGTACTGGCCGATGGTTTCGGCTGGCGTGCGGCGATCCTGACGCTGGGCTTGCTCGGGCTGGCGGGCGCGTGGGAGTTTCGTCGTTGTCTGCCGCCTTCGCGCCATTTCAAGCCGATCCAGCTCAATGTCGTCCAGCTGCGTCAGGATGTGCTCAGTCACTTGCGTGACGCCGGTTTGCCGTGGCTATTCTTGTCCGGCTTCCTGCTGATGGGCTGTTTTGTCAGCTTGTACAATTATCTGGGCTATCGCCTGATGGCGCCGCCGTATGATCTGCGTCCCAGTGTGCTTGGGCTGGTGTTCTCGCTGTACGTGGTCGGCATGTGGTCATCGGCGTGGGTCGGGCGGTTGGCCGACCGGTTTGGTCGCCGCAATGTGCTATGGGTGATGGTGCTGCTGATGGGCATTGGCCTGGCGCTGACGCTGGCCAGCCATCTGTTGCCGATGATGTTGGGAATCGCCTTGTTTACCTTTGGCTTCTTTGGCGGGCATTCGGTCGCCAGCAGCTGGGTGGGGCGGCGCACGTTGCGTGCCAAGGCTCTGGCATCGGCGTTTTATTTGACCGCGTATTATCTCGGGTCGAGTTTGCTGGGGTCGTTTTCCGGCCTGATGTGGCGCTTTGATGGCTGGGTTGGCGTTGCCGGCATTATCGGCACTGGGGCTGACGATTTTGATGCTGGTGGCGCTCAGGCTGCGTGCGCTGACTCCGCTACCGCTCAGATCCTGATCATGGATGCAAAAAAGGCCGGATATCGATCCGGCCTTTTGTTTGGGTAGCGTTACATGATGATGCCGCCGCCCAGACAGATATCGCCGTCGTACAGTACGGCAGACTGGCCCGGCGTGACGGCCCATTGCGCATCGCGGAACGTCAGCGTGGCTTGTCCATCAACCACCGTGGACAGCGTGCAGGGCGCATCCGCCATGCGGTAGCGGGTTTTGGCGGCATAGTCGCCACTTTTTAGCGCGTCATCCAGCGTCCAGCTCAGATCGGCCATGTCGAGCGTGGTTTTTAGCAGCAGCGGGTGGTCGTGACCTTGCACCACGATCAGCCGGTTGCCGGGAATATCCTTGCCCGCGACAAACCAGGGCTCGCCGCTACCATCCTTGCTGCCGCCAATGTTTAGCCCCTTGCGTTGCCCCAGCGTGTAATACATCAGGCCGATGTGTTCGCCCACCACGCTACCGTCCGGCAGCACCATCTGGCCCGGTTGCGTAGGCAGGTAGCGTTGCAGAAACTCGCGGAAAGGGCGCTCGCCGATGAAGCAGATACCGGTGGAGTCTTTCTTGGCTGCCGTGGGCAAGCCAGCCTGTTCGGCCAACTTGCGCACCTCGGTCTTGCGCAACTCACCAAGTGGGAAAATGGACTTGGACAGTTGCGACTGATTCAGCCGATACAGGAAATAGCTCTGGTCCTTGGTGTTGTCTACCGCCTTCATCAGGTAATGCTTGCCATCGCGTTCCAGCTTGCGCGCATAGTGGCCGGTGGCGATGCAGTCGGCGCCAAGTTGCATGGCGTAGTCGAGAAATGCCTTGAACTTGATCTCGGCATTACACAGCACATCCGGGTTGGGCGTGCGTCCGGCGGCATATTCCTTGAGGAAGTAGGAAAACACCCGGTCCTTGTATTCTTTGGCGAAATTGACGATTTCCATGTCGATGCCCACCACGTCGGCCACGCTCATGGCATCGAGCGAGTCTTCCTTGATGGAACAGTATTCGCTGTCGTTATCGTCTTCCCAGTTTTGCATGAACACGCCGATGACTTCATGGCCTTGCTGTTTCAACAGCCAGGGCGGTCACTGACGAATCCACTCCGCCGGACATGCCGACAACAATACGTTTTTTACCCGTCACGGGGCGTATCCTTCTTTCCATATAGTCAGAGGCACCACCGCCGGTGGCGCCCCAAAATCCTTGAACCAGCTATCCACCGCCCAGTCGTCACCGGTGGTGGCATCATGCAGCACGGCGGTGTAATGCAGGTCGACAATCCAGGGCGCGCGCCACTGCGGGGTGGCGGTTACATGGTATTTGAGCCAGCCTTTGCCCTGCAGATAGCGCAGAAACGTGGTGACATTGCTGCTGTGATCGACGCAATCCATGCGGCCGTCCACCGGGCCATCATTGACGTTACCGCCTTTGTCCTGCCAGACCGGCGTGCTCTGTCCGGCTTGCCGATACAGTTCGACCACCGCGTCTTTGACGCGTTCACGCTCGCTATCGGGGGAATTGGCACTGTCCAGCAGGGTGCTCAGGCGCTGTTCTGCCTCGGGGGAAATCTCGAAATAGGCATGTTTCGAGCAGCCGTAATGGTAGCAAATATTGAGCGTGTCCGCATACAGCCAGCCCGCGGGCAACCACAGCAGCAGTAGCACAAAGCGCAGCAGCATGAACACCTCCTGAGCGGTCAGGCCCGGTTTAGCGGATGTGATGCAGCAAGTTTAGCGGATGGCGGGCAGATTGGAGATAGTCATGCAGTGACTCAAGTACCACCGGGCTACGCAACCGGGATTGTTGCGCCACGATTTCCTCATGGGTCAGCCAGCGGGCAGCGATGATGCCATCATCCAGTGCGCGTGAGGGGTCGTGCCGCACGAGCGTGCCGGTAAAGGCAAAACGCAGGTAACTGATGTCGCTCTCGGGTCTTTCGGCAAGGTAAATGCCGACCAGTGCGGTGGGCGTAAAGTGCCAGCCGGTTTCTTCCAGCGTTTCGCGTACCACCGCTTCGATCAGGCTTTCGCCGCGTTCGAGGTGACCCGCCGGTTGGTTGAAACGGCGACCGTCTGTGGTGTCTTCCTCAACCATGAGGAAGCGTCCGTTCTGCTCCAGAATGGCGGCCACGGTGGTGTTGGGTTTCCAGCGGGACATGCGCGGCTCCTTGGTAACGTGAGCGAGGAACGGCAGAGGAGGAGGGGCGTCGTGAGGTGAGTATGACGCTTACCCCACCAGGGCAGCAGCTGTCCCAAAGGAGCATGCCCTTTGGGACGATCAGCTTATTTCTTGGCCGCTGGGGCCGTTTGGGCGACGGGGGCCGAGGCCGGGGCCGGTTCGTCCGACACCTCCCACGGCAGCGGCACCTTCTTGTGGTTGATGGTCAACAGGCCACCTTTGTAATCCAGCTGGGTGGACACCGGCCGTTGGCCTGCTGGATATACTGTTGCGCGGTCCATTGCGCCAGCTGGCTGTCCAGCAGGCTGCGCGCCAGGTCTTCCACTTCGGCCATGTTCGGCTGCTCTTCTGCCGATTGGTCCACGGTGAACAGATTGCGCGCACGGGCAATCACCGGGTTTTCCAGCGTTTGGCGCGGCAGGCTAACCTTGGCGGCGGCTTCAAAGCGCTTGATGAAGGTGATCGGGTCTTTCAGATCGGCCTCTTTCAGCCCATGCAGTTCCACCGAGCCTTCCAGCTTGGCTTCCCCGGTTGGCATCTTGAGGTAGAACTCGTTGACCATCAGCTTGGGGTTGTTTTCCAGCAGCGGGATGCCGTTCTTCTTGATGGCATCGATATACTGCTTGCGCAGCACCGCCGGGTCGACGCCTTCAAACGGAATCTTGCTGATGGCCTGGTCCAGCTTGATCAGCGTCGGGCCGTGCAGATGGTTGGCCGAAATATCCAGCCGCATCGGACCATAGTGGGAATCGTTGTAGTTGAACTGGCTGAAATCCACCTTGCCGCGGGTGTTGATGAACTCGTCCTGTTCGCTGGTCACGATCTGGTAGCGCAAGGCCTTGAGCGAAACTGCGGAAGGCTTGAATTCGCCACTCGGGTTGATGAACTCGCCCACCCGTACCCGGGTCATCAGGTACAGCAGCTCGTTCAGCTTTATGCTGTAAGGAACGCTTTCCTTCCAGTTGAGCTGAACATTGCCGACCGTCAGTTCACTGGTGCCCAGCTTGACGCCGGTATTGCCCGGACGGATGTCGGAGAGGTATTTGACGTTATCAAACGCCACCGTGCCCTTGCTGGCGGCTTCCAGCAGGAAGCCGGGCGAGAGGGCCTCGGTCTTGTATTCCTTGTAACCCGAGGCGTAATCCACCTTCAGGTCAAAGCCCTTCCACTTCATCTTGACGCCGGATAGTGCTTCTTCGTAGTCGAAAGACGGCACCGATACCTTCAGCTCGCCACCGCCGCCAAAGCCGAGGCGGTTGGTGATGGTGATCGGGTCCTTGTCGCCGAAGAAGGTTTTCAGCGTCTTGCGCGTCCCCTCGCTCATGGCGAATTCGGTGGTCACCAGTGCGCGCGCCGGACGGAAGTCGAAATGACCAATACCCGGCAACGGACCATGCTGGATGGTATGGGTGTATTTGATGGTGGAGTTCAGCAGCGGCCGCAGGTTATCCGGCAGCATGCTTTCATACGGCCCGGACAGAAGCGGTTGAACACCAGTTCCGTGGTTTCGGTGGACGAGAACCAGCCGCGTTGGTAGCTGTGGCTCTTGACCTTGAAAATGGAGAGTCCGGCCAGCATGCGGTGCTGTTCTTCCGGGGTGTCTTCGGCTTTCACGCCAGCCCAGTAGGCGGCAGCACCGTAAAGCACAAAGAGGCCACCCAGCGTGGCTCCGGCAATGATCAGGCGTTGTTTGGGCAACACAAGCGTTTTTCTGAAGTGGATGAAATGACGCTCTATGTTACACCATGCTGCTTTGGAATATGTACCCGGATGAAAACTCTCTGACAGCGCCTGAGTGATTGTATAGAATGACTTTTTTATTGTTAGTAGAGGTGCAGCGCTTAATGGCATGGTTTAACGGCTTACTCGATCTCCCGTGGTGGGGTTATATCGTGGCAACATTGATCCTGACTCACATCACCATCGCGTCAGTTACCATCTTTCTGCATCGCAGTCAGACTCACCGTGGTCTGGATCTGCATCCGGTCGTCAATCATTTCTTCCGCCTGTGGCTGTGGCTGACCACGGGTATGGTGACCAAGGAATGGGTCGCCATTCACCGCAAACACCATGCGCGTTGCGAAACGCCGGAAGACCCGCATAGCCCGCAGGTGCTGGGCCTGAAAAAAGTATTGTGGCAAGGTGCCGAGCTGTATCGCGGCGCGGCCAAGGATAAGGACCTGATCGAAAAATTTGGTCGGGGAACGCCGGATGACTGGCTGGAACGCAATGTTTATACCCGCCATAGTGCCAAAGGCATTTTCATTACCATGGCGCTGGATTTGCTGCTGTTTGGCCCGATTGGCCTGACCATTTGGGCGGTACAGATGGTGTGGATTCCGTTCTGGGCCGCCGGTGTGGTCAACGGCGTGGGCCACTTCTGGGGGTATCGCAACTTTGAAAACGAAGATGCGTCCACCAACCTGATTCCGTGGGGCATCCTCATTGGCGGCGAAGAGCTGCACAACAATCACCACACCTTTGGCACCTCGGCCAAGTTCTCTTACAAATGGTACGAGTTCGACATCGGCTGGATGTATATCCGTATCATGGAAACGCTGGGGTTGGCCAAGGTGCTGCGCGTGGCGCCCAAGTTGGCCGAAGACGCCAGCCGTCCGCAGCTGGATCTGGAACATGTCCAGGCGATTATTGCCAACCGTTATGCCATTGCCGCGCGTTATGCCCGTGAGCTGAAAGACGTTTACCGTAGCGAGCTGGAAAAGATTTCGCTGCCGGAACTGCATAACCTCAACATCAAGCGTCAGATGAAAATCTGGCTCAAGCAGGATGCCAAGGACACGCCGGAAGTGGAGCGTGAACAGCTGGCGGCCCTGCTGGCGCAAAGCAAGGTGCTGGATACGGTGTACTCGATGCGCCAAGAACTGACTCGCCTGTGGGAACGTTCGTCGCTCAGCCGCGAACAACTGCTCAAGGAGTTGCAGGACTGGTGCCGTCGTGCCGAAGCCAGCGGCATCACCGCCTTGCAGCAGTTTGCCCGTAGCCTGAAGCTGGTTGCCATCGCCTAAGGCTTGTTTAACCTGATGTTTCCAGCCCGCCCTGTGCGGGCTTTTTGCTGGGTGCGCAGGATTGCCGGTAGAATCGCGCTGTTATCGCTTGCCTCAACAGGAGAATCGTTATGAGCATTTACCGTCACAAACAGGGAGCCCGTCTGGCCGAAGCCGTGGTGAGCAATGGGCTGATTTTCCGGCCGGGCAGGTACCGGAAAACACCATGGACGACGCCCGGGCGCAGACCGCCAATGTGCTGGCACAAATCGACACGCTGTTGGCCGAACTGGATTCGGACAAGAGCAAGATCGTTGATGTCACCATTTTCCTCGGCCGACATGGACGACTACGACGCCATGAATCAGGCATGGGATGCCCGCGGTCTTAGGCTGGCAACGTTCCGGCCCGTGCCACGGTAAAAGCCGAACTAGCTAATCCGGAATGGAAAGTGGAAATCAAGCTGGTGGCCGTGCGCTGATTACAGCTTGCTGTGCCACGAACAAGGCCCGCTTCGGCGGGCCTTTGTCATGATGGCGTATGGCTTAATACTGGCCGCTATACGGTAATGATGGCGGCAATGGCTGGTGTTGCCGGAAGGCTTCCACCGCCTGACACAGCGTGGTGGCCAGTTGCGGTTGCTGCGCATTGACCGGCACGATGGGCAGACTGCGCATCCGGTGAGTTGCCGTTTGGCCAGCTGGCGCGTCGCGGCGATGCCTTTTTCGACAAATGCCGGGTAGTCGCAAAGCCCGTCCTGATAATCCCGGGCTTGGCGGTAGCCAACGCAGCGCATTGAGGGCAGGTCGGTAGTGAGTGCCGGATAGCGCTGGCGCAAGGCGGAAACTTCATCCAGAAAACCCTGTTCCAGCATCAGCTCAAAGCGCTGGGCAATACGTTCATGCAGCCAGCGCCGTTCGGCAGGCACCAGCGCTAACGGCAGAAAACGGAAGTTGGCCGCGGCTTCTTTGCCACGTGCCACCAGTCGCGACATGGGTTCGCCTGCCAGCAGGCAGACTTCCAGCGCGCGGTGGATGCGTTGTGAATCGTTGGGGTTCAGGCGGGCAGCGGTGTCCGGGTCCAGTTCGGCCAACCTGGCATGCATGGCGGGCCAGCCGTGCTGTTGTGCCTGTTCATCCAGTTGCGCCCGCAGCGCCGGATCGGCCGATGGCAGGTCCGACAGGCCCTCCAGCAGTGCCTTGTAGTAGAGCATGGTGCCGCCCACCAACAGCGGCAGATGGCCGCGCGCGTTGATGGCGTGAATCAGCCGGTTGGCATCGGCATGAAATTGCGCGGCCGAGTAGACCTCCAGCGGGGTGATCAGGTCGATCAGGTGGTGCGGGCAGACGGCCCGTTCGTCCGCGCTCGGCTTGGCGGTGCCGATATCCATGCCCTGATAGACCAGCGCGGAATCCACGCTGATGATCTCCACGGGAAAGCGGCGCGCCAGCTCCAGCGCGAGGCCGGTCTTGCCGGAGGCGGTGGGGCCCATCAACAGGATGGCAGAAGGGTGTTCGGTCAGGTCGGGTGGTGTGGGCATCATGGCGCGCATTGTAGCATTTCGGCCAACCTTGCAAGGTTGGCCGAACGCCGCTCAGGCAATGTCATTCACGTAGCTTTGCACGCTATCGAGGATGGCCTGTTGTTAAGAGCTGTCCGCCGTGGCGCGCAGGGCGGCGATTTCATCCAGACAGGCGCGGCGGGTGCGGCTTAGCGATGGCTCCATCCAGCAGCTTGGCCTTGCACCATGCCTGCCAGCGCTGCTGTTCCTCGCCCGACAGGCTGTCCGGAAAATTGCGGGCACGATAGCGGAACAGCAATTCGGCCAACTGTGCATCTTCAAAAAACGGCATTTCACCGCAAAGCTGGGCGGCGGGCAGCTGGCGTAAGCGCGCCAGCACTTTGCGATCGCTATTGGAAACAAAACCACCGTACAGGTTTTCGTCCACGTCCGGCGCTGCCGCCGGTTCGCGCTGGAACACGCCACGCCAGACGGGTGTCAGGTCGGGCAATGACCGGGCGTGCTCGGCATGACGCAGTACGCGAGCCATGTCCACGCCCCAGCGCGTCGCCTGTTCCGGCGACAGTACTTTCAAGTTGCTGACCACAAACGGCGACTTGTTGATGTGGATGGTCTTGATCGGCAAACGGGTGAGGCCATCGGGCATCTCGTCAGCGCGGCTGAACAGGCGCAGGCGTATTGCTTCCGGCCCCAGTCCCATCAGTTCGGCCGGGTCGTGCGCCAGATCCCAGACGATGATTTCGTTGTTGTTGGTGGGGTGCGCCGCCAGCGGCCAGACGATGGCCAGATTGCCTCGCTCCGCCCCGTACATGCCGGAAATGTGCAATACCGGACGCGGGTCGTGTACCGATAGTTGCACCTTGACGGCATCTTTCTTGCGCAGCGACAGATAAAAATCAAACAGCTTGGGCTGGTGTTGCCGGATCAGCCGTGCCAAGGCAATGGTGGCGCGCACATCGGACAAGGCATCGTGCGCGGCTTCATGCGCGAGACCATTGGCGGCACTCAGGTGTTCCAGCTTGAAGCTGGTGCGGCCATCTTCGTGCTGCGGCCAATGAATACCCTGCGGGCGCAAGGCATAAGTTGCCCGTACCAGATCCAGAATATCCCAGCGTCCGCACTGGTTTTGCCACTCGCGCGCATACGGGTCGATCAGGTTGCGCCAGAACAAAAAGCGCGTCACTTCGTCATCGAAGCGGATGGAGTTATAGCCCACGCCAACGGTACCGGGCGTGGCCAGTTCGCGCTCGATCACTCCGGCAAACTCATGCTCGGCCACGCCATGCTGCAAACAATGTTGCGGGGTAATGCCGGTGATCAGGCAGGCTTCCGGCGCGGGCAGATAATCGGGCGCGGGACGGCAATAAAGCATTACCGGTTCGCCAATTTCGTTCAGTTCGGCATCGGTGCGGATGCTTAAGCAAACTGGCTGGGGCGATCCCCGGCGTGGCACGGCGCCGAAGGTTTCGTAATCGTGCCAGAAGAAAGTATGGGACATGGTGGCTTCGGGAAAATGCAAGCTTGCATTCTACCCAACTTGGCCGAAGGGGAAACAGGCGTCTGCCCGGTGTCAGCCCGTTGTCGGGGCGGACGCCGGACCGGTGGCGCGTGTCATCTGTGCGCCATTGTTATCGGCAGTAATAGAAATAATGCCATTCCGGACTGCTGAACGACGGCGCCGCATTACGCAGCCAGCGCTGCGAAGAGTGACGATAGGTTTTACCGTTGCGGGTGATGGTGGTTTCCTGCGTGATTTCCGTCAGGTTGCCGTTGCCATGGCTCCACAGGCGGGTCAACGACGACGCGGAAGCTGAACTGCTGTTGTCGTCCACGCGGCTTAACCGCTCGTTGCCCAGCATGGTGCCCGGGATTTGACGTCCATTCAGCGATGGTGGAGGAAGGCATGCCGATGTCCAGCGGGGCAAAACCAAACAGGCAGCGTCGCGCTTCAATAGGAAACAGCTTATCGTTTTGTGGTATTCCCACTGCATGCCCTGGTGGTTCCAGAGACAGGAAAATGCTGTGCCCCGGCGGCTCCAGCGACAACACGCCTTGCTGTATCGACAGCAGGTTTTGCTGCGCCAACGTGGACATGCTCATTAGCGCACTGGCCGGCCCGTGATCATCATCGTTTTCATCATGCCCCCTGCCGTTTTCTTGCCCGCATCAACGGGATGGACGAGCGCGCCATGGCAACTGCTGTTGCCATAACCTATGCCTGCACGTCACCCATCCCGCCCTGTCTGACATGAACACTCATGCCATCATTTCTGCGGGCTGTTCGTGCCAGTCAGCAATACCGTGCTGGAGGGGCGGCTGGGGCCTGCGGCGGCGACTTTCTGGCCCGATTCGTCAAGATCAGACGCGTGTTTGCCCGCTGTGTTGACAGGTGTGGTCAGATGCGCCGATTGGGTGACTTCGGGTTGCACGCTGGTTCTGGTGGCAGTGTCCGTGGCCGCTGGTTGTGTTCCGCCAGTTTTGGCCATTGGCGTGCGGCTGCTTTCTTTGCTGCTGAGCGGTGGTGTGGCTTCAGCTTAAGCGCTTGTGCTACCGGAGCGGGTGTGCCCGGGCACGCATGTCCGGTTGCCTCCACGGCGCGGCGGTTGGCATCACTCTGGCACATCAGTGCCGGGCAACATCGTTCAATCCCATGGCGCGGAATTCGCGGGCATCCAGCCGTTTGACGCAGGCCTGATCGACCATGGTAGTGGCACCGGTGGCACCGAAACCGATGAAAGAAAGCCCGAACGAAGTGGACCCCATGCAGGTATCGGACAAGGTGGTGGTCAGTGATGGAGCCTGAATGCTAGGGGCACTTTTCACCGTATAGGTACCACGGTAATCCACTCCGGTATCAATAGTCTGATCAGCCGCCCAAGCCATGGAAGACACCATCAGGCAGGCGGCAATCGGCAGTACGGAATTCAATGGACGGCGTTTCATTTGGCGAATCTCCCCTGATGGGCGCACTGACCACAATGGCCAGTGGCCCATGGTTTTTGTTTCGATCACACAGCGAGCGGTAAGTCACCCGTTCGTTACGGGCTGACGGCCCCGGCGCTGGCGCCGCCGCTGGAAACGGCCGTGCCATTACCGATGGTGCCTGCCAACTGGTTGCTGGAGGCTTGTGTCACGACAATGCTAAAGCACTGGAGCCAGCGACTTGCTCAATGCGCTGGAACGCTGGCTGGTGCTGGCAAGGGCGGCCCCCAAACCAGACGAGGTCGTCGCGGCTGTACCGGTACTCTGCGCGGCAGTGGCCGGGTTGGAGATAGTGGTGGTTCCACTTATGGCACCAGCGCTTCCGGTGGCTCCCGCTTGGGCATCGCCCGAGGTTTTAGCCAGCTGGGTCGAGTTGGCTTTGGTGACCGACGTGCTGCCAAAGGGCGTCGATACCACGACACTCAGTGCATTCTGATGAGAGAGCGCCAAAGCGGCGCCGGTGCCTGACGATGAGGCATAGGCCGTTCCACCGGTCGAGGTAGCGCTGAATGTCCCGGCAAAGGCACCTGCTGACATCAGCGACAGCAGCAGGGTGGTAATGAACTTGCGTTTCATGGGTAATCTCCGGAAAGCCAAGCTGCTTGTTAGTGAGGTCCACCAGTGCGGGGGCACTGGCGGACCTTTTGCATTGCCACCATGCCGCACACGCTGTGCACGCACATGGCTACCGTCGGGTTAGTGGAACCAGGACGGCTTGGTGAAGGTAGCGAATGCGGTGCCACCGCTCACTGCCATGGCATCACCCGTACCGAAGGTGACAGCTGTCTGCTTGGCGGTAACGCTGGTAGCGGTGGCAAACGGGCTGGACAAAGCAGCCTGGCTGGAGGTGGCAAATGCGGCAGCGGTGCCAGCCGACTGCGCGGCAGCCGTGCCGCCGAGCTTCACTGTAGCTGCTGGTGGTGCTTAAGCAAATGCCCCGGTAGAAGCAAGGGCGAATACGGCGATGGCGATCAGTTTGCGTTTCATGGTGAATCTCCAAAGATGATTGCTCTTCCTGCAGCCATGGGATTGGCCCCGTGCTGGCTCCAGAAGTGGTTCAGGTCATGACGCGTGGTGCGGAGTTGCCGCACCACGTTTGCGCTGCTCAGTGGTGCCAGCTCGGCAGGGTCAGGCTGGAATAAGCCGAACCACCGCTGCCTGCTTCGGCATAACCCGTACCCAAGGTGGAAACGGTTTGCGTTGCGGTGACGTTGGTGCCGATGAGGTACGGGCTGGCAATGGCTGCCTGGCTGGAGGTGGCAAATGCAGCGGCTTGCCCGATGGACAAGGCGTACCACCGGCTGCACTGGTGCTGCTGGTGGTGGCGGCAAATGCACCGGTGGAGGCCAGCGAAAGCAGGGCGATGGCGATCAATTTACGTTTCATGATGAATCTCCGATAAGCGGTATCTGTCAGGCCAAAGGCAGAGGCTGTCTTGGCTTTGGGGACTAAAAGATCAGTGGTGCCAGCTCGGGAAGGTGAAGCTCGAGTTGGCCGTGCCACCGCGTTAAGCGATAGCGCCACCATTGCCCCACGAAGCGGTGGTTTGGGTAGCCGTTACGCCAGTGCTGACATTGAAGGGGCTGGAAATGGCCCCTTGGGTGGAGGTGGCATAAGCCATGGCGGTGCCGCCAGAGGTGGCGTAAGCCAAGCCACCTGCATCGCTCGAGCTAGAGGTGGTGGTCCCGTAGGCGAAGGCGCCGGTGGAAGCCAAAGACAAAACAGCGACAGCGATCAGATTGCGTTTCATGAGGAATCTCCAGAAAACGTGTATTTGGAGTGTTGCCCGGTACACCGCACGTCGACAGCATGCCAAGCGTTACTGGTAAACAGCCGGTGTTCAACGGATTCCTAATGGATGTTAGTTAAACACATGTGTAATCTGTTTACGTTTTCTGTTATAGATTGAGCGGGGCGGGAGTCAAGTATTTTTTGTGGCTATTGCTTACTTCTGTTTTTATCGATAGTTAATATTTGATATGCAAATTCCTGCGGTCAAGGCAAGGATTGGCTGGGAGCGGGCAGAGGTTGCCTGGTCAGGCGCGAAATAAGGAGATGGCTGCGATAACCATGTCGTGTTTCTGGCGGGAGTGTTCGCGTGGCAGGTGAACGTCTGGAGTGGGTAGTGACGATAGGTGTGGGATGAGTGAGGAGGCCGACCGGCTTATTCTGTCAGCCGCCTCTTGGCAGGGGGGTAATCAGCGACCACGCATGAACAGGTTATCCAGATCTTTCATGCTGAGGCGCGTCCGGTCGGGCGGCCGTGGTTACATTGGCCGGAGCGTTCGGTGGCTTCCATGTCGCGCAGCAAGGCGTTCATTTCGGCCAACGTTAGCTGACGGTTGGCGCGTACCGCGCCGTGGCAGGCCATGGTGGCCAGCAGTTCATTACGGCGTTCGGTCAGCACCCGGCTCAGGCCAAATTCGCGTACGTCTTTTAGCACGGCCCGTGCCAGCTCGACCGGATCACCATCTTTCAGCCACACCGGCACGCCGCGCACGGCGATCTGGGTGGGCGATAACGGCGCCAGCTCGACCCCAAGACGTTTCATGTCTTCGCCGTGCTCATGTGCTGTGGCCACTTCCATGCGGTCGGCAGCAAAAGACACCGGTAGCAGCAGCGGCTGCATGGGAATGGCGTCAGCTTCCAGCGCAGTTTTCAGTCGTTCATAGACGATGCGTTCGTGCGCCGCGTGCATATCAACCACGATCAGGCCATCGTCGCACTGGCTGAGAATATACACGCCGTGCAGCTGTGCCACGGCAAAGCCCAGTGGCGGAATGTCTTCGCGGTCATGCCAGGCTGATTCAGCCGCGCCAGACAACGGCAAGGCTTAAGACTGTATTGCACCGCGGCGCTGGCAAGGTTGGCCGAACGTTGCCGTTCGTCCTGACGTACGCTAAGCAAACAGCGTGTCATAGCCTTGCACTGCCTCGCGTGCGACGTGCAATGGAATGCTTTGCTGCTGGTAGATGACCGGCTGTACTGGCGTTTGCCCGGACTGAGGCGTTGGGTGCGTGCGCGATTCTGTCGCGGCGGTCAGGGCTTCGGCCGAGCTTTCAGCCAACGTTACCGCCGGTGCGGCACCGGCTGTGGTTGCCGCCAGAGCCTTGTTAATGCTGTGAAACAGAAACTGGTGAATGGCTTGCGATTCGCGGAACCGCACTTCGATCTTGGTGGGGTGGACGTTGACGTCCACGCCAGCCGGGTCCATGGTCAGGAACAGCGCATACACCGGAAAGCGATCATGATGCAGGACATCGCGATAGGCCTGGCGCAAGGCGTGTTGGGCGGTCTTGTCGCGCACAAAGCGGCCGTTGACGTAAAAGTACTGCGCATCACGGCTGGCTTTGGAGTAGGTCGGGCTGGCGATAAAACCGGTCAGGCTGAGCTGACCGGCGCTGGTTTCCACCGGCAGTGCTGCGGCGACGAAATCCTTGCCCAATAGCGCGCCAACCCGTTCGGCCAACGTCTGCACCGGCAAGCGCCAGATCACCTTGCCGTTGTGACGTAACAGGAACTCCACCTGCGGGTGCGCCAGCGCAATGCGTTCAAAGACCGCTTCGCAATGCGCGTATTCGGTATTTTCGCTCTTGAGAAACTTCCGCCGTGCCGGGGTATTGAAGTAGATGTCGACCACTTCCACGCTGGTGCCCGGAGCATGCGCCGCCGGTTCCACCGGATGTAGCGTGCCATCGATGGCGATCACCTGATGGGCGTGACTGTCGGCCTCCGGTAAGACTGACCAACGTCAGCCGCGAAACCGAGGCAATACTCGCCAATCCCTCGCCACGAAAGCCGAGGGTGCCGACCTGTTCCAGATCATCCAGCGAGCTGATCTTGCTGGTGGCGTGCCGGTCCAGCGCCAGTGCCAGATCGTCTACCGCAATGCCGCGGCCGTTGTCGGTAACACGGATCAGCTTGATGCCGCCACGGGCCAGATCGACGCTGATCTTGTTGGCGCCAGCGTCCGGGCTGTTTTCCAGCATTTCCTTGAGGGCGGACGCTGGGCGTTCCACCACTTCGTAGCAGGCGATCTGGTTGACCAGATGGTCGGGGAGCTTGTGGATACGGCTCATTGCTGCGGCTTGGCCTGCCGTTTGTGCCGCCAGAATTCAATAATGGCGGGCAGGAAGGAAACAAAAATGATGCCAAAAATCAGCAATTCTAGGTTCTTGCGCACGAAAGGCAGGTTGCCGAAGAAGTAACCGGCATAGCAAAAACCGGCCACCCACAGCGCGGCACCGGCGACGTTATACAGCGTGAACTGCCGGTAGCCCATGCTGCCAATGCCTGCCACGAAGGGAGCAAAGGTGCGGATGATCGGTACGAAGCGGGTAAAGATGATGGTCTTGCCGCCATGCTTGTCGTAAAAAGCATGGGTCTTGGCCGGTATTCCGGTTTGATCAGTTTGGGATAGCGCTGCAACAGGGCATTGCCAAGATAGCGCCCCACCGTGTAGTTGACGGTATTGCCCAGCACCCCGGCCAGAATCAAAGAGCCGGTCAGTAGATGCACATCCATTTTGCCCATTGCCGCCAGCGCGCTTAAGCAACAAAAAGCAGTGAATCACCTGGCAGAAACGGGGTGACTACCAAACCGGTTTCGCAAAACAGAATGGCAAACAGGATGGCGTAAATCCATACGCCGTACTGTGCGACCAAGTGAGCCAGATGCACGTCGATGTGCAAGATGAAGTCGAGTAAGAAAGTCAGGGCGTCCATGGGGCAGGATTGTAGCAGCAGGTTGGCCGAAAAGATTTGAATGACGATGAAAAAACAGGCCGGACAAGTAAGCCTGTTTGCGGGGCAGGGTGGCTCAGACCACCGCTTCCTGTTTGGGTTTGGCCGGTTTCACCAGATTCTGGCGCGATACGCCAAGCCACATCACGATCGGGCTGGCAACCAGCACCGACGAGTAGATACCAAACACAATACCAATGGTCAGCGCCGTGGCAAAACCATGCAGGGCCGGGCCGCCAAAAACCAGCATGGACAACACCATGGCTTCGGTCGAACCGTGGGTGATGATGGTACGGCTCATGGTAGCGGTAATGGCATTGTCGATGACTTCATGCACAGTCTTGTTGCGCATGGCCGGTTTGCGGAAGTTTTCCCGAATCCGGTCAAACACCACCACTGATTCGTTCACCGAATAACCCAGCACGGCCAGTACGCCAGCCAGCACCGTCAGCGAGAATTCCCACTGAAAGAAGGCGAAGCAACCCAGAATGATCACCACATCGTGCATGTTGGCGATAATGGCCGACACGGCAAAGCGCCATTCAAAGCGCAAGGCCGGGTAGATCATGATGCCGATACATACCAGAATTACCGCAGTCAGGCCGTGGGTTACCAGTTCTTCGCCCACGCTCGGGCCAACAAACTCCACCTTGCGCAACTGCACCTCCGGCGTTGCTGCCTTGAGCTGGCTCATGACCTTTTCGGACAGCTGCGCCGAGCTGACGCCCTGACGGCTGGGCAGGCGGATCATGACATCACGCGAGGTGCCCGGGCTCTGCACCGTGGCTTCGCCCATCTTCAAGGCATCCACCCGGTTGCGGATATCAGGCAAGTTGGCCGACTGCTGGTACTGGACTTCCATCACCGTACCACCGGTGAACTCCACGCTGAAGTTAAGCCCGCGGATCACCAAAAACACCACGGCCGGGATAAAGGTCACCAGCGAAATGGCAGTGGTGGTAAGCCGTAGCTCATGAACGGGATATCCCGTTTGATGCGGAAAAGCTCCATGTGACTTCCTTATTGCTCCGGTTTCCAGACCGGCCGATAGACAGCTTGGCCGGGCGGCGGCGACGGCCGTACCACAGGTTGACAATGCCACGCGATACCAGCACGGCGGAGAACATCGAGGTCATGATGCCCAGACAGTGCACCACGGCAAAACCGCGCACCGGGCCGGAACCAAAGATCAACAGCGCCGGCTAAGCAATCAGCGTGGTGATGTTGGAGTCGAGAATGGTTGCCCAGGGCGTGTTGGTAACCGGCCTGAATTGCCGACTGCGGCGGCACGCCGTTGCGTAGCTCCTCGCGGATACGTTCGTTGATCAGTACGTTGGCATCAATCGCCATACCCAGCGTCAGCGCAATGGCCGCGATACCGGGCAGGGTCAGCGTGGCCTGCATCATGGACAGTACCGCCACCAGCATGAACAGGTTAACGCCCAGCGACAGCGCCGAGATTACCCCGAACACGCGGTAGTAGATCATCATGAACACGGCAATGGCGGCAAAGCCCCACAGCGTGGAGTGGAAACCTTTTTCGATGTTTTCCTTACCCGGGGCTCGGGCCCACCGTGCGTTCTTCCACGATGTTCATCGGTGCCGCCAGCGAACCGGCGCGCAGCAGCAGCGCGGTATCGTTGGCTTCGGCAGGATTCATGCTGCCGGAGATCTGTACCCGGCCACCACCGATTTCCGAACGGATCACCGGTGCCGTCACGACTTCAGCCTTGCCTTTTTCCACCAGAATCATCGCCATGCGCTTGCCGATGTTGTCGGCCGTGACCTGACGGAAAATGCTGGCGCCGGTGGCATCCAGATTGATGTGAACGGCCGGAGCGCCATTTTCATCAAAGCCTGCTTGCGCGTCGTTGATGTTGTCGCCGGTCAGTTCCACGTCCTTGCGTACCAGAATCTTCTGCGGACCGTTGGACGTGGCTTCTTCCAGCAGGTCGTAGTAAGCGGGTACATTGCCCGCCAGCGCGTCGCTGACCTTGGCCTCGGTCGTCTTCCACCATGCGGACCTGCAACGTGGCGGTGCGGCCGAGAATGTCCTTGGCCTTGGCGGTATCCTGCACGCCCGGCAGTTGGACCACGATACGGTTCGGACCCGCCTGCTGGATGATCGGTTCGGCTACACCCAGTTCATTCACCCGGTTATGCAGGGTGGTGATGTTCTGTTTGACGGCATCGCCCTGAATCCGGGTGATTTCCTCCGGCTTGAGGCCCAGCGTCAGTTTGAAAGTGGTTTCGTCGGCGTTTTGCGTCAGCACCGGAATCGTGCGCGCAATCGCGTCTTCGGCGGCTTTCAGCGTTTCGGCGTCACGCAGCTGGACTTCCAGATTGGTCCCGGCGCGTTTGATGGTGCCATAGCGTACCTTCTGGTTTTTCAACTCGCGGCGAATGTCGCCGAAGCATAGCGCTCCATGGTCTTGTCGGTGGCGGCTTTCATGTCCACTTCCAGCAGGAAGTGCACGCCACCGCGCAGGTCGAGGCCCGGGAACATCGGGTAGGCTTTGAGTCGGGTCAGCCATTCCGGCGAAGCCGACAGCAGGTTGAGCGCGATGATGTAGTTATCGCCCAGTGCGTGCTGGATGGCGTCGCGTGCCTTGATCTGGGTGTCCGGGTCTTTAAAGCGGACTTTCAGGCTGGCGCCGTCCAGAAACAGGCCAGTCGGGGTAATATTTTGCGCTTTCAGAGCCTCTTCCACGCGGCCCATCAGGGCGGTGTCCACCGGAATGGACTGGCGGGAGCTGGAGACTCGGACCGCAGGAGTCTCGCCGTAGAAGTTGGGTAGCGTATAGATCATGGAAATGATCAGCGCGACCCCAATGACGAGGTATTTCCAGAGAGGATAGCGGTTCATGAGAATGGTTCAGGCAGATAAATAAGGCAATGGGCCGCCTGATGTCAGGCGGCCACCGTATCAGAATCAGGCTTTGGCTGCTTCAGCATCCAGCTTGCCGGAAACGGCGCTGCGCTGTACCTGTACTTCCACGTTGTTGGCGATTTCCAGAGTCAGCACCTGGTCGCTGATCTTGGTCACGCGGCCGATCAGCCCACCTTGAGTCGCGACCTTGTCGCCTTTCTGGATTTCGTTGAGCATCTTCTGATGTTCTTTCATGCGTTTTTGCTGCGGGCGTACCAGCAGGAACCAAAACAGCACAAAAATCACCACCATCGGCAGGAAACTCATCACGTCAAAACCGGCAACGCCGGTATTGGCAGCAAAAGCGGGGGCAATAAACATGCGTGAACTCCCTTTGTTATCGTATGCAGAGTGAAATCAAACGGGCCATTGTAGCCACGCTGTGTGTCTTTTCCAACCACAGCGGTTGGCCGGATTCAGACTTCGGCCAACCTTACCGGTTCCCGCTCTCAGCTGATACCGCGTGCACGGCGCTCGGCAAAGTCGGCGCGGAAATCATCAAACCGATCATCATCAATGGCTTGGCGAATCTCGCGCATCAGTTCCTCGGTAGTAGTACAGGTTGTGGATAGTGTTCAGGCGGGCGCCCAGAATCTCGCCAACGCGGTGCAGATGATGCAGGTAAGCACGGCTGAAATGACGGCAGGTATAGCACTCGCAGGCTTCATCCAGCGGCCGCTTGTCATCCTTGTAACGTGCATTCTTGATCTTCAGGTCGCCCCATTGGGTAAATAACCAGCCGTTGCGGGCATTGCGCGTGGGCATCACGCAGTCAAACATGTCGATACCATTGGCGACGCCATGCACCAGATCTTCCGGCGTGCCGACCCCCATCAGGTAATGCGGCTTGTCGGCTTAAGCAGCATGTCCTTCATTTCGGCCAACATGCGATACATTTCTGGCTTGGGTTCACCCACCGACAGCCCGCCAATGGCATAGCCATCAAACCCGATATCCATCAGCCCCTGCAGCGACTCCCGGCGCAAATCGGTATACAGGTTGCCCTGTACGATGCCGAACAGCGCATTAGGGTTGCGGCGTTCATCAAACGCGCGGCGGCTGCGCTCGGCCCAACGCAGGCTCATGCGCATCGATTTGGCGGCGGTATTGTGGTCCACCTGACCCGGCGTGCATTCATCGAAAATCATGACGATGTCGGAGTTGAGCACCGTCTGGATTTCCATCGACTTTTCCGGTGACAGAAACAGCTTGTCACCGTTCACCGGGCTTTGAAAGGTCACGCCTTCCTCGGTGATCTTGTTGAGGGCGCCCGGGCTGAAGACCTGAAAACCGCCCGAATCGGTCAGGATCGGTTTGTCCCAGCCGATAAAATCATGCAGACCGCCAAAGCTCTCAATCACCTCCAGCCCCGGGCGCAGCCACAGGTGGAAGGTGTTGCCGAGAATGATCTGCGCGCCGATGTCGTTAAGCTCGTCCGGGCTCATCGCCTTGACCGAGCCATAGGTGCCCACCGGCTGAAAAACCGGCGTTTCCACCACGCCGTGGTTCAGTTCCAGAGTGCCTCGGCGAGCGCCGCCGGAGGTCTTGTGTAGGGTAAACTTCAGCATTCTTGTGGTGTTTGTTATGCAAAATCAGCAGGCTAGTATACCGCAAGCGGCCAGCGCCGGTGGCGGCATTGGCTGATCTTGCTTGCAATTACCTCAAACAGCCGTTATTATCGCCATTCTTGACCTCAGGCACGTAGCTCAGCTGGTTAGAGCACCACCTTGACATGGTGGGGGTCGTTGGTTCGAGTCCAATCGTGCCTACCAAAATTCATCGCATGGAGTAGTCCAAGTGAAATACTGGCGAACTACCACAACCCGTCCTTCTCACGCTAGCTGAGCCCTGCGGGTTGTACCATGCAAAAAAGAGCGGCTCAGCCGCTCTTTTTTTTACCTTTTTCAAACTGAAATTTCGCCCTGTTTGGAGTTGACATGCCTGACATTCGCCTGCCTGACGGCTCGGTCCGTTCATTCGACAAACCGGTAACGGTTCATGACGTGGCGGCCTCTATTGGCACCGGTCTTGCGCGTGCCGCGCTGGCTGGTCGTGTGGATGGAGTGCTGGTCGATACCTCCTTTACCATTGATCGCAATGTCGATCTGGCCATCATTACCGACAAAGATGCGGATGGTGTTTCCATTATTCGTCACTCCACCGCGCACTTGCTGGCTTATGCCGTGAAAGAGTTGTTTCCCGAGGCGCAAGTCACCATCGGGCCGGAAATCGAAAACGGCTTCTATTACGATTTCGCCTACAAGCGTCCGTTCACGCCGGAAGACCTCGCCGCCATTGAAAAGAAAATGACGGAGCTGGCCAAACAGGATATTCCGGTCGAGCGTTACGAGCTGCCGCGCGATGAAGCCATTGCCTACTTCAAGAGCATTGGCGAAGCCTACAAGGCCGAAATCATCGAATCCATTCCGCAGGATCAGGTGCTGTCGCTCTATCGTGAAGGAGCGTTCACCGATTTGTGTCGCGGCCCGCACGTACCGTCCACTGGCAAGCTCAAGGTATTCAAGCTGATGAAGGTGGCAGGTGCTTACTGGCGCGGGGATAGCCGTAACGAAATGCTGCAACGCATTTACGGCACGGCATGGGCCAAGAAAGAAGATCTGGCCCAGTATCTGCACATGCTGGAAGAGGCCGAAAAGCGCGACCATCGCAAGCTGGGCAAGCAGCTCGATCTGTTCCATCTGCAAGATGAGGCGCCCTGGCATGGTGTTCTGGCACCCCAAAGGCTGGCAGCTGTGGCAAAACGTCGAACAATACATGCGTCACACCCTCGCGCATGCCGGTTATCAGGAAATCCGCACCCCGATGGTGATGGACCGCATCATGTGGGAAAAGTCCGGTCACTGGGAAAACTACCGTGAACACATGTTCACCACCGAATCGGAAAAGCGCGATTACGCCGTCAAACCGATGAACTGCCCGGCCATGTGCAAGTGTTCAATAGCGGCCTGCGTTCCTATCGTGAATTGCCGATGCGTCTGGCCGAATTTGGCGCTTGCCACCGTAATGAACCGTCGGGCGCCTTGCACGGCATCATGCGGGTACGCGGATTTGTGCAGGATGATGCGCACATTTTCTGTACCGAAGACCAGATCAACGCCGAAGCCAAGGCGTTCAACCAGCTCACCATGAAGGTGTATGAGCGTTTTGGTTTTGATAATGTCGAGATCAAACTATCCCTGCGCCCGGAAAAGCGTGCCGGATCGGATGAAGTATGGGATAAGGCCGAGCAAGGTTTGCGCGATGCGCTAGCCGCTTGCGGTGTAACGTGGGAAGAATTGCCGGGTGAGGGTGCCTTCTACGGCCCCAAGATCGAATATCACATCAAGGACGCCTTGGGCCGTTCCCCGGCAGTGTGGCACGCTGCAGCTGGATTTCGTGTTGCCCGAACGCCTGGATGCGGAATATGTGGCAGAAGATAACAGCCGTCAGCGCCCGGTTATGTTGCACCGCGCCATCCTCGGGTTCGCTGGAACGCTTCCTTGGTATCCTGATCGAAAACCATGCTGGTGCTTTCCCATTGTGGTTGGCTCCGGTACAGATGGTGGTGATGAGCATCACCGAAGCGCAGGTCGATTATGCCAACGAAGTGGCCACCAGCCTGAGAAAACACGGGTTCCGCGTCGAGGTTGACTTGAGGAACGAGAAGATCGGCTATAAAATCCGTGAACACAGTCTGCAAAAGCTGCCGTACCAGATTATCGTCGGCGACAAGGAAAAGGCAGACGGGTTAGTGGCCGTGCGCGCCCGGGGTGAAGACCTTGGGCAACTTACGCTGGATGCCTTTGTGGCTCGCCTCTTGGCTGAGATGCCGGAGGCCTGATCGAGCGGCGGCAGACGATAGATTAAATTAATAGGAGATTTGGCTATAGCTCAGGAACGCGAAGCACGGATCAATGGCGAAATTACCGCCCGTGAGATCCGTCTGGTAGGTGTTGAGGGTGAGCAGATAGGCGTTGTCAGTCTGCGTGAAGCAATGGCGCTTGCCGAAGAGAATGATGTGGATCTGGTGGAGATTTCCCCGACTGCACAGCCTCCGGTATGCAAGTTGATGGACTTTGGCAAGTTCAAGTACGAACAGTCGAAGAAGCGTCATGAAGCCAAGCAAAAGCAGAAGCAGATCCAGATCAAGGAAGTGAAGTTCCGTCCTGGTACTGATGACGGCGATTATCAGGTTAAGTTGCGTAACCTAATTCGTTTCCTCTCTGATGGGGATAAGGCCAAGGTCACCCTACGCTTCCGTGGCCGGGAGATGGCTCACCAAGATATTGGTCTGTCTCTGTTGAAGCGAGTCGAAGCCGATCTGGCGGAAATTGGTACAGTGGAACAATTCCCCAGACTGGAAGGTCGGCAAATGGTGATGATGATTGCCCCGAAAAAGAAATAATCGGGTATAATCACCACCTTACACGGCAGGGCTATTCCTGTCGTGTTGGTTTTATGGGTTGGCAACAGCCCAACAAAAGCGGGATTCAGTGGTTTACAAGTGTCACTCGTGGCCACCCTGAGTCTGATCTAACTAAATTCAGCAGGAGCTTTCCATGCCGAAAATGAAAACCAAGTCGAGCGCGAAAAAGCGTCTCAACGTGCTGGGCAATGGCGGTGTTAAGCGCTCTTATGCGTTCAAGCGTCACATCCTGACCAAGAAAACCACCAAGAGCAAACGCCAGTTGCGCGGTACCACTCTGGTACACGCTACCAACATGGCTTCTGTTCGCGCCATGATGCCCTACGCATAAGGAGATTGAAGAATGCCTCGTGTTAAACGCGGTGTAACCGCTCGTGCTCGTCACAAAAAAATCCTAGCTCTGGCGAAGGGCTATCGCGGCCGTCGCAAGAACGTCTATCGCATCGCCAAACAGGCGGTGATGAAAGCCGGTCAATACGCATACCGTGACCGTCGTCAGAAAAAACGTCAGTTCCGTCAATTGTGGATTGCTCGTATCAACGCCGCTGCGCGTGAATGCGGCCTGCCTTACAGCAAATTCATGAACGGCCTGAAAAAAGCTGCTATCGAAATCGACCGTAAGGTTCTGGCTGATCTGGCCGTGTTCGACAAGCTTTTGCTCAGATCGTTGCTCAAGCGAAAGCTAGCCTCGCTTGATTGCCGGACGGTGAAAGGGGAGGCATATGCCTCCCTTTTTTTCACCTTGGTTTCATGAACAAGAACATTTACCAGACTGTCAGCAGTGTGGTGAATCTTCTTGTTCCAAGATGCTCGGAACGTGCCGCCGTGGAAGCGTCCATGTGGTAGTAGTTGAGCTTTCTGTTGTCATGTTGTCGTGGTGGATTGGAATTACGCATACGGTGTAAGACACAATGAACAATGTCGATGCAATTCTGAAAGATGGTCTGGCAGCACTGGAGACAGTGGCCGACTTGGTGGCGCTTGAGCAGGTCAAGGCCCGTTATCTGGGCAAGAGCGGCGAGTTGACCGAATTGCTCAAGCAGTTGGGCAAACTGCCGCCGGAAGAACGCAAGGCGGCCGGGGCGACCATTAACGTGGCCAAACAGGCTTTTGAAAGCGCACACAACGCCCGGCGTGATGCCATCAATGCGGCAAAATTGGCTGCACAACTGGCGGCGGAAGCACTGGATGTGACGTTGCCTGGGCGTGGCAGCTTGCCGGGTGGTTTGCATCCGGTGGCGCTGACGCAAGAGCGTATTACCACGTTGTTCCGCTCTATTGGCTTTGAAGTGGCGGATGGCCCGGAAATCGAAACCGATTTCCACAACTTCCGAGCGCTCAATATTCCGGAAAACCATCCGGCACGCGCCATGCAGGATACCTTCTACGTTGAAGGTGGTGATGTGTTGCGTACCCACACTTCGCCAATTCAGGTGCGTTTCATGCTGAATAATGAACCGCCGATCAAGATCGTTGCACCGGGTCGGGTGTATCGCGTTGACTCCGATGCTACACACTCACCGATGTTCCATCAGATGGAAGGTCTGTGGGTGGACGAGAACGTCAGCTTTGCCGACCTCAAGGCGGTCATGACCGATTTTCTGCGTCGTTTCTTCGAGCGTGATGATCTGCAAGTACGCTTCCGTCCGTCTTTCTTCCCGTTTACCGAACCGTCGGCCGAAATCGATGTACTGGGTGAACGCGGCTGGCTGGAGGTTGGGGGCTGCGGCATGGTGCACCCCAACGTACTCAAAAACGTGAATATCGATCCGGAAAAATACACCGGTTTCGCTTTTGGTATTGGTCTGGACCGCTTCGCCATGCTGCGTTATGGCGTGAATGACCTGCGATTGTTCTTTGAGAACGATCTGAACTTCCTCAAGCAATTCAACTGATCGCAGGCAGGGGATATCAATAATGCAATTTTCCGAACAATGGCTAAGAAGCTGGGTCAATCCTGCCCTGACGACTGATGAGTTGTCTTATCTGCTGACGATGGCTGGGCTTGAGGTCGAAGAGGTTAATCCTGCTGCTCCGGCGTTTAGTGGCGTGGTGATCGCTGAGGTCAAGGACGTTGTCAAGCATGAAAATGCTGACCGTTTGCGCGTCACGCAAGTCGATGTTGGCACTGGCGAACTGGTGCAGATCGTTTGTGGTGCACCCAATGTCGAGCCGGGTATTAAAGTTCCGTGCGCGCTGCCTGGTGCGATCTTGCCTGGTGACTTCAAGATCAAGCCAACCAAAATGCGTGGTGTGGCATCCAATGGCATGCTGTGTTCCGGCAAGGAACTGGGCGTACCGGACGACGTCGATGGCTTGCTGGTTTTGCCAGCTGATGCACCGGTAGGCAGCAGCATCCGTGATTATCTTGGGCTGGATGATCAACTGTTTACACTGAAGATCACGCCTAATCGTGCCGATTGCCTGTCGATTCGTGGGATTGCGCGCGAAGTGGCAGCATTGACCGGTAGCGAACTTTCCAGCGTGGAAATCCGTCCGGTGGCGGCAACATTGGCTGATGTGTTTCCGGTTAGCATTCAGGCGCCGCAAGCGTGTGGCCGCTATGTTGGCCGAATCGTGCGCAACATCAATGCCGCAGCCTCGACGCCGGACTGGATGAAGCAGCGACTGGAGCGTTCCGGTATCCGTTCCATTTCCGCCGTGGTGGATATCACCAACTATGTGTTGCTGGAGCAAGGCCAACCGATGCATGCGTTTGACCTGGCCAAGCTGCATGGTGGCATTCAGGTCCGCATGGCCAAGAGCGGCGAAACATTGGCTTGCCTGAACGAAAAGACCGTCAAGTTGGCCGAAAACACGCTGGTGATTGCTGATGAAACCGGCCCGCTGGCCATTGCTTAAGCGTCATGGGCGGCGAACACAGTGGCGTGACCACGACCAGCACGGACATCTTCTTGGAAAGCGCTTTCTTTGCCCCGGACGTCATCGCTTAAAGGCGCGCGAGCTGGGTTTTGGCTCTGATTCTTCGTTCCGCTTCGAACGCGGCGTTGATTTCCAGCTGCAACACGATGCGATTGAGCGCGCCACCCAGCTGGTATTGGATATCTGCGGTGGTGAAGCCGGCCCGGTTGCCGAAACGCTGGGGGAGCTGCCGCAACGAGGCGCTGTGACCGTACGGCTAAGCTCGGGTGAGCAAAGTATTGGGCATTGAGCTATCTGCCGAGCAGATCGCCACCATCTTTAGCCGCACGGGGTTGACCTACTCGCAGCAGGGTGCGGACTTTGTCGTGCAGTCGCCGTCGTTCCGCTACGATATTGAAATCGAAGAAGACCTGATCGAAGAAGTGGCGCGCGTACATGGTTACGATGCTATTCCTTCCGAGGCGCCGGTGGCTCGATTACGCATGTTGCCGTTGTCGGAAGATCTGCGTCCGCGTGATGAAATTCGCCATCTGTTGGCAGATCGTGGCTATCAGGAAGTGGTCAGCTACGCCTTTGTTGAAGAAGGTTGGGAAGCTGACTTTGCGGGTAACACCGATCCGGTACGTCTGTTGAACCCGATCGCCTCACAAATGAGCGTGATGCGTTCGTCGCTGATTGGTGGTCTGGTCGATATTCTGGCGAGCAACATCAATCGCAAGCAGGCTCGCGTGCGGCTGTTTGAAGTGGCTCGTGTATTCAAGAAATCTGCAGAGGGTTTTGATCAACCGGAAAAAGTGGCTGGCCTCGCGTGGGGTACCCGTCAGCCTGAACAATGGTCAGTCAAAACGGAACGAGTGGATTTCTTCGACGCCAAGGGCGATGTCGAAGCTGTGCTTTATCCGCTCAAGCCTGCATTCCGCAAGGCAGCGCATCCGGCCTTCCATCCGGGGCGTTGTGCCGAGGTGCTGCTAAATGAGCAGGTCATCGGCGTGGTGGGCGAACTGCATCCGAAGTGGGTGCATGACTATGATCTGCCGTCTGCACCCATGTTGTTCGAACTGAATCTGGTTGCTGTCGAGCAGCGTGGCCGTGTTCACGTACAGCCGGTAAGCAAGTTCCAGCCTGTGCGCCGTGATCTGGCCTTGGTTGTGAACGAAGCGGTTGAAGTTGGCGCTATGCTGTCAACGTTTATGGCAAATGCTACTGCCATCGTCAAAGATGTGGCGTTGTTTGACATCTATCGTGGGCCGGGTGTGGCAGAAGGGCAGAAGAGTCTGGCTTTCCGTGTCATCTTGCAGGATGATGCCAAGACGCTGACCGATGACGACGTAGAAGCTGCCATTCAGCAATTGCTGGCTGCAGCAGCCTTGGCACACGCTGCCCAGTTGCGCTTGTAGCATTAAGTGAGTCAGGTCGCTTTTGCTGCCAACTGTTGCAGCAAAAGCGGCTTTGTTTTAGTTTCTGGTAGTAAAGGGAATTTCATGACTTTGACGAAAGCTGAGCTGGCCGATCTGCTGTTTGATGAGGTCGGTTTGAACAAACGCGAAGCCAAGGACATGGTCGAATCGTTTTTTGAAGAAATCAGGTTGGCATTAGAAACCGGTGATACCGTGAAATTGTCGGGTTTTGGCAATTTCCAGTTGCGCGACAAGCCACAACGTCCGGGGCGTAACCCCAAAACCGGGGAGGAAATTCCGATTACGGCACGCCGTGTAGTGACTTTCCATGCCAGTCAGAAACTCAAGGGAATGGTTGAGCAATACCATGCTAACAAGCAAGGCTGATCTGCCGTCAATTCCATCCAAACGTTACTTCACCATCAGTGAAGTCAGTGAATTGACTGGGGTTAAACCCCACGTGCTGCGTTATTGGGAGCAGGAGTTTTCCCAGTTGCGTCAGGTGAAACGGCGCGGTAACCGTCGTTATTACCAGCACCATGAGGTGCTACTGGTACGACGTATTCGTGGATTGCTGTATGACGATGGTTTTACGATTCACGGGGCGCGTCAGCGTTTAGGAAGTGATGGCGAAATTTTACGGCCAATCACGGCACAGGAAGTACGGGCTGAGTTGGAGTCTATTCTGGCGTGGCTGGATGCCGGGATTGATAAATAGCCATTTAGTGTTTATAATTGTCTGCTCTTGAGTCGGGGTGTAGCGCAGCCTGGTAGCGCATCTGCATGGGGTGCAGAGGGTCGGAAGTTCGAATCTTCTCACCCCGACCAAAATACAGTATAAAAATCAAGCATTTAGGCCGCCTTGCAAGGTGGCCTTTTTGTTTTCTAACAACAAAATATTAGAAGAACTTCTAATATTTCCCGATATCATCGTAACTTCCGTTGTTCACATAGCTGCCATCCGCAAAGTACTGCTATCGGCCAGAAACGGCCATTCCAAATAGCCTGAATGGGACGGCTGTCTAACTTCGGAATTGAGTTGTTTGGAGACATTGCCGCGGATTGATGCTGACAAGAAGCTGGCAGATTAAATTCTACTTACAACGCTTACTCGCAGGTGTCGTGAATGGAAATGAAAGCAGGTAATTATGCCACCATATAAATATAATAAATTCCCTCAAAAAAGCATAAAGGTAGGTTGTATTTATTTATTGGTCGGCTTGGCAACTCTCTTTACTGGCTATTTGTTCACAGTGGCGGGAATCGAGCTATGGGAAAATACAAACCTAACGGAAAGCATTTCCATTGGAGGCGTGGTGTTTTTCATAGTAACACTTGGAATACTGTGTCTACACAAAAGTGCATGCCATTTTGCTGGAACGACAGATGTGCTGCAAAACACTAAGTTCAGGTCAATTTTCAATCTACTTTTATCTATCGCTCCGATTCTTAGCATGGAAATGATATTTATTGATAATAATCCGATATTTTCAAGAAATCACCCATGCCTACTGGGGGTAATGTGTGCTTTTGTATTACTTGTACCTGTTGTTTGGGCGATTCACATCTACAAGAAACCAACTTTACCATCTTAATTATTATTTTCTATAATTTACTGGTGCTGGTTCAAAATCTGCGCGGCATACAAATGAGTAGATTGACATTCAATTAATGCATTTAAGATATCTACGCGCGCGCACGCAAGTAAAACAATCACAGCATCACTTATTGCAATTACCACTGGAGTGGCGCGTGTTGAACTGTTTCACTATTTGCTTTTTACTCAAAAATGCATTATTGAATAATTAAAATATAGGTTTTAATTATCATTGCTTGGCAACATGACTGCTTTGGGTCGCAAGCAGACGCCAGCCTAACTGGCCTGGACGTCCGCTTGTCACTACCCAATCACTTCCCAACCGGCGCTGACTGCGCCAGAAGTTCCGTCTTGCGCGAGCTGTTGGCCGTGCTGCCGAAGTAGTAGGCCGCCACCTGTTCAGCTTTGGCCGAGAGATAACCAATCACCGTCCCGGTCAGAACCGTATCCGCATGCAGCTGGCCGAACAGAATACCGAAGGCCATGGCGATGAAGCCAAAGACGATGGTGTAGGCCAGCACTTTCGGAGTGTTGTCACGAACCGATTCCTCACGCTTGCGCGCGCTATCCCGGTCATCCGCGGCGATTTCTTCCAGCTTCTGAAGGTTGGCGAACCCCAGTTCTTGCATACGGATAGCAAAATCCTGATCCGCTTTCTTCACCGCCAGCATCTGCTCTGGCGTGGCACCGGACAGGGCAGTCTTGATCGCCTCTTCAGTTTTATCCGACAGCCCCAGCGCATCCGCGACCGCCGAGACCGCCATCCCGCCCAGCGGGCCACCCATGGCCGTCCCGATCCACGGCGCCACCGTACCCAACACGTTTTTCCAGTCCATCATTCCGCCCTCATCAAATTGTCAGCAATACGACGCGCCCAGCCCTTACCAAAGGTTGGCCGGTCGCAAGATTCGTCATGAAGTTCAGACGCGCGCCATTGAACCGGGCCACCAACGTTGCACCGGGCATCGCCGCTACCGCCCGCAGGGTCACCGGCCCCAGAATCCCATCCGCCGTGACGGCCGCCGCCGTTTGCAGCGTGGTAATGGCACGCTTGACCCCAGAGTTGACGGCCATATCGAACAGGTCAAAAGCCGCAGTAAGCGGAACCGCATCACAGCCCACCGACTTCCAGAAGTCACGCAGATAGATGGCCTTGGCCTGATCCAGTGTCAGGCTCTTGATATCAACTCCGGGATAGCTCCGCTTGCTGATCCCGAATTTGGTTTCTCCACCCGGATCCGCCGGGTTGTTGACGTAGCCACCTTCATGGCCAATCAGTGACTCGAATGCTTCATCAAACGTCATTTACTTGCTCCCATATTTCGCAGCGACGACACCAACCACAGCGGCGCCACACAGCTTCAGTACATCCCACATGCCACCGGCCGCTTTGCTGCCTAGCTGCTGCTGGCGATCATTGATGTTGCGGATCTCCTCCCAAAGCGATTCCTGCCCGCGCAGCAGTGCCGCGACTTGCACCTCCGCCGTGGCGATGCGCATGTTCTCTTTGGTCAATGCCTCCACGCTGTCAGCCAGCCGCTGCATCATCACTGCCATTGAGGACATTTCCCGCTGCAAGCTCAGCATCTGCTCTGTCAGTCGAGTGACCTGTACCTCTGATGAATCCCCCATGTCCGCCCCCTTCAGGCATAAAAAAGCCCCACGTAAAAACGTGAGGCGTAAAAAAAAACCGGCCGAGCCGGGTGTTATTCGATCGTGCTTGCAGTAGTAAACAGCGCATCCAGCTGCGCATCGGTCAACCCAAGCAGCTGTCCCACGCCGGTGATAAACGGCGAGTACCGCTTAAACGTTTGGGCGTCCTGCCGGCCAGCTTCAGCATCATGTCTGTCCCCTCGGCAGCAATGAATGTCTCCACCTTGTCCAGTAGCCCAGCTTGGTAAAGCGCACCACGCGCTTGAAAGCGAGTGACTTCCTGCGGAATAGCCGGTGCCGGGTCTGGCACGACCTCCGATTTGATTGGCTGTTCCGGCAGCACCACCCACTGGCCGTTCTGGTACTTGGCCACCTCGCTCCCCGATATTGGTGGTACCGGCGTTAGTGTCGAGTAGTGCGGGAGCGGCCCAGTCGGGTCAAGCTGTTCAACATGGTCAAACAGCCAGTCAGAACCACAGACGTAAACACTGATCAGGTCGGCCATGGTTAAGTCCTCACGTAAGCTTTGAGCTGGCTGATACGCCCATCCAGCGCGTCGATGTCAGGGACGACAAACTGGGTGCCGGTGTCGTAGCTGTAACGCGGCCCGTCAGGGGAAACGCCGTAGAGCTGTGTCGAGTTTGATAGGGCAACGATGACGCTTACGCTTAAGCCGCAGAACAGTTCGCAACGATTGAGGCGGAAAGGATGTGCTTGCCCCAGTGGCTACCGTCCTCCGACGTGATGGACAGGTAGCCGGTACCAAACGCGGCAAAATAGCCATTACAGAAAACAACCGTGTAGGCCGACGACATGTAGGGCGTCGGAAAGCCCGTCCAGTTGATCCCGTCCGTCGAGATGGCCATCCCGACGCTACCGGTGGCAACAAATACCCCATTGCCGCAGGCGATACCGGTCCAGTTGCCTGACAGCGGGAGCTTGCTGCCCAGTGTCCACGTCACGCCGTCTGGTGACGTGGCGCTGACAAGGTTGCCGAAAGTGACCGCCACGAATAGACCGTTGCCGTAAGTCATGGCATACCAGTTGGCCGACCCCGCTATCGCTCGCTGTGTCCATGTCACGCCATCCGGAGACGTGGCAGCGATGGAGGTGTTATTGGCCATCGCTACGAAGACACCGTTACCAAACGCCAACAGCTTCCACGAGGTAGACACTGGCATTACATGCGTTGTCCAATTGATACCGTCCGGTGACGTGGCCATGGTCGTCGTGCCGCTGGCGATCGCGACAAAAACGCCATTCCCATAGGCCACAGCTGTCCATGAAACACTTGCCCCCATGTTCCGCTTTGTCCAGGTCAGCCCATCCGTGGAGGTATAGGAATACAGGCTTGAACCTGCCACCAGCGCGATGAATAGACCATTGCCAAAGGTTACTGCTGACCAGTTTGAGGTCGGCATGGCCTGAGGAACAAGATCGCCAATGTTACTGGTTGGAATGCTTCCCAGCTTCCCGTACAGCACCGGATAGCTGCTTTGCAGGTAGGCCGAGCCATCGCATGGCAGCCAGTCAGGTCCGGGGGCATCGGCGGAATAGAGAATGTCGCCCGACTTGCTGGCGCCTCGATCGAATAGCGCCTTGATTCTTGCCGCAATCTCTTGCACCACCGCAGACAATTCCTCAGACAGCAGCATGGCACCTCCTACAACATGGCGGTATTAAAGACGGCCACCAGATCCACTTCCGGATTACCGATACCGATGTTCTGGCACGCTTGCAGCTTCTGGGCGGTGGTCAGGTTCTGCTGATCGGCAAAACTGACCCGATTCCCCACGGCGGCGAGCAGGTTGGCCAATGCCGTGTCATCGCTCCCCAGCTTGGCTTCGATCTCTTTCAGCGTGTCATAGGCTGCACTGGCCCCGCCGAGAATGTCGTTCTTCAGCTGGGCAAACAGATCGGTCACCTTGCTTGAGGAGTAGACGGTGGCTGCACTGGCCTCGGGTATCGTCAATGGCCGCGCCACCGGATGTGGCGGCCGCGACCACGGCGGCCTGCAGCTCGTTGATGGCCGCCACAAGACTGGTCTTGTCGGTAGTGGACAAGGCAGCCGGGTTGCCAATCATGGTTTTGACTTCTTTGACCTTGGCACCCATGGCTTGGGCAAGGGAGGTCAGTACGAGGTCTAGGCTCATGGGGGTGATCCTTATAGTTGGGCGATGTTGAAAATCAGGGTGAGGTCGAGATTGAAGTCATCGGTACCGGATGGCCCCGGCGGGCCGTGGATTCCGATGACCGGAACAATCGGCTCTGGATCACTCACCGTGACGATTAAAGACTGGTCATCGATGACGACTACCGGTGAACATTCCGTCATCGTGTTACGTCCTCCACGACATCGATCCGCATGTTCGAGAGAACCGTACGGACCGTCCCATCGGCATAGGTCAGTTCCAGCGAGGCGAAGACGGGCCCAGCGGGTAAGCCAGCCGTCACTGATGCCGAGGCGATCACGTCCACCGCACCATCCGTCACCGACAAACCACTGTTTAAAGTCAGCTCGGCCAACACCACGTCACTGGTTACTGCCTGACGAAACTGCATGCGTGCGGCGGCCACGCCGGACAGATCCAGCGGCGGCCCGTACTGGATCACCGCGGCGCCAGCAGAATAGGGTGGCCAGCCCATGCCGTTGATGTTCGTGATTTCCAGCGTGTCAGCATCCAGCGCCAGGCACTCAAGGAAGTCATCCTGCCGAGGCGGGCGGTTTCTGGCTGTCAGGCCGGGAAACATCCCTCCGATAACAGCCACCCGCCAGTGTGTCGGCAGGCCATGACCGGCACCACAAGCCGGACATTGTCATGACTACTGTCCATGGCTGTGATGGGCGCGGTTTTAAGCTGTCCGCTCTCAAGCCGGATCTGGCGACGCCGGTATCGCCGCGAATGATTTGCATGGTTACTCCGGGCATAAAAAAACCCGCCGAAGCGGGTTTGGTTTCATAAATCTGTTTGCTAGTGATATAGCTCGCCGGTCGTACTTGTTCCAGCAGCTCCCCCAGCACTTGTAAGCATTACTGACCTCTTAAGGAAAACTAAAGGTTGAGTCTGGTAAAGTGCACTCCTTTGCCGGGCAAGAATCCACGGCTTGCTTGATACAAGGTTATGCAAATGGAACACTGGAATCACAGCCTTTTTCTGCTGATTAATGCCGGAAGCCATCCTTCAACAGCAACTATTCAGATCGCGATGTTTCTTGCGCAGTGGTTGATTTATAGCATTCCGTTACTACTGGTCTGGCTATGGGTTAAAGGGGATCGTACCGAAAGAAGTGCGGCGATCAATTCCGCACTTGGAGTCGGTTTGGCCTTGGCCATCGGGCAAATCATCACCATGGTATGGCCTCACCCACGTCCTTTCATGATCGGACTTGGCCATGCCTTGCTGGAGCATAAGCCCGAGGCCTCTTTCCCCAGCGACCATGCGACCGTATTTTTCACTCTTGGCTTTGGCATGATGCTCTCCGGGCTGCGCAAATTTGGTGGCTTCGTTCTGTTGTCTGGGGCGCTGGTTGGCTGGTCTCGCGTCTTCTTGGGCGTGCATTTCCCCATGGACATCATTGGTGCCTCGCTCGTTGCGCTACCCAGTGCATGGCTGGTACGGCAGCTTCTACGACAGAATCAATGTGGCGACCGACTACTTTCCCTGTTGGAAAGCATGTATGGCAAGGTTTTTCGGATCTCCTTGGTACGGTAACGTTGCACTGCAACGAACACCATTCGTCACCTAACAGTCTTTCTTACACAAAAAAGCAGCTCATATCCTTGGGGTCATCCGACAGGTATATCTTGTCGGGTGATACCGCCCTAAGATTAGTGGGGTTGCTCCCTTTCTTGATGGTGTTCGAGTCGTCATAGACGGTTCTGGTCTCGCCGTTCATGAAGATAACGCTTCGATCATAGAGGGCTACGACAATGGGGTCGTATTCTCTAATCCGAATATCGATAACGTTCCCCGGCACCACATTAACATTGACATCCATTTCACTGGTGTAGGGGAACTTCTCTTTATTGAAGACTTGGTTTCCAAGAACAGAGGCCGTAACCAAGGTGTTGTAATAGTCTTTGGTCTGCATATAGCTATCCCGCGTCATGTTGATTGCGTTCTCATGAGTTAATTCAGGTAGCAATGAAAGACCGACCCGCTCGGTTTCAAATGACACAAAAACATCACCACCGATTAGATAGTCCGCCCGGTCGTGAACCCGATAAACGTCATAGCTTCTCCATAATTCACCACCATAATCCGCGTAGTCATTTAGCGTAACTGAGTCAATTTTTTGGGGATCTTGCAGGTATCCCCGGATAGTGACAGGTGTAATGATTCCAGAATTTTTGGCAATGATATGTCCGATGATGGTATTGATCCGGGTTTCTTTTGTGAGGGTCATCGTAACCTCATAGCGGACGGTACTGGTCGTCCCGCTGTTGACCACGCCTGTAAGCTTGATCACGTTCACCGCCACGTCGTAAAAGGCATTATCGCCAAATAGCACGGCCTTTCGGCCATCCTTTGAGGCCGTCACCCATTTTGGCTTGGCCGGTGGCTCATCACCGGTATAGGTGATCGTGATAGCAGGGGCTTTGTCATGCCCGATCTGGGACGCCATGCCACAGCCACCCGGCAGAGCTACCCAGATCACCTCACCCAGCCCAATCGGGACCAGCCATCCGACATAGTCCAGCCAGTTGCAAAACAGGGTTTTATTGGTATACACCCCTAGTGTTGGGCCACTGCCCCAGACTGTCTGGCGAGCCTGATCGACGTTGTGCGGCGCGTTCGGGATCTCAATTTCATTGATGTAGGCCGGTACCCCGCCACCCGTAACTACGCCATCCACGATTTTTGGGGAAAACGGCGCATAGCTTGACAGGCTTGAACATGGAAAGTTTTTTCCATCAATCTGGCGGATAAAGGTGCCGGTTCCGTCTGTCTTCCGACCGGTAATCAACCCACCAAAGAAGCCCAGCTTGACCGGTTTTGTCATCATGCTTAAGCGCCTCTCCGGTAAACGTGATTTTGACGTTGCTACCGACAGCACCGCCATTACTATTGGACTCGGCTATCGTCAGTGTTTTGAGCGGCACGGACCCAATACGGAACATGCCATCGCTGCTGAAAAACATCGTGGCAGAGGCTTCTTCACCGTAGGTGCGGCCAGTCTCGACATAGGTGGCCGCCAGCCCTTGCGATGGAATGACGGCAGTCCCTTCCTGTTTCTTCCCTCTAAAAATCCCACCCGGTATGCCACCCGGGCCAGCAGGAGGAACCGGAAGCGTAGAGCCGCCCGGCTGATCTTGCCGTCCCAGTGCCTTGGCCACCTCAGCAGCGTCTTGTGCACTCATGCGCGCCATGTCACACCTCGTAGATCAGATTGCTTTGCAGTGTCAGTTGGTACTCGCCATCGTCCAGTCCGGAATCATCGATCTGCACCCACAGCGGTTGCATGCCGGATACCACCTGTCCGAGGGATAGCGTCTGGCCACCACTAGATAGTCCTGACAGCGAGGAGGCCAATCGGATTGACGTCTCAGGCAAGGGCGCCGCGGCGATAGCTTGAACGTCTATGCGGCTATCCACCGCTGGCAGGGCCGTTTTGCTGCCATCTGTTCCCACCCATACCGGCGGCAGGCACCGCCAGACAGCACCAGGCTGTCCAGCGGTTGGTGGCGCGCCTCATCCTGATAGAAACCAAAGGTCAGGCTCATGCACGAATCTCCATCTCATCAACAGGAATCGCTACCTTGACGGTGTAATCAAGCTCGCGCTCGACAGCATCGGTGACAAAGACCGGTATGGTCGGCACGGCAATGGCCACCTCATGCGGATAGCCTGATGACGCGTCACCACTGGCACCGGTCACGTACCCGGTCGTGCTGTCACTGTAGCCACCATTGCCTTCCGGGCATGTGCCAAGGTCAGCGGTGTCATTCTGTGAAAGGTTGGGCAGGGAAGCCATATCCGGCGCATCCAGCGGGTCAGACTCCGCTGTAGCTTAAGACCAATCAGCCCGGAGACGGCCAGCTCCACCTCAACGGTGGCCTTAGCTTAAGCAGAAAGATCGTAATGCTCGGTCAGCCGGTAAACCTTACCGGTCGCCCCCAGCACCGCACTGTCGACATGAATCGCACGATCCAGATCCACAACCGGGTTGGCGGGCAAACCAAACTTCACGCGCGTGGCCCGGTGCGAAAGCAGAATTTTGCGTCGGGCGATGGCCGCCAGCGTTTGCAGTGCCAATGTGGCATCCGCTCGGCTCGCCCCGGCCAGATCAACCAGATCCGCAGAGGTGTTTTTGACGTCAGGAAGCATCGTCGTCGAGTCGACCCACGCCGAGGCGTCAAAGCCACCGGTGGCATCCAGTGACGCGGTCTGCCCCTGCTGCTTGAGGTTACCCAGCGCAGCAATGCTGTCCGGTGCCGTCACGGTAATGCGCCAGCGCTCGGTCAGGGTCTGGACTATCCGCTTGGCGATGGCGATCACCGCCGACTCGCAGCGCGGATCGTCTTCAGGCTTGCCGGTGTAATCGTTGTTGTACTTCAGCACCGCCACGGCATCATCTGGCACCGTATCGCCAGAATGGACGTTGCCACTGCTATCTATATACCCGACATAGTGGACACCACCCTGTAGCGGCGGCGTGTAGAACTCGGATAGTAATTTCCAGCCACTACTCTCGACCGCTGACTTGAACAGCGACTTCTCCGGTAGCTTGTACGGCTTGCCGTTATTCCCTTTGGCGTACTCGGCATAGCTCATGCCCATTGACCAGGTATAGGTGCGGCGGTACTCGTGCAGGCGAGGGTAGCGATACTGGAATGAGCAGTCGGTTACCACCTCCCGGGCAGACTCACCGGTGACGGCCGAACCTTTACCGTCACGCGCTACACGGAATGGCGTGCCCCACATCACGCATGAGACGGCGCCAGAGGTCAGTGTCACTTTCGGGGTATACCGACCATCAGCCAGTGGCTTCGCCACCTTGACCGACCAAGCCCCACCGGCACCAGCCACTGCTGCCAGCTTTTGCCCGGCCAGCTCCACCGTGATGGTCATGCCGGGAACAGCCGTGCCGCTGATCGTCGGCATGGTTGCCATCGTGACGGCTTTACCGTCTGACAGCTGGCAGATCGACGTGGTGCGGATATCTTGCACTGACTTGTTATCGTTGGTGATGCAGTTGATGACGGACTGCCGGGCAACAGGATGGATGGTTAGCGACCCATCCAGCACCTGCGCATCCGTCACCACCAGACTTGGCGACAAGCCCGCCCACGGTGTCAGGCGGGGATTGCCATAGACATCCAGATCCAGTGCGGCCGCGACGGTGGACAACCGGTCATTGGCGTACTGCAAGCTGTCGGCATAGCGTGGAAACACCGCACGCGACCAGTAACCACCAATCAGCGCATCGATATCCGCACGACTGGATCCGGCCAGCATGTCACGACGGCCATCCGTCGCATGCAGCGTGATCAAGCCGTTGTCAGGATCGAAATCCGGTACCGCAACGGTTCCGGTAAAACGCCGCACCCACGCGGAAGCGGCTGTTGGCTTGACTTCAATCCGCAACGACGCCCCAGCCAGCCCAGCCAGCGTGTCACCCTGCGAGACCAGCTTGAGCGAGGCAACACGAGACATCGACTCTTCCGCCTCGATGACCACCTCACCGGTGATCCGGTCCGAAACGTCGGCACCACCCAGCTGGACACGGATATCCCGGGCTCCGGCATAGTCACTGACGGCATGGCTGACCGTCACCGATACCGGAAGGGATACCGTTTCACCGGTAATGGATTCGCCGCCAGCTGTGCCAAAAGGCGCTTGGCCAAGCGTAGTCAGGCCGAACATCATGAGACGACTCCAACGCTTCCCGATGCATCAAACCAGACTGTTTCACCCGTTAGTTTTGTGGTTTGCAGTACGACATACCCAGCGGCAGTGTAGTAGCACAGAACAATCAGCCCGCTATCACCACTTTCTACTGCTTAAGCAGCTGAAAGCCAGAGCCGTCTGGATTCATCATATACGGGCTAAACCCGCCAATGCAGGCCCATGTCCCATTGTTGATGACATAGGTGATGCACTCGGGAGACCGGTTAGCCAGCAGCTGCATATCAGCGGCCATCAGCGGCAGGTATACCCGGCTTCCTGATGGAATCGTCATGCTGGCATCGGATACTGCACCGGTCGCCATATCCGGCATGTCACCCCAGCGGATAACATCGCCTTCGGCATATAGCGAGAAGGGACGACGATAGGTCGTGCCATCTTCGCTGTCCCACTCGATCACCACGGTGGCAGTGGTACCGGGCCGCATTTTTAGCTGGGTATCCAGACCGATCCAGTCAGTCAGAACGGCACTGCTCATGCCGTTTGGCGTCCAGTCAGCTGCTAGCGTGGTTTCCCACCCATCCAGATAAATAGACCGTCCGCTAATAGCATGGGTAAGCGGGGAATACGCATCATTCGGGAGCAGAGACATGGCAATTTCCTGTGGCAATAAAAAATAACATTTCTGTTATTTTTGTCTTGCTAAAAGTAACACATGTGTTATCATTAACCCATGACGAACAGCATGGAGGACGGATGAAAAACAGTGAGTTCATCAAGTGGCTACAACAGCAGGGCGTCACGATGAAGCCCGGTAAAGGAAGCCACCTGATTGCAACGCTAAATGGCCGATCGATTGCAGTGCCAAACCATAAAGGCAAAGAAATCGCAAACGGAACGGCCAGAGGGGTTAAGAAAGCACTAGGACTCAAGTAACAAGGGAGGGGCAAAAGCCCCTCTATCATCCGCCCGACGAAAGGCAAGAAATGTTGAGATATTCGGTTAAATTAACCACCGATGAAGATGGCGTGAATGTTGAATTTCCGGACGTTCCTGAAGCCCTGACCTATGGAGCAGACAGGGAAGAAGCACTACAGCATGCGACGGACGCCTTGCTGACGGCTTTCATGATCTATCAGGATGACAGAAAGTCGTTTCCCGTCCCGGCATCGCATGGCGAGGACTTTATCGCGCTCCCCATCATGGCCTCGCTAAAAGTGTTGCTACACAACGCCATGATTGAGAAAGGTGTCCGTAAGGTCGATCTGGCCAGGATGACAGGCTGGGCCAATCCACAGATCGAGCGGATTCTTGATCCTCGCCACCAGTCCAAGGTGAACTTGATCGAAGAAGCCCTGCGCCATCTGGGCAAAGGCATCGTTGGTAAAACCGTCGATCTGTAAGAAACAAGCCCCGAGAACCGGGGCTTGTTTTATTCCTCCTCAAGCGTGATCGACCAGGTATACCCGGCATTCCGCACATCACCGCTATCGTTGACCGTGAGATAGCCGGTCAGCCGCGGCCAATACTGGTAGCCGCCTTCCATCTCAACCCCTGGAAGATCCGGCCGTTCGCTCACGACAGTTCCGATCGGAACGACACGCGGAACGATGCAGTCCAGTGTGTGAGGGACGGCTGTATCCAGTCCGGCCAGCGGCGCCGGTATCCAGCCCCCACCTTGCACCGTCGTCTTTAACCGCTTCCAACGCGCTTGCGATACTGCCTTGCCAGAGCGCGTGCGGAGCAGGGTTTTGCCACCGATTTCTTCATAGCTTTGGGACAGGTCTAACCCTGCCGGGATGGGGATCGGCACCCCATCCAGCATCAAGGTTTGGTCATTCATGCGTTATCCCTGTTTGAGATTGAGCATCCGGGCGGCAGCGGTCAGCTGGCTGACGGCATCCTCACTGCCGTGCATCGTCACCGGGTCACTGATTCCCGGAAGATGAATGTTGATGGGCGTCAGCGCTGCCGGTGTCGCCGGTCGCGACAACCGCTCCGGATCCGGAAGGTTCAGGTTGTCAGTGAGGGATGGGAGAGACCCGACCAGTCCACCGGTAGCAAACTTAGGCAACCGGCGTTGGTTGATCGCCTCCATTAGCTCGGGGCCGTAATGGCCGACGGCCGATGCTGTCATCACAAACTCACCGTTGGATAGGCGAGACAGGATGCTGTCTGACGTCCCCGTACCCGGGCCAGAAATCAACCCACCCTCGGCATTGGCCTGAATGGTCGGCAGGGAATAGGGCGTGGTAAGCAAGCCAAGATCCTTGCGGGCATCCGTCAGGTACTTCCCATCCGGCCCGACAAATTGCGTCGGGATCTGGATGGGTCGCTGGCGCGCGGCTTGCTCAAAACTGGCCATCAAGCTATCCAGATCCCGCATGCCTTTTTCGGTATCGAAGCCGATCTGCAGGTTTTTCACCGACTCGGCGGCCTGCTTTAACGACTCGATCTTCGCCATGACTTCTTGCAGCTTGTCTTTGGCAACGCCTTCCGTTTTGGCATCAAAGCCATCCTGCAAGGAGCCAGCGCTCTGGTTCATCCAGTCATATTCGCCCTTGGTGATCTTCCCTGCCTCACGAAGCTTGTCGATCACATCAGACAGTGACTGGAATTGCTTTTCCGCCGCGGCGGCGTCTTGCTGGTACTTGCGCAGGTCTTCATCTTTGCCGGACTGCTTGTAGGTAGCGAGGCTTTCTTGTGCCTTGCGGGACAGGGAAGAGGCTTTAGCCTGACCTTCAAAAAAGTCTGTCGTCCCCATGTCCTGCGGGTCTTTGGCCTTTTCTGCCGGATCCGTGCCTTTCTTACCGGCCCAGGCGTCCTGATGCTTCAACCGGGTGTCGGTGGCCTGCTTGAGCAGATCGTTGTACTTGTCGTACAGCTTTTGCTCTTTGGCCAGCGATTCGGCCAAAACAGCTAACTGGCTGTTTTTTACGCCTTGAACGCTCTTGGTGTAGGCATCCTCGATCTTGATCCGCTCATCCATATACTTCTTGAGCGCATCCAGCCCCTTTTTGTACTCGGCCTGCCCGGCAATATTCGCCTTATACTCCGCATCTTTTGATGGATCACCACCCTGATCACGAACCGTTGAAGCCCTTTGTTTCGCTTTGACTTCATTGATCTTCATCGACCGAGTCAGATCATTGCCATAGTCATCAAGCTGTGGCTTTGTCATACCAGCCAGATCATCACGGCTATAGACAGTGGCATATTCACCCGGATGAAAACCAATTCGACCAGAACTGTCTCGCTTTACGGCATCATTCTGAAGGTCGATATAGTCCTGCATCAGCTTGTTACGATCGGCCAGTTTTTTAAGCTGTTCTTGGAGATATGGTCGTGCGACGAGATAGGCACCGGCAAATGCAACACCGCCAAGAGCAATAGCACCTGCTGCACCAATAGCAAGGCCGGTAAGAGATTTTAAAAAACTGGTGGCAATGGTTACAGCACCCACTCCAACTGCACCACCAACAACCTCCTTACCATTTTTAGAAATCCCTGCACCAGCATTTTTAATCAAACTTTCTTCAGCGGCTTTTGATCCAGACTTGGCAAACTGCTCACCTTCATAGCTGGCTACAGTTTTTACGGCTTGTTTTTCATTTACCGGTAAGTTTTTTGCAGTTCCACTGATTCCGCCTGCACTACCGCCAGTAAAATCCGCTGCTCCAATTTTCTTTATCCAGTCGTAAGCATCCTTAGCCTTTGAAGACATCTTGATGAGGTCATCAATTAGATTGGCCACAACACCCGTTGCTTTAAACCCGATATAGACAGCGAGAACCGTCTCAATTGCCTTACGATGCTCGACAAGAAAGCGGGCCGTACCAATCGCAACCTGACCCAATATCTTGATTGCATCAGCAATATCATGAGCAAGTCTCGATAGATCGCCGGTTTCCTTCATCTTGTTCAGGGTATCGGTCAGATCAGTGATTTCCTTCTTGGCAAAATCCAGCAGGCCAGCCTGACCAATTTCATCAAGAAACATCTTCCACAGGTCAACAGCATTGGACACCACGCCATTCCACGTTTTCATTTGCGCGGCGGCGGCCCCAGCGGAGTTTTTCTCCATGGCATCCATCAATGCCTTGATGACATCACGACCAAGCTGTCCATTACTGGCCATGGTCTGCAACTCGGCGGCACTCTTGCCAAGTTTCTGGCTAAGCAGATCCCAAACCGGAACACCGGCTTCAACGAGCTGCATGGCCTCCTCACCCTGCAGCTTCTGTTTCGACCATGCTTGGCCTAATGCCAAAGTGATGCGCTCCAGCGTCTCCTGACTACCACCCAGCGCCGCAGACTGGTCAATGGATGCCTGTAGCGACCCGCGAGTCGGGTCAATCCCGAAGTTTTTCAGGCGGATATAGGCTTTTGTCAGGCCATCAACCTGATATGGCGTGGAAACAGCAAGATTCTTTACATATTCGAAGGCACGAGCACCACTGTCTGCTGACTTTTCTACCGAGTTCAGCTGAGTTCGCAAAGTCTCAAACTCACCAGCGGTAGACAGGATGCTTTTTGTTAGGCCAATTGCAGCTGTCAGCGAAATGATGGAAGTTGTAACGGCGGCAATTTTCCCCACCGACGTATGCAGGAAACTGGTTGAAGGCAATTCCCCATACATCTCATTCTTCAGTTCAGCAATCTTTGCTTTGGCAGACTGAGCCGCGCGGATTTGCTCCACCATACTCATGGAGCCAGATTGCGCCAGACGATTATAAGAGGCCTGAATCTGCACGATTTCCCGCTGGATATCGCTATCCGAACGGGTGCCGATATTTGATCGGGCGACATCCAGCTTCTTACCAGAACTGATTCGGCTCATGACGGCAGAAATACGCTGTGACATGGCCTCTTGCTCAGCAGCAAGGTTCTTCGTATCGACCCCGGCTGCTTGCAGCTCATGGCGCATGTCCTGCAACGAGCCACGGGTCTTTCCCATACGGGTTTCAGCCTTGGCCAACTGACGCTTGGCGGCTGCCAGCTGGGTTTCCAAGTCCTTGACTGGCTTCTCTACAGAAACCAACTGGGACTTGTAGGCCGCCAGTGCTTCCTTATTTGAGGTGTACTCACTAGCACTTTTCTCCATCGCCGCTTTATGCTGACTCAGCGCGGAAGTGGCGATATCCAGTTGCCGTTTGGCCTGTGCGATCTCCCCTGCAAAATCTTCCGCTGTACCACCTGCCCGGATAGCTTCCTTACGGATACCGGTATAGGCGGATGTAGCGGTTTTCAGGGCTTCTTCCAGCGGTTTTAATGCCGAGCGCTGATGACTTATCTCAACCTCACTTTGCCGGGTAGCCAGTTCGGTTGCAGCCATGGCCTGCTGGAATTTTTGCAATGGCACTGGGCGCTAAGCCAATGCCGCTTGGTACGAGTTTGTCTGTTCTTTAAGTTTGAAGAACTCTGCGGCGGCAGTCTTGGCGTCCTCTTTCAGCTTATCAAACAGCTCCATACGAGCCGCACGGGATGACATGCCGGACAAAGCGCCCTTGAACCGGCTTTCAGCAGAAACGACTTCCTTCAGGAATGGTGAGGCGTCACCAGACATAACCATGCGGATAAACATGTCATTGCTTGCCATGGGAAGCCTCCTCAACAGCTGTCATGAAGTAGGAATAGGGATAGGAGATAACATTTGTATGACCAAGACGGGTCATCGCGGCCAGAACGGTGTCAAACGCTTTCAGGCTCTTGCCTGGTTGAGTTTTTCGAGCCGTTCTTTCAGTCCGAAAAAACCGGGGTTTACCTCTTTTGCCGCCTCAACAACGATCTGCAGGTCAGACGGAGCCATATCCTCCATCTCTTGCTTGGATAAACTGCTGACCTTCGACAATGCAGTCAGCGTACAGTCGCTAAGCACCAGCGAGTCAACCAGGTCAGAGGCTTACTCCATGAATAGGTCACGTACATCTTTCACTACCAGTTCACGGACAACTACCTCTTTACCACCATCAAGGGTAATCAGCTTTCTAAGCATGGAAGCTCCAATGAAAGCCCCGCAGTTACGGAGCTTTCGGTCATTCGTTAAACTTTGGTATCCATCACCACGACGAAGTAGCGCGACTTGGTTAGGCTGAGTCTTGTCCACCAGCGCAGAACCCTTGATCTTCAGCGTGGCAAAGTCATCACCGATCAAATCCAGGGCTTTCGGCTGGCGTCGGCTTGAAGCGATGAACAGTGACATCGACACTGGCGCCAGACTGCGCGTCGTTCATACCTTCAAAGATCAGCGTGTATTCTTTGCCCATGGCCGTCAGGGCTTCGATCGTGGCCTTGCCTGTTGCATCATCAACGATGACCGTACCGTTCAGGGCCGGGCCGATGTTGGTAAGACGACAGTTCGCGCAGATCCATCTCGACGCTGACATCCTTGATGCGCGTCATCTTGTTCCGGTACCACCACCGCCATTGGTGTAGTCGGTCAGCGTTTTTTCATCAACGCTCATCTTCAGAGACAGGGCAGAGCAGTTACCGACGGGTACCGGATCGGCATCAGCAAGCTTCAACTTGACGGCACCACAACCGACATAGCTGTATTCTTGAATCGGAGCAGACATTTAGCGGGTCCTTACATAAAAAAACCCGCTGATAGCGGGTTATAGGCAAAAAAATCCCGCCAAGGCGGGTTAGGGGGTTAAGGCTGTCCGGCCTCTCGGCGGTACTTGATTTCAATCGTCAGATCGACCAGATAAACCAGCTCTTCGGGGTTGTAGTCATGCACTGTTTCCCCTTCCTGTACCTCGATCACGCCTTGCTGACGCGCCAGCCGTCGATCAGCAAATAATGCCGTGCGAAGGGCATTCAGATGGGGTTCCATGCGGCTATACAGCTCGCCGCTGCTGGCATCGATCATCGTCGAGATCACGATCTTGACGATATCCAGCCGCGTATTGAGCTTCTGGTTTTCATTCGGAACGTTTTTCTGGACGTGGATGACCGACAGTGGCGCAGCAACATCCTCCCGCCGGACATTCAAGCGTCCAAGTGCAACGCGTCCTTCCAGCGGGCCTTCCAGCAAGCCATAGACCAATCGGGCAATATCAAAGGTTTGCAAGGCGTTCTCCCACCAATTTCAGCATCGTAGCCTGTACCTCAGCCGCGACTTGCTCTCTGGCTTGCTCGCCGACTTCTTCGACAGCAGGGGAAAGGAAGGCATGTGCAGGCATTTTGCTCGTCCCTTTTTCCTGAAATCGGCCATAAAAGGCCGTGACGACATCTACCTTTCTACCAGTGCTACGCTTTGCCGAAAGCCGGGCATTTTTGAGTGTGCCGTTACGGCTGCGTTTTGCCCGGGTGGCCACCGTCACAAACCCAGTGAGCGGATCGCTGCTGCGAACATTCGTCCGGGCAATGATCTGGGAACGCAGGAAACCGGTGTCTTTAGGCGCATCAGCCTTGGCACGGCGCTGGATGATCCGCATCCCAGACAGCAGAGGCTTACTCAGTGCCCGGCGGTCATCCAGAACACTACTGATGCCATGCAGGCGAATAAAAAGCTCACCCGCACGGGGATCAATCTGAAGCTCAACATCGGCCATCAGTCCATCATCCTCAGCAAAAGCTCCATCTCGGATCGGGTACCCATCCGATCGATCGGTTCATTCGTGATCAGGTAATAGCGGTCACGGTGTTTGACCCGCATCCCGGCATGAATGCCATTGCGCCAGCGCAAATAGCCACGGGCATCGATTTCGCTGGTGGTCAGGTCATTGATCTTGTCCCGACCGGTCAGGTCTGAGATGTTGGCCCAGATTCGAGGCAGGACAGGCTCCCATTCATCCAGCCGTGACTCACCAGACAGGTTCTTGCCCTTGGCCTGTTTTTCGATAGTGATGCGATGTCGAAGCTTTCCGGCTCTCATAGCGTCACCTCGCGCAAGGTATAGGGATCAAGCAATGAATCGACAAATCCGCCGGGCACTTCCGTCACAGTTTGGCCAACCACAAACCGCTCGCGGTACTCATACAGGGTCCCGATGGTAAAAAGCAGCCATTGCCGGACGTCTTCAGGCACGTTGTCACCGGTTTCAGCCAACCCTGCCTTATAACGAATCTGGATGGCATTGGCGACGGCATCCACATGAGGCCATAAACGGCTGGAGCGGTGGAGGTGACCGTCATGGCGAATGGCACCACAGGCTGGCGCCAGGTGATGCGGCTTGATCTGTAGGGCAGGCGGCGAGGGCAAGGCATGGAAGTCATGCCGGGGAAATGGATTCCCGCCAATCGACAGGGCAATGTCCGTAACTTCAAATGCTCCAGCCGTTTGCAAGGTCAGCCGGGGAACCGCTGGCCATTCGGCCAACGTCTCCATATACGTGGCTGTCAGGACCGGTCCACGTATCCGTTTCTCACACGCCCTTACTGCGGCCTTTTCCAGCATGACAAGCAGCGAATCATCTTCCGTCAGGTCATCATCGATCCGGCATTGCCGCTTGATGTCGGCCAGTTCCAGCACGGATGCCGTGCTGCGTTCGATCAACACGGCAGACATGGCTTAGTCCTTGGCCGATTTTTTGTCGGCCTTATCGTCTGCCGGGGCCTCGTATGCCTCGGCAATCTTGGCTTCAATCAGCTTGTCGGCCTTGTCATCGTCGAAACCGGCGATATCGCTCGACGTGTAGAGGGCGTAGGGTTTCAGGAACTTGATGATCTTCATGTCTTTCTCCAGAAAGGATTCGGCCCGCCGTAGCGGGCCAACCGATTAGGCGCCCCGGTGACGCCGGTACCGACCGCGATGGATTCAACGTGACGCGGACCAAAGTCATGTTTGGAGATCACCCGTACCAGCGTCTGGTCACGCTGGAAGGCGCTGACCATGTTGCCGTCGGAATCCTTATAGGTCGCTTCTTTGGAGAAGTCGATCATCAGGGTTTCATCTTCACCGATGAAGCAGTCGTTGAAATCAACGAAGTACAACTCGGATTCCTTACCAGACTGGCCGAGGTTGTTCGGGATCTGGGTGGTTTTGCCGATCGGGTAGCCTTTCAACTGGCCTTGGGCCATCTCCGGGTAGACCTTGTTACCCTTCAGGTCTTTCAGGCCTTCCGGGAAGCGGAAGGTACGTGGGGACATCAGCCAGCCCGGGGTGACCATGTTGGCATCGACGCCTTCCAGTAGCAGGATCAAGCTGTTCAGGAAGATTTCGATGGCTTGCAGAGCGGCGGCATCAATCGCATCAATGGCCGGGGCGGCCAGCTGGTTACCGGCAATGCACCAGAAACGCAGACCTTTAGGCAGATTGCCGGTCCCGTCGTCACGGATGAAAGCCTTGTCTTCGCGTGCACCGATGGCCGAGGTCAGGTCACCCACGATCAGCTGATCGATACCCGGACGCACGCCAGAGTAGGCCAGCAGATCATTACTGATCGGCACCGGGCGGCCATTTTCTTGGACGACAGCTTCAGGTCATCAAAACTGGCTTCAGTCGTCGGTGCATCGCCGTCCGTGCCAATGTAGCCAACCGATGCACCGCCTTTCAGGCGCGGGATCGTCAGGTTGCCGTTATTCAGCGGAACCGAGCGGGTGCCCATCTTGCGGATAACTGCCTTCGGGCGCAGCAGTTCAATGACTTCCTGAGACATATTGCTCGGGATCAGCACACCACCCGCACCGGGCGTGGCCGTACTCAGCGCGGCGGCGACATCCGCGCCATAGCCGTTCTTGTCGGCAATATCCGCCGCCACATGGTAGTTACCTTGAGCCTGTACCAGTGCGGACACCATGCGTGCCACGCCAGCGCCTTTGACCGTAGGCGCTGCCGGGGTGGCCGGTACCTTGGTCGGCGTAGCAACCGGTGCCGTGGTGACTTGGGTAGCAGCGGCCGCAGCCATCTTTTCAGCGGCTTGCTGGCGTTCCATCTTCTGGGTCAGGGAATCGAACTCGGCTTGCAGGTTTTGCACTTCGCCCAGCTGCTCCGCCGACAAGCCGGTACCCGCGGCTTCGAGGCTGGCCGGGGTTTGGGTACGGGCCGCAATTTCGGCGCGACGCTGCTGCATTTCGAGATAAGTCATGTAGTGTCTCCACAAATGAAAAACGCCACCCGTAGGCGGCGGCAGAAATGAAAAAACCCGCCTTGGCGGGATTTCAGTTGATACGCCGGGTGGCGTTAGAGCTGGGCTTGCATGGCCTGAGCCGCGGCCCGGGCCTGCATACGCATGATCTTTTGCGGCGGTTTGCTCTGGCGTTGGGCGGCCAGATCACTGGCAATGCGGTTGACGGCGTCTTGCGGTGCTTCAATGCGGTCAGCCAAACCACTATCGATGGCCTCCTGACCAAAATACAGACCAGCCTGAGTGGCAATCACGGCTTTGACGTCGAGATTGCGATACTTGGCCACACGGCCGGTGAATTGGTCATAAGCCACCTTGCAGCGCTGCTCCATGACGGCTCGGGCCTGGTCAGTCAGCGGCTGGTTCGGGTCACCATCGTTCTTGTGGTTACCGATAAAGATGGTGGTATAGCTGATACCTTCCATTTCATTGGCCTTGCTCAGATCCGCATGCTGCATGATCACCCCGATACTTCCCGCGCCGGACGTTTCGCTCATGACGATTTCGTCGCAGGCCGAGGCGATCAGGTACGCGGCGCTGAAGGCCTTGAAGTTCACCAGTGCGGTAATCGGTTTGATGCCCCGGCAGCTATAGATGAAGTCGGCCAGCTCCATGCAGCCCGCGACTGATCCGCCGCATGAGTCGATATCAAGGATGATGTGACTGATGCCCGCATCATTGAGTGCGCACTGAATCTGGCTGCGCAACGACTCATATGCCGTCATGGTCTCGCACATGTCCAGCTGGCCGATCCGGGAAACCAGTACCCCGTAGACCGGAATGACCGCGACGCCACCGCCGTACACCGGGTCCGGCGTCGGCGGGTCAAGATCCAGCGTGTCTTCGCCGTCATCTTCCATCATCCGGGCGCTGGGCATCGCCATGACGATATTCATGTTCAGCTGTTTTTTAGCCCATGCCACAGCCGTTTCAGCCATCGAAGGCAGCACCATCAACGGGGTGTTGAAGATGTGCCCGGCAATCAATGGGTAAGAGCGTGATTTCATGTGTTCCTCACTGCGCAAGCGCGCGTTCAACTTCTGCAATGGCCTCGGCACCGGGCTGATAGCCCTGTGGGACGTAACCTCTCCAGCCGCCATGTTGACGGGCTGCAGGTATGTGTCACCGCCCGGGATGGGCGGCAGGTTTTCCAGGGCGGCGGATGTCATTGACGGACAACCATCCCCACTGGCGGGCCGTGGCATAGGCTGCGAACCGGCTCGCCCTGGTCACCACGCAGCAGGCCGGACACGTTGTACTCGATGTAGTAGTCCCGGCGATCCTTCGGCAGCAGCAGGTCACGCGCCATGGCTTGCTCACGCCGCCGGATCCACGGCATCAGGCAGTAGACGACAAACTCAATCGCTTGCTGCTCAATGTTGTTATTGGTTGCCCGGTCCAGCAGACCAACCTTGTGCGGTGGGACCTTGAAGATCTGCGTGATTTCCAAAGATGAAAGCTTGCGGGCCTCGATCAGCTGGGCATCCGAGTTCGTCATGGCCAGAGGCGAGAACTTCAGGCCGTCTTGCAGCACCGCGATTCCCCCGGCGTTTCTGAACCCGGCGTACTGCTCTTGCCACTGCTCCCGGGTCTGTTTCACTTTCTCGCGTGATAGCGGCTCAAGAATCTTGTCGCCTATCATCGCTAAGCCGCTCCAGCACGCTTAAGCCAGATTGGTACCGGAAGCAAACACCGCACTGGCGTGGCCATTGGTGGCCAGAGCCAGACCAAGCACGTCGCAATGCAGGGCAACCGGGCTGGCACCCACGTATCCGTCGGTAGAGAACCACCGCACATGGTGGACATTCCGCTGAGGCAGTAAGTCGCTACCATTAAACTGGTAGTAGGGCAGGTTGTCCGAGCCCTTGAAGACAGAAACTTTCTTCGGATCCCGGGGAATCAGTGCGGTAGGGCGCCCATCTTGCCCGCGCTCAATGAATGAGTAGCTGTTGCCGTGCGTCCCACACCAGACCTGTGACAGCTCGGTGAACTCGTAGGCCGTCTGCCAAGCGTTCGGCTGTTCGTGCACCAGGGCTATAAACCGGGTGATCAATCGCCCGGTCACGCTGATCACCTTTCTTTTGGTAAAGCTCGCACGGCAGCTGCGCGGACACTCTCCGCGATCAGGCTGACGCAAGCCTGATAGGTGACCAGTGACAGGGCTTTTTCCGGGGTAACCGTGATGCTCGGCAGCGCTTCGTGCATGCCCGAACAGGCTTGAAATCCAACCCGGATCCGGATTGCCTGACGTTTGAACGCCGAATTGTTGCGATATAAACATCAGCCTCCCTTCGCCACGCCGCGCGCGGTCAGATACGACCACGTCAGCGCGAACGTTCCGCCCACGATCCATCCGGCAGCCGGATGGAGGAGGGCCGCGCCAACCGTGACCGACGCAGCCCCGACAAGGCCGACAGACAGCGTGAGTTTGTCGATGAGTCTCATAGGTAAACCTCGTCTTCGTAGGCCAGTCGCACCGTTTCCTCCGGCGCGTGATACATGGCTCGGTTTAGCGCCATAACCAGCGCGACGATGCCATCGATACGCTCGCGTGACCTTTTCTTGTTGGGTCGATAGTTGTCATTGGTATCCCGTAAAACCACGACGTTACCGGCCATCCAGCGCAATACCGGTTGGCCGCCATGCGCGAACCCACCGGCCAGTATCTTGGCCTCCAACTCTTTGGATGGCTCAGAAAGGTTCTGGAAGTTTTGCGTCAAGGCGACCATTTCCATGCCATCTTCCATCAGTTCGGTGGCGATCTTCCCGGCGTTCCACGCATCGAAGCCGATAGACTGAATTTCGAAGGAAGCCGCATCATCGATGATCTGGCGACGAATAGCCTCCTGATCGATCTGCGTCCCTGCTGTCGGGATGATGTAGCCATTCCGTGCCCGGGCGGTGTAGCTCACCCGGTCCTTCTGGTCCCGTACCAACATGTTGTCTTCCGGGATAAAGAAGCGGCAGAGAACCACCCATTTTTCGCCCGGCTTTTCTGGCGGGAACAGCAGAATCCACGCGGCAATGTCGGTTTTACTGGCCAAGTCCAGACCACCGAAGCATTTCCTGCCCCGCAACGCCTCGATATCAACGGAATCAGCGTTCTTGTCCCGGGCGTCCATAGACAGCCAGCTCTCGCTGACTTGCGTCCAGATATTCAGACGCTTGGTCAGAAAGTTGTTGAGTGCGGCCGGAACATGCCCGGCCTTGGCCGCCTGGGTGCGTAATTCATCCAGAAACACCGACACACCAAGGTTTGGGTTGGCCTTGATCCAGTTGGACTCATCGAACCAGTCATCCCCTTCATCCAGGGTGTAAATCACCCCGCCGAAACTGTCGTCATCAAGCTGCCCCTCTAGAATCTGGATAAGGTAGTTGCGTTGTTCCAGACAGATGGAGCCATCCTGATTGAAACCTGAAGTGGTAATGGCGTGCATCAAGCTGCGCCGCCGGGCACCGCGTGCCGTGTCGATCACATCCCACAGAGCACGTGACGGGTGCGCATGCAACTCGTCGATGATGGCGCCGTGGACGTTGAGGCCATCCTGTGTGTTGGCATCCGCACCCAGCGGGATGAATTTGTTGGCCGTGCCCGGGATCCACAGCTTGTTTTTGTGGTTCTGGATCAGCTGGCGTAGCGCTGGCGACTTCGCCACCATCATCTCGGCCGCTGCATGCGTAATCTTGGCCTGTTCCAGCTTGGTAGCCGCGGTATAAACCTGTGCGCCAGCCTCCTTGTCAGCAGAAAACAGGTATAAGCCAAGCCCGGCTAGTTTGGTTGACTTGCCGTTCTTGCGAGCGACTTCTTCATACCGGTACGAAAACGCCGCGTTCCATCCTCCCGGTACCACCCAAACTCAACCGCCAGCCAGAAAGCCTGCCAGTCCGCCAGCTCTACCGGCTTGCCCGCCCATACACCTTCGAAGTGCCGAAGCAGTATTTGGGGAAGAATGACAGTACGTGAGCGGCCATCTCCGGACGCCAGACCAGACCACGCTCCACTTGCTGCTTCAGGTCACGGTAATGCCGCTCAACCGCCAACCGGGCATAGCGGCCAACCTTAACGCGCCCCTCCAGAACGTCTGAACCGTACTTTTCCCGGGCTGTAAAACATGACAGGCCGGAATTAATCCGGCCTGTCGTTGATGAAGTTGAGCAGTTCGACGAGTTCCTCGCTTAGAACCCGCCCCTTGCTGAGAGCTTTGTTCTTTGCGCATGAGGCCACCGTCATTCCGTTTTTCTTGAGCATTACGCGGATCTGCTTGGCAATTTTTGGTCGGTTATAACTGGCGCTAACCTCATAAGGGCGCCCGGTATCCTTGGCCACAGCGAAGATCAACCCCTTGTTGGTATCGATCCATTCCTTGCAGGCCAGCCAGTCCGCGAAGGCGGCACAGATCAACCCCAATGAGATTCCGGCCGTAGAAAAATCAAAGCCGCTGGCAATAAGCAGCGGCTGCATGTCTTTCCAGAGCTTTCGCTCCGTTTTTGTGAGTTTCCATGGCGGCTCATCCGGCAGGGAGATGCCACCACTTTCTATCCGGTCCAACATGTCGAACGGGTTCGCTGCAAAAAGATCACCATTAATCAGGCGATCAATGGCCCGCACCTGGCAGAGATGACAGTCAGCCCGCCTTCTTCCAGATCGTTCAATACCTCCGATCTGGCCCGGCGCTCTGCACGGCTTTCATCGGTCTCAAGCGATCCGCCGTTACTGTCTTCGTCATAGCGCCATCCGATTTTGTCGATGTTTTCGACATGGGTTCGCCACCCATCTACCTTGTCAGCCAACAGGGCGATCTGCAGAAGCGCTGATGCGTAGTCCAGTCCGGCTTTATCGAGCGCGCGGATGATGTAGCGCCACACCTCACGCGCCCGTTTTGTTTTTAAAAAGGCGGGTGGCTTGGGTATCGCGCCAGAACCGGCCTTTTTGGACGTTTCCAGAGCCATAGCAAGCCTTTCAGGGATTCATTGACTTTCAAAGAGAGAAATTGAGAGTTTCTGGATCGATGAGAGGATTTAGACCCCCCCATGAATTTTCAGAAAAAAAACACAGACGTTTAGGCACGCGGTACCGGAGGACCGACTTCCGTGAAGGATTTGACCCCCTACCCCCTAGCCGCACCATCATGGTGCGTTACGGGTTGGCGAGGCCAACCACCATTCGTCGGACCCATCCGGGCAGCGATATCGCTCATATCGAACCAGCTCATAGGATCCTCGTAACCCGACGTGCGGTCGGAATCCATATTCACCTGTCGGTTTGCACGGAAGGTCAGGGTCACACCCAGACAACAAAATGACCATGATGAGCAGGTACTTGGTCATGACTTCCTCCGGTTGCCAAACCCACGATCCTGACTGGACGTCTTGGTTGAGTGGCACGAATGGCACAGGGCTTGATGGTTGCTGGACTCAATGAACAACGACCAGTCACCACAGTGCGGAATGATGTGATCACAATCCGTCGCCCGATTGACGCAGCCCGGTGTGGCACATCGGAATAGGGCAGCCTTTAAGCAGGCAGAACGACGGGCATACCAGATCTTCGTCTTGTACCATCGACGAACTCTTGCCACGTCCTCATCACTCATCCGCTTCTTGTCAGCCTCGCGCCGCACCTGCGCCAAATGCTCGGCACAACAGCTACTTCCCGGCACGGCCATTTTTCTGCACCCGCGACTGGTGAACTTGCAGGGTCTAGGTGGGGCAAATGGCATGGCTCAGACTCACAAAAGAAAAGCCCCAGCACTTGGCCGGGGCTTCAAACTGACAACAATGAGGAGATAGCTAACGCTCGAAACACAACAAAAAAGCCCAAGGGATTAACCTTGGGCTTTCTCTGGTCGCACCTGTGGCGGTGTTGAAGGCATGTTATTGGCGGATTTTTACTCTGTCAAGCGGGCGTCAATTCCATACCGTAAATTTTTTCCAGCAGCGGCTCTAGTTCACCACAAGCCGCAACTAGCCATCCATGAAGCACCGCCTCAACATGCTGGCGGTAGAAGTTCCCAGCTGTTTCATGGTGGATACTGTTCTCCCGACCGAACTCACGAAACGATCCGAATCCAGTAAGCCAGTGGCGAACCCAATACTGTAGCCCCGCCTTTCCATACGCCATGGAATCCGGATCATGATACGCAACGAACGAAACCAGATCATCGAATACTCCATGTAGGAAAGCCATGCTCCCATCGTTCACTCGCGCCATTAGAACCAGGTTAAAACGGGCCTCAAGGCGGATCACTGCCTGCACAATCTCGCCAGCTTCCATGATTGCCAACTCTCGACCCCTCGCTGACTCACCACCACGCACCTCACCAAACGACGATGCCGCCTTTACTCCTTGAGCCGAAAAACGCTCGAAAGCAAAACGAACTGCACGCACTACATCACGATCATCCACAGCTATCTCCAAATGCCCGGAGAACCCCATTGCCGGATCAAGCCGGTCATTTTTATCGCCTACATGCCGAGGCGTTTTCTGATTTCTTCTATTGCCGCCTGCTGGACTTCTTTAGTCTGAAGCCCGCCACGGCTAGTAAGTCTTGGCGCTGGTCGTGGATCCGGATGATTCGGCCAGCGCAACACCTCAATCATCACATCAGCCCACCGGTTCTTGCATTGTTCCCATGAGCAGTTTCTGACCTCATACCATCCAAACCGATCGGCGGCCCAATACACTGCCGGATGTGACCAGGTGACAGCCTCACCGATCTGAAGCCGATAGGCATTAGACTGCGCCTCTTTGAATGCCGCTTCATAATCACGCACTGGAAAGCACAACCGGATAAACATCGGGACTGACAGCGGCGGCCAATCGAGATTGACCCGGGCATAATCCAGCGCCACATCCACCCCGGACCGATCAATACCACTTAGAGTCAGGGCCGTATCCATTTCATGAATCCACAACCGGATCGCGCCGTCATCCTTCAGGATACGCTCGACCATCGATGGATAAATGCCATACATCCTCAGCAGAACGTAATCGGCCAGCGTCTGCGTCCCGCATACCTCGCCATCCAACCCGTCAATTTCCATCAGGTCATGGCTCATTGCGCTTTACCCTTGAGATATCGAAGCACCGCACTACCGCTATCGGAGCCTGATTTTCTCGTGGGCAGTTTGGAGGATTGGCGATCCACCGGCTGTTTCACCGGCGTAAGCGCCACTCCGGCCTCAATGATCCGAATGGCGTAGCTGGACAGATACACAGGCGATTTTTCTCGTGCCATCGCTACCGCCAGCCTTACCTCGTCGGGGTCAACGTCGGTCACCGAGCACAGTCGCTTGAGCTGCGCCACTGCCTTGAGCGTCTGGACGTCGTCCCGGTAATCCCGCCCCAAAGCACCACGGAATGCCGCCAGCGCAGTTTGGTACGTTGCAGACTCGACTGGCCCGGAATTTCGAGAGGGCATCACCTCAGCAGAAGGCTCGTTGCCTCGCGCACGCGTATTAAACACAACACAACTAACATCAGATATGTCGTGTTCATGGTGTCGGTTCAAGTCGTGTTCATCACCACTGCAATGCGCCTCAAACCCCTTTATTTGTTGGCGTTCTGGCGCTGCATCTGTGTCGTGTTCATCCTTCGTGTTCAAGTCGTGTTCATCTACAGGGCAAGACAACACAGCCATAGGCAAGCGAAGCACCAGCTTCATGGTCTCTTGCGGAGCCGATGCCCGCTTAACCAGTCCAACCCGAATCAGCTCCTCTATCATGGCGTCAATCTGCAGCAGGGTAGGTTTCCACGCCCGGCGCTTGCTCCCTCTTGGCGGAACGTACTGCACATTAATGGCAAGCATCCCCCGGCTGATGGCATACCCACGCCCGACAATGCCCGTCTGAAAATCCATCGTTGGCCGAAGGCATTGGACATATAGCCGATACGCCCCAAGGCTGCACAGCTCTAACGCCTCAAGCTCTTCATCTGATAAACGGATACCCATATCAACCTTTTCCTATTGCGGCCAGCGCACGCTCACGGCTTCCCGCCCGGCTTGCGACGGCATCAAACCCTTCCTTCACGGCCCGTTCCACATTCATCCGGTAGCCCGCTCCATACAAAAGCTCCAGTCGCCTGAGTTCACGACGCCGTAGATCGACGCCGCCAGTAATGCCGCGAAGCGACACCACATACGCGGCATCCCGCGCTATGTCGCCACTCTCAAGCACCCAAAGCTCATCCGACACGTCGGCGAGCCTCCTCCTCACGATCACGGATAATCCCGGCAAGCAGGCTCTTCGCTGCTTCAACCATTGCCCGGCGCTCATCCTCTTTTGATCGGCTTGGCGCGTGTCGAAACCGACACCTCAGCATCATCAGCCGCCGCTTCTGGAATTCTCTTTGCACCGCTGGTCACTCCCGGCCAACATGGCATTGACGTGATCCAGCGCATCACGCTGGGACGCAATCGCCTCCTCAAGCTCGATCTTTGCACTCTGCAGCGTGTCAGCCGTCATCCGGTCTGCCACCCGCGCAAAAGCCGTCACCCCTTCACCCGTTTCTTTGGTCAAGGCCACCATCAGCGAAGAAACAGCCGTGTCCACCGGCACCGTATGCAGGATGGAAACATCAAGGCCAATTGGCCGAAGAATCTCAGAGGCCGCTTGCAGACGCAGATCCATCGGCAGTGCCTGCAAGACAGCAGGAAGCAGATTGATCGGAAGCAGGGTGGAATCCTTGGTCTGATCATCCATCCAGCGGGCAAAGCGCTCGTTGTTCGTTCGCATGACTCGCACCGCATCTTTACCCGGAACGTGCTGCTGAAATTCAACCAGCCAAACGCCATCAAACCCAGTGTTGTAGTAGCTTTTGACGATTTCGTCAGATGCCGTATCCATGGTCCAGTGCTCGCGCTGGCGCCACGTCTGCAACGCATCGCGCAACACACCAACTACCGTTTTTCGTGGACGATTCCACAATCTATTCATGGCACGCCTCGCTATAGTGACAACAGATGCCACGGCATCTGATCGATGTAAAAAAACGCCGGAGAACCGGCTAAACCGCACGCCCTGGACGGCACGCGGAGAGGGGGAAATCAATGAAGGTGGAGCTAATCATTTTCTCGATCGGTTAAAGCACCCAATGCACAACCGGTCGTGCCGTTAGATTCCTCCTCGCATAACAGCGACCATGCCTCAGGTTGCAGCACTGCGATCCTTCCGATCGCAGCGAACGGAAGATCATCTGGCCACTGACGAACAGCAGGCCCAGAAACCATAAGCGCCGCAGCAGTTTTTGCTACGCCACCAAAGTGCGACACAACTCGATCCTTCTTCATGGTGCGGATTATAAGCACACTTATAGAGAACTTCAAAGCATGATTACAGAGTTGCAAGATAAGCTCACTTACATGACAACACTAAGTGAACGCGTCCTGCTCGCCCTCGAATCGGCCAAGATGGATCAGTCTGATCTGAGCCGAAGAGTTGGCGTCTCCTCGGTAGCAGTGAACAACTGGTGCACTGGAGCAACAAAATCTATAAAAGGTGAAAACCTGTTAAAAGCAGCAAGCGCTCTTGGGGTAAGACCTGATTGGCTGGCATATGGAACCGGTCAAATGCTGGCGACAAGAAACGAGAAAAGTAAAAATACAGAAAATGAACTTAATTTAGCCCCTGACCTTATTTCATTTAGTCAGGTTCCTGTTGTTGGTCATGCACAACTTGGAGATAACGGGAATTGGGCTGAGCTTGAATACCCTGTTGGTAGCGGAGAGGGTTTTGTTGAATGGCCAACTAAAGACTCTAATTCCTATGCGTTAAGATGCATGGGGAACTCTATGACGCCAAGAATAAAGCAAGGGGAGTTTGTTGTGGTTGAACCAAATACTTCATACATGAATGGTGATGAAGTAATGGTAAAGTCTATTGATGGTAGAGTTATGGTCAAACAATTTTTATACGAGAGAGATGGAACTTACTGTTTTGTCTCTATAAATGAAGACCATCCTCCAATTTATATTAATATCGAAAATATAGAAAAAATCCACTTCGTAGCAGGTATTGCGCGAAGAGGGCAATGGCGTCCAGCCAGATAAAAAATATTCCCGCTTCTGCGGGAATTTTTGTATATTGACAATTTTATGCATTTGTCAATTTAGTAGCTTTTGATTATACATTCTGGGAACGGGGAATAATATGAGTGGTTCATTCAAGGATAGAGTTCTCTCACATGTTGAGCACGTTAAGAAAGTTGGGGAAATGTGCACATCTGAAGAGACCACAAAGCAAGCTTTAATACTTCCTCTTCTTGATATTCTTGGATTCAGTGCGTTTGATCCATCAAAAGTTAAAGCAGAATATCAAGCAGATTTCCCAGTGTAAAGAGTGGAGAAAGAGTTGATTACGCACTCTTCTGTCATGATGTTCCAGTCATGTTTGTTGAGGCAAAGGCTTTTGGGGAAAAGCTAGTAAACCATTGCCCTCAGCTATCAAGGTACTTCAACGCGACACCTGAAGTTGCTGTGTCTGCAATAACAAACGGTAGGGAGTGGAGATTTTTTACTGATCTAAATAATAAAAATATAATGGATGAGTCACCATTCTTGACAATTGATATTTATGAAATATCAGAATCAGATATACAGCAACTTCTTAGATTTAGGCATGATCAGTTCCAGCCTGATGCATTAAGAACATTGGCAGAGGAAAGCATATATTTATCAGCATTCACAAAAGCTATTAGTGATAGCTTGCGCGATGTTGATCAGGACTTTGTTAAGTATGTAGCAGGAAGGTCAAGCGTTCAAAGGCAATTAAACCAAAAATTTGTAGAGTCTATAACTCCGTTAGTTCGGCAGGCCGTAGAACGTTCAGTAAGTGCAATGGTTGTTTCTGGCCTTTCATCAAGTGGCTATAAAGAAAAATCTGATGAAAATGATGAAAAACAAAAAGAAGTCTCTACTGCTGTAGCGGATGTTGTAGATCCTGATAATTCAAAAATAGTAACAACTGCATCGGAAATTAAAATTTATGAGAATGCAAAGTTAATACTTGGAGATGATGCGGATATCCAGTACAAAGATACTGAAAGCTATTTTACTGTTCTGTGCAAAGGTAAAACAAATAGGTGGCTTCTAAGATATTTTGATAATAAACAGAGGCCAAGCATACAGTTTCCATTTGAGTTATCTGAAGAATCTAAAAAAGAAATACTTAGGGCTGGGCTTGATATTGGAGCAGGTGATCAAGTTGTAATTGATAGACCGGAAAACATCCTTAGACTTCCCGGGCTAATTTTTGATTCATACAGCTATTGTTCAAACGACGAAAACTTCAGAAGAAAGTAATTTTAAAAAAACAAGGGCTCGATCATCGCGCCCTTGTTTTTTTATTTGAAATAATTTTTAAGATAACGCCCCACCATCGCCCAATCGCCAACCAACATCCTGCTTACCACCTACCGCCTAGTAAGTCCATCTAGCTAGATCTGTCGGCTGATCACGCTAAGAACATTGCCATGTAAGTACACTTAACATTTTTCTTGCCTTGCGCTGTAAGTGTACTTATACTCGCTTCAAGTCAGCACATAAGTGTAAGCCACGCAAAGTACCGCGTACCGCTAAGACTCCGGCGAGACCCGCAAACCGGACGAGTGCAAGGGGTTCAGCCAGACACGGGGCGCAAACCGTAGCACTACTGGCGACCACGGCCGGGCGACCAATGAAGGACGCGAACCGGTGGAGTTGTCCTTGGAAACAGGGTCAACACAGCCGCACACTTCAATTTTTATGCAGTGTTTCTATCAAAGTCAGGTGGGCTTTAACCGAAGTGTGCGGCTGTGTTGGTGAATGCGTAGGCTGATGCGCTGACCGCTTGACGGATGACCCGCATCTGAATGGCGTGAGACTGCCGACGTGGTGAGCAGAACAAGCCGGAGATCAGCACCGGCCACCAACAAAAGCTGACAAGACAGCATGAGTCGCGACGATATGCGGGCCGTAACACAAAGGCCAAGCGTCTATGGACGGCAATAGGGCTTGCGCAGGGCGGATGGCAAGCTACTGGCCTGACTTTGCTGGTGGGAAAGAAACCAGCCCCAACACATTCGATTTCTTCAGTCGAACAATTCTCTACCGAGGCCCTGCCATGAAAGTCACCATCGAAGATGTGAAATTTGCGCTTGCTCGCTTTGCCATGCTGTTTCCGTTTCACAACGAGGAGCACTTGATTAAAACAGCCGATATCTGGCTCGAGCACTTCCATGGAATGGAAGCCAGCGAGTTCAAAGCAGCATGCTTAAGCGTTGCGAGGAGGAGCTTATACGGTTTCCGGTACCGACTGATATTTACCGAAACACCCCAGGGAACAGCACAGAACTTCATGCCCGTGCATTGCGAGCATGGGTGTGGATCGCCCACTTCTTTTGGCTATATCTATATATCGAACTCCGCAAAGCCAATAAGCTTTTAGTACCAATACGCATACAGGCTATCCCGGCTGCACGCGGCAGACGAAACGTTGAGAAAGTATCGGATGACCAACACGTATGGCGGTTGATGCTGAAAGCCAGACCTTCCCCGAAAGGCGATAGCGGTCTTTAGTAGAGCATACCCGGTAGGAATCCGGCAGCCGCCATCCGTGTTGGTAGTATCTGCTCCACAAGGAAACCGTGTGGCCGGAAACGGATGAAACGGAACCGAATCCAGAGGAGAAACAAAAGGGCCAGCCTCAATTAAATGGCCGCCGCAATGGATTTGACCGGCTCGAAAGTGAGTCAGCTGCCTCCCACGAGGCAGCGCACGGATAGGGGTTTTCAAAGCCTCTATCCGTGCGGAAACGCACCGGAAAGGCCGGACATTGGACACGCCATTGGCTGTCCATTTTTTTATCTATCAGGAGAAGAACATGGCAATGGAACTTATCGATGTAACCGATGAAGCCGTTTTTGAGTTGCGCAGTGCAGGATGGGTGATCAAGTCCCCCATCTTCCGCAATGGTCAGGTGGTTTTCCCGGTATTCAAAAAGAAGCGTTAAAAACCGCCCTTGATGCTCATGAGCATTGCATGAGCATCTTATTAGCTTGAAATGAGCAACAAATGAGCGACATGGACGCATGGAAGCGGCAGGCAGCGCAGCAGGTCAACGCCATCCAGCCTGCCAGTCCAGAGATCAGCAAAGCAGCTCGCATTCGCGCATTACTCCCTGAAATCGAAGAGGCTATGCGCCGCGGTGTCAGCCAGTCCGACATTGTTGCCACATTGGTCGACACCGGCTTGGTCATGACGCTAGACGAACTCAGGAATGCGATTTACCGGGCGCGCAAACGACAGAAGAAAGGTCAGAAGATTGAAGCGATCAAAGCCACCGCACCAGAGACGGCCAAGCAAGCAACCATCAAACACAAGTCTGCGCCAAGTGATTTCCGCCAGCAGCGCGACAAACCCCTCAACTGGTAATCAGGAGAACACCATGCAACGAACTGCTCACATCACCCTGCAGGGCAAAGGCGGCTGCTTTAAATCGGGCATCACCGCACTGGTAGCCCAGTACCTTGCAGCCAATTCCCCGCGCGTTCCGCAGTGCATCGACACCGATCCGGTCAACCGAACTTTCTCGCGCATCACCGCGCTTGGCGTGAAAGGACTGGAACTCCTCAACGACCACCAGCAGATCGACAGCCGCCAGTTCGACACCATGATCGGCAACATCCTCGACCATGATGGGGACACCATCATCGACACCGGCGCCGCTGTGTTTGTGCCGCTTAAAGCCTACCCGGTAGAGAGCGATGCGCTGGGCCTGCTCGTTGATGAAGGCATCCGGCCGGTTATCCATGTACCGTTGATTGGTGGGCTGGATTTTGTGGAAACGGCGAATGGTTTATCCGCCATCCTTGATGATCTTCCCGACGCGGATGTGGTCGTCTGGTGCAACCCATTCTTTGGCCCTGTCGAGTATCAAGGGCGAGGGATTGAAGATAGTGCACTCTACCGCGACAACAGCCATCGCTTCGTTAAGCATCATCGACATGATGCGGACTGATCCAAATACCTTCGGGCAAGACATCAGCGAGATGCGCCGCGACGGGCTGACCTACCTGCAGGCCATCCAGCATGACGGCTATACCGCCGTCGCCCGCCACCGTTTGAAGCGTGTGTGGGCGTATTACTCGATGAAGCTGGCATCCATCAACCTGATTGATATCCAAGGGAAGAGTGTATGAAACGCTTCTATCCGCAACGCGATTACGTGACGATTCGTGCCGATATTCGCGCGAAAGAGCTTTCTGGAAAGCACAAGCCGATTTACTCCCCTCAAGAGTTACGCCAAGCGGCAGCCCGCCGGGAGATTGAAAACCGGAGGATTGAGCGTGAAGGCGCCACCGGGTATTTCCCGCTATAAGGGGGAAGCATGCTTAAAGTGGCGATCATAAAGAACTGGCGGAAATATCGGCTACCGCACGTCATGTGTGGGTTTGTCATGGAATCTGACTTCTCATGCTTTGGATCCGCTGTAGTCACATTCGGAGACGGAAGCTCCATAACGTGCGATGACCGTGACGACCTGATCATCACGGATATCGATGAAGAAAAGATACCTGAGTAGGGCTATGTATAAGTCAAACAAGGAGCTTGCCCATGAGTATGGTCGGCAAGCATGGCGGGCTGGACGGATTTGCAGCCCATTTTTATCCCGGCGCATGCGAGACATGATTGCCGGGCGGCCAGCTGGCGATCCGCGAACGATAGAAGAGCTGTCTGCATTTTCTGACGGGTATATGGCTGAATCCGAGAATAGGGCATCACGATGAACCTCTACACAAAAACGGCATTGCAGCTGACCGAGGCATTCCAGCGCGACATGGATAAGCTGAACCGAGACCTTGCACGGATCATGGAAGCGGAAAAGCTGGCTGCCGCATTCAGCGCAGGCGGCGTTGCCACCACTGCCTGCTACAGCTTCCCTCATGGCCTTAGCCTGAAAGCCACCATGCCAATCGAGGTGATTGGCGATTCCATTAATACCCTGCATAAGCTTGCTGCAGAGTACGGAAGAACGCTGGTGAATGAGCGAAATGCTCGTTACGTACTGGTGGCCGCTGATCATCGCGAAATCAACACAAGCTCCATTGAGCTATATGTCGAGGAGATTTGATGACCTATCAGGACTACGGTGAAGACCATCATGTCATCCCTAGAACCGACCCCATTGGCGAGGATGACAACCAGGAATCAGGATCCGGAGACAACCCAGATTAAGCCCACGAAAGTGGGCTTTTTTATTGGCTGCAATCGCCAGTGGCGAGCGCCACGCTCACTTACCAACTGAGCGCCGTCCTCTGATAAAGCCGGAAAGGGCGCTCACCACTGGCGAAGTGTATTGACTATTGCTAACAGAAAGCAATAAATAGAAACTATATTGATCATAATGGTCAACATAGAGAAACAGATATGCTAGAGAAAATTTATTCCAACAACATTCCCATAATCGGCAGCCCATTAGCCGGAGGCTTCTATGCCGGTCGCTTCCGTATTGGAAGAATACGATTTGCTTTGATAGTTTCACCGAACGCTAATGGTGAAACCTTTGGAATTTGGGGAAAATTCGGAAAGGATATTAATGGAGCTAACAGTCCATTCGATGGAATGTCCAATACTAAATCTATGGCAGATTCCGGTAGCGAAATTGCAAAATGGGTTCTTGGACTGACTATTAACGGCTATTCAGACTGGTACTTGCCGAGTCGAGATGAGCTAGAAATCTTATATAGAAACTTAAAGCCGGGTCGATGTCCGAACCGCTGTGCATTCCGAGATGGTGATAATCCTAGCAGCATGCCTCCGGGGTTCCCATATACATATCAATCACCAGAACAGACTAAAGCAGAATCCTTTCGAGATGGTCAGTCTGAAGCATTCAAAAGTAACTGGTACTGGTCTAGCACGCAGTACTCGGAATTAAGCGCATGGGCTCATTTCTTACCCGATGGTTATCAGCCCTGGACTCCATAAGGACTTTAAGCTTCACGCGCGAGCCGTACGAAAGATTCGCATCAGCAATCGATCTATTAACCAAGATCATGTCAGCGCTAGAAATAGCACTGCATGAACTTAGTTAATCGATGACGATTGAATTGCTACATAAGGTTGGTGGCCGTAAGCCCAAGCGAAATATACCCATTGTCTTTCAGGTAAAGATGACCGTCTTTTGCAATAGACACATACCTGCCATCACGTTCAGTAATAAACCTCAAATTCAAAAACCGCTGTTTCGTGTCTGGTGGGCAGCTTTCGAAACAGGTAGACGGACGGTGATACAGATCGTTAAGGAATTCAACGTCTTTTTGTTCGAGTTCCATAGATGGCTCTCTTAGTTGTGGATTAGCCTGCATTCTGCCGACGGTATTTCTAATTGGCAATGGTCTATTATCCGTAAATTGCTGTTTATATTGATCATTTTTGATTAAATCGTCATTGACAAGCGTTGCGTATCAAGGGTTATAACCATTGGGAAAATAATGAATCACCAGTAAACATAGCTGTGTCGAAAATACAACGCATTCGTTTGAATGGAAGAGTTCTGCTCAGCCAAGTGCGGTAAGCGATACCAGGACAAGGAATAACGAGGCCCGAGCGGCCTCATTTTTTTTGGAGTTCAATATGGACAAGATGCGCGAGGAGTTTGAGGGGTGGTGGAATAGCGAAGGCCAGAAAATTACCACTGGCACCAAGGGAGATGCCTTAATTGCATGGCAATCATCCCGCGCCCAGCCAAGTGACGAGCAATCCTCGGTAGTTGCACATCCTGCCGATAACATTGACACGATAAAAGAAGATCGTGACCGTAACGAGCGCATGTTTTTGGCCGCATGTCAGACGCTGGCGCAAATTAGCGATGCGCTCGGTTTGGATGAGGATGATTCAGACCCGGAAAGCCTGCTTGATGCCATTGCAGAGCTAAAGGCTTCCCAGCCTGCCAGTGAGGTGGTGTCTGAAGTAGTGCGCAAGCTGCGCTACTACGGGGAAGTTACTCCAAGCTGCGAAGATAATCCGACCCGTAAGCTGATGCGCAATGCAGCTGATCTTCTCGCCGCCCCGCCAGCACAGGTGCCGGATGGGTACGCGATAGGTATCGAAGCTGTTGCGAAGATGATCGAAAAAAGGCCGACGATTACGCCGATGAATACGGCTACTCGGACATGGGCAGCTTGTCGTTTGGTGGTGGACCGCATGGTGAGATCAAGCGCGACTACTATTCCGGACTGATTGAACTGGCTGAGGAAATACGCGCCATGCTCGCCGCCGCCCCGCAGTCGAAGGTTGGAGAGCTAACGCGGGCCGCTCAAGACGTTCTGGCCGAGCGCCGCCGCCAAGTCGAGTCGGAAGGATGGACGCCGGAGCATGACGACGAACATGCCCCGCGTATGCTAGCCACCGCAGGAGCCTGCTATGCCATCTTCTGGATGAATGAGAGCAGCAGTCCGCTATCGATCTGGCCATGGGATGAATCGTGGTGGAAGCCGAGTGAAGACCCTCGCCGCAATTGGATTAAAGCGACGGCATTGATGCTTGCCGAAATCGAACGCTATGACCGGGCCGATCAGCAGCCGAAAGGGGGTGAGTGATGAGTGCTACCGCCCGCGTTACCGTAACCCTTGAAATTACAGTGCCTAGCAGTTGGGGTAACGACTGCACCGTTCGACAGATAAAAGACCAAGCCAAGCAATCCGCCGTCGCCAGCGTAGGGCACATGATCCGGGGAAGTGGGCTGAAGGCAAAGGTAATTGGAAGCCCATCTGTTGATCTGGTTGTTGTCCTTGATGAACGGAAAGGATCGAACTAATGGCTATCCATCCTACATTTGAAGGCGACGACTTGTTGCTGATACCGCGCGGACTGATCGGAGCAGCATGTCACGCAATCGACAAAAAGATCGATGCGCCAAAAGTTCTTGCGATGCTCCATGATGTGGCGATGAGTAAGTCAACGTCGCATGAACTACCCCCATGCCCGAAGCCAACTAAGCTGCGTCGGCAACAACGCTGTGATGGTGGCTATGACATGGTTCCGGCTTACAACGTTGAGGAAATGGAAGCATACGCAAGGGCCGCGCTTACCCGCGCCAAGCCTGCCGGTAAGGCGGTTGAGAACAATCCAGTTGGACGCTTTACCGGTAACTTTCATTTCGATGCAAATGGGAAAGCCATATTTGAGGTTAAAGCATATGGAAGCCTACCCACCGTAGGTGCCAAGCTTTACGCCGAACAGCCCGCACAGGTGCCGGATGGCTACGTGCTTGTGCCGATAGATGTCGATGACGAAATGGTTGACGCTGGTTGCTTGGCACTTAGTGGAAGCATCGGCGGGTATGAGGCAGGCAAGGTCTATAAGTGCTGGGATGCCATGCTCGCCTCTGCCCCGCAGCCGAAGGGAGGGGAGTGATGGATATCCAAGCCACAAGGAAGCTGCTGGATCAACTCCAGTCCGAGCGGGATGAATTGGACAGGCTGGTCACCGAGGAACGCACACTTACACTGGATGGCCATCAGGATGGAATCAGCGTTCGAATAGGGTCGGACAGCAGGTCAATTGCTGTAACCGGGATGGATAAAAACTATGCACAGTGCGTGATTCGTGGGCGGGAAATGATCCTGCTTGGGATAAAGAAAGTCTACCGGGCAGCGATTGAATATCAGAAGGCAAAAATCCATGCACTGGAATTGAAGATACGGGAGTCCACCCATCATGACTGACCAAGCCCTGATCGCCCAGCTGCTGGGGGCGCTGAAGCGATTGAAAATCGAAATAGTCCTATCTGACATCGACATGGATTACATCGAATCTCACTTCCGTCCACATCTGGAGGCGGCAGAAGCAGCCATAGCTGCCGCAGAAGGGAGAATGCCGAACGTATACAGCATCGCTGCCGCCGAGGCAGCGCAGCATGTTGCGGCACCTGACCTCGCCACACAGCTTCGCGCACTAGCCCAGCAACACGGATGGAATTTCGTGTGGGCCATGGCACGTCAGATCGAAGATGGCACGAAGACCTGCCACAAGTGCCACAACGGCGGACTGACGCACAGTTCCCGCTGCGTGCATTACGACAAAGCCGAGGAACAAGCCGAAGTAGCTGAGTATCGCGCTCACCAGACCGCCACGCCACCTAATCAGCCGGTGGCCGCGTCAGACGAAGTACAGCGTGCAGTAGAGGCCGAGCGCGAGGCGTGCGCTAGGTTGTGCGAGACGGCTGAGATACCAATCAACATTGACGTATGGATGAGAACAAAGAAGGAGTTATCAGAAGCAACTGCAATCGGACTGGCTGCCGCCATCCGCGCCCGTGGCAACAACAACATCCAGTCGGGCGCCGATTCCTCCGCCTCGCAGTAAAATACTGTCGCTCAGCAACATCGCACCGAGAAAACATGAAACAGATTGCACTTGCTCTGCTGCTGGCTGCTGGATTCGCCGCGGCCAGTGACCTGCCTAATCCTAAACTTACTCCGGGCGCCATCAACCCGGACATTACTCAGTCCAACATCCAGCAAACCGTGTGCGTCAAAGGCTTCACCAAGACCATCCGGCCGCCAGCGTATTACACCAACAAATTGAAAAAGGCACAGATCTCCGAGTACGGCTATGCCGACACGGACCCCAAGCATTACGAGGAGGATCACCTGATTGCCTTATCGATCGGTGGTGATCCGCGTGATGAACGCAACCTGTGGCCGCAGCCCCGCAATAGCGAATGGAGCGCCTCCAAGAAAGACCAATTGGAGTTCGTGCTGTACCGGTCAGTCTGCGACGGAAATGCCTCTCTGGCCGAGGCGCAAAAGGCCATGGCCACGGACTGGATCGCAGCCTACAAGCGATACGTTGTTGGGGGCCGCTACAAGATCAAAGGTCGCGTGGACTAACACGCTACCGTCAACTATTTACCAAGCCGCCACTGAGCGGCTTTTTTCATGGGTAAATCACATGAGAACTGACAGAAAAGTGCTAATAGAGGTGAATGAATAATGGACACCTCACGACTTGGCCCTAACCAGCGCCGTGCGCTGCAGCTGCTACAGCAGTCTCCGGCCTAAGCCTGACTCGTACGGAACTCCAAACCAAGCTGGCCATACCTGATCTTCGCACCATGCAGACCATGCTCAAGGCGCTACGCTTGCGCCAGCTGATTCACACCGCCTCACGGAAGTACGAGTCATTCGGTATTCGATGTCCAGCTTGTCGCGTTTTTATGTATGGACCTGGTAAGGATGCACCTCAACCGACTGCCCTTGGAAATGAAGAGTGCCGCCGCCGCTATAGGGATCGTATCGGCAGGAAGCTTTTCAATCGAGTAACGGAAGCAAGAAAGAAAGGGGCAACGCGTATCGTAATCGATGGCGTCACCGTCTGGCAGAAGGGTATTGGATTCTTCCGGCCCAGCGCTTCCCCCGGAGAAATGAAAGGACCATTCATGGGAAATGTGCGCATGGATATAGAGCAACTTCAGAAGCTAACCGGAAGAAAAACCCGCTCAGCGCAGGCTCGTTGGTTTAAGGCTCACTTTGGCGTTGATGTTCCCTGCGACCAGATAGGGCCAATCATGACTGAGAAGACCTATCAGGATCTTCTCGCAAAACAATGCGGCCTCTATTCCGGACCTATGGCACAACCACAAACGCGGCGACCCGCAGTGAGGACAAGATGAGTAAGCCACGCCAGTCACACCGGAGCCTTACGCTTTCGCGCATCTATATAAAAGGACACCGGTACTATCTTTTTTCCGCTGAGCCGATGATAAGCCCGGATGACGGCAAGTCTAAAAAATGGCATAGCCTATGCCACATTGAAAAGGGGGAGGTCGAAGCAAGACGGCTAGCCCAGCGCATAACAGATCACAATCGTGTTGCTGGCGACGAGGGGAATTTCCCGAGAAATTTCAGGGAATACATGTCCGCAGTCATTTCTGAAAGAGATAAGGAAAGGCCAAAAGAGACCGCCCGGGCAAAGATGCATGACATTGTTAACCGACAGCTGATCAGTTCCTCTGCTGTTATTGAAGATGCATTCTTTGAGTTCGATGTCGATCAGATATTACCTGTCGACGTGGCAAAGTTCGTAGATCAGTGGGAGGGTAGGCGTATGGCTCAGGTATACCATTCACGCCTATCTGATTTTTTTAGATGGGCTTGCCGTAGAGGAATGCGAAGCGATAATCCAGTCCGAGAGGTAAGCATTAAGAAGCCAAAGAGAAGAATGCGGTACCTGACTGATGATGAGTATCAGGCAATACGAAAATGCCTGCTGATCGGGAAGGATGGACGGAAAAACCGTAGCGGGATAATGGTGCAATGCTATATCGATCTCTGCTACCTGATGTATCAGCGAACGACCGAAATTAGACTGCTAAAGTGGGCAGACGTAACGGAAAAGGGATTCTCTTTACCCCTACAAAGACTGAGCGAAGCAGTGGGGCAAAGGTTTTTGTTCCAATGACAGAACAAATATGGTCTGTCTTGGAAATAGCTAGAACGGCATGGTCACAAGGAAGGTCGATCAATGATGATACAAAACGATCGGCCTATGTGATATGCAATGGGAGCGGTGAACCCTACTCAGCTCATGGGATTGGTACAGCATGGACTCGTGCTCGAGCGAGGGCGGGAATCGAAGGTGTAACCCTTAAAGACTTGAGGGCTAAGGCAATGACTGATGCGAAGAAGGCAGGGTACTCTTTGACGCAGATTTCAATCGGTGCGGCACATACAGACGAAGCCATGACTGAGGCCTACATCAAGCTCAGAGAAACGCCAGTCAGCGAGGTAATCATGAGTCTACCAGGCGCCGGAACCGCCAAAGAAACCTTCTAATACCCATGACATGACCAAGCAGTACCAATGGTTTCACGTCGCCTGTCGCCAACAAAAATATTATACTCTCACTAAAGTTTGCTCATTATTTTCAAGTACATGTGCATGTTTGCTGTTGTGCATGGGGTGCAGAGGGTCGGAAGTTCGAATCTTCTCACCCCGACCAAATTCTGTTTAGTAGTAATAAATTAAGCGACTTTTAAAGTCGCTTTTTTTGTTTCTGCTGCCATTAGGCAGATTGGTGCCTGTCATTATCTCTCCAGTATCTCCCATGTGGTTGCAGGCATTCCTGCCATGTAGTGTCTTGTTTTGTTCGCTATTCTTGCGTTAAGCGGTACATAAAACGTTGTGCTTGGTTTGATATGACAAGTGACAACCTGTGCCGTATGCTAACCTTTGTAACTTGTTGACTGGCGTTATCATGATGAAGCGTAGTGTTGATACTCCGTGTATTGCCATTTGTTCTACGGCCTTGGGGGATCAGGTTTGCCGAGGCTGTGCGCGTACTTTTCAGGAAATTACGCAATGGTGTGCGTTGCCAGATCTGGAAAAGGATGCTGTGTGGGAGCGATTGCCAGAGAGGCATGAATGGTTGGGGGTGGCCAGAGCAGCTGGGGTATTGCTGGATATTGTGCAGTTTGCTTAAGCAAAGAATGGGGAGTCTTGCTACGTGCCGATGGCGATGGAGTGTTGTTCCGCCGTAATGAACAGTGCAAGTTTGAGGTGGCCTTTGAGAACGGCCAGAGCCAAGTTCTGGAACAAGATTTTGTGACGCCCGCTGAGGTTGCTCATGCTCTACTGGTGCTGGCGGACTCGCGTGGCTAAAGAGTTTAAGGTGATGGAATATGGCGCAAGATAGTTCTTTGCCTGATTTTTGGGATGTTCGCTATCAAGGTGGTGTGACGCCATGGGAAGGCGGCGTTGTACCGCTGGAAGAAATGGCATTTTTCGCAAGATTGCCTACGGCCTCCCGTATTCTGGTTCCTCGGTTGTGGTAGTGCACATGATGTGCATCGATTGCTGGATTTGGGTCTGAGTGTTGAGGCGATCGATTTTAGCCATGAGGCGATCGCTCAGGCGCGTATCCAGTTGGGGGAACGCGCTGGTTGCTTGGCTCAAGCCGATTTTTTCGCTTTGGAGGCGCATCAACAGTATCTAGCGGTGTTTGAGCGGGCGTTTCTGTGTGCGCTTCCTCTTCGTTGCCGTGCTGACTACGCCAAAAAGATGGCTGACCTGATTGTTCCGGGCGGTTATTTGGCCGGATTTTTCTTTTTGGCCGACAAACCCAAGGGGCCACCCTTTGGAATTTCACTGGCCGAGCTGACTGCATTGTTGGGAAATGATTTTGTTTTGGAAAACAGTGTGTTAATGGATGAAGCCTTGCCGGTTTTTGCCGGTAGTGAGCATTGGATGGTGTGGCGCAGGCTCTGACAATCGCTGTTGGTTTCAATTGTGAGCCTTGGATTGATGTTTTTATCTGCCATAAGCTGGTTTTTTTTGTAGATTCAGGTAAAAATGGCCGACTGGTTTTAAACATACTACAAGAATGGCTGTTTGCGCTAAGGAGTGAGCATGGAGTGGTTCTGGCGTATTTACCGTCTGGTGGAAAAAAATTTCTGGAACACCCTGTCGAAGAAATTGTGTGCTTTTTTCTTTATCAGTGTGTTCCAGTTGGCGATGGTGGGATATGTCTACTATGTCCTCGAAGACATCCGTGCCCTACTAAAAGGTTCGGTGCCATCCGCGGTGGCGTTGGCGACCATCGAACATAGCATTGACAGTGCCATTTTCTGGACCATTACGCTGTGGGTGGTCTGCTTCCTGTTTATCGCCTTTATGGTGTGGTATCTGCGCTACCTGATTGTGCGGCCATTGAAGATGATTATTTCAATCTTTAACGAGATTGGTGCAGGTGAGGGGGATCTCTCCCGCGACATTCCCACGGTCACTTATGATGAAATCCGTGATCTGTCGCTGTCTTATAACCGCTTCCTGACCAAGATGCGGGAAATCATCAGCAATGTCCGGCTCATGACGGTACGCATTGCGATGGATTCCGCGCGAACACGCAAGAATGTGACGGAGTCTTTGGGGAGCGCCCGCCAGCAGGATGAACTGGCTAATCGGGTGCGGGACGCCAGTGACCAGACCACGACCGGCATTAATCAGGTGACCGGGCAGACGCAAGGTATTTCCGCGACCACGCTTTCCAACCTGGATGTGGCGCGCGAATCCTATAGCGAACTCAAGCTGGTGGCGGATCGTATCTATGACATCAGTCAGAAAGTCGGCCACTTTAATCAGACGGTTGATGACCTGAGCGAGCGTTCTGCCAGCATCAAGACAATCGTTGATCTGATCAAGGATATTTCCGATCAGACTAATCTGTTGGCACTGAACGCGGCGATTGAGGCGGCGCGGGCCGGTGAGTCGGGGCGTGGCTTTGCTGTGGTGGCAGATGAAGTACGCAAGTTGGCCGAAAAGGTGAAAACGGCAACGGATGAAATCTCCCACAACATCGATGGCATGTTGGGGTTGGTGTCCGATACCCGGTGGAAACCGGCGAGATTACGCAAGATACCCAGCAGGCGCGTGATGTGGTGTCCCGTGCATCCGATCACTTTGGCAAAATGATGGGCGACTTTGAGTCGACGGCATCGAGTTTGACCGAAATCGCTCATACCATGGAAGACTTTGCTAATACCAATCGCCGGTCAACCATCATGTATCGGAAATTCATGGCTTGAGCCAGATGGTGACGGAGCGGTTGAATTACACCGAGAACGTTGCTGGCCAATTGTCTCTGGCCGCAGAGCAGGTGCAGGAGCTGGTGTCGCGCTTTGTGATCGGTGAGGGTGAGTTTGATCGTGTGGTGAATACTGCCAGAGCTGCCCGTGATGAATTGCAGGATCTTTTGCTGCAGCAGCTTAAATCCGGTCTTAACCTGTTTGATCAGCGTTACCAACCGATTCCGGGGACCTCGCCAGCCAAATACCACACGGCTTACGATAGTCACCGGAACAATTGGTGCAGCCCTACTATGACCGTGTGGTAAAAAATGTAACAGGTGGCCGTTTCTGTCTGTTGGTGGATAGTAATGGTTATGCCCCAACGCACAACAGCTGGTATAGCCGGTACCGTCTGGCGATCGGGAGAAAGATCTGGTCAACAGCCGTGACAAGCGGTTGTTTAACGATCCAGCCGGGCTGAAATCTGCCAAAAATACGCTGCCGTTCCTGTTGCACACCTACATTCGCGATACCGGCGAAGTGCTGTCGGAAATTGCATTGCCGATTGTGCTGGATGGTCGGCCGTGGGGAGCGTTGCGAGTTGGGTTTGACCCCAACAGCTTGTTGGATGGCATTGGCAAAGCACGTGAATAACGCGTGCAATTTGCAAGGTAAAAAAGGAGGCATATGCCTCCTTTTTTGTATAAGCAAAATGGCTCAAGGTTGGCCGAATCCGGTTTCGGCCAACCTTGCTTGGTGGGGTTAACTATTTAATTCGGATGTGCAATGCGGGCAGCGCGTGGCTTGTTCCGGGATGGTGGACAAGCAATATGGGCAGTCCTTGGTGGTAAGCCCGGCAGGAGCAGCTTCTTTTGGCGTTTCACGCTTGAGTCGGTTAATCGCTTTTACCAGCATGAAAATGGCGAAGGCCACGATGGTAAAGCTGACCAGTGCATTGATGAACAAACCGATATTCAGCGTGACGGCGCCAGCTGCTTTGGCGGCGGCAACCGAGACATATGGCCCAGCTTGTTTGCTACCTTCTTTCAGTACTACAAACAGATTGGAAAAATCGACATTTCCGATCAGCAGGCCTATCGGTGGCATGATGATATCGTCAACCAGCGATTTCACGATGGACCCAAATGCTCCGCCAATCACCACACCCACTGCCAGATCAACAACGTTGCCTTTAACGGCAAATTCTTTGAACTCTTTTAATACCGACATACTCACTCCTTGTTGTGCGTGAGACAGGTTCATCAATTTTTCAATGGCATATTGATAATACGTTACATGGCAAACGCGTCCAAGAAGCTTGTTGCCCGCCTGTGATCTGTTGGTTGAGTAGTTATGGTTCTGCCACCATTTCTTGCTTGTGCTCAATGCTTTTTCGCGGAGAGGGTTCCAAGTAACGCGCCGCCCAAAATCAAGATCACGGCAACAAGAACCGTACTGTTTAATTGGCCTTGCCCAGAGATGACCGGGAGCATGGTTGAAAGCAGTGGTGTGATGTAGGAAAGGGCGCCGATTTGGCGAGGGTCGCCTTCCTTGAGTGCTCTATCCCACAGGAAGAAAGCTCCGCCCATTGGTCCCAAGCCCAGCAATCCTAACGAGAGCCACTGGTTCGTTGTGGGGGATATGGTGGGTTCAAAGGCGGCGTGGCAGGCCAAAGATAACAGTCCGGAAATCAGGCAAAATCCGCCGACCGCACTATTGGGAAAAGGTGGCAGGCGGCGAGTCATAAGGCTGAATGTTGACCAGATGATCGCGGCGCCAATGGCCAGTAGATAGCCACTCAGATACTGATACGAAAGTGCCAGTTTACCGCCGGTGACAATCAGTCCTGCACCAAGAAATCCAAGAATACTGCCAAATACATGGCGGCGTGTCAGGTGGGTGCCGGGCAAAATGATGGGCGATAAGGTAACGATGAGCAGCGGCCACAAGTAATTCAGTAAATTGGCTTCCATGGTAAGCGCATGGCGAAAGGCAAAAAACAACAAAAAGTGGTAACCGAACAAACCATAGATGCCGACTAACAGGGTGAAGGGAGGTACCCGCCATTCTTTCAGTCGGTGTAAACCAAGCAGACTGCCAATTACCAAACTGATTCCGACAACAAAAAAGGGGGCAATGTTTTAGTGAGTGCACCCAGCGTGGCAAGTGATGCCCACAACAGAATGGCACCCGAGGCGAAGAGAACCGGCTTGGAAGTCATTGTTTATGCTATGGAATAATCGGGTGGATTGTGCAATGGTAATAGAGAAATGAAAAACGCCGTGAATTACTTGGAATTCACGGCGTTAAATCTTGGCTCCCCGAGCAGGGCTCGAACCTGCGACCTGCGGATTAACAGTCCGTCGCTCTACCAGCTGAGCTATCAGGGAATAATACTTTAAAACCACTCATTACACCTTATGAGAAAGGTGGCTCCCCGAGCAGGGCTCGAACCTGCGACCTGCGGATTAACAGTCCGTCGCTCTACCAACTGAGCTATCAGGGAATTGAGTGAAGGCGAACTATACATAGTTGTTTGCGATGTGTCAACGCCTTCTTGTGCGCCGTGCATGTGAGCGCTTGGGGTAACGACTAATAAACTAAATAAATTATCAAATTTATTCTTCTGTTTTTATTGGTGGAGACTAAGATAGCTAGTGACGCTGGAGCATGCAGCGGTAAGATAGTAATCGTTAAATAAAGTATTACGGTGAGTAGACAGTGATGATAAATGGCGAATGCATGACATGGTTGCAGAAACATCAAGGTACCTTAAAGGATGACTGCCGCGTGGTTTTCCCTGATCAGTTATCACAAGTTGCGGCACTCAGAAATGCTTCTGTCGTGAGTTGTCTGGTTGATTTCAGTCTGATTCGCGTCGAGGGAGACGATGCTCTGACTTTCTTGCAGGGGCAGCTATCCAGTGATGTTCGTGAGGTTAATGGTAGTCATGCCCAATACAGCAGCTATTCGACGGCCAAAGGGCGGATGCTGGCGAGTTTTCTCATTTGGCATCATCAGGATGCCTATTGGCTTATGGTTTCCAGCGATATAGCTGATGCGATTGTTCGCCGATTATCCATGTTTGTTTTGCGCTCAAAAGTTAAAATTACCCGGCAAGCTGACTGGAGTTTAATTGGCTTGCAAGGTCCGGTGGCGGATCAGTGGGTGCATGGTATGCATCCGGATAAGGCACTCGACAGAGGTATGGTGTTGTCTGTAGACGGCCGCGTTGTTGTCGTTTTACCCGGCCAAGGTTATGTATTAGCCGTTGAGGGCAATGCTCGATTGGTTGAAAAGGTTTTGGAACAGCCGTCATTGATGCCTGTAGGCACAGATGTATGGTGTTTGCGTGATATTGATGCGGGCATTGCGTGGGTTAGATTGGCGACACAGGAGCAGTTTGTGCCACAGATGGCTAACATGGAAAAGATAGGAGCGGTCAGCTTTAAAAAAGGTTGTTATCCTCGGCCGGAAATTGTGGCGCGAGCTCAGTACCGGGGAAAATGAAGAGACGGTTATTTAAGGTTTCTTCTACCAATAGCACTGGTTGCTGGCGCAAAACTGTTTAGCCCCGGCGTAGCTGATCAGTCTATTGGCATGGTTGTTTCAGGTTGTGCGGTTGGTCAAAACCGTTATGAAGGATTGGCGGTGGTGCAAGCTGGCTGCTGGGATGATGGTATTTATCTGGATCAGAATTATTCGGGTACATTGGAGAAAATGTCATTGCCTTACGATACTGAAGTAGAGGAAAATAAAGACAGTTAGTTCTTGACTGGTTGTTATTGGTATGGCTATTCTAAAAAAGAAACTGGGTTGATTAAATAGGGATATAAAAATGAATCTTTCTGAACTGGGTTTTACTGAGCTGGTAGCTCTGAAGGCTGATGTTGAAGCTGAGATTAAACGTCGTGAGTCTGAAGAAAAAGCCAAGGCCAAAAAACAGATTGTTGAGTTGGCTCGTGCCTATGGATTGAGCGTGGAAGAAGTGTTGGGTAAAACCGGATCTACTCGTAAGCCGGTAGAAGCCAAGTACCGCAACCCGGCTGATCCGGATGTTACCCGGACTGGTCGTGGCCGGAAGCCGGTATGGGTGCAACAGTTGTTGGCTAGCGGCAAGACCTTGGAAGATTTGGCCATTTGAAGATCCACCAAAGGGTCTGGTAGTCCGGAGAAGGCGTCTGCTACAGGCAGACGCTTTTTCTTTAATATTGGCGTCTGATGTTCTTTCCTGTTCATCTACACTTTAAATACTTGTAGTATGGCGTGGTAGTCATGGCAGTGGTCTTCATAGGCGATTTTCATCTGAGAGTGAAGCTAAAATGCTGGATTTTTTCTCACGGAGTGTAAAAACCAAGTCGGATCCGTTGGCTGACGGAGCGTCGGCAAAGGCTTATGTTGACTCCTTGAAGAAGGAGTTCGGCCTAGGGGCTCATGATCGGGTGACGGAAATCATGGCCGAGCTGAATGAGGGCTCGGTGCCGGTTTCTGCAGGTTTGGTTGAGGCGGTTCTTACCCTAAACACGGAGTCGCACGGATTGCACGAGACCTTGTGTGGCCAGTATGTGATGAATGCTCGCATTCCCAAGATACTGGAAGGGCAACTGCGTGCGCAGATTCTCAGCTATGGCCGACAGTTTCTTGCGTTTTACCAGTCTGTTCTGTCTGATGGACTCGACGGTTCGTTGGCATCCGGTCAGCTGCCGTTGATCCCGGCTAGAATGATGCATTATCGTCAGGAGTACGCACGCTGGCAGTTGCTGCGGCATTTCTCTCCCGATGAGGGATTCTGGCTGGAGGTGCATAAGCTTTATCAGTTTGCCGAACGGCAGGCGATGGAAGCGTCGCCGGTCTTTTTGTTTGGCGAGCAGGGCGTGGCGACAACAGTGCAGGATCAATATCTTATTATGTTGATGCTGACACTGTTGGATAGTGGCAACTTGCCCATGCGGCAGGTTAACTTTGCCTATGAATTGCTGACTTTGGTATCCAACCGGATGTCCATCACAGCGTCTTTTGCCAGTAATTCCAGCTTTGTGGTGCTCTTGAGCGAGGACAAACCTGCCGGGCGGGCCGATGCACGTTTCTCTGGTGGCGATGCCCGCTTCTGGAGTACGGCGGAAGTGGTGGAGATTCTGCATGGCTGGGCGCTTGTGCTTGAGGGCGGACGGGTGCCTGCCGAAATCAAGCGGCTGATTGAACCGGGGATTGACGCCAATCTGCTACGGCTGTTGTGTCGTGAATGGGCACCGAAACCGATGTTATTCCAGCGGGCCGAGCGGATCAGTGTCAAGGATCGTAAGATCGAGGTAACGCACCGCTTGCCTGTGCTGCATAAATTGATCCGCCAGCCCGACGAGGTTGCGTTACAGCATCAGAATCGACAGGCGGCGACAGAGACGTTTGATGATGCTGCCAATATCCGTATCTATGGATTTATCACCAATCGGAAAAGAGATCGCTCGCCTCTTGGCCCGGCTTCTGCTGATGCCATCATTGCTCCTGTGCAGGAAAAATTTCCTGAGTGGGAGTTATCCAACATCAGCCAGACAGGGCTTGGGGTTTCGTTGGGGGCTGTCGGGAATGAATGGGTTGGGCTTGGCCATCTGATCGGGTTCCGGAGTAGTCGTGAGGCGGCGACACGGAGTCTGGGGATGATCCGTCGACTAAAACATTTACCCAAAGAGCGGGTCTATTTAGGTATCGAGACGCTGTCGCATCGGCCGGTGGCGGCAGCGATTCGGCCAACTGATGTCCGGTTGATTGATCCTTCTTTACCGGAGGATCAGGTCTGGCAGGGCGGGCATATTGCGTTGTTTGTACCGTTTAATCGGCAAGGGAAAAGTATCAATACCCTGATCATGCCGGTGTCGGTTTACATGCTGGGCAAGCAGTTTTATATGACGGCCAAAGGCAAGCATTTTCAGATTGCGCTGGGGAAAGTGCTGGAGAAGGGCAGTGACTGGTGTATGGCGGAGATTGAACTGGTCAGGTCACTGGAGCATCTGCCTCTCGGCGTATGACGCTGACGATGTCCAGCTCTTTTGCGTAAGCCTGCCGGTGATGTGGATGGCGTCGGCTAGCGGATGGTTTGCTTACCACTTGGAGAGCTTCCTTTGTCGCTGACAAAGGCGGCTCTTTTCATTTCTGCTAGACAACGGCCCAGATGGCCATGATAAGCCAGAATGATGACTCCCATCATGATCTGGGAGGTGTTTTTTTCTTTCTGTAAGGCTTGGCGCAAGGCGCTTTGTGCCGATTCCTGACGGGCTAGTTGTTCTTCCAGCTGTGCCCGTGCGGTGTCCTGTTCGGCCAACGATTGCAGCATCGCCTCGCCACTGATTTCGCTGATGTGTTCCCGATCCCAAACCCCTAAGAGCTTGTTGATCTTATCCTGAAAAAACAGGGCGCTGCGTTGGTTTGCATCCTGCCACTCAAATTGAAACCCCGGCTGGCGTAGAAAGCATTGCGCTGGAGTCGTTCTTCTTCCGTCACGGTGGAGGAGAGTGTGATCAGGCCGGGATTGACGGTGTAGTCAGGATAGATGCCCTTGACCCAACTGATGGTCAGACCAAACAGGTAGGTAGCGAGGCCAGTGCCATGGAACGCTTCACTGGCGGTAATGCCGCCACGCGGGCCGAAGGTAACCGAACGGCTGGGATGGTCCACCCGGACCCACGCGCAGTTCTGTGTGGCGTGAAAGTGGGCGTCATCGCCTGTGAACGGTTGCCATTCATGACCTTCTGCCTGAGCATAGCCACGAAATTGCAACCGGAAAAAGTCGGACTGGCCGGTCATGGCGCGGCTACGGTGCAGGATGCCGTATACCGGAGCACCTTGCCCGGTCAGAACCAGCACAGTTTCGCCTAGCGGCATGGCCGGGCCGCCAGTGTATTTTCGTTTTCCGGCGCCCGTGGTGTGTCTTCCGGAACTTCGTTGACCGGGGCGGAATTATAGGGGCTGGTGCTGTTCATGGGTCACGATCATTGAGGTGATGCCACAGAGTTGTGCAGAAGCGCCTGTATGGCGTGCGCTTGTGCCTGTATTCAGTGCAAAGTGTGATGGATAGGGCCTGAATTTACCGTACAGCATTACAAAATGCCAAAGTTAGTAACAGTGATGCCAGAGTTCTATTTGGCAATATGACGAATTTTTTCGTGCTTGCCTAGCGTTGACGGTCTGAAACTGTTGTTTCTACAGGTATTTTAGCCACTGCCGTGATGATAGAGCGAGCTGTTGGCATAAAGGTGGCTGAATCTGGCACAGGCTTTGCTATTTGTTAGCTGTAACCCCGGTGGCGCCGGGTTTGCGAGTGAGTCTGTCCCGTTGCATTCTGCGGCTTAATAATGTGCATCAAGCCGGGCACGGAGCTGAGTCTCCAGGGCCATTTTTTTGTCTGATACTCAGACGTTGTATGCGGCGGGGCAATGAGTTCGGCCAACCTTTCGCGGTCAGGTTGGCCGAAAATCAGCGTCATGGGGCCTTGGCTGGCCGCAATGAGCCAGCTTGCTATCCAGTTCAGTCGTCGTACGGTCTTCAGGCGGTCAAGGTGTCTTCGACTGGTTGGCAGGCATCGACCCATTGTCCCGCGGTCAGGGTTTCCAGTTGCGCCAGGGCTAAGTCGTACCGCGCTGTGTACGGCGCTCGGAAGCAGGCAGCACTTCGTCAAATGCGCGCAGTGACACATCAAGGTAAACCGGCAGAGGTGTGGCCGGCCGAACGGGCAAACACCGCCGACAGGATGGCCAGTAATGGCTTCGACTTCAGCGCTAGGCAGCATTTTGCCTTTGCCGAATGCCGTCTTGAACTTGCGATTGTCGATTCGGGCGTCGCCGCGTGCGACCAGCAGGATGTCGCGGCCATCATTGAGGCGAAACGCCAGTGTCTTGGCGATACGACCTTCTTCCACGCCATGAGCTTGTGCCGCCAAGGCGACGGTGGCGGTGCTGACTTCGAGTTCAATGATGGGGAGATTCAGTTGGCGGGCGGCAAAAAAGGCGCGAACGGATGCAAGACTCATGGCGGTGATGGTGTGACGGATGAATGAAGCGTCCAAGTATAAGACCTTGCGCCGACGTTAATAAAGTCACAATAAGGCCATGGCTGGCTGAGCGATGGTGATGGCCGCTGGATATGAAAAGAGGCTCTGCAGAGCCTCTTTGTGGTGAAACTGGCGCGAGTGAAGCGCCACATTTGGCGTGTTACCAGTTGCTTTCGCGATCCGGCGTGGCCGTGATCTTGTGGATGGCCGGTCGGCGCCGTTGTATTCGTCTTCTTCATCAAGCCGGATGCCAACGGTGCGGCGCAGCAGACCATAAACCAGATAACCACCAATAAAGCCAACGCTGATACCACCGAGCGTGCCGATGATTTGCGAGATCAGGCTCACCGCGCCGGTGCCGCCCAAAGCATGTTGGCCGAAAATGCCGGCATGGCGATCCCCCCCAGGTGCCACACAGGCCATGCAGTGGCCAGACGCCCAGTACGTCATCAATCTTCCAGCGGTTTTGCGTCAGGGTAAACAGCCAGACAAACAGCATGCCTGCTACCGCGCCAACGACCAGTGCGCCGACGGGGTGCATGATGTCGGAGTAAGCGCAGACCGCCACCAAACCTGCAAGCGGGCCGTTGTGAATAAAGCCCGGGTCATCCTTGCCGAGCCACATGGCGGTCAGCGTGCCGCCGACCATGGCCATCAGCGAGTTGACGGCGACCAGCCCGGAAATGCCTTCCAGCTTTTGTGCGCTCATCACGTTAAAGCCGAACCAGCCAACGATCAGAATCCGGGCGCCCAACGCCGGAAGGGAATGGAGGACGGCGGATGCGCAGAGACGCGGCCTTCCTTGCTATAGCGGCCACGGCGTGCGCCGAGATTGAGTACGGCCGCCAGGCCGATCCAGCCTCCCACTGCGTGAACGACCACTGGTAAGCAAAGTCATGGAAAGGTTGGCCGAACGCATGGGTCAACGCGTCCTGAATGCCGTAGTGGTTATTCCGGGCGATGCCTTCAAAGAACGGATACACCAAACCAACCAGCAGGAAGGTGGCGGCTGATTGCGGATGGAACTTGGCGCGCTCGGCAATGCCCCCTGAGACGATGGCCGGGATGGCGGCCGCAAAGGTCAGCAGGAAGAAAAATTTCACCAGCTGATAGCCATTGAGCTGGCTCAGTTCGCTGGCATTGCCAAAAAAGTTGACGCCATAGGCCACGGTGTAGCCAACAAAGAAGTAGGCGATGGCGGAAACGGCAAAGTCGGTAAGGATCTTGACCAGCGCATTGACCTGGTTCTTTTTGCGAACCGTGCCCAGCTCCAGAAAGGCGAAGTAAGCGTGCATGGCCAGAATCATAATGGCGCCCAGTAGCAGAAACAGGACGTCAGATGAAGTGATGTGATTTGACATGGTGCTTCCCGTGCGATGTGGTTGGGCACGGTTAAGCAATTTTGGTGCCATTTATGGTGTTGCGGCACTGTTGTGAGGCTTTTTGCGGGGTTGTGGCGCCACATTTGGGTGCGGTGGGTAATTTTTTGCCTGTTAATGCCGCGCTTTGGTGCCTTTCATGCACTTAACTGGTGTTTTGTTGGTGCAATGATTTATTTTGGTGCAACTCGGTAATGATTATGTCATTCATGGCGCGCGCGTGCTCTGTTCCGGTAACGGCAGCATCAGGGTTTCCTTCACTTCTTCCATGACAACATAGCTGCGCGATTCATTGGCCGATGGCAGTTGCAGCAGGATGTCGCCCAGCAGTTTGCGGTACAGCGACATGTCGGGCAGGCGTGCCTTGATCAGATAGTCGTATTCGCCCGACACCAAATGGCACTCCAGTATCTCCGGAATATTCTGAATTTCCCGGCGGAAGGCATCGAAGATGTTGCCTGACTTGGCCGCCAGCTTGATTTCCACAAAGACCAATAGCGAGTTACCCATGGCGTGCGGGTTGAGCCGTGCGTAATAGCCTTCGATGATGCCATCGCGTTCCAGCCGACGGACGCGCTCGGTGCATGGCGTGGTGGACAGGCCCACTTTTTCGGCCAACTCGGTCATGGCGATGCGGCCGTTTTTTTGCAGCAGTCGCAGGATTTTGAGATCGATCTTGTCCAGCTGTTTGGACGGGGTTTTTATGCTTTTCATGTTTTCACTATTTTTAGTATAAAAAACAAGGATATTAATTATGTAATTAAAAATATTTGGTGAATAAAACTGCTTTTAACTAAATATACTACACAAAATCACTAAACACAGTGCGTGTGTCTATAACGGAGAGCGGAAATGAAGGTTATTGTCACGGGTGGCGGTGTAGTGGGCGTGTCGACTGCCCGGTATCTGGCTAAGGCAGGGTGCGAGGTAACGGTGCTGGAACGTCAGGATGGCGTGGCACTGGAAACCAGTTTTGGCAACGCCGGGCAGATTTCTCCGGGATATTCCGCCCCGTGGGCCGCGCCGGGTATTCCCCTGAAAGCCATCAAGTGGATGTTCCAGAAACATGCACCACTGGCGATCAGCCTCGGACGGCAGCCTTTATCAGCTGAAGTGGATGGCCATGATGTTGGCCAACTGCAACGAGTCGGCTTACGCTCTCAACAAGAGCCGCATGATGCGCCCGGCCGAATACAGCCGTGACAAGATCAAGGAGTTGCGTGCCGAAACCGGCACGGGCTACGAAGGTCGTCAAGGCGGCACGCTGCAGCTGTTCCGCTCGCAAGCACAGCTGGATGCGATGGAGAAAGACATCGCCGTATTGAAAGAGTGCGGCGTGCCGTTCAATGCGGTTGATCCGGATGGTTGTGCACGTATTGAACCGGCTTTGGCCAAGGTCAAACACAAGCTGACCGGCGGCCTGCAATTGCCTAACGACGAAACCGGCGATTGCAATCTGTTTACTACCCATCTGGCGGAACAGGCTCGCCTGAAAGGGGTGCAGTTCCTGTTTGGCCAGCACATTACTGCCATTGAAAACGATGGCCAGCGCATTACCGGTATCCGCGTCGGCAATGAACTGCATACCGCAGATCATTACGTGGTGGCGCTGGGTAGTTATTCGCGTGATCTGCTCAAGTCGTTGGCCATTGATATTCCGGTGTATCCGGTCAAGGGCTACTCGTTGACGGTGCCGATCACCAACCCGGCGGCCGCACCGGTGTCCACCGTGCTGGATGAAACCTACAAGGTAGCCATCACCCGTTTTGACAACCGCATCCGTGTGGGCGGTATGGCGGAATTGGCTGGCTACAATCTGGAACTGAAACCGGCTCGTCGCGCCACGCTGGAGATGGTGGTGGGCGATCTGTATCCGGATGGTGGCGATATCCCAGCTGCTACGTTCTGGACCGGCTTGCGCCCGATGACGCCGGATGGTACGCCGATTATTGGTGCCACCCGTTTTGCCAACCTGTCGCTCAATACCGGTCACGGTACGCTGGGTTGGACCATGAGCGCAGGCTCCGGCAAGGTGATGGCCGATTTGGTTACCGGCGTGAAACCGGAAATCAGCACCGACGGATTGTCGATTCAGCGCTATGCGCGTGGTAGCCAGCCGTCTGTATCTGCCGTGGGTGGTTCTGCCCACGCCGGAGCGTGAGGCGGCAATGCGACCACTGATTGCAACCATTCGTCTGGAGCGTTTCCGTCAGAACTACCTGCTGGCGCGCCAGCAACATGGCGGTCGTGCTCTGGCCGTGGTCAAAGCCAATGCCTATGGACACAACGCCGTGCGCTGTGCCCAGGGCGGTGGCCGATGTCGCCGACGGCTATGCCGTGGCCTGCCCGGAGGAAGCGCTGGAGTTGCGCGCTGCTGGCATCAGCCAGCCCATTGTCTTGCTGGAAGGCCTGTTCGAACCGGCAGAGTTGGCCGAAGTCGAACGGCACGATATCTGGTTTGTGGTGCAGAACGATGCGCAGTTGGCCATGATTGCAGCGGCTCGTCCGGCCAAACCTTATACCGTGTGGCTGAAGCTGGATTCCGGCATGCATCGTGCCGGTTTCTTCCCGCACGACTACGCGGCAGCGTACCAGCGCCTGATGGCTACCAGCAACGTGGCGCGCATCGTCAAGATGACCCATTTTGCCCGTGCCGACGAACCCGCCTTGCCGTGCACGCAGGCTCAGGTTGAAACCTTCGATGCCGCCTGCCGCGGTTTGGAGGGCGATGAAAGCATTGCCAATTCGGCAGCCATCTTGTGCCATGAGCGTACGCACCGGCAGTGGGGACGGCCCGGCATTATCCTGTATGGTGCTTCGCCGCTACCGCAAGGTTACTCTCAGGGCGATGGCTTCTTGCCGGTGATGCGCCTGACCACGCGGGTATTTGGCGTGCGTGAGTTGGCCGCGGGTGAGGCGATTGGCTATGGTGGCACTTTTGTTACTCAGCGCCCGACGCGCGTTGGCCTGATTGCCTGTGGCTACGCCGATGGTTATCCGCGGCTGGCTTCGACCGGCAGCCCGGTGGCGGTCAATGGTCAACGTACACAGGTGATTGGCCGTGTTGCCATGGACATGATGACGGTCGATCTGACTGATCTGCCGAGCGCGGGGCTGGGCAGTGAAGTGGAGCTGTGGGGCGATACCGTCCACGTCAATGAAGTGGCCGCCGAGGCCGGAACGATTGCTTACGAAGTGCTGTGTAACGTGAAGCGTGCGCACATGCAGTTCGAATAAGATCCCTTGTGTGTTTGTGTACTACTAGCAGACGTTTGCCCGGCCTTGCGCCGGGCTTTTTCTTGTAGCAAACGCTCAGCCTTTTTGCTGACGGTAGGACATGATGGCCTGCACCAGATCAGCAATGGAACGCGCCCCCATCTTGTCCATCATCTTGCCGCGGTGTGCTTCCACCGTTTTGATGCTGATGCCCAGATCATCGGCAATCACCTTGTTCATCTTGCCATCCACCACCTTGTCCAGCACCTCGCGTTCGCGCGTGGTCAGCGAGGCGGGCGCTCTTCGAACTGGCCCAACACCGCATCGTGTGCCTGACGCGAGCGGCTGATGGCCAGAGCACTCTCCACCGCATCCAGCAGCGCCTGTTGGTTGAAGGGTTTTTCCAGAAAATCATGGGCACCGCGTTTGACGGCCTGCACCGCCATCGGCACATCACCGTGGCCGGTAATGAAGATCACTGGCCACGGGTTGTCGCGCGCGATCAGTTCTTCGTATAGCTCCAGCCCGCTCATGCCGGGCATGCGGATATCGACGATCAGGCAGCCCACGCCGCGCGGGACGAAGGCGGCCAGTAGGGATTCGGCGCTGTCGTGGCAAACCACCCGGTAGTCATGGCTTTCCAGCAGCCACACCAGCGAGTCACGAAATGCTTCGTCGTCGTCGACGATGTGGATCAGGGGTGATTGCGGATGTTTCATGTTTCAGCGACGGGTAAGGTGAATCGGAAAATACTACCACCTCCGGCGTTGTCTTCCACCCAGAGTTGGCCTTCATGGAATTCGATGATGGTGCGGCAAATGTTCAGACCCATGCCCATGCCTTCTTTCTTGGTGGTGAAGAAGGCATCGAACAGCCGCTCTTTCAGGTCCGGCGGGACGCCGTAGCCGTGGTCGGCGATGGCGACTTCCACCCGCCGCGCGGTCAACAGGCGGGCGCTGATGTCGAGGGCGCGCTGATTGGTGGCGACATCCTGCATCGCTTCGATCCCGTTTTTCACCAGATTGAGCAGCACTTGTTCAATCAGGATGGGATCGACGAATACCGGCGGCAGATCGACCGGAATATGCAGGTTGAGCGTGGTACTTTGCTTAAGCGCGATTCGATTTCGGCAATCGACAGCGCGGCTTCGACAATGTCCGGCAGGGCGCAGGCTTTGCGATTGGGCTCGCTCTGTTTCACGAACTCGCGGATCCGGCGCACGATATTGTTAGGCGCGTTCGGCCTGCGCCGTGATTTTTTCCATCACCGGCAGCAGGGTTTCCGGGGTGGCCTTGCCCGGCGCAGACGCTCAATGCAGCTTAGCCTGATAGTTGGCAATGGCCGAGAGCGGCTGGTTCAGCTCATGCGCCAAGGTCGAGGCCATTTCCCCCATGGTGACCAGCCGTGAGGTGGATTGCAGCTGCTGCATCTGCTGTTGATAGCGCTCTTCGGCATCATGCTGCTGCGTGATGTCGGTGAGGATGGCCATGTAGGCGGTGCGGCCGTTGACCCAGCGGATGCTGCGCCGCCGGATGGACAGCCAGCGGCCCGGCGGGTCGATCCACGCTTCGGTTTCGCGCTCGGCTTTTTCGTGCATCAGCCGCGCCAGACGCAGGTCGCAATAGCCGGTGGTGCCCAGTTCGCTGTCCTGCATCGGGTCGAACCACTGGCGGTAGACGTGGTTGCAGAACAGCACTTCCAGCGTTTGTGGCTCGACCACGGCCACGGCGGCATCCAGCCCTTCGATCACGGTCACAAAGCGTTCGTGCGAGGCTTCCATGCGTCGCTGCGCTTCCAGCGGTTCGGTGATGTCGGTGAGCACCGCCATCCAGCCGGTGTGGCGGCCACGGGCATCGATGAGTGGTGAAACCAGAATGTGGGCATCGAATTCTTCGCCGTTTTTGCGCTGCAGGATGGAGTGGAAGCCTTCTGCTGGCGCCCTGGCCAGACAGTGTGTCAGCCAGATCCTGCCGACTGTTTTCGCCTTGTCGCCCCGGCCCCCAGTACGGGTAGGGCGGAGTCAATCCCAACAGTTCGTCTTCGCGGTAGCCGGTGATGGTGCAGAAGGACGGGTTGACGTACGTAATGCGGCCTTCCAGATCGATGGCGCGGATACCCACCATCAGCGAATCTTCCATGGCCTTGCGGAAGGCCGATTCCTGTCGCAACGCCTGTTCGGCCAACTTCTCGGCGGTGATGTCGCGCCCGGAGATATAAACCACATTGCTGGTTACCAGCGGGCTCAAGGCCCAGACGATCCAGCGCGTTTCGCCTTGCCGGGTGATGATGCGGGTTTCGACGTAGCGATCGGCGGTGTCGCTGGCAAACAGTTGCTCGAACACGTCCCGCGCTTTTTCGCGCTGCTCGGCGGGCAGGTAGTTGAGGAACGAGGTGCCGACCAGTTCCTCCGGGCGGTAGCCCAAGTCGGCTTCAAACGCCGGGTTGGCCTGCAAAATGGTGGTGTCGCGGCGCAATACGCCGAGCATTTCTTGCGAGAGCCGGTACACGTGGTCGCGTTCTTGTTCCGCCTCGATGCGGCGCCGGATGTGGCGGTTGAGGCTGATCAGGCTCAATAGCGTCAGTAACGCCATGCCGCCGATCAGGCCCAACTGCAGCAGACGGGCCTGGCTGACCGCCCCGCGCAGCGGACGGGCTTCAATGCTCAAGCCACTGCCGGGCAGTTCCATTTTTTCCCGGATGTCGCTGCGCCAGCGGCTTTGTCCGCTGCGCGCCAGTTCGCGGCCATCGCTGGTGAGCAGTTGCAGCTGATATTTCTCGGTAAACCAGGGCGGGCGGCAGGCGATGCACAAAATTACCGGCATTGAAGATGCCGGCGACGGTGCTAAGCAAACTGGCCGTTCTGGTAAATCGGGACATGCAATTCGAAGCGCCATTCGCCATTGGCCAGCCGGTACGGCGCGCTGTAGGCAAAGCGCCCGCTATCCTGCACCTGACGGAAGGTGGCGCCGGTTACCAGCTGGCTGCCGGGCGAGAGGGGACCATCTTCAAACGGCGCGGTCCAGCGCAGTACGCCACGGTTGTCGGTTTTGATGATGGCCAGCATTTCCGGCGTATTCACCAGTAGCTGCGACGCCTGACTCTGGAAACCGGCCTCGTCCAGCTCGCCGTTGCCCACGCCGCGCGCCAGATCGGTGAGCTGGTTGAGGTTGTCTTCCAGCCGCAATTGCAGCGTTTGTTCGGCCCACAGCGCATCGCGTGCCAGACTGGTTTTCAGCTGCTCTGCTTCGCGCGCATCCAGCGTCCACAACATGACGGCCATCGTGAGGAAAAACAGCACGATGGTGGTGTTGGGAAACAGGCGATACCACTTGCCAAAGCGGCGAATATCGTAAAAGCGGGGTGTGCGCATGGGATCGGGTTTTCGGCCAACTTGGCGTGGCTAACGGTCACAAGGCTTGCAGTGTACGACATGGCGCCGCCGCTGGCAGCTAGGGTTACTCCGTGGCCGCAGGGTAGTGCGCGGCTTGAGTGATGGGCGGGCAGACGGTAATCTGGCTTCAACTCTTGCTCCGGTGTTGTGGTGATGACCTTGCTCAAGATCGTCGGTCTGTTGTGCGTGTGTGGTTCGGCCATGGCGGCGCCGTTGGCGCCGATCCGTATCGGCGTGCCCGGCGCGTATAGTGGCGGCTCATCGCCGATGGGGCTGAGCATGCGCAACGGCATTCGCCTTGCCACGGCAGAAATCAATCGCACCGGTGGTTTGCTGGGTCGGCCGGTGCAGCTGGTGGAGCGCGATGACGGCGGCGTGGCGCGCGGCGTCAGGGTGGCGCAGGAGCTGGTCAACAAGGAACGCGTGGTAGCGGCGGTGGGGTTGGTGAACACCGGCGTGGCGCTGGCGGCGCAGAAAACCTATCAGGATGCCCAAGTGCCGGTGATGACGGCGGTGGCCACTGCGGCCATTCTCACGCGCCAGTTCCAGAACGCGCCGCACGGCTACAACTATATTTTCCGCTTTGCGGCGGCGGATGATCTGCAAGCGCCGCTGATCGTCAAGGAAGCGGTGGAGCGTGCTGGTTATCGCAAGCTAGCGATCTTTGCCGACAATACCAACTATGGCTATCAGGGCGTACTGGAGTTACAAAAATCGCTGGCGCGCTATGGCTTGCGGCCCACGTTTGTCGGGCGCTTCAATTTGCTGGAACGCGACATGGCCAGCCAGCTTGGGCAGGCGCGCCGCGCCGGGACGCAGGCGATTCTGACCTACGCCATTGGCCCAGAGTTGGCCGAACTGGCCAACACGCTGAACCGGCTGGATTGGCGCGTGCCGCTGATCGGCAGCTGGACGCTGTCGATGTCCAATTTCATCGATAATGCCGGGCCCAACGGCGACGGCGCACGCATGGTGCAAACCTTTATTCAGGAAGGCAACACCCCGCGCTTAAGCAGGCGTTTCTGGCCGCTTACCAGAGCAATTTCCACTCACGGCGCATTCCCTCACCGGTGTCGGCGGCGCAAGGCTACGACGCTATGCTGGTGTTGGCACAGGCCATCCGCCGGCCCATTCGCTCGACGGCCGCGCCATTGTCCGGGCGCTGGAAAACCTGAAAACGCCGGTGGAAGGGGTGATTACCACTTACAACCGGCCTTTTGACCATGGCGACCATGAAGCCATCAAACTGCATGTGCCGGTGATCGGCAAGCTCGAGCACGGCCGCGTGGTATACGCCTACCGCGCCGACATGCAGCGTTGATCCGCGCGCTAGGGCAGCGGGATGAATTCCGTCTCGCCCGGCACGGCGGCAAAACGGCCGTGCTGCCAGTCGTCGCGCGCCTGCGCCAGCCGCTCGCGTCGGCTGGAGACAAAATTCCAGTCGAGATAACGTGGCCCGTCCGGCGGCTCGCCGCCCAACAGCATGATGCGGCTGGCGTCCTCTGCCAGCAGTTTGACCTCACTCCCGGCTGATAGCACGCCCAGTTCTCCGGCGTGTAATGGCTCGCCCTCAATCTCAACTGTACCGCTGGCGACATACACCGCGCGCTCGGTATAGTTGGCCGAAAACCCGAGGGTGGCGCCATGTTTCAGCTCGGCGGCTGCATAAATAATCGGGCTGACAAATGGCACTGGCGAGTGCAGGCCCCAGTCATCGCCCATCAGCAGCCGCAGCGTCACACCGTCCTGTTGCCGTTGCGGCAGCGTTTCCGCTCCGGCATGCAGGAAAGCTCTCGCATTCTTCCAGCGCGGTCGGCAACGCCAGCCACATCTGGATGCCTTCCACCGCCAGTCCACCCTTGCGGATATCCTGCGGAATGCGCTCCGAATGCACGATGCCGCGCCCGGCGGTCATCAGGTTGACCGCTCCCGGTTCGATGCGCTGTACCGAGCCAAGGCTGTCGCGGTGCAGCAAGGCACCGCTAAACAGGTAGGTCACGGTGGCCAGACCAATATGCGGGTGTGGCTGGACATCGCCCGCCGTGCCGTGGGCAACAAAGTGTGCTTAAGCCCCATGTGATCGAGAAAGATAAACGGCCCGACATGGCGCACCGCGTGATTCGGCAACAGGCGCCGCACCGGAAAGCCGATGTCGCTCTCGCGACCGGAAAAACGCTGTAACAGGCTCATGTCAGCTGCTCCTTGAAAGGGTTAGAAACGGCCGCTGCGGAAATCGTCAAAGGCGGTTTCCAGTTCCTCGCGGCTGTTCATCACGAACGGCCCCCATTGGGCGATTGGCTCGTTCAGCGGTTGCCCCGCCACCAGCAAGAATCGTGCGCCATCGCGGCTGTGCACGCTTATCCCGGCCGCTTGCGGCGTTTGGCTCAAGATCGCCATCTGGCGCGCCTGCACCGTCTGTGCGGGGCTGTCGCCTAAACTTGCAACGTGCCCTCATAGACATAGAGAAAGGCGTTGTGCGCGGGCGGGATAGGTAGCGTCTCGCTGCCGCTAACGGCATCCAGGTGCACATCCAGATACAGCGGCGCGGTGTGGTCACGCTCAATGGCGCCTACGGTGTCGCCAAAGCGTCCGGCGATGACCTTGACGTGCTGGCCATTGGCGCTGGTTAGTGTTGGGATCTCGCTGGCCGGAATGTCGCGGTACCACGGGCTGACCATCTTGTGGCTGGCGGGCAGGTTGACCCACAACTGGAAGCCGTGCATCAGACCATCTTGTTGCTCCGGAATCTCCGAATGCACGATGCCGCGCCCGGCGGTCATCCACTGCACGCCGCCCGGCCCGAGCAGCCCCTCGTTTCCGGTGCTGTCGCGGTGGCGCATGCGGCCATCCAGCATGTAGGTCACGGTTTCGAAGCCACGGTGCGGATGGTCGGGAAAGTTAGGCGATGTAATCATCCGGATTGTCCGAACGGAACTCGTCCAGCATCAAAAACGGGTCGAGGCGGCGTTGCAGGTTTTGCGTCAACACGCGCAGCAGGCGCACGCTAGCGCCATCCGACACTTCCATGCCATTCACCAGATGTTCCACCGGCGGCTGAGAAACGGGGTTTTCATGTGAGGCTCCACGTCAAAGGTTGGCCGAATACCAGATTCGGCGCGTTAAAAGCATTATTGACGTTGAAAAGCAGATATAAAAGCGCAAAAATTAGCACATAAATATCTAACTATTCGATACGTTATGAGTCTCCCCAAAACCACCACCGAGCAATGGCTGGTGTTGCAAGCCATCGTCGAGCACGGCGGCTTTGCCCAGGCCGCACAGGCGCTGCATCGCAGCCAGTCGTCGGTGAGCTATGCCGTCAGCCGCTTGCAAGAACAACTGGGCGTTGCCCTGTTGCAACCACAAGGCGCATGGTGCTAACCGAAGCTGGCCAAGTACTGCTGCGCGAGGCCGGTGGGCTGATCGCGGCGATGCAGCGGCTGGAAGACAAGGCCAGACTGCTAACGCAGGGCTGGGAAGCAGAGGTGCGGCTGGCGGTGGATAGCCTGTTTCCAACGGAATTATTGCTGCTTAACCTTGGCGCAATTTGCCGCACACTGCCCGGCGGTGCGCCTGCAAATGCACGAAGTGGTGATGTCCGGGGCGGATGATGCCCTGCACGCCGGTACCGTGGATTTGGCTGTGGCCGGACGTGTGCCGCAAGGGTTTCTGGGTGATTGGCTGCTGGATGCCGATTTCGTCGCCTGTGCCGCGCCCACGCACGCCTTGCTGCATCTGCTAAGCGCCGCTGGATGAGCGTGCCTTGCATGACCATACCCAAGTGGTGGTGCGCGATTCCGGCCAGCGCCAGCCGCGTGATGAAGGCTGGCTTGGCCCGTCGCCACGCTGGACGGTATCCAGCAGCGAAACGGCGATTGCCACAGTGGAACAAGGTCTGGCCTTTGGCTGGTTGCCTTACCACCGGGTGCGCGAGCAGCTGGAAAGCGGGCGGCTCAAACCGTTGCCGCTGGTAAGTGGCCGGTGCGCAAGGCGTCGTTGTATTTGATCAGCGCCAACCCGGCCGGAGCCGGGCCTGCCACGTGCTATCTGGCGGACTGTCTGCGTCAGCAGGTGACAAAGCAGGTAAACGGCGAAAGCGTTGTCCAGACAAACTTTCGGCCAACCTGATGAGGGTTGGCCGAAACGGAGCGGGGCAACAGCGGCAAGGGTGCGCTTAACGGGCCGGTTGCTCCTGCTGCTGTTGCAGCAAATAGCTTTCCAGCGCATGGTAAGCGGACAGAATGTGGAAGCGGATGAACTCGGCGGCCTCATCGGCGGCACCGGCTTTGCACAGCTCCAGCAGTCGCGTGTGTTCTTCGTGCGCCCGTTCCATGGTGTGAGTGAACAGAATCTGCATGCGCGTGTAGCGGTCGGTCTTGTTATGCAGCTGTTCAATCAATGCCAGCGTATTGGGGCGTTTGGCGGCGCGGTAGAGCGCCAGATGAAACCGCGAGTTCAGTTCACCCCAATGGCGCACATCGTTGGTATTGAGCGCCACTTCAAATTGCTTGAGCGTCTGGGTGGCCAGTTCATGATCGGCCGCCGTCTGGCAGGGGATGGAGGCTTTCAGCACCGAGCTTTCCAGCATGGCGCGGATATCCAGTAGCTCCAGTACGTCTTCGAGCGACAGCTTGGAAACCAGCGCTCCCTTGTGATCGATGATCTGGATGAGGCCTTCAGCCTCCAGTTGGCGCAAAGCCTCGCGGACGGGCACACGGCTGACGCCATATTCGTTGGAAAGCGCTTCCTGACGCAATTGCTGGCCGTCGACAAACTCCCCGGACAAAATGCGGGAACGGAGGGATTCGGTAACGGCACTGGTGAGCGTCTGGCGCTTGATCGGCTGCAGGGTTGTCATGGTTGTGTGGTGCTGTCAGTCAATCTTGGATACATGCAGATGTATTCAATTATACGGGCCTTGGCGAGCCAGACAATAGAATAATCCTTCTATGTTCTACTGATGGGGCACAAAAATGACAAAGCCCGGACATGCCGGGCTTTGGAAATGATGGGGTGGATGATGGGGCTCGAACCCACGACAACCGGAATCACAATCCGGGACTCTACCAACTGAGCTACATCCACCGCCGTAACGGTGTGGACACCGGCTGGGCACCGATAATCCGAAATAGGGTGGGGTGGATGATGGGGCTCGAACCCACGACAACCGGAATCACAATCCGGGACTCTACCAACTGAGCTACATCCACCACAGTTACAACTTTAAGCTTGGTGCGCCCGACAGGACTCGAACCTGTAACCCCCGGCTTAGAAGGCCGGTGCTCTATCCGGTTGAGCTACGGGCGCTCACATCGGGCTGCTTGTGTGTTCTGGTCGGGGCGGCGGGATTCGAACTCGCGACCCCCTGATCCCAAATCAGGTGCGCTACCAGGGCTGCGCTACGCCCCGACGACAGAGTCCGCAACTATACGGATAGGTCTCCCCCTTGTCAATACCGGTTGAGTAATCATGGCAAAAAATGAGAAAATCACCCTTTCGGACCAGTTCCAGACGGATTAAAGCATGTCGGCACAACTCATTGATGGCAAAGCAGTAGCGGAAAAACTGATCGGTCGCGTAAGCGAGGGCGTGCAAGCCCGCGTGGCAGCCGGTAAACGGGCCCCGGCGCTTGCCGTGATTCTGGTGGGCGACAACCCGGCCTCCAGCATCTATGTACGCAACAAAAAGCGCTCGTGCGAAAAGGCGTGCGTTCGGTGGCTTACGATCTGCCGGGTAGTACCAGCCGGGACGAGCTGTTGGCCATCATCGACCAACTCAATGCTGACGCCTCCATTGACGGCATTCTGGTGCAGCTGCCGCTGCCCAAGCAGATCGATCCGCAAGCCGTGATCGAACGCATCGATCCGAAAAAGGACGTGGATGGTTTCCATCCGTATAACGTTGGCCGACTGGCCATCAAGATGCCGCTGCTGCGCCCGTGTACCCCGCGCGGCGTGATGACGCTGCTGGAAGAATACGGCATCGACCCGAAAGGCAAGAAAGCCGTAATCGTGGGTGCCTCCAATATTGTTGGCCGCCCGCAAGCGCTGGAAATGTTGCTGGCGCGCGCCACGGTAACGGTGTGCCACAGTGCTACCGCTGACCTGGCTAAAGAAGTGGCCGATGCCGACATCGTGGTCGCCGCCGTGGGGATTCCCAACTTCGTCAAAGGCGAATGGATCAAGCCGGGCGCCGTCGTGATCGATGTGGGTATCAACCGTCTGGACGATGGCAGCATCTGCGGTGACGTCGAATTTGCCGTTGCCCGCGAGCGTGCCGGTTTCATTACGCCGGTGCCGGGTGGCGTTGGCCCGATGACGGTGGCCACGCTGCTACAAAATACGCTGGATTCGGCCAACCTTAACGCCTGATGGCACCTGGCTGATGAGGGCGCCACGGTGCGCGGAGACTCGATCCTCCGCCGCTGTGGCGTTTTGCATTTCTCCCTGACCACAACACGAGACAACTGGACATGAGCCAAAACACCACTTCGGCCACGTTGCTGATCAATGCGCCAGACAAAAAAGGTCTGGTAGCCGCGATCGCCAATTTTCTGGTGACCTATAACGCCAACATCATGCATGCGGACCAGCATCAGGACACCAGCGAAAACCTGTTCCTGATGCGGGTGCAGTGGGATCTGGAGGGCTTTACCCTGCCGATGGATGCCTTCGCCGCCGCGTTCCAGCCGATAGCCGATGAACACCACATGCGCTGGAGCGTGTCGCTGTCGGCACGCAAGCCGCGCATGGCCATTTTTGTCTCCAAGTACGAACACTGTCTGGCCGACTTGTTGCACCGCTGGCGCATTGGCGAGTTGGGCTGCGATATTCCGCTGGTGATTTCCAATCACGAAGATTGCCGCCGTCTGGTGGAGTTCAACGGCATCCCCTTCCACGTGATCCCGGTGACGCGTGACAACAAGGCCGAAGCCGAAGCGGAGCAGTTCCGTCTGCTGGACGAAGTAAGCGTGGATTTCATCGTGCTGGCGCGTTACATGCAGGTGCTTTCGGCCAACTTCGTGCAACGCTACCCCAACCGCGTAATCAACATTCACCACAGCTTCCTGTAGGCGTTTGATGGTGCCAAGCCGTATCACCGCGCCTTTGCCCGCGGCGTGAAGCTGATTGGTGCCACCAGCCATTATGTGACCGAGGATCTGGACGAAGGCCCGATCATCGAGCAGGAAGTGATGCGCATCTCCCATCGTGACGAAGTGGAAGACCTGATTCAGAAAGGGCGCGATCTGGAAAAAGTGGTATTGTCACGTGCCGTGCGCTGGCATGTGGATCACCGCATTCTGTCGTACAGCAACAAAACCGTTATCTTTGACTAAGGCCCGTTCATGTTCCGTCTGCTGATTGACGATGCCATCGACCTCCTGCGTTTTCGCGTCAAACCGCTGGAGGCTTACCAGTACCCGGCCCGGCTGCTTAAGCACTGGCACTGACCCTGTTGGCGGTGATCGGCAGTGCAGGTGCTTCGGATCTGGGGGACGACATCGGCGGGCGCATGACGTTTCTGGTGTTGTTTACCTGGCTGGAAACGCTGTGTTTTGCCCAGTTCATGGGCGTCTGGTTACGCTTGGCCAAATGGAAGCAAACCGGTTCGCTGTTCGGCCTGATTGTCGTGGCCAATGCCCTGCAGTTTGTCGAACCGCTGACCAGCTGGCTGCCCGATCAGGGGGCCATGGTGGCCGACATGGTGCTGTCGCTGATTGAAGTGATGGTGCTGATCAATGCGCTGGCGCAAGTGTCCGGCGTTTCCCGCCTGCGGGTCTTGCTTGGCATTCTGTTGTTTTCACCGTTGGCGCTGGTGTTGTTGGCCGCCTCCTTGTCGCTGGCTAGCGCACAAGGTTGGGTGAAGTTGCCTGCCGAGCTGATGCAGTCGGTTCAGGGCGTCTCGTCTGGCGGAGCGTCCAAGGCATTCTGAAGACCTCGAGTCAGTGCAGTGGCCGAGAGCGGCGCGTTCACCATGGTGTGAAACGCGCCGTTTTTATAAAGAGCCAGCGCGGGCAGATGGAAAATCTCGAATTCACGCGCCAGCGCCGGGCTGACGGCAACATCCACATAAACCAGATGGTCATCAGGCTGACCATCACATTAAATCCTTACGTGCTCCCCGTTCACTTCTGACGGTACTGCGGAAGTACCACACCTTGGCACGCCTTCCTGCACGCAAAGTAAACCCCGGTATCCGCGTATCCTTGATTTCAACACGTGAATCCGGGGTCTTCATTCTGGAAATGTAGCTGTCGGTAAGGTGCGCGTGCATCGCTCGCTCCGGGGTGACAACTGGGGTCGAGCAATACAAGCAAACACCAAAAACAGCTTATTCCTTGGCTATAGCGCCTTCAGTTCCGGCAGCCGTTTCCCGCTCTTGCTGCTGGGCGGCGCTTCTGGCGTCGTAGTAGTCCTTGTTGGCCAGATAGTGCTGACGTCGGGCTTCCTTGGCAGCGGCTTTTTCGGCCAACTCCGCCTTTTTACGGGCTTCTGCTTCGGCTTCCTGCTGTTTGCGGGCCTGACGTTTTGCTTCGCGTTCGGCTTCTTCGGCGGCTTCCAGTGCATCCATCTCGGCGCGGCTCTTGCATGGGCCGGTCTTCTCGAACCAGGGCGACGGACTCGACGTGGGCGGTGTGCGGGAACATGTTAATGATGCCTGCGGCCTTCAGCGTGTAGCCCTTGGTGTGCACCAGAATCCCCGCATCGCGGGCCAGCGTGGCCGGGTTGCAGGAGACGTAGACGATACGCGGTGGTGCGGTTTCCTCGGTGAGGGCTTTGAGTAGTTGCACGGCACCATCGCGTGGGGGGTCGATCAGCATTTTGTCGAACTTGCCTAGCGCCGCAAAGCTGTCCTCGGTGACTTCGAACAGGTTGGCCATCTCATAGCTGACTTTGTCCTGCAAGCCGTTGTGGGTGGCGTTTTCCACCGCCCGCTTGACCAGTGCTTCGCTGCCTTCCATGCCGTGTACGGTGGCGCCGGAGCGGGCAATCGGCAGGGTGAAGTTGCCGATGCCGCAGAACATGTCGGCAATGCGCTCGCCCGGTTGCGGATCAAGAAACTTCAATGCTCGCGCCACCATGACGCCATTGATCTGCGGGTTCACCCGGGTGAATTCGGTCGGGTAATACGGCATGTCGATGTTGAAGCCCGGCAAGCTGTAGCTCAGCTTGGGAACATCCAGCGGGTAGAACGGATAGCAGGTGTCCGGCCCTTTGGGCTGCAACCAGATTTGCAACGGCTAAGCCCGGTTGGCTGTGCCGGTCGGCAAAGGCTTTCAGGATGGCCTCGTCGTCAGCGGTGATCGGGTCCATGTTGCGGAACACCAGTATGTCCAGCTTGTCGCCCACGGCCACTTCCACTTGTGGCAGGCGGTTGCGGATGGACAGACGGATGATCATCTCGCGCATCGGCACGATCAGGTCGGAAATATGCGCTAAGCAGGATATGGCACTCGCGCATGTCGACAATGTAACTGGAGCGCTTTTCATGAAAGCCAACCAGCACGCCGCCTTTCTTCTCGACCAGGCGCACGGAGAGTCGGGCGCGGTGGCGGTAGTTCCGTGGCCGGGTAGAAGCGATAGGCGTCAGAATGCGTTCTGCCGAGACCTTGCCCAGATGCTTGAGGTTGTCTTCCAGTACCCGCTGCTTGATGGCCACTTGCGCACTAAATTCCACATGCTGCATCGAACAGCCACCGCACACACCAAAATGCGGACAGCGCGGTGTGGCACGCATGAAACTCTCTTTTATGACGGCGGTGGCGTCGGCGTTCTCGTACGTGGGTTTTTTGCGGTAAGCGCTGTATAGTACTTTTTCATACGGCAAAGCGCCGTCAATGAAAATGGTCTTGCCCTCGACATGAGCAATCCCTCGGCCCTCGTGGTCCAGAGATTCGACAAGGGCAACATTTTTTGTGTGAGTCATGGTTTTGCGTGGCAAATCAGACAAGTAAAACGCCAATTTTCTCAAAAACCGGGCCGGACCGCAGCGGTTTTTGCATACTGGGCGATTAGCGGCTTTCTGGTAGAATTTCATCAATATAGTGATACAGGATAATGGTGCAGAATGATCAAGTCGGTATGTAAGTGGATGGCAGGCTCGATGCTTTTGTTGCTGGGGTGGTAAGCCATGGCGGCCATGCCGCAGCCGGATGTGCCGGTAAACTCATCCGGATTGCATCTGGTGGTCAATTTGCCGCAGGCCCGGCTGTTTCTGTATCAGGATGGTCAGCTGGCCAAGATTTATCCGGTGGCGGTGGGCAAAATGCTGACCCAGACGCCGATTGGCAGCTATGACATTACCGGTGTGTACCATGCCCCCAGCTGGCATGTGCCCAAATCGATTCAGGAAGAAATGAAGAAACAGGGCAAACCGGTGCTAACGGTTGTGCCTCCCGGCCCGGAAAATCCGTTGGGGCCGGTGTTTATCCGCTTTGGCGCGGCCAAGTTGGGATTGGGTTTTCATGGCACCAATGTACCGTCTTCCGTGCCGGGTTTCCGTAGTCACGGATGTATCCGGTTGAAGAACGATGATGCGCTTGATCTGGCTGGGGCAGTGTCACCGGGCGCGGCGGTTACCGTGGCGTATCAGACGGTTTTGCTGAATGAGGACCGTGCTGGGGAATTGTGGCTGACCGCGTACCGTAACCATTACAAGCAGGACGACCCGTCATTCCGCTCATTGGCGGATGTGCTGCTTAACTGGCAGAAAGAAAAAGGCGTAGCCGTGGTGGGCAAGCGCGTGGACGCCGCCTTGCGTGAACGTTCCGGCAAACCGGTCTGCCTGACCTGCAAAACCACGGGTAAAGCCAAAGTCAGTGGCGAACTGGTGGCTGTGCACTGGTTGACCAACGGCACTGGCGAACCTGCCAATGTCCAGCCGCAGCAGGACAAGCTGGACGCTCCGGCTGGTGTGCAGGCGGGTAATCACGAAAACATGCGCTCTGCTGTCAAGCGCAAGGCCGGTAAACCGGCATTGGCTCTTTAACGCAGACGGGCCGGGACAGGATTGTCCCGGCCTTGCTGTCTGTGTCCTCGGGCCTGTCGGTTCGGCCAACCTTGTCTGCCTCGGGTTTTTCTCTGATTTCACCGCAGCGATGCTGCTGCCACACGCTTTCCCGCATTCCCGTTTGTAAGCCTTTTTGCCGACGGCGTAGAATAACGCCTTTACTTCTTCGACCAAGCATCTTCCATCATGATCCGTACCCGTTTCGCCCCGAGCCCCACCGGTTATTTGCATATCGGCGGCGTGCGCACCGCGCTCTTTTCCGGGCTTTTGCCCGTAAGCATCACGGCACGTTTGTGCTGCGTATCGAAGATACCGATCTGGAACGCTCCACGCCGGAATCGGTCAAGGCCATTCTGGATGGCATCAACTGGGTGGGGCTGGATTATGACGAAGGCCCGTTCTACCAGACGCAGCGTTTTGACCGCTACAAAGAAGTGATCCAGCAATTGCTGGATAGTGGCCATGCCTACCGTTGCTACTGCAGCAAGGAAGAGCTGGAAACCATGCGTGCCGAACAGGAAGCGCGTGGCGAAAAACCCCGTTACGACCGCCGCTGGCGCCCGGAAGAGGGCAAGGTGCTGCCAGCCGTGCCGGAAGGTGTTGAGCCGGTTATCCGCTTCAAGACACCGCTCACCGGTTCGGTTGGTTGGGACGATGCGGTAAAAGGTCATATCGAATTCCAGAACGAAGAACTGGACGACCTGATCATCGCCCGTCCGGATGGCAGCCCCACCTACAACTTCTGTGTGGTGATCGATGACTGGGACATGAATATCACCCACGTGATTCGTGGCGATGACCATGTCAACAACACCCCGCGCCAGATCAATATCCTGAAAGCGCTGGGTGCACCGCTGCCGGTGTACGGCCATCTACCGATGATCCTGAATGAAGACGGCCACAAGATGTCCAAACGCCGCGACGCCGTGAGCGTGGTGGAATATGCCGACAAAGGCATCCTGCCGGAGGCGCTGCTCAACTATCTGGCACGCCCGGGTTGGGGACATGGTGATGACGAGTTCTTTACCATGGAGCAGTTTGTTGAATGGTTCAGTCTGGAAGCCGTCAGCCCGTCAGCCAGCCGCTTCAATCAGGAAAAATTCCTGTGGCTGAATGCCCAGCACATCAAGGCGGCCGATAATCAAAGGTTGGCCGAACTGATTACCCCACGACTGCAGAATAACGGGATCGACATCACGCAAGGGCCGGTCTTGAGCGATGTAGTGGCCTTGCTCAAAGACCGCGTGCAGGAACTGAACACGCTGGCGCAAGAAGCAGACTATTTCTACCGCAAGCGCCAACCGGCCGCGGCGGATGTGGAAAAACATCTGTCGGATGACTCCAAAGCGCGTATGGCGCGTTTTGCCGAGCAGTTGCAGGCGCTGACCGAGTGGACGGCGGAAAGCATTCACGATTTGTTCAAGCCGTTCTGCACGGCCGAAGGCATCAAGATGGGCTTGCTGGGCATGCCGCTGCGCGTGCTGGTGTGCGGCACCACGCACACGCCGTCTGTGGATGCGGTACTGGCCCTGATCGGCAAGGATGAGGTTCTGCGCCGACTGCGTGAAGCCTTGGCCTGAGTTGGCTGTTTTCGGCCAACCACGGCCATCAGCTGCCGCCCCGCTATCCGTCAGGAAGCGGGGTTTTTCTTTGGGGAATGCGTCAATGCCGGAACACACTAGTGCCTGATGCGGTATCAACAGGCGGTAGGGCGAAAAAGGATGGAAAGTGGCGAGAGAGGCCAACCCCTCCATGGTCCTGTCTCAGGGCCGTGGGCGACAAAGCGGGCAGGGGGTTGGCTCTTCTAGTGTATTGCTGTCGGTTAGCGCACAGCCCCAATATAGGCCTCGCCGTGATAGCGAGCGCAAGTCTCGCCAAAAGCCGAGCGAAAGGTCACCGGGCAGTGGCGCCCCATCTTGCTGATGGCAATGACTTCAAAAGCGACAGAATGAGTATCGTGCTGTTCGGTGACCAGGTCACCGAGTTGTAATTCGTTTATTTTCAAGTGAATTCCAGAGCAAAGCCGCCAGAGCGGGCTTGCCTATTAGTGACGGCGCGGACGCGGACCAGGTCCCGGCATGCCTTCGACACGAGCGGTCGGGTGACGGAAGTTGATGCGCCCTTTGGTCAGATCGTACGGAGACATTTCCACGGTCACGCGGTCGCCCACCAAGACGCGGATACGGTGCATTTTCATTTTGCCAGAACCGTAAGCCAAAATTTCTACATCATTATCCAGACGTACACGGAAACGGGATTCCGGCAGCATTTCAATGACAACGCCTTGCAGTTCGATCATGTCTTCTTTTGACATTCCATTCCTTTCTTAATGACGGGTAGCCACGACTCCCGTCGGCTTTTTTGATGACGGCCTGAGGGTTAATGGCGTGAATTTGCTTCTATTAATTGACCCTGCGGAAGACTTATTTTGTTACCGCCTTCAGGGCAAGGCAAACGGCAAATGCCCCGCATTCGGGGCATTGAGTAAGGAGGCAATCTTGATTATACGAATAAATGGCTGATTTGTCAGTTAAAACGATGTCGATGTGTTGTAACCCGGTTTGCGGGTGCCCGGCTGTATGGGTGATTGCGTAACTTTCGTGTCATTGGCATTTCTTCAGCCCGTGGCGTAATGCGATACTGCCGGGCCGTGGATGCTGCGATTATTGCATGGCCGCTGGCAAAAAATGATGAGGAACAGGAGCACGCATGCCGTTGTTGGATATCGCGCAGGCACTGGCAATTGTACTGGTGTGGGGCGTGAATTTTGTCGTGATCAAGTGGGGCGTTGCCGATGTGCCGCCGTTGTTGCTGGGAGCATTGCGCTTCTCGCTGGCGGCGATTCCGGCGGTATTTTTTATCCGGCGCCCGGCACTGCCGTGGCGCTGGCTGGCCGCGTACGCCTTGACGGTTGGGGTTGGGCAGTTTGGGTGTTTGTTTTCTGCCATCAAGCTCGGAATGCCCGCAGGGCTGGCTTCTGTGGTGTTGCAGTCGCAGGCATTTTTCACGCTGATTCTGGCCGGTTTGTGGTTAAAGGAACGCTGGCAGGCGGCACAGATTGCCGGATTGCTGTGTGCGGCCTCTGGTTTGGTGTTGATCGGCCTGAGCAAGGGCGGCAGCATGACCGCGTTGGGTCTGGGTCTGACCTTGGCCGCCGCGTTGTGCTGGGCGACGTCTAATGTGGTCGTGCGCTTGATGGGGCAGGCAGGCTACAAAAGTGATCCGCTGGGCTTGGTGGTCTGGTCGAGCCTGATACCGCCGCTACCGTTCTTGCTGCTGTCCTGGCTGCTGGAAGGTGAAACCCGCATGCTGACGGCGTTGCAGCATTTTTCGTGGTCGTCATTTCTGGCCGTGGCGTATCTGGCCTTTGTGGCAACCTTGCTCGGTTATGGCTTGTGGAGCCGCTTGTTGGGGCGCCATCCGGCCAATAAGGTGGCGCCGTTTTCGTTGCTGGTGCCGGTGGTCGGCTTGTTGGCGGCGGCGCTCTTGCTGGGCGAGCGGCTGACGTTGTTGCAAACGCTGGGTAGCCTGTTGCTACTGGGCGGTTTGCTCGTCAATGTTCTGGGCGGGCGCTGGTTGCAGCGGCGCCCCTGAGCGGCCGTCAGGGCCGATTCTGACTCGAACCGGCGAGTAAGACTCAAGTTTTTGCCCATTCTGTCGACATAGAGGTTGACGTTGTTTGCCGATGATTCATAACATCCACAACAATAAATACTGGTACCTGTCATGAAAGCTTGCTCTGCCCGTCTTGCCTCTGTTGTGTTACTGCTTGGCTTGTCCGCCTGTGCCACGGCGGAAAAACCTCCTGTTTATACGTCGGAATCGCCGATTGCCCCGGTGGAGCGCACCGATCTGGCGGTGACGGGTGTGGGCTATCTGCCCCCGGTATCGAGCCGGAAGCGGCCCCTAAAGTGGTGGTCAAGGAAGTCAATCCGTATCAGCCGGTTACCATCCGGGTGACGGGCAATGGTGCCGCACCGTATTCCCGCTCGCTGACGCCGTCGCAACGCAAGCTGCTGGCGCTACGCGCAGCGCGTCTGGATGCCTTCCGTGCCATTGCTGAACAAGTGCAGGGTATGAAACTGGTGGGGAACAGCTCGGTGTCGAACATGATCGCCACCAACGACGGCTTCCGTACCTATGTGGATGCCTTCCTGCGTGGCGTGCGCATCGTTTCTACCACCATGCAGCCGGACGGCACCAGCGAAGCCGTGGCGGAAATCGTGCTGGATCAGGATTTCTACAAGCAATACAAAAATGCGCTGGAGAAAACCGGCAGCGTGATGAAGGCTGCACAGCAGAATGCCACCGTGGGGGTGGAGTGTGCCGAAACCAATTGCGGTGCCACCCGTTACAGCAGCAACTATTACGTCGCGCACTAAATGACACGTACTCGCTTCACTTGCCGTCTCGCCGCCCTTGTGGCGGCGTTTGTTTTGACTGGCCCGCTATGCGCCGCGGCGGTAACCGCTGACGGAGTGGCCACGCTGGACGCAGGGGTGCCAGCCGCGCGTGAACTGGCGATTCGCGATGCCTTACGTCAGGCGGCGATCAGTCAGGGCGCACAACTGGATGCCACTCAGCTGCTGGATTCTGGCAATGTGAGTGAGGCGAGCACGCTGACCGCGGCTCACGCTGCGTGGCAAGGTGCAGGTGTTGAATGAGTACGCCGAAGATGGCCTCTACCACGTCAAGATTGCTGTGGCGGGCGGCTCTGCCAGCGCGAAACGTGCCGACCCGGCATGTACCATGCCTAAGCCGGGCGTGTATTACGGCGGCGGCTGGTGACCAGCTATTTCGATGTTTCCCATCCGGATGAAGCGCCGGATATGCCGGATTTGGCAACGGCCTTGCCTACCGAACTGGCGCGTCGGCTTTCGGCCAACCCGTCGTTTGCAGTGCGCAATGCCAACCGGTTGACCGTATTGCCGCAAGCGACCATCAGCGAACCGGCGACCGGCTGGAATACCGTGCGCGAGATCGGGCGGCGGGAAGACGCCCAGTTCGTGGTGTCCGGGCGTGTCCTGTCGACGGCGGTGACCGGCAAGGGGCTGCGCCCTACGTTGTTTGAATCCAATAACACCAGCCAGCAAGGGGCGTATTACACCGGGCCATTTGCCGGTTTGCTGGGTGGTGCCATCAAGTATCAGCCGACTGAACGCCAGTTTGATACCGAACTGTGGGTATACGACGCGCTGACCGGGGCGCTTTTGGCGAATGAACGCATCAGCGAGTTGGGACAGGGCGACGTCATGCCAAGACCGGTGTTGCCTTTTGCCTCGGCCGGATTCTGGCAGACCGATTACGGTCGGGCGGTGGATCGGGCGCTGCAGCGCGTGACGCAGCGGGTGGCCGATGTGATCGGTTGTATTCCGTTCTCGGCACGGGTAGCGCGGGTTGAGTCGGGCAACCGCGTCTACATCAATGCCGGTGGGCTGGATGGCTTAAGCCCGGGTGACCGGTTGCTGTTGTACAAGCCGTTGTCGTCATCCACCATTCGCGCGGCCGGTAATGGCCGTGAACTGGGGATACCGGAGTCGCTGTCTGGCGATGTGTCGGTGATACAGGTGCAGCCAAATTTCTCCATTGGCATTGCCAACCGTGCCCGCTTGCGGGTGGAAGAGGGCGATTATCTGCGCTTGGTGCCGCATCGCTGAGATTAGCATGATGTTGAGTTTGACGAATGGCCTGGCGGGGTAGCCGGGCCATTTTGTTGGCGGGCGGGCAGCTTATTGGCTGTGGGCGTAGCGCTTATCCTGGTGTGCCGCTGAATTGCGGCAGCACTGGCCGTACCCAGAAGGCCAACAACAAACCTGCCATCAAGGCACAGCCGCCGGAAAAGCCAAAGGCGAGTAGCGGCGAGAAGCTCTGGTATAACCAGCCAAACAGTAACGAGGCGGGCAGTAACGCCACCCCGGCGACCAGATTAAACCAGCCAAATGCCGTGCCGCGACGTGGAGTTGGGGCCAGATCGGCGACCAGTGCTTTTTCCACCCCTTCGGTGGCGGCAAGAAAAATGCCGTAGCAGGCAAACAGGACATAAAGCTCCATGTTGGCCGAAACCAGATTGCCCATCAGTAGATAAACCAGCCCATAGGCGCTGTAGCCCAGCAGCAACAGCCGGATGCGCCCCACCTTGTCCGATAGGCCGGACAGTGGCGCCGACAGCAGCATGGCCACGGCGGAGACACCGGCCCAGAGTAATGGTACATGTGCGGCGCTGACGCCCAGTTCGCGCGCGCGCAACAGCAGAAACATGTTGGACGAGTTGCCCAGTGCAAACATGCCCACCACGACCAGATAACGGCGGAAAGCCAGCGGCAGATCCGTCAGTTGCCAATTCAGCGGCTCACGGGCGCTGACAGCGGGCGCTGCTGGCTCTTTCAGTAGGAGCGTCAGTAGCAGGCACAATGCGGCCGGAAGGGCGGCCCACAGGAAAATGTCACGTAATGGCACATGCGCGCCGAGCAGGGCGGCCGCCAGCAGCGGGCCGATGACGGCGCCAGCATTGTCCATGGCACGGTGCACGCCAAAGGCGAGGCCGCGTTGAGCCGGTTCCACGCTTTCGGCCAACATCGCATCGCGCGGCGAGGTGCGTACGCCTTTGCCCAGCCGGTCGGTAAAACGTAGCAGCAGTAACCACGGCCAGCTGGCAACCAGTGCCATCAGCGGGCGTCCCAGTCCGGCCACGCCATACCCTAGGACGATCCATGGTTTGCTGCGCCGCGTCCGGTCAACCACCACGCCGGAAAACAGTTTGAGCAGGCTGGCCGTGGCTTCGGCGATACCTTCGATCAATCCCATGGCCTTGGGTCCGGCCAGCAGTACCGATGACAGATACAGTGGAATGACCGGATAGAGCATTTCGCTCGCGCTATCGTTGAGCAGACTGATCAGGCCAATCAGCCAGACCACCGATGGCAGTGTTTTCAGGTGACGGAGCATTCAGGCTTCCATGGCTAATGCCAATTGCTGCGGTGTACGTTGATGGCTGATGTTAGCCGTTTTGGGCGAAGCGGGGTAACTGAGTCGGGCGCGGTGGCGGGGGATTGGGGTAGTGGCTTGATCGGATGGGGGTAAGGGGTAAACACGGCATGGCACTGTAGGTGGCGCCATGCCGTTCGGCCAACCTTAGTAACTGCCATCCAGCTGCTGGGGTGGGATTCCAGCCAGGTCTTGATGGTTTTGGCATCGTTGACGCGGGCGGAACTGCCGCCAGCGGCCAACAGCACGATGATCAGTGGCTGCGAGCCAACCGTGGCTTGCATCACCATGCAGCGCCCGGCTTCCTGAATGTAACCGGTTTTCTGCACGCTGATATCCCAATCGCCGCCGCGTACCAAGGCGTTACTGTTGCGGTACTGCAGCAGGCGGTTGTTGGCGGCCACGATTTGATGTTCTTGCGTGGTGGTGAAGGCGCGGATCAACGGGTAGTTGTGTGCCGCTTTCACCATGCGCGCCAGATCGGCCGCCGTGGAGGTGTTGCGCATGTCCAGACCGGTCGGGTCATAGAAAATGGTGTCGTGCATGCCCAGGCTGCGCGCCTTGCGGTTCATGCGATTGACAAACGCAGCCGTGCCTCCCGGATAGCTACGGGCCAGAGCAGCTGCGGCGCGGTTTTCCGACGACATCAGCGCCAGCAGCAACAATTCCTTGCGGCTGAGCGTGGTGCCCACCATTAACCGGGAGTGGGTTTTCTTCAGCCGGTCGATTTCCGCATCGGAAATGGTGACGGACTGTTCCATCGGCAGTTCTGAATCGAGCAACACCATGGCTGTCATCAGCTTGGAGATGGAGGCAATCGGCATGCGCTGATGGATGTTTTTTTCATACAGCGCTTCGCCGGTGTTGCCATTGAGCACCAGCACCGATTGGGAATTGAGTCGCGGGACGCTGTAGTCGGCCATCTGGCTGGCGACCATGATTCCCGGACGAGGACCTGCCAATACCGGCATTGCCAATGCGGCCGATATGAGCAGGCCTGCAAGTTTCCTGAGCATGCTTACATTCCGTGTATTGTCGTTAACAAAAGGGCGCTTACGAACGCCTGAAATCGGGGTGCGGATTGTCGCGCGCCTAACCGGCTCGTTTTTCCTTGTTGCGCGTCAAGGACGCCATACGATGCCTTATGGCGTCAGTTTTGCGCCATGGAGGTTGAGTGATCATCGCAACAATCCTCCTGCCTTGTTCTGTTTTGATATTTTAATGACGAAAAAGTGCCGTTCATCGTTAAAAAATACCGTTGGTCACAAGGTGCTTGCGGTTTTATTCCACGCAGGCACGGATGGCTTACATTTTAAACAAGGTTGCCTGTTTCTGTGCAGCAAAAAATTTGCCAGTTGTCCAGATAGCGCGGTAATCAGGTGAGTTTGTGGCCGACTCGGCGTAAAATTCGGCCATTACTGCCCGCCCGTGTGTGCCATGCTCACGACCTTTCCTGATAGCCCGTTCAAGCTCAACCAACCGTTCCCCCCTGCCGGTGATCAACCCACGGCGATTGCCCAGCTGGTGGAAGGTCTGGACGACGGGTTGTCTTATCTGACCTTGCTGGGCGTAACCGGCTCGGGCAAGACCTTTACCATGGCCAACGTGATTGCGCGCACCGGCCGCCCGGCCATCATCATGGCGCACAACAAGACGCTGGCGGCGCAGCTATACAGCGAAATGCGCGAGTTCTTTCCGGAAAATGCGGTCGAATATTTCGTGTCGTATTACGACTACTACCAGCCGGAAGCCTACGTACCCAGCCGCGATCTGTTCATCGAGAAGGATTCCAGCATCAATGAACATATCGAACAGATGCGCCTCTCCGCGACCAAGAGCCTGCTGGAGCGCCCGGATTGTGTGATCGTAGCTACCGTGTCGGCCATCTACGGGATTGGTGATCCATCCGATTACCACCAGATGATCCTGCACCTGAAGGAAGGCGAAAAACTGCCGCAGCGCGAGATCATCGGGCGGCTGGCGACCATGCAGTACGATCGCAATGACATCGACTTTGCCCGCGGGACTTTTCGCGTTCGCGGCGATGTCATCGACATCTTCCCGGCAGAAAGCAGCGACACGGCGCTGCGCTTGAGCCTGTTTGACGACGAGGTGGAAACGCTGACGCTGTTCGACCCGCTAACCGGCGTCACCAAACAGCGCGTGGGGCGCTATACCGTGTTCCCGTCCAGCCACTATGTGACGCCGCGCGATACGGTGTTGCGCGCTTGCGAAAAGATCAAGCTGGAGTTGGCCGAACGTATCGCCCTGGTTCCAGAAAGAAGGCAAACTGGTTGAGGCGCAGCGCATTGAGCAGCGCACCCGTTTTGATCTGGAAATGCTGTACGAAATGGGGTTTTGCAAAGGCATCGAAAACTATTCGCGGCATTTTTCCGGGCGCGGGCCGGGCGATCCGCCGCCGACGCTGATCGACTATCTGCCCAAGAACGCCATGATGTTCATCGACGAAAGCCATGTCACCATTCCGCAGATCGGTGCCATGTACAAGGGCGACGCCGCGCGCAAGGCCAATCTGGTGGAATACGGTTTCCGCCTGCCGTCGGCGGTGGATAACCGCCCGCTCAAGTTCCATGAGTTTGAGCACCTGATGCCGCAAACCGTGTTTGTCTCGGCCACGCCGTCGGTTTACGAAAAAGAACATGCTGGCCAGGTGGTGGAACAGGTGGTGCGCCCTACCGGCTTGGTCGATCCGGAAATCGAGATTCGTCCAGTGGCCACGCAGGTGGACGATTTGCTGTCGGAAATCCGCGAGCGCATGGACAAAAACGAGCGCGTGCTGGTGACCACGCTGACCAAGCGCATGGCGGAGCAACTGGCCGATTACTACACCGAACATGGCATCAAGGTGCGGTATTTGCACAGCGACATCGACACGGTGGAGCGGGTGGAAATCCTGCGCGACTTGCGTCTGGGCATGTTTGATGTGCTGATCGGCATCAACCTGTTGCGCGAGGGGCTGGATATTCCCGAAGTCAGCCCTGGTGGCGATTCTGGATGCCGACAAGGAAGGTTTCCTGCGTTCCGATCGCTCGCTGATCCAGACCATCGGCCGCGCGGCGCGTAACCTGCACGGCAAGGCGCTGTTGTACGCCGACCGCATTACCGATTCCATGAAGCGCGCCATGGACGAAACCGAGCGGCGGCGCAGCAAGCAGATTGCCTTCAACACCGCTCATGGCATCGTGCCCAAAGGCGTGGAGAAGAAGATCAAGGACATCATCGATGGCGTTTACAGCCCGGATGCGCAGCGCAAGGAGCTGGTGGACGAGGCGCGTGTGGCGATGATGGACGAGAAAACCCCGGCCAAAGAACTGAAACGGCTGGAGAAGGAAATGCTGGAAGCGGCGCGTAACCTCGAGTTCGAAAAAGCCGCAAGGCTGCGTGACGAACTCAAGGCGCTCAAGGAAAAGGCCCGGCTCAACGAGCTGTAATCCAGCCCCGGTGCGTACTAAGGTTGGCCGAAAACACCGGCCTGACTCAACTCTGCGCCGTCGCCCCCGGCGCGCGCTTGTGCAGGTGTTGTGCCAGCAGTGCGCACACCATCAGTTGAATCTGGTGGAACAGCATCAGCGGCAGCACGATGGCACCGATCGGATGGTAAGCAAACAGCACCTTGGCCATCGGCACGCCGCTGGCAAGGCTCTTTTTGGAACCGCAGAATAAAATCGTAATGCGGTCTTCCCGGTTAAACCCCAAACGCTGACTGAGCCAGAAAGTCAGCCCCAGCAAAGTCGCCAGCAACAAGGCATTGATCAGCAGCAGCCCGGCCAGCGCGGAGAGCGGTGTCTGTTGCCACAAGCCGCTGATCACCGCCTCGCTGAAGGCGGTATACACCACCAGCAGAATCGACCCCTGATCCACCATTTTTACCAGCCGTTTGTGATCCGCCACCCAGTGGCCGATCAGCGGTCGCACCAGTTGCCCGGCGATGAACGGCAGCAGCAGCTGCAACACAATCGCGATCACCGGTTCCCATCCTTGTGCCTGGCTGCCATGGTTGACCAGCAACAGGCCAACCAGCAGCGGCGTGATGAAAATCCCCAGAATATTCGAGGCCGTGGCGCTGCAAATGGCCGCCGGAATATTGCCCTGTGCCATCGAGGTAAAGGCAATCGAAGACTGGACCGTGGAGGGCAGCATGCACAGGTACAGCACCCCCATGTACAACGCCGGGGTGACCAGCGGGCTCAACAACGGTTTGAGCGCCAGCCCGAGCAGCGGGAACAGCACAAAAGTAAACGCCAGTACCAGCAAGTGCAGCCGCCAGTGGGTGGCGCTTAGCTACCACGGCCTGACGTGACAGCTTGGCGCCATGCAGGAAAAACAGCAGGCTGATGCCGACATTGGTGACGCCATTGAAGATGGGAACGGCCGCACCGTGGCAGGGAAACAGGCTGGCCAGCGTCACGGTGAGGATCAGCGCCCGGGTAAACGGATCAATATAACGCCACATATTCAGGTCCGAAGTGCGCGGTAGCTTTGTGCCCGACCGCGACAGATAGAGATGGCCGCTATTGAAACGCAAGCAAATTGAGAATACAAATTCATTTATATAATCAATTGATGAGTTTTTTGCATGAATATCTCGTTGCGGCAATTGCAGGTCTTTCTGGCCGTGGCGCGCCATCGCCATTTCAGCCGTGCTGGCGAGTCCATCGGCCTGACCCAGCTTAGCAGTCAGCCGTTGTATCCGCGAACTGGAGGCCGAGCTGGCCGTGCGGTTGCTCGACCGGACAACGCGGGATGTTGAACTGACCACCGTCGGGGTGCGTTTAAGCAGTCAGCTGGCGCGCGTGCTGGACGAGTTGCAGGATGTTCTTCTGGAAGCGCGCAAGCAGGGCGAGCAGACGCAGGGTACGGTACACATTGCCAGCAGCCCGACCCTGTCGGCCAGCCTGATGCCGACGCTGTTATCGGCCTGTGCCGAGCATTATCCGCAGGTAAGGCTGGTGATGCATGATCAGGTGCAGCGCCTGAATATCGATCAGGTGCGTTCCGGCGAGGTGGATTTTGGTCTGGTGGTGCAGCCGGGGTTGGCCGAAGACCTGATCTGCGAACCGGTGCTGGACGATGCTTTCTGGCTGGTGTGCCGACAAGACCATCCACTGGCGCGTTTGCCTGAGGTCTCGTGGCAACAGCTGGAAGGGCAGGCGCTGGTGTTGCTGGATTACAACTCCGGTAGTTTACCGTTGATCGACCAGATTCTGGCAGAACATGGCGTGAGGGTGTCGGTGGCGCAGGAACTGGGTCATTCCGCCTCGGTGTTCCGTCTGGTGCAGGCTGGCGTCGGTGTCAGTGTCAGCCCGGGGCTGGCTTTGCCCTTTCCGGCCGGTTCCACCTTGGTGGCTGTGCCGCTGGTGCCGGTAGCGCGCCGTACCATCATGCTGATACGACGGCGGAACCGTTCGCTCTATCCGGTGGCAGAAAAACTGTGGCAGCTGGTGAAAACCCTGCAACCGCAATTGCAAGCCTGTGCCAGCCTGTATCCGGCCACTGGAGAGGTGGACGCTCCGTCGGCAGATAGCTGACCGTCTCGCCATTCTGACGGTTTGATGTTAATGGCGGTGTGAAGCACATGCGGATGATGGAAAATTGATAGTATGGAGTCTGCGGGCTTGGTCCTCACGCTGCCCTGTCAATCATTCAACAAAGGTTACGATGAAGAACGTTCACGACCCTTCCTACAAGGCGCTGTTGCAGGAGATTGTTGAAAGCCTCCCCATTCGGGTGTTCTGGAAGGACCGTGCTTCGCGTTATCTGGGGGCCAACAGCCTGTTTGCCCGCGATGCAAACTGGAGCCGTGCGCAACAGCTGATCGGCAAGACCGATTTTGACATGGGCTGGCGCGACCAGGCGGAAGCCTATCGTGCGGACGATCAGGCTGTCATGGAGTCCGGCGAGCCAAAGTTGAACTTCCGGGGAACAGCAAACCACTCCTGACGGCAGGATGATCTGGTTGCGCACCTCCAAGGTGCCTTTGCATGACGCGGAACAAAACGTGATCGGCATCTTGGGTATGTATGAGGACATTACCCGGCCAAGCAGGCGGAACTCAACCAGAAGCACCTGACCCGGGCGCTCAAGCTGTTGAGCAAGTGCAATAACGCATTGATCCGTGCCGAGGACGAGCAGGGGTTGTTGTCCACCATCTGCCGCTTGGCGGTGGAAACCGGTGGCTACCGGATGGCATGGGTTGGCTTTGCCCAACACGATGCTAGCCGCAGCGTGCGTCCGATGGCGCAGTCTGGCTATGAAGAAGGCTATCTGGATGGCATGGCCGTGTCGTGGGCCGATACGCCGCTGGGGCAGGGCCCCACCGGCACGGCGATCCGCACTGGGCACACCACCGTCAACCAGAATGTCCTGACCAATCCGAAAATGCTGCCGTGGCGCGAATTGGCCGTGCGGCGCGGCTATCAGTCCAGTATTGCATTGCCGCTGATCGTCAACAGCCGGGTGTTGGGTGCTTTAACCATTTACGCGGCCGAAGCCAGTGCCTTTAATGCCGGGGAAGTCGAGCTACTGGAAGAACTGGCCAATAACCTTGCTTATGGCATCCAAACCTTGCGCACGCGTATCCAGCATCAGGCGGCAGAGAAAAAGCTGGAGTTTTTGGCGCATTACGACCCGCTAACCGGCTTGCCCAATCGACGCTTATTGCAAGACCGCTTCAATCAGGCGGCGACGGTGGCCAAGCGCGAACACTCCACGGTCGCCGTGCTGTTTCTGGATCTGGATAATTTCAAACAGGTCAACGATAGCCTTGGCCACGGTTGCGGCGACCGGCTGTTAGTGCAGGTGGCGCAACGCTTGCAGGGCTGCATTCGTGCCTCCGATACCATTAGTCGTCAGGGCGGCGACGAGTTCGTGATCCTGCTGCACGATGTGCCGGAAGTGGTCATCGTCGAAGAAATCACCCGGGGCATTGTCGATGCCTTTGCCGAATCGTTCAGCGTGGACAGCTACACGCTCAATACCTCGTTCAGTATCGGTATCAGCTTGTTTCCCGATGACGATAGCGACCTGAACACGCTGCTCAAACATGCCGATACCGCGCTGTATCACGCCAAGGAAGCGCAGAAACACCTATCGCTTCTTCTCCGAGCAAATGAACCGCGATGCGCTGGAACACATGCAGTTGCAAGGCCAATTGCGGGAAGCGCTAAAAAGCAATTGGTGCTGCACTACCAGCCGCAAATTGACGCGGTCAGCGGCCAGATCATCGGTGCCGAAGCGTTGTTGCGCTGGCAGCATCCGCAATGGGGGCTGCTTGGCCCCGGCCGCTTCATAGGGTTGGCCGAACGCAGCGGGCTGATCATCCCGATTGGCGAATGGGTGCTGAACGAAGCCTGTCGTCAGGCAGAGGAATGGCGCCAGATGAACCTGCCATCGCCCATTGCGGTGGCGGTCAATCTCTCGGCATTGCAATTCAAGCGTGGCAATCTGGTCGAAACCGTGTCCCGTGCACTGGCCCAGTCCGGTTTGCTTAAGCGGGCTTGCTGGAGCTGGAACTGACCGAATCTTTCCTGTTGCATGATCTGGACGGGGTGAGGGAAACCTTGCGCCGCCTCAAGGAGATAGGCGTCAAGATTTCCATCGACGATTTTGGTACCGGCTATTCCAGCCTGTCGTATCTCAAGCGACTGGCGGTGAACAAACTCAAGATCGACCAATCCTTCATCCGCGATATGGAAGGCGATTCGGAGGATGTCGCCATCGTCAAGGCCATCATCCAGCTTGGACATACGCTGGGGCTCACCGTAATTGCCGAAGGCGTGGAAACCGGGCCACAGCTTGCCTTGCTGCGCAGCTATGGCTGTGACGAGATTCAAGGGTTTCTCTTTAGCCGACCGTTGCCGAGCCGGGAGTTCGCCAACATCGTGCGGGAGCTGTTGGCTTCGGGCAAGGCAGAGCCTTCCGCGGCAACCTGATCGGGGCTGACCATCAGGCCTTCGATGCAATGAATAACAGGCAGCAAACCATGCAAGACAATCTGAACGTGTCGTTCAACAGCCGGGCGAAATGGCGATTTTGTTCGTCTGTACCGGTAATATCTGCCGCTCCCCCACTGCCGAAGGCGTCATGCGTCACAAGCTGGCGCTACGCGGGTTGGCCGAAAACGTCCGCGTCGATTCCGCGGGGACCCACAGCTATCATGTCGGCGAAGCGCCGGATCCACGCACCTGTCAGGCTGCCGCGCAACGCGGTTACCTGCTAAACGATTTGCGTGCCCGTCAGGTGCAACTGGCCGATTTTTCAGACTTCAACCTGATACTGGCTGCCGACCGGCAAAACATGGCATTGCTGCAAAACAACTGTCCGCCCGCTTACCAGCCGCGCCTGCATTACCTGCTGGCATCATTGGGCAACACCAGCTTAGGCTGGAAGTGCCCGACCCGTACTATGGCGGAGCACGCGGCTTTGATCGGGTGCTGGACATGATAGAAGCCGCTTGCGATAGCTGGATTTCACTGATAGAACAGTGCCGTGGTACAACGGTCTGATTTGACCATCTGTCATTCGCCTGAGATCTGATGCACGCGCCGCCATCGGCGTCTGAAGTTCAGGCAGTCATGCCGCTCAAGTAAGGATAATCATGGGACTGAATCCGGCAGGCGTAGCCGTAAAACCGCTGGAAGTGGCACCCAGCCTGAGTGCCGATGTGATACTGCCACGTCAGACCGGGCGCACGCCGCTGGCGCGACAGCAGGTCATCGTGATTGGTTCGTCTACCGGTGGCACCGAAGCACTACGTGTTCTCCTTACCGCTCTGCCCGTCAACATGCCGCCGATTCTGGTGGCGCAGCACATGCCGGAAATGTTTACCAAATCCTTTGCCACCCGGCTGGATTCGCTCTGCCAATTGCACGTCAAGGAAGCGGAAGATAACGAACGGCTGCAGCCCGGTACCGTCTACATTGCGCCGGGCATTCGCATCTGCTGGTAAAAAATGCTCCCACCATCGGCTTTGCTACCAGCCTTAACAACGGGCCGCCGGTCAACCGCCACCGGCCGTCGGTCGATGTCCTGTTCCGCTCCGCGGCCAATGTGGTTGGCAAAAATGCCATCGGGGTGATCCTCACCGGTATGGGGCGCGATGGCGCTCACTGTATGCTGGAGTTGCGTGAATCCGGTGCCTACAATATCGCCCAGGATGAAGCCAGCTGTGTGGTGTTTGGCATGCCCAAGGAAGCCATCGCCATGGGTGGTACACATGAAGTGCTGGCCCTGTCGGCCATTGCCAGCCGTCTGGTGGCGCTCGTTGCACAGCGCCAGACGGTTATCTGATCTGTTTTGTACTCTACGGTTTGACTCAAATAATGAAGTGTTTGCCCATACTGGTCGTGGAAGATGACGCCGACCTGCGCGAAGCCATTGTTGATACGCTGGAGCTGGCTGGCTATTCCACTCTGGAGGCTGGCGATGGTCAGGCGGCGTTGGTTCAATTAAAGAAAAAACCGGTCGGGCTGATCATCTCGGATGCCCAGATGGCGCCGATGGATGGCTATGGCCTGTTTGAGGAAGTAAAAAAACGTTATCCCGGCGTTCCGTTCATCCTGATGACGGCCTATGGCGTGATCGAGCGCGCCATCGAACTGCTGCGTGCCGGGGCGACCCATTACCTGCTCAAACCGTTTGAGCCTGCCAGCTTGTTGGCCGAAGTGGAAAAGCACCTGTTGCGTTTGCCGGATGGTGGCTCCGGCGATGTGGTGGCCGAGTCACCGGTGATGCAACAGCTGTTTTCGCTGGCGAGCCGTGTAGCGCAAAGCGATGCCAGCGTGATGATCTCCGGGCCAAGCGGCGTTGGCAAGGAAGTTCTGGCGCGCTACATTCACCGTCATTCGCGGCGTGCCGAGGGCCCGTTCGTTGCCGTCAACTGTGCGGCGATTCCTGATACGCTGCTTGAATCCACGCTGTTTGGCCACGAGCGTGGCGCGTTTACCGGTGCGGCGCAGGCATTGCCCGGCAAGTTCGAACAGGCACAAGGTGGCACCATCTTGCTGGATGAAGTCAGTGAAATGCCGCTGGCGCTGCAGGCCAAACTGCTGCGGGTGTTGCAGGAACGCGAAGTCGAGCGCGTGGGCAGTACCAAAACCCTCAAGCTGGATATTCGCGTGCTGGCGACATCAAACCGCGATTTGCAGGCAGAAGTGGAAGCGGGCAATTTCCGCGAAGATCTCTATTTCCGCCTTAATGTTTTCCCGCTGCATATCCCGCCGTTGGCCGAACGACGTGAAGATATTCTGCCGCTGGCACGACTCATGCTTAAAAAGTATGCGGAGAATGCCGGACGCGGCGATTTGGCCTTGTCTGCCGAGGCTGAGCGTCAATTGACGGCCTATAGTTGGGAGGGTAACATCCGCGAACTGGAAAACGTTATGCAGCGGGCGGTGATTCTTGCCGCCGGGGCGGAAATTACTGCCGCCGATTTGATGTTGCGTAATGCTTCCGTCGTGGCTCAGGTTGCCCCGGTCGAAACGCCGGGAGTTCTTCCGCTGTCGGCAGAAGCCGACATGAAAACACTGGAAAAACGCCATATTCTCGATACCTTGGCGGCCGTTGGCGGCGTAAAAAAGCTGGCGGCAGAAAAACTGGGCATCAGCGAGCGCACGCTGCGTTATAAACTGCAGCGCTACCGTAGCGAAGACGCTCAGGCCGAAGGGGCGGAGGTATGGGATGACAGCGGTACGGAGTAGCCATGGCTGTAAATAATGTAGATCAGTTGCTGGGAGAGTTGAGAGCCGCCTCGGCATTGGCCGCAGGCAAGACCTCGACTCAGACTCAGGAAACGCCGCAAGTTGACTTTGCTGACGTTCTCAAGTCCACTATCGAGCAGGTAAATTCTGCTCAGCAGACTTCGCAGGAAATGCAGAAGCAGTTTGAGTTGGGAGATGAAGGGGTCAACCTGCAAGATGTGATGGTATCGTTGCAGAAAGCCAGTCTGTCGTTCCAGACCATGGTCCGGGCACGCAACAAGCTGGTGTCCGCCTATCAGGAAATCATGAATACCCGGTTTAGCGCTGGCCCTATCTCTCAGGCCGTCAGCGGTTATAACCGAAAGCTAAAACCACTGTATGGCTGATCTGGCAGAACAAAACGCTACACCGCTTTGGAAGTCGCGCATCAATGATGCCTCCGACCGTTTCAAGGCGCTTCCCAACAACAAGAAAATTCTCTTTCTGGTGGCCATTGCCGCCATTCTTTCCGTTGTTATCGGCATGGCCGTGCTGAACCGTCAGCCTACAAAATCCTTTTCGCCAATATTTCTGATCGTGACGGTGGGCAAGTCACCGCGTCATTGCAGCAGATGAACGTTCCCTACCAACTGGGTGAGGGCGGTGTCATTTCCGTTCCGGCGGACAAGGTCTATGACGCACGCCTCAAGCTGGCGGCACAGGGCTTGCCGAAGGCCGGTGGCGTTGGTTTCGAACTGATGGATAACCAGAAGTTTGGTATCAGCCAGTTTGCCGAGCAGGTTAACTACCAGCGTGCCATCGAAGGCGAGTTGGCGCGCACCATCGAAGCGATTTCCTCGGTCGAGTCTGCTCGCGTCCATGTCGCCGTTCCCAAGCAGAGTGTCTTCATCCGCGACCAGCAGCAGCCGACCGCCTCGGTCATGCTGAATTTATACCGTGGCCGGATGCTGGATGCGGGGCAGGTGGCCGGTATTCTGCATCTGGTGTCCAGCTCCGTACCCAATTTGCAGGTCAAGAATGTCACGGTAGTCGACCAAGATGGCAACCTGCTGTCCAAGATGTCTGACCAGAACGACGCCTCCGGTCTGGATCAGCGTCAGCTTACCTATGTGCATCAGGTGGAAGAAAGCTATGTCAAACGGATTGAGGATATCCTTGAGCCGATCTTTGGCAAGGGCAATGCACGCGCGCAGGTGACAGCCAATGTCGATTTTGCCGAGGTGGAGCAAACCTCGGAAAGTTACAAACCCAACTCCAGTCCGAATCCCTCGGCTACCCGTAGCCAGCAGATTGTAGAAAAGCTGGGTAATGGCGGCGCACAGGCCGGTGGCGTGCCGGGCGCGTTGTCCAACCAACCGCCTTCCGCCGCCTCGGCGCCGATCACCTTGCCGCCGGGGGCCGCGCCCGGGACGGCTACGCTGTCTGGTCAGGCGGTTGGTGCTTCTGGCGCGGTGGAGCGCGATATCACCACCAATTATGAGGTGGACAAAACCATCCAGCACACCAAGGTGCCGCAAGGGTTGGTAAAACGCTTGTCGGCGGCTGTGGTGGTCAACTATCGCATGATGCCGGATCGTAACGGCACGCCGAAACCAACACCGCTGACGGCACAAGAAGTCCAGCAGATCAATAATCTGGTTAAAGAAGCCATGGGTTTCAATACCCAGCGTGGCGATACGGTCAACGTGGTGAATGCCGCCTTTGCCGATGCAGCCGTGCCGGTGACTTTGCAGGAAAAAGTAACCGATTACGTCACCAATAATGCCAGCAACCTGATCAAGTATGGTTTATTGACCATTGCCATGTTGTATTTGCTGTTTGGTGTGGTACGCCCGATCGTCAAGGAACTGGTCAAACCGGGTGCGCTTGCTGCGGGAGAAACGGAAAAGGCCAAGGAAGGTGCCACCGAGGCGGGGGGCGCCTGTTGGCGGTTGCTGGTGACGAGGAAGGAGCCAAGGCCGAAGCCAAGGCTGCGGGTAGCGAAGCCGTAAGCGGACCCGCGTGATGCCCAGAAGCGCGAATACAGTTCCAATCTGGAAGCTGCGCGTGATCTGGTGAAGTCTGATCCGCGCATGGCGGCACAAATCATCAAGGAATGGATAAGCTCCGATGAGTGATAACGGTATTCACCGTAGTGCGGTGCTGTTGTTCAGTCTGGGCCAGACCGAGGCTGTGGAAGTGTTCAAGTACCTTGGGCCAAAAGAAGTCCAGAAGATTTCGCTGGCGATGTCGGCGATCAATAACCTCAGCTACGAAGAAATCGATGATACGGTGGGCAAGTTCCGCGAAGAGTGTGCGGCACGGGCCAGCATTGGTGCATCTGATGAATACCTGCGCAACGTGCTGACCGAAGCGCTGGGGCCGGACAAGGCGTCCAACCTGCTGGACAAGATCATGCAAGGTAATGATCACAGCGGTATTGAGAGCCTGAAGTGGATGGACCCTTCGTCCGCTGCCGACCTGATCCGCAACGAACACCCACAGATCATTTCCACCATTCTGGTTCATCTGGAGCCGGATTTGTCCAGCTCCATCCTGGCGCACTTCCCGGAGCGCCTGCGTAATGAAGTGCTGATTCGTACCGCGACGCTGGAAGGGGTGCAGCCGCAGGCCTTGCGCGAGTTGAACGATGTACTGACCCAACTGTTGTCTGGCTCGGATCGGATCAAGAAGAGCGCATCGGGCGGCATTGGCATGACCGCCGAAATCCTCAACTTCATGGGCGGTAATGTCGAGGCGTCGGCGCTTAACTATATCCGCGAGTATGACCCGGAGTTGGCGCAGCGCATTCAGGACAAGATGTTTGTGTTCGAGAACATTCTGGATATCGACGACCGTTCCATCCAGACCATTCTGCGCGAAGTACAGTCCGATTCGCTGGTGATTGCTCTCAAGGGCACCAGTCAGGAACTGAAGGACAAGATTTTCCGCAACATGTCGCAACGTGCGGCCGAAATGCTGCGCGACGATCTGGAATCCAAAGGGCCGGTCAAGTTGTCGGAAGTCGAAGCCGAGCAGAAAGAAATTCTCAAGGTGGTGCGCAAGCTCGCCGACGATGGCCAGATCGTGCTAGGCAGCAAGGGCGGTGATGAAGGCCTTGTCGAATAATCCGATTATCCCGGGCGAACAGGTTGATAGCTGGCAGAGTTGGGCGCCAGCAGACTTGGGCGGGCTGTCATCCACGCTGACCCCGGCTCAGCTGGTGGAACTGGTGGCCAAGCGCAGGGGAGCCGCCGCGGCCAGCCGAAATGGATGCGCCGGAGAGGCGGTCGCAGACAATGATCCTCCCCCCGGCGATAGCGACCCGGCCGATGGTGCAGTGGCTGAGGCATCTGGTCTGAGCTACCCGACTGCTGCCGAATTGGAAGCCATCCATCAGGATGCCCGGCAAACCGGGCACGATGCCGGTTATGCCGCTGGCCATGCCGAGGGCTTGGATGCTTAAGCAAGGCTGAAGCGGAAAGCCGTGCTCTGGTGGCGGTACAACAACAGTTTGCCGAGGCTTGGGCGCCGCTGGCCCTGCTGGCCGATTCGTTCAATCAGCAATTGCAGCAGGTTGAGTCTGAGCTGGCTGGCAGCTTGCTGTCGCTGGCGGTGAGGTTGGCTGAAAAACTGGTACAGGACCACCTGCAGGTGAATGGCCGTGCGCTGGAGCCGGTATTGCGGCAAGTGCTGGATGATTTGCTTAGCCAGTCTGGCGCAAGCACGGCTGCGCGTGAATCCGGCCGATCTGACTGTCGCCCGGCAGCTATTGCAGCAGGAAACGCCGGAAACCTTGTGGCAATGGATTGAAGACCCAGCGATTGAACGCGGCGGTTGCATCATCGATACTTCATCGATTCGCCTCGATCTCACCTTGGCTTCGCGCCTGCGCGCCTTGAGCGACGCTTTGGGCCTTGAGTCCGCCGACAACTCTGCTTCCCATGACGCTGATTGAACGGCAACGCCAGTTTCTGGCGGATTGCGCCCGCGTGGCCGAAGCGGCTCCACTGTGGCAGCCCACTGGGCGGCTGGTACGTGTGACCGGGATGGTGATGGAGGCGGTTGGCCTGAAACTGCCGGTAGGCAGTGCCTGTCAGGTTGATCTGCCTGATGGACATAGCATCGAAGCGGAAGTTGTCGGTTTTTCCGGTGACAAGATGTTTCTGATGCCGCTTTCCAATGTTCAGGGTTTGCTGCCGGGAACGCCGGTACGTCCACTATGTCCACGCCATCCACCACGTTTCGGCCAACCTGCCGTTGATGCCAGCGTGCATGGCCCGGAAGGGCGGCAGGTGCCAGTGGGCGAGAGCCTGCTCGGGCGTATTCTCGATGCGCTGGGGCGGCCACTGGACAGCAAGGGGCCGATCCATCCGGAAGCCTATTTCCCACTCTATAGCCAGCCGATGAATCCACTGGAGCGCTCGCCGGTGCGCGATGTGCTGGATGTCGGCGTGCGTGCCATCAATGGCTTGCTGACGGTGGGGCGTGGACAACGCCTTGGCCTGTTTGCCGGTTCCGGGGTGGGGAAGTCGGTGCTGCTCGGGATGATGGCGCTCTTCACCCGGGCCGATGTGGTGGTGGTGGGCTTGATTGGTGAGCGTGGCCGCGAGGTCAAGGACTTCATCGAAAACATTCTGGGTGAAGAAGGTCTGGCGCGTTCCGTGGTGGTGGCCGCGCCAGCCGATGTTCCGCCGCTGATGCGCCTGCATGGCGCCGCCTATGCCTCGGCGTTGGCCGAATACTTCCGCGCGCAAGGCAAGGACGTGCTGTTGTTGATGGATTCGGTGACCCGCTATGCCATGGCGCAGCGTGAAATTGCCCTCGCCATTGGCGAACCACCGGTGACCAAAGGCTATCCCCCGTCGGTTTTTGCGCGCCTGCCACAATTGATCGAACGTGCCGGTAATGGCATTGAAGGCGGCGGCTCCATCACTGGTTTTTATACCGTGCTGTCCGAAGGGGACGATCAGCAAGACCCGGTGGCCGACTCCGCTCGTGCCATTCTGGATGGCCACTTTGTGCTGTCGCGCGAGTTGGCCGAAGTTTACCATTATCCGGCAATTGATATCGAACAATCGATCAGCCGGGTGATGGTAGATGTCGTTGCCCCGCGCCAGATGGAGCAGGCGCGCCATTTCAAACAGCTCTATTCACGCTACCAGCGCAATCGTGACCTGATCAGCGTCGGTGCTTACGTACCGGGAGCGGACCCAATACTCGACGAAGCCATTCGTCGTCAGTTGCCAATGGTGGGCTTCCTGACTCAGCCGATGCACGAATCCCATGATTTTGCCTCCTGCGTGGAGCAGCTGGATGCGGTGCTGCGTTGAGCCGGGGCTAAGCGGGCAGAGCGATGGCCCATAGCAAATATGCCTTGCTGATTCGCTTGGCCGATGACCGCCAGCAAGCTGCCGGTGAGCGGATGAAGCAGGCGCAGGGGCGCTTGAACGATGCGCGCTCACGCCCGGAGCAACTGGATGCGTTCCGTGCCGAATACCAGCAGCGGCTGACTCAGGGCGGCATGAAAGGCATGTCCATCAGCCAGTGGCAGGATTTCCAGAAATTCCTGCTGCGGCTGAATGATGCCGTCACCGTTCAGCAAGGCGAAGTCGAGCGCTGTATCCAGCGTTTCATGCTGGAGCAACAGAGCTGGCAGAACGAATACAAAAAGCTCAAGGCCTACGAAAAATTGCTCAAACGTGAGCAGCAACGGGCCAGCATCAAAACTGCGCGTTTGCAGCAGAAAAATAGCGACGAGTTTGCCACCCGCCAGTTCTGGAATCGTCAGCATCAGGATGAATAGCTTGGCATGATAATTGCCTAGTCATGGCTGTCTTCTCTCTGGAACCCGGGCCATGACGATTACCGTAACCCCTTCTTCCGCCGTCACTGCTTAAGCGTGGTTGGCCAAGTTGATGCCAGCGCCAGTGATACCTCCGGTCTATTTGCCAATCTATTGGGCGTGCAATTGGGCAGCCGTGCCGGTACCCTGTTGGGTGCCAGCAAAGATAGTGGCAAAACTCAGCTGAAAGACCAGGATTCCAAGGATTCCACGGCCTCTGATAACAGCAATGCCGCCAATAGCCTGTTTCTGCAAGGCATGCCGGTCGTGTTGCCACAGCAGTATGTGAATCAGCAGATCGACGTGGCCAAAGGCAATGGTGATGCTGCCTTGTTATCGGCAAGCAGCGTCAACGAAGGCAAGGCCGATGCGTTGGCATTGTTGACGGGTGCCGGGAAAAAAGCCGCGCCCAAAGCCCTGGATGAGCAGAATTTGCCGCAAGACGACAAAGCGTTCATGCAATTTTTGCCGGTTCAGGCACAAGCATCCGCGCCGACGGCGGCGTCTAACCAGGCCTCTGCCGTCAAAACCCTGACGATTCAGGAGCCGATTACCGACCCCAACTGGACCAAGTCGATGAGCGAGCAGATGCTCAGCATGGTCAGCATGAAGGCGGAAAAAGCACATATCCAGATCAATCCGCCACAACTGGGGCCGATTGATATTTCACTCAAGATGAATGGCACCGATCAGGCGCAGGTGGTTTTTGCCGCCGCCGTACCGTCCACGCGAGAAATGCTGGAAAGCAATATGCCGAAACTGGCCACCATGCTGGCGGCCGGGGGCATCCAGCTGACGGGCGCTCAGGTTTCGAGCGGGCAGTCCGGCCAGCAGCAAAGCCACTTTGCGCAACAGCAAAATAGCCGCCAGCAGCAGAATTCTTCGTCTGAAGAAGTGGATGCACTGACGGCAATTAAGGCTGCCAGAGGGGTTCTTAGCATTTTTGTTTGAGTGTTATGTGCGTCAGGTCTGTTCAGTTGGGGCGGAAAACAGGAAAATACCACCAAGAAATCGCTTAGGATTTCGTGGAAACCTCCAACGTACGGGCTAAAACATTCATGGCAGACGATAAAAAAGCAGAAAAAACAGACAAGTCAGAGAAAAAGGCGGGTGGTTCTAACAAGCTGATGCTGATCGTCATCATTCTGCTGGTATTGGTTTTGGTGGCGGTGGGCGGCCTCGGCTGCCTATATGTTCACCAGCGTCAATCATGCAGGCGGCAATGCAGCCGGTGGTGAAGCAGCGCATGAAGCGGCCACCAAGAAGAAAAAAGATGGCCCGCCGATTTTTGAAAAGCTGGATACCTTTGTCGTCAACCTAGCGGGCGAGAGCGGTGGCTTGCTGCAGGTGGATATGCAGGCCGAGCTGGGAAGCGAAGAAGCCAAGAAAAAGTTTGAAGACTACATGCCCAAGGTGCGCAGTGCGCTGATTCTGCTGCTGTCGTCCAAAACGGCTGAAGAACTGGCTACGCCGGACGGCAAGGTCAAACTCAAGGCTCAGGTCAAGAAAATCATCAACGAATCCATGGATGCCGGGACGGAAGAACCCGTGGATAGCGTAGTCTTTACTTCCTTCATCATTCAGAATCAGTAAGCAGGACGCATGGCCGACGATATTCTGTCCCGTGAAGAGGTAGATGCCCTGCTCAGGGGGGTCACCGGCGAGGACGAAGATGATGACGTGGTGCAGGACGCCCGGGCGTCCGTAGCTACGATATCGGCCGCCGGAACGTATCGTGCGCGGCCGTATGCCGACGCTGGAAATCATCAACGAACGTTTCGCCCGTAACCTGCGCATTGGCCTGTTCAACTTCATCCGCCGTAATGCCGAGATTTCGGTCGGGCCGGTGCGGGTGCAGAAGTACAGCGAGTTCATCCGCAACCTGGTCGTGCCGACCAACCTGAATCTGGTGCATGTCAAACCGATGCGCGGCACCGGTTTGCTGATTTTTGACCCGGATCTGGTCTTCCTCATCGTCGATAATCTGTTCGGTAGCGATGGCCGTTATCACGTGCGGGTCGAAGGGCGTGACTTTACCCCGACCGAACAGCGCATCATTCACCGCCTGCTGGAGGTGGTGTTTAACGAATGCCAGAAGGCGTGGGAAACGGTCTATCCGATCGAGTTTGTTTACCTGCGATCGGAAATGAATACCCAGTTTGCCAACATCGCAACGCCGACCGAGGTGGTGGTGGCGGTGACGTTCCATATCGAGCTGGGCGCGGGCGGCGGCGATTTTCACATGTGTCTGCCGTATTCCATGGTGGAGCCGATCCGTGACCTGCTGTCCAGTACCATGCAGGCTGACCGTACCGAGGTGGATAACCGCTGGATCAGCCTGATGTCGCATCAGGTGCAGGCAGCGGAGGTCGATTTGGTTGCAACGTTGGCCGAAACCCGGGTGACGCTCGGTCAGGTACTCAACCTGAAGGTAGGCGATGTGGTGACGCTGGATATTTCCGAGTCCATCGTGGCGGATGTGTCGGGGATTCCGGTGTTTGAATGCCACTATGGCACGGTACAGGGGCGCTATGCGCTCAAGGTGGACTCGGTATTAGCCGGGGCTCATGACTTTGTCGAGCCGACAGGAGACAACAATAATGAGTGACGAATTGCAGGACGAGCAGGTTAAGGCTGCCGCGCCGGAAGAAGAAATTTCCATGGACGATTGGGCCGCGGCGATGGCCGAGCAGGCCGACGCCGATGCTTCACTGGCGGCGTCGGATACGACGGCGGCAGAGCCTGCCCACAATCTGTTCCAGGAATTTGGTGCCACCGCAGAAAGCTCCGGTAGCGTGCCGCGCAATCTGGACATGATTCTGGACATTCCGGTTCAACTGACTGTCGAATTGGGGCGCACCAAGATTGCCATTCGTAACCTGTTGCAGCTGGCGCAGGGTTCGGTGGTGGAACTGGATGGTCTGGCAGGGGGAACCGATGGATGTGCTGGTCAATGGTTGCCTGATCGCACAAGGCGAAGTGGTGGTGGTCAATGACAAGTTCGGTATCCGCCTGACCGATATCATTACGCTTACTGAGCGTATCCGCCGGTTGCAGAAATAATGGTCTGGCGTCTTGTACAGAGGCGGCCGCGCCAACCGGTCAATCTGGGATTGGCCGGTGTTTTTTTTGTACCGACGCTGGCGTTGGCCGCAGTGCCTGCTGCGGCGGTCGATTCGCCGTCGCCGCTCATGGGATTGTTGCAGGTGGTGTTTGGCCCGGCGGTGGTGCTTGGCGTGATTATGGGTGCGGCCTGGATGTTCCGGCGTTTCTCTCAAGGCATGCTGGGCGCTACCAACCGGCTCAAGGTGGTGAGCGGGGTCATGGTAGGCCAGCGCGAGCGGGTGGTGATTGTGGAGCTGGAGGGCGAATGGCTGGTGCTGGGCGTTACGCCCTCGCAAGTCAATCTGCTCAACAAGCTGCCGCGCCCTGACGATGCGGATAACGATGTTGTTGCGCCTACGGAACCGTTTGCCCGCTGGTTAAAATCCGCCATGGAGAAGGGCCGTCGCCAGATGGATGCATCGAAAAAGCCATGAAACGTGTATTGATAGTCCTGTTGCCGTGTTTGCTGTGCCTGCTGCCGTCCGTGCAGGCAGCCGGTTTGCCGTTGATGACCAGTACGCCGGAGGCGGGGGGCAGAGCTATTCGCTCAGCCTGCAAATGCTGCTGTTCATGACCGGGTTGACGTTCATCCCGGCCATGCTGCTGATGATGACGTCGTTTACCCGCATCGTGATTGTGTTGTCGCTGTTGCGTCAGGCCATGGGTACCATGCAGTCGCCGCCCAATCAGGTGATCATTGGTTTGTCGTTGTTCCTGACGTTGTTTGTCATGGGACCAACGCTTGATCAGGTTTACAGCAAGGCACGGACGCCTTTTTCCGAGGACAAAATCAGCTTCAATCAGGCGGTGGAAGAGGGCAGCAAGCCGATGAAAGAGTTCATGCTGCGCCAGACGCGGGAAAAGGACCCGGCGTTTTTCATCGAGATTTCCCGTTCGCCCAAGCGACCAAGGCGGATGTATCGATCAAGACCTTGATCCCGGCGTATATCATCAGCGAGCTGAAAACCGCGTTCCAGATTGGTTTCATGGTATTTATCCCGTTCATCATCATCGACTTTGTGGTGGCGAGTATTCTGATGGCCATGGGCATGATGATGGTGTCACCCGCCACCATTTCGCTGCCATTCAAGCTGATGTTGTTTGTGTTGGTGGACGGCTGGACATTGCTGATGGGCTCGCTGGTGCAGAGTTTTTACACCGGCTGACGTCTATCTTGGTTGGGACGATGCCAGCACGGCGTTGCGATGGGTATAAGTGAAACAAGGTTGGCCGAAACAAGTGGGGAGGCGCGATGAGTCCGGAATTAATCATTAGCATGGTGCAGAACGCGCTGTATGTGCTGATCATCGTGTCGGCGCCGGTGCTGGGGGGCTTCACTGCTGGTGGGCTTGCTGGTGAGTGTGTTGCAGGCCGCTACCCAGATCAACGAAATGACGCTGACCTTCATTCCCAAACTGTTGGCCATGTTTCTGATTCTGGTGCTGGCCGGGCCGTGGATGCTCAACACCCTGATCGAGTACACCACCCGTCTGTTCCAGAGCATTCCCACCGTTATCGGCTGATGCTGACCATTTCCGACGCGCAGATCAATGCGCTGGTCAGCATGTTTATCTGGCCATTTACTCGTATCGTCGGTCTGTTTCTGGCCGACCCGTTTTATTCCAATCGCGCCATTCCCCGTCGCTTTCGCGCCGGTTTTGCGCTGATGCTGACCGTGCTGCTGGTTCCGGTCTTGCCACCAGCGCCAGCCGTGCCGGTGGTGTCGGCGGCATACTTTGCGATTGTAGTGCAGCAATTGCTGATTGGTCTGGCCATGGGCTTTGTCATGCGGCTGGCGCTGGCGGCAGTGGAAATGGCTCGGCATGATCATTTCCGGGCAGATGGGGCTGGGTTTTGCCATGACGTTCGACCCGCAGCATGCGGCGCAGGTGCCAACCATGTCGAGCCTGCTGACGGTGTTTGTCATGCTGCTTTTCATGGCGTTTGATGGCCCGCAGGTGATGATCAACACTTTGCTGGAAAGCTTCCGGATACTGCCGATTGGTCAGTCGTTGCTTAAGGGGCCAGCCTGCTTGCGCTGGTCAAATGGGGCGGCCATATCGTGGCATGGGGGATATGGCTCTCGTTGCCGGTGGTTGCCGCCTTGCTGGTCACCAACCTGGCCATTGGCGTGATGACGCGGGCGGCGCCGCAGTTCAATATTTTTTCCTTTGGCTTCCCGCTGACGCTGCTGACTGGCTTCATCGCCCTTTATATTGCCTTGCCGCTGCTGACACCGGCGATCGAGCAGATTTACCAGCAAAGTTTCGAGTTCATACTGTCTATGCTGAAGGCGAAATAGCTTTCTGCTAGAATACCGCCATTTTTCTTGTTCCAAATCCGGCTTGAAACCTTCGGCGACACGTCTCTGGCGTGACGACCAATGAGGCGTGGCAAGCCCTCAGCAGATTGAGGCAATCATGGCAGGTCACAGCAAGTGGGCTAACATCCAGCATCGTAAAGGTCGTCAGGACGCCAAGCGCGGCAAGATCTTTACCCGTCTGATCAAGGAAATTACCGTCGCAGCCAAGATGGGCGGGGCCGACATCGGCGCCAACCCGCGTCTGCGCCTAGCGGTGGACAAGGCCAAGGCCGAATCCATGCCCAAGGACAATATTGAAAACGCCATCAAGCGCGGTGCCTAAGCCAGCTGGACGGCGTGGATTATTTCGAATGCCGCTACGAAGGTTATGGCATCGGCGGCGCGGCCGTGATGGTGGATTGCCTGACGGATAACAAAACCCGTACCGTGGCCGATGTCCGTCATGCTTTCTCCAAATACGGCGGCAACATGGGCACCGATGGCTGCGTGGCCTTCCAGTTCAAGCACTGTGGCTACATGGTGTTTGCGCCGGGTACCGATGAAGATGCGCTGATGGAAGCGGCGCTGGAAGCCGGTGCGGACGACGTGGTGACGGATGAAGACGGTTCGATCGAAGTGATCACCGGCCCGTATGAATTCACTGCGATCAAAGAAGCGTTGGAAGCCAAGGGCTTCAAACCGGAAATGGGCGAAGTGACCATGAAGCCGGAAAACGAGACCGAGCTGACCGGTGACGATGCCGTGCGCATGCAAAAGTTGCTGGACGCGCTGGAAGATCTGGACGACGTGCAGGAGGTTTACACCTCTGCCGTGCTGGACGAAGAATAAGCCGAGCGGCCGCGCTGCGGGCCGATTCAGCATCCGGGCTTGCCTTGTGGCAGGCCCTTTTTCTTGCCAACCGCCAAGGTTGGCCGAAAGAACCATCGTATGACGACAAAACGCTGGGGCTGGCTGTTGCCAGCGGCGGGCTGGAGCCTGTTGGCGATCTGGGCGCTATTCAAACCGGCTGGCGCACCCAGTGGCATCCCGTATTTCGACAAGCTTGGCCATTTTGCGCTGTTCTTTGTGCATGCCGTGTTGCTTGGCTGGGGGCTGCATCGGGCCGGGTTTTCCCGCTTCTGGACGCGGCTGGTCTGGGCGTTGCTATTGTGGGGCGGTTCATCGGAAGTGTTGCAAGGGCTGTGTACGCCAGACCGCTCGGCCGAATGGCTGGACTTTGGCGCCGATGCCGTTGGTATCGCGGCGGCCTACTGGCTGCTTGTGCGCTCGCGCGTGGTGCGCAGATTGGGAGCCGCTGGCGACTCGGTGTAAACTGGCGCGATTGTGCCGCAAGGTTCGCCAGTTTGCGAGAGCGAAATCATGTATCAGTCTCATGCCGAACGCCGCCGCCGGGTGATGGCGCAGATGCAGGACGGTATTGCCGTACTGGCTGCCGCTACGGAGAAGGTGCGCAATGCCGACAATATTTATCCGTATCGGCCCGATAGCCATTTCTTTTACCTGACCGGTTTTATCGAGCCGCAGGCACTGGTAGTGCTGGATGCCGATCGTGGCCGCTCCATCCTGTTCTGTCAGGACAAGGATCCGGAACACGAAATCTGGCATGGCTTTCGTTATGGCCCAGCGGCCGCCAAGGAAACCTTTGGGTTTGATGAGGGGTATTCCATTACCGAACTGGACAGCCGCCTGCCCGAGCTGATCGCCAACCAGAAAAAACTATGGTGGGACATTGGCCGCGATACGGCCTTTGACCAACGGGTGACGGGTTGGTTGAACACGGTGCATCAGCGCGTGCGCCAAGGTGATGAACCGCCGATGGCATTTGGCGATTTACTGTTTGTGCTCGATGAAATGCGCCTGTTCAAGGATGCCACGGAAATCGATATTCTGCGCCGTGCTTAAGCCGAATCTCCGCCGAAGCGCATTTGCGCGCCATGCGTGTAGCCCGTGCGGGCATGTATGAATATCAGCTTGAGGCCGAAATCCTGCATACCTTTGTGCAGCATGGCGCGCGTCAACCTTCCTATGAAAGCATCGTCGCTGGCGGGGCCAATGCCTGTACCTTGCATTACGTCGCCAATAACGCCCGGCTTAATGACGGCGATCTGGTTCTGATCGACGCCGGTTGTGAGCTGAATGGCTACGCCGGTGACATTACCCGTACGTTTCCGGTCAATGGCCGTTTTACTGGTCCGCAGCGAGATGTCTATGAAGTGGTGTTGGCGGCACAGCTGGCGGCCATTGCCGCGATTCGGCCCGGTGTGGCGCTCAATGCTCCGGGTGATGCCGCGCTGCGCATTCTGGCGCAGGGCCTGCTCGACTTGAAATTGTTGAGCGGAACGCTGGATGGCGTGCTGGAATCCGGCGCTTATCGGCAGTTTTACATGCACAGCATTGGTCACATGATCGGGCTGGATGTGCACGACGTGGGTCGCCGCAAGTTGCGCGGCGAATGGCGCCTGCTGGAAGCCTAGGCATGTGCACGACAGTGGAACCCGGCCTGTATATCCGTCCGGCGGATAATGTACCGGAAGCTTTCCACAATATTGGCATCCGCATCGAGGACGATGTGCTGGTCACGGAAAGCGGTCACGAAGTCTATACCGATGCCGTGCCCAAACGCGTGGATGAAATTGAAATCCTGATGCGCAGTATCTGATTCCCGTCTTATCTTCTGATGCCTGGCCCGAACCAGGGCGGACACACCATGAACCAACTTGCACAACACGCAGATATCGTAATTGTGGGCGGCGGCCCGGTGGGGGCGCTGGCGGCATTGCGCTTTGCCCGCGAAGGACGGCGGGTAACGCTGATCGAAGCGCGCGCCAAGGATGCCCGCGTACAGGATGCCCGTGCCTTGGCGCTGTCCTGGTATAGCCAGCAGCAATTGGCGGCGGTCGGCGCCCTGGCCGGACACATTGCTTAAGGCAACCTTGATCGACACCGTACATGTTTCGCAGCAGGGCGCGTGGGGCCGCACCGTGCTCAACCGCGCCGATCTGGCTTTGCCTCACCTTGGCGTGGTGGTCGATTACCCGGTGTTGACCACGGCCATCAATCAGCAACTGGAGCAGGCCGGGGTCAATGTGCGCTGGGATACCCGCGTGACGGCGGTGAAAAGCCTGCACCACTACGCCACAGTGAGCACCAGTGGGCCGGAGGGTGAGGATTGGCTGACCTGTCGGCTGGTGGTGTTGGCCGAAGGCGGGGCACTGGCCGATACGCTGCCGGGCGTGAAACGGCTGGTGCACGATTACCGGCAAAGCGCGGTGCTGGCGACCATTACGACGGAAAAACCGCACGACGGCGTGGCCTATGAGCGTTTTTCCCATCAGGGGCCGTTTGCGCTGTTGCCGCATGGCGATGGCTTCATGCTGGTGTGGACGCGTAGCCATGACGATGCCCAGACGCTGCAGACACTGGACGATGCCGCAGTTATTGCGCAATTGCAGCAAGCGTTTGGCGACCGGCAGGGCAAGATTGTGTCGGTTGGCCCGCGCGCGGTATTCCCGCTGGCACTGCGTCAGGTCAACCGGGTGGTGAGCGGCCGGGTGGTGCTGATTGGCAACGCGGCACAGACCATGCACCCGGTGGCGGCGCAGGGCCTTAATCTTGGGTTGCGTGATGCCATTGGGCTGACCGACGCACTGGTGGGGGTGCCCGATGTTAGGCGAACCGCGCGTTCTGGCCGCCTATGCTGCCGCGCGCAAGGTGGATAGCCATGCCGTGGTGGGCTTTACCCATGGGCTGATCCAGCTGTTTGATGGCCATTCCGCTCTGGTTAGCACGCTACGCGGGGTGGGGATGAACCTGCTGGACGTGGTGCCACCGCTGCGCCGTAAATTTGCCACCCATCTGGTCTTTGGGGTTTAACCATGGCGCGGCAACACGAATTTGACGTGATTGTGGTTGGCGGTGGGCTGGTGGGGGCGAGCCTAGCGTTGGCGCTGGCTGATAGCGGCAAGGCCGTGGCGTTGCTGGAAGGCCAGAATGCGCAGTTCGACCAGCTGGAACAGGGCTGGGATGCGCGGATTTATGCTGTCAGCCCGGCTAACCGGCGTTTTCTCGAGCGCCTGCAGGCCTGGCCGGATAGTTCCCGTCTGGGCACTATCGCCAGCATGGATGTGCGCGGTGATGCCGGTGGCCGTTTGCAGTTTGCCGCCAGCGATGTCGGTGAATCGGCTTTGGCATGGATTGCCGAGAATCGCTGGATGCTGGCCGCGCTGTGGCGCAGGTTGGCCGAAAGTTCCATCACCTGCCTGACCGGCGTGCGGCCGGTGCAACTGGAGTGCTCTGCCACAGCGGCCTGCCTGACGCTGGACGATGGCCGTCCGTTGACAGCCGCGCTGGTGGTTGGTGCCGATGGCGCCAATTCCCGGCTGCGTCAGCAATGCGGCCTGCAAGCCAGCGTCAAGCCGTATGGCCATAGTGGCGTGGTGGCCAATTTTGCCTGCGAGCGCCCGCATGGTGATATCGCGCGCCAGTGGTTTACCGGCGACAGCATTCTGGCCTGGTTGCCGATGGCCGGGAACCGCATTTCCATGGTGTGGTCTACCTCTGATCCGCAACGACTGCTGGACATGGATCACGACACGTTGGCCGAAACGGTGGCTGCGGCGGGAAACCATGAACTGGGCGCGTTGCAGCTGTTGACCCCGGCCGTGGCGTTCCCGTTGCGGCTGATTCAGCCCGAATCGGTTATCTCCCAGCGGGTGGCGCTGGTGGGCGATGCCGCGCATACCGTGCACCCGTTGGCCGGGCAGGGCGTCAACACGGGGTTTCAGGATGCCGAACAGCTGGCGCGCCTGCTGGCTACGGCAACGGATGTAAGCGAATACCTGATCCTGCGCCGCTACGAGCGCGAGCGGCGCGAAGCGGTGAAAACCATGCAGTTGGCGTGTGATGCGCTGTTTCAGCTGTTTCATGCGCGCCAGCCGGGGGTGTCCTGGCTGCGTAATACCGGACTGACTTTGACCAATCGCCTGTCTGTGCTCAAACGCCAGTTTGTGCGGCATGCGATGGGTGTATGAACCGACAAGGATGTGTAATGAACGCAACGCTTAAATCGCTGGCCATGGCCGCCTCGCTGCTGCTGTCGATGGCAGCCTGTACCGCCAATGCCGAAACCAATATCAGCGATGTGAAGAAAGCCTTTCAGGCTCGCTTTCCCAATCGGCAGGTAGACAGTGTCAGAACCACCCCGGTGAAGGGGTTGTTTGAGGTAGTGGTCAAAGGCAAGCAGATTGTTTATGTCGATGAAAAGGTCGACTACGTACTGGTGGGCGATCTGGTTGATGCGGTCAAGAAGGAAAGCCTGACCGAAAAACGCACGGCGGAGCTGAACACGCTCAAGTGGGATAGCCTGCCGCTGCAATATGCCTTCAAGGAAGTGCGTGGTAATGGTGCACGCAAGATGGCCGTGTTTACCGACCCGGATTGTCCGTTCTGCCGCCAACTGGAACGCGAAAGCCTGCCGGGCGTGACCAATGTCACGATTTACACCTTCCTCTTCCCATTGTCCGAACTGCACCCGGATGCCATGCACAAGGCCAAACAGATCTGGTGTTCCAAAGACCGTGCTGCGACCTGGACCGCCTACATGCGCGATGGCAAGCCGCTGACCGGCCGTGACAACTGCAATACCCCGCTCGACAAGATTCAGGCACTGGGCAAGCAACTGGGCATTACCGGTACGCCAGCGCTGGTATTTGCCAATGGCCGTGTGGTGCCGGGCGCGATCGAACAGGAACAGATCGAGCAGCTGTTGAACGCCAAGTAACGGCGCCCTGTGCTGATGGGTAGAGCATTCGTTCCCCATAGGCACCGCCAGTATGGCCGCCTGTGGCCGCAGCCCGCCGGGTGATTGCGCTGGCGTTGCTGGGGTCGTTGCTGCTGCATGCGCTGCTGCTGTGGGGCTTGCCGGTGGGCAAGGCCGGTGGTGGCGGTGGGGCTAACGACGGACGTGCCGAACAAGGGCTGGCAGTGCGGCTGCGCACAACCGTCACGCCCCGACGGCAACCCGCGCCGTTCTTAAGGCACAGCCAACGCCGCCAAGGCCCGCGCCGAAGGTGAAGGCGCCGCCGGTACTGCTGACGGATCAGGCGCATTTCGCCTTGCCGAGCAAGCCGTCTCCATCGGCTGATGCCAATCCGTCCCCGCCCATGCCCGTGGTTCAACCTGCATCCAGCCCGGTGCTGACCGCGCAGGATGTTTCAACGCCGTCGGCCGAGGAGGCCGCGGCACTGGCTGCGGCGGGGGATGGGCAATCCGCCCTGGTTGGGGCTGGACGTGTATTACGCCGCGCGGGAGGTGGATGTGGTGGCTCGCGAGCAGCAGCCGATTGATGTCTCGGTCACCAATGCCTCGCCGGACGACCGCACCAGCGTGATGCTTAAGGTCTACATCAACGAACAAGGTTATGTGGATGCAGTGCAGCTGATCAGTGCCACACCAGCCGGGGCCGAGCAGGTGCCGATGGAGCGCTTCCGGCAGGCCCGTTTCTTCCCGGCCGTGCGGCAGGGGCGACTGGTAAAAAGCTTCAAGATTATCCAGATCGGCTGGCTGGATTAATCTGGCCGGAATTTCGTGTTACAGTCGTCAACGACCGGTATATCCGGTTGGGCTAACCCCATTACAACGCTAATACCGGGGCGATGTTTTGCCACCGATAACACGAAGGAGACACCATGTCTGATTTAGACACGCTATTTACCCGGGCACAGGCCGATGTCAAAACCCTGTCGGAACGACCGGACAATCAAACGCTGTTGCAGCTGTACGCACTGTTCAAACAAGCCACCGAGGGCGATGTCAGCGGCGAGCGGCCGGGGATGATGGACTTCATCAATCGTGCCAAATACGATGCACGGGACAAGCTCAAAGGCAAGAGTGCCGATGAGGCCAAACAGGCCTATGTGGATGTGGTGAAGCAACTGCTGGCAGCCTGAAACAAACAGGCTGCCATGATCAGGAAAACCGGCTCAATGAGCCGGTTTTTTTATGGTCAGGGTTGGCCGAATACGGACGCGCTAGTCCAGCGGTTTTGGCGGTTCGTTACCCGGCTCCGCTTCCTGTGCTGGCGTGCGTTTGCCGCGCGGCGGCAGGAAAAACGCCAAGGGATGACGGATCAGCCGACGCAGCAGCATCGGAATCAGCGGCAGTGCCTGTTGCCCAGCCAGCTTGCGCGAACGCAGTGCTACCCACAGCGCCAGACTGAAGCTGACGCTGAGGTTGGTCAGACCGATCAGCCCGACACCGCTAATGGCCAATAGCGCGGTGTGCCGGGCAGGTTGAAGTCCAGCGTTACGCTACAAAAAGCCAGATTGGCGGCGGAAAAGGTGATGTGACGGATATCCAGCGGCAAGCCGAGGATGATGCCCACGGTGCCGGTCATGCCGAGAAACAGGCCAAAATAAAAGTTACCGGCCAGCGCGCCCAAATTGTGTTCGACGTAGTGCGCCAGACGATGGGTCCGATGCGTGCCCAGCAGGCGGTTGAGCCAGCGGTGCCCGGCCAGCCGCGCAGGGATGCGGCGGTAGATGGCGCGGTTGTCGTAATAGCTTAGCGATCAGCCCGGCGAGAAACAGATATACCCCGGCGATGGCCGCATGGAGCAGCGCCAGACTATGCAACGGGTCGAGATCGTGCAGCAAGTGTTGAGCCTTGTCTGCCCCGATCAAGGGTTGGCCGAACAGCCACTGCCAGCCAAAGGCAATGACGGCAGCGGTGGGGATAGCCAGCAGCACGTTGCCCAGAATGGCAATGAACTGCGTTCTGAGCACCTTGACCACCAAGTCGGCCAATTCTTCCATCTGATTCTTGTTGCCGTGCTGCGGCGGGATGGAGGCGGCGATGTGGGCTGCCGTCATCGCTTACTGCTTGGTGGCGATGGTGAAGTGCAGCAATTGCACAATGATGAAGCCGATGGCGTAGTTCAGCCCAAAGGCCAGCCCTTCCCACAACAGCGGCAGATGGCCGCGTGCCAGCAGTAGCTTGATCAGCGCCATGATGCCGACAATCAGCCCCGCGCCCATGGCCGCCTTGGCCATGGCGTTCCATTCCTGCCGAGTTTCCGCAATATAGTGTTCGCCACGGCGCCCGGCATGTTCGGTCACCTGCAAGGCCAGCAGTTCGGTATTGGATTTGAACAGGTCGCGCACGCTGTACTTGCGGTTTTCCGCGCGTACGCACTGCACCAGCAGCCGGTAGAGCGCCGGGTTGCTGCCGGCCGTCATGCGCCGGATCAAGCAGCGTCAGCAGCGCGCGCATGCGCTCGATGCACTGCGACAGCCGCAGCGCGAGATAGGTCAGGTTGACGGAAATCCCGCAGCGCGAGGCGTTCTTGCGGACTTTGCCCAGTATCTCCTCGCACTGCTGCAACAACACCAGAATATGCTTTTCGTCTTCGCTGGGCGCGACATGTTCGGTCAGCGCCTGCCGGTAGCTGACGGCGTAATGCAGCACCTCGGCATTGAGCTGTAAAAATGGCGATTCGAAGCGCTCGATCTCCGGGTAGATGCGTACCAGTTCTGGCTCCAGCCCGATCGCCGCCACGCGCGCGGCGATTACCTGCAAGGCTTCGATCATCTGCAGGCGGGTGTGACGCCAGCCGTCCTGATCGGCTTCTTCCTGCCGGGCCATGGCGTGCCACAGGTCGTACCACACTTCGTCCGGAATGGCCGCCAGCCAGCGATAGTCTTCCTGCCAGCGGAACAGTTGGCCGAAACGGTCGCGTAGCGAATCCGGCCGCGTTGGCATGGGCAGTATCCGCTCGCCGATACGGTTGGAGAGTGTGGCAAAAAAGCTGGCGTTGGCCAGAATGCCGGATTCGGTATACAGGTGGATTTGGCGGGTTTCGGTCAGCAGCGCCAGCAGTGCGCTACGCAGCGACTGGCGTGCGTCCGGCCAGTGTTCCAGCAGATGGGACAGGGCGCGCAGATTCATCGTGGCCGCCTGCGTCTGGGCGCCGGGCATGGGGCGCAGGCAACGGATCAGGTCGGCCAATGCCTCCAGTGGTGGCGCGCTGCCGTGTACCAGTTGATGGAATACGCTATCCAGCGTGAGGGGGAAAGTCGCTTCTCTCATCGTCTGCAGCCTGTGTCAGGTGAGTGAATGGCCCATCAGGCGGGGCGATCAGCCGAAGTTATACCCGGCTAGGGTAACGGCTTTATGTGTCCGGCGTATGTCGGTAAGCTACCTTGCGTATGTGGTCTGGACTGTGGCGATGCCTTTATGGTTCCGTGGTGTCCGCCACATCTGGCGCGGCCGTCTGCAAAACGGCCTGCACTGCCGGGTGCTGCAGCTTGCGGCGATGGGTAATGGCGTAATAGTGCTCATACACCTTGCCCACTCGCCCCAGCATTTCGACATCCAGCCGTCCGGTAATATCGCCGGGCTGAAACGCCGGGGCCGGAAACAGCCCCAGCCCTTGTTGGCCGAAGGTGTTGAGCAGCGCGCCATCTTCAAATTCCGCCACCACTTCCACCTTGACATCAATCTCTTCAAACCACTGTTCCAGCTGGCTGCGTAACACATTACCGCGTGTGGGCAGCAGCATGGGCGCGCGGTGCAGGCAGGCGGGGAAGGGGGCGCGATAGCGTTCGGCCAACGTGGCGGTGGCGAAGATCATCACCGGGCAGCGTGCCAGCAAATTCGATTGCAAGGCTGGCAAGCCACCGGCTTAAACCGGGCGGTCGGCCAACACCAAGTCTAGTCGATGCTGGGCCAGATCAGCCAATAACTGTTCGAAGTCGCGTTCGGTGCAGGCCAGCCGCACCCGCTGTTCCAGCGCCAGCGCCGGTTGCAGCAAACGGTAGGACACCGTCTTGGGTAATACGTCGGAAATTCCCACCGCCAGCCGGATGGTCTTGTCGAGCTGGGCATCCTGCAGTGTTTCCTGCAAGGTTTCGCCCAGCATGAAAATCTGGTCGGCGTAGCGCAGCGCCACCCGTCCGGCCTCGGTCAATTGCAGGTTGCGCCCCTGCTGGGTAAACAGCGCCCGGCCCAGCGTCTGCTCCAGCCGCGATACCTGACCGCTGACGGTTTGCGGGCTCATGCCCAGTTGCGCCGCCGCGCGCGTCACGCTGCCTTCGCGTGCCACCGCCCAGAAATAATGCAGATGCTTGTAATTGAGTGGTTCTGACATATCATCAATACGAAAAAATCGGATAAACGCTACGATTTTATTTGATTTTTTCGTTGAGTAGATGGCGTTATGCTTACAGCGTTAATCATGCCGCCAGTACCGGGCGGCCAATCTTATTTGCACGAGGACAAACACGATGAAACGCGTGATATTGCTGATTGCCACCAACCTGGCAGTAATGCTGGTACTGAGCCCGGCGGCGCAGTTGCTCGGAGTTAATCGCTTCCTGACCGCGAACGGCCTGCAGCTGGGTACTTTGTTGGCGTTTGCCGCCTTGATGGGGTTTGGCGGGGCCTTCCTGTCGCTGCTGATGTCCAAAACCATCGCCAAATGGAGTACCGGCGCCCGCGTGATCGACAACAATACGACCGATAGTACCGAGCGCTGGCTGTTGATGACGGTAAAAAAACTGGCCGACCGCGCGGCGTTGCCGATGCCGGAAGTGGCCGTGTACGAGGGCGAACCCAATGCCTTTGCCACCGGTGCGAGCAAGTCCAGCTCACTGGTGGCGGTGTCGACTGGTTTGCTGTCCTCGATGACCGAGGAAGAAGTGCAGGCTGTTCTGGCGCATGAAATGGCCCATATCAAGAACGGCGACATGGTGACGCTGACGCTGATTCAGGGCGTGGTCAACACCTTTGTGTTTTTCCGGCGCGTGTCGTCGGCTATCTGGTGGACAGTTTCCTGCGCCGTGACGAGGAAGAGGGCAGCAGCAGTGGGCCGGGCATTGGCTACATGATCACGGTGATTGTCTGTGAGATCGTGTTTGGCATACTGGCCTCGATCATCGTCATGTATTTTTCGCGTCAGCGCGAGTTCCGGGCCGATGCTTGGCGCGGCGCACCTGCTGGGCGGTGCCAGCCCGATGGTTGCCGCCTTGCGTCGCCTCGGCGGGATGGAAAGCGGCGATCTGCTTAAGCCAACATGGCGGCCTCCGGTATTGCCGACAAGGCGGGCTTCATGGAGCTGTTCTCCAGTCACCCGCGCATTGAAGACCGCATTGCAGCTTTGCAGAACCGTCGCTAACAGGCAGACAGGGACTTGATGATGGAATGGTTGGCGACCTTATGGCTTGGCTACCCGCTCTGGGTGTGGCTGATGTTCATTGGCATCGTGGCGGGCCTGCTGATCTTCGATCTGGGCGTGCTGCATAAGGATCAGCACGAGATCAGCGTGCGGGAAAGCCTCAAGTTGTCCGGGTTTTATATCGGCATGGGGCTGGCCTTTGGCGGCTGGGTGTGGTGGTACAAGGGCAGCGATGCTTAGGCATGCAGTATCTCACCGGTTATCTGGTGGAAAAATCGCTGTCGATGGACAACGTGTTCGTGATGTCGCTGATCTTTACCACCATGGCGGTGCCGCGCATGTATCAGCATCGGGTGCTGTTCTGGGGCATCATGGGGGTGATTGTGTTGCGCGCCCTGATGATTGGCGTCGGGGCGGTGCTGGTGGCGGAATTCCAGTGGATGCTGGTGCTGTTCGGGCTGTTCCTGATGGTGACCGGTGTGAAAATGCTGTTTTCCGACGATACGCCGCCTTCGCTGGAAGCCAATCGTGGCTATCAGTGGTTGCGGCGTCACCTGCGGCTGACGCCCGGCCTGCATGGCAAGCATTTTCTGGTGCGTGGTGAAACGCAGCAGCTGGCGCCCGGCTGGTGGGCCACGCCGCTGCTGCTGACCCTGATCCTGATTGAAAGCGCCGATGTAGTATTTGCGGTCGATAGCATTCCGGCCATCTTCTCCATCACGCAAGACCCGTTTCTGGTTTACACCTCCAACATTTTTGCCATCCTTGGCCTGCGTGCGCTGTACTTTGCGCTGGCAGCGATGGTGCATCGCTTCCATTACCTCAAGTACGCGCTGGCGCTGGTGCTGGTGTTTATCGGCGTCAAGGTGGGGCTGGTGTACCTGCACGACATCCATGTCGTCGACTTCACCATTCCCACGCCCTTGTCTTTAGGGGTGACCCTGCTGTTGCTCAGTTCTGGTGTCGCGGTGTCGCTGTATAAGACGCGCCATGAACCGATCGGTTAACCGCGCATTGGGGCAAGGCGCAAGGTTGGCCGAAACCCGGTGGACTCAGCTTGCGCAGGCGAGCTCGCCCACCGGGTTGTGCAGCGCGTGACCAAACATGTGGGCAATCGCTTCGGCCGGTAACGGCGGGCAGAGCAGGTAGCCACGGCCACTGTCGCAACCGCTGCCTTGCAGTAATTGCCATTGCGACAAGGTTTCGATGTTTTTGGCGCTCAGTTGCACGTTGAGCTGCCGGGCCAGCTGGCCGAGGGTGTGCAGAATGGCCTGCTGGCTGGGTTGCTGTGCGCCACTATCGATAAACGCCTGACTGATTTTCAGACGGCTGAAGTGCGGCTGCTGCAACAGCAGCAAGGACGAGGCGCCGCTGCCAAAATCGTCCACGGTGAGCGAGATGCCCAGATGCTGCAAGGCACTTAGCCGCGCCTCGCGCTGGTCGAGCGCTTGCAGCGTGGTTTCATTGATTTCCAGCGCCAGACACGCCGCTTAAGCAACTGGCTTTGTTGCAGGATTTCGGCCAACTGCTGGCAAAACGTGGCCGATGCCAGCGTCGCCGCTGACAGATTGACCGCCATGTTTAATGGCCGCCCCGCCTGCTGTTGCCACTGCCGCCCCTGTTGACACACGGTTTTCAGCAGCCACAACTCCATGGCTGTCAGCAGCCCGGCTTCCTCGGCCACGCTGATGAAACGCGCCGACGGCAGCAGTCCCAATTGCGGGTGTTGCCAGCGCAGCAAGGCTTCAAAGCCATGGATGGCACCATCGTGCAGGCTAAAGGTTGGCTGGTAAAACACGCGCAATTGTTGCTGCGCCAGCGCCTGTTGCAGCCCTTGCTCCACCTGCAGGCGTTCTTTGGCCCGGCTGGTCATCTCGCTGCTGAAAAACCGATAGCGGTTTTTGCCAGATTTCTTGGCCGCGTACATGGCGCTGTCGGCGGCTTTCAGCAGGGAAGGGATGTCCGCCCCATCCGCCGGGTAGAGGGCAATGCCGATGCTGCCGGATACCCGGATAGTTTCGCCCTGAATCATGATCGGGTCGCGCACGATGGCCAGCAGGTTTTCGGCCAACCACGCGCACTCTTCCGGCTGCTGCACGTCCGGAATGGCCAGCAGGAATTCGTCGCCGCCCGGCGCGTGGCAATGTCACTGCTGCGCAGGTGCCGCTGGAGCCGCTTGGCAATACTGGCCAGCAGCTGGTCGCCCGCGCCGTGCCCCAGCGTGTCGTTCACCTGTTTGAAACCATCCAGATCGACAAACAGGATGCCCACGCTGTGGCCATTGCGTTCTGCGCGGCGTATTTCTTTTTCCAGTTCGCGCTGCAAATGGTGTCGGTTGCCCAGCCCCGTCAGTTCATCGTGATAGGCCAGATGGTGGATGTGTTCCTCGGCCGCGCGAATGGCGGACAGATCGGAAAACGCCAGCACGTAGTGGCTTAATTGGCCCTGTTCGTCGTTAACGGCGCAGATATGTTGGCGGCAGGGAAATTGGCTGCCATCCCGGCGCTGGCAGAGCATGTCGCCGTGCCAGTGATCGGGCGTGTTATCGGCCAGCTGTTGGTAAAACGGCTCAGTATGTGGCTGAACGTGCAGAAAATCGTCAGGATTACGCTGCAAGGCGGCTTCGCTCGGGTAGCCGGTCAGCTGGGTAAACGCCGCGTTGGCCGAAACAATGCGGCGTTGCGCATCCAGAATCAGAATGCCTTCGGCGCTGGTCTGAAACACGATGCTGGCCTGATGCAGCTGCTGTTCCATCTGGCGTTGTCTGGTGACATCGCGCGCCACGCCGACCACGCGCTGATGGCGGCTGCCCGGCTTGCTGAAACTGCGGGCATGCAGCTCTACCCATTGTGGTTTGCCGGCGTTTTAAGCGTTGCCAATTGCACCACGGTATTGAGAGGGCGGCCCTGTTCCAGCAGGGGTTGCAACTGCTGCCGGTCGTCGCTATGCAGGCTGTTGAGGAAGGCGTCCTTGCTTCCGTCTGGCAACGGTGCCTGCTGGTCAAAAATGCGGTCAAACTCCCCGCCGACATGAAAGGCCTGTTGCTCACCATCCCATTCCCATACGCCGAGCGCGGCGGCTTCCACTGCTAGTTGTAGTTGGCGTTGCTGGCGTTCGCCTTCTTGTGTCGCCTGACAACACGCCAGCGCCATGCGTACGGTGGCATTGAGTTCGCGCAGCTGGTATGGCTTGAGCAGGTAGCCATAGGGTGCGCTGTTTTCTGCCTGACGCAGGATGTCCTCTTCCGCGTAAGCCGTGAGAAAAATCGACGGAATCTGCTGCTGTTCACGAATTTGCCGTGCGGCTTCGGTGCCGCTCAGTTGTCCGGCCAGATGGATATCCATCAACACCAGATCCGGGCGATGGCAGGCCGCCTGCCGGATGGCTTCTTCGCCGGTGGCGCACAGGCCAACCACGCGGTAGCCCAGATTTTCCGGTTATGGCGTAAATCGAGCGCAACGATGCTCTCGTCTTCCACAATGAGTAAGCTACCGAGCGTCATCTGCGCTCTCCTCATGACTGGAGCCGGTAAAGCGGAGACTAATACGGGTGCCGCCTTCCGGCTTGCGCTGCAGTTCCCATTGCCCTTTCAGCTGCTCCACCAGCATGGGCAGCAGCTGAAACCCCAACGTGGGGACGGCTCCGGGCTGTATGTGATCTGGAATGCCAATACCATCGTCGTTGATCTGCAACTCGGCCTGATGATTGGCGCTGCCGGACAGCACCACCTCAATGTTGCCCGAACGTCCGTCGGGAAACGCGTGCTTCAGGGCGTTGGTGACCAGTTCATTCACCAGCAACCCGCATGGAATGGCGCGTTGCAAATCCAGAAACACCGGGGTGTCCAGGCCGCGATGTGTCAATTGCACCTGCTGGCCGTCCGGATTCATGCTGTGATGCAATAAAATCAGCAGCCGCTGCAGGTAAACACCAATGTGCACGCGGGAAAAGTCACCGCGCTCGTACAGCAGCTGGTGGATCAGCGCCATGGCCTTGACATGATTCTGGCTCTCCGCCATCACGCGGCGGGTTTCTGCGCTGGCATGTCGGGTTTGCAGGTTGAGCAGGCTGGAAATCACCTGCAGATTGTTTTTGACCCGATGATGCACTTCATTCAGTAGCGCGGTCTTTTCCCGTAACGACTGTTCGATCTGGGCCTGCGCCGCCATGCGGGCGCTCATGTCGGTAATGGTGGCCAGTACCTGCAGGCCATCGCTGTTATGCAGTGGTGACAGGCCGACTTCGGCCGGGAACTCACTACCGTCGCGGCGTTGTCCGATGATGCCGCGTTGCTGACCCGGGCTGCGCCCGGTCGGGCAATGCAGGTAAGCGGTGACCAGATCGTCATGGCGCGGCAGGAAACGCGCCGGGATCAGGATCGACAGCGGTTGGCCGATCAACTCTTCGCGGCGATAGCCAAACATCGCTTCAGCCGCCGGGTTGACCAGCACAATGACACCGTGCTGGTCGATCATGATCAGCCCGTCCAGTGCTGATTCCACCACCTGCTGGCAACGCGCCTCGATTTTTTGCCACTGGCGTTCTGCCTGCCGCTCGCGCGACACCTCGCGCACCATGGCGATGACGCCAGGCGATTTCATCGTGACGGTTGCGGTAGGGCAGGTAGCTGGCAATCCACTCGCGTGGCGCGTGTTCGCCTGTATGGGGTGGCGGCACGCAGCCTTCCACGTCCATCAGGGCAACGCCGCTGTCGATGACCTGACGCAGCAGCGGTTCCAGCATTGGGGCAAGGTCGGGCAATACTTCACGCACAGGCTTAGCCCGGTGTTCGTCAACGCTGCGGCCATTGGCTTCGGCCAACAACGGGTTGATCAGGCAATAGCGCAGCTGGCGGTCGATGACGGCAAGGCCGAACGGCCGCGCACTGAACAGCGCAAGCCATAGCCCCGCCGGGTCCGTGTCGTCGGGCAACGTGCCAAACATGGTGGCATCCGTCATGCGTTGCTTCCCCCTTGTGCCTGAATGGCCGTGTTGACGACCAGCGGTAGCGATAAGGCTGACTGCTTCACAAAACTTTTATTATCCGGATTGGATATGACAAAACGGCTGCTGGCAATTGAGTTATGCAATGTCCATGCCAAAAATGCCATTTTGTTGGCGTGATACCACTCTTGCTTAAGCAGCAATGCCTGCGTTACGGATGAGGTCGCCGTGAGAGGCCGTCGGCCCTCGCGGCCCCCTCTTTGATCTGAGTGTGCATTATGTTGGATGGATGATGCTATTCTGTCGCACTGTTATAACTGGTCGACCAATTCTGGCTTCGTGATGGGGGAATGCCACTTGCGTTTCAGTATCGCTCCTACACTCGTGCTTGCTGTCGTTTACGCGGTGGTAGGTGTGCTCTCGCTCTATCCGGCGATTCCTCCCGGTTATACCGCCCCCATTTTTCCGTCTGCGGGGATTGCCCCGGTGACCCTGTTGCTCTGGGGGCGCGGCAAATGGCCGGGCGTGTGGCTTGGCTCCTTGCTGGTGCAGTGCGCCGCGGGCTGGCAATCCAGCGTGCATGGCTGGAGTCTGCTGGCGTTGTTGCTGGTGCCATCGGCTGCCACGGTACAGGCGCTGGCGGGGGGGGCGTTGATACGGCTGGTGGGTTGGCCGAACCGGCTGGATGCCCCGTTTACCATCGCCAAGCTCTATCTGCTGGTCATCCCCCTGTCGTGTCTGGTGTGTTCCGGTATCAGCGTGCCGGTGCTGACGCTGTTGGGCGTCATCCCGCCGGACGATGCCGTCTTCAATGGCTGGAACTGGTGGCTGGGCGATACCTTTGGCGGCTTGCTGGTGTTCCCCCTGATGATGGCGTTGTTCGGCCAACCCCGCTCGTTGTGGCAGCCCAGACGCCCGGCGATTGTGCTGCCCATGGTCGCCGTCACCGCCATGCTGGCGGTGTTGAGCCTGTTGGTTCATCACTGGGAGTCGCTGCGCATTCAGGCGCAGTTCAATCGTGACGCCAGCCAGATCGAACAGCTGGTGAAAAAACGTCTGGAAATCCAGTTGAACGCGGTGTTGTCGCTACAGCAGCTAATGACGTTCCAGCCCGATTCCAGCCGCCGCGACTGGCTGCAAGCCACCACGCCGTGGCTGGCACGCTTCAGCGGTACGCAAAACCTTGGCTGGAGTCCGCTGGTGCAGCGCGGTAGCCGTGAGGGCTTTGAACAGCGTCTGGCGCAGGAAATGCGCGACAATCACTTCTCCATCCCGGCGCGTGACAGTGCTTAAGCAAAACCTTTGTTTCCCCCTCGGCCGCACGCTATTTGCCGATCACCTATGTCGAACCGTTTGCCAGCAACAGCAAGGTGCTGGGGCTGGATATCCTGTCTTCCCCCATTCTGGCGGCGGCCGTGCGGCGGACCGAGCAATCCGGCCAGCCGGAAGCCACCGGAGCCATCCGTCTGGTACAGGAAAATCGCCAACAACGCGGTATTGTTGTGTATCAGGCGGTGTTTGGCCGCTCCAACTCCGCGCTGATCGAACCCAATCAATTGCTGGGCATCGTCTCCAGCGTATTCCGCATGGACGATATCCCGGAGTCGGCGCTGGCTCATGCCGAACGCCGCGATATTGACGTCTGCTTGATGGATAAACAGGGCTCTACCGGCAGTAAGCGCCTGTCCGGGCCAGAAGGTTGTGCGCATGAAGGCTGGTTTGGCCGTCATCCGCACCTGACCAGCAGCTTCCAGTTTGCTTAAGCCGTATCTGGTCGCTACGCTTGCGTGCCAACGACAGTTACCTGTCTGGCATGCGCAGTTGGCTGGAATGGGCAACGTTTGTCGGTGGGCTGGCCATGACCGGGCTGTTTGGCGGTTTCCTGCTGATTCTCACCGGCTATACGCGCCGGGTGGAAAGCAAGGTGACCGCGCGCACCGCCGAGTTGGCCGAAGCCAACCAGCAATTGCAAAACCAGCTGGATGCCACCCGTCAGGCCGAAGCGCGCGTCGAGTTTCTTGCCCATCATGACAGCCTCACCGGCTTGCCTAACCGTGCGTTCTGGCTGACGCGCAGCCGTCATGCCATGGCGCAAGGGCAGCACAACTGTGGTTGTGCAGGAAGTATTGCAGTGAGGGAAAGCTAGTGGGAAGACCCGGGATGATATGGGATGATCCGCGCCAGTATTAGATTTCAGCCCGGATTAACCAGTCAAAATACACTGGGCGCCGCCGTTGCATTGAGGCCGCGACAAACACAAAACATTTGCGCGGCCTTTTGCGTTAAGAATTAAACGCTACATTAGATCTGACGGCCGAACCAGACAACACGGCCAATCACCGCGAAGTCCGCCTCAGGGCTGATCATATCGATAACGAACGGTTCATACACCTCATTAGCACTCAATATCTTCAACTTCGATCCGGTAGCTTCTGGACACGTTTCACAATCAGATCCCCATCCATCCGAAGCACATACAGACCGCTGGTTGGAGCGGTATCGGCATGATTAACAAGGATCACATCCTTGTTATTCAGTACACCCTCCATTGAGTCCCCCTTCACCGACAGTACAGACAAGTCCTTAGGGTCTACGCGCAGATAGTTTTCTATCCAGTAGCGCCGGAAAGACATTGAGAACATCGGTGCTTCACCTGCAACAGCCGCACCATGCCCTGCTGCAGCCTTGAGGTTGTAGCGAGGAATGAAAACAAACTCCTCTAGATCAACAGGATTGCCAAGCGTGTCATGGCATTCGCAAGACCCTGTCTTGGCGGATGGCTGAGAGGAATCCGTACCAAGAGGCGACCAGTTCGCTTTGAGCATCTCCCCTAACCCCAGCAGCAGCCAATCCGGGTGAACCCCATACAAGACTGAAATAAGGGCAAGCAGGGATGCTTTCGGCTCGCGCTTTCCATCCTCATACAGCTGTAATGAGCTTCTGGTGATACCCGTGTACTCCGCGAACTGATCGCGAGTGTGCCCTGCAATATCTGTTCTAACCTTCTTAATCCGTTCGCCGAACTTAGAAAACTCTATTTGAGGTTTTTCGGAGCAACTCCGAACAAACCTTTCCAAGGCTTCTCCGACCCTACTGGTATACGCAACCTCTTGTTTATCAATAGATTTAGTCATAAAAACCTCAAAAGTACACGTTAAATAACTCCGAAAGAAGTCCGAAATGCAAAAACGAGGTTGCACATCTACTTCTTTCGGAGTTACTATGCACCCATGATTTCAACTGTTTGGGGTTGCTCATGAGTGCATTACAAGCCGTAAAAAAAACCGCCGAGGACTGGCACCGGGCGGACATCGTAGCGGCACTACACAAGGCTGGCTGGTCTCTTCGCAAGCTGTCTGAAGGTGCAGGCTTGAGCGCTGGAACGCTCAAATCAGCCTTAGATAGACCTTATCCGAAGGCGGAAGAAATTATCGCAACCGCTATTGGAGTAGATGCAAAAGAAATTTGGCCAAGCCGCTACGCAAAGCGCCATTTTAAGCCGGTTTTCCCAACTATTCCCCTTTCGTCTGCAAATACGCCAGCGGCATCCCGCACGGCTGTTGCTGTTAAGTGAATGGTAGGGGCGAACAGACCTAATGGCTACTACACAGATTCTCTGCGTAAGGAGTAATGCCATGAGAAACAACGGCGGGAAAACCCGCAGACCTACAAGCCTTGTAGAGGCTTTCGATCTTGATGAAGCCAATGCCCTTAAAGCACACCGCCGCCCGCGCAAGCAGATGGAAGAGCTGATGGGTACCAACCGCTCAACTTATGCTCGCTGGGTGTCCGACTGCGAGATGCCTGCTGGCCGATTGCTGCAGTTCTCGGTGCTTTGCGGATCGGCCAATGTCATTGAGTACCGGCTATTGCTTGCGGAAAGCTAGTTGTCAGCATCCCGACAGGTAAAAAAGCCAGCTCAAGCGACCTAGGCGAAATGCAGGCCAACTTCGGAAAAGTCGTGATGCTCCCGGAACAGTTTTACCGGGGACAGTCCGACCTGCCGGAAACCCTCAGCGTATTGAATGAGGTGCTCTCGCAGGTGGCGTACCACCGCGAGAACGTCATCAAAACCGGGCAACCGGAACTTGAACTGTTTGAGGAGTAGGCCGTGAGAACGTGGCTAATCGATAAGGCCGGACATCTTTCGAGCCTCCTTCTCAAGCTCTCCAAGCGTATGCGTGCTGTGCTGGGTAAATCCACATGCGCAGACGTGGGTGATCTGATGTCTGAAAGGGAAGCTTACTTTGCGCCGTTCTGCCAAGTGTCCACGGCATCGGGGACACAGTGGGCCTGCGAGGGCCATGGGTGCTTTTACGTGCTCAAGGCTAAGAACGTTGAAGAAAAGGCCTCCGTAGCGGAATTGCTTTACTACGCACACATCACTTTTCCCATTGCACTGGAGGGCTGCATCGAAGAATCGGACATCTGGCTCACGCGTATGCAATCGCTGTTCGAGGCTGGCCTTGGCGTTCCGCTGAAGTACCTCAGCCAGGCCAAACAGTCCCAAGAAAGAAGCTGCCAGCCATATCGGAGTGTGTTCAAAAAGTGCCATCACGATGCCGATTGCCACGATGGTCAGCAATGCAGAAATGGTCCCGGTTGCCATGACTGCCCGATTCAACACTTTCTCCGTCGTTCTTAGTAACTCTTTCACGAGGGCTTTCCAATGAAGGTTTATGACATGCACGTTTGCGGCCTGCATCGCCATTCTACCCAAATTGGCAGAGTCCTCACCCAGCAAGGAGGCCGGGCATGAGCCAGGTCGAACTTAAAACACACTACAGCGCAGCTGAACTGGCTTCGATGAAACTGCCAGGGCTTGCCTGAAAGTGAGCGCGGCTTGCAACTTGCAGCCAGCCGCAATGCATGGGAATCCCGCAAGCGCAAAGGTCGTGGCGGTGGCCAAGAATACGCCATCACTAGTCTTCCGCTTGAGGCAATCAATGCCATCAAGAACCGCGCTGCCGCTGATGCCCATATCAGTCAACTGATGGACCCGAAGACTGCACCGGCCAAAGCGAACAATTCCAAGGTTCCCAGCACCCAGATCGGCCTGCTGGATGCCGAAGCCCGCCGCGAGTCAGACCAGGCCGTGCTGCTTCGGCTGCCACATCTGACTGTGAAGCAGGTTGCCCGCTTCGAAGCCCGCCGCGCCGTTGTGATGGCTTGGTATGGTTTTCTGAAACTGCGTGGCATGAAGCCAACCAATGCCTTGTATGAGGGATTTGTCAGTCATTTCAATGCAGGTCATCTGCAGGCCAACAAAGTGCAGTACCCAGAGCTGGCCCCGGCCACGGCCGGGGTGATCACCAGCATTGCCCTGCGCACTCTGCAACTGTGGGTGTCTGACTATGAAAAAGTCGGCCTTGCCGCCTTTGTCGATGGTAATGACGGCGCACACCGTAAGGGCAAATGCACGATCAGTGTGCAGAAGGATTTGCATGATTTCACCGTCGCCATGGTGGTGGCCAATCCGCATGTAAAGCCAGTTCACCCGGAGGATGCCGCCAAGGCCCGCTTTGATGGCCATGCCTCTATCAAGGTGCCGAGTTACCACGCTTTCCGCCGCTTCCTGAATGAGTGGAAAAAGCAGAACGCTGAGCTGTTCACCGCTATTTCCAACCCGGACCAGTGGAAAAACAGCTTCATGGTGGCGCAAGGCTCCTCCTCTGAAGACGTACTGCGCCTGAATCAACGCTGGGAGTTTGACTCCACACCGGCCGACCTGATGCTGGCAGATGGCCGCCACTGCCTGCTGGGCGTGATCGACGTCTGGGGCCGCAACGCCAAGCTGCTGGTGGCCAAGTCCTCCCGGGCCGTGGGTGTTGGTGCCTTGGTACGTGCTGCCCTGCTGGATTGGGGTAAGTGCGAAGAGGCGAAGACCGATAACGGTCAGGAATACGTGGGCGTCTATGTCGATGACGTTTTCCGCGCCTTGGACATCGAACAGACCAAGTGCCCGCCGTTCCAGCCATGGCACAAGCCGCACATTGAGCACTTCTTCCATACCTTCAGCCACGATCTGCTGGAGTTGCTGCCCGGTTACATCGGCCACAACGTGGCTGACCGCAAGGCCATTGAGGCCCGCAAGGCCTTCAGTGAGCGGCTGTTCACCAAGAACGAGGTGGTGGACGTAGCAATGACCGCAGCAGAACTGCAGGCCTTTTGTGATGACTGGCTGGTGCGATACCACAACCGTAAGCACAGCGCACTGGGAATGAGTCCGTTCGAGAAGGCTGCGTCCTGGACAGGTTCGGTGGAGCGCATCGAAAACCCGCGTTTGCTGGATGTCCTGCTGGCCGAACGCATCCAGCGCACGGTCCAGAAGAAGGGTCTGAAGATCGACGATGCCCGGTTTATCGCCCCGGAACTGGCCGTCAACCTGGTTGGCCGCGATGTCCAGGTGCGACTGGATCCGCTGGATCTGGGCCGCGTGTACGTGTTCCACGATGGCCAGTTTATCTGCGTAGCCGAGTGCCCGGAGCGTACCGGTATGAACCGCCGTGAAGTCGCCCAGAAGGCCAAGAAAATGCAGGCCGCCGAGGTCGGTCGCCAGAAACGCGAACTCAAGGCCATGGCCCGCAAGGTCAATACCGACGACGTGGTGCAAGAAATCCTGCGCCACAACGCCGCCCGGGCTGGGACGCTGGTAGCCATGCCGAAGCCGACCTCCCCGGTCAATACCGCAGGTACCCGTGCTGCCGCCGCAGCGACCAATGCCGTTGATCGCGGAATGCATGCCCAGATTCCGGCTGCCGTACAACGCCACCTCGGCCAGTCAACCCCCGCACCGGTGATTAGCCTGCCGCAGAGCGACGAAACCAAGTTCCGTCAGTGGCTGGAGCTTGACGCCATGGCTAGGAGCGGCCAAGCGCTGCCAGCCGACAAAGTGAAGTTTTACGAAGGCTGGCAGAAGACTGCTCGCTTCCGGTACAGATGCAAAAGTACCTGCAACGTTCTACCCAAGATATCGCCCTCGCTGGCAATCATTAATAGGAGAGAAGAACAATGATTTGCGCTGCCAATAAAACTGCTGACATTACCAATGTTGATCTGATGCACGCCACTACCCTGCGGCTGCTTGGCCGCCCGGCTGGCTCTGATGGCATGGCTGTGCTGTATGGCCCTTCCGGCTTCGGTAAAACCCAGGGCTGCCACTCAAGCCTACCTGCGTCACAACGGCTATTTCGTCCGTATGTCAGACCAGTGGACCTGCAAAACCTTCCTGCAGAAGATCCTCATCGAAATGGACATCCAGCCTGAAAGAACCGGGTCGGCGATGCTGGATCAGGTCGCTCAGCAGCTGTCAGCCAGTAGTCGTCCATTATTCATTGATGAAGCTGACTACGCCGCCGATAAGCCGCGTCTGGTACAGCTGATCCGTGACATCCACGACAACAGCTATAAGGCCAGCATCATCCTGATAGGCGAAGAAGCCTTGCCGCGCAAGCTTTCAACTTGGGAACGCTTCCATTCCCGCGTACTGGACTGGGTTCCCGCCCAACCGGTGAGCCTAGAGGATGCTCGCAAGCTAGTGCCGATCTACTGCGAGGACATGCCGGTTGCTGATGACCTACTGCAATTGGTGGTTGACGAGGCACGTGGCTCCGTTCGCCGCGTAGGAAACAACCTCAATTTGATCCGTGAAGAAGGTCTGTCCGAAGGTTGGGATACAGCGACCTTGGCCAACTGGGGGAACCGTACCCTTTACACCGGCAAGGCTCCGACCCGGAGGCTGCCGTAATGACCGAAACCCGTCGCAAAGTGCCAGGCCGCCGACCAGCCCATCTGGAAATGGCTGGAGGCAAGCCGAAGCGTCAATGCATCTGGGAGGCTATCCGCACGCTGAAGGAATTCAACCTGATCAATGCGGCCCACAAGTCAGATGTAGACATTGAGACCACCAAGACCTACCTACAAACGCTAGAGCGGGCTGGCTTCATTGAAGACGTGTCCGGTAAGCGCGGCGGCCACGATGACAAATGCTGGAAACTTGCTCGTGATATCGGCATAGAGGCCCCACGCCTGACAAAGGAGGGAAAACCGGTCACCCAAGGTATGGGAACAACCAATATGTGGCGCGTGATGCGCTTGGCCAAGGGTGACTTTGACTATCTAGACATCGCCCGTTCGGCCTCTACCCCGGACCACCAGGTCAAGCCGGAAACCGCCCGCAGCTACCTGAAGGCACTGCATCAGGCCGGATATCTGGATATGGCAGTCCCTCCGTTGACCAAGCCGAACTGCAAGGGTGGGAAAACCCCAGCCCGCTGGCGTCTGCTTCCGTTCAACCGGATCAACAGCAAAAAGCCCGGCCCACGTGCTCCGATGATTCAGCGTCTGAAGCGTGTTTTTGACCCGAACTGGGCAGAAGTGGTGTTCCGGGAGGAGGCCGACGATGAATGAATCGCTTGAAGTATTGCGCCAAGCCGTTGAACAGCAAGGTCAATCGGCCGTAGCAAAAACCTTGGGCTACTCCCGCAGCACCATCAGCCTGGTGCTGGCCGGAAAGTACCCCGGACGTACCGATCAGGTACTGGCTCGGGTGAATGAAGAGCTTGGCAAGGTGGCTTGCCCATATACGGGGGAAACCATCGCATTGACAGAGTGTATGACCATTTCAGCCAGAAAGGCTCCCACCCATAACCGCGTCAAGATGGCGTACTGGCAAGCCTGCCAACAGTGCAAAAACTGCTGCAAAGGAGACTGATCATGTTAATGAGCACGACCCATTTACGTACCCATTCAACCCGGCAAGTTAACGCGGCGGTGCTGGATGCCACGCATAAAGCGGCCCGCGCCATTGAGGCGTTGAGCGAGAACGGCTTCACGGTCACCGACGTCGAGTTGAAAAGTGTGTCTCGCCCGACCATCCGCATTCAGACCAGTGGCCAGTGCCACACCCTGATCGCCAAGGGCGAGGCGGTGTACTTCAGTTTTGGCAAGCGTGAGCGTGTGGGCCAGTACCGCGAAGGACAGTTCCAGCTGGGCGGTTGCCGCATCGTTTGGACAGAAATCGGAAATTAATCAGGAGATGACCATGCAAGAACAAACCGTAGCCCGTGACTACCGCGCCATGCGCCGTGCCCTTGGCCTGAATCAATCGCAGTTCTGGAGTGCCGTCAAAGTCACCCAGTCTGGCGGCTCCCGCTATGAAAGCGGCCGCAAAGCCCCAGTGCAGGTCGATGAGATGGTGCGCCTTCGCCACGAGCTGGGCATTGATACCACGCTCATCACCCCGGAAAACGCCGACGTGATCCGCGCCATTCTGCTGAAGGAACTGGATGCCAAGGAGTTGCTGGATATGGCTAACCGTTGCCGTGAGTTGATGGTCAATGTCGGGAAGGTGGCGACGGATCTGGTCGAGACCTCGGTTGGGGTCAACACGATGCTGACCGGCAAACCCGCCTGCGTTGAGGTGCAGTGACATGGAGAACGCAAAAGTGCTTGAACAGCAGGTGCTGGCTGCCTTGTCCGAACACAAACATGGCCGCTCGACTAAAGAACTCGCCCAACAGCTGGGGCGTAGCGTGGCGGAACTGACCCCAGAGCTGTTGCAGCTTGAGGGCCAAAACAAGGTCAACCGCCGCGATGTCGGTAACGAACTGATTTGGCAGTTCGGACCCGGAAAGCACGTGGTCGCGGAGGCCAAGCCGAATGACAAGCAGAACGTTCCTGCCCGGGTTAAGCGGATATTGATGGGCGTAGGCAAAACCGGGATGACATCGGCCCAACTGGTGGATCAAGTGGTTGGCTCACCGGCAGCAGTCAACACCGCACTGCAGTTCTACCGCAAAAAGGATCAGGTCAAGCGCCATGACAATGGCCACTGGTATTGGGTCTCCAATACCGATCAGTCCGTCGCCAAGGAAAGCAAACAGGCCCGTCATGCCGACTCCAACACGGATACCGAAGTGGCCGGGAAGGGGAACGTAAACGATGACATGAGCGCTCCAGACTGCAGCCCGATTCCGTTGATTGGCTCCATTGGTGATGACGGCACTGTAGAGCTGTTTGAGAGCGCACCTGAACGCTTCAAGGTGCTATTCCCCTCGCATGTGTCGGGCAAGAAACCGGTAGAACTGTCGCCATCCAAGCCCAAAGAAGAAGTGCCGTTTAACTGCCTGTTGGATCAAGCCGGGTGGCTTTATCTGGACCTGACGAACGGCAGCACGACGGTACTCAGCCCGGATGAAACCGATCAGTTGTACCAGTTTTTGCACCGGTTACAGCCAGTCATGCCGCAACGGGAGTTGCTGGCATGACGCAGGACAGCGAGCTGGATGACACGACCAAGGCAAGGTTGGCCGAAGAGGTTGAGCGTCTGGTTGGCATGGGCATGGACCGGAAGAAGGCCCGGCGCATTGTGTGGGATGACTATCTGGACGAGCTGGCGGTCTATGCCACACCGGTGGTCGCCACCGCACCAGAGCCACCACAGCCCGAGCCTAGCCCACCAGACACCCCGGTACCGGAGCCGCCACCGGATAAACCACCATCGCCGCCGTCACGAAAACGATTCTGGCGGGCAGCCGATGAAGTGGCGATGACGCCGGAGTGGCTGCAAAAGAACCGGGCCGAACTGGCCAAAGTAAAGCGATTAGTAGGACTGAGGAAATAACCATGAATGCCATCCCCCGTGGATACAAAAAGGACGCCAAGGGACGCTTGATTCCGGTCGAGACCATCAAGCCTATCGATATCGCCCGTGATGAGCTGGTGAGTGAAATCGTCAAGAAAGCCGTTGAGGTCAAAGCACATCTGGCCACGTTCAAGGCCACGGCCTTTGCCGATATCCAGGCCTTCATTGAGCTGTCAGGCGAACGCTACGGGGCCAAGGTCGGTGGTGCCAAGGGCAATGTGTCTCTGACCACCTTTGATGGCCGCTACCAGATCAAGCGGGCGGTATCCGACACGCTGACGTTTGACGAGGGACTGCAGGCCGCCAAGGCGCTGATCGATGAATGCGTCCATGAATGGACAGAGGGAGCACGTAGCGAGATCCGTGCCCTGATCAACGATGCCTTCAACGTCGACAAGGAGGGAAAGATTTCAACCGGCCGCATCCTCGGTTTGCGTCGTCTGGAGATTCAGGACGAGAAATGGCAACGCGCCATGACGGCCCTCAGTGACTCGGTACGGGTGCAGTGCTCCAAGTCATACATCCGCGTCTACGAGCGGGTTGGCGAGGCAGACCAGTACCAGCCCATTCCTCTTGATATCGCGGGGGTGTGAGATGGAGCGGGTGGATAGCCTCATTGAGCGGGTAATGAAGAAGCATCCAGGGACAAGTCCCGCCGCCTTACTGAAGTATTTCGAAGAGGTACATCAAGAGTTGGCCCCGTTAGCGCGTGCGTTGGAAACCATGATGGATCATGCCAATGAGGCCAAAAACAATGCTGTAGCGGCAGAACGTATAGCCATTCTGGAGCGGGTAAATGCGCTGATTCGTACTGGAAATCTTACCGAGCCATCCCACAGCGAGCGTAATGGAATCGTTCTGGCATACAACGCCATCACTGCTATGGGAGATGTTTCCAAAGGAGATTTAGATGGCCATTTGCATCAACTGCAGTGAGGAAATTGACTGGTTCAAGTTTGTAAAGGCAGATGTTTTTACGAGCAGCCTAAACCAACGTCAGACCGTCGATTTGGTACTCAAGTGCCCGTACTGCGACCAGGGAATATAACGACTTCATCTTGGTTGAGAACTTAAAACCAGTCGGGGAGTTAGATGCCACCTAGTGTTGGTAATTACAGGCTACTGATTCGCAACCTGCGTACCGGGAACATTCCCAAACATTCAATTTTTCACCTGATAAGGGACTTCAACATGACTAAACAAGAACTGATCACCAACCTGGCCGAAAAATCTGGTCTGTCCAAAGCCGACGTTCTGCGCGTTGTCGATGCACTGGAACAAAACATCCATCAAGAACTGGCCAAAGGCGGCGAGATCGTGCTGGCCAGCACCGGCAAGTTCAAGGTCAAGGATGTGCTTAAGCTCGAGCTGCTCGCAACCCGAAAACCGGCGAAACCATTCAAGTGCTTAAGCCAAACGCAAGGTCGTTTTTGCTCCATCCAAGGCACTGAAAGACGCCATCGCTTAACCCATGCGAAACCGCCGTGAGGCGGTCTGTCTGGCGTGGTGGCCAGTCACTGATGAGCAGCCGAGGAAAAACATGAAACTGACCAAAGAGCAAAAACAGGAACTGATCGAAAAGCTATCCCATCCGTTGGGCCAAGTTAGGTTGTTATGTGATGGCTACAAAGTGGATCTGGTTGTGGAGCGCACGTCGGCACTCGGTTTCAAGATCGTTACCTATGTCAACGGCTACTGGAAAGGGGAATGGATGTCAGCTGACAAGCCCCACCCAGAGCAGAAATTCATGAACAAGAAATTCAAGCCCTACGTGAGCAAGGCAAAACTCGCCAAGTTGGAAAAAGAAGTTGGTAAGCGCGTATTCAAAAAGCACATCGCAGATGACCCCTTTTACACAGGTGGGATCACGCTCTATGACGTGACCTGGGCAAGTGGCCGCACTGCCATCAACCACCTGTGCAAGGTCTGCGACTCCATCCAGATCGCACCGGAAGAAGTCACCGTTTAGAACCCGGTGTCGAGCCTGCGTTACAGGCTCCGCAACGTGTTTTAACCCTCAATGCAGCCGTGACCGGCCAGCCCCGATCCACTTACTGGGGTGCCGTCCTCTGATAAAGCCGGCATGGCCGGTCACGCGTGCATTGAGTCTGACCAGGAGAAGAATAATGACAGACCGACGCAAGGCGATGATCTCCAAGATTCATATCGCCAAGCAGCAGCTGCAGATGGCGGATGACAGCTATCGGGCCATGCTCGCCCGTCTGGCCGAAGGCAAGACCAGCAGCACCAAGCTGACCTTGCAGCAACTGGATGACGTACTGGCCGAAATGAAGCGCCTTGGCTTTGTGCAAAAGACAGTGCGAAACATCGGTAAACGCCCTAATCCCCAAGATGACCGCAAGCGCTACATGGCCAAGGTTGAAGCGCTGCTGGCTGACCAGAAACGGCCATGGGACTACGCCGATGGAATGGCGCTCCGCATGTTCAAGGTTGAGAAGGTGGCATGGCTGGATGATGACCAGCTGCGCCGGTTAATGATCGGGCTGGAAATCGATGCCCGCCGCCATGGGAAAGGGACTGAAGCATGGGAAAAGTAAGAGAGGACGCGATTCTACGTGCCCAGCACCTGCTACCGGAAAACGCCCGCGAGTTGGTGCGGCTGATCAGCCTGCCCATGACGATGAAGCTGGTCGACCTGCTGGGTGGCACCCATTTCCCCATTCCTAAAACCGCCCGGCAGGAAGGCCAGTATTTTTCGGCGCTGGCTGAGGTGGTGGGAGTGGATGCAGCCCGAACACTGACCAAACACTACGGGAACACGCGGTTATACGTACCGAAATGCGCCGCCGCGTTGCGGGCGCTACGTGATGCAGAGATCCGGGCAGACTATGACAGACACTGCCGGGAGCTGGGACATAATGCCACTGTCAATAATATACTGGTGCCAAAGTTCAAACTGTGTGACCGCCGGATCGAAGAGATTTTGAGCAAGGCCGACGAGCTGCTTCCTGAGAACGTCCCCCAAGGTCAGCTTTTCTGATAGGTGCTGGTAAGGAGAATATTTTGAGCCCGGTGTACGTTTAATTATTGTCGTGATTCTTGGATTGGTATGTCTGACGGCGTTTAAGTCGTGTGCTAGAAGTCTTTCTTCTTCATCTACATCCTCAGCACATGAATCATCTGAACAGGTGAATAGCGCTGAGGTATCTGCCGCAAAAATGGGTAGCCAATGGCCCCTCACTGTTGATCATGGATGGGTATCGTGCGAACGCGGCGGCGATACGCTGGTCTTCACGGATGACTCTGGTAAAAAATGGGGGATCAACGGGTTTGCCATCTCGCAGTATGGAAGCATTGATCCGATTGTTGCGTCGAATGGATCGAATAGCACTGACGGCGGACCAAATAAGAAGCCACTCGCTCCGCTTTTCGATCTAGCACAAAGCCTTTGTAAGTAACCGACTCAAACCCCGCTACCCAGCGGGGTTTTGTTTTTACCGAACTCCTTCCCAATCCGTCCGTCCCGCCTGAATCCCTACGATAGCCCTCATGTTTTCAGCATGAGGAGGCATGATGCCCCGCGCTATCAACTTGATCGTCATTCACTGCTCGGCCAGCCCGAATGGCAAGCAGCTGGCCAAGAATGGCCAGACGGCCGCCGCCACCATTGACGTTTGGCACAGTACCCGTGGTTTCCACCGTCAGTAAGCCGCTGTCGCTGCGTTTAACCCTACTTTAAAGTCCATCGGCTATCACTTTGTGCTGGATACCGATGGCAGCAAATCTACCGGCCGTGGTCTGGATGAAGTCGGTGCCCATGTCTCCGGTTTCAACGCCAACTCCATCGGCGTCTGCATGGTCGGCACTGACCAATTCACGTTGCTGCAATGGCAAGCGTTGACCAGCCTGATCAAAGCGCTGGCGGCGAAGTATCCGGCCGCGCGCATTGTTGGTCACCGTGACCTGTCGCCCGATAAAAATCACGACGGGATCATCGAACCGACTGAGTGGCTGAAGACCTGCCCCGGCTTCAACGTCGCAGAGTGGCTTAAAGGTGGAATGAAGCCGCTGTCCGGCAAGATTTTGGGGGGCGTGTAATGCGCTTCGATCCAATCGCCCCGGTCTGGCACCGCCTGTGGTCCATCCGCTTTGCGCTGCTGTCCGCTGTGTGTGCTTTGGTCTCCGCGTTGCTGCAAACCGGCACCGATCTGCTGCCGGTTTGGCAGGCCGCGTTACCCCCAATGCCGTTTGCTGTCCTGTCGACGGTGTTTGGCTTTCTGTCTGCCGTGAGCCGTGTGGTGCATCAGTAAGCGACGCGGCAATTGCTGGCCGACCTGCAAGCCGACGACAAGGACCAGACAGCATGAATCTTCCTTCCATTTCCCTGCTGCCGTGGTGGGTCAAACCGCTGGCCATCGTCACCGTTCTCGCTGGTGTCGGCTATGGCATCTACCACACCGGTTATCAAGCGGCGGCGCCTGACTGGCAAGACAAGCTGGACAAGCAAAAGGCGGATTACGAGTCGACCTTGCGCCAGACGGCTGAGGCCAAATCCCGCGAACTGGCCAAGGCGGCTTCCGATACCCAGAAGTACGCCCAGCTGGCTCACCAGTTAGGCGTCACCTTGCTGGCCACAGAAAGCCAGCTCAAAGCCAAACAGCAACAAATCAAGCAAAGGATTCCCGATGCGATACGCATGGATGGTCAGCATTGGACTGGCCTTGGCCCTGTCAGCCTGCGCCTCTACCAAGCCGAACTCGGCTACGGAACCGCAGGTGATCCGAGTCTGCCCGAAACCCAGCCCGGAGATGCTGCAAAAGCCGATCAAGCAGCCCCGGTGCCGGGTTATCACCAGAAGACATCCTGGCTCACGCCAGTGATTACGGTGCCTGGTGCGGCGCGCTGGAAGCGAAGTTTGACAGCCTGATCACGTTTCACACTCAAGCATCGGAGACGCCATGACTCAGCTCCCACCGGCGGACCTTGGCGTCCGTCAGAACGAACAAGCACAACTGCTGGATGACCTGTCTGAAGCCACCCACCGTCTGGAAAAACTGATCCAGCGGATTCCCCCGCTAGGCGGGAATCGCCAGCTGGCCATGGAAGCCACCAAGCGGTTTGAGGAGGCAAAAATGTGGATCGACAAGGCGACGACATCCTTTGATGGATCAATTTGATCGAGCCAAGAAACTGGAGCTGGAAGAGCGCGAAACAAGGATCGCGGAGCACCAGGGCGATGGTGCCATCCGGTAAGCCTTCCACGCACTGTGTTGATTGCCCTGGGCGAAATCCCGAAAGAGCGTCAGGCCGCTGCACCCGGCCTGCGTTGCACACGTTGTCAGAGCGCCGTTGAGCGCCGAAATGGGGGACCACGGTGAAGGTCACTGTTGAGTTTTGGTATCTGGTCGGCCTGCTGTTGGGCTTTTTGGGCGTGGTTTTCACCTTTGGCAAGCTGTTGCTGGGGGAGATTGAGAAACGTCTGGATCAGCGATTCGAGACGATTGATAAGGCCAACAAGGATTCCAGTACGCATTGGGATGAACGCTTTTCTGCGCTGTTGGAACAGAACCGGCGCGAGGCTGAAGGCTGGAAAACCATCGAAAAAGACTTCCTGCGCTTCCAGGCTGAATTGCCGCTGCAGTACGTGCGCCGGGATGACTACGTCCGCAACCAGACCGTGATCGAAGCCAAGATCGATTCGATCGCCCTCAAGATTGAAAACGTCCAACTGAAAGGACTACAGCAATGAATATCGATGCCGCCAAAGTTCGTCGCGAGAGCATGCGCTGGTATCTGGTGCTGGCCCTGTATAACGCCCGGCCAGAGGAACTGGTCGAGGATGTCATTCAGGCGACCATGCGCGTCATCATCCCGGATGTGTCGCCACTGGAAGTGCGCAAGGAACTGGAGTATCTGGTCGACCGAGCCATGGTGAAGGTCCGCAAGGAACCGTCTGGCCGCTGGTGGGCCGATATCACCCGCTATGGCGTGGATCTGGCCGAGTACACCATCGACTGCCAGCCCGGTATTGGTCGACCGGAAAAGTACTGGAACTGACATGGCGGCACGCACTAGCGTTTCCATGCTGCCATCAGCCGTGCGTGAGTGGCTGGATCAGTCCTTGGTTGAAGGTAATTTCAGCGGCTACCGGGCGCTGGAAGAAGCCCTGCGCGACAAGGGGTTTGCCATCAGCAAATCCGCTATCCATCGCTATGGCCAGAAGATTGAACGACGTTTCGCTGCCATAAAGGCCAGTACTGAGGCCGCCCGACTGCTGACGCAAGGCGCCTCGGACGATACCGATGCCCGCTCCGAGGCGGTGATCGCTCTGGTGCAGACCGAGTTGTTCGACTCCATCGTCAACCTGCAGGAGGCCAGTGACGAGGATGTCTCCAATGAAGACCGCATTGCTTTGCTGTCCAAGGTGGCCAAGAACATTGCCACGTTGAGCCGGGCCAGCGTCAACCAGAAGAAATTCCGGCTGGACGAACAGGCCCGCATCGAGCAGAAAGCCCGTGAGGCGTTGCTGGCCGAGCAGGAAGAAAAGCTGGAAGAACTGCGTGGCTCGGATGGCATGAGCGAGCAGATGGAAAACAGCATCCGCCGCATTCTGTTGGGTAAAGAATGATGGCCGAACAGGAACACGCCCCGTTAAAAGCCTTGGGCAGCCCGCGCAAGATTAACCTGGCCGAAGAGATGGAGCTGGCCGGGGTGGTGGTGCCGCAGGACGTGGCCGAGGCCATCCCGGAGAATCAACCGGTTTTACTGCCGTACCAACAGCGCTGGTTTGAGGACGAGTCCCAGATCATGATCGCGGAGAAGTCACGCCGTACCGGTCTGACGTGGGCGGAAGCCGTAACGTGGTCAAGGCAGCCAGACCACGGCGCCGCCAAGGCTGCAATACCTTCTATGTCGGCAGCAAAAAGGAAATGGCGCTGGAGTACATCGCCGCCGCTGCATTGTTTGCCAAAGCCTTCAATGAGCTGGCGCGGGCCGATGTGTATGAGCAAACCTTCTGGGATGAGGGCAAGCAGGAGGAAATCCTCGCCTACATGATTCGCTTCCCCAAGTCTGGCTTCAAGATTCAGGCGTTATCCAGTCGTCCCTCCAACCTGCGCGGTCTGCAGGGCGATGTGGTGATTGATGAAGCGGCTTTCCACGATTCACTCGCAGAACTACTCAAGGCCGCGCTGGCCCTCACCATGTGGGGTAACAAGGTTCGGCTGATCAGTACCCATAACGGTGTCGAAAACATCTTCAACGAACTGATTCAGGAAGCGCGGGCTTAAGCAAGAAAGATTACAGCGTGCATCGCATCACGCTGGATGATGCCATTGCCGACGGCCTCTATAAGCGCATCTGTTATGTCACCGGTCAGACCTGGTCAGCCGAAGCCGAGAAGAAATGGCGCGATGACCTCTACAAGAATGCCCCGAACCCCGAGTCGGCCGACGAGGAGTACGGCTGTATCCCCAAAAACAGCGGCGGCAACTGGCTATCCAGCCTGCTGATCGAAAAGCGCATGTCGGCTGACACGCCGGTGCTGCGCTACGAGTGCCCCCAAGGCTTTGAACTGGAGCCTGACTATGTGCGCGAGCGCCATTGCCAGGACTGGATTGATGAAGTGCTCCAACCGGAGCTGGACAAACTTCCCAAAGATGTCCGCAGCTTTGACGGGGAAGACTTCGCCCGGAGCGGTGACTTGTCGGTCCATGTGCCGCTGATCGAACTGCAGAACCTGGTGCGGCGCGTGCCGTTCATTCTGGAAATGCGCAACGTGCCCTTCCGCCAACAAGAGCAAGTCACTTTCCATCTGCTGGATGCCCTGCCGGGCTTTGCCGGGGGTGCCTTCGATGCGCGGGGTAACGGCCAGTTTCTGGCCGAGGTGGCCATGCAGCGCTACGGCGCGGATCGCATCCACCAGGTCATGCTGTCCGAAGGGTGGTACCGGGAGAACATGCCGCCGGTCAAAGCCGCGCTGGAAGACGGCGATCTGGATGGCCTGCCGAAAGACAAGGATGTGCTGGCCGACCTGCGGGCAGTGCAAATCATCAACGGGGTGCCGCGCATCCCGGACACCCGGACCACCGGCGAAGACAAGGGAAAGCGCCACGGTGACGTGGCCGTTGCGGTGGCCTTGGCCCGGTACGCGGCCCGCGTGATTGATGCCGCGCCACTGGCAACCAAAGGCTACAAGGGCATCGGCCGAGGACAGTTTGCGGCATCAGCCCGATTCGGGCGCGGCACCTGGTAACAACGAGGAATGCAAAACATGGCGCGAATTCTTGGGCCAGATGGCCAGCCGATTGACATTGGCCTGTTAAAAACCACCATCGCCACCCCGACCACCACCGGGGTACGGCAGATCATTGCCTCTGCCAGCCATGGCCTTGACCCGGAATTGCTGGGTCACATGCTGCGTCAGGCGGTGAACGGTGATGCCAGCGCCTACTTGCGGCTGGCCGAGGACATGGAAGAGAAGTACCTGCACTATGGCTCCGAGTTGTCGACTCGCAAGCGTGCCCTGGTTGGTCTGGAGCTGTACGTCGAGTAGGCGATGATGCCGCCAGTCAGCAGGCCGCCGCACTGGTGGAAGAAGCGCTGGCCCCGATCAGTGAAAACCTGTTCGATATTCTGGACGCCATCGGCAAGGGCTTCAGCGTGCATGAGATCGACTGGGAAACCAGTGCCCGGCAGTGGATGCCGCGTGGCTTGTCCTATCTGCAACCGTACTGGCTGCAAACCCGACGCGAAGACCCGGAAACCCTGTATCTGCGCTCGGATACCAACATCTACGGCGATCCGCTGGCCCCCTACAAATTCATCACCCACAAGGTCAAGGCCAAGTCGGGCGTACTGATCCGGGGCGGTCTGGCCCGCATGGCGTGCTGGGCTTTTCTGTTCAGCAACTACGCGATCAAGGATTGGGTCACGTTTGCCGAGGCGTATGGCCAGCCGCTGCGTGTCGGCAAATACGATGTCTCGGCCACGCCGCAGGACATTGAAACCCTGCTGACGGCCCTGCGTAGCCTCGGCACGGATGCGGCCGCTGCCATTCCCAAAAACATGGAAATCGACTTTGTCGACGCCGGTAATAAAACCGCCTCGGTCGATATCTATGCCCGCCTGACGGAATACTTCGACAAGCAGACCAGCAAGATCGTCCTTGGCCAGACGCTTGCCACCAACACCGGCGGAAGCAGTGGCGGTGGCGCCTATGCCTTGGGCAAGGTCCATAACGAAGTGCGCGAAGACATTCTGGACGCCGACGTCAAGCAGCTGGAAGCCACGCTGGTCCGCGACTACGTCAAGCCGGTGGTGGACCTGAATCTGGGGCCGCAGAAAAAGTACCCGGCCATTCGTTTGCGGATTAACAAACCGGAAGACCTGACCGCATTGGTAAGCCGTGGTGGATAAGCTGGTGCGTGCTTAAGCCTGCCGGTCGGTCAGGAGTCCACCTATGAGCGCTTCGGTCTGGAACGCCCCAAAGAGGCGAAGCGCTGATGGTTCCGGTTGATGTGCCAGCCCCTCAGACCCAAGCGGCGATGAATCACTATCGGGCGACTAACGCCTTGCAGCCGGGACCGGCTGACCCGATGGCACCGCTAATTGAACAGCTTACCAACGAGACTACCGACCCGATGGAAGCCATTCTTCAGGTCATTCGCCAAGCACTGGCCGATGCCCCGGATCTGGCGTCGTTCCGGGCGTGGTTGATCAATGGGTTTGGTGACTTGCCTACCACCGAGCTGCAGCGGGTAATGAACACCGCCTTTAGTCTGGCAGAGCTGGCCGGTCGTTATGAGGTCCGCCATGGCCGATGATGCGTTGCTGGGCGCGGTGTTCAAGCAGCCGTGGACGGTTCAGATGGACTACTTCCGGCAGAAGCTGAACCTGCCGACTGCACAGTGGACCGACATCATGAAGGCCCAGCACGACCGTTCGTTCGTCGTGGCCGGGGCTATGGCCAGCGATCTGCTGGAGGATCTGCGGCAGGAAGTCGATAAGGCCATTGCTTAGCCAGTCGACGCTGGAAGATTTCCGGGCCGGGTTTGACGACATCGTCGCCCGGCATGGTTGGGACTATAAGGGTGGTCGAAACTGGCGAACCCGCGTCATCTACCAGACCAATCTGCAGACCAGCTATGCCGCTGGCCGTTACCAGCAGCTGACCGACCCGGACATGCTGAAAGCGCGGCCGTACTGGCGCTACCGGCACTCCGATTCAGTCCTGCATCCACGGCCGCAGCATTTAGCACGGAACGGCCTGATCCTGCGAGCCGATGATCCGTGGTGGCAAACCCACTATCCGCCAAACGGTTGGGGCTGCCAGTGCACGGTCTACGGCGTCTCCGAGAAAGAACTACGCGAGAAATACGGCAAGACTGGACCTGACACAGCCCCGGCCATTCAGTACGTCGAGCAGGACACGCCAGATGGACCGGTGTCCGTTCCCGACGGCATCGACTACGGGTGGGACTATGCCCCGGGACAAGCGAACCTTGGCCGCCTGCTGCTGGACAAGGCCGCGACAACGTCCGCCCGGATCGGGGCGGCAGCCATTCAGAGCGCAGTCGACAACATTCAGGCACTGGACAAGATCGTCCAGGAACGCTGGCAACCGCTGGTCCAGCAGATCTACCCGGACCCAGCGGGCTACCGGCCAACCAAACGGCGCATCCATATTGGCGGACTGTCACCGCAACTGGTCGACAAGATTGAGCAGGCCACCGGCGAGTCATTGGCCACGGCAGTGGTATCGGTCGATGACAGCGAGGTGAAACATGCTTTGCGGGATACGGGGGCCAAGGCAGACAAGCGGATTACCCCGGACGATGCCATGCAGACAATTATTGGCATGTGGGAGCCTGAACGGGTCTATCAGCAGGTAAGCAATGACCAGCTTGAGCCGATCTATCTAGCGGTATGGAAAGCCCGGATGAGAAGCGGTACGTAAAAGCCGTGATCAATGCAAATTACCGCGTGAAAGACAAGGATCGGAACGGGAAGCGTATACCCATGCAGACAAATACATTGACCACATTGGGCTATGTGGATTTACGGGACTTGAATAACCCGGCCCTGTATCGGCGGATCATATGAGGAGGATAGCCGTGCAGGCAGGACGCCACCCCCTGCGTGTGCACGCCCTTTCGGGGTTGCAGTACGTAATGCGATATTTCACGTACTTCTGCACGGCCTATATTCATTATGAGTGACAACAGCTTCGAAATCAAAGTCGTCAACGACAGTGTTGGCCGGCACTGGATAAACTGTTGGCGCAAGCCCACAACCTGCGCCCGGCACTGCTGGACTTTGCCGAGTGGGCAAAGGCAGAGACCGACCAGCGCTTTGCCGAACAGAAGGACTGGCATGGCCAGCCTTGGGAGCCGAACGCCCCGACGACACTGGCGGCGTATATCCGGCACGGCGGCAAGAAGAACTTCAAGAAAGATGGCTCGCTATCCAAGCGCGGCCAGACCGTGCTAGCTTAAGCAAGAAAATCCTGCAGGGCCATACCAACAATCTGCGCCAGTACGCCTTCAGCTTTGAGGCGGGACCGGATCATCTGACCTTCGGCCCATGGGGTAATGGCCTGAATGCCTATGCGGCCATCCAACAGCTGGGTGGCCGGGCAGGCCGAGGCCTTGGCGTGTATATCCCGGCACGGGCCTATCTGCCGGTAGATGAGACTGGCCAGCTGGCACCCGTCGCTGAAGCGGAGCTGCTGGCCATCTTGGGGCGGCACTTTGACGATGAGGGGCGTTGAGCCGCACAAATGGCCGACAGCGCACTGTTTTATCCTCATCGCCTAATGGCTTATCTATGGCAGTCCTAATGCCGTCCTGAAAGTTTTAACGGGGTTTTAACGCTATCGACAGGGTACGCAGCAATCCCCACTCGGTTTTACCGAACCCTTTCCCCCGTTTTTCCCAATTTCTCCCCGCTCACAATGCGGGGCATGAACACCACTCCAAAACTCTTTCGGGCCATCAATGCCATGCCATCCGCTGGCAGGGCCATTAACGCGCTGACCCTTTCGTTGCCAGAGGGTGACTCGGCTCCCGAGTGGGTAGAGGTCATTCCTGCCGGGACGTTTAAAGGTCGTGATGGGCGTGGGCCATGGTTTAGCAATGTTCCGGCCATCTTGCAGTCCTTTGCCGCTGACCAGGCGGCGGGGATTGATCCCGTTGTCGACTACAACCATCAGACCTGCGGACCCGGTACCAAGGCCGAGGCCGCCGGATGGATCAAGCAGCTTGAGGTCCGTGATGGTGCGATCTGGGCGCGTGTCGAATGGGTCGCGGAGGGGGCCGAGAAAGTCATCGCTAAAAAGTATCGCTATCTCTCGCCGGTATTCGATTTCGATGCTACGGGCCGCATCGTCAAGCTGATATCCGTGGCCATCGTCAATGTCCCGAACCTGTTTTTACGTGCCCTTAACTCAATGGAGACCTCTGTGGACCTGCTGAAACAACTGATTGAACTGCTCGGACTGGACCCGGCGGCAGATGCCGCAGCGGTGATTGAGGCGATCAAAACGCTGCAGTCCGCCAGTGCCGATACCACCACCGCGATGAATAGCTTGCGCCAAGTTACCGGTGCAGCGGCCGATGCTGATCTGAAAGCCGTGACCAGCAGCATCATGACCGGCTTTGTGCCGAAGGCGGAATACGAACGCGTGGCCAACTCGCTGCGGCAGCTGCAGGCCGGTACGGCCGAGGCGGAAATCGACAAGCAGCTGGATGACGCGGTGGCGGCAGGCAAGATCGCGCTTACCAGCCGTGGTTTTTACAAGGCCATGTGTAGCGCCGACATGAGCGCCTTCCAGGACTTCATCAAAACAGCGCCGGTCGTGGTCAAGCCCGGTACGGATGCTACCAGCCGTGCGATGAACAGCCAGCAAGAAAAACCCCACGACAACCCGCTGCTCGCCAATGCCAAGGCGCGAGCTGCATCGCACTAACAGGAGAAGAGTATGCCTTCCGTGACTGAACAGCTGCCACCGCAAATTCCGCTGTGTGGCGAACCGGACGAATACGGCGAAACCGTACAGGTCGGCCCGGACGCTCTCTTAAGTGGCACCATTCTCGGTGTGGCCTCATTGGATGATGAGCTGGCCGTGCCACTGGTCTGCCGCCGCGAGTGACCCGCTGGCCTTTGTGCTGGGCGTCCTGCGCCATGACTTGCCAGCTGCCGACGCGGGCGTGACCTCGCGTAATGCCGAAGCATTGCAGCCGGTGACTGCGTGATTGCCCTCGACTCGCTACCGGTCCTGAGTGAGGCCCAGTCTGCCTCGCCCGCCCATTATCGCCACGTTTATCGCCAGTTGTCGGCGCGTGGCATCCGTATCACCGAGCGTGCTGGCGAATAGTCGCCACCGACTCCTATATAAAGGAACAACACAATGCCCCAATCGCTTGCGGACATTCTGAAAGACCCGTGCTTTAACGTCGCCAGCCTGACCGAGTCCATCAAGCTGCTGCCCAATACCTTCTCCAAGGTCGGCCAAAGCGGCATCTTTAAGGGCAAGGGGATCAACACCCGTACCGTTGCCATCGAATACGCCCAAGGCCGCATCCATCTGCTGGCCAACAAGGACGTCGGTAGTCCGGGTCAACGGACCAAACGTAACCCGCGCAACGTCCGTTACTTCGGTGTGCCACATATCCCGCACGACGACACCATTCTTGCGGCCGATCTGATTGGTTCTCGCACCTTTGGCAGCAGCGACACCTTGACGGTGGCCGATGTAGCCAGCGTGGTCAACGACCACTTGCAGGATATGAAGTCTCGCCATGACCTGACACGTGAATGGATGATGTTGGGCGCGGCAAAGGGCCAGATTCTGGATGGCGATGGCCAGCTGATGTATGACCTTTTCAAGGAATTCGGCATTCAGAAGAAGGTGATCGAGTTCAAACTATCGGACCCGGCCTTCAATGTGAAGAAGGCCTGCGCCGATATCTGCCGCCACGTTGAAAAGAACCTGCTGGGCGACGTGTCCAACGGCATTAAGGCTTGGGTTGATGCAGACTTCTTTGATGCTTTCACCACGCATCCGAACGTAGAAAAAGCCTTCTTTGGTTGGGCGGCGGCGCAAGAAGCACTGGGGGGCGATACGCGCAGTGGATTCAAATTCGGTGGCGTTACTTTCGAAGAGTACACCGGTGAAGTACCGACTGCAGATGGCAAGACTTCGGTGTCCTTGATCGCATCTGGCCGTGGCCATGTAGTGCCGTTGGGCACCATGTCGACCTTTGCCATCTACGATGCGCCGGGTGACTTTATCGAAGCGGTGGGCACCATCGGCCAACCTTACTACGCCAAGATCAAGAACACCGACTTTGACCGGGGCGTGGATCTGCACACCCAATCCAACCCGTTGCCGCTGTGCTTGCGTCCGGGTGTGCTGGTGGAATTGCAGCTGAAGTAAGCGTCGCCGGAAGGCGATAGAGAGACAGCGACCGGGTGGGTGCGACTAACACCCACCCGGACAGCTGACCCGCAGAGTAGAGCTGCAAGCCAACCCGAGGCTGTCACTTTCGTGCACGAAAGCCTGAACAGTTTAGCGGGTTTATTTGCATTGCAGAGTATGAACACCCCACTGGAAGACATCCGCTGTGGCCATTGCGGCCGCAAACTGGCCGAAGGCCGCTATACCGAACTCTCCATCAAGTGCCCGCGATGCCGGGCACTAAATCATTTCAGGGCCACGAGCCACGACCCGAGCACCGGGAGTGCCAATAAAAAGGACATACCTGATGCCTAACGCTAACCCCCTTGTGCCATGGATCGGCTGCAAACGCCGTCTGGCCAAGCACATCCTGCCGCTGTTCCTCGAACACGCCTGCTATGTCGAACCGTTCTGTGGCGCTGCCGCGCTGTACTTCATGAAGGCGCCCGCCAAAACCGAGGTCATCAATGACCTGAATGGCGAACTGGTGAACCTGTACCGGGTGGTACAGCACCACCTTGAAGAGTTCGTGCGGCAGTTCAAATGGTCCCTGATCAGCCGTGAAATGTTCAAGTGGCTACAACTGACCCGCACGGAGCCTCTGACCGATATCCAGCGAGCAGCCCGGTTTTTTTATCTGCAGAAAATGGCGTTTGGTGGAAAAGTGACGGGCCAAACCTTTGGCACCGCCACCACCAGTGCGCCCCGGCTGAACCTGCTGCGCCTCGAGGAGGAGCTATCAAACGCCCACCTACGGCTGGCCCGGACGTACATTGAGCATCTGGACTGGGCCGAATGCGTAGCGAAGTACGACCGGCCCCATACCTTGTTCTACTGCGATCCGCCGTACTGGCAGACCGAGGGCTATGGCAACGCGTTCGGCATGGAGCAATACCAACTCCTAGCCGAACTGGCCAGAACCATCAAAGGAAAGATGATCATCTCCATCAATGATGTACCTGCCATGCGGGAAGTGTTTGCCGGGCTGGCCATGGAGCGGGTTGGGATCTGCTATACGGTGGGAGGAACGGCAGCAACCCGTAAGGAAACGGGGGAGCTGGTAATTCGGAATTTTAGCTAGGGGAAAGAACGCCATACATCACCGGAGGGGGGCATGTATGGCGGATGTCACCGCAATTTGCTTAAGGGTTTATAGGATTAATGCTAATATCATCTAAAAATCAAATGATGATACCTGCACATGACTACGGATTTTTGCACTGGAAGTTTTGCACCGAGTTCACTACTCCAACAAGGAGCCGGTCCCGATCCATGAAATAGCATCCTCTCTTGTCGCCTTGGAGAGGATACTGCAACGTTTACCAAAGACGCTTACCGCTGTGACTTCAGTCCCTATTGAACATATGGACATTTATGTCGAAGAGATCCAGACGGGCAGTCTTACCGAAGACATCATTCTCAAGATCTTCTTCAAGGATCAAGAAGAAGTCGATGCGTTCTTAACTCGTATACGCGAAACATTAGGCAGGAAAAAAGTGACCCGTAACATACTGATCGGTTCCCTTGTCCCGGCTATAGTTGGCTATGGACTGTACAAAGCAGCTGTAGCAATGCAGAGCCCGGAAGCGGCGAAAGCCATTAACATTAATAACAATGTCATTATCAATATTGGGGCGGATCAAGCAAGTCTGAAGCCAGAACAATTGACGGCCATTGTTGAATCAGCTATCTCCGACAAAAAGGGGCTGGCAAAAGATGCAGTCGCGTTCGTAAAGCCAGCTAAAAGTGACAGCACAGCAAGTATCACAATGGAAAATCAGGATGTACTTTCCATTCCTTCAGATATTGTGCAGAAGGCGCCTAGCACCCTAAAAATCGAAGATGTGCCAACTGAGCGAAGCTATCCAGATGTAGATCTCAACATTCGAGCGACTAACTTAGATAGTAAGGAACAAGGCTGGGCTGGACTGATACCGGTCTTATTGATCGCCGTGTAAAAGTGGTACTTGGCGCAGGTGTATTGCCAACAGACTTAGCTGGAAAGTTTACAGTAAGGGCAGATGTTGTTGTGAACTCTAAACCAATTGGTCGTACAAATGAAATCAAGCCTTATCAGATCACTGTTGTACGGGTAATTAATGACAAGGCCAAAAAACAGTAATCAATTAACCCACTACTCATTTCTCGAATGCACTAAATCTAAGATAACTAGGCTTCCATCTGAACGTTTCCCCCAGTTGCTAAGCTGATTTAACTCGACGAGTTGCATTTCTTTATGTGCATATGTTCATAGGTTATGTAAAGCCTACCGCAGCGAAATTGGGTATTTATTGAATTTCCCTTTATTTATATTCTCTGCAGTAGAAATAAGTGAAAGAGGGTTGCGTTTGTTATTCATGCCGTTAAGATGATTGGCGATAACGTTGGCTTCAGGTGGATATGTGATTAGTTTTTCCATCATGACGGCATGGTATAAACAAGATGCTCTATCTTTTACCTGATTTGCGGCATGCTTAACTACTACCGGGAAATGTGGATTAGTACAGCTAAAGTAAACAAGCGCTTTGTAGTCTGCTTCTGAGCAGGTTAATTTCACAACGTATCCATTCTCTTCCGCATCCAGTACAAATGAGTAGGTTCCCTCTCCAACATCAGCATTCTTTACAAGAGCGGAAATTACCCAAGACTCTGTCTCCGGGGTTAGAAATAATTTTTCTCTCACCTTTTTCTCCTGTTTTTTCTCATGAAATTTTTGACAGTCATATGACCGTTTATCATAAATGAATAATCATGTGCTGATTGATTAATATACCACGTACATTCAGTACGCTTACCGAACCCCTTCCTGCCTTTGCCATTTCCCCCATGCCCGCACAATGCGGGCATGACGACTTCTACTCCCTACATCACCCAACAAGGTCTCGAAGATCGCTTCGGCCGTGAGTTCCTGTTGCGGGTGACCGACCCGACCAATACCGGCGAAGTTGACCAGGGCAAGGTCGCCCGCGCCATCAGCGATGCCACCGAGCTGGTGAATTCCTATCTGGGTAAGCGCTACACCTTGCCGGTGCCGTTTGTGCCCGGCTCGCTGGAACGTGTGGCCGCTGATCTGGTGCGCTATTTCCTCTATGCCAGCCAGCCCGGCGAGGAAGTGACCAAGCGCTACGACGATGGGATCAAGTGGCTCAAGGACGTGGCCAATGGCGTCGTTTCGCTGGGCTTGCCGGTGCCGGAAACCCCGGTCAGCTCGACCGGCAAGGTCGTCATGGTAGCCCTCCGGCGCAAGTTCTCCCGCCACAGCATGAAGGACTACTGATGCGCCCGGATCACCTCGCGCTGGGGCCAGCCATCGTGGCCCAGCTAAAACAGCAGATCAGTGACGTGCGCCAAATCGCCCTGCGCGGGGAGATGAGCGATGTCACCAGTGGCGAACAAATCTCTCCCTCGTTGTATGTGATCTATGTCCGGGATGGGGTGCCATCCGGTAGCCAGAGCATGGATGGCATGAACCATATCGTGCAGCAGTGGATGGTGGTGGTCGCCGTACAGGGTAGTCCGGATCAACTGATTGCCAAGGCGGGCCAGCTGCTGGCGCGCGTCCGTGATGCCATGTTGGGCTGGACCCCGGACACCGCGTTATATGACCCGCTACAAGCGGCAACGCCTCCCGCTGCCATGTACCTCAGTGACTGGGGGTATTTCCCGCTGATGTTTAACGCCGATTTTTACGCCTGAAAGGAGGCACCCATGGCTGGATCGTCCCAGCGCGAGCGCGTTGAGTTGCTACAAGTGCACAAAAACGCCGGTACCGAATATCCGGTTGGCCATGAGCTGGTGGTGTCTTCGAGCACCGCTGCCCGGCTGTACCGCCACAAAATCGCCAAGCCACCTTAACCAAGGCAACCGTTACCCCCACTACGGAGCATGAAGCATGAGTTACGCACCGATTCTTACCTCGACTGAAAAACACACCTATTCGGTATCCGGCCAGATGCTGATGTCGGCCTACGGCGAAAAAAAGTACAAGCCGTTTGCCATGGTCGATACCGCCAACCTGACAATTGAGCAGGAAACCCGGGGAACTGCCGGACGCGTACAGCGGCCGTGGTAACTACGACAAGATGTACTCAGTGAAAGCCGTCACGCTGGATCTGGACATCAAGACCTTCCAGCCGGAAATCATCGCTGAGATGACCATGGGCGTGGCCACCACGCGGGCGGAAGAGGCTATCTCTGATGAAGTACAGACTGTCTACAAGGGCACGCTGGTTCCGCTGGAAAACATCGGTGCCGGTGACTTTATTGTGACCGATGAAGCCGGTACGAATCCGGACCCCTACGTGGCCGGTAAAGATTACCTGCCGACCGCTGCCGGTATCTTTGTTCTGGAAAGTGGCGCTATCGCTGATGGCGCCAAGATCAAGGTCAGCTACAAGGCCAAGCAGGCGAACATCGTCAACTGGCTGGTAAGCTCCAGCCAAGAGCGTTCGCTCATCTTCCATGGGGTGAACAAGGCCAACCGTAAAGAGGTGGCCGTGGAGATTTTCCGGGGCAAGTTCGGCTTTGCCGACAAGTATGCCCTGCTGGGCAAGGACTTCCGTGGGGCCGGTCTGAAGTTCGAAGTGCTGTCTGACCCGCTGCAGACCGGTGATGGCCTCTCTCAGTGGGTACGTGAAACCCTCATGAAGTAACCCCTCCGGGCACGGAACACCGTGCCCGCCCCATGGAGCATCCGTTGTGCAAAAAACCCACGAAATCGCTTAAGCAAGACCATCGTCGTCACCGAACTGACGGTGGCAGATATCCGCCAGTTGCTCATCGACTCGTCGCTGCAAGCCAACCCGCAGGCCATGTCCCCGGAGCAGCAGGCCGACACCATCCTGGACAAGATGCTGCTGCCCGGCGTGGATCTGGCCGCCGTTCGTCAGATCACCGGGCTGGACCGTGCCGGGCTGGCTGACTTTAACCAGTCCGAGTTGCAAACCATTGCGGATCACTGCCGGGCACTGAACCCGCTTTTTTCGGGATGCTGGCCCGGCTGGAGGAAGCGAAACAGCGGGCGGAGATCACGGCACTGTCCAACCTTCAGTGGACGAACAGCTAGAAACGTTTGAAGCCATGCTGTGCGCCGTGATCACAGCAGGCCATCCCAATGCGCTCACTTACCCATGGCGGCTTTTTATGGCCGCCATCAACGAGTTAAACCGTAGCCGATCATGACCCAACAGACCCTGCAATACGTCATCAATGCCAATGTCGCCGGATTCGTTTCGGCCATTGGTCAGGCCGAGGCAAAGTACAGCCAGGCCTTGCAGGGGATGTCCGACAAGGCGTCCCGGATACAGCTATTTGAGAAAACACAGGAGAGTGCCAAGCAGGCGGCACAAGAGTTCTTCAAGCTGAAAGAGCAGACGGCTTCCTACCAGCTGGCCTTGGCAGGCGCTCGGGCACCCTTGCAGCAATTCCAGCAGGCGATGGCGGCAGTTGAACTGACAACCCGGCAAAGCGCGGTTGAGGTGGGGCATCAACGCTCGGCGTTAAAACCGCTGGAAGAGGCCCTGAAAACCGCCACGTCGGCCTATACCAGCATCCGCAAGGAAGCGATCCAGGCCGGAGGGACAGCAGAAGATTTTGCGGGGGAAATTGCACAGGCCAAACGGCAACTGGATAGCGCCACCACCGCACTGAGTCAGCATAAAGCGGCGATGGAGAAAAGCGCCAGCGAGTACACCGCCAACAAGGAGGCACTGGCGGCTTACAAGTCTCAGCTGGCCACGGTGACCAAGCCGGTCAAGGACTTGGAAAACCAGCTGGCCACGGCCGAGCGCCAACTGGTCCAGACCGAACTGAAAATGCGGGCTTAAGCACCATGGCCGTGTCTGGCCTGCGGCGGGAACTGTCGGCGGCTGGCGTGGATACCCACAACCTGTCGGCCGAGCAGGAGCGCATGGCGACGGTGGTGGCCACGGTGTCACAACGGGTCAATCAGTCGCAGAGAATCGTCAGAGCCGAACAGCTATTGGCCATCCGCAGCCAGAAAGATTTGCAGCGTGAAATCAATCTGGTCTCTGCTGCCTATGCCCGGCTGGCACAGTCGGGAACGGTATCCACGCAAGAACTTGAGCGGGCAGCTAGTGCCGCCAAGGCACGAATCGCAGAGTTACGGGCTGAAGCCAAGGGGGCCGGAAGTCCGGGCAGTACGGTTTTACCTAGTGCAGCCCAACAGCTGGTCCCTTCGCTAGGGGCGGCCTACATTACCCAGCAATCCGTGCGTCAGTACCTCGACTTTGGCACGGCCATGGCCAAGGTCTCCACGCAACTGGATGGGCAACTGGAACCGGTCCAGATGCTGACGAAGAACGTCCGCGAGATGGCCGGGAAATGGGGGTCGATGCCACCCAGTCCGCCAATGCGTTAGCGGATGTCTTTGGTAGCCGTGACTTTGACCATCCTTCCGAAGCTCTGGCCGTATTGCGGCAAGCGACCATGGCCGCCAAGGGCGGTTTTACCGATGTATCCACGTCCGTACAGGTCGGATTGGGCGTGTTGAACACGTATGGGAAAAGCGTCAGCGAGTTGCCAAAGGTTTATGACGTCTTGTTCCAGACCGTGAAGGACGGGGTAACGACCTTTCCGGCACTGGCTCAGTCGATTGGCCTGGTCCTGCCAACGGCCAAGGCTGGTGGTGTGTCGTTTGAAGAGTTGGGGGCCGCACTGGCCGTACTCACCAAAAATGGCTATCAGACCCCACAAGCCATTACGGCCGTAAACGGTGCCATCTATCAGTTATCCGCCCCAACGGGCGAGGCCAAGGAAAAACTCCGGGCATTAGGCATTACATGGAATGGGCTGGATAACACCATCCGCCAGATTGCTGACAAGCATATCGGCATCGATCTGATCCGGACCATCGTCCCGGATAGTGAGGCGGCTCGTGGGGTCATGGCGCTGGCAGATAACTACCGGATGCTGAATACCGAGGTTGGCCGCATGCAGGGCGCCAACGGTGCGGCCAAGGGTGCCTTCGACATTGTCCAGGCCTCGGACAAAGCCAAGGTCGATGAGTTTGTGACCGCCATCAAGGATCTCATGCTGGAACTTGGGAAGCTGGCGACCGCCGGGCTACCCGTCGTCCAGTTCATCCGGGATCTGCTAAACGGATTGAACGGGCTTGATCCGGTCATCAAAGATATAACGCTCGGGCTGATCAGCGTCAGTGCCGCGCTGGCCTTTTCCCCGGCGCTGCGCACGCTACTGGTGGAATTCATCGGCCTGAAAGTTGGGCTTGGCAGCGTCATGGGGGTGATGGACGGCTTTGTGCTCAAGGGGGGCGATGTCATCAAAACGGTGACGGGCATTCTCGGCCAAATCAAATCTGTTTCTGCCGCCGCGATGGACTTGGCCAAGTCTGGTGGCGTGGGCACGCTGGCCAGTATGGCGAGTGGTGCCGCCAACCTTAGCTCTATGGCTCCAGCGGTGGTTGGAAGCCTGAAGAACATTGGAATGGCGGTTACAGGGATTGCCACCTCTCTTGCTTACTTGGCTGCGTATGCCGTACTGATCGACCAAATTATTACGCTTTACAAGCTATATCAGGAAAACCGCGACATTGAGAATGCGGACGCCAAACGCAAAGCGGACATCGATGCTGCGATCAAAGATAACGAGAAATACAAAGACGTCCGGCTGAAATCGGCCAGTGAAATTGCAGCTATGAACGCGGCGGAACGGAAGGACTACACCGACAGCATCCATGCCGCTCAATCGTACTGGAATGCGGTAACGGCTAAACGTACTGCACAGCAGGATGCCACCGACCCAAGCAAAACCTCTCAGTCAGCACTGGATGCCGCCCGCTCGGCCCGTCTGTATGGGCAGGCGGCTGACCAGTCCGAGGAACTGAACAAAACCCTGCAAAAGCGTGAGGAACTGACCACCAAGCTTCAACTGGCTCGGCAGGAACTGGCGGATGCTGAAGCCAAGGATTTGAAGAAACAGGCTGAAGCCGAGCGCAAGGCCATGGAGGATTCCATTGCCAATAAAATCCAGACCGGTGTCCGGCTAACGGCAGAAGAACAGAAGATTGTCGACACCACTAACCGGCTGCAACAGGACGTTCTCAAGGCAGAAATCAAAACCGGTAACGAACGCGTCCGCAAGCGCGAAGAAGACCTGAAAAAGATTGCCGAAAAAGAGAAGCAAGTCGCTGATGACATCAAGAAGCTGCAAGAGTCCCAGCTCGATGCCAGAGACAGCGGTGCCGCCAAGCTCCGCAATCTGCAGCGCAAGGGGATGTCTGAAGAGGATCAGCAAAAGGACATCGGGGGCGAGGTCGACAGCAATCTGAGCACGGCCAATGCGGCTCGGGCTGCTGGTGACTTTACCCGTGCCCGCAAACTGGCCGATGCAGCCAGCAGTCTGGCGGAACAGCTGAAAGACAACGGTGCCGCGATGGATAAGGTCAAGCGGGCCAATGCCCTGGTTGACCAGACCTATACGGATGAGATTGACGCGAAAAAGGCCGAGGCTGAAAAGCTGGTGGCTGACCGTGAAAAAGCCAAGCAGGACATCGAGGCACAAAAAACCGCCATCACCGATCTGGAAACCCGGCTCAGTGCGCTGATCAGTAAAGAAGCCCGTGTCACGGTTTCTGCTGATACGGAAAAAGCCCGCAAAGACGTTGAGGATCTGGAAGCGCAGATTGCCAAGCTGTCGGATAAAACCGTCACAGTGACGGTGAACACACAGCAGGTCGGCAGTCCCGCCACGGCACCTGCTGCTGCCCCCAAGGGGTTTGATAGTGGTGGCTGGACCGGGCCGGGTAGCAAATACACGCCCGCCGGTGTTGTTCACGCCGATGAGTTTGTGATGCGTCAGGAAGTCACCCGTGAGCCGGGCGCATTGGGCCTGTTTGCCCAAATCAACCAGTATGGGCTGAAAGCCCTGCAAGGCTGGCGTGGCTATGACACCGGCGGACTGGTCTCGAACCTGCCTACCTTCAATCCCTTGCCCCAGCTGCCACACCTCAAAGACGCCCCGGTCAGTGCCTCCGGCTCTAACCTGCGGGCGATCAACCTGCATTTTCCCGGCCAGTCCGACCCGGTCCCGCTCTCCGGTAGCGAGGATGCGGTGAAACAGCTGGTGGCTGCCGCCAAACTCATGAACCTGAAGAGGGGCTGACACCATGAACATCCACGACTATGCCCTGACATTCGGCATCGACGGCGTGTTAATCCCGGTTAAATCCGCCGTTAAAGTCACCCAGCGGTACGAGACCCTTGGCGGACGCACCCTGACGCGCATGAGCAATGGCCGTGGCCATTTGCAATCCCGCTGGAGCAAGTTGCGTAGCGAACTGTCCGGCACCGGTTGGACGCCGCTCCCGCTGGCCGCCACCGGATCGGAGCATCGTCCACACCATTGACTGCGTTGCCCCGCGTGCCGTGCCCATTGGCACTCCGGTCTCCGAACGCCCGGATGTTCCCGGCGTCATCCGCGACGGCATGTATGTGTACTGGCCCCGGCTCACCGGCTATCTGGAACTCACGGAAGACACCGACCCGCGCTCGGCCACATGGGGCTGGACCATAACCATAGAGGAAGAATGATGAGCACGCCTAATCCAAACTTTTCCCCGGAAGTTGAGGCCATCAATGGCCAGCCAATCTATTTCGACGGCTGGGAAACGACACTAAGCGCGGACTGGGACGGGACGGGCGTGCCCCCGCTCGCAGACTGGATCACCTTGGATACCGCACTGTTAAATCGCCAATATTCGTCAGCGTATATCGCTGTCGAATGGATCGATGGCGGGAAAACATTCCGGCGGAAATTTATCTTGTATTGCCCGAGGGCCGGACGGATTGCCAGTGGTAAGCTACCTGACATGGCAACTTCTGCACAAACGCCGTGGACATCCATGCCAGCAGGTAGCCGTGTTTACATGCCGGTTTTTTCCGCCGATCTGCAGAAGTTGATGAATACCGCCCCGACATGCTTTCCCTATGTCGTGAATGGCGATCAGTGGGCGCCGGTGCTCGGTTGGTCTCCCACGATTAAAAATGCGGATGGATCAGCGTTTACCTTCCCTGTGATTGATGACACCACCACCGCGACTTCGCTTGTTTTGTTGTGTTATCGAACCGGTTTCTTTTACGTCGTTTTGCAATCCACCTTGCTGGGTGGTGAGATGCCGTGGTTTGACCTTCCCCCGGGGTATACCGGAGGCGGTAGTGGTGGAGTGCCTCAGTGATGTTCGGCCTGACGACCCTTGGCCGGCGCCATTCGGTACGGCCGGAGGCGAATCCATCACCGGCGAAACCGTTTCGCTGCCGCTGGTGGTCACCGTCGCCCATACCCAGCCGGATGCCGCCACGATCTGGGATATCCGTGTTCTACTCGCTGACCAGGACATCACCGACCACCTGACCGGGTCGGTCGTCATCGAAGCGGAGGAGTCTGCCTCCCGTATCGCCACGGTCAAGCTGCTGCTGACCGGGCAACGCTTGTTTGACCTGACCGGCAAGCCACTGGTGGTCGAGATGCGCCCCAACGTGCTGGCCAGCTGGCAGCGACGCTTTACCGGCATCGTGGACACGCCCGAGTTTGGCCAGGATCGTGACTTTGTCACCCTGCATGCCCGTGACCGGCGCAGCGAGTCGCTGGCTCTGTCCAGCCGGGCCGAGCTGGAAGCATTGCTGGGCGGCTACTGGTCTCAACATGTTTTTGCCCGTTACGCCGACAGCCTGCAGTACGCCACGGACCGTCTCTCTACCATTCCCGCTGCCTATGATCTGGATGTCTACGGCAATCCGCGCCTGACACCATGGGCCGGGCTGGCGTCCAGCCTGACCCTGCATGCGGGCGATATCGTCGATGAATCGCTGTCGATTCAGCCCAGCAGCCACAAGTCGGTGATCAACCCGGTCACCAATGACAACGAGTCGGAACAGGCCATCAGCACCACGGCGATCTGCAAGCTGTCGGACGGCAAGACCCTGACCACCAGCACCCAGCCGACACTCACCGGCGTGGCCACGCCCGGGATGACCGTAACGGTGAAGGTCGGTGGCCAGACCTTGACCGCCACAGTTTAGGCGCCGGTGGCCACTGGTCGGCCAAGGTCACGAAACCCCGGCCGATGGCCGCTATACCCCGTGCGTCACGCTCACCTACGGCACTATCCAGTGCACGATGTGGGGCACGCCATTTCAAGTTGCCCGGAATGGCAAAGGGACGGCAATCATCGGTCAGGCCGCGCAAGAGCGCGTCGTCGACTGCTCGTTGCAATACCGCTATCCACGCCTGCACGAATACCGTCGCACCTATACCGGTCGATGGGCATGAGCTATGCCGCCTTTGCCCAAGGCAACAACGGCAAGCCGTACAAACTCCCAGAAAAAAGCCTGTTCAAATCAGCGGTCGACAGCAGCGGCTGGAAGCTGCTCTCCGAGTTCTACACGCCACCGCTACAAGGCCAGCACTATGTCGGCTATATCGACAGCAGCGGCAATCTGCATGACGGTGAAACCGTCCCGAGCGATGCCGCCGCCGTGCTTTGGTACCGTAACGACTACACCGGCAAGCCCGAAGACGATCCGCGCTGCGAGTCGGCGGTGATCGCCATTGCCAAGCGGGTGGTGCAGACCCTGACCGAGCGCTGGCGGATCACCGTTAAGGCACCAGACAGCATTACCGCGCTGGGCGAGATGAAGAAACAGGGGCAGACCGCCAGCATCGATGCCGAAGCAGTGCGTTCGACGCCTCAGCCTGGACGGACTCGACCACCATGCTACCGGAAGTGGGCACCACCTCGGTCGACCTCACCAGTCTGGCCGATGCCACCCGAGAGGACGCCAATCTGGCCATCCAGACACTGGCTGCCATTGCCCGGCGCCAGATTCTGGAATCCCACCGCTTAACCCGCGTTAAATTCACGCTTCCGATTAACCCGGCTTTAGACACCTCGCGGGCGATCACAGTAGACCGGCCCGACCTGCTGGCCAGCGGCAAGATTGCCCGCCTGACCGAAACCTACGACCTGACGGCGGGTAGCGCACTGGCTGCTGTCGAGCTAGCCATCTCGGGCCTTATCGGTGTCGGCACCGTCGACAGCGACCCGCTAAAAAGCCCGGAGCTGGAGGCACTGCCCAGCCAGTCACAGGCGGATAGCGCGGATCTGGGCACCTGCCTTGAGGGACGTAGCCAGTACAGCACCAGCACCACCGGCTATACCACGGGGGCTAGTGGCGATGCCGCCTCGGAATACCCCCATGAAGTGGCCATCGCCGTGCCGGAGATTCCGGTCTACCTCACCGACCCGGTCTCGCGGGAACTGGCCTACACCGTGTCGGTGGCCATTCCTGTCGATCATCTGGAGTTCCGCTCATGAACCTGACATTCGGCTTTTATCGTGATGCCGAGCGTAGCCAGCCGCTTGCCAGCCTGTCACTGGCCGGTGGCACTGTTACCCGGATCTGGGTCGGTACCGATGGCAGCAAGGTGGCCATGACACCCAGTGGTGAAACCATCACCCTGACGGCGCAGGCCATCGGACCCGGACTCCCGGCCAGCCAGGTCAAACTGGCCAACTCACTCTCAGAACTCGCCCATGGCAATGCCAGCGTGGCCATCGGGCAAGTGGTGTCCGGCATGCAAGCACTGTGGCTGCAGGTTGAAGATGCCGGACTGGACGATGGCCAGTACGCCAACCTTTCCCTGGTCAGCAACGCAATCTACGAGGTGTAACCATGGCCCGAATGAGCGCACAAGAAGCGGCCGAAGTCGCCCGGGCACTGGCCCGGCACTCCAGCCAGAAGACCGATAACGGCCTACCGCCCGCCAGCGGACCCGGCGGCATTCCCGGCGGGATATTTCGTGGCAAGGCAACGGAAGGTAGTGGGACTGGCCAGACGTCGGCGGGACTGGCCGCCGCTTATGTGGAAACTGGCCGGACGCTCTACGACAGCACCACCGACACCACGCCTTACTTTACCCATGACGGGCTGTTCCGGATTGGAACAGTGCCGATCAAAACCCTGACCATTGCCGAGTCAAACAGCAGCGGAAACCCCACTGGGTCACCCGTCACCATCACCTTCAAACAGGGGGCATGATGATCGACCAGCCGACCCAATACGGATTCATTGGCGGTGGGTATGTCGTCGTTACCCCAGACAAAGATGCCCCATATTCAAGCATCACCGGGTTTGGTACCACTGGAACACTATTCCGCGATGACGGCCAAACATTCCCATGGAAGGGCATCAATCCGTTTGATTGCAAACTGAATAATTATGGTGGATTTCTTACTGGTGGCAGCCCCGTGTACATGAATGTCACGACGGTACCGAACGCCCCTAAAAACGTGCCCGGTGCCCGAAACGATATCTGGACATCCGGGCCGCAGATGTCGGTGTATGGCGGCAAGCATCGTCTTGGTGGTGGATGGCTTTGTTGGCTGTACCCCATCGCTCCCGGCGAAGTCTTGAAACTCACGGTTGGGGCGGGAGGCTACGCCGATGACCGGGAGTACACCTACCAGCCCAACGTCGTGGTTCATAGCGCCATCACCAAGACCGAGGACGATGACAGCGACTACGAGTGGGTCATGGCCTCAAAAGATGGAAAGACGGCCTTGTTGAGAAGCACCCGGCGCTATTACTACCAGGTCAACGTGACCAGCGTGGTCCGTACGGACAATGTCAGTGACCCGTACCGCATCAATAAGACCCGCTACGACGTGACGATGACGATTCAACAGCTTGGACGGGTACGGGTTGACGTAGAAGAAGGGGGATGGACGTATTTTTACAAAGGGCCGCTCTATACCCTGAGTGAAGCGGGCAAAGTCGTACCGGTCGACTTCTATGTCAGAACAACCAGTACCGTCGAAATGGTCAAAGTCAGGGAAGAGCTGACGTATCCGACCTCTGACGGGGCGGGCCACCCGATGGGGACGCCGTACATCGTCGAGTACGGCTACTATCTGGAGGACTACACCTTCAGCCAGAAAATCGGGTCCATTTCGTTTGATTTTCATCGGAAAAATGCAGAGGATGGTTGGTCGCGTCGGCAAGATACCGGGGAAATCTTGCCGTACGGCACGGACAGCTTCGACCTTCCGGCGCTGGAAATCACGCACAGCCTGATCGGGATTGATATCGGCACCGACGATATTGATGTCGGTAGTTTTTCGGACGGCAGCCATACCCTGAATGTCATGCCGCTGACGATCAGTGAGTCAACCAGCCATGTCGACCACCACGTCTACTACGACCTGACCACCCAGCAGGTTATCCCCGAAGACAAAATCCTGCGCAAGAACGCCAACGCCAGCTATGTCCGGGCCATCTCCCCGGACAGGATCTTCCTGTCAGATAACCCGAACGACCAGAGTGTGTTTTTTGTTTAGTTAGAGAGATTAGCCTATAACGTATTTCATGTTATTCACTTTGCACCATCTGTTATCCAGTTTCCAATAAAACGAACTCCCAATGATCCAAGTGCAAACGTACTGAATATTGAAGCTATATGTTGCGACGGGTTTTGTCCGATATTTATCATTATAATAGTATTTCCAAATGCAATAATAACCAAAGTAAGCCCAACTAATGCCCATCCAATCTTTGTATGGTTAAAAAATCTTGTTAATGCAATTAATCCAACCCCAAAGGTATTAGTTGCCCAGCAAGAATCCGTTATAGCATTAATAAGTAATTCCAATTTTTACTCCATATCAATGTTGATTGATCATAACTTAACCGAACCCCTTCCCACCTCCCTGAAGCAACCAGACGCCGGACAATTCACCTTGTTCGGCGTTTTTGCTTTAGGAACCCCATGAAACCGTATGCCCGTCCCGACCCACTGGAGATTACCCAAGGCTGCACCTTCGAGAAGTCTTGGCAGTGGACGGCGGGTGGTAAGCCTGTCGATCTAACCGGGGCCGAGTTCGAACTGGTGGCCAAGGCCGATGCTGGGGCCACGGATACACTCTTGTTCCTGACCACTGGCACTGGGATTGCCGTGACAGGTAGTACCTTCACCGTCCGTATCGAATCAGACATCACCCGAGCCTACGCCCGGCGTTCTGCCGTTTTCAACCTGAGAGTGCGCTGGCCCGGCCCTGAGCCACGCCGCGTGGACCTTGTCATGACCGGGACGATCGTCGTGAAACCGGGAGTGCTGGCGCCATGAGCGATCCGGAAATCATCGAACTGGTGCCGGGCATCGAGGCCGAGGTGCTGGAAACCACGGCTATCGACCGCGAGGTGCTCACCACCTCGGCAGAGCAGGGTCCACCCGGCCCGCCCGGGCCATCCGGTACCGATGACTTCGACTTAGACCTCACTCTGATTTATCAAATCGCCAAACTGTAAGGAACCCCCACCATGTCCCTTGATACCAAACTGACCCTGCTGGCTCAGGCGCTTGGCACTGATGTCAAAACCCTGAACGCGGCTGTCGGCAACCCAGCGGCGCTGACTACTACGGCCAAGGCTTCGCTGGTCGCGGCTATCAACGAGTTGAAGGCCGCGCTGCAGTCCACGACGGTCATCAACGACACGTCTGCGTCGACTACTTCAACCTACTCATCCAGCAAGCTCACCGACCTGCTCAACCAGCTGAAGACGGACATCCTCGGCGGGGCCAGCGCGGCCTATGACACGCTGAAGGAAATCGAAGCCAAGCTGGGCAGTGATGACACCGCGCTGGACAACCTGCTCACCGCCGTGGGGAACCGCGTGTCGTTCGCTGATGTGCAGAGCCTGACCGCCGCCCAGCAGCTGCAGGCATGCCAGAACATTGGCGTGGGCGACCCGACTGTGGACCTTGTTGCCGCCTACAACGCTGCCAAGGCGTAAGAGGGCTGCCGTATGTCGCTGCTTGCGAACATTCAGTCTGCCCTCGGCGCGATTGGAGCTGACATCAAAAGCCTGTTTAACCGTGGCTCTAGCAAGTCGGGCGACATTCTCTATTCAGCCGATGCCCCCGGCCCTGACTGGTTGCCCTGTGATGGCTCGGCCTACCTGCAAAGCAGCTATCCGGTGCTGTACGGGAAGCTGGGAACTATCCCCACACGTAATATTGGAGATTTTTCTAGCAGTTCTCTCCCGGCATCGACTACCCGGAAGGCTATGGCTTATGGGAATGGCATTTTTGTAGCAATAGCCTACGGAACAGCCATTGCCGCCACTTCGAACGATGGGATTAATTGGGTACAACGCGCACTACCGGTATCGGCTAACTGGCAGTCCATCGCCTACGGAAACGGTGTATTTGTAGCGGTGACTTATAACTCGGCTATTGCTGCAACGTCGGCAGACGGTGTGACATGGACCCAGCGGACGCTACCAGCGTCGGCATACTGGCAGGCCGTTGCTTACGGCAACGGTACGTTTTTGGCGATAACTTGGACGTCTAATGTCATTGCAACGTCGGCAGACGGCGTGACGTGGACCCAGCGCTCGATACCCATCTATTCCTATTGGAATACCCTTGTTTTCGCCAATGGCCTGTTTATTGCCATGGGCGGAACCAGCATACAAGAGTACGTCACGTCGCCAGATGGAATCACTTGGACGCAGCGCCTCCTCCCGATGGCCGCCACCATATATTCAGTGGCGTATGGGAATGGAGTATTTGTGGCGTTGTATTACGGGACGTCGGCTAATGTCTTTATCTCTAGCGACGGCATTACATGGGACGTTTACCCGGTTACTGCGGCCGCCAACTGGAGCAGCATCACCTATGGAAATGGGGTTTTTGTAGCAATAGCTGCCGCCACTAGGGCATCAGCTATTGCCGTTTCTCTGAACGGTATCGACTGGGAAGTTATACCGCTACCGGTTTATAGCCCCTGCAAAATGATCGCTCATGGAAACGGCGTCTTTGTGGCAATCCCTTACGGGTCAGCGATAGGCGCCGTAGCCTCTGACGCAAGGAGCTATAGCTATGACCCTGTCTCCCAGTTCGTTGTCCCTAACATAGAAAGTCTGTGTGTCCGTGGTACCCAGCTCAAAGCCTACGTGAGGACTTAACCATGGCCGACCTGATCAGTGTTTACGTCTGTGGTCCTGACTGGCTGTTTGACCATGTTGAACAGCTTGACCCGACTGGACCGCTTCCGCACTACTCGACACTAACGCCGGTACCACCAACATCAGGGAGCGAGGTGGCCGGTATCAGGGCGGTCAGTGGATGGTGTTGCCGGAGCGTCCTGTCAAACAGGAAGTGACGCCAGACCTATCACCGGCTATTCCGCAGGAAGTCACTCGCTTTCAAGCGCGTGGCGCCCTGTATCAGGCTGGTCTGCTGGACAAGGTGGAAGCTTTCATTGCCGCCGAGGGTACGGACATGATGCTGAAGCTGGCTTGGCAGGATGCGCAGACGTTCAAGCGGTACAGCCCGTTTATCACCGGCGTGGGGCAGCTGCTTGGGCTGACCGATGCGCAGCTGGATGCGCTGTTTGTCGCGGCCAGTCTGATTGAGTAGGGGGGGTTAAAAGCCGGGATTTTTGCGGGTTATTTGCACCGGTTGACCATCTTAGGCAGTGCAAAAGCAAGCGCTAAACTGTGCAAATCAATTCGCAACGTTACAACAACGGTAGCCAGTTTGCCGTGCTGTTTCTCGATCTGGACGAATTCAAGACCGTCAATGACAGTCTGGGACATCCGGTGGGTGACCTGCTGCTGGTGGAAGCGGCAAGACGGCTGTCCGTTCCGCTGCCGCCGGAAGCATTGCTCGCCAGACTGGGCGGCGACGAATTTGTCGTACTGTTACCGCTAGGGTTGGAGCAATCGCTCACCGACATTGTGCAGAACCTGCTGCAAGCCTTTGCCCGGCCGATTCTGGTTGAACATCATGAACTGAGCTGCACCGTCAGTATCGGGGTGGCGCTGTTTCCTCAGGATGGCCCGGATCCCGATATCCTGCTGCGCCACGCCGATCTGGCCATGTATGCTGCCAAGGCCGCCGGGCGCAACGATGTGCGCTATTACCAGCCGTCGATGAACGCCGATGCGCTGGAGCGGCTGACGCTTGAGCGCGACCTTCGTCATGCGCTGGAGGACTCGGCTGGTGGTTTGCAACTGTACTATCAGCCGCAGGTGGACGCGGTCAGTGGCCAGTGCATCGGCTGCGAAGCGCTGGTGCGTTGGTATCACCCGGAACGCGGCATGATGATGCCGGATGCGTTCATCAGTCTCGCGGAGCGCAGTGGCCTGATTGTGCCGTTAGGGCAGTGGGTGTTGGCCGAAGCCTGCCGACAATACAAGATTTGGGAGGCCGAGGGCATGCCGTTGAGCATTTCGGTCAACCTCTCTCCGGTACAGTTGGGCCGCAGTACGCTGGCGGCCAGCGTGCAATTGCTGTTTGCCAGCCATCAGATACCACCGGGTGCCATCGAGTTTGAACTGACCGAAAGCGCATTGATGGACGATTCCGATGACAATCTGCAGCGCTTCCATGCCTTGATTGCCTTGGGTAGTTCGTTTGCCCTGGACGACTTCGGCACCGGCTACTCCTCGCTGTCACGGCTCAAACGTTATCCGATCAGCCGCCTCAAGATCGACCGCTCCTTTGTGATGAACCTGCCCGGCAATGCCGAAGATGCTGCCGTGGCCACAGCCACGCTATCGTTGGCGCGCGATCTGGGGATGGATGTGGTGGCCGAGGGCGTCGAAACGCCGGAACAACGCGATTATCTGGTGTCGCGCGGCTGCTACGTCATGCAAGGTTATCTGTTTGCCCGCCCGCTCACAGCGGCAGACATGAAAGCCTTCTGCCGCACCACCATGCTTAAGCATGATTGGGTAAGTTAGTAAGCAACAAGGGCGATGCCATGACGGCATCGCCCTTGTTTCGGCCAACCTTTACCCACTGCTAGGGCCTGATCGATTATAGGCCCAATGCGGATAAATCCAGCTGCTGGTTAGCCAGCGGTGGGCACCAGAAGTAAGCGCCAGTGACTGGTCGCGTGAAACGGAACAAGGCATCGCAGATACCATCTTCCTGCCCTGTCATCCGTCGCCATTGTGCCTCAAAGGCCGCAAGCGATTTGCCGAATGCGACAAAAGCCAAGCCGCCCTTGCCCTGTTCTGCCCATGGCATGGAGCGCCGCAGGATAAAGGCTTCCGGGTCAAAGCTTTCCTGCGCTGTGCGCTTGACGTGCGCAGACAGCGGGGCATCATCCAGCTCCTCATTATCCGCCGGGCGCCGTCCCATGATGTTGTCCTGCTCTTGTTGCGGCAGGTTGGAAAACGCTTCCATCTGATGGACCCACTGCTGCACGGCAACGAAGCTGGAGCCATCCAGCCCGGCGCCTTGGCCTGCCACAATGGCAGCGGCCAGTGCCTCGTCACCCTCCGGGTTCTCCGTGCCGTCCTCATAGCCGGTCAGGTCGCGACCAGAATCGTACTTGAACGTACTCAGACTATGGCTGAGGCGAAAGGCCGGAGCCAACAGCTGTTCAAGCTTGCGGGTAACATGAAAAAGTTTGCCGTTATCTTCCCCGCGTAACCAGCACCACAGCGCTGCCGGTGTGGCAGGAATATCCAGCCCGGGTGCCACGCTGTCAGGAAACGGCTTCAACCCCGCAATGGCATGTCCCAGCGCCAGCACCGTTGATTGGCCAAGTCCAACCACCACCTGTTCTCCATCGACGAAAGCCCGCAGGGCCTGCAGGCACGAGGCAATCTCATTGCTGTGTTCAATGGAAAAGTATAAATGTCGACCTACACTGGGTATAGGAGCCAGTATTCCCGGTTGGGTGTTTGCCATGACGACCTTCCTGATAACAATTGGATAGAAAATGGCGGTGCAGTCTTTGGCCATTTTAATACGTCAGATACCCATCCCGCAGTGTCTGCATTTCAAAGCCGCCTCACATCATGTGCCTTGGGGGGCGGTGGTTGCTGCTGCATAGGCAAGGCTTAAACAGGTTCACCGCCATGGCCATGAGGCCATGGTTTTGCCATGAGTCGGTCAATTTGTACTATCCCGACTATGCTTTTATGATGAATAGACGTGCTCTACCCAAGACGCCGCTAGCAATAGCCATGATTCGGCGATAGATGCACTAATCTGGATATCTTTATTCGTAAAGGAGAATACCGTGCTTCAATCGTATATCACACGTAAATCGTTACTGGCTTCGGCCACCTGTGCCGCGTTGCTGTTGGTGGGTGGCTGTGCCAGCAATGGCGATCTGGAAAAAGTACGTGCCATGGCCATGCAGGCACAGCAAACGGCCGATCAGGCCAACCAGACTGCAAATATGGCTAACCAGAAGGCCGATCAGGCGGTGAACACCGCCAATCAGGCCAATCAGACAGCGGCAGAAACCAATGAAAAGCTGAACCGCATGTTCAAGAAAACCATGATGAAGTAACGCTGTAGTGGGTAGTCATCGCCGGTTCTTACCCCTAGCGAATGACTACCCGCATGCCGGGCTTGGCCCAGCGCGTGAGATGATGCAATTGGCTGTTGGTGAGCGCCACACAGCCGGAAGTCCAGTCGTATTGTTTGTGAATGATGGCGTTACCATGGCCAAGTCCATGTATGCCGATCTCACTGCCCAGTGCCGTGTCGCGGCGTGGTGGCTGGTGATTAAGATTGGCCTGGGTGATGGAATCAAATGTTGGCTGATCAATCTTTCCCGCTTGCCATGCCAATTTGGCATGTGCGGGAGTGGGATAGTCCAATTCGTAAAACATGCCGAATTGCGCGGACGGACGGATCTGCCAAATACGAAATTCTCCCTGTGGCGTGGTGTCATCGCCGCGATAATGTACCGGCGCGACGCCGCCCCGACCGAGGGAAATATTATCGAATCGCGCCAGAACACGATTATTGGTGGTTAATACTGTCAAGGTATGGCTGGCGCTGTCGACCAGAATCCAGTGCGACGAGTCGGCCCAGACGGGTGTCGATAACATCAACCCGAGCAGCAAGCACGCAAACCGAATTTTCCTGAAGTTATGCATAAACATGGTGTTTTTATGATGTCGGCGCTGTGGTCAGTGTTGCGATGCGGTGGGCTGGGGTTACTGATAGCCTGCGGTATCGCTCCCTATAGTGTGGCCGCCACGTTCACGCTGCCTACGGACGGCTCCACTGTCGTCGGTAAAACCATAGTGGTCAGTCCACGTCAGGATAATACGTTGTTGGACATCGCCCGGCACTTCGATGTGGGCTATGACGAAATCGTGTTTGCCAATCCTCATGCATCGGTATGGCTGGCGGCCAAGCAAGTGGTGGTGCCACGGCAATTCATTTTGCCCCCAGGCCCGGAATGGAATCATCATCAATATCTCCCAGCAAGCTGTTTTTCTTTCCGCCCGCTGCCCAAAACCAGCCGCCGCAGGTGATTACTTATCCGGTCAGTATCGCCCGGGAAGGCTGGTCAACGCCGCTCGGTACCACCAAGATCACCGCCAAATATCGCGACCCCGGTTGGTTCGTTCCCAAGAGTATTCATGATGAGCATTTAAAGGAAGAGGGGGTTGAACTGCCGGAGTATTTCCCCCCGGTCCGGATAATCCGATGGGGATGCTGGCCATGCAAACCGGCTTCCCCGGAATTTTCATCCATGGAACCAATAAGCCATGGGGAGTGGGAATGCGCACCAGTCATGGCTGTTTGCATCTGTATCCGGAGGATGCGGCCGAATTGTTCCCGCAGCTCAAGCCGGGTACGCCGGTGCGGGTGATTGACGAGCCGTTCTTGTTCGGGCTGGATCAGGATCGTTGGGTCATGGCTTCCCTACGAACCGGTGCAGGAATATGCCGACAAACGACCACTTGTCGTGCGTGCTGAGAGCAACCTGACGGAGTTGGCTCTGGAAGAAAGCCGAGTACCATTGCTTAAGCCGATATCGATGGCGGGCGTATCGAACGGCTGACTCATGTCTATCAGTCGGTACCGGTCGATATCTCTGCTGCGCAGCCCGATGTGCAAGATAAGTTGAAAGCTTTGCCGGTAGAACCGTATAACTTCCCGCCGTATGGCTCGGAAGCCAATAACGCTCAGGTGCCGGTGCAACCTGCCGCGGCTGGAGAACGAGCTGGAGCGGTAACCGCACCACCTGCGCAATAGCTAAAGATAATGCGCTGGCGGATTGAATAAACCGTTGGCATAGCTGCGTTTAACAGGCTGAGATGTTCCCTGCTCGAGCAGCTGTTTTAAGTAATCAGGCAGAAACAAAAAAAGCCCGACACTGGCCGGGCTCTTGGTGTGATTTGCGCTTAGTTCGAGAAGCTATGCTCAAGCATCCGGAACGTTGAGGGCGTTGATGTTGTAGCTTAAGCGTCCACATAAGTGATTTCACCAGTGATGCCGGATGCCAGATCGGAGAGCAGGAAGGCGGCGGTATTGCCGACTTCTTCTGTCGTCACGTTGCGCCGCAGGCAGGCCCGGCTGGAGGCCATGCTCAGCAGCTTGGAGAAGCCGGAGATGCCTGAAGCGGCGGGGTTTTGATCGGACCGGCGGAGATACCATTGACGCGGATACCTTCACGACCGAGGCTGGCAGCCATGAAACGTACGGCCGATTCCGGGCTGGCTTTAGCCAGACCCATAACGTTGTAATGCGGAATGGCACGAACTGCGCCCAGATAGGACAAGGTCAGCAGTGCTGCATTGCGGCCCTGCATCATCGGGCGGGCAGCTTTGGCCAGAGCCGGGAAACTGTAGGCAGAAACGTCCTGAGCTGTCTGGAATGCTTCGCGCGTGAGTGCGTCCAGGAAATCACCTTCCAGCGATTCGCGCGGGGCAAAGGCGATGGCATGTACCAAACCGTCCAGCCCGTCCCATTCTTTGCCGAGATCGACAAACAACTGGTTGATCTCATCGTCGTTCTGTACGTCGCAGCGGAAAACCAGTTTGGAGCCAAAGTCGGCAGCCATGTCACGGACACGGTCTTCCAGTTTGTCTACCACATAGGTAAACGCCAACTCCGCACCCTGACGGTGACATGCACGGGCGATGCCGTAGGCGATGGAGCGGTTGGAAATCATGCCGGTGATGAGAATTTTTTTGCCTTGCAAGAAACCCATCTTGAGTCCTTCTTGGTAGAAACAGCTTGGCATTATACCGAAGCACGGGCAGGACAGTAGCAGGAGATTGTTATCCAAATGTTAGCCCGCTGGCATGATGGCTGGCATTGAGTCAGTTTGCGGACTGCTGTGTGCTTGAAAGCTGGCCAATTTGCACCATGTAGCTTGCATCGGCGTGTTGCAGGTTGCCGCTGGCGCGGTCGCTTGTTACCATCGTTGCAATCTTGCCGGAAAACGCGGTGTCGGCTGCTTTAATGAAGAGTAGTGCAGGCCTGATTACGTTTTCTTCACCTACAGAATTCATTGAGAGGAAGCCATGAGCGATCTGATCCAGTATGTGTCCGACGATTCTTTTGAACAAGACGTGCTGAAGGCCGAAGGCCCGGTGCTGGTTGATTACTGGGCTGAGTGGTGTGGTCCTTGCAAGATGATTGCGCCGATTCTGGATGAAGTGGCCAAGGAATACGATGGCCGCCTGAAAGTAGCCAAGCTGAATATCGACCAGAATGAGCTGACGCCGCCGAAATTTGGTATTCGCGGCATCCCGACTCTGATGATCTTCAAGGATGGTAATGTGGTCGCTACCAAAGTGGGCGCTTTGGCCAAAAGCCAGTTGACCGCTTTTATTGACAGCCACATTTAAAGCGTCTATTCTCCCCTCACATTCTTCAAAGACAGGCGGCTTTACCATGCCGCCTGTTTCGTATCCGCTTCCACACCCCCGAATAAGCGTTCCGCCTAATCGTTTTCGAGTCGACCTTACGGCTGCTATGCATTTATCTGATCTCAAACACCTTCATGTCACCGAACTCGTTGAAATGGCTATTGCCAACGAGATTGATGGCGCCAACCGTCTGCGCAAACAGGATTTGATTTTTGCGCTTCTCAAGAACCAGGCCAAAAAAGGCGAAAGCATTTATGGTGAAGGCACGCTGGAAGTGTTGCCGGACGGTTTTGGTTTTCTGCGCAGCCCGGATACGTCTTATCTGGCTGGGCCTGATGATATTTATGTCAGCCCGTCGCAGATTCGCCGCTTCAATTTGCACACCGGTGATTCCATCGAAGGCGAGATTCGCACACCTAAGGATGGCGAGCGTTATTTTGCGCTGGTGAAGGTCGATAAGGTTAATGGCGAGCCGCCGGAAAATTCCAAACATAAAATCCTGTTTGAGAATCTGACGCCGTTATTCCCGACTGAGCAATTCAAACTGGAACGCGATATTCGCGGTGAGGAAAATATCACTGGCCGTATCGTTGATCTGGTGGCTCCGATTGGCAAAGGCCAGCGTGCACTGCTGGTGGCTCCGCCAAAATCGGGTAAAACCGTGATGCTGCAGCACTGGCCCATGCGATTACCGCCAATCATCCGGAAGCCGTGATGATTGTGTTGCTGATTGACGAGCGCCCGGAAGAAGTGACCGAGATGCAACGTTCGGTCAAGGGTGAAGTGGTTTCGTCGACTTTTGACGAGGCTACCCGTCACGTGCAAGTGGCCGAAATGGTCATTGAAAAAGCCAAGCGTTTGGTTGAGCACAAGAAAGATGTCGTAATCCTGCTTGACTCCATTACGCGTCTGGCACGGGCTTATAACACCGTGGTGTAAGCTTCCGGCAAGGTGCTGACCGGTGGTGTGGATGCCAATGCCCTGCAACGTCCGAAGCGTTTCTTTGGCGCGGCGCGGAATCTGGAAGAGGGCGGCAGCCTGACCATTATCGCTACGGCGCTGATCGACACCGGCAGCCGTATGGACGATGTGATCTATGAAGAATTCAAGGGTACGGGTAACTGTGAAATCCACCTTGACCGCCGCATGGCAGAAAAGCGGATTTTCCCGGCGCTGAACATCAATCGTTCTGGTACGCGTCGTGAAGAGTTGCTGATTCCACAAGACCAACTGCAACGGATCTGGGTGTTGCGCAAGTTGCTGTATCCGATGGATGATGTGGAAGCGATGGAGTTCCTGCAAGATAAAATCAGGGCGACCAAGTCGAATCTGGCTTTCTTTGATTCGATGCGCCGCTGAGGGTTATCGTTAACGAATAATCCACGCCAGACCGCTCAAGGTCTGGCGTTTTTTTTGATTACGACCATGATGGATTTGACCAATCGCCTGTTGCAGATGCAGTTGTTGTCTGCCATTGGCACGGTGGCCTTTGCGTTTTCCGGTTATCTGATCGGCGTGCGCAAACGGCTGGATTTGCTGGGTATCGTGATTGTGTCGTTGCTGACGGCAATCGGCGGCGGCATGATCCGTGATGTGCTGATCAGCCGTATCCCGGCGGTGTTTTTTGACTATACCAATCTGGGAATTATTACCGCGACGCTGTTTGTGTCGTGGCTGGCCGGTTTGCATCGGCGGGAGGGTAGCACGGTGACCCGTCTGTTCATTCTGGCAGACTCGTTGGGGCTGGTGGCATTCAGCCTGACAGGGGCAGAGGCGGGGCTGACACTGGGGCTGAATGCTTTTGGCGTGGTGCTGCTGGGGTTTGTGACCGCCGTGGGCGGAGGGGTGGTACGCGACATGATGGTCAATGATATTCCTTTTATCCTGCATCAGGATTTTTACGGCACCGTGTCTATTCTGGTGGCAAGCGGATTGTTTTTGATGGATTGGTAGGCTGGGTCAGCCCCTTGTCCTTGCAGCTATTACTGTTGGCTGGCCCGGCGCTGAGATTGCTGGCCCACTGGAGGGAGCTGTCGCTGCCAAAAATTGAACGCAAAAGCGATAAGGGACAGTCATGATGTGGCCCGCTGAGGCATCAGAGGCGCAGGCATGGATTCGGCAAAGGTTGGCCGAATTCGACTTTACCGGACGCGCCGGAGATATTCCGTTTCGTCCACCATCAGGTACGCCACGGTAAGCTGCGGTGCTGGTGCCGCTGGTCTGGCATGAGGCAGAGCCTAGCGTGTTGCTGACGCGCCGTACCGACCATTTATCCCAGCATGCCGGTCAGGTGAGTTTCCCCGGTGGCAAGATTGACCCCCAAGATGCCAATGCCTGTGCAGCGGCATTGCGTGAGGCGCGTGAAGAAATCGGTCTGGATGCCCGTCACGTGCAACTGCTGGGGACCTTGCCGGATTACATGACCATTACTTCCTATCAGGTGACGCCGGTGGTGGGGCTGTTGTTGCCGCCGCTTGCGTTGACCCCCGCGCCGGGAGAGGTGGCCGAGATTTTTGAAGTGCCGCTCGCGTTGGCGCTGGATGTTACACGCTATCAACGTCATGCCTATCAGCGCGATGGCATCAGTGGCCACTATTTGTCGTTGACCGGCAGCAGCACACCATCTGGGGGGCGACTGCTGCCATGCTGCGTTTGTTGGCGGCGGCGTTGTGTCCGCCACCCCGTTAGCGCTTACAGGGCAAAGCGCATCGACAGGTCGATGGCGCGCACGTCTTTGGTGAGTTTGCCGACGGAAATGCGATCGACACCGGTTTCGGCGATGGCGCGCACGGTGGTCAGGTCGACGCCACCGGAGGCTTCCAGTTCGGCGCGGCCTGCGGTCATCTCAACCGCGCGGCGCATGTCATCCGTCGACATGTTGTCCAACAGCACCAGTTTGGCGCCGCCGTCCAGCGCCTGTTGCAGTTCATCCGGGGTTTCCACTTCGATTTGCAGCGTTACGTTGGGCGGCAGGGATTGGAGCGCGGCAGCCAGAGCCTGACGGATGCTGCCAGCGGCCATGATGTGGTTTTCCTTGATGAGAATGCCGTCAAACAGGCCGATCCGCTGGTTGACGCCACCGCCGACCGTAACCGCATACTTTTGTGCCGGCGCAGGCCCGGCAAGGTCTTGCGCGTATCCAGAATACGGGCGCGTGTGCCAGTTACCACATCCACATAGCGGCGGGTTTCGCTGGCGACGGCGGACAGGGTCTGCAGAAAGTTGAGGCTGGAGCGTTCGGCGGTGAGCAAGGCGCGCGCCGGGCCGCTGACAGTGCAAAGCACGGTATCGGCATTGACCCGGTCACCTTCAGCCACATGCCAGTGTACCGGCAGCGTGCATCCACCTGCCGGTAGCATTCATCAAACCATGGCTGGCCGCAGAGAATGGCGCTTTCGCGTGCCACGACAGTGGCGTGGCCGATGGCGTCGTCGCTAATCAGCTGGGCGGTCCAGTCACACTGGCCAATGTCTTCGGCCAACGTCTGGCTGACTTGCTGCGCGATCAGGTGAAAGGCTGGTAAGGATGGCATCTGCGTCTCTCCGTAAAGGCGATATTGTACCGGTCAGCCGCCTGACTGTGGGGGTGGTGTTGATGGCTCTGGTATCATGGCGGTAGAAAATCTGCCGACAACTATCATCATGGATTTACCCTCTTTCTTTTTTGCCGACTGGGCCTTGTGGCTGGCCAATGGCCTGACACTTGCACTGCTCGGCTTGGCTGCGACGCGGGTGCGTTGGCATTCACTGGCGCCACATGTCCTGAATGCCTGGCTGGGCGGCTGCGTGCTGATCATGGTGTTGTGGCTGATGAAGGGTGGCTTCAAGCCCGGATTGTCGTTTCATCTGATCGGCGCGGCCGTCCTGACCTTGCTGGCCGGTGCTCCATTTGCTTTATTGGGATTGGCGGCGGTGCTGCTGGCTGTGACCGCGGGGACACAGGGTGACTGGCTGGCGATGGGCATCAACTGGCTGGCAACGGTCTTGGTGCCGGTAATGGTGGTGCGCGCGACCTTGCACTGGGCTCGGCACAAGTTGCCCGGCCACTTTTTTGTGTATGTGTTCGTCAATGCCTTCTCGGCCGGTGGTTTCAGCATGTTTGCCGCGGGCCTTACCGGGCTGGTTACGCTGGGGTTGGCCGAAGCCTATCCGTGGGATTACCTGTTGGCGGATACATTGCCGTTCTATTTTTTATTGTCTTGGTCCGAGGCGTTTACCACCGGTCTGGTGATTGCGGTCATGGTGGTGTACCGGCCGCAATGGGTGTCCACGTTTGACGATGCGCATTATCTGCGCTCGCCCGACGATGACGACATCTAGGCGCCGGTGTCGTGGTCTGATTAGAAGGAAGCCATCATGCCGTTTGCACTGTGGAGTATTTTGCTGGTCGCCGCCTTGCCGCTGGTGTGGGCCGTGGTGGCCAAAGCCGGGGCGCCGTATGACAATCACCGTCCGCGCGATGTGCTGGCGCAGGCCAGCGGCTACCGGCAGCGTGCCAACTGGGCGCAGCAGAATGCACGGGAGGCGTTGCCGATCTATGCCGCGGCCATTATCGTAGCGGTGCTGATGAAGGTACCTTTCCCGCGTCTGGATGTGGCGGCAGCGGTATTTTTACTGGCCCGTGTGCTGCATGGCGTGTGTTACGTGCTGGATTGGCCCACGGCGCGTTCCTTGGTCTGGACGCTGGGCTATGGCGTGGTGGTGTATCTGTTTCTGCTGGCCGGAGCGGTTATCTGACGGCAGCTGTGGTATCGGCAAGGTCTGGTGCTAACCAGCCTTGCCGGTGCAGCACTTGCGTCAATTCCGCGATGCCTTTGGTGTGAAACGCTTGCCAGCCAACACGACGGGCGGCTTCCACGCATTCGATGTTGTCATCGAAGAAGACGATGTGTGACGGCGACACGGCCAGTTGTTGCTGCACATGCTGATAAATGGCAGCATCCGGTTTGCGCAAGCCCAGCAGGTGCGAAGCAAACGTGGCATCGAACAGTTCGTCCCACACCATGTCCCGGCCAATTTTCTCCCAGTGCAGGGCATTGTTATTGCTCAATACCGCTAGTCGGTAGCGTGCTTTGAGTTGTTGCAGCAATGGCTTGACGCCGGGGTAGGGGCCTTGTACCCATTCACCCAGCAGGCGGGTCATCTCACTGGCGCTGAGGCCGAGTTCCAGTTCTTCTGTCATCGCGGTGGCAAACTGCTCTGGCGTGCAGCGTCCGCTGTCGAGTTCAGCAACCCATGGTGTGTGCATCCAGAACTGGCGCGCCGCCTCGCGGCTCAGGCGGTTTAAAGCTGTCAGCTCGATCAGCGGATCGACCCCGTTCCAGTCCACCAGGACGCCGCCCAGATCGAATACCAGCACCTCTACCGCTTGCGTCATGTTGTTGCCTGCCCTTACAGCACGACCGGTTCCGGCTCGAGCCGAACCTGATAACGTTCCCATACCGCCTGACGAATATCGTTGGCCAGTTGCCATATTTGCTCGCCACTGGCCGCGCCATAATTGACCAGCACCAGCGCCTGACGCGTGTGGACACCGGCGTCGCCATGCCGGTAGCCCTTGAAGCCAGCCTGATCGATCAGCCAGCTAAGCCGCCAGTTTCACCTGACCCGGGCCAGCCGGGTAATGCGGCAGTGCCGGATAGCGTGCAATCAGTGTTTCGGCCAACCCTGCCGACACCACCGGGTTTTTGAAGAAGCTGTAAGCGTTGCCCAGCTCGGCCGGGTTGGGAAGCTTGGTCGAGCGGATGTGGATGATGGCGCGGCTCACATCCTGCGCGGTGGGTTGGCTGACTCCCATGCTCTCCAGCTGTTGGCGGATATCGCCATAATCCATGTGCAAACTGGCACGGCGCGCCAGCCGGAAACGTACAGCCAGAACCAGCCATCGCCCGGCTTCGGCGTGTTTGAACAGGCTGTCACGATAGCCAAAACGGCAATCGGCATTACTCAATACCACGATTTCGCCACCGCGTTGCAGATCGGCGCACACCACTTCATGGATGGCGTCTTTCACTTCCACGCCGTAAGCGCCGATGTTTTGTACCGGGCTGGCTCCCACGGTGCCGGGAATCAGACTGAGGTTTTCCAGCCCATACCAGCCCTGTTGCAAGCTATGGCAGACGAAATCGTGCCAGATTTCGCCTGCGGCGGCTTCGACGATGACGTGATCGGCATCGGCCTCCAGTTGGCGAATTCCCTTGTTGTCGAGTTTCACCACCAGCCCGTCAAAATCACGGGTAAACAGCACATTGCTGCCACCACCCAGCCACAAGACCGGCCCGTTCTGGTATTCGGCCAACTTGAGTAGCTCGGGCAGCTGTTCGGCAGCGGTCAGGTGGCAAAAATGACGGGCGCGCACCGCCATGCCAAAGGTGTTGAAGGGCTTGAGGGAAATGTCGTGCTGAATAACAAGGCTCACGTGGCTTGTCCTTGATCGAGTTGACGGTGCAGGCGGCGTCGGCTTTCAAACGCCAGATAGCTGACCAGCAGCAGTGCGGCGACGGTCAGGCTGATATCCAGTGCAAACCAGAAGCCGACAATACCCATGGCTTGATGCGTCAGCCAGTTGGTCAGCCCCAGCGTGATGCCTAGCCCAAGGCCCAACCCCCAGAACGAAGTGATGTGGATCAGCATGGGCACCGTAGTCAGCTTGTAGCCCCGCAAGGCGCCGGAGGCAATGCTCTGGGCCGCATCGGTCAGTTGGTAAATGGCAGCAAACAGCAATAGGGTGGCTCCCAGCGTGGCAACACGAGGGTCGGGGCTATACATCTGCATGATGGTATGGCGCCCGAACAGCACCACCAGCATGACGACTGCCGCCAGACACACCCCGGTGAGCAAGCCAACGCCAGAGACAAAGCGTGCCCCGCGATAATTGCCCGCCCCCAGATTCTGCCCGACGCGGATGCTCAAGGCGGTGGAAAGACTCTGCGGCAACATGTAAAGAATACTGGAAAAATTCAGCACAGCCTGATGGCTGGCAACCACGACCGTACCGAGCTGCGCCACCAGCAAGGCAATAAAAGTGAACAGGCTGACTTCGACAAAAAACGACAAGCCGATCGGCAAGCCCAGTTGCAAGAACGTGAGATAGCGCTGCCAGTGCGGCGGGCTGAAACGTTCGGTTAGCCGATAGTCACGAAAATGCCGGTGCCAGCACAGGTAAGCAAACAGCGCCAGACAATTGAACCAGAACACCACCCCGGTCGCCCAGCCACAGCTAGCACCACCCAGCCGGGGCAAGCCAAACAGGCCATGGATCAGCAGGTAATTAAGTGGAATGTTGAGCGCCAGTGCAATCAGGCTGACCACCATGATCGGCTTGGGACGATTAAGGCTGGAGGCGTAGGCGTGCAGAGCGCGGTGCATCATGGCCGCTTAAGCATGCCGACAGCGGTGCCGCTGATAAACAGCATCGCCTTGTCCTCCACCTCGGCGGGCAAGTCCAGCCATGCACGTAGCAAGGGCTGGCACAGCAGCATGAGGGCGGCACCGGCCAGCCCTAGGAACAGCCCAAACCAGATGCCCGGCGCGCGGTTTCGCCAATAGCAGCGCGCTCCCCCGAGCCTAACTGGTGCGAGAGAATCGGATTGAGGGCCGTGACGATGCCGAGCAAAGTCACGTACACCGTCAGAAACACGCTGGCGCCCAGCGATACCGCTGCCAGATCGTCGGTGCTGACCCGGCTAAGCCATGACGGTATCGACAAAGCTGGTGGCCACTTGGGCGATCTGTGCCACCATCATGGGCAACGCGAGGGCGGTAATACGCCGCACTTCGGCCAGAATGTCGCGACGGGAGGCGTGGTTCAGTTCAAAGAACATGCATTCCTGCGAAATCTAAAGCGGAAAACCGGCGATTATACGGGGCTGGCGCAGAGGCTGTCTTGACCGTGTGGCGTGGCAGGCAGGTTGGCGTTTTCGGCCAACCTTGCTCAGGTGTGGTAAGCTTAGTCGAACTGGGCAGGCGGGTCGCGCCGCAGGTCACAGCTGATGATCAGCTGCTTAGCCAAAACGGTTGTTGACCATCAGTGCATCGGCCAGATTGATGTCACAAATAATCAGATCGTGGCCATGGCGTTGCGTCAGGTAGCCTTGCTGGCTGGCAAACAAGGCCAGATCGGACAAGGGCAGGGTGTCATCGGGCTGGAGCGGCGAGGCAGTCAGGCTGCCGCAAAGAGGTCTGGAGCTTCCCACGGTATCAAATTCGGCAAATGAAAAATCGGTATAGGAGTCGTCCCGGCAGTCGTACATGGTCATGTCCTTAGCGGGCGCTAGTGCGTGCCCGGCTACTGACGCCAGGGGCGACGCTTTAGCAGGATTTATTGGAGGCGCCCTGCAAGTTGTCGATTAACTCGGCGCCCTGATACATCCGGCATGGCCGGACGGTATAGCGTGTGTCGATCATGAAGACGGTGCGGAAGTGCCGGTATGAGCCACAGCACAAAACAAAAAACCCGCTCGCAAAGCGTTGGCGGGTTTTACCGTCGCGCGCTTTAGCTGGTATTTGTAGTGCGCCCAGCAAGCTGTCTTCAAATCGGCGCATGAGGTCAGACTATGCCTCTGGTTTTGCACTGTCAAGCCGCTTGGCGTGCTGTGTCATGCGGGTAATTGGTCTCATGCTTCGAAGGTGTGATATTGCGTGGCGCAACGATGCGGGGTGGCCGGGCATCAATTAGCTGTTATGAGGCAGCTTGGGTGTTGGTAGATAAACAGAAAATCCTACTGACAACAGGAGTGCTGCCCCGTGTGAGCACGGAGAGAAACCATGCTCTGGCGCTGTCACCCGGCCATGCGCCGGGCGCTGGTGTATTTTCATGACGGATTCAGGCTATAATCTTGCCCTTGAATTCCAACTCTTGCGAATCCTCTTCACATTCCAAGACCCATTCCCCCAAATGATCCGCAAGCTTATCCGTAAAGTACTGGAGTTGCCATCCGGCATGGCCAAACGTCGCAACAAGCCACACGTGCTGCCGCTGGCTCAGCATGGCATTCACCGAGATCAGCTCAGCCATGCCGCGCTGAAAGTCACCTCCAAATTACAGGAAGCCGGTTTTGCCGCCTTTGTTGTCGGCGGCGCAGTGCGCGACCTGTTGATTGGTGCTGTCCCCAAAGATTTTGACGTGGCCACCAATGCCACGCCGGAACAGGTGCATCATCTGTTTCGGCGTTCGCGCATCATCGGTAAGCGTTTTCGTATCGTGCATGTGATGGTCGGGCCGGAAACCATCGAAGTCACCACCTTCCGTGGTGGTGGTATCGACGACTTCAACGAAACCGGTCGCATCATGGCGGACAATACCTTTGGCAGTCAGGAAGAGGACGCGCACCGTCGCGATTTCACTGTCAACGCGCTGTTTTATGACCCGCATAGCGAAACCATCATCGATTATCACCAAGGGGTGAAAGACCTGCATGCCCGCCGTCTGGTGATGATCGGCCAGGCTACCCGGCGCTATCAGGAAGACCCGGTGCGCATGTTGCGTGCCGTGCGTTTGGCTGCCAAGCTGGGTTTCGAGATTGACGAAGATACCCGCAAGCCGATTCGCTCCCACGCACATTTGCTGAAGAAGGAACCGCCTGCGCGCTTGTTTGACGAAATGCTCAAGTTGCTGATGTCCGGCCACGCCTATGCCTGCCTGAAGAAGTTGCGGGATGAAGGCTTGTCGCGCGGCGTGTTTCCGCTGCTGGACGCCGTCATGGATGAAGGTGGCGAAGACACCTTCCTGCAACTGGCGCTGGAAAGCACCGACTCCCGCATCCATGCCGAGAAACCGGTGTCGGTCGGCTTCTTGCTGGCCACCTTGCTGTGGCGTCAGGTACACCGTCACTGGCAGCAACATCTGGCGGAAGGCGAAAAGCCGGTACATGCGCTGTTGCTGGCGATTGCCGATGTCGAATCGGAGCAGGACAACGATTTCGCCATTCCGCGTCGTTTCAGTACTACCATGCGCGAAATCTGGACGTTGCAGGCGCGCTTTGATAGCCGTACCGGTCAGCGCCCATACCGTTTCCTCGAACAGCCGCGTTTCCGGGCTGCGTTCGACTTTTTTGCCCTGCGTGCCGAAGTGGGTGAAGTACCGACTACGCTGGTGCAATGGTGGGACGATTTCCAGCATGGCGAACATGATGAGCGCGAAGCGCTGATTGCCGCCGCACGGCAGGACGGCACTGGCGAGGCAGAGGCGGTGAAGAAGCGTCGCCGCCGTCGCTCTCCGCGTCGCCGGGCACCCGCTGATTCCGCCGGAGAGAGCCAGTGACCCGAGCTTACGTCGCTTTGGGTAGCAATCTCGAGCGGCCATCGGAACAGATCAGGGCCGCATTTGCGGCCCCGGCCGCTCTGGATGGCACGCGTGTGGTACGGCAGTCATCACTGTATAAAACCACCCCTGTCGGTTATCTTGATCAGCCGGACTTCATCAATGCGGTGGCTGAACTCGATACCAGCCTGACGCCGTTGGCGTTATTGCAAGCCTTGATGCAGATCGAAACCGGCTTTGGCCGTGTGCGGACTTTTCGTAATGCGCCGCGCGTGCTGGACCTGGATGTCTTGCATGTGGACGGGTGCCAGATGCAAACCGAAACGCTGACGCTGCCACACCCGCGTCTGCATGAACGGGCCTTTGTGTTGGTGCCGTTGGCCGAAATCGCCCCGGAGCTGTTGGTGGCGGGCGATATACCAGTGCGCGAGGCAGTAAAACGGCTGGATGTCAGCGGTGTGATGCGCCTGCCGGATGGGGATGATCGCCACGCCATGTAGTCGCGCTGTGGTGTCGACTTGGCGGATAGTTGAATAAGGAGAATGGCATGAGTCAGTTGCGTTATGTCGTGGTAGAAGGTCCGATCGGGGCAGGTAAATCATCGCTGGCACGTCGTCTGTCCGAATATTGGGGCATACGCTTGCTGCCGGAAGATCCCGGCGCCAATCCTTTTCTGCCGCGCTTTTATCGCAACTTGCAGGCCCATGGCACGGCCACACAGCTGTCTTTCCTGTTGCAGCGTGCAGAAATGGCGCGTCAGATGGTGGATGGCGATCTGCTCGCTGCGCCGCTGGTTTCCGATTTCCTGTTTGAGAAAGATGCCTTGTTTGCCAAGGTCAATCTGGATGAGCAGGAGCACACCCTGTATAGCCAGCTGGCAGCCAAGCTGATGCCGGAGTATCCGGTGCCGGATCTGGTGATTTATTTGCAGGCGTCGGATGACATTCTGCTTAACCGGGTGGCCGCCCGTGGCGAGGAGTACGAACTGGATTTCCCCGAGGGGTATCTGAAGCGTGTGCATGCCGCGTACAGCGAGTTCTTCCATCAGTACGAGGCCGCCCCGTTGTTGATCGTGAATACTGATCACCTCAACCTGGTTGATGGTAACGGAGATTTCGAGCTATTGTTGCGCTGCATTAGTGACATGCGTGGTCAACGCAGTTACTTCAACAAGAGTGTCTGAAGCGTTTGCACGCTGACAGACCCCCGGATTTTCCCGAACGCAACGAGGAATACAGGTATGAAAATTACCGTCAACACCTTGCAGAAGCTGGCTCATGAAGGCCAGAAAATTGTCATGCTGACCTGTTATGACGCAAGCTTTGCCTCCTTACTTGATCAGGCGGGGGTAGAGATTCTGCTGGTGGGAGATTCGCTGGGCATGGTGATCCAGAACCGGGATTCGACCTTGCCGGTGAGCATGGAAGAGATGATCTACCACACCCGTTGTGTGGCGGCTGGCGCAGGGAATGCGCTGGTACTGAGCGATATGCCGTTTGGTAGCTATCAGGAAAGCCCGCAGCAGGCGTTTGCCAATGCGGCCCGGCTGATGCAGGCTGGCGCCCACATGGTCAAGCTGGAAGGTGGCGCTTTCATGGCGGAAACCACGCGTTTCCTGGTGGAACGCGGCATTCCGGTATGTTCGCACATCGGGCTCACCCCGCAGTTCGTCAATGCGTTTGGCGGCTATCGGGTGCAGGGCAAGACCGACGATGCTGCCGCTCGCCTGCTGGATGATGCCAGACAGTTGGCCGAAGCCGGTGCCAGCCTGGTGCTGATGGAGTGTGTCCCGGCCGAATTGGCGGGCCGCATCAGCCGTAGCCTTGCCGTCCCGACCATCGGTATTGGCGCAGGCGCCGACGTGGGTGGGCAGGTGCTGGTGATGCACGACCTGCTGGGGGTATACCCGGGCAAGAAAGCCCGGTTCGTCAAGAATTTCATGAATGAGGCAGGCAGCATCCGTGGTGCTGTGGAAGCCTATGTCAATGCGGTGAAAGCCCGGGCTTTCCCGTCGGAAGAACATTCCTTCTGAGACCAGGGAGCGTTGTAGATGGAAATTATCCGTACCGTGGAGGACATGCGTGCCTGGCGGCGTGCGGTAAGCAAGGTCGCTTTGGTGCCGACGATGGGCAACCTTCACGAGGGGCACTTGGCGCTGGTAGCTGCGGCTCACCAGCAGGCTGACAAGGTGGTGGTCAGTATTTTTGTCAACCGCTTGCAGTTTGGCCAAGGTGAAGACTTTGATGCGTATCCACGTACTTTTGAAGCCGACTGTGAAAAACTGCGGGCGGTAAGCGTGGATGCACTGTTTTTCCCGACCGAAGCCGAGCTTTATCCGCGCGTGAAGCAGGACTTCAATGTCGAGCCACCGCATATCCAGAACGAATTGTGTGGCATGTTCCGCCCCGGCCATTTCCGTGGCGTTGCCACCGTGGTGTGCAAGCTGTTCAACATCGTACAGCCGGATGCTGCCTGTTTCGGCAAGAAGGATTATCAGCAACTGCATATCATCAAGGCGATGGTGGAAGACCTGAACTTGCCGGTAAAAGTGGTGCCGGTTGACATTGGCCGGGCGGAAGACGGCCTGGCGCTGTCATCGCGTAACGGCTATCTGACCGCCGAAGAACGCGCGGCCGCACCGCGCTTGTATCGTAACCTGACGGTGATGCGTGACAGCCTGCTGGCTGGCAATAATGACTACGCTGCACTGGAAGCGGCGGCACGTGCGGATCTGGAGCAGGCTGGACTGTCGATTATGTGGAAATCCGCCAGGGCGGACACGCTGGAAATTGCCCATGCTGGCGAAAAGCATCTGATCATTCTGGCCGCGGCACGTCTGGGCAAGCCGCGTCTGATCGATAACATCGAAGTCAATCGCTGATTGGCCTCAGGTAAGAAGGCGATAACTATGCAGCGTACCATGCTGAAATCCAAGCTCCACCGGGTAACGGCCACGCACTCGGAGTTGCACTACATCGGCTCGTGCGCCATTGATGAAAACCTGCTGGAAGCAGCAGACATTCTGGAACACGAAGAAATCCAGATCTGGAATGTCACCAATGGCGAGCGTTTTGCCACCTATGCCATCAAGGCGGAACGTGGCTCTGGCACTATCTCGGTTAACGGCTCGGCGGCACGCCGCGCAGCGGTGGGCGATTTATTGATTATTGCCGCCTTCGGCTTGTTTGATGATGCCGAGCTGAAACAGCAGGCGCATCACCCGCGTTTGGTGTTTGTGGATGAGCGCAATCAGATTACCGAAGTGAAGGGCGCAACGCCTACGCAAGCGGCCTGATTGCTGCGACGACAAGAAAAAAGGCGATGAAGTTCATCGCCTTTTTTCTTGTCTTGTCCCGATTACAGCAAAGCGGTAGCGGAAACAATGACGCCGTCTTCATCGGCGTACAGCCATTGCCCCGGGGTAAAGGTAACGCCACCAAATGTCACGGGCAGATCGCGTTGCCCTTCACCGCGTTTCACGGATTTTTTCGGGTTACTACCCAGCGCGCGGATGCCGATCGGCAGGGTATTGAGGGCAACCGAGTCACGAATGTAGCCATACACCACGATACCGGCCCAGCCGTTTTTTACCGCCAGTTCACCAATCTGGTCGCCCACCAGCGCGCAGCGTTTGGAGCCGCCACCATCCACCACCAGTACCTTGCCCTGACCCGGTTCGGCCAACGTTTCGCGTACCAGCGTGTTGTCTTCAAACAGTTTGAGGGTGACGATCTGGCCGCTAAAGCGCGGATGGCTGCCGTACAGCTGGAACATCGGTTCTACTACGTCCACCTTGCCTTCATTGGCATCGTAGAGGTCGGTGGTCAAGAAAGTCATTGTGTTTCCTTTGGCGTTGTTCAAGAGGGAAATCGTGGGTCAGTGTGCCAGACCCTGTATCCAGCGGCCGTACACATGGTCAGCCACGCGGTTGATGGCGGCGACGCGTGACGTATGCCGGTGGAGCAGTTGTTCACGGTTCTGTACGCTTGGCAGGTGCTGCCAGCGGGTCAGTTCTTCCTGCTGTTCGCTCCACTGTTGCACCATGGCTTCGGTCATTTCCAGATGAAACTGCATACCAAGGTGTTTGCCACTGGCAAAAGCCTGATTGTGGCAGTGCTCATTGGATAGCAGGCGCACGGCGCGTTCCGGAATGCTGAAATTCTCGCTGTGCCAGTGCATGAACTCGACGCCGAGAGTATCGCCAAACCACTCCTGGCTGGCTTGCGTGTGGGTCGGATGCACCGGATGCCAGCCGATTTCGCAATCAGCTGGTTGGCGGAGATATGGGCACCCATGGCCTTGGCCAGTAGCTGTGCGCCGAGGCAGTGGCCCAGCACAGGAGTATCCAGTTCCATGGCTTCCTCGGATCAGTCGGATCTCGTGGTGCAGCCGGGGCAGGTCGTCATTGACACTCATTGGCCCGCCCATGAAGACCCGGTAAAGCGTAGTCACGGCTGGTGGCTGGAAGCGGTTCGTTCAGGAAGCTGCAATAGATGCGTACCGGCAACTGATGCTGGCGGGCGAACTGCAGGAAGTATCCCGGGCCTTCGCCGGGGTGATGCTGAAAAATGGCTATCGGTTTCATGAAACATCTCCTGCAACGGCCTGTTCTTGCCGCAAAGCGGGCAGGCCGTTGATGGCCGGGCATGAAAAAACGGCAGATTCGGATGAATACAACGTCTGTTCTCCGATTTCTGCCGCTCTGTAATTTCCCCTTGTAGCGCCGTTACGTTGGCTCAATCCATGCGTAATGGGACGAACAACGTGTTGTCTTGCCGCCGTACCAGCAGCGCGATGCTGCCTTTGGCGGTGAGCAGGGCTTTTTCAAAGCCTAGGCAATGCTGGTGATTTCCGTCTGGTTGAGTCCCAGAATCACATCGCCGTGCATCAGCCCGGAGCGAGCAGCGATGCCGCTGGCTTTCTGTACCAGCAGGCCACCGCGTATGCCCAGCTCGGTTTTCTGGTTGGCCGAAAGTTCGGTTACGGTCAGGCCGAGTTTGCCAAACTGATAGTTTTGCGGCATCGCTTCTTGTTGCTGGTTGGCTGCCGGTGTCGGGTCCTGTGCCAACTCGCCCAGTGTGGCCTGAACCGTGCGTTGCTGTCCCTTGCGCCATACGGTCAGCTTGATTTTGGCGCCGGGCTGCATCGAGCCAACCATCATCGGCAGGTCTTTCGAACTTTCGATGTTGTGGTCGTCCAGACGCAGGATGATGTCGCCAGTTTGCAGACCAGCCTTGCTAGCCGGGCCGTTCGGGTCGACACGCACTACCAGCGCGCCACTTGGGCGGGGGAGGCCAAACGATTGGGCCAGTTCCTCGGCTGACTTCCTGAATGTTGATGCCCAACTGGCCGCGGCTGACTTTACCCTTGGCCTTGATCTGGTTGGCAACATTGATGGCGATGTCGATCGGGATGGCAAACGAGATGCCCATGAAGCCGCCGGATCGGCTGTAAATCTGCGAGTTGATGCCCACCACCTCGCCGCGCAGGTTGAACAGCGGCCCGCCGGAGTTGCCCGGGTTGATCGCGACGTCCGTCTGGATGAACGGTACGTAATTTTCGTCCGGCAGGCTGCGCCCTTTGGCGGAAACGATGCCGGAGGTGACGCTGTTCTCGAAGCCGAACGGTGCGCCAATTGCGGCGACCCATTCACCTACCTTGAGTTGCGACGGGTTGCCGACTTTGACCACCGGCAGGTCACTGGCGTTGACTTTGAGCAGGGCGACGTCGGTGCGTTTGTCCATCCCCACCAGCTTGGCCTTCATTTCGCGCTTGTCGGTCAGCATGACCCGGATCTGGCTGCTTAAGCAACCACGTGCGCATTGGTGAGAATGTAGCCGTCCCGGCTGATGATGAAACCGGAGCCAAACGATACGCTTTCCGACGGTGTCGGATCTTGCTGTTGAGGCTGGTTGGGGATGAAGCGTTTGAAAAAGTCGTAAAACGGGTCATCTTCCGGAATCGGAAAGGGTAGCTCGTTTTGCTGCGAAGCCGCTTCGGCCTTGTTGGCCTGAATGTTGACCACGGTTGGGCCATCCCGTTCGACCAGCTGGGTAAAGTCGGGAAGCAGCATGGCAACCCGGCCGTCCGATTGGGCGGGAATCGCCACTTGCGTTTCCGGGCCGTTACCTTTGAAGAAGCGTTCGATCTTGTCGCAACCGGTCATTAACGACGCGATCAGCATGGCGTAAGCAAGGGTGCGAAGATACGGTTTCACAGACTATCCTTTCACTAGGGAGGCTCACCGGAAATTGGGGCGGTGGTTCCGGTTTTCCAGTGGCGTCTCGGCCACTTGTTGCTGATTATGATACCGTTTTTGCCGGGTATTCGCAGAGGTCAGCAATAATACAGCGCTGGCAATCCGGTTTACGCGCCTTGCAAGTATAGCGTCCGTGCAAAATCAGCCAGTGATGCGCATCGACGCGGAACTCGGCGGGCACGTATTTCATCAGTTTGTCTTCCACTTCCCGGACATCCTTGCCCGGTGCCAGACGCGTGCGGTTGGCGACGCGGAAAATGTGGGTGTCGACGGCAATGGTAGGTTGGCCGAACGCGGTATTAAGCACTACATTGGCCGTCTTGCGCCCCACGCCGGGCAGGCTTTCCAACGCCTCGCGCGATTGCGGCACTTCTCCGCCAAATTTTTCCAGCAAAAGATGACAGGTGGCGATGACATTTTTGGCCTTGGTCCGGTAAAGGCCAATGGTCTTGATGTAGTCGGCCAGCTGTTCTTCACCCAGCGCCAGCATGGCCGCTGGCGTGTTGGCCACCGGGTACAGCAGGCGCGTGGCCTTGTTGACGCTGACATCGGTGGCTTGAGCGGACAGCAGCACGGCGATCAACAATTCGAACGGCGTGCGGTAGAGGAGTTCCGTGGTGGGCTGTGGGTTGGCAGCTCGTAACCGGGTGAAAATTTCAAGGCGCTTGGCGGCGTTCATGGCTCTCTGTGTACGAGACCAAGCCGGGGTTCCGGCTGGCCTGCTCAATTTTTATCGTCGGAGGGGTGGGTCTGGTCACGGGCAGCGCGCTGGGCGGCGGCCCGTTCCATGGCGGCCTGAATGATGGCGCGTTTGGCCTCGTCCAGTGTGTTGGCCGGGGCAGCAGGCTTGGGCGCGGTTGGCTGCTGGGCGGCGGCTCGCGCCATGGCGGCCTGGATCAATGCCGCCTTGTCGCTGGTAGGTGTTGCTGCGGCAGCAGACTGGGTAGCGGTGTTGGCCGAACGTTCGGCCAACCTTTGTGCCTTTTCCTGCTTGTCACGTTCCAGACGGAACTGGTGAAAACGGTAGCGTTCACGGGCGTGGTGGGCCACTTGTCGCGCTTGCTCAGGCGGCGTGACGGCGGCTGGCTGCATGCTGATGCAGTCTACCGGGCAGGGCGGCAGGCAGAGTTCACAGCCCGTGCATTCGTCACTGATGACGGTATGCATCTGTTTTGAGGCGCCGATGATGGCGTCCACCGGGCAGGCCCGGATGCACAGGGTGCAACCGATACAGCTGTTTTCGTCGATGACTGCGACGGCTTTGGGCTTGGGTTGTGGGAAGCAGGGTCAAACGGCTGGAAGGGTTTGCCCAGCAGTTGTGCCAATTGGCGGATGCCGTCTTCGCCGCCGGGTGGGCAACGATTGATGTCGTCGTCCCCGGCTGCCAGCGCTTCGGCATACGGACGGCAGCCGGAGTGGCCACATTGGCCGCATTGGGTTTGGGGCAGAATATCGTCAATTTTTTCTATCAGCTGTACGTCAATCATTGACGATCCTTACAGTGTGCAGATTGGCCGGGCAGTAGTGCCGAAGCCGGAAAATTATCCGGATTTCAGCGCCGTCATTCAACCGGGAAGCAGATGGCGGAGCGGTATCTTAGGCCAGCAACCGTACCTTGGATAGGCGCTAGAGTGCTTATTCAGTGGGATTATCTTAATCGGCGGCACATAAATCGGCGGGGTGCTGGTAGCTGAGTGACAAAGGTTGGCCGAAAGTTGTGGCCGGGATCCGGGATAGCAGGGCAGGGGGCACGAAAAAAAAGGCCCGGCAAGCCGGGCCCGAATTCCAGTCAGTGTGCTCCTCCTACAACTTCTTTACAGGGCTTGTTGGAGCTGCCCCAGAATCTGCGGGTTTTCCAGTGTGGAAACGTCTTGGGTGATTTCCTCGCCCTTGGCGATCGAGCGCAGCAGACGGCGCATGATCTTGCCGGAACGGGTCTTCGGCAGGTTTTCACCAAAACGGATGTCGTCCGGCTGGGCGATCTTGCCGATCTCATGAGCGACCCAGTTCTTCAGCTCGGCCGCCACTTTCTTGGCTTCATCGCCTTCCGGCCGGTCGCCCTTCAGGACCACGAAGGCCACGACGGCTTCACCCTTCACTTCGTGCGGCTTGCCGACCACGGCGGCTTCGGCCACCAGCGGGTTGGCGACCAGCGCCGATTCGATCTCCATGGTGCCCAGACGGTGGCCAGACACGTTCAGCACGTCATCGATACGACCCATGATCCAGAAGTAACCGTTTTCGTCACGGTTGGCCGAATCGCCCGCCGGTAGTACTGGCCGTTGAATTCGTCCGGGAAGTAGGTCTTCTTGAAACGTTCCGGATCGTTCCAGATGGTGCGTACCAGCGACGGGAACGGTTTCTTGATCACTAGGAAACCACCGCTGCCCGGTTCCACCTGTGCACCGGATTCGTCGACGATGTCGGCCATGATGCCCGGCAGCGGCAGGGTGCAAGAACCCGGCTTGGTCGGTACGGCGCCCGGCAGCGGGGCGATCATGGCGGAGCCGGTTTCGGTTTGCCACCGGTATCTACGATCGGGCAACGACCACCACCGACCACTTCGTAGTACCACATCCAGGCTTCCGGGTTGATCGGTTCGCCCACGGTGCCCAAGAGGCGCAGGCTGGACAGGTCGAACTGCTTGGGCAGATCGGAACCCAGTTTGATCAGCGAGCGGATGGCGGTCGGCGCGGTGTAGAAAATGGTCACTTTGTGCTGCTCGATCATGCGCCAGAAGCGGGTCGCATCCGGGTAGGTCGGCACACCCTCGAAGATTACCTGCGTAGCGCCCATGCCCAGCGGGCCGTAGCAGATGTAAGAGTGACCGGTAATCCAGCCCACATCGGCCGTGCACCAGTACACGTCATTCGGTTTGTAGTCGAAAGCCCAGCGGAAGCTGTTGAGCGCGCCCAAGAGATAGCTCACGGAGCTGTGCTGGATGCCTTTCGGTTTACCGGTGGAGCCGGAGGTATAGAGGATGAACAGCGGATCTTCCGCGTTGACCCATTCCGGTTCGCATTGTTCGGATTGGCCTTCGATCAGTTTGTGCCACCACACGTCGCGGCCTTCGGTCCGGGCGGCCCCGCCATTGGTGCGCTGGTAAACCACCACGTGTTCGATCGAAGCAGTGCCTTCCAGTGTCAGTGCTTCGTCCACGGTGGCCTTGAGTGCAACGGTCTTGCCGCCACGCAGGCCTTCGTTGGCGGTAATCACCACCTTGGCTCCGGCATCTTCGATACGGTCTTTTACCGCACCGGCCGAGAAGCCACCAAATACCACGGAGTGGATGGCGCCGATACGGGCGCAAGCCTGCATGGCCACGATGGCTTCAATCACCATCGGCATGTAGATCACCACGCGGTCGCCCTTGGTGACGCCCGGGCTCTTGAGGCCATTGGCGAACTGGCACACGCGGCGATGCAGTTCGGAGTAGGTGACGCGGGTGACTTCACCGTCGTCAGCTTCGAAAATGATGGCAATCTTGTTGGCATTAACCGGCAGGTGGCGGTCAATGCAGTTGTAGGAAACGTTCAGTACACCATCATCAAACCACTTGAAGAACGGTGCGTTGCTATCGTCCAGCACGCGGGAGAACGGTTTTTTCCGGGTAATCAGCTCACGTCCCAAATCACCCCAGAAGGACAGGTATTGATCGTCTGCCTGTTCGCACAGGGCGTTGTAGGCATCCATGCCGGAAACAGCGGCCTTGTGGCGGAAATCGTCGGACGGCGGAAAGCTGCGGGTTTCCTTCAGGATCGATTCGATGGTGGACATAAACATCTCCTTTGTTATCACTGTGCTGCCGGGACCGCACCGGGTGCGGCCCCGAGGGATAGTACGATTTAGTGCTTGGAGGCACCGGTTGCGCCGATACCAGTCATGGCACGGACAAACTGGGCTTCAAATTTGGCTTTTTCTTCAGCCGCCTGCTTGGAGGTATCCAGTACCGAGAACAACCAGGTGAACACGAAAGCCAGCGGCATGGAGAAGATCGCCGGGTTCTTGTAAGGAATCAGCGCTTCCTTGTGGTGCAGTACATCCACCCAGACGGTCGGGCCGAGTACGATCAGGGTCACGGCCGAGATCAGACCGATGAAACCGCCGATTACGGCACCGCGGGTGGTGAGGCCTTTCCAGAACATGGAGAGGAACAGCACCGGGAAGTTGGCCGAAGCCGCGATCGAGAAGGCCAGACCCACCATGAAGGCAATGTTCTGATTCTCGAACAGGATGCCCAGCAGGATGGCGACCACACCCAGTACCAGCGTGGTGATCTTGGATACGCGGATTTCGTCAGCTTCGTTGGCTTTACCCTTCTTGATGACCGAAGCGTACAGGTCATGCGACACCGCGGAAGCACCGGACAGCGCCAAGCCAGACACAACCGCCGGGATGGTGGCGAAAGCAACGGCAGAGATGAAACCCGGGAACAGGTTGCCACCTACCGCATCGGCCAGATGGATGGCCGCCATGTTGTTGCCGCCTACCAGTTGGGTCACGGTCTTGCCGTTCTTGACCACCGTTTCCATCATCCCCGGCTGGTTCAGTACCAGCATGATGGCGCCAAAGCCGATGATGAAGGTCAGGATGTAGAAGTAACCGATGAAGCCCGTTGCGTAGAACACCGATTTGCGAGCTTCTTTGGCGTTGGACACGGTGAAGAAGCGCATCAGGATGTGCGGCAAGCCAGCGGTACCAAACATCAGGGCCAGACCGAGCGAGATCGAGTCAATCGGATCCGCCTTGCCCGGTGCCATGATGGCCACGCCTTTGGCATGAGCGGCGACCGCTTTTTCGAACATGATTTCCGGGCTGAAGCCAGCGTTGGCCATGACCATGACAGCCATGAAGGTTGCACCAGCCAGCAGCAACACCGCCTTGATGATCTGTACCCGGTGGTGGCCAGCATGCCGCCGAACATCACGTACAGCACCATCAGCACGCCTACCATCAGCACGGCGGAGGTATAGTTCATGCCGAACAGCAGCTGGATCAGCTTGCCAGCACCCACCATCTGTGCGATCAGGTACAGGGCCACGACCACCAGCGTACCGGTTGCGGCAAAGCTGCGAACCGGGGTTTGCTGCAGGCGATAGGAGGCAACGTCGGCAAAGGTGAATTTGCCCGGTTACGCAAGCGTTCGGCCACCAGGAACAGAATGACCGGCCAGCCAACCGGGAAGCCGATCGAGTAGATCAGGCCATCGTAGCCTTTTTCGAATACCATGGCGGAGATACCCAGAAACGACGCGGCAGACATGTAGTCACCGGCAATCGCCATGCCGTTCTGGAAACCGGTAATGCCGCCACCGGCAGCGTAGAAGTCGCTGGCCGACCGGGTGCGTCGAGCCGCCCAGTAGGTCACCCCCGTGGTAAAGGCGACGAACACGAAGAACATGATGATGGCGTGCCAGTTGGTGGGTTGGCGTTTTACCTCACCACTGATGCCTTCACCGGCCATCGCCAGCGCCAGCAGGCTTAGTGCGGCGGCGCTCAGTTTTGTAAACTGTTGTTTCATTGCTTGGCCTCCTCGACAATCTCTTGGTTGAGTTGGTCAAATTCGCTGTTGGCTTTGCGGACATAAATGCCGGTCAGCGCAAAAGCTGAAATGATGATGGCGATCCCGACCGGAATCCCCAGCGTCATGACACCGTTTGGCGACAGCGGTTTACCCAGTGTGGCGGGAGAAAAGGCCAGCAGCAGGATGAAACCGTAGTAGATGGCCAGCATCAAGATGGAGAGCGTCCAACCCAGGCTTGTCTTCTTGTGAACAAGCTCCATGAACTTAGGGTTGGACTGTACTTTTCTGAGTACGTCCTCGTTCATTGCATCCTCCTTTGGAAGTCACGATCTTGTGATCGTTGGAAGAAACATACGGGACAGAACAAATGTCACGCTAATCGCATTTTTTGATTGGCAGAATTTGCCTGACGGATGCTGCGTTGCAAAAACTAAATATATTCAATAACTTAAAATAGTATTTTTGCTCTGCTATGGCTAAAAAAATAGCCGAAATTTGACGCTAAAATTGCAGAAAAAGGCTTGTGACGACGTGCATAATGCCGTGAGAATAGGTGTCGTCGCTGGCGGTTTTCGGGCTGGCTGACGCTGGAGGGACAGCATCCCGGCTCTCACATAACAACAGATGACATTAGGGAAGAGCATGGAAATCTATCAGTTGCGTACCTTTGTCACGGTGGCTCAGCAAGGGCACCTGACGCAGGCCGCCGAGCTGCTACATTTGTCTCAGCCTGCCGTGACGGCGCAGATCAAGGCGCTGGAAGAAGAAGTGGGCATGCCGTTGTTTGAACGCACCACCGGCGGCGTGCGCCTGACCCGGGCCGGACAGGAGTTATTGCCGCAAGCGCATGCCATTCTCGCGGCCGCGCGCGACATTCTTAACCATGCCAGAAACCTCAAGGGGCAACTGGCGGGCAAGGTGGAAGTGGGCATTTCGCTGACGCCGGATATCCTGAAAATGGGGCCGTGGGTGGCGCGGCTGACCGAAAAGTACCCGCTGATGGACTTGCGCCTGCGTCATGGCGTGACCGGGGATATTCTCAATCTGGTGCGCAAGAAAGAGCTGGATGCCGGTTTCTATCTGGGCAAGAACCCTTACGTCAATGTGCATACGGTCAAGTTGACGGATTTGCCGTTATGCGTGGTGCTGCCCAACGGTTGGGCCGAACGGATTGACCTGAAAAACCCGAAAGAGCTGGGCAAGTTGCCGTGGATTGGCGTGTCGCAATTTTCCAGTTTGTCGAAAATCACCGCCGAGCTGTGGCGTGAACTGAATATTTCGCCGAAAAAATCCACCGAATGTGATCATCTGGATGCCATGATGGAACTGGTGGTGCACGGCGTGGGCATGGCGCTGGTGCGGGAAGATGATGCGCAAGCCTTTGCCGCCGCCGGGAAGCTGACAGTGGTGCCGGGCGTGCGCAAGCTGGCGGCGCTGCAGTTTGCCTTTCCGGCCGACCGGGTGGGCGACCCGATTCTGGAAGCGCTGCTGCAAGAGCTGGTTGCCGTCTGGCAGCTGGATGCGGCGGTGATGAAGGAGAGTGTGCTTAAGCCGAGTAGGCGGCAGGGACTGCCCATTGTGGGCTTAGCCTGCTGGTCAGCCGTGAGTATCCGGTGTTAGACATAAGCTCGGGGCGGTGTCGCGGGATGCTGCCGTTGTTTCGACTTTTTGCTGGAGCGTGCATGCCATACCGATGGTTTTCCGAGGCACTCAGTCGTTATCTGGGCGTGGTGGAGCAGGGACAGAACCGCTTGCTGGATGCACAGCAAGACGCCTGTCGCATGTGGTTTGCCGCCCGGACGCCTTTCCCTTGCCGGACAGCGAGATGCAGCAGCGGGTGGAGGGCAGTTTGCTGGCCAGTGCGTCGCTATGGCAGGCGCAGGCGGATACGCAGCGTGACCTGTTGCTGACCAGCGAGAAATGGCTGGCGGATTATTACCGTGTGCTGTTGGGACGGCTGGCTGAGGCAGGCCACCATCCTTCGATGGACGTGTTGCGTCAGGCCTTGCAGGTGGGCTACCAGTCCGGCAGTGCGTTTAACAAGGTCTCGCGCCGGGTTGGTCATTTTGCCGCCACCAATTTTTCCACCGCACCACTCAATGCCGCGCGCGACATGCGCAAGGTGTGGAAGCAGCAAAAACCCTGATTGTCATCCGGTGTTTATTCCGCCATGCCCCGGCTAGAATCGGGGCATGACTCCGCTATTTTCCGTGCCGTTCGGCCAACGCTTCCAGACGCTTCCTCCTGCTTTTTACCGCCCGGTGGCCCCCACGCCGCTGGCTGATCCGTATCTGGTTGCCATCAATGCGAGCCTCAGCGCCGAATTGGGCATTGATCCGGACTCGCTGCGTCAGCCGTCTGCGGTGGCCGCGCTGTCCGGCAGTGCCGTGCCGCCGATGTTCCGTCCGGTGGCGGCGTTGTACGCCGGACACCAGTTTGGCGGCTATTCCTCGCAACTGGGGGATGGCCGTGCCTTGTTGCTGGGCGATAGTGTGGCGCTGGATGGCCGGGTGATGGAGTGGCAATTGAAGGGCGCCGGTCTGACACCGTTTTCCCGCATGGGCGATGGCCGCGCGGTGCTGCGTTCCAGTATCCGTGAATACTTGTGTTCCGAGGCCATGCACGGCTTGGGGATTCCGACCACGCGCGCGTTGGCGATCATGGGAGCGAATGAGCCGGTGTATCGCGAAACCGTGGAAACCGCGGCGGTGGTGACAAGGTTGGCCGAAAGCTTTGTGCGCTTTGGCAATTTCGAGGTGTTTTACCACCGCGGCCAGCATGATGCCGTGCGCCAGCTGGCCGATTATGTCATCCGCCACCATTACCCGGAGTGTGCCGAAGCGGACAACCCTTATGCCGCGATGTTTGCTCAGGTGGTGGAACGTACAGCCAGCTTGATGGCCGACTGGCAGTCAGTGGGGTTTTGCCATGGCGTGATGAATACCGACAACATGTCCATTCTTGGCCTGACGCTGGACTACGGCCCGTTTGGCTTTATCGACGGTTTTGATCTGGCCCATGTCTGCAATCACTCCGATTACGCTGGCCGTTACGCCTATAACCAGCAGCCGCAGGTGGCGTTCTGGAACCTGCATTGCCTCGCGTCCAGTTTGCTGCCGTTGGTGAGTGAGGAGCGTTTGCTCGAGGTGCTTAACGGTTATGCCGCTCGCTACGAAACGGCGTATCTGACACGCCTGCGCGCCAAGCTGGGGTTGGCCGAAAGTCAGCCCGGGGATGCCGGTTTGATCGAAGACCTGCTGCGCATCATGCACGCGCAGCGCGTGGACTTTACCCTGCTGTTCCGCCGACTGGCAGGCTTTGATCAGGCGGGCCAAGAGCCGGTGCGTGACCTGTTTGTCGAGCGTGAGGCATTTGATGACTGGGCAGAGCGCTATCGTGCCCGCTTGCTGCTTGAATCCCGACCGGCGGCTGAACGCGCGGCGGCCATGAAACGGGTCAATCCGAAATATGTTTTGCGCAATCATCTGGCCGAACTGGCCATCCGTTGCGCACAGGACGACGGCGACTTCAGCGAGATTGAACGGCTGCGCCAGTGTCTGGAGCGGCCCTTTGACGAGCAGCCACATTTCGAGGCGTATGCCGCGTTGCCGCCGGACTGGGCGGGCGACATCTGTGTGAGTTGTTCCAGCTGATGAAGTGAAGCCAAGAAAAAAGCGCCCGTGGGCGCTTTTTTCGTTCAGGGTTGGCCGAAATCAGGGCCACAACACCAGATGGGTAAACGGCGGCAGGTACGCCATGGCGGTGACCACCAGACCCACCAGACACGCCAGTGCCAGCGAGTGGAAGAACACATAGCGCAGGATCACGCCTTCCTTGCCGTAGTACTGGGTCGCGGTGGACGCCACGACGATGGACTGGGCGTCGATCATCTTGCCCATCACGCCACCGGCCGAGTTGGCCGAAGCCATCAGCACCGGCGACAGGCCCAGTTGCTGCGCCGAGGTTTTCTGCAAGCCACCAAACAGCACGTTAGCCGCGGTATCGGAACCGGTCAGCGCCACGCCCAGCCAGCCCAGCAGCGTACCGAAGAACGGATACAGTATGCCGGTGTGCGAGAACGCCGGCCCAGTGTGATATCCACGCCGGAGTAGCGGGTGAGATAACCCAGTGCCAGCATGGCAACAATGGTCAGCAGCGAGTAACGCAGCGACCAGAAAGTCTGCGCATAAACCTTGGCCATTTCCAGCGGGCGATAGCCCATCAGCAGACCGGACAGCAGGCTTAAGCAACCAGAATGCCGGTACCGGTGGTGGACAGCAGGTTGAGCTTGTAAATCGCCGCTTCAACGTGCGGTTTGCTGCTTACCGGCGGCATTTTCTGGATCAGGTTGTGCAGGCCCGGCCATTGAATGTCCATGGTAAAGATGGCATCCAGCGCTTTTTTGACGCTAGGCGAGCCCCGTGCAAACACCATGACCGACAGAATCAGCCACGGTAGCCAGGCACGGATGACTTCGCCCGTGCTGTAGCCATGCTTGCCGCGCTTCTCGGTGGAGCCGCTGGCATTGGCTGCTTCCACTTCCGCACCGCCCATGGTGAAGCGGTAGAGGTGTAGATCTCAGCCGGGTGCCACAGCTTGAGGAACAGCACCAGCGCGGCAATCGAGCAGACCGAAGCAATCACGGCGACCAGTTCCGGCCCCATCAGGTTGGACACCAGCAACTGCGGAATGGCAAATGCCAGACCGGCTACCAGCGCCGCTTACCAGATGCGCAGGGTTTTCTTCCAGCCACAGAACGCAATCAGCAACCAGAACGGCACGATGACGGCAAAAATAGTCATCTCACGGCCTACCATGGACGAGATTTGCATTACGTCCAGACCGGTCACCTTGGCCAGCGTGTTGATCGGCGTGCCAAGCGCGCCATAAGCGACCGGAGCAGTGTTGGCGATCAGCGACAGGCCGGAAGCGGCCAGCGGCGAAAAGCCCAGACCGATCAGCATGGCGCCGGTCACGGCTACCGGCGTACCAAAGCCACCGGCGCCTTCGAAAAACGCGCCAAAGCAGAAGGCGATCAGCAGTAATTGCAGGCGGCGGTCATTCGTGACGCCAGTAATGCTCTCGCGCAGCACCAGAAACTGCCCTTTGCGCTCCGTCAGCTGGTACAGGAAGATCACGTTGAGAATGATCCAGCCGATCGGCATCAGACCGTTGGCAGCGCCCATCAGCGTGGCATTCAGCGCCAGCTGGGTAGGCATGCCGAAAATGCCAATGGCCACCAGCAGCGAGGCCACCAGTCCCATGCCAGCGGCGATGTGGGCCTTGATGTGGAAGATGCCGAGAGCCCCCAGTAGCACGATGACGGGGATAGCGGCGCAGGCGGTGGACAGCCACGGGTTGCCCAGTGGGTCATAAATGTGGGACCACATGTGAGATTCTCTCCTGTTGTTATCACGAGGCACCTGATCTGGCCGGGAGGCCAACAGTGCCTTTGGCGGCATACCGGTAAGCTCCGGTTTTGCCGGGTATGAGCGTCCCGCCGGTTTTTGCTGTTGTGGCGGATGGGCGAACTGTAGAGATGTGCCGTGTCGCCGTCATTTAGGGGTTGCCCTTGCGGGTTTACCCTTGTCTGGCGTGGCTTGTAGGGGAGCGGGGCGAAAAAAAACCGGCGCGTGGCCGGTGTGGGTGGTTCGGCCAACCGGGTGGCGGTTGGCTGCTGCTCGCGACCTCAGCTGAGCGGGTGGGCGCTTACGCCGTATTCGTCCAGCTTGAGGTAGCCGCCATGGTCACCATGCCAGTCGGCAATCACCCAGCGCTGGGCACGATACGGGCCGTCGCGGTGCTCGTGGCAGGCTGGCCGATGGGTATGACCGTGAATCAGTGTTGGCCAGCCGTGTTCGGCCAGTAGCGCTTGCACGGCGCTGTCAGTGACATCGGAAATGGCGGTTAGGCCGTGTTGCTGTTTGGCCGCTTCGCTTTGCTGCCGCGCCTGCTGGGCTATGGCGTGGCGCTCGGCCAGCGGTCTGGCCAGCATTGCGCTTTGCCAGTCCGGATTGCGGCTAAGGGCGCGGAACTGCTGATAGGCGGTATCGTCAGTGCAGAGCGCATCGCCGTGTGTCAGCAGATAAGGTTGGCCGAACGCCTGAATCAGGGTCGGATCTGTCAGCAACTGGGCACCGGAGCGTTGTTCAAAACCGCTGCCCAGCAGGAAGTCGCGGTTGCCGCGCATGACAAACAACGGCGTATGGGCGGCAAAGCGACGCATGGCATCCATGATGCCCGCGAGGAACGGCGTGTCGTCATCGTCGCCCACCCAGTATTCAAACAGATCGCCCAGAATGTAGAGCGCATCGATCTGCCCTTGCCAGTGGCTCAGGGTACGCACAAACAGCAGATTGAGTGCTGGCGTGTCGTCGGCCGTGCAGGTCGGAAATAAAGTGTATCGGCATGAGAAAAAGGGCCGCGTGAGCGGCCCTGTGCGTGCGAGTTAGTCGACGATTTCGGCTTTTTCGATGACAACCGGTTCCACCGGTACGTCCTGATGCATGCCATTGCGACCGGTGCGCACGGTCTTGATGGCATCGACCACGTCCTTGCCTTCCACTACGCGGCCAAAGACGGCATAGCCCCAGCCTTGCGAGGTTTCCGAGCTGAAGTTGAGGAAGTCGTTGTCGGCCACGTTGATGAAGAACTGTGCGGTGGCAGAGTGCGGCTCCATGGTACGTGCCATGGCAATGGTGTAGCTCTGGTTGGCAACGCCGTTATTGGCTTCGTTCTGGATCGGTTTGCCGGTGGGCTTTTGTTCCATGTCAGGGGTGAAACCGCCGCCCTGAATCATGAAGCCGTTGATGACACGGTGGAAAATGGTGCCATCGAAGTGGCCGCTCTTCACGTACTCTTCAAAATTGGCCACGGTCTTGGGGGCCTTGTCAGCAAACATTTCCAGGACGATGGTGCCCGGCTGGTGGTCAGTTTGATCATGATGAAGTCTTTCTGGCTGATGAAATACAAATCGGCTGCGCGGAGCAGCGATCAGGGTTTGATGATGACTTTCTGGATGACGATCTTCTCGAACGGTACGTCGTCCATGCCGTTCAGGCTGCCGGTATGGGTCTTGCCGATGCGGTTGACCACATCCAGACCGCGCGTCACTTTGCCGAATACCGCGTAGCCGGCACCTTGCGGCGTGGCGTTTTTGTAGTCGAGGAAATCGTTGTTCACCAGATTGATGAAAAACTGCGAGGTGGCCGAGTTCGGATCGTTGGTGCGTGCCATGGCGATGGTGCCGACGGTATTCTTCAGACCATTGCGGGCTTCGTTGACGATGGGCGCGCGCGTCGGCTTCTGTTTGAGCGAGGTATCAAAACCGCCGCCCTGAATCATGAAGCCGTCAATGACACGGTGGAACACCGTGCCGTTGTAATGACCGGCCTTGGCATAGGCCACGAAGTTGGCCACGGTTTTGGGAGCCTTGGCCGAATCCAGTGTCAGTTCGATAGTGCCTTTGCTGGTGACCATTTCCACGACCGGGGCGGCAAGCGCCAGAGTAAGCAGGGTGCAGCAGGCAGCGGAGAGAATCAGTGTGGAGATCAGACGTTTCATGATGTGCCCAAAGGCCGCTGAAAAGCGGCTGATGCAAAAAACGTCATTCTAGCATAGCGTTCCGGGCACGCTGTGCGCTTGTCGGCAGCACCTCCTAGCCAGCGGCAAACTGCAGGCGTAGCGCAAGATAGATGGCGGTAATGGCGAGGCTGGCCAGCGTCACCGGTATTCCGACGCGGGCATGGCTGCGCCAGTCGATGTGCAGGTTTCGTCGGGCGGCCGCGTCCACCACAATGATGTTGGCGATGCTGCCGACAATCAGCAGGTTGCCCGCCAGCGTACTCACCAGCGCCAACAAGGTGCCCGCCAGCGCGTGTTGCGAAACCGGCAGCAATAACATCACCGCCGGTACGTTGGAGACAATGTTGGACAGCAAAAAGGTGCTGGCAAACAGTGTGCCCAGCTCGGTTAAATGCACGCCGCTGGCGGAGAGGGCGGCGATGGCCTGCGCCGTGACGCCGCTACGCTGTAACGCCTGGTTGACCACAAACAGGCTCATGAACAGGATCAACAGTTCCCAGTCCAATAGGCCGAGCATTCTTCTGGAGTGCAGTTTGCGGCTGGTCAACAGGATGCCAGCGCCGATCAGCGCCATGTGCTCGCGCGGCCACGGCGCAAACAGAAACGCCAGCAGCAAGGCCGTGGCAATCAGCAGCCCTTTTGCCGTCTGCAACGGGTCAAAGGGAATGCGCTCGGCTCGTGGCTCTTGCGCACCAGCGTCTGGCTGGCTTTGCCAGCGCCCGCCTGTCTGCCAGACGATGACCACCCAGCTGGTCAGCAAGCCCAATCCCACCGGAATGAGCGCATCGCGTAGATAGCCGTCAAAAGACAATTGCAGCGTCTGGCCGATCAGCATGTTCTGCGGATTGCCGATCAGCGTCGCGGCCGAGCCAATGTTGGCCGAACAGGCCAGTGCCAGCAGATAGGGCAGCGGAGCCAGACGGCGTTTTTCGCAGGCGTCGATCAGCACCGGTGCCATGGCCAGACAAACAATGTCATTGCTGAAGACCGCCGACAGCCCGGCGCTGACGGCAATCAACACTCCCAGCAGAGCTGGCGGGCTGATCGACAGAGTGGCCAGCTTGTGCGTGATCCAGTCGTAAAAGCCGCCCAGCCGCATCTGCGCCGAAATCACCATGAAGGAAAACAGCAGGACCGGGGTGGGCAGATGGATGGCTTTGACCGCCTCGTCCAGACTCAGCGCGTTGACGCCGAGCAGGGCAATCGCGCCGAGCAGCGCCACGCCGGTACGGTCCAGTTGCAGAAACGGTAACCCGCCGAGAATCATCCCTAGGTAAACGATGACAAAAATGGCAACAATGGTGGTGGTCATGAAGGCAGTGCCAGACGGCATTGGCAATTAGAGGGTAGGGCGCTGGCAGCGGTTTGCCGCCAGCAGAGGGTACGTATCGGCCGGGTGGTAACGTCCCTGCGATGCTAGCCGACGTGGGCGGAAGACGCCAGTTTGAGTCCCAGCAACACCATCACCCCACCGGTCAGGTGATCAATCCAGGTTTTGGCGCGCAGATAGCTCTGGCGCGCTTTTTCGGCTGACAAGGTCAGGGCGACCAGCGTGTACCAGCTGGACTCGATGACAAACACCAGCGCGACGATGGCGAGGCTCAATGGCAGCGTGGTGCCGTGCGGCAGGAAGGTCGCAAAAATGCTGGCGTAGACGATGGCCGCCTTGGGGTTGCTAAGCTGGGTGCCAAGGCCAAGCAACAACGCTTTGCCTACGCTACCCCGCCGCGTTGCCTCGCTGGCGTTGTCGATTGCCAGCGGTTGGCTGGCTCCACGCCAGATGCGAATACCCAGATAGGCCAGATAAAGCCCGCCAGCCAGTTTCAGGACCAGATACAGCGTTAAGCACCGCCAGCAGCAACGCTTGCAGCCCAACCAGTGCCGCGATCGTGAACACCGTGCCGCCAAGGCCCATGCCCAGCGCGGCGGCAATGCCTTCGGCACGGCCCGCAGCCACGGCGGTACGCGCCACCATGACAAAGCTGGGACCGGGGCTGATGGTGCCGAGCATGAGGATTCCGACAATCCCCCCCAAAGACAGTAGTGCATCCATATTGGTGTCCAGAAAGATGAAGCGATAACGACCCTGAGGCATGCCTGCACCCAAGTCAGATTCCGACAGCGGCGCTAACCGCCCGAGCGTTTGACGGTCCAGCCGCGTTGTTGCAGGACGGCCATTACCTGTGTGCAATGATCGCCCTGAATCTCGATAATCCCGTCCTTGACCGTGCCGCCAGACCCGCAGACGGCTTTGAGCTGTTTGCCAAGTTGCGTCAGTGCTGCCGCGTCCAGCGGCACGCCGCTGATGACGGTGACGGCCTTGCCACGCCGCCCCTTGGTTTCGCGTTGTACGCGCACGATGCCATCCGCCGCGCCGGTTGCCTGCTGTTGGCGACAGATACAACCGGCAATCGGCTGACGACAGTGCGGGCACATGGTGCCGTGTTCGGTGGAGTAAACCAGTCCGCCGCTACTGTGGTGGTTTTTCATCAATCGTGTCTCGTGCTACAGCCAGATCAGGGCGCTATTTTCGCAGAAACTGACGTGTTAGGGCGCAGAGTTGACGGCGATCCGCTCCCCGGCCGGGCCGGGAGCGAGTCTGCCCAAATGCAATCGGCCCGGTTTTGCCACGTTACTCATGGCAGAACCGGGCCGATTTTCGGCCAACCTTTTTCGGCCAACCTTTACGGGGGCGCTGGTTAACCGAAGCTGGAGAGCTGGCTGAGCTCCTCTTCCGGCAGCAGGCTATCCGGTGTGCTTAAGCAATCAGCGGATCGGGCAGGTGAGCCACCCGATGGTCCTTGTCCGGGTAGTCCAGCTTGGACAGGAAATGGCGGATGCAGTTGATGCGGGCGCGCTTCTTGTCGTCCGATTTCACCACCGTCCACGGCGCATCGGCGGTATTGGTGTGGAAGAACATCGCCTGTTTGGCGGCGGTGTAGTCATCCCACTTGTCGAGCGACTGGATGTCGATGGGTGACAGCTTCCAGTGCTTGAGCGGATCATCGCGGCGTGAAATGAAGCGGCGCAGCTGTTCCTCGCGGCTAACCGAGAACCAGTACTTGAACAGATGAATCCCGCTGTTTACCAGCATGCGCTCCAGTTGTGGCGTCTGGCGCATGAACTCCAGATATTCATTGGGGTTGCAGAAACCCATCACCCGTTCCACCCCGGCACGGTTGTACCGGGAGCGGTCAAAAAACACGATCTCGCTTAGGCAGGTGTTCGATATAACGCTGAAAATACCACTGACCGCGTTCACGTTCCGACGGCTTTTCCAGTGCCACCACACGTGCGCCGCGCGGATTGAGATGTTCCATGTAGCGCTTGATGGTGCCGCCTTTACCGGCCGCATCGCGTCCCTCAAACAGGATCACGATCTTTTGCCCGGTTTCCTTGGCCCAGTTCTGTACTTTCAGCAGTTCGATCTGTAGTTCTGCCTTGGTTTTCTCGTATTCCTGCCGCCGCATGCGCGAGCGATACGGATACGAAACAGGCAACGGCGCCGTGGTGCTGTCCTCTGCCGTGCCATGCGGGGCGATAGCCACTTCGGTGGCTACCGGTGCGTGACTCAGGTTTTCGATCGCCTTGACCGATTCCTCATGCGCACGCTGCACATTACGCTGGCGGCTGCGTGCCGCCGTTTTGGGGGCCGGTTTGGCCGGTGCGACATGGCTTTCCTTGGCCGGTGGGGTTTCGACGGACTCGACGGGCGGAACGGGTTTGTCTGCTTGCGCCATAGTTTCTGCCTTTTTGTTATGGGTCATCAAAGACCATGCTACGCCTGTCGTGATTGGCATGTCGATATGACCATGGGGTGTGAGGCGACGGCAATTTACGGCTTTGCGCCAATGGTGGGTGCCCGGCTGTTTGCGGCGTGGCGCCGCTGGCAAAATGAACGGTTTATCTGGCGACCGGACAATAAAAAACCGGCACCCGGTGCACGCCGGCGTGACCAGTGTGCCGGTGTTGGTAGCTTTGGGTTATTAAGGGCTAGCGTCGGCCCTTGCCTTTACCGGATGCAGCGGGGCTGCCGGTTTTGCCCGGTTGGCGCACTGGCGCCCGGTTCTGCCCCTGCCCGGTGCGTGCGCTGGTGCCGTGGCCACGGCTGCTGCCCGGCTGCTGGCGGCGGTGCGCGGGAACGCTGCCTTCCGGCTGGAAGGTTGGAATCAGGTGATGCTTGCTGTTGCCGATCAGGTCGCCTCGCCCCATGTTGACCAGTGCCTCGCGCAGCATCGGCCAGTTGGCCGGATCGTGGTAGCGCAAAAACGCTTTGTGCAGCTTGCGGCGATAGCCGTCGCGCACCACATCGACTTTTTCCGAGCTGCGCCCCAGCTTGCGAAGCGGGTTGCGGCGGGTGTGCCACATGGTGGTGGCCAGTGCCATTGGCGTGGGCAGGAAGGTTTGCACCTGATCAAGACGGAAGTTGTTTTTCTTCAGCCACAGTGCCGGGTTCATCATGTCTTCATCACTGGTGCCGGGGTGGGCGGCGATGAAGTAAGGAATCAGGTATTGCTCCTTACCGGCCTGACGGCTGAAGCGTTCGAACAGTTCCTTGAACTTGTCATAGCTGCCCATGCCCGGTTTCATCATCTTGGAGAGCGGGCCGGTTTCGGTGTGTTCCGGCGCAATCTTCAGATAACCGCCGACATGGTGTTGCACCAGTTCCTTGATGTATTCCGGTGATCTGACCGCCGGTCGTAACGCAGGCCGGACTGGATGTTGATCTTCTTCACCCCCGGCAGTGCGCGGGCCTTGCGATACAGCTGGATCAGGTGGGTGTGGTCGGTATTGAGGTTTTCGCAGATGTCCGGGTAGACGCAGGACAGCTTGCGGCAGGACGATTCAATGTTCTTGTCCTTGCAATGCAGGCGGTACATGTTGGCCGTCGGGCCGCCCAAATCGGAAATCTGGCCGGTAAAGCCCGGCGTCTTGTCACGGATGTCCTCGATTTCCTTGAGGATGGATTCCTCGGAACGGCTCTGGATGATGCGGCCTTCGTGTTCGGTGATCGAACAGAAGGTACAGCCGCCAAAGCAGCCGCGCATGATGTTGACCGAGAACTTGATCATCTCCCACGCCGGGATATGCGCCTTGCCATACGACGGATGCGGATTGCGGGCGTAGGGCAGGCCAAACACGTAATCCATTTCTTCGGTGGTCAGCGGAATCGGCGGCGGGTTGAGCCACACGTCGCGCTCGCCGTGCAGTTGTACCAGCGCGCGGGCGTTGCCCGGGTTGGATTCCAGATGCAGGGTACGGCTGGCATGGGCATACAGTACCGGGTCGTGCGCCACGGCTTCATACGCCGGGATGCGGATGACGGTCTTGGCGCGTTGTGCCTTGCGTTGCGCTACCCGTTCCTGCGCTGACAGCAGGCGAATCGGCTGCGGCGCCGACGGGTCAGGGTTGGCCGAAGCCTGTTGCTGCGCGGCCTGCTCGCTGGTGTCTTCGTACGGATTCAGATGCGGATCGATGCGCCCCGGCAGGTCCACTACGCTGGAGTCCATTTCCTGCCAGTCGGCATCCGGTTGCCAGCCATGCGGCACGATAAATGCCGTGCCGCGTACGTCACGAATTTCCGACAGTTTTTCGCCTTTGGCGACGCGGTGGGCGATCTCCACCAGTGCCCGCTCGGCATTGCCGTACAGCAGGATGTCGGCCTTGGAGGTAATCAGCACCGACTGGCGTACCTTGTCGCTCCAGTAGTCGTAATGGGCGATACGGCGCAGCGATGCTTCGATACTGCCGATCATCACACCCACGCCGGGGTAGGCTTCGCGACAGCGCTGGGCGTACACGGTAACGGCCCGGTCCGGGCGTTTGTTTGGCTCGGCGTTGGGGGGTGTAGGCGTCGTCGGAGCGCGGTTTGCGGTCTGCCGTGTAGCGGTTGATCATGGAGTCCATGTTGCCCGCCGTCACGCCAAAGAACAGGTTGGGCTTGCCCAGCGCGCGGAACGGTTCGGCCGAATGCCAGTCTGGCTGGGCGATGATGCCTACGCGGAAGCCCTGCGCTTCCAGCAGGCGCCCGATCAACGCCACGCCAAAGCTGGGATGGTCGATATAGCAGTCGCCGGAAATCAGGATGACGTCACAGGAATCCCAGCCCAGTTCGTCCATTTCGGCCCGGCTCATCGGGAAAAACGGTGCGCTACCGAAGCGGGCCGCCCAGTATTGGCGGTAGGAGTAGATGGGTTTGGGTGCGGGGTGTGTGGTGGTCATGATTCGGTCAACAGGCTAACAGCAGTCGCGCATTGTGCCAGAAAACAGGGGGCTGATCACACAAAATGGCTGTTTTTTCAATAACCTGCCTGATTTCATGGCTTTTTTTACCAGCCTTTTCCCTGCGCTTGGCGGCTACCCGCTGTGTGCAGTCTGATCTGTCCGGCGGCGTCAGCACTGGCGCAAAATGCGCTACAATCGACGATTAACCTTAATTGCCACTTGTCAAAACAATGAGCACGGAACATAACGCGCCAGTTGTCAGCAACTTCATTCGAAACATCATCGACGAGGATCTGGCCTCGGGCAAGCACACCTCCATTACCACCCGTTTCCCGCCGGAACCTAACGGGTATCTGCATGTGGGTCACGCCAAATCCATCTGCCTGAACTTTGGCCGGCCGAAGACTACAACGGCAAATGCAACCTGCGCATGGATGACACCAACCCGGAGAAGGAATCCGACGAGTTTGTGCAATCCATCAAGGAAAGCGTGCAGTGGCTGGGTTTCCAGTGGAATGGCGAGATCCGTTTTGCTTCCGACTATTTCGACCAGTTGTATGCCTACGCTGTCGAGCTGATCAAGGCTTAAAAGCCTATGTGTGCGAACTGAACGCCGAGCAGATGCGCGAATACCGCGGCAGCCTGACCTCGCCGGGCAAGAACAGCCCGTTCCGCGACCGCACGCCGGAAGAAAACCTCGACCTGTTCACCCGCATGAAGAACGGCGAGTTTCCGGACGGCAGCAAGACGCTGCGCCTGAAGATCGACATGGCTTCCGGCAACGTCAACCTGCGCGATCCGGTGATCTACCGTATCCGCCGCGCGCATCACCATCGTACCGGGGACAAATGGTGCATCTATCCGATGTACGACTACACCCACTGCATCTCCGATGCGATTGAAGGCATTACCCACAGCCTCTGTACCACGGAATTTGAAGACCACCGCCCGCTGTACGACTGGGTGCTGGATAACGTGGACGTAGGCTGCCACCCGCGGCAGTACGAGTTTTCCCGCCTCGAACTGCTGTACGCGCTGACCTCCAAACGCAAGCTGCAGGCACTGGTGACCGACGGCTTGGTGTCCGGTTGGGACGATCCGCGCATGCCGACCATTGCCGGTATGCGCCGCCGTGGTTTCAGCCCGGCCGGTATTCGCCTGTTTGCCCAGCGTATTGGCGTGTCCAAGGGTGAAAACATCATCGACATGAGCGTGCTGGAAGGCGCTGTGCGCGAGATGCTGGAAGATGAATCGCCGCGTGTGATGGCCGTGCTGGACCCGATCAAGGTGACACTGGTCAACTACGAAGAAGGCGTTTCCGGCAGCCGCGCGGCGCCGTTCCACCCGCATCACCCGGAAATGGGCGAACGCGAGGTGCCGCTGTCGCGCGAAATCTACATCGAACGTGACGATTTTGCCGAGGTGCCGCCGCCCAAGTGGCAGCGCCTGACCGTGGGTGGCGAAGTCCGCCTGCGTTATTCCTACGTGATCAAGTGCGAGGAAATGATCAAGGATGCCGACGGCAAGGTAGTGGAGCTGAAGTGCTCGATCGACCACGACACACTGGGGCAGAATCCGGTCGGTCGCAAGGTCAAGGGCGTGATCCACTGGCTTTCGGCCAACCATGCGATCGAAGCCGAAGTCCGTCTGTATGACCGCCTGTTCACGGAACCGCGTCCGGATGCGGTGCGTGGCGAAGATGGCGAATACGTCGATTTCCGCCAGTTCCTCAACCCGAACTCGCTCAAGCAAGTGACGGCCTACGTGGAACCGGCGGTACGGGATGCCCAGCCGGAAACCCGCTTCCAGTTTGAACGCCCGGGGTATTTCGTGACCGATCGTCACGATCACCAGTCGGGTAGCAAGGTGGTGTTCAACCGCACCGTGACCCTGCGCGACAACTGGGCAAAATAACGCCGTGTGCCGCCCCGTGGTGTGATCTGGCGGGGCGGTGGCGTTAAGCCGGGCTACGATGAAATGGCGGACGCACAGTTCGCCATTTTTGCGTGGAGTGTTCCTTGCATAAACGTATTTAGCCACTGAAAACCATGACGGCTCCTATTCTCTATCTGCAATCCGGAGGCCCCACCGCCGTGCTCAACGCCTCGGCCCGCGGGGTGATCGAAACGGCCCGTCGGCTGGGCGTGCCACTTTGGGCCGCGCGTGATGGGCTGGCGGGGTTGCTCGCCGACCGTCTGGTGGATACCAGCCGAGCCAGTGACAGTGAGGTTGCCCGCTTGTCGCAATTGCCGGGGGCGAGTTTTGGCGTCAGCCGCCACATGATAGCCGGTGTTTGAGCAGGAGCTCATGGCATGGTGGGCCTTGCGTGACATTCTGGAACGACACGGCATTCACCATCTGTTGCTCAATGGCGGGAATGGCAGCATGGGCAGTGCGGCGAGGTTGGCCGAATTCGAACGCCACACCGGTTATCCGCTGTCGGTCATCGGGATTCCCAAAACCATCGACAACGACTTGCTTGGCACCGATTTCAGCCCCGGTTTCCCTTCGACGGCCAAATATCTGGCAACTTCCATGCGCGAGGTCGGGCTGGATATGGCCAGCCTGGGGCAGGGCCGGGTATTCATCATGGAAACCATGGGGCGGCATACCGGCTGGTTGGCGGCGTCCTGTGCGGCGGCCCGGCAATCCGCAGACGATGCGCCACATCTGGTGCTGGTGCCGGAAGTGCCGTTTGACCCACGGCACTTTCTGGCGCAACTGGATGCTTGCCTGACGCGACTGGGGCATTGTGCCATTGCCGTGGCCGAGGGTTTGCGCGGTCTGGATGGCAAGCCAGTGACGGAGCTGCGCCACGATGACATCTATGGCCATGAGCAACTGGGGGGCGCCGGTACTTGGCTCGCGCAGCTGATCAAGCGTGAGCGCGGATTGACGCCACATGTGGCGCAGGTGGATTGCCTGCAACGCGCCGCCCGGCATTGGGTTTCGGCGGTGGATGTGCAGTGGGCTCATGCCGCTGGCGCTTGTGCGGTGGAATGGGCCCCGGGCGGTGAACACGGCGTGATGGTGGCCATGCAGCGTGCGGACCGTGACAACGACTGGCGCCTGACGCCGGTCAGGTTGGCCGAAATCGGCGACAAGGAATATACCTTGCCGCCATCATTTCTCGATCCACAACGGCTAACGGTTACACCAGCGTTCCTTGCCTACCTGCGGCCCCTGTTGCAGGGAGACCTGCCTTTACCTGTGTGTGCCGATGGGCTGCCGGATTACCGGCCAGTGCGCTGGGAGACGCTGTAATCGGCCCGGTCAGGCCCGGCGTGCCGGATGGGTCGGTAAATCAAGATGCCGTGTCTGGCTGGGTGTTTCGCCAAACAACCGTTTGTAGTCATAGCAAAAATGGCTGAGGTTGAAGAAGCCCCATTCTGCGGCCAGTTGCTGAATGGTTTGTTGCAGCCGTTGCTCGTCGCGCAGGGCTTGGCGTACCGCATTCAGACGCAGTACCCGGACGAAGTTGGCCGGGCTCATGCCGGTGATGGCCTGAAAATGGTTTTGCAGGGTGCGGCGGGTGACGTGCAGCGCCCGGCACAGGCTTTCCACGTCCAGCTCGTTATCCCCCGGCGTTTGTGCCCATTGCCGGATTTGTTCAATTTGCTGGATGTGCCGCGTCGGCCATGCAGCCGCTTCGCGGGTCTGCCCCTGATATAACCCCAGCAGCAACGCGTCGGCCAGCGCTTCCAGATGCTGTCTGTGGCACCGGGTATCGGGATGCTGACGGGTAAAAGCCAGCAATTGTTCAATGGCGTGGCAGATACGCTGGTGTGATCCGGCATCCAGCGTGATGGCATCGGCTTGTAACCAGAGGGTAGGCAGCGGGGTGTTGAGCAAACCTTCGCAGCGGGTGGCCAGATCGTCCACATTCAAGACTACGCCATAAATGCAAAATCCCAGCGGCGTGCGCAAAGTGAAATCCGTGTTACCCGGTGAGACCAGAATGCTGGCTTGTTCCACCGCGCAGCCATTGAAGCGTAGCCGCTCGCCGGAGCCGGGAGCCGGGATGCCAAACCAGACAGAATGTTGCCATGGCTGGCAGGTTTGATAGGTTTCCTGATGCGAGTATTCGCGGAAAACCTGAAATGTCCCGCTTCTCAGTTCGTCAATGCGCCCATGAAAATTTCCGGTCGAGATTTGCGCATATTCCTGCTGCCAGTCGCTGATGTAAGCCGCCCTGGTCCGCAGCATCGGCCGCCACGCGGGTGGTAATGCTCAGTCCGGCAGTTCGCAGTGCGCCCTGGCGAGGATGGTGGCATGGCAAATTCCTTATGGGCCAGTCGTGTGGGTGGTTAATCTTTCATGATGAGCCACCAGCCGGTGGCAGATTGCTGGGTAAGCAAGCAAGAAAAGTTCCTGTGGGATATCGAAAATCGGCAAAAGTGCGTGAGGCCCATGGCCCAAGCCCTGTGTGAGGGTTGGTCGAATGTGCCGATGCGTTTAGGTGGCCCGGCGCAGGCATGTGATTGGTGCGTATCGGCCGGTGGCCGGGTCCAACTTGGGGCGAATGGGCGGTAGCGTGGGGCAGAAAGGCTGTCCGGCGGTTTTCTGATGCCGGTCGGCGCTTGTTTTGCCGTTGTTTGATGGGGGCTGTTTTTCCGATTTGTGATAACGCTGGCGCAGGGCGTGCTTCTAGCATGGCAACAGATGCGTGCCGGAGCGTCCGGTACGGCAAAGCGTTGACTTCTATCGGGAGTATGGCCCATGAGTGCTATTGAACACGGTCTAGCCAGGGCGTCTGGGGACTTGGCAGCTTTGGGGGATTGCCGTCGGACTGGTGATCTCAGGTGAATACTTTGGCTGGAGTTATGGCTGGGCGCAGGCCGGTACGCTTGGCTTTTTGCTGACGTCGCTGTTTGTAGCGGTGATGTATACCGCGTTTATTTTCAGTTTTACCGAGCTCACGACATCCATTCCTCATGCCGGTGGCCCGTTTGCCTATGCGCGCCGTGCCTTTGGTCCTGTTGGCGGGTTTATCGCCGGGTTTGCCACACTGTGCGAATTTGTTTTTGCCCCGCTTAACCATTGCCTTGGCTATTGGTGCCTATCTTAACGTGCAGTTTCCGTCGCTCGATCCGAAATGGATTGCTACCGGCGCTTATCTGGTATTCATGACCCTGAATATCCTCGGCGTTAGCATTGCCGCGACGTTTGAATTGGTGGTGACGGTACTGGCCATTTTCGAACTGCTGGTGTTCATGGGGGTGGTGGCGCCCGGATTCGGCTGGGGGCATTTTCTCAAGGGCGGCTGGAGCGGGCACGATGACTTCAGTCTGACCGCCTTTGCTTAAGCATGTTTGCCGCCATCCCGTTTGCCATCTGGTTTTTCCGGCCATTGAAGGCGCGGCCATGGCGGCAGAAGAAGCCAAAGACCCGAAGCGAACCATTCCGCGGGCGTATATTGCCGGTATTCTGACGCTGGTGGTGCTGGCCATGGGGGTGATGGTGTTTTTAGCCGGGGTGGGTGACTGGCGCAAACTGGCCAATATCAACGACCCGTTGCCGCAAGCCATGAAGCTGATTGTGGGCGGTAGCAGCGGCTGGCTGCACATGCTGGTATGGCTGGGGCTGTTTGGTCTGGTGGCCAGCTTCCACGGCATCATCATGGGGTATTCGCGCCAGATCTTTGCCTTGGCCCGCGCCGGGTTCTTGCCCCGCTGGCTGTCGGCCGTGCATCCGCGCTTCCAGACTCCGCACCGCGCCATTCTGGCCGGTGGCATCATCGGTATCGCTGCCATTTTCAGTGACAACCTGATCAAGATCGCCGGGCAGCCGCTTACTGCCAATATCGTCACGCTGTCGGTATTCGGTGCCATCGTCATGTACATCATTTCCATGCTGTCGCTGTTCCGCTTGCGTAAAACCGAGCCAACGCTGGAACGCAGTTACCGGGCGCCGGGTTTCCCGCTGGTGTTAAGCGATTGCGCTGGGGTGTGCAAGCGTGTGTCTGGTCGCCATGGTGTATTACAACCAACTGCTGGCACTGATCTTTGCCGGTTTCATGCTGATGGGTTTCGCTTACTTCTTTGCCACCGCCCGTCATCGTGCAGCAGCACCGCACGATGCCCTGTTGCACGGCCAGCGTGCAGAGGCCCCGGTGGTTACCGCGGACTGAAGTCGGAGGGGCGGGGCTTGTCCCCGCTGAATACACATGGCTTATGCGACAGCATTAGGGGTTCGTCGATATGTGTTCCCCGACTTGAAAACCTTGCTCGCCCGGGCAACGCCTGACCGTTCTGGCGACAGGCTGGTAAGCCCTTGCCGCGCAGTCGGCCGAGGAGCGGGTGGCGGCCGGGGCTGGCTCTGGCTGAGGTGCCGCTTGTCCGTTTCCTCAGCGAGGTGGTCATTCCGTACGAACAGGATGAAGTCACGCGCCTGATCATTGATACGCATGATCAACAGGCTTTTGCTCCACTGTCCTCAATGACCGTGGGGGAGTTCCGCAACTGGCTGTTGTCGGATGCAGCGGATAGCCAAAGGTTGGCCGAAGTCGCTGCCGGTATCACGCCGGAGATGGCGGCGGCGGTGTCCAAGTTGATGCGTAATCAGGATCTGATTCTGGTCGCACGCAAGTGTCGGGTGATTACCCGGTTTCGTAACACGCTGGGTTTGCCCGGGCATCTGGCTGTGCGCTTGCAACCCAATCATCCCACCGATGACCCGCGCGGCATTGCCGCGGCGGTGCTGGATGGCTTGCTGTATGGTGCCGGGGACGCGGTCATTGGTATCAATCCGGCGACGGATAGCCCCAGCGCCATTGGCGAGTTGCTGCGGCGGCTGGATGATGTGCGGGAGCGTTATGCCATACCGACGCAAAGTTGCGTGTTGACCCATGTCACCACCACGCTTGAACTGATCCGGCAAGGCGCCCCGGTGGATCTGGTGTTCCAGTCCATTGCCGGTACCGAGCAGGCCAATCGTGGTTTTGGCATCAACCTCGCCATGCTTGATGAAGCCCGGCAGGCCGCGCGCGCCTTGCAGCGGGGGACGGTAGGCCACAACGTCATGTATTTCGAAACCGGGCAGGGTAGTGCGTTGTCCGCCAATGCGCATGGCGGGGTGGATCAGCAAACGTGCGAAGCACGCGCCTATGCTGTTGCCCGACATTTCCAGCCCTTGCTGGTGAATACCGTGGTTGGGTTTATCGGGCCGGAATATCTGTATGACGGCAAACAGATCATCCGGGCCGGGTTGGAAGACCACTTTTGCGGCAAATTACTCGGCCTGCCCATGGGCTGCGATATCTGTTACACCAACCATGCCGAAGCCGATCAGGACGATATGGATACCCTGCTGACGTTGCTTGGCACGGCGGGAGTGCATTTTATTATTGGCGTGCCGGGCGCCGATGACATCATGCTCAACTATCAGAGCACTTCGTTTCACGATGCGCTTTACGTGCGTGAAGTGCTTGGACTCAAGCGGGCACCGGAATTCGATGACTGGCTGGAGCGCATGCAGATAGCCCTGGCTGGGCAACTGCTGCCGCAAGGACCGCAGCAGCCATTGCTGCAATTGGCACAGGAGGTGGCATGAACCGCATGGATGTTTTGCCGCCATCGGCAACAGTGATTGAAGACTCCCGGCAATCGTTGTCGGCGCTGACGGCGGCTCGTATTGCGCTGGGCCGATGCGGCAGTAGCTTGCCAACGGCGGAAACCCTGAGCTTTGCCTTGGCTCACGCCCAGGCGCGAGATGCCGTCCATAGCACGCTGGATTGGGCCGGATTGGCTCAGCAGTTGCATGGCCATGGCTTGTCCATCCTCAAAGTTCACAGCGCCGCCGCTGATCGCGCCACCTATCTGCAACGGCCGGATCTGGGGCGGCAGCTTCTCCCTGCTTGTCGGCAGCAGCTGCAATCCAGCGACGGATTGGGGGCCGATGTCTTGTTTGTGGTGGGTGACGGATTGTCGTCGCTTGCTGTCGAGCGGCAAGTCGTTCCGCTCTTAGTGGCAGTACAGCCCTATTTGCAGCGTGATGGCCTCAGTATCGGCCCGGTCGTGTTGGCCGAACAGGCGCGTGTCGCACTGGGAGATGAAATTGGTGAATGCCTGCATGCTCGACTGGTGGTGGTGCTGATCGGTGAACGGCCGGGACTCAGTTCCCCGGATAGCCTTGGCGTTTATCTGACGTCTGCACCGCGCGTCGGTTTGTTGGATTCGGCCCGCAACTGCATTTCCAACGTGCGCCCGCAAGGCTTGGGCCATGCTCAGGCCGCGTATAAATTGCACTGGCTGATTGCACGGGTGCTGGCTGGTGGTCAAACCGGGGTGGCACTCAAGGATGGCAGCGCCGAGGAAGCCGGTTATCAGGCGCTGGCGATGTCGGCGCCACCGGCCTGCCTGCAAAGTAAGCCTGCTACCGGCTTGACGGGTTTGCTACAATGTCGGCCTGACTTTCTCCACAGGTGCCTGACGAGCCATGCTGAAACTGTACAACACGCTGACCCGCCAAAAAGAAGAGTTCCACCCGATCGAGCCCGGCAAGGTTCGCATGTACGTGTGCGGCATGACTGTCTACGACCTCTGTCACATTGGCCACGCCCGCATGCTGGCTGCGTTTGACGTGATTTATCGCTGGCTGGGCGCCAGCGGTTATGACGTCACCTATGTGCGTAACATCACGGACATCGACGACAAGATCATCAAACGTTCCGCCGATCGTCACCTCTCGCTTAAGCACAGTTGGTGGAAGAAACCATCGCCGACATGCATGCCGACACTCAGGCGCTGGGGCTGCTGCCTCCCACCTTTGAGCCGCGCGCTACCCAGCATGTGGTAGGCATGATCGCCCTGATCGAAAAACTGATCGCCAACGGCAAGGCCTATCCGGCGGCCAATGGCGATGTCTACTACGCCGTGCGTGAGTTTGCCGACTATGGCAAGTTGTCTGGCAAAACGCTGGACAACCTGCGCGCTAAGCGAACGTATCGATGTGGACCTGAACAAACGCGACCCGTTTGATTTTGTATTGTGGAAGGCGGCCAAACCGGGTGAGCCACAGTGGGATAGCCCATGGGGCGCCGGGCGTCCGGGCTGGCACATCGAATGCTCGGTAATGAGCTGTCACCATCTGGGTGAACATTTTGATATTCACGGTGGCGGTGAGGACTTGCAGTTCCCGCACCATGAAAACGAAATTGCCCAGTCCGAGGGCGCGCACAACCACAAGTACGTCAACTACTGGCTGCATAACGGTTTTATTACTGTGGATGGCGAAAAAATGTCCAAATCGCTGGGCAATTTCTTCACCATCCGCGACGTGCTCAAGCACTTTGATGGCGAAGTGGTGCGGTTCTTCATTGTGCGCAGCCACTATCGCAGCCCGGTGAATTACGCCGATACCATCGTCAACGATGCCAAGCAGGGGCTGACCCGTCTCTATACCGCGTTGCGCGGCCTGAGCTTGCCGGACTCCGGCGTAGCATCGACTGGAGCAATCCTTATGCGGCCCGTTTCAAGGCTGCGATGGACGATGACTTTGGTACGCCGGAAGCCGTCTCTGTGCTGTTTGAGCTGGCTGGTGAGGTGAACAAGTCGCAGGACGTGGCGCTGGCGCGGTTGCTCAAGGATCTGGGCGGGGTACTTGGCTTGTTGCAGCAAGACCCGGAAGCCTTCCTGCAGGGCGGCAGTGCGGTGGATGATGACGAAGCGGCGGAAATCGAGGCGCTGATTCAGGCTCGTAAGGAAGCGCGGGCCAATAAGAACTGGGCCGAGTCGGACCGGGTGCGTGACGAATTGACCGCGCGTGGCATTGTGCTGGAAGACGGGCCGCAAGGCACTACCGGCGCCGGGCCTGAGCCACCGGGCGCAGCGCTGCGGCGTTGCGCTTGTCAAGCCCGGGTAAAGGGCGGATAATCTTGTGTTTTCGCCAGCAGTACAGGCAAAACCCCTGTACCCGATTTGAAAGGAAATATCATGCGCGCTGACATTCATCCGGCTTACACCGAAGTTAAAATCAACTGCTCTTGCGGTAACGAATTCGTCACCAAGTCCACTCTGGGTAAAGAAACCTTCCACGTGGAAGTGTGCTCCAAGTGCCACCCGTTCTACACCGGTAAACAGAAGATTGTTGATACCAGCTTACCGTGTGGACCGCTTCAACCAGAAGTTCGGCAGCTTCTTCAAGCGCTAATCCGCTCAAGAAAGTTTGCAAAAAAAGGCAGCCACGGCTGCCTTTTTTCATGCCTGCCACGGCCTTGCTGCATTACACTTAGCCACCTTCGTTACCGCCAGAAACCGTATTGATGCTGACTTATTCGCCTCATGTCGACGCCCTTCCCAAGCCCACGGAAAAACCGTGGTTGCTGCTGTTGCTGTGTTTTGTCTGGCTCTGGCCCGGCATTATCGGTCACGACCCATGGAAACCCGATGAGCCGTATGTGATGGCGGTGGTGGATGGCATGGTGCGTAGCGGCAACTGGCTGCCTTTAAGCCATCCACGGTGCGCCCTATCTGGAGTGGCCGCCGCTGTATTACTGGGTGGCGGCGGCGCTGGTCAAGGTGTTCAGCCCGTGGTTGTTGCTTTAGGCGCATGATGCCGCCCGGCTGGCAACGCCCTTGTTCATGGCGCTGACACTGACGCTGGCGGGCATGACCGGGCGAGATCTGATCGGCCGCCGCTATGGTCGTAGCGTGGTGATGCTGATGATAGGTTGCATCGGCCTGATTACCACCGGCCACCAATTAACCCCGGTAGTGGCCTGCTTTGCCGGTTTTGCCGCGGCGTTTTATGCGTTGTCGCTGACCTTGCGTTTTCCTGGTTTGGCCGGGGCGATTCTTGGCGCGGCATCGGTGGTGATTTTTCTCAGTTCCAGTCTGCTGGAGCTGACCTTGCTATGGGCGGTGGTGTTGCTGTTGCCAGCGTTTAGCGCACTGGCGGGGCAAGCATTATCTGATTACCGTGCTGCTGGCATTGTTGCTGGCGGTGCCGGTGGCGCTGATCTGGCCGCTGGAGTTGGCCGACAAATATCCGGCGGCGTTTCAGCTGTGGTGGTCGGAGCATGCGCTGGGGCCGCTCAATGGCTTTGGCCATGTGACGATGTTCCACGATTTTGGTTATTACTCCGTTACCTCGCTGTGGTACGCCCGGCCAGCCTGGCCGTTGGTAAGCTGGACCTTGTACCGCAACCGCCGCTATGACCAGCCGGTGTTGCAGCTGCCGCTGATGTTCTTTGCGGTGATTCTGATCTTGTTGACCTTTTCTGACCGGCAGTCGCCGGAATACGCCATGCCGCTGCTGTTGCCGCTGTCGGTGCTGGCGGCGGTGGAGCTGGACCAGTTACGGCGTGGCGCGGCGGCGTTTCTCAACTGGTTCGGGCTGATGACGTTTGGCTTTTTTGGCCTGCTGATCTGGGCTGGCTGGGCGGCGATGAACTTTGGCTGGCTTAAGCACAGCTGGCTGGCCGGGCGCGTTATTTCAGCCCATATTACGTGCCGCATGTTTCGGTGCTGGCGGCCTTGTGTGCGCTGGTAGCGACTCTGGTGTGGCTGTGGGCCGTTACGCGCAAGCATTTGCGGGGAAGCAGGCAATCACCAACTGGGCCGCCGGGGTCACGCTGTTCTGGGGTTTGGGCTTGACCTTGTGGCTCCCTTGGCTGGATGCAGCCAAGAGCTATCGTCCGGTAGTGGAAAGCATGCTGGCGGCCGGTAGGCTGGCATGCGCTGTCTGGCGACCGAGCGCGATAACAGGATGGCCTTGATCAGCTGGAGTTACTACGGCCACATGGAGCTGACGACGTTCGAGCGGGGGCAAAACAGCCCGTGTGACTATCGGTTGATTGTCCGTTCGCGTGAGGACGGGTTGGCCGAACCGGGCTGGGTGATGGTGTGGCAAGGGGCGCGGCCGCGGGAGAAAAACGAATTGTTTGGTGTGTTCCGCCGTCAGGCACCAAGCCCCAAGCCTGCGTCGTGAGGACTTAGTCGGTATCCTCTGATACTGGCGGCTGTGGCGCGGCCGCCAGTATTTCCGCATAGCGTTCGGCACAGGGAAACAGCTCACGCTCTTCAAAGCGCACGTGGGCGATCAGCAGTTCGGCAAAGTCGTGCAGCAGCGTCACCTCGGGTTGGCTCAGGCGTTCGGCCAACTGCTGCAGTTGCCGATGTTCGCCAAGCGTGCGTGCCACCAGTTCTTGCTGGCCGACCCGTTGTAGCGCTGGCAGCAGCCAGCGTTCTTCTTCATCAAAATGCGGTTGCAAGTCGCACTCGAAGCGCGCCCTGACGCGCTCGGCCATCGTCTGTACCACGGCGGGCGCCGCATCATCTGCCACCTTGCGCGCCTGTTGCGCCAGCGAAAGCGCGGTGTGGTGCTCGCGTGAGAGCGGGGTGAGGGCAGCAGAACGTTGCATGGCGGGAATCTCGGAGTGATGGCAGATCACTCCGATCATAAAGGTTGGCCGAACACCGCGTCATCCATGTTGGTAGCGCTGTCTTTCGGCCAACCTTTACGCTTCAGTGTTGCAGTTCCGGCAGGTTGGCAAACAGCTGTAGTGCTTCCGGGTTGGCCAGCGCGCTGACATTGTTCACCGCTTCGCCATGGATCACTTTTTTCACCGCCAGTTCCACGATTTTGCCGCTGAGGGTTTTGGGAATGTCGGCCACGGCAACGATGCGTGCTTAAGACATGGCGCGGGCTGGCGCCACGGCGGATGCGTTCGCGTAGCTGTTGCTGCAGGCCATCGTCCAGTTGCGCGCCACCGCGCAGTTTGACAAACAACACCACGCGCTCGTCGTCTTGCCAGCGTTGTCCCACGGCCAGGGCTTTCCTGAATCGCCTCGAAGGTTTCAACCTGGCGGTAGATTTCCGCCGTGCCGATACGCACGCCGCCGGGGTTGAGCACCGCATCGGAGCGGCCATGGATGATCAGGCCGTCGTGATCGGTCAGTTCGGCGTAATCGCCGTGGCACCGGTATTGGCAAAGCGGCTGAAGTAGGCCTGCCGGTATTTGCTGCCATCCGGATCGTTCCAGAAGCCGACCGGCATGGACGGAAACGGCTTAAGCGGCAGATCAGTTCGCCTTTTTCGCCACGCAGCGGGCGGCCTTGCTCGTCCACCACATCCACCGCCATGCCCAGCCCGCGGCATTGCAACTCGCCCCGGTAGACCGGCAGGTTGGCGCAGCCCAGCGCGAAGCACGACACGATATCGGTACCGCCGGAGATGGAGGCCAGATTGATATTGGCCTTGATGTGCTGGTACACCCAGTCGAAACTCTCCGCCGCCAGCGGTGAGCCGGTGGAGAACACCGCGCGTAGCGGCGCCAGTTGATAGTGGCGGGCCGGTTCCAGCGGCAGCTTGCGCAATTCATCCAGATATTTGGCCGAGGTGCCAAAGTGGCTGCAGTGTTCGGCCTTGGCATAGTCCCACAGTACACGGCCATGGGCGGCAAACGGCGAGCCGTCGTACAGCAGCAGGGTGGCGCCGCTGGCCAGCCCGGATACCAGCCAGTTCCACATCATCCAGCCACAGGTGGTGAAGTAAAACAGGCGGTCGCCATGGTGTATGTCGGCGTGGAGCTGGTGTTCTTTCAGATGCTGCAACAGCGTGCCGCCATGGCCGTGCACGATGCACTTGGGCTGGCCGGTGGTGCCGCTGGAGTAGAGGATGAACAGCGGATGATTGAACGCGACCCGTTCGAACCGTAGCGGTTGCGGGCTAAACGGTTGCAGAAAATCGGCCAGTGTCGTGGCCTTGGCAATGCCGTCGGCCACCTGTTCCGCTTCGCCCAGATACGGGACGACGATTACCTTCTGTACCGACGGCAGGCCGTTGGCCAGTGCTTCGATCTTGTCACGGATGGCAATGCGCTTGCCGTTGTACCAGTAGCCGTCGGGGCAGAACAGCAGGCTGGGGGTGGTCTGGCCAAAACGGTCGATGGCGCCGTCGCTGCCAAAATCGGGCGAGCAACTGGTCCAGACAGCGCCCAGACTGGTGGCAGCCAGCATGGCGGCCAGTGTTTCCGGCAGGTTGGGCATGAAACCGGCAACCCGGTCCCCGCTACGCACGCCGTTGGCCTGCATCGCCTGTTGCAGGCGCGACACCAGCGCGTGCAGTTGTCGGTGGCTTAAATGCTGGCGTTGCCGGTCTTCTCCCCAGAACACCACGGCCGTGCTGTCGTCGTCGCGGCGCAGCAGGTTTTCTGCATAGTTGAGGCTGGCTTCGGGGAAGAAGCGGGCGTTCAGCATGCTGTCGCCGTCTTGCAGCGTAGTCTCGCCTTTGTCACCGATCACCCGGCAGTAGTCCCACACTAGCCTCCAGAAACGTCCCGGCTGGTCGATGCTGGCCTGCCACAGCGAGTGATAGTCAGGAAAAGGTTGGCCGAAAGCGGTTTGCGCCAGATGGCTAAAGGCGGTCAGGTGCGAGCTGGCCAGCCGGGCGGCAGACGGTTGCCAGAGTGGCTGATCGTGTGTCGACATCAAATCTCTCCTGATTTAGTGGCAGGCGGCGCTCAGGGCGCGGGCCGGTGTGAGGCGGGCTCCCGGCCCAGTGCATGGGCGATGAACTGGGCGGTGTCGGTAAGCCGGGTCAGATCAATGCCGGTATGGTAGCCCAGTCCATGCAACAGGTAGACCACGTCTTCGGTGGCGACATTGCCCGAAGCTCCACGGGCATACGGGCAGCCACCCAGCCCGGCCACCGAGGCGTCAAAGGTGCGCAGCCCGGCCCTGAGACTGGCGTAGACATTGGCAATGGCCATGCCGTAGGTATCGTGAAAATGCCCGGCCAACTGCGCCACGGGTACCTGTAAGCTAACGGCGTCCAGCATGGTCAGCACGGTATTGGGGGTGCCCACCCCCACGGTATCGCCCAGCGAGATTTCATAGCAGCCCATGTCATGCAAGGCGCGGGCGACTTGTGCCACCTGTGCAGGAGCGATGGCGCCCTCATACGGGCAGCCGACCACGCAGGAAACATAGCCGCGCACCTTGATTCCCTCCGCCAGGGCGCGGGCGCAGACCGGTTCAAAGCGCCGGAGGCTTTCGGCAATGCTGGCATGGATGTTTCGCTGGCTGAAACTTTCGCTGGCGGCGGCGAAGATGGCAATCTCGCGCGCCCCGGCGGCCAGCGCCGCGTCCAGCCCCTGCTCATTGGGTACCAGCACCGGATACGCCACCGCGCCGTCCTGTGGCAAGGCGCGCAGCACGTTGGCCGAATCCGCCATTTGTGGCACCCACTTGGGCGAAACAAAGGCGCCAGCCTCGATGTGGGTGAGGCCGCTGGCTGCCAGCCGTTGGATCAGCTCCAGCTTGGTGGCGGTGCTGATTGGTTGTTGTTCGTTCTGCAAGCCGTCGCGTGGACCGACTTCCACGATGGTGATGTGTTCTTGCATGTTGTTTTCCCCCAAGGTGTCCGCGTGCACGGCCACGGCTATGCCGCTTCGAAGTCCACCAGTTCGTCGCCGTCGTTAACTTGCTCGCTTAACGGGCAAAGTAGAACGCTTTGACCACGCCATCGGCTGGCGCGGTAACGGTGTGTTCCATCTTCATTGCCTCCACGATCAATAACGGCGCGCCCTTGCTGACGCTGGCCCCGGCAGCGGCAACCAGCGCCACCACGCGCCCCGGCATCGGCGCCTTGAGATGGGTTTCGCCATGAACGCTGCTTTCGCTCACGGCGTAGGGGTCAACCCAGTCCACGGCCAGCCGCTCGCCACCCACAAACAACACGCGTTGCAGGCCATGACGGACTACCGTGGCGATAATCTGCTGGCCATCAAGGTTGGCCGAAAGGGTATCGCCCTGCAGGCTGGCCTGAGCCGTGAGTGGTTGGCCATTGACCTGAATCTCGTAGCCACCTGCACGCTGACGCAGGCGCACCTCCAGCGGCTGGCTGTCATGGCAAAAGGTGATACGCCGTTCCTGCGCGCCATTCAGACGCCAGCCTTGCAGCGCGGCAAAGGCATGGCTGTCGTCAGCCGGGCGTGCCGCCAGCAGTTCGGCCAACCCCAGCAGCGCCAGTTGCTGGTTACTGGGGTTGCCGGTGGCGGCAACAATTGCTCCTGATAACGGGCGATCAGGCCGGTATCCACTTCGCCGCTGGCAAAGCTCGGATGTTGTACGATGCGGAGCAAGAACGGAATGTTGGTAGTGACGCCGACCACCTGATAAGCGGCCAGCGCGGTGTCTAGTTGCCGCAGTGCGGCTTCGCGGGTTTCGCCCCAGACAATCAGCTTGGCAATCATCGGGTCGTAGAACGGGCTGATGCTGTCGCCCTGACCCACGCCGGTATCCACCCGTACATGGGCCGATTCCTGTGGCGGCTGCAGATGAACCAGCGTACCGGTGGCCTAAGAAGCCTTTGTCCGGATCTTCGGCGTACAGCCGGGCTTCAATGGCATGGCCATGGATACGCAATTGTTGCTGCGTCAGCGGCAACGCCTGCCCGCTGGCGACCTTCAGCTGCCAGTCCACCAGATCCTGGCCGGTGATCATTTCGGTCACCGGGTGCTCCACCTGCAGGCGGGTATTCATTTCCATGAAGTAGAACTGGCCGCTGTCCACATCCATGATGAATTCCACCGTCCCCGCGCCAACGTAGCCCACCGCCCGCGCGGCGGCGACGGCGGCTTCTCCCATGGCTTCCCGGGTGGCTACCGGCAAATGCGGTGCCGGTGCTTCTTCCAGCACCTTTTGATGGCGGCGTTGCACCGAGCAGTCGCGCTCGAACAGGTAGACCGCACCGCCATGCCGATCGGCAAATACCTGAATTTCCACGTGGCGTGAACGCGCCAGATATTTTTCCACCAGCACTTTGTCATCGCCAAAGCTGGCCCGGGCCTCGCGTTGGCACGATGCCAGCGCTAAGCAGAAACGCGTCATGGCTATCGACAATGCGCATGCCTTTGCCGCCGCCGGCGACGCTGGCCTTGATCAAGACCGGGTAGCTGATGGCATCAGCCTGCGCCAGCAGGAAGTCCGCGTCCTGATTGTCGCCGTGGTAGCCGGGCACCAGCGGCACGTGCGCTTGCTCCATCAACGCCTTGGCGGCCGATTTGCTCCCCATGGCGGCAATGGCACTGGTAAGCGGGCCGATGAACACCAGACCGGCCCCGGCGCAGGCCGCGGCAAAATCGGCGTTTTCTGACAGAAAGCCATAGCCCGGATGGATCGCCTGCGCCCCGGACTGTTTGGCAATGGCCAGAATCCGCTCGGCCTTGAGATAAGACTCGGTGGCGGGGGCCGGGCCCAGACGGTAGGCTTCATCGGCCAGTTTGACAAAGCGTGCCGTGGCATCGGCATCGGAATAGACCGCCACGGTGCGAATACCCAGCGCTCGGGCCGTCTTGATGATGCGGCAAGCGATTTCACCGCGATTGGCGATCAGGATTTTGTGAAACATGTTCAGTTCTCCAACCAGTTTGCCGGGCGTTTTTCGAAGAACGCGGCCAAGCCTTCGCGGGCCTCGTCGGTGGCGCGAATGGCCGCAATGCGTTGGGCGGTGTCGGCCAGCAGTGTGTCATCCCACGGCGAGCCTTGGCGCAGGCGGGCCAGCAAATCCTTGCTGGCCGCCAGTGCCTGCGGGCCGCCTTTGGAGAGTTCGGCCGCCAGGTTGGCAATGCACGGGTCGAGCTGGTCGGCTTAAGCACCACCTCATGTACCAGACCGAGGCGCGCGGCGGTGGCCGCGTCCATGCGTTCGGCCGACAGGAAGTAACGCCGCGCCTGGCGCGGGCCGATGGCATCGGCCACGTACGGTCCGATGGTGGCGGGAATCAGCCCCAGCCGGACTTCGGTCAGGGCAAACCGTGCGGCATCGGTGGCGATGGCGACATCGCACACCGCCGTCAGCCCGGTGCCGCCATGGCCGGGCCGTGGATACGGCCGATCAGCGGTTTCTTGCTGCGATAGAGCGTGGCCAGCATTTCGGCCAACCTTTGGGCGTCCGCCAGGGTTTTCCGTCTGGCTATACCCGGCAGCGCGGCGCATCCAGTCCAGATCAGCGCTTAAGCACTGAAGCTCTTGCCGCGCCCGGCCAGCACGATGACGCGCACGCTGGTGTCGTCATTCAGTGTGCTCACGGCGTGGGTCAACTCGGCAATCAGCGCCTCGTTCATGGCGTTGTGCAGCGCCGGACGGTTCATCCATACCGTGGCGACGTAGTCTTGGTATTCGATTTCCGGGGTGGTATACGCGGTCATGGTCATTCCCCGTTACATGCGGAACACGCCAAAGCGGGTGGATTCGATCGGGGCGGAGAGGGCAGCCTCCGGGCTCAGTACCTCGCGCGTTTGTGCCGGGTCGATTACCCCGTCATCCCACAGTCGTGCGCTGGCGTAGTAGGGGTGGCCCTGACGTTCGTACTGCTCACGTACCGGTGCCTTGAGTGCTTCTTCTTGCTCCGGCGTAAACGCTGCGCCCACCTGTTCTTTTTTCACCTGTGCCAGCACGCCTATGGCCTGTTCGCCGCCCATGACGGAAATGCGGGCGTTGGGCCACATCCACAAAAAGCGCGGGCTGTAGGCGCGGCCGCACATGCCGTAGTTGCCAGCGCCAAAACTGCCGCCGATCAGCACGGTAAACTTGGGCACGCGGGCACAGGCCACTGCCGTCACCAGCTTGGCGCCATCCTTGGCAATGCCGCCGTTTTCGTATTTCTTGCCGACCATGAAACCGGTGATGTTCTGCAGGAAGATGAGCGGAATGCCGCGCTGGCAGCACAGTTCGACAAAGTGCGCGCCCTTGAGCGCCGATTCGGAAAACAAAATGCCGTTGTTGGCGATGATGCCGACGCGGTAGCCGTTGAGGCGGGCAAAGCCGGTAACCAGCGTGGTGCCGTAGTTTTGCTTGAATTCGTCGAAGTCGGAATCGTCCACCAGCCGGGCGATGATCTCGCGCACGTCAAACGGTTTTTTCGGATCAGCCGGAATCACGCCGTAAATCTCTTCCGGCGCATAGCGCGGTGGCAGCGGCGCGGAGCGGTCCAGCTCGCCCTGTTTTTTCCAGTTGAGGTCGGACACGATGCGACGGGCAATGCCCAGTGCATGGGCATCGTTTTGTGCCAGATGGTCGGCCACGCCGGAGATGCGGGTGTGCACATCGCCGCCGCCCAGCTCCTCGGCCGATACCACCTCGCCGGTCGCTGCCTTCACCAGCGGCGGGCCGCCAAGGAAAATGGTGCCTTGTTCTTTCACGATAACGGTTTCATCGCTCATGGCTTAACATAGGCGCCGCCAGCGGTGCAGCTGCCCATCACCACGGCAATTTGCGGAATCCCGGCGGCTGACAGATTGGCCTGATTGTAAAAAATGCGGCCAAAGTGCTCCTTGTCCGGGAAAACCTCGTCCTGCAACGGCAGGAACGCTCCGCCGGAATCCACCAGATAGACACAGGGCAGACGGTTTTCGCGGGCAATTTCCTGCGCGCGCAGATGCTTCTTGACCGTCATCGGGTAATACGTGCCGCCTTTTACCGTGGCATCGTTGGCAATAATCAGGCAGTCCACGTTGGCAATGCGACCGATGCCGCAAATCAGGCTGGCCCCCGGCGCTTCGTCGTTATACAGGCCAAAAGCTGCCAGTTGTGATAGCTCCAGAAACGGCGAACCGGGGTCGAGCAGCAGGTCGATGCGCTCGCGAGGCAGCAGTTTGCCGCGGGCCACGTGCTTTTCGCGCGCCTTGTCGCCGCCGCCCAGTGCCGCTTGGGCCACTTTCTGCTGCAGGTCGGCGACCAATCCACGCATTTTCTCGGCGTTGGCTTGAAAGTCTGCCGCGCGGGCAGACAGTTTGGATTCTATGATCGGCATGATGTGAGTCCGGCGTGAGTCGTGGTCGGAAGAACAGGGGAGCCTGCCCGGTGGGCGGGCAGGCCGCGCCGCTTAACGGGTTTCTGCCATTAATTCCCGACCAATCAGCCAGCGGCGGATTTCGCTGGTGCTAAGCACCAATCTCGTACAGCTTGGCATCGCGCAGCAAGCGGCCGGTGGGGTACTCGTTGATGTAGCCATTGCCGCCCAGACACTGAATCGCATCCAGTGCCATCTGGGTGGCGTTTTCTGCGGCATACAGAATCGCCCCAGCCGCATCCTTGCGCGTGTGACGGCCTTCCTCGCCCCGGTCCAGCGACTGGCCCACGGCATACACATACGCACGGCTGGCAGACAGCTTGACGTACATGTCGGCCAGCTTGCCCTGCATCAGCTGAAAGTCGCCGATAGGTTGGCCGAACTGACGGCGCTCATTCAGATACGGCACCACCACATCCATGCATGCCTGCATGATGCCCAGCGGCCCGGCGGACAGTACCGCGCGCTCGTAATCCAGCCCGCTCATCAACACTTTCACCCCGTTGCCTTCGCCGCCCAGTACGTTCTCGGCCGGTACTTCGCAATCGTCAAAGAAAATCGGGTAAGTGTTGGAGCCGCGCATGCCCAGCTTGTCCAGCTTGCTGCCGTGGCTGAAGCAAAACCTTTTTCGATGATAAAGGCGGTAATGCCACGCGGCCCGGCGTTGATGTCGGTCTTGGCATAGACCACCAGCGTGTCGGCGTCACCGCCGTTGGTGATCCACATCTTGCTGCCATTGAGCACGTACACGTCGCCGCGCTTGTCGGCGCGCAGCTTCATGCTAACCACGTCCGAACCGGCATTCGGCTCCGACATGGCCAGCGCACCGATGTGCTCGCCGGAAAGCAGCTTGGGCAGGTATTTCCGTTTCTGGGCCGGGGTGCCGTTCTTGTTGATCTGGTTGACACACAGATTGGAGTGGGCGCCATAAGACAGGGCGACGGCGGCCGAAGCGCGGCTGAGTTCTTCCATGGCAATCATGTGTGCGAGATACCCCATGTTGGCACCGCCGTATTCCTCGCTCACGGTAATGCCCAGCAGGCCCAGTTCGCCCAGTTTCTTCCACAGATCGGCCGGAAACAGGTTGTCGCGGTCGATGTCGGCGGCGCGTGGCGCGATTTCGCTGTCGGCAAAATGGCGCACGCTGGCGCGCAGCATATCGTAGGTATCACCCAAACCAAAACGCAGGCTGCTATACATGATGTTGTCTCCTCCAGAAGTAGGCGGGTATGGCCGTGGCGAGGTGTGCCGATGTTGTGTGTGGAAGCTTTACCTCGTCGCCGTTTTTATGTATGTTGAATTACGTTTACGTAAACGTCAATAGCGTGATAAAAAAATACCCGGCAAGCCGGGCAGGGGTCAGGTTCGGGCGGTCATCTGGTCGATTACCCGGCGGCAATGCGTTTCCAGTGTGTCGATTTCGGCCAGTACCGCTTCGATATCCTGTCGCTGCTGCTCCAGTTGCTTGCGCCGTGCCACCAGCAGGTTCAGCAATTTGAGCGACTGGCTGGCTTCATCCCGCGCCAGTTCGTACATGTCGAGGATTTCGCGGATATCCGACAAGCTCAGGCCAATACGCTTGCCGCGCAAAATCAGCTTCAGACGGGCGCGATCGCGACGGGTAAAAACGCGCTGACGACCGGCACGTTGCGGTTCGATCAAACCTTGCTCTTCGTAAAAACGGATGGTGCGCAAGGTGACATCGCATTCGCTGGCCAGCTCGGAAATGGTGAAGTGTTCTTTGTCATCCATGCTCAAGGTTCCTTTTTTTGAAGATTGTAGCGTTTTTCCCACGAGCCTTCATGCAGATTTTCAAATTACGTTTACGTAACATGTTTGTTGTGTGCTAATGCGGTAAAACCAAGCGGGAGATCCCCGCGCCATAAGGAGGGAAGTCACACCATGACGCGAGCAAGCTATGTACATGGCGCCAGTGCCCAGCCATTGCTGGGTCAGACCATCGGCCAGTTTTTTGACGAAGCCTGCCAGCGCTTTGCCTCATACGAAGCGCTGGTGGTTCGCCACCAGTCCATCCGCTGGACATATGCCGAACTGGGCGAGCAGGTGACTCGCTTGGCCTGCAGCCTGATGCGACTGGGCTTGCAGCCCGGCGAGCGCATCGGTTTGTGGTCGCAAAACAATACCGAGTGGGTGTTGATGCAGTTTGCCACCGCCAAGGCCGGGTTGGTGCTGGTCAACCTCAACCCGGCCTATCGCAAGGCGGAACTGGAATATGCGCTCAACAAGGTCAGCTGCCGCGCGCTGGTGTTGTCGCCGCGTTTCAAGAGCAGCAACTATATCGACATCCTTAACGAGCTGGTGCCGGAGTTGGCCGAATGCCCGGCCGGGCAACTGCGCTCCGGCGTGGTACCGCATTTGCAGATCGTGATTCGCATGGGGGAAGCCGCCAGCCCCGGCATGCTGAATTTCGCTGCGCTGTTAAGCGAGCCGACGCCAGCCGAGCGGCACGCCCGGCGCAACGGGGACAACAGTTGCAGTTTGACGACCCGGTCAACCTGCAGTTTACCTCCGGCACCACCGGCCACCCGAAAGGCGCCACCCTCAGCCACCACAACATTCTCAACAACGGCTTTTTTGTGGGCGAAACCATGAAGCTGTTGCCGGGCGACCGCCTGTGCATCCCTGTGCCGCTATATCACTGCTTTGGCATGGTGCTGGGTAATCTGGCCTGCATGACTCACGGTGCCACCATGGTGTTCCCGGCAGAAAGCTTCGACGCGCTGGCGGTACTGCAGACGGTGGCGGAAGAACGTTGTACCGCCCTGCATGGCGTGCCGACCATGTTTATTTCCATGCTCGACCACCCGCAATTTGCCCAGTTTGATCTGTCGTCGCTGCGCACCGGCATCATGGCGGGCAGCCCGTGCCCGATCGAAGTCATGAAGCGTGTGGTAGAAACCATGCACATGCGTGAAGTCACCATTACCTACGGCATGACCGAAACCAGCCCGGCGAGCTTCCAGAGCCATACCGATACGCCGGTGGAACGCAAGGTATCCACCGTGGGCCTGATTCATCCGCATGTCGAGGTCAAGATTGTCGACAGCGAAGGGCGCGTGGTGCCGCGTGGCGAAACAGGTGAACTGCTGACCCGTGGTTATTCCGTCATGCTTGGCTATTGGGGCGACGAGGCACGCACCCGCGATGCCATTGACGCCGCAGGCTGGATGCACACCGGTGATCTTGCCACGCTGGACGAAGAGGGTTATTGCAACATCGTCGGCCGCGTCAAAGACATGGTGATCCGGGGGGGCGAGAATGTGTACCCGCGCGAAATCGAGGAGTTTCTCTACTCCCATCCCAAGATTCAGGACGTGCAAGTCATCGGCGTACCGGATGAGTGGCTGGGCGAAGAGCTGTGCGCCTGGATCAAGCTGCGCGACGGCGTGACGGCCACGGCCGAGGAGATTCGCGGATTTTGCCAAGGGCAGATAGCGCATTACAAGATTCCGCGCTATATCGAATTTGTCGACAGTTTTCCGATGACGGTCACGGGCAAGATCCAGAAGTTCCTCATGCGCCAGCAGATGAAGGAAAAGCTCGGCATCTCGGAGGCCGCGACGGCCTGAATTGCAACCAAATGTGTAAAAGCCCCGCTTGCCGGGGCTTTTTCGATACAATGCGGCCAAAACCTTCTCCACCGCGAGGATACCCAAATGACTGACATCGTATTCAATGACGCCGACCTGGCTCGTCTCGAACAACTGCTAACTCCACTGTCCGCTAGCGGCAGTACCATGCGCCCGGACGAGGTGCAGGGTTTCTTCGCGGCGCTGGCCAGCGGGCCGGATGCAGTAACCGTTGAGCAGTGGTTGCCGGAAGTGCTGGGTGATGCGCCGGATTTTGCCAATCCGGCTGACGAAGAAGAACTGCAGGCCTTGCTGCAAAAACTCTATAACGTGACCGCTGGCGTACTGGCCGCTGGCGATGAGCTGGACTTCATTCTCTACGCCGATGATGACAGCGATAGCGACGAAGCCGATTACTGGCCGTGGTGCAACGCGTATCTGTACGCGCTGGATGTGGTCAATACCGACTGGTTTGAAGAAGCCGAAGATGAAGGCTTCGAAGAACTGATGATGCCGATGTTGGTGCTGGGCGGCATGTTCGAAGAAGAAGAGGGTGAAGATCTGATGACCTTCACCGATTTGGAAATCGAAAATTACAAGGCCGATCTGCCGGATGCCTTGGTTGCCGTGCATCACTACTGGCGCGCCAAGGAAAACGCTCCCAGCACGGTACGCCGTGACGGTGACAAGGTTGGCCGAAATGATCCGTGCCCGTGCGGCAGCGGTAAAAAATACAAGGCGTGCTGCGGTCAGCTGAGCTGATCTCGCCGTAACTTCGTTAAAAAGCCCCTACCGTCAGTTCTGATGGTAGGGGCTTTTTTCTTGTAGTGGCCTGATGATCGGCCCTGATCATGTCGACTTCAGGTTTTGGCCTTGCCTGCCAGAAACTTCTCGAACCCCAGTTGTATCTGTTGGTAGCAGGCGTGTAAGTCCTTCTCCACTGCATCTTGCAGCACCTGCAGCCTTCGCAGGATGTCGCGTGCCTCATCAAATCCCTGATCAAGTCCATTCCGTACCAGCGTCATGAATCGTTCCGCCTGCCGGTAAGGCGGAGGGCCGATATGGCGTTCGGCGTACACCGGATAGAGCCGTGTGGTCAGGCGGATGATCTGCGAAGCCACGGCACCGGGGGTGGCCTCACTGTCTGGTTCTGGATGCAGATGGATGCTACCCATCTCCGGCGTCAATACATCGTTGATACGGTCCAGCGTGGTATGCAGCAGCAATAACAGCGATTGCTCACCAGCCGTAATGGAAACATCGGAGCCTTGTGCCAGACCATTGTGCGGCAGTGGCTGTCGCGCCCGGCGCGAATAGGCAATCTTGGCCTGTTCAGCCGCAATGCCCGTGCTGCTATGCACCGGGTTGATGCTCTGCGTGGCAAGCAGAGGCTCCACGGGGCGGGACGTTGACATATTGTCTCCTACGGCCGGTAGTGGCAGGGTAATGACTATTCTTCGATATTTTTTTATAAAACTTTATAGCGAAATTGCGTTAGCGCGTAAAAAAATACGCGTTTGACATTTTTTCGTGTGTTTTGTAGTCACAAGCGCCAAGCCTTTGCAAAAAAAACGGCCGCATGGCGGCCGTGTTGCAAGGGAGAGTAAGCGTTAGGTCAGAAGGCAAAATGCTCGTCGGCCAGTTCCATCAGTGGCTTGGCACCAGACTTGATGCTGACTTTGAGTGCCTCGACTTCTGGCAGCAGCTTGGCAAAGTAGAAGCGCGCAGTGGTGATCTTGGCCTGATAGAACGCGGCATCGCCTTGATCCAGTTTGGCGTAGGCCACTTCCGCCATGCGTGCCCACAGCCAGGGCGTAGGTCAGATGCCCCAGTAGACGCAGATAATCGGTGGCGGCGGCGCAAGCTTCATCGCGGTTCTGGATCGAAGCCATACCGACGCTCATGGTCACTTCACCGATTTCCTTCAACAGCTTGGACAGCGGGCCGATAAATTCGGCCAACGCAGTGTTACCTTCCTGTGCCTGACAGAAGCGGTGAATCTGCTTGGTGAACTTGCGCAGTTTCTGCCCTTGATCCATCAACACTTTGCGACCGAGCAGGTCGATTGCCTGAATGCCGTTGGTGCCTTCGTAGATTTGGGAAATACGGCAGTCACGCACCAGTTGCTCCATCCCCCATTCGCGGATAAAGCCGTGTCCACCGAACACCTGCATGCCCAAATTGGCGGCGGTGTAGCCGTTGTCGGTCATGAAGGCTTTGGCAACCGGTGTGAGCAGCGCAACCAGATCGGCAGCATCCTGGCGTGCTTCGGCATCCGGATGTTTCTCTTCGATATCCAGTTGCAAGGCCAGCAGGGCGGTCAGGGCACGGCTTCGGTATAGGCTTTTTGCGTCATCAGCATGCGGCGCACGTCCGGATGCACGATGATCGGGTCGGCCGGTTTTTCCGGAAACTTGGCGCCGCCCAGCGCGCGCATTTGCAGGCGGTCACGCGCATAGGCCAGTGCGCCCTGATAGGACGCTTCGCCAATGCCCAGACCCTGCATGCCACAGCCCAGCCGCGCGGCGTTCATCATGGTGAACATGCAAGCCAGACCCTTGTTGGCTTCACCGATCAGGTAGCCTTGCGCCTCGTCGAAGTTAAGCACCGCCGTGGCGTTGGCCTTGATGCCCATTTTGTGTTCCAGGGCTGCCGCAGTACACACCGTTGCGACGGCCATCGGCATGGAATTTGGGGACGATGAACAGCGAGATGCCCTTGACGTCCTTGGGCGCATCCGGCAAGCGAGCCAGCACCAGATGAATGATGTTGTCGGAGAGGTCGTGTTCACCGGCCGAAATAAAAATCTTGGTGCCAGTGATGCGATAGCTGCCGTCGTCATTCGGCTCGGCGCGGGTCTTGAGCAGCCCCAGATCCGTGCCACAGTGCGGTTCGGTCAGGCACATGGTGCCGGTCCACTCGCCCGATACCAGCTTGGGCAGATAGGTGGCTTTTTGTTCGTCGCTGCCATGGGCATGAATGGCCGAATAAGCGCCATGCGACAGGCCGGGATACATGGACCAGGCTACGTTGGCCGAACTTTGCATTTCCATGATCGGAAACGCCAGCGCCTTGGGCATGCCTTGTCCACCATAGGCCGGGTTGCAATCCAGCCCGGTAAAACCCAGCTCGCAATATTGTTGGTAAGCCTGTTTGAAGCCGGGCGGGGTGGTGACCGTCTTGGTGGCATTGTCGTAATGACAGCCTTCTTCATCTGCCCTGGCGGTTCAGTGGAGCCAGTTCGTTTTCGCAGAACTCGGCGGCGGCTTGCAGGTAAGAGCTGAAAATGTCCTGTGTGGCTTCTTCGTAACCGGGCAGGGTAGGGATGATATCCTGCACCTTGATCAGTTCGTTCAGGACAAAATCAAAATCGCGCAATGGGGCTTTGTAAGCGGGCATGAGGTGTTCTCCTGTGTTGGCTTTGACCGACTGGTACTGGCCCGTCGGTATTGTTTTGTTATGCGTGCTACGACCGGTGTGATGAACTGTGACAGGCCAATCCAAAGCTTGGATCTCTGTCATTCGACCGATTAAAACGAATGTTTAAATTATTCCGGAGGGTTTGACAACCCCCCAGATCATGATTCATGGCTCTGGGTGTGGTGTGCCGACAACGCCATGACCTCTTTGCGACGTTATTTGCAGCGTTATCTACCTGCACGTCATGAGCTGTTTCAGAATCGCTATTTGCGTTGGCTGGCTCCCTGGCTGGATCGGCCCGCCTATTGGGCCATGAACCGGCGCAAGGTGGCCATGGCCGTGGCGGTTGGTTTGTTTGCCGGTTTGATGCCCGGCCCCACGCAGATGCTGACAGCAGCTGTGCTGGCCTTGTGGTGGCGTGTTAACTTACCGGTGGCCATGCTGACCACGCTCTATACCAACCCGCTGACCTTCGTGCCGCTGTATTACTTGGCGTATGCTTATGGTAAGCTGTTGCTGGGCAGCGTGCCATCGGATGGTCAACTGCCGCCGCTGTCCGCTTCGTTGTGGACGCATCCGGTCAGTGGGCTATGGGAGATGGGGCAGTGGCTGATGGCATTGGGATAGCCGCTGCTGGTGGGGGTATTGGCGCTGGGCATTACGCTGGGGCTGATTGGCTATGTGACGATCCTGCTATGCTGGCGCTGGCATGTGCTGTGGGTTTGGAAACAAAGAAAGGCAAGACGTGGATCTGGTTGAAACGACGCTCGAAACCGGGCTGGTGTATCAGGGTGGTTTTCTCAAGGTTCATAAGGATCGGGTGGCCTTGCCGGATGGCAGTGAGTCCTGTCGCGAATATATCCGTCATCCCGGCGCGGTGGCGGTGCTGGCCATTACGCCTGATCGGCAATTGGTGTTGGAGCGTCAGTACCGTTACCCGGCTGGACGCGAGTTTGTGGAGATTCCTGCTTTAAGCAAGATTGATCCGCACGAGGCGCCGGAACAAACGGCCAGACGTGAGTTGCTGGAAGAAACCGGTTATCGCGCGGCCCGTTGGGTGTACTTGGGAACCGCCCATCCCTGCATTGGTTATTCCAACGAGAAAATCAGCTATTACGTAGCCGAAGCGTTGACGTTGGCCGAAAGGCAACTGGATGAAGGCGAGTTTCTGGAAGTGCTGACGTTGCCAATCGAACGGGCCATGGAGATGGCATTGACCGGTGAAATTTGCGATAGCAAATCGATAGTGGGCTTGCATTGGCTGGCCGCCTATCTGGACGGGAGATTGCCCGGTGCCGCCGTTTGATCCGTATCATGAACGCCGCGGCTCGCGCCGTATCCGCATGGGCTGTAAGGCCCGTATCCGGTCGTTGAACACCGGCGAAACGCATTATGGCGAATGTGTTGATCTGTCGGTCGATGGCGTGGCGCTGCGTTCTTCTTTTGTGCCCCAGTACGGCGAACGTCTGTCGGTGATTGTCCCGGCTCCGGCCGTGGGAGGGCTGTCGGGCAAGCCTCTGGAAGTAGTGGTTGAGGTGAAGCGTTGCAACGAGGTGCAGCGCGGTGAGTTGTATGAAATCGGTACGCGTTTTGTCACACTGAAAAACTGAGAGCGTTGCTGCAAACATCCGGTTCGGAACGTTCTTGTTCGGCCATTCTGATTCTTTTTCTCCCCGGTCTTCGCTGGCTGTCGGCTTTTCAAGAAAATTAAAACCTTTGTTTTTCAATTGTTTGCATTGATTGCTGAAGGTTTTTTCAATTTTCTCATGCTTTTGTCTTTTGCACTGATCGCGCTGTGCTATACCCAAAAAAAGAGAGCAATAGTTGGAACAAGGACTCTAAATTCATCATGGGGGAAGTTGGTGCGCCAGCATGACGCCTGATCCCCTGCCGCCGGAGAGAGAGCCATGCCCCCGGATATCTTCAGCCACTACGCTTCACGTTACGATCGCACCCGGGAAGAGGAATACACCATTCAGGAGTATCTGGAGTTGTGCAAGCGCGACCCGGGTGCTTATGCCACGGCCGCCGAGCGCATGCTGGCGGCGATCGGCGAACCGGAACTGGTGGATACCCGGCATGATCCGCGCTTGTCTCGCCTCTTTTCCAACAAGATCATCAAGGTTTATCCGGCATTCCGCGAGTTCTATGGCACCGAAGAGGTGATCGAACAAGTGGTGGCCTATTTCCGCCATGCGGCACAAGGTCTGGAAGAGAAGAAGCAAATTCTTTATCTGCTCGGGCCGGTCGGTGGCGGGAAATCCTCCATCGCGGAAAAGCTCAAGGAGCTGATGGAACTGGTGCCGTTCTACTGCCTGAAAGGCAGCCCGGTGAATGAATCTCCTCTTGGCCTGTTCAACGTGGAAGAGGACGGCGCCATTCTGCAAGAGGAATATGGTATTCCGCGGCGCTACCTCAAAACCATTCCCAGCCCGTGGGCGGTCAAGCGCTTGCATGAGTTCAATGGCGATATCGGCCAGTTCCGTGTAGTCAAACGCTATCCGTCGGTATTGCGGCAGGTGGCCGTGGCCAAGACCGAGCCGGGCGATGAGAACAATCAGGACATCAGTTCGCTGGTGGGCAAGGTCGATATCCGCAAGCTGGAAAACTACGCGCAGGATGATCCGGATGCCTACAGTTACTCTGGCGGGTTGTGCCCGGCTAACCGGGGGTTGCTGGAATTTGTGGAAATGTTCAAAGCGCCGATCAAGGTGTTGCATCCGCTCTTGACGGCCACACAGGAAGGCAACTTCAAGGGTACGGAAGGGTTTGGGGCCATTCCGTTTGAAGGCATCATCCTGGCGCACTCCAACGAATCGGAATGGAAGCAGTTCAAGAACAACAAGAACAATGAGGCGTTTCTTGACCGGATTTATATCGTCAAGGTGCCGTACTGCCTGCGGGTGTCGGACGAAGTGAAGATTTACGACAAGCTGATCCGTAATTCCTCGCTGGGGCACGCGCCGTGCGCGCCGGGAACACTCAAGATGATGGCGCAGTTTGCGGTGTTGTCGCGCCTGAAAGAGCCGGAAAACTCCAGCCTGTTCAGCAAGATGCAGGTTTACGACGGGGAAAATCTCAAGGATACCGATCCCAAGGCCAAGTCCCTGCAGGAATACCGTGACTATGCTTAAGCGTGGATGAGGGCATGAGCGGGCTATCGACGCGTTTTGCCTACAAGATTCTGTCCAAGGTGTTCAACTTTGATCACAGTGAGGTCGCGGCCAATCCGGTGCATCTGCTGTATGTGCTGGAGCAACAGGTGGAGCGTGAGCAGTTCCCGGCGGAGCTGGAGCAAAAGTATCTGGCGTTCCTGAAGGAATATCTGGCACCCAAGTATGTCGAGTTTATCGGCAAGGAAATCCAGACGGCCTATCTGGAAAGCTATTCGGAATACGGACAGAACATTTTCGACCGTTATGTCACGTTTGCCGATTACTGGATTCAGGATCAGGAATATCGCGATCAGGATACCGGCGAGATATTTGATCGTACCGCGCTGAATGCAGAACTGGAAAAGATCGAGAAACCGGCCGGAATTTCCAATCCCAAGGACTTCCGCAACGAGATCGTCAACTTTGTATTGCGTGCGCGTGCCAACAATGGTGGCAAGAATCCAGCATGGACCAGCTATGAAAAACTGCGTACCGTGATTGAGAAAAAGATGTTCTCGAATACGGAAGAGCTGTTGCCGGTGATTTCGTTCAATGCCAAGGCCAGTGGTGATGATGCCAAGAAGCACGAGGACTTCGTGAACCGTATGGTGGAAAAAGGCTATACCGCCAAACAGGTGCGTCTGTTGTGCGAATGGTATCTGCGGGTGCGTAAGTCGTCGTAACTGAAAGGCTGGATTTCGGCCAACCCCGGCAAGGAGTCACACAGGGTTGGCCGAAAACTGGTGGCTGGGCAGTGGCATAACGGCGAGACACGAAACGAGCGGTAGCTTACTCACCATGGCTACGCGGCTTGAAAGCGAGGGGAACATGTCTCACATCATTGATCGACGGCTCAACGGCAAGAATAAATCAGCCGTTAACCGGGAACGTTTCCTGCGCCGTTTCAAGGCCCAGATCAAGGAGGCCGTGTCGCGTGCCATCAAGGGGCGCAGCATTACCGATATGGACAGCGGCGAGCATGTGTCCATCCCGGTCAAGGATATTGCCGAGCCGGTGTTTCATCATGGCGCCGGTGGGGTGTGGGAACAGGTGCATCCCGGTAATGAGGAGTTTGTGCGTGGCGACCGTTTGCCGCGCCAGCAGGGCGGTGGCGCGGGCGGCAGCGGCAAGGGTAAGGCAGGCAATCAGGGCGGCGGGGAAGATGATTTTGCCTTTGAACTGTCGCGCGAAGAATTTATGGATGTGTTCTTCGAAGATCTGGCCTTGCCCAACCTGATCAAGACCCAGTTGATGGGCGTGGAAGAATTCAAGCCGGTGCGGGCCGGTTATACCAACGATGGCACACCGGCCAACATCAATATCGTGCGTTCACTGCGTGGGGCCTTGGCGCGCCGTGTGGCCATGGCTGCACCCACATTGTCCAAGCTGGGTGAGGAAGAAGAAGCACTGGATGCCCTGATGGAAGCCGATGAGGAATCCGGCATCGAGCTGCGTAACACCCGGCGGCGCATCCATTTGCTGCGCGAGAAGCTGGCCAGCATTCCGTTCATTGATCCGTTTGATCTGCGCTACAACAACCGTGTGCAGCAACCCAAACCAACCAGTCAGGCGGTGATGTTCTGCATCATGGATGTGTCCGGCTCCATGGACGAGCAGAAGAAAGACATGGCCAAACGCTTTTTCATCATGCTGTACCTGTTCTTGCAGCGTAATTACGACAAGATCGAGCTGGTGTTCATCCGCCATCACACCAGTGCCGTGGAGGTGGATGAAGAAGATTTTTTCACTCACGCGAAAGCGGTGGCACCGTGGTGTCGTCGGCGTTGTCACTGATGAGCGACATCATCCGCCAGCGTTATTCCGGCAGCGAATGGAACATCTACGCGGCCCAAGCCTCGGACGGCGACAACTGGGATAGCGATTCGGCCAACTGTGGCCAGTTGCTGGAGCAGCAATTGCTGCCGTATTGCCAGTATTTTGCCTACATAGAAATCACCGACGGCGAGCCACAAAACCTGTGGTACGAGTACCTGCGGGTGGCGCAGAGTCACCGGCATTTTGCCATGCAGAAAATTCGGTCGGCCGCTGACATTTACCCGGTGTTCCGCGAGCTGTTCAAGCGCCAGCCCAGCAGTCGCAGTGCAGCCTGACGATTTGTTCCTACAAGGAGAAGGCATCGTGTCACCCATCTCCACCGGGTCCGAGTGGACCTTCGACCTGCTTGACGAATACGACCGCCAGATCCGCCACATTGCGGTGGATGAGTACCAGCTGGATGTCTACCCGGTACAGCTGGAGGTGATTTCGGCCGAGCAGATGATGGATGCCTATTCCGCCGTGGGCATGCCGGTCAATTACCATCACTGGAGCTTTGGCAAACAGTTTGTGTCCACCGAAAAAAGCTACAAGCGTGGCCAGATGGGGTTGGCGTATGAAATTGTGATCAACTCCAACCCCTGTATTGCCTATCTGATGGAAGAAAATTCCATGACCATGCAGGCGCTGGTCATCGCGCACGCCGCGTACGGGCATAACAGCTTTTTCAAGGGCAATTACCTGTTTCGAACCCGGACCGATGCCTCGGCCATTATCGACTACCCGGTGTTCGCCAAGAGTTATATCAGCCAGTGCGAAGAGCGCTATGGCATTGATGCGGTGGAGGAACTACTCGATTCCTGCCATGCGCTGATGAATTACGGCGTTGACCGTTACAAACGGCCGCAGAAGCTGTCGTTGGCACAGGAACAGGCCCGGCAAGCCGAGCGCGAGCATTATCTGCAACAGCAGGTGAACGACCTGTGGCGCACCATTCCGCGGCGTGAGCGCGATGATAACAGTCAGGCCACCGCGCGATTCCCGGCCGAGCCACAGGAAAATCTGCTGTATTTCATCGAAAAATCTGCGCCGCTGCTGGAGCCATGGCAGCGTGAAATGGTGCGCATCGTCCGCAAGATTGCTCAGTATTTTTATCCGCAGCGGCAAACACAGGTAATGAACGAGGGATGGGCCACTTTCTGGCACTACACCATTCTCAATCGCCTGTACGACAAGGGGCTGGTGACAGACGGCTTCATGATGGAGTTCTTGCAAAGCCACACCAATGTGGTGGCGCAGCCCCCGGCCACGGCGCGCTGGTATAACGGCATCAATCCCTACGCGCTGGGTTTTTCCATGTATCAGGACATCAGGCGCATCTGTGAGGCGCCCACCGCAGAAGATCGCGCCTGGTTTCCCGATCTGGCGGGTAGCGACTGGCGCCAGTCGCTCGACTTTGCCATGAAAAACTTCAAGGACGAGAGCTTTATTGCCCAGTACTTGTCACCCAAACTGATCCGCGATTTCCGTTTCTTTGCCATTCGCGATGACGATCATGAGGACAAGCTGGAAATCGCCGCCATTCATGATGAAACCGGCTACCGTGATATCCGCCAGACGTTGGCCGAACAATACAATCTGGGTTCGCGCGAGCCGAACATTCAGGTTTGGTCGGTGAACGTGCGCGGGGACCGCAGCCTGACGCTACGCCACACCATGCACAATCGTCGCCCGCTGGACGAGGCCAGCAGCAACGAGGTGCTGAAACATGTTGCCCGCTTGTGGGGCTTTGACGTCAAGCTGGAAAGTGTCGACAAGGACGGTTACGTGCGTCAGCGTTTTGAAGTGACACGCCACAATGAACTGACCTTGAGTTGAGCGCCCGGGCGGGTCAGTGTGCGGCTAGCGGTTCTGTGCCTGTGGCGGGGAGGAAGGCGCGCAGTTTGCCATCCGGGCTGTGCAATTCGGCCAACTGCATACCGTAAATGGCTTCCAGCCGCTGTTTTTGCATGATGTCTGCCGTCGGACCAACGCCGACTGCACGTCCCTTATGCATGAGCAACACCTCATCCGCATAGCGCAGCGCCAGATTGAGATCGTGCACCACCGCAAGGATACCAATCTGCAATTGACGACTAAGGCGCGCCACTTGCGCCAGCAGACCATCGGCCATGGCGAAATCCAGTGCCGCCGTTGGTTCATCCAATAGCAAATAACGCTGTGATTGCGGCGATGCCAAGAGCTGGCAAAGTGCGCGGGCAATGTGTGCCCGCTGGCGCTCGCCGCCGGACAGCGTCTGTACCGACTGTTCGGCCAACTCCGTGGTACAGGTCAATGCCATCGCCCGGTCGGTAACGCTGGCTGGCGCGTGACCGCCTGCCAGCGCGCCTTGCTGAATCAGCTCCGCCGTGGTCCAGCCCACCGGGGCGGCAGGGTGTTGTTCCACCACCGCACGGTATTCGGCCAACTTGGCGGGCGTGAGGCGGGCCAGTGGCTGTTCCTCCAGCCAGATCTGCCCGGAGGTTGGCCGAATCAAACCGGACACCAAGCCTAGCAGGCTGCTCTTGCCCGCGCCGTTTGGCCCCAAAATGACGGTGACCTGGCCGGGTCTGACTGTAAACGACACATCCTGCACGATGGCTTTGCCACGCACCTGCCAACTGACGTGCTCGACATTAATCATGGCTCGCTCCGGCAGGAAGTCGATGCAGCAGCCACAGGAAAAAGGGCGCGCCAATCAGACTGGTGATGATGCCTACCGGCAGTTCCGCCGGTGCCAGCAACGTGTGCGCGGCCCAATCGGCCAGCACTGTGAGCAGGGCGCCGAGCAGCGGGGCGGCTTGCAGCAGGCGTCGGGCATCGCCGCCTACCAGTTGGCGCGCAATGTGCGGGGCCATCAGGCCGACAAACCCCACCATGCCGCAGCCGGATACCACCAGCCCGGCAGCCATCGCAGCCAGCAGCACAATGCGCCATTCTTCGCGCTGGACAGCAAACCCCAGATGAAACGCAGCGCTTTCTCCTAGCTGCAAGGCATTGAGAAAACGCCATTGGCGAAATAACGCCAGCCAGATCAACGGCATGGCACCTAGCAATAACGTGGTGGTTGGCCAGTCGGCATTGGCAAAGCTGCCCATGAGCCAGAAGGTTACCGTGCGCAACGAGCCATCCGGCAAGGTGGAAATCAGCAGCGTCAGCAGGCTGCCCAATAGTGTGCTGATGGCCAGCCCGGCCAGAATCAGGCGCGATCCGCCTTGATGCGCCCGGCCAAGCAGCCGGACGCCCCAGAGCGCCAGCATGCCGCCGACAAACGCCGCCAAGGAAACCATCAGCATGCCTCCACCGGCGTGGATGGCCAGCGCCGCAGCCAGCGCCGCGCCACTGTTGATGCCAACCAGCCCGGGCTCTGCCAACGGATTGCGGAAACGGGCCTGTACGGCGGCGCCAGCGGTGGCCAGTAGTGCGCCTTAAGCACTCAGGGCGAGCAACAGCCGTGGTAAACGTAATTGCAGCAGCAGGGTTTGTTCCAGCGCAGGCCGGGGTTGGCTGAACAGAACGGATGAGGCGGAAAGTTCGCTGCCAGAGAGCAACGACAACAACGATGTGACCAGCAGCAACGTGGTCAGAACAATAACGAGCGGGATCGTCCGCATAAGAGGGGCGCAGTAGAGGGCCGAAGCCCTCACCGGTTAACGCAAGCCCAGTACGTCCTGCATATCAAACAGGCCGCAGGGTTTATCGTTCAGCCATTTGGCCGCGCGTACCGCACCATTGGAGAACGTGGCGCGGCTGGACGCCTTGTGGGTGATTTCCACGCGCTCGCCGCCGGTGGCAAACAGCACCGTGTGGTCGCCCACCACGTCGCCGGCCCGCACGGTGGCAAAGCCGATGGTGTTGGGGTCGCGCTCGCCGGTTACGCCTTCGCGGCCATAAACCGCACATTCTTTCAGGTCGCGGCCCAGTGCATCGGCAATCACTTCGCCCATGCGCAAGGCGGTGCCGGACGGCGCATCCACTTTATGACGATGGTGCGCTTCGATGATTTCAATGTCGTAGCCTTCGTTCAGAACGCGCGCAGCCAAATCGAGCAGTTTGAAGCTCAGATTGACGCCCACGCTGAAGTTGGGGGCAAAGACAATGCCGATTTTTTCAGCAGCGGCACGGATGGCCGCTTTGCCCGCGTCGTCAAACCCGGTGGTGCCGATGATCAGCTTGACGTTGTGTTTGACGCACGCCGCCATGTGAGCGAGGGTGCCTTCCGGACGGGTGAAATCGATCACCGCGTCGGCACCCTGCAGGGCTTGCTCGAAATCACTACTGATCTTGACGCCAGTGTGCTGGCCAATGAACAGCCCGGCATCCTGGCCGATAAATTCAGAACCCGCGCGCTCCAGTGCAGCGTGCAGGGTGACACCGCTGGTGTTCAATACCGATTCGATCAGGGCGCGGCCCATGCGGCCTGCGGCGCCCACAATGACAAGATTCATGGTGCTCATGGTGCTTTCACTTCATGTGCCGGAGCGGAGACTTCCAGCGGCAACGGGTTGGTGCGATCGGCTTAAGCAGGGCATCGCCTTCTATCCGGACGAGGGTGTCGCCCTCAAAGTAAACGGTCAGCAATTTGCTGTCGGTGGTTTGGCCATACTTCATGATCTGGTACTTGTAGTCCCAGCGGTTGGCATGAAAGGCATCGGTCAGCAGCGGCGATCCCAGTACGAAACGTACCTGGGCGCGGGTCATGCCGGGCTTGAGTTTGGCCACGGCGTCTTGAGTAACGTAGTTACCCTGCTGGATATCCATGCTGTAAGGACGAATCCAGTTCAGCGGGGTCACGGAACTGCAGCCGGAAAGGGCAATAACGGCGGCAATGATCAGGGCGCGCATAGTACTCCGATTAACTTGAACAGTATGAGGCTGGAATTAGGCAAAGCCGGTAAAAGGCTTTATCATGGCTCAAAAACTGACCCACTTTATATCATGATGAGCAAAGCCAGTCACCTTAAAGATATCGGCCTTAAGGCCACCGGCCCTCGACTGAAAATTCTGGACCTGTTCGAAACCGCTGACGCGCGTCACATGTCGGCGGAGGACGTCTATCGCAAGCTGTTGACCGAAGATATCGACATTGGCCTTGCCACCATTTACCGGGTTCTGACCCAGTTTGAGCAGGCCGGTATCTTGGTGCGCCATCACTTTGAAACCGGCAAGGCCGTCTACGAACTGAACGAAGGCGGCCATCATGATCACATGGTGTGTGTGAAGTGCGGTAAGGTCGTGGAATTCTTCGATCCGGAAATCGAGGCGCTGCAAGACCGTATCGCCGAGCAGCACGGCTATCGTATTGTCGACCACGCCCTGTATATGTACGGCGAATGTCCGGACTGCCTGGCGCGCACCGCAAACAGGAAGTAACCCGCGCCACCGCTTCAGGTGGCGCCAGCATGGCTCTGTCGTAGTTGGCCGAATCAGATGGCGCGATGCCATTGGAGGTTGATCTCGCATGATTCCCCGGCTTCCTCGCGAACTGAAATTCCCCCCGGTGGATACCGCATTGGCCGAGCCGGATGGCTTGTTGGCGGCCGGTGGCGATCTCTCCCCGCAGCGGCTGATGTTGGCCTATTCACAAGGCATTTTTCCATGGTTCTCTGCTGGCGAGCCGTTGCTGTGGTGGTCGCCGTCTGAACGCATGGTACTGTTTCCAGAAGCGTTACACGTCACGCGCTCGCTCGACAAAACCCTGCGTAACCTGGATTACGAAATCCGTGTGGATACGGCATTTCGTCAGGTCATGGAAGCCTGTGCCGCGCCGCGTGACGGGCAGGGCGGTACCGGATCGTTCCGGAAATGGTCGATGCCTATTGTCAGTTGCATGAGCTAGGTTTTGCCCACTCGTTTGAAACCTGGATGGATGGCGAGCTGGTTGGCGGTCTTTATGGCGTGGCGCTGGGCCTGATGTTTTATGGCGAATCGATGTTCTCGCGGCGGTGCGATGCTTCCAAGCTGGCTTTTGTGCACATGGCGCGTCATCTGGGGCAACAGGGGGTTGGCATGATCGATTGCCAATTCCATACCGCGCATCTGGCGAGCCTCGGTGCCCGGCTGATCCCGCGTGACACCTTTCTCGCCACGCTGCAGAGGCATGTCCGGCTCGCGCCGCCCGCTACCTTGTGGACCTACCGCTATCAACATGAGCCAGCGTGACGACGGGCCGTTTGCGGCCATTCATTTTTATGCCACGGCGCCATACCCTTGCAGTTATCTGCCGGGGCGCGAGGCGCGTTCGCAGGTTGCCATTCCGGCCAAGGCGATAGACGGCCGTGTCTATAGCCAGCTGATCGGGCTGGGCTTCCGTCGCAGTGGTCTGTATACCTATCGCCCTTATTGTGATCGTTGCCAGGGCCTGCGTACCGGTACGCATAGCGGTGGCCGATTTTCAGCCCGGGCGTACCCAGCGCAAGGTGGAGCGGCGCTTGGCCGCCATGCAGGTAACCTTGCTGCCCTTGCGGTTTGAAGACGAGCATTACCAGCTCTATTCCCGCTACCAGCAAGCCCGCCATGCTGGCAGCGGCATGGCCGATGACGATGCCAAGCAGTACTCTGAATTTATCCTGAAAAGTGGTGTCGATAGCCTGTTGGCCGAATTCCGCCTGGACGGACAACTGAAGATGGTCAGCCTGATCGACCAACTGGAAGATGGCTTGTCGGCGGTTTACACGTTTTACGATCCGGATGATGTGCACGCCAGTTATGGTGTGTTCAATGTCCTGTGGCAGGTACGGCTGGCGCGGCAGTTGGGTTTGCCTTATCTGTATCTGGGCTACTGGATTGCCGGTTGCCGCAAAATGGCTTACAAATCGGTGTATCGGCCATTGCAGGGCTTGCAGCGTGACGGGCGCTGGCTGCCGTTAGACATATAAAAACCGGCGGGATCAGCCGCCGGTTTTTATCAAGGTTGGCCGAAAGATCGGCTGGAACCCGGGTCGATCAGAACGGAACTACGCGGTCATTGCCACCGCCGGTCAGAACGCGCACGCGTTGGCCAGCCACCAGAGGTACATCGGCTTCCTGCACGATGGAAATCAGACGTTTGCTGTCATCCAGCTTGACCGTCACTTCGATGGCGTTCTTGGTGCCAAGGGAGCGTTGTGCAGCCTGGGTTCCCAAGCCACCGGCGATGGCGCCGATCACTCCGGCGATGGAGCCGTGGCCGCCACCAACATTGCTACCAGCCAGGGCCGCCCAGCGCCGCACCGCCCAGCGTGAGCAGTTCGTTGTTTTGTCCTTCCATCTTCACGTTCTGCACCGATACCACGGTGCCCAGTGTCACATTCTGGATCTGGCGCATCTGGCCTTTGCTGTAGACAGCGGCCGAGTCGGAGGTGGCGCAGCCGGTGAGAACAAGCTTACGGACAAGACGCTGGCCAATACGATACGGGTCAATGAGCGATTCATTTTCATCCTGAAATCTCCCTTTATGTGGTTACGGCTTAGGGGTTTGTTTGTGGTAGTTTGCAACGGCACTGGCGCATTCAGCGACCAGTTCCGGGCCACGATAAATCAGGCCACTGTACAACTGTACCAGCGTAGCGCCCGCTTGTAGCTTTTCGACGGCATCAGCGCCAGACAGAATGCCGCCGACCCCGATGATTGGCAGGCTGCCATCCAGCTCGCGTGCCAGTTTGCGGATCAACTCCGTGGAGCGCTCTTTGACCGGCGCACCAGACAGGCCGCTTCCCCTGCCGGGGCATGCCCGGCAATTTCCGCACGAGAGAGTGTGGTATTGGTGGCGATCACCCCATCCACCTCATGTTCCGTCAGCAAATACGCAATTTCGCGGATCTGTTCGTCATCCAGATCCGGTGCAATCTTGACAGCCAACGGCACGTAACGACCGTGTTTGTCGGCCAGTTGTTGTTGCCGTGCTTTGAGCGCCTGTACCAGTCTGGACAGTTCGTCACCCTGTTGCAGCTGGCGCAGGTTCTTGGTGTTGGGCGAGGAGATATTCACCGTGATGTAGCTGGCGTAGGCGTATACCTTGTCCAGACAGATCAGGTAATCGTCGACGGCATTTTCAATCGGGGTGACGGCATTCTTACCGATGTTGATGCCCAGAATGCCCTTGAATTTACAGTTGCGGACATTGTCGAGCAGAACATCCACCCCGAGGTTGTTGAACCCCATGCGGTTGATGATGCCCTGATGCTCCGGTACGCGGAATAACCGTGGCTTGGGATTGCCCGCTTGCGGTCGTGGGGTGATGGTGCCAATTTCGATGAAACCAAAGCCCATATCGGCCAGTGCGTCGATATGTGCTCCATTCTTGTCGAGGCCAGCTGCGAGTCCTACCGCATTGGGAAAAGTCAGCCCCATGGCTTGAACCGGGCTGCGCGCTGCCGGTGGGCAGGTCAACTTGTTCAGGTGCAGCTGATGGGCGCGATCCAGCAGTTTCAGGGTGTTCTCGTGAGCGGTTTCTGCGTCAAAGCGAAAGAGCAGCGGGCGCAGAAGCGAATAGAGCATTGGTTTCTCCGGTGTGAAAATGCCCGGCATTATAACCGGGCAACAGTGTTAACGGCGACTCACAGAATTTGACAGACTTCATCAAAGGCAAAGCGCGGCAAGCGCTCATGCAGCTTGCTGGCATCGCCGTAGCCGATATTGATCAGGAAATTGGAGCGATAACGACCGTCCGGGAAGAAGGTGCTGTCCAGTTTGGCATTATCAAACCCGGACATTGGGCCGCAATCCAGCCCCAGCGAACGGGCTGCCATGATCAGGTAGGCGCCCTGCAATGAGCTATTGCGAAATGCCGTGGCCGTGATGACCGCATCATTACCGGCAAACATGCTTTTGGCGTCTGCATGCGGGAACAGGCGCGGCAGGTGTTCGTAAAACTGCATGTCTTGCGCCACGATCACGGTGACCGGCGCCTGCATGCTTTTTTCCTGGTTGCCAGCCGACAGGCAGGGTTTGAGCCGCTGTTTGGCGTCTGGGGTTTTGATGAAAACAAACCGGGCTCAAGCTGTTCACGCTGGTCGGGCATTGCTTCATCAGATCGAACAATTGTTGCAACTGCGCGTCGCTCACCGGCTTGTCCTGCCAGTAGCTATAGGTGCGTGCCCCATAAAACAGTTGATCGAGTGCTGCGGGGGTAAGCTCATTTGCCATATATTATCTCCTGCCTGTCATCAATATCACCGAGCGCTTGTGGCGGGTGGGGTGGCGGTAGAAAGTTGCGAGGGGAGAACTTCGGTTTCGTTCTGGTCAACGGCCAGTACCGTAATCGATACCCGGCGATTGGTGGCACGGCCATCCTGCGTCGAATTGTCTGCTACCGGTAGATTTTCCCCGCGGCCAACGGCTACCAGTCGCTGGGGTTTGATGCCATATTCCTGAAACAGCCGAACCACGCTGCTTAAGCACGGGCGGCCGACAACTCCCAGTTGGACGGATAAACCGGGTTGCTAATCGGCACGTTGTCGGTAAAGCCTTCTACCCGGATCTGGTTGTCCACTTTGGATAGCAGGTTGGCCATGTTCGCCATGATCTGGCGGGATTGAGCATTGGGCTGCGCCTGCCCCACCGGAAACAGCGCGCTATCGCGGATTTCGATGGCAATGCCCTTGGGGCTTTGTGTGATCTTGACCCGGCCACCCTTGACCAGCGGTTGCATCACTTTGCCCAGATCCGCCGACAGGGCGCCCAAGCGGTTCTTCTCGTCCTGATGCGGGTCACCTTTGACGGCCTTGCTGATCGGTTTGCTGTTGGGCACGCTGATCATGGTGTTGGCCGAACCGTTGGGGCGGGTGGCAATCACGTTGTCGCTGGAGCCGGTGCTAAACGCATTGATGATAGCGGAGGAGAGTACGCGGTATTTGCCTTCGTTGACCGACGAGATGGCATACATCACCACAAAGAAGGCAAACAGCAGGGTAATGAAGTCGGCGTACGATACCAGCCAGCGTTCGTGATTATCGTGCTCTTCAACCTGCTTGCGTCGCTTGCGTGCCATCCTGTGCCTTTTCAGAACATGCGCGTATTGAACAGGCTTTTCACCCCGCCAGCAAATTCGACACCCATGCGGCGAGCCACGCGGCTGGCAAAGTCATCTTGCTGGGTGTAATCCATGGTTTTCTCCGCTTTGATCACATCCCGGGCAACCGACTGTACCGTGCCGTAGCCATCGGCCAATCCAAGCGGGATGCTCTTCTCGCCCAGCCAGACCATGCCGGAGAAAGTATCTGCTGTCGTCTTGAGGCGGCTGCCACGGCCATCTTTGACGGCCTTGATAAACTGGCGATGAATGTCATCCAGCAGTTGCTGGCGAATGGCCTCGTGCTTGCTGTTGAGCGGAGAGAACGGGTCGCCCATCGCCTTGTTTTCACCAGCTGTCTTGAGTCGACGCTCAATGCCAAGTTTTTCCATGGCACCGGTAAAGCCAAAGCCATCGGAGAGCACGCCGATGGAACCGACGATGCTGGCCTTGTCGACATAGATTTTGTCGGCAGCGGCGGCGATGTAGTAGCAGCCGGAGGCGCACACCTCGTCGACTACAACATACAACGGGATCGTCGGGTGCAGTTTTTTCTGGCGGCGGATTTCGTCATAAGCCACTCCGGACAGAACCGGGCTGCCACCCGGGCTGTTGGCTTCGATGATGATGCCGCGCGTGCCCTTGTCGTCGTAGGCGTCTTTCAGGCCAGCGATCAGTTTTTCAGCCGTATTGTTACTGCTGTCGATGACGCCTTCCGGGCTGATTACGGCGGTATGGCCACTGCCGGTCAATGCATCACCGGCACGATCATCGTTACGGAGAAACAGACCGATAACCATGAAGGCCAGAATTGCCAGCCATAGCAGGCGGAAGAATATTTTCCACTGGCGGGTGCGGCGTTGCTCCAGCAGGGCCGCCATGGCCAGTTTTTCAAGCAGTTGACGTTCCCAGTTCGGGTTGTCATTCATCGTTGCAATACTCCAAAAGCAAAACGGCGCTGACTCACAAAGTGATAAGTCTAACAAACTTCACACGGCATCAGTATCCAGCCAGATCAAGTCGTCTGCTTCATGCACCGGCAGAGCAGTGAGCTTCCGGCCTCGACACGGGCCGCCTACGCAGCGACCGGAATTGGGTTCATAGAGGGCGCCGTGCATGCTGCATACCGGGTAGTGACCGGAAAGATCAAACACGTTGCCGTCCTGTAAATCCAGTTCGACCGGGATATGTTGGCAGGCATTGAGATAGGCATACACCCGGCCCATGTAACGTACGGCAAGTGCCGGGCGTTGCTGGCCGTTGGCATCTGTCACGGTAAAGCGGACGGCAAGCCCGCGTTCAACCAATGCCGATGAAGCGCAGATTACACGAGCTGCGGACTCAGCCATTGTTTGAGTTCCACGAAGGAATGGAAGATATCCAGTGGTTGGCAGGCGCGTAATTCCTTGATCGGGTGGGCACCGTAGCTGACTCCTGCCGCCAGTGTGTTAGGCGTTGTTTGCCATTTGCAGGTCGTGGGTGGTGTCGCCCACCATCAGGGTACGGCGCACGTCGGCACCCAGCTGGTCGGTGAGCTGTTCCAGCATGGACGGGTGTGGCTTGGAGTGGCATTCGTCCACGGTCCGGGTGGCATCAAAAAATTCTCCAATGCCGGTCTCTTGCAGTACTCGATCCAGCCCAACACGGCTCTTGCCGGTGGCGATGGCCAAAAAGACTCCGCTGTCGCGCAGTTCGGCCAACCCTTCGCGTACGCCATCAAAGAGTTCGATAGCATGGTCACCCGCCAGATAGTGGTGCCGGTAAGCGGCCACCATCTCCTGATAGTGGCTCGGTTCCAGTTCCGGGCAGGCATAGCGGAGAGCATCGACCAGCCCCAACCCGATGACATGTCGGGCACGGTTCTTGTCCGGTACTGGCAAGCCAAGCTCGCGGCTGGCGGCTTGAATGGCATGGACAATATGGGCGGTGGAGTCCATCAAGGTGCCATCCCAGTCGAATACAATCAGGTCAAATGCTTTTGCCATGGTGTCTCAGCGTGTTCAGAAAACGTTCCAGTTCCGCCGGTAACGGCGCTTCCAGCCGTAACGGTTCGCTGGTCAGTGGATGCGGAAGCGTCAGGCTTCTGGCATGCAGGAACATGCGTTTGAGCCCGCGGCGAGCCAGTTCCTTGTTCAGGGCAAAGTCGCCGTATTTTTCGTCGCCCGCAATCGGGCAGCCGCTTGCTTGCATGTGCACCCGGATCTGGTGGGTTCGCCCGGTCCGCAGATGCGCTTCTACCAGCGTAAACTCGTCGAAGCGTTCCTCTACGGTAAAAATGGTATGGGCAAATTGGCCGTTGTCAGCCACGCAAACCCGGCGTTCGCCTTCTGCCGTGTGAAATTTGAACAGAGGCAACTTGACGTGTCTGGTCTGTGCTTAAGCCACTGGCCGATACCTAAAGCCAGATAGCGTTTGTCCGGTATGCCAGAGCGCATCATGTCGTGGAGTTTGGTGAGTGCCGACCGTTTTTTTGCCAGCATCAACAGGCCAGACGTTTCGCGGTCCAGACGATGTACCAACTCCAGATATTTCCAGTCAGGATGGGCCTGTCGCAGCTGTTCGATCACGCCAAATGACACGCCGCTACCGCCGTGTACCGCAACGCTTAGCCGGTTTGTCGATGACCAGCATGGCGGCGTCTTCATAGATAACCGGGAAGGTGCCTGCCGGTACGGCTTTTTCTTGGCGTTCGGCCAACCTTATCGGTGGAATGCGCAATTCGTCGTTGGCCTGCAGCCGATAGGTGGCATCGATGCGGCCCTTGTTCACCCGTACTTCACCGGAGCGCAAAATGCGGTAAATATGGCTTTTGGGCACACCCTTGAGCAGGCGAACCAGATAGTTATCAATACGTTGGCCAGCTTCGGCCTCATCAACCTTCAGGAAGCTGACGGAATCTTTGCGAATATCAGTCATATTGCTTATACTTCGTGCGCTTAACCGTATATTTCAATGCGGTGACAGCGATCCGGTAAGCCAAGGTTGCAGGTGGAAAATCTGTAACGCTGCTGCGGAAACTTGAGAACGGGCTTAAGCAGGGAATCAAACCCCTGACCTGATGCCATTCCAGCTTAAGCCGCAGCCAAGGTTAACTCGCTCACCGAAAAGCAGCGATGGTAATGCATTTATACGCATAACGCACTCACGAGTATTCCATTTCCTGATGCAAAGCCAGTCAGGAAACCCCGTAGCAAAGTTTGACCCGGCACGATTGCCCTTAGCTGTATTGGCCTTGTCAGTCCGGCAAGGACAAAAAGTACACGTGCGCTGTTGCGCACACCTTTCTGGGCCTCGTGTGAATCAATCAGGAAGTAGGCTTGTTAAAACGGTTTTACTTGCTCTTTACACCAAAACTTCTTTCGGAAAGCGCCCATTACTAGACTCTGGGCCGTCAAATACTGGCTGCATCCTTGCGTGAGTGCCGCGCAGGGAAATTAAAATGAAACGCATGTTGTTTAATGCAACGCAAGCCGAAGAGCTGCGCGTTGCAATTGTCGACGGGCAAAAGCTCGTCGATCTGGATATTGAGACGGTCGGTAAGGAACAGCGCAAGGGGAATATCTACAAGGGTATCATTACTCGCATCGAGCCTTCCCTTGAAGCCTGTTTTGTCGATTATGGTACCGATCGTCACGGCTTCCTGCCGTTCAAGGAAGTCTCCCGTTCTTACTTCCGGGGCTATGAAGGCGGCCGCCCGCGCATTCAGGATGTATTGCGTGAGGGCATGGAAGTAATCGTTCAGGTAGAAAAAGACGAACGTGGCAATAAAGGTGCTGCGCTGACCACCTATATCAGCCTGGCTGGCCGTTATCTGGTGTTGATGCCCAATAACCCGCGTGGTGGCGGTGTATCGCGCCGTATCGAGGGTGATGAGCGTCAGGAACTGAAAGACCTGCTGGCTCAGCTGGAAGTCCCGCAAGGCATGAGCCTGATCGCGCGTACTGCCGGTATCGGTCGCAGCCCTGGAAGAGCTGCAATGGGACATGGGTTACCTGATGCAGTTGTGGCGTGCCATCGAGGGCGCGGCTGGTGCACAGAACGCCCCGTTCCTGATTTTGCAGGAAGGTAGCCTTGTCATCCGTGCCATTCGTGATTACTACCATCCGGATATTGGCGAAATCCTGATCGATACCGAAGAAATTTTCGAACAGGCCCGTCAGTTCATGAGCCACGTCATGCCGAACATGATTCCGCGCGTGAAGCTCTACAAGGATCCGGTGCCGCTGTTCTCGCGTTTCCAGATCGAACATCAGATCGAAACTGCTTTCTCCCGTAGCGTACAGCTGCCGTCTGGCGGTGCGATTGTCATTGACCATACCGAGGCACTGGTCTCGGTTGACGTCAACTCGGCCCGTTCAACCAAGGGCGCCGATATTGAGGAAACCGCGCTGCGCACCAACCTGGAAGCGGCGGAAGAAATCGCTCGTCAGCTGCGTTTGCGAGATCTGGGCGGTTTGATCGTGATCGATTTCATCGACATGGAGAACCCGCGTAACCAGCGCGATGTGGAAAACAAGCTGCGCGAAGTGCTCAAGCATGACCGTGCACGCGTACAGATGGGTAAGCTGTCGCGCTTTGGTTTGCTGGAACTGTCGCGCCAGCGTCTGCAGCCTAGCCTTGGCGAAATCAGCCACGAGCCGTGCCCGCGTTGTCATGGTATTGGCTTCATTCGCGGTACTGAATCGTCTGCCCTGCATATCCTGCGCATCATCCAGGAAGAGGCCATGAAGGAAAATACCGGAGCGGTACACGCTCAGGTACCGGTGGACGTGGCAACTTTCCTGCTTAACGAAAAACGTGCCGAAATCTATTCGGTGGAAGAGCGCCCTGGATGTCAGCGTTGTTCTGATTCCGAATTCTCAACTGGAAACGCCGCATTACAAGATCGTGCGGGTACGCCATGATGATTTGGCCGAACTTGGTGATGAACCCAGTTACCTGCGTGTTGAAGCGCAGGAAGACGATGTGACTACCCATTTTGGCCAGGTTAAGCCCAAAGTGGAGCGCCGGAAGCCGCGGTCAAAGGCATTACACCGCAGCAACCGGCCCCGGTATCCGCTACATCCGAAACCAAGGCCCCCGCCGAGGCTGGAGTGTTGGAAAAAGTCGTAGGGTGGTTCAAGGGCTTGTTTGCTGAACCGGTCAAGGTCGAAGTACGCGAGCTTAGCCAGTAAAAAAGCGCCTGAACGCGATGCGCAGCGTACTCCGCGTCAGCGTGGCAACGATCGTCGTCCCGGCAGTCAGGTGCGTCGTGAACGTGATGAACAGCGTCGTCAGGGCAATGGTCAGCAGGATGAAAAGCGCCGCTCTTCACCGGCTGCGCGAGATTCGGAACGTAGCGAAAGCCGTCCTGAGCGTAATCAGCCTCGCCCAGAGCGTGCCGAACGTAACGAATCCACGCGTGCAGAGCGTAACGAACGCCGTGATCGGCGCGAACGCGAGCCTAAGGAAGGGCGAGAACCACGTGAGGCTCGTGAGCCACGTGAGGCACTGGTAGAGCGTCAGGAACGTCAACAAGGTGGTGCAGAATCGCGTAACGACAAGCGTGAGCAGGAATCGCGCCGTCGCCAGCCGGTAGTCAATGAGGCAGAAACTCCAGAAAAACTGGAGCTGGCCGCTGTTTCTGGTGTGGCTGAAGATGCGCATGGCCAGAATGCCGAGCAGCAGGAGCGTGCCGAACGTCGCCGCCGTCGTGGTCGTCGTGATCGTAGTCGTCGTGAGGACACTGAAGGTGCTGCTACTGTTGCGGCAGCAGAAGGGGTGGCCGAAGTCGCTGGAGTGTCTGCAGTAGCCGTCGCCGTTGAAGAACAGCTTGCCACTGAGAGTCCGTTGCCTAAGGACGATGCCCCGTCTGCTACAGTAGCCGTAGTAGCAAAGGTTGACGAAGTTACTGCACCAGTTGAAGTAATTTCCAGTGTGGCTGCTGAACCGTTGCCGCAAGAAGCGCCCGTATCTGCGGTCCCGGAAACAGCGCATGCAGCGCAAGTCGCTACGGCTATGACAGAGCCAGATGTTAAAGAATCGGCAACTGAGGTGGAGTCAGTACAATCTGTACCTGAAGTTGCTATCGAGCCGAAAGAGCAGTTGACCGCTTCGGACGAGACGTCTGCTGATGACGTGCATTTGACCGCTGTCGTGGAAAATGTGGCTGTGGCAGAACCTGCAGTCGTTGATGTCGTTGATGTCGTTGATGTGCAGCCTGAGCCAGAAGCTGTTCAAGCCGTGACTGATCTTGGTGGTTTGGTGATGGTGGCGACCAAACCGGTAGATCAGGTCGTGGTTCCTGAAGAGCCTGTGATCCCGGTTGGCCCTCGTCGTCGTGATGTGGTTCAGGCTCAGAACTTGCAATCGGTAGAGCCGGTGCAATTGGTTCAGATTGAAACGCAGCAGCACTAAGTTGCTCACAGCCTCTGCTGTTTAGGCGCACAACGCTTGACGGCAGAGGCGATTGCCGCTAATATTTCACTCTCTTAGTTCAATTCCCTGATAGCTCAGTTGGTAGAGCGACGGACTGTTAATCCGCAGGTCGCAGGTTCGAGCCCTGCTCGGGGAGCCAGTTTTCAGAGCTGTGAACCACAAGTTCACGGCTCTTTTCATTTGTATTCACGATTCTGTCCGGCCGATATTCCATCTCAACATTAGAGTCGTTTACCACGATTTTATCGATGAAGTGCCCCATCAGTAGCCGAAGTTTCTTGTTGTCACCGGTATTTTGGATGACTTTTGAGAAAAGCCCGGTTGCTTCAAGTATTTGCTCATCGCTTATGTTCACTGTCGGAGCGTCTTCCTCTTCTATGGCCCTAAGTTCTTCTTCAAGCATTTTAAGCTGATTGTTAAGTTGTCGGAGCCGAGTGGTCAGGTCGCCCAGATTAGGGGCATCTTTGCCATGTAGCTCAAGCACGTCGAACAGATTCTGACGCCGACGATTGCACTCCTTGATCTGTTTTATTACTGCTTGGCGCCGTCGATCATGATCCTCTTGCCATGAAGACGTTAGCTCTTGGACTTCAGCTATGACCTCGCGCATGCGTTCCGGAGTCAAAACACGCTGGATGATCGTGTCTACCATCCATTGATCAAATTCTCCGGCTGAAATTCGACGATTTCTGCACCCACTGCCTTTCTGGGCACGGCTGCAGTTGTAATAGTGGTATATCTTATTTCTACCGGTAGCGCTTTCTGTTTGCATCGCCGCCCCGCATTCCCCGCACCGTAGAATCCCGGTGAAAGCAAAGTTGCTGTGTGGGCTACCGCCATCGTTGCTTGGTGCGCGCAATCGGAATTGCTCACGTACCTTTGCTGCATCTTCCGAGTCGATAATCGCATCGTGTGATTTCGTCATAATCCACTCGCTTTCAGGCTTCTCATGCTTCAGCTTATCAAGCCGATTAAACGCGATGTAGCCGGAATAAACTGGGTTCTTCAACACTCTTGCTATATGTCCTTTACTCCACCTCTCTCCACGATAATAAATTCCGCGATCATTAAGGTTCATGGCAATAATCTTGCAGCCAATACCAGTTAAGTAGACCCGGTATATCTCTTTCACTACCACAGCCTCTTCTGGCACGATCTGCAACCGTTTTCGATGCCCATCAGCAGCTATAGCAGCATAGCCATAGGGAACCTTGCCACCATTCCAGTATCCATCACGGGCATTCTTGAGCATCGAGCGTCGGGTGTCACGGGAGACCTGTCGGCTGTAGTGCTCATCCATAATTTCGAAGATTGATTCAGAGAACCAACCTTCATCTGTCTCGTTGTCGATGTTTACCGAGACATACACCACCTTGGTCCCACCACTTTCCAGCAGCTTTTTATGACTGGCGGCATCGATCTTATTGCGAGCGAACCGTGAGGTGTTCCATACGATGAAATAGTCGATTTCATAACCATCGCAAAATTTGATGGCGCTTTGGAAAGCAGGGCGATTCGCCGTCCGTCCAGAAACGCCGTCGTCGCGGAATACCCGCATCACAGTAGCGCCGAGCTCCGCTGCTTTTTTTCAGCTTGCTCAATCTGGCTATCGATAGAAATTCCCTCGTCAGCCTGACGACTGGTGCTGACACGAGCGTAAATAATCGCTGTCTTCTTCATGTCATTATTCTATTTGTTATTGATGATTCGCTTTATGTGGGCTAGTTCGAGTTTTTCACATAATCCTTCACACAAACGATAGTGGATCTCCTTGGGGGATAGATGACCTTTTTCTGAGAGTTGTTTGATGTATAGATTGCGCTGAAACTTTTCATAAGAACTATAGTGGCGCAGTCGAATTTCAAGGCTGCCCTTGATGTGGTGCCACTGCTCCTCTTTGTCCAAGATGCGCCACATAGCAAGAAACGCATCCATACCGATCTCTGCGGCAACTTTCTGCCAGCATGGATGCATACCCATCTGGCGCAGATGATCTAAGCGCGGGTCGCGCGCGATTTTTTTTCCTCATTATGAAGTTTGGAAGTAGTGCAGACATCCGGTACCCACCCCCCTGCGAGCGGGGTGGTCTATGGCCTGCCGACCCCCCGGGGTGAGAATTGTTCTCATTTTATCAATTGAGGCCTGTTCGTGCTTCGATCTAAATGGGAATCGTTCTCGATTGAAGGGGAGGGCCGTCAGACCCACTTCGGATGCCCCTGCAATTCCCGTCCCGTCACTTCGTCTTTCCATGTCGTCACCATCCTTGTAATGCCCGTCTGTCCGTTTCCTTACTTCGCTTTTTGATAGAAGGCGAAGTCAGGACAGGTACAGTCTGATTTCTGATTTAGCCCGTTTTGAAGGGTACTTTGGAGAATCCCTGCAAGCACCTCTCCACGGCACGTCTAACCGTAGGGTTAATACACACACTATGGCTTGTAAGAATCTAAGCCACCTCACACACGCCTTGATGGCTTGTTGCTCAACTCTCCCAGCAGCTGGCTGACTGGGGTGGTCATCTTGGCCAACGGGTTGGCCTTGTCGACACTTGAGGTCAGCTTTCTGACTGCCGTGGGTGTAGATCGTCGTGGACTTCGGGTCTTTGTGACCCATCAGCTTTTGGCGCTCGAGCAGGTCAATATCACCTTCAGCCAGTTCGGTGCCATACAGGTGGCGCAGGGCATGTGGGTGTAGCTGGTCGGCCGGTATGTTAGGCGCGCTTGCCGTGGCGCTGGATCATGGCCAGAACCCCACGCGGGGAAAAGCGGCGCTTCTCACCGTAATACTCATGAGGTGGGCATCGGCGGTTACGGGTGGTAACGAACAGTACGCGGTCGCTGTTGGCGGTTTCGCGCTCAATCGTCTGCAGATCCGGGTGCTCGAGGTACACGCGCAACAGCAGCTCGGCTTCGCGCGGTACCGGAATCAGGCGTTCCTTTGCTCCCTTTTCGGTTGGCTTTATGGCCATGCGTGGCTCGTTGTCTACCAGCTGCGCGGTCAGGTGGCTTTCATTGAGGGAGACCAAGCCGCCCACGCGCAGGCCACAGCCGATTAGTAGCGACAGCATGGCGGCGTCGCGCACGCCCTCGAACGAGCCGAAATCCGGAGCCCACATCAGGCGCTCGGCGTTATCCAGCGAGAGCACTCGCGGCAGCTTTCCGGGCCTGCGCGGGTATGGAACAGCTTGGGCGGGATCTTTCCCTATCAAGTGACGAACCGCGCTGGCCCAGCGGTAGAACTCGCGGACACACGCCACATAGGGGGTGCGGCTTACCGGCGCCAGCTGCAAGTGCTTATGGAGATATGGCCCGGTGAAGGCCAAAAGGGTGTCGCCGGTCTGTTTCAGCGGATCGCCGCTTACCAGCCAGTTTTCGAAGCGCACCAGGATGTCCCGATAGGCCTTCACCGTGCGATCGGAGGATGAGTCATTTTCAGCTTTGAAGAGCAGGAACTCTTCGAACAGTCGGTTCATTTCTTACGATCTATGGGGGAACAGGCAAATTAACCCGTGTATGTGTGGATTTCTATAAATGCTACATGAAAAACCATTAAAAACAATTGGTTGAGTACCATTTTTGCCCACGGAAAACCCGTGTAGTGAGAAATGATTTTGTGGGTCAAAAAATAAGCAGGCTCTCAAACCCGTGTATCTATCCACCTCCTTTTTTTCACCGCTTTATTTCTCTTTCTCTTTGATTTTTAAAAAGAAAGAGAAAGAAATAAGGGGCTGCGCTGAGAAACTGCAATGTGGAGAAAAACGAAAAACCGTGTAAAACAGGAGGAAAACCGTGTAGATTTTTGAAAAATCGTGGGCGGTGTTTGCTCAAATATCAATGACTTACAAACAAAACAGCCAAGAATCCACGGAATTTTTCTCATACTGTGTTACTCAATAGCTGGATTGCCTCCGGGCACAAAAAAACCGCGCCGGTTCGGGGCGCGGTGGTGGCGGTGGCCGACATCTATAGCTCGCCGTCCCACTCCTGCAGGAACTCCTGAGCGGCATCTATAGCGGCCTGTTGCGTGGCATACCAGCCGCCTATCGGGATGCCCCGCACTACGGCGCGGTGCTTGGTGCTGATGGCTGACGGATCACCCACGCGCTTGGTGCCGTCCATGAATCCCTTGCTCTCGGTGGTTATGGGCTGTTCTTTCAGGTAGGCGATGCGCTCGGCTGATGTCAGGGCGGCGAATTGCTCAAAGGTAAGCTGCTCGGTGTTTTGCATGGTGTTTACCATTTGGAAAAGCGAAGTCTAGCGTTTGGGGTATGGCTTTTTTGGCGGAACCGGATAGGCCATCGCGGCAGATGGGCCACAGTTCATCGTGCATCCGAACTTTGGATCGCAATCCTCACATGGAACGCCATGTCGGAATTTCGGGATTCTTGGTTGAGCAGGCTCAGAGATTAATCGCACCTGAATCTCTGCCCACTGCAACGCATCATCACTACCGGAGAGCAGTATTTCACCATGAGGTGTCATCCACTTGGCCGTTTTCATTGTGGTCACCACCGTTGCAGAGTGGAGTCGTAGCTCTGATGCGTCGGACTGTGCTGATGGGCCGCATCGGCGGCGAGGCTGGCGGCCAGCGCGACAGCGGCGTAGTAGAGCAGCGGGAGAAACTTAGTCACGATGATTCCCTTTCGGCTGTGGAGCGGCTGATTTCATCGCGGCGATTATCGTCTGCGCCAGATAGCGCGGCGGCATGGCTGCGTGGCCTTTGTCGGCCTCCATGATCACGTTCGCCAGCCAATCCACATCCGGCACCTGCGCGGGCGGGTCTGTAAGCACCGCATCAATACGATCCCATAGCACGGTGTAGCCGTTAGTTTCGTCCCCGCAGCTGGCGCGGTTTGGTCCTAGCCAAGACTGAAAAATTCGAAGCAACTCGAATGCTTCACTTGGCACCTGCGCGGGCGGGGTGGTGTAGAGTTTCACGCCATAATCCAGCGCACTGTGATTCAGGATTTTAAGGTGACCGCGATTGTCGATTTCCGCCACCGCTTCACCGGCAGGCTGGGAACTCGCTTGCGTCTTCCCCTCGATGGCACTGGCGATCATTCCCAGTACGGTACATATGCAATCCATCAGCACCATGTCGTCGTCAGGAACGGCATTTTCTATTCCTACCAGCTTACAGACGCGGCGCAGACGCTTGGCAGTCATTTGCTTGTCTTCAGTCATGTGAAACTCCCTCTCCGGGAACGGCATTAATAGCCAACTTCGCGCTTAATCTCCGGCGCCGCTGAAAGCCCCAGCGCCTCCAGCTTGTTCAAGCTGATGGCAGTCATATGGCCCACGCGGCGGCGGTCGATGGTCTTTTCCACGTCGTCCAGCATCATCCCTTTGTGTACGGCTACCACACCGCTGGCCAGCAACTGGCTCTTGAAGATGCGGGGGGTCTTCACCGGCAGTGAATCGAACTTGGCGCGCAGGTGATTGGCTGTGCTGATGTGATCCATGATGTGGCTCGGGCGGATGAATAGCAGGGTGTCGTCTTTGCCTTCGTCATCGATGGTGGTATCCCAGTGGTAGGGATGTTCGTAGTGGCGGGCATCCAGTTCGGACAGCGCAATTTCCATGATGCGAACCCATGGAAGGCGGGTGCCATCTGTCTCGGACAGGTGGGCGTTCATTTCGGCCAACAAGTCTTCGATAAAGCTGCCTTGGGCAATGTCGATATCGGCGAACTCGCACAGCAAGCGCCAGGTGGCCGGGATGGCAGCGTAGTTCTCCATCATCCGGTTGCTGGTGGCGTCGCCTTCGCCGGACCGGCTGCGGCTCTGGCAGAACTTGACCATGTTCTTGTGTTCATCGCGGATGCGCATTGGGTCTACGCTGGCGAGGAACTGCAGCCATTGCCACATGGGGAACTGGGGCAGGGTATGAGGAATGATGGCGCCCTGTTTCTTCACAGTCAGTTTGCTACGGCACACCTTGGATTGAAGTGACTGGATGTCTACTTCTTCACCGGCCAGCAGTACGGGCGCGCACATCAGGTACGGGGTAAGGGTTGACCCCACGCGGGTGAATTCGAAACGGTAGGTGGACTGCAGCAGGCCGTCGATGTCGGTCAGGATCGATTTTGGCAACTTGGAGAATTCATCCCAACCTACCGGGTTGGATGTCCAGGACACTGAGGCGCGGCGGCGGTGGTCGGTCTTGAGCATCTGACCAGACAGCACCTGAAAGCCGAAGGTGGCCTGCATGGATTCGAGCAGCTTGGATTTGCCGGAGCCCTTGTCCGCCTGCATTTCAAAGTGGGGGTAGAAGCCCAGCACGGTTTTGAGGTGGGCACCCAGCGTCCATACCATGGCGATGGCGGCGGCGTTGTCCTTGAATGTGTCCTGATAAGCGGTGATGACCGAGCGGGCTTGCAGGCTGGTACCGCGCGGAAAGGTCATGTTGTAGTAGAGGCATTGCTTTTGTGGCTCGATAAAGAAGCAATCATTGCCCTCAAGTGCGGCGAGCTGGCCATCGCGCCACGCCAGGCCTACGAAGTTGACCACGTCCCGGGCGCCGAGATCTGCCGTACGCTCAAGGATGTTGATCATGCGAGCGAACTGGGCCGGTTTCCAAATGTGGCCAAAGCGGCTTCGCCACCATTCCAGGTTGTATAGCTTGTCGTCAGTGATCACCGCTCGTTGCAGGGTGTTGCCATGGCGGGCCATCTGCGCCGATATCCCGAATACGGTTTCTGGCTGGCTGTCCGGGGTTCCGTTGATCGTGGATAAGTGGGACTGGATGCGCAGGCGGGACAGACCTGCAACACGGAAAGCGCACAGGTCTCCGAATGTTTCTGAGCGCTTGCTTTCACCTTCATCATTCTTGGTGTCTTTGAAATCATCCACGTACTGGGTGAAGTCATCCATCTGGCGAAAGCGCCAGTAAACATTCCAGTCATGCCCCGGCAGGAAAACGCGGCGTCGGCCTTCCATCAGGTGGCGCTGGTCAGCATTGCCAGCTTAAGCATACCGGGTATCAGCCACGGTTCGATGCGCTTGAGGCGGATAGAAAGCTCGTCCGGACCGAAGTTCTTCAGTACGTCGTTGATGTCTTCGCCTTCTTCCCACTCGAGCATATCCACCATGCGGCTGGCTACATCGGCTGAGGTAAGGCGTTCGGACAGTTTCCATGCAGCGGCCAAGCACTGGGCGCTGATGGGTTTTCTCGTTCACCTTGTCGCTATGGTCAAGGGCGATGAGTACCTTCTTCCCTTTTAGGAACGACCAATCGATTGACTCCACGTTGGTCACGCCACGGATGGCATAAGCAGCCACATGGCTATAGTTTGGGCAACTCTCGATCGATAGTGCGTTGATCGGTGATTCCACGATGTAGACGGTATGGGCACGCTTCAGCCGGTTGATATCGCTGGTCCATCCATAGCCAGTTTTCTCGCCCTGAGCCATGGTTTTCACCTTGCCGTTGAGCTCGGGGTCGGCATAGCGCAGATCCACGGCCACCACACGGCCCGGGTTGAGCATGCGCACGATGAAGGCCGCGGCGGGGCCACCGTGTCCGGGTTCACCGGGTGGAACTGTTGGGCTTGTCCGGTATTCCAACCAATAGACTTGGTCTGGATGGCGCGACGGATCACGTCTTCGCTGATGCCGCGGCCCATCAGGTAGTCCACCACTGGCTCTGGCTGCTCGAGGCAGCGCTGGGCGATGTAGTCTTCCCGGCTTTTCTTTTCCGGCTGTGCCTGATTTGGCTTTGGCATGGGGATGCCATACCAGTCCCCCAGCAGCTTGGCAGCTTCCATCGTGTCGCTGGCGCGGCTAAGCAGATAGATCACCAAGTCGATGGTGCTGCCACTGGTCACCAGAGGTGTGGTCCTTCCAGCCTGCCGCCCGGGTGCCTTTGGCCGGGTAGATAGAGAGGGAGGCCTGCGTTTCCTTGCGTGCCGGAGAGAAGTAGTTGCCCTGCTTGCCATGGCGTTGCATGCCAAGCCGATCGGCCAGATCGTGCAAATCGATTTCTTTGAGGCGAGCGAACCACTCCCCCATTTGCGGGTTGTTCTGTTGTTTCATTTCAGGGCTCGCTTACAGCTTGAATGCCGGTCGGCGGCGATGGCGATTTTCAGCCCACTGTCGTGGCCGAATACGATGGCCTTGAACTCCGGCAGCACGCCCATGCTCCAGCCTTCCACCGCCACGGCGGCCAGCCGGGCCACGGTGTCGGTAAAGTCGATGCTGTCGAGCGATACGGCCGTGTCGGTTGGGGTGTCGATCACCGCGCAGGCCTCGTTCCACGGAACCGGGCAGCCGTCGACCAGCCCCAGCAGGCTGCCTTCCAGCACATGCAGCGGGGCCATGGCCACCAGTCCGGGTTCTGCGCTGATCGCATGGCCGAAGGCGCGAAATGCTCGGCGATCGGATGAAAATGGAAGAAGGGATTGCAGATTCGCCATTGCCACACCTGTTTTGTTACGCGCCCAGCAGATCGAGCTGGACGTTCTCTTCAAATACCCACATGAAATGAGCGCGGGCTTGCTCGATCGACAGTGGGCGGATGCGTTCCGGAAGGGGAGCCACCCCAGCCAGAATCGGCCATTCCGTTTTGTCCTCCGGCATCAGGTCACGGCGTTCTGTAGCCAGCAGGATAAGGTCAGCCCGAGTGATCGCTGCCCGATCCTCTTCGGTCAGATCCAGTGAGAAGCGTTGGCTCACCGCCGTGTGCACCAGGGTTTTCCACGTATTGATAAGACGGCAGCGTGCGCTTTAGCGGGCTGACTACGTCACCCACGTAGGCCTCTGAGGCATCATGCAGAAGCCCGGCCAACTTGAGCGGCGCCGAAGCAGGATGGTCGCCACCCTTACCGAGTGGTCGGCCACACTGTAGAACTCACGGCAGGCCCCGCCGAAGCGGCAGAGGTGTGACAGGTGATGGGCGATGTCGGTGATGTCGATATCGCTGACCACGGGGTGTAGCAGATCCACGTAGCGGCCAGAGACTGTTTGAATGTGAGTGGTCGGCGTCATTGGCATGTGCTCCATGCAAAGTCCGGTGCTTCGCTGTAGCCAAGAACGCGGCCGAGCGTACCGGCTTCCACCAGACGGAATTTGACGTGGCCAGCGGCCACGCTACCCAGTTGGCTGGCGGCCGACTTGAGGGTGTCCACCTTGTCTGGTGCACTGGAAACTATGTCTTTCCGGGCACCGGAGTTGTTGACTTGTAGCTTGATCACTTGGCCTCCTTGCATTCACAAGTTCCACAAAAGGCGTATGTCAGTGCGCTTGGCGCACCTTCAGGGGTAACGTCTTGACGTTGCTCTACGTAAGTCCCCCCACGCTTGACCTTGATTGTCAGTGCATCACCATTTACAGCCGTCACCACACCGGTCTTGCTGCTGAAGCGCATCGTTTTGCTGCTTGGCTTGGTAGCCACAGTGAAGCTCACCATGGAACCGATACCGATCTGGCTAAGGTCTGGCTTCTTGAACTTTTCGCACTTAGGGCATCGGTAGTCGCTCATGCGTTACCTCCGTTGGGAGCGAATGCATTTCGGTGCAGGCCGGTAATGACTGCAGAGGTTGCACTGAGCCCGGGCGCATCGGAAGAGCCAGCGATAGCCTGTACCAGAGCGGTGGCGTCCACTTCGCCAGCGAGTACGGCGCGAATGATGGGGGCGGTGCGGCTGTCGATCTTTTCCGGTCGATCTGGTGGACGTAGACGGCGTTAATCAGGGCCTGCACCGGCTTGGGGATGTTGCGGCCGTTTTCGTAGCGGCTGCCGCCAGATTGGGTTACTCCGATGCGGGTCCAGAATTGTTGCTGGTTCAAGCCGAGACTGTTGCGGATCTCGCGGGGGTTGATGTGTTTCATGGTTGTGACCTTGGATGCAGTTAAAAATGGCGATTCAGGATGTCGAGGAAAACCACCAGTTGGCGCGCCTCGTGGCGTGCGTCGTCCATGGAGTGGTGTTTCAGTCCCTCGAACGGTGGGGTCTCGTTAGCGCATTGTGGATAGAGATCGAGCACAACCCCGCGCAGGCTGCGTAGGCAGCGGTTCCGCCAGTAAGGCCAGCGAAGACCGTGCTGTCTGAAGGCGTGCTGCAGGATCGCGTTATCGAAATCGCTGCCGTTACCCCAGATCGGAGCATCCGATTCGGACAGCCGGTATTGAAGCTGGTCACCACATCCGAAAGTTCTTCTCGCCCTTCCGGTGCGAATGCTTCGGCGTGGGCCGCCTCTGATTGTTCTTTCCACCAGTTGGCCGTGTCTTGGCTCAACGTCCGGGTAGGCTGTGGCAGCGCGATTCGGGCGTAAAAACTCCGGCGGAACATTGCATCGTCAAATTTAGAAGGGTCGATTTCGACCGCCGCAACGGTCAGGATGGCCGCCGAAGGCTGGACATCTAGGGTTTCCGTGTCGATGACGATTTGCGGTTTCATGCAATGTTTCCTCAGTTGATATTGGTTTTCCGTGGAAACGTTTTGTTCGGTGTTCATGCCATGCCTCTTTCAGCGTTGCTGCGCTTCTCCAGAATCTCTTCCAGCTGGCGGCGTACGTTCACTTGGCGGCGTTTGCTGGCCTTGATTTGATCGGCTTCGCGCGGGTCGATTGGTGCTACCAGCTCGGCCATGGAGCGTTTGTCGGTGTGGCGCTTCGGGTAGATGGTGACGACGTGGTTAGGCATGATCGGCCTCCGCTGCGGGCATCAGCCCTTTGTCGATGGCCCACTGGTGGATGCGCGCTACCTTGTCCTGGTCGCCTTCCTTGAGTACGAACAGGCGTTCAGCCTGCGGCAGCATGTCCTTGATCGGCCATTCCTCGGCTACCAGTACCAGCATGGATGGCGGGATCTGGCGCATTTTCAGCAGGCTTTCCACTTGGCTGAATTCGCGCACGTTGAATGCCAGAAGGGTGTCCAGTCCTTTGCCCAAAGCAATATCGGTGATGAGGTAGCCAAGCTCGATTTTCCCAGCGTTGGCTGGGCCGGTGATTACCCAGATGTCCATGTCGTTGAGCCAGTCGGCTCGGTTGGGGTTAGCCATTGTCTTGTTCCTTCTTCGTCGGCTTCCCGCAGAAGGGGCAGTAGTTCGCGGTCACCGGCATGTTCTTGCCCTTCATGAAGCCCTTTGCATTGGCCGTGATCTTGAAGTTGGTGGTATGAGCAATCTCCATGCAGTTTCCTTCATGAATGAAAGCCTCGTTCTGGCAGCTAACTTCAGCTGGTACGCTCAGGTCAGATGTGAACTTTTCGGTCAGTTTCTTTTCGATATCGCGTAAGCAAGTGCACTGCATGTCAGATCCCCTTAAGTAGTTGATTGATGTCGGCCGACAGCTGCTTGCTATGAGTCACGCTGCGAACTTCGATGCGGTTCCGAATCCGTGTCGGGATGAAATCCCGTTCTTCCGTTTCCGGGGATCAGTACCTCGGGGCCTGTAGTGCGCTCGGTCTTTCGGAATTTGTGTGACAGTTCGGTGGTTCGGGCGACGATCCCGCACTTTTTCAGCTCATCGATGAGTAATCTGGCGAGATAGGTTTTGCCCGACCCTTTTGGGCCAATGAGTGCAATTTCTTTCATGACCATCATCCAGCCCTCCGCTCATAGCCCTTGCGCAGGCTAGACAAGCTCTGGCGGCGGCCGCCGTGGCCATCGATCGCTTCCAGCGTCGCCTCGATGTCTTCGCGGCTGGGTTCGGTGTAAATCCCAGTGGTGGCCACGGTGCTGTGGCCAAGGGCCTTTTGCACGATGCCGCGCGGGTCGTCGGCTTCGCTCGAGCGCATGATGTTCATGGCGCGGGTGTGGCGGAAAAAGTGGGGAGTGACGTTCATCGGCAGGCTTCTTTGGCCCAGTAGCGGATGCGCTGCTGATAGTTGCGTACGGTTAAAGGTTGGCCGAAACGCCCAGGAACCAGCGGGTCACTGGATAGTTGGCTGCCGTTCAGGTTGATCAGCGCTACCAGGTGCAGGCGGAGTGCCTTTGTCACGAAAACCTTGTGGTCGCGCTTGCCACCCTTACGGTTTTCACGCGGGATAAATAGGTAACCGGTTTTCAGGGCATCAAAGGTGTCGCCAAGGGTGATCAGGCTGAACTCGGTGATGCGGCAGCCTGAGTGGAGCAGCGCGGCCATGATGTGATAGTCGCGCTGGGCCAGTGGGTCGTTGACCCGGTAGGCCGCATTGAGCAGTTGCTGCTGCTCGTTTGGGGTGAGATAGCGTTCCATGTGTCCTCCCAGATCACAAGGGTTAGAAAGCGGTCAGGCGCTGGCGGCCAGCACCATGGCTATGTCGGCGGTACGGTCTTTGCTTAAGCGTCAATCAGCACATGGGTGGCGGATACAGCCCGGACGATGATCAACAGCATCTTGCTGTCGACCTGCAGCTGGATTTCGTCGCCAGGTAATACGATCCGTCGTGTTTCGCTGATGCCAAGCGCCATGTGGTACAGGGCAAGCTCGTTGCCTTCGCGGCGAAAGGTGATGCTGGCAATGTCTTGCTGGCCGTAAATCAGAGATGGATCACCAAGGGCTATATGGAATCGTGCAAGGTGTCGCTGTGGTCCTGGCGTAATGAGCGCTACTACGTTGTCGGTGTTCATCTACGTGTCACTCCACGTTTCATGGCTAGGGCGCTGTTCTTTAAACAAATGGCCAGCGCCGGGTTGTCCATGGCTTTTTCAAACGGCAGTTGTAGTCCCGCGCAGCGATGCGCTACGCGCAGTTCTTCTTCCGTCAGTTCGCTGGCTGTTGTTTCGAGCTGGAGTCCGAGCTGGTTACGATTTCGGATTTTTCGCATCGCAGAGCCTCAACGAGTTCAACTCCGAACAGGCGGACGATTTCACTGGCCAGACCGCCAACGGTTTGTCCGGGCTGCAGGTTGTCACGTACCGACGTTATGCCGTGCTTGGTCAGGCACGTTGGGATAGGGCTATTCAGGAGCATGGATAACCAACCCCTTGAAGCGCGCCCGAAGTTCAAGAATGGCGGCGATCCATTCATGCACGTCACGCTCGAAAGACTTGTACTCACTTGGAGTCACAATCCCGTCTTCCAGCGCTTCGGACATCGTCCGGTGTACGTTCCCGCCTTCGTCGTAGATTTTGTTGACCAGGTCGAGCAGGGCCGCGTCGGAAACGTTGCTCATGTCAGGAAGCTGGTAGGTGATGCAGTTGAACAGGCTGTTTAGCGCCTTGAGCGGCTGCAGATTCTTGCTGTGTGCGGTGATCTGGATAAAGTCCGCCAGCGTCGGCTTGTGATGAGAAGTGGCATCCTTATTGGACAGCTTGTTAAAAAGCGTTCCTCGATGGACGCCCATCAAACCCGCCAGTCTAGGGACGCCGAATTCGGAGGCTGCGCGCTGCAGCTCTTCGAATACGTCTTGAGACGAATCCATATGTGATAGCTCCCGTAAAAAATCGTCTTGCTTTGATTTCTTCCGGTGCTGATACTGAGGTTGCCACACCGTAGTATCTGCACCACCTGCCGCGCCCACCTCGCCAGTGGGTGCGGCGCCTTACTAATCACCCGGGTAAAGAATTTTCAGCACATCCAGTTCAAGCACGGCAGCCAGCCGTTTAGCCAGTTCTGGAGAGGGGCGTGCTATTCGCTTCTCTAGGTGACTGATGCGCCCTTGTGTGCATCCGGTCTTCTCAGCCAGTTCTGACTGAGTCATCCCACGGCTACGCCTTGCTTCTTCCATGGGGGTCATCTCTTCCTCCCTGTGTTGCCAATGTCGTAATTATTAGTATCAGTATTATTAATGTCAATAGCGATGCTAATTTTTTTAGATATTAGTTCACTAATAAAATGTCGGGATGATCGGATCGCGCATCAAAGAGGCCAGACAGGCCCGCAAGAAATCACAGGGATGGTTGGCCGAGCAGGCAGGGGTCAATCAGTCTGCCGTCAGCCATTGGGAAACCGGCTTAACTGAGCCGACTACCAATAACCTTTCTCTCATCGCCCAGGCTCTTCGGATTAGCTTCGAGTGGCTAACCACCGGACGTGGTGACATGGATGTCGTCTATGCCCCAGCCGCCGTGCATGTGGCCGAGCCAACCCATGGGCTGGACGATGACAAACATGAGCTGCTGACGTTGTTCGATCAACTGCCCAAGAAAAAACGACAGATCCTTCTGCAGTTCATGCGTGACTGGGTAGCGGCAAAGTGAAAGCACTACTTGGCTTCCTGGTCGTCATCATGGCCATACCCGCCATGGCTGTCCCGTCCTTGCCACAGGCCCCGTATAAGGACGCCTCCGAGCTGCTGGCTTGGCTGAAAAAATCCCGTGTCGAGATGAACCGTGCAGGGCGCGCCCATGACCTGGTCACGCTTTCACGAATCAAGCGCGATGCGTTCCGATGGACGGATGTTTGGTATATCGATGCTGGCCATCGCCATTTTCTTCCTTGTTCCCATGCTGCGCGCGATATGGGCAACTTCTTGGATGCTTACGAGAAAAAAGACATGAGGAAACGTGACCTCATGGGCAGGCTGTTCCGTGATGATCTGGCAGAGTGCGAACGCCTCGTGCGTGCTCACTAACGATTAGTGATGAAAAGCGAAGTCGCGTTTGGGGTTCTGCACTGGGTTTCTTCGACGCGGTCTGTGAGTGCAATCATTGTTTTTGTTCACCAGTTTTATATGTCGAACAAATTTAACAATGCCATCATCAATTGAATATCGCTAAACCGGCAGAAATTCAGTACGTATAAGTACCGATTTCAAGGGGCGGGGAATTCGATGCCGAACAAAATACTCATCAAGTGGCAGCGGTTTGAAGCGTTGTATAGCTGCTTGATTTTGTTGATCTTGTCACGCACCGTTCGGGTAGTTAAACCAACCTTTTCAGCCGTTTCATGATCAGGCATCCCCATCACCATGCAATGTAAAATGTGACATTCCCGCTTGCTGAGTCCATGCAGTTTTGGTTTGGCGCTGAAAATCCTGACAGCCACTTCGGTGATCTTTGGCATCATGCTTTCCAGCAGATCGTGAGTGAAACGATCATGCTCAACCGCCTCTCCAGACGCGCATAGAACTACCCGGTATTCATCCTTTTCTTCAATCCAGCTGAGTCCACGCGCTACATCGTATTTCTCGCATACCGGAAAAAACGTAGTGCTTCCTGTGTCGGTGTTGCCATGGCAACAACGTCACGCCAGATCAGAGCTGTTCTGGCTGGCGAGAGCAGGATGGGGTCGACCAGATAGAAGCGCTCGCGCCGGTATAGGCTGATCCATTGGCTTGGCCAATTGGCTCCGGTCAGATATTCGATAGTTGTAGTGTTTTTGGAGGCGTGAGTGACAACCAGCAATAAGCGGTTTGCGGGGATATGTGATTTTAAATGGTGCAGGTAGTCACCTAGCTGGTTTTGGTTATTAATTGATACCAGCTCGTCCAGTAGAATGATGACTGATTCCGTCAATCGTCCTAGATATTTATTCCTCATTAACGCTTGCTGCATCACCTGATTTCTAAGTGACACAATAAACGAAAACCCGCCAGAAGGCGGGTTGGTGTCGACTTGTTAGCGGTCTATTTCAATACTCCGCTCACAATGTCCGGGGTCGACGACATCGAGCAATCGGCACAGCAGGCAATAACGCCACACACCGCGTCGTGCTCCCTTCCCGGCACGCGAGCTGATGGTTTCATCCTCAATTCGAAAGAATCGCACTCATACCAGTTGTTCCCTTAGTGCTTGTTTCTGCGCCTCCAAATCTTGGAGGCGCTTAGTTATGTCAGACGGTAGTGCCGTGCCGGATTCAGCAAGCGCCAGCATAGCCTCGTGCAAAGACCGGACTGATTTTCCATCTAGTTCTGAGAGCTGCTGTTTGATAACCGCATTTCGCTCGGCGGCGACATCATCGGCCGTTTGCGCTTCGGGAGTATTTCCTTCCGCCAGCCATGCCTCGTAGTCGTCCCACCAGCGGTGGCCGCGTGGGATGCTGGCACCGTCGTCGAGGCGAATAACCATGTCTGGAGTGGTGGTAAGTTTGTAGCCTGTGGACATATTTCCCTCTCTTTTTACAGATCAGCATCAAAAGCAATCCGCGCAGTACCGGATGCTGCGGCTGTGTTTCCGAACAGTACGGCGCCAGCCGTCAGGCCAGATGCTCCTGACAGTAATACTCGCATTACGCTGGTACCAGCACTGCTCGAGGATACCGACAGCGAAGGGATAACGAAGTCGTTCAGATCATTGGTGTAACCCCACGATCCGGGGACAGCCACAGACACAGCCGGAGCGGCTCGCATGGTGACCGGTAAGCGGAATCGCATATGTAGTGAAGTGGTCGTGCTGGCCGCGCCAACGAGTGCATCACGGTCAGATGCCAGCCAGTAATACCGATGGCAAAGCGCAAGCTCTGCCCCGGGCGGCCGGAAGTCAAAATCGGTTGGAACCAGTCCCTGTTCAAGTTGCGGCTGATAGAAAGTACCGCTATTGAATGTCACAGTTGCGTTGGTATTAGCTGGAAGAACAATGGCTCCGCCATTAGTAACAGGGGTGCCATTGACGGTGGCTGTAGCCGTCCCTTTCCGGAGAGCACGTAGGTGCCTCCTATAATACTTGCCCCCTCGATAACTTGCGACACGCCGCCCGCTGGGGCGGTAAAGATCGAGTACGCCCCACTACTAGCCCAAGACAGATTCTGCCCGGACGTGGCAACTTTCCATTTGTCGATGGCATACTGTCCAGCCGACGTTGTTGCCGTACCGCTGGTATAGGGGCGCTGAAAGACATTCCCTGCCGCATTGATCAGCAGATTTCGATACATGAGTCCACCGGCGCTGCCGGTTCTCGCCTGCATCTGCCCAAGTGCTACCGCATGCTGGCTCTGGGTGGCTGCCTGTACCTGCATGGCACCTCCGGTACACCCGAGTAGCGCCCAGGAACCGAGAGCACTATGCCACATCACTTCAACTTTACCACCGGCGACAATCTCGCCACCTTGCAGTGCTGAATGAGCGCCACCGATGATCGGTTTGGCGGCCAGCCCGTTTGGGCTGAATGTGCTCGCCCCGGTGTTGGCTGTTTTAGCCTCAAATTCAAGCACCATGCCGTTTTTCAGCGCAGTGATCGCCGGGGCGTAGGTGACTTGATAAACATTAGCCGCACCCGTATCCGTACCATAGGTTAGGGCGTTTGACTGCTGCTGCCCGGCCTGAATGGCATGCTGGCTGTTTGTTGCGGCTCCAATCTGCAATGCTCCACCCATGCTTGCCAGCAGTATCCACGCGCCGTTCCCACCATTCACTCCAGCGGCCACCAGATACATCAGAACCGCCACGCCGTTGGCGGCCAGCTCTCCACCCTGCAGGGCAGTCAATCCCAGCCCGTAGATTGGCTTGGCGGTCAGCCCGTCCGGTGCAAAGGTGGCCGCCCCGGTGTTGGCGTTGCTGATGCTGATCTGCTGGATCAAACCAGTGGTCAGATCGCCCGCTACCAAGGGAGAGGCGTTTGTCGTGGCATAGGCATTGGCTATGCCGGAATCAGCCAGCACCACTGTCTTCTGTGCGTGGCGCCGGATTGCACCGAGCAGTTGGTTATATTTGGAAGGATCAAGCGTGCTGCCTCAATGACAGCCGCTATTTCTTCCTGGATAGAATCGAACCACTCATACCCGGGCGTGGTCGCCGGTGATACGCCGGGGGCCCCGCTGTAAATCCATTTTTACCCGGGCCAAACTTATCCAAGACAGCGTTTCGATTAGAAGCTACACGCCTCATTTAGTTACCTCCATAAGCGATTAGCGGCGTACTAATGGCCGGTGCTTCGCGGTGAATGACGCACTCAAGAACGCTATCGCCCCGGTGCTCAATGGGTCTTCGGTACCGGATTCGCACACGGAATCCACAATGCGGGTGCCAGATGGCAAGGTGAGCGTCCGGGCAAACCGCCAATCGATGTCCTGCACGGCGGATTCGCAGGTCATTTCACAGGTGTGGTAGCGGTACCGGGTAATGGTGGCGCCCGGGTAGCCGAGCTTTGCGGCCAGCTTGATGTAGCGCGTGGCGCGGGCACCACCGCGGTCGGTGAGCTTGGAAACCACCGATAGCTGGCGGTCGATGATGGTTTGCACGCCAACGGTGCAGGTGTCAGGAAGGCCAAGAGATTCCTCCCATTCGCCTACCGGGTAGACAGTGCGGCGTGGGTCTGACTCTGTCAGCAATATCTCGGCGCGCGCGTCGGCCTCGGCCAGGGAACGGGGCAATATTGCCAAGCAAGGCTTGCATGTCGCTGCCGTCTTCGGCCTGCAGGGCGATGCCGGGGCGGCAGCAGCTGCGCCAGCTGGGTGACGTAGCGATCAGCGCTCACAGCCATGTGATGGTCCCCATGGTGGCCAGCTCGCCGATCGCACACACCACATCACCGGTCGGTACCGTGATCTGGTGATCCCACTCGTCAGCGGAGCCAGAAATAGCGGCGGAAAGATGAGTGAATGGAATGGTGACACCGGTAACGGGCAGTACGGTGAGGGCGGCGCTATCGCGCTGTACCGGACTACCTTCAAGGCTTAACACGTTGGCGAGTGCCGCCGTCACGGCTGTACGAATTGCAGCTGTGTCAGGCGACAGGTGGATGGTGAAATCGATTGGCTTGTCGGTAGGGGACACAGCGTAGATCTCGCCCATGGGCGTACCGGTGGCTTCCGGTGCGCCTGCACCGTGGCTTGCTCGTTCACGTCCGGAAAGATGCTTGCATCGTTATCGCGCACGAAAAACACGGTCATGCTGCCGGTGCCCATCAGCTTGGGTGCGGCCCAGGCGCGCGTGACGCCAGAAACTTCTTTGGCCCACAGCTCCCAGTCCGTGCTATTCCCCACACCTTCGGCCTTGGTTCTGGCTTCTACCACTCGTGCGCGCAGATCTTCGATGTCCTCGAGGTCAGCCCCGCCGGACAGACCGGGCGTCTGCACCACCACTTCACCATTCACGCCGTCTACCGGGTTGGAGAAGCGCAGCTTGGCGCCGGGCTCGGTGTTGCTTAAGCGAGGCCAGGGCGTCTGGCACGCCACGGTGGCCATGCAGGTTCCATCCGCGCCGATAGTGGCGCTGGTCGTGAGGCTGTACAGCATGCCATCGGTGCGGGTGATGGAGGCAGTCTGGTCCACGGTATAGCCGACGGTGCCGGTGATCTGTACTTTTCCTGTAGCGGCAGTGGCAAGGTTACGGCCGTCCGATAGCCAGATCGGCACATGGATGTTCAGCAGAGTGTCTTCGTCACAGGTTTGTGGGAACAACTGGTCCTTGATGCGCTCTTGATGGCCGTATAACCCGTGTATTGCACCGGATAAGGCGCGTGCCAGAGGCGTGTAAAGGTTGCGCCGGAGTCCATCGCTGGCACCATTTAGTGGTAGCTCGGCTTGGGCGCGCCGGTCGAGTTCAGCCAGTGTAGGCCGGTCAATTGGCATGGGTGATCTCCAGATTCAAGGTGATGCCATCGATGGTGATGGCGAGCCGCAGCGTTTCATTACCCAGATCGCTGGCTGACACGGTGAGCGTGCTGGTTACCCCGTCGTCCACCATCCATTTGAGGGACTCTTTGGCGTCGTTCTCGGCATTGCGCAGTGTCTCTGGAACATTCTTGGCGCGGCTGGCCAGCAGCCACAGGCGGCTGCCCCGGTGTCGCCGGGTTGTTCGGCCAAGGCATCTCCCCACCAGCCTCGCGGATCAATCCGCTTTTCCGTGGCAGGGGCGCGAGAATCGGAAAACAGCGACAGTACGATGGCGGCATCGATCGGGTCGGCAAACAGCTCAAGCGGAAGCGGCTTGGATAGGTCTAGGCATAGGCGGCGGGTAGTCATGTCGGGCTATCCGTGTTTTCACTGCCTCGGGTGACATGGCCGTGATAGTGCAGGTGGACCACAACACCGTTGGAAGACAGGTCGCCGCCGCTATGTGTGAAGTCACCGGAGATGGTCGTTTTGCCACCGTCGCCGCCGCTGCCGGACATGCCAGCCTTGTAGCTGAACAATCCGTTTACGGTCGCCATTTCGCTGAAGTTGGTCAGCGGCGTGTTGAACTGGATGCCTTCACTGGCGTCAACGATGAGGTTTTTGCAGGTCAGGGTAGCGTTGCCGTCCTGGTCATATTTGAACAGCACACCGAAGGCGTTGTACGTGGCAGATTCACCCGGCTGCAGGCCTTTGGGCCGACTGTCTTCATGGTCAACGGCCACTGCCACCAGGTGGTCCCGGCTACCAGCCACCGCCACCATGATGGGCGTGGCGGCCATGGGTGGGTTCCCGGTGTGGCCAAAGTTCTGTACGCGTTCTACTTCGTCGCGGGTTTCTCCATCCAACGCGCTGATCTGCAGCATCTGCAGGCCTCCAGCATCATTGACCAGATTAACAATGCCGCGCGCGACCATGAGTCGAAGTTTTTGCAGCGGATTCACAAGTCACTCCAGTCTTCTGTGGGCTCGGCTTTTTTCTTGTGCTTCTTCGGTGCGTGCTTATCCCTGTTATTGGCCAGACCTTTATCACTGGTGCGGTTGGACTTGAGCGAAGCCGTACGGATGCCTGCCAGGGCGATCAAAGGCGCGCGGATCGGCAATCTCGAGATCCGTGACCGTTCCATCTGTAGCGTTCTTGATGTAGGTCACATGGGCTATCAGCATCTCCGCATTGAGGTGGATATGCGGGGCTGTAACGGGAACCCGTAAGCCAGGGCACCCACAGCGGGCTTAAGCATCGCCGCCTTGGCGCCAACTCTGTACTCGGATGGTGGCCCGGTTACCACGTCCCTTGCGCACGGTGCATTCCCAATCGGCGCGCTGTTGAGCACTTGGCCCGTGTACCTGATCTTCGGCCGGGATGATCAACGGCCGGTGGCGGGTGACGACCGAATCCGTGGATGTCCCTTTAGCGTTGTGCTGGGCATGTCCACGTGCTTGTCCCTTCACGATGTATTCGCTGTAGCGCTCGTGCCAGCTGAAGTTTCCGTCGATGCGCTTGATGTTCTGGCCCTCGATCAGCGCCGTGGTGGCCTTGGTGGAGCCGGGTAGGTCGATGACTAGGCGCCCCATGCCATCGGTCCACAGCATCACTGCCTTGAGCCGTGCGGCCCGCTCGAGGCAGTCGAACACCGTTTCGCCTTCCTCGATGTTGAAGCTGTCGATGATCTCGTAAGCGGGGCCTTTGGCGCGGTCGCCAACCACCACGGCGATGCTGTAAGAGGACAGTAGATCCGTGGCAATCCGCAGCAGGCTGGATTTTTTCCATTGGCCTGTCTTGAACATCGCGCTGCAGTCGATCAGATCGCAGGTTTTGTCACGGCCGGTGACGTTGAACCAGGTGTTCTTCTCGTCGTATCCGGGCTTGGTATCGTCCACCCAGCCGGTTACCACCGGTTCGTTGTCGATCGTCACCACTGCGGATTGCCCCGGCATGATAGGGCGCGGTTCGGTTTGTTCGGGCCAACGGTCAGTCACCTGCAGGGTGAACTGGCCAGAAACCTGCTCGAGGCCACGCTGGATCTCAATATCCGTCCAGCCGCCGTAAATCATCCCGCCCACTCGTAGTTCGCATACGTCAGGCATTTTTCAGTACCTCGATGTTGCTTAAGGGCACAAATCCCGGGTGCATCACTCCGTTACGCGCGACCAAGTCATCCGCCACAGCGATATCACCGGTGGCCATGTAAGCCACTACCAGCGCTTAAACAAGACGGTTTGTGTCGCAACGGTTTCCACGTCGACAGCCGTTGGTATGCGCGCCTGGATGGACTTTGCCACCGCCACGCGCAGTGCTTGCATCACGGGATAGAGCGTGTCGGAGGCGGACTGAAGCTCGGTGTTGAGCGCTGTCAGGATCTGGGCGCGTGCAGTCTGCACATCCGCCTTAGTGGTAAATGTGGCGGTGGGAATTGATCGTGCGGCCTCGATCACCAGCGTACGGCGCACGTAAGTGGCCAGAGATGGCGGCAGGCTCGGCATCTCACTGGTCGGGCTGGATGGGGTAGGCCTGGTCCAGGCCGGGCGAGCGCTGGCGCTCGATGTGCTAATGCCGGATATCGATTTCGAAGAGCTGTTTGTGGTGCGGCCAGCGGAAATGATGGTGCTGTAGCTACCGCCGGTGCGCCACGGGTTCAGCACCTCGCCCTTGAGCAGCTTGCGCCGGTGGAAATCCCGGAAAACGGGTTGTCCAGCTTGCCCACCAGCGTCTGGATTCGGCTTTGAATGCGAGAAATCACCGACAACGGCGCATTGATGATTCTCTGCACGTCATGGATGATGCGGTCGACCTTGGCCATTGCCGCATCGTAGGCATCGAAGTAGCTCTCAAGGCAGGTGCAGATATCCTCTACCGCTTTCGCGGCTTCATCGGCATAGCCTGCAATATCGTCAAGCCAGGATGTCTCGAAATCGCTATCCGCCTCAGCTTGGGCATCATCTGCCGCACTTTCCAGTTGAGCATCAGTATCGTCCCCGGCATTCGGTTCGACGTTATCGCCGGATTCAATGAACGGGATGTCGATGGTGATCATGCCGCCCACTGCTTGTGGGTAGCGCACTCTGGCTTTGCTCTGAGGTTGCAGGATCACCATGATGCTTCCGCGCCATGGATGTACCAGCAGGCCAGCACCGGGAGATTCCAGTGCGTCAATTAGCGCGTCTGCATCGTCCGGTCCGGTTTCACCAAAGAAGAAGGCCTGCACGGTGAAGCCACGGGCAGCCCTGCCCAGATCTTCGGCATACGGGATATCACGATATGCGTACTCATGCAGGACAGTTCGGCGTCCCACTTCCATGTCGGTTTCCTTGACGCGGAAAGGAATACCTTTGAACGAGGCGGGGCGCAGTGGCGTAGTCATCAGTTAGCCCCCTGCATCGTTCGGCCAACATTTGGTTTGATCTTGGGGTTGTTCATCTTGGCTTGCACCGGGCATCTGTACCCGGTGCGGTGGCCACCTGTATCTGCAGTGTCCCGCCAAGGTCGGTGCGTTTCACCTGCTCGATCAGGGACTGCGTGACATTCTTTTGGTGCTCGGTGATGGCCACAGCTTTCTTGGCATCCTCATTTCCGAACAATGAAAGGACCTTGGCGATGCCACCGCCAATTTTGTCTACCAGGAAGTCGCCAGCTTTAGTGCCCTCCATGGCTTTGTAGGCAAGTGTCCCAGCGCCATAGCCAGCTGCCCCAGCGCCAGCAACAAGTGCAGTGCTTGTCCCCAATCCAGCTGCGCCAACAAACTCTGCCAGTGATAGCCCACGGGCCATGGCGTACCCAACCTTGGCTTTGGATGCGAGTTTCCCGGCTGCACCTGCTGCCGCTGCTCCGGTCGCTGCATCAAGTGCGCCACTAGCTGATGCGCCACCTATACCGGTCCCCGGCATGTTGACAACGTAAACAGGGGTTACCCCTGCCGCGGCCTGCAGGGTTTTGCCCATGGCTACACCTTTGCCCAGCTCCATGGCTTCGCCGCCTATACCAGTCAGAGCACCAACCGGCGTTAGCTTGCCCTTCCGCATGCCTTTCACCATGCCCCACAAGGCTGGACCAATAAGAGCGGCTAAACCTACGCCAGCCCCGGTCCAGGCCACGGTACTACGTTGCTCAGGGTGGGTATCGAGCCATTTACCGGCGTTACCTGCTAGATCGTTGACCAGCTTGGCACCACGGGTGAGTTTGCTCAGGAAGGGATCGAATGCCATGGCAGTGGTCGCCTCAAGGGTTCCCTTTGCGGCATTAGCTGCTTGGCCAAAGCCCCGCATCTTGATTTCCATGCGGGCGGCTATGTCGAGAGATGTTTCCATCTGTTGCCGAACGCCAGCAAAGTTATGTCCTTTGTCGCTCATGGCATTCAGCAATGCAAAGCGCGCGCCTTCTTCACCCCAAGCCTTGGTTGCCAAGCGCAAAGCTTTTGCTTGGTCCCCGTGCTTTTTCTTATCCAGTCCCTTTGCAACGTCCTCCATTGGGACTGTAGTGCCATCAGCTCTCACGATGTCTTTTACGGAAAGGCCTTTGGCGATGGCTCCAACGTGGCTTCGAACCATCTCAAGCGTCTTGTCAATGCCAATGAACTTACCGTCCTTGAAGAAATCGCTCTGGAATTTCCCTTTGGATAGGTGGCCTAGACCTAGCGTGTGCAGTGCTTTTTGCTGCTGCTTTGTCTTGCCGATAGAGTCTTCTAGGAAGCGGTTGATGGCCGTGCCAGCTTCCATCCCAAGAGGAGTGGCCATGGCTGCCATGGCAGCAGAATCTTTCACGCTGATACCAAGCAGGTGAGCGTTAGAACCAAACTGCTTGATGGTGTACATGATTTCCTGCAGGTTGCCGGGACTGGCCGCCTCAGCTTTCATCAACTCATTAGCAGCCGAGCCGTACTGGTTACCTTTTAGTGCGTACTGTGAGCCGATCCGGGCCATCAAGTCTGCAGTTGTCTCTGGCGATGTTTCAGAAATTGCTGCCAGACCTGCAACAGACCAAGCGGCCCCTTTCGCCCCTTTTACCGAGTCAAGATCTACGCCTGCTTTCAGGAGCGTGTTCTGGATGCCAACCACTTCCTTGGTTGAGTAGGGCATGGCCCGGTGAACATCTATAGCGGTTTCCCGTACTTCTTTGAGCTGGGCATTCAGCTCTTTGGTGCTCATCGTGGTGGTTTTGATATTGCCTTCCACGTCTAGCATGGCTGCTTGGAAATCAGACGCAGCCTTGATGCCGTGTGCAGCAAACCCAACGGCGCCCAGCTGCAGCCCCAGTTGCGCCAGCTCTCGCTTGAGATTGCCTAGCTCTGAACGGGCGTGATCTGCAAAGCGCTTCGTCTCGCGGGAAGCACCTTGCAGGCCCTGCGCATAGCGTGCGGCATCGGCAGCGATACGGACGTAGATATCGAGGTTTTCAGCCATTGGATTCGGTCAGGCGTTCCAAGTAGTGATTGAACTCGGGGTAAGCAGGGCGCGAATGACTTCAGGGGTCCAGCCCGTTTTTAGTGCCAGCAGCAGGACAGCATCTAAAAGGCGCTTGCGCTGTCCTGTTCGTCTTCCCCCTCGTTTTCAAGCTCCTGCATGGCTGTGCTGATAGCACGCCAGTCTTTAGGGTTGAGTCCGCGCAGCATCTTGACCGTCAGTGGGCCAGTGAAAGTACCTACGCGTACCGTGATTTGTGTCAGCAGTGCGGCGCGGTAGGTAACAGGATCGGTTACGCTGGCCTCGTTCTCGGCGTCCATCATGTCGCCCAGCAAGGCTTGGCGAATCTCGATTTCTTTGTGAACGTCGGCACCGATCTTCAGGCCGAAGGCGAGGGGAATTACCTTGGTACTCATCTTCACTCCCAGTGATTGCATTGAAGGGCGCAGGGGGCGCCCATGCTGTATTTTCGAAGTGGATGAGATGTTGGGTAAGGGGTGGATTTTGACGTAAAAAGCCCCGCCGAAGCGGGGCTGAACGCCGGTTGCCACACCGTCAAGAGAAGAAAGGACACGCACCTGCAAGAAGCGAGGCTATTTTCGCTCCTGATCCGTTGCGGAAACAGGGGTGGAATTGGTTACATCAACTCGGCTGGTGCACCGCCCATGGTTATATCGACCTCTTTACCTTTGAAATCGACTTCGCCAATCGTGCCAGCATCCCGGATCAAGTAACGTTGGCCACTGTCTGTTTCAAAGACAAGGGTTGCATCCTTCATGGCCTGAAGCGCAGTTACGTCATCTTCAGAACTGTGAGGGATAATGAATTTTACCTCGGAGTTCTTGTTTTCCTTGTTCGCCATACCGCAATAGCCGTTTGCGTCGTTTACTGGCTCTTGGATAAGGCCACCCGGCTTCATATTGGCACCTTCCTTGGAACGCACGCGGCGGCCATTGATGTTGATGAAACACAAGCCTGTCATACCCATAGCGGTTTACCTCACATACGGTACTGCACTGCGGCAGCAAAGGTTACGAACTGGTTGACCAGGTTCGGTGCCAAGATGGCATTGACGCGATCCGGATCGGCTTCTGATCTGACCCACATGGTGTTTTTCTTAAAGTCAGCCATGTCTTCAATCAGTTCACCTTCGAGTGGGCCACATCGTGCATAAACCACATCGCCAATCATTTGCGGTGTGACGGTTTTCGAACCCGGCTTGATCTTGGTGCCGTCATCGGCCAGCTTGTTACGCGGGAACTCGGTAGCGACGATCGAGCGAACGAAATAACGGAAGTAGTCAGCTGACCACTTGGTTTCCAGCCGCAAAAGACTTTCGTCATCGATGCCCATCACGTTCTTCTGATAGTTAGTGATAACCCGCTCCAGGATCACATTCCCACCAGCATCCACCGTTGTGGTACTGATACCGTCTTTCAGCATCAGTTCGCGCTCCTGACGGCTAAAACGGTCTTTCAGTCGTGGTGCCATTACGCCCGGCACTGTCAGATTGCGCAGAGGCATAGCCGGATCATTGGCACCACTAATTTCGCAGGTGGCTGCGAAGGCGGCGATACGCTCAGGGGCCCACGTCGGGCAGTTGTTTAGCCCCCGGTACTGCAGTGCGGGCTGTTTCGGGTTGCGCCCCAAGTGGTCAGAGAAGCCATGGTGCCGTCTTTGGCATTGAAGATATGGCCGGTCTTCATGTTCATGCCGCTCCAGCGGCCGTCCATGTCCGCCTCGAGCTCGGCTAGGTTGGCCGAGTCGGTGTAAGGCTCAATGATGCTGTAGTACCAGTCTTCACTGATAACGGCCAGCGCAGCCCCCACGTCCGGATCACCGGTACCACCGGACAAGTTCGAACACACCGCTGTGATGCCATTGGGCAGAGTGTCGTCATCATAGTAGGTTACCGCCAATTCCATGCCATTGGACGTGGAGCCCTTGTGGTTGGCTTTAACCGTGACCACGCCATTCTGGGCGGTGGCCGTTGCCGGAATATCGGCGTTGGCGTTGATCGCGGAGGCCGGGTTTGTGGCCACCGTGGCGTTTGAATCGTTGTAGGCTGCGGCGCAGCTCACACGGTTGCCGCCCACGTAGGCGTACATGGTACCGGCACGGGTAACGGTGCCGGTCAGCGTGATGGTGCCGGTTGCCTGTACGTTAAGCAGGCAGATCATCCAGGGCGATGGCGAACACGTCGATCAACCCATACAGCTTGCGCACGGCGTCGATCGCCTTGGTCATGCGGTGAAGCATGGAACCCTGTCCGAAGTAACCTGCGGCTTGGCCTGCATCCGTGACACGGATCGGGGTCAGTGCGGGAACGGTACCGGATGCCAGTCGCTGGCCGATCATCAGCAGCTTGCGGTCCATCTGCGGTAAGCCCTTGTTGGCCTTGGTATTGTCGATTTCCGGAAAACACCGCCGGTGCGGATGCCAACCGGGATGCTCATGAAGGTGATGTTATCCATGGGCGATTACCTCATTATCGGTGTGCGGTGGCGCGACTTCTTCCATAGTGGCGGCAGGCTCGTCCGTGATGTCCACCACATCCTTATCGGCGAGGCGGCGGCGGTAGTAGGTGGTCAAGGGGACTTCCTTGCCATCATCCGGTAAATACCCTTCGCCAACCTCTAGGCGGACTTTCATCCCATCCGCCGGTTTCAGCTTGACCATCTTCATGGTTGAAACTCCTGGTCTATTTGCAGTTCCGGCTGTGAGGTGGAGTAATCACCCTTCAGCCACTTCTGATGTTCCGCGTCGCTGTCATGCGGCGGAATGTCGATATCCATGTTGACGGCCTTCAGGTTGCCGACATGGATAGTCGGTGGGTAAGCCGTAGCGTCGTCGTCAGCTGCCATATCCAGCGGGCCACACTCCAGTTCGATGGAGATCCAGCCGAATGGGAATTCCGTCTGGCTGGAAAAACGTATGCGACGTGCCTTGAGTCGTGGCACGCTTAGCACCCGGGTTGCGGATAAAGGCTCGAAGTTGCTGATACAGCGCCAGCTCGGCCACCTCAATGTCATGCGGGGTGCCATCTCGTTCGGGAACGGCCAACTGTCCAACCATCATCAGCTTCAGGGTGGATTCCCACTCATCGGTCTGCTCCATATCAGGAAGCAGCACCGTGACAATGCCTTTTTCCAGTTGATCGAGGCGACGTTGCTGGAAATCTACGAAGTCAGGCGACATCACACGGCCCGGCAGCGCTGAAACCAAGTTAGTGCGCAGCGCTTCCATGGTGGTGCTGATGATGTCGCTCACGCACTTCCCCTCGATGCCAACCAAGTGCCCAGCGCAGTGACCAGTGAAGTCAAAAAGGCAGTGACGGCGGCCGTGCCAAGTTTGCTTGATTGTTTAAGGGTCGGAATTACGCCTTCGATCGCGCGCAGCCGGGTTTCATGATCCTGTTGCTGTTGCATGATCGTGGTGTGTGTCACCTGCAGCTTGACCAGTTCTTTCAGGCTGTCACGTATCTCTTCAAGAATGTCGCCGTGGCGCGCTGTGATCTGCTCCAGCTGTTTAAGCCGGTGGTGAACCAATTCGCTGGTGCAGTCTTCAGCCATGAGGTTTCCCCTGTAGCAGGTCGATCAGTTCGTCGCGCTGCGCGGCGGTTTTTCGGCACCAGGTGCCATAGTCGCGGACGTGTGCGAGGAGGTCTTCGCGTGATACCCCGCTGTCAGCGGCGCTAAGGCGCCGGTTCCTTCCTCGGTGAGATTGATCGGTACCGTCGGTTCCGGGTCCGGCTTGCAGGCCGAGACCAAGGGCGTCGTTGTAGAACTGCAGGCCGTCAACAGACAGCAGGCCGGGAGAAGGCTGGCCAGCCACAGGCTGGGGCGGGAGTGCCGCATGGGTAATCCTCCGGTTGAGTTGTTCGCGGGCGGTGTCCAGATACTGTTGCACCTGATCGAGCTTGTTGCTGGCCATCGCCAGCTCGTCGGCCTTGTCCTGATAGCGTCGATGTGCTGCCTCGGCATCGATGCCGCGCTGCGTTTCAACCTGCAGCTTGTAGCCGGTGAGCTCTGCGCGGCCGGATGCCAGCCCGGCTTCGAAGCGGGAATGGCCGAACCACAGCACGCCACCGGCGCAGAGCCCCACCGAGACCAGCAGGGCGATCAGCTTGGCTTCAGTTGGCATCACCGCTTCCCTTGCTGTCCGGGGTTACCGCCTTGATGGCGGCCGAGACCAAGCCGCCGAGCGCGGCACCTTGGCCCCAATCAAGCGACGCACCGAAATGCGAACCAGAAAGCGCCACCACAAAGCCGATGGCTTGCCGGTGGAAGCCTCTTTTAGCCGGTCAAGAGCAAAAGTTCCGACTGCTTTTGCCTTGGGTTTCAGCCCTGCAAACATAAATTCCTCGCTTCTTCACGTCGTTTAACCAATCCGGGCAGCACCTTGCCCCCGGCCTTGTCGAATTTCAGCAGCCTGTTGCAGGCGTCTTGCCACTTGCCGACGCGCTCGAGGTCCACAATGCTGGTCCCTGTCACCGGCTGGCCTTCCCGGTTCTTGCTGCGCAGCGTGAGTACGCCGGTTCCCAAGTTCCAAGCCGTGTCCGTGTAGGCGATCCGGCGGTTATCCGGCAGCCCCGGCATCAGTTTGTCGACGGGGCCCAGATAGTCCGGCACGCGCTTGGCCATTTGCGCCACGCACTGGTCGTGTGTCATGCGCATGCCGGGCGCACGCCTTGGGTTTCCCCCATGCAGATGGTCCAGATCCCAACTGGGTCCTTGTATGCCACGTGCCGTTCGCCTTCCCACGGGCTGGTGAAGGCTATGATTGCGGCCACCAGGCCGCCGCCAATGACTTTTTGCTTTTGGGTAATTGCCATTACCGCCCCCCTGAAACACTGCCGGTCATGGCGTAGTGGCCACGCACCCCGAGTGCCTCTCTAACGCCCTCAGCCGTGCCTTCGCGCAACATGGCCATCAGGCGGGATTCGTTTTTATTGAAAGCTTGAACGCCGGACGTGCCCGGGTGCCGTGGATCTGGATGAAGCGCGCCAGACCAAATGCGCGACGCTTTGCTTCGTGCTCAGACAGCCCGTGCCGGATACGTAGCCACTCGGCCAGCGGTCGGGTAGGAGGCAGCCCCTTGTAGCTGCCGCGGGTACCTTCTTCCACATAGCGGGCGTACTTCACGTAAGCCTTCACGTCGCGCGCCAGCGGGAACGGTTTTTCCGGGTGGATGGAATTCACCAGCGTGGAAAAGGCGATGCTGTCGTTTTGGCGGTACTCGCGCTGGATCGCCCGGGCCATGAACATGGCGGCACGGCCCACGTAGCGGTCCATGGTCCGGTTCATCACCCCGGCGCCTTGGCAAACGCCCGTTCCACCACCTCGTCGAAAACGCGGATATCGCCGATCACTGGAACACCCTCCGCTCGAACTCTTCCATCAGCACCTTGTAGAGGAACGCTAAGGCGTACCGTTGCGCGGTGTCGAGCTGATGCCGTCACGCACTTGATAGGGCTTGGTGGTGTGCTGCATGGCCAGCTCGCGCAGGGCTTCTGCCCGGCTACGCACCAGCACCAGCGGTACATCCGCTTCAAGCAAGGTGCTGATGTCGGCATCAACCTGGTGGGGAATGCCGTACCGGTATGGGCAGGCGCTCCCCAGCATGTTGATCTGCAGCGCCGTGGGTGCTGGCGTCAGGAACAGCATCCGAGCTCCTGCACTGCTGCGAGTGAGACGGATCTCCGGAAGCCCCGGCCAGAGGTCATCCCACGGCTGACGGGTCTGCTTGAAGTCACGACCCCAATCACACCCCATCAGCTTGGTCAGCCCGTCCGGACAGGGGTACAGCGCGGTACCGGCCTGCAGGTTAAGGGCGTCCACCACCTCGAGGGGGACGGAACCTGCTGAAATCCTTCACCGCTGTTTGGACGTGGCGCACGAAGTCGGTGTCAACGAACCGCGTGGCCGCATCCAAAAGGCTGATTTTCAGCTGAGAAGTGAGATCGGTCAGCGTAGTCATTACTGGGCAGTGTCGCTATCAACCGGGTTTGCCGGTTCGCTTGGCTGATCGGCTGACGGCAGGTTTTGCTCGTTGACCCCGTTGGGCTCGCTTGTCTGCTGCTGGTTTTTGTCCTGCTGCATGTTCGGATCGGTTTGGCCGCTGTTGCCCGATGTCGACTTGGTCTCGTCCAGTTTCTGGCTGGCGCTCTCCAGCAGACGCTCGGCAATCGCGGCCAAGACTTCCTTTCGTTGAGCGCCTTGCTGTTCGCGCTCGCCCAGCTGCTCGAGATCCTCATGAGCAAGGGTAGGGATGGCAGCCATGATGGCGGCGGCTTACTGTGCCAGTAGAACGTCCACAATGTGAGTCGATGCAGGCTTGTCGGCCGCTACGGCGCCACCGGGCTTGTAGCCGGGCAATAGCGTCGGGTCGATCTCGCGGGTTTCGCCGAGCGGGGATCATTACTCCGCCAACGAAGACCGTATGCGGTTTGTCATTGGTATACGGGACTTTTTCCATGGAAAGCTCCCGCCCCGGCAGGCAGCCCGCCGGGGCGCTGTCGGGTTAGATGGCGGCGCGGGCCGAGCTGCTGTAAGCCACCACGCTGGTGAAGCGGTTACGTACCGGCTTCGGTACGGTGATGGCGTTGTACTCCTCGCCGTAGGCCACTTTCTTGCCGACAGGCTGGCTATTGATGAGCACTTCCACCGGTTCACCGGTCACGAAAGGCTTGGCCACGGTGTACGCACCGATGCCACGCTGGCCCATCAGAATGCGCTCGTCGCCCAGATCCACGCCCGGGGCGTTAGTGCCGAAAGACGGGATACCTTTCACACGCATCAGGTCGCCGTCGGCATTGGTGTCGGAACCTTCGCGCTTGTATTGGTTGATGAACTGCTCGGCGTTGGTGCAGGTATCGTTCAGCGCCGGACTCATCAGCAGGAAATCCGGCTTGACGAAGCGTTGGCCGTCCATCATCGCCTTGCGGCTGCCGACCTTCTGCAGCAGACCATTCAGGTAGTGCTCCATCTGCACACTGGCCGGTACGTCCATGTCGAACGTCACCACGTTGGTGGCCTTGCTGTAGCCGAAGGTGTTGGTGCCAGTATTGGCGGGGGTAACCGGGATGCCAGACTGGTCCACGAACTGGATGGTGCCCGGGTTGTAGGAGACCACGCGCCAGTAGGTGCCAGCAGCCTGCTTGCCGCTGCCGTCGTATTGGGTGATGGCATTGCTGTTGAGTACAACAGTAATCGGGTTTTCCGGATTGCCCACGGCATTGCCCTGCAGGTCGCGCGCCCGGAAGGGGCGAACGATCGGGAAGGCGGCTGTTTTGACAATGGACTTGGCGCCAGTCAGCTGTGCGGTGAACGATTCGTTCGCCACCGGTACGGCCAGATAACTATCTGCTGCACGCTGCAGCTCGTTGCAGATACGGCGGTGCACCAGCTCGCGCAGTACGCGGCTGTTCATCTCGATGTTGCGTGCCGGGCATCCCAGTTGATGGCCGATGCACGGGTGAAGTGCAGCACTTCATTGGTGATAGACAGCGCCAGCTTCATCGGGGTGATATAGGCCAGATCCATCGCTTGGGTTACGCTTAAGCAAACGGAATCGGCTGACCCTCATACACCACACCATCGTTCATCACCTGGCTGGTATCGCGGATTTCATACGGAATCTGGGTAGTGGCCTGTGCGGTGAAGTCGGTCAGGGTCTGCACCAGCTCCAACACGTTGAGATCGGACAGCGCTTGGCGGATCACCTCGCGCTGCACACCAAACGGCAGTTGGGTAGACCCCATATCCGTCGCGCCTTGCGACAGCACCTTCAGCTCGGCGTCCAGCTGGTAGCCGTGGATACGGTCAAACTCGGAAAGTACCCGGGCGCAGAACGGGTGCAGCTGGGCTTTCGGGTCAAGATTCAGCGTATAGGCGCTCTCGGTGCGGGCAAGGTGCTCGCGGTAGATCTCGGACAGCTTTTTCGGGCCTTCGGCTGGCACCGTGATGTGCGGGGTGCCGGTCGGGCCGTAGCCGATCGCAGACAGCTGGCGCGCCGCGGTGATCTGGTTGCCCGTCTCGATCTGACTCTGCGCCAGCGCACGTACCGGTCGTCGGTCCAATCAGCAGTCACCAGCGTGGCCACGCGCTCGGACAGTTCGCGCTTCAGACCGTCATCGATGCCTTCTGCCGCAGCGATAGTATCGGACAGCAGCTTGCGGCGGGCATCGGTGGTATCGGCCAGCTGTTTGGCAGTCTGTGCCTGTTCGGCCAGCACGCGGGCAACGGCGGCGTTGATGGCCTCCTGCTGCGGTGCCGAGGCAACAGACAGCTGGATTACCGGAGCGGAACCAGTGCTGCCAGCGCTTCGGATAGCGTCACAGTCTGTTCTTCCAACTGGGTGCACAGCGCTTCAGCATCAGCATCGGTGGTGCAGCTGGCCAAGGCAGCTTCACCCAGTTGTTTTACGGTATCCAGCACCTGCTGAGATAGTTGCTTGGCTTTCAGTCGCGCTAGCAGCGCTTGCAAATATTTGTTCATGTTCGCTTGAGCCTCGGAAAGAAGAGTTCGTGCAAGTTCGGGATGGATCAAAACAGGGGTGTCCGCGCCGGAGTCGCACGACAGCGTGACGGGGTCTAGGCGCTTGATCACCGGACGCACGGTGAGGCCAGCGCCAAGCAACACAGGGCCGTGGGTGCGGCCCTGCTCGTTGTCCTGGTAGTTCTCGGAATACTCAGCAGACAGGTATTGGAAGCCGCGTTCTTTCACGGCCTCAATGCCAAACTCGGTCCACTCCACCAGCGCGCGCAGCTAGCCACCTTCCACGGATAGCTTCAGGATCTTGGCGGCGGCACCATCACCCGGGCGGTGGTTCACGTCCAGGAAGATGTCTACCCCCAGTACCTTGGTGTCGAAGTTGCGCACCATGGCAAGTAGCATGTCTCGGGTGATCTCAAACCGGCCGTAACGCGGGTCGGTAAACGATCCCTCGCGGGTCAGAGTCACCCAGCTGGTGCGTTTGTCATCAGGAATGGATGCCACGCCAGCGAGCAATCGCACGCGCTTGCCGTGGCCGTCATCGGAAAGAAGGATGTGTCGGGGTTTTTGCATCGCCTATCTGCCAGAAAACCCCGGCGGCTGGGAGGTCCGCCGGGCGCCGGTTGCCCAGCTGGTAGCAGATTAGGCGTGGAAGAAGTGTGAAATAAGGGGTGGAATAAGGATGTCGGTAGTTAAGCAAATACCATCCATCTACTTCAGATCAACTACCAATTCTGCTTCAGGCAGTAGTCGAACGGTTTGAGCGTGCCCTCGTGAAAGAACCAATGTTCGATTCACGCTAAATGCTTGTTCAGTAATTAATGGCACTTCTTCATTGATTGTTCTCGTTTCCTTGCTGCTTCCGGATTTGAAGGTGCCTTGGCGACCAACAGTAACATTTGAGCTCAAAGAAACGGTTGCATGATCATCCGATTTTTCAATTAGAGTCAGTTGGCTGACGATTGTTACAACTCCTTGGCTGCATAAGTCCGGTGACTCACACCGACGGATAGTAAAAGGAGAGTCAACACTTACTGTTCTTGGATTATTTTTATACAGACTTACTGGTATATCCGTATTGATAGTGTTTTTGGAAAAAGGAACGGTACGAATCAAAGAGTAGGAAAGGTTTGCCTCAGGAGGTTGATGGTCGTTCGTCGCCGCACAGCCAGCAAGCAGGATAGAGGTAACAACGGTTGCTATGATCTTCATGCAGTGATGTCCTTGTCGATTCTTTTGTCATTGTTGGTTATGGATTTTGACTAAAAGCAACTGGTTCGACAAGCAATCACTCTCCTTCAAACACTGCTTCCACATAACTTAATGTATTCGGGTGCGCTGGCCATGGACAGCTCGCCCGATTGGGATAAACCCCCGGCCCAAGTCCATACAGATCCGCCGTCGCATGGGTATCGCAGATATCGCGCAACCGGTGGCGCGGCGACAGCATGAAGCGCACGCCAACCACGCCATCCGTCTGGAACGCCGCCGACAGGTAGGACTCGCCATGCGCCCGGTTGATCTCGGTACGGAACAGCCGTTCAGCCCGGTAAACCACACCCTTGCCGTTTACTGGATCAGCCGCCCCAGTCATCAAGCTGCGCACCCGCCGCCCCAGTTGGCCAGCCTTGGCTCCGTTGTAGGCTTGGGCGATCTCCGGCGGCACCCCTTGGCCTCGGCCCATACTGCGCATCATCGCCTGGTGGGCGCTCTCGCCATTGATCACGGCAAACTGGATCTGGTCAGTGATGGTCTCGATCGTTCCGCGGTTGATGCGCCAGAGCCGGTCAGACAGTTGCAGGCCATCGGCTGCGACAAAGCCGCGCACAAAGCTGACAGCTTCATGGTTGATCGAAAACAGCGCGGAAGAAGGCAGGGCCGAGTCAAACGGGCGCACGCCAATGGCTGCGGCTTCGCTTAACTGGCGGAAAAGCTGCCGGTCGCGCTGATCTTCCAGCTCCCCGGAGCTGCTTACGCACCTCGGACAACAACTCCTGCAGGCTGTTCAGCGTGATGCGGTCGTCCTGGTCAGCAGCCTTTTGGATGTGCTCGGTGATGGCGTCGCTGGCTTGGTTATAGGTATGCACCAGATCATCTACCGACGTGTGAATCAGCTTGTTGCGTTCGGCCACGGCCTTGAGCGTAGCTTCCCGGATGATCTTGGCGCGCTCGGTATTAATGGGCATGGCCGATATCCGTAGCCGATTCGCCCTTGCGGCCGTTGCCCGGGGTGATCTTCACCGTGGGTGCGTTGCCAACATTGCCCGGTTCCGGGTAGGGGTCGTAGTGCTTCGCATCGCTCTCTCGCCGTTGTTCTACCTCGGCAGCATTCTTACCCAGCTCTTCCCAGATCATGGATTGCGGCAGGCCAAGCGCTTTTAGCTTCAGGGCTCTATCGGTGGTTTGGCTCAAGGTCTCGGTACGGCGTTCGGCAAAGGTGATAGTGAACTGTAGCGCGTCAGGGTTGAGGCCTCGCAGCAGCAGCTGCAGGCGGAAGCCGAAGTCATACACCCATGCCATGGTGTCCTGCATCTGGTCGACCTCGTCAAAATAGTCCCGCTTCAAGTCTTCCAAGATGTCGCGCGCCAGCCCATCGGTGTAGCCCATCAACCCCTTCGGCAGCGGCGTGTGGCTGAAGAAGCTATCGAGCAGATAAATCACATCGCCAATATCGCCCAGCGTGGCATCCCCCTGCAGGGCACTGACCGACCCTTTCTTATTCAGGTAGAAGTCGGTGGTGATCAGGTCTTTGTTGGCCTCCACGTTGTCTTGGTAGGCCTTCATTTCTGGCTCTGTCGCGTTTTCCAGCACGTGGGCGATGCGCAAGGGCGCACGGTGCTTGCGGCGAATAACCAGATCGGTATCGGTCATGCGCAGCTTGCGCCAGGTCTCCCGGCTGGCATCCATGAACGGCCGCCCCGGGAGGACATATCGTCGTAGTTGTCCGGGTCCAGCCCGGCCACGGTGAGCTGCCACAACGGAAAGTTGGCCAGCTCGGTACCGTTGAGCAGATCCATCTGGGTATAGGCGGCGCGCACGTCCTTGAAGCGCCCATCGATGCCCACGTTCGGACGAATAGTCTCTGCTTAAGCATGCGCACGCCGGAAACCACGTTGCCGCTGTTATCCAGCACCCACTGCATGGGCAGGTTGCCTTCTTTCAATAGACCAGAGGCATCAGACTTCAGCTTTTCAGGACGATTTAGCTGTAGGCGTCGAACAAAGGCGGCCCATTCGCGCTGGATGCGCTCGTCCGGGTCGTCTTGCAGTAGGACCAGCCCGCCACGGGTCACGTCGCGCGCCACCCGGTTGTGAATCCGCTTTACCCGTCCGTCCTGCCGGTCCATACGGCGAATATCCAGAATGGTGGCGCGCAAGTCATAGTCCACCTGCAGCTGCCGATACACGGCACGCATCTGGTTTTCTTGCGTCGGACGGCGGCCCACTTCGGTGGTGCTTGGGCGTTCTGCTCATAGGTCGGCGACTCGGGCACCGGCACATCGGTAAATTTCGGTGTGGCCACCGCACGCTGCAGCCCCACGCGGGCCAGCAGGCTATCAATCATTCCCATTTTTCTGGTCCTCGATCGGTGTAACGAACATGACATTGCGCCAGCCGTGAATCAGGGCTTCAACCATGTTGCGGATGAAGCTATCGTCGCCGTTGAAGGCATCGCGCCATTCGTCGCGCATTTTCTCGGCCCGGGCTCGTTGGGCAGGGGTTAGCGGAGGGGGCGGTTTCAACACGTTGGCTGCAATATCTTCCCGCGCGGGTTTGTATTTGCCATAGATCATCAGTGCATCCCCAGCAGCTGCTCGGGCGATACCGCCCGGCTAGCTATTACGGTCGGAGCGTAGCTCTCCACGCCTCGAGTGATCAGCGCCCACATGCTTAAGCACTGGCTGCATCGAACAAGTCGTCGCCAATTTTCGGGTTGGCCATCTTGTAGCTGTTGTAGCTGGCTCCCTGTACCGCCTTAGCCTTCAGGTTACCAAGCTGGCGGATGAACTTGCCCCAGTCACTGGCATCGGCCTGCACCTGGTCGAGCGCAGACGGTCCCCAGTGGGTATTGGCTGTATTCTTGGCCTTGAGCGCGTCGGTACCATCATCTACATAGGGAATCGCCGCTTGGCCATTGTGGAAAGCAGAGCGCAGTGCGCTGGCCATGCTGTGTTTGGTCATCCCCTCAAAACGGATCGGGGCGAAGGCCCAGTGCTGCCAGGTGCTGGCCGTGCTCTGCCCATCACCGATGCTGCGGCGGTCGATATCAATCAACCCGGCGGAGAACAGCATGTCGTTCACGCTGGTGAGCAAGCCAACGCCGTAGGCATCGCCCATGGCGTAGTCTGGGCGGAAGTAGTCCCACAGCCCGATCAGATCACGGCCTACCACCGCATCGTCGGTACCGGCTGGCCACGTCTTCACGAACGGGAAGGTCACGAAGTTGCCGATCTGTTCGCACACCACTAGGGCAGAGCAGGAAGCGTGCGCGCTCTCGCCATGGCCGGAGTGGTCATAGCCAAACGACAACAGTCCGCGTTTGCGGTACCGGTTCCCCGGTACCGGCCCGGAAAGCTGTAGCCCGGCAGACAGCCCAACCGCCATGGCCCTCCGGATGTGCTTTTCCCAGATGAAGTTCTGCGCCGAAGCGTTGATGCACAGGAACTGCCGGATATATTCCGCCTCGGGCAGCTGGCTCTGCATTTCAAGCACGAATGCTTCGTTCAAAATGCCCAGCTCGATGCCCAGATACACATCGACCGGCGGCAGAATGTGGTAACCGCCGGTTTCGATCAGGTGGGAGAGTACGTCAGCACCCTTGTGTACCCCGGTAATCCTGATCTGTGGTTTGAAGCTCACGCCTTTATCTACGCCCAGACGGCGCGCGGAGCCCAACATGGGAAGGAATCTGGAAAAGAGGCGGTCTGCTTAAGCATGTCGTCGGTTTCCTCGAGGGAGGCGATCGAGATACCGTCACCGTCGATCTGCGACATGATCCCATAGCAGCTGGCCTTACTACCGTTGGTGAACTGGTATTTCAGGTCGGCAATCTGGCGAATAGCCGCTCTTGTAGGCAATCCATCCGGTCAGGATGTCAGAGCGCCGGATGGCGTCCAGATGATAGGTGATGTTAGTTTGGCTTTGCTGCAGCCGTGGTGCCACGATGCCTTCTTCCTGGTAGGGCGTGGTGGCCAGTATCTCCGGGGCGTACATCTCTTTCACCGCGGTTTTGCCCGTCCGCTCAAGCATGAGAAGTCGACCGTGTTCTCGTGATCGTCCATCTCCTGCATCTTCAGCACCTGCATCGGGTCAAGATCCACGTTGTGAACGTGCTTGGCCCACAAAGCATGCGGCTTGATTCCCGTCATCGGGTCCGGCCTAGCATAACGCATCACCTCGGACTCGGCCCGGTGCTGGATCTTGATGCGCTGCGCGGCGCTGGTACGGTCGCTGCTCACTTCCCACCACCGTTCTGCTGCTGATAGTCAATCAACACGGGGTCATTCTGCTTGCGGGCATTGGCACGCTCGGCCAGCTCGCGCAGAGCGGCAAGAGATTCGTTCTGTTTCTGCGCGAACTCCTCGAGGGACAGGGTGGGCGGACCATCGCCTGCTTGAGGCGGCCCATCTGCTGCTCTTCCTGCTCGATCGCCTTGGGTGTCATTCCCATGTCGGACAGCGACATGTTGTTCCCGGATAGGAACTCCCGGAGCGGCTTCAGTAGAGGGTGCGCCTTCACTTCCATGATCCGCTTGGTCTGCCCCGTGGCCAGATCCTTGTACTCGCCGATCACGACATTGCCTTCGCGGTCGACCGCCCAGGGCTGGAGCCTCCAGCTTCACGCCGTCGGCAATGATCGTTTGCAGTATCTGCTGGATAATGGCGGTGATGCTCGCCTGGATGCTGGAGTAGATCGGCGTCAGGTGTTTCGGGTTGCGCTGTTCGAATGCAGCGTGGTGCACCATGAAAAGCTGCGTCTGTTTGACGCACGCTGGCTGTTCGGAACAGTAGTCCCGATCAATATCGCAGGTTTGGCAGGCTGGGTATTTGCCCGGCCTGGCAGGGAAAATACTGGGCAGTCTCGGCCGACATGCCGTGCTTCATGGCATTGAAGCGAGTGCGCAGTGCCTCTTCCGGAGTGGGATGCCCATCCAGATTCTTTGCTGTGGAAGCCTTTCCTGCTGGCGTCCTCGGTCCTGTGGCATTTGCCCAAGCCTTCACCAGCGCCTTGTGGAAGGGCGCCTGCGGGCACTCGGCATCACACAACGGGCACACTCCCACGTAACTGAACGGGTGGTGCTCGCTCTCGGGCGCGTCATCAATACGCAAAGGCATGGCGTCGAAGGTATGACGGCATGGATTGCAGCGGAATGAGACGGTTTCGAGGGGTTTGGTAAGGTCGCGCTTTGTGGCCATGATGGCATTGAAAGCCATCTAGGCATGCGGGATAAGGGGTGGATTCTATAGACTATGCGGCACGGCGGGTAAAGCGAGGAGGCAGGTTAAACGCGGCGTGAGTGGTTCGTAGTAAGACATTCTCGGGGAGCCAAATTCAAAAAGCCCGCATAATGCGGGCTTTTGCTTTACATGCTCTTGATATTCTCAGATTAATCTAATCTTTCTGCATTACAGAGCGATAATCCTCAATCTCGTGATTGAGTAGTTACGCCTACTATGTAGTCATCTATTTCTGACTGACCCTAGGGTCAGTCAGAAAATAAAATCAGCAAGGCCCCGAACTCTCAGTTGTGAGTGAGAGGCTCTTGCTGGTTTTATGTCTCGACTGTTTATAGAATCTCAGCGATATTCTTCGATGCGCGTTTGGTGTCCAGGAATATCAGCCCGAGTTTTGCTTCGCGGCGGGCAATTACAGTCAGCACCGCATCCTTGCCTGCGTAGCTCATCAGGATGTAGCCACTATCGCCCTTGACCATGACTTGTTCCAGTTCCCCCCGGGCAAGCTCTCGGGCTGTGCGTTCACCAAGTGACAGCATGGCTGCAGCCATAGCGCCTACACGGTCTTCATCCACGTCTTGTGGGAGCAGGGCGGCCATCGTCAGGCCGTCAGAGGAAATGATTGCGGAGGCTTCGATATCCGCAGAAGCTCCGTTGAGGTCACTCAGAATGGATTTGAGCATCTGTTCGCGCATTGTTTTCTCCAGATTATGTGTCTACCCGTGGCAGAATCTATTGCCACATTGGGTTATGTGGTCTAGGCGTAACGCCGGGTCAATAGTTCGACGAGCGTGACAAAATGGTGATCTTGTAGCTGAGGCGTTCCTCCAACTACCAGTACAAACGACTGTTGGCCAACATGTAATGGGTAGAAAGCCAATTCGCTGTGACCAGCCGGATTACTAATAGCCCGGAGGTACTGGTAAGATTAAGGTTCTGTTTGAGCAATAAGGTGTGACGTCGACTCAGTGAAATGATGTCACCAGCCAAGGCCGCAATTTCCTCTGCAGACTCATGCAAAAATCCTGCGGTAGCATAGTATAACCCGTTGTCATCGGCCAGCAGAGCGTGCTGAGTATCTGAAAGATTACTTAGCAGCTCCGGTAGCTGACTTTCCAGATTGGCGCGGGGGCCGCGGCTGTTCAGTGCCATTGACAAAGTCTAGACGTTGCAAACGATATAGCGTTTGTAGTCCCTTCTCTGCTTCGTCGCCACTCCATTCGGCCAACAGTTCTTCTGTCAGGGGGACTGAATGGCCAATACGCAATATTTGAGTCAGCAGCATTCGTGCCGCATCCTGCTCTTGGCTAGAGACTGCATAGTAGGCCCCTGCCGGTGTAACCATCGGATAAAGGGCCCCCTTCAGCTTGAGGGTGTCGCTCATGATTTACCCTTCCAGCCCCGGATCTATTGAAAACAGCAGGGCCAGTACTAATCGTTTTACATCTTCTTTTTCGCGGCTATCTATTTCGAAAATTGGTGGCCTCATTTCGAATTTTTCCAGCAAGGCTGCATAGGTTTCAGTGGATGGAGTGGGTTTGATATCTGTCTTCGTGACACCAATCACCAGTGGTGCTGTTTTTATCAGATCCTTGAATGCATTGATAAAAAACTGCAAATCCTTGATCGGATTGGGGCGGGTGTTGTCCAGAAGTAGAATCATGCCAATACCACCATTGCTGAGAATCTCCCACATAAAGTCGAAGCGTTCCCGGCCCGGGGTGCCATATAAGTGGACCTTGGTTTTGTCGTCCAGATATAGCACGCCATAATCCATTGCTACGGTGGTGTAACCCTTGCGATTCAGGGTCATATCCGAGGCAGTTGCATCGGTAGTGACCGGTTCGATATCGCTGATTGAGCCGATGGCGGTTGTTTTACCCGCTCCAACCGGGCCAGCAAAAATGATTTTGTTATCGTATGCTCGCATGAGTATCTCTGGAAATAAGTTATAAACCGATCACTTTTTTTAATAGCCGCGATAGCATGCCACCACGAGGTTGGTGCACCGGTAACGGTATGGCTTAGCTCCGGGCTTGCTGGCCGAGCGGGGCGAACCGGTTGACTTGAAATAACGGACAGCGTTGCCGAACGAGTGGGCAGATCCAGAATGCCAATCCCGTAAGCCGCTGTCAGATAAGTAAACAGATGCGTCGGCTCAACCTTTAACATCCGAGTAATGATTTTCAGATTTACCGGTGTTTTGGTTAGGAATGCGGTGATCCGCATGGCATCAGGTATGGTAAGCAAACGTGTCAGATTGGGCCAGAAGCGCAACCGGATAGGGGTGTCTGCACCAATCCCGCGAGGCAATCGGCCCCGGCTGGTCCAGATAGCCAACTGCCAGATCAGGCTTTGCAACCGCATCTCAGAGGCATCGGCAGGAAGAACATCATCCGGTTTCAACTCTTGATGGTAGAAACTGGCAGTCGTGTTCTCACAAAGAGGCTGTAAAGCCTCTAGCGGTTGTAACAAGAGCGCCTTTTCCAGTGCAGGGACGATGAATATCAATGGCTTACCGTCTATGCCAATTAAGGCCGCTGTTTTTTGCCGATACAGGCGAGTGATCAAACCAAACAGACCCGCGTGAGGATCGAAGCGTTCAAGCGTGATTGTGGCAGGATGTGTAGGGGGCTCAACAGCGGTAGAGACCGCCGGTTTTTGTACAACAGTCTCCTTCGCTACCACTGGAGGTGTGGGCGCGATAGTAACGCGGGGCGTTACGGCTTCCTTAGTCTCGTTGGTGACTACGTCTGTAAGGTGTCGCGGTTGTTCAATCTTTTGTGGCGCAGGTGCAACCAATGGTTTCTGCGGCGGCTGAGCGATAGTCACCGGCTTCAGGAGCAATTCCCGCATTTGCGGGAACAGCGTTTCCACTCGTACCGGTTTTTTGAGAACAGGGGCCGGAGCCTGCACTGGTGGCGTAGTGGTGACGATGAGTGCCGGTAATTGTGGATAGTTTTGGCGAAAGTTTTCCCATGCTTCCCAGCCATCCATGCTATCTACATCAATGATCGCTAGCTGCGGCTCTGTATTTTGGGCGTCATCGACCAGTTGGTAAACGTGAGCACTATGCATGCGGAAAGCCATGCGGAATACCGATAATTTACGGCTATCCATGCCAACCGGCAGAACGGTGATGACTTTTTGCTGTGTGAGATCTGAAATCATGGATGGTCTCTCAAGCTGCCATTGACCGCTGTGGGATACGTTGTTGCATGCGCTGGACGAACGTACTCATCATGGCTGTAATTTCTTCAGGAGGGCGTTGTGCACTGTCCTTGATCCGACGGGTCAGTACGGTAAAGCGTTCCAAATCGTTCAGCCGCTCATACAAGTCCAGCAGGGGGGGTAGTATTGTGCTTCTTCCGGGTGCGCCATGATGGCGTTTTCCAGAGTAGAAATTGCCATGTCGACCTGACCGTATTCGATGTAATGGTCAGCCTCGCTCAGGGCATCAGTCTGGTAGGCGAGCTGCTCAGGGTTGGCCGAAACGACTTCGATTAATGACAGTTTTTCTACCTCTGGATCACAGGTGGGAATGTAGCCATATTCGCGCCCAATCACTTCCAGATGTAACCGATCTGGACACAAAGCCAGTGCACTCAATGCAGGATTGGTTCCCAGTTGCAACCCTAATTGCAGGAGTCGTTCTTTTAGTTGCTGACCGTATTGGCCCAAAGCCATGTGGAATGACCATAGGTGACGGGTAAATTCTGGCAGATTGCGCCCCATGTAGTGGACGCGGAGAACATCCAGTAAGGGAGAAAGTGAGCGGGGGTGGTCGTTTAGCAGTCGTTGTAGAGCTGGTAGTGCATCCTGATAGGCGTGACAAGACAGCAGTAGCCGAGCCTGACGTGCTGCGGGGATAAAAGCCTTGATGATGCTTGTTTCTTGCTGACTTAGCGTGGTGATTGATGCACGCCCTTCGATTAGCGGTACCGGATTTAATGTCTGGGGGGCGGTTGGCTCGATTTGCACGCTTGGTGGCGACTGAGCCGGGCTGGCCGCCGCTTGTTGCAACAGTTCTTCGGTACTGAGCGTCGGCAGAGCCTCTCCCAGCTTGGCATTCATCTCGCTTACGCCTAGCGCCAGCCTTTGTTCTGCCAGAACTCGTAATGCCAGGTTATTACGGTCTACTTTTAAGCCTTCGAGGATCGATTGCTCGAGTTCGTCACGATTGAGTAGTGCCAGATCATGCAGGCGTTCGAGTATTTCTGCATAGTCGTCCAGTTGCCCTAGTTGTAGATAGAGGCTTAAGCAAGTCGTTTCAGTTCGCGCCCTGAGTGTGGAGCGATGCTATCCACATACCAGCGTAAGGCCGATGCCGCTTGATCTAGGTAGCCAAACTGGATGAATACATCGACCTCGGTCAGAGCATCCACATCATCCACTTTGTAAGACAGTGATTCATCGTCATTACTGGGTTGGGATGCGGCTTCTTCATCTGTCAGGTCGGTATCGTGGTCGGTGGCGGCGCGTTGCTTGTGCCGATAATGCCGCACGCCGCCAATGACCAGCCCAGCTAGCAATACCAAAGCCAGCAGCACCAGTAAATTCTCTGGTGTGCTGGTCAGTATTTCTGATAGTGACTTCAGTTCATTCATGATGAGGGTGGTGGTGTACGACGTTACACTAAGGTGAAATCAGCTTCGCTGATCAGGTCGGTACCGCATTCGAGCTGTTCAAGCCAATCCAGGAAGCGGTTAACCATTTCCTTGCCTTTGAACGATCCGCCGTGTTGAGGGACGATCCACTCGATATCCAGTTGCCGCACCATTTGTACCCATAAACGGCAGGCTTTGTTATTGGTCATGTAGCGCTGGTGGAAGCCCTGCATGTGGCTATCGATCAGGTGGTGCTCAAAATCTTCAATGGGTTTGCTTAAGCATCATGACCATCCATCAGTGATGCTCCGACATCGCCTGAGAACAAGATCTTGCTGAGCGGGTCGTATACACGGAAAAAGCCGACGGTATGTAGGTAGTGGGCTGGAATGATCTTCAGTGTGGCATTACCCAACGTGACATCCATACCTTTCGGTGGGATGGCAATCAGGCGGCCTTCCGTTACCCCGCGGACGCAGAAGTGCGGTAAGAAGCGCACCCATTCTTGGGCAATCATGATTTGCGCATCGGTAATCAGCAGCCAGCCGTTGGCTGATGCGACAATATCCGGATCGGCATGGGAGGCAAAAACATACCGGGTGTGGGATGGCAGGAAATAGTCTGCCATCTCGGCGATGAGATGCTTGTAAGTCAGGTTGCCACCCGGGTCCAGCAGCATGCCATCACCTTGGTCGACGATGGCAAACTGGTTTGCCCGGATCCCATCTCCTTGCACCAGTTCGGTAAAGGCGACACATTTGTGGTTGCCGTCGTCATAAAGCACTAAAGCCATGGCTATCCCTCTGCAAGTAAAAGCCGTTTAGCCCCGAAGCGAGTGACCTGCATTACCTTTTGGGTTGCTTGTCATCATGTGACACAGGTGCCTACTCGTTGGCTAAACATCCTTCCTGAACTTAAGGGATCATTATTGATAACTACTCATAAGGCATATTGATGTGAGTCAATAAGGTTGAGATTTGCTGCAAACTAATCGCGATGGAGCATCATTTTTAAATACCGATCAGGGCAGGTGGCCATGTGGAAGTAAACTTTTTATCCGTTGATAAAGTATCGATAATGTAGTCTTCTTTCCGGGATGGAATAACGATGACGGCAAGTGTTGCCAATAAAACCAGTCACGCAGCTCTGGCAGAAGGGCGGGGAGTGTTGTTTGCCATTCTTGCGGCAGGCGGATTCGCAGCTAAAGCCATTTTTGTGAAAATCGGTTACCGCTATGCTGTCGGTGCGGAAACGCTGCTGATGTTGCGTATGCTGTTTGCAATGCCGTTTTTTGTCTGGATGTTGTGGCCTGTTCAGCCGGATGCGTGGCGTGGCAAGACGCTGGGGGATTGGTCGCGACTGATTATGCTTGGGTTGCTGGGCTACTACTTGTCCAGTTATCTGGACTTTGTTGGCTTGCAATTCATCAGTGCGTCGCTGGAACGGCTGACTCTGTTCTTGTATCCGACACTGGTGTTGTTCATTTCCTGTCTGTTTCTGGGTAAGCGCTATTCTTCAAAGGTCTGGTGGGGTGTGGCCGTGGCTTATCTTGGTATGGTGGTTACGTTCAGCCGGGATGTTGCAACAGCGGGCCAAAGTGTGAGGCTGTGGCAGGGGATGGCCCGGGTGGTAGCCAGTACGGTGACTTATGCGATCTATCTGGTGGGCTCCGGGGAGGTGATTGCTTATTGGGGGGCTACCCGTTTTGCCGCGTTGGCGTCATTGGTGTCGTGCCCGGCGGTATTTGCGCACTTTGCCATGGTTTCGTCAGCGGGATTGCTCGGCTTGCCTTGGCCTGTGTATGGCATTGGGCTGGCGATGGGATTGATCAGTACTGTTATCCCTGTGTGGTGTTTGAACCAGTCGATACGGTGTCTGGGGGCTGGGCGCGCATCGTCCGTGGCGATTATTGGCCCGGTGATTACCATGGGTTTGGGATGGCTGATTTTGGGAGAGAGTCTGACCCCGTTACAGCTGGTTGGGGCGGGGTTGGTGATTGCCGGTATTGTGTTGGTGGGGCGCAGCAAGTAGTCGCTGCTTGCTGGATGAAATAAAGCCGCATGGTTTCCCATGCAGCTTTTTGATTAGCTGGTTTTGCGCGATTACAGCTTGCTTAAGCCAGGGCTTGTACGCTCTAGGGCGGCTGCTAGATTTTCTGGTTGCGTGCCACCGGCTTGTGCCATGTCTGGTCGACCGCCGCCTTTACCGCCTACTTGCTGGGCGACGAAATTAACCAGTTCGCCAGCTTTAACTTTGCTGGTGAGATCTGCGGTAACGTTTAGCCACCAGTGCTACCTTACCGTCAGTTTTGGCTGCCAGTACGATCGCGGCGGATTTAAGCTTGTCTTTCAGCTTGTCCAGCGTTTCGCGCAGGGCGGTGTTGTCGGCGCCTTCCAGCTCAACGGCGAGCACCTTGATGCCCTGAATCTCAACGGCGGCTTCGGCCAACGTGTCGCCAGCCGAGGAGGCTAGCTTGGCCTTGAGGCGGGTCAGCTCTTTCTCTACTGCCTTGACGTGATCTTGCAGCGCGTTGAGGCGGCTGACAACTTCGTCGGAGCTTTGTGCCTTGAGCGCTGAAGCCGCTTCTTTCAGCAAGCTATCCTGTGCTTGGGCGTAGGTCACCGCGCCTTCACCGGTAACGGCTTCGATACGCCGTACACCAGCCGCAACACCGGATTCGGACACGATCTTGAAGAAACCGATGTCACCGGTGCGCTTGACGTGCGTCCCGCCACACAGTTCGGTGGAGAATTCCCCCATCTTCAATACACGTACCGTATCGCCATATTTTTCGCCGAACAGGGCAATGGCACCGGAGCGGATTGCATCGTCGTACGACATCAGGTTGGCCGAAACTTCGACGTTATGAGCAATGATGCGGTTGACGATGCGTTCGATTTCCTGCAGATCAGCGGCGCTGACCGGCTCGTTATGGGCAAAGTCGAAACGCGTGCGTTCGGTGTTGACCATTGAGCCTTTCTGGGCAACATGGTCGCCCAGAACATGGCGCAGCGCACTGTGCAACAGGTGAGTGGCCGAGTGGTTGCGGGCCGTAGCCCGGCGCTTGTGCAGATCGATGGTGGCGGCAACGGTATCGCCCACGCTCAGGCTGCCACTGATGAGTTTGCCTTTGTGTCCAAACACGGCGGCCTGGACTTTTTGCGTGTCAGTGACATCGAACAGCGCGCCGACACCGGCATTAGACGACAGCTCGCCCACGTCGCCGACACGGCCGCCGCCTTCGGCATAAAATGCCGTGTTATCCAAGACCACGATGCCTTCGTCGCCGAGCATTCAGCGTATTAACAGCTTCATGTCCTTTGTAGAGTGCCAGCACTTTGGCATCCACACTGGCGTTTTCATAGCCACGGAAGACGGTATCTTTACCGTTGTATTCGACGTTGCCAGCCATTTTGAACGACGAAGCGGCGCGTGCACGTTTACGTTGTTCAGCCATGGCGTGTTCGAAACCGTCCAGATCAACGACAATATCGCGCTCACGGCAGATGTCGGCAGTCAGGTCAACCGGGAAGCCGAAGGTGTCATACAGCTTGAACACTGTATCGCCATCCAGTTGTTTCTTGCCGCCTTCCAGCGCGGATTCCAGCAACGCCATGCCTTTGTCCAACGTTTCGGCAAAGCGCAGTTCTTCCTGTTTCAGGGCATCTTCCACTTCGGCCTGTTTCTGGCGCAATTCCGGATAGGCATCGCCCATTTCGTTGACCAGATCCTGTACCAGCTTGTAGAAGAACAACCCCTTCTGGCCCAGTTTGTACCCGTGACGTATGGCTCGACGGATGATACGGCGCAGGACATAACCGCGGCCGTCGTTGGATGGCATGACGCCATCGGCAATCAGGAACGAGCAGGCGCGGATATGGTCAGCGATCACCTTGAGCGATGGCACGTCCATGCTGAACGCTACGCCGGTTTCCCGAGCCGCCGCGCGGATCAGGTTCTGGAACAGGTCGATTTCATAGTTGGCGTGTACGCCTTGCAGGACGGCGGAGATGCGTTCCAGCCCCATGCCGGTATCCACGGACGGTTTGGGCAGCGGATGCATGGTGCCGGTTTCGTCGCGGTTGAACTGCATGAAGACGTTGTTCCAGATTTCGATGAAACGGTCGCCGTCTTCTTCCGGGCTTCCCGGAGGGCCGCCCCAGATATGGTCGCCGTGGTCGTAGAAAATCTCGGTACACGGGCCGCACGGGCCGGTGTCACCCATTTGCCAGAAGTTATCGGAGGCGTAGGGCGCGCCCTTGTTATCGCCGATGCGTACGATCTTGTCGGCAGGAACGCCGATTTCCTTGTGCCAGATGTCGTAGGCTTCATCATCGGAGGCGTACACCGTGACCATCAGTTTGTCTTTGGGCAGGCCGAGCCATTTCGGGTCGGTCAGGAATTCCCGGGCGTAGTGGATGGCATCGTGCTTGAAGTAATCGCCGAAGCTGAAGTTACCCAGCATTTCGAAAAACGTGTGGTGACGGGCGGTGTAGCCGACGTTTTCCAGGTCATTGTGCTTGCCGCTAAACGGACGCATTTCTGTGCGGTGGTGGCGCGGCTGTATGGACGCTTGTCGAAACCGAGGAAGACGTCCTTGAACTGGTTCATCCCGGCGTTGGTAAACAGCAGGGTGGGGTCTTCCCGGGGGAACCAGCGAACTGGAGGACACGACTTGGTGTCCTTTGGAAGCAAAGAAATCCAGATATTTCTGGCGAATCTCGGAAGTTTTCATGTCGTTGTGGTCTATTTCAGAAATCTTGGCCGGTCGCAATGGGGATTGGCCCAGTGTCATGGCCTGATTGTGTCAAGCTGAGGCTTGGCTGGCAAGGGTTGCATGGCGGCGGGTGCCTTTTGCCAGAGCCTTATTGCCATTGTTTCTAGCGATTGTGGCCTTGCTGATGTCATGGTCCCCGGTGTGGCTCGTGGGGTTGGCTCATCCAGGCGTTTGGGGCGGTGCAAGGTTGGCCGAAACGGTGCGATCGCCATGTCGTGGTTATATCGCACGGCGCATCATGCTTCGTCCAACGGAAAATCGTCAGAGCTATCGAGCAGGACCTGGCGGATGATGTCCATCGGAAAACCGCGCGCTGCCAGAAAGCGGATTTGCCGAGCCTTGTCTTGCGGAGTAGTCGGCCGCTGTCCGAATTTGCGTTGCCATTGCTGTCGAGCGGTGGCCAGATCGTCCTGTTCGGCCAGTGCCGAGGCGATGTCCTCGCTGGAGACGCCGCGCTCGCGCATTTCCTGCGCCAGTAAGCACGGCTACCATATTTGCTGCCTTTGACGCGGGTGAGTTGTTCGGCAAAGCGGCTGTCGGACTGCCAGTTGCGTTCGGCCAACTCGTCCAGTAGCGCCATGAGCTGTTCTGGGCTTTCGGCGTGTGGCAGTAGCCGTCGTTCCAGCTCTTTGCGTGAGTATTCCCGGCGCGAGAGCAGGTCGACAGCGCGGACTTTCAGGCTTTTTTCCATGCAGATTGGTCGTGGGCGGGACGGCAGCGTGAAGACATGATGTGTTCACGCTGCTGGCAGGCGGACTTAAACGTCGAAGGTATCGTCGGTCAGCGCGTCATCATCCGGCTCGCCTTCGGTGATTTGCACCTTGACGCCAACCAGCTCACGCACCTTGCGTTCGATTTCCTGCGCGACTTGCGGATTGGCTTTCAGCCATTCGCGGGTGTTGTCCTTGCCACGGCCGATCTTCTGGCCATTGTAGGAGTACCAGGCGCCAGATTTGTTGATCAGTTCGTGTTCTACGCCCAGATCAATGATTTCACCCTCGCGCGAGATGCCTTCGCCGTACAGGATGTCAAAGGTGGCTTGCTTGAACGGCGGCGCCACCTTGTTCTTGACCACTTTCACGCGGGTTTCATTGCCGACAACTTCTTCACCCTTCTTGATGCCGCCGATACGGCGGATATCCATGCGCACCGAGGCGTAGAACTTGAGGGCATTGCCGCCGGTGGTGGTTTCCGGGTTGCCGAACATCACGCCAATCTTCATGCGGATCTGGTTGATGAAGATGACCAGCGTATTGGTGCGTTTGATGTTGCCGGTGAGCTTGCGCAGCGCCCGGCTCATCAGGCGTGCTTGCAGGCCAACGTGGCTGTCGCCCATTTCGCCTTCGATTTCGGCTTTGGGTACCAAGGCAGCTACCGAGTCGACGACGATGACGTCAACGCCGCTGGAGCGCACCAGCATGTCGGCAATTTCCAGCGCCTGTTCACCGGTATCCGGCTGGGAGATGAGCAGGTCTTCCACTTTTACGCCCAGTTTCTGTGCGTAGATCGGGTCCAGCGCGTTTTCCGCGTCAATGTAGGCGCAGGTGCCGCCGAGCTTTTGCGCTTCGGCAACCACTTGCAGGCACAGGGTGGTCTTACCGGAGGATTCCGGCCCGTAAATTTCTACGACGCGGCCACGTGGCAAGCCACCGACGCCCAGGGCCAGATCCAGCCCCAGCGAACCGGTAGAAATCACCTGCAGGTTTTCGGTGATTTGATTGTCGCTCATGCGCATGATCGAACCCTTGCCAAACTGCTTTTCAATCTGGCTCAGGGCAGCCGCCAAGGCGCGGCTCTTGTCTTCGGAACGCTCTGCCATTTTGTCTCCAAAAGGGATAATCGGGCCAATACTCAACAGCCGCTGATTATCGCATAAAGCGGCAGACGCTGATACGTGGACGGCGACGGAGCTGTGTTGGCCCGGCCACGGAACTTGACGGGGGAAGCGGGCTGATTTATCTGTGATGCGGCTTGAAACTGGCGCGAGTGTGGCCACTTTCCTTGTTATCAGTGACGTGTAAAATGGTGTGATGATGAATGAGCGCTCCCAACGTCTCCTGAAAACCCTGATCGAACGCTATATCGCCGATGGATCGCCGGTTGGCTCCAAAACGCTATCCATGGTGTCCGGGCTGGATTTGTCGTCGGCTTCCATTCGCAACATGTTGGCCGAACTGGAGGAGATGGGGCTGATTGTGTCGCCGCATACCTCGGCCGGGCGGGTGCCGACGGTCAAGGGCTATCGGTTGTTTGTCGATCACCTGCTGACCATTCAGCCGTTGGAAGAGGTGGCCGTGCGTGAGTTGCAGTCCGGTTTGCGTCCCGATAGCCCGCAGCGCATTGTGGCCGCCGCCTCGTCGCTGTTGTCGGATCTCACGCATTTTGCCGAGCGTGGTGATGACGCCGCAGCGCTCCGATGTGGCTTTTCGCCAGATCGAGTTTTTGCGCCTGTCCGAGCGGCGGGTGTTGATGATTCTGGTGACGCTGGACGGCGACGTGCAAAACCACCTGTTGGTGATGGAGCGTGATTATTCGTCTTCCGAGCTGGTCGAAGCCGCCAATTTCCTTAATCAGCATTATGCCGGGCAGGGCTTGTCCCACATTGCCCATCGTCTGGAAACGGAGTTGCACCAGTTGCAGGGTGATATCACCGGCTTGATGACGGCGGCCATTCGCATGGGCCAGTCGGCGCTGGAGCATCCGGGTGATGCCGTGGTGGTGGCGGGCCGTACCAACCTGCTGGATGTGCGGGACCTCTCCGAAGACTTGTCACGTTTGCGCGAATTGTTTGCCGTGTTCGAGCGCAAGACCGAGTTGCTCAATCTGCTGCATCAGGGGCAGCAGGCACAGGGCGTCAATATCTTTATTGGCGACGAATCCGGCGTGGTGACGCTGGATGAATGTTCGGTGGTGACAGCGCCTTATCGTATCAACGGCCGGTGGTGGGAACGCTGGGCGTGGTGGGCCCGACGCGCATGGCGTATGAGCGGGTCATCCCCATTGTCGACATTACCGCCAAGCTGGTTTCCAGTGCCTTGTCCTACTGATTGCCGCGTGCCGCTGCTGGGTGTCGCAAGCTTCCGAATAATGGAGGGTGAAGCAGGGTTGGCCGAACACGGCCTGCTTTTCCCTCAACCGAGACGTGTTAGATGAAACGATTTTTGATGGTGGCGGGTATGGCCGTCATGCTGACGTCGGCGCTGGTGCGTGCCGATGCAGAGTTGCTGGCCCGACCGGATGTGCAGCGCTATATCGACGAACAGGTTGCCAGCGGTCAGTTCAACCGGGCAGAGCTGGAGGTGGTGTTTGCCAATGTCTCGCCCAAGCCATCCTGAACGTGCTGGACCGGCCATCCACGTCGCGGCCGTGGTATCAGTTTCGCGGCAATTTTTACAATGAGCGCCTGATTCGCAATGGCGTTGCTTTCTGGCAAGCCCACCACGAAACCCTGCAGCGTGCAGAAGCCACCTATGGCGTGGCACCGGAAATGGTGGTGGCGATTTTGGGTATTGAAACCAATTATGGCCGCAATACCGGCAGCTTCCGGCTGGCGGATGCGCTGACCACCATTGCCTTTGATTACCCGCGTCGTGCTGAGTATTTTCGTGGTGAGTTGACCGAATTTCTCAAGCTGGCCAAGGAAGAGGGCATCAATCCGCTGCAGTTGAAGGGCTCCTATGCCGGGGCGATGGGCTGGCCGCAATTCATGCCGTCCAGCTATCGCAAGTGGGCGGTGGATTTTGACGGCGATGGCCATCGCGATATCTGGAACAATCCGGCTGATGCCATCGGCAGCGTGGCCCATTATTTCCAGCTGCATGGCTGGCGTCATGGCGATGATGTGCTGGTGCTTAAGCGGCAGTGATGCCCGGCCCGCAGATCGACCAGCTGGTGTCGGATAAATTCAACCTGCATTACACGGTGGGCGAATTGCGCCAGCGCGGCGTCATGCCGCAGTCGCCGTTGGCCGATGATGTGCAGGCGGTGCTGGTGCCGCTGGAAACCCAGCCGGGGGTGACGGAATACTGGTTGGGCCTGAATAATTTCTACGTGATCACGCGCTATAACAAGAGCACCCTGTATGCCAAGGTGGCCGACGAGCTGGCGCGGGAAATCCGGCTGCGTTACCTGTCGGCACAGGCAGTTGCCAGCCAGAGTGCGGTAGCGCCGTGAGCGTGGGCAGTGCTGCAAAAGCTGTCGCCTTGAATGTAAATTGCCATTAGAATCCGCCCCCATGAGTTATCAAGTTCTTGCCCGCAAATGGCGTCCCAAGCGCTTTGCCGATCTGGTCGGCCAAGAGCATGTGGTGCGCGCGCTTTCCAATGCCCTGCAGCAGTCGCGGCTGCATCACGCCTATTTGCTGACCGGGACGCGCGGGGTGGGCAAGACCACCATCGCCCGTATTCTGGCAAAGAGCCTGAACTGCGAACATGGGCCGAGCGCCGAGCCGTGCGGCGAGTGTTCCGCCTGTTTGCAGATCGACGCTGGCCGGTTTGTGGATTTGCTGGAAATCGATGCCGCGTCCAACACCGGTATCGACAATATCCGTGAAGTGCTGGAAAACGCCCAGTACGCACCGACCGCCGGGCGCTACAAGGTTTACATCATCGATGAAGTGCACATGCTATCGAAAAGTGCCTTCAACGCCATGCTGAAAACGCTGGAAGAGCCACCGGCGCACGTCAAGTTCATTCTGGCGACGACTGATCCGCAAAAAGTGCCGGTAACGGTGCTGTCGCGCTGCTTGCAGTTTTCGTTGCGCAACATGACGCCACCGCAGATTTCCGGCCATCTGGCGCATGTACTGGAAACGGAACAAGTCAGTTACGAGGCTCCGGCGCTGGCGCTGCTGGGACGGGCGGCGGCGGGATCGATGCGTGATGCGCTGTCGCTGCTCGATCAGGCCATCGCTTATGGCATGGGTGAGGTCCGCGAAGACGGCGTGCGGGCCATGCTGGGGGCGGTGGATCGCCGTTATCTGTTTGCCTTGCTGGAAGCTCTGGCGCAAGGTGATGGGCTGCCTGATGGCAGAAGCCAATCAGCTGGCGGAACGCGGGATCGGCTTTGATGGCACGTTGGCCGAACTGGCCGTGCTGTTGCAACAGGTGGCATTGGCCCAGACCGTGCCGTTGGCGATTGCTGATGACGAGCCGGAACGCGAGGCCATCTTTGCCCGGCCGCCGCCATGGCGCCGCAGGATGTGCAACTGTATTACCAGATCGCGATTCATGGTCGCAAGGATTTGGCGCTGGCACCGGATGAGCATGCCGGTTTCACCATGACGCTGCTGCGCCTGCTGGCGTTTCATCCGGCCAACATGCTGGGCGAAACCGTGGCTGTCGCTGCTCCTACCGCGGTGACTGGCCGTCCTGTGCCCACGCCGCGGCCGGAATTGGGTATGCCGTCGTCTGATGTCAGCCCGGAAGGTTCGGCGGCGGCCAAGGCACTGCTGGCGCGGCTCTCGGGACGGCAGGGGCGGCCAGCCGGGAATGGCGCCGAGAGCGCTGCTGATGAAGCGGCGCTTAAGCCGAGCCTGAGCCTGCGCTAACGCCACCACCACCTACACCGCGTGTGGCGGTTGCAGAGGCGGTGCCCGCAGTACCTGTGGCGGTTGCGCCGCAAGATACGGCAGACGATGACGACGACGCGGATGAGGGGCCGCTGGATACCCCTTGGGATGATGCTCCGGAAGGTGAGTACATCGAAACCCTGCCGGTTGAGGCCATGGAGCCGGTGGAAGACGTCACCGGCCCCACGGATTTTGATGGTGACTGGTCGGCGCTGGTGGCACGGCTGGCGCCACGGTTGGGCGCGGCGCGCATGTTGGCGCACAATGCCGTGCTCAAGGATTGGGGGCCGCGGCGTTTGGCGCTGGCGGTGCCGGAAAGTTTTCGCCATCTGACTGGGCGCGACTATCAGGAAAAACTGCGTCACGCCGTGTCCGATGCGTTTGGCCAGCCGGTGGAGCTGGTGGTCACGATTGAAGAGCTGGGGCGAGAAACCCCGGCCATGCAAGAGGCTCGCTATCGTCAGGAGCAGCAGCAAGCTGCCCGCGAGTGCCTGCAAAATGATCCTGTTGTGCAGCAATTTGTGCGTGAATTTAACGCCACGTTGCTCACGGAAACCATTCAACCTGTCCAGGAGTTGTAAACAATGTTCGGTAAAGCCGGTATCGCAGGCCTGATGAAGCAGGCCCAGCAAATGCAGGAAAACATGAAGAAGGCCCGGGAAGAACTGGCCAATGTCGAAGTCGAGGGCCAGTCGGGTGCCGGTCTGGTCAAGGTTGTGATGACCTGTGCACATGACGTCAAGCGCATTGCGCTGGATGACAGCCTGTTGGCCGATGCCAAGGACGACAAGGAAATGCTGGAAGACCTGATTGCCGCGGCGGTCAATGATGCTGTGCGCAAGGTGGAAGCCACCTCGCAGGAGCGCATGTCTGGCTTTACCTCCGGCCTGAATCTGCCTGCTGGTATGAAATTCCCGTTCTGAGTCGTCACGCCCCGCAGGTTGGCCGAACATCCGTTTCGGCCAACCTTTTTCTTTTTCCGCCGCCTTCCTTGCTCGCTTGCCATGAAAAATCCCCCTTCGCTCGACCAACTGATTTCGGCTCTCAAGGTGTTGCCCGGCGTGGGCCCCAAGTCTGCCCAGCGGATGGCGTTTCACCTGTTGCAGCGCGACAAGGCCGGTGCGGAAAAACTGGCGCGCGCGCTGGACCGTGCCTTGTCCAACCTGATGCACTGTCAGCGTTGCAACACCTTCAGCGAGACTCCGCTGTGCAATCTGTGCGCCGATACGGAACGGCGTCAGGATCAGCTGTGCGTGGTGGAAATGCCAGCGGATTTGCTGGTGCTGGAGCAGGCGCAGTGCTTTGAAGGCTTGTACTTTGTGTTGATGGGGCGTATTTCGCCAATGGATGGCATCGGCCCGCACGATGTCAATCTGGACAAGTTGATGGACCGGGTGCTGGATGGCGTGGTGCAGGAAGTGGTGATCGCAACCAATTTCACCGCCGAAGGCGAGGTCACCGCGCACATGATTGCCGAGCTGTTCAAGGACCGAGGCATCAAGGTCACGCGTATTGCGCGCGGCATGCCGGTGGGCGGCGAGCTGGAATATGTCGATCTGGGAACGCTGGCGCAAGCCGTATACGAGCGGCGTGGCCTGAACAAATAAGGTTGGCCGAACCGCCCTGCGCGCGGATCGGGAGCAACGTCGTGTCGTTCAGGCTTAAGCAAATAGCGCTTGATCAGTTCGGCCAGCAGAATGATGCCGCTGCCATGGCGCAGCGGATCGTAAAAACTGAAGTTCAAACGCAGCGCGTTGACCGGGGCATCCGGCCGCGCATAGAACAGCGGCGATGGCGCAAAATGGATGCCTTGCTGCATGGCCATCGGCAGCAACTGGCTGGTATTCAGACCATGCGGCAATTCCAGCCACATGACGTAGCCGCCTTGCGGGGTAATCAGCCGGGTGCCGACCGGGAAGTGTTCGGCCAACTGTTGCTGCAATGCGGTCAGCCGTTGTCGTAGCGTGTGGCGTAGCCGTTGCAGCATTTCTTCCTGATGACCGGAAGCCAGCAGGCGAGCCAGTGCCATCTGGCTGGGAAGCGGCGTACCGAGCGAGCTGTATAGCTTGAGCCCACGGATGGTGTCGCGGTAGCGGCTTACGGCAATCCAGCCCACGCGGTAGCCGGGCGCCAGCGATTTGCTGAACGACGAGCAATGCAGCACCGTGCCGCGCTGGTCAAACGCCTTAAGCGGTAACGGTGCCTGTTCGCCCAGATACAGTTCGCGGTAGGTGTCGTCCTCGATGATGGCCGGGCGGTGCCGGTCGGCCAGTTCCACCAGTGCGGCTTTCTGGCTGTCGGGCAGGGTACGGCCAACCGGATGCTGGAAGTTGGCCATGACGATCAGCGCCCCGGGCTGGTGCTGTTCGATCTGTTGTTCCAGTTTCGCCATATCCAGCCCGTGTTCCGGGTCGCAATCTGCTTCCAGCATCTGCAATCCCACCTGCTCCAGCTGCTGCCGGATGGCCGGGAACGCTGGCGTCACCACCAGCATGCTGCGGCAGGCGCTGACGTTGGCCACCGCGCGGATGGCCAACGATAGTGCCTCCATGCAGCCGCAGGTAATCAGCAGTTCTTCACCTTCCAGTCGCGTGCCTTGCGTCAGGTAACGCAGTGCCAGTTCCCGGCGCAGGCCGTCGTGGCCATCGGTATCGTGGCTGATTAGCGCCGTGCGGTAGTCCTTCAGCGCCTGTGTCAGCGCCTTGTTCATTGGCGTGGTGTTGATCAGCGACGAGTTCATGAACGGGCAGCCCCACGGCATGGGCAGTGCCGTGGTGAGATGCTCCATGCCGATCGGGCTGTCTGCTGGCGGCAGCGCCGGGTGCGGCTTGTCCGGCCGCCCCAGTACCCGGAAACCGGAACGCGGCACGGCGGCAATGTAGTTTTCCCGTTCCAGCTGGTCATAGGCGCGCTGTGCCGTGGTCAGGCTGACCTGATGATCCTGGCAGGCCTTGCGCAACGACGGCATGCGGTCGCCACGCACCAGATGGCCCTGCTCGATGGCGTAACGGAATAACTGTGCCAGATGTAATGACTTGCTCATGCGGTGCCATCAGTTTGAGGGTTGGGTGGTTGCCACGTGCGTTCACTCGCCGATGAAACTGGATTGCTCGCGCCGGATTACGCCGTCGTGGGTGAGTGAGCGCACGACAAAATGAATATCATGAGCGCCCTTGTCGGCATGTTGTGGCTCGACCTGCGCCCGTACGCCCAAGGTAATTGTCTGGGTGGGGGGGAGCGTCACCACGCGCGGCCCATCGGCCAGCCGGATACCCGGTAGCCCTTCCACGTCCAGCGTCAGTCGTTGCGGTGCTTCGGTCGCGTTGGTCAGGCGGATACTGTAACTGTTTTCCAGCCAGCCATCGTTGGTTTCGCGCACCAGCGAGGCCCGGTCGCGCATGATGTCGGCCTTGAAGGTGGGACGATTGAGCAAACTCATCAGCGACAAAGCCAGCACGCTCCCCACCAGCAGCAGGTAGAACAGGACGCGCGGTTGGCGTAAACGTTGGCCGAAACCCGGTTCCGGCAGTTGCTGTTCCAGCGTGGCTTCGCTGGTGTAGCGGATCAGCCCGCGCGGCGCGCCGATCTTGTCCATGACGTTATCGCAGGCATCGATACAGGCGGCGCAGCCGATACAGGTGTATTGCAAGCCTTGGCGAATGTCGATGCCGGTAGGGCAGACTTGCACGCAAATGCCGCAATCGATGCAGTGCCCGGCCTTGCTTTGGCCGTCGGCCTGCTTGTGCTGTGGCCCGCGCGGTTCGCCGCGTTTGGCATCGTAGGAAATGATCAGGGTGTTACGGTCAAACATGGCGCCCTGAAAGCGGGCATAGGGACACATGTGGGTACAGACTTTTTCCCGCAGAAAGCCTGCCAGCAGGTAGGTGAACCCGGCGTAGAACAGTAACCAGAACTCTTGCCACGGGCCAAGGTCGTTATGCAGCAGTTCCGTCAGCAGTTGCGGAGCCGGGGTGAAGTAAGCCACCAGAGTAAACCCGGTGAGCAACGAGAACCCAATCATCACGCCATGCGTCAACCCCAACCGCAGAGCTTTGTGCAGGCTGGTGGGCGCAGCCGCCAGTCGTTGCCGTTGTTTGTGATCGCCAAGGGTGAAGCGCTCGATCCAGATCATGATCTGGGTATAAACCGTTTGCGGGCAGGCGTAACCACACCAGAGTCGGCCAGCCAGCGCCGTCCATAAAAACAGCCCCAGTGCGCTCAGTACCAGAATGGCCGCCAGAAACACGAAATCCTGCGGCCAGAACATGGCGCCAAAAACGTAGAAAATCTGGCGGTCGAGGTCGAACAGCACGGCGGGCCGATGGTGCCAGCTTAACCAGGGGCAACAGGAAATAAACCAGTTGCGACAACAGCACGATGCTTACACGAATGGTGTTGAAGCGGCCAGAGGTCAGACGCGGATGAATTTTGCCGCTGGGTGGAAGGGCAGTAGCCATACACAATACCTGTCAGAAAGTAAGGTGTTATTAGTACTGCGCCGCTGTAGTCGGAACAATCGACAGATTTGTACTGAAAAAAGAGTACAGATGCACCGCCACTGTCATGCCGGAGCAGAGGCGTGGCGTATAGTTGGCCGAAAGCCCGTCAGCACGCCGTGTGGTGCGCCGACGGGAATGGGGAATTAGCCCAACAGGTATTTCAAGGTGCGGCAGTAAATGCGGGACAACGGTTCGATCGCATCCACTTCCACGCACTCATTCAGCTTGTGGATGCTGGCGTTGACCGGGCCGAACTCCACCAGTTCGCGCGCAATGCGTTTGATGAAGCGGCCATCCGAGGTGCCACCTGTTGTGGACAACACCGCCGTCTGGCCGGTGATTTCGCTAATCGCGGCAGTGATTCCCGCCGTGAGTTTGCCCGGTTCGGTCAGGAACGGATGTCCGGACAACGACCAGTGCAACTCGTAAGCCAGACCGTGTTTGTCGAGAATGGCATACACCCGTTCCTTGAGCGTATCGGCGGTATTTTCCGAGGAAAAACGGAAGTTGAATTTGACTTCGCAGGTTCCCGGAATGACGTTGGTGGCACCGGTGCTTAAGCATGGATGTTGGAAATCTGCCAGCTGGTAGGCGGGAAAAAGTCGTTGCCGTTATCCCAGACTTCAGCCGCCAGTTCGGTCAGCGCTTAACGCAACAAGATGTACCGGATTCTTCGCCAGGTGCGGGTAGGCGATGTGTCCCTGAATGCCATGTACGATCAGATGGCCGGACAGCGAGCCGCGCTTAGCCATTCTTGATGGTGTCGCCCAGCGTGGTTTCCGAGGTGGGTTCCCCCACAATGCAGTAATCAATCCGTTCGTCGCGCGCTTCCAGCGTATCGACCACGCGCACCGTACCGTCGGTGGCCACGCCTTCTTCATCGGATGTGATCAGCAATGCGATCGATCCGTCATGCTCAGGGTTGGCCGAAACGTAGTTTTCAATCGCGGTGATAAACGCTGCCAGCGAGGCCTTCATGTCGGCGGCGCCGCGGCCATACAGCAAGCCGTTACGGATGGTTGGTTCAAACGGCGGGCTGTCCCATTGCTCGGCCGGGCCGGTCGGCACCACATCGGTATGCCCGGCAAAACAGACGACCGGCGCCGTTGTGCCGCGGCGCGCCCAGAAATTATCGACATCGCCATGGCGCATGCGTTCCACCGTGAAACCACAGGCTTCCAGCCGGGCAATCAGGCGTTCTTGGCAGGCATCGCGCGGGGTGATGGAGTCGAGGCGGATCAGTTCCTGAGTCAGTTGCAGTGTCGCAGTCATTGGCCAAACACCTCTGTCCAGCTGGCTTCATTGAAACCAACCAATATCTGATCGGCGTATTCCACCACCGGGCGTTTGATTACGGAAGGCTGGGCCTGCATCAGCGCGAGAGCACCGGCCAATGTGCTGGCGCGCGCCTTGTCCTCGTCACTCAGTTTGCGCCAAGTGGTGCCCGGCGATTGATCAGTTTGTCCTGCCCAAGGGTGGACGCCCAGCGCTCCAGATGCGCGGCGTCAATGCCCTGTTTCTTGAAGTCGTGAAAGGTGTAGTCGCGTTGCTGCTCTGACAGCCAGACACGGGCTTTTTTGACCGTGCCGCAATTGGGAATGCCGTATAGCGTAATCATGATAATCGTGGTGGGTTACAGGTCGAGCTTGAAGTCATCAAAGTTGGCCGAAGGCGCCGTTTTCGCCGCAGCCGGTTTGTGATCGGCCTGCTTTTTGGCGTCGGTCTTTTCCTGACCGTGGTTGATCAGCCAGTACAGGTTGGTTGGCGAGTCGGCATTCTTCAGCGCCTCGTCCAGCGTGATCTTGCCTTGTTTGTACAGCTTGAACAGCGATTGCTCGAAGGTTTGCGAACCCTCGCTCATGCTGTTTTCAATCGCTTCCTTGATCTGGTTGACTTCACCGTTACGGATCAATTCGGTGATGTGCGGCGTGTTGATCAGCAGCTCCACCGCCGGAATCAGCTTGCCATCCACGGTGGATACCAGACGTTGCGAAATCACCGCGCGCAGCGATACCGACAAGTCCATCAGCAGTGCGCTACGGGTATCGGTCGGGAAGAAGCTGATCACCCGGTTAAGCATGTGGTAACTGTTGTTGGCGTGCAGCGTGGAAATGCTCAAGTGACCAGACTGCGCATAGTTGATGGCATGGCGCATCGTTTCCGCATCGCGGATTTCGCCAATCATCAGCACATCCGGCGCTTCGCGCATGGCATTTTTCAGTGCGCTTTCGTAGGAGTGGGTGTCCGGGCCGATCTCGCGCTGGTTCACGATGGATTTGTTGTGCTCAAAGATGAATTCGATCGGGTCTTCCACCGTCAGGATGTGGCCCGTCTGGGTTTCGTTACGCTGCTGTAGCAGTGCCGCCACGGTGGAGCTTTTACCACTGCCGGTGGCGCCCACCACGATGATCAGCCCGCGCTTGTTGGTGATCAGTGTTTGCAGCCCTTCCGGCAGTTTCAGGTCCGCCAGCGACGGAATCTTCGGCGCAATGTGACGTACCACCATGGCCACCGTCCCGCGCTGACGGAAGATGTTGATACGGTAGTTGCCGAGTCCTTCCACCCGTCGGCCAAAGTTCATCTCCAGCTCGGTTTCGAAGCGGGCGATTTCCTCTTCATCCATCAGGCTGTACGCCAGTTGCTTGACCACCTCAGCCGGGAGAGGCTTGTCGTTGATCGACTGGGTGACGCCATCTATCTTGATCTGCGGGGCGGCGTTGGTGGTAAAAAAGATGTCACTGGCCTTCTTTTCAGCCATCAATTTGAAGAATGGCAACATCAGCATGATGCTTGTCCCTTTATATCCCGCCCGGCGCACAGGGCCACGCGGCAGTGATCAAAATAGAAAAGCCCGCATCAAGGGCGGGCTTTTCCGGTCTTGCCTTGGGTGTTCTCAGGCCTGTACGGCCACGCTTTGATCACGCAGGGCTCGACGCAGGATTTTCCCTACGTTGGTTTTCGGCAGCTCGGTACGGAACTCCACGTACTTGGGTACCTTGTAACCGGTCAAGTTGGCGCGGCAGTGGGCGATGATGTCATGTTCCGTCAGTGCCGGGTCTTTCTTGACCACAAACACCTTCACCACCTCACCGGATTTCTCGTCCGGCATGCCGATGCAGGCCACTTCCACCACGCCCGGATGCGTCGCAATCACGTCCTCGATTTCGTTAGGATACACGTTAAAACCGGAAACGAGGATCATGTCCTTCTTGCGATCAACCAGTTTCACAAAGCCGTCCGGGGTAATGACAGCCATGTCGCCGGTGGAAAGAAAACCATTGGCGTCCATGACCTTGGCTGTCTCGTCCGGTCGGTTCCAGTAGCCTTTCATGACCTGCGGGCCTTTGACGCACAGCTCGCCTTGTTCGCCCGGGCCTACCGGTTGTCCATTGGCATCGCGGATTTCAATATCGGTGGACGGTACTGGTACGCCAATGGTGCCATTATATTCTTTTAAGTCCATCGGGTTGATACAGGCGGCAGGGCTGGTTTCTGTCAGACCGTAAGCTTCGATCAGCGGTACGCCGGTAACCTGCTTCCATTTCTCTGCCACCGCTTTCTGCACCGCCATGCCGCCACCGAGCGTCAGTTTCCAGCTGGAAAAATCCACGGTGGCAAAGGCAGGATCATGCAGTAGGGCGTTGAACAGCGTATTCACGCCGGTCATGGCCGTGACCTTGTATTTTTTCAGCTCTTTGACGAAGCCATGAATGTCGCGGGGATTGGTGATCAGCACATTCAGTGCGCCAATCTCGGTGAATACCATCAGGTTGGCGGTGAGTGAAAAGATGTGATAGAGCGGCAGGGCGGTCACAATGATTTCCTGTCCTTCCCGGACCACCGGTTTCACCCACTGACCAGCTTGCAACATGTTGGCCACGATGTTGCGATGCAACAGCATGGCGCCTTTGGAAACACCGGTTGTGCCGCCGGTGTATTGCAAGAAGGCAATGTCGTCGTGACCGATGTTCACGCGCCGGAAGGTTTGGCGTGCCCCGTCGCTCAACGCATCATTGAAGCGGATATGCCCGGGCAGGCTCCGGGTCGGCACCATTTTCTTGATCTTGCTGACTACAAAATTAACGATCAGCCGTTTGGGAAAGCCGAGTAGGTCGCCAATCGAGGTGACAACAACCTGCTTGATGCGGGTTTTATGGATGACGTCTTGCAGGACGCTGGCAAAATTTTCCAGTATGACGATAGTTTCGGCGTTGCGTCGTTCAACTGGTGCTCCAGCTCGCGTGGCGTGTAGAGCGGATTGACGTTGACCACCGTGCAGCCCGCCCGCAACGTGCCAAACACGGCAACCGGGTATTGCAGCAGGTTTGGCATCATGATGGCCACCCGGGCGCCTTTTTCCAGCTTCAGGGTGTTTTGCAGGTAAGACGCGAAGTTGGCCGAAAGGGTGTCCAGATCACCATAGCTCAACACCTTGTCCATATTGGCCATGGCCGGGCGGTCGCGGAATTTTTCCACGCTGCGCTCAAACACTTCGACGACCGATTGAAAATCATTGACGTCAATCTCGTGCGCAACGCCGGGTTGGTAGTTTTTTAGCCAAACCTTTTCCATCTAAAGGCTTCTCCATCGTGTTGGTTTTTTTTGGGTGCCGCACCGGTGGTTCGTGCAAGGTGGGCCACTTCTAATAGTGGTTCTAGTGTTGCTTAAGCCGACTTTTGCCAAGCTGTTTTAAATAATCCAAACGGTCGTTTGGATTGCGGTAATGTACCGTAACCATGCGTCGCTCGCAAAGCCCCTCGTCAGGGAGTGCTATGATGCAAGACGATGCCATCGTCGACATTTCTTTTTTAAGCGAATAGGTTACAATCTGGATGTTTAGGGATGGGCGTTTCGCCCATTTTTTATTTGTGGAAAAAGCATGGATGTTCATTTGCTGCTAGAAAACACCTTGCAAGGTCTCGGTTACGAGCTGGTTGACTTCGAGTTGACGCAAGGCGGCGGTTTTCGCGTATTTATCGACAAGCCCGGTGGCGTGACGCTGGATGATTGCGTATCTGTAAGTAATCACCTGACGCGTCTCTTCATGGTGGAAAATGTCGATTACGAACGGCTGGAAGTGTCTTCTCCGGGGTTGGATCGCCCGTTGAAGAAAGAGGCAGATTTTGTCCGGTTTGCCGGTCAGCTGGCCAAGATCAAGACGCGGATGCCCGTTGAGCAGCAGAAGAGATTTGCCGGACGTCTCGCCGGGGTCGAAGATGGCTCCGTGAAAATTGAGGTGGATGGCCGCCTCGTGGTGATTCCGTTTGCCAATATCGACAAGGCCGGCTGGAGCCTGAGTTTTAATGACTAAACGGCCTTTTGCCACGCAAAGGACAAAAATTCGGAGGAATGCATGAGTCGCGAGATTTTGTTGCTGGTTGACGCCCTCGGCGAGTGAAAAAAATGTAAGCAAGGACGTGGTATTTTCCGCCCTTGAAATGGCTTTGGCTTCGGCCACCAAAAAGAAATTTACTGATGATGAGATGGACGTGCGCGTCGAGATCGATCGTCAGACTGGTGTGTACAGCACCTTCCGTCGCTGGACGGTTGTTGAAGATGATTTGCTGGAATCCGAATCGCGTGAAATTGGCTTGACCGATGCGCAGGAGAAGGATGCCGCGCTGGAAGTTGGCAGTGTCATCGAAGAGCCGATGGAAGCAGTAGAGTTTGGCCGTATCGGCGCACAAACTGCCAAGCAGGTTATTCTGCAGCGTATCCGCGATGCAGAACGCGAGCAGCTGCTCAACGACTTCCTGCAGCGTCGTGAACACTTGGTGTCCGGTACCGTCAAGCGCCCGGAGCGTGGCAACGCTATTGTCGAGTGCGGTAAGCTGGAAGCTGTATTGCCGCGCGAACAGATGATCCCGAAAGAAAATCTGCGTGTAGGTGACCGGGTCAAGGCTTATCTGTTGCGTATTGATCGTCTGGGCCGTGGCCCGCAACTGATTCTGTCGCGTACTTCGTCCGATTTTCTGATCAAGCTGTTTGAACTGGAAGTGCCGGAAATCGAAGAAGGCTTGCTGGAAATCAAAGAAGCCGTGCGTGATCCGGGCCTGCGTGCCAAAATCGCAGTCAAGGCCAACGATGCACGTATTGATCCGCAAGGCACTTGCATCGGTATGCGTGGTTCGCGTGTGCAGGCTGTGACGCAGGAATTGGCGGGCGAACGCATTGACATCGTATTGTGGGCGCCGGAACCTGCTCAGTTCGTCATCAATGCCCTGTCTCCAGCAGAAGTGAATCGCATCCTGATCGACGAAGACAACCACAGCATGGACGTGGTGGTGGAGGAAGATCAGCTGGCGTTGGCGATTGGTCGCAGTGGTCAGAACGTCAAGTTGGCGGCCGAATTGACAGGTTGGTACCTGAACATCATGACTGTGGCCGAGGCGGAAGAAAAACATCAGGCCGAAGACGCCATGGTGCGCGACTTGTTTGTCACGCATCTGAACGTTGATGAAGACACGGCTTCTGTGCTGGTGCAGGAAGGTTTCGCCACGCTGGAAGAAGTTGCCTACGTGCCGATTGCCGAGATGCTGGAAATCGAAGGGTTCGATGAAGCATTGGTAAACGATTTGCGTAGCCGTGCTCGTAATGCCATCCTGACCCAAGCGATTGCCTCGGAAGAGAAAGTCGAATCGGCCAGTGACGATTTGAAAGATATCGAAGGGCTGGATGCGGAAGCAGTTCGCAAGCTGGCCGAAAACGGTGTTGCCACGCGTGATGACCTCGGCCGATCTGGCCGTGGACGATCTGGTGGAAATGACCGGTATTGAAGCTGAAGCTGCACGTGCCATCATCATGAAAGCGCGCGAACACTGGTTTAACCAGTAAAGCTTCTTCGGGAAGTATTAGACGGAATTTGGGAAGACGCATGGTATTGACGAATGTAAAACAGTTTGCCGGTGAGCTGAAACTCACTCCTGAACGACTGCTGGAGCAGCTTCGTGCAGCGGGTGTGGTCAAGCACGCACCGGAAGATACGCTCTCTGAGCAAGATAAGTCCCAGCTTCTTGACTACCTGAAGCGTTCGCATGGCGCTCGTGATGAAAATCGCACGGCAACTTTGAGCCGCAAACAGACGAGTGAAATCAAAAAGGCCGATGGCGGCACCGTTCGAGTTGAAACGCGCAAGAAGCGCGTTGTGGTTCGTCCGGATGAGGTTGTTGCTCCGGCTCCCGCCGCAGTAGAACCGGTCAAGGTAGAAAAAGCCGTGGAAGCTGCGCCCGTTGAGGCGGCGCCTGCTCCGCAGCCCAAGGTTGAACCGGTTAAGGTTGAGGCAAAGGCTGAGCCTAAGCCGGAAGTCAAAGTCGAGCCTAAGGTTGAGCCCAAGCAAGAAGCCAAGGCCGCTCCGGCACCTAAGCAGGAAGCCAAAGTCGAAGCCAAGCAGAAAAGCCGGTTGTAGCCGAGAAGCCTGCCGCCAAGCCCAAGGCGGAAGTGGTTCGGCCAACTGTGGCGTCGATTTTGTCGCCGGAAGAAGTTGCTGCCCGCGAAGCTGAAGAACGTCGTCAGGCAGAATTCCGCGCGCGTCAGGCCGCACTGATGCGCGAGAAAATTGAGCGTGAAGAGCGTCGACAGGCAGCTCGTTTGGCTGCTCAGCAGCCAGCTCCGGTCAAGGCCCCTGAGCCGAAGGCTGAAGCCCGCCCGGCAGAAGCTCGTCGTGATGATCGCCGTCCGGGATCCGAGGGAAATCGTGGCGCGCGTCCGGCTCAGGCTGGGCAGCGTTCCGGTCAACCGGGTAGCCGCCCGGCAGGCCAAGGCACAGGTCCCCGTGCTGGTGCGCCTAGTCAGCGTCCTATTGGTGTAGGCCCGCGTCCGGCTCCTCGGTGCTACTGCACAACCGGCACCTTCCAATGCTCCGGCTGGTGCTCGCCCTGCTGACAAAAAAGGCAAAAAAGGTGGCGATCGCTGGGATGATCATGGCAAGAAAGGCCGCGGTCTGCGCGTCAAGGGCGGTGATACCGGCAATGACTGGAAAAGCCGCAAAGGTGGCAAGAACAAGCAGGCCAATCAGCATGCTTTCAATGTGCCGACCGAGCCGATCGTGCATGAAGTGCTGGTGCCGGAAACCATTAGCGTAGCCGATCTGGCGCACAAAATGGCCGTTAAGGCCGTGGAAGTGATCAAGGCGCTGATGAAGATGGGCATGATGGTTACCATCAACCAGGTGCTGGACCAGGAAACCGCCATGATCGTGGTGGAGGAATTGGGCCATATTCCGAAAGCAGCCCAAGCCGATGATCCGGAAGTTTATCTGGAAAAAGCCGAAGGTGAAGTGACCGAAGTGGTCAAACTGCCGCGTCCGCCGGTAGTTACCGTGATGGGTCACGTTGACCATGGTAAGACCTCCTTGCTGGATTACATCCGTCGCGCCAAGGTAGCCGCGGGTGAAGCCGGTGGTATTACCCAGCATATCGGTGCCTATCATGTGGAAACGCCGCGCGGTGTGGTCACCTTCCTGGATACCCCGGGTCACGAAGCGTTTACCGCTATGCGTGCTCGTGGTGCCAAGGCAACCGATATCGTGATTCTGGTGGTGGCAGCCGATGATGGCGTGATGCCGCAGACGATTGAGGCTATTCACCATGCCAAGGCCGCCGGTGTGCCGATTCTGGTTGCGGTGAACAAGATCGATAAGCAGGGTGCCAATCCGGAGCGTATCCGCCAGGAATTGGTGGCTCAGGAAGTTGTGCCGGAAGACTGGGGTGGCGATTCGATGTTTGTCGAAGTGTCGGCCAAAACCGGTCAGGGCATCGACAGCCTGCTGGAAGCCGTATTGTTGCAAGCCGAAGTACTGGAATTGACCTCGCCGAAGGATGCTCTGGCCAAGGGTGTGATCGTTGAAGCTCGACTCGATAAGGGTCGTGGTCCGGTGGCAACCTTGCTGGTACAAAGCGGTACGCTGAAGAAGGGTGACATCGTTCTGGCTGGCACGGCGTTTGGTCGTGTTCGGGCGATGATCGATGAAAACGGCAAGCAGATTGACGAAGCTGGCCCTTCCATTCCGGTAGAAATCCTTGGTTTGTCGGATGTTCCGTCGGCAGGTGAAGATGCCATGGCATTGGCCGACGAGAAGAAGGCGCGTGAAATTGCCTTGTTCCGTCAGGGCAAGTTCCGTGATGTACGCTTGGCCAAGCAGCAAGCTTCCAAGCTGGAAAACATGTTTGCCCAGATGACCGAAGGCGAAGTCCAGCATCTGTCGATCATCATCAAGGCCGACGTGCAAGGTTCTTACGAGGCCTTGGCACAAAGCCTGCAGAAGCTGTCTACCGACGAAGTCAAAGTGGACGTGCTGCACTCCGGCGTGGGTGGTATTTCTGAATCCGATATCAACCTGGCTATCGCATCCAAGGCCATCGTCATCGGCTTCAATACACGTTCCGATGCGGCTGCACGTAAGTTGGCCGAAAGCGAAGGCGTGGATATCCGTTACTACAGCATCATCTATGATGCGGTAGACGAGGTGAAAGCCGCCATGTCCGGCATGTTGTCGCCAGAGAAGAAGGAACAAGTGATTGGTACGGTAGAAATCCGTCAGGTCATCTCTGTCTCCAAGGTCGGCAATATTGCAGGTTGTATGGTGACGGATGGCATGGTGAAACGTTCTGCCATGGTACGTCTGATCCGTAACAATGTGGTCGTGCATACCGGTGAGCTGGAATCGCTCAAACGCTTCAAGGATGACGTGAAGGAAGTCAAGCAAGGCTACGAATGTGGCTTGATGCTGAAGAACTTCAACGACATTCAGGAAGGCGATCAGCTCGAGGTGTTCGAAATCGTCGAAGTGGCGCGTACCCTCTGATCTGATACCTTACCCGGCGAGCGCTCTCTGGCCTGACAGGCCGGTGGCGCTCGCTTTTTGCATGAATTGAATCAGGATTTTTGATTATGGCCAGAGCCAGAAAAGGTTTCTCCCGTGCCGACCGAATTGCCGAGCAAATCCAGCGGGAACTGGCGGAGCTGGTGCGCAAGGGTCTGAAAGACCCGCGGGCTAAGCTGGATTACCATTACAGCAGTACAGGTAACCCGCGATTATTCGCATGCCAAGATTTTCTATACGGTAATGGATGAAAAGACCCGTGAGGTAACGCAAGAGGCGCTGGAGCATTCGGCCGGTTATTTGCGTAGCGAGCTGGGACGTAGTCTGCAAATCTTTACCACTCCTCAGTTGCATTTTGTCTATGACGAATCGGTTGAGCGTGGCTTCCATATGGATCAGCTGATCAGCAAGATTGCCAAGGAAGATGCCGAGAAGTTTGGCGAGAGCAAGGACGAGGAAGAATGACGCAGCAGCCGCGCAGCAAAAAGCGCCAGATTGATGGCGTGCTGCTGGTTGACAAGCCGTACGATATATCCAGCAACGGGGCCTTGCAAAAGGCGCGTTGGCTGTTCAATGCCGCCAAAGCCGGGCATACCGGAGTTCTTGATCCCCTTGCTACCGGCTTGTTGCCAGTATGTCTGGGTGAGGCGACCAAGTTTTCTTCGTACTTGCTGGATGCGGACAAAGGCTACCGCGCTCACGTGCGCTTTGGTGTTGTCACCACGACTGGCGATATCGAAGGTGAGATCGTACGCGAACGCCCGATAGTGTTTGATCGCGAGCAGTTGTTGCAGGTGATGTCACAGTTTGTTGGCGAGATCGAGCAGGTGCCTCCCATGTATTCGGCTCTCAAACATCAAGGCAAGCCGCTGTATGAATATGCTCGTCAGGGCATTGAGATCAAGCGTGAGGCACGGCAGATCACCATCCATTCGCTGCAGCTGGTCAGTCTGGATGGCGCAGACGCCGTGATCGACGTTGTGTGCAGCAAGGGTACTTATATCCGTACGTTGGCCGAAGATATTGGCGAAGTGCTTGGATGCGGTGCGCATTTGACTGGCTTGCGACGTACGGCCACCGGCGGCTTCAGTTTGCAGCAGGCGATTACTCTTGAAGCACTGGAAGCCCTGACCATGCCGGAGCGTGAGGCTTTGCTGATGCCGCCGGATGTTTTGGTGCGGCATTTGCCCGAAATCGTGTTGTCCGAGGAAGATGCAGGCAGATTTAACCACGGACAGGCCGTGCGCTTTGATGAAAAGTATGAGAGAATGCCGCGTTTCCGTGTCTACCATCAGCTGACGCGGGAATTTCTGGGGCTAGGGGAGTTGCGGGATCATACGATATTGCACCCTCTCCGGCTCTTGGCAGTGAAAGACGTTAAAGTCTGATCTGCCGTTTAGCGAAGTGTGGATGGGTTTCGGCTCGCCGCACTTGTCGGGTGTTACAGCCCTTACCTGATTTGGAGTTACTTCCATGGCAATGACCGCCGTTCAAAAAGCAGAAATCGTTAAAGACTTCCAACGCAAGGAAGGCGATACCGGTTCGTCTGAAGTGCAAATCGCGCTGCTGACTGCCCGCATCAATGATCTGACCCCGCACTTCAAAGCCAACACCAAAGACCACCACAGCCGTCGTGGCCTGTTGAAGATGGTTAGCCGTCGTCGTCGTCTGCTTGATTACCTCAAGCGTACCGATGCTGACAGCTATCGTGCACTGATCAGCCGTCTGGGTCTGCGCAAGTAATCGGTTCAGGTTCTGGAGAAGTCGCAGCAACGCTGCGACTTTTTCATGCTGATCCATCAAGCTATTAGTGTGGCAACGGGGGGAGCCTCTAGAAATTCCGATCTGGTATCCAGTCTGAATTTTTAGGGGTTCCCGTTGTTTTTTCGGCTTGAGAAAATTAATTTATTAAGGGAAACCCTGTGTTCAATAAAATTACCAAGACTTTCCAGTACGGTAATCAAACCGTTACCACGGAAACCGGCGAAGTAGCCCGTCAGGCTTCTGGCGCCGTACTCGTTAGCGTAGAAGACACCGTAGTGCTGGTATCGGTGGTAGGTGGCAAATCGGTTAAGCCGGGCCAAGATTTCTTCCCGCTGACCGTTGATTATCTGGAACGTACTTATGCTGCTTAACAAGATCCCGGGTGGCTTCTTCAAGCGTGAAGGCAAACAGTCGGAAAAAGAAATCCTGACCAGCCGCCTGATCGATCGTCCGATCCGTCCGCTGTTCCCGGAAGGCTTCTTCCATGACGTGCAAATCGTGGCCACGGTTGTCTCGCTGAATCCGGAAGTGGATTCCGATATCCCTGCCATGATCGGTGCTTCCGCTGCGTTGGCTATTTCTGGCCTGCCGTTTGCCTAAGCCCGATCGGTGCGGCGCGCGTTGGCTACGCCAATGGTCAATACCTGCTGAACCCGACTAAGTCTGAACTGGCTACTTCCGACCTGGATCTGGTGGTGGCTGGTACTGAACGCGCTGTATTGATGGTGGAATCGGAAGCCAAAGAGCTGCCGGAAGCTGTCATGCTGGGTGCCGTGGTATTTGGCCACGAACAAATGCAAGCTGCCATCAAGGCCATCAACGAGTTGGCTGATGAAGTCAATCCGGTGATGTTCGACTGGGCGCCGCTTACCAAAGATGAAGCCCTGATTGCTCAGGTGCGCGGCATCGCTGGCGAAAAACTGGCTAACGCCTTCCGCCTGCGCCAAAAACAGGCCCGTACCGTTGCCATTGATGAAGCCTGGCTGAAGTCAAAGCTGCGCTGATCAATGAAAATACCGATACCCTCAAGGCTAACGAAATCAAGGGTATTTTCAAGGGTCTGGAAGCAGAGATCGTACGTGGCCAGATTCTGGCTGGCGAGCCGCGCATTGATGGTCGTGATACGCGTACCGTGCGTCCGATTTCCATCCGTAACAATGTACTGCCGCGTACCCACGGTTCTGCCCTGTTTACCCGTGGCGAAACCCGGGCACTGGTAGTGACCACGTTGGGTACCAAACAGGATGAGCAGATCATTGATGCGCTGGCTGGTGAATACACCGAACGCTTCATGCTGCACTACAACTTCCCGCCGTACTCCACTGGTGAAGCTGGCCGCATGGGCCCGCCGAAGCGCCGTGAAATCGGTCACGGCCGTCTGGCCAAGCGCGCGCTGGTAGCTGTGCTGCCGCCGGAAACCGAGTTCGGTTACTCCATGCGTGTGGTATCGGAAATTACCGAGTCCAACGGTTCTTCCTCCATGGCATCGGTATGTGGTGGCTGCCTGTCGCTGCTGTCCGCTGGCGTTCCGCTGAAGGCGCACGTGGCAGGTATCGCCATGGGCCTGATTCTGGAAGGCAACCGTTTTGCCGTGCTGACCGATATCCTGGGTGATGAAGATCACCTCGGCGATATGGACTTCAAGGTGGCGGGTACTGCCGAAGGTGTTACCGCGCTGCAGATGGATATCAAGATTCAGGGGATTACCAAGGAAATCATGCAGGTAGCACTGGATCAGGCTAAAGCCGGTCGTCTGCATATCCTCGGCCTGATGAAGGAAGCCGTGGAAGGCCCGCAAGAGCTGTCCGCTCATGCTCCGCGCCTGTACGTGATGAAGATCAATCCGGACAAGATCCGTGATGTGATCGGTAAGGGTGGCGAAACCATTCGTTCCATCACCAAAGACACCGGTTGCGAAATCAACATCGGTGAAGATGGCACCATCACCATCGCTTCGGTCAGCACTGAAGGCGCTGAAGCGGCCAAGAAGCGCATCGAAGAAATCACGGTGGAAGTTGAGGTGGGCAAGGTGTACGAAGGCACCGTGGTCAAGATCCTCGACAACAATGTTGGCGCCATCGTTTCCATTCTGCCGGGCAAGGATGGTCTGGTTCACATTTCCCAGATCGCCAATGAGCGCATCAAGAATGTGTCCGACCACCTGAAAGAAGGTCAGGTGGTTAAGGTCAAGGCCATCGAGATGGATGATCGTGGTCGCATTCGTCTGTCTATCAAGGCACTGCTGGATGACGAATCCAAGACTGCCCGTGAGACGGCTGATTCCTTCGGCCTGAAAGCTCAGTAATCCGCCAGACGGATTGCTGTTAAGCAAAAGCCCGCTTCGGCGGGCTTTTTTGTTGTTGGCGGGGCGAGAGCGATTTTGGCGCATTTCGGCCAACCTTGCACAAGACTGGGGAGGAAGTGGAGGGGCGTATTGCGGTAATATTGGGAAACTTGGCCTTGGGCGATCATTAAACGCATGTAGCGTGGTACGTAAACCTGAGCGACCACTGTGGCGGGACAGGTAATAATTATCGACATGCTCTGACGGAAACCGGGTGTCGATTCAGTGCGGCGCTCCGCGCGCATGGGGTACCCATTATTGTGTACAGCCATGTCGCAAGCAGGATATGGTTACCCGTATTGCTTCAATTAGAATCCGTTTCAGAGTTCTGAAATGCCCCATACATTCAGCATTCTTAGTAGGAAGGAAACCATCAGATGAGCAGCATTTCTATCACGCGTGCCGACTTTGACCATGTCATGGTCCCCAACTACGGGCCAAGCCAGCTTTATTCCGGTCAAGGGCTTGGGGTCACGCGTGTGGGATCAGGACGGTCGGGAGTTCATTGATTTTGCTTAAGCGGTATTGCCGTCAATGCCTTGGGGCATTGCCACCCAGCGCTGGTGGAGGCGCTGTCCGAACAGGCTGGCAAGCTATGGCATGTTTCCAACGTGTTCACCACTGAGCCGACGCTGCGTCTGGCCAAGTTGCTGACCGAAAATACCTTTGCCGATCGTGTGTTCTTCTGTAATTCCGGCGCCGAAGCCAACGAAGCCTGCTTCAAACTGGCGCGCAAGTATGCGGTAGATCATTTCGGCCCGCAGAAAAATGAAATCATCTCCTGCAAGAATTCCTTTCACGGTCGTACGCTGTTTACCGTCAGTGTAGGCGGTCAGCCCAAATACACCGAAGGTTTTGCCCCGGTACCGGCTGGCATTTCCCATGTGGAATTCAACAATATCGATTCGCTCAAGGCTGCCATCTCGGACAAGACCTGTGCGGTGGTGATCGAGCCGATTCAGGGTGAAGGCGGCGTGTTGCTTAAGCTGACCAGGCCTTCCTGCAAGCCGCGCGTGACCTGTGTGATCAGCACAATGCTTTGCTGATCTTTGATGAGGTGCAAACCGGGGTGGGGCGTACCGGTTATCTGTATGCCCATCAGGCCTATGGCGTTACGCCGGATCTGCTGTCTTCGGCCAAGTCTCTTGGCGGCGGTTTCCCGATCGGCGCGATGTTGGCTACCGAGAAAGCGGCCAAGAGCTTTGGTATCGGCACCCATGGTTCGACCTATGGTGGCAATCCGCTGGCGTGTGCGGTGGCGCTCAAGGTGGTTGAAACGGTGAATACCCCGGCCGTGCTGGATGGTGTGCGTGAACGGAATCAACGTTTTGTTGCCGGGCTGAATGCCATCAACAGCAAATACAAGGTATTCAAGGAAGTGCGCGGCATGGGTCTATTGCTGGGCTGTGTCTTGGCTGACGAATTTGCCGGACGTTCCAAGGATTTCCTCAAAGCGGCGGAAGAACAGCAATTGATGGTGTTGGTGGCTGGTGCCAACGTGATCCGCCCGGCGCCATCGCTGATTATCGACGAGAAAGATATCGACGAAGGCTTGCAGCGTTTTGATGCAGCGATTGCCGCCATGCTTGCTGCCTGAGCGCGGTGCGGTTCGAAGGGCGTGCCGTTACGGTACGCCCTTATTGCCAGACGCTGTCGCCTGCAGGACAGGTGAGCAGCGTCAGTTTTTTGTCTGACTGTTTTGTTTGTTGAATGACTGGCGCGCTGCATGGCTGTCTGGCATGTGGCGGGAATAAGGATGTCGGTAAAGTACCGACTATTACACGCAACCGGGAGTGGTTTCATGTTATCCGTGCGTCCTGTTCGCACTTCTGATTTGCTTAAGCCATTGAGCGCATGGCGGTGGTTAGCGGGATTAGTGTGACCAGCTTGCCCAACCACCGTGACAAGCTGTTTGAACGTATCCAGCAGTCGGTTTCTTCGTTTGAACATGAAGCCATTGGCGATTCCGGGTGTGAATATTATATGTTCGTGCTGGAATCGGCTGGCGAGGTAGTGGGGACAGCGTCAATCAATGCCTCAGCCGGTTCTGACGAGCCGTTTTACAGCTACCGCAGTGAAACCTTTGTGCACGCTTCGCGCGCTCTTCAGGTCAATAACCGGGTGCATGTTCTTAATATGTGCCATGACCTGACCGGCATGGTGCAGTTGTGCGGGTTTTATGTTGATCCGGCGCAGCCACCGGTTGCTGCGGAGTTGCTGTCGCGCGCCCGCTTGCTGTTTATTGGCGCCCAACGTCAACGTTTTGGGCGACGCATCATTGCTGAAATGCCGGGGCTTCATGATGCCGCCGGGCAAAGCCCGTTCTGGGATGCAATTGGTCGGCGTTTTTTCAACATGGACTTTCTGCAGGTAGAGCAGGCTTTTGTTTCGCGCAGCAAAACCTTTATTGCCGAGCTGATGCCGAGCTATCCGATTTATGTCCCGCTGTTACCGGATGAAGCCCAGCATGTTATCGGGCAGATTCATCCTGACTTTGAGTTGCCGTGTCAGTTCCTGAGCAGGGAAGGATTTGAAGCGGATAACTACATCGATATCTTTGATGGCGGAGCCGTGCTTACCGCCGAACTGGATCGGCTGTACACCATGGAACATCAACGTCAGTTACCGATAAAGGTTTCGGCCAACCTTCCGGCTGCTGCCGTGACATGTTTGGTGAGTAATCAGAAATCTGGTGATTTTGCCGCAACGGCAACCCGCGTGGCGGTGCAGGATGGCGTGGTCATCCCGGGGCCGGAGGCGGCCAGCATGTTGGGGCTAAACCGCGATGGCCGGGTGCGTATGGTCGGCTTGCAACAAGATGCCGGGAGGTGTTCCGCATGATGGTTATTCGGCCTGTTGCGCAACAGGATTTACCCGGCTTGATGGCCTTGGCGAAAAATGCCGGAATTGGCCTGACCTCGTTGCCGGTTGATGAAGAAAATCTGGCGCGGCGTATTCGCCGTTCCGAGTTATCCATGGCCAGCGAGCTGGAGCGCGCCGATCAAGGTTATGTTTTTGTGCTGGAAGATACGGCTTGTGGCGTGGTGGCGGGTATCTGCGCCATCGAGGCGGCTGTCGGTCTGAAAGCGCCCCGGTATAACTACCGGGTCGGCACCATCGTGCACGCGTCGCAAGAACTGGGTGTGTACTCGCGGCATGATACGTTGTTTTTGTCTAACGACCACACCGGCTGTTCCGCATTGTGCACGCTGTTCCTGCGTCCGGATTATCGTATCCAGCGCAATGGCAGTTTGCTCTCCAAGAGCCGTTTTCTGTTTATGGCGCAGTTTCCACAGTTATTTGGCAAGCAAGTCATGGCCGAGCTGCGTGGCGTGTCTGACGATGCCGGGCGCTCACCGTTCTGGGAAGCGTTGGGGCGCCATTTCTTCTCTATTGATTTCACTCAGGCCGATTATCTGACCGGGGTAGGGCAGAAATCGTTTGTGGCTGAATTGATGCCCAAGCATCCGGTGTACATCGACTTTTTGCCTCCAGCCGCGCAAGCCGTCATCGGCAAAAGCCATGAAAACACTCAGCCAGCCGAAGCCCTGCTGGTGTCAGAGGGGTTTCGCTATGAAGGCTACGTCGATATTTTCGATGCTGGCCCTACGTTGCAATCCTATCTCACAGAAATCCGTGCCGTCCGCCAGAGCCAGCTTGGCTCGGTCAAGTTGGCCGAACCTCCTGCAAACGAAGAAGGCCAAACGTATCTGATCTCCAATACTTCGCGATCGGGTTTTAGAGCAATTCTGGCAGAGTTGGCGTTGCCGCAAGAATCCCTGCAGTTAACTTCAGCCCAGGGCTGAAGCGTTACAGATACAGGCGGGTGATTCGGTACGCTTTGTTTCCGTGTCAGCACAAAGCTGACCGTATTGTTGTGGTCAATGCCAGACGCCGCCTGTGGGTGGCGTTTTTGTTTCGTTGTGGGGCATTTGGCGCTATAACAGTGCATTTACTGCTGCCAGTGGGAGTAAAGTAGCGACTGGCGTTCTTTGTTAAGCGTGCCATTGCCGCGTGTTTGCAACAGTTTTGTTGAATGTGGTAAAGCAGGAATGAGTTTTGCAACGGTAATGTCGATGCAAATTGGTAATTCTTGCCTATTGCAGAACCGCAGGGACGGTGGTTTGGGCCAGATTCGACATGGAACACTATTTGCTATTACGTGTACTGTCGATTGTATACATATGAAAGGGGGCAGGCCGGAGGTGGTTCGTATCTGAGTTTATGCGAACAATGTATTTCGAATGTGAAAATTCATCGCCGTTTTTCTGTTCGAAACACAAGAAACCACTGCTTGGGTTCGGGGTAAAACCGTTTCGATATATTCCATGTTATCTATCAGGATTTTTATGCTGTTTTTCAGGAAAAACTATAAAAATCATTGTGTTAGAGTGACAAAAAATAGATGTGTTTTTGCCCCGGTTTAACAAGTTTTTAAGATTGACAGTCGATTGAATCCACACGCATAATCCGTGCGGCTATAAGACAGAAGCCAACAACAAGGCACGTCTAGGCAAACAACACAGGCAGCTGTTTCAAGAGGGAAACCCCCCGTGAGCTGCCGGGTCGTTCAATCAAAGGAGATTTCCCACGTGGACATTTTTCTGCAACAGATCCTCAATGGTCTGGTCCTGGGTAGCATTTATGCGCTGATCGCGCTGGGCTACACCATGGTGTACGGGATCATGGGGCTCATCAACTTTGCCCATGGCGAAGTCGTTATGTTTGGTGCCATGGTCACTATCTCGGTGGTGAATGCACTGATTGGTGCCGGTGTCAGCCTGCCCGGCCCCGCGCTGGTGCTGATTGGCATGCTGGTTGCCATTCCGTCCTGCATGTTGCTGGGCTACGTGCTGGAGCGCGTGGCGTACCGGCCATTGCGCGGCGCACAGCGTCTGGCTCCGCTGATTACTGCCATTGGCCTGTCCATTGTGCTGCAACAGGTGGCCATCCTGATCTGGGGACGTAACTATATTCCGTTCCCGCCGATACTCGGCCATGACGTGATCACTATCATGGGCGCCAGCATCACCAAATTGCAGATTATCATCATCGGGCTGTGTTTCGCGATCATGACCGGGCTGCTGATTATGGTGGAAAAGACCAAGCTTGGCCGTGCCATGCGCGCCACCAGCCAGAACCCGGCGGTTGCTTTACCTGATGGGCGTCAACGTCAATACCATTATTTCGGCTACCTTTGTGCTGGGTTCGGCACTGGGGGCGGTAGCCGGTGTCATGGTAGCAACCAACTATGACCAGGCTCACTACTACATGGGCTTCATGATCGGCTTGAAAGCCTTCACTGCTGCGGTTCTTGGCGGCATCGGCAACTTGGGCGGTGCGGTAGCAGGGGGGATCTTGCTGGGTATCATCGAAAGCCCTGGGTGCTGGTTATATCGGTCAGCTTACCGGTGGTTTCCTCGGCTCCAACTATCAGGACATCTTTGCCTTCATGGTACTGATTCTGGTGTTGATTTTCCGTCCGTCCGGCCTGTTGGGCGAAAAGATGGCCGACCGTGCCTGATCAAGGGAGAACAAACGTGACCAAGGCACTTGAAACCAATAAGAAGGTTGGGGTGTTTATTGCCTCTGCCATCGCGCTGTGCGTACTGCCATTCCTGGTGGGCGGCGCGTTGGGTAATTCGTGGGTTCGTATCGTCGACTTTACCCTGCTGTATATCATGCTGGCGCTCGGCCTCAATATCGTGGTTGGCTTTGCCGGTTTGCTGGATATGGGCTTTATCGCCTTCTATGCCGTAGGCGCCTATACCTTTGCATTGCTGGGCTCGCCGCACTTCGGTATCCATCTGCCGTTTTACATAACGATTCCGCTAGGCGCGTTGTTTGCCGCATTTTTCGGCATTCTGCTGGGGACCCCGGTATTGCGTCTGAAGGGTGACTACCGGCAATCGTGACGCTCGGGTTTGGTGAGATCGTACGGATCTTCATGAACAACCTGAACGCTCCGGTGAACATCACCAACGGGCCGCAGGGTATTAACCTGATCGATCCGATTCAGCTGGGCGGCGTTGGTCTGGGTTCCACACTGCAGATTGCCGGTTTGTCTTTCCCCAGTGTGTATCTGTACTACTACCTGTTCCTCGGTGCTGACCGTGCTGGTGGTGATCATGGCTTGGCGCCTGCAACATTCGCGTATTGGCCGTGCCCGGGTAGCGCTGCGTGAAGATGATATTGCAGCGGCAGCCATGGGGATCAACATCCGCAACATCAAGTTGCTGGCTTTTTCGCTGGGCGCACTGTCGGGTGGTGTGGCAGGTGGTCTGTTTGCAGCCTTCCGGGGTTTATTTCTCCGGAGTCGTTTGGCCTGATCGAATCGACCATGATTCTGGCCATGATTGTACTGGGTGGTATGGGACATATCCCCGGGGTGATTCTCGGTGCGGTGGTGTTGACGATTGCACCGGAAATCCTGCGTGACGTGATTGGCCCGCTGCAGATGAATACCTTCGGCCGTATGCTGATCGACCCGGAAAATGCCCGCATGCTGCTGTTTGGTCTGGCCATGGTGGTGATGATGCTGACCCGTCCTGCCGGGATGTGGCCGTCGCGTCGTCGCAAATCCGAGTTCAAGGATGCCGAAGAAGCGGCAGCTGCGCAGAAAGGTTAAGGCAACATGGCTGAAGTACTGCTGAAAATTGATGGCATTCACAAACGCTTTGGTGGCTTGCATGCGCTGAACAACGTTAGCCTGACCATCAACAAGGGTGAAATTTACGGCCTGATCGGCCCGAACGGTGCCGGTAAAACCACGCTGTTCAATGTATTGACCGGGTTGTACGTGCCGGACGAGGGCAAGTTTGAGTTTGACGGCCAGAACCTGTTCCAGAAGAAGCCGCACATTGTGGTCAGCGCCGGTATTGCGCGTACCTTCCAGAACATTCGGTTGTTTGCTGAAATGACTGCGCTGGAAAACGTCATGGTTGGCCGCCACATCCGTAGCAAGGCTGGTGCATTGGGTGCCGTGCTGCGTGACCGCCGTACCCGTGAGGAAGAGCAATCGATTCACGACAAGGCGTTGGAGCTGTTGGAATACGTTGGCATTGCTGATGTGGCAGAAGAACGCGCCCGTAACCTGTCTTATGGTCACCAGCGTCGTCTGGAGATTGCCCGTGCCTTGGCAACCGAGCCAAAACTGTTGGCTCTGGATGAACCTGCTGCCGGGATGAACCCGAAAGAGACGGATGACCTTAAGCAGTTGATGGACAAGATTCGTCACAGTGGCGTGACGGTGCTGCTGATTGAGCACGACGTAAAACTGATGATGGGCCTGTGTGACCGCATTGCCGTGCTCGACTACGGCAAGAAGATCGCCGAGGGCGTGCCGGATGAGGTGCGCAAGAACCCGAAAGTAATTGAGGCCTATCTGGGAGCGGCACACTCATGAGTCTCTTGGAAGTAAAAAACCTGCAAGTGGCCTATGGCGGCATTCATGCGGTCAAGGGTATCGATTTTCACATCGACCAAGGCGAACTGGTAACGCTGATTGGCGCCAACGGTGCTGGTAAAACCACTACGCTGAAAACGCTGGTGGGCATGGTGAAAAAGTCCGGTGGCAGTATTGTCTATGATGGCCGGACACCGGCGCTATCGCCTCGCACAATTTCGTTCGGCATGGTCTGGCCATGGTGCCGGAAGGTCGTGGCATTTTTGGCAAGTTGACGGTGGAAGAAAACCTGCACATGGGCGCTTTCTACCGCAACGACAATCAGGCTATCGTGACGGAAATCGAGCGTGTTTACGAGCTGTTTCCGCGCCTGAAAGAACGCTACAAGCAATTGGCGGGCACGTTGTCCGGTGGCGAACAGCAAATGGTTGCCATGGGACGGGCGATGTTGTCCAAACCCAAGCTGTTGCTGCTGGATGAGCCGTCCATGGGTTTGGCGCCGATCATCGTGGAAAAGATTTTTGAAATCATCCAGATGATTGCCAAAGAGGGCGTGACCATGTTGCTGGTGGAACAAAACGCCAAGCTGGCGCTGGAAGTGTCGCAACGTGGCTATGTCATGGAAAGCGGTCGTATCACCATGAGTGGCCCGGCTCAAGAACTGCTGGACGACGAGCGCGTACGTAATGCCTATCTGGGCGGCTAAGGCTTAAGTACATGATCGTTACTCCAAGCCCCGAAGTGCTGATTCATCAGCTCTTCGGGGCTTTATTGTTGCCGCCGCTCAATTATTTGCTGCTGGCGTTGTGCGGTATCGGGCTGCGACGTTGGTATCGGCGCTTGGGTTTGTCGTTATTGCTAATGGCGCTGCTTTTGGGGTATTTGCTGTCTATCCCGCGCACGGCCATGTGGCTTAATGGTTATCTGGAACGTTATCCGGTCGTCGATGTGACCCGTTTGCGTGATTATCAGGCGATTGTGGTGCTGGGGGGCGGCAAGAAACCGGCCCCGGAGTATGGGCAGAATGAACCGTCGGCCGATACGCTGACGCGCCTGCGTTACGCCGTGCGATTGTCGCGCCTGAGTGGCAAACCGTTGCTGGTGACGGGTGGGGCCCCGTTGGGCGGCGAGGCCGAAGGGCTGGTCATGGCGCGGATGTTGGCCGAAGATTACGGTATCAAGCCGCGTTGGGTGGAAACCCGGTCAAATACCACGCTGCAAAACGCCAGTTATTCCGCCGCGCTGCTGCGTGCCTCCGGGGTGCGGCGTATTGTACTGGTGAGTCAAGGTTGGCATTTGGCCCGCGCCGTGCCTTTTTTCCGTGAGGCTGGGTTACAGGTACTGCCTGCGCCAACCGGCTGGGTGCGTTACGAAGACGGCGGGTTGTTGTGGTACGTGCCTTCCGGGCGAGCGATGCAAGAATGTCATGCGGCTTTGCGAGAACTGGTCGGGCAGGGCTTTTATGCACTACAGGGTAAAGGGCGCCACTAGCGGCGCATCTGGTCGACTCTGAGTGTATGGCGGATTTGTGCCTGTCCGCCGCGTAGCCCTGGTTCTTTTCGACCCGCCGATTAAGCCGTCGTTATGGCGATACAACCTTGTTTACAGGAAAGTAATCCATGCAAGTAGGTGCCATCATCATTGGTGACGAATTGTTGTCTGGCAAGCGTCAGGACAAGCATATGGCTTCGTTGATCCGTATGCTGGCCACGCGTGGCATGAAGCTGGCTTGGGTGGAGTATGTCGGGGATGCTCCGCTGCGCTTGCGCGATGCGCTCAAACGCGCCTTTGCCAGCGGGGATCTGGTGTTCAGCTTTGGCGGCATTGGCGCCACGCCGGATGATTACACCCGGCAATGTGCGGCCGAAGCGCTGGGGCTGGAGTTGGAGATCCACCCGGAAGCCGGGCGCTGATTGAAGGGCGCTTTGGTGCGGAAGCCTATCCGCATCGCATCAACATGGGGAATTTCCCCAAGGGCGCCACCCTGATTCCCAATCCGGTCAATCAAATGGCGGGCTTCTCTCATGGTCATGTGCACTTTGTGCCGGGTTTTCCATCCATGGCATGGCCGATGGTCGAGTGGGTGCTGGATGAGCGTTATCCGCAACTGCATAACGCCGAGCCGGAGGTGGAAGAAACCGTGATTGCGCTCAACGCGCGGGAAGGCGATCTGATTACGCTGATGCAGGAGTACAGCCAGCGTTATCCGCAACTGAAGTTGTCGAGTTTGCCCAACTTTGGCAACGAAGCTATTCCGCAGATGCATATTGAATTTGGCTTTACCGGCCAGCCGCAGCTGGTGAATATCGCCATGGCCGAATTCCGTCGCAGCCTGCAAGCGGCTGGTTACGAATTGCGCGATAAATCGCGCTGAGGCCATAGGGTTGGCCGAAAGCGGGCGTTGCTAATTCGGCCAACCCTATGTGACCGTAATTACTCGGCAAGGGCCGCGAGTGGGTGTGCGTCTACCGGCCACGGCGAAATGAAGTGGCTGTTGAGCCAGTCTTGATCAACCTCTTGCAAGGTTGGCCGAACCCAACGAGGGCTACGGTCCTTGTCTACCAGTAGCGCCCGTACGCCTTCGGAAAAGTCCGGCTTGTTGCAGACGTTGACCGACAGGGTCAGTTCCATGCGGAATACCTCTGCCAGCGACAGATGGCGTGCGCGCTGGAATGCTTTCCGGTGATGGCGGCCGAAGTGGGGCTGCCATTGGCAAAAGTCTGTGCGGCATTGACCAGCCGGGGTCAGTGAAATACTCATGGGTCAGTGCGTCGGCCACAGCGCTCAATGTGCCGCGGTTGAGCAGGCGGTGTACCGTCAGCAGGTGGCGGGCAACATTGGAATCGGGCAGGGTGTTGCGCGCCTCGATTTCCAGCTCGTTCAGCAAGGCGGTGATGCTGGCCCGATTATTTCCGGCGTCTTCACTCCAGAGGCTGGCCAGCTGTTGCAGCATGTTGTCCCAGCCATCTGCGCTGGCGAGATGGTCGGCCAAGTTGCACAACAAGGCATCATGCGCGTTTAGCGGCGCACCCGTCAGCCCCAGAAACAGGCCCATGTGCGCAGGCATGCGTTGCAGGAACCAACTGGCCGCGACATCTGGATAAAGCCCGATGGTAATTTCCGGCATGGCGATGCGCGTGCTGGCCGTTACCACGCGATGGCTGGCGCCCGCCATTAGCCCCAGCCCTCCGCCCATGACGATGCCGCTACCCCAAACAATCAATGGCTTGCGGTAGGTATGGATATGGTAGTCGAGCGCATATTCTTCACTGAAAAAAGTCGTGACAAGTGGATTGGGGTATTGGCAGTTGTCGCGCAAGGCCTGACGCAACATGCGTACGTCACCGCCAGCGCAAAAGGCCTTCTCTCGGCTCCGCGCAGCAGCACGGCGACCACTTTGCTGTCGTGTTCCCAGTTGGCGAGCTGTTTGGCCAACTGCCGGATCATGTCCAGCGTTAGCGCATTGAGCGATTTTTCCGCATTGAGCATGGCAATGCCAAGCCGGTGCCCGCTGGCAGTGGTGCGTTCTTCAAAGATGACGGTGTCAGACATTGATGCCCCCCATGTTTTGTTCGTCCCGGCCCGTTTGGGGCCTTGTCATGCCTGTCGTGGCTGGCGCTGGTTTTGCGCTGGCGCGATCAGGCTTCGCTGTTCTGGCTGTAATCGAAGAACCCCGGCCTGTCTTGCGCCCCAGCTAAGCCAGCCGCCACCAGTTGTACCAGCAGCGGGCAGACACGGTACTTGCTGTCGCGAAACTCATGGTAAAGGATATCCATGATGGAAACGCAAGTGTCGAGCCCGATCATGTCGGCCAGAGCCAGCGGGCCGATCGGGTGGTTCATGCCCGGGCGCATGACATGGTCGATGTCTTCGGCGCTGGCCAGCCCTTCGTACAGGGTGAATGCGGCTTCGTTGATCATCGGCATCAGCACGCGGTTGGAGACGAAGCCCGGGTAATCCTTGACGCTTACCGGTGTTTTGCCCAACACCCGCGATAACTCCTGTACGGTATTGAAAGCTGCATCGCCGGTTTGCCGGGCGCGTACGATTTCAACTAATTGCATCACTGGCACCGGATTCATGAAGTGCATGCCGATGACACGTTCCGGATGCGGCACCCAGCTGGCAATGCGTGTCAGGGAAATGGATGACGTGTTGGAGGCCAGTACGGTGTCGGGGCGTACCGATTCGGCCAACTCGCGGAAGATTTCTTCCTTGGTGTGGACTTCCTCGGTCACGGCCTCCACAACCAGATCGCGGTCGGCCATGTCGGCAAGGCGTGTGCTTGGGCGCAGGCGCGTCATGATGGCGGGAATATCGGTGTCTTCAATCTGGCCTTTCTTTGCCAACCGTCCCGGGCTATGCCGGATGGTGCTCAGCCCGTGTTCCAGTATGCTCTGGCTGACATCAGCCACGGTCACGTCAAAGCCACGCATGGCAAAGACCGGGCAATGCCGTTGCCCATGGTGCCAACGCCGACTACGCCAATTTTGGGTTTGCTCATGATGGGTGTCTCCTCTTGTTGTGAGCAGTGCTACACACTATATTCGCGTTGACGTTAACGTCAATAACAACATGGGCGATCAACCCGTTGCGACGTTACCGTGCTTAAGCGAAGGCGTGCACCGTTAGAATAGAGGTTATTTGCCATGTGCGGACAGAGTATCCATGAAGGCTGAACCGAGCTTTACCATTAGCGATTTGGCCCGCGAATTTGATGTGACCACGCGTACGATCCGTTTTTATGAGGATCAGGGCTTGCTGGAGCTTAGCCAGACAGGGGCAGCGGCGTATTTACAGCCGCACGTGACCGTATCCGCCTGATGCTGATCTTGCGTGGCAAGCGTATCGGCTTGTCGTTACAGGAAATCCGCGAGTTGTTTGATCTGTACGATGCCGATGACAACAACGCGTCGCAATTGCAGGAGTTTATCCGTTTGCTGCAACAGCGCGAGCGGCAACTGCTCGATCAGATGGAAGATATCCGGCTGGTGCTAAAAGAGATTACCCAGCAACGCCAGCAATGCGAGCGTCTGCTGGCGCGCCGCCGCAAATCGCCGTCATCGGAGGGGCAGGGCTGAGCCGCCATCAGCTTGGGGGCGCTACGCAGTGGTTGGCCGTTTCGGCCAACCTTGAGAGGCGGCTATTAGGCTATTAATTGTTGGGTGGCGTCGGCACGCTGGCGGGTGGCTCGCTGGCATTTTCATCCAGCTCCAGCCAATGACGGTACAGGTTCAGGCCAACGGCCAGCAGTGTGGGGCCGATAAACAGCCCGAGCATACCCCGGCCAGCAAGCCGCCAATCACCCCCATGAAAATCAGCGACAGCGGCATTTGTGCGCCCCGGCTGATCAGCATCGGTTTGAGGAAGTTGTCGATGGTGTTGACCAGCAAGAAGCCCCATAGCATGAGGAAAACGCCGAGCCCTGTTTCACCGATATAAAGCACCCATAGTGCAGCGGGTAGCCAGACCAGCAGCGTTGGCAACTGTGCCACGGCAATGACGAAACACAGAAAGCCCAGCGTGATGGCGCCGGGTACGCTTAAGCAATCAGCAAACCGATCACGCATAGCAGGGTTTGCGCCAGTGCCGTGCCGACGATGCCAGTGGTCACGCTGCGCACGGTACGGGCGATGACTTCGCTCACGTCGTCGGCTGGCGCACCGCCCAGTTTGACGATGGCGTGGTCAGCGGCATCCCAGAGTGCATCGCCGTTGACCAGAAGCAGGCTTAAGCAATGACGATGGCCAAAACGATTTCCATCAGGCTGATACCCATGCTGGCGCCTTGTTGCAGGGCCCAGAGCGCGGTGCTGTTGATGGTGGGGCGGATACGGTCGATAAACCCGGGCAGATCGGACTGTGTGCCTTGCCAGAATTTTTGCAGGCTGGGGCTAAGCAATGGGGATGGTGCCGAGCCAGTGTGGTGCGTCCGGTAGCTTAAAGTTGGTCAGGTCATACGCCAGACGGGAGAGGTGCGGAATGGTGTCGGCCAGAGTCAACGCCATCAGACCCAAGGGAATGGCCAGCGCCAGCGCCAAGGCGCTGACAACCAGTAGTGCCGCCAGCTAACCGCGGCCGTTGAAATACTGACGCAGGCGGGTGAACAGCGGCCGGGCTGAAATGGCAATAATGGCCGCCCGGGCAAGTGCGCCCAGAAACGGCTGGATGACGCGCACACAGGCCAGTACCAGCAATGCCACCACGGCTACGCGGAACACCGCTATTACGCTGATATTGGGAAAGCCTTTTTCCGCCATGAATCGTCCAGTAGTCAACAAGTGTGGTGGGGTGAGCCCGTGTCCGCCGTATTACAGCGCGCGTTGCAGCTGGTGTGCAAACTCATCGGCTTGGGTAAAACCGATGATGCGGTTGGACTTCCTTGCCACGGCCGTCAAACAGAATGACGCCCGGTGGGCCAAACAGGCCAAAGCGTTTGAGCAGATCCTGCTGGTTGGCTGTGCCTGCGGTCACGTCGGCCCGCACGCGAACAAACTTCTGCATCAGCGGTTTGACTTGCGGATGCGGGAAGGTATCGGCCTCTAGCTCTTTACAGGATATGCACCAGTCGGCATAAAAATCCAGCAACACCGGTTTACCCTGCGCGCGTGCCTGCGCCAGAATCGAGTCGAAGCTGGCTGGGGTCGTGGTGGGGAGGAAATCCGGCTGGCTGAGTGTGGCGGCTTGTACCGGTTTGCTCGCCAGCCAGCGCAGCGGGTAGCGCGGGTTGTCTTCGCCAGCCAGTACGCCCACGACCTGCGCAGCGCCGATCAGAAACAGCATCAACCCCAGCGCCTTGCCCAGCCGTTGTGCCACATGGGCATTGGCGGGCAGGTTTTCAAAGGTTTTGAGGAAGACCGCGGTGCCGATCAGTAGCGTTGCCCACAGCAGCATTACGGCGATGGCGGGTAAAAACGGCGTGGCGAGCCAGATGGCAGAGGCCAGCATGACGACGCCAAACAGGCTCTTGACCACATTCATCCAGCTACCGGCGCGCGGCAGAATATGGCCGCCAAAGGTGCCGATCACGATCAGCGGCAACCCCAGTCCCTGCGCCATGCTGTAGAGCGCGGCACCACCCAACAGCGCATCGCCGGTGCTGCCGATGTAGCCCAAAGCCAAGGCCAGCGGCGGTGCGACGCAGGGACCGATGATCAGGGCGGAGAAAGCGCCCATCAGAAATACCGTGGCCGCTTTGCCTCCCGACAGCCGGTTGGAGGTTTCGGCCAACCTGGATTGCAGGGCGGCGGGTAGCTGGATGCTGAACAGGTCAAACATCGACAGCGCAAACACCACCATCAGCGCACTGGCGCTCAGTACCACGGCGGGTTGTTGCAACCAGACTGTCAGCAGGCTGCCGGTAAGGCTTAAGGCAATGATGCCGATGCTGGTGTAAGTCAGCGCCAGTCCTTGTACGTAGGTGAACGACAGCGCCAGACCCCTCCTGCGGGTGAGGATATGGCCCTCGCTTAACAATCAGGGACGAAACGATAGGCAGCAGCGGATACATGCAGGCGGTAAAAGCCATGCCAAGGCTAAGCCAGCAGAAAGGTGCCGAGCGTGCTGAGCCAGCCTTGCGTGGCCAAGGTGGGGTGTGTGGTGGGCGATGGGCTGCCGGGGGCTGCATCGCTCAGCCAGCCCTGGTAGCGTCGAACGCTGGCCTACTTTCAGCTTGTGCGTGTAGGGCGGGTAGCAAATGCTTAGCCGTGGCACAGCCTTGTAAGTTGGCGTTAAGGGTAAAGCTTGACGGCGCACCGGGCTTGAGTGGCAACGTGACCACGGTTTTGCCGTGATAGATGGTTTGTGCGCCAAAGAAGCGGTCCTGCTTGACCTTGCCTGCGGGTAATTGCGGGTTGCCGACCAGCCCGGCCGGTTCGCTGCTGAAATGCAGGCGGTCACGGTAGAGGTAATAGCCGTCGGCCACATCGAAGGTGATTGTCAGTGTGTTGCCTGCGCGTGTCACTTGGGCCGGAAAGGCTTTTTCCGGTGGCAGCAGGTCGGAAGCATTCAGTGCCCGGGCCGGGAGGCTGCTGGCCAACATACCCAGTAGCAGGGCAAACCCGGCCAGTAGCCGCGCTGGCAAGGGCAGAGCAGAGCGAAAAAGGGACAACACACGCATGGTTACAGTCATGTCATTCTGATAGTGAAGTGGACTATCGGCGGGGCGCTTGGTTCCGGCAGGCTCTGCCGTGGTGGCGGCTTTCCGGTAAGATCATGGTCACAAAAAACATAAACGGGCTATCACACATCATGCGAGAAACCATCTACTTTGCCCATGCCAATAGTTTTCCCGCCACAGTGTACCGGAAACTGCTGGTCAAGTTGGCCGAACATCATCAGGTTGACTACATTGATGCCATCGGCCATAGCGCACATTTCCCGGTTACCGACTGCTGGCCGCATCTGGTGCAGGAGACGCTGGCTCATCTTGAGCAACGGGCAACGGCTCCGGTGATCGGGGTTGGGCATTCGCTGGGCGGAATTTTGTTATTTTACGCGGCATTGGCGCGGCTTAGGCGCTGTTTCGCGGTTTGATCATTCTGGATTCGCCGCTGTTGTCGCCGTGGCGGGCGCATAGCATCTGGCTGGCCAAGAAGCTGGGGTTCATCGATCGCATCACGCCGGGCGGCAATACCCTGCGGCGGCGCGATAATTGGGCATCGGTGCAGCGGGTATACGATTATTTTGCGCGCAAACCGCTGTTTGCCCGTTTTGACCCGGATTGCCTGATGGATTATGCCGAGCACGGCACGGTGCCGAACCATCAGGGCGGCCGTCAGCTCAAGTTTCGCCCGCAAGTGGAACATGCCATTTACCGTACCTTGCCGCACGATTACCGCCGTTATCGCGGCCAGCTCAACGTACCGGCCTTGCTGATTACCGGTCAGGAATCCGATGTGTTGCGGCCGGTGGACGTGGCCTGGCTACGTCGCCATTTCAACATGCAGGTTAGCCAGCAGGCAGGTTCGCATCTGTTTCCGCTGGAGCGTCCACTGGAAACAGCACAGAGCATTTTGCAGGGCATTTCCCGTCTGACGGCTACAACAGCTGAGGTGAGCTAGCCCCATGCTGGGTAGTCGGTATTCGGCCAACTCTGGTTGTGCTGGAAACAAAAAAGGCAGCCATGCGGGCTGCCTTTTTTACGTGAGAAGCAAACGGTTTACTCGGCGGTTTTGTCGCGTTCGATCAACGCGTAGGCGGAGTGATTGTGGATGGATTCGAAGTTTTCCGATTCCACCACGTAGGCGCTGATGCGCTCGTCGCTATCCAGTTCGGCGGCTACGTCGCGCACCATGTCTTCCACAAACTTCGGATTCTCGTAGGCGCGTTCGGTGACGTATTTTTCATCTGGCCGCTTGAGCAAGCCGTACAGCTGGCAGGACGCCTGACGCTCGGCAATGTCGATCAGTTCTTCGATCCAGACGTAGTGCTCGGTGCGGGCGGTCATGGTGACGTGCGAGCGCTGGTTGTGCGCACCGTATTGGGAAATCTGCTTGGAACACGGGCACAGACTGGTGACTGGCACCATGACTTTCATGGTGAAGCGGTATTCGCCGTCCACCATTTCACCGATATAGGTTACTTCGTAATCCAGCAGGCTTTTTACCCCGGACACCGGCGCGGTCTTGCTGACGAAGTAGGGGAAGCTCATTTCGATGTAACCGGAACGGGCTTCCAGCCGCTGCACCATCTGGCGCACGATGGATTCGAAATTGGCGACGGAGATTTCACGTTCGTGGCTGTTGAGGATTTCCACGAAGCGCGACATGTGCGTGCCTTTGAATTCGGCAGGCAGGTGTACGTACATGTTGAACATGCCGACGGTATTCTGTGCACCACCGGCGCGTTCGGCCACTTGTACCGGGTGACGGATGGACTTGATGCCGACTTTGTTGATCGGCAGGTTGCGGCTGTCGCGCGAGTTTTGCACGTCAGGGATGCTGGAGGCGTTCATTCTGCGGTGTTTTCAAACGGGTAAGTTATGGCGGGAAGTATAGCGCGCGCCAATAGTTGAGTAAAGTTGTCGGGAATTGAATTCAATTCATCAGCCAGACGGCACTCAGCCCTGCCAGCATGCCAACCAACGTGGCCACAAAGGTGGGCAGGCAACGCAGGGCCAGCGATTTGCCACCCAGACTGGCAATCAGCCCGTACTTGAACAGGGTGTTGGCGGCAATGGCCAGCACCATGGTGGTGACGGTCTGGTGGATGGTTAGCTTGGCCTGACCAAACAGGTTCAAGGCAGTTAGCGAGATGGCATCGACATCGTTGATGCCGGAGATCAGCGCCACGACATACACCCCCTTGCTGCCAAATACCGTATTGAGCCAGGCGGCGCAAAACATTACCGCCGCGAACATCAGGCCAAAGCCGATGGCCACTTTCAGTTCCGACGGGTTGGACAGTTGCAGCTCTGGCTGGTTCTGGCCGTTGTGGCCCTCGGCGTAGCGGAAACAGCGTGGCGATCAGTCCGCACACCAGTGTTAAGCAGGGTTGCCATCGCTACGCTGCCCAGCGCACTCGGCTGCAACGCGGCGCACAGCAGGGTCAGGCGGGCAAACAGCACCAGATTGGCCAGCAGGATGACCGAGGTGGCCAGCCGTTCCGACTGCGGGTTTTCGTGCGCTTCGCGGGCATAGACCAGACTGGTGGCGGTGGAGGAGACCAGTCCGCCCAGAATGCCCAGCACCGGGCCGCCAACGCGCTCGCCCAGAATCTTCACCGCCAGATAGCCACTCAGGCCGACACCGACAATCAGCGTCACCATCAGCCACACTTCATGCGGGTTGATGGCCTGATACGGGCCAAAAGTGCGGTCGGGCAGCAGCGGCAGCACGATGAATGACAGGGCGGCAAATTGCAGGATGGAGAGCAGGTCGCGCCGATCCAGCTTTTGCGACAGGCCGGTGAGTTCGGGTTTGAGCGACAGCAAACTGGTGGTGATGATGCCGCAGGCAACGGCCAGACCGGAATGGCCGTGCCAGACCAGTGCGCCCAGACCGAACACCACCAGCAACGCCACCACGGTGGTGGTGCGCGGTTCGACGTTATCGCCTTCGTGGCTGGAGAGCGGCAGGAAGCCGAACGCCGTGGTGGCCAGCAGCCCGACGCTTAACGGTAGTACGGAGGCATAGCTGTCGCCCAGCATGGCGGCAATGGTGCCAAACAGCGCGGTCAGCGGAAAGGTACGGATACCGGCCAGCGTGTGGTGTTTGCGCTCGCGTTCCACCCCCATCAGCAAGCCGATGGCAAGGCTGGTAATGAATAACGGCAAGGCCTCGAATGGAGTGCCTCGAAGATTGAGCCAGTTAGCGAGGTCGATGCCGTTCATGCGCAGTCCTTTAGGCTTGGCGCGGTGGCGCGAGGTAGGCGGTGATGCTCTGCTGGATGCCTAAGCAGCGTTGAGTCCGCAGTCGGCCAGCAATTGCGCCGGGTCGCCATGTTCGACGTAGCTGTCCGGCAGCCCCAGTTGCAATACCGGCGTGCGCAGACGCAGTGCTTGCAAGGCTTCCAGACAGGCCGAACCGGCACCGCCCATGATGACGTTTTCTTCTACCGTGACGATGAACTCATGGCTTTCGGCCAACCTTTGCACCAGTTCCACGTCCAGCGGTTTGACAAAACGCATGTCGGCCACCGTGGCATCCAGCGCTTCGGCTGCTTGCAGGGCGGGCGCCACCATGCTGCCAAAGGCCAGAATGGCGATTTTGCTGCCCTGACGTCGTACCACACCCTTGCCCACCGGCAGGGCAGTCATGTTGGCTTCGATGCTGGCGCCGGGGCCTACGCCGCGCGGGTAGCGTACGGCCGTGGGGCTATCCAGCGTGAAGGCGGTGTAGAGCATCTGGCGGCATTCGTTTTCATCCGATGGCGCCATTACGGTCATGTTGGGGATGCAACGCAAGAAGCTCAGGTCGAAGGCGCCAGCGTGGGTTGGGCCGTCGGCGCCCACCAGCCCGGCGCGGTCGATGGCAAACACCACCGGCAGGTTTTGCAGCGCCACGTCGTGAATCAGCTGGTCGTAGGCGCGTTGCAGAAAGGTGGAGTAGATCGCCACCACCGGTTTGGCACCGTCGCAGGCGAGGCTTACGGCGAAGGTCACCGCGTGCTGTTCGGCAATCGCCACGTCGAAGTAGCGGTCCGGGTGTTCCTGCTCGAAACGCACCAGGCCAGAGCCTTCGCGCATGGCCGGGGTAATGCCTACCAGTCGCGGGTCGAGCTTGGCCATGTCACAGATCCAGTCGCCAAACACCGGGTGTATTGCGGTTTGCCGCTGCCCTTGCTGCCGGAGAGGCCGCTGGCCGGGTCGAACTTGGTGACGCCGTGGTATTTGACCGGGTCGTTTTCGGCCAACTTGTAGCCGTGGCCCTTCTTGGTGACGATGTGCAGGAACTGCGGACCCTTGAGGCTCTTGATGTTCTTGAGCGTATCCACCAGCACGTTCAGGTCGTGGCCGTCGATCGGGCCGATGTAGTTGAAGCCGAACTCTTCAAACAGCGTGCCCGGCGTGAGGAAACCTTTGACATGTTCCTCGACCTTGCTGGCCAGTTCCTTCAGCGGCGGCGCCATGCCCAGCACCTTGCTGGAGCTTTGTTTCATCGCGGCGTAGAAGCGCCCAGACATCAGTTTGGCCAGATAGTTATTGAGCGCACCGACGTTGGGCGAGATCGACATGTCGTTGTCGTTGAGGATCACCAAAAGATCGGTGTCCATGGCGCCAGCGTTGTTCAGGGCTTCAAACGCTTGCCCGGCGGTCATCGCGCCATCGCCAATGATGGCCACACACTTGCGAGCCAGTTTTTGCTGCTTGGCGGCGGCCGCCATGCCCAGTGCGGCGCCGATGGAGGTGGACGAATGGCCCACGCCAAAGGTGTCGTATTCCGATTCTTCGCGCTTGGGGAAACCGGCCAGCCCGCCTTTTTGCCGCATGGTCGACATGCGCTCGCGGCGCCCGGTGAGGATCTTGTGCGGATAGGTCTGGTGCCCGACATCCCATACCAGCCGGTCGTCCGGGGTGTTGAATACGTAGTGCAGGGCGATGGTCAGTTCGATGCTGCCCGGGTTGGAGGCCAGATGGCCGCCGGTCTGGCTGACTGATTGCAACAGGAAGTCGCGCAGTTCCAGCGCCAGCTTGGGGAGATCCTGACGTGGCAATTTGCGCAGGTCGGCGGGGGCGTTGATGGTTTCAAGCAGCGGATACATGGTTGTTGTTCTTTGTGCTGTTTAGAACGAGCGGGCGACGATGTAGTCGGCCAGTTCCTTGAGTCGTTGCGCGGCAGGGCCAAAGCTGTCGAGCGCGGCAAAGGCTTCATCGTGCAGGTCGCGGGCAAACTGCTTGGCTTCGGCCAACCCCATCAGGCTGACGTAGGTAGGTTTGTCGTGCGCGGCATCCTTGCTTAAGCGGTTTTGCCCAGCGTGGCGGTGTCGGCTTCGCAGTCGAGAATATCGTCCACCACCTGAAACGCCAGCCCGATGCGCTTGGCAAAGTGGTCCAGCTGCGCGGTCTGTTCGTCGTTAAGCGGCTGGCTAAGCCATGGCGCCCAGCAGGACCGAGGCACGAATCAGGGCGCCGGTCTTGAGCAGGTGCATGTATTCCAGCTCGGGCAGGCTCAGGCTGATGCCGACACTGGCCAGATCAATGGCCTGACCGCCAGCCATGCAAGCGTGGCCGGACGCCTGAGCCAGCGTGCGCACCATGGCCAGCTGGCGCGCTGGCGCAATACCTTCCAGCGGTACGGTCAGCAGCTCGAACGCCGGGTTTGCAGCGCATCGCCCACCAGCAAGGCGGTGGGTTCGTCGTATTCCACGTGACAGGTCGGCTTGCCGCGGCGCAGCACGTCATCGTCCATGCACGGCATGTCGTCGTGCACCAGCGAGTAGGGCGTGGATCATCTCGACGGCTGAGCCCAGCCGCGCCAGATGCGCAGGGTTGGCCGAAACCAGTTCGTCTACGGCAAAGACCAGCAACGGCCGTACACGCTTGCCACCTTGCAGGGTGCTGTAGCGCATGGCCTGATGCAGCGTCTGCGGCGCGATGTCAGCCGCAGGCAGCAGGGTTTCCAGCGCCGATTCGGTGGTTTGCTGGATGGCGGTCATCCAGCCGATGAAAGCATCATGGGCCATTGGGCAGGTCCAGCGGTTTGAGTTCGTTGTTTTCCAGAATTTTCAGTTGCTGCTCGGCGTCGCTCAGCTTGCTCTGGCAGAACTTGATCAGCTCAATGCCTTGCTTGTAAGAGGTGAGGGCCGTTTCCAGCGGCATGTCGCCGCTTTCCATCGCCTGGATGATGTCCTCCAGCTGGGCCAGTGCCGTTTCAAAGCTGGCCGGGGCTTTGGCGGATTTCGCCATGGCGGTTTCCTTGTGCGGGTTGCGTTGTCCGGGCGCCATTTTAGTCCAAATCGGTGCGCCGTGGAGGCGTTTGCCTGCGGCGTGTTGTGGCGGTGCCGGGGCGAGGTCGCCACCGACGGGTTCTGCGGCGTGTCGCGATGGTGTAGGGTAACGCGTTATTTGCTGTCAGAAAGATGTGATGACTCCTTCCAAGACCATACTGATTACCGGTTGTTCCAGCGGCATCGGCCCGGCGACGGCGCTGGCGCTCAAGGCGGCGGGCTGGCGCGTGTTTGCCAGTTGCCGTCAGGCCGCGGATGTGGCCAGGTTGGCCGAACAAGGGCTGGAAAGCCTGCAGCTGGACGTGCGTGATTCGGCTTCCATCAACGCGGCCTTGGCCGAGGTGCTGGCGCGTAGTGGCGGCACGCTGGATGCGTTGTTCAACAATGCCGGGGTGGGCCAGCCGGGCGCGGTGGAAGATATTCGCCGCGAGGTGATGCGCGATCAGTTTGAGGTCAACCTGTTTGGTGCCCGGGAATTGACCAATGCCGTGTTGCCGGTGATGCGCCGTCAGGGGCATGGACGGATTCTGTTCAATAGCTCCATTCTCGGGTTTGCCGCGATGAAGTGGCGTGGTGCCTACAACGCCAGCAAGTACGCAATGGAAGGCCTGTGCGACACGTTGCGGCTGGAACTGGCGGGCAGCGGCATTCATGTGTCGCTGGTGGAGCCTGGGCCGATCGAAAGCCGCTTCCGCCCCAATGCGCTGGAGCGGTTTGTGCAGCACGTGTATATCGAGCATAGCGTGCACCGCGACATGTATCAGCGTCAGCTGCAACGCTTGAAAAAGGTTGGGCATGCCGCGCCGTTTACCCTGCTTAAGCCAGCGCCGTGGCCAATACCGTGCTCAAGGCGCTGACCTGCTCGCGCCCGGCACCGCGCTACCGGGTAACGTTTCCCACGCACCTGTTCTGGTTTCTCAAGCGGATATTGCCCACCCGCTGGTTTGACAAAGCCACCGGTGCGGCCGCCTGAATCTCGCCGGGTCTTGCTAGAATGCGCACAGTAACCGACAGGGAGGAGAGCCAGTGAGCGGATGGAAGGGCAGAGTGTTGAGCAGCGCGCTGTTGCTGACGTTAAGCACCGCTGCGCTCGCGGCGGATGCGCACAAGGTGCTGCGTGTGGCGTTCAGCGCGCCGGAAACCGGCTTTGATCCGGCCAAGGTGTCGGATGTGTATTCGTCGGCCGTGACGGAAAGCGTGTTCGATACCTTGCTCGGCTACGACTATCTCGCCCGCCCGGCCCGGCTGGTGCCTAATGTGCTCACTGCCATGCCGGAGGTGAGTGCCGATGGCAAGGTGTATACCTTTCACCTGCAACGTGGCATCCACTTTGCGCCCGACCCGGTGTTCAAAGGCAAAAAGCGCGAACTGACCGCGGCGGATTTTGCCTACAGCATCAAGCGGCTGGCCGACCCGGCCGTTGGCTCTCCCTCCAGCTATCTGGTGACCGGCAAGTTTGTTGGTCTGGATGCGCTGGTGAAGAAAGCCAAGGGGCGGCTGGATTACAACGCGCCGGTTGCCGGGATTGCCACGCCAGACCGCTACACCCTGCGCCTGACGCTGACGGCGCCACAACCGGCCTTGCCCTATATCCCGGCCATGCCAACGCTGGGCGCCGTGGCACGCGAGGTGATCGAGGCGTATGGCAACAACACGCACGCGCACCCGGTGGGCACCGGGCCTTACATGCTGCGTGAATGGAAGCCGGGCAACCACATTTCGCTGGTGGCCAACCCCAACTTCCGCAAGGTGGTGTTCCATTACCGCCCCGGCGCCGACCCGCTGGACCAGCGCATCGCCCGCGAGATGAACGGCAAGACCATGCCGCAGATCGGCCGGGTGGAAATTTCGGTGATTCAGGAAGAACAGCCAATGTGGCTGGCGTTCCGCAGTGGTGATCTGGACATGGGTGGCATCCCGCAACCGGTGGTGCGGCAGGCGCTGATTCTCGACCCGAAAAACCCGTGGCGCGTGGCGTTGAAACCGGCCTTGCAGCAAAAAGGGGTGCGTCTGTTGCGCTCGCTGGATGAAGAAATCACCTATTTCCCGTTCAACATGCAAGACCCGGTGGTGGGCGGCTACGGCAAGGACAAGATCGCGCTGCGCCGCGCCATTGCCATGGCGTTCAATACCGATGACACCATCCTCAATATTCGTCGCAATCAGGCGGTCAAGGCGCAGTATCTGATCCCGGATAACGTCGCTGGCCACAATCCGCGTTTCCGCGCCGCCGTGCCGTATAACCCGGCGCTGGCCAATGCGCTGCTGGATCGTTTCGGTTATCGCTTCGGGCCGGATGGCAAGCGCCGTCAGCCGGATGGCCGCCCGCTGGTGGTGGATTTCATTACCGGCCCCACCGCCGTGGACAAGCAGTGGAACGAATACTGGCAACAGGCGTTTGACGCTATCAAGGTGCGTGTCAATTTCCGCGTGATGCAGTGGAACGAACAGGGCAAGACGCTGCGTGATTGCCAGTACGGCATGGCCGGTGCGGCGTGGCTGGCCGACTACCCGGATGGCGACAACTTCGTGCAGCTGCTGTATGGCAAGAACGTGGGCGATTCCAATCTGGCCTGCTACCGTTCGCCGCGCTTTGACAAACTGTACGAAGCCGCCGCCCGCGCCCCAGACGGCTCGGCGCGCAACCAGCTGTATGACCAGATGAACAAGGTGTTCATGGCCGATACGCCGTGGGTGCTGGGCGAAACCCGGTTCCGCAATCTGCTGGTACAACGCTGGGTGCAGGGCGCCAAGCCGCATCCGCAGTTGATGAGCATGTGGCGTTATCTGGATATTGTTGGCCGATGAAGGGAAAACGATGCTGGCTTATCTGATTCGCCGTGTGCTGCAGATGATTCCCACCCTGCTGGGGGTCATGCTGCTGGTGTTTACCCTGTTCACGCTGGTGGGCGGCGACCCGTCCTACATTCTGGCGGGCAAGCATCTTACCGCGGATGTGCTGGCCAATATCCGCAGTCAGCTGGGGCTGGATAAAAGCCTGCCCGAGCAGTTCCTGATCTTTGTGCATCAGGTGCTGACGCTGGACTTTGGCACCTCCTGGTCCACCCAGCAACCGGTGGCCGAGATTCTGTCCTCGCGCATTGGCCCGTCGCTGACCTTGACCGGGTCGTTGCTGCTGGTGGATTTGCTGGTGGCCATTCCACTGGCCGCGCTGGTGGCTTATTACCGTGGCGGGCTGACCGACCGCATCGTCACCATCGTCTGCACGGTAGCGATGTCGATCAGCGCGCTGGTATACATCATCGCTAAGCCAATATTTTCTGGCTTACCAGCTGGGCTGGTTTCCGGTGCGCGGCTGGAGCGATTCGTTCTGGACTAATCTGCTGGTGTACGTGCCGCTACCGTTGCTGCTGGGCCTCTTGGTGTCGCTGGGGCCAGACATCCGTTTTTATCGCACCTTCTTTGTCGAGGAAATGGGGCAGGACTATGTGCGTACGGCGCGTGCCAAGGGGTTGGCCGAAAGCCGGGTCATGCTCAAGCACGTGCTGCGCAATGCGCTGATTCCGGTGGTTACCACGGTGATGATGTCATTGCCGTATCTAATGATCGGCGCGCTGGTGCTGGAAAACTTTTTTGGCATTCCCGGCATGGGCAATGAGGTGGTCATGGCGGTCAACAAGAGCGATTTCCCGGTGATCAAGGCGATTACCCTCTACATTGCCATGGCCACCATGGTGTTCAACCTTCTGGCGGATCTGGTCTACAAGCTGATCGATCCGCGCGTGGAACTGCGTTAGGAACTGTCATGACGACTGCCGTATCAAGCCCGCATGCGTCGCCCACACCCTCGCGCAGTTTGTGGGGGCAGGGCTGGCAACGGTTGAAGCGTAACCGTGTGGGCTGGCTGTCCCTGTGGGTGGTGGTGGCGTATCTGCTGCTGGCGATTGCTGGTTCAATCTGGTGGGCGAACGCTGGACCGACGAAGTAGCGGTGCCTTACGCGCCGCCGTCGTGGTGGACGCCGCCCGCCGACGAACAGTTGCCGCTTAAGCCGCTATGCTTTCGGCCAACCCTGTGGTCAGTGGCCCGATTGTGACGCTGTCCCCGACGGAAGACCCCATCGGCCGGGAGTTGGCCGAAGCGCAGCAACAGGCTGGGCGCTATCAGGTCAATGCCGCTCCCAAGGCCAGTAGCTTGCCGCTAGGGGCTGACTTGCGTGGCCGCGACGTGATCGCCAAGACGTTCAAGGGTACGTCTACCTCGATTTTTGTCGGCATCTTTGGTGCGCTGTTTTCGCTCAGTATCGGCTGCTTGCTGGGGGCGCTGTCCGGCTATTTCGGCGGCTTAGCTGGATGACTTGCTCAACTGGTTTTACAGCGTTTTTACCTCGGTGCCGGACATGCTGTTGCTGCTGTCGTTTGCCGCCGTTTCCGGGCGTGGCATTACCACCATCATTCTGGTGATGGCACTGACCAGCTGGACCGGCACCTACCGGCTGGTGCGCGCCGAATACCTGAAACTGAAAAGCCGCGAATACGTACAGGCGGCCGACGCCATCGGCGCCAGCAATGCCCGGCGCATGTTCGTGCATATCCTGCCCAATCTTTCCCACCTGTTGCTGGTGCAGTTTTCCCTGCTCACCGTCGGGCTGATCAAGTACGAGGCCATCCTGTCCTTCCTCGGCTTTGGTGTTGGCGTGCGGCAAGTCAGCCTCGGTTCCATGTTGGCCGAAACCCCGTCCGAACTGGTACAGGGCTACTGGTGGCAGATGCTGGCGGTAACCCTGTCGATGTCGCTGCTGGTGACGGCTTTCAGTCTGCTGGTGGATGCGCTGCGTGACGCGCTCGACCCCAAGGTGAGGTGATTGCATGACCACGACCAGCGCACCCAGCCTGCTTTCCATCCGTAACCTGACCGTCGGCTTCTGGCAGGAGGGCGGCCAGCTTTCCCCCGCGCTCAAAGGCATCAGTCTGGAGGTTCCGGCCAATCGTACCGTGGCGCTGGTGGGCGAATCCGGCTCCGGCAAGTCGGTAACGGCGATGTCCATCCTGCAGCTGCTGCCAGCCGGTGCGGCCTACATCGACCCGCACAGCGAAATCCTGCTGGAGGGTCGTAACCTGCTGCGCGAGTCGGCGGCCAGCCTGCGGCGCGTGCGTGGCAAGGATATCGCCATGGTGTTTCAGGAACCGATGAGTTCGCTCAACCCGGTGTTCAGCGTGGGCGACCAAATTGCGGAAACCCTGATGTTGCATGCCAGCCTGACCCGGCGCGCCGCCCGGCAGCGCGTACTGGCATTGTTGGCCGAAGTCGGCCTGCCCGAGCCGGAGAAAAAGGCGCGCGCCTATCCGCATCAGCTGTCCGGTGGCCAGCAGCAGCGGGTGATGATTGCCATGGCGATTGCCTGCGAGCCGAAGCTGCTGATTGCCGATGAACCCACCACCGCGCTGGACGTGACCATCCAGCAACAAATCCTGCAGTTGCTGGCCGACCTGCAAAAGAAGCGTGGCATGTCGGTGTTGTTCATCACCCATGACCCGGGCGTGGTTGGCGAGTTTGCCGATGATGTAGTGGTGATGCGCCATGGCGAGATTCGCGAGGCCCGGTCGCGCAGATTTTCAGCGCACCGCAGGATGCCTACACCAAGGCGCTGTTGGCGTGTCGGCCACCACTGGAGCGCCGCCCGGCGCGGCTGGCGGTGATCGACGACTTCATGCGTCCCGACGGCTACACCGAACCTGCCGAACGCCCACGCGGCTACCGTGCCGACGACGAAATCGTGCTGGACGTCAAAGGCTTGAGCAAAACCTTTGATGTGCGCCACGGCCTGTTTGGCTCGCGGCCATTTCATGCGGTCAAGGACGTGTCGTTCCAGCTGGCGCGCGGCCGCACGCTGGGCATTGTCGGCGAATCCGGTTCTGGCAAGACCACGGTGGGGCTGACGCTGGTGCGCTTGCATCAGGCCAGCACCGGGCAGGCGCTGTTTGACGGTCAGGACATTCTGGCCATGAACGCGCGCCAGTTTCATCCCTACAAGCGCCGTTTGCAGATCATTTTCCAGAACCCGTACGCCTCGCTCAATCCGCGTTTTACCGTGGAGCAGATCCTTACCGAGCCGATGCAGTTGCACGGCATCGGTAACGACGCGGGCGCACGGATCAAGCTGGCGCGCGATTGGCTGGACCGGGTAGGGCTACCCGCCAGCGCGCTGCAGCGTTATCCGCACGAGTTCTCCGGTGGCCAGCGCCAGCGCATTGCCATCGCGCGCTGCCTCACCTTGCAACCGGAGGTATTGATTTGCGATGAATCGGTCTCGGCGCTGGATGTGTCGGTACAGGCGCAAGTGCTCAACCTGCTACAAGACTTGCAGGATGAGTTCCGACTGTCTTATCTGTTCATCTCGCACGACCGGCCGTGGTCAAGCATATTTCCGATCAGGTGCTGGTGATGCATCAGGGGCAGGTGGTGGAGCAGGCCGATGCCGATACGCTGTATCGCCAGCCACAGGCCGACTACACCCGGCAGCTGCTGGCCGCCATTCCACGCGGCTGGCGCGGTTAACGGCAAGGTTGGCCGAAAAGCACAAGGGCGGCCATGGCCGCCCTTGTCACATCAATACCGTCTTGTGCGTCAATCGACCCAAACCTGATTGCGGCCATGGGTCTTGGCTTTGTACAGGCGCTCATCAGCCAGTTTGAGCAGGTCGCGCACGTCCTTGTCCAGCCCTGCTGCCATGCCGGCCGCTGACGGTAAAACGCAAGTCGCCTTTTTCCTGCAGGCGGACTTGTGCTGCCACTTCCCGACGTAATTCTTCCAGCCGCTGCGCCAGCGGATGCAACGGGTCACGTTCCATCACCACGACAAATTCCTCGCCACCAAAGCGGGCGATCAGGGAACCCGGGAAATGGCGCAGGGTGTCGGCGACCTGACAGATCACCATGTCGCCCACGTCGTGGCCAAAGGTGTCGTTGATCTGCTTGAAATGGTCGATGTCCAGCATGCCAATGCCAAAATCGCCACGCATTTTCTGTACTTCTTCAAAGAAGTGGCGACGATTGGACAGGCCCGTCAGCGGGTCGGCGTGGGCGATATGTTCCAGCGTGGCCGGTTTTCCACGAACTCCACGTTGCGCGTGACCCGGCAGATGAATTCTTCGTAACTGAACGGTTTTTGCAGGTAATCGTCCGCGCCACTTGAGGAAGCGCGGGGTCAGATCCGGGCTGCCCGAGCCGGAAATGCCAACGATGGCAATGCGGTTGGGGCCGGTAAAGCGCCGGATGGTGCTGGTCATCTGGATGCCGTCGATGTCCGGCATGTTGTAGTCGGCCAGAACCAGGCTGATGCTGGGGTCTTCATGCAAGGCGCGCAGTGCCTCTTCGGCGTTGCTGGCCATGCGTGTGCGATAGCAATGGCGGTGCAGGTAGCTGCACAACTCGCCGCGCGCCGCTTGCGAGTCATCCACCACCAGTACGCAAATTTCCGGGTTGCGATAAATCCGGCGCAGCAGACGCGAGAGATATTCCGGCGCCGAGGGGCTTTCCTTGGGGATGTAGTCCACCACAGGGCGTTGCAGGATGGTGTGATGGATGTTGGCGTGCTGACGCGAGGTCATCACGATAGTGGGGATGCCTTGTTGCAGCACCCACTCCAGCGCTTCCCCGTCAGTGGCGTCGGGCAAGCAATAGTCGGCTACTGCCACGCTGAACTGTGGGTTGTCGGCAAACGCTTGCTGGGCTTCGGCAAAGGTCATCGCTGCCACGGCTTCAAACCCCTGTTCCTCCGCCATGCGGCATAGCGGACGGATCAGCGTGGAGCTGTCTTCAATAATAAGAGCGCGTTTCAGGAGCGACATGGGAGACCGTTGTTATTAATGTTGTTCGTGCATTCCGGGTAGCGACGCGTTTTGGTAAATTCATTTAGCATAACCTGTTGATTGGATTATGCCAATTGCCCGTCGTCGCAGATGCCGCCCGGCAGGCGGATGGGATGCGCTATAATCATACCCATTTTTTACCTTGCAAAAAATCGAAACCGCATCATGGAACTTGCCAAGAGCTTTGAACCGGGCGACATCGAACGCCGCTGGTATGACCAATGGGAGCAGGCTGGGTATTTCCAGCCGCACATGGATTCCACCCGCCCAGCGTTCTGTATCCAGTTGCCGCCGCCCAACGTTACCGGCACGCTGCACATGGGCCATGCCTTCAACCAGACCATCATGGATGGCCTGACTCGTTACTATCGCATGAAGGGCGATAACACCGTGTGGATTCCGGGGACGGACCACGCCGGTATCGCGACGCAGATCGTGGTCGAGCGCCAGTTGGCCGAACAGGGTGTCAGCCTAAGCATGATCTCGGGCGCGAAGCCTTTATCGGCAAGGTGTGGGAGTGGAAGGAAAAATCCGGTGGCACCATTACCAGCCAGATGCGCCGCGTCGGCTGCTCGGTGGACTGGAGCCGCGAATACTTCACCATGGATAGCACCCGCGCCGAAGTGGTGAGCGAGGTGTTTGTCCGCCTGTTCGAGCAAGGGCTGATCTATCGCGGCAAGCGTCTGGTCAACTGGGACCCGAAACTGGGGACGGCCGTATCCGACCCGGAAGTGGTGTCGGAAGAAGAAGACGGCCACATGTGGCATATCCGCTACCCGGTGGTTGGTAGCGACGAAACGGTGGTCGTTGCCACCACCCGTCCGGAAACCCTGCTGGGTGACGTGGCCGTTGCCATCAATCCCAACGATGAACGCTATCAGCATCTGCTGGGCAAAATGCTGGAACTGCCGCTTACTGGCCGCCAGATCCCGGTGATTGCCGATGATTACGTCGATGCCGCCTTTGGCACCGGTTTCGTCAAGATTACCCCGGCGCACGACTTCAACGACTATCAGGTCGGCAAGCGCCACAATACCGCGCTGATCAACGTCATGAGCCTGCAAGCCACCATGCTGGCCAAGGCACAAGTGTTTGGTTTCGACGGCTCGGTGCAAGGTACGATCGACCTGCCAGCGGCATATGCCAAACCTGACCACGGCCGAAGCGCGCAAAGCCATGGTGGCCGACTTGCAGGCACAGGGCCTGCTGGTTGAGGTGAAACCGCACAAGCTGATGGTGCCGCGTGGCGACCGTACCGGTTCGGTCATCGAACCGCTGCTCACGGACCAATGGTTCGTGGCCATGACCAAAGTGGGTGAGGGCGATGCCACGGGCAAATCCATCACGCAAAAAGCCATTGACGCGGTGGAATCCGGTCAGGTGCGTTTCATCCCGGAAAACTGGGTCAATACCTATAACCAGTGGATGAACAACATTCAGGACTGGTGTATCAGCCGCCAGCTGTGGTGGGGCCACCAGATTCCGGCGTGGTACGACGAAGACGGCAAGGTATACGTTGGCCGAACTCTGGAAGAAGTCCAGGCCAAGGCACCGGGCAAGACCCTGCGCCGTGACGATGATGTGCTGGATACCTGGTTCAGCTCGGCGCTGGTGCCGTTCTCCACGCTGGGTTGGCCGAACGATACCCCCGAGCTGCGTGCTTTCGTACCGTCGCAAGTGCTGGTAACCGGCTACGAAATCATCTTCTTCTGGGTGGCGCGCATGATCATGATGACTACCCACTTCACCGGCAAAGTGCCGTTCCGCGATGTCTACATCCACGGCATCGTGCGCGATCACGAAGGCAAGAAGATGTCCAAGTCCGAGGGCAACGTGATCGACCCGGTGGACCTGATCGACGGTATCGACCTGCCGCGTCTGGTGGAAAAACGTACCACCGGCCTGCGTCGCCCGGAAAAGGCGCCGCAGATCAAGAAAGCCACGGAAAAGCTGTTCCCGGATGGCATCCCGGCCTATGGCACCGATGCGCTGCGCTTTACCATGGCCAGCTATGCCAGCCTGGGGCGTTCGGTCAACTTCGACTTCAAGCGTGCCGAAGGTTATCGCAACTTCTGCAACAAGCTGTGGAACGCCACCCGTTTTGTCATGATGAACGTGGAAGGCAAAGACTGCGGTCAGGATGAAACCCTGCCGCTGGAGTACAGCTTTGTCGATAAATGGATTATTGGCCTGCTGCAACAGACCGAAGCGGACGTGACCCACGCGCTGGAAACCTACCGTTTCGACTTGGCCGCACAAACGCTGTATGAGTTCATCTGGAACGAATACTGCGACTGGTATGTCGAACTGGCCAAAGTACAGCTGCAAACCGGTAACGAGGCACAGCAACGCGCCACCCGCCGCACCATCGTGCGCGTGCTGGAAGTGGCGCTGCGCCTGACGCATCCGATCATGCCGTTCATCACCGAAGAGTTGTGGCAAACCGTGGCGCCGCTTGCCAATGCCAAGCATACCGACTCCATCATGATGGCTGCCGGCCGGTGGCGCAGAGCGACAAGATCGATGCCGAAGCCAACGCGCGCATGGCCGCCTTCAAGGACATGGTCAACGCGGTGCGCAACCTGCGTGGTGAAATGGGCATCGGCCCGGCCGTCAAGGCGCCGCTGTTTATCGAAACCGCTGATGCCACCGTGGCTGACTTCGTGCCGTACCTGAAGTTGCTGGCCCGCCTGACCGAAGGCTCCATCGTTGCCAAATTGCCGGAAGACGATGCACCGGTGGCGATCAGCGGCAACGCCCGCCTGATGCTGAAGGTGGAAGTCGACAAAGCCGCTGAAACCGCACGCCTGACCAAGGAGCAGGGTAAGGTCGAAGCGGAACTGGCCAAGCTGACCGCCAAACTGGAAAAACCGGGCTATGTCGACAAAGCCCCGGCGCACTTGGTGGAACGCGACAAGGCGCAGTTGGCCGAACTGCATGACAAGCTGGAGAAGGTTAAGGGACAGTTGGCAAAACTGGCCTGATGATCTGGGTAAAAAGGCAGGGTTTCCTGCCTTTTTATTTGCCCATGATGATGACATTGTCGTTATTTGTTTTGGCGGTTTTCGGGGTAGGCGTTAGTCAGGTGTTGCCGACCGGTTTAAGTAGCCAACCAGCTGGTTGTGGCCCGTGTGTTTTGGGTTACCGTGGTAGTTGGAAAATTACACGTGCTCACGTCATTATTCGTGTAACATTTTTTCACCGGTAACCTCGAGTGCATGTCGCCATGACCGTGTCGCCCAACGCCCTGTTACCTCGGCCGGATTCCTCTGAATTCATCGAGAAACTCTCGCAAGACGAGATTGATGGCTTGCTGCAGCATATGCTCAGTGGGGTTGCCTACTGCCGCATGATTTTTCATGACGATCAGCCCTATGATGTGCTGTGCCTGTATACCAATCCGGCGTTTCATCGGCTTACCGGTCTGGATGGTGTGGTGGGCAAATACATCAGCGAGATTTTCCCGGATATTCGCACTTCGCACGCCTCATTGCTGGAAACCTATGGCCGGGTGTCGCAAGGCGGCAAGCCGGAAGTCTTTGAGCTGTTTTCCGAAACGCTGGGGCAGTGGTTTTCTGTTGCCGCCTATTCGCCCAAAGCCGGGCACTTCATCTCCCTGTTCGACGTCATCACCAAGCGCAAGAACGCCGAGGCGGCGCTGCACGAACGCGCTACGCAGCTGCAGTTTGTGCTGGAAGGGGCCGAGCTGGGGTTTTGGGACTGGAACATTGCAACGGGTGAGGTCGACCGTAACGAGCAATGGGCGATCATGCTTGGCTACACCTACGAAGAAATCCGTCATACCACTCAGCAATGGTCTGATTTTGTTCATCCGGAAGACCGGGCACGCGCACGGGCATCCATTCTGAATGCCATCGAAGGCTATTCTTCCGCCCACAAGCTGGAGTACCGCATGCTGCATAAGGACGGCAGCATTCGCTGGATACTTGATCAGGCCAAAGTGATGCAGCGCGACGAGCTTGGGCGGGCGACGCGCATGTGTGGCACCCATACCGATGTGACCGAGCGCAAGCTGATGGAGCAGGAGCTGGTTCGACAGGCCCACATCGACTACCTGACCGGCATGTACAACCGGCGGCATTTCATGGAACGTGCCGAGCAGGAGTTGCACCGCGCCGCCCGCTATGACAACCAGCTGTCCATGCTGATGCTCGATCTGGACCATTTCAAGAAAATCAACGACGAATACGGCCACAAGGTAGGCGACACCGTGCTGGTGGCGGTCGCCCGGCTGTGTCAGGAAACCTTGCGCTACGAAGATATTCTTGGCTTAAGCTGGGCGGCGAGGAATTTGCCGTGCTGCTGCCGCAAACCGGGCTGTATGCAGCACTGGATGTGGCCGAGCGGATGAGAAAAGTGATTGCCGAAGCGTTACCTTCGCCGGAAAGCGGCATGCCGGTACCCGTCAGCGTATCCATTGGTGTATCCACCATGCGCTCCTCCGATGACACCATCGACGCATTACTGAATCGCGCGGATCGGGCGCTGTATCAGGCCAAAAATTCCGGGCGGAATCAGGTGCGTTTTGCCACCAATGAGTAAGCCGAAAGCGCCATTGCATGCAAACCCGGCCCTGGATGAAAGGGCGGTTTAATCATTCTTTGTGCAAGTTGGCCGAAATGGCGCCAGCAACGGCTAGATCTGGGTCCGTACCCAGCGGACGATGTCTGCTTCTCCCATGGCGCCAGCCCGGCGGGCAATTTCTTTCCCTTGCTTGAATAAAATCAGGGTAGGAATGCTGCGGATGGCAAATCGCTGGGCCAATCCTTGCTCGGCTTCGGTATCGACTTTGGCCGGCGAATACGCGGCTCCAGTGTGGCAGCGGCTTGCGCAAACTGCGGCGCCATCATCTTGCATGGGCCGCACCACGGCGCCCAGAAGTCGACCAGTACCGGAATATCGTTGCGCATGATCATGCGGTCAAAGCTGTGCTGATCCAGTGCGCTGGGCTGACCTTGAAACAGCGGCTGGCTACATTTGCCGCAGCGTGGCTGTTCGGCCAACCTTGATTCGGGAACCCGGTTGATAGCCCGGCAGTGGGGGCAGACGATATGGAGTGGCTCTGACATGGTGGCTCCTCGATGGGTGTCCTATCGCTAAATGTCTGTTGCCGTGCTCGGGCGGCAGCAATACCTCTTGTGGTGAGCTGGCATGCTGCAATCGCCTCGATGGCTCATGGCTTGGCCGCAATCATCCCCACGACCGCCGACTGGCCGCGGTGTCGGCTGCCTTCATCCAGCACTTTTTCGTACGAACGCAAGGTTTCGATCTGGTAATCGGCAAACGCCTGTTGCAGCAATTCTTCGCTATACAGGTTGTCCGGATTGGATGGGCCGCCCGTGCCATACTCCAGCTGTTTGAGGGTGTAGCCCACCAGCAGGATACGCCCGCCGGATTTGCACAGTGCCTTGAGGTCATTGAACTGTTTGGCCCGCTGGCGGGCGTCGGCAAACTGGATGAAGACGGCGATTACCCAGTCATACTGTGCCGTAGGACTTGAAGGCCAGTCTGCGGCGAGGATATCGGCTTTTACATACGAAACCTTCACGCCATGCTGCGCGGCGAGGTGTTCGGCTTTGGCCAGCGCGGTGGGGGAGTATTCCACCGCCGTCACATCCAGCCCTTGTTTTGCCAGCCAGACGGAATTGCGTCCTTCGCCATCAGCGACGCAAATTGCCGTTTCTCCGGCGTTGAAAAGCGGTTGGCAAGAGGCCAGAAATTCATTTGGTTGGGTGCCAAACAGGTAGTCGGCGCCGACGCTTTGGTAGCGTTCTTCCCAGTTAGGTTGTGTTGTTGTGCTGTTCATGATGTGGGTGCGCAAGTGATGTGCGAAGCACGGTGTGTGCTGCAGGTTTTTATCCGGTATTTCAAAGTGTAGCGCAGGCCAGCGATCGCTTGTAGCCGGGGTGCGGCCTGCAAAATGTTAGCCAACCATGCTGGCCGAATCGCCCGGGCCAGCTGATTTATGGCTCGATTATTTTATGCTTATTTATAATATATGAGAAAATAAAATATAGAGCCTATGCCGGTTGGTATCTGGGCCAATTTTTATGGCATGGGGTGACAAAGCAGCCCCCAAAGCCGGTGGGGACGGTGTTTCCCGGTGGCATCAACTCTGCGCTTGCTGGCGTTATCTTACGGTTTTGCTGTGCCGTGACAGGGATTGCATGCGGCCTGCTGGATTGTCCGGTTGAATGCGCTGAAACAATGAGGTGGTCATGCTTGATTTCTTCTGTAGGTTGCTCGGTTTGCCACGGCAGGCGTTGGTGATTCCCGAGGGTTCCATCATTGTCGACGTGCGGGAGCCTGCCGAGTACGCCTCAGGGCATGTTGAGGGGGCAATTAATGTGCCGTTATCGGTGCTCGCCGGTCAGGTGGAATCGCTAAAAAAGCAGGACAAGGTGGTGGTGACTTATTGCCGTTCCGGTATCCGTTCCGCTATTGCCCGGCAACGGCTACTGGCCGGTGGCCTGAAGACGGTGATCAACGGCAAGACCGTGGCGCTGGTCAACCGCGCGTTGCAGGCCTCGCCCCGTCCTGATTAGTGCGGTGGTTGTCGTCGCGTAACGGTGGCGCCCGCCGAGCCGCATGGTGTCTGTGCGTTATTTTTCCGCGTAGCGCGATAGCCATTTTGATGGTGCGCCCGCCTTGTTGTTGGCCAGTTTTCGGCCAACCTGTCCAGTAGTTTCCTGTCAAAACCGGCTATCTCGGCCAGCTTGTTGTCGTGTCGTCCCTGAAGGTTGCCAGAGTTGATAGCCTAAACCCGAATGACAAGTTCCTTTTGCCTCTGACCCCGCCACGGGGGAAGCAGTATTCGGCCAACTACCTGTTTAATGCAGACCGGCGGCGATCAGGTCACGAAACGCCAGATCGAAGTGCGCCTTGAGTGCTTGCTGCGCTGCCTGCGGGTCGCCGTCGGCGATGCTTTCGGCCAACTTGGCATGTACCGCTACTACGGCGGTGCGAGTGTCGGCACTTTGCCGCTGGCGCCAGACCAGCGGATTGGTTTCGCGGATGGTGCTTAAGCCAGTGCTGTAATCAGTGCCGGAAACAGCGGATTGCCACTGATTCTGGCTAGCGTTGTATGAAAGCGGATATCCAGTTCGGTCATGGTGGCTGGGTCGTTGACGGCCAGCTGCATGGCCTCAACCAGCCCTTGTAGCTCAGCCACGTCTTGCGCTGTGCGGCGTAGTGCCGCCAGTTCGACAATGCGGTACTCCAGCGCTTGGCGGGCGTCCCATAATTGGGGCGCATTGAGCTGGGCGGTACGCAGTGCGTGCGTCAACATCTGGTTGATGATGGCGCCATCAAACGGTGCCACGCGTGCACGCTTAGCCATTGGCCAGTTGCAAAATATGCATGGCCGCCAGCGATTTGAAGGCTTCGCGCACCACGGTACGGCTGACCCCCAATTGTTCTGCAAACCGGTTTTCGCCGGGTAAGGCATCACCCACCGCCAGTTTTTCGCCGTAGAGATAATCCAGAATTGCCTGCATGGTGCGGTCCACCAGAGTGCCGGACGAAGGCTGGGGCGCTAGATGATCATCACTGGATGGCATGAGGGAGTCCGTATCACGTTGGCCGAAATGGCAACTGTTGTTATAGTGACTGACAAACCTGTATGACAGGTTTGCGGGTAATCGGAATGATGCGGGCGCATGATAAGGCGCCCCGGCAAAGAGAGACAAGTCATGCAACAGGTAGTAGAAGCGCTGTTGGCCGAATTGGGACAGGATATCGTGCAAATTGGCGCCGCCGTCCATGAGCGCGCCACCAGCTATTGGGATGCGTCGCCCACGCAGGCGCTGGCGGTCGTCAAACCCCGCCGTACCGAAGAGGTCAGCCGGGCGCTGGCCATTTGCCACCGGTTCGGCCAGCCCGTGGTGACTCAGGGTGGTCTGACCGGCTGTGTGCAAGGCGCGGTGGCGAGCGGGGAAGAAGTCATCATCTCGCTGGAACGCATGAACGTGATTGAACAGATCGACCCGCTGGCCGGTACCGCCGTGGTGCAGGCGGGCGTGGTATTGCAAACCCTGCAGGATGAAGCCGCCGCCCATGGCATGTTGTTTGCACTGGATCTGGGCGCACGCGGCAGTTGCACCATTGGCGGCAATGTTGCCACCAATGCAGGCGGCATCAACGTGCTGCGCTATGGCATGATGCGCGATCAGGTCTTGGGGCTGGAAGCGGTGATGGCCGATGGCACCGTGCTGTCCAGCTTGTCGCCCATGCTCAAAAACAACGCTTAGCTATAACCTGAAGCAACTGATGATCGGTACCGAAGGCACGCTTGGCATTGTCACCCGCGTGGTGGTGCGGCTGCATCCGTTGCCCTCTAGCCGCGATGCCGCACTGTTGGCCGTCAATAATTTCGAGCAGGTGATGACGCTGCTGCACCACATGCAGCGCGATCTTGCTTAAGACATTAAGTTCGTATGAGGTGATGTGGCAAAGCTACTATCAGGCGGCCACGGCTCCCGGTGGTCATCGGGCGCCCATGTCGGGTAAGTATCCGTTTTATGTGCTGCTTGAAGCGCAGGGCGCGGAACCGGAATCTGACAGCGCCCGTTTCATGCGGGTGTTGAGCCGCTTGATGGAAGAGGGCGTCATTGCCGATGCCGTGCTGCCTCGTTCCGAAACGGAACGCCATGCGCTGTGGGCCATCCGTGAAAATTTTGAGCATATTCTGGCCGGGCATCCCACTTATCTTTACGACGTCAGCTTGCCGTTGCGCGAGATGGAGAGCTACGGCCGGGCGGTAGTCGCGGAGTTCGAGACACGTTGGCCGAACGGTCGCTGTCTGCTGTTTGGCCACATCGCCGATGGCAACCTGCACCTGTTTTTGCAGCCGGAAGACGCGGCTGCCACTCATGCCGATGCCGATCAGGTGGTGTACCAGGCACTGGATGGTCGCAACGGTTCGGTATCGGCCGAGCACGGGATCGGTACCGAGAAAAAAGCCTGGCTGGCTGCTTGCCGCAGCCCGCAGGAAATCGCCGTGATGCGTACCCTGAAACAAGCGCTCGATCCGCAAGGGCTGCTTAATCGTGGCCGGGTGTTTGATCTTTAATCGCTGAGGCTGGCGGTCGGCAACGCCAATAGGTTATTGCCGTGCAGGCGTGACCCTTTGGCGTGCGCTGGCAAGCGCGTATGCTTGCCGCTGTTCGTTGTCTATCGCGGAGTTTTTATGCCTTCTGTTCGTGCGCCGGTCTATCGTTTGTTGTATTGGCTGGCCGGTTTCAATCTGTTGGCGGTAGTGCTGGTGGAGTGGCTGGGCCATTTGCCGGGCCGTTTTCTTATTGGCTCGTGGGGTGAAATGGCGGTATGTGCCTTGGCTTCGCTCGGCTATGGTTGGGTTGCCGTCGCTGGTATTCGGCAAAAAGCTGGCGAAAACATTCTGCTGTGGGCGCTGGGGCTGATCGCCGCCAACTGGGTGGGGCTGGAGTTGCTCGACTGGTTGCTGTGATCGTTGTCTTGTCTGCGAGCTTGTTTTCGTCTGGTTTGATTACTCCGTTCCACTTTTTGCCCGGTCAGACCGGGCAGCTAACCGCGCTTGCTGTCATGTTCTGACATAAACGGCTATCTTCATGTCCTCGTCATTGAAAGGGTGTGAAACATGGTTAAAACCTGGTTGGCTGTGGCGTTGATGTGGTGGAGCGCAATCGGCCTGGCTGCATCGCCCATGGCGCCGAAAGCGGCGAAACTTGTCGGGCATTATTACGCCAAAAACATGCGTGAAGTGGGCTCGGAGCTGAAATTGCAACCCGATGGCTCCTTTGAGTGGACGATGAGCTACGGTGCCATGGATCGCTATGCCCAAGGCCATTGGGTGTTAGAGCGTGATGAAGTGGTGCTTACCCCCGATGCGCCGAAAGGCACGCCTAAATTACGGCTGTTTGAAGAAGGCGAGCTGCGCATTCGCCGCCCGGCGGAAGACGGGCACTGGCTGGCGATTGTTGGCATGCCCGGCGTCGGCCCGGCGACCGGTATTGAAGTGCAGTTTCAAAGTGCCTCCGGCAAGCTGACTAGTGCCGTGACCGACCGTAACGGCGATGCCATGGTGGCGATGCCTGCGACGGAGCGCTGGACACGGGCCGGTTTGCGGCGTCAGGGCGATAACGGCGCCCGGCAGTGGTTTGATATTCCGCCGGTGCGGGCGGACGCACGCTTGACGGCTTTTGCCGTGGATGACCTGAGTCAGGTGGCGCCGCCGCCGTTTGATCAATTGAAGTTGCGGCGTGTGGCGGGCAAATTGGTGACTGAAGACGGCCGTCTGGAATATGAACGCTAGGTTCATGACAACGGAAGCATCCGGCTGAGAAGCCGGATGGGCGTAGGCCATGGCGGGTTATTGATACCCGCCATTTTTATGTCCTGACTCCTCCCTTTTCGGCCAGCCTTGTCGCCGTGGTTGCACGGTTTCTGATCTGTATCAGGAGCGGCTGCCTGTGGCGCAGATAAGGTGGCATGGCTTCAGGTGACTTTAACCATGTGCTTCGTCGGAGATGCTTATGCTCAAAGCCTTTATCTTGCCTGCCACGCTGCTGGCGCTGCTCTTGCCTGCCATGGCTCAGGCGGAGGAAGAACCTACTCCCGTGGCTAGTGCCCGTGAGGCTGGCGTTAAATCGTGCATGGCGCCGTTGAAAGAGATCGCGACTTATTTGGTGAAAGATGTCGCACAGCACGCCTCGCATGATTTATGGAACGAGCGCAGTCCAGACCGTCGGCCGTTTTCCAGCCTGATCGTGAAGCAATATCCCGATGGCGACAGCCATGTATCGTTGATTGTCGGGCCAGACAAGACGGGGCAGTGCTTTGCCGAGTACAACGAAACGGCTTATTGGGCAAAAAGCTGCGTCGTGTTGCGCGATGAGGCGTTTAGTAAGTTCACGATGCACGGCTCGCTCAATAAGCACACAACCGTACTGCGCAACGATAACAAGACGGTTTTTCTTTACATGACGCCACAGTCTGATGCGGGTTGTCTGGTGACGCGGCGAGAGATCTTTTATTACTGAGATACGCGGCAGGCCATTGCCGTATCGGCGATGATTGGCCTGCTGCAATAAAAAAACCGGACGCGAGGTCCGGTTTTTTTGCGCATCGCTCGGTCGGAAATTATTTTCCGCCCATCGAGTAGCCTTCGATCTTGGCGGCATCCACCAGTTGGCTCAGGTACTGGTGCATGGCTTGGCGGCCAGCCATTTCGTTGAGGTATTGCTGCAGGCGATCCTTGATGTCTTCATAAGCCATCTTGCCGCCAGTTTGGCGATCGTTTACCTGAATGATGTGGTAGCCAAACTGGGTTTCCACCAGATTGGGGACGATCTGACCTGCCTCGGCGGTGAACACGGCCTGGTCAAATTCCGGCACCATCTGGCCGCGGCCAAACTGGCCCGGTCGCCACCTTGCTTGCCGGACGGGCAAGCGGAGTGTTCGCGGGCGAGGTCGGCAAAACGGGACGGATTGGCTTGTACTTCGGCCAACACGCCTTCGGCTTTGGCTTTGGTCAGCGTAGCGGACAGCTCGTTGCCGCCTTCGTTCTTGAACAGGATATGGCTGGCCACGGCGCTTTCGCCCTGGCTGAATTGTTCCGGATGCTGATTGTAGAAGTCCCGGCAGGCGGCTTCGTCTACCGGCGTAAAGTGCAGTTCCTGATCCAGCAGGGTGCCAATGGCCCGGCCTTCGTTGCTGGTATCAAGGCCCTGTTCCTTGGCCCGTTGCAGCAGCAGGGTGTGCAGTACCAGCTGCTGGATGGCGGCGTCGCGCGGACTCGGGGTTTCAGCGTGGTTAGCCTGTTCGGCTTCAATCATTTCTTCGGTCAGTTCAACGCCGTTTACGGTAATGGCCATGAGGATTTCCTGTGTGGTTAGAGAGTACGCTGCCAGTTGCCAGCCGTACGTTTGGTATCGGCATTTAAGGTGGCATGGCCGGTGTTGTCAATAGAGGCAGCGGTGTTGTCATGCAAAACGGCCGCCTCAGTAACGAGTGCGGCCGTCAACCGTGGGGCAGGTGTGGTTAGCACTTCTTGAGGAAGCAGGTCTTCAGCATCAGGCCCTTGATCTTGTCGTTACGGCATTCAACGTGCTCGTCATCGTCTTCTTGCAGGCGGACGTTCTTGAAAACCGTGCCGCGCTTGATCACGGTGGAAGAGCCTTTTACTTTCAGGTCTTTGATCACTTGTACGGTATCGCCGTCGTTAAGCTGGGTGCCGTTGCTGTCTCTGACTTCCATGTGCGTCCTGTGCGGAGGTGATTGAAAGCGCGGATTATAGCCCATGTTGCCAGTAGTGCCTTGTTTCTATTGACGCTGGCAGCTGACGGCAGGCTGGCTTGCGTAATGGCGCATTGTCGTTCGGCCAACCTTGGCATAGCCGCTACAATGTTATTTTGTCTGTCGTGGTGACGCCTATGTCGGTTTCCAGATATCCGGTGCGCGAGGACGAGGTGGAATGGTCGGCAATGCGCGCGCAAGGCGCGGGTGGGCAAAACGTCAACAAAGTCTCGTCGGCCATCCATTTGCGCTTTGATGTGCGGGCGTCATCGTTGCCGGATGAGATCAAGGCGCGCCTGCTGGCGCTGGCGGACCAGCGCCTGACCAAGGACTGCGTGCTGGTGATCAAGGCGCAGCAATATCGTACTCAGGAGCAGAACCGTGCCGATGCGCTGTTGCGCCTGCAGGCGCTGGTGGATAGCGTCAGCCATACTCCCAAGGTGCGTAAGGCCACCCAGCCCACCTTCGGCGCGCGTCAGCGCCGCTTGCAGGGCAAGGCCAAGCGTGGTGTCACCAAGGCGCTACGTGGCAAGGTGGACTTCTGATTTCTCTGGTCACTCAGCCGGTTCATGCGGCGGGCTGTGATAGTGCCCGCGCCAGAAAGGCAAACAGTTTGTCGTTATTGGAATACGCCACGTTGAAGCGCAGCCATGGCGAATCTTCCTGATTGGGTCGGAACAAGTGGCCGGGCGCCAGCAAGATGTGGTGCGACACGGCTTGTTGTGACAACGCCAGCGCCGAAAGCGTATTTTCCGGTGGCCGCGCCCAGACAAACATCGCTCAAGCACCGGGTTGGTGGAATAGGGTAAAGGCGGCGTTTTCCAGCCGTTGACCGGTGCGCTCCTGCGCCCGCGCCAGCCGACCGCGCAGCTGTTCCAGATGCTTGCGCACCACGCCTTCCTGATAGATGGCGTGTACCAGCTGCTCGTTCAATTCCGGCGTGGCCATGCCACATGCCAGCTTGTAATACACCAGTTCGTCCAGCAGAGCGGGTTCGGCGGCGACGAAGCCGACGCGCAGCCCCGGCGCGATGGTCTTGGAAAAGCTGCCGATGTAGATCACGCGCTGGAGTTGATCGGCGGCGGCCAGCGTAAGGGCGCGCCCGGTAACCAGATCAGCCGATACATTATCTTCCACGATCCTGAACTGGTGTTTTTCGGCCAACCTTAGCACCTGAAACGCGGTGGCAGTGCTATAGCTGGCCCCGGTCGGATTTTGCAGTTGCGTGTTGGTGAAGTACAGCCGCGGCTGATGTTCGCTGAGGATGTTTTCCAGTGCGGCAATGTCCGGGCCATTGGGCGTCATCGGCACGCCCACCAGCTTGAGCCCGCGCAGACGCAAGGCAAACAGCAAATCGCTATAGCCCGGATCGTCCACCAGAACGGTATCGCCCGGCTGGGTAAAACGGCGGGCGACCAGATCCAGCCCCTGAATCGCACCGGAGGTGAGCAGAATCTGCGTCGGCGGCGCGTCGATTTCCAGTTCGGCCAACTGGCGGCTTACCAACTGGCGCAGCGGTTCATAGCCTTTGGGTTGGCCATAGGGCACCACTTCCTGCGGCCGCAACGCCAACTGACGCAAACCCTTGCCGATGCCTTCCTCATGGTGCCAGTTGGCTGGCAGCCAGCCGCAGCCGAGCGTGCAGGTTGCCTTCGGTATGCTCAAACACTTTGCGTAACAGCCAGCCACTGTCTATGGCGCGCTCGGTCAGCTGTTCCGGTGCCGGTTTCCCCGTTTCGGTGCTGGCCACCGGGCCGGTGACGTAGAAACCTGCTCCACGCCGGGCCTTGAGTAGCCCCCTGGGCGACCAGCCGCTCATAGGCTTCCACCACGGTAAATGTCGAGACGTCATGGGCTTTGGCAAACTCGCGGATGCTCGGGGCGCGGCTTCCTATGCCACAGGCCGTTTCCGATGTGGCGCGTCAGGCCGTCAACGATTTGTTTGACCAGCGGCTCGGGGCGGTTGGCATTGATGTCGATAATGGCGGGCATGGCATAACCAGTAATGGTGCATATGCACTGTATTGGGGCTTGAAGCTATACAGTGAGGCCGGTCTGTGTCTGTCACTGTACAGGGCTTAACGATACAGTTTTCTCTCACCTGTTCCAAGTCTCATGCGCCGTCGCTGTGGTGGTAGTCGAGCGGAACCATGGTCTGGTTTCTGGAGAGTTGTCATGTCGTATGCGCAGGCCCAATCCGGCAAGGGGATTTCCCAATCGGTAGCGGCATCGGTGTTGTTTGCCTTCTTGTCCGGCTATGTCACGCTGCTCAAGCCGCTGGATGGTTTGGCGATTTACGCCCGGCGCGTGGTCTGGACCTTTCCCGGTGTGCTGCTGGTGGTGAGCTGGCGTGGTCAGTGGGAAGCGCAGCGGGCATTGCTGGCGCGCATCAGTCGTGAGAAATCACTGTGGCTGGTGCTGCCGCTGATGGCAGCGCTGCTGGGGTCTCAGCTATGGTTGTTCATGTGGGCGCCGCTGCATGGCGAGGCCATGCCGGTGGCCATGGGTTACTTCCTGCTGCCGTTTACCATGGTGCTGGCTGGCCGCCTGTTTTACCGCGAGCGTCTCTACCGGCTGCAATGGCTGGCGCTGGCTTGTGCCATGCTTGGCGTGGCTCATGAGTTGTGGCTGACGCGCCAGCTTTCTGGTCGACGGTTTGGGTGATGACCGGTTATCCGCCGTATTTCATGCTGCGTCGCTGGGCGCGGCTGGATGCCATTACCGGCATGGCGGTAGAGATTGGGCTGATGCTCGGCTACGGCGTTGTGGATGCTGTTTACCCAGGACCCCAGCGGCTGGGGCGTGTTGCATCGGCCGGTGTTCTGGCTGCTGTTGCCGGGCCTTGGCGTGATCAGCACGGTAGCGCTGGTGTGTTATCTGTCGGCCAGCCGCGCTTTGCCGTTAGGCTTGATGGGTATTCTGGGTTATGTTGAACCGGCGCTGTTGTTTGTCATGGCGATCACCCTGCTGGGCGAGCCGATCACCGCGGCGCAATGGCTGACCTATGGCCCGATTTGGCTGGCTGTGTTGCTGATTACCAGCCATACCGTACTGCACCAGCGTTCATTGAGACATCACGCCTGATGTTCCGGGAAGGTTGGCCGAAGCGGTGAGGGTTTTCGGCCAACCCTGATTGCCATCTTCCTCGCGCAACACCATGGTCAGCCGTAAAAATCAGGCGCACTGCTGTTGTTTGCTTAGACTGCGGCCCGCTTGCTTACTGGCCATCTTACCTCACTGCTTGTCACGCTATTCATTCAATGCGATAAACAGCTGTTAGAATCCACTCCCTTTCATCAACAGGGCGGTGCCCGGAGTCAGACTCGCTATGGAACTGTTGTCTATTTTCGCCAGCAAATTCCTGTTTGTCGTGGCGGCCTTGCTGCCTCTGATCAATCCGCCCGGTCTGGTGCCGATTTTTATTTCGCTGACGGTGCACAACACCCCACAGCAGCGCAAGTATCTGGCCTTGCGCATCGCCATGTACTGCTTTCTGCTGTTGTTGGGCAGCATGTATGTCGGCACCTTTGTGCTGTCATTCTTTGGCGTTTCACTGCCGGTGGTGCAGCTCTCTGGCGGTCTGTTGATTACCATTGCCGCCCGGCGCATGCTGAACGACACGCCGGCGGAAAACAACCAGCCCAGCTCCGCCCCGGCGCGTTCGGAAAATCGCGATCAGCTCAAACAGCGCGCCTTTTTTCCGCTCACCTTTCCGCTTACGGTTGGCCCCGGCTCCATTTCCGTGGCGATCACCGTCGGCGCGTCGCTCACCGGTTCCGGACAGGCGCTGGTCAAATACACCATCGCCCCGTTGGCCAGCCCTGGCGGCGGTATTGGCACTGAGCGTGCTGGTGTACCTGTGTTATCGCCATGCTGACAAACTGCTGCGTTATCTGGGGCAAACCGGTTCCGTGGTGTTCTTGCGCCTGTCGGCCTTCATCCTGCTGTGCCTCGGCGTGCAAATTCTGTGGGAAGGCTTGGGGCAGCTGATCATTGAACTGGTAAAAACCAATCCGGAGTTGCTGCGCCGTTAGCCTGCTGGTGCATTGCGGTGATGATGCGGCGGCAACGGACAGGTTGGCCGAAACCGCTTGTCAGCCTGCATGAAACGAATGGCCTTGTTGCTCGACAAGGTCACCTCACGAGGGTTGCAAAACATATAATGTCGCCCTGATTGGAGACTATGTATGTTGTTGACCCTGACTTTCCTGTGTGTTTTTTCCTATATGGCCGGGCTGATCGATGCTGCCGTCGGCGGTGGTGGCCTGATCCAGATTCCCGCCCTGTTCAGTGCCTTGCCACATATCCCAGCTTAAGCCACGCTATTTGGTACCAATAAGATGTCATCGGCGGTTGGGACACTCTCGGCCACGCGATCCTACCTGAAGCAGGTCAAGTTGCCCGGCGCCTGATTTTGCCCGCCGCCGTCGCGGCCTTTGTGCTGTCGTTTGCTGGAGCGGCGGCCGTGAGCCATATTCCCAAAGCAGTCTTGCGCCCGATGGTACTGGTGCTGCTGATGGTTATGGCGGTGTATACGCTGTGGAAGAAGGATTTTGGCAAGCTGCACAAGCCGGTGGCCATCGGTCGCCGCGAAATGGCCATGGGGATGCTGATCGGTGGTGCCATCGGCTTTTACGACGGCTTGTTTGGGCCGGGGACCGGCAGTTTCCTGATGTTTCTGTTCATTCGCTTCTTTGCCTTTGATTTTCTGCACGCGTCGGCAGCGGCCAAGGTGGTAAACCTCACCACCAATGTGGCCGCGCTGGCGTTCTTCATCCCCTCTGGCAACGTATTGTTTCATTACGCCTTGCCGATGGCGGCGTTTAACGTGGCGGGCGCCATGACTGGCACTTATATTGCTATGAAAAAAGGGGCAGGCTTTGTGCGGGTGCTGTTCTTGCTGTTGACGACCAGTCTCATTCTCAAGCTGGCCTACGACATGTTGCATTGAGGTTTGGCGCGGGCTATATCAAAAAGGCTGCCTGTGGCAGCCTTTTTGTCTGGGTATGGCTGTTAATCAGTTAACGGCCATGGTGGTGACGCCAGCCATAGTGATGACCGCGATCATGGCGGCGTCGACCATCGCGGTAGCCACCACGGTATTCCGGTTCGCTGCGGCTGGTGGTAACGGCTACGCCGGTAGCGCCACCGATGGCGCTGCCAAGCATGGCACCATCACGTCCGCCAACTGCCTGACCTACCGCTGCACCGGCTGCGCCACCCAGTGCACCGCCAAGAATGGCGTCGGTGTTGGCCGAACCGGCCTGACTGAGGCCGGACAACAAGCACAGGGCAATAATCGGGGTCCATTTTTTGAGCAGCATAGTTGTTCTCCTGAGAAGGTATGGACGCAGTATAAAGAAAAACCGCATCAGCCCAGCGGAGCAATCTGTTAGGAAATATTGCGGATTGGCAGGTTTTTACCGAAATGCCTTTTTGTCATATTTTTATTTGAGTGCAATTATCTGATTCTAATAATAAAAATTCGTGTGTATTAATCAATGTAATTGTTAATGTGCTCAATAATTACCACGGAATTTTCGCGCATCGACAGTCAGTTTTCGCCAGTACATTTTCAAAATACCAATGCACTGTCATGTACGAATGCCGTTGTTGATTTTACCTGATTGAATGGAGGCGTCTGATGCATCCCTCTCGTTGCCCACCACCGGAAGCCGCATCATGTTTGCGCGATTTGCCCAATATTGGCCCGCGTCTGGAGGCCGGTTTGTTGTTACTGGGAATTCAGCACCCGTCACAGCTGCGGGGGCAGGACCCCAGCCAGTTGTACGACGAGTTGGGCGTCATGACAGGGCAGGCTCCCGACCCATGTGTGCTTGATGTATTTGCCTCCATCGTTACCTATATGAATACCGGAGTGGCGTTGCCATGGTGGCACTACACCGGGCAACGCAAAGCCAGGCAAAAAGCCGCCTGATGAGCGGCAAGGTTGGCCGAATAAACGGGGCGGGATGACGGTTGTATCCAATCAACGGAGGTCACTACGAATTTCTACGGATTGGAGCCAGCGGTGATTCAGGCTAAAGTGTCGCTCGTTGGCGGTGATGACTTTTTTGGATAGTAGCACCGGCTGCCAATCTCTTTTGGTTTGTGATTGTAACCATTTTGGTTTTTGTTCCACTCTTTAGTATTGGTATTATTCTATCTGCCCGGAGACGCTACCCCCGCGCCCTCCGGGCTTTTCTTTGGCTTTGCCCGCGCCTTGTTGTTCTTGGTTGTTCTGCTCGAATCCCCGTACAATAGTCACCCGTTGCTAGGCGGCGCATTGGTGCCGCTTTTTTCATTATGGAAAGTTACATGGAACCTGTTCGCCTCTCCAAAAAAATGGCCGAGTTGGGCATCTGTTCGCGTCGCGAGGCCGACAGCTATATTGAGCAAGGCTGGGTCAAGGTTGATGGCGAGGTCGCGGTGTTGGGGCAGAAGGTATTGCCGCATAACGTGATCGAGGTGGACAAGAAGGCTCAGGATGCCCAGTCTTCTCGTGTCACGATCCTCATCAACAAACCGGTAGGCTATGTCTCCGGACAGGCAGAAAAAGGTTACGAGCTTAGCCGTCGTGTTGATCAAGCCAGAAAACCACTGGAAGGAAGATAGCAGCAAGCAGCGCTTTTCTCTGGCGCATTTGCGCGGACTGGCACCGGCTGGATAGCTGGATATCGATTCAGTGGGGCTGCTGGTATTGACGCAGGATGGCCGCATCGCCAAACACATCATTGGCGAGCATTCCAATGTTGAAAAAGAATATCTGGTGCGGGTGACGGGGCAGCTTTCCGAGCAGGGACTCAAGCTGTTGAACCACGGCTTGAAACTCGATGGCGAAGCGCTGCTGCTTTACCAAGGTGTGCTGGCAAAACCGGGATCAGTTACGTTTTGTCCTGCGTGAAGGCAAAAAACGCCAGATTCGCCGTATGTGTGAAATGGTGGGGCTGCGCGTGGTCGGGCTCAAACGTATCCGCATCGGCAATATCATGCTGGGCAATTTGCCGACCGGGCAGTGGCGTTATCTGCGGGATGACGAAACCATCTGATGGGCTGGATGTCCATAACCAAACGGGGCTAAATGCCCCGTTTTTTGTTTTGGGTCTTCGGTATGTGTTGAGTTGATGATCCTGGTCTATAGGGATTGTTGTATTACCTCAAGAAACTTTTGGGTCACGGGTGTCAGTCACGGTAATCCGTGGCACACTGTCGCTTTGCTTGGGAGGTGTTTGGATGCTGGCGGCGTTATTGAAATGGTTGGGGATGGATGGATCGACCCGCCGTCACAATGAGCAGGTGGTGGCCGCCATCGAGAAGGTGATTGATGGTACCGATCCGCGCCTGCGTTTGTTGCCGGGCTATCGGTCACAACTCAGCAAGGGCATGAAAACTTCGCTGGCGTATCTTGCCGGTATTCCGTCACATCTTCCTCCTCCCCTTGAGTTGTCGCTGCGTGCGTTTACTACCGATAAACGTATTGGCTTGTTGTTCTCCAGCCCGTTGAGTCTGTTGCTGTTTTTGCGTGACAGCCAGAATCTGAGCGAATTCTTTCTTAATGCTTCTAATGGTGACGAAGCACGGGGCTTGCTGAGCATGCATCGCTCGGAAACCCGTCGTTTTGGCATGTCAGAAGAAAATGGCGAGATTCTCAGTGATGTGCCGCAGGTGGTGGTGAGTTTTGATAATCACCAGTTGTTGCTGACGTGCCCGTCGTCTGCAGTGCTACAATCAACCATGGCCGGGCGTTGTCTGGATGTGTTGATTGAAGCGATGGTCCGGCGCTTGCATCTGTTGGACCGCAGTCGTGTTGAGCTGGAAGGAGAGCGCTCGCATATTCTGCTGAAACTCAACGCCTTGACGACACCGGGTAGCCGGTGATTGATGCAACCGCCAATCTGGCCTCTTTGCCAGAGACGGCCGAAGAATTGCAGCAACGCCTGCGCGAAGTGGAGCAGCAGTTGGCCGAATTACGGCCTTTGTCCGAGCTGACCGGGGTGCTTGATCTGGTGCGGCACATGCTGGAGCATCCGCGTGATTATTTCCGGGTGGAAGCTTTCACCCTTTATCTGAACCGCATGGGAATCAAGCTGGATAATCCGGATGACGCCGAAGCCAATGCTTTGGGGTTTGAGGAAGTTATTCTTGGTCAGACCGAACCAATCCGGCGTGCAGTATTGCCGGTGCATATTCCGCGCACGGCCCGGCAGGAGTTGGAAGAGCAGTTTGGCGAAGAGCTGGCGGGAGCGCTAAATATCAGTCCGTTTGGAATCTAGCCGCCTGTCGCTTGCTGAAAATCGCATTTCTGATCAAAATCGCGCCTTTGCTGCCTGAACCTCTGGGTTAATCGTTGTCATGTCCAACCGTCCTTCCCATAACGTCTGTATGAGCTGCGGTGCGTGCTGCGCTGCATTCCGTGTGACTTTCCATTATTCCGAATTGGATAGCGAGCCCGGCGGCCTGGTGCCAAGTGGTTTGGCCGATCAGGAAACCACCACCCTGTACCGGTTGCGTGGAACCGACTATGCGCAGCCGCGTTGTGCGGCGCTGGTGGGTACGGTGGGCGAGTCCGTCCACTGCGGGATTTACAAGGAGCGTCCGTCGCCATGCCGTGAGTTTGGAGCGCGTGCGGCGATTGGTGTGTTCGGTAAGCTTGCAATCGGGCCCGTGCGCGGCATGGTTTGCCGCCGCTGGAGTTGGATTAAGCGGTGGTGGGTGTTGATCGGTGGCGTTGATGGCGTCAATAAAAAAGCGACCCGAAGGTCGCTTTTTTCATGTCAGACAGGGCTGAGGCTTAGTCGGCACTGCTGCGGGAATGGCTACGCTGGCCTTGGCCGCTACCCGAGCGCGGGCCGCGCTGGCTGCTGTAGCCACCTTCGCGACGGTTGCTGCCGTAGCTGCGGCCGTTACCGGTGCCACTGCCATGACGGCGTTGGCCATTGCCGCTGCCGTTGCGACGCGGGCCGCCTTTGGGTGGACGGCGGGTCGGTTCCATGCCTTCAATCACGGCTTCCACGATCTGGCGCTTGAGGTATTGTTCAATGCGGCGAACCTTGTGGAATTCCTTGGATTCGGCCAACGTGATGGCAGTACCGTCGCGGTTAAGCACGGCCAGTACGGCCGATACGGTGTACGTAGTCTTCGGCCTGTTTCGGCAGGTCAAAGTTTACAACGTGGGTAATGGTCGGCACGTCGATACCACGAGCCGCTACGTCGGTGGCCACCAGAATCTTGATGCGGCCACGGCGCAGGTCGTTCAGCGTGCGGTTACGCCAGCTTTGCGGCATGTCGCCATGCAGGCAGGCGGCGGAGTAACCCTGATCCGACAGCTTGTCAGCCAGTTCTTCGGAGCCAATCTTGGTGGCGGTGAAAATCACCGCCTGATCGAAGCCCGCTTCTTTCAGGATGTGATCCAGCAAGCGGTTCTTGTGATTCATGTCGTCGGCGTACAGCAGGTGCTCTTCAATCGAGCCACCGGTTTCTTCGCGAGCGATTTCAATGCGTTGCGGGTCGCGCGTCAGCTTGGCGGCCAGTCGGCCAACGGTGCCATCCAGCGTAGCGGAGAACAGCACGGTTTGACGGCTTTCCGGCGTGGCTTTGACAATGGTTTCGATATCTTCGATGAAGCCCATGTCCAGCATGCGGTCAGCTTCATCCAGTACCAGCATTTCCAGACGGGAGAAATCCACGCGGCCAGAGCGCATGTGGTCCATCAGACGGCCCGGGGTGGCGACGATCAGGTCGATCGGGCGCGACAGGGCGCGGGTCTGGAAACCAAAAGAGGAGCCGCCGACCAGGCTAACGGTACGGAACCAGCGCATGCCTAGGCTGCGTACTGCATGGCGTTCTTTTCAACTTGTTGGGCCAGTTCGCGGGTCGGTGTCAACACCAGTACGCGCGGGCCATTGCCGCTACCGGTGGAGCGTTGGCTGACTTTCATCAGGGTTAGCAGCAGGAAGGCGGCGGTTTTACCGCTACCCGTTTGTGCGGAAACCAGCAGGTCGTGACCGGCTAGCGCAGCAGGAATCGAGGCAGCTTGTACTGGTGTCGGTGTGGTGTAACCAGCTTCGTCGAGGGCACGGGTAATGGTGGGTGCAAGACCCAGATCGGAAAATTGCATGTTGTCCTTTTAGCCGGTAGTGCACCGGCGTGTCTTGGCCTGGGAGGCGGTAGATCGTGGCCATCTCTATTGGGCCACCCGAATCATCGGCACCAACCAGGCAAGCGGCGAACAGCGGTCCGAGTAGGGAATATTCCGTGGACGAAGCCTGAAAAGCGGTTAGGGACGATGAACTTAGAGTTCATGAGCGGGCTGGGTGTGAATGACAGAAGAAAGCCCGTCGGAAACTTCAAGGGGCGGACTATACCCCTAAAGCCATTTCATGGCAAGGATATTTACCCGTTTGAGTTGGTAAATCTTTGATTTACTGATGTTTGCACCAGTTTGGCTGGCGCTGGCAAGGTGGCGTAGCTATGGGCGTTGATGTGGCCAGTAAAAAAACAGGCGACCAAAAGGCCGCCATCAAGTTGAGCGGGTTGCTTGAAAACCGTTACAAAACGGCGTTATTTTGCCCGCTTATGTGTGCTGTCCGGGTTGACTTGTATCAAGTGCCGGGCAGGCAGTTGCTCATCCAGCCTGGATCATCGGCTTGTCGGCGGTATTCGGCACCGCACCAGCCATGGTAAGGAAGCTGCGCGATCAGCCGGAACAGCGCGGGGAAATCCAGCGATCCGGTTCCCGGTGCTCCCCGGCCGGGCACATCAGCAAACTGCAGATGGCCGATGTGTGCGGCTTGCTGTGTCAGCACGCTGGCGATGTCTTCGCCCATGCGTGCCATGTGGTAAAGATCCAGTTGCATGCCCAGATTGGGATGATTTACCCGGGCAAGCAGTTCGGCCAGATCGTGCGACGTGGGTAGCAGGTAGCCCGGCATGTCGTGGTGATTGATGGCTTCACAGACCACGCGGATGCCGTGTTCGGCCAACTTGCTACTGGCATGGCGGGCATTATCAACCAGCGTTTGCAGGCAGGTTTCACGGCTTAGCCCAGCGGGTTGTCGCCCGGCCAGCAGGTTGACCGTGGGTACCTTGAGGGCTTGTGCCCAGCGCAGGGCCTGCTCTACCGCACCTGCCCATTCCTGCTGGCGAGCGGGTACGCAGGCCAGTCCGTCCCCGCCTTGCAGCAAATCCGCCGCCGGGATATTGATCAGTACGATGGGCAGACCGGTACGCGCCATGGCGTCGTGCAGCTCGGTGATCGGGGTGTCGTAGGGAAACTGGATTTCCACGCTTAAGCATAGAACTGCCTTGGCCATGTCGAAGCGTTTGCCTAATGGCAAGTCGGGGTAGAGCAGGGTAAGGTTGGCCGAAAGACGTAGCATCAGGCGTCTCCATAAAGCTGGATGACGGTACTCAAATCCTCGCTGCCATGGCCCTGGTGGGCATGCAGACGCATCAGCTGCGTGGCCAGTGCTGCCAGTGGCGAGGAGGCTTCACTGCTTTTGGCCAGCGTCATCGCGTTGTCTAGATCCTTGAGCAAGGTGGCGACTTTCCACTGCACCGGTTGATGGCTGCGTTCCGCCATGCGCGGTGCCAGAATTTGCAATGGCAGCGAATCGGCGAATCCTCCTGCCAGTGCCGGAGCCAGCAGATTGGCGTTGACGCCGTTTTTTTCGGCCAACGATACTGCCTCGGCAATCAGCATGGCATTGGCGGCGACGATCAGCTGGTTGCACACTTTGGTCACTTGCCCGCTGCCCACCGGCCCCATGTGCGTGAGTTTCTGCGCCAGTGGTGCGGTCAGTAGGCGCAGGCGCTCGATATCTGCGGCTTCGCCACCAGCCATGATTACCAGTTTGCCGCTTTCGGCTCCCACGACACCGCCCGATACCGGAGCATCCACCCACGCAACACCGCAATGTTGTTGCAGGCGCAAGGCAAAACTCCGCGTGGCTTCCGGCGCAATGCTGGAAAAATCCACCAGCAACTGTCTCGCGCGGGCGTGGTGAATGATGCCGTGCTCGGCGAACACCACGTCTTCCACGGCAGCGGTGTCGGAGACGCACAGCATCAGCACGTCACTTTGCCGTACCAGTTCGGCAATCGATGGCATGCTGTGGGCGCCACTGGCGGCCAGCGCGGCGATTTTATCGCTGGAGCGGTTCCAGACGTTGACACTCAGGCCGCTCGCCAGTAGCCGTCGCACCATGGGTTGCCCCATCAGGCCAAGGCCGATGAATCCGATTCGTTCCATGATTATCATCACTATGCGGGCCGTCGTTGAGTGTGTTGCCCGACGGCGCAGATCAATACGAAAAAGCCCCATGCAAAGATGGGGCTTGGTCTGACGTTATGCAGTTACTTGGCGTGGTAACCGGTAACGATTTCCACTTCTTCGCGTGAGCCCGGGAATACGGCAACGCGTTCGTGCAACTTGCTCGGCTGAATTTCCATGATGCGCTGATAGCCGTTGGTGGCCATGCCTCCGGCTTGCTCGATGATCCAGGCCATCGGGTTGCCTTCATACATCAGGCGCAGCTTGCCCGGCTTGGCCGGGTCACGAGCATCGCGCGGGTACATGAAGATGCCGCCGCGCGTCAGGATGCGGTGCACTTCGGCCACCATTGAGGCCACCCAGCGCATGTTGAAATCTTTGCCGCGCGGACCATCGGTCCCGGCCAGCAGCTCGTTCACATAGCGCTGTACCGGAGCTTCCCAGTGGCGCATGTTGGACATGTTGATGGCAAATTCCTTGGTGCTCTCCGGTACGCGCATGTCCGGGTGCGTCAGTACGAAGGAGCCAAATTCGCGATCCAGCGTAAAACCGTGTACGCCGTTGCCAAAGGTCAGCACCAGCATGGTTTGCGGGCCGTACAGCGTGTAAGGCATGGCTACCTGCGTGGTACCCGGCTGCAGGAAGTCGGCTTCGCTCGGGTGGCTGACGCCAGCGGGGCAGCGCAGGACCGAAAAGATGGTGCCAACGGAAATGTTGACGTCGATATTGGACGAGCCATCCAGCGGATCGAACAGCAGCAGGTATTCGCCTTTGGGGTATTCGCCCGGAATGTGATACGGCAACTCCATTTCTTCGGAGGCCATGGCGGCCGGGCTGCCGCCCCATTCGTTGGCGTCCAGCAGGACGTCGTTGGCGATGACATCCAGCTTCTTCTGGGCTTCGCCCTGAACATTGCCGGTACCGGCTTCGCCCAGTACGCCAGCAAGCGCGCCCTTGTTCACGGAAAAGTTGATGGCCTTGCAGGCGCGGGCAACGGTTTCGATCAACAGACGCAAATCGGCAGGCAGTGTGCCGTCCCGGCGTTGCTGTTCGATCAGAAACCGGGAGAGTGTGATGCGGCTCATGGTTATCCTCAAGCAGAGTTCGGAATGCCGCGGCTGGAAAACCCCAAAAGCCTTCCTGCATGGCAGGCTAAGTTGGCCGAAACAAGCCAAGTGGCGCCATGGTGGAGGAGGGTTTTTGGTGTTTCCCGCCAGCGGTCAAGTTGCGGCCCATTATACCCGAGCTGGCCAACGCTGCCGCATGCATCGGCAGTTTTTCCGAGTTTAAAGGCCGCCACGAGTGGTAAGCCCGGAAGGTTACTGCGGCAATTGGTAGCCTTTTTCGCGTACCAGCCGAAGGGCGGCTTCTGCTACCTCGGTGTCGTAGAGGCGGCCTTTGCCCTGTTCGATTTCCGCCAGAGCGGTATTCAGCCCCAATGCGGCGCGGTAGGGGCGATGCGCGGCCATCGATTCGATCACGTCGGCGACGGCGAGTACGCGTGCTTCCGGCAGAATCTCGTCGCCTTTCAACCCTTGCGGATAGCCGCTGCCGTCCATGCGCTCGTGGTGCTGGCGGATGGCCTCGGCAACCGGGGCGGCAAATGGCACATCCTTGAGAATGTCATAGCCAGCCTGGGCGTGGCCGCGCACCATCGCCATTTCCAGTGGTGTCAGGCGGGTGGGTTTGGAAAGAATTTCGGCCGGAATGGCTATCTTGCCGATATCGTGTACCAGACCGGTCATTTCCATCGCGTTACAACGTTCCGGCTCCCAGCCCAGTTCCCTTGCGATGGCGTAAGCAATCAGCCCAACGCGCCGCTCATGGCCTGCCGTGTACGGGTCACGCAGGTCGACCATGTTGGATACGGCCTGCAGGGTGGCTTTCATTGAGCCTTCCAGCTGTTTCACGTAGCTGGCGATCTGCTGTTCGGTATGCTTGCGCTCGGTAATGTCCTGCGCCATGACGATGGTGGCCGGGCTGTTGTCCCAGTTGATGATGGCCGCTTGCAGGCCCAGCTCCAGCAGTACGCCGTCCTTGCGCCGGAACGGCACGGAATAGGCAATGCTGCGTTCCCCGGCGGCCAGCCGGTCCCGGTGCAGCGTGGATGGATTGCAGCACTGCCGGGTCTTGCACGGTAAATTCCAGCACATTCTTGCCCAGCAGGTCTTCGGCTGCCCAGCCGGTCATTTCGCAGTAGCGTGGATTAACGTAAATGTAACTCCCGTCGCGCCGCACGTAGATACCGGATACGGTTTGCTCGATCATGCTGCGGAAGCGTTGTTCGCTTTCACGCAGCGCCAGTTCGCCGTGGCGGATATCGGTAAGATCCGTCCAGGCGAGCACGGCATCGTTACCCACGACGGTCATGGTGCCGTGCGCAATACGGTTGCTGCCATCCTTGCAACGCAGCGTGAGCTCTGGCGAACGTGCGATCAAGCTGCTGCTTTGGGCAAGACGCAGGTCTTGTTGCCACAGCTGTCGTATTTGTTCGCGAATATCCGGGTCGACAAAGACGTGTTCGAACCAGTCGTTTTCGTTGCTGATGTCCGCCGTGGTATAGCCCAGCCACTTTGTGTGCGCCCGGTTGATGGCGTGGATGGTACCAGTGGTGACAGAGTGGATTTGCATTGGCAGCGGGGAAGATTCGAACACCTCGCGGAAACGGTGTTCCGACAATGTGGCCAGTTCTTCGGCCGCAATGCGGCGTTGTTCGGCTACCGGGCTGTAGAGCGCAAACGACATGTCAGTGGCCATTTCCCCGAGCAGGCGGAGCTGGTCCTGATCAAAGGCATCGGCACGAGTGGCGTACAGGCCGACAATGCCCAAGAGTTCGCCTTCGCGCAGCAAGGGCATGATGGCGCGTTCGGTAATGCCTTGGGCGTGCAGGTAAGTGATCCACTCGCTGGCGTTGTCGTCGCTGGCTGGCGGAACGGCGGTGCAGACGATGTTGCCGGTTTGCAGCTGCGGCAGGATTTGTCCGATCAGGCTGGCTGGGTCAGCGAGCGTTCGGGTTAATGTCTGCAGGTGTGTGTCGTTGATGCCATAGGCGTGCACCGGATAAAACGGCAGTTGGCCGTTGTTGGTTCGGGCGATGAACAGCATGGGGAAGGTGCTGTGTGCGCTCAGTGCCTCAAATAGCGCCACCAGCAGTTGCTCGATGCTGCGGCAGTGCACGATGGCACGGTTGGTGGCGCTCAGCATTTCGTAGAAATTGGTGAGGCGCTGCAATCTGGCTGCGGCCAGATTGTTTTCGATGGTTTCGCTGACGCGCAGCGCCACGGTGTCCATCAGTTCCTGCTCTTCTGCCAGAAAGGGCGCGTCATCCAGTGGTATGGCTTCAGGGTAGCAGACCCATACGGTACCCACTGTGGCGCCATTAACTTCCAGTGGCCGCTGCAGTTGTCGGGTGTTGTCGTTGTGGCAGTCACCAAACGCCATGCCAAATTGTCCCCACTGGCTCACCAGCCCGGCCTGAGCCTGCTCCGGAAAGCGGAAGGCCGATGGCAGTACGTCGATAACGCCTTTGAGCAGGCTTGGAATATCGATGTCGGGCTTTTCGATCAGGTCGGAAATGGCATACAGACAGCGCAATTCCTTGATGCGCTCGCCCAGGTTGTAGACCAGCGTTTCGCGTTCGGCTTCCAGCTGGCGGCGCTGGGAAATGTCGCGGATGACCCGGACGTAGGCGTGTTCCGGGTCGTTGCCGGAGAAGGGTGCCACGCTGCATTCCACCGCCCAGAAACCTTTTTCCTGAACCAGTTCCTGAGTGAAGGTCGCCGTGCCTTGTGCTATGCGCAGGCAAACCGGGCAGTGCTCTGCCGGAATGCTGGCATCGTGAAACAGTGTGTGGCTGGATTGACCAATCAGCTGTTCCAGTTGCAGTCCGGTGTAGTCCTCCGAGGCCTGGTTGGCTTCGCGGATGGTGCCATCGGTCTGTACCACGATGGTGGGCTCGGGGACGGCGTCATAGGTACTGGCGGCTCGCGCCAGCATGGTGAACGGCTCGCGCAAGGTGTTATGCACGAGGGCGATGTAGATGAACCAGTAGGCAAAAATCTTGAACAGGTGCCCGATCAGGTTGGCATTGGAGTACACACTGACATAGTGAGTGAACGCCAGTTCCGACAGGATCATGGCGACGACCGCCGCCGCCAGATGGTAAGCGAGGGTTGGTGCCATCAGTTTGCGATCGCGCCACAGGCGCCATAGCGTGACGCCCAGCAAGGCCACGATCACGTATTCACTGGTGATCTTGAACGGCGTCAGCCCTTGGCCGTCGATATAGGCGGTTGGGAAATGACCGGCGGCAATCAGGCCCCCAACCCCCAGCGTTATGCCGCCCATGACTAGATGTAACCAGCCAACACGCACCGAGCGGCGCAAAAACAGTGGCGCAAACAACAACGCGACCGCCTGTATGGCACGGGCGGCGATCCAGATCTGCGTGGCCGGATTGGCACTGTTGTTCAGCGTAAGGCCCATGCCTTTGAAGACCAGCGTGTGCGCCGGGTCGAGCGCGGCACACCAGCCAATGACGACGGCGATAAACACGACAAAGTGATTGCGGGTGAAACGCCGTGAGGTGGTTGCCACGACCAAGGCTGTCAGCGCGATGATGATGGAGATCAGTTCGGCCAACGTATGGAACAGCAGGTAACTGATGGAGGTGCCGAGCACACACACCGCCGACAGCAGCAACGGCGGCAAGCTGACCCATAACGCGGATTGCCAACTGAAGGCTGTTGCTTCGCGTTGATTGGCCAGACTGGTAAAAATGGAGTGGTGGCTCACGGGCGTTTCCCGGTCAATGGTGTTGTTCCGTTAATTAATGCAGCACGTGTCAGTGAATCATTCTACACAAACCCCAATGGCATGGTGTCTTTGCTGGGTAGGATGGAGAAAACTTGTGGCCGTCGGCGCAAAAAACCGCCAAGCCCGGGTTAATCAGGCTTGGCGATGGGGTGGTGTCTGGCGGTGACTACTGTGCCAGCAGCTGGCGCAAGACAAACGGCAAGATGCCGCCGTGCCGGTAGTAATCCACCTCGATGGCGGTGTCGATGCGCGAGAGCACAGGTACGTCACGCTGTGAGCCATCGGCATGGGTAATGCGCAAGGTGAAATCTTGCTGCGGCTCCAATTCACCCTCCACGCCCAGAATGTCGAACGTTTCCTGCCCGCTGATGCCCAGTGTTTCCCAGCTATCGTTACCCTTGAACTGCAGCGGCAATACACCCATGCCAACCAGATTGGAGCGGTGAATGCGTTCAAAACTGCGGGCGATGACGGCCTTGATGCCCAATAGCTGGGTGCCCTTGGCGGCCCAGTCACGACTCGATCCGGTGCCGTATTCCTCACCGGCGAAAACAATGGTGGGGATGCCGCGTTGCTGGTAGGTACTGGCGGCTTCAAAAATCGTGGTTTGTTGACCATCCAGCAGGGTATAGCCACCTTCGATACGGCTGCCATCGGCTTTGACCGGCAACATCAGGTTCTTGATGCGTACATTGGCAAACGTGCCGCGGATCATCACGTCGTGATTGCCGCGTCGGCTGCCGTAGCTGTTGAAGTCCTGTTTGCCCACCCCTTCGGCCAACAGGTATTGCCCCGCCGGAGTGGTGTCTTTAAACGACCCGGCTGGCGAGATGTGGTCGGTGGTGACGGAATCGCCTAATAGCAGGATGGCTTTGGCCTGATGGATATCGTGCACGGCCGCAGGTTGCATGCGGAAGCCGTCAAAGAACGGCGGTCGGGCGATGTAACTGCTTTTCGGCCAACTATAAACCTGCCCGCTTGGTGCGGTGATGGCGTTCCATAAATCGTGATCGCGGGTGAAGTCGGCATATAGGCGCCGGAACGTATCCGGGTCCATGGCATAACGCATCAGCTGGCTGATTTCATCGGAGCTTGGCCAGATGTCGCGCAGGTACACGGCTTGCCCGTCTGGCGTGGTGCCCAGCGGTTCAGTGGTCAGATCGATATTGACGCTGCCAGCCAGCGCAAAGGCGACCACCAGCGGTGGCGAAGCCAGAAAATTGGCGCGCAGGTTGGGGTGGATGCGCGCTTCGAAGTTGCGGTTGCCCGATAGTACGGCGGCGCACACCAGATCATGTTGCGTGATGGTCTCGTTGAACTCGGGCCTCAGGTCGCCAGCGTTGCCGATGCAGGTGGTGCAGCCATAGGCCGCCACGTTAAAACCCAGCTGTGACAAGGCGTCCAATAACCCGGTCTTGCTCAGGTATTCGGTGACCACGCGCGACCCCGGCGCCAGACTGGTCTTGATGCGCGGGTGAACGTGCAGGCCTTTTTCGACGGCCTTCTTGGCGAGCAGGCCAGCCGCCAGCAAAACGCCCGGATTGGACGTATTGGTGCAGCTGGTGATGGCAGCGATCAGTACGTCGCCATGCCCCGGGTCCATGTTGTCAATGCCGGTGGTGTAGCGGATGTATTGTTGTTCCGCCGGTTTGTTAAAGCCGCCTTCGGCTGTATAGCTGTGAAAACAGGTGTGTAAACGTGGCGCGCATGGCGGACAAGGCGATGCGGTCCTGTGGCCGTTTGGGCCCGGCCGGGCTGGGTACGATGCTGGACAGGTCCAGCGTCAGCGTCTTGCTGTACTGAATCTCGCCAGCTTGGGGGACGCCAAACAGCCCCTGTGCCTTGAAATAGGCTTCAAACAGCGCTACCTCGTCATCGCTGCGGCCGGTTTTCTTCAGGTAATCGACGGTTTTGTCGTCGACAGGGAAGAAGCCCATGGTCGCTCCATACTCTGGCGCCATGTTGCCGATGGTGGCGCGATCCGTCACTGTCAGGCTGGCGGTGCCTTCGCCGAAAAATTCGACAAACTTGCCGACAACTTTTTCCTTGCGCAGCATTTCCGTGATGGTCAGCACCAGATCGGTCGCGGTAATGCCTTCGGCCAACTTGCCGGTCAGTTCCACGCCCACCACGTCCGGCGTCAGGAAATAAACGGGTTGCCCCAGCATGGCCGCTTCGGCCTCGATGCCGCCGACGCCCCAGCCCACCACGCCGACTCCGTTGATCATGGTGGTGTGGCTATCGGTACCAACCAGCGTATCCGGAAATACCGTGTTGTCACGCAGTTGTACCCCACGGAACAGGTATTCCAGATTCACCTGATGCACGATGCCAATGCCGGGAGGTACTACCTTGAAGGTGTCAAAGGCCTGCATGCCCCATTTCATGAAGCGATAGCGTTCGCTGTTGCGCTGAAACTCCAGTTCCATGTTCAGCCGGAGCGCATCCGGGCTGCCGTAGTGATCGATCATTGCCGAGTGATCGACCACCAGATCTACCGGAACCAACGGCTCGATGGTCTTGGGGTTTTGCCCCATGTCTGCGGCCACGTTGCGCATGGCTGCCAGATCGGCCAGCAAGGGCACGCCGGTAAAATCCTGCAACACCACACGCGCCACCACAAACGGGATTTCTTCGCTACGCGGCGCGGTGGCGTGCCAGTTGGCGAGCTGGCGCACATGTTCGGCCGTGATTTTCTGCCCATCGCAGTGACGTAGCACCGATTCCAGCACAATGCGCAGCGATACCGGCAGGCGTGACACCGGCCCTATGCCGCTATCCTCCAGCGCTTTCAGGCTGAAGTATTCCAGTTGCTGGCCATCCGGGTGGGTGAGGTGGCGGCGGGTGTGAGCAAAGCTGTGTGTCATGACGGACTCCTTGGGCGAGACAGGTGGGCCAGCGGTGGCGCCGCTTACGACGAGGTGCTAGCAATGACGACGTACAGGTTACAAACTGGTATCGGGTGGCTTGGGTGTGTTTTCCGCTCCTTGTTCCAGCCAGTGACAGAAGGCGCTGACGGTTGGGTCATCCATGGCCGCGCGCGAAGCCACCCAGCAGTAGCCGCGCACTGGTACCACCGGCTGTTTCAGCGGGGCAACCAGTCGGCCCGCGTCGATTTCCCCTTGCGCCATTGGCAGCGGTCCAAGCACTACGCCCAAGCCATTGACCGCGGCGTGCAGGGCCAGCGAGAAGCGGTCGAAGTGCAGGGCGCTGGCGGGTTTTAGTTCAGGCGCGCCAGCCAGCGTCAGCCAGCGCTGCCAGGCTGTCGGTTTGGTGTCCGCGTAGAGCAGGGTGTGTCGTGCCAGATCGGCCGGGGTGGTCAGGGGTAGTCTGGCCAGCAAATCGGGGTGGCACAGCGGGAGTTCCCACTCATCCAGAAACGGTTTGGCGATATGCCCCGGCCAGTCGCCGGGGCCGCGGCGGATGGCGATGTCAAAGGGGGCATCCAGTTAGCTGATGTCACGGTCGGACGTCACCAGATGCAGCTCGACATCAGGAAACAGCTCGCGAAACTGAGCCAGCCTTGGCATGAGCCAATAGCTGGCAAAGGTCGGGGTAGAGTTGATGGTGGTAAGCGCTGGCGGTCCGGTTGCAGGATTTGTGAGGTGGCGTTGGCAATCAGGTCCAGCCCATCCTGCACCTGTACCAGATAGCGCCAGCCGGTATCGGTGAGCTTGACCCGGCCGCCGGTGCGCTCAAACAGTTTTACCGCCAACCATTCTTCCAGTTGTTTGATCTGCTTGCTCACAGCGCCGTGGGTAACATACAGTTCGTTGGCGGCGGCTGAAAAGCTTTCCAGTCGGGCCGCAGACTCGAAAATGCGCAGAGCATTGAGGGGAGGGTATGTGTTCATCGTGTGATTTTAACTCACAATCTATGTTGCGATTACTCGTTTGTATCCTCATCATAGACGGCGTAACCTCTCCTACCTATCAAAACTGGGTAGAACATTCTTTCGGGACGGTTGCCGCTGACGTTGCTACAGCGTCGCGGCAGACTCATTGCAAACAATCTAAGCAAAAAGGTCCACAGCCATGCTCGAAGCCTACCGTCAGCATGTTGCCGAGCGCGCCGCGCTGGGCATCCCGCCCCTTCCCCTTTCCGCCAAGCAGACCGAAGAACTGGTCGAGCTGCTGAAAAATCCGCCTAAAGGCGAGGAAGATGTACTGGTTGATCTGATCACCCACCGTGTTCCGCCGGGTGTGGATGACGCCGCCAAGGTCAAGGCCTCGTTCCCGGCTGCCGTTGCTGAAGGCGACGTCGCTTCTCCGCTGATTTCCCGCGAAAAAGCTACCGAACTGCTGGGCACCATGCTGGGTGGCTACAACGTCAAGCCGCTGATCGACCTGTTGGGCGATGACAAGGTTGGCGAAATCGCTGCCGCTGGCCTGAAAAAGACCCTGCTGGTATTTGATTTCTTCCACGACGTAAAAGTTCTGGCCGACGGTGGCAATGCCAACGCCAAGGCTGTGCTGCAAAGCTGGGCCGATGCCGAATGGTTCACCAGCCGTCCGGAAGTGGAAAAGAAAATCACCATCACCGTATTCAAGGTGCCGGGTGAAACCAACACCGACGATCTGTCGCTTACCCGGATGCCTGGTCCCGCCCGGATATCCCGCTGCACTATCTGGCCATGCTGAAAAACACCCGTCCGGGTGCAGCGTTTGTACCGGAAGAAGATGGCAAGCGTGGTCCGATCCAGTTTATCGATGATCTGAAGAAAAAAGGTAACCTGGTTGCTTACGTCGGCGACGTGGTAGGTACCGGTTCTTCCCGTAAGTCCGCCACCAACAGCGTGGTATGGGCTACCGGTCAGGATATTCCGTTTGTACCGAACAAGCGCTTCGGCGGTATCTGCACGGGCGGCAAGATCGCTCCGATCTTCTTCAACACGCAAGAAGACTCCGGCGCGTTGCCGATCGAAGTGGATGTAACCAAGCTGGAAATGGGCGATGTAGTTGACATCTACCCGTACGACGGCAAGATCGTCAAGAACGGCGAAACCGTTGCAACCTTCGCACTGAAATCCGACGTGCTGCTGGACGAAGTCCGCGCTGGCGGTCGTATCAACCTGATCATCGGTCGTGGCCTGACCACCAAGGCTCGCGAAGCACTGGGTCTGGCTCCGTCCACCGTATTCCGTCTGCCGAAAGACCCGGTTGACTCCGGCAAGGGCTTCTCGCTGGCACAGAAGATGGTTGGCCGCGCCTGTGGTCTGCCGGAAGGCCAAGGCGTACGCCCGGGTACCTACTGCGAACCGAAGATGACCACCGTCGGCTCGCAAGATACCACTGGCCCGATGACCCGCGACGAGTTGAAAGACCTGGCTTGCTTGGGCTTCTCCGCTGATCTGGTGATGCAATCCTTCTGTCACACCGCCGCTTATCCGAAGCCGGTGGACGTGAAGATGCACAAAGAACTGTAACGCCTTCATCTCCACTCGTGGTGGCGTTGCCCTGCGTCCGGGTGATGGTGTGATCCACTCTTGGTTGAACCGTCTGCTGTTGCCGGATACCGTGGGTACCGGTGGTGACTCGCACACCCGTTTCCCGATCGGTATTTCCTTCCCGGCTGGTTCCGGTCTGGTTGCCTTTGCGGCGGCCACTGGTGTTATGCCGCTGGATATGCCGGAATCGGTACTGGTCCGCTTCAAGGGCGAACTGCAACCGGGCGTAACGCTGCGTGATCTGGTTAACGCCATTCCGCTGTACGCTATCAAGCAAGGCCTGCTGACTGTGGCTAAAGCCGGTAAGAAGAACATCTTCTCTGGCCGTATTCTGGAAATCGAAGGCCTGCCGAACCTGAAGGTTGAGCAAGCATTCGAACTGACTGACGCTTCTGCCGAGCGTTCTGCTGCCGGTTGTGCCGTACAGCTGAACAAAGAGCCGATCGTTGAGTACATGAAGTCCAACATCACCCTGATGAAGTGGATGATTGCAGAGGGCTATCAGGATGCACGCACTCTGGAACGCCGCATCAAGTCGATGGAAGACTGGATTGCCAACGGCGAGCTGCTGAAACGCGATGCCGATGCCGAATACGCCGCCGTGATCGAAATTGATCTGGCTGACGTCAAGGAACCGATCGTTGCTTGCCCGAACGACCCGGATGATGTGAAGTTCATGTCCGAAGTTGCTTAAGCACCAAGATCGACGAAGTGTTCATCGGTTCTTGCATGACCAACATCGGTCACTTCCGCGCAGCCGGTAAGCTGCTGGAAGGCAAACAGGATATCCCGGTAAAACTGTGGATGGCTCCGCCGACCAAGATGGATGCCAAGCAGCTGAGCGAAGAAGGCTACTACGGTATTCTGGGCCGTGCCGGTGCGCGTATGGAAATGCCGGGCTGCTCGCTGTGTATGGGTAACCAGGGCACAAGTACGTGAAGGGGCGACCGTAATGTCCACCTCTACCCGTAACTTCCCGAACCGTCTGGGTAAGAACACCTTTGTTTATCTGGGCTCTGCTGAACTGGCCGCTATTTGCTCGAAACTGGGCAAGATCCCGACGGTTGAGGAATACCAGGCCAACATCGGTATCATCAATCAGCAAGGTGCTGAAGTTTATCGTTATATGAACTTCAACCAGAATCCGCAGTACACCGAAGTGGCTGACAAGGTGACTGTGTAATTCATGGGTACGCCTGTGTAACATGCCGGGCGATGGAAGTGTCTTACTTCCATTGCTGGCATGAATAAAAATACCCCGCGCAAGCGGGGTATTTTTTTGCGCCTGATGCTGGCAGTTTTAGCGCGAGATTAGGACTTTCGACTAGGTTTAGGGCTGCAAGGCCAGATGTTGCCGGATATCTTTACCGAGCGATGCCATGAAACGCTCAACCTGCTCGGTGTAAGGGCCTGGTTCGCCCAGTTGGGAATTCACCTCGCCATGTTTCAGGTTGACTTCCAGTACTTCGCTATGGCGACCATGACGGCGCAAGGCGGCACTGTAAGCATGGGCTTGTGGGCAGGAATCCTTGCGTTGAGTGGAGCAGACGCCAAGCCAAGGTAGTGGCGCTTGACCAAGGCGTTGCAGCGGCGAGGTTTTTTGCCAGAACTCGGGGTCTTGACCGAAGGCATCGTCGTAGAACAACGGATGCTGTGCCTGCATGGTGGCCGGGACATCAAGTGCGGCGCTATCCAGCGAAATGCTGCCAAGCCGGGCTGGGCGCCGTATGTGCGTGCCATGGCCGGATCAGCACTCAGCAGCGATACCAGATGTGCGCCAGCGGAATGGCCCATGACAATGATTTGGGATGGATCTCCATGCCAGTCTGCCGCGTGCTTTTGTACATAAGCGATGGCTCTGGCGACATCGCTAGCCCGGGTCAATACGTCGGCCTGATCCGGTAGCATGCGGTAGTTGGCCGAAACAAAGATGAACCCTTTGGGTAGCCAGTGGGCCAGTTTGTTGTTGACGACATTGGCCGCGTCCATATCGCCAACGCACCACGCGCCGCCATGTACCATGATGATGATGGGCGCGGCGGTTTTAGTGTGCTCGGGCAGGTAAAGCTCCAGCTTCTGTGCCGGGTGTGAGCCATACGAAGCGGTTTGGCTGGGTGTGCTGCTGCTCTGTCCATTACGGTTTTTGCCTTGCGACAAGCGAGCCAATTTTTCACAACTCAGGTGGTTGATAAAGCGCCCGTAACCGTCATTTGATGAGGCGTTTTGGCGGGCGGCCAGCCGTTCGCGCAGGAGCGAGCGTAGCGGTGTGTCGGCAAGAGCCGGGGCGCAGGTGGCATTTAGCCATGACAGCAGGCCAATACTGAGCAGCAGTTTCGATATTTTCATCATGATCCTATCGGCAAGCGTTAACGCTGGGGCAAGGGTACGGCTGATGGTCTGGGTGATTCGGCATGGGTTGCTGAAGTATAGCGTTTGTCACAATTGTTTGGCATAACGCCGCCGCATGGCTTGTTGATGATGTTGTGTGCAGCATGGCCAGCGTATTGCAGACAAAGGCGGTACAATTCCTGTCCCTGTTGCCGTGTTGTTGGCAGGGGAGGCGGGCCATGGCAGTGAGTTGCCGTGACCTTGGCGACTAATCTTGGCTACTCTGGATTTTCGACTGTGTGGTTTGTTCTAGTTTTATTGCTGGTAGTCGTTGCGGCGGCTGGTGGATGGTGGGTATACGCAGGGCGACCTGACCCAGCGCAGTTACGCGAGCGGCTGCAACAACAGCTGAGCCAGTTTGACGGGCAACAATGGCTTAACCGCCTGACCGGCTGGGTGCGCTTGCCGCCACGCTTGCAAACCTTTCCGCTCGGTGCTGACTTGCTCAAACGGCTGGATCGTTTGCTGGGTACCGATGAATCCGAGCCGATAGAACCCATGCTTAGCCACCTTCCGTGAGCGGCGGCGTGATCCGGTCAAACCCAACATCGTGGCCGAAACCAGCCCAGAGACGCCAGCGGTGGCCACGTTGGCAGAGCCCGAGGCGAGTGCCATGAGCGCCGCGCCAGCAGCTATCGAGCGCCCTGCGGTCGTCGAGCCTAAGCCTGCGAGCGTGCCACCGGTAGACAAACCGGTAACGCTGTCGCGACCTCGTACCGAAACCGGGCCAACCAAGGCAGATGCCGCTGTACCAGTGGCTTCAGTAAGCAAACCGATTGTGCCGCTACCAGTGGTTGAGTTGCCCACCGCGCCGCGTGATGCCTTGCCGCCTCAGCGCCCAAGCCAGACTAAGGCTACGGCAAGAGAAACGATTACCCTGCCGACCGCGCCGAGCCCTGTTACGGTTCCGCCTGCGCCACCACCGGAAATTGTGCAGTTACCCAAACATTACCGCCTGAAAAAGACGATTCCGGCATCGACGCCATTGCCTAAGGATTTGCCGGTTATCGGCAGGGAAGAATTGCAAGCCAATTTGCAATCCAGCCCGCTATTACGCCGGGCGCAACGGAAGCTTGATTGCCCGGCCGAAAAAAGCACCACTGCCCGTGATTGATCCGGAAGAAGTGCGCGCTCAGATCCAGGGCTCTGCACGGTGCGCCGCCACCGGTGCCGGGTGTGGCGGCGCCAGTTAAACCCGTATCACCGTTAAAGTAAGCGTTGACTCCGAACGTGGCCAAGCCGGTAGTGAATCGTATTCAGCCGGAGATAGCGATACCGGAGATTGTTCGGCATGAAAAACCGGTGAGCAAACCGGCAGTGTTGAGCGGCTGGATTAATCCGCCGGTTGTCGCGCCCAAGCCATCGCCAGAGCAAGCGGCGGCGGTGCCGGAGCCTGAGGTGGTGGTACCAGTCGTGATGCCATCTGCACAGGCATCTTGCGCCATTCAGCCGTCTGCGGTTGTGCCGTCAATTTCTCCCCTTGGCGAAAGCCGGACGTCGGTGGAGCCGGAGGTGGCCGCGCCGGTAGCCGAGCCAACCATCCCTGCTGATAACGTACCGCTCTCGCGGTCGGAGATTTCGACGCCGCCGACGGCAGCGACTACGACGACAACCCTGCTGGAAACCTCGCCGCGCACGCCCGGCATTGGCCGGTTAGCTCACCGGAGCCGCAGGCGGTGCCAGAGGCCGAGTCGTTGCCAACAGCCGAACCGGTGGTGAAGCTAGCTGTGCCGCCGGAGGTTGCGACTGTTGATTCGATTGAGGTTGAGGCAGATAACCCACCGACAGTGCTGGTGCCACATGTCGCTCCGGTAGCACCGGCGGATACGCCATCTGCCACGGCGATTGCGCCGTGGGTGCTGTTGGAGGACGCGCCGCATCCTTCTGCCGACTCAAAGGCAGCTCCATCAGGGCTGGTTTGGCAGGTATTGGATGAACCGCTGGCGGCCACAACACCGGTTGCCCCTGTCGAGCCGTCGATGTTGCCGTCAGTAGCGGTGGTTGCGCCCCAAGTGGCGCCGACAGCCAAAAGCTTACTGTGGCTTTTGACGACAGCTGTCTGCCACCGCTGACGTTGTTGCGTCCGGCAGAAGAGGCGAGCGTGGTGTACTCGGAAGACGAGCTACTGGAGCGGGGGATTGTCATCGAGGAGAAGTTGGCCGAATTCAAGGTCAAGGTCAGTGTCGTGGACGCCTACGCCTAGCCGGTGATTACCCGTTACGAGGTGGGTAAGCGAGTGGGCGTGCGTGGTAATCAGGTGGTTAACCTGATGAAAGACTTGTCGCGCGCCTTGGGGCTGGCGGCGATTCGGGTGGTGGAAACCATTCCCGGCAAGACGTGCATGGGGCTGGAGTTGCCCAACGACAAGCGGCAGATGATTCGTCTGTCGGAGATTTTGTCGGCGGAAGAGTTTCAGGCGTCCCATTCGAAATTGACCATCGTGTTGGGCAAGGACATTACCGGTGAGCCGGTGGTGACCGATCTGGCCAAGGCGCCTCACTTGCTGGTTGCGGGGACGACCGGTTCCGGTAAATCCGTTGGCGTGAACGCGATGATTCTGTCGTTGCTCTATAAGGCGACGCCGGATGAGGTGCGTTTCATCATGATCGACCCCAAGATGCTGGAATTGTCGGTTTACAACGACATTCCGCACCTGCTGGCGCCGGTGGTGACCGACATGAAGCTGGCGGCCAACGCGCTTAACTGGTGTGTGGGCGAGATGGAGCGCCGCTATCGTCTGATGAGCGCGCTGGGTGTCCGCAATCTGGCCGGTTACAACGACAAGGTGCGTGAGGCCGAACAGTCGGGACGCAAACTTACCAACCCGTTCAGCCTGACACCGGAAACGCCGGAACCACTGGCGCCGCTGCCGTTTATCGTGGTGGTGGTGGATGAATTTGCCGACCTGATGATGGTGGCGGGCAAGAAGATCGAAGAATTGATCGCCCGTTTGGCACAGAAGGCGCGGGCGGCCGGGATTCACCTGATTCTGGCAACGCAGCGCCCGTCGGTGGATGTGATTACCGGCCTGATCAAAGCCAATATTCCGACGCGTATTGCGTTTCAGGTATCCAGCAAGGTGGATAGCCGCACGATTCTGGACCAGATGGGGGCAGAAACGCTGTTGGGTCAGGGCGATATGCTGTTTTTGCCGCCGGGGACCGGTTATCCGCAACGCGTGCATGGGGCATTTGTCACCGATGACGAGGTGCACGCGGTAGTGGAACACCTCAAGCAGTTTGGTGAACCGGACTACGTAGAAGGCTTGCTGACCGGGGAAAGCGAGGCGGAGGAAGAATCCGCTGCGGCTACGGCCAAGGCGCTGGCGGCGTCGGAAACCGATCCGCTCTATGACGAGGCGGTGGAGATTGTGCTGCGTACCCGCAAGGCGTCTATTTCCTCGGTACAGCGCCATTTGCGCATCGGCTATAACCGGGCGGCGCGTCTGATTGAAGAGATGGAGGCGGCAGGGCTGGTGAGTTCGATGGAGAACAATGGCAACCGCACCGTACTGGTGCCACAGCGCGATTACTAAGCCGGGGCGAAGCAAGCAAAACGCGGTACAACAGATAATGTTGTACCGCGTTTTTTATTTAGCGGCGTGGCGGGCGGCGGGTGGTGTCGTCATGCCGGATACGAATCGGGATCAGTTCCGGTCGCTTTTGTACTGGTGCCAGCAGCAGCCCGATCACCACGGCGAAAGCCACCATCAGGAGTAAAAATAAAAAAGGTGCCATTGTGCTTTCCTCCGTGTGCGGGCCCCGGGCGGGCCTTGATATTTTCATTGTGGTGACAGCTGGCGGATAGCTCAAGGGGAAAAACAGGGTTTTTTTGTGTGAAACGTCATGGTGCTGTCATTAAGTTGGCCGAAGGCCGCATCCGCTGGGGCATGGCCTCCGATTCGACGTGCAGTGTGTGCGAAGTACCACGCTCAGATGTGTGGCCGGTGACAACGCGTTAAATAGGGTGTTAGTCTGTTTAGAGTTCAAGCTTCAAACATACGTTTTTAAAAAATCCCACCGCACAAGGATGACCCCGTATGAGCCTTCCTTCCTCGTTGTCGCCTGAAGAGCAGGATCTGCAGGCCACTTATGCACGCTTGCGCGCGAGCTGGCAGCAGGAGCGCGTCCCGACCCTGTCGCAGCGCCGTGACTGGTTGAACCAGCTGGAGCGGTTGTTGCTGGACAACAAAAGCGCGATTGTCGAAGCCGTCAGCCGTGATTTTGGCCATCGCAGCGAGGTGGAAACACAGTTGGCGGAACTGTTTCCGGCCTTGCAGGGTATTCGCCATGCCCGCCACCATCTTAAGGCTGGATGCGGCCCCAGCGGCGCCGGGTATCGCTGTGGTTTCAACCGGCGCGTGCCCGTGTGATGCCGCAGCCGCTGGGTGTGGTAGGTATTGTGGTGCCGTGGAATTACCCGATTTTCGTGGCCATCGGCCCGCTGGTGGCGGCGCTGGCGGCGGGTAACCGGGTGATGATCAAAATGTCGGAGTACACCCCGGCCACCGGGGCGCTGCTGGCTACCTTGCTGGAACGCTATCTCGGGCCCGAACGGGTGGCGGTGGTCAATGGCGAAGCCGCGCTGGCACAGGCATTTACCCGCTTGCCGTTTGATCACCTGCTGTTTACCGGCTCGACGGCGGTCGGGCGGCAGGTCATGCACGCGGCAGCAGAGAACCTGACACCGGTGACGCTGGAGCTGGGCGGCAAGTCCCCGGCAATTGTGACTCCGGGCGCGGATATTAGCCGGGCGGCGGCATCCATCGTGGCGGGCAAGCTGCTCAATGCCGGGCAAACCTGTGTCGCGCCGGATTATGTGCTGGTAGCGGAAAACCAAATTGATGCCTTGACGCAGGCGCTGCGGGCGGCTGCCAGCAGGGCCTATCCCACGTTGGCCGAAAACCCGGATTACACCGCCATTATCAATGCGCGTCATCGGGGCCGCTTGCAAGCCTGGCTGCAGGAAGCGGTGGCGGCTGGCGCGACGGCAATCGAGATCAATCCGGTGCAAGAAAACCTTGCTGCCACGGGCAAGATGGCGCTGACGCTGGTGCTGGGTTGCCCGGATAGTGCCACGCTGCTGCAAGAGGAAATCTTTGGGCCGATTCTGCCGCTGGTGACCTACCGTGAGTTTGACGACGCGCTCGCCTATGTCAACGCCCGCCCGCGGCCATTGGCGCTGTATCTGTTTGACACCCAACCTGCACGTATCCGCCGGACGTTGGCCGAAACCATTTCCGGCGGCGTGGCCATCAACGACACCTTGTTGCAGGTGGCACAGGATGACTTGCCGTTTGGCGGTGTCGGGCCGTCCGGCATGGGGCATTACCATGCTTACGAAGGCTTTTTGACTTTCTCCAAACTCAAGCCTGTGTTCGAGCAAAGCCGCTTGAGCGGGGTGTGGTTGACCCGGCCACCTTATGGCGCGCGCGTGGTATGGATGCTCAAGTGGATGTTGGGGCGCTGACATGCTGACCCGCCGTCAATTGTTTAAAACCGGTCTGGTGGGTGGCGTGGCAGTACTGGCTGCTGGTTGGCGGCTCCTGCCGCCGATCCTGCGTCATCGGCTGTATCACCGTCTGGCTGGCGATTCCTGACACCGCTGGATGCGGTCATCGTCCGGGCGCTGGCGCCGGTACTGCTGGGACAGCCGGATGTGCCGCGTGATGAGGTGGTGCGTGGTGTCGATCAGGCGGTTGCCAAGCCTGCCGCCTGCCGTGCAGCGCGAGGTTCGCCTGTTGTTTGATCTGCTGGCCAATCGCTGGGCGCGCCGTTATCTGCTGGGCGTGGCGGTGCCGTGGTCGCAAGCGGGTGTGGCCGAGCTGTCAGCGTTCTTGCGCAGTTGGCAAATCAGCCGCTTGCAGTGGCAGCGCACGGGCTATCAGGCGTTACATGCGCTGATTGCCGCCGCCTGGTTTGGTAATCCGGCCAGTTGGCCAGCCTTGGGCTACACCCGGCCTGCATACGTTCTGGAGCGCTTGCCATGACTGCACGTGTAACGATTCCTGACCCGGTGGCAGACGGGCTGGCCAGCGGCTGGCGCGTGACTGATGGCAGCCGGGTTGGGCAAGACCTGATATTGAGCGCCGATGTGGTGATTGTCGGCACTGGCGCCGGTGGCGGCATGGTGGCGGAGCAGCTGGCGCAGGCGGGGTTATCGGTGCTGATGCTGGAAGAGGGCGGATTGCACTCGTCCCGCGATTTTCGTTTGCTGGAATCGCAGGCCTATCCACAGCTGTATCAGGAATCGGCCAGCCGCAAAACCGCCGACAAGGCCATTACCATTTTGCAGGGGCGCACGGTGGGTGGCAGCACCACGGTGAACTGGACCAGCTCGTTCCGCACGCCACCCGAAACGCTGGCGTGGTGGCGGTCCCGTCATGGTTTGAACGAACTGACCGAAGCGGCCATGGCACCGTGGTTTGAACAGGCCGAGGCGCGGTTGGGTATTGCTGACTGGGGCATGGTGCCTAATGCCAATAACACGGTGCTGGAACGCGGCTGTCAGACGCTGGGCCTGAAGTTTGGCCGAATTCGCCGCAATGTGCGCGGCTGCTGGAATCTGGGCTACTGCGGCATGGGCTGTCCGATCAATGCCAAGCAGTCAATGCTGGTGACTACCATCCCCGGCGCTTTGCAGCATGGCGCGCAGCTGGTGACGCGGGCGCGGGTGGAACGCCTGCGGCTGCATGCCAATCGTCAGCAGGTGGAGGGGGTGCAATGCAGCCTGCTCGCTGCCGATGGCATCACCCCCACTGGCCATACCCTGCAAGTACGGGCGCGCCATGTGGTGCTCAGCGCCGGTGCCATTGGCACCCCGGCCATTTTGTTGCGCAGCGAGCTGGATGACCCCTATCAACAGCTAGGTCGCCGGACCTTTTTGCATCCGGTGGCGTTGTCCGGTGCCGTCATGGCCGAGCCGATCGAGGCGTTCAATGGAGCGCCGCAAACCGTTTATTCCGATCATTTCATGCATACCCAGCCGCTGGATGGGCCGCTGGGGTACAAGCTGGAAGTGCCACCGGTGCACCCTGTATTGCTGGGCACCACGCTCAGCGGCTTCGGCGCCGAGTTTGCCCGTTTGGCCTCGTCGATGCCGCATTTGAACGTGATGCTGGCGTTGCAGCGCGATGGTTTTCATGCGGATAGCCCCGGCGGGCAGGTGCGCCTGCGGTCGGATGGCTCGCCGGAACTGGACTATCCGCTCACCGATGCGCTCTGGGACGGCATCCGCCGCAGTTGGCTGACCATGGCGGAGGTGCAGTTTGCTGCCGGAGCGCGTCAGGTGTTGACCATTCATGAACAGGCGCGGCCGATGAGCCGTTGGCGCGAGGCACAACAACATATCGCGCAATTACCACTGGAACCGTTGCTGGCGCGCGTGGTCAGCGCTCATGTGATGGGCGGCGCGGCAATGAGCGCCACACCACAGCAGGGCGTGGTCAATGCTTTCGGCCAACATTGGCAATTGGCTAACCTGACGGTGATCGATGGCTCGGTGTTCCCCACCAGCATTGGTGCCAACCCGCAGCTGTCGGTGTATGCCTTTGCCTTGCGTGCGGCGGCGCAGTTGTTGCAGACATGGCGCAAGGCCTGATCATGGGTGAAATAATTTCGATGAAAGGGCCGGACGACGGGATAGCCGCAGCCATGGCGAAGTTTCTGAGTTAAAATAACCGTGATATTAATAAATTTCGGTTTATTACGCTAATGGCATACCCCGTTATCAACCGTTGTCTTGTGCCGTTGCTGTTGGGGCTGGTGCTGCTGCCCGCCTCGGCAGAAACGCTGGAACAAGCCTGGTCGCAAGCACTGGGCAGCAGCCGCACGCTGAAAGCGGAAGCACGCAAGGTGGACGCCGCCAGCGAGCAGCGCCACGCGGCGCAAGCGGCGGCTGGCCCGGTGGTCAGCCTGCAAGGCAACTGGCTCAAACTGGAACGCGAGCCGAAGGCACGCATGGACCTCAGCCCGCTCACCTCCGGTTTGCCGCTGCCGCTACGTGGCCTGTTGCCCGGCAGCATGGAGGCGTCGCTGTCGGATGATCAGGTAACGTTGGCCGAAGCGCGCATCAGCCTGCCGGTGTATACCAGTGGCCGACTGACGCATCTGCATGATGCTGCTCAGGCCGCGGAACAGGCCGCGCAATATGGCGAAGAGCGGACGCGACAAGATGTCAAACTGGATGTGGCCGAGGCCTATTTCAACGTGCTGCGCGCGCGCGATGCCGAACAGGTGGCGCGGGAGCTGCTGACCAGCCTGTCGGCCTATCGGCGCGATGTTGGCAATTTCTATCAGAAAGGTTTGGTCGCGCGCGGTGATGTGCTGGGCGCTGATGTAGCGGTGGCCGATGCGCGGCAGAAGCTGATTGCCGCCGGTCAGGCCGCGAGCGTGGCGCGGGCGGCTTACAACCGCCTGCTGGGCTTAGCCGTTTGGTCAGCCGGTGAGCCTCGCCGAGGTGAATTACCCGCGCGAACGGCGCAGCCTGCCGCAACTTACCGGGTTGGCCGAAAACCAGCGGCCGGAACTGGCGGCGCTGGCCGCTTGGTCCAGTTCGCTGGAGGCCAAGGCCAAAAGCGTGAAGGCGGAAGCCGGGCCGCAAGTGGGCGTGTTTGCCTCGTACACCTATCTGGATAATCGCTATCTGGTCAACAAGGGCTTGGGCGCCGCCGGTGTGGGCGTGACCGGACGCCGTTTGACAGCGGGCTGACTCGCGCCAAGGCGGGCAGTGTGGTGGCGGAGGCGGAAGCGGTCAAAGAACAGCGTGAAGACGCGCGCACGCTGGTGCAACTGGACGTGCAGCGTGCTGTCAGTCTGGAAGTGGATGCTGCCGAGCGCCTGCAGGTGGCACAAACCGCTCTGGCTTCGGCCAACGAATACCTGACCATCCAGCGTGACCGCTATCGTAACGGCCTGGCGAACCAGACCGAGGTTCTGGCGGCCGAAACCCGCCGCGCAGACAGTCAGCGCAATCTGTATACCGCCCGCTACGACCATGCCTTGGCCGTGGTGCGACTCAAACGCGCCACCGGCGAACTCTGAAACGGAAATCCTGATGCAAAAGACACGTTTGATTCTGGGGCTGGTGGTGCTGGCCGTCGTTGGCGGCATCGGTTACGGCATGTGGCAGTCACGCGATCGCGGTTTGCCGGAAGGGCTGATTCAGGCCAATGGCTTAGGCTGGAAGGCGACCGCATGCTGGTGGCGACCAAGTATCCCGGCCGTCTGGCGGAAGTGCGCGTGCATGAAGGCGATGCCGTCAAACCGGGCGAAGTGGTGGCGCGTTTAACTTCCGATGAAATCGCCGCCAAGCTGGAAGCCGCACGGGCAGCGGTGTCAGCCGCACGCGCCCAGCGTGAACGGGCCGCCGCGGCCGGGGCACAGGCCAACAAGGACGCCGCGCGTTACAGCGACTTGCTGGCGCGTGGCTCGGTCGATCGCTATCACACTGAACAGATGCAACTGGCCGCAGTGAGCGCCCGCACCCAGCTGGAGCAATCGGAGCAGCAAATCCGTCAGGCGCAGGCGATGGAACGGGAAGCCGGATCGGTGCTGAAAGAACTCAACCTGCTGGCGCCAGCCGCATGGTGTTGTGGTTAGCCGCTTGCGCGAGCCCGGTGAAGTGCTGGCCGCCGGTGGCGCCGTGCTGGACATCGTTGACCTCAACAAGCTCTACCTCAAGGTGTACGTGCCGGAAAACCAGATCGGCAAGGTCCGGCTGGGCTTGCTTAAGCACGGCTGTATACCGATGCGTTTCCCAATCAGCCGGTTGACGCCACGGTGACCAATATTGCCAGTCGCGCCGAATTTACCCCGAAAGAGGTACAGACGCCGGACGAGCGCGTCAAGCTGGTGTACGCCGTCAAGCTGTCGCTCAAGAGCAACCCGGGCTTCAAGCTGACGCCGGGCTTGCCAGCCGATGCCGTCATCCGCTGGAAAGACGGTGTCGAATGGCAACGTCCGCGCTGGTAACGCCATGGCAGAACAGGTCATTTCCGCCACCGGATTTGTCAAACGCTACGCGCGCCATGATGCGGTGCGCGGCCTCAATGTCGCGGTGCGGCGCGGCGAACTGTATGGCCTGATTGGGCCGGATGGCGCGGGTAAATCCAGCTTCATGAAAGCCGTGGTAAGCGTGTTGTCGTTTGATCAGGGCGAACTGACGGTTTTCGGCCAACCTATCGACAGCGAACGCTCTGCCGAAGCGGTGAAAGGCCGTATCGGCCTGATGCCACAAGGCTTGGGGCAAAACCTGTACGGCGATTTGTCCATCGAGGAAAACGTTGATTTCTTCGCCCGCCTGCGCCTGGTGCCCAAGGCGGAAGCTGAGGCACGCAAGGAGAAATTGCTGGCCATCACCCGGCTGGCGGCTTTTCGCCACCGGCCGATGAAGCAGCTCTCCGGTGGCATGAAGCAAAAGCTCGGACTGGTGTGCACGCTGATCCATGCGCCGGATCTGATCATTCTGGATGAGCCGACTACCGGTGTAGATCCGGTATCGCGCCGCGATTTCTGGGCCATTCTGTCCGAGCTTATTGCCGAGCAGGGGCTGACCGCGCTGGTGTCCACCGCCTATATGGACGAAGCCAGCCGCTTTACCCGCATGAGCCTGTTGCATGACGGGCGCCTGCTGGCCGAGGGAACACCGGCTGAGATTCTGCAACGCGTGCCGGGTAGCATCGTGCAGTGTCAGGCGACACCGCAGCTGGATGCCATCCAGCGCTTGTCTGCCCATTTCCCGCAGTGCGAGGCGATGGGGCCGAATATCCGGCTGTTTGCCCAAGGGTTGGCCGAAAACGAGGCCCGCGCGCGTCTGACGGAACTGTTGCAAGGGCTGGTGGTGCAACGGCTGGATGTGCTGACGCCAGAACTGGAAGACGTGTTCGTGGCACTAATGGCGCAGCAGGGCGCAGAAGAACGTACCACCTTGCTGCCGCCTCGGCACCACTGGCTGACGGCAACGAGCCCGCCATCGAGGCGCGCGGTCTGACCAAGCGGTTTGGTGATTTCGTTGCCGTCGGGGATGTGAGTTTTACTGTGCAACCGGGCGAAATTTTTGGCCTGCTCGGTGCCAATGGCGCGGGCAAAACCACGGCCATCAAGATGCTGACCGGCATTTTGCCACCCAGCGGTGGCGAGGGGCGGGTGGCCGGGGCGGACATGAAATACGCGGGCGCGCTGATCAAGTCGCGCATCGGTTACATGTCGCAGGCGTTTTCGCTCTACCTTGACCTGACCGTGGTGGAAAACATCCGCCTGTATGCTTAAGCATCTATGGTCTTGACCGCAAGGCGCGTGCCGAGCGGCTGGCGTGGATCATCGGCATGGCCGGGCTGGAAGGGCACGAAAACGATCTGGCGGCCACTTTGCCCATGGGCCTGCGCCAGCGTCTGGCGCTTGGTTGCGCTCTGGTGCACAAACCGCGGGTGCTGTTTCTGGATGAACCAACCTCCGGGGTCGACCCGCTCGGCCGCCGTGCCTTCTGGGACATTCTGTTTAACCTGTCGCGCGTGGATGGCGTCGCCATGCTGGTGACGACCCATTACATGAGCGAAGCCGAACATTGCGACCATCTGGCGCTGATGTTTGCTTAAACCGCGTGGTGGCCGATGCTTCCCCCGCGCGCATGAAACAGGACGTGGTGGCCGAAGCCGGTAATCTGTACGAAGTTACCGCCGCCAATGCGGCGGCGCTGGTCAAACCGTTGCAGCAGGCTGGCTTTGCCAGTGTTTCGCCGTATGGCAGCACTTTGCATGTGCTCACCCGTGAGCCGCAAAGGTTGGCCGAAACCTTGCAGTCGCTTGGCGTTGAGGCTCAGGTACAGGAGCGGCCGATGGCGATGGAGGATGTGTTTGTGCATCGGGTAACCCAGCTGGAAGCGGCCAAGGCCGGGAAGGGCGCGGCATGAATCTGCAACGTATTGCCGCCATTGCCTACAAGGAATGGCGCGAAATCATCCGCGACCGGCTGTTTTTCTCGCTGGCCTTTGTCGTAGCTTAGCGCTGCTGATGGTGTTGTTTGGTTATGGCTTGTCGCTGGATGTGGAAAACATCCCGTTTGCCGTGGTGGATCATGACCGCTCGGCTGCCAGCCGCGAATACGCCTACCGTTTCATTGGCTCGCGCTATTTCCAGTTCAAGGGTTACGCTCAGGATGAAAGCTCGGCCGCGCGGCTGGTGGCCAGTGGCGAGGCGCGTGTGGTGCTGGTGATTCCCCCCAGCTTTGGACGTGATCTGGCGGCCGGGCGCCAAGCCGATATCCAGACGCTGGTGGACGGCACGTTCCCCAGCCGCGCCATGACCACCAAGGGCTATGTCAGTGCCATCAACGCCGCCTTCAGCCTGTCATCGTTGGCCGAAGCCGTGGCGCGCGCCAGCGGCATGAGCCGCGAGCACGTGCTGGCAGCGCTGACGCCGATCACGCTGGAAGCGCGGTATCTGTATAACCAGAGCGTGACCAGTATCTGGTCGTTGGCGCCCAAGCTCATCATGGTGATCCTGATGCTGTCGCCGCCGTTTCTTACCGCACTTGGTGTGGTGCGCGAGAAAGAAAACGGCTCCATCTTCAATATCTATGCGTCCAATGTCAGCCGGGGTGAATTTCTGGTGGGCAAACTGACGCCGTATGTCGGTATTTCCACGGTCAATATTCTTGGGTTGTGGCTGCTGGCCACCTTGCTGTACCGCGTGCCGTTCAAGGGCGATTTCGGCTTTTTCCTGCTGGCCACGCTGGTGTACGTGTTGTGCACCACCGGTATTGGCCTGTTGGTTTCCATCATGGTGCGCACCCAGATTGCCGCCATGATTGTCACCATGATCGTCACCATGATTCCGGCCGTGCTGTATTCCGGCCTGATCATTCCGATTGCTTCGCTTGGGCAGGGCGCCAAAGTGGTCTCGCACCTGATGCCAAGCGATGTATTACACCGACATTGTGGTCGGCTGTTTCCTCAAAGGCGTTGGCTGGACGGTGCTGTGGCGCCGGTGGCGGTGCTGGCCGGTTATGCGACGCTGCTGTTTGGCGTTGGCTATGCGCTGTTTAGCAAGAGGCCGAGAACATGAGCAATACCTTGTTGTGGTGGCAGATGGCCATTCGGCGCTTTGCCGTCATGCTGGTCAAGGAACTCAAGCAACTGGGGCGTGACCGGGTGTTGCTCGGGTTTATCGTCTACGCCTTTACCGTGGATATTTTTATCGCAGCATCCGGTGTGTCGTTGTCACTCAATCATGCCGCCACGCTGGTGCAAGACCTCGACCGCACCGAAGCCTCGCGCGAACTGGTGGCCCGTTTCCGCGAACCGTATTTCCGGGTGGACGGTGAAGTGCTGCACGACAAGGCTGGCTTGGCGGCGCTGGATCAGGGCAATGCCATGCTGTTGCTGTCCATCCCGCACGGGTTGGCCGAAAACACGGAAACCGGGCGCCAAACGCCGGTGGCCATGCAGGTGGATACCACCAATTCCGTGCTGGGGTTTCTCGCCACCAGCTATGCGCAGCAGATCATCAGCAGTTATGGTCTGGAACAGGCGATGACGCGGCTCGGCGTCGCTGGTGATCGTTCTTCGGCCAACCTGCCGGTTGTCAGCAACGACGTGCGGGTGTGGTTCAATCCCAACGAGGAAGACAGCTGGTTCATGGGCCTGTCGGAAATCCTCAATATCGCCACCGTGTTTGCCGTGTTGCTGCTTAAGCCGCGGCGATGGTGCGTGAGAAAGAACGCGGCACGGTCGAGCAGCTCATCGTTTCGCCGCTGTCTCCGTTCGGCATCATGTTCCCCAAGGTGGTGTCGATGACGGGGGTCATCCTCATCGGCGTGGCGCTCAGCCTGTTTCTGGTGCTGATTCCGCTGTTTGCCATACCGGTAAAAGGCAGTCTGGCCTTGTTCTTTGCCGTCAGCGGGCTTTATGTTTTTACCACCGCCGGGCTTGGCCTGTTTGCCGCCACTGTCGCCCGTAATCTGGCGCAAGTCGGCATGCTGGCCATCCTGATTCTGGCGCCCATGTTGTTCTTGTCCGGCGCCCTGGACCCCGCCGGAAGCCATGCCGCCGTGGCTGCGCCTGATGATGCTGATCTCACCGCTGCATTATTATCTGGATATCGCCTTCGGCATCTTGCTCAAAGGGCAGGGCTGGCATGATTTGGCCGGGTCGATTGCTGAAGCATGACCGGTATTGGTTTGCTGGTGTTTGGTTTCGGTCTGGTGCTGTTCCGCCGACAGTTTGATTGAGTCAGCTCCGATAAGGCTTTAGCTCTGCGTCGGACACAAAAAAATAGCCACCCATGAGGGTGGCTATTTTCATGACACGCCTGAACCTGATCAGGCGGTGGTGTCGATGCGCGTGCCAACGGTAGAAGAAACCGGTTGTCTGGCTTTTTTCTCTACTTCGCCAGCTTTGCTGTTGTCATTATCGCCGTCACTGTCACGGCCAGTTTTCACCTGCTGCGGCGTGGTCGAACGCACGGCAGCCTGAAATTGTTGACCAGAGATACTACCAATGCTTGAAGACATGTGTGTGCCTCGTTCGATGGATAGAGGGAGCTACTAATCCTATGTCTACAGTTTACTCCAATAGTTCATCGCTGTTCAAAAATAGTACGAACACGAACTAAATGAGCAATCGCCAGCGTGCACAATCTGTCCTGTCAATCAACTGTCACCCAGCTGGCGTAAGGTACGCCGCTTGATAAGCCGTAAGGAAGGCAAGCATGTTTTACAAGGTGAAGTTGATCTCCCCGATCATCGGTGTGGATTTCGACGGCCCCCTGCACCCCAGCGAACACCACGCCCGCCAGGGCAGCCACGGTGCTGCTATCCGTCCATACCGCCGGGGTGGTAATTGAAATACACAAACTACTGGATTTGAAGTTGCGCAAGAGTGAGATCGTGGAGCGCTCGGAGAAACCCTGCGGGCATGCGGCGTAGTTCATCGCAAAAAAATGCCCGCCATCAGGCGGGTATGTAAGGGCGGATATCTGTCTTGCCAAATGTCAAGAGCCAGAAATTCATTCAGAATTTCAGCATAAAACATACATTCGTTTTATTCGTCGGTGTATAGGGGAAATCCCTAGTTCGTGCTGGGCGCTATTCCAGCGTAGTGGAGTGTTTGGCATTACGCCCGCGTGATGACGTCCTGATCCTGCTAAAATTCCGCGCAAGTCTCATACCCTCGTAAACGATGGTAAGACTGGCTTTCAAGCCCGTTGCCCCACCATCGCTGCTCGTCTCAACAGGAAGTAACATGCGTGCCAAGTCGTCCGCTGCCAAGGCAGCAAAACCTGCTAGCGGTTTGCATCCGCGTAACCGCCATCAAGGGCGCTACGATTTTGCCGCATTGTGTGCTGCCTGCCCGGAATTGGCCGCCCATGTCGTCAGCAACCCGTACGGTGATCCATCCATCAATTTTGCCGACCCGGTGGCGGTCAAGTTACTCAACCGGGCCTTGTTGCAGTCCATGTATGGAGTGCGTGACTGGGATATTCCGGCTGGCTCTCTGTGCCCGCCCATTCCCGGTCGCGCGGATTACCTGCATTGTTTGGCAGATTTGCTGGCGCGCAGTCATAACGGCATCATCCCGCGCGGGCCGGGCGTCTGTGTGCTGGATATTGGCGTCGGTGCCAACTGCGTCTATCCGTTGATCGGTCACGCCGAATATGGTTGGAGTTTTGTCGGGGCCGATATTGATCAAGGTGCATTGGCCAATGCTCAGGCCATCCTCGCGGCGAATGCCGGGTTGGAACTGGCGATTGAACTACGGCGTCAGCCTTCGGCCAACGTCATGTTCAACAACGTCATTCGTAGCGATGACTATTTTGACCTGACTTTATGCAATCCACCATTCCATGGCTCAATGGCCGAAGCGACAGCCGGAACGCAGCGGAAGTGGAAGAATCTGGGCAAGGCTCAGTCAGGAAAGAAGGGCCCGACACTGAATTTTGGCGGCCAACATGCCGAATTGTGGTGTCCCGGTGGTGAAGAGAGTTTTGTCACCCGCATGATCATGGAAAGCTCAAGGCAGTTTGCCGCTCATTGCCTGTGGTTTACCAGCCTGATCGCCAAAGCAGCCAGCTTGCCCGCTGTTTATCGGGCATTGCAGCAGGCTGGCGTTCGCGACAGCAAAACCATCAACATGGCGCAAGGTCAAAAGCAAAGTCGACTGGTTGCCTGGACTTTTTTCGACCTGCCACAACGTCAGGAATGGCGGCAGCGATCAGACGATAAAAAAGAAGTTGATTGCGCTGGCGGGTCTGCGCAGTGTGTTACTGGACCAATGGCTGTCGTCGTCAGGTTATGAAAAAGGTTGGCCGAATTCGGCCAACCTTTGTGTTCTTAGTGTGCCTGACGGTGCAGTTGAATAATGGCTTCACCGGTCGGAGAGGCGATGATGTCCTGCAGGGTGTAGCGATTCATGGTTTCAAAAAAAGTAGCCAAACCGGTATTGAGCGCCAGCTTCAACTGACAGCCATTGCGCAGGGCACAAGGCGGTTCGGCACAATCGATCAAGTCAATCGGTGCTTCCATTCGCTGGATGATATCGCCCAAGCGATATTCCTGTGGTGGATGTGCCAGCGCCAGACCGCCACCCTTGCCACGCGTGGTACGTATCCAGCCCTGCAGCCCCATGAAGTGCACCACCTTGACCAGATGATTGCGGGATACGGCAAAATTGTTGGCAATTTCGGTAATGGTGACCGGGGTGTCGTGTTCGCGGTGAGTCAGGTACATCAGCACGCGCAACCCCAAGTCGGTAAAGCGGGTAAGTTGCATGGTGTTGGCCATTAAGGCAGACGAAGAGGGGAGAAGGATACCGCCCCTCTTCGGTGCGACACAATTGAGCGCGGTTTACCGTTCGTCAATCAGCTGGCGACGGTATGCGAGCCAAACACTTCATAGTGGATGCGGCTGCGCTCAATCCCCAGCTCCAGCAGGCTGTCACGCTGCGCCAGCATGAACCCCAGCGGGCCACACAGGTAGTAATCGGCGTCCGCCGGTAGCATGTCTGCAGCCACTTGTGTCAGATCAATCCGGCCTGCCCGATCGTAATCCTTGCCCTGGATATCCTCTGCGCGCGGCGTTTCGTAGTACACCATGGTTTTTACATTGTCATGCTGCTCGGCCAATTGCTGGGTATGGGCTTTCATGGCGTGTACGCCACCGTGGCGCGAGGCATGCAGGAAACGGATGCTACGTTGGCTGCCGCTGTTGATCAGGTGCTGCAGCATCGCTTGCATCGGTGTCTGGCCGACGCCTGCGCTGATTAGCACAACGGGGGTATTGCGTTCCTCGTGCAAGAAGAAGTCGCCAAACGGATAGCTGATGTTGATGACGTCGCCTTCGTTCAGGGTTTGATGCAGCTGGCTGGATACCTTGGCGGGGGCCTCCCGCGCGGCTATCTTCACGTTTTACCGAAATGCGCAGGTACTCGCCGTTGGGCGCGTCAGACAGGCTGTACTGGCGTAGTTGCGCCAGGTTCCAGTCGGCAATGAACTGGCGCACGCTAATGTACTGGCCGGGTCGGAACGTCGGAGCTTTGCCGCCATCAGCCGGGTAGAGGTAGAACGAGGTGATTTCTTCGCTCTCGACGACTTTTCGGCCAACCTTGAACGGACGCCAGCCACTCCAGCCACCTTCAGCGACAGTTGCGGTGGCGTACAGCTTGTTCTCTTCGGCAATCAATAAGTCGGCCAGTTGGCCATAAGCGGCAGCCCAGGCGTTGATCAGCTCATCGCTCGCCGCGTCACCCAGTACTTCGCGGATAGATGCCAGCAGGTGCTTACCGACAATCGGGTAATGCTCGGCGCGAATGCCAAGGCTGACATGTTTATGGGCAATGCGGCCGAGTACTGGTGTCAGTACCGATGGGTCGTCGATGTTGTCTGCATAACCCAAAACTGCCATCGCCAATGCTTGCTGTTGCTGGCCAGAATGTTGGTGTCCCTGATTGAAGATGTTTTTCAGCTCCGGGTTGTGTTGGAACATGCGCCGGTAGAAGTGGGTCGTCAGCGTGACGCCGTGTTCTTTCAATACGGGAACGGTGGCTTTGACTAGGGTGCGGGTGGCGGAATCCAGCATGGTGAGTCCTTATGGTATATTAAAAATACATGTTAATGGGTGAGTGCATGGGCAACCGACTACACGGGTGATCACAAACTTTTGAACATGTAAATATAATACATATTATGATGGGTGCTGTCACCAGCTGTTTTGCCATACGTGGATGTTAGTGTCGGGCAAAAAAACAGGGCGCCTTTGAAGGCGCCCTGCGTAACCGCTTATGTTGCTGGTTGATCAGGCATCCAGCCCTTTTTGTACCAGTTCGGCCGCTCGCACCACGGCGCGTGCTTTGTTTTGTGTTTCCAGCCATTCCATTTCCGGCACCGAATCGGCCACAATGCCCGCACCGGCTTGCACGTAGAGCATGTTGTCCTTAAGTACTGCGGTGCGGATGGCAATGGCCAAGTCCATGTCTCCGTTGAAACCCGGTACCCCACGGCGCCGCCGTATACGCCTCGCTTGGTTGGCTCGAATTCGTCGATGATTTCCATGGCTCGCACCTTGGGGGCGCCAGACAGCGTTCCGGCCGGGAAGGCTGCCTTGAGCACGGCGATATTCGAGACCAAGTCGTCTACCTTGCCTTCCACACTGGAAACAATATGCATGACGTGCGAGTAGCGCTCGATGATCATGTTTTCGGTGATGTTGACCGTGCCGGTCTGGGCAACGCGGCCGACGTCGTTACGGCCAAGGTCCATCAACATGACGTGCTCGGCAATTTCTTTTGGGTCGGCCAGCAGTTCTTCGGCCAACGCGTCATCCTGCTCGCGCGTCTTGCCGCGTGGGCGGGTACCGGCAATTGGCCGTACTGTGACGGTATCCTGCTCGCGCCGTACCAGAATTTCCGGTGACGAGCCAACCACATGGAAATCGTCGAAGTGATACAGATACATGTACGGCGACGGGTTCAGGCTGCGCAGAGCGCGATATAGCGACAGCGGCGAGTCGCTATATGACATTTGCAGTCGTTGGGCCAGTACAACCTGCATGATGTCGCCGTCGACGATGTATTGCTTGCTTCGTTTGATGGCGTCTTTGAATGCCTCCTCGCCGAACTCCGAAACCGCTTTGGTGATCTGTGACGGCAGCGACAGCGGAATGTCGATCGGTGCGCGCAATTTGGCACGCAGTTGTGCCAGCCGGGCCTCGGCCTTGAGGAAGGCGTTGGGGATCGCCGGGTCGGCATAGGTGATCAGATAGAGCTTGCCCGACAGATTGTCCACTACCGCCGGTCTTCCGACAGCATCAGCAGGATATCGGGAGTGCCTACCGGGTCCGGCTTGCGGGTTTCGGCCAACCGTTTCTCGATATAGCGGATGGTATCGTAGCCAAAGTAGCCGACCAGCCCGCCGGTAAAGCGTGGCAGGCCGGGAATGCTCGGGGTTTTGAAGCGGCGCTGGAAGGCTTCGATAAAGGCTAACGGATTACCTTCGTGGCGTTCCACCACTTCGTTGCCGTGTTCCACTTGCAAAACGTGGTCGGTGACACGCAAGCGGGTGGAGGCGGGCAGACCGATAAACGAGTAGCGGCCGAAACGCTCGCCGCCCACTACCGATTCCAGCAGATAGGAATAGGGCTGATTGGCCAGCTTGAGATACACCGACAACGGGGTGTCCAGATCGGCAAACAGTTCCAGTACCACCGGGATGCGGTTGTAACCTTGCGCCGCAAGCTGTGCAAATTCTTCGTGTGTCATGAAAGACCTACCTTTGGGCCAGATGGAAAAAACGGATGCAATGCAGGGGATGGATCAGGATTGCCATCGCCAACTGGCCGGACAGGGCAGGAATTTCATGATGATTACGTCTTTGCAAGAAATGACCGTGACAGTCAGTTATTTTTCATTAAATCGTACAGTTCGGCAAGGTTGCCGATGATCTGGTCGGCGCCCAGCGTTTCGGCTGGGGCGTAACCGTAATTGACGGCTATTACCGGGCTGCCAGCCTGACGGGCGGCTTTGATGTCATTGGCCGAGTCGCCCACCATCAGCAAGTCCTCCGGCTTGATGCCGAAGTTTTCGCAGGTATGCAGCAACGGCAGGGCAGACGGTTTCTTCTCCGGCAACGAGTCGCCTCCCAGAATGACGCTGAACTGCTCTCGCAGGCCGAGCTGTTCCAGTAGCGGCACGGCCAGTCGTACCGATTTGTTGGTGATGACGGCCAGCGGTAATTTGAGTACCCGCAGCAGGCTGAGTCCATCTTCAACGCCGGGGTAGGCGCGGGTGTGTTCGGCCAGATGCGCATGGTAGTGCTGGACGAAAAAGGTGTAGCCGCGTTCCCATAGCGAGGCTTCGGCCCGGCCGTCGCGTTCGTCGGTGATGGCGCGATGCACCAGGCTGGCGATGCCGTCGCCGACATGTTCTTGCAGACGTTGTTGCGACAGCGCTTAAGCAGCTCCAGATAGGCGCGCATGGCGTTGGCCGAATTGGTCAGGTCGGCGATGGAATTGACGAGTGTGCCATCGAGGTCAAAGGCCACGGCCTTGATGTTCTTGAAATTCATGGGTGTCCTGAAGGGCGAGTAAGGGGATGCCTACAAATTGCGCAGATCGACCACTGGTGCATCGCCAAACTGCGGCGACAACAGGTAGCCGATGATAGCGTGTGCGGCATCTTCCGGCTGGCTGAGACCGCCTTCGCGTTTGAGTGCATCAAAGCGTGGTTTGTTGGGGAATTGAGCCGGGTCGCTGGCGCGGATGCGGGTCTGCATCTCGGTATCCACTACGCCGGGGTAGAGCGCCACGACGCGCGCCGGATTGACTTGCTGTTGCTGTTCCGCGGCAACATGGCGGCAGAAATGGTCCAGCCCGGCCTTGGTGCTGCCATAAACTCCCCAGCCGGGATAGACCTTGATTGCCGCACCGGATGATACGTTGAGCAGGCGACGATCCGTGCTCAGCTCTTCGCTCAACTGCAAAAAGGCATCGGTCAGCAGCATTGGTGCGGTCAGATTGACGGCAATGGCTTCCGCTACCTGCTCGGCCGGGTAGTAGCCAGCTGTCGCGATGGGGGTTACCACGCTTAGCATTGTTGATCAGCAGCAACTGCTCGGCAGCGTTATGCAGCCACTCCAGCGCCTCGGCCATTACCCCGTGCAGTCCGCGGCTGTCTGTCAGGTTGACGGTCAGGAAGCGGAAGGCGTCCGGCCAGAGCTTGCTCAAGGTCTGTATGGCCGGGCTGACGTGACGGGCCATTCCCACCACCTGATAGCCCTGTTCCAGCAATTGCTGGCTAAGTGCCGTGCCGAGACCTCGCGAGGCACCAGTGACGATGGCCCCTTTCATCTCACTTTACCTTGGCCAGTTCGGCGCGCATGGCGTCAATCACTTGCTGGTAATCCGGCTGGCCGTAAATGGCGGAACCGGCCACAAAGGTGTCAGCACCGGCGGCGGCAATGGCGGCGATATTGTCAACCTTGACGCCACCATCCACTTCCAGCCAGATCTCGCCGCCATGACGTGCGGTGTAGTTATCAATGCGACGGCGTGCTTCACGCAGTTTTTCTAGCGTGTGCGGGATGAATTTCTGCCCGCCAAAGCCCGGGTTAACCGACATCAGTAGCACCATGTCGAGCTTGTCCATGACGTGGTCCAGATAATGTAGCGGCGTTGCCGGGTTGAATACCAGACCGGCTTTGCAACCTTGTTCCTTGATCAGGCCCAGCGTGCGGTCGATGTGTTCGGAGCCTTCCGGGTGGAAGGTGATGATGTCGGCGCCAAACCTTGGCAAACAGCGGAACCAGGCTGTCCACCGGCTTGACCATCAGGTGTACGTCGATGGGCGCGCTGGTGTGGGGGCGGATGGCTTCACACACCATCGGCCCGATGGTCAGGTTGGGCACGTAATGGTTGTCCATTACGTCGAAATGAATGATGTCGGCGCTAAGCAGCGATGACATCACGAACTTCTTCGCCCAAACGGGCAAAATCGGCAGACAGCAGACTGGGGGCAATACGGTAGGTCATGGCGGGTGGGGGTGACGGGGCAAAGCCAGAATTGTACCGACTTTGCCCCGGCTTGTGCCACGCCCTGCGCGCGCTTTCCCGCAGGCTGGGCGGTGGGATTTGTTAGAATTGAACCTAGGCAACTTTTGTGACGGGGTACCGCTATGTCTGCCATTTATCAAATCCAGGTTGAAGCCGAGCCGTTTTATGTGCCGGAAAACTCGGATATCGCCGCGGATGTTTATGTGTTTGGCTATCGCATCCGTCTTACCAATACGGGCGACCAGCCTGCACAGCTGATCAGCCGCCACTGGATCATCAGCGATGCCAACCAGCAAGTTCAGGAGGTGCGCGGCATGGGCGTGGTGGGCGAACAGCCACGGCTGGAACCGGGGCAAACCTACGAATACACCAGTAGCACCCAGTTGCGCACGCCGTATGGCTCGATGAAAGGTAGCTACCAGATGTTGGCCGATGACGGTACACGTTTTACCGTCGAGATTCCGGAGATGACGCTGGTTGCTCCGCGCGTTCTGCATTAATCTGATTTTTTGTTGTTCACCCACAGTGGTTGGCTCGCAGGTTTCGGCCAACCTTGGAAACGATCCCCCATGCGTATGACCCATACCGGCCCCGCGCCGACCCATCGCAACGATGCCAAGACTCTGAAAACCACCGGTGCCCTATCTTTGGGCCTTCAAGTGGCGTGTCTTGCTGGCGATGACCTGCTTGATTCTGGCCAAGGTAGCAAGTGTTACCGTGCCGCTGTATCTGAAAGATATTGTCGACCAGCTATCCGTGCCAGCCACCTTGCTGGCCATTCCGGTGATGGCGCTGGTGGGCTATGGTCTGGCACGCCTGCTCTCCAGTGTCTTGGGAGAGCTGCGTGACGCCATCTTTGCCCGGGTGATTCAGGGTGCGGTGCGGACAGTGGCGCGTAATGTGTTTGATCATCTGTTCCGCCTGTCACTGCGGTTTCACCTTGAGCGCCAGACTGGCGGCATGAGCCGCGATATCGAGCGTGGCACCCGCGGCATTGGCTTTCTGCTCAACTTCACCGTGTTCAATATCTTGCCGACACTGGTGGAAATTGCACTGGTGGCGGGCATTTTGCTGCATCGTTACGACTGGTCGTTTACCGTGGTGACGCTTGCCACCATCGCGGCTTATGTCATCTTCACGCTAACCATCACCGAGTGGCGCACCGTGTTCCGGCGCAGCATGAACGAGCTGGATTCCAAGGCCAATGCCAAGGCGATCGACGCGTTGATCAACTACGAAACGGTCAAATATTTCAATAACGAGCACTACGAATCGACCCGTTATGATCGCAACCTGGCCGCGTGGGAACAATCTGCCATCAAGAATCAGGTATCGCTGTCGTTCCTCAATGCCGGGCAGGGCGTCATCATTGCCGTCGGGGTAACGCTGATCATGGTGCTGGCGGCGCGCGGAGTGGTGCGGCATGCCATGACGGTAGGTGACGTGGTGCTGGTTGCCACTTACCTGACACAGTTGTGGGCGCCGCTGCATTTTCTTGGCTTTGTCTACCGGGAAATCAAGCATTCGCTGGCCGACATGGAACGGATGTTTACGCTGCTGGAAGCCAGTACCGAAGTGGCGGACGTGCCACAAGCCAAGGCGCTGGCGACGCGTGCGGCTACCATTCGCTTCGAAGATGTCAATTTTGGCTACGATACCAATCGCCAGATTCTGCATGGCATCAGTTTTGAGATTCCGGCGGGCACCACGCTGGCCGTGGTTGGCGCCAGCGGAGCAGGCAAGTCGACATTGTCGCGCTTGTTATTCCGTTTTTACGATGTCAACAGTGGCCACATCCGCATCAATGGCACCGATATTCGCGAACTGACGCAAGATAGCCTGCGTGCCCACATCGGCATCGTGCCGCAGGATACCGTGCTGTTTAACGACACCATCTACTACAACATCGCTTATGGTCGCCCCGAGGCGAATCGCGAGGAAATCATCGAAGCGGCCAAGTCTGCCCACATTCATGATTTCGTGATGAGCCTGCCGGATGGTTACGACACCATGGTGGGGGAACGAGGGCTTAAACTTTCTGGCGGTGAAAAACAGCGGGTGGCGATTGCCCGCACCATTCTGAAAAATCCGCCGGTGCTGATTTTTGACGAGGCAACGAGCGCGCTGGACTCACGCACCGAAAAAGCCATTCAGCATGAACTGGCAGATATTTCGGCCAACCGTACCACGCTGATCATTGCCCACCGCTTGTCCACCATTGTTGATGCGCAGCAGATTGTGGTGATGGATGGCGGCCGGGTGCTGGAGCAGGGAACGCATCGCCAGTTGGTAGAACAAGGTGGACGGTATGCGGAAATGTGGGCGCTGCAACAAGAAGTGTCGGATGAGAATGCCGAGGCAGTGAGCGCCTAGTGCCAACCCTGCTCGTTGTTCATGGCAGGGTTGGCCGAATATCATGCCCAAGGCTCATGCCCAAAGCGAGCGAATCAGGGCTTGCAGGTGCTGGCAATCTTCTGGCTCAACCCGGCCGACAATCGCCAGATGCTTGTCGCGGGTGTCCCGCCGTTCTGGCGGCATGATCGGTGTGCCGGTTTCTGTCATTAGCGCATAGCTTAACGGTGTGCCACTGGGTGCTGCATTTTTTCACCACTGCGGTTTCGCCGTTTTTCAGCTTGACCAGCGACCCCGGCGGAGTGAGCCCCAGTGTCTTGATCAGCAACTGGATCAGCGCGTGGTCCAGTTGTTGCGACTGGCCGACATACAGATCGCGCATGGCGGCCATGGCAAAGTAGGCGCGTGGGCGATAGGGGCGTGGCCGGGTCATGGCGCAGTACACATCGGCTACCGCCAGCAGTCGGCTGTGCAGACCGATGGCCGAGCCAGACAGTCCCTGCGGATAACCGCTACCATCCAGTCGTTCGTGATGTTGTTCGACGGTCTGTAACCAAAGCGGCTCGGTCACGCCAGCCTGGCGTAGCGCAGTACTGGACATAACCGGGTGGCGCTGTATCAGTGCCTTGTGCTGATCGCTCAGCTTGGCTTCGTTGTTGGCAACGTGGATGATGCCAATATCGTGAGTGATGGCCGCGCAGACCAGCAATAAGGCTTCTTCCTCGCTAATGCGCTCATCTGCCTGTGCCAGCAAGGCGGTGACAACGCCTACGGACAGATGGTGGCGAATGGTGTATTCGCCTTCATGAAACAGATGAATGGCGGCGATTACCGCTTCCGGGTCAGTCTGACAGGCCTGAAGCAAGCGTTTTGCCAGCGACTGAATGCGTTCAGTGAAAGCAGTGGTATGTCGCCCGGCCGGAAGTCATCCAGAATGATGCTTAAGGTGTGGGCGGCATGCTGTGTCGTGGCAAAAATCGAATCACTGGGTGGTGCCGAGTGTGTTGGCTTGGTGGCCAGCGTCGTAGCGCCGGGGGTTACCACCTTGTGACCACGTTGTACCAGCTTGTTTTTGATTTCGCTGTTGGCAACGGCTCCTTTGGTGAGGAGCAGGCGACCATCCGAGTCGTATAGTGCCTCTTCGATGGGTTTGCCAATGATCACGTCCGATGCTGCGATCGGTTTGAGCATCTTGGTGTGTTCTCCAGGTTGATGTATCAGACATATTTGTTTTTATTATCGAAGCGGGAATTATTGGCTGACGTGGAGTTGGCGTATTGACCCGGATCAAACAATGACGTTGGCAACAAGAGTGGGGCGCTGTATGTCGCTGTTTCGGCTGGGGAGGGCGTCTGGTGTGCCATGTGTGTTTCTTCTTTACTTCTGTCACGGGCGGGTGTCGGTGTGTGACTCAAATTTAAGGATTTTTTGTTGTGACTGTGATTGCCGAACTGGAGCCTCGTCTCGTCTGGAAGCACTTTCAGACCTTGTGTGATCTGCCGCGTCCATCCAAGCATGAGACCGTGGTCCGTGATTACCTCAAAGGCTGGGCCGAACTGAGTGGGTTGGAGACAGATGTGGACGCCGTGGGCAACCTGCTCATCCGCAAACCGGCCACCCCGGGGTATGAAAATCGCCCGGGCGTGGTGTTGCAAGGCCATCTGGATATGGTGTGTCAGGCCAACGGCGAGGTGGCCCATGATTTTTTTCGTGATCCCATTCGACCGGTTTTGCGCGAGGGCTGGCTGCTGGCGGAGCACACCACGCTGGGAGCAGATAACGGTATCGGCGTGGCCTTGGCCTTGGCGGTATTGGAGAGCGAGCAGGTGCCGCATGGTCCGCTTGAGGTGCTGTTGACGCTGGATGAAGAAGCCGAGCATGGGCGGTGCGCAGGGGCTGGCTGCCGGGTGGTTGCAAGGCTCGCTGCTGATCAATCTTGATACCGAGGCATGGGGGGAGTTCTATCTTGGCTGCGCCACGGGGGTGGATGTCAATGTCCGTCACCACTATGTCAGCGAAGCGGTGCCCGAGGGGTATTGCGTCAGCCGTCTGGAAGTCAAGGGACTGAGAGGTGGTCATTCCGGGGTGGATATTCATCTCGAGCGTGGCAATGCCAACAAATTACTGGTACGGCTGGTTCGTGAGCTGGAGCAGCTTACCCGCTTGCGTGTGGCCGGTTTTCAAGGCGGCAACGCCCGCAATGCCTTGGCGCGTGAGGCTCATGCTGTCGTTGCTTATCCCGTAGCGGCCACGGCGCTGGTTGAATCCTATCTGCGGCAGTTTGAAGACGTGTTGCGGCAGGAGTTGGCCGGTGTCGATGAGGCAGTCTCTGTGCGGATGCAGCCAGCTGTTGCCAGTACGGTGATGTCGGCGGCTGATCAGCATGCTGTGTTTGCAGCGCTGCACGCGGCGCCGCATGGCGTAAAGCGTATGAGTCAATCGGTGCTGGGCGTAGTGGAAACCTCCAATAATCTGGGGGTGGTTACATTGGGTGATGACCAATTCTTCGCCAACCTGATGGTGCGTTCGCTGCTGGATTCCGGTGCCTGGATGCTGGCTCGGGAAATTGAAGGCCTGTTTCAGCTTCTTAAGCCTCACTGTTGAGTTTGAAGGCGGTTACCCCGGTTGGGCTCCCAATCCAGCCTCGCCGCTACTGGCATTGTTTCAGCAGGTATTTTGTGCCGAGTTCGGCCAACCTGCCCGCGTGCAGGTGATTCATGCCGGGCTGGAGTGCGGCATCATTGGTTCCAAATACCCGGCGATGGATATGGTGTCGTTCGGCCCGACCATTCATGGCGCACATGCACCGGGTGAGCGAGTGGAGGTTGCTTCCGTTGCCAAGGCGTGGCAGCTATTAACTGCCGTCTTGGCGGCTGTGCCCGCAGTTTGATGTGACGGATCCGGATGGAAGGCGCTGTCTGTCCGGGTTTTGGTTGTTTCCGGTATGGTTTTTGCTGACTATTGTCTTGGAGCTACCGCTCCATTTCGCCCGGTTTTTCACAAAAGAACCGGGATTTGGCAAGTAAATTTCCTACCGGAAACGACACATGACAATCTTCTCTCCTGCATGGCGGCCTTATCTGGTAAGCTTGTTGGCAGCCTTGCTTTGGGCTGGCAACTTCGTAGTGGGCAAATCAGCACGGGTGGATTTCCCGCCGGTAACGCTAGCCTTGGCGCGCTGGTTAATTGCCCTGCTGGTACTCACCCCCTTTGTTTACTCCGGTTTGCGGCAAAAGCTTGCGCCGTTATGGCGCCACAAGCGCACGGTTCTGGTGCTGGCATTCGCCGGAGTCAGTGTGACGAATACCTTTGTTTATATCGGTCTTGGACATACCAGCGCCACGAATGGCGTGTTGATGAATGCCGCCTTGTTAAGCATGGGTGATGCTGATTTCTGCCGGGCTTGGTCAGTGCTTGCTGACTCGGCCCAATGTGGCAGGCCTGGTGGTTTCGCTGTTTGGTGTATGGCTACTGGTTGGCCATGGGGTCGGCCTGGCGATCAACCCCGGAGATGGCTGGGTGGCGGCAGGCATGATGTGCTGGGCACTCTATACCGTGTTTGTTCAACGCCTGTAGGCTGGCGTCAATCGCTTCGCTTTGTTGTGGCTGTTGATGCTGATTGGCCTGCTGCCATTGCTGCCGTTTGCACTGATGGAAGGCGTGCAAGGGCAGTGGCATCAAGTCGGGGGTAAGGGCTGGCTATCGGTGCTATATATCGCGGTTGGCCCATCACTGCTGGCCATGCTGGCCTATGATATGGCTATCAAAAAACTGGGTGCGTACCGTGCCGGGCAGTTCATTAATCTGGTGCCGGTGTTTGGTGCGTTGCTTTCCACCTGGTGGCTGGGTGAGCATATTTCATTGCTGCAGGTGTCGGCGTTGTTGCTGATTCTGAGTGGGATGGCGGTGTGTAACCTGCCGTGGCAGCAATTGGGATTGCAGCGTTGGCGTGTAAGACGTCTAGCCTGAATGGATGAGATCGAACGGCACTCTCACTAGCCTCGATGAGAGTGCCGTAGTTTTTTATTGCTGCTGCAATACGTTGACCGTGTGCTGGATCAGTCGATAGGCAATGGAAATGGGCGGAGGAATTTGTGGTAGGTGGTCGATGGCAAACCAGCCTGCATCCTCGATTTCGCCCTGCTGCGGCACGATGTCGCCGCCTGCATATTCGGCGGTGAAAGCCAGCATCAGGGAATGGGGGAATGGCCGGATTGTGAGCAGACGTAACGTAACTGGCTGATCCGCACGCCCACTTCTTCCAGTGTTTCCCGGTGGACACAGTCTTCCAGTGATTCGCCGGGTTCGACAAACCCGGCCAGTGCGCTATACACGCCGGGGGCGAAGTGTGGGCTGCGCGCCAGCAGCAATTCCTTGCCCCGATAGATGGCCACCATCATCGCTGGTGACAGGCGCGGATAATAAAATTGTCCGCAACTGGGGCAGGACTTACCCTGATCGTGCGAGTGTTGCGCAAGCGGTGTGGCGCAGTGGCCACAAAACCGGTGGGTTCGCTGGAATTGACGCAGCTGAACCGCGCGTACCATCGCCGGTGCCAGTTCGGCTTAAGCTGGTGTGCCAAGGCGGCTCGTAGCGGCAGCCATTCACTTCCCGTCGGCTCCGGGCCGATCAGATCCGCCATGAAAATATTTTGCGCGGCGTACTGGCCGATGAACTGGCGATTGGCCAGCGGCCACTGTTCCGCCTCGTTGCCGGGGAGAGCCCGGCCGACAAACAGCAAGCCGCGTTCGTCAAAAATGCACCAGCGGTTGTCAAGCTGTGGCTCCGGCGCGGCCGGTAGGTCAAATAGCATGAAAAGACACGACGGTTGTCAGCAAAGACGTCAGTTTACGTCGTGCCGGAGTGTACGTACATGTGTGTGGCCTTTGACTCTGGCGGATTGTCTTGGCATTCGGTTGTTCTGCCCGGAGTGTTGCTTTGCCGGTCAGCCGATTTCGTTTCGGCCAACCTTGGTAACCACTTGCTGCGTGCACTGCGCTGCTTCGATCAGTAGCCGGTCAAATAGCTCTTGTACGGTGGGTACGTCGTCAATCAGTCCCTGAACCTGGCCGATTAATTGCACGCCTTTGTCGTGATTACCTTCTTCGATAGCAAGCCGAATGGCTTCGGTGGCGGCGCCAAACAGCGCTAGTTGCCGCAAGGTCTGTGGCTCCTTGAGTAGGCTGCCCAATACCACCTTTGCTATGGGTTGGCGTAATTGATGCGCCACACGCATGGCGCGCCAGGCTGCGGTAAACAGGTTGACGGGGCGGTGCGTGGCGCGGCGGGCGGTGGGAGTGTCCATGACCCGGCACCATAGGCCGTCAAAATTTCTGGAATAAATGGTGTCACCCACGTGGCGTTGCCCAATCATTTCCTTGGTGCGGGCGTGTACCGGGCTCTCCCGCGTCATGGCCAAGCGAGACCCCATGGCGATAGCGTCGGCGCCCAATGCCAGCGCGGCGACCAAGCCCGACCCGGTGCCAAAGCCACCAGCAGCGATAATGGGGAGCGAGCAAACTTTGCGTATCGCCGGAATCAACACCAGTGACGTCACTTCGCCCCCGTGTGCTGCAGCCTCATGGCCGGTGACCAATAATGCATCAACGCCGGATTTTTCGGCAGAGATGGCATGTTTCTCTGTGACTACCGTGGCGATGACCTTGCCGCCATAAGCGTGCGCACGTTGTACCAGCCAATCGCCTTTGCCAAGCGAGAAATTTACTACCGGCACTTGTTCTTGCAGTGCAACCTCAGCATTTTCTTTGGCGCCGGGCATCATCAGCGTACAACCGATACCAAAAGGTTTATCGGTGAGTGTGCGAATGCGCCGGATGGCCTCGCGCGTTTGGGTTGGCGATAGCGGTCCGGTAGCCAGAATGCCAAGCCCGCCGGCGTTGCTAACGGCTGCGACCAGTTCCGGTGTGGCAATGAAGCTCATGCCCGGGCAAACCGGGGTTGTTTGACGCCAAACGCCGTGGTGAAAAAGGTATTCATGCTGGAGTGTCTGAGTTGTGATTTACAATGTCTGCAATTGTTAGCATGTTTCCGGTAAAATTAAAACGGTTGTTTGATTCATTATGTATCTAATCCTGATTGGTTGGTTATATGTGGTGCTGATGCTTGCCGTTGCGCAGGACAGTATCGTGCGGGCGCTGGTCATCCTGTTTTTTCTTGGCTTTCTTCCGACATTCTTGCTGGCACAGCTGGCGGCGGCGCCGCCAGCGCCTAGCGCGAAGAAGAACGCGACGAACAGGCTTCCGGCTCTTGAGGTTTGCCAGATTTAAATGCTAGAATTTCGTGTTCTTTGCATAGGGCAGGGAATACATTACGCACATTCGCGCCAAAGGGTGCTCATTCCAATAACACGGAAGAGTTGTCTGCGCGGATGGAGGCTTAACCCTTTAAGGAGTTTTTGCATGACCACCAACGTTACCATGCGCCAAATGCTTGAGGCCGGTGTTCACTTTGGCCACCAGACCCGTTTCTGGAACCCGAAAATGGCTCAGTACATTTTTGGTAGCCGCAACAAGATTCACATCATCAACCTGGAAAAGACTCTGCCGCTGTTCGTAGAAGCTCAGGAATATGTGCGTCGTCTGGCCGCCAACAAGGGTACCGTACTGTTTGTTGGCACCAAGCGTCAGGCTCGTGAGATCGTCCGTGAAGAAGCCACCCGCGCAGGTGTGCCGTTTGTTGATCACCGTTGGTTGGGCGGCATGCTGACCAACTACAAAACGGTCAAGCAGTCCATCAAACGCACTGGAAGAAAAGCGCGCCATTCTGGAAGGCGCTGGCGAAACCGGCTACAACAAGAAAGAGCTGCTGGATCTGCAGCGCGAAGTTGAAAAGCTGGAACGCTCGCTGGGCGGTATCAAGGACATGAAGGGCCTGCCGGATGCCATCTTTGTTATCGATACTGGCTACCAAAAAGGCACCATCGTTGAAGCCAAGAAGCTGGGTGTACCGGTAATCGGCATCGTCGATACCAACAACTCGCCGGATGGCATCGATTACGTAATTCCGGGTAACGACGACTCCAGTCGCGCTATTCGCCTGTACGCACGCGGCATCGCCGACGCCGTACTGGAAGGCCGTGCCCAATCTCTGCAAGAGATTGTCGCTGCCGCAGAAACTGCTCAGGCTGAGTAAGCGGACAAAGGGGCGTAAGCCCCTTTTTTGGACCTGACTGAATTACGTAACCCAAACAGGAGTTTCAAATGGCGGAAATTACCGCAAAAATGGTTGGCGATCTGCGTGCTGCCACCGGCATGGGCATGATGGAGTGCAAGAAAGCACTGGTTGAAGCTGAAGGCGATGCTGCCAAGGCTGAAGAAATTCTGCGCATCAAGTCTGGCAACAAGGCTTCCAAGCTGGCTGGCCGCACTGCTGCCGAAGGCGTGATTGCTACGTTTGTTGAAGGTAAGATCGGCGCGCTGGTTGAAATCAACTGCGAAACCGACTTCGTTGCCAAAGATGACACCTTCCCGGCGTTGGCCAAGGCTGCTGCTGAAGGCGTAGCCAAAGCTAATCCGGCAGACGTGGAAGCGTTGTCTGCTGTTGCTGTTGGCGGGCAAACCATTGAAGAAATCCGCAAGGCTGCCATTGCCAAGCTGGGTGAGAACATGACCATTCGTCGTTTCGTTCGCTACGAAACTGCTGGTCAGCTGGCTATTTATCTGCACGGCTCCAAGATTGGCGTGATGGTTGACCTGAATGGCGACGAAGCGCTGGGCAAAGATATCGCCATGCATATCGCTGCCTCCAAGCCGATTTGTGTTTCCAAGAGCCAGGTTCCGGCTGAAACGCTGGAAACCGAACGCAAGATCTACACCGCACAGGCTGCCGAATCCGGTAAACCGGCTGACATCGTTGCCAAGATGGTAGAAGGCCGTGTGAACAAGTTCCCGGCTGAAGTTACCCTGCTGGGTCAGCCGTTCGTGAAGAACCCGGATCAAACGGTTGAAAAACTGTTGGCCGAAAAGGGTGCTTCCGTAAACGCCTTTACCATGTTTGTGGTAGGCGAAGGCATTGAAAAGAAAGTGGTTGACTATGCAGCGGAAGTTGCAGCAGCAGCCAAGATCTAAGCTTTAATCCGTTAGATCCGGTAGACGGCACCCTGCTTGCAGGGTGCCGTTTTGCAAATTGAATATCCTATTAGCCAACCGAGGTTACCATGAGCCAGACTCCTTCCTTTAAACGTATTCTGCTAAAACTCTCCGGAGAGGCCCTGATGGGGGATGATAGCTACGGCATCAACCGTACCACCATCGAGCAGATCGTTGCTCAGATCAAGGAGGTCGTGGAGATGGGGGTGCAGGTTGGTGTCGTGATTGGTGGTGGCAATATTTTCCGTGGTGTTGCAGCTAGCGGCGTCCGGTATGGACCGTGCAACGGCTGACTACATGGGTATGATGGCGACGGTGATGAATGCCCGGCACTAAAAGATGCCATGACCCGCGCCTGATCGCACGCGTGCAGTCCGCGCTGACCATGCAGCAGATTGCCGAGCCGTACGTGCGTGGCAAAGCCATGCAGTATCTGGAAGAGGGTAAAGTAGTCATTTTTGCTGCAGGTACTGGTAACCCGTTCTTTACTACCGATACCGCTGCGGCCTTGCGTGGCATGGAAATGAACGTTGATATCATGCTCAAGGCCACCAAGGTTGATGGCGTTTACACTGATGATCCCAAGAAAAATCCGGATGCGATCCGCTATCAAACCCTGACGTTTGATGAGGCCATCTCTCGCAACCTCAAGGTGATGGATGCGACTGCATTTGCCTTGTGTCGTGACCAGAGTCTGAACATAAAAGTATTTAGCATTTTCAAGGCGCCCTCAAGCGTGTGGTACTTGGCGAAGACGAAGGCACGCTGGTACACTGCTAACCCTCAAAAGAATTGCTGAAGGCGGAAACGGCAACGGCCGCTTTCCGCCTTGTTTTTCCAAGTTTCAATCTGGAGCAGACATGATTAACGACGTCAAGAAGTCGGCCGAACTGAAAATGCAGAAGTCATTGGAAGCATTCAAAACCGACTTGCTGAAAGTCCGTACCGGACGCGCCCACACGGGTATTCTTGATCACGTCATGGTGGATTATTACGGTAGCCCTGTGCCTATCAGTCAGGTGGCTAATGTTACTTTGCTGGACGCGCGTACCATTGGCGTGCAGCCGTGGGAAAAGCCGATGCTGGCCAAGGTGGAGAAGGCGATTCGTGACTCTGATTTGGGTCTCAATCCGGCCTCTATGGGCGAAATTATCCGTGTGCCGATGCCGATGCTGACTGAGGAACGCCGCAAGGACCTGATCAAGGTGGTGCGTGGTGAAGCAGAAAACGCCCGTGTTGCCGTGCGTAATATCCGTCGTGACGCGAATACTGACTTCAAGAATCTGCTGAAAGACAAGGCCATTACTGAAGACGATGAGCGTCGTGGTCAGGATGAAATTCAGAAGCTGACCGACAAGTATACGGCTGAGATCGACAAGGCATTGGCCGCCAAAGAAACCGACCTGTTGGCGGTTTAAGGAGAGCCCGGTTTTGTTTGCTAGCTCCACCAAAGACGTGCCCGATGTACTGGATGTGCCCAGCCACATCGCCATCATCATGGATGGTAATGGGCGCTGGGCCAAAAAGCGCTTTCTGCCGCGGGTGGCAGGGCATAAAAAAGGGCTGGATGCTGTCAGAAATGTGGTGCGGGCCTGCAAGGAATTGGGCGTCGGGTACCTGACGCTGTTCGCCTTTTCGACTGAGAACTGGCGTAGGCCTCAGGACGAAGTGTCCTTTCTGATGGACCTTTTCATCCGTGCGCTGGGGCATGAAGTCAATCGATTGCACGACAACAATATTCGTCTGAAAATTGTTGGTGCGCGTGAACGCTTTGCCCCGGCGTTGGCCGAACGGATTGCTCTGGCCGAGGAGAAAACGGCGGGCAATGATGGCTTGGTGCTGAGTATCGCGGCTGATTATGGCGGTCGCTGGGATATTCTGCAGGCCGTAAACAGCCTGATCGCCGAAGGCGCTACGGCCATTAGCGAAGAGCAGTTGTCTGCCCGGCTTTCCATGCCTTGGGCGCCAGAACCCGATTTGTTTATCCGCACAGGCGGTGAGCAACGCATCAGTAATTTCCTGCTATGGCAACTGGCCTACGCGGAACTCTATTTTACCGAGCGGCTTTGGCCTGATTTTGATCGTGACGCCTTGCTCGAAGCGATCTCTTCATATCGCTGTCGCGAACGCCGTTTTGGTCGTACCAGCGAACAGCTGCCTGCGCACCTGCGTCGCAACGGATAACCGCATGCTCAAAACCCGCATTCTCACTGCTTTGGTGCTGCTGCCGCTAATGTTGGCGGCACTGTTCTATTTTCCGCCCGATGCTTGGGCCGGTTTTTCCCGGCTGATTGTTGTTCTGGCTCTGTGGGAATTCTCGCGCATGGCTGGCTTTGGTGAGCTTGCCAAATGGTCGTACCTTGGCGGCTCTACGCTGCTGGCAGGTGTTCTATGGTCGGCGCATTATTCCATGCCGTTGGCCGGGCATGCTCTGGCACTGGCCTTCTGGCTGCTGGCCGCGCCATGTTGGTTGGTTAAGCGCTGGGCGATCCCGCGTGGAGGTTTTGCTGTGCTGCTGGGGTGGGTGTTGATGTTTCCCGCCCTGGTTTGCTTTTCTGGAGCTACGCCCGCACGCCTAAGCAATGCCGCCGGATTGAATCTGCTGGCGATTATGGGTTTGGTCTGGGTGGCGGATATTACCGCTTACTTCTCCGGCAAGGCATTTGGCCGTCGCAAGCTGGCCCCCTCTATTAGTCCGGGTAAAAGTTGGGAAGGTGTTTACGGTGCCTTGGTGGGCGTGATGCTATATACCGTGCTCGTCAATCAGCTGGGCTGGTTGTCGGTATCGCTGCCATGGTGGGGAGTATTGCTGGTCGCCTTGCCGTTGACGGCGGTGAGTATTGCCGGTGACCTTCTGGAGTCCTGGTTCAAGCGTTCGGCAGGAATCAAGGACAGTAGCCAGTTGTTGCCTGGGCATGGCGGCGTTTATGACCGGATCGATAGCCTGATTGCCGTGCTAGCCGTTACCAATGCGCTACGCGTATTGGCAAGTCTTTAAAGAATCGACTCAATCATGAAACCTCAAGGGATTACCATTCTTGGGGCTACCGGTAGCATCGGCATCAATACGCTCGATGTGGTGGCTCGTCATCCCGATCGTTATAAAGTTGTGGCGCTTACCGCCTACCGCCAGCTTGATCGGCTGGTGGAGTTGGCCAGTCGTTTTCATCCTGCCTATGTTGTTGTCCCTGATGCGGCAGCGGCAAACACGATTCGGCAGCCCCGGCCCAAGCCGGTGTACAGACCGAGATTCTGTCAGGTGCGGCAGCGCTCGAGACCGTGGCAACGTTGCCCGAAACCGATATGGTGATGGCAGCGATTGTTGGTGCGGCCGGTTTGCCATCCACCATGGCTGCTGCGCGCGCTGGTAAGCGCATCTTGCTGGCGAACAAGGAATCCCTAGTCGTGGCGGGCCGCCTGTTTATTGATGCGGTACGTACTGGTGGTGCCACACTGTTGCCGGTCGATAGCGAACACAACGCCATTTTCCAGTCACTACCGGCGGGTTATGCCGGGGATCTGGATGCCTCGGGTATTCGTAAAATCATTCTGACGGCCTCTGGTGGCCCGTTCCGGACCTTGCCCGCCGACAAGCTCCCTCACGTTACGGTGGCAGATGCCTGTAAGCATCCGAATTGGGTGATGGGGCGCAAAATTTCGGTCGATTCTGCCTCGCTGATGAATAAAGGTTTAGAGGTTATTGAAGCACGTTGGCTGTTTAATGCGCCGATTGACCGGATTGATGTAGTTGTCCATCCACAAAGCGTGATTCATTCGATGGTGCAGTATAAGGATGGCTCGGTGGTGGCCCAGTTAGGCTCACCGGATATGCGTACGCCAATTGCTTGTGCCATGTCGTGGCCCGAGCGTATAGAGTCGGGCGTGGATTCTCTGGATTTCTTCAAACAGTAAGGCGTTGACCTTTGAGCAGCCGGATCTGCAACGTTTCCCGTGTCTGGGCATTGCGTTTGATGCCCTGCGGGCTGGTGGCGATGCGTAAGCGCGATCATGAATGCGGCCAATGAAATAGCCGTGGCCGCTTTCCTCAATACTGACATTCGCTTCGTCGATATCCCCAAGGTGGTGAACGAAACCCTCTCCGCCATGGGGCACGCTGATAGCCATACGCTGGATGATTTGCTGGCGGTGGATATGGAGGCCCGGCAGGTGGCGCGTAAAATGGTGGGAACATGCTGACAACGCTGGCATTTCTGGTCGCGATTGGGGTGCTGGTCATCTTCCATGAGCTGGGGCATTACTGGGTAGCTCGGGCGTGTGGCGTTAAGGTGCTGCGCTTTTCCATTGGTTTTGGTAGCCCATTGCTGCGCTGGCGCAGTCGCCAAACCGAGTGGGTGGTGTGCCCGATTCCGCTGGGCGGCTATGTGCGCATGCTGGATGAGCGGGAGGGGCCGGTGCCTGCCCACGAGCGCCATTTGGCCTTTAATAATCAGCCAGTGCTAAAACGCATGGCGATTGTTGTGGACTCCCGTTGGCCAATCTTGTTCTGGCGGCGCTGTTTTATTGGATTGTGATTGCCCAAGGAGTAACCCAGTTGTTGCCGTTGGTCGGTACCGTGGTGCCGCAAACCCCGGCGGCGGCTGCTGGCTTCGTTGCCGGTGATCGCGTGTTGGCCGTGAATGGCCAGCCGGTGGCCAACTGGCAGGACCTCCGGATGGCGTTTGTGGAGGCTTCGGCCAACCTTGAACACCCGGTGCGGGTGGAGGTGGAAGCGGCAAGCAAAAAACGTGTGGTACGTTCGATCAGTGTCGCGCGCTTTGGTGAGCCTGCCCTGGTTGCGTTCAGCCGTGGGGTAATCCCGGTTTGATGCCCACCCGTTTCCTTCCGGTGGTGAGTGCGGTGGAAGATGGTGGCCCCGCGGCAAAAGCCGGGCTCAAACCGGGTGATCGACTACTGACCGCAGATGGGCGCCCGGTGTCCAGCTGGGAAGATTGGGTGTCGTTGATCCATAATAGCCCCGGCAAGGAAGTGACGGCCCGCATCGCTCGTGGAAACCGATTGCTCGATATCAAAGTACGGCTTAGCGGTGCAGGTACTGATAATGAGTTGACCGGCAAGCTTGGTGTTGCCCCGACGCTTGATCCGGACTGGATCAAACACCTGACGGTTACTCACCACAGTGGGATGGCGGAGGCGGGTCAGCAGGCTGTGAACAAAACATTTGATACGGCCTGGATGAGTTTGAAGTTTCTGGGGTGGATGCTGGTTGGCAATGCCTCTGTCGATAATCTTTCTGGCCCGCTGACCATTGCCAGTGTGGCCGGGCAGACCGCGCGCCGGGGCTTGATTGCCTATCTGGAATTTCTGGCTTTGATCAGCGTCAGTATTGGCATACTCAACCTGTTGCCAATACCGATGCTGGATGGTGGTCACTTAATGTATTATGTCGCGGAGCTGGTTAAAGGAAAGCCCGTCAGTGAACAGGCTCAACTGTTTGGGCAAAAAATCGGTTTTATATTGTTGGCTTCGTTGATGGCTTTTGCCTTGCTGAATGATATCAGCCGCCTATTTGGGGGTTAAAACGTACTTATGAAATTGAAACTACTTGCAGCAGCTGTACTGGGTTTGTCGGGTATGGCATCCGCTTGGGCTGCTGATCCGTTTGTTATCAAGGATATTCGCGTTGAAGGCCTGCAACGTACTGAACCGGGTACGGTTTTCAACTACCTCCCGGTCAAGGTTGGCGATACGTTTAACGATGACAAGGCGCATGAATCCATCAAGGCATTATTTGCCACCGGGTTCTTCAATGATGTGCGGGTGGAGTCGCGTGGCGACGTGGTGATTGTCACCGTGGCTGAGCGCCCGGTGATTACCCAGCTCAACATCAACGGTGCCAAGGAATTCAGCAAGGATCAGTTGAAAAAGGCCCTCAAGGACAACGGCTTTGCCGAGTCGCGCATCTTTGATCAGGCTTTGCTGGATGGTGCCGTGCAGGAGCTGAAGCGTCAGTACTACAGCCGAGGTAAATATTCGGTAGACGTTAGCCCCAAAGTGACCAAGCTGGACCGTAACCGGGTGGCCGTAACGCTGGATATCAGCGAAGGCATTACTGCGCGGATCAAGGATATTCATATCGTTGGCGCCCATGCCTTTGACGAAAGCGACTTGCGTGATCAGATGAGCCTGACACAAGGTGGCTGGATGTCCTGGATCACAAAAGACGACCAATACTCCAAGCAAAAGCTGACGGGCGATCTGGAAAAGCTCAAGGCGTTTTACCAGAACCGGGGTTACCTTGAGTTCAATATTGACTCGACCCGGTCTCGATCAGCGCCGACAAGGAAGAGATCTACCTGACGATCAACCTGCACGAAGGCAAGAAGTTCACGATCTCCGACATCAAGCTGGCGGGTGATCTGAAAGTGCGCGAAGACGAATTGCGCAAGTTGGTACTGGTCAAGCCGGGTGAAACGTTTAACAACGAAAAGATCAATGAGTCGGTCAAGGCGATCAGCGAGCGCACTGGGTAATGATGGCTATGCCTTTGCCAACGTCAATGTTCTGCCGGATATCGACCGCGAAAAACAGACGGTCGCTTTTACCTTCTTCCTCGACCCGGGCCGCAAGACCTATGTGCGCCGGGTGAACGTGGCAGGGAATACCAAGACGCGTGATGAAGTGATCCGCCGTGAACTGCGTCAGCTGGAAGGCGGCGTATACGGTGCGGACAAAATCAAGCGCAGTAAAGAACGGGTAGAACTGCTCGGCTATTTTGAAGACGTGAATATCGAAACCCCGGCCGTACCCGATGCCGCCGATCAGGTCGATATGAACATCAACCTGAAGGAACGCCCGACCGGTAGTATTTCCGCTGGTGTCGGCTTCGTGCAGGGGGAAGGTATCCAGCTTTCGGCCAACGTGTCGCAGAGCAATATTTTTGGCTCGGGCAAATATCTGGCTTTTGGTATTTCCAACGGCAAGGTAAACAAGACGGCCTCGCTGTCGTTTACTGATCCGTATTTCACGCCGGATGGCGTGAGCCTCGGGGTTATGACCTGTACCATCGCGTTTATAACCCGGATGCCAGCAATACCTCTGCCTATAAAACGTCGACCACGGGTGCAGCGGTGCGCTTTGGCGTGCCGGTGACCGAGGTGGATCGCATCAACTTCAGCCTTGGGGTTGAGCAGACCAAGATCACAACCTTCGATAACAGCCCGCAGCGCTATATCGATTTTGTCGACCAGTATGGACGTACCACCAAGACCCTGTTGGGGGGCGTCAGCTGGGCACGTGATACCCGCGATAGCGCACTGTGGCCAACGCGCGGTGCCTTGATCAAGGTGGGCGCTGATGCCGGTTTGCCTGGCGGCGATCTGGAATACTATCGTCTGACGCATCAGCAGTCGTGGTTCTTCCCGCTATCCAAGACCTATACCCTGATGTTGAATGGTGAAGCTGGTTACGCCAACGGCTACGGCAAGAGCTCTCGTCTGCCGTTCTTCCAGAACTTCTATATTGGTGGCTTGGGTTCCGTGCGCGGTTATGACAACGGCAGTATCGGTCCGAAAGACATCAATGGTGACTATCTGGGTGGTACCCGCAAACTGGTGGCCAACGCCGAACTGTTATTCCCGTTCCCGGGCATGAAGGACAACAAATCGGTTCGTGCCAGCCTGTTCTTTGATGCCGGTACGCTGTGGGATACCCGTGAAATTGGCAGTACTGCCAGTGACGGGTTGCGTTATTCGGCCGGTTTTGCGGTGACCTGGTTGTCGCCGGTTGGCCCTATGAAGTTCAGCTATGCTGATCCGCTCAAGAAGAAAGAGGGCGACAAGCAGCAGCGCTTCCAGTTCCAGTTGGGAACCGTTTTCTAAACGATACAAAAGGTTGCTCAATGAATCCATTGAAATGGTGCATTGTGGGTGTTGCCCTGCTGGCAGCTCAGACTCAGGCGGCAGATTTCAAGTTTGGCTTCATCAATACCGAACGGGTGTATCGTGAGGCGGCGCTTACCATTGCCATCCAGAATAAGCTGGACAAGGAGTTTTCCGGCCGCCGCGGCGATCTGAAAAAAATGGAAACGCGCGCGCGCGATCTGGAAAGCAAGCTGGCTAAAAATGGCTTGAGTTCGGATGAGCGCAAGCGTTCCGAACGTGAACTGGCGGCGCTGGATCGTGACTATCGCGCCAAGACACGCGAGTTTTCCGAAGACTTCACCCAGCGGCGCAATGAAGAGTTTGCTTCCATTCAGGAACGCGCCAACCGTGCCATCAAGCAGATTGCCGAGCGCGAACATTATGACCTGATCTTGCAGGAGGCGGTGTATGTCGATCCGAAGTTTGATCTGACCGCCAAAGTGTTGAAAGAACTGGAAAAGTAAGCCCGCTATATCTTTACCGGAGAAGCCGACCCCGGGTCGGCTTTGTTTTTGATGTCTTATACTCTTTCATATATAACCGCTCAGCTGGGCGGTGAGCTGGTTGGCGAAGATGTCACCGTGACGCGCCTGGCTCCGCTCGAGTCAGCCTTGCCGGGCGACATCGCTTTTTTGGCGAGCGCCAAATATCGCAAACAACTGGACACCAGCCACGCCAGCGCCGTGATTGTGTCGCCCAAGTTGGCCGAAGAGTTGGCCGGAACCGTGTCCTTGATCGTGACACCTGACCCGTACCTGTATTTTGCCCGGGTGGCAACGTTGTTTCACCCGCCGGTCGTGGCCAAGGGGGGCATTCATCCGACGGCAGTGATTGGTGAAGGGGCGCAGGTAGCGGCTTCGGCAGAGGTTCGTGAACATGTCAGCATCGGCGCGCGCGTGGTGATTGGCGAGCGCTGCCGTCTGATGCCGGGCGTGGTGATTGGTGATGATGTCACGTTAGGCGATGACGTTACGCTCTATCCCAATGTCACGATCTATCAGCAGTGTGTGATTGGCCATCGCGTCAGCATCCATTCCGGCACGGTGATCGGCGCCGACGGCTTTGGGCTGGCGTGGGACAAGGATCACTGGTTCAAGATCCCGCAAACCGGCCGGGCTGTTATCGAAGATGACGTCGAAATCGGTGCCAATACCACGGTTGACCGTGGCGCCATGGCGGACACCGTCGTGTGCAAGGGAGCCAAGATCGATAACCTGGTGCAGATAGCGCATAACGTACACATCGGCGCGCATACCGCGATTGCTTAACTGTGTCGGCATTGCAGGTAGCACCAAGATCGGTGCCAATTGCACGGTCGGTGGGGCGGCCATGTTTGTTGGCCACATTGATGTTGCCGATCGTACCCACATCGGCGGTGGCACACTGGTGTCAAAATCCATCCGTCAGCCGGATAACTATGCGTCGTCGTATCCGCTGCAAACCATGAAGGAATGGCTGTCGAACGCCGTTCACGTTCGTCATCTGGGCGATTTGGCTCAGCGCGTCAAAGAGCTGGAACGTGAGCTGAAGTCATTCAAGAACACTGAGGAAAACTCGTAATGTCCGAACATGCCGTGAATATCGATGTACGTGAAATCATGCGCTATCTGCCGCATCGTTACCCGTTTTTGCTGGTAGACCGTGTGACCGAATTTGAAGCCAATACGCGTATCAAGGCGTTGAAGAACGTAACGATCAATGAGCCGTTTTTTGTTGGCCACTTCGAGCAGTATCCGGTCATGCCCGGCGTGCTGATCATTGAAGCGCTGGCTCAGGCAGCGGGTATTCTGGCGATTCGCAGCCGGGCGAGCGTTCTGAAAACGAATTGTATTTCTTTGTCGGTATCGATAATGCCCGCTTCAAGCGTCAGGTAGTGCCGGGCGACCAGATGATTTTTGAAGTGGAGCAGATCACTTCCAAGCGTGGTATCGGTAAATATGCTGCCCGGGCGCTGGTCGATGGCCAGATTGCTTGCGAAGCTGAAATCATGTGTGCCAAGCGCGAGGTGTAAGCCATGGCGATTCATCCGACAGCCATTGTGGCCGAAGGGGCGCAGATCGCTGATGACGTTGAGATTGGTGCCTACAGCATCATCGGCGAACACGTCAGCATCGATAGCGGCACGTGGGTGGGGCCGCATGTCGTGATCGAGGGGCATACCCGGATCGGCAAGAATAACCGGATTTTCCAGTTCTGTTCGCTGGGTGCGATTCCGCAGGACAAGAAATACGCCGGTGAGCAGACACGGCTGGAAATTGGTGACAACAACACCATCCGCGAGTTCTGTACCTTCAATATCGGGACGGCACAGGACGTTGGTGTGACGCGTCTGGGTAATGACAACTGGATCATGGCGTATGTCCATCTGGGGCATGACTGCCGGTGGGGAACCACACCATTTTTGCCAACAACGCCACGCTGGGCGGCCATGTGCACATTGGTGACTGGGTGATTCTGGGTGGTTTCACCAGCGTGCACCAGTTTGCCATTATTGGTGAGCATGCGATGACGGCTTTTGCCAGCGCGGTGGCTCAGGATGTGCCGCCTTATGTCATGGCACATGGCAATCGTGCGGTGCCGTCGGGCATCAATGCCGAAGGTCTCAAGCGGCGTGGCTTTACGCCGGAGCAGATTCGCCGGGTACGCAACGCTTACAAGGCGCTCTATCGCCGGGCTTGTCGTATGACGAGGCCAAAGCGGCTGTGTTGGCCGAAGCGGCGGCAGGGCATGTCGAACTGGAACCGTTTGTACGTTTCTTTGCCCAGTCCGAGCGCGGCATCATCCGTTAATCATCAGGCCTGACATGCTGTTCAAACGAAAAGGCGCGTTGAAAGTCGCCATGGTGGCTGGCGAAGCCTCGGGCGACCTGCTCGCCGCGCATTTGATGGAAGCCTTGCAACAGCGCCATGCCGATATCGAGTTTGCCGGTATTGGTGGCCCGCGTATGGAAGCACGTGGTTTTACCTCGATGTTTCCGCAGGAAAAATTGGCAGTGCGCGGTTATGCCGAGGTGCTGAAAAAACTGCCGGAGCTGTTGCGCTTGCGGCGCACGCTAAAGCAGCAGCTGTTGGCCGAAAAGCCTGATGTGTTCATAGGTGTGGATGCGCCGGATTTCAATCTGGGTCTGGAAGCCGATCTGAAACGCGGCGGTATTCCTACCGTGCATTATGTCAGCCCGTCAGTCTGGGCCCGGCGGCCTGAGCGGGTACAAAAAATCGGCAAAAGTGTCAGCCACATGCTGTGCCTGTTTCCGATGGAGTAAGCGTTGTATCGACAGGCTGGCGTGCCGGTGACTTACGTCGGGCACCCGTTGGCGAGCGAAATTCCCATGCATCCCGACAAGCAGGCAATGCGCGAACAACTGGGGCTGCCGCAAGCCGCTCCGGTATTTGCCTTGCTGCCGGGTAGCCGCCAGAGCGAGCTGGAATACATGGGGCCGTTATATATCGAAACGGCTCGCCTGCTGTTGGCGGATTACCCTTCGGCCATCTTTCTGGTGCCATTGGCCACGCGCGCGACCATGGAGTTGTTCGATACCCAGCTGCGCCAGTGCAAGGCGCTGGATCTGCCCATTCGCCGGTTGTTTGGCCACGCGCAAATGGCGATGATCGCCAGCGATGTGGTCTTGGTGACCAGTGGCACCGCTACGCTGGAGGTCGCCTTGTGCAAGCGGCCGATGGTGATCAGTTATCGCTTGTCTGCGCTAACGTATCAGCTGGTCAAGCGCAAGATTCGCTTGCCATATGTGGGTTTGCCCAATGTATTGAGTGGCCGCATGGTGGTGCCAGAGTTGCTGCAAAAAGAGGCGACGGCGCCCAAGCTGGCCGCAGAAGTGAAGCGTCTGTATGCCGATGCTGAGGCACGGCTGGAAATGGAGCAGGCGTTTTTCGAATTGCATCAGAGCTTGCAGCAGGACACCGCCAATCTGGCCGCCAAGGCGGTGCTGGAGGTGGCTGGATGTCATTGATCTGTGGCGTTGACGAGGCGGGCAGGGGGCCGTTGGCCGGGGCGGTCTTTGCCGCCGCGGTGATTCTCGACCCGGCTCATCCGATTGCCGGTTTGGCCGACTCCAAGGTGCTGAGCGAGAGCAAGCGTGACAAGTTGGCCGAACAGATCAAGCAGTACGCGCTGGCGTGGAGTATTGCCAGTGCCAGCGTGGACGAGATTGACCGGATCAATATACTGCAGGCCAGCATGCTGGCCATGAGCCGGGCTATCGCCGGTTTGTCCTGCGTGCCGGACGAAGCCCTGATCGACGGCAACCGGGTACCCAAAGGCTTGGCCATGCTTAAGCACAAGCCATCGTCAAGGGCGATGCCAAGGTGCAGGAAATTTCTGCGGCTTCCATTTTGGCGAAAACCGCGCGCGATGCTGAATTGATTGCCCGGATGCGGACTATCCGGCCTATGGTTTTGCCCGCCACAAGGGCTATCCCACGGCCGAGCACCGGCGGCGATCGAACAGTACGGCGTGTTGCCGATCCATCGCAAGACCTTTGGCCCGGTCAAAGCCTCGGCTCGCCAGACAGCAGGGAATGCTGTTCTGAATGGCTGAGGATGCGCCAAAGACCTGTTTCCCGCCGGTAGTTAATGCTGCAACGCGCGTGCTGATTCTGGGGTCGCTGCCGGGCGAAGCCTCATTGCAAGCCGCCCAGTATTACGCCCATCCGCGTAATCAGTTCTGGCAGTTGCTGGGCGCAATTCTCGATGAAGACCCGGTGGCATTGGACTACCCCAGCCGTCTGCAATGTTTGCTCGCTCATCATGTCGGGTTATGGGATGTGATTGCCGAGGCGCGCTAAGCAGGGTAGTCTGGATGCGGCGATCCGTGAACAACGCCACAATGACGTGCAGGCGCTGGTGACGGCACTGCCGCAGTTGCGAGCAATTGGTTTTAACGGCGCCACGGCGTACCGCGCGGCCGATTCGATTCAGCAAAATGGCCTGATCAAGCTGGCACTGCCATCCTCCAGCCCGGCTTATACCTTGGCCTTTGCCCAAAAGCTGGCCCGCTGGCAGGGCTTGCGTCCCTATCTGGTTTGATTGGCCAGATTTTCTGGAAAACCTGTTATGCCCGTTATCCGTTTTGTCGATCAACATCAGCAAACCTTGACGACCGTTGCCTGCGAAGCGGGTGATAACCTGCTGGATGTTGCCCGGTTTCATGAGGTGCCGTTGCACTGGCGCTGTGGTCAGGGCACCTGTGGAACCTGCAAGGTGCAGCGACTGGACGACGGCGCGCATCAGGCGTGCAAGGTTGGCCGAAAAGAACGCAATGTCCTGTTGCGCGAAAAGTTGATCGACTCCACCTTGGCCGCCAGCGAAGACTGGCCCGATCAGTACCAGCGCTGGCGCCTCGCTTGCCACCTGACGGTGGGTGACGAGGACTGGATGGTGCTGTGCCAGCAAGACTGAGCTGGTGCGTTTTCTGTTTCCTGCCTTGCTGAGTTGCCCTGCGAACTCAACGCACTGTTTGGCCAGTTCTGGCCGCTTCAGACATAACAAACCCCGCCAGAGGCGGGGCGGAACGACTGGCCGATGTGGCGATCAGGCGCTGGGCGATTCCATTTTCTTGCTGGCACTTGCCGCTTCCTTGGCAATGGTGTCGATCACCTGATTAACCGATTTATTGAAGGCTCCCAGATTTTCTTCGGCCAACTTGGAGAGCTCGCTCTGCGTGCGGGTAAAAATCTCATAGGTGCTGTGCGAATGGGCGAGTGCCTTGGTGAGAGACTGCCCGGCTAGCTGATTGAGTTGGTTGAAGGCTTCCTGCGGGTTGCTGGCTTGTGCCAGTTCCTTCACCGCCTTGGCATGTTGTTCCAGTGTCTGCTTGGAGGCATCCAGATTGAGCCGAACCAGCCGTTCGGTTCCATCCGAGGATATCTGGGCAAAGCGTAGCGCTGACTCAAAACCATTCAGGGAAAACTTGCTCAGTTGCTCGTTGCTGGTCGACATAATCAGGCCTTTCTCGATGCTTGAAGGTGGTAAGTGGAGGATATTTTTTTGTTATAGCAAGCATTGTCCTTAAACAATAGAAAAACCAAGTTATTGGCAAAGCTAACAAAATTACCGTTTCCGGTTTTATTGGCCATTTTTAAGTTGCTGTATCTAAAAGAAATTTATAGTAAGCTCATTTTGCCATCTGCTGGCGTAGTTCTCAGCCGTGTCCTACGCTGAATTTTGAGTTCCCCTAATGACGGAGGTGGTTTTCATGTCTCGGCAGCTGGAGTTGACACCGCAACGTGGCGATGCGCTGCTGCTGGTGGATATGCAAAACGACTTTCTGCCCGGTGGCGCCTCGGCGGTGGCATCAGGTGATCAGGTGATTGCCGTGCTCAACGCATGGCTGGCGCGTTTTGCCGCGGCCGGGTTGCCGGTTTTTGCTACGCGTGATTGGCATCCCGCACAACACTGTTCATTTCAGACGCAGGGTGGCCCATGGCCGCCGCACTGTGTGGCGAGTACTCACGGCGCCGGGCTGACCGGTTCGTTACATTGGCCATCAGGCACGCAGATTATCTCCAAAGCGACGGTGCCCGATGCGGAGGCTTACTCCGGTTTTTCCCATACTGATCTGCACGAGCGGTTGCAAGCCGCCGAGGTGACGCGACTGTTTGTTGGTGGGCTGGCCACCGATTATTGCGTGCTGGAAACCGTGCTGGCGGCCTTGCAACATGGTTATCGGGTTGTGCTGCTGCAGGATGGAGTCCGTGCGGTGGAGGTGCAGGCGGGGGATGGCAAACGCGCCATCGCCCAGATGATGGCGGCTGGCGCCGTGCTACTTGAGGGCTGAGTGTGGAAAATGCAGCCCTGTTAACCGACCTGTACCAGCTGACCATGCTGCAGACCTATTTCGAGTTGGGCATGGAAGACACGGCGGTATTTGAGTTTTTTGTGCGCCGCTTGCCGCCCCGACGTAACTTTTTGGTAGCGGCTGGTCTGGAACAGGTGCTGGATTATCTGGAAACCCTGCATTTTAGTGAGCAGGAGCTGTCGTGGCTGGCGGGGTGCGGGCGTTTTCATCCGTTGTTCATCGATTCGCTGGCCGGTTTGCGGTTTACCGGACAGGTGGATGCCATGCCGGAAGGGACGGTGTTCTTTCCGGATGAGCCGATCCTGCGGGTGATCGCCCCGCTGCGCGAGGCGCAACTGGTGGAAACGCGCCTGATCAATCTGCTGCAATTCCAGACGCTGGTGGCTTCCAAGGCGGCACGGGTACGGCAGGCCGCGCAAGACAAGCTACTGGTGGATTTTGGCCTGCGCCGTGCGCATGGCGCCGAAGCCGGGTTGCTGTCGGCGCGCGCCAGTTATCTGGCCGGATTTGATGGCACTGCCACGGTGTTGGCTGGCATGCGCTGGGGCGTACCGTTGTTTGGCACCATGGCGCACTCGTTTGTGCAGACCCATGACGATGAAGTCACCGCTTTTGCCCATTTTCTTCGCTCGCAGCCCACGGCCAGCACCGTGCTGATCGACACCTACAACACCGAGGCCGCCGCGCGTGCGTTGGTGCGCCCGGCTGGTCAACTGGCACCGGAAGGCATTGCCATTCAGGCAGTACGGCTGGATAGCGGCGATTTGGGTCAGCACGCACGGCAGGTGCGCGCCATTCTTGATCACGGCGCGTTGGCCGCGGTCAAGATTTTTGCCAGTGGCAATCTGGATGAGGACGCCATTGCCGCCTTGTTGCTGGCGGGTGCGCCGATTGATGGTTTTGGCGTGGGAACACGCATGAATACCTCTGCCGATCAGCCTTATCTCGATTGCGCTTACAAGCTGCAGGAATACGCCGGGCGGCCGCGTCGCAAACGTTCCGAAGGCAAGGCCACTGGCCGGGACGCAAGCAGGTGTTGCGCCGCTTGGATGAGGCAGGGTACCGGCGGGTGATGTGCTGGTGCTGGACGGTGACGAGCGGGCCGGGGAGCCGCTGCTGGTGCCGGTGATGCGCCATGGTAGGCGTTTGCGTCCCAGTCCGTCGCTGCAAAGCGTACGCGACTACGCGCGCACGCAAGTGGCCTTGCTGCCACCGGTATTGCGCCAGCTGGAAAGTGCATGCCCGTATCGGGTGGAGGTGTCATCGGCGCTGTGGAATATGGCGTTGGCGATTGATTTGCAAAACGTGTAGGCCGGAGCGGCCGATGAATTCTGCTGGTGATCTGAGGGTTGGAGCTGTATTTGGCGTAACGAGACACAAGGAGCTGACATGACTTCCCGTATTCCTCCCGCTGGTTTTCAGTCCATTCGGCGCGATCAGTTGCGCCCGGAACGTGAGCACGATAGCTACAAACTGCAGCGCAAACTACCGGAGCCAGCGGTTTGCCCGGATTGTGGTGCGGTGTATCACGCTGGCCATTGGCAGTGGAAAGAGCGCCCGGCTGACGCCACCGAGGTGGTGTGTGCGGCGTGCCATCGCATTCGTGACCATTTCCCTGCGGGGTTTGTGCATATCGAAGGACCATTTTTTCAGGGCCATCGCGATGAGGTGACTTCGCTGTTGCAGCATCATGAATCGCACGCCAAGGCCGAGCATCCGCAGGAACGCATCATCGCCATTGAAGACACGCCCGACGGCGCCTTGGTGACCACCACCGACATTCATCTGGCGCGCAATCTGGGTGAGGCGTTGCATGACGCCTATCAGGGCGAGCTGGAGTTTCATTACAACGACGCCGAAAAGCTGTTGCGGGTGCATTGGTGGCGTTGACGATATGACCTACGCCGAGGCGGGGAGGTTGGCCGAAAAGCAGGGCGCTGTCGGTTGCGTGTGAGTGCCATGATGTGCTCTGGCATTTGCTTGCCGACTGATCAGGGCAGGGAATGGCTTATGCGGCGGCAGGCTGTTGGCGCAAGAAAAATCACTGCCAGCGCAGGTTGGCCCGGTACAATCGTCGGCTTGTATGAATTCAAGCGAGACAAGCCATGCAAGCCTTGGTGAACTGGAGCCGACAGCGTTTTCACTATGCCGGGTGGTGATCGGTGTGACTTTTCTGGTCATGTTGGTCACCGCCGGTACGCGTGCGGCACCCAGCGTGATGATGGTGCCGTTGGAACAGGCGTTTGGCTGGAGCCGCTCCACCATTTCGCTGGCCTTGTCGATCAATCTGGCGTTGTTCGGCCTGATGGGGCCATTTGCTGCCGCGACCATGCAGCGCTTTGGGCTACGTAAAACGGTATTGCTGGCGCTGGGCGTGCTGGGCACGGCGGTGGCTGCCTCCAGCCTGATGCAGCACAGCTGGCAGATGTGGCTGATCTGGGGGCTGATTGTTGGTTGCGGCACCGGGGTAACGGCCATGACGCTGGGGGCAACCATTGTCAGTCGCTGGTTTATCCAGCGGCGCGGGCTGGCTATGGGCGTGCTGACCGCCAGCTCGGCCACCGGGCAACTGGTGTTCCTGCCGCTGCTGGCGGCTATTGTCGAGCACTTCGGTTGGCGTTCTGTGGTGCTGGCTGTCGCGGCTAGGCATCGTACTGATTTTGCCGTTGGTGTTCTTTCTTCTGCCGGAAAAACCCGCCGCCATCGGCTTGCGGCGCTACGGCGAACCGGCCGATGCGCCTAGCCGATGCCGCCTTGAGCCAGCAAAACCCTTTGGCAATCGCCTTTGGCGCGTTACGCCGGGCGGTGAAAGTGCGTGATTTCTGGTTGCTGTTTTTCAGCTTCTTCGTCTGTGGTGCCACCACCAACGGCTATATCGGTACCCACTTTATTGCCATGTGCGGCGATTACGGCTTAACGGCTCTGGGCGGTGCCAGCATTCTTGCCGCCATGGGGGCGTTGGATCTGGTGGGCACGACACTGTCGGGCTGGATGTCGGACCGCTATAACAACCGCGTGCTGTTGTTCTGCTATTACGGCTTGCGTGGTTTGGCGCTCATTTATCTGCCCTACGCCTTTGGCCTTGGCTACTTTGGCTTGCCGATTTTTGCGCTGTTTTACGGGCTGGACTGGGTGGCCACCGTGCCGCCCACGGTACGCCTGACGCATGATGTGTTTGGCCATCAGGAGGCACCGGTGGTGTTTGGCTGGGTGGTGGCGGGCCATCAACTGGGCGCGGCGTTTGCTGCCTTGCTGGGTGGTGTGTTGCGTAACAGCTTGGGCACTTACACGGCGGCAACGATGTTTGCTAACGTGCTAAGTTTGCTGGCGGCCGTGATGGTGCTGCGCATCCATCGTCGCGTGAGTGCCGTGCTCGGCGACAGGCTAACTGCGTGACTGGCGGTGACGTTGCTACCTGTTGGTTGTGGCGTCCAGCCTAGGTAGGTTGGCCGAAAGAAAGACTTTTCTAGGCTTTAATGTGCAAATGGCATAAAATGCTGCTCTGTTTTTAAACCTATTTTGCATAGATCGCCATGGCTACATTGTCGTCACCTGTTAAGGAAGCTGTCGGGCCTGTGGCCGAAGGCTCCGCTATTCCGTGGCGGCTGCTTGCAGTGCTGGCACTGGTTTTTCTCTTGATTTGGCAGACCCCGTCGTTGGCATGGCTCAGTCAGGGCACCAGCCTGTTTCCCCTGCTGACGCATACTGTTGAAGAAACCTTTGCCATTGTGGTGGCGTGTCTGGTGTTTGCCGTGTCGTGGCATGCCAGTAGCCGTAGCCAGCCCGGCACTATCGTCATTCTGGCGTGTGGCTTTCTGGCGGTGGGCTTGATCGACTTTGCCCACATGCTGTCGTACCAAGGCATGCCGGCTTTTATCACGCCAGCGTCCAAAGACAAGGCGATCATCTTCTGGTTGGCGGCCCGTTATGTGGCGGCCATTACCTTGCTGATTGTAGCGTTGCGCTCATGCCAACCACTGCAGCGGTCCGCGACGCGTTATCTGATTTTGGCGGCCAGCTTGCTCGTCACGGCGGTGATTTACTACACGGAACTGGCGCATCCGGAACTGTGGCCGACGATGTTTCGTGATGGCTATGGTCTGACACCGGCCAAGATCATGGCCGAGGTTGGCATTGTGCTGTTGCTGTTGCTGGCGGCATGGTTGTTATACGTCCGGCAACAGCGCCACGCTAATGCCGACGTTGCCAATCTGTTTGCCGCGACCGTGGTGTCGATGTTGGCCGAATGTTGTTTCATGTTGTATTCCAACGTGAATGATGTTTTGGCGCTGGCCGGGCATAGCTACAAGGTGATTGCCTACTACTACATCTACCGTGCGGTGTTTGTCTCCAGCGTGCGTGCGCCTTATCAGCGCTTGCAGGTGGAAATGGCCGAGCGCCAGCGCGCCGAGCAGCATATCGAATTCCCCGGCGTTCCATGATCCGCTCACCGGCTTGCCCAATCGCGTACTGGTACGCCAGCAGTTTCAGGCGCTAGCGGCGGATGCCAACAGTGCACGTTCCCGTCTGGCGCTGGTATTTGTCGATGCCGATGGTTTTAAAACGGTCAATGACTCTCTTGGTCATGCCGTCGGCGATGAGTTGCTCAAAGGCATGACCCAGCGCTTTGCCCAGTCGTTGCGCGCCAGCGATACCCTCAGCCGCGAGGGCGGGGACGAGTTTTTGCTGATTCTTGGGGATCTGTCGCATGCTGACGCGGCCGCCTCGGTTTTGAATGATTTGATGGAATCCTTGCAGCGGCCTTTCGCGCTGGAAGGGCACCAGCTTTCGACCTCGGTTTCCATGGGCGTGGCGGTTTATCCAGACGACGGCACGGATTTTGATACCTTGCTGAAAAAAGCCGACATGGCCATGTTCCGTGCCAAGGCCGAAGGGCGCTCAACCTATCGTTTCTTTGACGAAGGCATGAATGCCGAGGCTGCCGAGCGGCTGAACATTGAAAACGGTCTGCGGCTTGCCTTGGCGCAGCAAGAACTGGCGTTGCACTATCAGCCGCAGATTGATCTCGCCAGCGGCTTACTGGTGGGGGCAGAAGCCTTGTTGCGCTGGCAGCACCCGCAACAAGGGATGTTGTCTCCCGGGCTGTTTATTCCCATTGCCGAAGAAAGTGGCCTGATTGTGCCGATTGGCGAATGGGTCATCGCCAGTGCCTGCCAGCAAGCGGCTCGCTGGCAACGTGCGGGTCTGCCGCCATTTGTTGTGGCGGTGAATCTTTCTGCGCTGCAGTTTTTGCGTGGCGATATTGTCGCCAGTGTTGAAGCAGCCCTGCAGCAGTCTGGGCTGGCGCCGCAATATCTGGAGCTGGAGCTGACTGAATCCATCCTGATCCAGAATACGGCCAAGGTTCTGGCCATTACCCAGCGCCTGAGCGCTTTGGGGGTACAGCTGTCGATCGACGATTTCGGCACGGGTTATTCCAGCCTGTCGTATCTGAAGCGCCTGAAAGTCGACAAGCTGAAGATCGACCAGTCTTTTGTCCGCGATCTGGCCTCCGATGCCGACAGCAGCGCCATTACCGGCACGATCATCCAGTTGGCGCGTAGCACTGGGCTTGCGCTCCATTGCCGAAGGCGTGGAAAACCAGCAGGTACAAGCCATACTGCAAAGCATGGGCTGTGATGAGGTGCAGGGCTATGCCATTGCCCGCCCGATGCCAGCGGCAGCCTTTGCCGATTTTGTGACCAACCATGTTGAGACTAGCTGCGTGTGCTAACAGGCCGGTGACACTGACCACCGCTTGATGGCGCGTGCCGGGCGGGGCTTGTGCTGGCCCTGCCATCATCTTCGGGAGCAAGGTTTGTGCTGAACCATCCTGATATGAACATCATGCAGCAAACACCGGAGGCCGCGCTGGCCAGCCTGGGTAGCCGCCCGGCCGGTTTGTGCGCGGATGAGGTGCGGCGCTTACAAAGCGGAGTTTGGCCGCAATCAGGTACAGGCGCTGCCGCGTGATCCGCTGTGGTTGCTGCTGTTGCGCGAGTTCACCCATTTCTTCGCTCTGATCCTCTGGTTGGCGGCGGTGCTAGCGTTTGTTTCGGCCAACCTTGAGCCCGGGCAGGGTATGTTCCAGCTGGGGGTGGCCATTGTCGGCGTCATTGTCATCAATGGCGCTTTCTCTTTTGGCAAACCTATCGCGCCGAACAGGCGCTGGTGGCGTTGCAGCACTTGCTGCCGCAAAAGGTGGAAGTGCGGCGTGAAGGTGGCACGCAAACGGTGCTGGCGACCGAGCTGGTGCCGGGGGATGTGATCCTGTTGGCCGAAGGTGCCAAGGTGCTTAAACTGATTGTCGACTGCTGGAAAGTTGGGGGTTGCGCGCCAATCTGGCCACGCTGACCGGCGAATCCCACCTGCGCTTACTGAACCCGGATGTCGATACCGCTAGCGGGCCGCTGTCGGCGCACAACCTCCTTCTGGCTGGCACCCTGATTGTGGTGGGGGAATGCAGTGCCGTGGTCTACGCCACCGGCATGCATACCGAATTGGGCCGTATCGCGCATCTGACACAGACGGCTGGCGATACCACCTCGCCGTTGCAGCAGGAGATTCAACGGATTTCGCGCCTGGTGGCGGCGCTGGCGTTGAGCTTGGGGGTGGTGTTTTTTGCCATTGGCCATGCCATCGGCCTGCCGTTCTGGGCAAATTTCATGTTTGCCATCGGCATCATCGTGGCCAACGTGCCGGAGGGGCTGCTGCCCACAGTGACCTTGTCGCTGGCGCTGGCGACACAGCGCATGGCCCGGCGCAATGCGCTGGTGCGCCACCTGCCAGCGGTAGAAACACTGGGAAGTGCCACGGTCATCCTGACCGACAAAACCGGCACGCTGACCCAGAACTGCATGACGGTGCGCGAGCTGTTCATCTCTGGGCAACACCGGCTGGCGGCCGAGCGCTGGCCGCATCCGGACGAATTACCACTACGTCAGGTGGCGCGCTATTGCCATAGCCTGAAATTCCCCGATGGCCAGTAGGCTGGCGACCCGATGGAGGTGGCGCTGTGGCAATTTGCCGGTGATCTGCCTTCAGCTGGGCCCAATGTGGGTGAAATCGCTTTCGATAGCGAGCGGCGGCGCATGTCGGTGATGACCCGTCAGCCGGATGGCGGCGGCATGCTGTGGTGCAAAGGTGCGCCGGAAACCGTGTTGCCGCGTTGTCAGTTCTGGTTCAACGGCCAAGAGCTGCAACCCTTGGCTGCCGATGATCGGATCAGGTTGCAGCAGGCGCAGGAAGATATGGCCGACCGCGGCTTGCGCGTACTGGCGCTGGCGTGGAAGCCGCTTTCGGCCAACCTTGTAGCCGAGGAAGATCAGCTGCAATTGTGCGGTCTGGTTGGGCTGGAGGACCCGCCGCGTCCCGATGTGCACGAGGCAGTGAGCCGCTGTCACGAGGCGGGCGTGCGCGTGATCATGGTCACGGGCGATCACCCGCATACCGCGCTGGCGCTGGCACGTGAAATCGGGCTGATCCGTGGTGCTGCTCCGGTGTTGTTGACCGGTGATAACGTGCGGCACATGACCTCCGCCAGCCTGCAACTGGCGCTGGATGCGCCGGAGATACTGTTTGCCCGCATGACGGCCGAGCAGAAAATGCAAGTGGTCCAAGCCTTGCAGCGCAAGGGCGAGATGGTGGCGGTAACCGGCGATGGGGTGAATGATGCGCCCGCGCTGAAAACGGCGGATATCGGCATCGCCATGGGCTTGTCCGGCACCGACGTGGCACGCGAGGCCGCCGACATCGTGCTGCTGGACGATCACTTTGCCACCATCGTCAGCGCCATTGAGGAGGGGCGGGCGGTTTATGACAATATCCGCAAGTTCCTGACCTATATTCTGACGTCCAATATTCCCGAAGCCGTGCCGTATCTGGCGTTTGTGCTGTTCCGGATTCCCTTGCCGCTCACCGTGCTGCAGATACTGTCGATTGATCTGGGCACCAACATGCCTGTAGGCGCTGGCACTGGGGGCGGAACGGCCACACAGCGACGTCATGCGTCGCCCTCCACGCGCTCGCGGTGAGCACTTGTTGTCATGGAGCCTGCTGGCTCGGGCCTACCTGTTCCTTGGTGGATTGGAGGCGTTAAGCGCCATGACGGCCTTCTTTTTGTGTTGTCCAGTCTGGGCTGGCACTATGGCGCGGCGCTGGCCGATACGGCTTACGGCTATCATCAGGCGACGGCGGCCTGCTGGTTGGCCATCATCGTGGCGCAGATGGTCAATGTCTTCGTTTGCCGCCATCCCACGTTACCGGCACTGGCAATTCTCTTTGCGCGAAAACCGCCTGCTGCTCAGTGGCCTGATGCTGGAAGCGGTGTTGATTGTGCTGATCGTCTATACCCCATGGGGCAACCGGCTGTTTGCCACCGCCCCGCCACCCGCCAGCATCTGGCTGGTCGTCGTCCCGTTTGCCCCGGCGCTAGGCGTGCTGGAAGAAGGGCGCAAGCAACTGCTGCGGCGTTGGGCGGGCACCACGTCATCCTGAGCGGTGATTTACCCTGTCTTGCTCCGATTCAGCCACTACACTGAAATAGCTGCAGCCGATCACAGGCAAGCGGCGGGGAGGTGGCAGATGGCAGCATCGTTCAGGATAGAGCAGGATTCCTTTGGGCCGATCGAGGTGGCATCCGGTGCGCTGTGGGGCGCGCAAACCCAGCGCTCGCTACTGCATTTTCACATCTCGACCGAGCGCATGCCCGGCGAGCTGCTGCACGCGTTGGCCTTGGTAAAACGTGCCTGCGCGCTGACCAATGGCGCACTGGGGCTGCTGGACGCGGATAAAGTCGAAGCCATTGTGCAGGCGGCGGATGAAGTGTTGGCTGGTCAGCATGCCGGAGCGTTTCCGCTGTCGGTGTGGCAAACCGGCTCCGGCACGCAAACCAATATGAACATGAACGAGGTGCTGGCCAACCGTGCCTCGCAACTACTGGGCGGCGGATTGGGCAGCGAACGCCTGCTGCACCCCAACGATCATGTCAATCTGGGGCAGTCTTCCAACGATATTTTCCCCACGGCCATGTACGTGGCGGCGGCGCGGGCCATCAGCCAGCAGTTGCAGTAACACGCTACTGCGCTTGCGGGCCAGCCTGTCCATCAAGGCTGCGGCTTTTGCCTCCATCGTCAAGATCGGGCGCACTCATCTGCAGGATGCCACGCCGCTGACGCTGGGGCAGGAAGTGTCTGGCTGGGTGGCGCAGCTGGAACATGCCGAACAAGCCATTTCGGCCAACTTGCCGCTGCTGTGCGAACTGGCGGTGGGCGGTACGGCCGTGGGCACCGGGCTCAACACGCATCCCGAGTTCGGCCAACGTGTGGCGGAGGAACTGGCCAGCCACACCAGCCTGCCTTTTTCTAGTGCCTCCAACAAGTTTGCCGCGCTGGCCGCGCATGACGGGCTGGTGTCCATGCACGGCGCGCTCAAGTTGCTGGCGACGGCGTTGATGAAGATCGCCAATGATATTCGGTGGCTGGCATCGGGGCCACGCTGCGGGCTGGGTGAGCTGCACATTCCGGAAAACGAACCGGGGAGTTCAATCATGCCCGGCAAGGTCAATCCTACGCAGTGTGAAGCCATCACCATGTTGTGCTGTCAGGTGTTTGGTAATGACGTGGCGCTGACCATGGCCGGTGCCTCCGGCAACTTCGAACTCAACGTGTTTAAACCCTTGATGGCGCATGCCTTCTTGCAAAGCGTCAGGCTGTTGGCCGATGGCATCGCCAGTTTTGACCAATACTGCGTGCAGGGGATGATCGCCAATCAGCCAAGAATCAACGAGTTACTCGAACGCTCGCTGATGCTGGTTACCGCCCTGAGTCCGCACATCGGCTATGACCGTGCGGCCGAGATTGCCAAACGTGCCCATCACGACGGCAGCACATTACAGGCAGCGGCACTGGCGTTGGGCTATGTCACGGAAGCCCAGTTTGCACAATGGGTGCAGCCGGGGAAGATGGTGTAACGCCATTTGCAAACGGTTTGTCACGATTTGGAGGCCGTCGATCATGGACGAATTGCCTACTCCCCTCTTGCCGGACTTCAACAGTCTGGTTGAGTTATATCGCCAAAATCCGCTGGCCTTCGAGGCGTTGCGCAGCCAGCTTTTGCAGGCACAGGTCGAAGCCGCTGCTCCCAGAAACCGGTTGAAGCTGGAACAGACGCTCACCCTGATAGAACTGACTCGCCGCGCGGCCAAAAATCCCGTACATGCGATGGTGCTGGCTAATCGCCTGATGTGGACGGCGTTTGGGCGCTTGCACCGGATGTTTGACGAAGGCACGCCGTTGACCGTACAGGAGCGCACACACTCAGCCAAAGTGCTGGTGTTTGCGCCCCGTCGGCCACGTGACAGACCGGCACGTTGATCGCTGTCTCAGGCTTACTGGCGTAGTGCGTCAATCGGTTTCAGCAGGCTGGCCTTGCGTGCCGGATAAAAACCGAAAAAGATACCCACACTGGCCGCCACGCCAAACGACATCAGAATGGAAAATCCGGTGACCACTACCGTCATGTCGGTAGCTTGTTGCACCAACCACGCCCCGCTTACTCCCAGTACCACCCCGATAAAGCAGCCGAACACGCTGATAATCACACTTTCCGCCAGAAACTGAAGCATGATGTCGCGCCGCCGGGCGCCAATGGCGGCGCGGATGCCGATCTCACGCGTGCGCTCGGTGACGGACACCAGCATGATGTTCATGATGCCAATTCCGCCAACCAGCAAACTGATCGAGGCAATCCCGCCCAGCAACAGGCTGAGGACTTTGGTGGCGGAAGCAGCGGTTTCCACCAGCGCCGACAGGTTACGAACCGAGAAATCATCGTCCTGTCCCTGACCGATATGATGGCGTTGGTGGAGCAGCTCGTTGAGCCGGTTTTCTACTTTGGGCATGGATTGGGCTGATTCGGCCTGCGCCATGATCACGCGTACCGAGTTGGGAAACTGGCCGCCAAAGAGCTTGCGATTGGCCGTGGTGACCGGAATCAGCGCCGTGTCGTCCTGATCGCGCCCGTCAAGCGATTGCCCCTTGACGCCCAGTACGCCGATAACGGTATAGGGGCTGCCCTTGATGCGAATGGTTTTGCCCACCGGGTTTTCCGTATCAAACAGATTTTTGACCACGGTCTGGCCCAGCAGTACCACCCGGCTGGCGGAACGCAGATCGGCATCGGTAAACGGGATGCCATCAGACAGGTTCCAGCTGCGGACATCCAGATAAGACGGCGTAGTACCAAACACCTGGGTTGACCAGTTGTTGGCACCATATACCAGCTGGCTGTTGCCCATGGAGAGTGGGGCGCTGGTGATAATTCCCCGGGGTGTCCAGAATGGCATCGTTATCGGCAAGGGTCAGCGTGGGGGCGCCGCCGGTTCCACCTCTGACCCCGCCTTGCGTTGGCGCGCCAGACAGAATCATGAACAGATTGGAGCCCATCGAAGCGATACCCTGTTCGACGGTAAACTGGGCGCCACGGCCCAGTGCCAGCATGAGAATGACGGCGGCAACGCCAATCACCATGCCCAGCATGGTCAGCAAGGAGCGTAAACGGTTGGCGCCGATGGCGGCCCAGGCCTCCAGTAACATTGCCCCAAACATCAAGCGTGCTCCTTCGTGTGGCCCGGTTCGGCCAACCCTGCCGTCACAGGCCCGTCGTAGACAATCTGCCCGTCACGGAACCGCACTAGCCGCTTGGCGTACTCGGCAATGTCCGGCTCATGGGTGACGAGGACAATGGTGATGCCGCTGTCCCGGTTCATCTCGGTGAACAGCGACATGATCTCATCGCTGGTTTTGGTGTCGAGGTTACCGGTGGGCTCATCCGCCAGAATCAGTTTGGGTTGATTGGCCAGCGCCCGCGCAATTGCCACGCGTTGCTGCTGCCCGCCGGAAATCTGATTGGGCAGGCGCTGGCTGGCTTGCCCGAGTCCCACCTTGGCCAACAGTTCCTCCGCCCGTTGCTGGCGAATCTCTTTCGGCACGCTTAAGCATAAATCAACGGCAAGGCCACGTTATCACCGAGGGTGGCGCGCGGGAGCAGGTTATAGCCCTGAAATACAAATCCGATCACGCGGTTGCGATGCTGTGCCAGTTCATCTGCATTCAAGGTGGAAACGTCCTCACCGACCAACTCATAAGTGCCTTGGGTGGGTTCGTCCAGACAGCCGAGAATGTTCATGAATGTCGACTTGCCAGAACCCGATGGCCCCATGATGGCGACAAATTCTCCCTCAACAATTTCAAGGTTCACATTTTTCAGCACCGGCACGGGGCCTATGGCCGTGTCGTATTGTTTATACAGCGAGCGGACCGAAAGTACTGTTTGGGGCATGGTTAGAACATCCGTAGTCGCATGCCCGACTTGCCCGCATCGGTGCTGGCCGATTTGGGCGAGTTATCCTCGGTAATCAATCGATCGCCATCTTTCAGGTTGCCCTCCACCAGTTCGGTGACCTTGCCATCGGTAATGTTGACTCTGACCGGTACTGGCTGTGGCTCGCCATCCTTGCCGAGCAGATACACCGTGCCCGGTTGCCCTTCTTTGGCATTGGCCGATTTCGGGCCGGATTTCTTTAGCGTGGCGTTGGCCGGTTTGAAACGCAGTGCCGAGTTGGGTACCAGCAATACATTTCGCGCTTCTTTGGAAACAATGTTGACGTAAGCCGTCATGCCCGGCAGCAGTTTTTGATCGGGGTTATCGACATTCACCACGACGTTATACGTCACCACATTGCTGGTGGTGGTGGCCTGTAAACGCACCTGAGAAACCGTGCCGACAAAGTGCTTGCCCGGATAGGCATCCACCGTGAAGGTCGCTTTCATGCCACTGGCGATGCCGCCAATGTCCGCCTCGGCAAAACTGGTGTTGATTTGCATCTTGGACAAATCTTTGGCGATCTTGTAAAGCTCCGGCGTCTGGAAAGAAGCCGCGACGGTTTGCCCGACATCCACTTCCCGCGCTACCACCACGCCAGATACCGGAGAGCGGATCACGGTATATCCCAGATTGGTCAGGTCACGCCGGTGATTGGCCGCTGCCGCCGAGAGTTGCGCCTGAGCCGAACGGAAGGCCTGCGTTGCCGTATCAAGGTCCTGCCGCGAGACATATCCCTGATCAAACAATGAGCGCATGCGTTTGGCGTTGGCGCTGGCCAGATCAAGCGCCGATTTGGCATTGGCGACGCTCGCCTGGCTCGATTCAGCACTGGGCACGGTATGTCGCATCGTCCAGTTCCAGTAAAACCTGACCTTCCCGTACCTTGTCATTGAAATCAGCGGCATAGCGTTTGACGGTGCCTGACACCTGCGTGCCGACGCTGACCAACGTAACCGGATTCAACGTACCGTTGGCCGAAACGGTTTGTTTGACGGTGCCCTTGTTGACTGTCACAAAGGTATAGCGCTGTTCCGGCGGAATCGAGCGCCCCTTCCACTCAGACCAGGGCGATGGCACCAAGAACGGCCACTATCACGGTCGGAATGATGAATTTTTTGGAAGTGAACACGCTCATTGTGCTGATCCGTTATCAATAAGCCCAAAGTCCAGTTGACCCATGGCCTGTGCAAGAGAGAATTTCGAGGTATACAGGTTGTAAAGGCTGGTTACCCGGTTTTGCGGCCGGCCGTTGCCAACGCGCTTTGCGCGGCCAGCAAATCGGCAAAGGTGCCCACCCCGGCTTTGTAACGCCCGCGCGCCACGCTTTCTGACTGTTCGGCTGATGCCACAAGATCATCGGCCGTTTTCATTGCCGCATTGTTGGTCAACAAGTTCTGATAAGCCTTCCAGACGTCCAGTGCGATCTGATTGGCCGTGTTGTCGCGCTCTGCCTTGCGGGCATCCAGCTGCGCTTCAGCGGCACGAACCGAGTAGGTGCTCTTGTAACCGGTAAAAATCGGCACGCTCAGTGTGACGCCAATGCTGGAGTTATGACTGTGCTGATTGACTTCCGAATACGCCCAATCCGTTGCCACCCCAAGGCTGATGGTGGGTTTGCCTTGGGCGTTAGCCAGATCAATCGCCGCTTGGGCTGCGCGAACCTGAGCATTGGCGGCCACAAGGTCAGGGCGGTTGGACCGCGCTTCCTGAATGAGCTTTTCCAGATCGGTTCCGGTTCGGGCATCAAAAGTGATCGAACGCGGTGGCGTTACCGCCAACGGTGTCGTGGGGGAAAGGGCCATCAGTACCGCCAATTGGCCCCGTGCGTTTTGTACATCGCCCTCGGCCTTGATGCGGTTGTAGCTGGCTTGCGACAGCGCCGTTTGCGCTTGTAAAACATCCGCTTTGGTCGAAACGCCAGCAATCAATTTGCCTTGAGCGACCGCCGGGCTCTGCGCGGCAGATTCCTCCGACTGGCGATACGCCTTGACGCTTTCCTGTGCGGAAAAGAGCGCGTAATAGTCTTGTACTGCCGTGAGAAACAGGGTTTGCAGCGTGGTGTCCCGTGCGGCGTTGGCGGCAATTAGTAACTGTTTGGCGTTTTCCAGCGATGCCGCGCGTGCCCCAAAATCGTAAAGCAGATAGTTCAGCCCCAAGGAAGTATCCGAACTGTTTGTATAGCCATGGCCAGTAACAAGGTCAGAACTGCTTCTCGCCCGGCTACCGCTAACCGTTGCCGAAGCGGTGGGCAGATAGGCGGATTTTGCGATGCCCAGTTGTGCAGCCTGAGCCCGTGCCGCAGCCCGGGCACTAGCGGTTTGCGGGTTGTTGCACAGTGTCCGTTCCACAATGTCGCTTAACGAGAATGGCCCGGATGTCCTGATTTTCAGGCAGGCAGAAGTCCGGTTTCCGATAAGACGGCTATCCGTAATGCCTTGCTCCGTCGAAAACGGGTCATTCCATGTTGCCGCCCGGGCGGCACCGGCACAGAGCAACGCCAGTAGCGCCACTCTTAAAAACTGAAGCATGAGGTAACTCCGGCAATTCTATGGCTTTAAGTGAGACGGTTGTCGCCCATTGATGCAGTGGCTGACAGCCCATGATTATCTTGAACTGGCTTCGCGTTGTGTGCCAAGACAATTTAGTCAAAATTCATGTGCCAACCATCCAATTATTTTGAATGCGGGATAAATTTTGTCAGTCCAAGCGTTAGCCTATCTTCATCCACCCGCCGATGGCCGAGCAATGCTACCTGTATGCACTATCATCAGATAGCCGAATAGGCAATCAGCAACTCGGGCAATGAATCAAGCACTTATCCTGCTCCGGCTGCGATGCGTTCGAAATAGCGATGGAGGATCTCACATGAACAAGGTCATTGTATCCCTCACGGTCATCGCCGTGGCTACCGGCAGCCTGTCTGGCTGCGCCAACATGAATGAAACCCAACGCGATACAGGAACAGGGGCGGCGATCGGAGCGGTTGCCGGGGCATTGCTCGGCGGCGTGACCGCTGGTGGGCATACCGGACGAAGTGCCGCAACCGGTGCAGCGCTTGGAGCGGTACTCGGGGCTGGCGGCGGTTATCTGTGGTCTCAACACATGCAGCAACAAAAAGCCGCGATGGAACAGGCCACCCAAGGAACTGGCGTGAGCGTCAGCCAAACCGCTGACAATCAGCTCAAGCTGGATATTCCTAGCGATGTGTCGTTTGATTCGGGGCGGTATGACATCAAGTCAAACTTGCGGCCCATCTTGGATCGTTTCGCCACCACCCTTAACCAGAATACCCGAAGCACCGTGAGAATCATCGGCCATACCGATAGCACGGGAAGCGATGCCACCAACCAGCGGCTTTCGTTGAATCGAGCCAAAGCCACGCGGGACTATCTTGTGGCTCGTGGTGTGGCAAGTAGTCGAATCAGTATTGACGGTCGAGGCTCGCTTGATCCGGTGGCCGATAACTCCACTGCTGCTGGCCGCGCAAGTAATCGGCGGGTCGAGATTTTTGTGGGTGAGGCGGCGCATTAAGGATGATAACCGGCAGCCCGCGCCAAATCAGTGCTGGGTTGTCGGTTGATCTGGATGCCAAGAGGGAGTTGCCTGTCCAGCAACTTCTTTTGAAAAGAGAGGGGCGGGTGCGCTACGCAGTATGATCTGTTTGGTATTTGGTTGCCGGGTTAGTAGTTAAAAATTTTATTGTACAACTGCTAATTAATGTGGGAAATATACCGATGTTTCCATGTTGACTCATTTGCTATCATTAGTATTTGAGATGAATTCTCTGTACGCCTGCATTAGTTCATTTTTGGCAACGTCGTATTCTTCCGCTAAATACTTTTCTCCTTTCCTTTTTCTTAGACCTAATTTATTGAATGTCATTGCCGGGGCTGGTTTTACACCGACTTTGTCCAGGCACATTTTTGAGCACTGCAACGAGCAGCCATCAAGCACGATGACAGGTCTTCCGCTGCGAGCAAGCCTGACAAGTGGCGCAACCCCACCTCCGACGCCAACAATACAAGACATTTCTGCAAGTTCGTTTTGATCAAGATCCAGCGCAAGATCATTAGCAAGCTGCGCGACGTTCGAGCAGCCCGAGCATGAGTATATTAAAGGTGAAGAGCTTTTCATGTGAAACCTGTTTTAATGAATTTCCAAGTTGTTTTGGGCTTTTAATGTCTAAGGTCGCGTTTCAAATGTTGAGTGTGATGTACCTGCTTTTGCGTTTTTGTACGTAATTACCAATTTTGATTGGCGCCTGCTATTCGTGATTAAACATGTTATTGATAATTTACGGGAGATAAATAGGTGTTTTATCGCCTATAAAGTCGCGCAAGGATGTGCTGTGAAGATTGGTAATTATTTAGTCTGTGTCGTTGAAACGATTGATGCGGCGCTGGTGATCCTTGATCAGCGCCGCAGACAACCGTTTTCATGCCGTTTTACAGAAATGGCAGCAGGATCAGCGCTACGAGCAGGCTCCATACCAGTGCCCCGACACTGAAGACGGTATAAGCCAGCGATTCGGTTCGTACCGAGTCGTCGTGTTCGAATAAGGCATCCAGTCCGTGGTACAGCAGTAGTCCAGAAGCCAGCAGCCCCATTGCCCCCAGTGCCGCGTTGAACAGCGGCCACGGCAGCAGAAGACCAATTGAGGACAACCAGATCGGCAATGCTGATAGCGCGGCCAGCCGGTAGCAGTCGGCATACGGCGGGCGAGCCTCGGCATGCACGCTCATGCGGATAAATCCAGCCATCAGGTGCACGCTACCCCAGCAGGCACACCAAAAAAGCAGCACCATCACATCCCAGCGCAATGTAGAAAGGTCTGTCGTATAGGCTGAGCCATTGACATGGTAGGCGTACAGCAGCATGGCGGCAGCCAGAGTCGAAGCAGGCAGCACGACCCGGCTATAAACACGACTACTGCCGGGATGGCGGGTAGCCAGTTCCTCCCAGCCGTGTTGAGACGAAAACAACATACGGAACGGTGTAAGCGGAGTCATGGTGATTCTCCTGAAAAAAGTGCGGGTGGCAATGTAAATATATCGCATTGCGATATATTTACAAGAGCAAACTCATTTCAATTGAGCCTTTCCTTGTCATGGCCGACATGTTCTGGCACAGCAAAACTCTCGACATAGTTGGCCGAACGCGCAGGTGATGCTTTTGCTATGCAAGATGGGCAGCACTTGAGCACAGCTGATTGCGCTTGTATAAGCCAATAGCTATGGGTCGAACAATTGAGTCGAAGGAATTAAATCGCTGACATCAAGAGGGCAATGCGGCAAGGAAAGAGCCATGAAATGGCCCGCTGCTTGGGTCTGTGTCCAAGCGGATACGAACCGCGGGGTCAGGGTGCTCGGCAGTTCGCTATCCGACTCGTCGTGTAGCAATCGTTCTAACGAGTCAAAGGCCCCCAGCTGGCGCAGCATGCGTAATTCGTCACGGTGGGCGCGTGCCATGTCTTGTACCAGCTGTTCACCCAGCGGTAGCAGGCTGACTTCTACACAGCGTTTGTCGGTCCGGCCCGGCGTACGTTTCACTAAGCCGAGTGCTTCGCAACGGCTGATCAATCCCACGACGCTGTGGTGCTGGGTTTGCAGGCGCTCGGCTAACTCTGCAACGGTCGCCCAGTCGCGTCCGGGATAACCGCGTAGCTGTAGCAGCACCTGATATTGCTGTGGAGTCAGACCATGCTGCTGTGCCAGCTCTTCACTGAACCGGAGAAATCGCCGTAGCCGATAGCGAAAATCGGCCAAACGCTGAAAATCTTCTTTGCGGAGCTGGGCAGGCTGGGTCATGACTGAGAGGTGGCAAGAGAACGGCGCTACCGTATCACAATTCATGCTCGTGGATGGTCTCGGTTGCGTAGTGTGCTGGTGAAACCCGCATGGCTGCATTAGCTAGCCAGTCATTGGTTGCCAGCTGGGCGTCCAGAAACTGTGCCAGCGCCAGAAACGGATTGGCCTCTACCATCGGGATATCGTGCAGCAGCAAGACTTCTCCGTGCTGCTGCGCCGCGTTGATCAGCGGCTGCCAGCGTTCCGGGTTGGCAGCAAGGTCCGCCCAGTAGCTTTCGCAAAAATATGGCCAACGATTTTCATCTCGTCGCAGCCATGCCAACAGTCCTTCGGCGGGTGCTACGCGCGGTAGCCAGTGTGCAGGAGCGATGCTACGTCGGGACAAACCGGCGGGCCTGCTGGAGCTGACAAGAAATACGTTGCTGTGACTCTGGCGGTAGTCGGCAACGGACAGTAATTGAAAGCGTGTAACCATGATATTTCCCTAGAACGCCCGGCAGGACCACATCCAGTCGCTGCCCAATCAAATATATCGTAAAGCGATATATTTGGAAAATCATTGATCAAGAACAGCCATCTATCACTTCCTGCATGGCTGGCAGGTTGGTATTTTGGCGGTTTGTAATGTGTGATTGGCTACCTGCTTGCCCTGCTATGGTGGCCAGAACATGGATTAGCGGTAGTCGTTTCTCACGGATATGAATAGCGGCGGCTTTGATACGGCAGGTCAAACATGACTGAGATTGACTATGTGGACGATCGCTCTGCCAGACGGTTCCGAACCCATGTTTCAAATTCAGCCGCAGGCAGCGGACGGGAGTAGAGGTAGCCTTGCAGCATGTCACATCCAAGACTGGCGAGGCAGCGCTGCTGGGCGAGGGTTTCCACTCCTTCCGCGACCACCGCCGGGCGTAGCTGGCGAGCCAGCGAGACAACCGCACCGGCAACGGCTACGTCAGTTTCAGAGTCTGGGAGCTGCTCGACGAAGCTGCGATCCAGCTTGAGAACGCTCAGCGGCATGGCACATAACATGGCCAGCGAGGAGTGGCCGGTGCCGAAATCATCCATTGCCACTTGCAACCCGCGTTGGCGTAACTGACGCAGGATCTGGATGAACCGCTCCGGCTGCTGCATGGCGGTGGATTCGGTGATTTCCAGTTCCAGCCAGCTTTTATCAGCGCCTGCCGCCGTGATGATCTCCTCGATACGATCAGCCAGATTGGGGGCGTCAAATTGACGGGGCGACAGGTTCACTGCCACGCGCGGGACGGGCAGTCCTTGCTGACGCCATGCCACTATCTGTCGGGACGCTTTCTGCAGTGCCCATCTTCCTAGTTCGGAAATAATGCCAAGCTCCTCAGCGACTGGAATGAACTCGACGGGGGAGATCAGCCCGCGCTCTGGATGTCGCCAGCGCATCAGCGCCTCGACGCCAGCCAGACCATTATCAATGGTGCGAATCTGCGGCTGGTAAAACAGTTCGAGCTGATTGCGGCCCAAGGCACGACGCAGGTCACTTTCCAGTGCCAGACGCTGTATGGCGTGCCGGTTCATCGCTTCGTCGTAAAAACGGAAGGTATTGCGTCCCGCTGCCTTGGCGGCATACATCGCCGCATCGGCATTGTTCAGCAAGGATTCGATATCGGCGCCATCCGCCGGATAAAAGGCCAACCCTAGACTGGCTCCGACATCGATTTCGCGGCCGTCGACAACAACCGGAGGCAACAGTGCATCCAGCACCCTAGTTGCGACGTTAGCGGCCGCCGTGGCTTCGGTTGCATCTTCGAGAAGAAGAACAAATTCATCACTGGCCAGACGCGCCAGTGTGTCTTCGCTGCGGTAAACGCCACGTAGTCGCCGTGCCACTTCGACAAGGACGGCATCACCTGTACCGTGTCCCAGACTGTCGTTGATCAGTTTGAAGCGGTCCAGATCGATAAAACACAGAGCGAAGCATTTGTCCGTTTCGTTGTTTTCCGTGGATTTCGCGCAGGTGGTTGTCGAAGCGTATGCGATTGGGTAGCCCGGTCAGGGCATCGTGGTGCGCGAGATAGGCTAGCTGGGCCTCGGCCTCTTTGCGGGCGGTGACATCGTTGATCACCCCAACGTAACAGTTGAGGGTGCCTAAGCCTCGTCATGTACCGGTGCCGGGAACAGTTCGAGCCATTGCAGCGAACCATCGGGACGTTGACGGGAGAGCATGGTGTAACCGTCCCGGCCTTCCGCGATGACGGTGCGGATAACGTCGAAGCTATTGTCGTCGCGTATGCACGGACATGACTGGCCGATTACGGCTTCTTGTGGTTGCTCGAGAATGCGGGAGAAGGCCGCGTTGACATAGGTTAGCGGGTAGTGCGGAGGCGTTGCGGCAGCGATGAACACGCCGTTGACGCTGGATTCGATGGCACGGTCGCGTAGAGCGATTGCCCGTTTGTCGGCATGGATATAGGTGTCCGTGGTAAGCCCGAGATCGAGCATGACAACCTTGATCAAGGCATTGGCGGCCTGTTGGAAGGTGTCGAAGTCTCCCTCGGCGGCCGTCCAGATTGCCTGCAGCATGTCGGAAAGATATTTGCGGAAAGCCCCGACATACCATTTCGGTGTCAAACCGATGCGGGCATGCGTCATGCCGACACGTAGCTTAGCCAGTGACATAAGCCATGCCGTAATCACCGGCCGTGAGGCTGTCGAAATAACGGCCATGCGCCTCTTTCAGGCGACTGACGGTCGCCTCGTCGGGAAGTAGTGCGGCAAGTTCCGGCAAGCGACGCAGGTATTGATAAAAGCCGTCGGCAAAACCATTTTGTGCTGCCTCCAGCTTGCTGTGGATGGCCCTGAGATGTTCAGCATCGTCTTCGGTGAGTTCTAGGAAAGCCTTGCGGGCTTCAAGCTCGCTGTCATCAATGCCCATTTCGGCAGCGATGCCATCAACCTCAGCGCGGACTGTTGGCCGAAGAGAGGCGCTGCTCATCAGCCGCTCCGTTCCGTGCTGGCTGCCAAAATACGTTCCATGCTTAAGCAATCACGGTCAGATTCGCTTCCTCCATTCGGGTCAGGGCTTCCAGTGCGCCGGGCAAGTCGTGGTTGCGATAGCATCCCACGGCGCGTCGGGCCTGATCGTGTACGGCCCGGTGTGGGGCTTCCATTTCCCGGAAGCCCTGGCAGGCGGGAGAATTCAGTCTTGCCTTCGCCAACGTAGTACCAACGGCCGAGACGGCACTGGGTTTCATCCGGCAGGTCGTTTGGCTGCAGCTCGGAAAGGCCGAGTAGTACTTTGTAGACTTCGAGTTTCAGTGTTAGCTCTTCGATGTTGGCCAGTTCGGCATTAGCCAGCCGGGCGGAGGACGAAATGCTCTGTTGCATCTGTTGCGACAAGCTCAGCAGATGCTGCATGCTGCGCATGGCCCCTTCGCTTTCTGCGCTGTAACTGGCGGCATCCTCGGCCCCGATGTCCATGATGGACTTGGCGTGACCGGTTTCTTCCTGAATTCGGCCAACCAAGGTGCTGATTTCCGTGGTGGCCTTGGCCGTGCGTTCCGCCAGCTTGCGTACCTCATCTGCTACCACCGCGAAGCCGCGACCTGCCTCGCTTAACGCGGGCGGCTTCAATGGCTGCATTAAGTGCCAGAAGGTTGGTCTGTTCTGCGATTTCCTTGATAAGTTGCACGATGCCACCGATTTCCCCGGCGCTGCGCGACAAACCTTCCACGCTGTTGCCTGCCACGCTGATGCGCTCAAACATGGCGTGCAGGTTGCCCGCAATCTTCTCGAAGGCAGCGCGGTTGGCATCCGATTCACTGGCGGCCGTGTGTACCATCGACGCATCGTCGCTAAGCTGTTCGGACAAACCGGAGAAGGATAAGCGGAAGCCGGAAAGCGATTCCCCGAAGCTGGGCAGGTTACCAACGACGCCATCCAGCAGCGTCTGGTGCAAGGCGGCCTGTTGTGCCCGGTTTTCCAGCTGGGCGAGACGCTCTTGCGTGGCAGTGAGTTCGTCTTGTAGGGCATCTGCCCGTGCCTTGAGTCGGGCGTTATCTAGCTGTGCAGCTGCCAGTGCTTTTTTTGCCTTGTTTCCAAACATCACGCCTCCGAGGACGAGAGCATCAATAAATGTTGATGCATTTACTCAAGAATTTATAGAATCTATTTTGACTAATACGCAACGTCTAAATGTCACGCAATAAACATGTATTAACTATACATATTTAATAATAAGGCTTCCACTACAAACCAAACCTGTGTATTTGCGTAGGTGCCGGTGGGAAGTAATCAGGTTGTTGTACCGATTGCGGTCGGCGCCGTTCTGCCTGCATGGCAAAAGACTCTGCGCCGTCAGCAATCTTTAGGTATCAGGATGCTGGCAGGAGTCATCCAGACAAACAGGATACGCACCTTGTGTCGGTCAACCCGGCTTGCCATCCGCTCTCGGTTTCAGGTAGAGGCCAGCCAGTCGCCAGCTCCAACCTAGCAGAGCCAACAGTGCGCCAAATGCCACGGCGGCATACATATGGCTTACCCATGATTGCGGGAGGAAGTCAGCCAATACTCGGGTCAGTGCCACGACATGTACCGCCAGATAAATACGCCACAGCCATGTGCTTGCAGTGGCAAGCCGGAATGCCCCGTGGTGACCCGGGAGACAAAAGCAATAACCATGGTCATGAAGAAGCCAACGGTGACCGCATGCAGAGGGGCCAATCCCAGCGATAGCGACGGCATCAGCCCGGCCGGGGTGTAGAGGAAGAACGCTACGGCCAGCCGGGCAAAAGACAGGTGCAGCATCCAAAGCAGCCTGACCTTGCGTGATGGCAACAGGCCCCAGCGCCAACTGGTGTAGCCAAACAATACAGTCAGCGGCAAATCGGCTAGCAAGCTGGTGTGTTGAGTCATGACCAGAATGCCATGCAGCCAGCTGCCAGCCACCATGGCAATCAGCAAGAGGTAGGGGCGCCACTGTTTGACCTCTGGCATCGCGCTACCCGTAAAGAACGGCAGCATACGATGGCAGACGGTGAGAAAAACAGGCAGTAGAAAACCCCACAAGGCCAAATCGCGCATGGCCAGCCAATAACTGGTTTCACCGCTGAATAACCAGACCCCGGCGGCGACAACACCGGCAAGACCTGCACCAAAAGCCGCCAGCACCATCAAGGCATGTCGGCGATCACTCTGCTGACTGCGCCAGATCAGCCCGGCAAAGGTAAAGGTCAGGCTCGCAAACCCCGGGCCGTACAACAACAGGATTACCACCAGCCGGCCTTGCCCAAGGCCAGACCCAGCAACCACCCGACCACCCCGGTAGCCATTAGACCGGGGGTCAACAGATAGCGCATCCGGCTTGGTGGGCGCGTACCAAGCCAGCGCGGCCCGGCGGTGAAGATGAAGCCCGTCATGAATAGCGGGAAAATACCGTAAAGCATCAGCAGGGCATGTGCCATTACCGCTGGTACCACCGGGATGATGGTGTGAGGGCCAAGCCGGGAGGCCAGTTCGGCAAACCACGCGGCGAACAGCAACAGCGTACTGAGCATGCCCAGCAAAAAGGCCAGTCGGTGCGGCGCACGTAGCAGTGCAGGAGGGAGGGCGTCAGGCATGATAATCAGCCTTGAAAGTGGGGGGCGTTTAGTATCGGTGTCTGCACCTTGTGGACGGAATGATTCGTATCAAGAAAATCTGGCGAGCGCGAAAGATGTGTGATTAGCGGGGAATGGCACGTTTCACGGCCTGATAACGCTGCGTGATTTTGCTGGCCAGATAAAGCGCATAGCCCGCCTGAATGAGTGTTATGAGCGCAAACAGAATATGGAAGCGACCAGGGCTGCCAGCACCATAACGTCCCGGCCAGCAGCCACAACAGATGCAAATGGCGCAAACGCAATTGGGCTGATTCCGCCAGAAAACCATGAGTGGACGGCAACAGACCACGCGGTGGGTTTTGCTGTTTCAAATGCAGCCAGGACAGAAAGGGCGCGATTTTGCCCAACATTGCCAGCGTGGCACTCAGCCCTACACCGCCCAGCCACCACAGTCCGGCCAACAATGGCAGGCCGGGCCATTCGGCCAACCCTGTGCATAACAAGGCGCTCAGTCCACCCAATAGCAGGCAAATCATGCCCACCCGCCATTGCCACCAAACGGGATCGGCCTGTCGACGGCTTTGCCGCAACAGTCGCCATGACAAGGCGGCATACATCACCACAGCCATCAACAACAGGGTGGCGGGCAGTGGCAGCCCGCGTGGCCAGAAGAACAGGGCGAGTGTGCACGTTACCAGTAGTACCACTACGGCCATCGCTAATCGGGCGGTCCGTGCCGGGTAAGGTGGCGTGACAAGAAACATTGGAATGCCAGTCTGGCTGACGGCCAGTAGCAGCAGAAACAGCCAGCCCACCGCGGCCCACAGTACATGGCTGTGCAGCAGCGGCATGATGGGCAGTGACAGCTGGCCGGTAAGTGTCAGCACCATGGATAACCCAAGCAGTGCGGTAACAAACAGTGCCGCCAGCGCCAGTGCAATGCCTTGACTCGTGGCATCGCGGGCAGGGCTGCGTGCCAGTCCATACCATCCATGCCAAACCAGCCGAATGACTGCCGCACTCAGTAATATCGCCGCGGTCAGCATGGCAACGGGTGAAAAATCGTGCAGAAAGCCGCCAACGAGTAATCCTGTCCCGGCTTGCCACGGCAGGAACAGGCTAAACAGCAAGCGTCTCGGGCGTGGTGTGGGGACGGCGCTGGCCACGGCCAGCATTTGCAGGATGGCCCCGGCCATGATGTTGCCCAGTACGCCCAGTCCCAAAACATGGGTGAGGGCCAATACCTGTGGTTGATAGCGGTTGGCGGTTTCGATGCTGTCGGGTAACAGCACCATGCCCAGCGTCAGCAACCACAGCAGGGTGGCCACGAAAAAGACGGCAGGCAACCACACGGGTGGTGCCTTGTCGTAGGAAAGCCAGGCCTGACTCATGCTTTGTTGATGTAAAGAATTACCCCGCCATCGCCGGATAGTTCGAAACGATAGTTGATGTTTTGTGCCGTCAGCATCGGCAGTAGTGGTGTCGGATGGTGGGGCAGAATCCAGCCCAGCGTCTGGCCGCTTTGCAACTGATCGGCCGCATCCAGAATGATTTCCATCGGTTCCGGGGGTACCAGATGACGCAGGTCGACGGGGTTCATGCGTATTCTCCAGAGGGCACCAGCTGTTCAAAATTGACAATGTGCTGGCTACACATCGGGTATAGGATGTTTTCTTCCTTCATGTTGTGTTGCTGCGTCAGGATGAGCAGGGTTTCACTGTGACCCAGCCATGCCCGGGCATCTTCCCCATTGACTGCATCGGCCATGTCTTGCAGGAGCTGGCGGATTTCGTTGTGCTCGCATCGCATCATCTCCGTCGGCCCGCTATCAATACCCGTGGCCGCTTCAAATGCCGGGAAAACCTGATCTTCTTCCAGTTGAAAGTGTTGTTCTATCTCGACATTCAAGACCTGACAGATTTGTCTGGCCCGGTTCCAGTTCCCGCTACGAACAGCCTGTTCGGCAGAGGCAAGAATATCGTCGCAGTCACGATGCTGCTGGGTCAGGCGTGCTATGGCGTTCATGGCTAAAGTCCTCTGAAGCGGGTCAGTAAGTAAAGCTGCAGTATGCGGTGCAGGTTGTTCCCGTTTGAATGATACGAATCAAGAACTTGCCTGTGCGGCTGTTTTCATGGACACCAGCTTCTGGTGCAGGGTGACGACATGACCAATCACCAGTAACGCCGCACGAGCTAACTTGCTGCTGTGAGATCAGTACGGCCAGGTTCTGCAAGGTGTCGCATAGGCAACGCTGCTTGTCGGAGCAGGCGTTTTCGACCACGGCGATCGGGGTGTCGCCGCTTATTCCGTTAGCCATCAACTGGCTGGCAATGTTTGCGGCCTGCCCCAGCCCCATGTAAACCACGATGGTCTGTCCGGGATGGCAATAACCAGCCCAGTCCAGTTCTTCTTTTCCTTCGCGGCGATGGCCGGTCACAAAACTGCAGCTCTGGGCGTAGTGGCGATGGGTGAGTGGCAACGCGGCGCTGGCGGCGGCGCCCAGTGCGGCACTGATCCCCGGCACTACCTCGCAGCGGATACCGGCTTCGGCCAACGCTTCCAGCTCTTCACCTCCACGCCCGAACATCAGTGGGTCGCCACCTTTTAGTCGCACCACTCGCATGCCTTGTTGGGCAAACCGTATCAATAACTGGTTGATGTCTTCCTGCGGCAGTGTGTGGCGGCTTGCTCGTTTGCCCACGCAAATTCGGCTGGCGGATGCCGGGGCCAGGTCGAGGATGCGGCTATCCAGCAGGTGGTCGTACAGCACGGCATCGGCCTGTTGCAGACGCTGCACCGCACGTAGCGTCAACAGGTCGGGATCTCCCGGCCCTGCGCCTACCAGTGCAACGCTTCCGGGCAAGAAGCCAGTTGTGCCATCGGCATTTTCCCTAATCGGATCAGGGACTTTGTCCCGCACTTGATATGGACGGTTCATGCTTACCTCTGGTCTGACCACGGATTAGATGCGCCGAGTGTAGGGATATTTGGTGCTGGAAATCGTTGATTCGAATCAATGCTATTGGAATGCCCAAAACCGTACATTTCGCCGCAGGTGCCGGGCTTGCCGGTACAAGCACTTTAGGAGGACGTGATGAGCGCGAGCTTCACCAAATCGACGGCCCGCAACATCTTTTACGGTGGGTCGGTTTTCTTTTTCCTGATTTTTCTCGGGTTGACCGTGGACACGACCATGGCTGTGCCCAGCCATAACGCCAAGGCGCAACTGAACGAGCAGGTCGCTCGTGGCAAGAAAATCTGGGAAACACGCAATTGTGCGGGCTGCCACACACTGATCGGTGAGGGCGCATTCTTTGCGCCGGAGCTGGGTAATGTTTATGTGCGCCGTGGCCCGGATTTCATCAAGGGCTGGATGAAGGCGATGCCAACCAATGCGCCGGGTCGTCGCCAGATGCCGCAATTTAATCTGAACGATGCCCAACTGGATGATCTGGTGGCGTTCCTGAAATACACCTCGCAGATCAATACCAATAATTGGCCGCCCAATATCGAAGGCTGATCAGTCACGCGATCAATTGCTTCCGGAGAACACACATGAGTAACGCAACAATGGCATCGCTTCGCGTTTGCAAGGCCGAAGTAGGTGACCAGATAAAATACCGCTCGCAAGCGGTGGCCAAGCCCTACTTTATGGCCGCGATTGGCCTGTTTATCGGGCAGATCCTGTTTGGCCTGATCATTGGCCTGCAGTATTTCAAGGGTGACTTTCTGTTTCCCGCTGTGTCGTTTGGTACGGCCCGCATGGTGCATACCAACCTGCTGATTGTCTGGCTGCTGTTCGGCTTTATGGGCGCCGGGTATTACCTGATCCCCGAAGAGTGCGAGCGTGAGCTGTATAGCCCAAAACTGGCGATTGTCACCTTCTGGGTGTTTCTGATTGCCGGTGCGCTGACCATCGTTGGCTACCTCGGTTTGCCATATAACGTGCTGGCGCACCTAACCGGCAATGATTTGCTGCCCACCATGGGGCGCGGTTATCTCGAGCAGCCGCTGATCACCAAGGTGGGTATTGTGCTGGTGGCGCTGTCTTTCCTGTTCAACCTGTCCATGACCTTGCTGTCCGGTCGCAAGACCAGCATCAGCATCGTGATGCTGCTTGGGCTGTGGGGGCTGGCGGTTTTCTTCCTGTTCTCCTTTGTAAACCCTAGTAACCTGGTGCTGGACAAGTACTTCTGGTGGTGGGTGGTTCACCTGTGGGTGGAAGGGGTGTGGGAGCTGATCATGGGTGCCATGCTGGCCTTCGTGCTGGTAAAGGTGACCGGTGTTGACCGCGAAATCATCGAAAAATGGCTGTATCTGATCATCGCCATGACGCTGATTACCGGCATCATCGGCACGGGCCACCATTATTTCTGGATCGGTACGCCGGGCTACTGGCAGCTGTTGGGTTCGATCTTCTCGGCACTGGAGCCTATTCCTTTCTTCATGATGACGGTGTTTGCCTTCAACATGGTCAAACGGCGCCGTCGTGAGCACCCGAATCAGGCCGCCACCTTGTGGGCGCTCGGGACTGGGGTGATGTCTTTCCGGGTGCTGGCGTATGGGGCTTCCCGGGTACGTTGTCGGTAGTGAACTACTACACGCACGGCACGCAGCTCACCGCCGCACACGGGCACATGGCTTTTTATGGTGCTTACGCCATGGTGGTCTTGACCATGATTTCCTACACCATGCCGCTATTGCGTGGCCGCGAAGCCAACAGCCTGCTGGCGCAGAAGCTGGAAAAGACGGCGTTCTGGGTGATGACGCTCTCCATCGTCGGTATTACCTTGTCGTTGACGGCCGCCGCTGTGCTGCAAGTCTCGCTGCAACGCCTGTCCAGCACGCCGCTGTCTTTCATGGAAACCCAAAAGCAGATCATGCCGATGTACTGGGCGCGCTTTGGCTTTGGCCTGTGCTTCTTTAGCGGACTGATGACTTATGTCTCCAGCTTCTTTGTTACCGGCAAGCGCGAACGCTGAGTAACTGCAAACATTGTCTGGAATGAGGCGGCTTTCGGGCTGCCTCTTTGATTTTGGAGGTCGAAATGAGCGTGCAAAGTCTGGCTGGAACCGAGGTGCTACCTGAGCGCCATGTGCCGGGTGATCTGGCCATGTGGTGTTTTATTCTGGCGGAATTGGCAGTATTTGGCGTGTTTTTTCTGGTGTACGGCGTGTATCGGCTGCGTCAGCCGGTGTTGTTTGCGGAAGGACAGTCGCATCTGGCCTTGCTGCTTCCCACGCTCAACACCTTGCTGCTGATTGCGGGGAGTGCCTGCATGGTGGCCGCAGTGAAAAGGTTGGCCGAAAACCGGCAACGTGCCTAGCCGTCAGTCACTGTTGCTGGCCATGGTGTTTGGTGGCGGGTTTTTGCTGTGCAAGATGTATGAACTGGCTGGCAAGTTCATGGCTTAGGCATTACGCTGTCCAGCAATGATTTCTGGATGTTCTACCTGTCGTTGACGGTGTTCCATTTCCTGCATGTGGTGCTGGGCATGGTGATTGTGGCCGCAGTGTGGTGGATGTCGCGTGACGGTCGCTATGGCCCGGGTCGGATGGATGGCGTGGAAACGGCAGCGGCTTACTGGCATATGGTTGATCTGGTGTGGCTGGTGTTGTTTGCGCTGGTCTATGTGGCGCGCTAGCCGATGGTCAAACCCTTATCCGGTATCAAGGATGGCGGGCAGGGCGCGACCTATGCTGTGCTCATGAACTATCCATCCTCTACCCGTCAATTTTTGTTGTGGCTCTGGCTCAGCGGCCTGACCGTGATGGCGGCATTGTTGGCCGAACAGAACCTGTCGCTACGGCATGGAGTTTTGGCTCCGCTGGTGTTGTTGCTGGCTGGAATCAAGGGATTTACCGTGATCGAGCACTATATGGGTCTGCGCTATGCGCCGCGCTGGCTGCGCTTGCTGGTACATGGCTGGCTGCTGCTGGTGACGGGTTTGTTGATCTTGAGTTTTTACTGAGACCTGAACATGAACGCCCCCGCTCCCACCTCCGTGACTGCTCCGTTTTATCAGGCTCAGGGCGAAGAATGTCGCCTGTTTGAAGCCGCCTCGCAGCAGCAATTGCCGGTACTGATCAAAGGCCCGACCGGTTGTGGCAAGACCCGTTTTGTTGCCCATATGGCCGCCCGGCTTGGTTTGCCGCTGATTACCGTTTCTTGCCATGACGATTTGTCTGCCGCCGATCTGGTCGGTCGCCACCTGATTGGTGATGGTCAGACCATCTGGTGTGATGGTCCGCTGACCCGCGCGGTTCGTCAGGGCGGGATCTGTTATCTGGATGAAGTGGTGGAAGCGCGCAAGGACACCACCGTGGTCCTGCACCCGCTCACTGATGATCGCCGCATTTTGCCTATCGAACGCACTGGCGAATTGCTGGAGGCACCGCCATCTTTCATGTTGGTGGTGTCGTATAACCCGGGCTATCAGCATGTGCTGAAAACCCTGAAGCCCAGTACCCGTCAGCGCTTTGTTGCCATGACGTTTGACTTCCCGTCGCCGGAGGTGGAGCTGACTGTACTGATGCAGGAAACCGGTATCTCTGAAACCCGGGCCCGCCAATTGGTCACGCTGGCAGGGCAATTGCGACGGCTTACCGGCTACGATCTGGACGAATCGGTCAGTACCCGCCTGCTGGTATACGCTGCCAAACTGATGATGTCGGGCATGTCACCGCGTCTGGCCTGCCATACAGCGTTGGCCGAACCATTGAGCGATGAAGCCGATACCATTGCCGCGCTATTGGCGGTGATCGATACCCAGTTTCCTCTCTAGAGGCGACGCTCCATGGAAGACATCGTAGGGGGCTGGTGGGACAAGCTGGTGCGCCGTGCGGCTTACCGGGGCTACCCCAAGGCCGCGGTGACACTGGAAAGTATCGCCGGACAGGCGCCGCTGTTTTTTCGCGCCATGGGTGGGGAGGGCAGACTGGTGTTGCGTTCGACGGTGGGGACCGAGCATGGCGCTCGGCGTCGGTTGATTGAGCGACTGGCTGGCACCGGGACCCGGGTGGAACTCGCGTGGAGCGATAATCAGGCGTTTTATCTGCCGGACAAGCTGGATTTGTATCCGGATGCCTCGCTGAATCGCCAATTGTATTTCTGGCTGATTGCCCCGGCAGCCTCTGCGCCGACACAAGGCAACTGGCTGGAACGGAACCGCGCGGCCACGGCGGCTTGCCTCGCCGCCATGCCGGGTCTGGCGCAGGTTTATCAGCGACTGGTGGACGGCTTGCTGCCCATGCGCCCAGATCCGGCCAGATTGCCCAAGGCCGAGGCTGCCGTCGAACGTGCCATTCAGGCCATCCTGCGCCAACCTTCGGCCAACTTGCCGATGCCCGCCATTCTCCAGCCGCCGATGCCGGTCCCGCTGTGGTTGCACCCGACGCCACCGACGGTGGATCAGACCGGCGACGCCGCGCAGAACGAGGCGCAAAACCCCGAGGGTAAGCGGCCGAACCAGCAACACCGCCACCGGCGTTATCGTGCCCAGCGCGTGGTGCAGGATGAGCGGAAAAACGGCATGTTGCTGGTATTTCGCGCCGAAAGCCTGTTTACCCGGGACGAATACGTCAAGGTCAACCGGCACACCGATGAGGATGATGACAATAACGGTGAAGCAGCGGCCGAGGACATGAACCGCTTGTCGATCACGCAGGATGCCCATACCAAATCCAGCCGTCTGAAGTTTGATCTTGACCTGCCCGCTGCCGCTTACGATGACAGCCCGCTGGGCGAGGGGCTGAAGTTGCCGGAATGGAACTGGAAGCAGCAACGATTGGTGGAAGACCATTGCATTATCAAGCCGATGCTGCCACGTGATGCCCATCCTTCGCCCTTGCCGGACAGATTGCAACCGCTGGCACGACGGCTCCGCCGCCAGTTTCAGGCACTGGCACCGGAACGCGTCCGACGCAGCGGCGAAGCCAGTGGCCCGGACATTGATATCGACCGCGTCATCCGTTTTATGGCAGAGCAACGCAGTGGTACGGCAGTGGCGGAGCCGCCGTTATACCAGCCCGGCCGCCGGGCGAACGTAGCTTGGCGTGCCTGACGCTGGCAGATTTGTCGCTCTCCACCGAGAGCTGGGTAGGCGAGGGGCGGGTAATCGACGTGATACGCGACAGCCTGTTGTTGTTTGCCGAAGCCCTGTCGGCCAGTGGTGATGGTTTTGGTCTGTACGGGTTCTCGTCCATCCGGCGGCAGGAGGTGCGCTTGCAGGTCTTGAAGGACTTTGCCGACCGTTACGATGACAACGCGCGCGGCCGCATCATGGCTATCCGTCCCGGTTATTACACCCGTATGGGTGCGGCCATTCGACAAAGCAGCCGCATCTTGTTGCAACAGGCTGCGCAACGTCGCCTGTTGTTGATCATCTCGGATGGCAAGCCCAATGATCTGGATCACTACGAGGGGCGTTATGGCATTGAAGACACCCGGCAGGCGATTCTGGAAGCCCGTCGTGATGGCCTGGTGCCGTTTTGCGTGACGGTAGACCGCGAAGGGAGCGACTATCTGCCCCATCTGTTTGGTCATCGTGGTTATGTGGTGGTGCAGCAGGCACAAACCCTGCCACAGGTATTGACCCGCTTGTACGCCAGTTTTACTCGCTGATGCCTGCCTGAGGTTGATTTTCCTGATCTGTATTCCAAGGGTGTTTTTACTGCTCCCGGCCGATGGCGGCCGGGATTTTTTTGCCACGTGGCAAGGGCAATTTCTTGATTTGTATCCATGCTGGCGGCCGGAGGCAGTGAAACAATCCCATCATGGCCAAAAAATTTCCCATCAATCCGCCACACCCCGAGCGTATCTGCTGGGGCTGTGACAAATATTGCCCGGCAGATTCCCTGCAGTGCGGCAATGGTTCCGGACGTACCCAGCACCCGGTAGAAGTACTGGGAGAGGACTGGTATGAATACGGCGATTGGGGGCTGGAAGACAGCCCGGTATCGTTGCCGGACAAGCCTTGAATGACGTGGTGAAAGGCGGCTGTTGCCGGGCCGGAAAGCGTTGATACGAATCAAGGAGCAGATATGCCGCGGGGATGATGATGCCCCTGTCCTGTGATTACCGTAACGCTGGAGTTCCTACCATGAAGACCCCGAGGCTGTCCCTGCTGACAAAGGGTGCGTTGTTGGCCATATTGCCACTGGCCGTGATAAATGCCCCGGCGGATGCCCCCTCCACCACGACAACCGCCGCTGAGGCCAGATATCAGGGAGCTGCTTCTCCTCTGGTTAATGAGCCTATGCACCAGAATATCAACCCCAAGGCACCGCCCATGACCGAGGCGGAATTTGTACGCGCCAAACAGATCTATTTTGAACGCTGCGCCTACTGTCACGGGGTATTGCGGAAAGGGGCCACCGGTAAACCGTTGACGCCTGACATCACGCTGACTCGTGGTACGGAATATCTCAAGACTTTCATCAAGTACGGCTCCCCGGCCGGTATGCCCAACTGGGGTACATCCGGTGAATTGAGCGATGCTCAGGTCGACCTGATGGCGCGTTATATCCAGCAGGAACCGCCTACGCCGCCTGAGTTTGGCATCAAACAGATGTCGGCCAGCTGGAAGGTGCTGGTGCCGCCGAATAAACGGCCCAAGCACAAGGAAAACAACCCGGATGTCGCCAATCTGTTCTCTGTCACTTTGCGGGATGCCGGTGAGATTGCCCTGATCGATGGCCGCAGCAAGCAGGTTATCAATGTCATCAAAACCGGCTATGCCGTACATATCTCGCGCATGTCGCAATCTGGCCGTTATCTGTATGTGATTGGCCGCGACGGCAAGATCAACCTGATTGATCTGTGGATGGCCAAGCCGGACACCGTGGCGGAAATCCGCATCGGCCCTGGAAGCCCGTTCGGTAGAAACCTCCAAATACAAGGGATTTGACGACAAGTTGGCCGTAGCTTAGCGCTTACTGGCCGCCGCAGTACGTCATTATGGAAGGCAATACCCTCAAGCCGCTGAAGATTGTCGGCACGCGCGGCATGACGATTGACAACGAATACCATCCGGAGCCGCGCGTGGCATCCATTGTGGCCAGCCACTTCAAGCCCGAATTCGTGATCAATGCCAAGGAAACCGGCAAGATCATGATGGTTGACTACTCCGACCTCACCAACCTCAAGACCACCACTATCGATGCGGCCAAATTCCTGCATGACGGCGGCTTTGACACCACCGGGCGTTATTTCATGGTTGCCGCCAACGCCTCCAACAAGGTGGCTGTGGTGGATACCAAGCTTGACAAGCTGGCCGCGCTGGTAGACGTGGGCAAAACGCCGCATCCGGGGCGTGGCGCCAACTTTGTAGATCCGCAGTTTGGCCCGGTATGGGCGACTGGGCATCTTGGTGACGACAGCATCAGCCTGATCGGCACTGACCCGGATAAGCACAAGGCTCAGGCGTGGAAAGTGGTGCGTGTGCTGAAGGGGCAGGGTGGCGGATCATTGTTTATCAAAACCCATCCGAAATCGCATAACCTGTGGGTAGATACTGCGCTGAATCCGGACACGGCATTCAGTCAGAGCGTAGCCGTGTTTGACATCAAGCATCTGGACAAGGGCTTTGTCTCCTTGCCGATCGCCAAATGGGCGGGCCTGGGCGATGGTGCCAAGCGTGTATTGCAACCGGAGTACAACAAGGATGGTAGCGAAGTGTGGTTCTCGGTATGGAGTGCCAAGGACAAGCAGTCGGCCATTGTGGTGGTCGATGACAAGACCCGCCAGCTCAAGGCGGTTATCAAAGACCCGCGTCTGATCACGCCTACCGGCAAGTTCAACGTCTACAACACCCAGCACGATATTTACTGACCAGTCTGAAACGTGGGCCAGACACGTTCTGGCCCACCGGGAGATCAGCATGAAAACATTCGGTATTGCCTTAACTCTGTCTGCTCTGGTTATTCTTTCTGGAGAAGCTCTGGCCGCAACGCCGCAAGGGCTGCTGCAGCAACACAACTGCCCGGCTTGTCACGCTGTCGATCACAAGGTGGTTGGCCCGGCTTATAAGGAGGTGGCAGCCAAATACAGAGGCCAGAAAGTGCTGGCCAAAGTGATGGACAAGGTGAAAAAGGGTGGTTCAGGCAGCTTTGGTGCCATCCCTATGCCAGCGAATCCGCAAGTGCCTGACGCTGACCTGAAGACCATGGTGCAATGGATTCTTACCCAGTAATAAGGCTGTTGCTCTGCGCCGCCTTGCTTGGTTGGGAGCCTTGTGCCAAGGCTGACAGCAAGGTGGTGCAGCCTCCACCCGAGCGGGCCGCATGGCTGCGCCATCTGGTCCGGCAGGACTGCGGTGCTTGTCACGGTTTGACCCTGAAGGGTGGCCTTGGCAGCCCGCTGACTCCTGTGGCACTGGCCGGAAAGCCGGATGACAGTCTGGTCGCGACCATACTCAATGGCCGTCCAGCACACCGATGCCGCCATGGCGGCCGTTTTTGACAGAAGAAGAAGCACAATGGCTGGTTCACTGGTTAAAAGAGGGCGCTACGCCCTGAGTTTGCTGGTCTTATTGCTGGCAGGCTGTGCGAGCCCTGCCTTGCGTGGCACCGGCGACTTGGGCGTTGTGATAGAGCGCGCCAGTGGTAGTGTGCAAGTGGTGGACAACAGCCACCGTCACATGCTGGCACGGGTAGAGGGCTTGGGCGATTTGTCCCATGCCTCAGTGGTATTTTCGCGTGATGCCCGCTATGCGTATGTGTTTGGCCGGGATGGCGCGATCAGCAAGGTCGATCTGCTGACCTTCAGGCTGGTTAAACGGATAGAGCAGGCCAGCAACAGTATCGGCGGCGCCATTTCCTCCGATGGCCGCATTGTCGCTGCGCAAAATTATGAACCGGGCGGCGTGAAGCTGTTTGATGCCGACACTCTGACGCTGTTGTCTGAAGTGAAAACGACGGCAGGAGCGGATGGTAAACCCTCCCGCGTGGTGGGGCTTGCCGACTTGCCCGGTAACCGTTTTGTCTTTTCACTCTTTGATAGCGGTGAAATCTGGATCGTGGATGCGAGTAATCCACGTTCACCGAGCGTAAAAACCTCGCCACATGTTGGCAAAAGCCCGTATGACGGATTAGCCAGCAGCGATGGCCGCTATTATCTGGCTGGCCTTTATGGCGAAGACGGCCTCGCTTTGCTGGATACCGGCACCCGGAACAGGGCGTGCGGCGCATTCTGGATGGCTATGGCCGCGGCCAGAAGGCCATGCCGGTATACAAAATGCCGCATCTGCGTGGTTGGTCCATGGCGGGGGATTACGCTTTTCTGCTTACTATCGGCCGTCATGAGGTGTTGGTGGCTGATAACCGTAGCTGGAAAGAACATGCCCGCGTGCCGGTATTGGGCCAGCCGGTGTTTGTAATGGCCGAACCCACCGGCAAACGGGTATGGGTCAATTTTGCCTTCCCGGATAATGGCGTCGTGCAAGTCATTGATGTGCCGAGCATGCGGGTGATTAAAACCCTGCATCCCGGGCGCGCCATCCTGCATATGGAATTTACCGCGCGTGGCGATGCGGTGTGGTTGTCCAGCCGCGATGACGACAAGCTGGTTGTGGTGGATACCACTACACTGGAAACGGTGGGCGAATTACCTGCGCGCGGGCCTTCGGGGATATTTTTCAGCTGGCGCGCCGCTAGAATGGGCATGTAGATGTATCGCGATATTCACAGCAGTCTTTCGCCACGTACCTTACGTTTGCTGGACGGTTACCAGCGTGATTTTCCCCCGGTTTCCCGGCCGTTTTTGCAGTTGGCAAACGACAGTCCCGACGACTGGAATGAAGCGGAGCTGATCGGGCAGTTGCAGCAGGCTCGCCGCCTTGGCGTGTTGTCACGCCTTGGCTGCATATTTGCTCCCAATACGGTGGGCAGCAGCACTCTCGCCGCACTGGCGGTACCGCCCGAGCGGTTGGAATCCGTGGCGAGTTTTGTCAGCAGCCACGTTGAAGTCAATCACAACTACCTGCGGGCACACCATTTCAATTTGTGGTTCGTTGTGGCGGCGGAGACGGCGGCTGAAGTGGCGCAGGTTCTCTCCCGCATTTATCTTGCCACCGGGCTCAAACCGCTGAACCTGCCTTTGCTGCGCGAATACCATGTTGATTTGGGTTTTTCTTTTCTGCCGGATGGAGACCAAAGCCGTTCGAAGTCACCGCCACCGCCCAGCCTGATGCTGAATTGGCGCGAACGCCGTCTGGTGTCGGCCCTGTCGACAGGACTGTCACTGATGGAGCGGCCCTACCAACAGTTGGGCCGAAAGCCTGCGGCTGGCAAGAGGACGATGTGCTGCAACGGCTGGCGCACTGGCAAAAACAGGGCGTGATTCGCCGCTTGGGCTTTGTCGTCAGCCACCGCGAGCTGGGGTACAAAGCCAATGCCATGTGTGTCTGGCAGATTGATGATCCGGCGCAACGTGAAGCCGTGGCGTTAAGGTTGGCCGAAGAAGCCGCGGTAAGCTTGTGCTACGAGCGACCAGCGCGTTTGCCGGAATGGCCCTATCAGCTGTTTTGCATGATCCATGCCAAGACGGAGGATCAGTTGCAGCAGCATCTGGATGACATTAGCCAACGCCACCAGCTGGAGCATCTGCCGTCTGCGGTCTTGCCATCCCTGCGACGTTATACCCAGCGCGGGGCGCGTTATGGCCGCTGAGGGAATCTGGCAGGCCGATGCGCTGGATACCCGCATCATTGAGCAGCTGCAAGGTGGCTTTCCCTTGCAGCCCAAGCCGTTTGCCGTGGCCGCCGCCAGTTTGCAAACGACGGAAAGCATCCTCCTACACCGGCTGGCCGGGTTGCTAAAGCAGGGAGTGTTGACGCGGTTTGGGCCGATGTACCAGATAGAGCGTATGGGCGGGCGCTTTGTGCTGGCAGCATTGATGGTGCCGGAGGAGCGGTTTGACGAGGTGGCGGCTACCGTCAATGCGTTGCCGGTGGTGGCGCACAATTATCGGCGCGAGCATGCCTTCAACATGTGGTTTGTACTGGCTACCGCCACGGCAGCAGGAATTAACGCGGCCTGTGCTGCCATTGAAGCCGCAACCGGCCTGCCAGTACATGAGTTTCCCAAAGAGCGTGAATACTTTGTCGGCATGCACTTTGCTGTCGGTGGGCAGACCCGAGTGGGAAATATTGAAAGGTCAGCGTTGCCAGTCGCAACGGGTCCGGCGCTAAATCTTGAGGAAGCCGATCATCAACTGGTGCGTGCCACGCAGGCCGGGCTGCCACTGGTGAGCGACCCCGGCAAGTATTGGCACAGCAGCTAGAGATGACCGCCGATGAGGTAGTGCATCGCTTGCAGGGTATGCTGGATTGCGGGGTTATTCGCCGCATTGGCGCGGTCCCCAATCATTACCGCATTGGCTATCGCGCCAATGGCATGGCGGTGTTTGATGTGGCGGATGATCAGGTTGACCGTCTTGGTCAACTGATTGGCCAGCTGGATGTCGTCAGCCATTGCTATCGGCGCCCACGGCATTTGCCGCACTGGCCTTACAACCTGTTTGCCATGCTGCATGGGCCGGATCGAGCCAGTGTGCTGGCGCAGTTGGAGCCCGTCAAAGCGCTTCTGGGCGATGCTTGTCGCGCCAGCGATGTGCTGTTTTCCACGCAGATTCTGAAAAAAGCGGCTTGCGCATCTGAGTGCGGCAAGTGCGCCGGTTTCGGTTGATTGGTATCAAGGAGAAATGGCCGGGCCGGGCCTCACACTCAGCCCATCGTCATTAATCCGGTGTGCCACCATGTTGCGTCTCACCCAATATCTGCAATACCTCCATCGGGGCGGCAGCCAGCCCCGGCCAGAGCGGGCCGCTGCGCGCGGACCGGTGGTGATCTGGAACCTGATCCGTCGCTGTAACCTGACCTGCCAACATTGCTACTCCACTTCAGCCAACAAGGACTTCGCCGGGGAGCTCTCCACCGATGAGGTTTTTGCCGTGATGGATGATCTGGCGGCCTTTGGCGTGCCGGTACTGATTCTCTCCGGTGGCGAACCACTGCTGCGTCCGGATATTTTCCGCATTGGCAAACGTGCTCGCGACATGGGGTTTTATGTCGGGTTATCCAGCAACGGCACGTTGATTAATGCGGAAAATGTCCGCCAGCTGGCCGATACCGGCTTTGACTATGTGGGTATCAGCCCTGGATGGCATCGGTGCCACCCACGACCGTTTCCGCCTTACTGGATGGCAGTTTCGATCTGGCCTTGCATGGCGTGCGGCTGGCCCATCAGGCCGGGATGAAGGTGGGCGTACGCTACACCATGACCGAAGACAACGCGCATGACTTGCCGTCCTTGCTACAGCTGGTGGCAGACGAGGGCATCGAAAAGTTTTATTTCTCGCACCTTAACTACGCCGGGCGTGGCAACAAGCACCGCGCCGATGATGTGCGTCATGCCCGGACACGCTGGGCCATGGATTTGCTGATTGAGTCGTGCCCGGCCATATTCGCGCCGGAGCCGCCAAGGAATTTGTCACCGGTAACAATGATGCCGATGGTGTTTATCTTTTGTATTGGGCCGCCCGGCATTATCCGGCGCTGCTGGCTGGGCTTCGGCAGCGGCTGGAAGCCCTGGGGTGGCAATGCCAGCGGCGTAAACGTGGCCAATATTGATAACCTTGGCAATGTGCATCCGGACACCATGTGGTGGAAAGTACAACTGGGCAATGTCCGGCAGCGGCCGTTTTCGGTCATCTGGCAGGATGTTTCCCATCCGCTGATGGCCGGGCTGAAGCAATCCCCGCGGCCGGTGGGCGGGCGCTGCGCCACCTGCCTCCACTTGGCTATTTGCAACGGTAATACCCGGGTGCGCGCCCTGGAGTTGACTGGCGATTTCTGGGCGGCTGATCCGGCCTGCTATCTCACGGATGAGGAAATCAGCCGGATGCCGGGGCATGATGATTTACCGGTGCCTTCTACATGGCTGGATGAGGTGGGCGCATGAAAACACCGCTGTTGACGATCATGATCGCTGCCATGACGCTGTTGCCCCGGTTATCCTTGGCCGATCCTGCTGCTTTGTATCAGCAAAACTGCCAGCAATGTCATGGCGTGGACCGCATGGGCGGGATGGGGCTTACTCTGTTGCCGGAAAGCCCGGACCGGCTTAAACCGGCCGAGGTTGCCGACACCATTCGCCATGGTCGCCGGGCGACGCAGATGCAGGGCTTTGCTGGCAAGTTGGCCGAATCCGATATCCTGTCACTGGCTTTATTATCTGAATACACCACCTGCCCAGCCGCCGCGCTGGCAGGTGGCGGACATGCTCGCCAGCCACAAGCAGGTGGTGGACGAAGCGCGCTTGCCTGCCAAGCCGGTGTTTTCGGCCAACCCCATGAACCTTTTTGTGGTGGTGGAAGCCGGAGATCATCATGTCACCATCATGGATGGCGATACTTTTAAGCCGATCAGCCGTTTTGCCAGCCATTACGCCCTGCACGGCGGCCCCAAGTTTTCGCCGGATGGCCGGTTTGTCTATTTTGCCAGCCGCGATGGCTGGGTGACTCAGTATGATTTGTACAGCCTGCAAGTAGTGGCGGATATCCGTGTCGGGCTGAACACCCGCAATCTGGCGGTATCGGACGATGGCAAATGGGTGCTGGCGGGCAACACCTGCTTAAGCAACACTGGTGCTGCTGGATGCCCATGGTCTGAAACCCGTTCGCACCTATCCGGTGGTCAGCCAGACGGGTAAACCGTCACGCGTTTCGGCCGTATACGAGGCGGCACCGCGGCACAGCTTCATCGTGGCGCTGAAAGATGTGCCAGAGTTGTGGGAAATCCCCTATAACACGCCAGCCGAAAGGATCCGGCCACGCTTGGCGCACGGCCAGCATCCGGACAAAGCCCCGGCGGCAGCCGCGCTCAACCCGATAGTTACGTCACTGGATATGGTGCTGGACGATTTCTTTTTGATCCGGCATACCGTCACGTACTGGGTGCATCGCGTGATGGCCGGGCCGAAGTCATCAGCCCGGATAGCCATCGCAAGGTGCGTGATCTGGCCTTGGGTGGCATGCCGCATCTGGGGTCTGGCATCACTTTTGAACGGGGTGGCCATCGCTATATGGCAACGCCTAATCTGAAGGGAGGGCAGGTCACCTTTGTTGATATGGACAGCTGGCAGGTGGTGAAGAACATCAACTTGCCCGGCCCCGGGTTTTTTCTGCGCAGCCATGAAAACACGCCGTACGCTTGGGCTGATTCGATGATGAGTGCGCATAAGGATATGCTGACTATCATTGATAAGCGCACCATGAGCGTGGCACGACAACTGGTGCTGCGGCCGGGCCTTACCACGGCGCATGTGGAATTTACCCGGGACGGGCGCTACGCCTTGGTGTCGGTGATGCAAAACCCCGGTGAACTGATTGTGGTGGATGCGCAAACGTTTGCCGAAGTGGCGGCTTTGCCCATGATGAAGCCTATTGGCAAATACAATGTCTTCAACAAGGTGAATCGTTCGGAAGGCACCAGCCACTAGCCGGGTCGGCTGTTTTGATTGCCAGACTACGCCGGTCGAACTAGCCGCCTCCATGCTTCGTGCGTATGGAGGCGCTATGGTCATTAGCCTATGCTCGCCAGCATGGGTGGTATGTGCCTGTTGGAAATGGCTCTGCCGGTTATCCACCCGGTCTGGAATACGGAAACTACCATGCCTACTGTCGATATACCTGCGTTTTTGCGTCATCAACCGCTGTTTCAGGAGCTGTCTGAAGAGCAGATTCAGGCTCTGGTGCCTTTACGCACGAAGTGCGGGGGATGAAAGGCCAGACCGTGTTCCAGAAAGGCGACCCTTGTGACGGCATGTTTCTGGTGGTGTATGGCCGGATAAAACTGGCTATTTCGTCGTCGCAGGGCAGCGAAAAGGTGATGGAAATTGTTCACCCCGGGCAGAGTTTTGCTGAAGCCGTGATGTTCCCCGGGCGCCCTTGTCCGGTCATGGCACAGTTTCTGGAAGATGGATTCCTGTTAAAGGTTGACGCACAAGCCATCTATCAGGCCATTGAGCGAGACCCGGCATTTGCCCTTACTTCTGGCGGGCCTGTCGATGCGCCTGCATGGCTTGGTCAGGGATGTGGAGCGCTATTCCATTGAAAATTCGCTGCAGCGGGTAACGGGCTACTTGCTGCAAAATGTTGATCCGCAAGCAACGGGGCTGCCCGTTGTGACATTGCCTGTTAACAAGAACCTGATCGCTTCGCGGCTCAATCTGACACCGGAAACCTTTTCCCGCATGCTGCACCAACTGACCGAATCCGGGCTGATTGAGGTTAATGGCAGGGAAATCGTGCTGCTGGATGCCGATCGTTTGCGTGGCAGGGTTGGCTGACGTCAGTCTTTGTGACCGAGCGCTGCCAGCGACTCTCTGGCAGAGGGCTTCTCGGCTAAAGTTCAGCCGGTCGCCGGTCGCCGGTCGCCGTTTGGCGCTTGGCTAGGTGTGGCTTGAGTCTGTTGTCATTCCATACAAAAGCGACGGCGGTGCTTCCGGCCATCCGCTCGCCATTTCAGTCGGCCTTGCTTACCATGCTGGCAAACCCCGCGATTCGTTGGTCCCACCAGCTTGGTGTTCTGGCTGCATCGTGCGCGCGTTCCAGCCCTTTAGGATTGCTCCGCGTACCGCCATGGCTCCGCACCAGCGCAGCGGTTCGGGTGGGAAATGTTGCAGCGGGCCTCGTGTTAGGCCGCAGCTTTGCCATTCATCAGTACGCTCTAGCAGCAGTGACGCAAGAATATGCCCGCCCAGATAGCTCTGTACGACCCCGTTGCCGGAATAACCCATACCGTAGAATACGCGGCGATGGCCCGGTAGTTGGCCGAAAAAGGGGAAGCCGGTGGCCGATCGATCCGAGGCGCCGGTCCAGCTTTGTGTGACCGGAATATCAGCCATCGCCGGGAAAAAAGCGTGCCAATGCATGCTGTAGTTGGCCCTGATAGGCGCTGGGAGCATCGAAGTAATCATGAAGCCGGTTGCCAAAAGCAATGCGATTGCCGCCCTTGCCCAACATCAGTCGCCCGTCCGGGGTGCTGCGCCAGTAGTGGACGAAGGTGCGTAGGTCACATACGGCCTGACCGCGATCAAGCCCGATCTGTGCCATTAGTGTTGGTACCGGTTCAGTGATGATCATGTCGGATGAAACCAGCAGCACCGTGTTGCCCAAAGCCGGAAATTGACGTGGCATGTCGGCATTCAATGCCAGCACAGCCCTGGTCGGCCAGTACCCGGCCCCGCGCCGTTTCCACGACCACCTTGCCGTGCTCGGCAATCCGGGTCATGGCACTTTGTTCGTACACCGTCACCCCCATGGCCCGTGCCACCCGCAGCAAGCCGCGCACCAGCTTGGCCGGTTGCAAGCCGCTCTACCGCATCGGTGATAAATCCTGCCTGCATGGCGGGACTACCGCTCGCTGCACGGGTGGCGGCATCATCCAGCGGCTGCCAGCGGTTTCGGCCAACCTTTGCCAGTGCGGCCAGTACGCCGTCCAGCGACCCAAGCTGTGCACGGTTACTGGCGGCGTAGACGGCCCCGCCCAGCCGAAGGTCAGCATCAATGCCGTGTTCGAGGCAGAAGTTGGCAATATCGAAGACCGCTTGTTCCGATGCCGCTACCAGCCGTTGTGCTTCAGCTTCCCCAAACAGCTTCACCAAGGACAGATACTTGGTCGACCAGTCAGCATGCAGCCACCGTTGCGGCCGGAAGCACCGTTACCGCAATGTGCCTTTTCCAGTAGCACGATGCGCCAGTCTGGCCGGGCTTGCCGACACTGGAAGGCTGTCCACAAGCCGGTGAAGCCGCCGCCGATGATGCATACATCAGCAGCTTCCTCGCCTTGCAGCGGCGGCTGCGGCCGGACATCTTCTGCCGCCAGCGCTTCGGCAAACCAGAATGGCGACTGGTTCATGGACGCTCACCGGCGGCGAGGCGTGCTTCGATGCTATCCAGTACGGCAGGGAGCTCGTTGATGGTGTCGATGACATAGTGCGCACCGGCGACCTGTAGCATGGCAGTGGCGGGTAGCCGTTTCTGTGCCTGCTGTTCCGGGGTAAGTGCCGCCCACTCTGCCGCCGTGAGGCCGACGGCATTACCACTGGCCGACAGGCCAACCGTCCACATGGCGTGCAGGCCCTCGCTGATGCCGGGCGCAGTGTCGTCCACTTTTACGCAATGGCGCACGTCGCTTACCGCCAGCGCCAGCACGTTATCCAAAGCCATCCAGGCCGGGGCGGCCGCCAGCGGCTAGATCATCGGTTGCCACCGTATGGTCCGGTGAGTAGCCCGCCGCGGCGGCCAGCGGCAGCAGCTTGTCCATCACCACGCGTGGATAACCGGAACAGCTCCCGATCTTCAGTCCGCGTTCACGTAGTTGCCTAACGGTGGCGATGGCGCCCGGAATCGGTGCCGAGTATTCACCCACACGCTCCACTTGTAGCGGCATGAAGCGCTGGTACAACTCGTCCACATCGGCGTCGTTCATGTCGCGACCAAAGCGTGCGCGCCAGCGTTCGGCCACGCTGGGTAGTCGGCCAAGCGACTGGATATGATCCCACTTGGCCAGCCCCATTGGTACGCGGGCTTCTTCCATGCTCACCGGCACCCCAATGGCCGCAAACACGTCGATCAGGACCTGAGTTGGCGCGAAAGAGCCGAAGTCGACCACAGTGCCAGCCCAGTCAAAAATGACGGCTTCCAGATGTTGATAACGTTGCATGCGGTATTTCCTTATTGGATCCAGCCAAGCTGGCGCAAGGTATCGACGATGGCGTGGCAAGCCTGTTCGATTTCCGCTATGTCGATGGCGCCAATGCAGCCAACGCGGAAGGTTTCCTGACTGGTGAGCTTGCCGGGGTACAGCACGAAGCCGCGTTCTCGCACCGCTTCGTAGAAGGTCTGGAACTGGTAGTCCGGGTGGGCTGGTGCATGAAAGGTCAGGATGATGGGAGCCTGTAGCGTAGGCGGCAGGAAGAGCTGCAATCCGGCTTTAGTGAGGTGCTGTTGCAGGCGTGCAGCGTTGGCCGAATAGCGAGCCAGACGCGCTTACTGACCACCTTCGGCGAGGTATTGGTCAAGTGCGGAGCGCAGTGCGGCAACGACATGGGTCGGTGGGGTGAAGCGCCATTGCCCGGTTGCCTGCAGGTAGTCGTACTGCGCCACAAGATCCAGCGCCAACGAATGGCTATTGCCACGACTGGCCATCAGGCTATCGCGGTTGGTAATCACGAAGCCCATGCCGGGCACACCTTCCAGACACTTATTGCTGCTGGCGATTAGTGCATCGATATTGAGTGCCGCCACGTCGATGGGCAGTGCGCCAAAGCTCGACATCGCATCGACAATTAACCTGCGCCCGGCGGCGCGCACCACCGTGGCAATCTCAGCCAAGGGGTTGAGGATGCCGGTACTGGTTTCGCAGTGGATCAGGCCGACATGGCTGATTGTCGGGTCGTTCTCAAGCCGCCTCGCGACGACTTCGGCTGATGGCGGGGTATCGTCAGCCGTTTCGTATACCACCACTTCGCGGTGCAGGTATTGCGCGATTTGTACCATGCGTTTGCCGTAGGCGCCCCCCACCAGCACCAGTAGCTTTCCGGTGGGAGGCACCAGATTGCCGATGGCTGCCTCGACAGCAAAGGTTCCGGAGCCTTGCTGCGGTACGCAGACATGGCTGTTGCCACCGTTGACGATCTGCAGCAGGTCACGACATACGCTGGCGGTCAGTTCATTGAAACGGCTGTCCCAAGAGCCCCAATCGGTGAGCATGGCGGTCTTGGTCGCTAACGAAGTGGTTAGCGGGCCGGGGGTCAACAGGATGGGTTCTCGCATGATATCTCCAGTCATCTAGATGTCTTGTCGGGCTCAAATAAACCGGGCAAGTCGCCCGGTGGTGTGTGGGTCAGATCGGGTCAGCGCCAGCGCTGGCTATGGCGCAGCAGGCCCTGCGACAGCAGCATGAACAGCAGGCAAACGGCGGCGGAACTTGCCACGATCAGCGTCGCCATGGCGGCTGCGGCGGCGGTATCGCCTGCGTCGTCCATGTTCAGTACCGCCACGGCGGCCAGCACACTGTCCGGGGTGTACAGGAAGATCACGGCGGACACCGTGGTCATTGCCGAGACGAAGAAATAGCGGGCGATTTCCGTGGATGGCTTACAGGCAGGTTGGCAGCGTGACGCGCCACAGGGTGGTCCATAGTGGCACCTTCAGTGAGGCAGCCACCGACTCGAATTCCGGGGGCATTTGGGCCAGTGCGGTGCGCGCCGTCAGGTGGGCCGTGGTATAGAAGTGCGCCACCGAGCACAACACCAAAAGCGCTAGCGTGCCGTATAGCCCATGTAGCGGATTGGCGGGGTCGTTGAAAAAAAGATGTAGCCCAAGCCCAGTACCAAGCCCGGCACGGCCATCGGCAGCATGGCGATGGCGTGCAGCAACTGGCCGGTTAGCCCGGCTGAGGTCAGACGGGTGCTGCACCACGCTCCGAGAAACACCAAAACTGTCCCGGCCAAAGACGTCCAGAGCGCCATCTTCAGACTGTTGCCAAACGCCAGCCAGCCCCCGCCGTCTACCATATCGAAATCGAAATGTTGCAGGGTGAAGCCAAGCTGGTAGGGCCACAGCTGCATAAAGGCCGCAGCGATTGCTGTCCCCAGCAGCGCTAGCAGGGCGAGCGCCACGGTGGCACAGAACACCACCGCGAGCAGACGAATCCCGATGTGGTGCAGCGGGGTCAGCGGCTGGGCACGCGTCGAGAGCTGCCCACGTTGATGGCGTTGCAACCAACGGTCGATGGCAAAAGACAGTAACGCCGGAAGTAACAGCATCAGGCCAATGACGGCGCCGCGAGGAAAGTTCTGCTGGCCAATCACCTGTTTGTAGGCCTCAATCGCTAGTACCTGATACTGGCCGCCGATTACCTTGGCGACACCGAAGTCGGTGATGACCAGAGTAAACACCACCAGTGCCGCTGACACTAAACCGTAGCGGGTGCCGGGCAGTGTGATGGTCAGGAATTGGCGCAGCCTGCTGGCTCCCATCGTGCGCGCCGCTTCGTACAGTCTGGCGTCACCCACGGCCAGTGCTGTCAGCAGGATCATCAGCGCGTGTGGAAAGGTGTAGAAGGCCTCGCCCAGTACAATGCCTAAGAAACCATAAATGCCGCCGTCGGGAAACCAGGACTTCAGCAGACCCTGATTACCAAACAGATAAACCAGCGAGATACCGGGCAGTAGCGATGGTGCCAGCAGCGGAAGCAGTGCCAATAACCGGAACAGCCCACGCAGAGGCAGTGCGACACGAGTGAGGCCCCATAGGCATAACCATAGGCCAGTGGCACCACTAGCAGTGTGGTAGCGAGTGCCGCTTTCAGGCTGCCCGCCAAAGCGGTGACGAAGCCGGGTTGAGCTAACGTCCGGGTAATCTGGGAGAAGCTTACAAAGTGCCCATCATCGCCTGTCAGCGCCTTGCTCAGGATGGTCGCCAGTGGTAACAGCACCGCCAGCAGCAACAGTAGCAACAACAGCCAGTTCAACCCGAGCGCAATACGTTCGTCCCGACTTCTGGCCAGCCTTACGAGGTAGAAGAAGGCTGATCATGCCGCGCCCCCTTGCCGGGCGAATACGCGCACCCGGCCGGGTTTAGTGACACCGGCACACGTTGTTGCAGACGGATGTTGAGTTGCATCAGTTTGGCGTGGCTCAGATCAGCCATTACGTTGGCCGAACCCCGTGCGGGTACATGCAGACCAACGCGGTATACCGCTCCGAGCAGCTCCAGCTTGGTAATGTCGGCCAACGAGGCATGGGGAACGGCGGCCCCCCGGCGGGTGCAGTTCGATATCCTCCGGACGGACAAACAGCTCCGCCTCATCACCGGCCTGCAGTCCGTGCGGGCACGGCAGGGTCAGGGTGTGTTCGCCCAACATCGCGCCATTTCCATTATTGAGCTGCACCGGCAGCCAGTTACCCCGCCGACAAAGCTGGCGACAAACCGGCTGGCAGGCTCAAGGTAAACCTCGAATGGCGAACCGCTTTGCTCGATACGGCCACCGTTCATCACGATTACCCGGTCAGCCATGGTCAACGCCTCTTCCTGATCGTGCGTCACCATAATGGTAGTGATGCCCAGTTTCTGCTGTAGCGCGCGAATCTCGCGACGCAAGTGCTCGCGCACACGGGCGTCCAGCGCTGACAAGGGCTCGTCCAGCAACAGCAAGCTTGGGGAGGTGGCCAACGCGCGCGCCAAGGCCACACGTTGTTGCTGCCCGCCGGACAGCTGGGCCGGATATTTGGCGGAAATACTGTCCAGTCCGACCAGTGCCAATAGTTCGCTGACCCGTCGCCGCTTGTCTTCGCTACGGCCTTTCAGCCCGTAGGCGATGTTGTCAGCCACATTCAGATTAGGAAACAAGGCGTAGCTCTGGAACACGATGCCGTAATCGCGTTCTGCCGGGGCGCAGCGGGTGATGTCGCGGTCGTGTTGGCGGATGTAACCGGCATCCGGCAGGTCCAGCCCGGCGATCTGACGCAATAGAGTGGTTTTACCGCAACCGGATGGGCCGAGCAGGCAGACGAATTCGCCCTTGCTGACATTAAGGTTCAGCGAGTCCAGCACAATTTGCTGTCCAAAGCGTTTGCTGATTCCGCTGAGTTGCAGGTAAGGCGGCGTTGAGTGGGAACGCTCGGCCAATTGCAGCTTTTGTTGCAGAAAGGTGGGGGCTGTCCATGATCATGCTTTCAGCACGGTGGCGGCAATGGCTCGGTAGTGCTCTAGTGGTGGCGTAACCAGATCCGGCGTTTTGGCCATGTCATCGTAGCGACGCAATGCCAACGCCTCTGTCGCATAGGCCCGGTTAGAGAAGCGTTCGGCTTCTGCCAGAGACATCGGCCCGCCTTGCAAGGCCAGTGACTGGCGTGAGGTGACCGACAGCGTGTCGTAATAAGCTGGGTGGTGCACAGGTAGCGCTTGGCGGCGACGTGCAGCAGGATCGGTTGCCGTACATCATCGGCAAATAGTCCGGCCAACACCTGTGCGGCCAAAGCTTCGTGGCAATCATTGAGGCCACGGGCCACATCGTCATCGTTTTGTTCGGCAAACGATATGGCCGATGTCATGCAGAAGGGCGGCCGTGATCAAGGCGGCATTGGCGCCGTCGCGCTCGGCGGCGAGAGCGCTTTGCAAAGCATGTTCGAGCTGGCTGACGGTTTCGCCACCGTACAGGGTCTGACCACGGTTGACCATCAAGGCAAACAGTTCATCCAGCGATTCAATCTTGGGGTGAATCATAATGATTTCCCGCCATGGGGCGCATCGCTTGCGAGGCCGCGGCCCCGCCGCGCTCAGACGGAGGGGCCGGACGGTTTACTTCGGTTCAGACTTGGCGTCGTAGCGGCGAGTCCACTCGGTCAGGATACGTTCGCGGTTGGTCGCGGACCAACGCAGGTCTTGTTTGACCAGACGGTGTTCGTAGTTGGCCGGGATGAGAGGGTTGGGTTTGGCGATGCCGTGCATGGCGACGATGGCGAAGTTCTTCTCGTAAAGCTCATTGGCCGATTGCGAGGCAGACCAGTCAGCCAGCTTGTGGGCGGCGTCCAGATTTTTGGTGCCTTTCATGATGGCCGTGGCTTCCAGATCCCAGCCCAGCCTTCTTTCGGGAACACCACATCAATCGGCGCACCGCTTTCTTTCAGCTTGGCTGCACGGTATTCGAACGAAATGCCGATGGGGAACTCGCCAGCGGCTGCCTGCTTACACGGTTTCGAACCGGAGTGGGTGTACTGGGCAATATTCTGGTGCAGTTTGTCCATGTAGGCCCAGCCCGCTTTGTCGCCGAACAGCTGTAGCCGTGCCGTTACGTCGAAATAGCCGGTGCCACTGGAGGCCGGGTTCGGCATCACGATCTTCCCCTTGTATTCTGGCTTCAAGAGGTCTTTCCAGCTCTCGGGTTTTTTCAGCCCCAACTTGGCTGCTTCCGCAGTGTTAAAGCAGATGGCAGCACCCCATACGTCCATGCCCACCCAACGCGGCGGAGTGTTGTTGTCCACATACTTCTTGGAAAGCTTTGCTACGTTCTTCGGTGCGTAAGGCTGCAGCATGCCCTCTTCTCAAGCACCAGTAGCGAGGATGCTGCCACTCCCATTACCACGTCGGCTTGCGGTCGGGATTTTTCGGCCAACAGCTTGGCCGTGATCACGCCGGTGGAGTCGCGCACCCAGCGTAGTTTGATGCCCTGGATTTTCCTTCTCAAACTTCTGCTGATAAGCCTTGAGTTGGTCGGCTTCCAGAGCGGTATACACGGTAAGGGTCGTGTCAGCGGCGGCGTAAAAGCTGGCCGTGTACAGGGCAGTCGCGATAAGAGGGCGGATAGGCAGCATGTCGATAGCCTCGTTGCGGGTGGTTGTAAGGACAAGCGCACTGTATCCGGCTAACGTTACAACTTATTTACATCTAGACGTCTAGATGTCTAGATTTTTTTGAAGATCCCCGCTTGGCGATGGACAACTGCCTTACAGCCCCTCTGGCAAGACCTCAATCTGTACGCTATCGCCGCTAAAACGGGTGATGCCGTACTCGATGGGGGCTCCATTGGTATCTGCGTACACGCTTTCGATGTACAGGACCGGCTGTTGCTTACCTTGCCGCAGTGCAGCGGCAACTTCCGGGTTTGGCAAGCGGGCGCTGATGCGGCTCAATACACGCTGGAAACTGGCAATGCCAAAATTTTTGAAGGCATCGCTGGTGCTACGGCTTGCGCGATAGATGTCGATGAAGCCATCGAAGCGGGGAAGCGGGAAATATTGCGTGCAAACACTCACCACCTTGCCATCAGCCAGGTCCAGTGATTCCACACGTAGCACAGGATTACCCGGCGCGATCTGCAGCAGGTTTGCCACCGGCTCGCTGGCGGGTTCGAAATGGCTGGACTGGATATCAACATCACTGACCAAATGCTGGTCTGACAGGCTGTGTGAGAAGCGACTGCTCTTGCCCAGCCGATAGGCAATCATCTCTTCCTGTACAAATGTGCCGCGCCCACGTTCTATACGGATTAGCCCCTTCTGCTGCAGGCTCTGAATGGCCTGACGCACGGTGTGACGGTTGACACTGAAACGCTCGGCTAACGCCTGCTCGTTGGGTAGACGGCCGGTCAGCTTGCGGGAAAGAATTTCCCGGCTCAGAGTGGTTTCGATCTGCATCCACAACGGGATGCCGGTAGGGCGTGTAATACGGGCAGTCATGTTGGCGAGCGAGAACAGGGATGCGCGAAAGATAGCACTTTTAAGGGCCAAGCAGCAGAGCGTTTCGACTGCCTCTGTGCTTTCGGCAACCCTCTTCAAATTGAGTGACTTTGCCCCCCAATGCCATGCACAGCACTTTGCCGTGAAGCGACGTCGGTACTGCGCAATAGGCTGACAGTAGCCGACGCCGTGCCTCAGGACGTTTGAGAGAGAAGCGTTCAGTCCGCTTTGCGCACGATCAGCGTATCAAACAGCTGCCGTAGCTGTGCCATGAGAGCGGTATCGGGATAATCCGCAGGCAAGTGACCCGCAAGTTGATGGTCCTTGGTGCCCTCCATCCGGAAACATTGCAATGCATAGTGCCGGACGCCCATGGCCGCTATTTTGTGGGCTAGCTCTGTCACCTGAGCATCGGTATGCAGTGATGGATGCAAGGTTGTACGGCATTCGTAGGCGACGCCGCTGTCGAGCAGCATCGTCAGCGCCTCGCGGGCAGGCGCTCCGCTACCGGCCACAGCGGTGATCGTTTCGTAATCGTCAAAGTTGGTCTTGATATCAAGACCCACCCAATCGGCCAGCTTCAACGCCTCGGCGAAGCGTGCCGGATAGATGCCGCCACTGTGCAGGCCGACCAGAAACCCCATCCGGCGTACCTCTGCCATGGCGGCTGGCAGCGCCGGGTCGAGCGTCGGCTCTCCGCCGCTGAATACCACCGCGTCAATCAAGCCACTTCGGCGTTGCAGCAGGTCGAAAAACCGGGCCCATGCTACGGGTTGGCGAGTCGCGCGTGGCTGCAAATGAGGATTATGGCAGTAGTGGCAGCGCCACGGGCAGCCTTGCACAAAGACAACTGCGCTGAGCTTACCCGGGTAATCGGTGGCAGAGAACGGCGTGACGCCACCGATACAGAGCGCGTTAGCCTCAGTGGCTGAGTTTGGCACGCTCTTCCTTGAAGCTGATGCGCTCGTTGAATTCACCTTGTTTCCCGATGTTGAACGAACTGACCGGTCGGTGATAGCCCATTACACGGGTCCAGATTTCACACGGCTGACGTTCGGCGTCACACAACTGTGGTTCGGCCTGATTGGATGCTACGGTTTGCTGATACATGTTTTTCTCCTTGCTAATTAAGCGGTTGTACGGTGTTTCTTGGCCAGCAGATCGGCATCGCATTTTGGACAAAATGGATGCTTGCCAGCCAGATAGCCGTGCTTCGGACAGATTGAAAATGTTGGGGTGATGGTGATGTAGGGCAGGGAAAAACGGCTGAGTGCGCGTTTGACCAGTTCACGGCACGCCCCGGGGCTCGATACCGGCTCTTCCATATACAAATGCAGTACTGTGCCGCCGGTGTATTTGCGTTGTAGCTCGTCCTGCAATTCCAGTGCTTCGAAGGGGTCTTCGGTGTAGCCGACAGGCAGTTGTGACGAGTTGGTGTAGTAGGGCTGGTCATCGGAGCCAGCCTGCAGAATATCGGGGTAACGCTTGCGGTCTTCCTTGGCAAAGCGGTAGGTCGTACCCTCAGCCGGGGTGGCTTCCAGATTGTACATATGGCCGGTTTCCTCCCCGGAAACGCAGCATTTGTGCACGTACATGGTCAAGCAAACGGACGGCAAAAAGCGTGGCCTCGCTCGTCGGTAATGTCATAAGCGTCGGCAGAGAAATTGCGGATCATCTCGTTGATCCCATTCACGCCGATGGTGGAGAAGTGATTGCGCAACGTCCCGAGATACCGGCGCGTATAGGGGAATAGCCCATTGTCCATGTGGTGCTGGATCACCTTGCGCTTGATTTCCGTGCTGACCCGGGCGAAATCCAGCAGGCGATCGAGCTCGGCAAAGAGTCCCGTTTCGTCGCCGCGGAAACGGTAACCTAGCCGGGCGCAATTGAGTGTCACCACGCCGAGAGAGCCGGTCTGTTCTGCCGAGCCAAACAGGCCATTGCCGCGCTTTAGCAGCTCGCGTAAGTCGAGCTGTAGCTCCGAGCACATGGAACGGATCATGTTCGGCTTGAGTTCGGAGTTGATGAAATTCTGAAAATAGGGTAGCCCGTAACGGGCTGTCATTTCGAATAGTCTGACCGCATTGCCGCTCTCCCAGTCGAAGTCGGGTGTGATGTTGTAGGTTGGGATCGGGAAGGTGAACACGCGCCCCTTTGCGTCGCCAGCCATCATTACCTCGATATAGGCGCGGTTGATCAGATCCATTTCTACTTGCAGGTCGCCGTAGCAGAACGGCATGTCTTCGCCCCCGATCACGGGTACTTGCTCGCGCAGGTCTTCCGGGCAAACCCAGTCGAAAGTCAGATTGGTGAATGGCGTCTGAGTCCCCCAGCGCGATGGTACGTTGAGGTTGTAGATCAACTCCTGCATGGCCTGACGCACTTCGGCATAGCCGAGCTGGTCCTTGCGGATGAATGGCGCCATATAGGTATCGAATGAACTGAACGCCCGTGCGCCTACCATTCGTTTTGCATGGTGCCGAGAAAGTTGACGATCTGCCCAATCGCACTGGAAAGATGGCGCGGCGGTTGTGACTCTACCTTGCCTGACACGCCATTGAAGCCTTCGTGTAGCAGGGTGCGCAGGGACCAGCCCGCGCAGTAGCCGGAGAGCATGTCCAGATCGTGAATATGGAAGTCTGCATCCCGATGAGCCCCGGCCGATTTCGGGCGGATAGACATGGCTGAGCCAATAGTTGGCAATCATCTTGCCCGATACGTTCAGTATCAGTCCGCCAAGCGAATAACCCTGATTGGCATTGGCGTTGATGCGCCAGTCCCCGGCGATTGAGGTACTCGTTGATCGACGATTCGACGTCGACCAGTGTGTGCCGGTCGGCGCGCAGGGTGTGATGCTGTTCGCGGTAGACGATGAATGCTCGCAGTGTCTTGCGATAGCCCGCTTCAAACAGCGCGGTTTCGACCATATCCCCGGACTTGTTCGACATGCGGGATGGTTTTGTCGAAGGTTTGGCAGAGCTCGGTCAGGATGGTGCGTGTCAACTCGTTGGCCTGCTGTGCCGTAACTTCTCCTGTTGCCGTCCCCGCGCGCAGGATGGCGGATGTAATTTTGTCTTGTGTAAAAGCTTGCAGGGAGCCGTTGCGTTTGTATATCTGTTGTGGCAGCGGTTTGGATGAGATGTTCATGAGGTTATTCTTAACCATATGTTGTGTTTATTGTCTGTTTTATGCGGTACATGTTGTACGTAACCTTATGATTGTTTCGTGCGGCTCGTACTTGATGCGAATCAATTTATTTGGTACTCGAGGTTTTTTAGGTGCTATATGTGCCGCTTTGCTATGATTTGTAATCAATATCTAGTGCCTGCATGGGCGTCTGCTTTTTGAATAATTCTTTCTGCCTTGGGTGCCACTGGAGCGTGACTTGAGGGGCAGGGATGCTGTTAACAGGTAGCTGCCTGAGGCAATTCAGTCTCTTGAGGGAACCGGCAGGCTAGGGATGACTCACTGTAACTAGGTCAACTGGCCAGCTTGTTACGGATTGATGGTGGTGGGACCATACATTCGCAGATCTCCAAGGCTGTGTTCGAAAGTTCTACGTGTAGCCGCTCCGAGATGGAGCGGTTCTTTTTTTATCGTGCAGCCAGATCATTCAAACACTACATAGAAATACTTGCTGACATCTGTTGCCAGTCGGCAAAACACTGGGTAATGGCCGGTCTACACAGGAATGCAAATATTCCCAATGGCCGTAATTCTGTCTTTTCTAGCTTGAAATTTAATAGAACCTGACTATCAATAACGGTATAACTATGCCGTTGTTGTTTTTGGGGCTTATCAGCCTTCAGGGGAAAGTGGAAATGAAGAATACAACCATCATGCAACGGCTGGCCTTGCTGGTTCTGGTGCCGCTACTGGTGCTGACCCTGTCAAGCGGGATACAGGTGTGGCAGGCGTGGCAGTCCTATCAGTCCGCAGGGCAGACCCGGGAGCTGATTGCCCTGTCTGTCAAAATTGGTAATCTGGTGCATGCCCTGCAGGTGGAGCGAGGCAGTACTGCTTAAACTTTCTTAAATCCCACGGCCAGAAGTTTGCCGATCTTTTGCCGACTGCCCGTCACAAATCTGATGAGCAGATACGCGCTTTCAAGGCGGATGTAGCGACGCTGGATGCCAAGATCTATCCGGATCTGGCAAGTGCGATACAAACGGTCAATGGCAAACTGGGTGATTTGGCTGGTTTGCGGCAGCGAGTTGATCATTTCTCCGTGTTGCAAACGGATAGCACGGCCATCTACAGTTCTGCCGTCGCCGCATTGGTGGATGCCATGGGCGTCAGTGTGAAGTACAACAAGGATGCTTCGCTGTCGCACAAGCTGATTGCCTACATCAGTTTTGTAAGAGCCAAGGAAAACGCCGCGCAGGAACGCGCGCTCGGTGCTGTTATCTTTGCCACTGATAAAGCAGAACCCGCTCAATTACAGGCCATGCTGAACCGGATTGGTCAACAAGACGCCCATCTGGCTGATTTTAACGGCGTGGCGGCCACCGCGGAACGGGCTTCTCTGGAAGCTGTTTTGACCGGGCAGCCTGCCCAAAATGTCTTGCAGATGCGTAGTGTGCTCATGGCGAAATCCGCCGAAGGAGGGTTTGGTATTGACCCAACCGTCTGGTTCAAGATCATGACGGACAAGATCAACGCGCTGCATGAAACAGAAAAATTAGTTGCGAACAATATCATCGCGTCCGCCAACGCACTGCGAGATGATAGCCGGAATACGTTGCTTGCTTTCGTGTTGTTAGGAGCTCTGGCCATTGGCGCCACGTTTGTTGTGTCGTTATGGGTTGCCCGCAGTATCAGTAAGCCTTTGCGTACGACGGTCGCGTTTGCCGAAGCCGCTATCGTCAACAATGATTTTACCGGCAGCATCCCTTCTTCGGATGTCAGGGAAGTGGCCTCTGCGGCCAGTGCCTTCAATCATTTGATGCAGAAGTTCCGCACGGTTATTGATGGGGTAAGACAGTCCAGCGAGCAGCTTACCCGAGCGGCTCATGGCATGGCGGAGTCCAGTCAAGCGGTGAGTCAAAGCTCGGTTACGCAGGCTAATGCCGCCAGTTCGGTGGCCACAGCCGTGGAGCAGGCATCAGTCAGCGTCAGTGAAACCTCATCAAGCGCCCAGTTGGCTGCCACAACAGTTGCCCGTGCCCGTGAGGATAGCGAGCGTGCGCTAGAGGTGATGCGTGAAATGATCGCCCAGACTAACAACATCGCGCAAATGATCCGCCAATCCAGTAGCAATGTGCAGTTACTGGATGACAGTTCACAAAAAATTGGTGGCATTGTGCAAGTGATTAAAGATATTGCCGATCAAACTAATTTGTTGGCACTCAATGCCGCCATTGGAGGCGGCGCGCGCCGGGGAGCAGGGCCGTGGGTTTGCCGTGGTGGCTGATGAGGTGCGTAAGTTGGCCGAACGTACCGCACAAGCGACCGGTGAAATTGGCCACCTTATTGAGACCATTCAAAGTGGAGTCGGGAGTTCCGTGCATGCCATGCAAGAAGCGAACACCCGTGCTGAATCCAATCTGGAGTTGGCCGAACGCTCCGAAGCAGCGTTGCGCAAGATAGATGAAGGCTCACGTACAGTGGCCAGCAATGTCAGCAGCATTTCACTGTCCCTGATGGAGCAGGATGCGGCAATTCGCCAGATTGCCGTCAATGTGGAACAGATCGCCCAGATGACCGAATCGAATACCCAATCGGCAGAAGGCAATAGTCGAGCCGCCAGTGATCTGGATGAGCTGTCGGAAAAATTGCGTGAAAGTGTGGGTGTCTTCAAGGTGTAGTTGCTGATTGGCGAGGGCGCTGGTTATCCGGCGCCTTAAGTCGGTACGGCAATGATCACACTGGATGCCTTGAAAATGGCCGAGGCGGTTTTCCCTTCGGCCAACTCCAGACTATGGCAGCTGCTGTTGGTCACAACGGCGGCGATGCTGCCGCCACCGGGCAAATCAATGACGACCTCGGTGTTCCACCGCGCCGGGTTGCACCCGGGAAATGATGCCGTTCAATTTGTTGCGGGCGGAGAAACGAGCGCCATCTTCATCGGTTACCACGACAATGGAAGAAGACTTGATCAGCGCGAAGGCCTCCGCTCCCGGTGTCAGTCCCAGTCCTCGGTGCTTTCATGCGTGACAATCGCCACGATGGTTTGGCCGCTGGCCGTTTGCAGTTCGATCTCATCATTCACCGCGCCAATCTTGACCGAGGTCACTTTGCCGAGGAACTGATTGCGTGCACTGGTTTTCATCGCCATTCTCCTGATTAACACGTAGTCGTCGGCCGTGGCTTCTGCCTGCTGCGCCAACTGGCTAACAAAATTCTGATGCTCGTGCAGGATGGACTGGAAGTTTTCCACCAGCTGCATGCCACGCGGTGTCAGCCGGGTGCCGCCGCCTCCTTTACCGCCAGTCAACCTTTCCACCAATGGCTCACCCGCCAAGTTGTTCATGGTATCGATGGCATCCCGTGCGGCTTTGTAGCTCATCCGGGCGGCCTTGGCTGCCTGCGTGATGGAACCACATTCGGCGATTTTGGCGAGCAACGCGATACGGTCAGCGCCGCCGAAATTCTGGCCGTCGACGGTCATCCATACTGAACCCTGCAATTGGATTGGCTTGTCAGTGGTCGCCATATTTTTATTCCTGTGTATACCCAGCCGGGGAAGCATTAGTCATCATGCTGATTTTGCGTAGGATGTGGCGCATCCGGTTTTTTTGACTTGGCCAGTTCAGCCAACAAGAAATGCTTCCATCCAAGGTTGGCCGAATTATCCCGGTACAACGGCAGGAAACACGTGGCCAGTAAGTCATCCAATTCTTTCCTGTTCCGCAGCTCCATGTTTTCCCACAAGCGTCGATCCCCAAAGCTGGCGGCTGCCAAAACCCGCGCTAGCCATTCGCTGTAACGGCTATCGGATGTCGGGGTGCACCGGGCGCAGAGCATGCTGACCAAGTCACCAAATTCAACCGGAGTGGTGGCCAGCAAGTGTGCGTACTGTGTGTTGGGTAGCGGTTCAAGACCGTTGGCCAGTTCAGGAAATAGTTCGGCCAACATGGTCAGCAATTGCTGCTGGGGAAGTCCCAAGGTCCAGGTAAACAGGGGCAGATTGCCATCCCCGGGCTCCGCGCAGTACGGCGGCCGGCTGTGCTGTAATAAGCTGGCAAGGCAATCTTCCGGAATAGTCTGGCTACTTAGCGGATGGATGTGTCGTTGCATATCGCTGCCTCGTCGATATTCTGGCAACAGGATGTCAGGCTCTGGTTATCCAGTTCACCGTCACGCAGTTCGATGACATGGTCACCAAAGGTTTGTACGTCCTGCGGATCATGGGTAATCAGCACCATGGGAATTTGCAGGTGCTGCTGCAAATCGCTCAGTTCCTGACGCATGGAGAGGCGCAGGGATGGGTCGAGTGCAGAAAAGGGTTCATCCAGAAGCAGTGCCTGCGGATCGGCCACAATGGCTCTGGCCAGTGCAACACGTTGCCGTTGGCCACCAGACAGATCATCCGGCAACTGGTGTGCCATGGCTTCCAGACCAAAGGCACGTATCCAGAATTCCACCTTGTCGTGCCGTTCTCGCGCCAACGGATTAAACCAGCGTCGACTCAGGCCAAAGGCAATGTTCTGGCGCACGTTGAGATGTGGAAACAGCGCGTAGTCCTGAAACAGGTAGCCAACCCGGCGTGCTTGCGGTGCCAGATTCACCCCCGCCAGCGTGGTCAAAAACCGTGTGTCCATTGAGCCGGATATGACCGCGCTCCGGGGTGAGCAAGCCAGCAATTGCCTTCAGGGTCAAGCTCTTTCCAGCGCCAGATGGCCCGTAAATCACAATACGCTTAAGCTGCTCGACTGTAGTTGTACGTTCAGGTTAAAACGCCGTTTGCCCGCGCACAGCGTCTTGTAAATATCGATATCAAGCTGCATCACCCGCCTCACTCAACGTCGAACCATGTGACCGGGCGCAAGATAGCCCGCCGTTAACAGTACCGTGATGCACACGGCCGAGATAATGTAGACCAGCATGTTGGCCAGATCATCCTGCCCTGCCTGAACTGCTTCGTACACGGCTACCGACAGCGTCTGCGTTTTTGCCCGGAATGCTGCTACTACCATCAGGGTGGCCCCAAACTCGCCCAGCGCCCGAGCAAAGGCCAGTAGCACGCCAGCCAGAATGCCGCGCCACGCCAGTGGCAGGGGTTACCCGGAAAAAGATGGCGATATCGTTGACCCCCAGAACTCTGGCCGCTTGCTCCAGTTGCCCATCCACCGACTCAAACGCGGCGCGTGCCGGTTTGTAACACCAGAGGAGAAATGCCACCGTTGCAGCGGCGATGACGGCACCTTGCCATGTGAGAGATCAGGTTGATGCCGAACACATCAAGCAACCAGGCTCCCCAAAAGGACTACGGCGCCCCAGCAGAATCAGCAGGTAGTAGCCGAGCACGGTAGGGAAGCACCATCGGCAGCGTCAGCAGGGCCAGCACATTGCGCCCGGGAAATTGCCCTTGGCCAATGCCAACCCGGCAGCGCCAACAGGTTCACATCGGGAACTTGCCTTAATGCAAGGGGCCAAAGGGGCCACGCCTAATACCATGTTGCGGTATGGCAGTGTGCCAGCCCTACTGCCACCATTAATGACAGGGCCAAAGGGATCCATACCGATTCCCATCTGTTCGTGGCTTTCTGGGCTCAGGGTTTCAGAAAGCCACACTTGCCCCTTGCTACAGACCCAGGAACAAGACATAGTCAATGAAGCTCTTGGCTTCCTTTGCATTGCTACTGTGGGCAACTTTCAGCGATCGGGTAACGGATGATCTCCTTGAGCGGCACAGTGAAGACCACTTTCACCTTGCCCGGCATCATGGCTGCGTCGGTGGCGTAAACAAAGCCTGCTTCCACTTCACCGCGCGCCACAGTCTAGAGACTGCCGTACGTTTTGGGTGTGGATGGCTTTGGCGTTGATGGCAGGCCAGAGCCGGCGGCTGTCAAGGCCGGCCTGGCTGTAAGCGACCGACCGGCACGCTGGCGGGGTTGCCAATGGCAACCTTGACCACGCCCGGCTGGGTCAGATCCTTGAGAGTCTTGATGGCCAGTTTGCTGTCGGAGGGGACGGTCAGTACCAACGCATTGCGCACAAAATCGACAGTTGCAGGGCAGCGATCAAACCCTGGCCTGGCGACTCCATCGTCCCTTCCTGCCGAGGCGAACACATCTACGGGTGGCCCCCTTGGACATCTGCTGCAACAAGGCCCCCGAGGCACCAAAGTTCAAATGGATCTTGCTTCCGGGATGCTGTGCCTCGAATGACTGTGCCATATCCTTGAAGGCATTGGTCAGCGCTGGCCGCGGCTGAAACGGTAACATCGCCAGCGGCGGCAAAGTCGTTGCCATGAGTAGTGCAAACCCCGCAATGACTTTTGACGTGGACTTCATGACATCTCCGTGGTGGGCATCGTTTAGCGCAATATAGTCACCTACATAACGCTACTCAATACTCCTATGCCGCCTAGTACCTGTGCCAGTAGCGAGGAAGTTGGCCGAAGGGGCGGCAGTTACCTTCGGGCATCTTGTAAAACTGACCGCACTCACGCGATTGTTGAAATGGACGCCGATGCCGATTGGGTAGTTGTCTATTGATAAGCTAAAGTACTTTAAGCAGCCCTCCTCTTTTGCCTGCAATGGATGCGAAAGATCGGCACACGGTAACTTCGTGCTTGAAAAAAACTAGTCCAAAAGAATTACTTGCGCATCAGGCTTTTTCCCTAGTTCCGTCGACTAATAGGCGAAACAAACCGTTGGGAATACATTCTCTGGGCGAGGATAGAACAATGTGCCACCCCAACTCTGTATGTACTAACCCCGATTAGTCGATCGCTTTGGTCGTCAGGTGAGCTATTTGCGCGTGTCCGTAACCGATCGTTGCGACCTGCGCTGTAGTTACTGTTTGCCCAAGGGGTTTGATGGTTACGCCGAGCCAACGGATTGGCTGAACTTTGCCGAACTGGAACGTGTGGTCGGGGCATTTGCACGCATGGGCGTGACACGTGTGCGCCTCACTGGAGGCGAACCGCTGCTGCGAAGAAATATCGTCGATCTGGTTGGTAACCTTGCTGCCATTGATGGTGTGCATGATCTGTCGTTATCCACCAATGCGACGCAATTGGGGGTAAGTATGCTCCTGCACTAAAAGCAGCTGCCTCGCGCGTGTCAATGTCAGTCTGGTATTCACTCGACAAGGCCTGCGTCAATCACATCACCGGACGCGACAGCTTCGATGCCATCATGGCGGGGATCATGGCTGGTAAACAGGCCGGGCTGAGTCCGATCAAGCTCAATATGGTTGCCATGCAAGGCGTGAATGATCACGAAATCGAGCGCATGACGCAGTCTCTGCCTTGATGAAGGCTTCATTCTGCGGCTGATCGAAACCATGCCCTGTTGGCGATACCGGACGTAATGCGCACTACCTGCCGCTGGAGAATGTACGGGCGCAACTGGTCGAACGCTTCAAGCTGGAACCCCTGTGTGGAAGAGCTGGGTGGTGGCCCGGCGCGCTACTGGCAAACCCGCGACGGGCGATCGGAGATGGCTTTATCACGCCGATTTCCCAGCACTTCTGTGCGACCTGCAATCGCGTACGACTGTCTGTTGATGGCACGCTTTATCTGTGTTTGGGGCAGGAACAAAAATTTGAGCTGCGTCCGCTGTTGCGCGACGGTTCAGTAACGCACGAGCTGGATGCGGCGATCCGTGAGGCGATTGAACCCAAACCGGAACGCCATGAATTCCGCGAACAGCCAGCAAGATTATCCGTTTCATGTCGCAAACGGGGCTAAAGATGGCAATGCACAATTTGCCGTGCTGGGTATCTGTGGCTGGTCCGGTTCGGGGAAAACAGACGCTTATCGAGCAACTTTTGCCTGTGCTGGTGCTGGCGGGCATGGGCCTGCAGGTTAAATGTCATCAAACACTCCCATCACGTTCCAGTTCCATGGAGCCGCCCACCAAGGGACAGCGCTCGATTTCGCCATGCCGGGGCAAAGGAAGTGATGCTCGCTACCCTTGGGGTTATTGTTGCTGAGCCATCATCTCTCCTGCGCGAGGCGGCCGAGCCGGTATTGTCCGGAGCTGCTAGCAAGGCCGGCTCCCCGCCGACATCAAATCTTATCGAAGGCTTCAAGAAGGAAGCCATTGATCGCATCGAGGTATGGCGCGCGGGCAACGGCCAAGCCGCTACTCGCACTGGACGACAGTGGGATTATCGCAGTGGCTTTGCGACAGCAGATCAGATGCCGTGAACGCTTGGGCAACAAACACATTGGCCGATGCCGTATCCGTGCTTGATCTGAATGACATCAACCTGTGGCGGCGTTCATTGTCCGCCACCTCAATATCGATACCGTACATCATGATTGATTTTGATACCGCACTGGCCCAACCTGGCTGGCTGCGCCCGCTCTCCTGTTCGCAGTGAAATGGTCACGCTACAAGAAGCCGGATGGCCGGGTGCTGGCAGCGGACGTGATTGCCCCGTTGGCTGTCCCCGGGTTTGACAACAGCGCGATGGATGGCTACGCGCTTAATGGGATTGGATTTAAACGTGGCGACGCATGTGCTGCCAGTTGTGGCGCGCATTGCCGCGGGGGATGCCCGCCGTTGCGCCCGTTGGATGCCGGGTGCGCATTTACTGGCAGCGCCGATACCGGCGGGCTGCAATGTGGTGGAGATGCAGGAAAATTCGCCATGTTGAAGGCGATACCCCTGCATGTCGATAAACTTGCGTTGTTGCGCCGGGCAGTATACCGCCGTATGGGTGAAGACATTGCCAAAGATGCCGTCGTGCCGCCCCGCGGGGAACGACTCAACCCGGCGGCACTGGCGCTGCTGGCATCCATGGGCTTGCAGAAGTCTGTTGTTTACACGCCACGAAAGTGGCTTTGCTCAATACCGGCAACGAGTTGGCCGGAACCCGGCCAACCTGCAGCCCGGTCAGATTTACAACAGCAATCGTTACGCCCTGACTGGCTCCTGTTGCGGCGGCTGGGGTGCGAGCTGACGGTTGCGGGGCTGGTCGCGGATGATTTTGCCGCGACACGTGATCAACTGGCCCATCTGCGGAATCTCCATGATGTCGTCGATGACTCACCGGTGGGGGTGTCGGTGGGTGAGGGAAGATCACGTGGGAAGGCGGCGGTGGCAAGTACTTGGGTGAATGGTACACGTCTGGAAGATCGCCATTAAACCGGGTACTTTTGCGTGGAAGATTCGCTAATGCCGACTTTATCGGTCTGCTCTGGCAACCGGTATCAAGCTTGGGTGACTTTCCTGATGCTGTGGTGCGGCCTTTCTACTGGGCTCAGTGGCGGTAACAGCGGTGGATGCCGCAAGTCTTGCAGCTTCCGGCTGGTTTTACCGGAAAAGGTCAGCGACCGACGGAATTCCTGCGGGCAAAGCTGGATGATGACGGGCGGTTGCAGCCGCATCCCAACCAGGTGATCAGGTGATGACCTCGCTGGCGTGGGCGGATGGACCGGTAGAGTTGCCAGTGGGTGAAACGGTTGAGAATCAACGGTACGTTTTCAGCCGTTGGCCGGGCTGGGTAAGGAGAAACGATGATGTCGATCCGTGTACTGGATTTTGCCCGTTTGCGCGATGTGCTGGGCAGCGGAGAAGAAGTATTGGCGCTGCCCAATGGGGCAACACTGGCCGATCTCGTTGCCATGCTGGTTGAGCGTGGCGGTGATTGGGCCTGCGGAATTTGGTGGCGTGGCGTGTTCCGTGCAGCGATCAATCAGAACAATGGCACAGCCCTGGAGACGTGGATCCTGGGCTAGTAGCATCGTTTCCAATTCGTAACCGGGGGTGAAATGGAGGTCTCGGATCCGTGCGTGGTGAGGAAAGTGATTTCCTCACTGGCCGGATGAATACAGCGAGCTAGCTAATCGCCCGGAAGCTGGTGCAGTTGTTGCCTTTGCCGGACTGGTGCGTGATGCCTGCCAGCGGCTCTCCAGCACGACGCCGGAACACTTATCCGGGCACGATCCGAAAAGCAACTGACGCTGGCATCGTTGCACTTTGCTGGTGAGCGCTGGCTGCTCTGTCGGCGGTGACGCTGGATTCACCGCGTAGGCGCTTTGCTTTCGTGCGCACCTGATTGTATTGGTGTTAATGGTCAGCGCCCATCGTGACGCAGCGTTTTCGGCCAACCAGTTCATCATGGATTACCTGAAAAGCGAAATCTCGTTCTGAGAAAAGGAAAGCAGTGGGTGGGGGAAGCCTGGTTGAAGCCAAGGAGAGTGATGCGGCGGCGCGCTTGCGCGGGGAACTGGTCATGAGCGCCGCCGCTCAGCGCCTGATTCTGGCTGCAGGTTGCAGGCCGGTGGACAGACGCTTGGGGGCGACGATAAAGGGGCCGGTGACGCTGGCGGGCCTACCTTGCCGGTGGTATGGGTAGCGATGCCTTCTGATGGTACGCCAGACACACCGGATAGCCGAGTTGATGATTTCGGCCAACCGTAACGTTGGGAGCGCTATGCCGCCTACGCGACACGAATTTCGCCAGATCGCACCGCTGAATTCCCGGCCCGCTCGCCGGTATTGAAGCGGATTGAGTGCCCGTAAAACGCCGTGGCTGCTGGTGGTTCCGTGCGATGCCGCGGCTTCCGCCCGATCTACCCTGGAGCGTCCTGGCACTGTTGCCCATGGCGCCCCGGGCTGCGTATGCCGGGTTAGTGGTGGGCGTAGTCATCCGGCGGTATGTTTGCTGGATTGGCCTGTTGTCTGGTTTGCGGGATTATCTGGCCGGAGGTCATGGCGCTCTGCAATTATGGCTGGAGTGAGGGGGGCGCCATATGCCGGTGGAATTTAATGCCGATTTATTTGAAAACCCGAATTCCCCCAGAGGATATACGTGCCATGGGCGAGACGATCGGCAATTACTCGGGCATTGACGCACTTTAATGCTGCTTTCTACGATGCGCATATGGTTAACGTTGGCGGTAAGGCGCCGACGCAACGGTTGGCGTGCGGGCGGACGGATTGTGATGCAAACCCGATACCTTGGCGAAGATCGCTACAGGCAACCAAAAAAGGGGGATGTGTTAGGTATTGCGTGGGTTGCCGCGATTATGGGGGCCAAAACGTACTGCCGATCTGGTGCCGCCAAGTATCCGCTATCCCTGACTGGCGTCGAAGTTGACTTCAATCTGGATGAGAGCGCCAGTTGCGTACACTGCGAAGTGACTGTATCCACCTTTGGTGTGACCGGGTGTGAAATGGAAGCACTAACTGCCGTCCGGGTCGCATTGTGACCATCTACGATATGTGCAAAGCCGTGGATAAAGGAATGGTGGTGGAAGGGGTGCGTCTGCTGGAGAAAATTGGGGGCAAATCCGGGCACTGGTTGGTTGATGCCATGATCCGCCAATAGTTCACTAAACAGTTGGCAACCGCTTAGCGCGGCGATAGTGATGCCCAAGCGTGCCGCTCAACAAGCCAAATTTCGATTAGAACGATGGCGTTTCAGCCTTTGCCGCCCAATATCGCCAGTAAAACGTATCTTCGGTCAACTTGCTTAAAGCTGGCTAGTTCGTACGATTTTCACACGTAACCCTATTTATCATTTACGAGTTCTCGCTATGCATGACTTCTGTCGGGAAATCGGCCTCCCCATCTCCACCTCGGATCGCGCCAGCCCCCGGCGTATATGAAGACAAGGAATTCCGGACATGGCGAGTGGCTGTCTGGCGCGCTACTGAACCTTGCGAGTTTGTTGAGCGCTTGATTGCCGACGAACAGAGTGAAATTGGAGGCTACACTGAGCTGGTTGATGAGTGCGCTTGCAGATCTGGTTCTTGACAAAAGGTGGTACCGGGCCAGCGATGCGTGATGTGACACCGGATGCCACGCTGGCGGTGGCAGATCGCGTGATGCCAGTTTTGGCGAGCAGATGCGTCAAGTCAGTTTGCATTATGTTCCAAATCCGGCAATTTGAGCCGCTGGTGGGGGGACGGTGGCGTTGTCTGATTCTCAACCCTGCCGGGCCAACTCCAGTCGGATCAAGGAAACCCCGGAGGGGTAAAAGACGCTGATGGCAAGGTGATTGTGCAGGGTGGTTGCGGCCGTGCTCGTGCATTGTGTGCAAACTGCTTGAAGGACCGTATCTAGAATCGCGCCCCGAGGTTGTTACAGCGTTTCGTCCCAAAACGGCAGTGGCGGCCCCGGCTTAGTTGATAGGGAACGGAAGTTTTATTCCAAAAATACCCAGCTTGTAGCTGTTTTCATTTCTGCTAATTATTCACAAGCCTTCGGTGCGTGGCCTAGTGGGGCATCAGGCGCTTCAGTCTGTAGTGCAGAGGCGCCGTCTTGAATCTTATCTCAACCGAGTTGGGATTTTTGTCTTCGAATAACCGCGGGTGGATAGCTTTTACCCTCTAGTACCACCTCCCCGGTCGCCGCACGCCAGCCCGATTTGATCGGCCAGTTCAGAAGCTGTTTGTTGGTTTGTTTGAATTCCCGCCAAAACTCTGGTGCATTTCTGAATAGCCTTTACTATGCTCAGATCTGATAAGCGAGGGGTGCTTACAGAATGGCGGATCCGTCGCCCCCTTGTTCCCCTTATGCCTCGCTTGTTTCGCGTTTTTCGTTTTTAGATAGCCTTGTTCCACTGAGGCTCGCCAGCCAAGTGTTTGTGAGCGACGTCTTCGGGGGGAACTTTTTGGCGTAGGTCATCGTTCCCCTGATGGCTGATTGGTTAGGCAATAGGCAGTGCCGACCT
>NZ_WLYX01000003.1 GCF_009707705.1 Paludibacterium denitrificans | reverse complement strand
CTTAGTGCTCCGCCAGACGGCAACCACTTGGAGGCAAGATGAGCCACTTTCTGACAGACTGAATTTCCCAAGCAAGGTGAAATCCACTTGCCGATGGCCATGGCGCGGTGGTCAATGAAGACCGCCAGTGGGGAAAACGCTTATCGCCAGCGTTGGCAGCACGACAAGATCGTGCGCTCTACCCCACGGGGTGAATTGCAC
>NZ_WLYX01000002.1 GCF_009707705.1 Paludibacterium denitrificans | reverse complement strand
TAACGCCAGGCTGGCGGCAACGGAAGCACGTGAGGCCACCACCAGCAAACGTCCATATACCGTTCCGCCAGAACTAGCCATATCCAGCACCACCGGCTTACCTTGTTTCAGGTCGTGGATCAGCACTTTGTCCCTGATCCACCCGCGCGATGATGAAATGCTCCCGGTTTGACTCAATGCCAATGCTGGCAGAGCGGCATGTGCCAGCCGTCCTATCGGCTGGCATATGGTACAGGCTTTCAGTTCCAACGACTTGGCTACCAGCAACAGCTCGGTTTCAGTGAAGGGTTGTCCACATTGACCATACTGGTGAATCAACTGGGCAGGATCGGCGGCTATCCCATGAAATTGCGCTAACAGTTCCAAGCCGATGAGGCCGAGGTATCACTCAGTGGTTGAGTCTCGTCGTCCAGGTGTGAACTGCTGCATTTCGGCTTGAGGCATGAGGAGTGTCTTAAACATTAACTAATAATTTGGCCTAGCTTACCTCAAAAATATGACATTTAAACTAATTTTTGTCACAAAAATAATTACAAACAGTCAATACTTAAAACATGAAAGCGACACTTAAATACATTTACTTTTAACCATTTTTAGTTTTTATAGGATATGTTGCACAAATCGAGGGTTTGTGTGGCCGGTTGAATAACTGCATGTGCAAGCCCCCTCCTTCCCAAGTACCAAACCACCAACTGGCAAACCTAGCCAATCCCTCAAGCAACGAGGGCAGCTCCTTCTCTGGCTCGACAAAGGCATGGAACTGGCAGGCGCCAGCCACAGGCATGGTCGAGCATGTTGCACACTGGCTGGACCGTTCCCCGACTTCAGTACGCTTTCCCGCCGATAGAGGGACCTGCAGGTGCCATCCCGGCACCAGAAGAAGCAGGGTTGTCTGCATCTCTTGGTGGATAGCACCGGCATCAAGATGATGGGTGAAGTCGAGGTGGAAGGTGAAAAAGCATGGCGCTGATTACCGCTGCCAATGGTGCAAGCTGCATCTGGGGAATTGATGCGCAAACGCTGGAAATCCGGGCAATGGAAGTGACCGATAATCGTACCAGCGATACCACGATGTTGCCGGAGCGGCGGCCCCAGATTCCTAAAGCGGAGCAACTGGTAACGGTGACAACGGATGGGGCGTACGACACGCGCCTGTGCCACGCGGCGATAGCAGCGCGTGGAGCTGCCTCCCATCATTCCCTCATCCGAGGAACTGCCAATTGAATCGCCTCTCGTTTACTAGATACATTTATGGCTGCCTCAAAGTGGAAGCAGCCATTTCTCATCTGGTATGTGAAGGACTGCTTCGGCCGGGGTTGTGTGGAAACGAAATGAATGGTGGACCGTCCAATGTGTCCTTTGCGGTGAACTTGCCGAATAATCGCCGCATATTGCGCGGTGAATTGCTTGCGTTTTGCAGTGAAAGCTGGCCATAATCGCCACGCCATGAATTACGGTGATTACAAGTATGTCTGGCAGGCGCCGGACTGGCCGCACTGGCAGTACGACCTTGCTGTTCCTGGCGGAGGACCTTGGCCGAGGTGAGCCGGGAGCAAGGCTTGTTGCTCGGGGCGCGGCGGACGTCGGCGCGGCCTTGCGCGATCAGGCTAGCCCTAGTGGCGCTGACCGAGGATGTCGTCAAAACCAGCGAGATCGAAGGCGAGCAGTTAAACGTCACTATCCGTCCGCTCCAGCATCGCCCGCCGCCTAGGCGTCGATATCGGTGCCTTGGCGCCGGTGGATCGGCACGTCGAAGGCGTGGTCGAGATTGGTGCTCGACGCGACGGCAAATTGTCGGGAACCGATGTCTTCCGGAGCGCTTGTTCGGCTGGCATGCCGCGTTGTTCCCAACCGGGTACTCCGGGCTTGCCAAGATCAGGTCGCAACGGCGGGATGATGCCAGCGGACCAATGCAGGTGGTGTCGGGTCCCTTCGGTCGGCAAAAGGTGCATTACGAGGCGCCTCCGGCAGATCGCCTGCTGGTGGAGGTCGAGCGGTTTCTGGCGTGGTTGAATGCGGATTCCGGTGAGCCGTCCCTTAATCAAGGCAGGACTCGGGCATCTCTGGTTTGTCACCTTGCATCCTTTCGATGACGGCAACGGGCGGATCGCCCGGGCAATTGGTGACTTGTTGCTGGCGCGTGCCGACGGCAGTCCCAGCGCTTCTACAGCCTGTCCGCGCAGATCCAGCGGGAGCGAAAGGACTATTACGATATCTTGGAACGGACTCAAAAGGGACGCTGGACGTCACCGCTTGGTTGCTCTGGTTCTCGGAAAGCCTGCAACGTGCGGTAGATCAGGCTCAGCTGACGCTTGATGCCGTTCTCCTGAAAACGCGCTATTGGCAACGCTGGGCGACTCTACCGCTCAATGAACGGCAGGTGAAGGTGCTAAACCGCTTGCTGGATGGGTTCGATGGAAAACTGACCAACAGCAAGTGGGCCGCCATCGCCAAGTGTTCGCCAGATACGGCGCTGCGCGACATCAACGACCTGCTGGCGCGCGGAGTGCTGAGCAAGACGGGAGCGGGGGGCGTAGTACCAGCTATGAGCTTGCGGACGGCTGAGTGTCCGGTGAAGTAATCCTCATTTACTAGATACTTTGATGGCTTCTTTCCTAAGGAAAACAGCCATTTTTCGAGTTCTGCAATATCCACTTCTACTTCTACGCGTCGAACATAGGGAGTCCCCTCCCTTGTTGGTTTTCTTAGGGGCCGCGCCACAAATCCCTCCCTCATCTTTGCTAGGGAAGGTCTGAACAAGCCTGCATTTGGCTGAGCAACAGTACATCCCGGCTATGGGCCGACTTGGCAGTAAACCAATTTTGGCATCAATGGGTATGAATGGGCATTCGGGTGGCACTGGGAATGCAGCCCTTGCCTTTGCATTTCAGGCCAGCAACGCTTTTCTCGCCTGCCAGATATTGGATAGTGCGAACTGCATGTACAGCTGCGACGTGTTTTTGGCGAGGCCTTTGTATCTGACTTTGCTGAAACCAAACTGCTGCTTGATGACCCGAAACGGATGCTCAACCTTCGCCCGAATCTTGGCTTTGACCTTTTCAACGGTCTTGGCCCAGCCATCATCCTCACTGTCGGTCAGCACTTTGCGTTTACCCGGACGCATGGCAATCCAGCAACTCACATTACGGTTTTCATGCTCTTTACGCTTGTGCACGCCGACATAACCAGCATCGGCAAAGACATCCGTTTCATGGCCGTGCAGCAGGTGGTCGACCTCTGTGACGTCTGCTGCGTTGGCAGGCGTGGTGTGGACGTGATGAACCGAGGCCTGACTGCGCATCCACACCAATGTGGGCCTTCATGCCGAAGTACCACTGGTTGCCCTTCTTGGTCTGGTGCATGTCTGGATCCCGCTCACCCTTGGCATTTTGGTGGAGCTGGGCGCATTGATCAGGGTGGCATCGACAATGGTGCCTTGTTTGAGCGTCAGCCCTTTGGCGGCGAGATGCTGGTTGATGGTGTGAAACAGGGTTTCGGTGAGCGCGTGCTTTCCCAGTAGATGACGGAAGTGGAGCATGGTGGTCTCGTCCGGAACCGCTTCAATCGTTATCTGCGCGAAATGCCGCATGGAGGCGATCTCGTACAAGCTATCTTCCATGGACGGGTCAGACAAGGCATACCACTGCTGCAGGCAATAGATGCGCAGCATGCTGGACAAGGGATAAGGACGACGGCCATTGCCGGGTTTGGGGTAGAAAGGTTCGATGGCAGCCTCGAGTTTGTCCCAAGGCATGACTTTGTCCATTTCGGCGGGAAGATTTCGCGGCGGGTCTGTTTCTTCTTGGTGGACTGTTCGAGATCAGTGAAGTTCAGCTGCTTGCTCATCGCCATTCCTCGGTGCGGTGGGATGATGAATTTTAACGGGAAGGCCGGGACTTGTTCAGACCTTCCCTAGTCAACATTGCCGACAGTTAGGCTGACGGTATTCTGGTGCGAGTCGATGCTGGCTTTGGGATGTGATTGGTAGTCGGTTTTGGAGTGCGACTGGATGTCAGCATTGGGATGCGAACGTGTGTCTGTATTCATGCGAATACTCAATTGAGTATTCGCATCAATTCCGCCAGTAATTCTTACTTCAAAACCGCCATGCCTTCGCACCTGAAAGCCATCACTATCTCGCATTCCAAATCCGCAACGCATTCGCGTGGAAATGCCTCCATCCAACTCCGCATCACCGCCGGTTATCTTTGCTGAGCGCTCTTCGGTCGAAGCGGCTGACGATGCCATTGCGCGAGATTGACAGTTCTCGGCCAAATGCAGCCAGTCATTACTTGGGAGAGCAGATGTTGAATGTTTCAATTGAATGGTCTAACTGGATGCCCTGAAGAATGGGGGGCCCAGATTTGCTTATCGCGACCGGTGAGAATGCCAACGTCAATCTGGTCTATCCCAGTCCCGGTGGGCTGTAAGATAAGACTGGTTCTGGAGGAAAGCCGCCTGTTTCTGATGGAAAAACAGCCCGTTTCGGCTGTCGATCAGTCTGTTTCTAGTGAGCAGGCGGCGGTTTGGCCTTTGCGGGCATTTATGCCAAAGGGTTACAATGACCCCCTAGTAAGCTGGGGGCCACCGTCTGGCCAACTTTAAATTGCCCCAGTTCCCTGATTGCTGCCTCACGTAAAGTCGAGCTAGCACAATCATCTTGCTTGGAGTTCCACTTGAACGAGCACCTCCCTTCGCCGGATTGGCATTCTTTTCTTGAGACAATGTCCGAGCAGGTCGCTTGGGCAAACTCTGAGTGGTCGTTCGATGATATCGCGAAGGACAACACTGGACTTGTCGCCGAGCTCGCCAGCTTCGAACGGGACGGCACAGTGGCTTTGCTTGCCAGCCTTCTCACCCTCCCCGCACATCAGTCCGAGTGCTTGCGACTTGAGTTTCTCGCTGTCCTTGCCCTCATTTACTGTAAGGGCCAGCAGGCCGCTACGGTCGACGATGCACGGCGATGGTATGCAGCCATCGGCGCGTCGAACAGTGTCAGTGGGGAGGACCCCGCAGAAGATGTGTTCGTCTCCCTTGTTGAGAACGAGAGGGGGGATTACCGGGTACTAGAAGGGGTGTGGGAGGCAGCAGGCTTTTATACACAGCTGATGGTCGACATTGTCTTCGACATGCCGGATGTTAGGCCGCTATCGCCCGCTCAAGCGCGCCGTTCAGGCACTCCTTCGCCTTTCGGACGTCGTCTGTGCTCGCTCTGATCTCCACCGTTTCGAGCACGGTGGTCAAAACACCACCGACTCACTTGAGACCGGCGATCTTGATGCGGACGTGCTCCGCTCACGTGTCATGTTGACCAATGGCGTGCTAAAAGCGGCGGGCGTGGCAGTCGCAGATCTTGCTCTCTTCATTCTCGACCACACACAGATTTCCACTCTTGGCAGCCGGGTGCACGGGGCAGGAGTGCTAGAGGAACGGCCACTGCTCCAAACGCGGGAGGGTCTTGTCGTCGTTCTGCCCACAGCCCTTTCCATCGCTCTTCGCCATGCGGTGATGGCATTCGCCATGCGGATGGGAGAGTTGAGTAACCTCGACAAGGCGCTGGCCAATGCGTACTCTCGCACCTTTTTCGAAATGCCGGTCTTCGGCAGCGGCGGACGGTTGCGGGTGTCCCGGCAGCAGTACAAGATGACTAGATCGGCGCTCGTCACCTCCTCGGTCGATGTGGGGCACTTTATGATGCTCCAATTCGTCTTGCCCCCCATGCAGCAGCACCCAAGTACAGGTTTCAGCGGCATGGTCAGGCTTGATGAGGAGACCGCGAATTTCCTTGACACCTGGGTTGTAAAGAACAGCGTTGATTTGGCCAACCAACTGGCTTTCAGCGTGGCCTAATCGTGCGCGTCGGTTGTGGCTGGGGTGCGGGCTTTGTCGGCACGGTACCCCAGCAGTTGCCCGAGGGATGGCAGTTCGAGTTTATGTCTAGTGCGGATTTTGTCCGCATTGGGTCTCTATCTGAGATGTCCCCGCTTGCCTTCTGGCGTGTACAGGACGCGAAAGAGATAATTGCACGAGCCGGTGTGCAACTCATTAACGTTAATGGCATCCTCAACCTTCTTGGCTGGGTTCGTAGCAATGACGGCCACATGGTGCCCCACGGCGAGTTGCCGGAGGGGCGTATCACGCCGGAGAGTCCGCTGATGCTGATGATTCCGACTAATCTGCTCCGTGACGTACGCATGGCAGCAGACACGGGATATGACCGGCATAGTACCCAAGACAACAGTGGCAAGTGGCACCGGGTAATGCGGCCGTCAGCGGAGGATTTTTCCCGACCGAAAGCGAACGCAAATGCTACGCGTCCATCGATGAGCTTGACGCCCAACGTCTGACCTGTGTGTATGAAGGACAAAGCAATCTGTGGGTGACGATTGAAGCCCCCAGCATGCAAGATCAGTAAGCTCCAAGTCGAACTTACCAAAATGGTACACGTATGGCTTGGGCGGATTGGCGAGGCACTGGAAACGTTTAGTGGGACGACGACCAGAAAATCCGTTAAGGTCTACCTACATTTTTCGGATGGCGACGACATCGGCCGATTCGAGACGGAGGCAGTTCCCCGTGATCTGAACACCTTCTGGCGACTCGAACGTATCCGTGAACAGGGGGCGCTTCGGGTAGTACTCGAGGGACGGGTATCTTGCTGGTTTTCGTGCGCCGGACAACCGTGCAGAACGTGCTCTTGTACGCGCACTCAGCACCGCATTCTCTACTCTTCTTCGGATCGATTCACCAGTCGACAAGGCAATCGCCGTTGAGCAGATGGCTGTTCCCAATGACACAGCGCGCAGCTTCCACCTCATGCAGACGTTCGACTTCAGTGACTATGTGGGTAGCTCGCTGACCCGAAGTCTTTTGACCATCGAGAACGTCGAGTCGGGTGCGGCCCAGGATTGAGCTCGGGTGGCGTGCAGTTGCAGTAGAGCGCACCAACACGGTACGAAGGCAAGAAGGCGGTCGGGAGGCTCCTCAACGACGTGGTGGATGTGCTCCTCCGTGACATGCAGGGCGAACTTTCCCGCTTTGATCGCAAGAAGACTCTCATGCGTCTTCTTGAGAACTGCGAGCGGGCACGCAAAGACCAGAACCACTGGCACCGCACGGCCGCAGCGGTCCTCGGCCTGCATGCTGGTGAGGAGGGGTGTCGAGGCGACGATTGCCAATCAATTGGGACGTTTTGCCGGGGCGGCACTCACATCCCGGCTGATCATCGAACTGGCCATCTGCGTGTGCCCCCCCAGACGGTGGGATTGAGCCCTCCGACATGGCACTCGGTCGGCTCCTTGCACGCGCGTCACTGCTCTTTCGCATCGGTGGCATGTCGGATGCGGTGCGCTTCGGCGCGCTGCTTAAGCCGTTGTCGGCATCTCGCCCACAGGTGACCTTATCTTCCGCGACGAGCTTGGGAAATGGTGCTCGAGCCCCTACTTTCGAAGGCGACCAACGAACGGTTCGAAGCGCATGCTGCACGATTCGAGCGGCACTACGCAAAGACTGGCGAGGCGGAAGACGAGAACGACAAGGCAGACCGTGCTGACGACGCCAAGATCGATGACGAGACCATGTCCTTCCTTGCTTTCTGGAAGGCTGAGATGGGCTTTACGCTCGAAGAAGGTCTCCGCTTCATTGATGCACTCGAGCAAATCGGCATGGAGCAACACTCGGCGATTTTCGAGATGAAAAGGAGCCAACTAGAGGTCGTTGGCAAATCGGCTGGGCTCGACGATAACATCGCTGGCGCGTTCCTCGACCAGTTCGTGCTCAGAACGCGCTCGAAGTGGGATGAGGTGCCAAGCGGCTTTGACCTTTCAGATATCTATCCTTGGCGGTTTGGGCGGCGCCTATCGGTTGTTGCTCGCCCCTTGTTGCAGATGGACGAAAGCCATGACCCGTTGGTGATCGTAGCGCCCGGGCTCCTACGCACGTCCCTGCGGTACGTCTTCGAAGGGGCGCATACTGGGAGGCTCAAACGAGAGTTCTTCCGTACGGAAGGGATGCGGGACGACTGGTTGGGGGAAGCTCGGGAAGGACACACCTTCGAAAAGACCTTGGAAAGTGGACTCCGTGACGCTGGATGGACTGTCCGGCGCGGCATCGGCTTTCCGGAAGTCTTAAGGCGAAAACTGTCAACAGACCACGGCGACATCGATCTTCTCGCTTGGCGCCCGGACCGCAATCAGGTGCTCATAATCGAATGCAAGGATCTTTCACTTACCCGAAACTACTCGGAAGTCGCCTCCCAGCTCGCCGAGTACCAAGGCGATGACATAAATGGCAAACCGGACAAACTCAAAAAGCATCTGAAGCGTGTAGCGCTCGCACGGGAGAACCTCGCTGACATGGCTCGGTTCACGTCCGTGACCGATCCTGAGCTTGTGTCTGGCTTGTCTTCAGTGGTGCGTCCCCAGTCGCTTACGCGCAGTCGCAGATCGCTGCACTGGAAGGTACCCATGTCGGGCGACCGAACGACCTTCTTGAATTCTGATGGAAGGTAACCGGTTCGTCACTGCGTGATGGGATCGCTGTGGGCATTCGTAGCGATCGACCCACGCGTGCCACTTTCAACCTAGCCGTTCTCAAGCACAGCGACATTGTCCGTACGACTCACGCGGGAAGTAGCATGGCATCGCTTTCAACTTGACTATCGACTTGCAGATATTCCTAATGTAGGGGGGCTCTGGCCACTCATTCAATAGTGGTCGGGGACAATCAAAGATCCAACCAGACCGGTTGTCCGCTCAGCCAAACCTTGCTCGTGCTGTGAAATCGAGAGCACAAGCATTTGGATGGCCGACACGGCGACGTGCAGCGCACGCAATACCTCTTCAGAGACCTGTTCGTGCCGATGGTGTTCTATTTCCAGTGCCTGTCGGCATAGGGCAGGATTGCCTACAGGGGACGGGACAGTCAAAGAATCAACAAAAATGGACAAGAAACCAACGGTCACCCTCACCCGGGAAGATCAATTGGAGGTTGACACTATTTGCCTGACTGCTCTGTTTGAGCGTGCTCGCAAGGCAACGATGTTGTCGCCGATAGGCACAGGATTCGTCTTCTGGCTGGTACACGATGTCGTGGCGGCGAAGCTCGTGCTGGCCTGAATCATCATCAATACTTTGCCAGATGTCATTACCTTCGTTCTAACTTCGAGTCTGATAAAGCGCCCACTCCACAACCAGCAGATAACCTATTGGCACAACTTGCAGATCGCCCTTCGTTCCTTGCAGGGATTGTGCTGGGGGTCCGCCGTAATTTTCTTCCATGTGGCGGGGCCAGATTCCTTGGTTTACGACATGACCATCTTGGTGGTGTTGGTTGCCGTTTCCGCCATAAGGCATCGTCAATACGGCCCCTTCATTTCGTACCTCGTTTGGTTTTACCTTCTGCGTACTCATAATCCCGATCTGCTATTACTTCTGGTTGGGCGACCCGATCTATATCAAGCTGGCTACTGGCTCGACCATACTGCTGCTGGTCATACTCCAATTTGGGTGGGATGCTTACCAACAGTTCGTCGATGGTGCGAAACAGTTAGTGTTGAATCGACGAATCTCCCTACAACTGGAAATGCGGAACAATGAGCTTGATGAGCTCAATAGACAGCTCAGTGTTACTGCCACTCACGACAGTTTGACTGACCTGTACAACCGGCATTTCATCGTTGCTCAATTGAAGCAACAACTAGATCTTTTTAGGCGTCATGGCAATCCATGCAGCATCGTTCTGATGGATATCGATCGGTTCAAACAGGTCAACGACCAGTTTGGGCATGCCTCGGGCGATGAGGTACTGGTTGTCTTCAGTAAGCGGACGGAGTCGCAAATACGATTAGGCGATACTTTCGGACGCTATGGAGGCGAAGAATTCTTGCTGATCTTGCCGATGACAGAATTGCCCTCTGCACTGAGTCTTGCCGAACGCATACGTGGTTATTTGGCAAGTACGCCTCTGCTAGAGCATCCTCGACCTTTGACGATTACAGCCTCATTCGGCGTTGCACAAATAAAGGCCAACGAATCAATCGATTCTTGGCTTATCCGAAGCCGATAAGGCACTTTATCGCGCCAAGGAAAATGGTAGAAACTGCGTAATGGGTGATTAATTTCGACCAGAACTTTTAAGGGGAGCGCGGCGTCTTCTCGTGTGTTCGATAGGGTGCCCTCACCCTCATGCCAGTCAACCAAAACTGGCCTTTTTTGATAGTGTGCCAACCGCGGATTAGCAACAACGACCGGGTAATTGCAGTTGATTTAGAGTAATGCACTATTTACGGACGTATTCCGCATTTTTACCGCTATTTTTCCGGCTAAGACCTTTTCATAACGCAAACTCTATCAAGAACCGATAAGTCTGGACGTATTTCGCAACAACCTCTCCTTAAGTTGGACATTTCATCTTTGACATCCTCCCCCGCCCTCTCGCTGCGCAAGGAACGGCCAGATATCCAGAAACGCTACCGGAAAGGCGTGCAGTGATCGCCGTCCTGCTTCGCCTCATTCTGTGGTGGAGCACCGATTTCCATCGTGCGCTAGTACATCGAAAGCAGACACCACACTGAAAGGCAAAGACGGCTACGGCGTCCGCGCTATCCTTCCCCGCCTTGAACGGCGGGGCTTGTCGCGCTCCGGGTAAACAGATGAGGCGCCCCCTAGACCAATATTAAAACTCATTGATCGGTTTTTTTGCCATAGGCGGAACCGATTTTTAGGTTGTTTTCGGATACAGAGGAGCGCGTGGACTCTTTACTGATGCGGCTTTCCGGGTGGTTTCGGATACTAACGGCATACTAACGGAAATTTCCGAACGCAGAAAACAGCTTGACACGTATATATAACAACCCGAAAATCCAGATCACGATCAGTGCTCGAAGTTTGAGCCTCGTAGCGAGTCAAGCGCTCGCCTTAACCTGTAAGTAACCTCTAGCGCTCCAGCGCAAACCATCCATCGTTAGGCTGATGGATTCGTGTCGTGCCACGCACATAGGGTTCATCCCCTCTACGGCGTGCGTCAAAGCTGCAGGATTGAACGACAGTCATCTTCTGCTATACAGCAGACATACCACCAAAAAACATTGACGCTAACTCCCAACTGATACGCAACGCTGCGCATCTCATCGTGCATTCCTAGCTAACCTCGCAACGGAATGCTGGGTCGCCCTCATGGGGACGCCAACGGTGTTGGGGAGAACCGCCTGCCAAGCGGAAAAAGCTGAAATTTGAGCCCTTACGCAATGCAATAAGGGCGGCGCTCGTGTTGACGCTAATATTCAACACGCTGGATCTGGGAGTTTCCGCAGATGGCTGCATTAGCCCGTTATGGGAGTAAGAACCCACAACGCCACGAGTTTATTTAAGAACACTCTTTGGCAAGCAATACTCTGGCTAAAGCCATCTATTTAGCCTTCTCGGCGGTGCGAATCAGAAGTTCGTGAACACGCGCGCAAGAATATTCGATGGCTCGAATTTCTCGAGTACGGTCATCGGCATCGGGTGAAAGTGGTGCCACTGGTAAGACTGGATATGGACCTACAATCACGAGTGTCTATCGCACTCGGTAGCATGACACTGGTATGTCCCGCTCTCCGTGGACAGCGGGTTAAGCACTCAGCACTAAGCGACGTCGCTCGTATTCAACCGGGGTGACATACCCCGGGGTCGAATGACGTCGTTGGTGATTGTAAAAGCGGATGTAATCAAATACATCCGTACGCGCCTCCCTCATAGCTCCGGTACGGGAGGAAGTCTGCTGCCCGTGCGCTGATCAACCGAGGGGTATGGCCCGTAACAGGTCCTGAGGTCGACGGGGGAACGACTTATCTTTTCTTGCGTTCCGATGTCGAGGCATTTCAGAGGCAGCAAGCCCAACTTTTTGGGGATGACGTCCAAAGAGATTTATCGTGCAATGTACTCGGAGAAGGAGACCAAATATGTTGATTTTTCTCGATACTGAGTTTGCCGATTTCGACGACCGCGAGCTGATCAGCATCGGCATGGTGTCCGAGGACGGTCAGCACGTTTTCTACGTGGAGCTAGAGGACTTCGACCGTGATCGCTGCAACAACTTCGTACGCACAACAGTCTGGCCCCTGTTGGGCCAGACACATGGTGCAATGGTCAAGAAGATCGACCTACCGGATCGGTTACGCAGCTGGTTCGACACGCTGCCAAGAAAAATTACGATAGCTTGCGATAGCTCTTATGACCGTGAGGTATTGGGCGCAGTAATCGGCAGGCCGTGGCCAACTAACTTGGTAGGCTGGTTCGACTTACGCCCGCTGATCGATACGACGGTTTTCGACCAAGCTGTGAGCTCTTATCACGATCAACCAGATCGGCCATGGCATCATGCCCTACACGATGCTCATGCCCACAGAGCGGGTTGGTTAGCTTGGATGGACAAACGCAGGCGGGACGACCCTAGTTAGGAATGAGAAGCTGGCCCAAAATGGCACAGCACAACTCGTATTTCATGAAAAACGGGACAGTTCAGCACCTAACAGGATACCCTTATAACATATGTCATTTCAATAATATAATTTAGCAATTTTGCAGATAAAACGTAAAAGCATATGCTCCGATTTGAACGGTGAGATCCAAACTTGAGCTCCACAAACGACGAACCCATACGTATCCTGCGCTTTTGGCGCGACCTAGAGATTTTCAATATCCCGGCCGCCCCTACCTCCCGAGATTCCAACGACCTAACGAAAATCTCCACGCTACGGTGCCGTAACTCACGTAGAAATACCCTACCTTGGCGGCAAGCCGAATTCATACCCACAGACAAGTTTGGCTACGTGCACGTCGTCTATCTGGGGGTCGCTGACACGGAGGATCTATCTCGACTGTTGCTCAAGAGCCTCCTTCCGGACCGCGACCTAAGCGAGCAGGAACGCCAACGCGTAACTGGTAACGGTTGGCTGGCCGCATTCGTGGTAGATGAACTGGGTCGGCCCAAACTCGACAGCTACCTACCCGCCAGCTTCGCGCACGGTGTGGCAGCTATGCGGGAAACAAAAGCACTGGACAACATCAACGCTCGTCTTGAGCGGGCGAAAGAGGAATTTGCCCAGCGCCGTCATCAGCTCCCAGCAAACCAGAAACAGGAAGATGGCAGTACGAATACTGCGAGTCGTGCTTCGGCCGAGGCCATTCTGGATTGGAAGGAACTCGATGAGGAGCTGCGCATCGTGGGCAGCCTGCTCGGCGAAGCTGCGAACGAGCCGAGTCTGGACTGGCGTGTTGTCGTGCGGACCAGTCGAGTCAAGCGGCGCTACCGGATGACGGCCTGCAAGGCGCGACCGATTTCCTGAACTCGTTCTACTTGAATGACCTCGATCGATTGATCGCTCAGGCAGAAAAAAATACCCCTTTGGCAAAGCATTGGGGGCTTATCTCGGGCCAGCGCTGACAGAAGAGCAGCGTGTCGATATTCTCACTGACAACACCGCTATGGCGGGGCTCGTCAGTGCGAAGCGCTGCCCAGCGCACGATGGTAAGCCTCCCCCAAACACCCGCTCGTCCTCGCGCAGCGAGCAGCAGTTTCGCAGGTGGTGAACTCGCTTGGCAAGGCTGAGGGGACTCATCGGCGTTAATGGCCCTCCGGGGAACTGGCAAGACCACGCTTCTATGCGACGTCATCGCCGAGATCGTCACAGAGAGGGCGCGGCGAATCGCGGCGCTGGATCGCCCGGTTGCTTTGTTCGAGGACAAGATAACCGTTACGGGCAAGGGTTTCTTTCCTCTAAAAGCCGATGTGGTTGCTTAAGCACATCAATCGTTGTGACCAGTACGAACAACAATGCGGTCAAGAACATCACCCGAGGAGTTGCCCGCACGCAAGAAGGTCGCAGACGAGTTCAGTTCGGTGGACTATTTTGCGGATGTCATGTGCGAAGTCTTTCGAGCACAGAAGGTTCTGGACGAGAACAAAGAACCCATCGAAACACGGGGGACGATCGCCGCCGCCACGGGCAATGCTGGCAACCGGCGCTCGTTCGCACAAGGCTTCTTTCGCGACGAATACCTGCCCCAACGTCAAGCAGATGGAACTAAGGCGCAGGGAGAGGAACAACTTGTAAGCGCTGATCTGGCAGATGAAGAAACTGAAAAACCATCCACTGCAGATGATCGGCCGCCGTCAATGAAGCAGCTTCTCGAAGCGGCATCAGATCAGTACTGGCGGTACCGGGACGAATGGCAGAAGGCCAAGCAGGCATTTCTGGCGCTCCGGGCGGAATTTGAGAGCTGTCGCAAGGTGCTGGAGCGGGCTGAGAAGGCTGCCCAGCACATCGACGACGAGCAAAGCCGGTTGAGCAGCCTTTTGGCCGAAGAGCAGGCACCTAGCCAGGACATCCAAGCCCGCGAGCTGGCCCTTGCACAACAACGCGTTGCTGTGGCTACCCAGCGCACTGTCGTCGAAGGTAATCGGGTCGTACTGGAGCAACTACGTGCTGGCACGCCACGCAACCTGTGGGACCGCCTGATGGGGCTGTTTGGCCGCGAGACGCGCCGGATGGCAGACTTACGACAGTCCACGGAGGCGCGGACGCAAGCTTTGGCTGACGCTTCGTTTGCCCTCGCGGAAATGTCCAAGGAAGTAGCGGTATCCGAAGCCCAATTGGGACAGCGACAAGAGCAGCAGAAAGCTGTTTCCTCCGGGCGAGTAGCGCTGGAGCGCGAACTGGAAGCCCATCGGCGAGCGCTGCAAGTGCGGCTACGCAATAGGGGCCAAGCACTTCCCCGATACGCAGTTCTGGGCCTTGTAAGCCGATACACGTCACCGCGCCAGCATCACTGTCGGCCCCAAGTTGGATGAACTGCGCGCTAAGCTCTTTCTACTCGCAGTCGATCTTCACCGCCTTACCGTGTTGGCCAACGTAAAGCAAGTTCATCGCCAACCTGCGGGCGGTGAATGGCATGCTAACCGGCGGCTCGAGCGACAAGCTGTCTCCCGAGCACCGTCCGCTGCTGTGGGATGCCCTCTTCTTCGTTGTACCCGTCGTTTCCACGACCCTTGCTTCGTTTGATCGGCTATTCGTTGGCATGGGGAAGAACAGCCTTGGCTGGCTGCTGATCGACGAGGCGGGTCAGGCCACGCCGCAGTCGGCGGCGGGTGCGATCTGGCGCAGTCAGCGTGCGGTTATCGTCGGCGATCCCTTGCAGATTGAGCCGGTTTTCACCGTTCCACGGAGCTGGCTGAGGAGCTGCGACGCCGCCACGACGTAGCAACGCACTGGTCGCCCATAGACGAATCCCGTGCAGACGTTGGCGGATCGTATTACGCCTTTCGGCTCTCGGGTTGAGAAAACCAGTAGTTCATCCTCGAACGACACGCCTGAACGTCTGTGGACTGGCATGCCGTTGCGCACCCACCGCCGCTGCGATGACCCGATGTTCTCGGTGGCCAATCACATCGCCTACGCCGGGCAGATGGTGCAGGGTCGTGTCGACGAATCAGGCAAACCTACGCCACAGGACTTCTCCTGCAGCCTAGGTGAAAGCGCATGGTTTGACGTGCGCTCAAGCCGCGTAAATCACCCCGTTTCAGAGGATGAAATCGCCTGTCTGCTCGACTGTCTGGCGCAGTTACAGCGAGAGAAAAGTGGCAAGACCAAGGTCTATGTGATCTCGCCTTTCCGCAAGATCGCTCAGGCGTGCCGGAAGCGTGTCAGCGACGCGGGATTTGGTGGTATCGAATGCGGCACCGTCCACACCTTCCAGGGCAAAGAGGCGCACATCGTCTTTCTGGTTCTGGGTACGGCCCAGGGCCAAGCTGGTTCGGGCGCCCGAAGCTGGGCGGCAAGCAAGCCGAACCTGCTCAACGTAGCGGTCACCAGAGCACAGTGTCGACTGTACGTAATTGGTGATGTTACCCAATGGGGGCAGCTGAATTATTTCTGGAACCTGCTATATCAGCTGCCAAAGAGAAGCGTCGAGGCTGCGCGAGAAAATGGCGACTGTCAGGAAAGTTGGTCCAGACACGTCGATATCAAGAGTTGATCCCGGAGGAGTAGTGGACTGCCACGGGTCGATTGAGACGATCATAAGTTGTCGGAAAAACAGATGGTAAACAACAATAGAATGCGGAATGGTACTTGTAAGGAATCTATAGTTCCTGTTCTCGATGACCTTCTTAATGACGGCCGACTTACACGGCTGTTCTCGAAGGAGTCCCGCAACTGTGCGTTGCAGCTGTGGATCTTGCAGATCAAGTCCGATCAATCGATTGAAAATCTCATAGCTTATGGCCGCCTGCTCCCTTATAGCCATTCCAGCGACCGCTGGTACGCTCCCTGACGACGAGAGCTTCGAGGCCATAGGTGGATGTCAGATTCAAGTCGTCCGACTAAACCTGTACATCAAAAGTACCATCTGCGCAGACTTTTTACGGCAATTGAGTGCCGGACGAACCCTTGCAGCAATTAGCGAAGACATGAAAATTGGGTGTTCAGCCAAGTTTAGATCACGATTCGGCGCAACGGCACTCCCTGCAAATCATCTGGTCTACCGTCCTGTTGCCTATTTGCTCAACCGCGATGCATATGACCGGAACTCTCTCTCCAGTCCACATGGTGGGGCTGGAGCATTCAGCGCTTCGATAACCCAAGCAGACAAGGTGACGATGTTCTGTCTCGAACAAGGCTGTGACGTCGCCTTAGCCGAATCGGTAATCAAGCACCTCAACGTCGATACAGGGCTGGACTTCGGTGGAGCTGACGCCACTCGCTTTGGGGACCTTGAACTACTAGTCTTTCCTGCACTGGATGATCTTGAACGACCCTTGCTAAGTGTGAACTGGACCCACGCTCCACACGCCTCGGTCGCTCGATTTGATCCTATGCAGATACCGTACTTTAGCGGTTTTCAGTTCCGTCTGAGCATAGAGAATAACGGCCAAATTGCTTACGCAGCTCTCGCTACTGCAGAACGCAGTACGGAGGGTGTGTTCGAATGCAAATTCGAGCTGAGCGACCAGTTGCACGCTAGAACCGACAGCACTGAACTGGAGATATTCGGCTTCTACGGTGACCAATCCCGCGAGAGCACTCTGTGTTGCCGATGGAGGATCGGGTACATTCGAGAGGTCCATCTTCAGGGCCATGCGGTAGGCCACAAAACCAACCCGGTCAAGTTCGATTGGTTGGAAAAAACCACTCATCCATCCGTGTCTGGGCGGGTGAAAGCAGCACTGACGATCAATCGAGGCGACCTAGGATTCACCAACCTTATTGGTGGGCGCGAGGTGGACCCTTGGGTTCCGGCTAACCGCGATCTCATTTCCCTTTTGCACGGCTCCATCCACCGAAGTCAGAGGGGCAGTTCTTCCTGCGCTGGGGGAGGGGAAACGGCGGTAAAGCTTCAATTCGTGGAGTGGTTCAAGGCGATGCTGGCAAAGTACCATCAGCATCAGATAGTAATTTTCGATCCCTATTTTGAGGCTGCCGGTCTGGGGTTAGTACTACTTTGTGCGGCCCAAGAAGCCGACTATATTGTCTTCACGTCTCTACCCAAGCCTGCCGGTGAAGGCCTGAGCTATGCGTCGCAAATCCGACAGATATCCTCAGGAACGGATTAACAACTTGCTGGCAAACTGTGAGCGCAACAGCCCTTTACTAAAACCCATCAAACTACGCATCTATGGCCTAAAGGACGGCAAGCTACATGATCGCTACATCCTGATCATGGGGCAGGACAAGTTACCGATTGCCGGATTCCATCTATCCAACTCATTTCAAGCTGCAGCCCAAAATCAACCATTGTTGGTCACTCCAATCCCTGCAGATATTCTGCTCAAGGTTGAGCAATACAAGTCTGAGCTGGTTCGGGATGCAACAGAAGCACAGCCCGAAGGTGAAACTGAAACTCCATCGATGCGACTTCTCTTCGATTCCACAGCGTCTCCGACGGTGCCTCGACACTACGAGCCTCTTGGCTTCCTTGAGAAGGTCCAAGCAGGCGATGTACTAAGCGCATGGACCGGCGAGCTGTCGTTACATGGCCTAAGCAGCAAGCCGTTGAAAGAGCAGATGATCGTGCTGGGTCAGCTTAAGGATGACTCGCTTGTGCTGCCAGTAACGGCTAGCCTGCGTAAATTCCTAAAACAGCAAGAAGGTAACTTTGAGGGCTTCTCGGCGACATGGGAGGTGCTCGGCGAGGTGCTCGCCTATTCCCGTACCGAGAACCACTACGATCACGGGCTCGAATCTGCGCGTGACTTTCTGGAGTTCCTAGCTCAGTTTCTAAAAGAATCGTTCAACCGTGTGCATAACGAGGTAGATAAGGAGTTGGCAGTGGCAGAGGTCCGGTTCTTTCAGGACCCAGTCGAGGCCCTGCTACATAGCCCTTATTACCCACATCACTTGTCCCATCCGACAAAATTCACAGCCCTGACTTGGTCAGAGTACTACGCCATCAAGTTTCTGTGGTGGTACTTCCCAGACGCTCTGCTGGTAATCGCCGAAGCACAGATGGCTTGTGTGCCAATCGAGCCACAAGGCCGGGACGTGGTGAAGCTATCCCTATTGAGCCAGATCGTCAGTGAGATTTCACTGTCAGTGCAGTTTGACATCAGCAAGGGACAACGAGATCGGCTCGTTCGCAGTAGCAACGGCTTGCTACAGTGGATGGGACTGAACGCAATTGAGCAGCAGCTGGAAAAACCGGGAGGCCTCACCATCGTGCTGCAGTTGGTTGCCGCTTTTGCCTACCCCGAGCAGGTACGGGCACTGAGCTGGATGATTCATCGTGCGACAAGGGACCCGAAGAAAGTCGAGATCTACAACGGCCTAGTTGCAGCTCTACATGAGGTACTGCCGCCGACAATTCCCGCTGACGATCTAAGACATGTGGTTGACTCGATGCGCGGGCATATGCGAGAACTGACCTGGGCTGAGCCTTGGTTATTCCGAGATGTAATCTTCCCCTTGTTGCGGGATGACCGCGCCAACAACGATGATGCCTTCGAAATCTGGCGTGAGGAACTGGCTGCTTTGCTGGAGCCTAAACCTAGGCACCAATCGCGGCTGTTTGAGCTCGCTCGAGAGGGCCAGACGACCAACATCACCGCCTTCCTGTTTGCATACAGCAGCCCCGAACGACAACAGGCTAGCCTGAAATCAATGCAGGATATCCTGAAGTGGCAAAGGAGGATTGTGCAACAGCCTCTCGCCAGCACATCTGACTGGACCCGGTGGGATGATGCCCTAGTAGTATCGATGTGGATCCTGACCTTTGCCCGGTGGGGCCAGTACTACCTATACCAGCGCAGCATTACCAGTCATGAGCTGGACGAGCTGTCACGGTGTGCTAGCGCACTTGCACTGATTAGACCTATGGAAGAATGGCGATCAAGGGGGACCCCAGCAATCCCGGCCAGCTTGCCTCGTTTCTAGATCAGGTGGAAACTCTCACGGCCTCTCGCGACGAACCAAAATAAAGGTACGTCAGGTCTTGATCATGAACTTAACCCTTTGGGGACACTACCCATGGACTTTTCGCCTTCTATGAATAGAAGAAAGCAGGAGATGTGAATGAATGAGCTGATCAGGACTGCTAAGCAGCCCCCCTGCGACGAGGTATCTCAGGAGCCTTTGGCCCAGAGGAATATTCAAACCGCAAAGGCGAATAGCGAGAAATTCACGGCAGCCATTCCTGCCAAGATCAAGCAACGCGAGGATACAATCCAACGACAGCTATCTCTGGAGAATGCATCCGCTTTCAGTAAGCTGAGGAAACTGTATCACCTGCTAAACGAATTAGGTGCCATCGCAGCACCGTACATCGCCTGCGGGAAAGGCTGTTCTGCTTGTTGCCACATGAACGTGATGGTATCTCAACTAGAGGTAGCGCTTATTGAGAAAGAAGTGGGTGCAAGACCCGCTCCTTTGCAGGGTAGCAGAGTACATAATTTGGAAACTTTCAATGGTGTCCCTTGCCCCTTCCTGACCGATGGAGCTTGCTCGATTTATGAGGTTCGCCCTTTTGCCTGTCGAAAGCATATGAACTTTGACTCCTCGGCATACTGGTGTGCTCCGGATCGGTCACACAAGGTGGAAATGCCACTTGTAGAGTACTCAAGTGCTGAAAGTGCCTATCTGGGGTTGACGCGCATTTGGGGAAATGGGTGCTTTGCAGATATCCGGGATTTTTTCCCTTTGACAGTCCAATCATAGGGCAGGATTGCCTACAGGAACCGGGGCGATTCACCCCTGATGAAGCAGTGTTCAAACTTGCTTATCGTGGCCGACTAAAATGCCAACGTCAATGAAAAGCCTCCATGATAAGGTCATTTGTCTAATCAAAACATTTCAACTTGCCTCTTCTCGGACAGAGTTGCAATGTATTCCTTCTTGAAAAACCCTGAACAATTCCCAATATGCATGAAGCCACCACACCGCCACTAAAGGAGTATTTTCATGCCGGACAATTTGAAGATTACGCGCCCTCTGGATGCCACCGGGATCAACATTCATGAGCCGTACGAAGTCAATTACTGGTGCAAGGAGCTTGGTGTGAGCAAAGATACGTTGATTGCAGCAGTCAAGGCGGTTGGGACCTCCGCAGCCCAAGTACGCTCACACCTTAAAAAATAGCGCGGACTATTGCTAGCCACCCAAGCGGGTGGCTTTTTGCCCCCTTCACGTTCAACGACAACGAAGTGGTGGTAGCGACCCGTCTCGAAGAACTACGCAATTTGATGCGCGCCAAGAAAAAGACGAGGTCGAAGTGCCACCAGAAGATTGGCGCCATGAATCGCCCCTCCTTTCCTAGATATCTCATGAGCCACTACCCTGAACTGCCCATGGCGGGTTCAGTCTAGGTCCAATTTGTGCAACGAATCGAAAGGCTAGTAAAATGACTTTTCGATTACAGTCCAGAACCCGCATGTCTTCTATCGTTATCAACTATTACGAACACTACGGTAATACTAGCCAGCAGACGCTACTTGGAACGGAGGTTCTCGATCGGATTGAGGAGGCATTGCTACCTACGAACCCAGAGTTTGTGACTGATTCGATTACAGGCGAGTGGCAGCAAGAAAAAATCTTCATGTCGAAGAAATTTGTCGGCCGAGTTGAATATCGGTGGCAAGTCTTGCAAGTAGCGGGGCATAGTGACGTGATAACCCATCAATTGGTCTTTGATGTTGCCCTCACGTCACGACGCCGGTGGAAAAAGATCGATGCCTCACGCAAATTATGAAACAGCGGAAAAAGTTGCAAAAGCAGATCCTGCAAGCCTTTTTACGCCCATTTCATCTAGTTGAGGTGGAATACGGCCACCCCATGTCGATTGGCAAAGTAACTGGGGAGGTAAAATCAAACAAGCGCTACCCAGAAAGCTTCCAACTTGGCAGCATGCCCAAACGCCGTTTGGCGATCGTGCTAAAAGCAACACAGCGGAAAGCGACTGGCTTGGTGCAAGTAGTTCCGATCTCATCGGTGCAACCATCTGGACACGATCAGTCTTGTGTAGAAGTGACAGACATGATTGCCCCCTTCCGGATTCTCCAGTTACAAGAAGCAGTGTTGGGCGATCTGTGGCATGGTTGAACATGTGTCTGCTACCCGTATTTTCGCTCCTGAGATCGATTTTGGGGGGCGAAAGCATCCCCCTAGCTTCAAAGCCGTACTGAAAGGTGAGGATAAAAAAAGCATCCAGCGTGCTCTCGTTCATGGCGTAGAGGCACAAGCTGTGGTCGAAGAGAAAAATGACCAAATTGCACTGCGTGACAAACAGATTATCGAGCTACAGAAACAGTTAGAACAGTTACAAATGCAGTTAAAAACTGCAGAAATTCATGAAGCTATAGCACGGGAATATTCTGAAATACTTGAGGACAACTTCGAGGATGCTGTAGCCAGAAGGATAATGTCTGAGATGGCTTGCAGTGTTTCGGACGCCTAAATCTGACTTGACATTCACGTTGAGTCCATGTAAGGTTACGCCATCGGGTACAACGAAATGCGGACAGTGCCGTGTTGTACCGTCGGCCCTAAGAAGCCCACTGATGATGTCCTTAGTTAAAGCAAAAACCGCCTTCTGGCGGTTTTGCTTATTCATTTCTGATGTTCATCAGTCTAACTTCAGCTGTCCCTACATATGCCATTGACGGCTTTGTTGCACAAATCGGGGCTTGTGTACGTCCGGTAGAATGATAGCATGAGCAAGCCCTCCCTTCCTCCCAAGTACCAGACCACCAACTTGCATGCCTACAACCAGCCCCTCAAGCAACGAGGGCAACACTTTCTTTAGCTCGATAAAGACATAAACTAGCTGGCACCTACCACAGGCAAACGGGGACGGCAGCCAACTTTCTCCGACGCCACAAGCCACAGGCATGGATTGGACTCTAAAGTGACGTGCAACTCAATACAGGGAGGACGTCGGAGGCACAGCGCGAGATTTTCATGGTCATCGACGTGGGCGTAAGCACCACCGACTTTGGTGTCTTCCTGCTGCAACACAACCCGGACAAGGAGGTCTGCCTGACACGCATTATCCACGGGCACGATTGAATACCTGCCAGAAGCAGGCAACCGGGTAGATGACCTGTTCAAGTTTTACGTATTGAACTCCGAGGGCATCGATCCTGCAGTGCTGAGGGTAGAAGAAACCTACCCGCAGTTTGCTCCCCAGTACCCCCAACTCGCGGTTGCGATAGGCGGCGCTGCGCCAGACCTTCCGGAGCAGGGCGCAATCTTTGCAGATTTCAAAGGACTCGGCGCGAGAACTTACGCGTGATCTCGCTCCTGTGCCCATACATCCATCAAACACTTGGTCGACTGCTTATCCCCCCCCCCAACCATTCTTGGTGGACTGTCCCGGAAGTTGAGGCAGTCCATCCAGCTTAAGTTAGTGTCCACTGAAAGACCACGGCGAATTTATTGCAAAATGAAGCCCGTTCAGATAGATTAAGCGTAGCTATATCCTGCTTAGGGTATGGGCCCTGCACACGGGGTTGAGCTAGCCCGAGTCGGACAGTGTGTAAAACCAATTTTTCGCATGTACTTTCATGTCAGCGTTAGGCGTTAATCGGGCTGCCTGCTGATATTAGGAGAGCACATGTCCGTATCCCATATTGTGGATAGTCTTCGTCACGCCGCCGAGGAAGTTGGTATCTCGGCTGATCCGATGACTAAGGCACGAAACTTCGTTGCCAACCTCTTGTTTGACCGCAACTACGACCAAGTTAAGGCTGCCGAAAATGCTCGGAAATTTGTTCAGCCCCAGCTTGATCCATTACGTACGGCCAAACTAATCCAAGAGAGCCCCCATTTCGCCCCATTGGCTAAGTTCTGCATCGCGCACTTTGATGCATTTATGGGCCATTACGAATTCATCGAATCTGTCTCTTCTACCAATCAAGCTATTCGCCGGGGGGCTTATTCCGCCGCCCCCGAAAGTGACACTTGAACAGGTCAAAGCGATGGCACTTGAAGCTGAAAGTGGTGGTCTCGAACTGCACCGGCTGCCTTTCACGCCCACCAGTTTGCAACAGGGGCCTCATCTGCGTTTCATCCGCGAGGGCCATGGGCTTTGGCATGCCTTGTTTGATGCCTTCTACCAAGATGGTACGGCCGTGAAAACCGTCGAAGTAGATGGGGCAGTATTCCGCTACATGGAGCCGGAGGATGAGGATGAAGATGCCCATGAGTTCCTGTGCCAAATCTATTCCGATGGGCATTGGAAATTGGCGCCAGCCATTCACCTCATCTCAGACGAAGAGGATTTCGGCAGCACGCTGAACACTCTGGCCTGCTGGTTCTAATGCTAAACGTGGGGCTGGGTGCTTCCAAGTCCGCAGTAAGCTCGTTGGAAATTGGAAAGAGATGTCGTATGTCTATCAAACATGAAATTCAGGCTCTCGTGATGAGCTTCGAAAAATTGGAAAATGAAGTACTCGTTCCTGAGGGTGATTACTCTAGTTCTGCACTCAATTCTCAGGAGATCTTTGACCGCTTGCCTCCCCAGACTCAGGCGTTAGTGGAAGAAGTAGTGGAAGAAGCCCGCACCACACTGCTACAACAAGGTGATGAGAGTTTAGAACTCAATTCTCGTGCACGTCGTACTCTTGCCAAGGAAGGGGGGCGTGTGGTCTACCAGACGGATCAGGATGACCCCTACCGGATGGTCGGTAACGTGACCATCGGGGGAGTCACTCTGGATCTAAGTGATCCGCCGTTGCAATCTCACGACGAGTAATCCCTGCCTATGCTTCCCCCTACAACCTACTTGTGACTTCTGAGGGCAGTAATCCAACGACCGGCAGGGCAGTCACTTCGGTGAAGCCCAGCCGGTTTCCTGATGGCCTCATAAAGTGGAGTCGTATCAGCCTCTTCGGAACATCATGACAGCTGATTGGCTTTATGAGTTGGTGAACGAGGGTCTCTGCTGGGTTTGGGGCAATGCCCTGAAAGATGGATACAGCCAAACGGAAAGACTTTATAAGTCTTTGATTTTACCGCATTTGATACATTTTTTTTACAAAGAGCGCAAATTCTGTAGGAATTATTCACGTAGTCTGCAAGTTGGTAGGCTCCCCGCATGTGCACGTAAGTGAAAAATCCCTTACAAATCAAGGATCGCGTTTTTCACGAACTCTGCAAACCTACAATTCTTTCATCCCAAAGAGGCGGGGTCTCCAGCACGGCAATCCATCTTGGATCTGACGAAGCTTATCCTGCATACTACGCACGTTACAGAGTGAGAGGCGTGTACTGGATTGTGGCGAAATATCGCCGCATAGTGGTCGATGGAGACGCCATCAACCGCTTGCTCAACATCTTTTCCAAGACCTGCGCGGCCCCCCCTTTTTTTAGCTGTCGGCTAAAGTCGAGGTCATCTGGCTACGAGCCAGTTTCGGCTTCGGGGTCATGCCACCGAGTGCCATATTCGGCCGCTCGTGATTGTAGGTCCATATCCAGTCGGTGGCATAGTCCTGTACTTCGGCTATCGAATCGAACAGGTAATGCCCAAGCCAGTCGTAACGGACTGGTCAGGTTATAGTGTTCAATACAGGCTGAAGGTAAAAGCACTGGTTCCGCGTCGCCCAAGTCCCCGATGGATTCTGCGTTCCCCCCCCAAGAGCGGGTCCAACTCACTGACCGCTAGGTCACTGTCTCCCCTGCCACGCGAGATTCCGAGCAATAGCTGCTTCTTCCAGGGCAACCATCGAGCACGAGCACAAACACGCCAAAATTGCTGAAGACGGCATGGGCTAAATCGTCGAGGAAGAGGTGGCCACCATTCAGCGCGAATTCCAAGGGCAATATGGCTACTACCAAAATCTAAAGAATGCGCAGAGCCGTATTGATCAGCGGTGCGCTTCCATTGAGCGGCGAATGCAATTGGTGCTGGATCGTGTGGAACAGATGAACGGTGGCGTTGACACGCCGCAGGAATACGCCAGAGTCCAATCCGTATGCAAAGATCGGTCGGTACCCAAGAAATCCCTGTGGGAAAAATGGTTCGGCTAAGCCCCCCGAAGACAGAAGAATAAAGCGAGGAAATGAACGAGCAAGGCCCGTAGATACCGAGCCAGCACATAGAGGGGTGGAAAAACCCGGATTTTTGGCCTTTTTCCTCCCCCTAACTGCGTGTCCATTCTGGATAAGATGCACGCTGGAGTAAGAATTCCCAACAAAATAATTACGACAAATAGGTAAACACGGGAAATTAGCCTCACGAAGTCGGCAAAAACAACGTAAATAAATCTTTGTAATCAACGATATATGAATGTGAAAAAATTATGTGTTGCGGCAAGTTCGGGGTAATGACACAATGCACCCCATTCAATAGAGGGGACCATCATGGCAGCAAAAGTCATAGTGATGATCAATAACAAGGGCGGCGTTGGCAAAACCACGCTAACAACCAACCTTGGTGATGGTCTCGGCCGTCTGGGCAACAACATTCTTGTTATCGACTTGGACCCTCAAGGGAACTCCAGCTCGTTGCTAAGCCCGGTCAATCCTGAGCGCCTAGGTATGAATGTTGGCGATCTGATGATGGCCGACGATCCCCTAATCCATCTGGGGAAATGCCTGATCGAAGAAACGGGGTTTAAGCGCGTAAACCTTCTTCCGGCCAACCTGCGGTTGGACATTCAGGCTGAAGAAATCCACATGAAGATGTTTAACGCTTCGTTCCGCCTGAAAAAGGTCGTGGACGAAGTGAAAGACCTCTACGACTACATCATCATCGACTGCCCGCCACGACTTTCCGGCGTATTGTAAGCGAATGCACTGGCCTGCGCCGATCACGTTATTGTCCCCATTGAATCTGGCGATGAATTTTCTATCTCCGGGCTGGAAAACGTACTGGTCTATGTCTCGCGCGCCAAGTCTCAACTCAACCCGGAAATGGCAACACCGTTCTGTCTGATGAACAAAGTTTCACGGCGAACGTTGGGGGCGAAACAGACTGAACACGCGCTTAGAACACGCGTTTCTGAGAAAGCCGATATCGAGCTGCTCGAAACATCCATCCCTGAGAGCGTTCAGGCAAAAAACTCTCTAATGGCGCGGACGCCCATTATCTCATTCAAAGACAATACGGCGATTGCAGATGCAATCCGCGACCCGGCCGACGAAGTCAATCACAGAGTCGGTGGAAAACCGCGAGTGCGTGGAACGGGTCACAAGTCGAAAAGCAATGAGTCAACTCGCGTAGATGCGGCTTAATTGAGTAGAGAAATCATGTCCGACAACCTTTCCATTGCAGACAAACTCGCCGCCAGAGCCAAAGACCGCGAGCAAGCGCTAAAAGATAATGGCGTATTCTCTGGCGATATTTTCCCGGGAGTTCGTTCAACCATCGCCGTCGGTGGTGAAGAAGAAATCAAACTCATCCCGATCGATCAAATTGACGAACCCGATATCCCACAACGCTGGCACTACCCGGAAGAAGAAGTGTCCGCGATGGCGCAAGCCCTACTTTCCGAAGGTGATGGCAATGCACTGGCTGGCCAGCTGCAGGCTGTCATCATCAGAGAAAAGGACAATGGCCGCTATGAAATGATCGAAGGATTGACCCGGCTAAAGGCGTTCAAAAACCACCATCTTGGCCCGGTTATTAAGGCAGTCATCCGCTCGGGGGTAGATGGCCGCTCCGCGTTCCGTATGGGTTTTAAGGCAAACGAAAAGCGTAACCCATTGACAGACTATGACAAAGGCATGTCTTTTGCCAAGTTGATCGAAAGAAAAACTTACGATTCCGTGCAAAGCCTTGCTGCCGATTTGGAAGTTTCTGATAAAAAGGTTTACGCATTGCTGGCGTTCAGCAAATTACCAGAAACGACAAGAAGCATTATCGAGCAAGATAAATACCGCTTCAGCTATAACGTAGCGGTTCAGCTGGCATCGCTCAACAACAAAACCGAGAGCGAGGAAGAACTAAATAAAGTGGCCACCAAAGTCCTGACCGGCGCACTGGACGGGCGACAAGGTGGCCAAGCACGTAGCATCGATCTCCTCTGGGAAAACGGCCAGAAACAACAGGAATGGAACCACCACCACATTGCACGGGCTGGGAAAAATGCGTTACACCAACAAAAGAATGTTGGTTGACTTAGATTTAAGCGCCTATCCACCAGATATGAGCGAAGAAATCGCCAGAAAGATCAAACTTGTCTTGAAGGATTATGAGACACCTGAGTTGCCACCCGATGATGGTCAAAGTGATGGTGACTAACACCTTCAAAACAAGGCATTCCATGCTTCGTTCTATAGCTATAGAAAACCGGCTCCATCATCAGCCGGTTGACGTTGTTTCTATAGCTATAGAATTCCCCTTCCCCTCGCCACATCAAGATCCCGTTTCTATAGCTATAGAAAAAGTTATCGCCAAACAGCAAGCCGTCAGACAGTTTCTATAGCTATAGAAAACAGACCGTGACCAACCTTACCCCTTGCGTTTCTATAGCTATAGAAAACCATTGCAGCGAAACGGGTGCTCAAAGCGAAACAGGCAACGAACAGAGCGAAGTAGATCAACATGCTTCGGGAAAAACTTTCTATAGCTATAGAAAGCCGGTGCCGACTCCAAGCTGGCACCCAGCAAGTTTTCTATAGCTATAGAATTCTGCCTCTCGTCCGCACATTCAGAAATGATTTCTATAGCTATAGAAAACAGAAAGCGCGGTATTGACGCGCTTCGAGATGATGGCAGAACAAATGGCAGCATCGCTCCGCATTCCTCCGGAGAGATGTTCTATAGCTATAGAAAGTCATCGACCAACATCCCACGTATGCCTCATCCAGTTTCTATAGCTATAGAAACCCGGCGAACTGCTAGGGAACGAACAAGCAGATTAAAACCAAGGCTACAAGCTGGCCCACCACTTAGACCCCCGAGAAACCCTCGGGGGTTTTTACTTTCCGATCAAAATTTCAACTTCGCCCGTCTCGGCCACTCCGGCTCAGACGGGCGAAGTCTTTTGGGAACGAGAAATGAGCCTTTCCGAAAACTTCCCGCACAAGCTTGCCATCCTGCAAGTTGCACTGCGGGCTAAAAAGCTAAAGATCAACGAGTACCTGCAAGATATGGCCGAGCAGTCGGTTATCAGCAGTTTGCTGGTATTCCTTAATTCCAGTGATTTCCGTTGCCCGATAACGGTTCCACGCAAAATCATTGGCCAGTACAGCATGCTGGGGCGTAGCGCGCTGTATCTGAAATTGGCGAGCACTGGAAGAACGAAAACTTATCGAACGATTCGACGGTGAACGAGCCATCCGCTTTACCGAACTCGGAGCGAGTCTGCTGACAGCGATTGAGGAGAAATCAGAAAACAGCACAAAGAAAGAGAAACGGTCTTTCTTCCGTGTTGGTAGATCAAATTTTCCGAAAGAAGTGATTCCGCTGTTAACGCGAGGAATATCAGAAAAACAGATGGTTTTCCTGATGTCCGAAGCAAAAAAAGCGAATGTAAAAATTCAGGAACAAATCAAGAAATTTGGAAAAATTATTGAACGATATGAAGGCAAAACCTTGTTCTCGGTATTCAGAAATTTCCTGCGAAATCCAGAAAAGTATCTGGTGGCCGACAAGAAAAAACAGGAGAAACAGCAGTTCACCGACAAACAGCGCAAACTGTTAATACTGTTTCAAAACATGTCAGTTAATGACATGGGCATATTAAGACCGGGTGAAAAGGTCGCCAGCCATGAAGGCGTCTGGACACTCAGCTCACCGGAGATAAATGGAGGAGCTCCCATGCCAATCACCGATGAGATGCTGGCGGAGTTGGAACAGCGATTGGCAGATGTCTGCAGAAAAGCGGTCGTCAATATGGATGGGCACGTCGTCATTCCAATGGCTTGCCTGCCAACGCCGTTGATCTGGAAAGCCGATGAGAAGGATGGAAAACCTGTTGTCTACACGGGTGACAAGAAGCTGGTGGGCGCTTGGGAGTCAATCTACGGCGCATTTAAGCAGGTATATCAACACTGGTCATTCCTGTTTGGCGAAGACACACAAGATCCTCGCCAAGGCACCAGCTTTATCAGGAAGGGAGTGCGTTACCTGGTAGAGCGTATCGCGGCAGGTCGAGCCCTGCTATTTGCCGAACGCGATGGTCGCACCTGGACAGAGAACATCGAAGCCAGGGCTGTTGGGTGACGGCAGCCTGCAATGGTTGTGAGTAACACAGGGGGAGTCCATTTCGTGGACAGTATATATCCAGCCTACGGCAGACCAAAAAATAAAGGTTAAGACGAGATCGTTCGCGTTGCGATGGGAAAAACCCGGTTTGGGGTCTCTTTTCAGGGGATTAGCTCACCGACCAGTGTGACAAACGTGCCAAACGTACAAAACGTACAAAACAGTAAGGAGTCATCGTGGATAGGACCACGCTCCATTCGGAGCGAATGCAACGCCTTGAATATGCCCAACGGCAGCTGTGGCTGCATGACGAGTTTCAGGAGCTACCGAGCCGGTATTGGGGGATTGCCTGCCAGCTACTAGGTGAAGTGGATCTGTTGGCGCCGTCAGACTGGGTGAATGTTTCCATTCGGGACTTTAGTCAACGGCTTGGCCTGCCTCATACACGAATCAGAGATGCCCTCTCTCGGTTGGAAGATAGTGGTTATCTGAGTCTTCGCTTTAGTGCGGATCGGTGTTCTGTACGGCTGAAGCTCGAGGTGTGTTTATCGAACCTCTTGGTCTGAATGGCATGCCAGAAGGCGCCAGAAAAGGATAATGAGCATGGAGTACGCATTTGTTGGCAGGTTAAAAATGGATGCACAGTGCATGCCGTAGGCGATGGGCCAGACAAGAGTCTGGTGATCGCGGATGTGCTCGATATGCTGCACCGTGGGATACAGGTCGAACGGCTTCCCGGGCAGGAAGCCAATAACCTGATTGCCGGTTGTTCGATGTGTCCGCGCGGTCCATTTCCCAAAGGCGCCGGAGAGGCTATGTGTGGTCTTGAACTTGAGTCGTTGGTTGCTACCGTATTTGCTCAACGCAACGAACCGCCGAAATAAAGGTGGGAAAAGGAAACGGTATATGAGCAAGTTATGGATCATCACAGTGCTGGTAGTGACGGCCTCCTGCCAAGCTTCAGCAATGAAGCACGCCCCCATGCAATCAGATCCTCATTATTTGGAATGGCATCTGGAAAACAGCGCCGGATTTCTTGGCCCCTCGGGAAATTGAGGGGCGCATTCATGGCGGATATGCATGCTGTGTTTAACTGCAGTGGCAAAGACAGTGCACCTGAGTCAGCCAAGCTGGAACAAGCCAATCAAATTCTGCTATCTGCGTTGAGGAGAGTTGATGTCTACACATCGATTCAACATCGCCAGCCTACGTCCCAGTGAGGTACACAGCCGGGCGTTCAACGCTATCGAAGCCGCAGAGGCGGTCATGGCTGGGTTATCCAATGGCTTGAGTAAGGATTCCCCCTTGAAATTATCCACAGAAACTTTGGATAACTCAGGGCAAATTATCAATGAGATCAGCTATGAGCTCGGTCATTCAATCATTGCACTAAATTGATTAAATATTAATCAGCAAGGATTGCGTTACCGCGCGGGTGCTGCCATTATCCCAAATGAATAACCTGTGGCGTTGAGAACAATGCAAACAACGAAATTGTGTAATCTCTGCCGAAAACCCGCGTCGAAAAGCCTTCACTGTCATGTTGATGGGGTCGACCAAGAGTTCCATGTCTGTACTTCCACCCGGTGCTATGCACGGGCGGTCAATGCGGTCAATCGCCTGACTGAGCTGGCCAATCAGCGAACAATCCGGAGTTGCCGCAGGACTCAAGGCGTGTTGCCGAGCCTGAGCGTGACCCCGTCCTAGTTGATGGCACGCATAGTAAACGGATGTTTGATATTTTCGGAAAGGTGATGGTTAGGTGAGACCGTCGTGATTCGGCTTTGTTGCACAAATCAGTTAAAGGCCGAACTACCCCAAACCCCAAGCGGACTTATCCCATGCGGACCGTGTGCAGCGTGCCCAGCGCAGTAAAGCGATTGAGTATCGCAGCACAGATTTGAAGCTCTGCAACCTGCCGGTCAAAGTCCCGCGATTTGACGCGGTCTGCCAACAATTTGAAGCAATGCATTTTCGTCTCGACCAGGGCTGCGGCGATGGTAGCCAGTCCACTTTTTCCAGAGCGTCCTTCCCAAGTACTTCACCGCGCGCAGTGACTCATTGCGAGCCTGATTGCCCTGTGAATTCCCTTTCCAGAGTTGACCGTTTCGCCGCGGGGGAATGATGGCCGCTGCGCCACGTTCTGCAATCGCAGCGTGACACAGGCGCGTGTCGTACGCCCCATCCGTGGTTACCGTCATCAGTTCTTCTGACGCTGGGATTTGCGATAGCAACTCCGGCAGCATGGTGGCGTCGCCAGTGCGGTTGTCCGTCACTTCCATTGCACGGATTTCCAGCGTCTGCGCATCCACCCCCAGATGCAGCTTGCGCCATTGGCGGCGGTAGTCTGCACCATGCTTTTTCACCTTCCACTCGCCTTCGCCCATCATCTTTATGCCGGTGCTATCCACCAGCAGATGCAGGCAACCCTGCTTTTTCTGTACCGGGATACGCACTTGTAGGTCTTTCTGGCGTCGGGAGAGCGTACTGAAATCAGGCACCGCCCAGTCGAGCCCGGCCAAATGCAGCATGCTTTCGACCATGCCAGTGGTTTGGCGTAACGCGAGGCCAAAAAGGCATTTAATGGTGAGACAGAACTGAATGGCGGCGTCGGTAAACGTTGGCTGGCGCCCCCCCGTTTACCAGTGGTAAGCGCTAGCCAGTTCATAGCCTTGTCGAGCCAGAGGAGTAGTTGCCCTCGCTGCTTGAGGGACTGATTGTAGGTCTGCCAGTTGGTGGTTTGGTACTTGGGAGGGAGGGGCTTGCTCATGCCGTCATTCTACCGGACGTATACAAGCCCAGATTTGTGCAACAAAGCCGGTCTCTATCGCACTGAGGCCGAGGCTGCAAATGCTCGCGATCAGTTGGGTGGTGAGTACGTGGCCAAGTTTGGCGAGCATCGACTCGGGACGAACGAGTTCATCTTTTCCTAAGAAGTCTGCTGGTCGCTGCCGGGCGTGCTCGGTAGCAACGAGCTGACTCGACAGGCGAGTTTCGCGGGCGAAACTCAAGGCGTTCGCGTTATTTTTCCCTGCCGTCCCTGTGCTGGCTGTCATGCCAGTCGAGACAAGTGCAGTGGAGGCGGAAGCATAAGCACTCGCTGTCCAGCAGAATGCGCTATCCTTGGTTGATTTTCACCGGGAGACGGTGTGGTGAGGGGCTACCGCTGGATGTCGCATTCCGCGCGCCCAACTCGCCTTCATCCCACTTGAAGGGGCACTTACCCTCGTGTAATCCCCGCATGGGCATCCGCGCAATACGGTACTTGCCAGATCGGTATTTTTCGGGGCTTAGATAGGCATGTTCGCAATCGTAGGCGAATACCGACAGTATGAGTTCCGACTTACCGATGCGTACTGTCATGGTTTGCTCATCTTGAGCAAGCTGCGTTTTCACCGTGAAAACATCGTGAGGAATGTCGTTCTGGCCGAACTACGGTCGGATCTCCTGTAGCAGGGGGGGCGCCCTCAGGATTGGGGCTCCGACCTACCGATGCGTACTGTCATGGTTTGCTCATCTTGAGCAAGCTGCGTTTTCACCGTGAAAACATCGTGAGGAATGTCGTTCTGGCCGAACTACGGTCGGATTTCCTGTAGCAGGGGGGCGCCCTCAGGATTGGGGCTCCGACCTACCGGTGCGTACCATCATGGTTTGCCCATCTTGAGCGAACTACGTTTTCACCGTGAAAATATGACATCGATGATATCGACCGGGATTATCCTCAATCCAATATAAGCTTTTAAATCATGCCTCTTGGCGCTGGCAGGTGCTCAAGGAGTGCAGAATACAGCCTAGAAAATTCCTTTTTCCCGTGGTGATACCGGCCACCTATTGAGGTGGCGCTTTGCTTTCTCGTCGTGATGACACACTCAGCGCTCAGCTGTAAGGTTCTCGACCAGTGGCGGTAACATATCCAAGATTACCGAGTTTTCTTGGTATATCACTAGCTATGGCACATTTGAATCACGGCTTGAGCGTCAGCCGCTCACCATCAGGCCCAACCATCGACCATCGTTTCCCGCTACTGAGCGCATCAGCGCGCACCTGAGCGATTGTGGCCCAGTCATAGTCCTCTTGCTGGGCAAGATCTCGTACCAGCCGCACCACTTTCACCCGATGACAGTGATCAAGCAGCTCGGCCATTACCGCCGGGCGGATATTTCTAAGGCCCACAAACATGTTACGGACCTCCTCAAGGCTCTGCCCGCGGCCGATATCGCTTATGAGCTCAAGGATGGCTCGCTCGCGGCATGAGACGAAGACCTCGGGGTGTCCGCCGGGGAGGGTGCGAAGGTGTTGTTGATAGGGCATGCTTAAGCATCGAAAAGTGAGGTGCTCTGACAGGTAATATGCACGCTATCTTTTGCCCATTGAGGGAGATCGATCGGCGTCGGTGACCAAAGCGTGAGCCGCTCTCTCATCATGATATTGTGACGGATACCTTGCCGGTCCAGTGCAGTTTTACCTCCGATGTGAAGTCCGGGGTACGACGTCCGAGGAAGGAGACAATGCCGTCAGATGTCAAATGATCCCCGGTTAGCAGGTAAGCGCCTCGCCCAAGTCGCTGAAGCCATCCTTGCCCGGTCAGGCGCGAGGCCTCAGCCGAGGATATCCCAAGATCTGCCAGCATTCTGGCATCGATTGGTTGGCCGCGAGGGGCTCGCCGCATGATGAGCTGTATGGTAAGACGTGACATGTATGGAATAATAATAGAAATAACTATATTTTTATTAACTTCTCCAAATAAATTACGCAAAATATCAAGTTAATTGGGTTGATCATGCTGATTTTTTGGGATGCCGAGTTTACGGACTTCATTGACTGCGAGTTGATCAGTATTGGCATGGTCAGTGAGGATGGCCAGCATGAGCTTTACCTCGAGGTGCAGGACTTTGACCTTTCGAAGTGCAGAGCCTTTGTGCAGTCCACCGTGTGGTCCCAGCTGGGTCAGGTCGCCGGTGCCAGTGTGAGCCGGGGGGGGCTGGGAAAGCGCTTACGAGACTGGTTCGAGAGACAGCCCATTGCTTCCGATTCGCAACATGACAGAGATCTACTGGCGGATGCGCTGGAGGGGGAGTGGTCAGAGAATCTGGAGGGTTGGTACGACACTGAGAGTGTGCATGGCCAGTGCCGGATTTGAGTGTGCGGTGATGGAGTATCACTCGCAGACGCGAAGGCCTTGGCACTATGCGCTGTACGATGCCGAAGCTCTACGGGCGGTAGAAGCAGTCGAAGTAGCTGCTCCATGTCGCTACGGCCAGCCAGCAAGCCGTTAATCGACAGGTCTTCGTCCAACTCATCCCAATGGATGCCGTGGGCGCTCAGCTCACACTTGGCCAACTGCTTTTCGCTGGTGGACAGCAGGCGCGGAAACCAAGCCAGCGGAACCCCCAACGTGCGGCCATCATATAGCTTTACCTACATAGTGTCATCGTCAAGCCGAACAGCGTTAACCAAAGTCGTCATTCCGGGCCCTTTTCCGCTCCAAACGGTTTAGTCGCAGCTGATTCTGTTACTCAAAGCATCTGATGGGCCTCCAGCGCCTCGCCCGGATCCGCCTATGAGAGCGGCGTGCGCATATTTTGCACTCGTTCGCTAACAGGCTGTTGAAATACTGGCGTCTCGCGCACCGATCAGCGACGATGCGGACAAGTACTCAAGATGGAAGGATGCGCGATGCGCGGAGCAGACGGTTATAACGAAGCGTTGTTCACCACCATTCGGCTTGAGGAATTCGTTCCGGCCAACCATCCGCTGCGCCCCATCCGCACCTGGCTCAACGAAGCCCTCACCAAAATGGATGGCCGCTTCTCGGCAATGTATGAGGCCGATGTCAAAGGAGGACGGCCGAGCTTGCGCCTGAGAAACTGATGCGCGCCATGTTGCTTCAGGTGCTGTATAGCATCCGCAGCGAGCGACTGCTGGTTGAACAGATTTCCTACAACCTGCTGTTCCGCTGGTTCGTCGGCCTCGCCATTGAAGACCCCGTGTGGAACCACTCCGTATTCAGCAAGAATCGTGACCGGCTGATGACCTTTGATGCCGTCACCGAATTATTCAATACTACGGTCGAGATGGCCGCCAGCAAAGGGCTGTTATCGGGGGAACACTTCAGCGTCGATGGCTCCTTGATCCAGGGCGTGGGCCAGCCATAAAAGCGTGCGGAGTAAGGATGGAAGTGACGACGACCGCCCCCCAGACAACTGGCATGGAGAGAAGCGCAGTAACGCCAGTCATGCTTCGGTCTCCGATCCAGAAAGCAAGCTGTACCGCAAAAGTAGCGTCGCACCGGCACAGCTGAGTTACACGGGGCACGTACTGACAGCCAATCGTCATGGCTTGGTAGTCAATGTGCGCGCCAGCACTGCCGATGGCTATGCTGAACGGGATGTGGCGGCCACCATGCTGGCCGATGTTTGCCGACCGGATACCCGCGTAACGGTCGGTGCCGACAAGAACTACGACACGCGTGGCTTCGTCAGTGCATGTCGCAAGATGAAGGTGACGCCGCATGTGGCACGTAATACCCGGCGAACCGGAGGCAGCGCGATTGACGGTCGCACCACGCGACCGCTGAGTCAGCGTCGGCGCAAATGCATCGAGCAGTGTTTCGGCTGGGTCAAAACCATCGGCCCGATCCGCCGGGTGATGGTGCGGAGTTTGGCCAAAGTGGATCAGTTGCTGACACTGACGATGGCGGCCTACAACCTGATACGGCTACGTTCATTGGTCGCATTGCGTCCGCAGCTGCCGTGAGCGGGTCGTTATCGGGGAAATCCACCCCGCAAGCGCCGTCTGATGAGGGATTCTGGCTTGAACTGGCTGTGGGAACGGCAGCTGGGGGGGGCGATGTGAAGCATGGGTCACGCGCAAGCAGAAGCAGGAATGCGCCCGGCTTACCGGTATTTCAACAGCCTGCTAAAGCCATAAAATATGCTGAACGAATGTTCAAGTTTTGCACATACGCAACTACCGAGAAATGCTCGGTAGTTGCATGGGCCAGAAAACATTACCCTTTTCTTGGGAGTTGAAAATGGGAGAGAACGACTGTTTTACATGGCACAACTTTTATTTCCTGCAAATAATTTATATTTTTATTTTAAATTTACGTGTTATGTATCGAAATAGTAGGTGGAAAAAATATTTACACTTTTTTGATGAATAATATTATTTTCCGATGGGGCAGAATTTTGACTTAAAGGGCGAGTTTTTCAGATGCTGTATCTGGAAACCGATGTGAAATAGTCACACATCCCACATAGATGTTGCTTATTAATTGATTTTGAGTGTCCGATAGAGCACTGACAACGGTTGCAGGACGCCCAAGACAAGACCCTACGCAGCACAGCAAGCTGTAGCATCCTGACATGATATTAAATTCTTACATGCGCCCCCGTGGAGATCTAACGCGTGATAACGGTTATTATCACGCGTTAAGTAGTCTTCACTCTCCGTTTGGTGGCATTTCTGGCGTGTAAAACAGCACACAAAAGTGACCTGCTGGTCAAAATTCGACGCTGATTGACAATCTGGGGCGCACGCTCTGGAAAAAGTGGACGGGCTACCATCGCCGCAGCTTGGTCGAGAGGCTTTGTTGCATTAATCGGGGCTTGCACCCATCCGGTAGAATGACGGCATGAGCAAGCCCCTCCCATCCAAGTACCGCACCACCAACTGGCAAACCTACAACCACTCCCTCAAGCAGCGAGGGCAGCTCCTTCTCTGGCTGGACAAAGATATGAACTGGCGGGCACCTGCCACGGGAAAACGAGGGCGTCAGCCGACCTTCTCCGATGCCGCCATACAGTTCTGCCTCACCATCAAATGCCTTTTTGGTTTGGCGCAACGGCAAGCCACCGGCATGGTCGAGAGCCTGCTGTGCTTGGCTGGACTTGACTGGGCGGTGCCTGACTTCAGTACGCTTTCCCGCCGTCAGAAGGACCTGCAAGTGCGCATTCCGGTGCAGAAGAAGCAGGGTTGTCTGCATCTCTTGGTGGACAGCACCGGCATCAAGATGATGGGTGAAGGCGAGTGGAAAGTGAAAAAGCATGGTGCTGACTACCGCCGCCAATGGCGTAAGCTGCATCTGGGTATAGATGCGCAAACGCTGGAAATCCGGGCAATGGAAGTGACCGACAATCGCACCGGTGATGCCACGATGCTGCCAGAGCTACTAGCGCAAATTCCGGCGGCAGAGGGACTGGTGACAGTGACCACGGATGGTGCGTACGACACACGGCTATGTCATGCCGCGATTGCAGAGCGTGGGGCGGCGGCCATCATTCCCCCACGTCGAAACGGCCAATTCTGGAAAGGGAGTTCACTGGGCAATCAGGCTCGCAATGAGTCACTACGCTCGGTGAAATATCTGGGGCGCACGCTCTGGAAAAAGTGGAGTGGCTACCATCGTCGTAGCTTGGTAGAAACGAAGATGCACTGTTTCAAATTGCTGGCAGACCGGGTTAAGTCACGGGACTTTGACCGGCAGGTGGCAGAGCTTCAAATCTGTGCAGCGATTCTAAATCGCTTCACAGCGCTGGGCACGCCACAAACAGTCCGTATGGGATAAGTCCGTCTGGGGGGATTGGGGCGGCTCGGCCTTGAACTGATTTGTGCAACAAAGCCCATTTACTGTTTATTGACCTCGATGGTTTCAAACCAATCAACGACCAGCTAGGCCATGAAGCTGGCGATCAAGCTCTCATTGAAGTAGCCCGACGTCTTAAGTGTACGGTGGGAAAAAATGATTTTATTGGCCGTCTTGGCGGGGATGAATTTGTGGTTATCTTAACTCAAACAACTGATCATGAAGATGCCTTAAGCATGGCCAGAACCCTTATCTCAGCTATTTCCATACCTATGCATATACTCTCAGCGAAGATTCCCCGTACACTTGGGGCCAGCATTGGCATTGTTGCAATCTCGCCAGGGGCAAGGAACTCGAACCATGATACTGACCGCAGCCGATCACGCAATGTATCGAGCGAAACACTTGGGTAAAGGGCAAGCTCAGTTTGGCCAGCTAGTTGCGATAGCCTGAACTATGTCTAGTGAAAGAGGCCCCGGAGTGGTCTGTCCCGCCCTTCGTGGACACTAACTTAAGGTGACTGGTCTGCTCCATCTACCATGGACAGCGGATTTAGCACTATGGTCGGCATATCCTCACTCTCCAGTTCTTTGCGTCGCTTGGTATCGGATACGCTCATGCCTTCGACATAGTCCATTGATGACAAGACCTATTTCTACTTTACGTAGGAAACCGATGATTTGTTCCTTAGGAACAACTGTGCATCTCCCCTCAATCGCAATCCGCCCAAGCTAACAGAATCAAGGTATGAATTCGCCCGCGCATATCCATTCGACTAAGAAAAAACCTATGTGGATATTCTGATCACCTTGAGCTTGACAAAAGTTGTCGATAATCTCTTTTGCTAACTTGCTGCCATCGATCAAGAGCGAGCACTCATCGAACAGGTGTGGTGGATGCTCCTGTAATCAAGGCAATTGCCGCGTTACGTGCCCGAAAGCGGGGACGCATCCGTGAACTGCCGGGACGCAGGAGCCGACCTCTGAGTCTGGAGTAGGTTGCGGACATTCACAAACTATGAAGGGAGACCGCCCGGTTAGCAGGCGGGAACGGTCGTTGGTGTCAGATCAGGTGGGCAATAAATTTGGCCGATTTGGAGCCTTGCCGGTGGTAGTCCCATGAAAGTGGTCCTCCGCCACCTATTGCACCTCGCTGGTAGCAGGGCCATGTCTTTCTGGCTGCGATGTTGGCAAGATGATCTCTTATTGGAGAAATAACGGCATCCGGTATCTGGAGCGAGAGGTAGGTTCGGATGTCGTTTGTGCATGAGTAAGGAGCGTATGGTTTCTATCTATGTCGGCGAAGAGGATAAGACTGCGAAGATCAGCGACTGGACGATTTATTGGAGTGACCAATACGCAGCACTGCAACTGTCCTGCCATTTCCCATCGATGAAAACCTACACACGGCCACTCAGTGAGTGCCGTATAGTTCCCTCCCGTGAGTTGGGCAAGACGTTGCTGACGAGGCAGGGGAGCGTGGTCGTCCAGCCTATCGAAAAGGGAACGATTTACGGTGAGCGGTATGCCGTCGTGCACTATCCGGGTGTTGCCAAGCCCTACGTCTACAAAATGGACGGAATCCAGTTTGTGACGCAGACAGCGATGAAGGAATCACCTGTCTTCCGCTATTTTTCTGACGTGGCGGATACCAGAAGGGATCGCGCTGGCTCGGCGGATCAAAGGCAGATCGCAGCCAATGTTGTGCGCCAACTGGGAAAACTATCAGCTAGCCGGGATACTGCCTTGAATGCTTACTGCACAGGGCAGAATGGAACGCAGGCGCAAGGCGGCAGTCTGATCTACCCATTCGGCGTGAACGAAAGTCAGCTTGCGGCTGTTGAGCAGGCGTTCAGTGCACAGATCAGTGTGATTGAAGGGCCACACGGAACCGGTAAGACACAGACTATCCTGAACATCCTCGCCAATATCCTATTGCGAGGTAAAACGGTCGCGGTACTGTCCAACAATAACGCGGCAGTGGAGAACGTTTACGAAAAATTGGAGAAGTCCAGTCTGGGTCATCTGGTTGCCAAGCTCGGCAGCAGCAAGAACAGAGAGGATTTCTTCGCCAACCTGCCTCCTTGGCCATCGGCCGAATCCGAGCCTGCACCGACTATGGATGAAATCCAGACAATGCTCGCACGGTTAAAACAGCATCTACACGACCACAATATAGCAGCGCAACTGCAGACCGAAATTGATGAGTTGACCATCGAGCGTCGCTATCTGCAGCAGTGGCAGAACGAGAATGGGGTTCACGTTCCCCTGTCTCTGGATAAGTACGGACTATCCCCGCGCAAGACGGCGGACCTGATGGCCTACCTCGCCCATCTTCGGGAGCAGCGCATCCGGCTCAAGGACCGGATTGAGCTGCTGTTCAATTTCAGGATTTTCCGCACCAAACCTTTCGCGCAGGGGAGCGGAGCGCCTGTCCTTCTTCCATGCCCTGCAGATGCATTACTACGACAAGGCGTTGAGGGACAAAGGCGCGGCTCTGCTGACTTGCCGCGAATCGCTGGCGCGTGGGAATTTCACTGCCTTGCTGAAAGCATTAACGGTAAGTTCGATGCGTCATCTGAAGTACCATCTGCATGCGCAGGACCGCGCGTTGGAAACCTTCGACGCCCAGACCTACCGGAAACAGTTTGATGCTTTCGTGCAACGCTTCCCGATCCTCGGTAGCAGTACCCACTCCATCGTCAATTCGATTGCGCAAGGGGTAATCCTCGATTACGTGATCATCGACGAGGCCTCGCAGCAGGACATCGTGCCGGGCGTTCTGGCGCTGGGCTGCGCGAAGAATCTGATCGTCGTCGGGGACAGCCGTCAGTTGGCGCACATTCCCGTAAAATTGGGCCTGCAGCCCCCTGCTGATGCCTATGATTGTGAACGATACAGTCTGCTTGATTCGTGCATTGGTGTATTCAAGGACACGCTGCCCAGGACTTTGCTGAAAGAGCATTACCGTTGTCATCCCAGAATCATCCAGTTCTGTAACCAGCAGTTCTACGATAACGCACTGGTGCCAATGACCCAGGACAATGGCGAAGCACCCCTGCGGCTACTGGTGACAGCCAAGGGCAATCATACCCGGAGGAACACCAACCTCAGGGAACTGGACTCCTTGCTCAAGGTACTCGACGACGAGGGAGGGCCCATCGAGCTGAGCGAAGATGGCCGAGGCTTCATTTCTCCCTTCAGGGCACAGGTCACACTCTCCGGCACGTACTTGCCAGCGGATTTCGTCAAGGATACCGTGCACAAGTTTCAGGGCAGGGAATGCGACGAGATTGTCTTCTCTACCGTGTTGGACAAAAAGCACCACAATGAGGAACGGCTAGATTTTGTTGATGATCCACGCATGGTTAATGTGGCGGTATCGCGAGCCAAGACTCGATTCACACTGGTGACAGGCGATGAAGTTTTCACTGCAAACAACAGCCATATCGCGGCATTGATGCGCTACGTTGAGTATTACGCGCAGGACGGACAAATTGTGCGTGCGCCCGTGGTGTCGGCGTTTGATCTGTTGTACCGAGAGTACGACCAGTCCACCGGCACGGCTCCGGGCTAGGCTTCGCACCGAAGATTCCCGCTTCAGATCAGAGCAAATCGTGGTGCAACTGTTGCGGGAGGCTCTGTCCGAGGCGCCGTACCGGGCACTGACGTGTCACGCCCAGGTTCTGCTTAACCAGGTCGCTTCATCGACTAACCCGGCCTTGGCGAAGGATGAGCTGGATTTCATGCGCAACCGTGCCAGTTGCGATTTCGTGCTGTATTTCAAGGTGGGTAAAACCCCGCTGGGAGTGATTGAAGTCGATGGCGGCTCCCATGACAGGCCCGAGCAAGCGACACGAGATGCTTTGAAGAACAGCATCCTGGCGAAAAGCGATATTCCCATCCTGCGCCTGCGCACCATCGAAAGCCACATCGAAGAAAAGATCGATGGATTTCTCGCCCAATGGGCAAGCTCTGTGGCAAACGTGTGAAGCAACAAACGGGCACTGCGATGCGGTGACAGCCTCTATTCCAGTCATGTCGGACTGTTGTCGCCCAATTATTCCAGATATGAAATTAGCTTGTAGGTTTTGCTGCTGCTTCTGATACCTGATGTAGGCGGTAAAGTACAACGGACGCCGTTGATACAAATCAAGATTTTGCCCGCTGCCGATCAAGATTAAATGGAATTAATCCTGAGTTAAGGTTTCCCCCTTACAACGTCCCTGCCACCTACCGATTAAGGCCGTGATATGCCTTTATTATTATAATTAGCCGATGGATGTACATATGTTCCAGAAAAATTTATTGCGAAGTAGTATGCTTATTGCATTAATCCTGCCCGGTATGGGTTATGCAGCTAGTCAATCTCTTCTTCCGCACGATCACAATGACCAACACACGCTGCAACTAGAGTTAAATTCTGGTAAGAAATGGCAAACAGATGCTGCCTTGCGGCAAGGAATGGCGGCCATCTACCTACAACTTTCATCAGCCATGCCAGCGATTCACCAAGGTGAATTTCCCCCTTCAAAGCTTGATGATCTTTCGGTTGAAATCGAAAAACAAGTGGCTGGCATCGTTTCTAACTGCAAACTCAATGCTAAAGCAGATGCACAACTCCATATTATTGTCGCCCAATTATTGAAAGGCAGCACACAGTTAACAGGAAAGCAACCGGGCAGTAGTGCCAAGGAAGGGGTCATAACTGTATTAGATGCAATCAGTAATTATACTCGTTATTTCGACGACTCAGCGCTTCGCCATTCATTTCAACATTAAAATTAATTGACAAGCTGAATGGTATTTTGCTTTCGGTTTGCTATTAATAGCATAATGGTTCTAGGTATGAATACTCACAATGCTCGCCGAATTAGCTATAAACTCACCATGTTTGTAATGCTTTTATTTGGTTCAACTATCTTGTTAGTGGTTCCAAATTTATTAGAGAGTTTTCGCCGGGCACAAAACAGCGAACCAATAGGTTATACGATAGGACCTATCAATAAACCTTTTTGGAACGAGCTGAATGAAACACGCAGCATTGTACAGATTGAGTTGAATGATATTTCTAATTCGAGTATCGGAACATCTTCTAATATTTTAACAAATGATGCTCAACTTCATTTCCGAACGGCAATGACAAAACTGCCCTATAGTGTTCGGTCACTACCCGCTCTTCGTGAGATTCATGCCGGAATTGCGAATGACCTAGAATTGCTACAAGAGGGGAAAGGTATAATAAAAGAACTTGTGGCAAAACAGATTATTAATGACATTAATCTCATGGAGAAATTGATCAGATCTCAAGGGTATTGAAATAAAAAAGACTAAATATCGACTGCTTATTTTAGTGTAAGTCACTCTTCCCTATGATGTATGTACAGTTGGACTGCCTCGGGCAGTCCAACAACGTCTCACAACTATCTAGGTCGGTCGGGAAAATTTGACCTATCTATATTAATAGCCCCTGCCACTTGTTGCTTTAACGCTGCAGCTAAGCATCTGATCCCAGCGTCTAGTTCTGCCTCAGTAAGGTGGCCAAAGCCAAGTCGAATAGCTCGTACTGGCGTCGTCTCTTGTGAAAAAATCTGCCCATCTGTGATTTGAAGCCCTTGTTTGGCGCAATCAGCAACGAGCCTTGGCATATCAACCTGTGACACAAAACGCAGCCACAACGCGATGCCTCCAGCTGGCAGATCGAATTGTCCCCAGCCAGCTAATCGTTCAGTAATACAGGTAGCAACAAAGTCACGCCGGGCCTGATACACTTTTAGTGTACGGCGGATATGACGGTGTAACTCACCGCTGGACATCAGCTCACCTACTGCCAGCTCAGTGAGCTGATTACCCTGTCGATCAATTAGCATAATCTCGGCAGCACACCGTTCAATTACCCTTTCAGCAGCAACCAAATACCCCAGCCTTAGTCCCGGTGCTAACACCTTTGACAATGAGCCGATATGTAGCACTCTTCCATTGCGGTCCAAGCTTGCTAGAGGTGGGACCGGGCTATGCAGGTAGTGAAACTCGTGATCGTAGTCGTCCTCAACAATGGCAAAGCCATATTGTTCAGCTAGTGCCAACAGACGCATACGCCGGTCAGCAGGTAGCATCACTGTTGTAGGAAATTGATGATGTGGAGTCACATACACGATACGTACTGTGTGGGTACGGCATAGATCTTCCAATGCATCAGGTAGTAATCCGTTCTCATCTTGCGCCACATTCAGCACCGTAGCTCCGCAACTACGAAATGCCTCACGTGCTGGGGGGTAACTAAGTGATTCAAATACCGCGCAACTATCTCGATCTACCAGTAACCTTGCTGCAAGGTAGATGCCCATCTGACTACCTCGTACCACACATACTTGTTCAGGGCGCACATTAAGTCCACGCTCCATTCGCAGCATATTTGCGATGGCGGTACGCAATTCCGGTGTGCCTGCGGGGTCTCCGTAACCGAGCTGGTTATGGCGTACCAACGTCACCATTGCGTGGCGATAGGCTCTGGCTAGGACATCGTAGGGAATCAGACGGGTATCAGGTATGCCATCGGAAAACACCAATTTGCCAGTTTCCCTCTTTCTCGTTTCACCGAAATAGTCCGTCAGGGTTGGTGAGACCCTCCTAAGTGGTAACTCAGCGGGGATTATTGGTTCGCTGGCTTGCAACGTGAATGTGGGTAGACGAGCTGAGACGAACGCCCCACGGCGGGGTTGCTGCTCAATCCAGCCTTGTGCCTGTAACTCATCGTAAGCCAATACAACCGTCTTGCGGTTGATTGACAAATCAGCAGCCAGCACTCGGCTGCTGGGTAAGGCATCGCCTGGACGTAAACGTGCGGCGCGGATATCCGCTACCACTGCTTGAGTAATTTGCAAGTGCAGCGGCAGTTCGCTGCCTTGCTGCAAAGGCAGTTTCAAGGACCATGGTCTTAACATCAAAACTCCAGTTGGACTGGTAAGAGTTCCAATTCTTGATGTTTCTAATGGTCCAGAGCAAGTCTGGCGTATGGTGCTATCTGCTTTAACGCTCTGCCCTAGTAGGTTCGAGTATCACCCACAGTCTTTCTGTGCTGTTTCAGTCGCTAGTCACGGTGTCTGGTGCAGTGACGAAAACCTCAAGCACACAATATATTCCCCTCTTTACTCCGGTATTCAATCCAATCTGGACCGGCAATATTTTGAAAACTGGACCATGTAATAGGGCCAGTAACTTGTTAGGATATTGTCAACAGTTCAATGAAATGCCTAGTAGGAAGGATGCCATGTCATCGTACGATAGTAACTTCTATGAGTTAGAGGTACTCGACAAAGAGTTCCTAAATAACTCAGTAGTACGCCTCCGCATGGTCTCGCCACAGAAAAGAGGCATGGAGTATCAGGCAGGCCAGTTCCTAAATATTGAATTAGCAGATGGTGACGTCAGGTCCTATTCGATGGCAAACGTGTGGGCAAACGATGGCGTTATCGAGTTGCACATTCGGTTGCATAAACACGGAAAATTTTCTGAGTTACTTCGAACAGAGATTGAGCCCGGAAGTCGACTGAAGGTCCATGGCCCATATGGAAACTGCACTCGGGTCAATCCAGCAAGTACATCAAGCAAGATTCTAATGCTCGCAACGGGTACTGGATTGGCACCTCTGAAAGCGTTGTTGGAACAGATATTAGAGGCCGGGAGTAAGAACCCCGTATGGCTATATTGGGGGGGCAGGGGATCATCCGATCTCTATTTTTCAAAGCAAATGCGTGATCTGGAAAACGCCTTTGGGAAGTTCCATTACATACCCGTACTCAGCAATCCAGAGCCCGCTTGGTCTGGTGAAGTTGGATATATCCAACAAGTGGCAGCTCGTGATCACCCGAGCCTAAATGATGATTATGTTTATGCGTGCGGGGCTCCAGCCATGGTTAATGCAGCAAGGGTAATCCTGACAAAAACCTGCAACCTACCGGATCAGGCCTTCTTCGCGGATGCATTCGGGCAATTGGTTACAGGCTCTGTCACACCTAACCAACTGGTTAAGGTATCAATGCATGGTCCTAACGGCCAATCAACACAACTCAATCTTCCTGAGGGTAGCTCGCTCATGGAAGCATTGCGTATAGGCGGTCATATCAAGGGAATCTGCGGTGGACATGCCTCCTGTGGTACCTGTCGGGTAAACATAAACCCAAAATGGGTAGAAAAGTTAAAACCTGTAAGTCATGCGGAAAAACGCCTACTGACAACATTAGACGAATTTCGCTCAGGTGACAGGTTGGCATGTCAGCTAATCGTGACTAAGACACTCATGGGCCTTGATTTCACCATTCCGGACCACCTTTGGTGATGTCCAAATTTTCCAAAAAATCGATAGGAGACATTTATGACTGCAATAGCCAAACAAGAGTTGGAAACAGTTGGAAAAAACTATGATAGGGATAAGATGTTTAAAGTCAGGGGGATGACGCGAGATGCTATTCGTGCGATTGCTGCTGCAGTAAAACCGGGCATGCTTGAAGAAGATGCCGTGGAGATGGCCAAAGATATTCTGGCGGAGAAAAAAATGCTGCGAGGGTGGCACGATGTCTATGTCCGCTTCGGAGCCAATACGACAAAAACTTTTGGCGCCGCATCAGATCCGGGCATTCGTTTGGGAGAAGATGACATCTTCTTTATCGATATCGGGCCGATTTGGAATAATCTTGAGGGGGATGGTGGTGAGACCTTTGTTATTGGTTCCGATAAAGAGAAGCTACGTTGTGCCAATGACGCACGAGAGATTTTTCACGAGGTAAGAAAATATTGGCTGAAGACAGGTGGTAGTGGACGGAAACTATACGAAATTGCTGCCGCGGCAGCTAAACAGCGTGGCTGGGTTCTTAATTTGGATTTATCTGGCCACAGGATCTCTGATTTCCCTCATGCTGCTGTTTATGAGGGTCCGATGGCGGAGGTTGATTTCTGTCCTTCTGCTCAGTTGTGGGTTCTTGAGATTCATATCTGGAATGTCGACCATACTTACGGTGGCTTCTTCGAGGACATGCTGCTGGATGATTCCTATTTTTCGTAAATAGTATTAGTTTATAATAAAATACTGATTATTAGATAACAGACCATACAATGTGTGGTCTGTTTAGTCAAAATGGCCCTGTTTTATAAATCTAGGGCAAGATGATTTACCTCGTTCTCCAGCAGATTTATCCCATCACTACCGGGCATGGATGGCTTAGTATGCTGAAGCTGTTCAAGATGTTCCCACTCGCTTGCCGCTGTGCCTCTTGGCCATTGAAGCGCCGGATTGCCCCTCTTTCCCCCTGCGGTTGCACAATGCATCTTGGTTTCCACCAAGCCACAGCGATCATTGCTGCTCCAACGCTTCCAGATCGCTCAGTTTGATCGCTTGGTAGCCGGAGAATCGCGTTCCGGCTCTGTACGCTCAGTAAAATATGGCTTTGTTGCACAAATCAGTTAAAGGCCGAACTACCCCAAACCCCGGGCGGACTTATCCCATGCGGACCGTGTGCGGCGTGCCCAGCGCAGTAAAGCGATTGAGTATCGCAGCACAGATTTGAAGCTCTGCAACCTGCCGGTCAAAGTCCCGCGATTTGACGCGGTCTGCCAACAATTTGAAGCAATGCATTTTCGTCTCGACCAGGCTGCGGCGATGGTAGCCAGTCCACTTTTTCCAGAGCGTCCTTCCCAAGTACTTCACCGCGCGCAGTGACTCATTGCGAGCCTGATTGCCCTGTGAATTCCCTTTCCAGAGTTGACCGTTTCGCCGCGGGGGAATGATGGCCGCTGCGCCACGTTCTGCAATCGCAGCGTGACACAGGCGCGTGTCGTACGCCCCATCCGTGGTTACCGTCATCAGTTCTTCTGACGCTGGGATTTGCGATAGCAGCTCTGGCAGCATGGTGGCGTCGCCAGTGCGGTTGTCCGTCACTTCCATTGCACGGATTTCCAGCGTCTGCGCATCTACCCCCAGATGCAGCTTGCGCCATTGGCGGCGGTAGTCTGCACCATGCTTTTTCACCTTCCACTCGCCTTCGCCCATCATCTTTATGCCGGTGCTATCCACCAGCAGATGCAGGCAACCCTGCTTTTTCTGTACCGGGATACGCACTTGTAGGTCTTTCTGGCGTCGGGAGAGCGTACTGAAATCAGGCACCGCCCAGTCGAGCCCGGCCAAATGCAGCATGCTTTCGACCATGCCAGTGGTTTGGCGTAACGCGAGGCCAAAAAGGCATTTAATGGTGAGACAGAACTGAATGGCGGCGTCGGTAAACGTTGGCTGGCGCCCCCGTTTACCAGTGGTAAGCGCTAGCCAGTTCATAGCCTTGTCGAGCCAGAGGAGTAGTTGCCCTCGCTGCTTGAGGGACTGATTGTAGGTCTGCCAGTTGGTGGTTTGGTACTTGGGAGGGAGGGGCTTGCTCATGCCGTCATTCTACCGGACGTATACAAGCCCAGATTTGTGCAACAAAGCCCACCCCGTCCCCCACAATGGAGACAAAAGCCTGCGTATAGCGTTGGCACATCGTGCGCTAACGGCCCAAATGCTTCTCTCCCCTGACGACATCATCGTGACCCATGGGTGTATTGAGGCCTTGAACCTGGCCTTACGTGCGGTCACCCAGCAGGGAGATCTGGTGGCCGTGGAATCGCCCACATTCTTTGGTTTGTTACAGGTTCTGGATAGTCTGAAGTTGAAAGTGCTGGAGATCCCGACGAGTCCCTCTAGCGGTATCTCACTGGAAGCGTTGCAGCGGGCAGCCGATCACTATCCCATGCTGCGTGCCTTGGTGGTGGTCCCCAATGTGCAGAACCCCCTCGGCTGTGTGATGCCGGATGGCCACAAGCAGGCCCTCGGTGGCATGGTGCGAATCACGGAATCTTCCTTTGATTGAAGACGACACATACTCAGCGCTGGCCTGCCGGAAGCTCCCTCTCCGTGCACTCAAATCGTGGGACCTCCGTGGCAACGTGATTCATTGTGCCTCCTTGAATAAATCGTTGTCGCCCGGCCTCCGGATCGGCTGGATTAGTGCCGGACGCTGGCACGATAAAGTGGAGATGCTCAAGTACGCGCAGTCCCATTCCAATGAAGCGGTGGCCCAACGGGCCATTGCAGAGTTTATTGCCTCGGGAAACTACGAACGCCATCTGCGTCGCTTACGTCTGACGCTGACGACGCAGCGTGATCACTATGCCACCGCTATTGCTGAGCACTTTCCAGAAGGCTCCCGCTTGAGTCATCCAGGGCGGTGGATTATTCTTGTGGATAGAGCTACCTCCCGCAATTTCAGCTGAAACGCTCTTTTACCAAGCTTTGGAAGAGGGTATCCATCTGGCGCCCTGGTGGCTTGTTTTCTAATACCGGCCGCTTTGAGAACTTTCTGCGCATTAACTGTGGCACCCCATTCTCACTAGCGATTGACGGGGCGCTCTCCAGGGCTGGCGGGCTGGATGAAATGACACTGAATCGCTTCTGATTTTCTGTTTTGAAATATGGCGGACTTTTCAACCATCTACGACCAGTTGACGCTGCACCTGCTTAGTCGGCTGGCCGTTCGGCCAAAGCGGCTGGTCGAGCAATAACTGTTATATGGGAGCTACCGGCCAGAACGGGCTACTAGGGATGTGGTCGCGATAGACTATTGGCATAATTTGATTATTTATCTAGCCCAAAGCAAATGATTGGACTCGAAACAGTTCAAGGAATGGACTGCCGGTTGCTGACTAATCTATCAATTTGAACAGGGACATCTCATGAAATTGCCGATCTATCAGATTGACGCATTTACGGATAAGGTATTTAGAGGCAACTACGCTGCGGTAGTGCCACTCGAACGCTGGTTGCCCGATAGTTTGATGCAGGCAATCGCCGCTGAGAACAACCTGTCAGAAACAGCATTCTTCGTGAAAAATGCCGACGGCGCATTTGATATCCGCTGGTTTTCTCCACTAACCGAAATCGCTTTTTGTGGACATGCCACGCTGGCAAGTGCATATGTGATCTTCCAGCAATGTGCTGATTTGGAAGTCATCGAATTTGTTGCGAAAGCGGTCGGTCGACTTACCGTTTGCCATACACGTGACGGTCTGATCGAAATGAGCTTCCCGCAACGTCGGTCTGAAAAGCTGGACGAAATACCCGCAAACCTGATCCGGGGGCTTTCGATACGGCCTCAAGAAGTGCTGATAAACCAGCAAGCCTATGTTGCCATCTACGGAACAGAACAGGAGGTACGATCCGTTGTCCCTGAACTCAATCTGCTGTCGGCACTTGGCCCGCTCGATGTCGTCGTAACAGCGCGCGGAGATCAACATGATTTTGTGTCCCGCTACTTCTGGCCTGCCAATGGCGGAGATGAAGATCCGGTGACCGGATCTATTCACGCGGCGCTCGCGCCATTATGGTCTGACCGTTTGGGTAGGTCAGAACTCGTGGCCATGCAGGTCTCACGCCGCAGCGGATTACTACATTGTCGCGTACAAGACGACCGGGTATATATCTCTGGTCACGCTGTTCAATATCTTGAAGGGACAATCGAAATACCGGAAGCGTAGGAGCGAAAGCCCGGATTTACCTGGCTTTTTTCTTTGGAATGTCGTTTGATGCGTAATAGGTCAAGAAGGATGTGGCCGCACAGGCAGGACGCCACCCCCTGCGTGTGCACGCCCTTTCGGAGTTGCAATACGTACAGCGCTATTTCACGTATTCCAGTGCGGCCAAATGGATTATCCCCAGCAGTAACTTGGAAATCAACGTGGTGTGCACCTGAGGAGGACAACCGCTCGGTGGGACGGCGAGAAACGGGCAGCAGCTATAGCTGCTATGGAGATGTGGCGGGCGTTGGCTTGCACACGAGCATGCATTACGCGTAAATTTGCATGTAAATTACAAATGCATATTTCGTGCGACATCCATCATACATAAGCAAGGTAGTATCTTGAAATTCATTACCTATTTACCTCTGGCGCTTGTATTGATTTTATCGGGATGTCTCTATGGCCAGTGCATAAACGGACCTTGTTCATTAGAACGAGAAAGGCTAATTAAGTCGATTAAGCCTTTCGTTGAACTATGGAGTAAGCCTGAATCCTCACCAGAATCACGCTTGAATGACTGGGTAGCATGCGGAGGCCGAATAAATGGGGGCGTCGGATTCGATACAAGGAATCAGATGCATGCAGGAGAAGACTATGAATCAGCCCGAAAACGCACGGAAGACAATTTTTACCGCTGTCTGATTGGCAAGGGGTACCACTACACAGGATGTGACATAGGCTTGTTCAAAGGGCGGGCAATCTGCGGTGGCAAGTAGTACCACACGTCACGTGTTTGGTGGGTAATTTATCTTTAATAGTTGACTAGCAAGTGTGGATTAGTCTCCTGCCGTGAAGAACTACTATCGGCCGATTGTGTTGAAAAACTCCCGGCTCCTCTGATGCGGCGGTAAACTATGCCTAGTGCATTGAGACGCCGAGGTGTCGATATGATGGGGCAGCAGACAGGTGGTCAGGAGCGATTGTTCTATTCCTTCAACATTGAAGGCCACATCCCCCCAAAGCACCTCTTGCGCGGCATCGATCGCTGTCTCGACCTAAGCCAACTACGCCACCACCGGTTGACCACTACAGTCACACCGGACGGCCGTCCATCGATCCGGAATTGATGATTCGCATGCTTATCATCGGCTATTGCTATGGCATTCGCTCTGAACGCCGGTTGTGCGAGGAAGTCCATCTCAATCTCGCCTACCGTTGGTTTTGCCGCTTAGGCCTGGAAGATGCGGTGCCCAACCATTCGACTTTCTCCAAGAATCGGCACGGGCGTTTTCGGGAAAGCGAGACGTTCCGTTGGCTGTTTGACCAGGTTGTTCTTCGTTGCATGGCTGCAGGGCTGATCAAAGGAGAAGGCTTTGCGGTCGATGCCAGCCTGATTGCTGCCGACGCAAGCCATGACCTGAGTATTGCTCCGGGTGAGCAAGTGAATTGGCGGGATCCTGCGCACAACAAACGAGCGGTCCGGGAGTATTTAGCCGCCCTCGATGCTGACGCCGAGGCGCAACCTGTCACGCGGAAGACCTCCTTGAGCGATCCCCAGTCCCGTTGGACTGCCGCTACTGGTGGGATCGCCTTCTTTGCCTACTCGACCAATTACCTAATCGACACCGCGCATGGTGTCATCCTAGATGTCGAAGCCACGCTTACCATCGTACGGCAGAGGTCGACTCTACCAAGACCATGGTCGATCGTGTTGAGGAGCGCTTCGAACTGCGTCCCAAACGGCTGATTGGCGATACGGCTTATGGCACCGCCCCCATGCTGGGCTGGATGGTCGAGGAGAAAGGAATTGAGCCGCACATGCCAGTCTGGGATAAGAGCGCGCGAAAGGATGACACTTTCTCAAACAGCGACTTCACATGGGTCGCTGAAGCAAACGAATATCGTTGTCCGGCAGGCAAACCACTGCGGAGCAACTGGCGCCCATTCAAAAATCCGCGCAGCCACGTCACACAGGCCGACACCATCATTTACCGAGCCAGCCAGTCGGACTGTAAGGATTGCGCGATGAAGCCGCAGTGCTGTCCGAATATGACTTTCCGGAAGATTGCCCGCAGCATCCATGAGAACGCTCGCGATGTTGCCCGACGCCTCCGTGAAACTGAGGGGTATCAGCAATCTCGGTGCGAACGTAAGAAAGTGGAAATGCTGTTCGCACACCTCAAGCGGATCCTGAAGCTCGACAGACTTCGCCTTCGGGGGCTGTCGGGTGCGCAAGACGAATTTACCACGGCCGCCATTGCCCAGAATTTGCGTCGATTGGCCAAGCTGGCCAGCCCGATTCACCCCCTTGGTGGGCAAGTTGCGCCTGCTGGAAACGAAATGAGATGAAATAGCTTAGAAAAGCGGTCTTTTTAGACCGTTTTTACGATTAGATCCATGAAAAATGGCCTCTACATCCACAGGAATCGGCTGTGCTACCGGGTTTTTCAACAGAATCGGCCGGGAGCAGCCATTGCCGGGATACGGGGCCAAGGTCTCAAGCTCGGCCTTTGCAGCCAGTAAGCACAGTACCGAACACCGGCAGGTTTACACAGAACTTCGGACATGCACCGTTGAAGAAAAAAATGACATATAGCAATAACATGTACTACTCTAATGTCATTTAGATATATAATTATCACTCCCACTCTTTGGGGGTGATAAATGAGCAACAGCCAGATCGAAGAAGTCTACCGCGTCGCTACCCGCAAGGACCTTACAGAGACCGGCGACTGGCACAACCAGAAGGGTGTCGACTTTCAGCGGGCATGGGCTTGAGTTTCTCAGCGAGACGGCGTCCGCCTCCCCAAACACTGCCGACGTCTAGTTGGCTCAACAGGGTTGTCGTTTCATGGGCGGACAGCGAAGTGTCGACAAATAGTTGAGCCGAAAAGACAGCTGTTGTGCCGAATCAAAAATTTGCATAGCATTCAGAAAGCATTGATATATCTATATTGTGTCTTGGATCGGGTCTTGGACAACGACTTCGTCGGTGGGTACGTACCTCTGCAGAAACGACCCGAGTGTCAGTTCAGACCTCACGCTTAGCTTTGCTCCGGGCGCTTCCCAGACCAGAGGGGAGTAGTGACGGTCTGTTCTGACTTAACCTGAAGGAGCAAACCTGTGTGTCATTCCCTGTCAAAAGTCGGCATCGACCGACGATCTGTTCAGCTTACTCAGACCTCATCCCAGTACTGCTGGAATTGGTGTTACTCACCTCAGGATGGAACTGCGTTGACAACACTTGCGCAGCAACGACTCCGGATCGCCCCTTCCCATTTGAAGCAAGCGTAGAAGCCTGAACAACGCTACTGATTGCTTCACTTGCCGGAACTACCCTTGCGGAAGTACTGGCTCTCAATTTTGGGAAAAACATGACAAAGACAGTATTGGTCACCGGTTCTCGCGGCCTAGTGGGGCGGCGACTTTGCGCGTCGCTCAGAGATGATGGTTTTTGGGTCAAAGAACTGGATCTACAGTGCCTCGGGGAGAGTCTCGGTGATGTGACCCGCCAAGCCGACATAGATGCGGCCATTCAGGGATGCGCCGGTGTTGTTCACCTGGCGGCCGTTTCAAGGGTTGTCTGGGGGCAACGAGATCCAGACCTGTGTTGGCTCACAAATGTTACGGGCCTGCAAAACCTCATTAAGGCAGCGTTGGCCCAGAGTTCTAAACCGTGGATTCTGTTTTCGAGTAGTCGAGAGGTTTACGGGCAGACTTCATCGCTCCCAGTTGTTGAAACGGCCGCGTTGAATCCACTCAACGTCTATGCACGCTCCAAGGCTGAAGGCGAGCGCCTCGTTCTGGAGGCGCGTAGCCATGGCCTACAGTCTGCTGTCGTCCGACTTTCGAATGTGTACGGCTGTACGAAGGATCACGCAGATCGAGTCATTCCAGCGTTTGCCGGGCTGCCGTTGAAGGCTTGCCCTTGCGCGTAGATGGCAGCAATCACACCTTCGACTTTACCCACGTCAATGACGTCGTTCGAGGTCTTCGTGCCTTGATCGGACTGCTGGAGTCCGGAGAGCAGTCATTGTCCCCAGTGCATCTGGTTTCAGGGCATCCGACTTCGCTAGGCGAACTCGCAGCGACCTGTTGCCGACTTGCAAAGAGCGGCGCTGCCGTTACAGAGGCGGCACCACGGTCTTACGACGTTGCTCGGTTCTATGGCGACCCGGCGCGAGCGCAGGAGCTTCTTGGCTGGAAATCTGAAACTTCTTTGGAAGTGGGCTTGATGCGTCTCATCGAAGACTTCAGGCACGAACTTGAATTGCGCAGTGCAGCGGAGGCATCTGTATGAAAATTCTGAAGGTAATTCACGGTTATCCGATGCGCTACAACGCCGGTTCCGAGGTCTATAGCCAGACGTTGTGTCAGGGGCTGGCTGATCGACACGAGGTCCATGTCTTTACCCGCGAAGAGGATCCCTTCGCGCCGGACTATCGTCTTCGCAAGGAGCGAGATCCCGATGACGCAAGGATCACTCTGCATCTGGTAAACAACCCGCGGCTCAAGGACAGATATCGGGCTGAAGGGATAGATCAGCGCTTCGCCGAGGTATTGGACGAGGTGCAGCCCGATATTGTACATGTCGGTCACCTCAATCATCTCTCGACGTCGTTACTGAGGGCTGCGGCCAATCGCGGGATACCGATTGTCTACACGCTTCACGACTATTGGGTCATGTGTCCGCGCGGCCAATTCATGCAAACCCTCCCCGAAGATCCTGACAATCTTTGGGCGGCATGTGATGGGCAGGAAGATCGCAAGTGTGCCGAGCGTTGTTATGCGCGTTACTTCAGCGGTGCCGCCGATGAATATGAAGCGGATGTGACTTACTGGCAAGACTGGGTGAAGCGCCGCATGGCACACATGCGTGAGATGGCCGAACTGGTGGATGTGTTCATTGCCCCGGCGCGTTACCTGTTGGAGCGCTATCGCCATGACTTCGGCCTGCCCGAGCGCCAACTTATCTATCTGGACTACGGTTTCGACAGAAGGCGTTCCGCCAACCGCATCAGGGTTCAGGAACCGGAATTCACGTTTGGGTACATTGGCACCCACATACCCGCCAAGGGAATTCATGACCTGATCCGTGCCTTTGGGCAGCTCACCGGCAAAGCCCGGCTCAGGATCTGGGGGCGCCCGCGTGGTCAGGAAACGGCCGCGCTGAAAGACATCGCCGCAAGCCTGCCAGCCGAGATCGCAAACAAGATCGAGTGGATGCCTGAATACAGGAATCAGGATATCGTTCGCGATGTTTTTGATCGCGTGGATGCGATTGTTGTGCCATCGGTATGGGTGGAGAACTCGCCGCTGGTCATCCATGAGGCTCAGCAGGCTCGCGTACCGGTGATCACCGCCAATACCGGCGGGATGGCCGAGTATGTCCACCACGAGGTTAATGGGCTCTTGTTCGAGCATCGCTCATTCGCTGCACTGGCGGAGCAGATGCAGCGTTTTGTCGATGCTCCTGAACTGGCGGCCAAACTCGGGAGTCGTGGCTATGTTTTCAGCCAGGATGGTGACATTCCCGATATTGATACCCACGTGCAGGATATCGAAGCCTTGTATCAGCGAGTCCTTCGTCGGCGAGACAGAACAAAGCTTTCGCATGCGCAAGCACCCGGCGCATTACTTTTGATACCAACCCGGATACCTGCAACCTCAAGTGCGTGATGTGCGAAGAGCATTCGCCGCACAGCACGTTGCAACCTCTGCGCAAGCTCGATGGGCGCCGTCATCGTCGCATGCCCTTCGAGATGCTGAAGCGTGTCGTCGAGGAAACGGCTGGTAAAGGACTGCGTGAAATCATCCCTTCAACCATGGGTGAGCCTTTGCTCTATGAGCATTTCGAGGACATCCCGGCTTTGTGTGCGAAGCACGACGTCAAACTGAATCTGACGACCAACGGGACCTTCCCGAAGTACGGGGCTGGCGATTGGGCCGCACGCATTGTGCCGGTCACCTCCGATGTGAAGATCTCACGGAACGCCGCCTGCAAGACCACTCATGAATCGATCATGTTGGGCTCGAAATGGGAAGAATCGCTGCACAACTTGCGTGAGTTCATTGCGGTGCGTGATGCGCATGCAGCGAATGGCGGCAACCGTTGCCGCGTGACGCTCCAACTGACCTTTCTGGAATCCAACGTCGAGGAGTTGGCCGATATCGTGCGACTCGGTATCGAAATCGGCGTGGATCGGATCAAAGGCCACCATCTCTGGGCGCATTTTCCTGAAATCGAAGCCTTGTCGATGCGCCGCAATGCTGACGCGATCCGGCGCTGGAATCTCGCTGTCGAGCAGGCTCGAAAGATCGCTCTGGAACAGCCGCTCGCAAATGGGCGCGCGATTCTGCTGGAAAACATCTTTTCGCTGGACGAAGGATCGACCCAGGAACTCACGCCTGATGGCCTGTGCCCATTCACGGGGCAAGAGGCATGGGTCAGTGCTGAAGGGCGATTCGATCCATGCTGTGCGCCGGACGCGCAGCGCAGGGCTTTGGGAGAGTTCGGCGAATTGCTCGACACCCCCTTGCTCGATATCTGGCAGGGTGATGCTTACCGCGCTCTGGTTGCCAGTTACAGGAATCGATCTCTGTGTGCCTCCTGCAACATGAGAAAGCCTGCGGGGGAGGCTCTATGAACTGGCGTGATCTGAGCGTATCTGCATGCGGGAAGTACCATGAGTGCGATGGTCAGCCAGCGTATTCCGGGTGCTTTGACGAAGTGCTCAAGTTCCATGCGCCGGGCCTCGCGCCTGTAAAGCGTGGCGATGAGGCTCGGCATATTGGGCCGGATGGCAATGCAGCCTATTCCCGCCGTTTCATTCGCACATTTGGTTTCTATGAAGGTTTCTCTACGGTACAGGCCCGGGATGGCTGGCACCACATTCGTCCAGACGGAAGCGATGCCTATCCTGAGCGGTATGACTGGTCCGGAAACTTTCAGGGCGAACGCTGTACGGTGCGATTGCGAGATGGTCGCTATCGACATGTGCGCTCGGATGGCTCATTCGCGTATCCGGAAACCCGGCGCTATGCCGGAGACTACAAGGACGGATTCTGTGTCATCCAGAATGACGCAGGTCTATGCACGCATCTGGATCTGAACGGTAAGCCGTTGCATGGCAACTGGTTCACTGATCTGGACGTTTTTCACAAGGGTTTCGCACGCGCGCGTGATGGCGACGGCTGGATGCACGTTGATCTGCGTGGAGTACCTGCCTATGTGCGACGATTTGCGGCTGTTGAACCGTTCTATAACGGTCAGGCAAGAGTGGAGCGATTTGATGGTGGCACTGGAGGTCATCAACGAGCAGGGGCAACGCACTGGTCGAACTTCGCCCTGCTAGACAGTCTGAATTTGCGGCGCTTTCAGGCGATATGGTTGGTTACTGGCGCACTGAAACGATTGCGGCAGCGATACGTCTGGGCGTCATCGAGGCCTTGCCTTGCACACCGGCGCACTAGCCGAAAAGTGCGGGCTCTCCAGCGATGGAGCCATGCGACTGCTGCGGGCCCCGGGGAGCTCAGACTTGTTGAGCGTAATGCTGAAAACTGGGGATTGAGCGTTCGTGGTGAGTTCCTGTTGGCAGACCATCCACTGAGTCTGGCGGACGCTGCGCTCGAATACTCAGGAGCTCTGGGCGACTTGTGGTCGTCCTTGTCTGAGGCGCTTAAGGCTCAGGGGGATTGGCGCGCTCCGGATATTTTTGGCGATGTGGCCAGAGATCCTGCACGTCTGCAGGGGCATCACCTAATGTTGCGTAGTTATGCCCGCCATGATTACGCATTGATTCCGGATGCTCTCGGCTTGCAGGGCCGTGAGCGTGTGGTGGATGCAGGCGGTGGGTTCGGAACGCTTGGAATGAACATACTGAGTGCGTATCCCGATGCTCACGTGACCGTGCTTGATAAGCCTGAAGTGGTTGAGCAGGCCCGCAACAGCCTTGGTTTGGTGCCGGGCTTGAACTGGTTGCCTGGTGATCTCTTTGAGCCACGGAGTATCCGGGCTGATGTCGTGATTCTGGCCAGAGTGCTGCATGACTGGGACGACGGTGATGCAATCAAGATCCTCGGCTCAGGCTCGCGCTGTCCTCTCGCCGGGAGGGCAACTTTTCATCATCGAAATGCTGATGGAAAAGCACGGTGTATCGGGCGCTTTGTGTGACTTGCACTTGCTGATGGCTACCGGAGGACGGGAGCGCTCGAAGAAGGCCTTTGAACGGTTGCTCGCTGAAGCAAGGTTCCTTCTGGTTGATGTTCGTCGAGTAGCGGCGCTTCCTGCAGTGTTGTGTGCGGAGGCGATATGACTAAGGCGCACGGTTGGGAGATCCCCGCGTCACTCCTGAGTAATCTTGAGCAGATCCCGGTCGATCAGCCTGTCGCCTTGCTTCTGAGGCACTCCGTGCGAGACGAACTTCCTCCGGGTGAAGCCGGTAATGAAGTGCCGATCACCGTCGCGGGCAAGGACATTGCGCTCAAACTGGGCCAGAAACTTGGTGCTCGCCTGAGATCATTGCATAGCAGCCCATTGCCCCGCTGCATTCAAACGGCCGAAGCCTTGCGGTTCGGTTCGGGTGTCGATGCCCGTATTGCCAAGAGCCGGTTACTGGGTGACCCCGGTGTGTATGTGCTGGATGGCAGTTTGGCGTGGAGAAATTGGGAGACGCTTGGACACGAAGAGGTCATGCGGCATCTTGTTGCAGGCAAAGATGCTTTGCACGGGATGGCACAGCCTGATGAAGCGGCCTCGGTTTCTGGTGGAGAGCATGTTGTCGTCGGCTGATGGCGAACTAGGCATCCATGTTTTTGTGACACATGACGTATTGGTGACAACGACGGTCGCGAGGCTGCAAGGAGTTCAACATGAGCCTGCAGACTGGCCGCTTTTCCTCGAAGGAGCTCTGTTCTGGCGTAGCAAACTCGGCGTGCATGTTGTGTATCGAGACAGCGCCCACTTGGTTGCGCCTTCTATCCTTGTGCCATCTAGTGAGCTACATCGCTGAATCACACACCGGCCTTCCTAGATGTACCCGAGGGCCGCTTTACTCGCGATAGCGGCCGATGCCACGAGGTCCATTGAACGTCAGCAAAGGCCGAACTTAAGCTCTTCCTGCCATGCTGTTCATGACAGCCAATACTCAGATTCCTTCTCACTGAAAAGGAGTCTGACATGGACACTGCACAAAAGCATGAAGCACTGGAACAAGGGCAAGTTGATTGGCCAAAAGCCACCACTCAAGCCAAAGGATATCTGGGCTATCCGGATCCATCTTCAGAACAAGCACGCAGTACGTGACCGGCAATGTTCAACTTAGCTATCGACAGCAAACTTCGTGGATGTGATCTCGTTAATCTACGGGTACGTGACGTGACACATGGAAACCAGATTCTGCCCCGTGCGATTGTTATTCAGCGCAAGACTCAACGGCCTGTGCAATTTGAACTGACGGAGCCGACAAGGCTGGCGGTGTCTGCATGGCTAGAGAAAGCGCACTTGCGAAGCGATCAGTATCTGTTTCCTAGCTTAGCTGGCGGACTCTCCACACCTATCAACTCGCCAATACGCACGGATTGTGCATAGGTGGGTCTCGACAGCAGGTCTGGACTCATCCATCTATGGCACTCATTCGTTACGTCGGACCAAGGCAACATTGATTTACAAAAAGACAAAAAATCTGCGTGCTGTACAAATCTTACTTGGCCACACCAAGCTGGAGAGCACGGTTCGGTACTTGGGCATCGAAGTCGATGATGCACTGGAAATTTCAGAGCAGATTGAAATCTAGGTAGCCACAAGGAAGTTGGCAGCGAGCGTTCGCTGCCAACAGTGCCCTCATCGGCCAAAGCCCACGTTCAACTAGATCGAATAGAGCGGCCGGTATAAGACTGTCAGTTGCCCTTGTCGCCCTGGTTAGCCGAGAATGTCAGCTTTCAGTTGGTGTCTAGGACACCTCCCGACCCGGGGCGGTCGATCAAGCCTATCTTGAGCAATGAATGCTTTCAGATCAAACACCGCCTTGAGGTATCCAGAAAATAAGGGGAATTTACACAAAGTCTACTGACAGTGCTCAGAGAGGGAGTTGTGTACTCAGTCTCTACATGCACATCACCCGCTGCAGCGAAGTTTGCCCAGCTCCATAGATACTGCTTGTACTACGTCTCCCCACTGATCGTGCGTTGTTTGACGAAACAGGCGCAGAGAAGGATACCAAGGCGTATCTTCACGCCGGAGCAACCAGCGCCAGTCAGGCATGAACGGTAGCATGACCCATGCCGGGCAACCTAGTGCACCAGCCAGATGTACTGGTGATGAATCGACTGATACCAGTACATCAAGCAAAGTCAAGATAGCGGCGGTGTCTTCAAAGTCACGGATCTCATCGCTTAGTGACACCAACGACATATCGGGGGAGGCGCTGTACTTTGGGTTGCAGCAGGCCCTTTTTGCAACGCTAGGAAGGTGATGCCTCGGCTGTGCCAGTGGGGCAAGGTCAGGCAAGGCCATGGAACGGCGCGCATCATTACCATGTGTTGGCTAAGCCCGCCCAGACCAAGCCAACCCATGGGCGTGACAAATCAGACAGGCGCGTTTGCCAGTGCGCGACTCGTTCGGGGTCGGCGCTGAGATACGCGGTGCTACCCGGCAGATCGCTCAACTGTAACCCCAAGGCCATAGGCAGGCTCATCAGTTCGCAATGAAAATCGAACGCTGGCGGGATGGTGCCTTGGGGAATAATTTCGTCATAACCTGCGCAACGTTTGGCGAGCGTATAGCACTCTGGATTCACCTCCAGAATCACACGCGCGCCACTACGCTCGCGTGCCCAAGCGACCATACGCAAAAACTGGAAAATATCGCCATAGCCTTGCTCATCATGGATCAGCAAGGTTTTGCCTTTGATCGATTGTCCTTCCCAGCGCGGACGCTGCACATGGCGGCCGATCATGGCGGTATGTGTCATGTGGTAGCGAAAACGGTATTCGCGCCAGCCTCGGTTGAATTCGCCTTGCAGCAAGAGTATTTCCGCCAAGTCGAAGCGCGCCCCCATATCTCCGGGTACGGCTTGTACGATCATCTCGAGGATTTGGCGCGATTCATCCACGTTGCCCTGCGGGCGAATGGCATATATCAGTTGGCGCCACAGCGTCATAGGCCCGGTTCCCGAGGCAAGGGCATTGCGTAACAGTGCCTCTGCTTCAGCGTAACGCTGCTCCGACAACAATGCATTGGCGTGTTGATAAATAGTTGCGTGATCAGGCAACGATGTACTGGCGTCGTTCATTCCGTTGTACTGCCTGACTCTACTGCAATACCCAATGCGGCCAACAAAGGGCCAAGATGAGTGGCATGACGGCGCCAGCGTCCTTTAGACGTACTATAAATCGGTTGCCGCACCTGATTGATGCTTGCAGTTCGCACTACTCGACGTGTTTTGTGAAAATTGAGGCATGCTTCGTCCCACGGCATGTCGACAAAGGCAATCAAACGCTTGGCCTCACCTTCGAGATCGTCCACCACGTTCTCGTAGTCCACTTCCAAGAAACACTCAGGTGGCAAAACGTGTCGCAAGCTTTCCATCAAAGCCTCATAACCACGATAGAACTGCCCCAATTCATCCAGTTGGTAAGCGAATCGTTGTTCGCCTGCAAAAGACTTGCTGTAACAAGACAAGCACGTATCCACCGGGTTGCGCTTAAGAAACGTGAATGATGCGTGCGCCGGCAGAATCAACGGAATCAATCCTGCATACACAAAGTTGGCTGGCATCTTGTCCACGATACGCAGTGCCTCTGGCGCAATCCCCTCCACGCGCGATAAATAATCGCGGCCGATCTTTGCAAAGTCGGCGGCAGTCCATTGCGCCAGGCCATCTGGCACACCGCCTGCCTGGTCGATTACATGCCGCAAAGCGCTTAATTCCCCCTGCTCCGTGAATACCGGGATGCGATGCCAGAATTTGCTCTAGCAGCGTCGTGCCGGAGCGCGGCATGCCGATGATGAAAACTGGCCGCGTCGATGCAGCGCCAGCTGCTTTGAATCGGTCTATCAGTGCAGGTGTAAATGCCTCGGCAATGCGCCGCATCCAGCCTAGTGTTTGCGCCGAGTCATAGCTGAAGGTGGCGCGCTTGATGGCATTGCCTTTGTGCAGGTGGAAAAAGGCGCGCTCCGAATTGTGAGTGTCCAGATACGCTTTGCCGAGCGCAAAGTGCATACTCATCTGCTCATTGAGGGGCGGCTTGACGGCCTGCAACAGCGCGGTCTCCATTGCGGCGATATCCGGATCCTCGTCACAGTAGGTTTTGCTGTCGGAACGCGCTGCCATCACACGCACCGAGCCGGGAAACCGTTGCAGCGCACGATCAAAAGCTACGATGGCGTCTTCCTTGTTGCCGCTTTCCATGAACAGTACTGCGCGTGCGATCATGGCTTCTTCAGCCACGGTACCGGGCAGTGCTGCGGCACGATCAAAGCATGCAAGCCTCTTCGTGTTGACCCAAAGCCTGCAAAACCTGCCCCAGCATATTGTGTGCATTGGCGTGGTCGGGGGCCGCGCTCACGGCTTGGCGCGCGCACGTGGCGGACTCGTGAGGCCGCTCGGCCTTGAGCAAAATTCTTGCACGCTCCGTCAAGGAACCGGGGTGCTGTGGCGCAAACACTTGCAAGGCATCGAGCCAGTGCAAGGCCTCGGCATAACGTAAGCGCGAAAGTTCGATATCAGCCAAGTTCAGGTAGGCATCGGCCAAATGGGGATTGATGTCTATGGCTCGCCGCGCAGCAGTAGCTGCCTCATCGTAATGCCCTCGGTCGTGCAACAGAACAGCAAGGTTACTATGCACTTCGGCGTAATTGGGGTGGAGTACCAATGCACGCTCGTAACTCTGCAGCGCGTGCTCAAGCTTGCCCAAACGTTTGTAGGTGTTGGCGAGATTATTATGTGCTTCAGGGTTGTCCGGCTGCAGCAGTACTACCCGTTGCAAGCATTCCAGGGCTGGCATCAAGCTTGCCACTTTCCTGCAGGATAATGCCCAGATTGCTCCAGGGCTGCAACCAGCTGTGGCTCTACCGCAACTGCACGTCGTGCCGCACTTTCTGCTTCTGCAAGCAACCCTTTCTCTTAAGCACATTTCGGCAAGATTGCTGCTGTACGTTGCCGGTGTAGTGAGATCCAAACACGCCTCGGCGCAAATGCGTAATTGCCAGATCGAGCTGACCGTAAGCATGTGCAATTAGGCCCAGCAAATGCAAAGCATCCGGCTGCCGTGGCACCGCCTGCAGCACTCGCAGGCAAAGTTGCTCTGCTTGCGGTGCCTGTCCGGCATTCCAATGCGCATAAGCCTGACTCAACGCCTCTGGAATTGTGATTTGGTGGGCAACCGGGTAATTGTGCTTGTTCAAAAAAACCCCCGCAGCAGTATGGTTGAAACAGCCTTCGCTACGACTGTGGCTGACGTGATTCGTGGTGGTGCTATCCACCTGTGCGCAGCACTAGGGATGGGGTGGGATAGTCATGCACAAACGTGATTTTATCAAGCCCTGGAAAGGCAGGCGCACTGCCGCGTGGCAAGCACAGACACATCCGACTTACGAGCACATGGAAGTGTGTCCAGCAATCATTCGTACATGTATGCTTTACTTACATATGATGCGGCTTTTTCATAAAACCTCCTTCCACTCGCAGTTTCTTACGCTTCATGTGGTGTGCAAGCTTTGTGTGCTGCTATATGCTTATTGAGAATGCCCAGATTCCTTTGAAATTGTACGTTTTGATTCGGCTGATGGGCGTGCGCTTCCGCGTCATCCATAAACCGTTCATCTTACCAAGAAAAACCATGCCGACAAAAAACCAGCTGAGACAAGCAATGCCAAGCCAGCTCACTGCAATGAGCCCGGCGTTGGCCGCAGCGACCGCAGCCATAGCGCCACAAGCACTGGCTAGCATTACTCTCTCCACTACGTCCACTGTCGTGGGTGCTGTCACCAGTGCGCTGAACTGGACCGGCGGCAACCTGACGCTGACCAATAATGGCTCGGTGATCGTCACGAATAGCGTGCCGATTACGGCAAGCGGTTCGGTAGGAACGCTGCTCAATAACGGCAGGATTGACAGTAGTGGTGGTATTGGTATAGATGCGGTGGTGAACAGCGGCACACTTGCAGCCATCAGCAATACTGCAACCATAGTAAGCAGCGGCAGTGGCGTCGCGAATAACAGCAGTATCTTCACCCTCACCAATACCAGTGGTGGAATGATTAGCGGCGGTAACACAGGCATCAGCAATGCCAACTCAATCGGTACCTTGAGTAACAGCGGGACAATTTCGGGCAGTTCCTACGGCCTGCACAACACCGGCACCTTGAGTACGCTGACCAATAACGGCAATAGTACGATTAGTGGGAATTCCGCAGGGATTTACAACGATATCGGTTCAATTGGCACCTTGAGTAACAGCGGTACGATTTCGGGTGGCAATTACGGCTTGGACAACACCGGTGTCATCAGTAGCTTTGCCAACAGTGGTCTGATTTCAGGCGGTACTAATGGTCTTCTTAACAATGGCGGCACGATTGGCACCCTGACCAATACCGGCACGATTCAGGACAATTTTGTCTCCGGCCTATACAACGTTAGCAACGGGACCATAAGCCTGTTGAACAACAGCAGTGGCACAATCTCTGGCGCCGTCGGCCTCGTCAATCTTGGCTCTACGATCGGTACGATTACCAACGGTGGCCTGATTACAGGCACTTACTACGGCATCTACAGTTTGGGCGGCACCTTTGGCACGCTGTCCAACACTGGTACCATCAGCGGCAGTTCCGGCGCGATCTACTTTGATTCGAACAGTAGCTTTGGCACGCTGACCAATAGCGGTCTGATTGCCGGTGCGATCCAAAATGATTCCAGCAACACTCTGACCATCAGCGGCGGCACTGGGTCTATCTTTGGTACATTGACCGGCTTCAGCGGCGGGATCGGAACTGGCGATAGAGGCTCGATCGTCAATACGATTTCGAACGTTAATTTTGCTTCGGGCAATCTGCTACTCAACGACAATATCAATGTAACGGGCCATACAGTCACTAATTCCGGTGCAACGCTGCTGGTCAATAATCCAATCACCATTACCGGCAATTACAACCAAGATGCGAATGCGACTCTGCAAATCGGTGTTGCCGGTGGTGCCATCACACAAGGCACCATCAGTAGCGACACGGGCTATGGCCGATTAGTGGTATCTGGCAATTCAACCATTGCATCAGGCTCGACGATCAGCCTGAAGTCCAATGGTTATGCTTTTGCTGCCGGGCAACGTTATGTGGTTGTGGATACTGCGGGAACGGCCAATTACAACCCCACAAGTTTGAACTACGCAGCTAACGGTTTCAGTGGGGTAGTAACAGGTGCAGCTGTCGCTAATGCGGGTAAAACAGACTTGGTGCTGTCGTTAAATGCGGCTTCAGCCCAGGCCCCAGCAACGGTGCCGAATGCGATTTCATCACTCAATGGCTTATTGAGCTACACTGGTATCAATAGCCCTGAATTGCTGAATTTGTACAACGCAGCCTTAGGTTCTTTGAACCAAGGCTCGACAACGACTGCCAATCACATCGGTAAACAGCTATCTGCTACGCAGCTGGGTTGGGCACCAGCAGCACCAACTATTGATGCGTTGAATATTGTCGGTGCGCACGTTGATTCGTTGCGGTTGGCGCAGTCCGGCAATACGGGTATCTCCACTGGTGATGACAGCGTGCGCAATGGCGTTTGGGGCCAAATATTTGGCGGCCATGCAAGCCAAGATGAGCGGGATCACCTGGATGGCAACGATGCCAATTATAGTGGGCTGTTACTTGGTGCCGATACCGAGGTAAACAGCAATTGGCGTGCAGGTGGTGCCTTTAGCTACAGCAACACGACTGTCGACAATACCGGTGATACCGCAGGCAATAGCACCGACATCAACAGCTACGGCCTTATTGGCTATGCAAGCTATATCGGTAGTCCGTGGTATCTCAATCTCTCTGGCGCAATCGTACAGCAACGCTACGATACAACGCGTCTGGTCAGCTTCACGGGTTTTACTGGGGTGGCGAATGGCCGCTTCAATGGTCAGCAATATGAAGTACATGCTGAGGCAGGCTATCCAATCACGTTCGGCAATACGACGCTCACCCCATTGGCAGGCTTGAGCTACAGTTACCTGAAGCAAAACGCTTATACCGAGAGTGGTGGAAATGGTGCAGCCTTGTCGGTTGATGGCAGCCATGCGCACTCAGTGAGGAGCATCCTTGGCGCCAAACTTGAAACCTCGCGCACTACTAGCATTGGTGAGGTCGTGCCTGATCTTCAGGTGAAGTGGCTGCATGAGTTCAATAACAAAGGGCAGCGGACTGGTGTGGGTTTCGCAGCAGATCCAACGGGTCAAACTGCATTTACCACGGTAGGAGCCAGACCTATCTCCAACTTGGCAGATATTTCGTTGGGCTTAACCTTGTTACGTACAAGTAATTTAAGTATCTCTCTGCGTTATGAAGTACAAGCAGGGCCGGGGTTTGTATCGCAAACGGGAGCTTTGCGTCTGCGGCAATTGTTCTAACATTTGATACGGTAAAACTGTATTTGTTTGAAAGGCAGGCCGGTAGTGTGTGTACGTTCCTCTAGCTGGCGTACCACTACCGGCCTTGCCATATGCGTATTAGCACCACCAAGTCCGGGGATTTCCAGCTGCATTTATCGCACGGATCTCCCCCCGATGGCCCCGGCGCAGGTAGAATGCATAAACCTCCGTAACCACTCAGCGGCTAACACTAACTTGACCCATAAGTCATGAAAACTTGGCCATTAATGCTGCGCTTCAGTGGTTTTTTCAGCTTGGCACTGTTAGCGGCTTGTTGCTCAACAGATCGAGGTATGCATGCCGAAGCACTAGCGCGGCAGGCGAATTTAGCGCGAGAATTGATTCGGACTAATGATTTTGTGCTGACCGCATATCTACGTATCACCAATACTGCGGCTCCGGTGAATGTCTATATAGAAGGCGATGGCTTGGCGTGGACTTCGCGGCATGAACCCTCGCTCGACCCCACCCCCATCGAAGCTACTGGTCTTCAATTGGCAACGGCAGATCCGGGCGTGAATGTGGCTTACCCGGCCCGACCCTGCCAATTCACTTCAATGTCGATAAACCCTCGTTGCCGGGTCGCATATTGGACCAGCAAGCGCTTTTCGCCCGAGGTTGTTACAGCGCTGAACCAGGCGTTAGATCGATTGGCTTCCCGGTTGCCTGGTCAGCATATCAACCTGATTGGCTACTCTGGAGGCGGAGCATTGGCCGTTTTGCTTGCGGCACATCGCAGCGACGTGAGTTCAATCAGAACCGTGGCTGGCAATCTTGACCATCAGTTCGTTAACCAGTTACACCATGTATCGGCCATGCCCGAATCATTGAACGCGTTAGATGCAGGATCAAGCATTGCGCAGCTGCCGCAAATTCATTTCAGCGGGAGTAATGATACGGTAGTACCCCCGGAAGTTGCACAACGCTTTATTGCCACTACCGGTCCACGTTGCGCGCAGCTTCATATCGTGCCCGGCTTGAAACATACGGGTGACTGGCAACGAGTATGGCCTGCATTGTTGGCCATCACTCCTGCATGCGCGGGAATGCCAATTGAACATGGGTAAGGAACTACATATGCACACTCCTGCCACGTTGTGGCTCACCGGACTCAGCGCCTCAGGAAAAACCACACTGGCACACGCGCTGGCTGATGCATTCATCGCAAATGGAATGTGCTGTGAAATTCTGGATGGCGATGTGATACGCCGTGAACTCAGTCAGGACTTGGGGTTTTCTAAAGCCGATCGCAGTGAAAATATCCGACGTGTAGCCAAACGTTGCCGAGAGATTAATGATGCCGGTCTCTGGGCGATTGCTGCGCTAATTTCCCCGTACCGCAACGATCGTGCACTGGCTCGCGCGACCATCGGCACAACACGTTTCCTTGAGATATATTTGTCCACCTCACTTGCTGTTTGCGAGGCACGTGACCCCAAAGGTTTATATCGCCGCGCCCGAGCAGGCGAGATTGCCAACTTCACCGGCATCAATGACCCCTACGAGGCTCCACAGCAGCCGGATCTCCAGTTGGATGGAGAGGCTTTAACCCAAGAAGCCTGCGTCGCTTCGATCATGGCTTTGTTGCAGCAGCGGCAGCAAATCGATGAACAAGGAAGCTAGTACGACGTTTTCATCCGTTTGCAGAGGGGAGCTCCTTCCATTAATGCTCGCAGTACACTTACCAGCTGCATACCAGCTGCCCCTCCCCCGGAACAGAAACTAGTAGAAGTAGGTCGAATGTAGTCTTGCGCTGCAGATGAAAATGACCATTGCTTGTCTCTATGGCGGAACGGCAACTAAGTGACACATTACCGCCCTGAGCTAACCAATAACCCAAAGTCGGCTTTGGCCGACCAACTGACGATGCGTCAGCTTGGTTGATGGCTAGTCTAGAACAGTCGCACAGCGTGTGCTGCCCAGGGGACAACAGATAGGCCAAAGCTACCAGTGAGGATTTGAACTAGTTCCTTCCCCCACTAGTCTTTTCAGTTGGTTAGAATGAGTCATTTGCTGAGTAAATAGAACAATGAACCAACTGGAAGTTTTGAACCGTGCCCTATTCCTGCAAATTAATGGGGGGAACGGCACACCGGTTTGGCTGATCCGGGTGGCCATCGGTATAGCCGATTACCTGATCTTTTTGATCCCCATATTGCTGCTTTGCTTATGGTTGTGGGGCAACCATGCGCGACGTAGTCTGGCCATCAAGGCATGTCTGGTTACGCTCTTTGCCCTTGGCATGAACCAGGTAATCGGTATGTTGTGGCAACATCCACGGCCATTCATGATTGGATTCGGTCACACTGGATACCGCACGCGGCGGATTCCTCTTTTCCGAGCGACCACATGACTGTTTTCTCCAGCATCGGCTTGACGCTGCTATTTGACGGGGCACCACTGGTAGCCGTGGTGACGCTGTTAACCGGGTTATGCGTTGCTTGGGCCAGAGTCTTTCTGGGCGTCCATTTCCCATTGGACATGGCCGGTGCGGTTGGCGTGGCGGCAGTGACTTATGCGGTGGTGTCGCCAATATGGCGGATGCTGAGCGCATCGATTACTGATCTTGCGGAGAGTATGTACAGACGCATCCTGGCCCGTCCCATCGGAATGGGATGGATACGTAGCTGATTTGCTCTAAGTTGCCTGCATCGGTAGAAGCGATAATCATGAGGCAGCTAGGCTATCTGGCAGGTAGCTGATTGAAGCGGGCTCTCAAATGGCTGGTTTGCAGGGGCGTATGTGGTCGCAGCCCTTACAGGCCACTCCCTATCAGTTCAACCGCGTGATTCAATCTACTTTTTCTTTAGTTCATCAAGGCTTGCCTTTACTTCTGTGGCTGAGCGGAAAACCACATCCAGTAGAGAGCGCGGAAAATCAGAACAGCCTGCACATGAGTTGTCGGTAACTCACCTGACTATCTCACCGGACAATCCGGTCAGGGGGCATCCATCCCATTAACAGGGCCATGAAATGATGAAAATCATTCTTCTTCTGCTTGTCGGCAACTATACTGAAACACCCGCCGCTTTTACGTGAAAAGCAAGTACCCTTGCCGTTCTCACCAGTAGGAGTTTGAGCATGAACAGTCATCTTACCGACCTTCTGGCCCAACTGTATGGCAACCGGACCATCGAATACAGTTGCGATACCCATAGCTCCTTAATCAGAACAGTCAAAAGTCCAGTCCCTGTTCAGCTTACACTCGACCTTGCCGCACTAGCGGAGCTTTTACAGCGAGACCTCGTTTGCCTATCGGGAGACTTGCTCTCTGCGGCCATTCAAGATGCAATCTCACAATTGTCTCCGGAGCGAAAGATCGAATGGGAAGAAATCAAGACGGCACAGGCTCAGGCAGAGCGGAAAAACCAGCTTGAGTCCATTTGGTGGGATGCCGGGTGCCCGTGAGTCCCATCCCTAAAGGTTTACCGCTACCGGCGGCACAAAGCTCTGTACCGATTAAGGACACCAGACGTGTCACGGTGATTCTTGCTTGATTTCCCGAATTTCGATCCCCAACGCTTGTCCCAGCCCAGTTCGCTGAACTAGCAGATCCGCCAGCGTATGGAGTGAAAGCTCGCCATAGAAAGCCTCCTGAGCCGAGTGCAGCACATCCATAAGGCGGCACCACGGGGTGATTCGGCACCGGGAGTGTTCTGGATCGAAACACTCAACCATCACATTATCAGCCTCGGCTGCCCTTACTAACTTGCCCAAGTTGATTTGCCGAGGATCCTCGGTCAGGCGCACGCCCCCACCCTTGCCGCGTACCGTGATCAGATAGCCATGTTGGCCGAGGAAAAACACCACTTTGGTCAGATGGCTGGCCGAAATATTGTAAGCGTGGGCTATCTCATTGATAGTTACCAGCCGCTCTCCCGCTAGAGCGCTGTACATCATCACCCGCAGGCAGTAATCAGTAAAAGCCGTCAGTCGCACGATCCGGACACTTCCATAGAGTTTTTCAGTCAAGCCAGCATGATATTGGGTGAAGCTGCATTCTAACCTGATGTCACTCCGACCATAGCCATGCCTGCCAGCATTCAAATTAATGAGAAAAGCATGCAGGTCATGAAGGCAATCTGCTTTTGATACACATCAAGCTATTCCATGAGGGCTAATAAGGTTCATTTACGATGAATGTTATGTGGCATAAGATTCATTTTACACGAATCTTTTGTTTAAGGAGTTCTCAACATGGCTTTTACCGTAAAGAACAATATCCGCTGGGTTGGCAAACAAGACTGGGAATTGCGCGAATTTCACGGGAGTGAATACAGTACCCATCGCGGTTCCAGCTATAACAGTTACCTTGTCAAAGAAGAAAAAATTGCCCTGATTGATACCGTTTGGGCGCCCTACGCGGAAGAATTTGTCGCCAATCTGGCTAAAGAGGTTGACCTCAGTGCCATTGATTACATCATCGCCAACCATGGTGAGATCGACCATAGCGGCGCCTTACCAGCGCTAATGGCACGAATCCCCGATACGCCGATCTACTGTACCGCCAACGGAGCCAAATCACTGCGCGGCCATTACCATCAGGACTGGAATTTCCGGATCGTCAAGACTGGCGATAGCCTCGATCTTGGCAACGGCAAGCAGCTGGTCTTTGTCGAGATGCCAATGCTGCACTGGCCGGACAGCATGGCCACCTATCTGACCGAAGACGCCGTACTCTTCAGCAACGATGCCTTTGGCCAGCACTATGCTAGTGCCCAGATGTTCAACGACCTGTGTGATCCGGTTGAACTACAAGAAGAGTGCATCAAGTATTACGCCAATATTCTTACGCCGTTCAGCCCGCTGGTTACGCAGAAGATCCATGAAGTCCTGGAGTTGAACCTGCCGATAGATATGATCGCCACCAGCCATGGCATCATCTGGCGCGACAATCCGACTCAAATCGTTGAACAGTATCTGAAGTGGGCCGACGATTACCAAGAGAACCAGATTACCTTGGTCTACGACACCATGTGGAATGGTACCCGCATGATGGCAGAGTCCATTGCCGAAGGTATCCGCAAGGCAGACCAGAATGTCGCCATCAAGTTGTTCAATCTGTCCAGCAGTGACAAAAATGATGTTCTTACCCGGTATTCAAGTCCAAGGCCATTCTGGTTGGCAGCCCGACCGTCAACAACGTGATGTTGCCGCACGTTGCTGCGCTGCTTGAGGAAATGACTGGCTTACGTTTCAAGAACAAGGCTGCGGCAGCTTTCGGAACCCATGGTTGGAATGGGGGAGCTGTGGAACGCATTGCCAAGCGCCCGGATGATGCCGGGTTCCGCGTTCTCAATGCAGGGATTACCGCCGAGTGGCGCCCAACCGAGGACGCCCTGAATCAAGGCGTGCAGTTTGGTGAAGCACTGGTCGAGCAACTGGGCAAAACTGGGCAGGATAAGACAAGCGCCTCCACCGCCTGTTCGTGCAGCGGCAAGATGCGATGCAAGACGTGCTCGTGGATTTATGACCCGCAGCAGGGGGAAGCGGCCCAAGGGGTTGCCGCCGGTACCGCCTGGCTGGATGTGCCCGAGACTTTCCTCTGCCCGGTATGCTTCATGGGCAAGAGCGACTTTGTCCCTGCGTAAACGACGGTCTTTGGAGAATACACGATGAAAAAGCCTCTGGTTATCATCGGCAGCGGCCATGCTGGCTACACACTGGCCCGCGCGTTCCGTCAATACGACACCACGACGCCCGTCATCGTCCTCACAGAGGATGGGGGGGAGTACTACTCCAAGCCGCAGTTAAGTCACGGGTTTGGGCTCCAGACCAGTGCGGAGCAACTGGTCCAGAAAAGTGCAACCAACATGGCCGCCGAACTGAAGATCATGGTGAGGTCAAACACCCGAGTGACCACGATTGATTTTGCCTCCCAAAAAGTTTTGGCAGGGGAAATGCAAATCCCATATGGCGATCTTGTCCCGGCCGTTGGCGCGGCCCCGTTCGTACCGCCTATCAGCGGTGATGGTGCGCAGGATATCCTGACCTTGAATAATCTGGAGCAATACCGACGTTATTTCGACCAGATCAATCAAAGCGAACGCGTGCTGGTGATCGGCGGTGGCTTGATTGGTAGCGAGATCGCTCACGATCTCTCGGCACACAAGGCAGTCACTCTGGTCGACATTAATACTCGGCTGCTCGAACAGCTGGTGCCGGAGGTTGTCAGCCAACGCCTCCAGTGCGCCATGAGTCCAATCACGTTCCGCTTTGGAAACAAGGTGGAACGAATTGATAAAACAGAAAAGGGATATCTGGTGGCACTGACAGACGGCAGTTTGCTGGAGGTTGATGCCGTGATCTGCGCGGCGGGCCTTAAACCTCGGATTGACCCGGCAATGGGGCTGGAAACGGGACGAGGTATTGTTGTCGATGCCTGTCTGCGAACTTCGCAAGCACACGTCTATGCCCTCGGGGATTGTGCCGAAATTGAAGGGCAGATTCTACCTTTCCTGCAACCGATCACGCTGTCGGCCAATGCCTTGGCAAGTACCCTCACAGGCAAACCGACGCCGGTACGTTTGGGGGCTCTGCCGGTGGCAGTGAAAACTCCACGTTACCCGATCCAACTGGCCGGAATGACACGAGGTAGTACTATTGATTGGCAGATCGACGAAGGGGACGATGGACTGACCGCCCTTGCGCATCGCGATAACTATCTGGTTGGCTATGTGACTACCGGCGCCCGTAACGGTTTCAGTTTACTACCCAGACTCGTGCACTAGTGTATTTGCCGTGCAAAGCCATTAAGAGCGCGTTCTGATCAAATTGGTGTCGTCCCAACCTTACACCACATTCAAAGCCCCTCTCAGAGATGCGGCTTGTATGGCTGGTTGGGACAGATCTGGTAAACCTGAAATTCAGTGTAAACCAGTTGTTGTCCTTAAACCTGTCGAAAAACTGCCTTGGCCGAACTGGTGACTTCATTAGAAGATATTTCTAACTACTGCTTTGGGTCGTGAATAGGCTTTCACAGTGGTAGAAAGCAGACGTTTGGTGCCGGAGACAGAAACACCATCAGTGGCGCGGTGACGTTGCCCAGCTCCCCATTGTCGAGCTGTACGATCCTTTAGTCATGCAGTTAACCGGATGCTGGGAAGGTAACATTTATGTCCTGGTCATTCCGGCAACACCGGCTGCAGGTAGCCTTGCATTCCCATAACACTCTGCGTCATAGTTTTATGCACTAACGATAACAAAGAGGAGAGTCTATGTCGGAACAGTTTGCGTCTTTGCAAGATCAAGTCGCCCCTGATGGCATTTGCTTTGGTTGTGGTTCAAAGAACCATCATGGACTACAGATCAAGAGTCATTGGGACGCGGATAAAAAACATGTTATTGCCCGTATTCAACCGCGTGACGAGTTCACCGGCTGGCCGGGTTTGGTTTATGGTGGCTACCTGGCCATGTTGATTGATTGCCATTCCAACTGGACCGTCATGGCAAACCATTATCGACATGAGGAAAGACAACCGGGCTCATTGCCCAAGATTGACTGTGTTACTGCCAATCTGAATATCAATTACAAGCGCCCCACTCCGATGGGGGTTGAACTCAGCCTGCGTGCCCGGGTTGAAGGTGAGGTTGGCCGAAAAACCAGAGTCATCTGCGAGATCTGGGCCGGAAATACGTTGACGGTGACGGCCGACTCCATTTTTGTCCGGGTAGATACTGCTATGCTGAAAGACAAAGCACATGGTTCGATTACTCAAGAAGGCTAGATATCCGTCCCTATCCGCATAAGCAGGACCCGCCGTCTGGCATGGCATGCCATGGATGCTCGTTCTTCTTCCCTGTCGTTGGCAAGTGGCTGAGCGAGCGACCATGGCTACCCGGACCGGTCTTCCAGACTGGCCATGTAAGCATATTTCTGAGCGTAGGGATGTATCTGAGAGGCGGCGGCTAAATAGTCCACTGCTAATCGTGAATCCTGGCCAAGTTGACTCGCATCAATCACCAACCACCAGTACCCGAGTATATTAGTCGGTCATTTTAAGCGTTGTTCAATGTCGTGGAAACGATATCCTGAACTACCTGAGAACCAATGACTATGAGTACACTACTCGACCTTCATCGCCGCATCATAGATCAGATCGCCGAGGCGATCATCTATGCCGATACCAAAGGAATCATCCGTGAGTGGAATGGCGCAGCTGAGCACATCTTTGGATTCCCAAAGGTCGAAGCTATCGGCCAGAGCCTTGATTTGATCATTCCAGAGCGACTTCGGCGCGCCCATTGGGAAGCCTTTGATCGCGCGATGGAACGTGGCTCGACTGCGCACAGCGGACACGCCTCGCTGACCCGGGCAATTAACCGGAAAGGCGAGACAATCTACGTGGAAATGAGCTTTGCAGTCGTCACCGATGACGATCATCTTGCCACTGGTTCAGTAGCGGTGGCCCGCGATGTTACCGAACGTGAACGTGCAGCACGTCAGTAGCATGCACAGGCAGTAACATCTCTGCCCTGTTTGGATACACAGCCCGGGCTCGCGACGCCAGCCATTCAGCCAGCATAACGCGCACGATGTGTAGAAGGGAGCTGTGTGAGCGATTCAGAAAGGTCGTAAAAAGAAGCCAACGCTTAGACAGATAAAGCATCTGCTTCGCATGCACCTACCTGTTATGGACTCAGAGTCCGTCCCAAGCGGGTATCATCTCTGACATACTGCATGCTTGTTCTGAAGATGAATTCGGTTATGCCGTTAAGGTCACCGAAAGCAATGAGTCCGGTTGCCAACACTTGCCATCAATGACATAAAGAAAAGGCCAAACAGCTAGTGCGCTGTTTGGCCTTTCTGTTTTTGCAACATGGCGGACGTACCCCGCCGACCACGTTATGCCAGATCGAATCGGTCTGCGTTCATCACCTTGCCCCACGCGGCAATGAAATCGTTAACGAACTTCTCTTTGTTGTCGTCCCGGGCATAGACCTCAGCATAGGCACGCAACACCGAGTTGGAGCCAAACACCAGATCAACACGCGTCGCCGTCCATTTGGTTGCACCTGTTTTCCGGTCCACGATAGCGTAGCGGCTATGGCCCGTCGGCTTCCAGCTATAGGCCATGTCGGTGAGATTAACGAAAAAGTCATTGGTCAAGGTGCCAACACGGTCCGTGAATACACCATGTTTTGTGCCCCCATGGTTAGTGCCCAGTACGCGCAACCCACCAATTAACGCTGTCATTTCACAAGCTGTCAGGCGCATCAACTGTGCACGGTCGAGCAGCAGCTCTTCCGCGCTCACCACATAGTCTTTCTTCAGCCAGTTGCGGAAACCATCGGCTAGCGGCTCCAACGCCTCGAACGATTCGGCATCGGTCATCTCTGCTGTCGCATCGCCACGCCACGGAGAGAAAGGAACAGTCACCTCCATGTTAGGCGGCCTTGGCGGCCTGCTCAATGCCTACATTGCCTGCCAGCACGATCACGTCGGCCACGCTGGCGCCTCGGCGGCGATCTTTTCATACACCGCCAAGGCCTTGGCTAGCCGGACCGGCTCGTTGCCTTCCCAGTCCTTTTGCGGCGTCAGACGAATGCGAGCCCCGTTGGCACCGCCGCGCTTATCCGAGCCACGGAAGGTACGGGCGCTATCCCGGGCGGTGGCCACCATCTCAGAGATGGAGAGTCCGCTGGCGGCGATCTTGGCCTTCACAGTCGCCACGTCGTAGTCGCGGCGACCGGGCACGGGGTCTTGCCAGATCAGGTCTTCCTGCGGAACGTCCGGGCCGATGTAACGGGACTTCGGCCCCATGTCACGGTGAGTCAGCTTGAACCAGGCCCGGGTGAAGACTTCCGAGAAATACGCCTGGTCCTGAGCAAAGCGCTCGGCGATCTTGCGGTAGTCCGGGTCGAACTTCATGGCCATGTCTGCGTCGGTCATGATCGGTTTGTGGTGGATCGATGGATCTTCCACATCCGCTGGCATGTCTTCTTCTTTGATGTTGACCGGCTCCCACTGCCGGCACCTGCTGGACTCTTCTTTAGTTCCCACTCGTGCCCGAGCAGCATTTGGAAGTAACCGTTGTCCCACTGGGTGGGGTGAGTTGTCCAAGCCCCTTCGATGCCGCTAGTGACAGCATCCCGACCAATGCCTCGTGTGGCGTGATTCATCCAGCCCAAGCCCTGTTCTTCCAGCTCAGCTCCTTCGGGCGCGGGTCCCGGGTTGCTGGCACTGCCGTTGCCGTGAGTTTTGCCGACAGTGTGGCCGCCAGCGGTCAGGGCTACGGTCTCCTCATCGTTCATGGCCATGCGGGCGAAAGTGACGCGAATGTCACGGGCGGTCTTGATCGGGTCGGGTTGACCGTCCACACCTTCCGGATTCACATAGATCAGGCCCATCATCACAGCGGCCAGCGGGTTTTCCAGGTCACGGTCGCCGGAGTAGCGGCTGCCTGCACCGCCACTGGGGGCCAACCACTCTTTTTCAGAACCCCAGTAAGTGTCTTTTTCCGGGTGCCAGATATCTTCTCGGCCAAAGCCGAAGCCGAAGGTCTTGAGACCCATTGACTCATAGGCCATGGTGCCAGCCAGCACGATCAGGTCAGCCCAGCTGATCTTGTTGCCATACTTCTTCTTGATCGGCCAGAGCAGGCGGCGGGCTTTGTCGAGGTTGGCGTTATCGGGCCGGGAATTAAGCGGAGCGAAACGCTGGTTTCCGGTACCCGCACCACCGCGGCCATCGGCAATGCGGTAGGTGCCCGCCGCGTGCCAGGCCATACGGATCATTAGACCACCGTAGTGCCCCCAATCCATTAGCCACCAGTCCCGGCTGCTGGTCATCAAGGTCTTGATATCGTTTTTGAGCGCAGCAACGTCCAGCTTTTTGAGTTCTTCACGGTAGTTGAAGCCCGGCCCCATCGGGTCGGTCTTGTTGTCGTGCTGGTGCAGGATGTCGAGGTTCAGGGCCTTGGGCCACCAATTCATGTTAGCCATGCTCGCCGACGTTACACCACCGTGCATGACGGGACACTGACCACCAGAACTTGCATTCTTGTTCTCCATCTCTCACTCCTTGAGCGGCGTCGTTAACGGAAAACGCTCCGGGCCTGCATGGCAAGGCCGTTGCAAAGGCTCACGATGAATCCGTTTCAATCACTATAGTCCGAGGTTCAATGTTGAGGCGCCTCGAAAATCATCATTGCTGTATTCATGGGCTCTATCACATGGAATGACTTCTAAAACTGTTGCCAAGCAAGTAGCATGACAGCGTGCCAAAGCTTGGAGTTGTTTTTTGATGCCCCGTCCTACTCGTCAGGCTATTCGTGGCTTTCTGATTCGGCACCCCAACCTCATTGTCGTTGTCACGGCGGTGATGGCACTTCTCATCCTCGGGCATCACCTACGTCAACCTGCGACACGAACGCGACAATGTTCGTGAACACGCCACCGAAAACGCTGAAAACATCGCCTTGATCATCGAACGCGATGTGACGCGTAACCAGCATTTACTGGACTTATCGCTCCACGCGGTGATTGAAGGCGTTCAAGATCCCGGCGTCATGAAACTGCCACCCCGTTATCGACGGCTGGTCCTGTTTGACCGTTCCGTTTCAGAAGGCCCTTACGTAGGTGCTTCTGTCTACGTCGATGCACATGGAGACGTTGTCACGGAAGCTCGCAGCGATACGCCCCGTGTGGCCAACTTTGCGGATTTCGCTTGGTTTAAGGGGCACCGCGCACATTCTGATATCGGTCTCTACATCAGCGCTCCCTATCCCCTACGCTTGCACAACCATAAGCTCGGGATTGTCATGAGTCGGCGGGTGAACCATTCGGATGGCGCCTTTGCCGGGGTGGCGGCCACCTCGATCGACCTCGATTATTTTGAGCGTTTGCTATCAGGCTTGAAGGTGGGGACCAAAGGGGTAATCACCTTGATGCAACCGGATGGCACGATTGTAATGAGGGTACCGGGGCGACAGGCATGGGTTGGCAAATCTCTTTTGCACTCCGAAACTTTCCAACGTTATCAGCGATGGCATGAGCGAAGTTTCGTGGGCCGGGCGACGTCCGATGGGGTCGAACGACTGTTCGTCATTCGTCAGTTCAAAAACGCCCCGTTTGTCATCAGTGTGGGCTTGGGCACCGAGGACATTTACGCAAACTGGCGAGAACATGCCCTGCGCGTGGCAGGTTTGATGGTATTGCTCGTCATCGGTTTGTTAGCGGCGGCCCGGCTACTCGCGCAAGAATTCAAGCATCGTCTGACGGTAGAAAAAAGCCTGTCATTATTGGCTCGTCAGGATGGCCTTACCGGGCTGAACAACCGACGCACGCTAGATGAAGTCTATCAACAAGAGCTGAAGCGCGTAAGCCGAACCGGCTCCCCCCTTGTCGGTATTGTTCGTCGATATCGACCATTTCAAACAATACAACGACACCTATGGTCATCAGGCGGGAGACAAAGTGCTGATCAGCGTAGCTGGGGCTATTGCACGCAGCATCAAGCGGCCACAGGATATTGCCGCACGTTTCGGTGGAGAAGAATTCGTGATCATCCTGCCTGACACCGCACTCCACGGCGCGCAAGAAGTAGCCGGACGAATCCAGAGCGCGGTAGCGGGATTGCAAATTGAACATTTGCATAGTGCATTTACCAGGCTAACCGTGAGTATTGGCTGTGCGTGCAGCCAAGAACTCCAAGAAACAGAACAGCCCGACTTGATGCAGGCTGCTGACCGGGCACTGTATCAAGCCAAAACCGCAGGGCGAAACCAGGTCATGGCTTACCAAATGTAGAAACATGCGGAAGACAAGTGAAGTAATCCTCGGTTACTGGATTCTTTGATGGAGATTTGTCGCTGGCTATAGTTTTGAATAAAAAAAGCCGCTCCAGTTTGGAGCGGCTGAACGTAGAACTTGCGAACACAACCTTGGATAGCTGCGAGGGCATGGTCCCATCTCCAACCGGCCGTATCAAGCTGGCCAGTTGGCCTAGTCACAATGAACCAACCGTCTCATCAGACTTGTTTGATCGTGTTTGAACCTGACACAACCTGACTTTCTGTTTCACCGATGCCGGTTTCGCTCTGGCCTTGTGGTTCGGCCCAGCGCCTTCTTCCCCACCGGCCGGACACGTCTTGCTGCGGGCAAACCAAGTATCCACTACATCTACCGTCCCACGGCACATAGTGGGGTCGTCTCAGAAAACGGAAAATAAAGCACGCTAAGCCGGTGGCAGCGGTCGCAATGGCCTGAACTTCCCCGCACCGACCTTGGCACTGCTGCGCCATAGGTAATCGCCGGTCAGGTTGATATGCTCCCACCCCAGCGGTGACAGATATTGCAGCAACGTGTCGTCCAGCGCCTTGCCGTGGGCACGCAAAGCACTGGTGGCACGCTCCAGATAGACCGTGTTCCACAACACGATGGCCGCCGTCACCAGATTGAGGCCGCTGGCCCGGTAGCGCTGCTGCTCAAAACTGCGGTCGCGGATTTCACCCAATCGGTAGAAGAAGACCGCCACGGCCAGCGCGTTGCGCGCCTCGCCCTTATTCAGCCCCGCATGGACGCGGCGGCGCAGCTCCACGCTTTGCAGCCAATCCAGAATGAACAGCGTGCGCTCGATGCGCCCCAGCTCGCGCAGGGCGACGGCCAAGCCGTTTTGGCGCGGATAGCTGCCGAGCTTGCGCAGCATCAGCGAGGCCGTCACCGTGCCCTGCTTGATCGAAGTGGCCAGCCGTAGGATTTCATCCCAATGAGCGCGAATAGCCTTGATGTTCAGCCTGTCGCTGCTAATCATCGGCTTGAGTGCATCGTAGGCAGTATCGCCCTTGGGAATGAACAGCTTGGTGTCGCCCGGTCGCGGATGCGCGGCGCGAACCGGAATCCCAGAAAGTGCATCAGGCCGAACACATGATCGGTGAAGCCCGCCGTGTCGGTGTAGTGTTCCTCGATACGCAAGTCAGACTCGTGGTACAGCAGGCCATCGAGCACATAGGTCGAGTCGCGCAAGCCGACGTTGACCACCTTGGCGCTGAAGGGCGCGTATTGGTCGGAGATATGGGTATAGAACGTCCGCCCGGGCTACTTCCATACTTCGGATTGATATGCCCGGTGCTCTCTGCCTTGCTGCCGGTTCGGAAGTTCTGGCCGTCCGACGATGACGTGGTGCCGTCGCCCCAGTTTCCGGCGAAGGGTTGTCGAAACTGTGCGTTCACCAGCTCGGCCAGCGCCGTCGAATAGGTTTCGTCGCGAACGTGCCAGGCTTGCAGCCAAGACAGCTTGGCGTAGGTGGTGCCGGGCAGGACTCGGCCATCTTGGTGAGCCCAAGATTGATACCATCAGCCAGAATCGTCGTCATCAGCAAGGTTTTGTCCTTGGCCGTGTCGCCGGTCTTCAGGTGTGTGAAGTGGCGCGTGAAGCCCGTCCATTCATCGACCTCCATCAGCAACTCGGTGATCTTGAGGTGCGGCAGCAACATCGCCGACTGGTCAATCAAGGCTTGCGCGGCGTCTGGCACCGCTGCGTCCAGCGGCGTGATCTTCAGGCCCGATGCAGTGGTGATGATGGCATCCGGTAAGTCGTTGGTCGCCGCCATGCGGTTGACTGTGGCGAGTTGCGCCTCCAATAATTCCAGTCGGTCATGCAGATATTGGTCGCAGTCGGTGGCCACGGCCAGTGGCAATTCGCTGGCCAGCTTCAGGGTGGCGAACTTCTCGATCGGCACCAGGTATTCGTCGAAGTCCTTGAACTGGCGCGAACCCTGCACCCAAACATCACCAGAGCGCAGTGCGTTCTTCAGCTCCGACAGGGCGCATAACTCGTAGTAACGCCGGTCAATACCCTCGTCGGTCAGAACCAGCTTTGCCCAGCGCGGCTTGATGAATGCGGTTGGCGCATCGGCGGGCACCTTGCGCGCGCTGTCGCTGTTCATGCCGCGCAGCACGTCGATGGCATCGAGCACACCCTTGGCGGTGGGCGCGGCGCGCAGTTTGAGCACGTCCGGGAACTGCGGCGCATAGCGGCGCAGCGTGGCGTAACTCTCGCCGATATGGTGCAGGAAATCAAAATCGGCAGGCCGCGCCAGCGTTTGCGCCTCGGTGACGCTGGCGGCGAAGGTGTCCCACGGCATGACCGCTTCGATGGCGGCGAACGGATCGCCGCCGCTTTGTTTGGCTTCAATCAGCGCCTGACCGATGCGCCCATACATCCGCACCTTGTCGTTGATCGCCTTGCCGGAAGCCCTGGAACTGCTGTTGATGCTTGTTCTTGGCCGCATTGAACAGCTTGCCGATGATGCGGTCGTGAAGGTCGATGATTTCATCAGTGACGGTGGCCATGCCCTCGATGGCCAGTGCTACCAAGGTGGCGTAACGCCGCTGCGACTCGAACTTGGCCAGGTCGGCGGGCGTCATCTGGCCGCCCTCGCGGGCGATCTTGAGCAAGCGGTTTTGGTGTACCTGCCGTTCGATGCCAGCAGGTAGGTCAAGCGCCTGCCGGGCTTTGAGGCGTTCGATGTGTTCAAGCATGTGGCGCGAGTTCGGCTTGGCGGGCGATTGGCGCAGCCACGCTAGCCACGTCATTTTGCTACCATCCTTGCGCTTGAGCAGTTCGTCCAGGGCGCTGGCGATGGACAGGTATCAAGGAATCGGCCAATGCCGCATGGATGCTCCGGTTGGCACGGGTAATGGCCTCGGCGCTTGCGCGCTCGATGGCATTCATGGCGGGTAGGATGATGCTCTGCCGCCGCAGGTTTTCAACAAGGGTGCTGGCCAGCACAATGCCTTTGTCTGTTTGCAAGGCCAGTTCGGTCAATGTATGCACGGCTTGCCGGTAGTGACTCATGGTGAAGGGCTTGAATCCAAACACCGTTTGCAGCTCGACCAAGTGCTCCCGCCGTGTCTGCTCGCGCTGGCCGTAATCGTTCCAGCTTTCCACCGGCACCTTGAGTTGTGCGGCCACCATGCGCAGCAGGGGCGGAAATGGAGGTTCATCGACGCCCAAGAAGATGCCGGGGAATCGCAAGTAGCAAAGCTGCACGGCGAAGCCCAATCGATTCGCGGCGCCGCGACGCTGACGGATCACCGACAGGTCGGTTTCGTTGAACGTGTAGTGCCGTATCAGTTCGTCTTTGGCATCTGGCAGTGCCAGCAGACTTTCGCGCTCGGTGGCGGACAGGATTGAGCGGCGTGGCATGGTCAGTCTTCCCGCAGGTACTGGTACAAGGTTTCGCGGCTGATGCCGAAGTCACGGGCCACCAAGGTTTTTTGGTCGCCTGCCGCAACTCGCCGTTTCAACTCGGCAATTTGTTCGCTGTTCAGCGATTTCTTTCGTCCCCGGTAGGCACCGCGCTGCTTGGCCAGCACGATTCCCTCGCGCTGACGTTCGCGGATCAGGGCGCGCTCGAACTCAGCAAAGGCTCCCATGACCGACAGCATCAGATTGGCCATCGGTGAGTCCTCGCCGGTGAACGTCAGCCCTTCTTTGACGAACTCCATGCGCACGCCCCGTTGTGTCAGCCCTTGGACGATGCGGCGCAGGTCATCAAGGTTGCGTGCCAACCTGTCCATGCTATGCACCACCACGGTGTCGCCCTCGCGGACGAAGGCCAGCAGCCTTTCAAGTTCGGGACGTTGTGTGTCCTTGCCTGAAGCCTTATCGGTGAATACCTTGCCGACTTCTATTTGTTCCAGTTGTCGATCAGGATTCTGGTCGAAGCTGCTGACGCGGACGTAGCCGATACGTTGACCTTGCAAGATGCCTCCAAAGGTAAAAATGTCAGGATGAAATCTATTACCCTTGGCTGAATGTGTCAATAAATATAAATTCACACTCTACTCTGACGTTTTTTGTGCTCAACATCTGACATCAGGTTAGGGCATAGCCTTAACTGACACCACCTCCCGGGCCTGATATAAAGCAACACTATCGACTAGGCGTTGTGCACGGGCCGCAACCATATTGATCCGGATTGACTGTGCCTGTTGCTGCGCGATGAGCAGTTGCAGGTAGCTGGCCGCGCCCAGCCGGTATTGCCGCTCGACCGACTGCAAGGAGGCCTGTGCAGCCATATCAGCGGCAGCGAGGGCAGTCAAAGTTTGTGCATCGCTTTCCACCGCGCGCAGGGTGTCGGCGACGTTACGCAAAGACTCCAATACGACGCTCTGGTAATTGGCTGCGGCGGCATCAAAAGCGGCGAGCGCCGCTCTTTTTCAGCGGGTAGCCCCGGATTAAAAAGAGGCTGGGTGAGCTGCGCAACCAGGCCCCACACTGCCGAGCCACCACCGAACAGGGTACCGGTGGTCAGCGCTTGAGAGCCAAGGTTGGCGCTCAGGTTGATCTGTGGGTAGAGCTTGGCGACAGCCACACCATAGTCTGCATTGGCCGCATGCAACAGCGCCTCTGACGCCTGGATATCCGGTCGGCGGCGCACCAGTTCTGAGGGCACGACGAGCGGCATCTCGACGGGCAGAGTGAAATCGGCCAGAGTGAAGGCCGGGATGCCACCCGTGCACGGGGCACGACCGGCTAGCACCGCCAGTAGATGTTCGGTTTGTTGCAGTTGTTTACGCAGCGCAGGCAGTTCTGCCCGCGTTTGCTCCGCCTGAGCTTGTAGGCTCAACGCTTCATCAGGTGAGGCCTGACCGATACGCACGCGTTCATGGGCTAGGCGCAGTTGCTCATCCTGCACGCGCAAAATGGCAGTAGTGGCTTCTAGTTGCGCGGCGAGGCGTGCTCGGGTAATGGCAGCGGTTGCCATGTTGGTTAAGCAAGGGCCGGGCGCGCAGCATTCAGTTCGAAGCGACGGTAGTCGGCGCGAGCAGCCAAGGCTTCGAGTGCGCGCCGGTTGCCGCCAGCCAGATCGAGGTTGTAATGCACGCCAACGCTGGCGTTGTAGAGGCTGAATTGACGTGCGTCTCCGCTCAACCCTTGGCTACTGGGACTCATTTGCTGGCGCTGAGATCCCAGTGCGACATCTACCTGTGGATATTGCGTCGAGCCCGCCTGTGCGGCAAGAAGCTCCTGCGCCTGTCGCAAATTGGCGCTGATGCTCGCCAGCGTCGGGCTGACATGGAAAGCTTCGTTGATCAGTCCGTCGAGTGTGGATGAACCCAAGCTTTGCCACCATTGCGTTTCGATCGGAAGCCCTTCGACTAGACGTTGTGTTTCGCCGAACTGCGTGGGAGCGGACGCGGTTCTATCAGCCACCGGTGTTGCAGTGTAGCGAGCCACATCGGGTGCGGTGGGACGCTGAAAATCAGGTAAGCGGCGCAACCGGCCAGACCGGCGGTGACCAGACCAGCTACCGGGTAAGTTGCCGCAAGCCGTCTTTCGAGGCTGATGGGGCGCTGGCATGTTTTAGCGTGCTCCATAAAAATGCTCCACGAAAGGTTTACGGAAAGCTTGGTGGCAGCCCAAGCAGCTTTCCTGCACGTGGGCGAATGATTGGATCACCGCCTTGCCGTCGCTGCTCGCAGCAGCCAGCTTCATGGCCAGCGCCGCCTCGTGAGTCTGCGCGTCAAAGTTTCTGAACTTGGTCGCATCAGCGCCGAGGTAAGCAAGGATGCGCATTTTTTCAGTAAGCGGTGGCTCGGGGTGTGCAGCAACTTTTGGGGCGAGCTGAACGACCTGAACCCATTCCTCCTGCGAAATCGCACCGGTAATAGCCTGCATGTTGCGCCCGAGTTCCTGCATGATCTTGCGTAGCGCCAGTGGCTCAACACGGGTAGCGTCACCAGCCCAAGCTGGCAACTGAAAACCCCATAAAAGCAGGCAGGCCGTAACGGTCAGGGTGATAGTTCCAAATGCGTGGCTGTGTTTGCGGTGGGTCATGAAATTCTCCTGTAATTCAATCGTTCTCTCATTCGAACTCCCGCCCTTCGCCAGCTTCCTCATGGGTCACACCGTCGCGGATGTGGTAGATGCGCTTGAAAGTGGGGATGATCTTTTCGTCATGGGTGACGACGATGATGGCGGTCTCGAACTTCCGAGCCATGTCATTGAGGATGCGGATTACAGCCATGGCGCGCTCACTGTCTAGTGGAGCTGTGGGCTCATCAGCCGGGATCACCGGAGGGCGATTGACCAAACCTCGCGCAATGGCGACCCGTTGCTGCTCGCCACCGGAGAGTTGCGAGGGCATGGCGCGAGCCCGGTGTTGCACATCGAGCGCGGTGAGCAGTTCCAGTGCCTTCGCGCGCGACTCCCCATTCGCGACGCCTGCGAGCATCGGCAGTAGCGCCACGTTGTCGGTGACATCGAGAAACGGAATCAGGTATGGTGCACGGAAAACGAAACCGATCTTGTCGCGCCGCAAGGCGCGCAAGTCGCGGACTTTCCAGCCATCGTCGTAGATCACTTCATCGCCCAGCGTCATGCGACCGGCGGTCGGATCAATCGCCGCGCCCAGACATTTGAGCAGCGTGCTCTTGCCGGACCCGGAAGGGCCAATCAGGCCCACCACCTCGCCGGGTGCCACCTGCATGTCCACGCCTTTCAAGGCATTGACCGCAGTATCGCCCTCGCCATAACGTTTTCTCAAACCTTCGATGCGAATGCCTTTGCCACTCATCTCAACCTCCAATGGCTTCGGCCGGGTCGACCTTGAGTGCCATGCGAATGGCGACGATGCTGGCTAGAACGCAGATCACGAGCACGGCGAAAAAACCGGCGATGGAGTCGAACGGCATCAGCAGTACGTACTTGGGAAACAGGGGCGCTGAGAAAGTGGCTGTGATCTTGCCGACCACGAAACCAATCACGCCCGGGCGAGCGCCTGCTGCATGATCATCGCGGCGATGGTTCGGTTGCGTGTGCCGATGAGCTTCAACACCGCGATCTCGCGGATTTTGTCCATCGTCAGCGAATAGATGATGAAGGCAACGATGGCCGCGCTAACGATGGCCAGAATCACCAAGAACATGCCGATCTGCTTGGCCGACGTGGCGATCAACTTGCCGACGAGGATGTCTTCCATCTGTGCCCGTGTGTAGACCGTCAAACGTTTCCAGCGTCGGATGGATTCGGCAACCTCGTCCGGCGCATGACCAGGTTTCAGAGTGACCAGCACTGCATTGACGAACGCGTTGGTGCTCTGTGAAGCAATCACGGCATCCAGCAAACCAGTAACACCGGGTCGATTGAAGGCCGGGTTGGCTTCGGTGCGACGCTTTGCCAAATGGCGTCGTTGTCCTTGAGGAACTGAGCCTCTTGGGCATCCTTGAGCGGAATGAATACCATCGGGTCGCCGCTGGACGACACCATGCGCCGTGTCAGCCCCACGACGGTGTAATGATTTCGGCGAATGGCAAGACGATCTCCCAGTTTGAAGCCGGTGGCGATGTCGGCCACCGCCTCGTAGTGACCGCGCGTGATCTGGCGTCCAGCGACGAGATAAGGAGGCCATCCGGGTGTAGCCCCCAACGCACCGGGCGCGATGCCGACCACCATGGTGCGTACATCACTCTCGCCCTTGCGTACCTGCATGGTCAGGTAGGGTCACGTTCGCTGCCTGTGAGACTCCCGGCATGGCGAGAATGGCGCGATACACGTCATCGTTGAGGCTGGACGACTCCGCATAAGGACCCAGAGTATCCTTTTGCACCACCCAAAGGTCAGCGCCACTGTTGTCGAGCAACGCCTTGCCGTCGTCCACCATGCCTCGGTACACCCCAGCCATGACCAGGGTAACGCCGATCAGCAGACCCAGACCGATGCCGGTGAAGACGAATTTTCCCGGGCATGGAGAATGTCGCGGCCAGGCTGATCATCGTGACACTCTCGGGATATGGTCGACCACATGGATGCGGCTGCGCGCCGTCAGTGCCTTTTCGCTATAGGTCACAACCTGGTCCCCATTCTTGAGCCCTTCGCGCACCTGCACGTAACCATTGAGGTCGGAAGTGCCGAGCTTGACCGGGGAGAAATGCAGATCACCATCCACGATTTGCCAGACACCAACTTTGTCGCCCTCACGCTGGACGGCAGCGTTGGGGATCAGTGGAGCGGCCGGGAGCGTAAGCAAGTCAACCGTGACTTCGGCCAGTTCACCCACCGGTGGCAAAGGTTCTGGTTTGTTATCGAATGTCACCTTGGCAAGCGTTTCCTCGGTTACCGCGTCGGCCTTGGGTTCCACCCGCAGCACGCGACCTTTCAAGGTCTGGCCACCACGCGAACGCAGGACGATAAGAGTCGGCACCCCCCCAGCCAGCCCCGATGCGCTGATCTGGTCGAAGCGCGCATTGATCCACAAACTCTTGGGGTCGATCACTTCCACCACGGCCTGGCCCGCGACGATGGTCGTGCCGGGATCGGCATCGCGCACGGCGACTACACCGTCGACCGGCGCGATCAGGCGCAGATTGCTCCGCTGCGCGACGAGTCCTTCGCGGTCGGAGCGTGCCCGGACAATATCTTCCCGAGCGGCAGATAAGGCGGCATCGGCGATCTGCAGTTCCTGCCGCTTGGTGGTGACGATTTCCTCGCTGGTCGAGCGCACCGCAAACAATTGCTCGTAGCGGCGCGCCCGGGTTTGCGCGTAGGCTTGCCGGGCTTCTGCCTCGCGCAAAGCCGCTTCCGCACGCTTGAATGCCGACTCCTGTGAGCGCACCCGATCATCGAGGTCGACCGGCTCCATCTCGCCGAGCACCTGTCCGGCCTTGACCGGTCGCCTACATGCACCTCCAGGGCGTTTGACGCGCCCGGCAAACGTCGGCCCGATCTTGTAGGTGTAGCGCGCCTCCACCGTGCCGATGCCGAACAGCGCCGGTGTGATAGCCCGTGATTCCACGCTTGCCACCGTCACAGCGACCGGGGCGAGCGGCCCTGATCGCAGACCGACATAAATAAAAAGCACCAGCAAAGGAATGATGACGGCAAGCAGCGCCGGGTGCGGCCTTGCAAGGGTAACTTTTTCATTGCGCACTCCTTATGCCACGCCGATAAATTGCAAAGACGCGCGGCGCATCGCGGTGCATACGTCCCACATCACCCGCCAACAGCGATTGCATGACCAAGCCCTGGATCGTGCCAATGAACAGTGTTGCCGCCGCCTCGTTGTCAAGCGAGGGAGACAACTCGCCGCTGGCCTTGCCTTTCTCGATGAGACGATGCAAACGTTCGCCGTAGCGCTGAATCAAGGTTTGCACCATGCGCTTGGCCGGTGTCGATTCGGCACGCTGAAGCTCACCAAACATCATTCTTGGCACGCCCGGGTGCTCAGCTACGAATTCGATATGACTCATGAACATCGCCTCCATGGCTGCCAAGGGCGACTCGATTCCTTGTGCGGATCGATCGATTCTGGCTAATAGGCGCTCTGCTACCCACTCCATGACCGCCTGCCAAATGGCTTCCTTGTTCGGGAAGTGCCGAAACAGCGCACCCCGGGTCAAGTTCATGTGTTTAGCGATAGCTGCAGTGGTTATCTCGCTTGGGTTTTGTGAACCGGCAAGCGCCACGACGGACTCGACAGTTACGGCACGACGTTCATCGGCTTAAGCAGATGCTTTGGATGGGTGTCCACGAGCACTCCTTGTAAGATAGTAATTGATTACTATCTTACCACAAGAGGCAACTCAAACAAGAGAAAACCCGACGTACTCGTCAATATCTAGCGTCTGCAATGGGCTTAACGTGCTTTATTTTCCGTTTTCTGAGACGTCCCCATAGTCACTTTGTGCGCCAAGCTCATGTCTGTGGGGTAGCGAGCCCAATGGCTGGGCTTCATCATTTCACATTCATTCAGCGCCGAGCGTGTCCGGAATTTAATGTGATGGTCAGTGTAATACGGTTTTGAGCTGGAAACGGCTGGCGTGTTGAAGGGGGACTGTAAGTTGTGGGCGCTGGTCAGGACCGGGCAGGAAGCGGGGTTGAAAGGCAGTGATCGGGTCAAAGCCTATTTGCTACTGGCCACCAGTTGTGACGGCCCGCTGTGTACTACCGCCCAGTTCACCTCGGTGCGGGTGGTGTGCAACTGTAGTGATCAAGCACACCCGGGCAGTCCAAGTGGTGAATTTCCCATGCTTTTATAGCCATTTTCAATTGACTGGTAAGCATCATAAAGTAGCTATCTAAAGCATACCGCCCAGATGGCTGCTTCGGCCTAAGCCCAGATACCCCTCACTTGCTGGTCAAGATTTTCTTGCCCCAGCACAAGGATCTAGAACTGGCCAGATGCTACCATGCTGCTAATCAGGTTCACCGGAATCCGCGTAATCTGCGAAATAGCTGAAAGAAGTGCGCTGGCGATTTCCAACGCGGTGGTGTAGCGTATTTGGGATGCAAAATGATGGCAATTTTCAGGCACGAAGCTATGCCGGTTTTGTGGTGTGAGTTAGTGGAGGAATCCGTACGAATACTCAAAACTGGACGGGGGGCGACCGAGGCTCCATCACGCAGTGTATTGGCGAGCTAGTCGACGCGCCCAGCTGTACAGGATCACTTGCGCTAGGTCGTACCCCACACCGAGAGCGATACTATCATCAAGGGATTCTTCGGATTGATGCCCCTTCCCTGCCCAGCTACCGCGTGACGACGTGCCAGATCACGCTCGCAGGAGTCCAACTACCACAAAGAGCACGCGCAAAACTGAACTGGACGTTCACAGACCGGGACGAACCGACCTTCGCCCCCCAGATGTTGTGGATCTAGAGCGCAACAGCGTAGACGGCACTTGAGCCGCAACAGTTGGCAGAGCATGCTCCCCCACCGGTCGGTGAGTGGGCCAAGGTGGCGGTCGTGCTGGTTTAGGCTCTTTGCCATGCCGTATGGGGTGACTGCGGCCAACAATCCTAGGATTATCCCCCATCGGAGTACATCTTCAATGACTCATTTGCGTACTCGAGCCGTTCATGCTGGTCAGAAGCCTGACCCGGTCAGCGGCGCAATTGCCACACCAATCAACCAGACCTCCGCCTTCGCATATGGCACGCTCGACAATGGTGCCGCGATCTTTGCCGGTGAGGCGGACGGCTATCGCTATAGCCGCTTCGCCAACCCAACGGTCAAATCGCTCGAAGACAAGGTTGCGGACCTAGAAGGAGCGGAGGCAGCAGTCGCCTTCAGCAGCGGTACGGCCGCGGTATCGTCGACCGTCCTCACGCTGCTCGCTCCCGGCGATGAGATCGTATTCCTTGGTCCGCTATACGGAGGAACAGAAAGCCTGCTCAATGCATTCGGCTCTCGATTCGGCATCCATGTGGTCGATGCTACGGAGCGGGGGCTCAAAGCAAGTCTTTCCCCAGCAACGCGTCTAATCTGGGTTGAGACGCTGACGAACCCCACACTCCATCTACATGACCCGGCGGCAGTGGCCGCACTCGCACGGCCCCGAGGAATCACGACCGTCGTCGACAACACCTTCTGTTCCCCTTGCCTTACCCGTCCGATCGAACACGGTATCGATCTTGTCATGCATTCGATGACGAAATACCTCGGCGGCCACGGCGATAGCACAGGGGGCATTCTGGCCGGGGTAAAACGCTTGGTCGAACCGGTGCGGACGACCGGACTTGGACACGTCGGAGGAAATCTGGCGCCGCAAGAGGCTTTCCTCCTCCTGCGAGGTATGAAGACCCTGCCCCTGCGCATGGCGGCACACTGCGAAGGTGCGGCCGAGGTCGCCGCCTTCCCGGCCATGCACCCTGCGGTTATTGCAACACACTACCCCGGGCTGCCAAGCCATCCTCAGCACGCGCTAGCTTAAGCCGACAGATGGATGGCGGATACGGAGGCATCGTTTCCTTCGAGCTTGCACAGGGGACTCGCCGCGCGGCGGCCGGTCTACTGGATAATCTGAGGCTTTTCACACAAGCCGTGTCGCTGGGCGATGTGGACAGCCTTGCCTGCCATCCTGCCAGCACCACACACAGTTTCATCTCGCCCAAAGCAAGGGCGCGAAGCGGAATCGGCGAGGGGCTGATCCGGCTCAGTGTGGGAATCGAGCACCCACAGGACCTGATCGCTGATCTGCGCCAAGCCCTCGCTGTAAGTGTTGCGGCGGCCTGACCGGGGCGAGCGGAGCTACTGCTAGGACTCTCGAGGCCACGACACTCCCATTCATTCTATTGGCATACCATATTCTTATGACATCTCGAGCGCCTCGTGATGAAATCTCAGATGCCTGCCCATGGGCGAGGTAAGCCCGGCCTCCGGTCAATCGCTAGATGATCCCGGCGGCTTTGTTGCACAAATCTGGGCTTGTATACGTCCGGTAGAATGACGGCATGAGCAAGCCCCTCCCTCCCAAGTACCAAACCACCAACTGGCAGACCTACAATCAGTCCCTCAAGCAGCGAGGGCAACTACTCCTCTGGCTCGACAAGGCTATGAACTGGCTAGCGCTTACCACTGGTAAACGGGGGCGCCAGCCAACGTTTACCGACGCCGCCATTCAGTTCTGTCTCACCATTAAATGCCTTTTTGGCCTCGCGTTACGCCAAACCACTGGCATGGTCGAAAGCATGCTGCATTTGGCCGGGCTCGACTGGGCGGTGCCTGATTTCAGTACGCTCTCCCGACGCCAGAAAGACCTACAAGTGCGTATCCCGGTACAGAAAAAGCAGGGTTGCCTGCATCTGCTGGTGGATAGCACCGGCATAAAGATGATGGGCGAAGGCGAGTGGAAGGTGAAAAAGCATGGTGCAGACTACCGCCGCCAATGGCGCAAGCTGCATCTGGGGGTAGATGCGCAGACGCTGGAAATCCGTGCAATGGAAGTGACGGACAACCGCACTGGCGACGCCACCATGCTGCCAGAGCTGCTATCGCAAATCCCAGCGTCAGAAGAACTGATGACGGTAACCACGGATGGGGCGTACGACACGCGCCTGTGTCACGCTGCGATTGCAGAACGTGGCGCAGCGGCCATCATTCCCCCGCGGCGAAACGGTCAACTCTGGAAAGGGAATTCACAGGGCAATCAGGCTCGCAATGAGTCACTGCGCGCGGTGAAGTACTTGGGAAGGACGCTCTGGAAAAAGTGGACTGGCTACCATCGCCGCAGCCTGGTCGAGACGAAAATGCATTGCTTCAAATTGTTGGCAGACCGCGTCAAATCGCGGGACTTTGACCGGCAGGTTGCAGAGCTTCAAATCTGTGCTGCGATACTCAATCGCTTTACTGCGCTGGGCACGCCGCACACGGTCCGCATGGGATAAGTCCGCCCTGGGGTTTGGGGTAGTTCGGCCTTTAACTGATTTGTGCAACAAAGCCGAATGGCGCTACCCGAAAACACCTTACCAAAAATTAAAACATCGTTAGCAAGAGAAAATTTAATCAGAACCGTTCGTCGGTAGAAGTTTCAGGCTAAGCCATCCGACTCGCTCGCAAGCCTTTTCGCTTGTGGGCATAGCGCTGAGTGGTATTGATGTTGATGTGGCCATGCTCATCAGCGACATCTTCAATCGGTACGCCAGCCTCTAGCTTGGCGGTGATGGATGCATGGCGGAACCAGTGCGGCGAGGCCTTTCGCAATTCCTCGGCCAAGTGGGGTAAGCCAGCATCAATGGCCCGAGCGGCGGCCCCGGCGAGTAGTTGCTTGACCAACTGATAGAGGTGATCTCCACCCATAGGGCGTGGCTCACGCCAACCTTTGCCATTTAGTTGGTGAATCAGGGGTAGATCCTCACCAGGTTCGGGCATGACTAGTCGGTTAAGGGCGTGCTGGCGATAGTACTGGAGTTCGGCCAGCAATTCTTCGGTTACGGTTACGTCCCTACTCTTATTACCTTTACCTGTCACACGTAGCGTCCATACCTTGTAGCTGGCATCGTATTGGAAATCACCCATACAGCCGGAGACGATTTCCTCTCGGCGCAGGCCTCCGATCAGCAATAGTGCGAGTAACCAGCGCAAACGGTAGTAGTGGTGAAAGTCCCGCAGACTCTCCTTTGGCAACTCGGCAATGGTGGCATTGATCTGCTCGATTGCCGCAGCCGACAGCATACGTTCTTCAAAGTGGCTGGTTTGATCCTTCTGTACGCGCACACGTCGGAACGGGTTGCGAGTGATGCTAGCTCGGTCATGTAGTTGCATCCAGTCATAGCAGTTATGCAGGATAGTCATGGCCTCGGCGAATACTGGAGGGTTTCAGAGGGCCGGATAGCATACCAGCCGTGCGGCGTTTGCTGATCAGTTCAACGGGAGGCCTCTGCAAAAACTGCTGGTAATGGTTAACGTGCTGTCGCAGCACCTGACGAAGCGGCAACTGCTGGATGGCCAACCAGCTCAGGAAGCGGGTCAGTTCCTTGCGGTAGTTCATCCGGTGGTGTGCGACCGGGTAGTGGCCACCTCTTCCAGCCAGTCTTGAACAGCGCGAGTGTCGTCATCGTTGATGGTAAGGCCACTGCTGATGGTAGTGGTGACATGGCCCGATTCAAAAGGGGTAAGCATGCTGAAATCCTTGCTGGGTAAGGCTTTCAAGAGGATGGCTGTCAGTATGGATCGAAGGTACTATTTCGTCAATATTATGGAAATAATAACATAAATACACCGATTTACTTTACGTAATTACGGTAATTATGTAATTATTTATCTAGAAAAACACCTAAGAAGGCTACTAGCATGCCGGAACGTAAAACGGTACGTGAGCAGGCCCGCGAGTTGGCTCTGCAAGCGCTAGCCAAGGGGCAGAAGCCAAGCGCCCTGGTCATCCGGGATGCCATCGGTACTGGTTCTCTGGGTACCCTCCAAGATGAGATCCGAAAGGCGAAGGCAGAATGGGAAGATGGTCAGCGTCGGCAGGCATCGTTCCCTGATCTGCCGACCGGATTGGCCGAGCTTGCTAGCCCGTTCATGATGCAGTTGTGGAGTGCAGCCTGCGAGTACGCCAGCAGGGTGTTTAATGAGGAACGCACAAACTGGCAGCAGGAGATAGAAACTCTACACAGAGATGTGGATGCCTCGCGACAGCAGCAAGAAACCCTAGCGGATGAACTGACCCGTGTACAAAGCAGTCTGGAGCACGCTCAGGCACTGGGTCAGGAGCAAGCCCGCTCACTGGAGTTGCTACGATACGAGTTGGAGCATGCGCGGGCTGAACTGGTGCAGGAAAAAGAAGCTGCTAGGCTGAAATTGCAGGATATGGAGCAGTTGCACGCAGAAACCGTACAACAGGCCAATGAGGAAATTCTCCAGCATGTCACCCGCCACACACTGTTGAACGATGAACTCATTGCGGCTAGGGCTGAGTATGAACGCAAGCTAGCCACGCTGACGGCCGCGCACCACCAAGCTATCAAAGGCGTCACCGAAGATCGGGATCTGGCGCGAGCGAAAACCAGCACGTTGCAGTCTGAACTACAACAGGTGCGTCATCAGTTGCAGCTGCAGGAGGAGAAAGCGCAGGCCGCCCAAATGCAACTAGCCGTTGCTTTGGGTCGGACCAGCGAGGCTGAACAGCATCTAGCGGCCTAAGCCGAGCTGAAAGCGAAGTGCTGCGGCAGCAGGTGGCCTGTATCACGGCAGGCAAGGACGAGTTGGCTAGGCTGTATTCTGCGCTCCTTGAGCGCCTACCTGTGCAGGGGAAGGCAGACTAAATATGCTGTTCAAAACGGCTTACCCGGAGTTGACCCAATCCCGTGGACGGTAATCCAAAGCGACCAGAACGACCAGACGTCGGCAGCGGTTTGGCCACCGGTAGCACCATGGCCATCAGTGTGTAGAAGTTAAGCGGCAGCACCGGCTACAGCCCCCCTGCCGACCGCCATTGCCACCAGACCGACGGCGACGGCGTGAGTCACCAAAAATCTTTGATTTTGGAGTGTTGAGGCGCACACTTTTTCCTGCCGCCTCCCTGAGTCCCAATAGCTCACACCAAGCTTCACACCGCTTCCGTACAAGTTAAGCGGTCGCTTCCAAGCCCTTCGCCACCACGACCATGTGTGGTGTTCGAGCACAAAGATTGGAAGCTCAGAGAGCGACATCGTATGCATAGATTACAAGTACCGGTAGTTATAAATCGGGATTGCCGAACGCAATCCGCAGACTATCAAATCTGCGATGGATTCTTTGAAATAGAAACGTGTCAACATAGCCCGAATGCGTATTTAACCAACACCTCTCAATACTGATGAGGAACTTACTCATGAGCAATGATCGGCTTCTTATTCCGCAAGACCCCAATTACTTTCACGCAATTGGCCTAGCGGCAGTGGCTTTTGCACGACTAGAGTGGGACGCGGTGTGGTGCTGCCAAAGACTAAAAGATGGCTACATCAATACCATCGAGCCTCGAAGGAAAACGGCTGGCAAGATTGCCGAAGACCTTGAGCGACTCTTTTCCAGAATCGCTGACACCGACCTCCGTTTGAAAGTTGTTCCGTTTGCGGCAGAGTTTTCAGCAGTCGTTCAGGAAAGAAATGGTTTGCTACATGGGAAGCCGGGCACTGCCCCCAATGGAGATCAACGGCTGTTCCGGCATGGTACTGAATGGACGATCGACAAAATCAATGAATTTTCTGACCGCTGTGTGAAGGCGGGAGCACCGTTGAACGCCTTGCTCTATGATGAGTTCAAGGAGCCGTGCAGCGTTGCACTCCGTTTGCCTTGATCGTTCAAGGGCAACAGCGACGATCTGCAAACACGCCTGTAGCCGCTCGTGGCGCGTAGAGCCGCAGGCGCAGAAGAACCCGCGCCGGGCGCAGCAAAAAAGTGCGCCGCCCCAGCAGGGACGACGCACCGAAGTCTGCGCGGCGCGATCAGCTCGCAGCTGGCGCCACCATCGACTGCAACTGGTCAATCACGCCAGGCTCTACGAAGACGCAAGTCTGCTTGTCATCGATTGACACGTTGAACACCTTGGCGAACAACGTGCGCCGCACATGGGCCAGCCGACCCGTCCGGTGCGCCTGGTCCGGCTTCATGCGGGCTGAGCCCGCCGGCGAACCACTGCGCTGCGGGTCGCATTCGACCAGCGCAACGAAGCCGTCATCGGACAGCTTCTGATGCTCGGGGCACAGGCCCCATCCCGTCTTTGTATGGTGCTCCATGCTCGCGCGCAGGCGCTTGTCGAGCAGGACAGAGCCGGTATCGAATGCCTTGCCACAGACCAGGGCAAACGTGTTGTTCGAGGGAAACATGTGATTTGTCGTTCATGACGATCTCCGGTTGCTCGGGCGGAATTGCCCGGAACCGGCTCCAGCACGGCGCAGCGCAAGCAGTCAGGGGGCAACGACGGCCGCCAGGACGCAAGCGCGCAAGGCGCGCGCAGCCCTTGACGGCGAGAACGCCGTGATACGGTGAAGGGAACAGCAAGACCGCCCACTCTCCCCCCCCCGACGACACCACGGATGGGCAAGCGCAGCGCGCAGGCCCATTGGGCCGGAGGCGTCAGGAATCAAAGCCGAATAGCCATGACTCGGTACTAGGCATGGGGCATGAGCCGCGAGCCCGACGACGGAACGCCGGGATGATCGTCGCATCCAGGCTACCAAGAAGGGAATTCGCTGTGCAGCGAATATGGCGTTTATACCGAATATTCGGTATAGTGCTGTTATTCGCTGAACAGGAAATAACGGCCGTCATGACCGAATCGACCTTCGTGGAACACGCTCTGATCGACCAGCTCTTGGATTCACTCCGGGAGTTGCCAGACGTGCATGCCGAGTTGACTCTGTCAGAACCTGCTGTTCAAGCCGCTGGTCGCGTCGACGCGAAGATTGATCTGCACGTCGCCGGTAGGTCGATTGTCTTGTTGGTTGAGGCAAAGAAGTCCGTCTATCCCCGAGATGTGCGCCGGGCGTTGTGGCAATTGAAGTCGCTGCAGCATGGTCACTACGCCGATGTGCAGCACCTGCTGATCGCCGAGTCGCTCTCACCGGGGGCGAAAGAATTGCTTAGAGCCGAGCGCATCGGCTACTTCGACAGCGGCGGAAGCCTGTTCCTGTTAAGCCTCTGGTGCCTACGTCTACATCGACAAGCCGCCTCCGAAGACTTTGGAAAAGTCGGTGCGGTCGCTCTTCTCCGGGCGGCGTGCCCGGGTTTTGTATGCGCTCTGGTCAATCACGAGGAATGGTTTGGTGTTACCGAAGTGGCCGAACGGGCGCAGGTGGCCCCATCCACGGCCTCGGACGTACTTAGTGAGCTGGAGCGGTTCGACTGGTTGGTGTCGCGAGGACAGGGGCCGAGTAAGGAACGGCATCTGCGAGAACCCAGTGCGTTGCTCGATGCTTGGGCGAAGCAGCTCGCCACGCAGCGCACGCCAGTGCTGCGCCGCTACTTCGTGCCTAGATTGAAATCTGATGCGCTGATCGAACGGCTCGGCCAGATGTTCGATTCGCATCAGGTCGCTTACGCGGTGAGCTACGAAGCCGCTGCACAGCGCTATACCCCCTTCTTGTCCGGCATCTCACAGGTGCGAGTTCGACTGCTACCCAGCACCAGTGCCGAGACGGCAATGGCGGAGCTGGGTGCGCGCGTCGTCAATGAAGGGGCGAACCTCGCGGTCATCGAGACGAAGTCGGCGGGAGAACTGCTGTTCCGGCAAAACGTCGGGGGCGTTTGGTTGGCCAGTCCGGTCCAGGTCTATCTCGACCTCTTGCGCGGTGAAGGCCGCGCTAAGGAAATGGCCGAGCACTTACGCAAGGAAAGGATCGGATTCTGATGGCAAAACCTGCAACGTTCGACGGCTACAGCGACCAGTACACGGTGGACTGCGAACGCGTCCTTGTGACGCTGCTGCGCGGACTCGGGCCGTGGAAAGAGTCGGTCTACCTGATCGGGGGACTCACGCCGCGCTATCTTGTTGCCGCACGGCCGCCGGTAGTGCTTAAGCGCACGCAGGCACTCTGGACGTGGACATCGTGATCGACCTGCAAATCCTGGCGGATACCGAGGCGTATCACACACTCGAAGACAACCTCAAGAAGATGGGATTCGAGCGGGCCGAGAACAGCGCCGGTACAAAGCTTTCCGGCGTTGGCAGACCCGCACTGAACATGGCGCGTTGATGGTGCTGGAACTGCTGGCGGATGCACCGGACATCGCTGGTGGCAAGGTGCAGCCATTGCCGACCGAAGGCACGATCTCGGCACTGAATATCCCATATTCCTCCATTGTTTTTGACCTTCACCAAGTTACCGAGATCCAGGCTGAACTCCTCGGTGGCAACGGAATCGCGACGGAACACATTAAGCATGCCAACCTGGTCAGCTTTACCTGCCTGAAGTCGTTCGCGTTCGATCAGCGCTTCGAACGCAAGGACGCGCACGATCTGATCTATTGCATTGAACATGCATCTGAAGGACTAGACGCCGTGGCTGCGGCTTTCCACAAGGAGCGCAACGGCAAGCACGGTACCGTCGTCGAGGCCTCGCTGGCAATCCTGCGCAGCCGCTTCGCAAGCGACGAGAAAGCCGAAGGCTATCGCAAGGATGGTCCGGTGTCGGTCGCCAAGTTCGAGCTGGGCGAAGGTGACGAACCAGAGCAACGTGAGGCGAGGACGTTGCGGCAGCGGCAGGCCTGCGACGTGATTGAACAACTCCTTGCTCGAATCGGATAAGGAACGCGTATGGCGATCAAGGCGATATTCGTAGGCATCAACAAGCATCTCGATACCTCCATACCCGAACTGGGCGGAGCGCGCCGCGATGCTACGGCTCTGTGGGCACTGTTCACCGATACGATCGAAGGCCTGAGTGGCCGCCTACTCGTGGACGAGGCTGCCACCCACGCGGAAGTGTCAGGAGCCATGCTAGGCACCTTGGCTGCCGCGAGTGTAGATGACGTGGTGGTTATCGCGTTTGCGGGACACGGATCTCCAGATGGCAACTTGGTGTTGTTCGACACGAACGCCGCACGACCTTGCTGGGACGGCCTTATCGATGGCTGGCTTGGCGGACGCCTTCAAGGCGACCAAGGCCCGCGCCGTCCTATGTATCCTCGATTGCTGTTTCAGCGGCCGGCACCGGCGCGCGTGCTGGAGACGGTGGCACGCCCGCGCAATGCATTCGCACTTACGGGCATCTATGGAGAAGGCCGTATCCTTCTGGCGGCTTGTGCGACGAATGAATCTGCGTGGGAACAGCCTGGCACCGGGCATGGCTTGCTCACCCACGCCGTGATTGAGGCGTTGACAGGCACGGTAGGCGACTCAGTCAGCTTTCCTGAGATCGCCGGGGAGATCATCCGACTGGTGCGTGTGGAGGCCGAGCGAATCAGCGTCACGCAAACGCCCGTATTCTTGGGCAGTGTGCAAGGCGGTCTGACGTTCCCGACGCTCAAGCGCGGCGACAACTACGCCACAGCTTTTCCTACAAGGGCTGTCCATCAAATGTCGGGATCGTTCGCGGAGTTTTCCGCCCACGGCTTCCCGCCCGAGATTGTCGATAGGTGGGCCACCGACTTTCCTCAAGGTCTCAACGCACTGCAACTCAAAGCGGTCAACGAGTTCGGCGTGCTCAGCGGAAACTCCTTGTTGGTTGTTGCCCCGACGAGTTCCGGCAAGACGATGGTCGGCGAGGTGGCGGCGATTCAGGCGGTCACGTCCGGCAAGAAGGCGGCATTCCTGTTGCCCTATCGAGCGCTGGTCAACGAGAAATTCGAGGAGTTCACTGAGCGCTACTCGGCTGCAGGATTGCGCGTGGTCCGCTGCAGTGGGGATGCAACCGACGGCATCGGGCCCGTTTTGGCTGGGCGCTATGACCCGGGCTTCTTTACCTATGAGACCTTCCTCAATCTAGCGTTGGGCTCGCCTCGCCTGCTGAGTCAGCTCGGTCTGGTTGTGCTGGACGAAGGGCAGTTCATCACGGACCCGCAGCGCGGCATCACGGTTGAGCTGATCTTTTCTCTGCTCTTGCGGGCCCGACAGCATGGCATCGAGCCGCAGCTCGTGATCCTGTCCGCAGTCATTGGCAATCTGAATAGCTTCGATCGCTGGCTCGGTGTTCCGCTACTGTTGTCGCGCGAGCGGCCCGTGCCGTTGATCGAAGGCGTTCTCGACCGGCGAGGAACATTCCAATACATCGATACCGACGGGACTACGAAGACCGAGGCTTTACTGCCTTCGTACCGCATCGTGCAGCGTCGCGACAAACCCAGTTCGCAGGATGTGATCGTGCCTCTGGCGCAGCAACTGGTGGGTCAGGGCGAGAAGCTACTGGTGTTCCGCAACATGCGCGGTCCGGCCCGGGGGTGTGCGAAGTACCTTGCCAAGGAACTTGGCCTGCCGCTTAACCAGCGCAATCCTCGGATTCACTTCCCACCCAAGACCTGACCGGCGCATCGCAGGACTTGCGGGAATGCCCGGCCGGTGGCACCGCATTCCACAACACCAATTTGCTGAGGGCGGAACGCGAGGCGGTCGAGCGAGGGTATCGCAGCGCCATGGGGGGCATCCATGCCCTGGTCGCCACCACGACCTTGGCCGTAAGCATCAACACGCCAGCCTCAACGGTGGTGCTCGCCGAGAATGAATTCGTCGGCGAGGACGGTCGACAGTTCACGGTGGCCGAGTACAAGAACATGGCGGGTCGCGCTGGGCGACTCGGCTTCAATGAGACCGGCAAGGCGATCATCCTGGCGGACACGCCAATGGAACGTGCACAGCTTTTCCAGCGCTATGTGCTGGGTGTCCCCGAAGACGTAAGGTCCTCCTTCCAGCAACGTGATCTGCCGACATGGACGCTGCGTCTGCTCAGTCAGGTGCGCGGCGTCCGTGCTGACGAGATCCCGGGACTGCTGGTCAACACTTTCGGAGGGTACTCGGCATCGCGAGCGAATCCACAATGGGTCGCGATGGTAGAGCGGGACGTGAGCGCTCTGGTTGAGCGCCTGTTGCAGGCAGGGCTTGCTGAGCGCGAAGGCGATCTCATCCACCTGACGCTCCTTGGGCGCGCATGTGGCGCCTCGTCCCTGTCATTCGAGTCGAGCCTGCGCCTGGTCGAATTGATGGGACGCCTGAACGTCGCGCAGACACCGCCCAGCCACATCCTAGCGATGGTCCAAGTGCTGGACGAACTGGATGCCATTTATACGCCGGTTATGAAGAAGGGGCAGTCCGAAAGTGTGCGCGCTGGCGAGGTGGCTCAGCGCTTCGGACAGCAAATGCCTCAAATGCTGCAGCGGTACTGTCGTGACCAGATCGAGTTTTGGGCACGATGCAAGCGTGCCGCACTGCTGCATGATTGGATTGAGGGGACGCCCGTCGATGTGCTGGAGAGGCATTACTCTACGACGCCGTTTGGCGGTGCCATTGGCTACGGCAACATCATCGGCATTGCCGACGCGACTCGCTTTCATCTGCGTTCCGCGCATCAGATTCTGGCAACGCTATTCCCCGATCAACCTGATTTTCTTCAAGGTCTGGACGAAATTCTTCAGCGGCTCGAATTCGGCTTGCCGTGCGACGCGCTGCCCCTCACTAAGGTTTCGGTGCGGCTGACGCGCGGCCAATACTTGGCACTACTGTCTGCTGGCGTTCGCAATACCGAGGACCTGAACAACTTGGACGATGATCGGTTGCGCCAGTGTGTGGGGTTGGGCGCAGCCGCGTTGTTGCGGCCAAAGGACGCCATAGCTTAAGCGCGGCACTGTATGCACAGGGAGGAAACCAATGATCCTAGCCGACAACGAAACCAAGGTTGATCTGCTGAATAACGAGGCCATCGCCACCACGATCATCGGGCTGCTTCGCGCAAAGCCCGAACATCCCGTAACGATCGGGGTACACGGCGACTGGGGCGCGGGCAAGTCCAGCGTGCTCGAAATGATCGAGGCGGGTTTCGCCAGCACGGACGATGTCCTGTGCCTCAAGTTCAACGGTTGGCGATTCCGGGGTTCGAGGACGCGAAGATCGCCCTGATCGAAGGGATCGTGACAGGCTTGATCGAAAAGCGCCCGGCCCTGACCAAGGCTGCGGCCGCCGTCAAGGATGTGTTCAGCCGGATCGACTGGTTGAAGGTTGCGAAGAGGGCTGGCGGTTTGGCGATGACCGCTTTCACGGGCATACCAACACCTGACCAAATCGGAGCCATTATCGGCTCCCTTGAAGCGTTGGTAGCAGACCCAGCCAAGATTGCGACGAAGGAAAACCTCACGACGGCCGTGGATGAGGTGAAGGCCGTGCTGAAGCCGGGCGAGTCCAAAAACGTGCCGGAGGAAGTGGAGGCGTTCCGCAAGGCGTTTGACCGACTTCTAAAGGACGCCGGTATCAGGCAACTTGTCGTATTGATTGATGACCTCGATCGTTGCTTGCCCGACACCGCCATCGAAACCCTCGAAGCCATCCGGTTGTTCGTCTTCACTGCGCGGACGGCGTTCGTCGTCGCAGCCGACGAGGCAATGATCGAGTACGCAGTGCGCAAGCATTTCCCTGATCTGCCCGACAGTACCGGGCCGCGGGACTACGCGCGCAATTACCTCGAAAAACTCATCCGGGTTCCATTCCGTATTCCGGCATTGGGCGAGACCGAGACACGGATTTATGTCACGTTGCTGCTGGCTGGCGCCGAAATCGGTGAGGACGACGCGGACTACGCGAAGCTGATCGGCGTGGCACGGGAGAAGCTGAAACGTCCTTGGACCAGCGGCGGATTGGATTCTGCAACCATCAAGACAGCGCTAGGAAAGCAGGCCGAGAAGGCGAATAACGCGCTCGCACTCAGCGATCAAATCGGCCCCATCCCGGCAAGCGGCGCGAAAGGCAACCCGCGTCAGATAAAACGTTTCCTCAACACGTTGTTGCTGCGCGAGCGCACCGCGACAGCACGCGGATTCGGTGACGACATCAAGTTGCCCGTACTCGCGAAGCTTATGCTCGCGGAACGCTTCATACCACGGCTGTTCGAGCAGATCGCATTTGTCGCAGCGGTCCATCCGCACGGATTTTGCGAAGACCTCGATGCCCTGGAAAAGCACTTGGCGACGGCTGATGGTAAGGAGCCTCAAGCTGGTGAGCGGAAGGGGCCGAAGTCCGTCGAACCTGTATCCGTGCCTGACAGCGCCGTGTTGGCTGAGTGGAAGTCCTCAGAGACGATATGCGACTGGGCATGCTTGTCGCCGAAACTATCGGGTATCGATTTGCGCCCCTACTTGTTCGTGACCAAGGACAAGAAGGACTACTTCGGCCCGGTGTCGGTGCTGGGACACTTGGTAAGCCGTGGTGGAAAAGCTGTTCGGCGGCAAGATGACTGTTCAAAGCTACGAGGCCGAGTTGAAGCAGCTTGTGCAGCCTGAAGCGGAGAAGGTGTTCGAAGCCGTGCGCACGAAGATCATGAGCACCGGCGCTTTCGACATCAAGCCGCCGGGTATCGATGGCCTCGTGGTTCTCGTGAAGGCGCAACCAGGCTTACAGACCCGGTTGATGGATTTCCGGAGGCGCTGCCAAGTGGCAAGTGCGGTCCTTGGGCTGTCAGCGGCTGGCAAGGCGTTATCAAAGATGTTGAGTGCGCCGCCCGCCTGACGAAGCTGCTTGGCGATTGGAGCAAAGCCACCAACAACCCCGGCCTCAAGGCCAGCGCCGAAGCGGCGCTCAAAGACGTGAAGGGAGCGCGCTGATGGGAACCTCAACGGCTTACGGAGGCCCCGGCGGAGGAACTCCGCTCGTCCCGTCATGGCTGGGCGGCGGTGATGGCGGTGACGCTCCTCCCAACCCTGCGAGTCCCGGCGTAGGCCCTGATGGCCAGCCTCCCGCAGATGGCGCTGCGCCCCCTGCACCACCAAACCGGCCACCCATTCCGAAGACGGCGGACCCGCAACGCTTCTCGGGCGCGCGTAACAGCTTTACTCGATTCGCCGGTTCTGGCGGCAGTGATCGGGCCAGTCTGGGGCGCGCCGTATCAAAGTACGTTTCAACGTCGGTAAGCGGCGCGCGCCAGGGCTGCACAACGCATGGGCGCCTCTCGCGGTGCTTAAGCGCACGACTCCTTGGCTTCTTGGCCGACGCGCAGGCGCGTGGTGTGCGCGAGGCGTTACGTGCACTGGACTTGGAGTCGCTGGCAGGTCGTCCGATCGCCGAGATATTCGTGGGCTTGGCCGACTACATCTGTCCGGGCGCAGGCACCGTGGATGAAGGAATTGCCCGCGAGGCATACATCGAGACCATCGTTGAACTGGCAAGCGAAGGGCTAACCGATCTAACCACGTTTACCCCGGATCAAATGCAAACGGTTTTCGAGCTGTATGCCACGCACGCGATAGAAGCGCGCATATGCAATGACATCGGCACCAAGGCCGTGACTATGCCGACAGACGCGCAAGCTGCGCATCGCGTTGAACAGCAGTTGCGCGATTTCATCCGTGGCGGAGTGAGCGACGCGCTGACGCGGGCTCGGTCGGAGACCCCCAATCTCACGCCCGAGCGGATTCAGGTCTTCGTAGACGCCGTGTACGAGTCGGCATTTGCGATCTTGCAAACTCTTGGTGATGCGGAGGCCGACCAATGAAGCGACAACTCCTAGCGGGCCGCTTCGGCCCCGACGACAGTCTCGATGTTGCGGTTGGGACCGATGAACAGAGGACGTACATACAACTCGTCGTAAGCCGAAAAGTCCTTGGATCATGGTATCGGTGGCGCGCTGACGAGCCTGAAGAAGATCGGCGTGTTTCCCTCTGAGATCGGCATTGATCTGCTGGTGCTGGCCGCGCATGTCCATGCAGCGGATACCCGCATCTCACGTGTCGAGCAGTCGCAGGATTCTTGGACGCGCGAGATACGCCTGGTCGTCCCAGTCAGCGAACCTGCTCGCTGGGCTGCGGCAGGACCAACGCTGAAGAAAGCACTGGACTTCTTAACGGGCGACCGCTGGATGATTGGGTTCAGGGCACGTCCGGCTCGATTCGCAACAATCGCCCGGTGGCGCCTTCGAGCTTGATTGCCCCACCATTTGATTCCATCAGCCTGTTCTCGGGGGGATTGGATAGCTTGATTGGCGCCATTGATCTACTGGAAGACGGCGCCACACCGTTGTTAGTCAGTCATTTCGGCGAAGGCGCGACAAGCGACGCGCAGGGCAAGCTGTTCACGGGTTTGAAGAAGCACTTCAACAAGTCGTCCTTCGAGCGTCTGCGGGTCGGAATGACCTTTGTGGATGGCCTTGTGGAAGGCGTCGGTTCAGAGAACAGCACGCGCGGTAGGTCGTTCCTGTTCTTCGCGCTCGGGGTGTTTGCAGGTACTGGATTGGGGCGGAGTTTCATTCTACGTGTACCCGAAAATGGACTCATTGCTCTGAATGTTCCTTTGGACCCACTACGGCTCGGATCGAACAGCACCCGCACCACGCATCCTTACTACATGGCTAGGTGGAACGACCTGCTCGGCATACTCGGCATAGACGGCGAGATCCGAAACCCGTACTGGGACAAGACGAAGGGCGAAATGGCCACAAACTGTCGGAATCCCTCACTGTTGAAGAATTTGGCAACCGATTCATTGTCGTGTTCATCCCCGACGAAGGGTCGGTGGCAAGGACTTGGCATCGAACACTGCGGCTATTGCCTTCCGTGCCTAATCCGTCGTGCTGCCCTGACTACGGCATGGGGTGTCGGAGGTGACGCGACGACATACACCGTGGAAGACCTACACGCACAGCCGCTGGACACGCGCGAATCGACAGGAAAGCAGATCAGATCATTTCAGTACGCGATTGAGCGCCTGCGGGCGAGACCGCAGCTTGCGAATCTGCTGATTCATAAGCCCGGCTCCCTCGCGGACGAGTCGGCTCATCTCAACGAGCTGGCCGATGTCTATCGGCGAGGCCTTGGTGAAGTCGAGCGTCTGATCGATGGTGTCGAGGCAAGACCGAGTTGACGAGGATGCGATCATGATTCCGTCGGCCGGTCTTGTGGACTTCCATTGCCACGTCGATCTCTACCCGGACCACGCTCTTGCGGTCCGGGAGGCAGATGCGGCTGGCGTATTCACCCTCGCGGTGACAACAACACCGTTAGCGTGGCCACGCAATCACGAACTCGCGCAGCGCACGAAGCATGTCCGAGCTGCGCTTGGGCTGCATCCGCAATTGGTCGCGGAGCGTGCGAGCGAACTTGAACTGTGGGATCGCTACCTGTCGGAGGCGCGTTACGTTGGTGAAGTCGGCCTCGATGCAGGTCCGCGCTTCTACAAATCTCTGGACCTGCAGAAGCAAGTCTTTCAACACGTTCTTCAGCGTTGCGCTGACGCGGGGGGCAAGGTTGTCACTGTTCACAGCGTTCGAGCTACCAAGGCTGTACTTGACCATATTGAATCGTTTTTGCCTCCATCTAAGGGGAAGGTCGTACTTCACTGGTTCACCGGCAGCAAGGCAGAAGCGCAGCGCGCTCTCGAATTGGGGTGTTATTTTTCGATAAACGCCGCCATGTTGGAAAATACCCGACATGCATCTATGGTCTCGCTGATTCCGCTCGATAGGCTATTGACTGAGACCGATGGCCCCTTCACAAAGACGGGCGATCGCCCGTCTAAACCTGCCGATGTTGCCATAGTGGTCGAAGCGCTCAGCTCTACACGGAATGCCCACTTCAACAGTTGCCGCAACGATACGAGCGAATCTGCGTGCCCTACTCGAACCGAATGATGGAGCGAAGAACGGTCCGCCCCCTCCGCCCGGGGTTACCGACTCTTAATGGAGACTACCGAAGTGCCAAAAAAATTTCATGTCGCCTTGTCCTTTGTAAGCGAAGATCGTGTGTATGTCGATGCCGTGGCCAAGGCGTTGCAAGCCGAAGGCGTCGATGTCTTTACGACAAGTTCGAGGAAGTCGATTTGTGGGGAAAGGATCTGTACACGCACCTGAGCGATGTCTACCAGAACCGAGCTGTCTTCACTGTCATGTTCGTCTCCGACGCGTACCGCAAGAAGTTGTGGACGAACCATGAGCGCAAGAGCGCCCAAGCTCGGGCATTCACCGAAAGCCGCGAATACATCCTGCCTTTTTTGATGAGAGCGTTGAAGTGCCCGGTCTCTTGAAGACAACAGGACACATTGCTCTTGCAGGTCGTTCGCCTACTGCCCGGCCGAACTCATCACCAAGAAGCTACGAAAAGCCGGTGTACGCCTGAAGCAGGCCTTTTCGTACTCGGATGAGGCCAAGGCAGATGTGGACTTCCCGCTAAAGAACGGAAACAAAATCGCCGGTCTCATTAAGGCGATGAAGACCTACAACTGGTATCAGCAGAATCCGGCCGTCGTGGCCGTACTGGAACTCGATTGGGGCAAGGTCAGTGCTGACGAAGCCTTTGTGCTGGGTCGCAATCTATATCAATGCGCATGTGGAAACGAGAATCGGGCGGTCGCGTTCTTGGACAAACTGCGTCAGGAGTTGGCTTCCATTCCAATCGAGCGGGCGCTCGATATGTTGAACGGAATGTTCTTCGAGGTCTACTTCAATGCTGCTGGCGAGTTCCGCTCCGGCAAGATCAAGGGACGGTGTTTGGAGAAGTTGCTGGCTATTCAAACGGTGAAGAAGTACGAGCCCGCAATGCTATTCATCCAACGGACGCTTGAACCGTATCGTGACGAGCTTCCTTTTGTTCCTTCCACCGCACCTCAGGAAGTGGTCGTGGAGTTGAGCGTTAAGCGGAGTGCGCCACCTCTCGTTAAGGCGCTGACGATTGGGGAACGCAGTCTGCTGAGTGAAGACAAGGACAACGATAGCCCAGACGGGCGAGTATGGCGTTTGTCATTCCGGGGCTTTACGGTTAAGGAACTGAAGGCGCAACTTGCAGATGAGTGGAGCATCCCCCTCGACTTGCTCACAATTGCGCCAGACCGGAAGCTGGACCCGAAACTTGAGCTTGAGCTTCCGGACGGCGTGAGCATTCGATGGCCAGCACACAAATGATGTGTGCCATTCAGAAAGCCCGTCTCAAGAAACTTCCGGGCTTGGTTAAGTGCCGCCATGAGGACGTGAAGAGTTTTCACGAATCGGTGGTGCGCAATCGTCAGCCCGAACAATGCGCCACGCCGAAGTTTGGCGGCATCCGTTTATAGCCGGACCGACTCGTGCCTGATATCCCAATCGTAGACGCCCTATTTTCTGCACTACTCAACAGCGACAAGGCCGCACTTGACGCCATCGAGTCCCTACGCGCGGCGGAATGCGCAGATCTTCGCGCTGTCATTTGCACCGATTCCCCAGGTGCGATCAACCTCGAACTTGGCCTCAGCCTGTCCTCCAGTGAGTACGTCACCCCGTTCTTCGAGGGGCCACGAGCGTTTTTCATGTCCGCCGGGACCAGCATTCAAGCACGATTCACTGGCGGCCAGTCGAATGCACTGATCGATTTTTCGCTGAGCTTCGATTCGAACTTTGCAGAGAAAATGCGTGCGGCCATCGTAGCAGAGAGCATCCAGCAGGTCGATCGCAACCGGGTCGACGAGGTCCTCATGCTCAAAGCTCGGAACCGCAACGTGCAATTCGATGTGCTGCCGTTCCTCATCGAGAACACCCGACTGACCCGCGACGATCCACGCAACGAACGACCCTTGAATACGTTGATCGCCTTCCGCATGCTCGATCACCTGGATTGGGATGCCTTTCGGGATGATCCCACTCGCTTCGTTTTCGATGTCCCATGCGAAGAGCTAAAGGCTTTACTCCGTCCCGAAGCCGAGGCCTTTCTGTCGGAGTTGCAGACCAGTGAGCATGTCATTCATCACGAAGCCAAGAGCGCTGGGACACAGGCGTTGCTCTTGCGGTTTGCCCGCCTGTGGCACGAGAAACGCAAGGCAGATAAGAGACGCATCTTGAGCGAACTGCTGCGTTTCAGCATCCATAACCCCGGGGCCATCCCTCTCACCGAGTTGCACCTCATATGGAGCGGCATGACTTCCGAGTTGGGGTCGCCGTTCTTCGGCCCGATCACTGGTCGATCCAAGACGATGTTGGAGGAGATTCGCGGCATGGCTTGGGACATGACTCTCCTCCGTGTCTTAGAGAAGAATGCTACGGCAAGTCAGCTCGGCTCGTTTTTCATTCCTTATTTCGTGTCGATCGACCGCCGCTGGCGTCACTTGCTGCGCCTGAATTCTGTGAGGTTGATGCTGATCGATGATGCACATCGGCGCGTACTCTTCGCCCGTACCGATGAACTGGAATTCCAGCACGTTCTGGGAGAATGCATGCAGACTGAGTTGCAGTCTGAGATGACTCCCGGAAAGGTTGAAACTCGTCGGAGGTCCGCGCAGGCAATCCGATTGGACGCAATGCAACAGCTCGTCGCCGAAGAAGAAAGCGGTTGGCTCGAACAAGCCTTGCAGCAATCGCAGAACGGAACCAGATAACACTTCTTCTGCGAATTGTCGTATCGCGTCACGACAATTCGTTGGAGTTCACCCTTCGCGTAGCGCACGCTGGTGGGCATGACGCTGCGCTGGTGGATGCTTAACCAAGCGCTGCCCGTTGGTTACCGCCGGATGTCGCCCAGCAGCATTGAAGGTGCTGCTGGCGACGGAACGGATATCTTGCACCGGATCAAGCATTCACCTCTTCGGTGCGGCGCCCCCCAGTGATTGCCTTGCGCCGATTCGCCACCAGTTCGGCGGCTTCCCGCACCGGCTTGTCCTCAGTGTGGACGTAGCGCATGAACATCACTACAGTCTTGTGAGCCGTCAGGGCCATGCCGACCTTGACCGGGATTCCCGAATTGGCAATGTCGGTCGCCGAGCGGTGGCGAATACCGTGCGTCCCCACATGTGTCGCCCCCGCCGCTTTGAGCGCACGGCTCCAGCCACCGTAATACTCGCCCGTGGTCAGGTGCTGCCCTGGATGGCGCGGCGACGGCAGTACGTAGGGATTGCCTTCCTGCCTCGGTGCCGTAGAAAGCAGCCGGTAGGCTTCCTCGCTTATGGGCTTGGACATGCCGCCGGTCTTGCTGTCGGGCCAGACGGCGCGGCGGTTTTCCAGATCGATCCATTCCCATTCGAGCGAAACGATTTCGCCACGGCGGTTAAGCAAACTCGAATTGCAGGCGGATCGCTAACGGGACGACGTAGTTCTCCAGCCCCTCGGCCTCGATCTTGTCGAGCTGCCGGAACAGCTTGCCCATGTCCTCGTCGCTGATAAGGTGGGTGGACTTTCCGGCAGGGAACATCGGTACATGGCGGCAAGGATTGGTACCGTCAGGCCGATAGCCCCATACCTCGGCCAAGTTGAACATCTTGCGCAGGATGCTGAACGCCTTGTTTGCCTCGGTCTGCTTGTACGAAAGTTTTTCCATCAGTCCGGCAATGTCAGGGCGCTTCACGTCGTGGACCTTCTTGCGGCCCAGCAACGGGATGATGCAGCGGTCGATGACGCCTTGATAGCCGACTCGGGTGCTGGGCTTGTTGCGCTTTTTGGAGTGATCCTCCATGAACTTCTTGCACAACTCCTCGACGGTGGGCGCTTTGCGCGCCTCCGCCTTGTCGGCGCCGGGATCACCACCCCGGCGTACCGGGCCAGCCATTCCTGCGCGAGCGAACGGGCCTGTTCGACGGTCAGTTCCCCGTACTGGCCCAAGGCGGGCTTGCGGCGCTCGTAGGCGTTCGTCCGATACTGGAGCATGAACACCTTGCGACCCGACGGGGTAATCTTGCACAAGAAGCCGGGCACCAGCGTATTCCGGAGTTCGACGGCCTGCGCACGGGGTGTGCCGCATCGACAGCGGACTTGGTGAGCTTGATTTTTGCCATGATGACTCCTCGGAAAGACCCGGTTCCCGGGGAGCCTTCTAGGGGCCAGCAGAGCGGAAGTCGGGTCAAGTTTCAGAAAGCACCGGCATATGATGAACTCGCCTAAGTTATTGATAAACCTGCTGTATCTAGTCTTGGCGTAGTCCAGCGAAGTGCCGAGCTGGAGTCATGGTGAAATAAAAAACCTCGCCAAGCGAGGTTCGACATTCCTGCCCAACTAAACTAGGCCGTTTTGAGGTTTCCCGGCGACACGGCAAAGCCTTTACCCCTTACCGTGGCTCCTGCACGTTTCGTGTTACCAACGAGCACACCTACCGTTTCATCAGCTTCATGGGGTGGCAGAATGCTCAGGGCGGCAAAAAAACGTGGTTTCGTCTTCGACGAGAAAGCTTCTACACGCGCTTTCGCAGCTTCTATGCTTAAAGAACCATCTTTCACATGCACACTCACTCCGACCCGGGCTATATTTTGTTTGCGGACTTTCATAAAAATCTTCTTTAAATTCAATATCTCAGGACTGTTCCGCATGGTCAAGCTGGCGTTCAAGGAGCAATACTCTTTGACTTTTCTTACCTTGTGGGTGAAACCCAACGCACCATAGAAACCGACTAAGTCGTCAACCGGCTTTGCAATTTGGTACAGCCAAGAGCGGCTGCTTGCAATTCAAGGTAACGTATCGCAACCTGGCATTCATGCCGTGGCCGAGATGATCGGCCATCTCCGCTTCCAGTGCCTTATCGACCAACAGTTTGGTGAGTTGCTTGAGTCGTCCATTCTCGCCAATCAGGTCTTCCAGCTTGCGGTAGTCCGCCAACAGGCTGTTCAACAATTCTTTGGGCACGGCTTTCTTTCCTACGGTCATCATCGCTCCCGGCCATGGGGCAGTTTCCTGCCGACTGACCGTTTACATAAAAATTTTTACACGCTCCTATCAAAGGGCTAATTTATCTGCTATAGCAGCCTAGAAGACTTGGCAATCTGATAAGTACTTTGGTTACAAAAAAATCGAGGTCTGACTGGAGCCCTCGATACATATTGCGGTTTTTATAACTTAGCAACTCTGCCCAGTGCTGCTGCAAGTTGATATTTTGCGGTATACCAATCTGCAATCGCTTGTACTTTCTGTTGACGGGCATTGGCCAGCGCTGTTTGAACACCCATCAACTCCATGATGTCGGCGATACCCGTACGATAGCGCTTCTGGCTAGCTGTAAATGCGGCTTCTGCATTACGCAACAATACCCCTATGGCACCAACGTTCAGACTAGCGGTCCTCAAGGCTTCATGGCTAGTCCAAATATCCCTCGCCACCTGCTGCTCGGCATCTGACAAACGTGCCTCTTGAAGCTCAACTTCCGCTTCCGCACTGCGGATTTTGTACGTCCGTCCAAATCCTTCAAAAATCGGAACATTGAGTTCAATTCCGAGATAACGATCCTGCGACCGCGCCGGAGTCGTCGACAAACCCACGCCCAGACTTTCCGGCTGGGTATTGTGACTGGCACGTGCTACCAGACTGATACTGGGCCGCCCCTCTGCTCTAACTTGTTCCACCCGGGCTCTGGCAGCATCCCTCTGCAGCCGTGCAGCCTTCAATGCAGGATGCTCACGCTGGGCCTCACCCAACAAGACACTAATCGCTTGTTCCACTTGGTCGATATTCGCTGCTGTCCTTTGCAAAGCAACTACCTTACGTAGCTGGTTAATTGGCAAACCCATATCCAGTGCCAGTACACCCAACGCATTATGCTGCTCTCCTTCCGCCTTAATACGACCGATCATCGCTTGGGTATAGGCAGTTTGTGCCTGCAGTTGATCGGTAATGGCCGCGACTCCACCAGTAACTCGGCCAGATGCGGCTTTGAGTGTTTGTTGAGTGGTCTGCTCATTCTCCACGGCCACTTCCAGAGCAGACTGTGCGGCAGCAGCCAAATAGTAGTCCCGGGCGGTATTGGCAAAGACCTTGAGTAATGCCTGGTCGTACTGCCCCTGCGCGGCCTGTAGCAACAAGCGAGCATTTTCCGTGGCGGCGGCACGAGAACCAAAATCGTAAAGCAGCCAATTCAGAGTGGCAGTATCGACATGGTAGGTATTGGCGATATCAGTACCAAGGTGAGGGAACTCAGGCGTGGAGGTACGCGCCCGATTACGCACCCCCGGATGCTGGCACTGATTGTTGGCAAATAGGCTGACTCTGCTACGCCAACTTGCATGGCTTGGGCACGAATGCTCGCCCACGCACTTTGGCTTTGGGGGTTATGGCACAAAGCCTGATCCACGGCAGTCGCCAGATCAATCTGCTCCCGCTCTGTCAGTGCCGGACACGCGCTACTACCTGAAAGAGGGGGCGCAACACGGGCAGGCATAACCCCTAACGGATCCCGTAGATAGGGGTCCCATGCATTGCAGACTATCGGCCACAACAGAAACCCAGAGAGTAAAAGAGACCATGTTTTCCTGCGGGCACTAGCAATTCTGGAGATCACAACAAAGCTTGATTTCATAACACGACACAGTTCATCAACAGGAATTTAAAACAGTCATACCCCCCCGGCTACGAGCCGGGGGAGGTCCTTACCGATAAGGTTTATTTCCAATTGGCAGCCAGAGTAGGCTGCAACGAACTGCCGTAGTTGCTAGGCAAGCTGGTCTGACCGGCTGCAGGCGGGTTGAAGGGAAGCCATGGCACTGACAAGATTCTGAACCTGGCTATTCAGTAGAACCTTGCCATCACCGGAACGAATCTGCTCAATCTGATTATTCGTCCCGCTGCCTGCCAGATACCAATTCTGGATTGTCACCTTGTCACTACTTCCAACGACACTGATCACCAAGTCATTGATGCTTTTCTGGAACCAAAGCTGGTCGTAGCGAACATCAGAACCCAAAATCAGTTGGTCGGTGTTACCTACTGTACTGTCCTGATCCTGAATGATGTCGGCACCATCTCCGCGCTGGAGGCGGTAGATATCATTACCCAAACCGCCCTTCAGCGTGTCACTTCCGGCGCCTCCCCACAGGTCATCATTGCTTAAGCACCTCCATTTAACACATTACTGCCGCCATTACCGATCAGGACATTGGCAAGACTATTGCCCGTGCCATTAATGGCTGCCACCCCCGTCAGGGTCAGGTTTTCCAGATTATTACCCAGTGTCCGGTCACCGAACTTTGCACCGTATCAGTCCCTTCATTGGTATTTTCGGTGATCTTGTCTCCCGTGTTATCCACGATATACAGGTCATCACCAGTGCCGCCGATCAAGGTATCTGCACCAGCACCACCGTCCAGACGGTCATTCCCAGCCCCACCAGTCAGCGTATTGATAGCCGAATTACCGATCAGCACGTTATCCAGCGCATTACCGGTGCCATTGATGGCAGCCGTACCGGTCAGGGTGAGGTTTTCAAGATTATGGCCCAAGGTAAAGCTGACCGAACTTTTGACGGCATCAGTCCCCTCATTGGCATTTTCTTTGAGAACATCGGCAGAGCTATCCACCACATAGGTATCGTTACCCAGCCCACCACTCAGGGTGTCATTCCCTGCCCCACCATCCAGCGTGTCGTCACCCGCCCCACCATTCAGGATGTCGTTACCCGCCAAGCCGCTGAGGGTGTCATTGCCAGCACCACCATTCAAGGTATCAACACCGGAAGTGCCGGTCAGGGTAAGGTTTTTGACTGAAACGACCAGATCAAACACATCAGAAGCCGTCAGGTTACCGCTATCACGAGCGGTAACCATGACACTAACTGAGCCAGAAGAGCCGACGGGCGGCATCCCACTGAATTGGCGAGTGTTGGCATTGAAAGTGAGCCGGAAGGCAAAGCCTTGCCGTCGGCCAAGGTGGCGCTGTAGCTCAGCGTGTCACCACTATCAGGATCGGTAAACGCATTACTCGCCACCGTATAGGTGAAGGCCAGACCTTCTCCTGCCGTTTGGTCTGGCAACGCTGCAGACAGCAGCGGGGCACGATTGGCCGCGCCAATCAGTCATACTGACGTATACCCCGGTGGAGTAGTTGTAATTGTCTGTCCCCCACAGTACAAACTTTAGGCTACCGACATCGGCGGTTCCCGGCATCCCAGTCAGAGTTCTGGTGCTAGCATCAAAACTCAGCCACGACGGCAATGGTGAACCGTCCTGCATCTTCACGCTGTAGGTGATCGAATCCCGGGCATCCGGGTCGGTAATCGTGTTGACCGGAACCACATAGCTGAACACAGAATCGGCCTTGGCCTGCAAGGTAGGCAAACCGCTATTGAGCACTGGCGCATGGTTGTTGTTGGCACGGTCCACCACGCTCTGGATTTTTGCCTGATCCCAGACCACTCCGTTGGCAAACTCAATGCGATCGATCTTGTGATCAGCCGCCTGCCCATTAAGCGTGGCATTGGCGGCGTAGTAGTCCAGGAAACCGATCTGGTCTGTCGAGTTCTTGAGCTTCAAGAACATATTGCTGCCAGACTGGAAAGCCAGTACATCGGCTTCGACAATCCCGGCACCAAACCGGAGGGTATCGCTGGCACCGATTAGGTCGGTATTATCGATGGTGTCCTGACCATCACCCTTGTTAAAGACATAGGTGTCATTGCCCAGCCCGCCCGACAGATAGTCGTTACCGGCTGCACCCGTGAGGACATTATTGCCATCATTGCCCCACAGGCCATTGGCCTGTGCATTACCGTTTGCACTCAGGTCCGCAGTTCCGTCCAGTCCCAAGCGTTCCATATTCTCGCCAAGCGTCCAGCTGACCGAAGCCCTGGACAAAGTCATCCCCCTTCACCAGCCTGCTCGATGATCACATCACCAACATCGTCGATCTCGTAGTAGTCATCACCACTACCACCAATCAGCGTATCCTGGCCTTCACTACCAAACAGCGCATCATTGCCTGCACCACCAATCAGCGTATCATTGCCAGCCAGTCCCAACAGACTGTTATCAGCATCATTACCAGTAATGACGTTATCCAGCTCATTACCATTACCATGGATCACATCGCCCTTTAGAACCAGGTTCTCGACATTGCGCTCCAGCACATAGAGCGTGTCGTAGCTACGCTCTATGGTATCGATACCCTCATCGTAGGATTCAAAAACGAGGTCGTCTTCGTTCTCAACCACAAAGGTATCGTTGCCAAGACCACCATACATGGTGTCTCGCCCCAGCCCCCCATCAAGAAGGTTATGACCATCATTTCCCATCAGGACGTTATCCGCCGCATTACCCGTCCCATCAAGATTAGCAGTCCCGGTAAGCGTCAGTCCCTCAAAATTATCCTGCAAGGTATAGCTGAAACTACCGGTTTCAATGGTATCAAAGCCTTCGTCCACCAATTCCACCACCACATCCTGCAAACTATCGATGACATAGGTATCATTACCAGCACCGCCAATCAGCGTATCGGCACCAAGACCACCATCTAGGCGATTGCCGCTGCTATTGCCATACATGATGTTATTCTGGGCATTACCAGCCGCCTGTTGCGACCAGCTACCCTCTTGCATGCGGAGAATCTCAACGTTATCCGCCATTTGAGTGAATCCGGCAGTAGTGTAAACAGTATCGATCCCTTGATTGGCCTGCTCCACGATCACGTCGTTAGTGTCATCAACATAATAGCTGTCATCGCCCAAACCACCGACCAAGGTATCCGGCATGGAGCGATCGACATTGCCATTCAGGGTGTCGTTACCGGAACCACCATCCAGCAAACCGGTACCGGTCAGCACATCATTGCCATCACCGCCATACAGTGCGTTGCGCCCTTGGCGGTCTTCGATGATATCGTCGCCGTCCTCGCCATAGATCGTGTCATCACCGGCCGGGCCATTAAGCCTGTCGTTACCTTTGCCTCCATGGATCACATCGTTTTCAGGGTGGCCGAAAATCAGGTCATCGCCATCGCCACCTTGCAATACCTGCAACCGTATGGCCTCCAGATCCCAACTAGTACCATCACCTAGCTGAACGGTATCAACTCCATAAGGATGGCTCTTGTCATAGTCGACGTAGAAATGGTGCTGAATGCGAATCTGATCTGCCGTTACAGTATTGGTGATGACTAAGTCATCACCATCCCGGCGCAGAATGGCCGTTTTGGCAGTGACGGAGGACAGCACAATGGTGTCGTTGCCAGCCACATCCAGAATGGTGTCGCTGCCATCACCGGCCACAAACACATAGCGGTCATCCCCCATGCCACCCAACAGGCTGTCATTGCCAATACCACCATTCAGGGTGTCATTGCCATCCATCCCCCACAGAGTGTCATTGCCTGCGGCACCGGATAGCGCATCGGCCTTGGCCGAGCCTTCAATCAAATCGTCACCTGCTGATGGAGTCTGGGTAGCGGCAATAATTGCTTGGGCATCTAGGGTCGCAACCGTATTACCTTCGATCATCTGGATGACATTGCGCGGCACATCGTCCCAGAAGAAACCGGACAATGTGATGCGGTCTTCCGAACTACTGGCAAAGCTGAGCACCAGATCATTGTTATGACGCCGGAAGGTCACTTCGCTGACCGACAAGTCGATAAGGGCAACGGTCGTCAGGTCCTGATAGTCGTCCATCACATAGTCTTTGCCATCCCCACGGGCAAAAACATACGTATCGGCTCCGGCATCTCCGGAGAAGGTATCGTCGCCAGTCCCGCCCTGCAGGATATCGTTGCCATTGCCACCGTTCAGCGAATCACTGCCGCTGCCACCGCGCAGGATATCGGCACCGTTGCCACCAAGCAGCCAGTCATCCCCATCGCCTCCATCCAGCGTGTCCGGCCATCACCACCATCCAGCACATCATTGTAAGCACCGCCTTGCAACACATCGTTGCCATAGTCACCAAACACGCGGTCATCCCCGGCGTCACCGTACAGCGCATCACTCCCCTCTCCGCCGTGCACCCAGTCATTGCCAGCTCCACCATGCAGGATATCGTTGCCGTCCATACCATCAATGGTGTCGTCGCCGCCCAGACCGTCAATCACATCATCGATGACATAACCACCAATATAATCATTCCCCTCTGTAGCGCGCTGCATGGCGACCAGCACATCATTCACCAGCCACACCTTGCCATCGGCAAACTCGATACGGTCTACGGCATATCCGGTTTGCCCATCGCCATCGAAATAACTTTCAACTGTGATGACATCCGTCGCAGAGGTATGAATCAGCAAATTATCGCCAACACGCTCGAGCGTAACCGCCGAGGATGCAATGGAAGCATCAAAACGGATGATGTCGATCGAACCTTCGTTATTGTCATAGTTACGGATGGTGTCTTTGCCATGACCGGCAGAAAACAGATAGGTATCCTCCCCTTTCCCGCCCACCAGCAAATCATCCCCCTCACCACCAATCAGGGTATCGTTGCTTAAGCATCGCCAGTCAGGAAATCATCGCCCTTGCCACCATCCAGCACATCATTGCTTAAGCATAGCCATACAGCCTGTCATTACCATCTAGCCCGCTGATACGATCATCAAGCGGTGTGCCATACAACTGGTCGTCACCTGCCGTGCTCGAACTGATCAGCCTGTTGACAAGGTCAACATAACTCCAGCTGCTACCATCGGCAAAACGGATGGATTCGATCAAACCTTCCGCGACATTGCCATCAAAATCAAAGAAGCTATCAATCTGAACACGGTCACCGGTATCAAGACCATTAGCATCCTGAATATTGAGCCACACCGTCGTAGCATCCCGCGTCAAGCGCAGCCGATCTGGTTTGATCTCGGGGCTAAGGAAAATCAATACATCGTTGCCCAAACTGTCATAAATACGATCACTCCCATCCCCTAGGCGAAACTGATAGGTATCATTACCGGCACTACCATATAGCAAGTCATTTCCTTTATTGCCTTGCAGGATGTCATCTTGAGCGTTACCAAAAAGAGTTTCAGCTTCATCTGACCCAAAGCCCGCATCAGGGCGCAGCAAGCCAAACTCAGTCAGTTTCTGCTCAAGTTGCTGGTTATAGAGTGCGAGGTCCCACAAAACGGAAGTAATCAACTTTACTCTGTCCGGATTACTTAGCGCCAAGGTGGTCAAACTGGTTTGCATGGCGGCATAGTCGATTGCCATGCCCTGTGAGGCAGAAGAAAACGAGCTATTAATGAATGCCAGATCTTCCGCATAGAGCGTTTGAGCTTGAAGCTCGGCATTAAAGAACTTCTTGAATTTCTCATACTCGGCAATGAGAACGGGGGCAGCTTTTCCATGCGGATTGGGATCACGTGCTCCCCAGCACCAAGTACCCAGATATCCCCGACCAGACAGATGCTCCAGAGTCACCAACTGGCGTGCATCCATCACGTGACCATAAATCATGCTGGGATCACGGCTATTGGGGGACACACCATCAGACCCAGTCCAGCGATAGATTATCGTGTCCAATACACTCTTGTCAGGAGCGGCGACAAAGTCCTCCATCATCTTGCGCAGTGTGGCATCCCCCGCCATGGCGGTACGCAAGTCATGCACCTGACCAAAACCGATGGCATCCGGCAACTGATAAAGATCCATATCGATTTCATCCGGCGTGCTATCGATACGGTTCTGGGTATTGGTCTTGAACCAGACATCAACCGCAGCCGCACTGGAGCCGTCACTACGGATAACCGGAAGCCTGCCCTAGGGTATTGCCATTGGCATCGAGGCTATTAGTGTCGGTGTAAGCGGTATTAATGGCCTTGATACCAGCCTGCGCCAACGTCATTAGCTCACCATCATCGGTCGCACCATCCTCATTGGCATCACGCCAGAGACGCAGATCATCAAAAATCTTGTCCGCCGCATCAATTTTGCCGTCACCATTATCATCAAATGACGCAAGAGCCCGGAAACCGTTGACCGCCGCCGAACCATCCGCTGCTAGCGTATTGCTGCCAAACAACTCGCCACCATTATTGATCTGGCCATCGCCATTCAAGTCACGCACCAGCAGGCCATCATCAGCCCCCACCCAAGCGGTTTGCTCTTGCAAACCATCCTTGTTGTGATCGAAGTAATGGGCACCAATACCAACGGTTTCAACTCCATCACCATCCAGATCAATCACAATAGGAGACGTAATGGGCTCTGCCTTGCCCATATTCGGCCCCGGAGGCAATGGTGGGTCTTCCTCCAGCAGATGAATACCCGGGTCATGGTTTTTGTACTTATCAATCACCAGGCCGTTGTTAACGGTGAGCTTGTCACCCACTAATACGTAAGTAAATCGACCATCCTTACTCTTATAGACGCCAGCTGGATCATCTTTGCTATGAACTCCGCCCGTCAATACTTCTTTACCCAAGAAAACTTTTCCACGTCCGTCAGAATCTTGAATAGTATCCAACTTATCCGTCTTATATATATCAAAACCTAAATTTCCATACAAACTATCACGACCATCGCCTCCATCAAGTATATCATCCCCCAAACCCAGATCTATAACATCATTACCATCACGACCAAAAGCGATATCAGCATTATCGGTGCCGGTTACAACATCACTGCCTGCTCCTGCATCATAAACAATACCATTCTTAACATATGCTCCGAGCTGCCTATGCGATGACAAGTCTACTCCGGTGACGGTCTGAGTCATTACAATCGCTTCACCACTGCTCGTACCAAATATTATTGGCTTATTATGATACAATGTTCTCGTAATTCCATCTTGAAATAACTTATCGGTAAACGACAAACCCAAATTGGCAATTTTAAGAGCAAGGGTAAAATCTGGAGCCGCCCGACTGGACAGGTCACGCGCATAATCAGCATACTCATATATAGGATTTAAACCAACCTTCCCATCAAAAACAATAGTTACTTTTTTCCCAAGCCCAGATGGATCAATAATAGGCTCAAGAACACCATTCACAAGACTTCCAAAGCCATCCCCAGCCACCAAATCAAAATTTTCATTATTATTATCATTCGAATACGGTGTTATTCCTAAATTTTTAATATATCGATTACCGTTCGAATCCACAACAAATCGCACATCACCAACCAATTGAAATGCTACCGTATTCCAGACGTAAGCACGTTCTAAAAAATTATCTTTTCCATCATCATATTGCCACTGCTGTTGCACAACAATTTTTTTATCAATTGAATTAATGCCAAAAATAGCATAAATTTGTTCTTTATTGTACTCACCAGGCGGTATCTGATACGAATTCTGAAATGAAGGATTTAAAAATTTCTCAATGACTGGAAAAAAACTGGCATTCACAAATCGACCAACCGTTGCCATGTAATCGCGTACCGGAATTCTCGTCTCCACGGGAGAAAAGTCTCTTCGTTTTCCATCCAGCCAATCAACAGGCACATTTTCACTACCATACAAATATGAACTTGTTATACCATTCGCACTGACACTACCCATGGAATTACTCATAACATCACCTCAAAAATGTTTGACTTGTACTAAGGGTTGGATTGCCACAACTATCTACCGGCCCCATCCATACAACCAAAGGACTTTTTACCTCGCCATTAATACGATATTTCAGTCGATACACTATCCTTACAAATCGCCACCCCCCTCCAAATATACTCTTCCAATATTCCAGCTCACCTTCATCAACATTTCGCCTCTTAACAACAGAACAGCATCCTTTATTTTTATCAATAAAATCCCTAACGCCATCGTAATAAATAACATCCTTCGGATTAATATAGTTGTCATGATTTTGAGCCACCCCTTCCCCCCGAAAGCTCTCTCTATAATCATCATAACCCGAGGCAGGCTGCGGATAACGCATCAGCAAATTTTCAACGGCAATATTAACCAACTCATCATCAGAATACCTCCGCCGATCACTTATGCAATAACCCTCAAGAGAATTAAATGCACACCAGAGACCAAAAAAAATAACAACCAATAACGTAAAAATAATCTTCCATTTCATACAAACTCCAAACAATAGAACCTCAAAATTAAATAAACATTAGCCGCACAATTTTCCACTCAACAATATGATTCATAAATAACCCCCTTTATCGCTCCCGCAACCCCTCACTCGCATACTCCTGCAAAGGACTCAGGAAATAACTGATCACTCTGCGCTTGCCGGTTTTTATTTCCGTACTCACTACCATGCCTGAGGTCAGATTTACCCGGGTGCCATCGATATCCAGATGGGTCTGTTTCAATTTCACCCGAGCCCGGTAAATCAGCCCTTTCTTTTCATCCTGCATGGCATCGTGGCTGACACTCTCCACCGTGCCTTGCAAATAGCCATAGCGGGTATAGGGGAAGCTTTCTATCTTGATGGTGGCGCTCTGCCCGGGTTTGACGAAGCCGATATCCTTGTTTTCCACCTGCGCTTCGACCTCCGGGTTTCGTTGTCCGGCACAATCGCCATCAAGGCCTCCGCTTCTTTCACCACCCCGCCGATGGTGTGGATCGCCAGTTGCTGCACAGTGCCGGAGACTGGAGCAGTCAAGCGGGTCAAGGCTTTGCGCTGCCCGGTTTTCTTGGCGTCTTCACCGGATTGGGCAATCTGGTCCTGCGCGGCACGCAGCTTATCCAGTGCATCGCTCTTGAAGTTTGCAGTCAGCGAGTTCAGCTCTTTTTGCTGATTGGCGATGGCGGCGCTGATTTCACGCAGGCGGCTGCGCTGGGTGGCCAAGTCCCCCTGTTGCTCAATGCGGTTTTGTTCTTTTTCCAGATAGGCATGTTTGGAGATGTAGTTATCCGCCAGCAAACCACCGGTAGTCCTTCTCCCGGTCTTGGGCGATTTTTACCGTTGCCTCCAGTTTGGCCACCTGCTGACGGGTGGTATTCAGCTCGGCCTGACGTTGTTGTAAGGTGGCGTTGAGCGCCTCTCGCTTGGCCTGAAAAGCCTGCCATTGACCGACGGCCAATGTTTCTTCGGCCAACCTTTGGGTTTCGGTCACACCGTCCACCTTACCCAGCTGTGGCAACTGGCCGGTTTGCAGTGCGGTCAACAAGGATTGGTAACGGGCGGCAGCCAGATTAGCAACGTCTAGTGCTTCATCGGCTTTCTGGTAATCAGCGCTGGCACTGGTGGAATCCAGTTCGATCAGGAGCTGACCTGCCTTCACATGCTGGCCATCCTTGACATAAATAGCTTTCACCACGGCGGTTTCCAATGGCTGGATGACTTTGGTACGCCCACCCACCGGGGTTTTGCCATTGGCTACGGCAACCACGTCCAGTTGCCCCACGCAGGCCCAGAGCATGGCAACGAGGAACAAAGCCACGATAATGCGCATGCTCCAGCGCGGCACTGGCGAAACCGGACTATCGGTCAGCTCCGGTGAGCAGGCAGGAAAGCAAGCTCCTGCTCCTGCCGCTGCGGCGGGTCCAGCGTATCGCGCAGCGACCAGCTGGCCTCGGAATGCCTGACGGTAGCGTTGAATGAAGTCGGCAGCGCCTTGCAGTAGATGTTTCATGTTGTTTTATCCTTGCTGCAGGCTGTGAAGATGGGCGTAGTAACCATCAGGCTTGCGCAGTAGTTCTTCGTGCTGGCCGCTCTCGACGATCCGGCCTTTGTCCATGGCGATGATGCGATGGGCTCCCCGCACAGTAGACAGACGGTGGGCGATGATGATGACGGTACGGTTCTGGCAGATGGTGCGCATGTTCTGCATGACTGCACGTTCGGATTCGTAATCCAGTGCACTGGTCGCTTCATCCAGAATCAGGATGCGCGGATTGGTGACTAGGGCGCGGGCAATGGCGATGCGCTGGCGTTGACCACCGGATAGGCTCGCCCCATGTTCACCCACCATGGTGTCGTAGCCTTCCGCCAGCTCCATGATGAAGTCGTGCGCGCCCGCCAGCTTGGCTGCCTGAATCACACTTTCAAGCGGCATGCCCGGATCAGACAGGGCGATGTTGTCGCGAATGGAGCGGTTGAACAGCAGGTTTTCTTGCAGAACCACGCCGATTTGCTTAAGCGCAACCAGGCGGGTTCTGCCGGGCCAGATCATTGCCATCCACCAGCACCCGCCCACTCTCCGGTACATAGAGCCTTTGTACCAATTTTGTCAGCGTGCTTTTGCCCGAACCGGAACGGCCGACAATGCCTACGGTTTCACCAGGGCGGATATCCAGCGACAGTTGTTTCAGGATTTCCGGACCATCCGGCCGGTAACGGAAGACCACATCTTCGAAACTGATGCGTCCTTGAATTTGTGGCAAAGCAGCACGGCTAGCTTAAGCAGTTCGGTACGGGTATTGAGGATATCCCCTAGCCGCTCCACAGAAATCCCGACCTGCTGGAAGTCCTGCCAGAGCTGAGCCAGCCGGATAACCGGGGCGGCAACCTGGTAAGCCAACATATTGAACGCCACCAATTGGCCAACGGACAAATCGTAAGCGATCACCAGCCGTGCGCCCAGCCACAGCGTGGCGACGGTGACCAGTTTCTGGATGAGTTGTACGCCATGCTGGCCGATATTGGCCAAACGGGTTACCCGGAAACCAGCCGCCACATAGGCCGCCAGTTGCTGATCCCAGCGACGGGTCATCTGCGGCTCCACCGCCATGGCCTTGATGGTGCCGATACCGCTGACCGACTCCACCAGAAATGACTGGTTATCTGCCCCGCGAGCGAACTTCTCATCCAACCAGCTTGCGCAGTACCGGTGTCAGCGATGCCGACCACAAGGCATAGCAAGGCAGCGACACAATGACGATCAGCGTCAACCAGCCACTGTAGTAAAACATCACTGCCGGAAAACAAAGGAGAACAGCAGGTCCAGCACACTGGTAAGTGCCGGCCAGTCAGGAAGTTACGGATGTTCTCCAGCTCACGCATCCGCGCCACCGTATCTCCTACCCGCCGGGTCTCGAAATAAGACAAGGGCAGCGTCAGCAAATGCCGGAACAAGCGTGCGCCCAGCTCTACGTCGATGCGATTGGTGGTATGGGAAAACACATAATTGCGCAGGGTGGACAGAATGATATCGAACAGGGAAATCACCAGCAGCCCAACCGCAATCACATCCAGCGTGGTAAAGCCCCGGTGCACCAGCACCTTGTCCATGACTACCTGAAAGAACAAGGGAGTGATCAAGGCAAATAGCTGCAGGATGAAAGATACCCCCAGCACCTCCAGCAACAACTTGCGGTATTTAATAACAGCAGGCACAAACCAGGTGAAGTCAAAACGCGCCAGGCTGGCGGCAACGGAAGCACGTGAGGCCACCACCAGCAAACGTCCGCTATACCGTTCCGCCAGACTAGCCATATCCAGCACCACCGGCTTACCTTGTTTCAGGTCGTGGATCAGCACTTTGTCCTGATCCACCCGCGCGATGATGAAATGCTCCCCGGTTTGACTCAATGCCAATGCTGGCAGAGCGGCATATGCCAGCCGTCCTATCGGCTGGCATATGATGCGGGCTTTCAGTTCCAACGACTTGGCTGCCAGCAACAGCTCGGTTTCAGTGAAGGGTTGTCCACATTGACCATACTGGTGAATCAACTGGGCAGGATCGGCGGCTATCCCATGAAATTGCGCTAACAGTACCAAGCCGATGAGGCCGGTATCACTCAGTGGTTGCGTCTCATCGTCGGGTGTGAACTGCTGCATTTCGGCTTGAGGCATGAGAAGTGTCTTAACATTAACTAATAATTTGGCCTAGCTTACCTCAAAAAATATGACATTAAACTAATTTTTGTCACAAAAATAATACAAACAGTCATGCTTAAAACATGAAAGCGACACTTAAATACATTTACTTTTAACCATTTTTAATTTTTATAGGATATGTTGCACAAATCGAGGTTTGTGTGGCCGGTTGAATAACTGCATGTGCAAGCCCCCTCCTTCCCAAGTACCAAACCACCAACTGGCAAACCTACAACCAATCCCTCAAGCAACGAGGGCAGCTCCTTCTCTGGCTCGACAAAGGCATGAACTGGCAGGCGCCAGCCACAGGCATGGTCGAGAGCATGTTGCACCTGGCTGGACCGTTCCCGACTTCAGTACGCTTTCCCGCCGATAGAGAGACCTGCAGGTGCCATCCCGGCACAGAAGAAGCAGGGTTGTCTGCATCTCTTGGTGGATAGCACCGGCATCAAGATGATGGGTGAAGTCGAGTGGAAGGTGAAAAAGCATGGCGCTGATTACCGCTGCCAATGGTGCAAGCTGCATCTGGGAATTGATGCGCAAACGCTGGAAATCCGGGCAATGGAAGTGACCGATAATCGTACCAGCGATACCACGATGTTGCCGGAGCGGCAGCCCCAGATTCCTAAAGCGGAGCAACTGGTAACGGTGACAACGGATGGGGCGTACGACACGCGCCTGTGCCACGCGGCGATAGCAGCGCGTGGAGCTGCCTCCATCATTCCCTCATCCAGGAACTGCCAATTGAATCGCCTCTCGTTTACTAGATACATTTATGGCTGCCTCCAAAGTGGAAGCAGCCATTTCTCATCTGGTATGTGAAGGACTGCTTCGGCCGGGGTTGTGTGGAAACGAAATGAATGGTGGACCGTCCAATGTGTCCTTTGCGGTGAACTTGCCGAATAATCGCCGCATATTGCGCGGTGAATTGCTTGCGTTTTGCAGTGAAAGCTGGCCATAATCGCCGCATGAATTACGGTGATTACAAGTATGTCTGGCAGGCGCCGGACTGGCCGCACTGGCAGTACGACCTTGCTGTTCTGGCCGGACCTTGGCCGAGGTGAGCCGGGAGCAAGGCTTGTTGCTCGGGCGCCTGGCGGACGTCGGCGCGGCCTTGCGCGATCAGGCTAGCCTAGTGGCGCTGACCGAGGATGTCGTCAAAACCAGCGAGATCGAAGGCGAGCAGTTAAACGTCGCATCCGTCCGCTCCAGCATCGCCCGCCGCCTAGGCGTCGATATCGGTGCCTTGGCGCCGGTGGATCGGCACGTCGAAGGCGTGGTCGAGATGGTGCTCGACGCGACGGCAAATTGTCGGGAACCGATGTCTTCGGAGCGCTTGTTCGGCTGGCATGCCGCGTTGTTCCCAACCGGGTACTCCGGGCTTGCCAAGATCCGGTCGCAGCCTGGCGGGATGATGCCAGCGGACCAATGCAGGTGGTGTCGGGTCCCTTCGGTCGGCAAAAAGTGCATTACGAGGCGCCTCCGGCAGATCGCCTGCTGGTGGAGGTCGAGCGGTTTCTGGCGTGGTTGAATGCGGATTCCGGTGAGCCGTCCTTAATCAAGGCAGGACTCGGGCATCTCTGGTTTGTCACCTTGCATCCTTTCGATGACGGCAACGGGCGGATCGCCCGGGCAATTGGTGACTTGTTGCTGGCGCGTGCCGACGGCAGTCCGCAGCGCTTCTACAGCCTGTCCGCGCAGATCCAGCGGGAGCGAAAGGACTATTACGATATCTTGGAACGGACTCAAAAAGGGACGCTGGACGTCACCGCTTGGTTGCTCTGGTTCTCGGAAAGCCTGCAGCGTGCGGTAGATCAGGCTCAGCTGACGCTTGATGCCGTTCTCCTGAAAACGCGCTATTGGCAACGCTGGGCGACTCTACCGCTCAATGAACGGCAGGTGAAGGTGCTAAACCGCTTGCTGGATGGGTTCGATGGAAAACTGACCAACAGCAAGTGGGCCGCCATCGCCAAGTGTTCGCCAGATACGGCGCTGCGCGACATCAACGACCTGCTGGCGCGCGGAGTGCTGAGCAAGACGGGAGCGGGGGGGCGTAGTACCAGCTATGAGCTTGCGGACGGCTAGTGTCCGGTGAAGTAATCCTCATTTACTAGATACTTTGATGGCTTCTTTCCTAAGGAAAACAGCCATTTTTCGAGTTCTGCAATATCCACTTCTACTTCTACGCGTCGAACATAGGGAGTCCCCTCCCTTGTTAGTTTTCTTAGGGGCCGCGCCACAAATCCCTCCCTCATCTTTGCTAGGGAAGGTCTGAACAAGCCTGCATTTGGCTGAGCAACAGTACATCCCGGCTATGGGCCGACTTGGCAGTAAACCAATTTTGGCATCAATGGGTATGAATGGGCATTCGGGTGGCACTGGGAATGCAGCCCTTGCCTTTGCATTTCAGGCCAGCAACGCTTTTCTCGCCTGCCAGATATTGGATAGTGCGAACTGCATGTACAGCTGCGACGTGTTTTTGGCGAGGCCTTTGTATCTGACTTTGCTGAAACCAAACTGCTGCTTGATGACCCGAAACGGATGCTCAACCTTCGCCCGAATCTTGGCTTTGACCTTTTCAACGGTCTTGGCCCAGCCATCATCCTCACTGTCGGTCAGCACTTTGCGTTTACCCGGACGCATGGCAATCCAGCAACTCACATTACGGTTTTCATGCTCTTTACGCTTGTGCACGCCGACATAACCAGCATCGGCAAAGACATCCGTTTCATGGCCGTGCAGCAGGTGGTCGACCTCTGTGACGTCTGCTGCGTTGGCAGGCGTGGTGTGGACGTGATGAACCAGGCCTGACTGCGCATCCACACCAATGTGGGCCTTCATGCCGAAGTACCACTGGTTGCCCTTCTTGGTCTGGTGCATGTCTGGATCCCGCTCACCCTTGGCATTTTTGGTGGAGCTGGGCGCATTGATCAGGGTGGCATCGACAATGGTGCCTTGTTTGAGCGTCAGCCCTTTGGCGGCGAGATGCTGGTTGATGGTGTGAAACAGGGTTTCGGTGAGCGCGTGCTTTCCCAGTAGATGACGGAAGTGGAGCATGGTGGTCTCGTCCGGAACCGCTTCAATCGTTATCTGCGCGAAATGCCGCATGGAGGCGATCTCGTACAAGCTATCTTCCATGGACGGGTCAGACAAGGCATACCACTGCTGCAGGCAATAGATGCGCAGCATGCTGGACAAGGGATAAGGACGACGGCCATTGCCGGGTTTGGGGTAGAAAGGTTCGATGGCAGCCTCGAGTTTGTCCCAAGGCATGACTTTGTCCATTTCGGCCGGAAGATTTCGCGGCGGGTCTGTTTCTTCTTGGTGGACTGTTCGAGATCAGTGAAGTTCAGCTGCTTGCTCATCGCCATTCCTCGGTGCGGTGGGATGATGAATTTTAACGGGAAGGCCGGGACTTGTTCAGACCTTCCCTAGTCAACATTGCCGACAGTTAGGCTGACGGTATTCTGGTGCGAGTCGATGCTGGCTTTGGGATGTGATTGGTAGTCGGTTTTGGAGTGCGACTGGATGTCAGCATTGGGATGCGAACGTGTGTCTGTATTCATGCGAATACTCAATTGAGTATTCGCATCAATTCCGCCAGTAATTCTTACTTCAAAACCGCCATGCCTTCGCACCTGAAAGCCATCACTATCTCGCATTCCAAATCCGCAACGCATTCGCGTGGAAATGCCTCCATCCAACTCCGCATCACCGCCGGTTATCTTTGCTGAGCGCTCTTCGGTCGAAGCGGCTGACGATGCCATTGCGCGAGATTGACAGTTCTCGGCCAAATGCAGCCAGTCATTACTTGGGAGAGCAGATGTTGAATGTTTCAATTGAATGGTCTAACTGGATGCCCTGAAGAATGGGGGGGCCCAGATTTGCTTATCGCGACCGGTGAGAATGCCAACGTCAATCTGGTCTATCCCAGTCCCGGTGGGCTGTAAGATAAGACTGGTTCTGGAGGAAAGCCGCCTGTTTCTGATGGAAAAACAGCCCGTTTCGGCTGTCGATCAGTCTGTTTCTAGTGAGCAGGCGGCGGTTTGGCCTTTGCGGGCATTTATGCCAAAGGGTTACAATGACCCCTAGCTTAGGGGGCCACCGTCTGGCCAACTTTAAATTGCCCCAGTTCCCTGATTGCTGCCTCACGTAAAGTCGAGCTAGCACAATCATCTTGCTTGGAGTTCCACTTGAACGAGCACCTCCCTTCGCCGGATTGGCATTCTTTTCTTGAGACAATGTCCGAGCAGGTCGCTTGGGCAAACTCTGAGTGGTCGTTCGATGATATCGCGAAGGACAACACTGGACTTGTCGCCGAGCTCGCCAGCTTCGAACGGGACGGCACAGTGGCTTTGCTTGCCAGCCTTCTCACCCTCCCCGCACATCAGTCCGAGTGCTTGCGACTTGAGTTTCTCGCTGTCCTTGCCCTCATTTACTGTAAGGGCCAGCAGGCCGCTACGGTCGACGATGCACGGCGATGGTATGCAGCCATCGGCGCGTCGAACAGTGTCAGTGGGGAGGACCCCGCAGAAGATGTGTTCGTCTCCCTTGTTGAGAACGAGAGGGGGGGATTACCGGGTACTAGAAGGGGTGTGGGAGGCAGCAGGCTTTTATACACAGCTGATGGTCGACATTGTCTTCGACATGCCGGATGCCGCTATCGCCCGCTCAAGCGCGCCGTTCAGGCACTCCTTCGCCTTTCGGACGTCGTCTGTGCTCGCTCTGATCTCCACCGTTTCGAGCCCGGTGGTCAAAACACCACCGACTCACTTGAGACCGGCGATCTTGATGCGGACGTGCTCCGCTCACGTGTCATGTTGACCAATGGCGTGCTAAAAGCGGCGGGCGTGGCAGTCGCAGATCTTGCTCTCTTCATTCTCGACCACACACAGATTTCCACTCTTGGCAGCCAGGTGCCCGGGGCAGGAGTGCTAGAGGAACGGCCACTGCTCCAAACGCGGGAGGGTCTTGTCGTCGTTCTGCCCACAGCCCTTTCCATCGCTCTTCGCCATGCGGTGATGGCATTCGCCATGCGGATGGGAGAGTTGAGTAACCTCGACAAGGCGCTGGCCAATGCGTACTCTCGCACCTTTTTCGAAATGCCGGTCTTCGGCAGCGGCGGACGGTTGCGGGTGTCCCGGCAGCAGTACAAGATGACTAGATCGGCGCTCGTCACCTCCTCGGTCGATGTGGGGCACTTTATGATGCTCCAATTCGTCTTGCCCCCCATGCAGCAGCACCCAAGTACAGGTTTCAGCGGCATGGTCAGGCTTGATGAGGAGACCGCGAATTTCCTTGACACCGGGTTGTAAAGAACAGCGTTGATTTGGCCAACCAACCTGGCTTTCAGCGTGGCCTAATCGTGCGCGTCGGTTGTGGCTGGGGTGCGGGCTTTGTCGGCACGGTACCCCAGCAGTTGCCCGAGGGATGGCAGTTCGAGTTTATGTCTAGTGCGGATTTTGTCCGCATTGGGTCTCTATCTGAGATGTCCCCGCTTGCCTTCTGGCGTGTACAGGACGCGAAAGAGATAATTGCACGAGCCGGTGTGCAACTCATTAACGTTAATGGCATCCTCAACCTTCTTGGCTGGGTTCGTAGCAATGACGGCCACATGGTGCCCCACGGCGAGTTGCCGGAGGGGCGTATCACGCCCGAGAGTCCGCTGATGCTGATGATTCCGACTAATCTGCTCCGTGACGTACGCATGGCAGCAGACACGGGATATGACCGGCATAGTACCCAAGACAACAGTGGCAAGTGGCACCGGGTAATGCGGCCGTCAGCGGAGGATTTTTTCCCGACCGAAAGCGAACGCAAATGCTACGCGTCCATCGATGAGCTTGACGCCCAACGTCTGACCTGTGTGTATGAAGGACAAAGCAATCTGTGGGTGACGATTGAAGCCCCCAGCATGCAAGATCGCTTACTCCAAGTCGAACTTACCAAAATGGTACACGTATGGCTTGGGCGGATTGGCCGGGCACTGGAAACGTTTAGTGGGACGACGACCAGAAAATCCGTTAAGGTCTACCTACATTTTTCGGATGGCGACGACATCGGCCGATTCGAGACGGAGGCAGTTCCCCGTGATCTGAACACCTTCTGGCGACTCGAACGTATCCGTGAACAGGGGGCGCTTCGGGTAGTACTCCGGACGGGTATCTTGCTGGTTTTCGTGCGCCGGACAACCGTGCAGAACGTGCTCTTGTACGCGCACTCAGCACCGCATTCTCTACTCTTCTTCGGATCGATTCACCAGTCGACAAGGCAATCGCCGTTGAGCAGATGGCTGTTCCCAATGACACAGCGCGCAGCTTCCACCTCATGCAGACGTTCGACTTCAGTGACTATGTGGGTAGCTCGCTGACCCGAAGTCTTTTGACCATCGAGAACGTCGAGTCGGGTGCGGCCCGAATTGAGCTCGGGTGGCGTGCAGTTGCAGCTTAGCGCACCAACACGGTACGAAGGCAAGAAGGCGGTCGGGAGGCTCCTCAACGACGTGGTGGATGTGCTCCTCCGTGACATGCAGGGCGAACTTTCCCGCTTTGATCGCAAGAAGACTCTCATGCGTCTTCTTGAGAACTGCGAGCGGGCACGCAAAGACCAGAACCACTGGCACCGCACGGCCGCAGCGGTCCTCGGCCTGCATGCTGGTGAGGAGGGTGTCGAGGCGACGATTGCCAATCAATTGGGACGTTTTGCCGGGGCGGCACTCACATCCCGGCTGATCATCGAACTGGCCATCTGCGTGTGCCCCCCAGACGGTGGGATTGAGCCCTCCGACATGGCACTCGGTCGGCTCCTTGCACGCGCGTCACTGCTCTTTCGCATCGGTGGCATGTCGGATGCGGTGCGCTTCGGCGCGCTGCTTAACCGTTGTCGGCATCTCGCCCCCGGGTGACCTTATCTTCCGCGACGAGCTTGGGGAAATGGTGCTCGAGCCCCTACTTTCGAAGGCGACCAACGAACGGTTCGAAGCGCATGCTGCACGATTCGAGCGGCACTACGCAAAGACTGGCGAGGCGGAAGACGAGAACGACAAGGCAGACCGTGCTGACGACGCCAAGATCGATGACGAGACCATGTCCTTCCTTGCTTTCTGGAAGGCTGAGATGGGCTTTACGCTCGAAGAAGGTCTCCGCTTCATTGATGCACTCGAGCAAATCGGCATGGAGCAACACTCGGCGATTTTCGAGATGAAAAGGAGCCAACTAGAGGTCGTTGGCAAATCGGCTGGGCTCGACGATAACATCGCTGGCGCGTTCCTCGACCAGTTCGTGCTCAGAACGCGCTCGAAGTGGGATGAGGTGCCAAGCGGCTTTGACCTTTCAGATATCTATCCTTGGCGGTTTGGGCGGCGCCTATCAGTTGTTGCTCGCCCCTTGTTGCAGATGGACGAAAGCCATGACCCGTTGGTGATCGTAGCGCCCGGGCTCCTACGCACGTCCCTGCGGTACGTCTTCGAAGGGGCGCATACTGGGAGGCTCAAACGAGAGTTCTTCCGTACGGAAGGGATGCGGGACGACTGGTTGGGGGAAGCTCGGGAAGGACACACCTTCGAAAAGACCTTGGAAAGTGGACTCCGTGACGCTGGATGGACTGTCCGGCGCGGCATCGGCTTTCCGGAAGTCTTAAGGCGAAAACTGTCAACAGACCCCGGCGACATCGATCTTCTCGCTTGGCGCCCGGACCGCAATCAGGTGCTCATAATCGAATGCAAGGATCTTTCACTTACCCGAAACTACTCGGAAGTCGCCTCCCAGCTCGCCGAGTACCAAGGCGATGACATAAATGGCAAACCGGACAAACTCAAAAAGCATCTGAAGCGTGTAGCGCTCGCACGGGAGAACCTCGCTGACATGGCTCGGTTCACGTCCGTGACCGATCCTGAGCTTGTGTCCTGGCTTGTCTTCAGTGGTGCGTCCCCAGTCGCTTACGCGCAGTCGCAGATCGCTGCACTGGAAGGTACCCATGTCGGGCGACCGAACGACCTTCTTGAATTCTGATGGAAGGTAACCGGTTCGTCACTGCGTGATGGGATCGCTGTGGGCATTCGTAGCGATCGACCCACGCGTGCCACTTTCAACCTAGCCGTTCTCAAGCACAGCGACATTGTCCGTACGACTCACGCGGGAAGTAGCATGGCATCGCTTTCAACTTGACTATCGACTTGCAGATATTCCTAATGTAGGGGGGCTCTGGCCACTCATTCAATAGTGGTCGGGGACAATCAAAGATCCAACCAGACCGGTTGTCCGCTCAGCCAAACCTTGCTCGTGCTGTGAAATCGAGAGCACAAGCATTTGGATGGCCGACCGGCGACGTGCAGCGCACGCAATACCTCTTCAGAGACCTGTTCGTGCCGATGGTGTTCTATTTCCAGTGCCTGTCGGCATAGGGCAGGATTGCCTACAGGGGACGGGACAGTCCAAAGAATCAACAAAAATGGACAAGAAACCAACGGTCACCCTCACCCAGAAGATCAATTGGAGGTTGACACTATTTGCCTGACTGCTCTGTTTGAGCGTGCTCGCAAGGCAACGATGTTGTCGCCGATAGGCACAGGATTCGTCTTCTGGCTGGTACACGATGTCGTGGCGGCGAAGCTCGTGCTGGCCTGAATCATCATCAATACTTTGCCAGATGTCATTACCTTCGTTCTAACTTCGAGTCTGATAAAGCGCCCACTCCACAACCAGCAGATAACCTATTGGCACAACTTGCAGATCGCCCTTCGTTCCTTGCAGGGATTGTGCTGGGGGTCCGCCGTAATTTTCTTCCATGTGGCGGGGCCAGATTCCTTGGTTTACGACATGACCATCTTGGTGGTGTTGGTTGCCGTTTCCGCCGCCCAAGCATCGTCAATACGGCCCCTTCATTTCGTACCTCGTTTGGTTTTACCTTCTGCGTACTCATAATCCCGATCTGCTATTACTTCTGGTTGGGCGACCCGATCTATATCAAGCTGGCTACTGGCTCGACCATACTGCTGCTGGTCATACTCCAATTTGGGTGGGATGCTTACCAACAGTTCGTCGATGGTGCGAAACAGTTAGTGTTGAATCGACGAATCTCCCTACAACTGGAAATGCGGAACAATGAGCTTGATGAGCTCAATAGACAGCTCAGTGTTACTGCCACTCACGACAGTTTGACTGACCTGTACAACCGGCATTTCATCGTTGCTCAATTGAAGCAACAACTAGATCTTTTTAGGCGTCATGGCAATCCATGCAGCATCGTTCTGATGGATATCGATCGGTTCAAACAGGTCAACGACCAGTTTGGGCATGCCTCGGGCGATGAGGTACTGGTTGTCTTCAGCTTCATGGACGGAGTCGCAAATACGATTAGGCGATACTTTCGGACGCTATGGAGGCGAAGAATTCTTGCTGATCTTGCCGATGACAGAATTGCCCTCTGCACTGAGTCTTGCCGAACGCATACGTGGTTATTTGGCAAGTACGCCTCTGCTAGAGCATCCTCGACCTTTGACGATTACAGCCTCATTCGGCGTTGCACAAATAAAGGCCAACGAATCAATCGATTCTTGGCTTATCCGAGCCGATAAGGCACTTTATCGCGCCAAGGAAAATGGTAGAAACTGCGTAATGGGTGATTAATTTCGACCAGAACTTTTAAGGGAGCGCGGCGTCTTCTCGTGTGTTCGATAGGGTGCCCTCACCCTCATGCCAGTCAACCAAAACTGGCCTTTTTTGATAGTGTGCCAACCGCGGATTAGCAACAACGACCGGGTAATTGCAGTTGATTTAGAGTAATGCACTATTTACGGACGTATTCCGCATTTTTACCGCTATTTTTCCGGCTAAGACCTTTTCATAACGCAAACTCTATCAAGAACCGATAAGTCTGGACGTATTTCGCAACAACCTCTCCTTAAGTTGGACATTTCATCTTTGACATCCTCCCCGCCCTCTCGCTGCGCAAGGAACGGCCAGATATCCAGAAACGCTACCGGAAAGGCGTGCAGTGATCGCCGTCCTGCTTCGCCTCATTCTGTGGTGGAGCACCGATTTCCATCGTGCGCTAGTACATCGAAAGCAGACACCACACTGAAAGGCAAAGACGGCTACGGCGTCCGCGCTATCCTTCCCCGCCTTGAACGGCGGGGCTTGTCGCGCTCCGGGTAAACAGATGAGGCGCCCCCTAGACCAATATTAAAACTCATTGATCGGTTTTTTTGCCATAGGCGGAACCGATTTTTAGGTTGTTTTCGGATACAGAGGAGCGCGTGGACTCTTTACTGATGCGGCTTTCCGGGTGGTTTCGGATACTAACGGCATACTAACGGAAATTTCCGAACGCAGAAAACAGCTTGACACGTATATATAACAACCCGAAAATCCAGATCACGATCAGTGCTCGAAGTTTGAGCCTCGTAGCGAGTCAAGCGCTCGCCTTAACCTGTAAGTAACCTCTAGCGCTCCAGCGCAAACCATCCATCGTTAGGCTGATGGATTCGTGTCGTGCCACGCACATAGGGTTCATCCCCTCTACGGCGTGCGTCAAAGCTGCAGGATTGAACGACAGTCATCTTCTGCTATACAGCAGACATACCACCAAAAAACATTGACGCTAACTCCCAACTGATACGCAACGCTGCGCATCTCATCGTGCATTCCTAGCTAACCTCGCAACGGAATGCTGGGTCGCCCTCATGGGGACGCCAACGGTGTTGGGGAGAACCGCCTGCCAAGCGGAAAAAGCTGAAATTTGAGCCCTTACGCAATGCAATAAGGGCGGCGCTCGTGTTGACGCTAATATTCAACACGCTGGATCTGGGAGTTTCCGCAGATGGCTGCATTAGCCCGTTATGGGAGTAAGAACCCACAACGCCACGAGTTTATTTAAGAACACTCTTTGGCAAGCAATACTCTGGCTAAAGCCATCTATTTAGCCTTCCCGGCGGTGCGAATCAGAAGTTCGTGAACACGCGCGCAAGAATATTCGATGGCTCGAATTTCTCGAGTACGGTCATCGGCATCGGGTGAAAGTGGTGCCACTGGTAAGACTGGATATGGACCTACAATCACGAGTGTCTATCGCACTCGGTAGCATGACACTGGTATGTCCCGCTCTCCGTGGACAGCGGGTTAAGCACTCAGCACTAAGCGACGTCGCTCGTATTCAACCGGGGTGACATACCCCGCGGTCGAATGACGTCGTTGGTGATTGTAAAAGCGGATGTAATCAAATACATCCGTACGCGCCTCCTCATAGCTCCGGTACGGGAGGAAGTCTGCTGCCCGTGCGCTGATCAACCGAGGGGTATGGCCCGTAACAGGTCCTGAGGTCGACGGGGGAACGACTTATCTTTTCTTGCGTTCCGATGTCGAGGCATTTCAGAGGCAGCAAGCCCAACTTTTTGGGGATGACGTCCAAAGAGATTTATCGTGCAATGTACTCGGAGAAGGAGACCAAATATGTTGATTTTTCTCGATACTGAGTTTGCCGATTTCGACGACCGCGAGCTGATCAGCATCGGCATGGTGTCCGAGGACGGTCAGCACGTTTTCTACGTGGAGCTAGAGGACTTCGACCGTGATCGCTGCAACAACTTCGTACGCACAACAGTCTGGCCCCTGTTGGGCCAGACACATGGTGCAATGGTCAAGAAGATCGACCTACCGGATCGGTTACGCAGCTGGTTCGACACGCTGCCAAGAAAAATTACGATAGCTTGCGATAGCTCTTATGACCGTGAGGTATTGGGCGCAGTAATCGGCAGGCCGTGGCCAACTAACTTGGTAGGCTGGTTCGACTTACGCCCGCTGATCGATACGACGGTTTTCGACCAAGCTGTGAGCTCTTATCACGATCAACCAGATCGGCCATGGCATCATGCCCTACACGATGCTCATGCCCACAGAGCGGGTTGGTTAGCTTGGATGGACAAACGCAGGCGGGACGACCCTAGTTAGGAATGAGAAGCTGGCCCAAAATGGCACAGCACAACTCGTATTTCATGAAAAACGGGACAGTTCAGCACCTAACAGGATACCCTTATAACATATGTCATTTCAATAATATAATTTAGCAATTTTGCAGATAAAACGTAAAAGCATATGCTCCGATTTGAACGGTGAGATCCAAACTTGAGCTCCACAAACGACGAACCCATACGTATCCTGCGCTTTTGGCGCGACCTAGAGATTTTCAATATCCCGGCCGCCCCTACCTCCCGAGATTCCAACGACCTAACGAAAATCTCCACGCTACGGTGCCGTAACTCACGTAGAAATACCCTACCTTGGCGGCAAGCCGAATTCATACCCACAGACAAGTTTGGCTACGTGCACGTCGTCTATCTGGGGGTCGCTGACACGGAGGATCTATCTCGACTGTTGCTCAAGAGCCTCCTTCCGGACCGCGACCTAAGCGAGCAGGAACGCCAACGCGTAACTGGTAACGGTTGGCTGGCCGCATTCGTGGTAGATGAACTGGGTCGGCCCAAACTCGACAGCTACCTACCCGCCAGCTTCGCGCACGGTGTGGCAGCTATGCGGGAAACAAAAGCACTGGACAACATCAACGCTCGTCTTGAGCGGGCGAAAGAGGAATTTGCCCAGCGCCGTCATCAGCTCCCAGCAAACCAGAAACAGGAAGATGGCAGTACGAATACTGCGAGTCGTGCTTCGGCCGAGGCCATTCTGGATTGGAAGGAACTCGATGAGGAGCTGCGCATCGTGGGCAGCCTGCTCGGCGAAGCTGCGAACGAGCCGAGTCTGGACTGGCGTGTTGTCGTGCGGACCAGTCGAGTCAAGCGGCGCTACCCGGATGACGGCCTGCAAGGCGCGACCGATTTCCTGAACTCGTTCTACTTGAATGACCTCGATCGATTGATCGCTCAGGCAGAAAAAAAATACCCCTTTGGCAAAGCATTGGGGGCTTATCTCGGGCCAGCGCTGACAGAAGAGCAGCGTGTCGATATTCTCACTGACAACACCGCTATGGCGGGGCTCGTCAGTGCGAAGCGCTTGCCCAGCGCACGATGGCTTAACTTCCCCCAAACACCCGCTCGTCCTCGCGCAGCAGGCAGCAGTTTCGCAGGTGGTGAACTCGCTTGGCAAGGCTGAGGGACTCATCGGCGTTAATGGCCCTCCAGGAACTGGCAAGACCACGCTTCTATGCGACGTCATCGCCGAGATCGTCACAGAGAGGGCGCGGCGAATCGCGGCGCTGGATCGCCCGGTTGCTTTGTTCGAGGACAAGATAACCGTTACGGGCAAGGGTTTCTTTCCTCTAAAAGCCGATGTGGTTGCTTAAGCACATCAATCGTTGTGACCAGTACGAACAACAATGCGGTCAAGAACATCACCCAGAGTTGCCCGCACGCAAGAAGGTCGCAGACGAGTTCAGTTCGGTGGACTATTTTGCGGATGTCATGTGCGAAGTCTTTCGAGCACAGAAGGTTCTGGACGAGAACAAAGAACCCATCGAAACCCGGGGACGATCGCCGCCGCCCCGGGCAATGCTGGCAACCGGCGCTCGTTCGCACAAGGCTTCTTTCGCGACGAATACCTGCCCCAACGTCAAGCAGATGGAACTAAGGCGCAGGGAGAGGAACAACTTGCTTACGCTGATCTGGCAGATGAAGAAACTGAAAAACCATCCACTGCAGATGATCGGCCGCCGTCAATGAAGCAGCTTCTCGAAGCGGCATCAGATCAGTACTGGCGGTACCGGGACGAATGGCAGAAGGCCAAGCAGGCATTTCTGGCGCTCCGTGCGGAATTTGAGAGCTGTCGCAAGGTGCTGGAGCGGGCTGAGAAGGCTGCCCAGCACATCGACGACGAGCAAAGCCGGTTGAGCAGCCTTTTGGCCGAAGAGCAGGCACCTAGCCGGGACATCCAAGCCCGCGAGCTGGCCCTTGCACAACAACGCGTTGCTGTGGCTACCCAGCGCACTGTCGTCGAAGGTAATCGGGTCGTACTGGAGCAACTACGTGCTGGCACGCCACGCAACCTGTGGGACCGCCTGATGGGGCTGTTTGGCCGCGAGACGCGCCGGATGGCAGACTTACGACAGTCCCCGGAGGCGCGGACGCAAGCTTTGGCTGACGCTTCGTTTGCCCTCGCGGAAATGTCCAAGGAAGTAGCGGTATCCGAAGCCCAATTGGGACAGCGACAAGAGCAGCAGAAAGCTGTTTCCTCCGGGCGAGTAGCGCTGGAGCGCGAACTGGAAGCCCATCGGCGAGCGCTGCAAGCTACGCAATAGGGGCCAAGCACTTCCCCGATACGCAGTTCTGGGCCTTGCTTAACCGATACACGTCACCGCGCCAGCATCACTGTCGGCCCCAAGTTGGATGAACTGCGCGCTAAGCTCTTTCTACTCGCAGTCGATCTTCACCGCCTTACCGTGTTGGCCAACGCTTAAGCAAGTTCATCGCCAACCTGCGGGCGGTGAATGGCATGCTAACCGGCGGCTCGAGCGACAAGCTGTCTCCCGAGCACCGTCCGCTGCTGTGGGATGCCCTCTTCTTCGTTGTACCCGTCGTTTCCACGACCCTTGCTTCGTTTGATCGGCTATTCGTTGGCATGGGGAAGAACAGCCTTGGCTGGCTGCTGATCGACGAGGCGGGTCAGGCCACGCCGCAGTCGGCGGCGGGTGCGATCTGGCGCAGTCAGCGTGCGGTTATCGTCGGCGATCCCTTGCAGATTGAGCCGGTTTTCACCGTTCCACGGAGCCTGGCTGAGGAGCTGCGACGCCGCCACGACGTAGCAACGCACTGGTCGCCCATAGACGAATCCGTGCAGACGTTGGCGGATCGTATTACGCCTTTCGGCTCCCCGGGTTGAGAAAACCAGTAGTTCATCCTCGAACGACACGCCTGAACGTCTGTGGACTGGCATGCCGTTGCGCACCCACCGCCGCTGCGATGACCCGATGTTCTCGGTGGCCAATCACATCGCCTACGCCGGGCAGATGGTGCAGGGTCGTGTCGACGAATCAGGCAAACCTACGCCCCGGGACTTCTCCTGCAGCCTAGGTGAAAGCGCATGGTTTGACGTGCGCTCAAGCCGCGTAAATCACCCCGTTTCAGAGGATGAAATCGCCTGTCTGCTCGACTGTCTGGCGCAGTTACAGCGAGAGAAAAGTGGCAAGACCAAGGTCTATGTGATCTCGCCTTTCCGCAAGATCGCTCAGGCGTGCCGGAAGCGTGTCAGCGACGCGGGATTTGGTGGTATCGAATGCGGCACCGTCCACACCTTCCGTGGCAAAGAGGCGCACATCGTCTTTCTGGTTCTGGGTACGGCCCCGCGCCAAGCTGGTTCGGGCGCCCGAAGCTGGGCGGCAAGCAAGCCGAACCTGCTCAACGTAGCGGTCACCAGAGCACAGTGTCGACTGTACGTAATTGGTGATGTTACCCAATGGGGGCAGCTGAATTATTTCTGGAACCTGCTATATCAGCTGCCAAAGAGAAGCGTCGAGGCTGCGCGAGAAAATGGCGACTGTCAGGAAAGTTGGTCCAGACACGTCGATATCCAAGAGTTGATCCCGGAGGAGTAGTGGACTGCCACGGGTCGATTGAGACGATCATAAGTTGTCGGAAAAACAGATGGTAAACAACAATAGAATGCGGAATGGTACTTGTAAGGAATCTATAGTTCCTGTTCTCGATGACCTTCTTAATGACGGCCGACTTACACGGCTGTTCTCGAAGGAGTCCCGCAACTGTGCGTTGCAGCTGTGGATCTTGCAGATCAAGTCCGATCAATCGATTGAAAATCTCATAGCTTATGGCCGCCTGCTCCCTTATAGCCATTCCAGCGACCGCTGGTACGCTCCTGACGACGAGAGCTTCGAGGCCATAGGTGGATGTCAGATTCAAGTCGTCCGACTAAACCTGTACATCAAAAGTACCATCTGCGCAGACTTTTTACGGCAATTGAGTGCCGGACGAACCCTTGCAGCAATTAGCGAAGACATGAAAATTGGGTGTTCAGCCAAGTTTAGATCACGATTCGGCGCAACGGCACTCCCTGCAAATCATCTGGTCTACCGTCCTGTTGCCTATTTGCTCAACCGCGATGCATATGACCGGAACTCTCTCTCCAGTCCACATGGTGGGGCTGGAGCATTCAGCGCTTCGATAACCCAAGCAGACAAGGTGACGATGTTCTGTCTCGAACAAGGCTGTGACGTCGCCTTAGCCGAATCGGTAATCAAGCACCTCAACGTCGATACAGGGCTGGACTTCGGTGGAGCTGACGCCACTCGCTTTGGGGACCTTGAACTACTAGTCTTTCCTGCACTGGATGATCTTGAACGACCCTTGCTAAGTGTGAACTGGACCCACGCTCCACACGCCCCGGTCGCTCGATTTGATCCTATGCAGATACCGTACTTTAGCGGTTTTCAGTTCCGTCTGAGCATAGAGAATAACGGCCAAATTGCTTACGCAGCTCTCGCTACTGCAGAACGCAGTACGGAGGGTGTGTTCGAATGCAAATTCGAGCTGAGCGACCAGTTGCACGCTAGAACCGACAGCACTGAACTGGAGATATTCGGCTTCTACGGTGACCAATCCCGCGAGAGCACTCTGTGTTGCCGATGGAGGATCGGGTACATTCGAGAGGTCCATCTTCAGGGCCATGCGGTAGGCCACAAAACCAACCCGGTCAAGTTCGATTGGTTGGAAAAAACCACTCATCCATCCGTGTCTGGGCGGGTGAAAGCAGCACTGACGATCAATCGAGGCGACCTAGGATTCACCAACCTTATTGGTGGGCGCGAGGTGGACCCTTGGGTTCCGGCTAACCGCGATCTCATTTCCCTTTTTGCACGGCTCCATCCACCGAAGTCAGAGGGGCAGTTCTTCCTGCGCTGGGGGGAGGGAAACGGCGAGGGCCTTCAATTCGTGGAGTGGTTCAAGGCGATGCTGGCAAAGTACCATCAGCATCAGATAGTAATTTTCGATCCCTATTTTGAGGCTGCCGGTCTGGGGTTAGTACTACTTTGTGCGGCCCAAGAAGCCGACTATATTGTCTTCACGTCTCTACCCAAGCCTGCCGGTGAAGGCCGAGCTATGCGTCGCAAATCCGACAGATATCCTCAGGAACGGATTAACAACTTGCTGGCAAACTGTGAGCGCAACAGCCCTTTACTAAAACCCATCAAACTACGCATCTATGGCCTAAAGGACGGCAAGCTACATGATCGCTACATCCTGATCATGGGGCAGGACAAGTTACCGATTGCCGGATTCCATCTATCCAACTCATTTCAAGCTGCAGCCCAAAATCAACCATTGTTGGTCACTCCAATCCCTGCAGATATTCTGCTCAAGGTTGAGCAATACAAGTCTGAGCTGGTTCGGGATGCAACAGAAGCACAGCCCGAAGGTGAAACTGAAACTCCATCGATGCGACTTCTCTTCGATTCCACAGCGTCTCCGACGGTGCCTCGACACTACGAGCCTCTTGGCTTCCTTGAGAAGGTCCAAGCAGGCGATGTACTAAGCGCATGGACCGGCGAGCTGTCGTTACATGGCCTAAGCAGCAAGCCGTTGAAAGAGCAGATGATCGTGCTGGGTCAGCTTAAGGATGACTCGCTTGTGCTGCCAGTAACGGCTAGCCTGCGTAAATTCCTAAAACAGCAAGAAGGTAACTTTGAGGGCTTCTCGGCGACATGGGAGGTGCTCGGCGAGGTGCTCGCCTATTCCCGTACCGAGAACCACTACGATCACGGGCTCGAATCTGCGCGTGACTTTCTGGAGTTCCTAGCTCAGTTTCTAAAAGAATCGTTCAACCGTGTGCATAACGAGGTAGATAAGGAGTTGGCAGTGGCAGAGGTCCGGTTCTTTCAGGACCCAGTCGAGGCCCTGCTACATAGCCCTTATTACCCACATCACTTGTCCCATCCGACAAAATTCACAGCCCTGACTTGGTCAGAGTACTACGCCATCAAGTTTCTGTGGTGGTACTTCCCAGACGCTCTGCTGGTAATCGCCGAAGCACAGATGGCTTGTGTGCCAATCGAGCCACAAGGCCGGGACGTGGTGAAGCTATCCCTATTGAGCCAGATCGTCAGTGAGATTTCACTGTCAGTGCAGTTTGACATCAGCAAGGGACAACGAGATCGGCTCGTTCGCAGTAGCAACGGCTTGCTACAGTGGATGGGACTGAACGCAATTGAGCAGCAGCTGGAAAAACCGGGAGGCCTCACCATCGTGCTGCAGTTGGTTGCCGCTTTTGCCTACCCCGAGCAGGTACGGGCACTGAGCTGGATGATTCATCGTGCGACAAGGGACCCGAAGAAAGTCGAGATCTACAACGGCCTAGTTGCAGCTCTACATGAGGTACTGCCGCCGACAATTCCCGCTGACGATCTAAGACATGTGGTTGACTCGATGCGCGGGCATATGCGAGAACTGACCCGGGCTGAGCCTTGGTTATTCCGAGATGTAATCTTCCCCTTGTTGCGGGATGACCGCGCCAACAACGATGATGCCTTCGAAATCTGGCGTGAGGAACTGGCTGCTTTGCTGGAGCCTAAACCTAGGCACCAATCGCGGCTGTTTGAGCTCGCTCGAGAGGGCCAGACGACCAACATCACCGCCTTCCTGTTTGCATACAGCAGCCCCGAACGACAACAGGCTAGCCTGAAATCAATGCAGGATATCCTGAAGTGGCAAAGGAGGATTGTGCAACAGCCTCTCGCCAGCACATCTGACTGGACCCGGTGGGATGATGCCCTAGTAGTATCGATGTGGATCCTGACCTTTGCCCGGTGGGGCCAGTACTACCTATACCAGCGCAGCATTACCAGTCATGAGCTGGACGAGCTGTCACGGTGTGCTAGCGCACTTGCACTGATTAGACCTATGGAAGAATGGCGATCAAGGGGGGACCCCAGCAATCCCGGCCAGCTTGCCTCGTTTCTAGATCAGGTGGAAACTCTCCCGGCCTCTCGCGACGAACCAAAATAAAGGTACGTCAGGTCTTGATCATGAACTTAACCCTTTGGGGACACTACCCATGGACTTTTCGCCTTCTATGAATAGAAGAAAGCAGGAGATGTGAATGAATGAGCTGATCAGGACTGCTAAGCAGCCCCCCTGCGACGAGGTATCTCAGGAGCCTTTGGCCCAGAGGAATATTCAAACCGCAAAGGCGAATAGCGAGAAATTCCCGGCAGCCATTCCTGCCAAGATCAAGCAACGCGAGGATACAATCCAACGACAGCTATCTCTGGAGAATGCATCCGCTTTCAGTAAGCTGAGGAAACTGTATCACCTGCTAAACGAATTAGGTGCCATCGCAGCACCGTACATCGCCTGCGGGAAAGGCTGTTCTGCTTGTTGCCACATGAACGTGATGGTATCTCAACTAGAGGTAGCGCTTATTGAGAAAGAAGTGGGTGCAAGACCCGCTCCTTTGCAGGGTAGCAGAGTACATAATTTGGAAACTTTCAATGGTGTCCCTTGCCCCTTCCTGACCGATGGAGCTTGCTCGATTTATGAGGTTCGCCCTTTTGCCTGTCGAAAGCATATGAACTTTGACTCCTCGGCATACTGGTGTGCTCCGGATCGGTCACACAAGGTGGAAATGCCACTTGTAGAGTACTCAAGTGCTGAAAGTGCCTATCTGGGGTTGACGCGCATTTGGGGAAATGGGTGCTTTGCAGATATCCGGGATTTTTTCCCTTTGACAGTCCAATCATAGGGCAGGATTGCCTACAGGAACCGGGGCGATTCACCCCTGATGAAGCAGTGTTCAAACTTGCTTATCGTGGCCGACTAAAATGCCAACGTCAATGAAAAGCCTCCATGATAAGGTCATTTGTCTAATCAAAACATTTCAACTTGCCTCTTCCCGGACAGAGTTGCAATGTATTCCTTCTTGAAAAACCCTGAACAATTCCCAATATGCATGAAGCCACCACACCGCCACTAAAGGAGTATTTTCATGCCGGACAATTTGAAGATTACGCGCCCTCTGGATGCCACCAGGATCAACATTCATGAGCCGTACGAAGTCAATTACTGGTGCAAGGAGCTTGGTGTGAGCAAAGATACGTTGATTGCAGCAGTCAAGGCGGTTGGGACCTCCGCAGCCCAAGTACGCTCACACCTTAAAAAATAGCGCGGACTATTGCTAGCCACCCAAGCGGGTGGCTTTTTTTGCCCCCCTTCACGTTCAACGACAACGAAGTGGTGGTAGCGACCCGTCTCGAAGAACTACGCAATTTGATGCGCGCCAAGAAAAAAGACGAGGTCGAAGTGCCACCAGAAGATTGGCGCCATGAATCGCCCCTCCTTTCCTAGATATCTCATGAGCCACTACCCTGAACTGCCCATGGCGGGTTCAGTCTAGGTCCAATTTGTGCAACGAATCGAAAGGCTAGTAAAATGACTTTTCGATTACAGTCCAGAACCCGCATGTCTTCTATCGTTATCAACTATTACGAACACTACGGTAATACTAGCCAGCAGACGCTACTTGGAACGGAGGTTCTCGATCGGATTGAGGAGGCATTGCTACCTACGAACCCAGAGTTTGTGACTGATTCGATTACAGGCGAGTGGCAGCAAGAAAAAATCTTCATGTCGAAGAAATTTGTCGGCCGAGTTGAATATCGGTGGCAAGTCTTGCAAGTAGCGGGGCATAGTGACGTGATAACCCATCAATTGGTCTTTGATGTTGCCCTCACGTCACGACGCCGGTGGAAAAAGATCGATGCCTCACGCAAATTATGAAACAGCGGAAAAAGTTGCAAAAGCAGATCCTGCAAGCCTTTTTACGCCCATTTCATCTAGTTGAGGTGGAATACGGCCACCCCATGTCGATTGGCAAAGTAACTGGGGAGGTAAAATCAAACAAGCGCTACCCAGAAAGCTTCCAACTTGGCAGCATGCCCAAACGCCGTTTGGCGATCGTGCTAAAAGCAACACAGCGGAAAGCGACTGGCTTGGTGCAAGTAGTTCCGATCTCATCGGTGCAACCATCTGGACACGATCAGTCTTGTGTAGAAGTGACAGACATGATTGCCCCCTTCGGATTCTCCAGTTACAAGAAGCAGTGTTGGGCGATCTGTGGCATGGTTGAACATGTGTCTGCTACCCGTATTTTCGCTCCTGAGATCGATTTTGGGGGGCGAAAGCATCCCCCTAGCTTCAAAGCCGTACTGAAAGGTGAGGATAAAAAAAGCATCCAGCGTGCTCTCGTTCATGGCGTAGAGGCACAAGCTGTGGTCGAAGAGAAAAATGACCAAATTGCACTGCGTGACAAACAGATTATCGAGCTACAGAAACAGTTAGAACAGTTACAAATGCAGTTAAAAACTGCAGAAATTCATGAAGCTATAGCACGGGAATATTCTGAAATACTTGAGGACAACTTCGAGGATGCTGTAGCCAGAAGGATAATGTCTGAGATGGCTTGCAGTGTTTCGGACGCCTAAATCTGACTTGACATTCACGTTGAGTCCATGTAAGGTTACGCCATCGGGTACAACGAAATGCGGACAGTGCCGTGTTGTACCGTCGGCCCTAAGAAGCCCACTGATGATGTCCTTAGTTAAAGCAAAAACCGCCTTCTGGCGGTTTTTGCTTATTCATTTCTGATGTTCATCAGTCTAACTTCAGCTGTCCCTACATATGCCATTGACGGCTTTGTTGCACAAATCGGGGCTTGTGTACGTCCGGTAGAATGATAGCATGAGCAAGCCCTCCTTCCTCCCAAGTACCAGACCACCAACTTGCATGCCTACAACCAGCCCCTCAAGCAACGAGGGCAACACTTTCTTTAGCTCGATAAAGACATAAACTAGCTGGCACCTACCACAGGCAAACGGGGACGGCAGCCAACTTTCTCCGACGCCACAAGCCACAGGCATGGATTGGACTCTAAAGTGACGTGCAACTCAATACAGGGAGGACGTCGGAGGCACAGCGCGAGATTTTCATGGTCATCGACGTGGGCGCTTAAGCACCACCGACTTTGGTGTCTTCCTGCTGCAACACAACCCGGACAAGGAGGTCTGCCTGACACGCATTATCCTCGGGCACGATTGAATACCTGCCAGAAGCAGGCAACCGGGTAGATGACCTGTTCAAGTTTTACGTATTGAACTCCGAGGGCATCGATCCTGCAGTGCTGAGGGTAGAAGAAACCTACCCGCAGTTTGCTCCCCAGTACCCCCAACTCGCGGTTGCGATAGGCGGCGCTGCGCCAGACCTTCCGGAGCAGGGCGCAATCTTTGCAGATTTCAAAGGACTCGGCGCGAGAACTTACGCGTGATCTCGCTCCTGTGCCCATACATCCATCAAACACTTGGTCGACTGCTTATCCCCCCCAACCATTCTTGGTGGACTGTCCCGGAAGTTGAGGCAGTCCATCCAGCTTAAGTTAGTGTCCACTGAAAGACCACGGCGAATTTATTGCAAAATGAAGCCCGTTCAGATAGATTAAGCGTAGCTATATCCTGCTTAGGGTATGGGCCCTGCACACGGGGTTGAGCTAGCCCGAGTCGGACAGTGTGTAAAACCAATTTTTCGCATGTACTTTCATGTCAGCGTTAGGCGTTAATCGGGCTGCCTGCTGATATTAGGAGAGCACATGTCCGTATCCCATATTGTGGATAGTCTTCGTCACGCCGCCGAGGAAGTTGGTATCTCGGCTGATCCGATGACTAAGGCACGAAACTTCGTTGCCAACCTCTTGTTTGACCGCAACTACGACCAAGTTAAGGCTGCCGAAAATGCTCGGAAATTTGTTCAGCCCCAGCTTGATCCATTACGTACGGCCAAACTAATCCAAGAGAGCCCCCATTTCGCCCCATTGGCTAAGTTCTGCATCGCGCACTTTGATGCATTTATGGGCCATTACGAATTCATCGAATCTGTCTCTTCTACCAATCAAGCTATTCGCCGGGGCTTATTCCGCCGCCCCCGAAAGTGACACTTGAACAGGTCAAAGCGATGGCACTTGAAGCTGAAAGTGGTGGTCTCGAACTGCACCGGCTGCCTTTCACGCCCACCAGTTTGCAACAGGGGCCTCATCTGCGTTTCATCCGCGAGGGCCATGGGCTTTGGCATGCCTTGTTTGATGCCTTCTACCAAGATGGTACGGCCGTGAAAACCGTCGAAGTAGATGGGGCAGTATTCCGCTACATGGAGCCGGAGGATGAGGATGAAGATGCCCATGAGTTCCTGTGCCAAATCTATTCCGATGGGCATTGGAAATTGGCGCCAGCCATTCACCTCATCTCAGACGAAGAGGATTTCGGCAGCACGCTGAACACTCTGGCCTGCTGGTTCTAATGCTAAACGTGGGGCTGGGTGCTTCCAAGTCCGCAAGCTCGTTGGAAATTGGAAAGAGATGTCGTATGTCTATCAAACATGAAATTCAGGCTCTCGTGATGAGCTTCGAAAAATTGGAAAATGAAGTACTCGTTCCTGAGGGTGATTACTCTAGTTCTGCACTCAATTCTCAGGAGATCTTTGACCGCTTGCCTCCCCAGACTCAGGCGTTAGTGGAAGAAGTAGTGGAAGAAGCCCGCACCACACTGCTACAACAAGGTGATGAGAGTTTAGAACTCAATTCTCGTGCACGTCGTACTCTTGCCAAGGAAGGGGGGCGTGTGGTCTACCAGACGGATCAGGATGACCCCTACCGGATGGTCGGTAACGTGACCATCGGGGGAGTCACTCTGGATCTAAGTGATCCGCCGTTGCAATCTCACGACGAGTAATCCCTGCCTATGCTTCCCCTACAACCTACTTGTGACTTCTGAGGGCAGTAATCCAACGACCGGCAGGGCAGTCACTTCGGTGAAGCCCAGCCGGTTTCCTGATGGCCTCATAAAGTGGAGTCGTATCAGCCTCTTCGGAACATCATGACAGCTGATTGGCTTTATGAGTTGGTGAACGAGGGTCTCTGCTGGGTTTGGGGCAATGCCCTGAAAGATGGATACAGCCAAACGGAAAGACTTTATAAGTCTTTGATTTTACCGCATTTGATACATTTTTTTTACAAAGAGCGCAAATTCTGTAGGAATTATTCACGTAGTCTGCAAGTTGGTAGGCTCCCCGCATGTGCACGTAAGTGAAAAATCCCTTACAAATCAAGGATCGCGTTTTTCACGAACTCTGCAAACCTACAATTCTTTCATCCCAAAGAGGCGGGGTCTCCAGCCCCGGCAATCCATCTTGGATCTGACGAAGCTTATCCTGCATACTACGCACGTTACAGAGTGAGAGGCGTGTACTGGATTGTGGCGAAATATCGCCGCATAGTGGTCGATGGAGACGCCATCAACCGCTTGCTCAACATCTTTTCCAAGACCTGCGCGGCCCCCCTTTTTTAGCTGTCGGCTAAAGTCGAGGTCATCTGGCTACGAGCCAGTTTCGGCTTCGGGGTCATGCCACCGAGTGCCATATTCGGCCGCTCGTGATTGTAGGTCCATATCCAGTCGGTGGCATAGTCCTGTACTTCGGCTATCGAATCGAACAGGTAATGCCCAAGCCAGTCGTAACGGACTGGTCAGGTTATAGTGTTCAATACAGGCTGAAGGTAAAAGCCCTGGTTCCGCGTCGCCCAAGTCCCCGATGGATTCTGCGTTCCCCCCCAAGAGCGGGTCCAACTCACTGACCGCTAGGTCACTGTCTCCCTGCCACGCGAGATTCCGAGCAATAGCTGCTTCTTCCGGGCAACCATCGAGCACGAGCACAAACACGCCAAAATTGCTGAAGACGGCATGGGCTAAATCGTCGAGGAAGAGGTGGCCACCATTCAGCGCGAATTCCAAGGGCAATATGGCTACTACCAAAATCTAAAGAATGCGCAGAGCCGTATTGATCAGCGGTGCGCTTCCATTGAGCGGCGAATGCAATTGGTGCTGGATCGTGTGGAACAGATGAACGGTGGCGTTGACACGCCGCAGGAATACGCCAGAGTCCAATCCGTATGCAAAGATCGGTCGGTACCCAAGAAATCCCTGTGGGAAAAATGGTTCGGCTAAGCCCCCCGAAGACAGAAGAATAAAGCGAGGAAATGAACGAGCAAGGCCCGTAGATACCGAGCCAGCACATAGAGGGGTGGAAAAACCCGGATTTTTGGCCTTTTTCCTCCCCTAACTGCGTGTCCATTCTGGATAAGATGCACGCTGGAGTAAGAATTCCCAACAAAATAATTACGACAAATAGGTAAACACGGGAAATTAGCCTCACGAAGTCGGCAAAAACAACGTAAATAAATCTTTGTAATCAACGATATATGAATGTGAAAAAATTATGTGTTGCGGCAAGTTCGGGGTAATGACACAATGCACCCCATTCAATAGAGGGGACCATCATGGCAGCAAAAGTCATAGTGATGATCAATAACAAGGGCGGCGTTGGCAAAACCACGCTAACAACCAACCTTGGTGATGGTCTCGGCCGTCTGGGCAACAACATTCTTGTTATCGACTTGGACCCTCAAGGGAACTCCAGCTCGTTGCTAAGCCCGGTCAATCCTGAGCGCCTAGGTATGAATGTTGGCGATCTGATGATGGCCGACGATCCCCTAATCCATCTGGGGAAATGCCTGATCGAAGAAACGGGGTTTAAGCGCGTAAACCTTCTTCCGGCCAACCTGCGGTTGGACATTCAGGCTGAAGAAATCCACATGAAGATGTTTAACGCTTCGTTCCGCCTGAAAAAGGTCGTGGACGAAGTGAAAGACCTCTACGACTACATCATCATCGACTGCCCGCCACGACTTTCCGGCGTATTGTTAGCGAATGCACTGGCCTGCGCCGATCACGTTATTGTCCCCATTGAATCTGGCGATGAATTTTCTATCTCCGGGCTGGAAAACGTACTGGTCTATGTCTCGCGCGCCAAGTCTCAACTCAACCCGGAAATGGCAACACCGTTCTGTCTGATGAACAAAGTTTCACGGCGAACGTTGGGGGCGAAACAGACTGAACACGCGCTTAGAACACGCGTTTCTGAGAAAGCCGATATCGAGCTGCTCGAAACATCCATCCCTGAGAGCGTTCAGGCAAAAAACTCTCTAATGGCGCGGACGCCCATTATCTCATTCAAAGACAATACGGCGATTGCAGATGCAATCCGCGACCCGGCCGACGAAGTCAATCACAGAGTCGGTGGAAAACCGCGAGTGCGTGGAACGGGTCACAAGTCGAAAAGCAATGAGTCAACTCGCGTAGATGCGGCTTAATTGAGTAGAGAAATCATGTCCGACAACCTTTCCATTGCAGACAAACTCGCCGCCAGAGCCAAAGACCGCGAGCAAGCGCTAAAAGATAATGGCGTATTCTCTGGCGATATTTTCCCGGGAGTTCGTTCAACCATCGCCGTCGGTGGTGAAGAAGAAATCAAACTCATCCCGATCGATCAAATTGACGAACCCGATATCCCACAACGCTGGCACTACCCGGAAGAAGAAGTGTCCGCGATGGCGCAAGCCCTACTTTCCGAAGGTGATGGCAATGCACTGGCTGGCCAGCTGCAGGCTGTCATCATCAGAGAAAAGGACAATGGCCGCTATGAAATGATCGAAGGATTGACCCGGCTAAAGGCGTTCAAAAACCACCATCTTGGCCCGGTTATTAAGGCAGTCATCCGCTCGGGGGTAGATGGCCGCTCCGCGTTCCGTATGGGTTTTAAGGCAAACGAAAAGCGTAACCCATTGACAGACTATGACAAAGGCATGTCTTTTGCCAAGTTGATCGAAAGAAAAACTTACGATTCCAGTGCAAAGCCTTGCTGCCGATTTGGAAGTTTCTGATAAAAAGGTTTACGCATTGCTGGCGTTCAGCAAATTACCAGAAACGACAAGAAGCATTATCGAGCAAGATAAATACCGCTTCAGCTATAACGTAGCGGTTCAGCTGGCATCGCTCAACAACAAAACCGAGAGCGAGGAAGAACTAAATAAAGTGGCCACCAAAGTCCTGACCGGCGCCCTGGACGGGCGACAAGGTGGCCAAGCACGTAGCATCGATCTCCTCTGGGAAAACGGCCAGAAACAACAGGAATGGAACCACCACCACATTGCCCGGGCTGGGAAAATGCGTTACACCAACAAAAGAATGTTGGTTGACTTAGATTTAAGCGCCTATCCACCAGATATGAGCGAAGAAATCGCCAGAAAGATCAAACTTGTCTTGAAGGATTATGAGACACCTGAGTTGCCACCCGATGATGGTCAAAGTGATGGTGACTAACACCTTCAAAACAAGGCATTCCATGCTTCGTTCTATAGCTATAGAAAACCGGCTCCATCATCAGCCGGTTGACGTTGTTTCTATAGCTATAGAATTCCCCTTCCCCTCGCCACATCAAGATCCCGTTTCTATAGCTATAGAAAAAGTTATCGCCAAACGCTTAGCCGTCAGACAGTTTCTATAGCTATAGAAAACAGACCGTGACCAACCTTACCCCTTGCGTTTCTATAGCTATAGAAAACCATTGCAGCGAAACGGGTGCTCAAAGCGAAACAGGCAACGAACAGAGCGAAGTAGATCAACATGCTTCGGGAAAAACTTTCTATAGCTATAGAAAGCCGGTGCCGACTCCAAGCTGGCACCCAGCAAGTTTTCTATAGCTATAGAATTCTGCCTCTCGTCCGCACATTCAGAAATGATTTCTATAGCTATAGAAAACAGAAAGCGCGGTATTGACGCGCTTCGAGATGATGGCAGAACAAATGGCAGCATCGCTCCGCATTCCTCCGGAGAGATGTTCTATAGCTATAGAAAGTCATCGACCAACATCCCACGTATGCCTCATCCAGTTTCTATAGCTATAGAAACCCGGCGAACTGCTAGGGAACGAACAAGCAGATTAAAACCAAGGCTACAAGCTGGCCCACCACTTAGACCCCCGAGAAACCCTCGGGGGTTTTTACTTTCCGATCAAAATTTCAACTTCGCCCGTCTCGGCCACTCCGGCTCAGACGGGCGAAGTCTTTTTGGGAACGAGAAATGAGCCTTTCCGAAAACTTCCCGCACAAGCTTGCCATCCTGCAAGTTGCACTGCGGGCTAAAAAGCTAAAGATCAACGAGTACCTGCAAGATATGGCCGAGCAGTCGGTTATCAGCAGTTTGCTGGTATTCCTTAATTCCAGTGATTTCCGTTGCCCGATAACGGTTCCACGCAAAATCATTGGCCAGTACAGCATGCTGGGGCGTAGCGCGCTGTATCTGAAATTGGCGAGCCTCGGAAGAACGAAAACTTATCGAACGATTCGACGGTGAACGAGCCATCCGCTTTACCGAACTCGGAGCGAGTCTGCTGACAGCGATTGAGGAGAAATCAGAAAACAGCACAAAGAAAGAGAAACGGTCTTTCTTCCGTGTTGGTAGATCAAATTTTCCGAAAGAAGTGATTCCGCTGTTAACGCGAGGAATATCAGAAAAACAGATGGTTTTCCTGATGTCCGAAGCAAAAAAAGCGAATGTAAAAATTCAGGAACAAATCAAGAAATTTGGAAAAATTATTGAACGATATGAAGGCAAAACCTTGTTCCCCGGTATTCAGAAATTTCCTGCGAAATCCAGAAAAGTATCTGGTGGCCGACAAGAAAAAACAGGAGAAACAGCAGTTCACCGACAAACAGCGCAAACTGTTAATACTGTTTCAAAACATGTCAGTTAATGACATGGGCATATTAAGACCGGGTGAAAAGGTCGCCAGCCATGAAGGCGTCTGGACACTCAGCTCACCGGAGATAAATGGAGGAGCTCCCATGCCAATCACCGATGAGATGCTGGCGGAGTTGGAACAGCGATTGGCAGATGTCTGCAGAAAAGCGGTCGTCAATATGGATGGGCACGTCGTCATTCCAATGGCTTGCCTGCCAACGCCGTTGATCTGGAAAGCCGATGAGAAGGATGGAAAACCTGTTGTCTACACGGGTGACAAGAAGCTGGTGGGCGCTTGGGAGTCAATCTACGGCGCATTGCTTAGCGGTATATCAACACTGGTCATTCCTGTTTGGCGAAGACACACAAGATCCTCGCCAAGGCACCAGCTTTATCAGGAAGGGAGTGCGTTACCCGGTAGAGCGTATCGCGGCAGGTCGAGCCCTGCTATTTGCCGAACGCGATGGTCGCACCTGGACAGAGAACATCGAAGCCAGGCTGTTGGGTGACGGCAGCCTGCAATGGTTGTGAGTAACACAGGGGGAGTCCATTTCGTGGACAGTATATATCCAGCCTACGGCAGACCAAAAAATAAAGGTTAAGACGAGATCGTTCGCGTTGCGATGGGAAAAACCCGGTTTGGGGTCTCTTTTCAGGGGATTAGCTCACCGACCAGTGTGACAAACGTGCCAAACGTACAAAACGTACAAAACAGTAAGGAGTCATCGTGGATAGGACCACGCTCCATTCGGAGCGAATGCAACGCCTTGAATATGCCCAACGGCAGCTGTGGCTGCATGACGAGTTTCAGGAGCTACCGAGCCGGTATTGGGGGATTGCCTGCCAGCTACTAGGTGAAGTGGATCTGTTGGCGCCGTCAGACTGGGTGAATGTTTCCATTCGGGACTTTAGTCAACGGCTTGGCCTGCCTCATACACGAATCAGAGATGCCCTCTCCCGGTTGGAAGATAGTGGTTATCTGAGTCTTCGCTTTAGTGCGGATCGGTGTTCTGTACGGCTGAAGCTCGAGGTGTGTTTATCGAACCTCTTGGTCTGAATGGCATGCCAGAAGGCGCCAGAAAAGGATAATGAGCATGGAGTACGCATTTGTTGGCAGGTTAAAAATGGATGCACAGTGCATGCCGTAGGCGATGGGCCAGACAAGAGTCTGGTGATCGCGGATGTGCTCGATATGCTGCACCGTGGGATACAGGTCGAACGGCTTCCCGTGCAGGAAGCCAATAACCTGATTGCCGGTTGTTCGATGTGTCCGCGCGGTCCATTTCCCAAAGGCGCCGGAGAGGCTATGTGTGGTCTTGAACTTGAGTCGTTGGTTGCTACCGTATTTGCTCAACGCAACGAACCGCCGAAATAAAGGTGGGAAAAGGAAACGGTATATGAGCAAGTTATGGATCATCACAGTGCTGGTAGTGACGGCCTCCTGCCAAGCTTCAGCAATGAAGCACGCCCCCATGCAATCAGATCCTCATTATTTGGAATGGCATCTGGAAAACAGCGCCGGATTTCTTGGCCCCTCGGGAAATTGAGGGCGCATTCATGGCGGATATGCATGCTGTGTTTAACTGCAGTGGCAAAGACAGTGCACCTGAGTCAGCCAAGCTGGAACAAGCCAATCAAATTCTGCTATCTGCGTTGAGAGAGTTGATGTCTACACATCGATTCAACATCGCCAGCCTACGTCCCAGTGAGGTACACAGCCGGGCGTTCAACGCTATCGAAGCCGCAGAGGCGGTCATGGCTGGGTTATCCAATGGCTTGAGTAAGGATTCCCCTTGAAATTATCCACAGAAACTTTGGATAACTCAGGGCAAATTATCAATGAGATCAGCTATGAGCCCGGTCATTCAATCATTGCACTAAATTGATTAAATATTAATCAGCAAGGATTGCGTTACCGCGCGGGTGCTGCCATTATCCCAAATGAATAACCTGTGGCGTTGAGAACAATGCAAACAACGAAATTGTGTAATCTCTGCCGAAAACCCGCGTCGAAAAGCCTTCACTGTCATGTTGATGGGGTCGACCAAGAGTTCCATGTCTGTACTTCCACCCGGTGCTATGCCCGGGCGGTCAATGCGGTCAATCGCCTGACTGAGCTGGCCAATCAGCGAACAATCCGGAGTTGCCGCAGGACTCAAGGCGTGTTGCCGAGCCTGAGCGTGACCCCGTCCTAGTTGATGGCACGCATAGTAAACGGATGTTTGATATTTTCGGAAAGGTGATGGTTAGGTGAGACCGTCGTGATTCGGCTTTGTTGCACAAATCAGTTAAAGGCCGAACTACCCCAAACCCCAAGCGGACTTATCCCATGCGGACCGTGTGCAGCGTGCCCAGCGCAGTAAAGCGATTGAGTATCGCAGCACAGATTTGAAGCTCTGCAACCTGCCGGTCAAAGTCCCGCGATTTGACGCGGTCTGCCAACAATTTGAAGCAATGCATTTTCGTCTCGACCAGGCTGCGGCGATGGTAGCCAGTCCACTTTTTCCAGAGCGTCCTTCCCAAGTACTTCACCGCGCGCAGTGACTCATTGCGAGCCTGATTGCCCTGTGAATTCCCTTTCCAGAGTTGACCGTTTCGCCGCGGGGGAATGATGGCCGCTGCGCCACGTTCTGCAATCGCAGCGTGACACAGGCGCGTGTCGTACGCCCCATCCGTGGTTACCGTCATCAGTTCTTCTGACGCTGGGATTTGCGATAGCAACTCCGGCAGCATGGTGGCGTCGCCAGTGCGGTTGTCCGTCACTTCCATTGCACGGATTTCCAGCGTCTGCGCATCCACCCCCAGATGCAGCTTGCGCCATTGGCGGCGGTAGTCTGCACCATGCTTTTTCACCTTCCACTCGCCTTCGCCCATCATCTTTATGCCGGTGCTATCCACCAGCAGATGCAGGCAACCCTGCTTTTTCTGTACCGGGATACGCACTTGTAGGTCTTTCTGGCGTCGGGAGAGCGTACTGAAATCAGGCACCGCCCAGTCGAGCCCGGCCAAATGCAGCATGCTTTCGACCATGCCAGTGGTTTGGCGTAACGCGAGGCCAAAAAGGCATTTAATGGTGAGACAGAACTGAATGGCGGCGTCGGTAAACGTTGGCTGGCGCCCCCGTTTACCAGTGGCTTACCGCTAGCCAGTTCATAGCCTTGTCGAGCCAGAGGAGTAGTTGCCCTCGCTGCTTGAGGGACTGATTGTAGGTCTGCCAGTTGGTGGTTTGGTACTTGGGAGGGAGGGGCTTGCTCATGCCGTCATTCTACCGGACGTATACAAGCCCAGATTTGTGCAACAAAGCCGGTCTCTATCGCACTGAGGCCGAGGCTGCAAATGCTCGCGATCAGTTGGGTGGTGAGTACGTGGCCAAGTTTGGCGAGCATCGACTCGGGACGAACGAGTTCATCTTTTCCTAAGAAGTCTGCTGGTCGCTGCCGGGCGTGCTCGGTAGCAACGAGCTGACTCGACAGGCGAGTTTCGCGGGCGAAACTCAAGGCGTTCGCGTTATTTTTCCCTGCCGTCCCTGTGCTGGCTGTCATGCCAGTCGAGACAAGTGCAGTGGAGGCGGAAGCATAAGCACTCGCCGTCCAGCAGAATGCGCTATCCTTGGTTGATTTTCACCGGGAGACGGTGTGGTGAGGGGCTACCGCTGGATGTCGCATTCCGCGCGCCCAACTCGCCTTCATCCCACTTGAAGGGGCACTTACCCTCGTGTAATCCCCGCATGGGCATCCGCGCAATACGGTACTTGCCAGATCGGTATTTTTCGGGGCTTAGATAGGCATGTTCGCAATCGTAGGCGAATACCGACAGTATGAGTTCCGACTTACCGATGCGTACTGTCATGGTTTGCTCATCTTGAGCAAGCTGCGTTTTCACCGTGAAAACATCGTGAGGAATGTCGTTCTGGCCGAACTACGGTCGGATCTCCTGTAGCAGGGGGGCGCCCTCAGGATTGGGGCTCCGACCTACCGATGCGTACTGTCATGGTTTGCTCATCTTGAGCAAGCTGCGTTTTCACCGTGAAAACATCGTGAGGAATGTCGTTCTGGCCGAACTACGGTCGGATTTCCTGTAGCAGGGGGGCGCCCTCAGGATTGGGGCTCCGACCTACCGGTGCGTACCATCATGGTTTGCCCATCTTGAGCGAACTACGTTTTCACCGTGAAAATATGACATCGATGATATCGACCGGGATTATCCTCAATCCAATATAAGCTTTTAAATCATGCCTCTTGGCGCTGGCAGGTGCTCAAGGAGTGCAGAATACAGCCTAGAAAATTCCTTTTTCCCGTGGTGATACCGGCCACCTATTGAGGTGGCGCTTTGCTTTCTCGTCGTGATGACACACTCAGCGCTCAGCTGTAAGGTTCTCGACCAGTGGCGGTAACATATCCAAGATTACCGAGTTTTCTTGGTATATCACTAGCTATGGCACATTTGAATCACGGCTTGAGCGTCAGCCGCTCACCATCAGGCCCAACCATCGACCATCGTTTCCCGCTACTGAGCGCATCAGCGCGCACCTGAGCGATTGTGGCCCAGTCATAGTCCTCTTGCTGGGCAAGATCTCGTACCAGCCGCACCACTTTCACCCGATGACAGTGATCAAGCAGCTCGGCCATTACCGCCGGGCGGATATTTCTAAGGCCCACAAACATGTTACGGACCTCCTCAAGGCTCTGCCCGCGGCCGATATCGCTTATGAGCTCAAGGATGGCTCGCTCGCGGCATGAGACGAAGACCTCGGGGTGTCCGCCGTGGAGGGTGCGAAGGTGTTGTTGATAGGGCATGCCTAAGATCGAAAAGTGAGGTGCTCTGACAGGTAATATGCACGCTATCTTTTGCCCATTGAGGGAGATCGATCGGCGTCGGTGACCAAAGCGTGAGCCGCTCTCTCATCATGATATTGTGACGGATACCTTGCCGGTCCAGTGCAGTTTTACCTCCGATGTGAAGTCCAGGGGGTACGACGTCCGAGGAAGGAGACAATGCCGTCAGATGTCAAATGATCCCCGGTTAGCAGGTAAGCGCCTCGCCCAAGTCGCTGAAGCCATCCTTGCCCGGTCAGGCGCGAGGCCTCAGCCGAGGATATCCCAAGATCTGCCAGCATTCTGGCATCGATTGGTTGGCCGCGAGGGGCTCGCCGCATGATGAGCTGTATGGTAAGACGTGACATGTATGGAATAATAATAGAAATAACTATATTTTTATTAACTTCTCCAAATAAATTACGCAAAATATCAAGTTAATTGGGTTGATCATGCTGATTTTTTGGGATGCCGAGTTTACGGACTTCATTGACTGCGAGTTGATCAGTATTGGCATGGTCAGTGAGGATGGCCAGCATGAGCTTTACCTCGAGGTGCAGGACTTTGACCTTTCGAAGTGCAGAGCCTTTGTGCAGTCCACCGTGTGGTCCCAGCTGGGTCAGGTCGCCGGTGCCAGTGTGAGCCGGGGGGGCTGGGAAAGCGCTTACGAGACTGGTTCGAGAGACAGCCCATTGCTTCCGATTCGCAACATGACAGAGATCTACTGGCGGATGCGCTGGAGGGGGAGTGGTCAGAGAATCTGGAGGGTTGGTACGACACTGAGAGTGTGCATGGCCAGTGCCGGATTTGAGTGTGCGGTGATGGAGTATCACTCGCAGACGCGAAGGCCTTGGCACTATGCGCTGTACGATGCCGAAGCTCTACGGGCGGGGCTTAAGAGTCGAAGTAGCTGCTCCATGTCGCTACGGCCAGCCAGCAAGCCGTTAATCGACAGGTCTTCGTCCAACTCATCCCAATGGATGCCGTGGGCGCTCAGCTCACACTTGGCCAACTGCTTTTCGCTGGTGGACAGCAGGCGCGGAAACCAAGCCAGCGGAACCCCCAACGTGCGGCCATCATATAGCTTTACCTACATAGTGTCATCGTCAAGCCGAACAGCGTTAACCAAAGTCGTCATTCCGGCCCTTTTCCGCTCCAAACGGTTTAGTCGCAGCTGATTCTGTTACTCAAAGCATCTGATGGGCCTCCAGCGCCTCGCCCGGATCCGCCTATGAGAGCGGCGTGCGCATATTTTGCACTCGTTCGCTAACAGGCTGTTGAAATACTGGCGTCTCGCGCACCGATCAGCGACGATGCGGACAAGTACTCAAGATGGAAGGATGCGCGATGCGCGGAGCAGACGGTTATAACGAAGCGTTGTTCACCACCATTCGGCTTGAGGAATTCGTTCCGGCCAACCATCCGCTGCGCCCCATCCGCACCCGGCTCAACGAAGCCCTCACCAAATGGATGGCCGCTTCTCGGCAATGTATGAGGCCGATGTCAAAGGAGGACGGCCGAGCTTGCGCCTGAGAAACTGATGCGCGCCATGTTGCTTCAGGTGCTGTATAGCATCCGCAGCGAGCGACTGCTGGTTGAACAGATTTCCTACAACCTGCTGTTCCGCTGGTTCGTCGGCCTCGCCATTGAAGACCCCGTGTGGAACCACTCCGTATTCAGCAAGAATCGTGACCGGCTGATGACCTTTGATGCCGTCACCGAATTATTCAATACTACGGTCGAGATGGCCGCCAGCAAAGGGCTGTTATCGGGGGAACACTTCAGCGTCGATGGCTCCTTGATCCGTGCGTGGGCCAGCCATAAAAGCGTGCGGAGTAAGGATGGAAGTGACGACGACCGCCCCCCAGACAACTGGCATGGAGAGAAGCGCAGTAACGCCAGTCATGCTTCGGTCTCCGATCCAGAAAGCAAGCTGTACCGCAAAAGTAGCGTCGCACCGGCACAGCTGAGTTACCCGGGCACGTACTGACAGCCAATCGTCATGGCTTGGTAGTCAATGTGCGCGCCAGCACTGCCGATGGCTATGCTGAACGGGATGTGGCGGCCACCATGCTGGCCGATGTTTGCCGACCGGATACCCGCGTAACGGTCGGTGCCGACAAGAACTACGACACGCGTGGCTTCGTCAGTGCATGTCGCAAGATGAAGGTGACGCCGCATGTGGCACGTAATACCCGGCGAACCGGAGGCAGCGCGATTGACGGTCGCACCACGCGACCGCTGAGTCAGCGTCGGCGCAAATGCATCGAGCAGTGTTTCGGCTGGGTCAAAACCATCGGCCCGATCCGCCAGGTGATGGTGCGGAGTTTGGCCAAAGTGGATCAGTTGCTGACACTGACGATGGCGGCCTACAACCTGATACGGCTACGTTCATTGGTCGCATTGCGTCCGCAGCTGCCGTGAGCGGGTCGTTATCGGGGAAATCCACCCCGCAAGCGCCGTCTGATGAGGGATTCTGGCTTGAACTGGCTGTGGGAACGGCAGCTGGGGGGGGCGATGTGAAGCATGGGTCACGCGCAAGCAGAAGCAGGAATGCGCCCGGCTTACCGGTATTTCAACAGCCTGCTAAAGCCATAAAATATGCTGAACGAATGTTCAAGTTTTGCACATACGCAACTACCGAGAAATGCTCGGTAGTTGCATGGGCCAGAAAACATTACCCTTTTCTTGGGAGTTGAAAATGGGAGAGAACGACTGTTTTACATGGCACAACTTTTATTTCCTGCAAATAATTTATATTTTTATTTTAAATTTACGTGTTATGTATCGAAATAGTAGGTGGAAAAAATATTTACACTTTTTGATGAATAATATTATTTTCCGATGGGGCAGAATTTTGACTTAAAGGGCGAGTTTTTCAGATGCTGTATCTGGAAACCGATGTGAAATAGTCACACATCCCACATAGATGTTGCTTATTAATTGATTTTGAGTGTCCGATAGAGCACTGACAACGGTTGCAGGACGCCCAAGACAAGACCCTACGCAGCACAGCAAGCTGTAGCATCCTGACATGATATTAAATTCTTACATGCGCCCCCGTGGAGATCTAACGCGTGATAACGGTTATTATCACGCGTTAAGTAGTCTTCACTCTCCGTTTGGTGGCATTTCTGGCGTGTAAAACAGCACACAAAAGTGACCTGCTGGTCAAAATTCGACGCTGATTGACAATCTGGGGCGCACGCTCTGGAAAAAGTGGACGGGCTACCATCGCCGCAGCTTGGTCGAGAGGCTTTGTTGCATTAATCGGGGCTTGCACCCATCCGGTAGAATGACGGCATGAGCAAGCCCCTCCCATCCAAGTACCGCACCACCAACTGGCAAACCTACAACCACTCCCTCAAGCAGCGAGGGCAGCTCCTTCTCTGGCTGGACAAAGATATGAACTGGCGGGCACCTGCCACGGGAAAACGAGGGCGTCAGCCGACCTTCTCCGATGCCGCCATACAGTTCTGCCTCACCATCAAATGCCTTTTTGGTTTGGCGCAACGGCAAGCCACCGGCATGGTCGAGAGCCTGCTGTGCTTGGCTGGACTTGACTGGGCGGTGCCTGACTTCAGTACGCTTTCCCGCCGTCAGAAGGACCTGCAAGTGCGCATTCCGGTGCAGAAGAAGCAGGGTTGTCTGCATCTCTTGGTGGACAGCACCGGCATCAAGATGATGGGTGAAGGCGAGTGGAAAGTGAAAAAGCATGGTGCTGACTACCGCCGCCAATGGCGTAAGCTGCATCTGGGTATAGATGCGCAAACGCTGGAAATCCGGGCAATGGAAGTGACCGACAATCGCACCGGTGATGCCACGATGCTGCCAGAGCTACTAGCGCAAATTCCGGCGGCAGAGGGACTGGTGACAGTGACCACGGATGGTGCGTACGACACACGGCTATGTCATGCCGCGATTGCAGAGCGTGGGGCGGCGGCCATCATTCCCCCACGTCGAAACGGCCAATTCTGGAAAGGGAGTTCACTGGGCAATCAGGCTCGCAATGAGTCACTACGCTCGGTGAAATATCTGGGGCGCACGCTCTGGAAAAAGTGGAGTGGCTACCATCGTCGTAGCTTGGTAGAAACGAAGATGCACTGTTTCAAATTGCTGGCAGACCGGGTTAAGTCACGGGACTTTGACCGGCAGGTGGCAGAGCTTCAAATCTGTGCAGCGATTCTAAATCGCTTCACAGCGCTGGGCACGCCACAAACAGTCCGTATGGGATAAGTCCGTCTGGGGGATTGGGGCGGCTCGGCCTTGAACTGATTTGTGCAACAAAGCCCATTTACTGTTTATTGACCTCGATGGTTTCAAACCAATCAACGACCAGCTAGGCCATGAAGCTGGCGATCAAGCTCTCATTGAAGTAGCCCGACGTCTTAAGTGTACGGTGGGAAAAAATGATTTTATTGGCCGTCTTGGCGGGGATGAATTTGTGGTTATCTTAACTCAAACAACTGATCATGAAGATGCCTTAAGCATGGCCAGAACCCTTATCTCAGCTATTTCCATACCTATGCATATACTCTCAGCGAAGATTCCCCGTACACTTGGGGCCAGCATTGGCATTGTTGCAATCTCGCCGTGGCAAGGAACTCGAACCATGATACTGACCGCAGCCGATCACGCAATGTATCGAGCGAAACACTTGGGTAAAGGGCAAGCTCAGTTTGGCCAGCTAGTTGCGATAGCCTGAACTATGTCTAGTGAAAGAGGCCCCGGAGTGGTCTGTCCCGCCCTTCGTGGACACTAACTTAAGGTGACTGGTCTGCTCCATCTACCATGGACAGCGGATTTAGCACTATGGTCGGCATATCCTCACTCTCCAGTTCTTTGCGTCGCTTGGTATCGGATACGCTCATGCCTTCGACATAGTCCATTGATGACAAGACCTATTTCTACTTTACGTAGGAAACCGATGATTTGTTCCTTAGGAACAACTGTGCATCTCCCCTCAATCGCAATCCGCCCAAGCTAACAGAATCAAGGTATGAATTCGCCCGCGCATATCCATTCGACTAAGAAAAAACCTATGTGGATATTCTGATCACCTTGAGCTTGACAAAAGTTGTCGATAATCTCTTTTGCTAACTTGCTGCCATCGATCAAGAGCGAGCACTCATCGAACAGGTGTGGTGGATGCTCCTGTAATCAAGGCAATTGCCGCGTTACGTGCCCGAAAGCGGGGACGCATCCGTGAACTGCCGGACGCAGGAGCCGACCTCTGAGTCTGGAGTAGGTTGCGGACATTCACAAACTATGAAGGGAGACCGCCCGGTTAGCAGGCGGGAACGGTCGTTGGTGTCAGATCAGGTGGGCAATAAATTTGGCCGATTTGGAGCCTTGCCGGTGGTAGTCCCATGAAAGTGGTCCTCCGCCACCTATTGCACCTCGCTGGTAGCAGGGCCATGTCTTTCTGGCTGCGATGTTGGCAAGATGATCTCTTATTGGAGAAATAACGGCATCCGGTATCTGGAGCGAGAGGTAGGTTCGGATGTCGTTTGTGCATGAGTAAGGAGCGTATGGTTTCTATCTATGTCGGCGAAGAGGATAAGACTGCGAAGATCAGCGACTGGACGATTTATTGAGTGACCAATACGCAGCACTGCAACTGTCCTGCCATTTCCCATCGATGAAAACCTACACACGGCCACTCAGTGAGTGCCGTATAGTTCCCTCCCGTGAGTTGGGCAAGACGTTGCTGACGAGGCAGGGGAGCGTGGTCGTCCAGCCTATCGAAAAGGGAACGATTTACGGTGAGCGGTATGCCGTCGTGCACTATCCGGGTGTTGCCAAGCCCTACGTCTACAAAATGGACGGAATCCAGTTTGTGACGCAGACAGCGATGAAGGAATCACCTGTCTTCCGCTATTTTTCTGACGTGGCGGATACCAGAAGGGATCGCGCTGGCTCGGCGGATCAAAGGCAGATCGCAGCCAATGTTGTGCGCCAACTGGGAAAACTATCAGCTAGCCGGGATACTGCCTTGAATGCTTACTGCACAGGGCAGAATGGAACGCAGGCGCAAGGCGGCAGTCTGATCTACCCATTCGGCGTGAACGAAAGTCAGCTTGCGGCTGTTGAGCAGGCGTTCAGTGCACAGATCAGTGTGATTGAAGGGCCACCCGGAACCGGTAAGACACAGACTATCCTGAACATCCTCGCCAATATCCTATTGCGAGGTAAAACGGTCGCGGTACTGTCCAACAATAACGCGGCAGTGGAGAACGTTTACGAAAAATTGGAGAAGTCCAGTCTGGGTCATCTGGTTGCCAAGCTCGGCAGCAGCAAGAACAGAGAGGATTTCTTCGCCAACCTGCCTCCTTGGCCATCGGCCGAATCCGAGCCTGCACCGACTATGGATGAAATCCAGACAATGCTCGCACGGTTAAAACAGCATCTACACGACCACAATATAGCAGCGCAACTGCAGACCGAAATTGATGAGTTGACCATCGAGCGTCGCTATCTGCAGCAGTGGCAGAACGAGAATGGGGTTCACGTTCCCCCGTCTCTGGATAAGTACGGACTATCCCCGCGCAAGACGGCGGACCTGATGGCCTACCTCGCCCATCTTCGGGAGCAGCGCATCCGGCTCAAGGACCGGATTGAGCTGCTGTTCAATTTCAGGATTTTCCGCACCAAACCTTTCGCGCAGGGAGCGGAGCGCCTGTCCTTCTTCCATGCCCTGCAGATGCATTACTACGACAAGGCGTTGAGGGACAAAGGCGCGGCTCTGCTGACTTGCCGCGAATCGCTGGCGCGTGGGAATTTCACTGCCTTGCTGAAAGCATTAACGGTAAGTTCGATGCGTCATCTGAAGTACCATCTGCATGCGCAGGACCGCGCGTTGGAAACCTTCGACGCCCAGACCTACCGGAAACAGTTTGATGCTTTCGTGCAACGCTTCCCGATCCTCGGTAGCAGTACCCACTCCATCGTCAATTCGATTGCGCAAGGGGTAATCCTCGATTACGTGATCATCGACGAGGCCTCGCAGCAGGACATCGTGCCGGGCGTTCTGGCGCTGGGCTGCGCGAAGAATCTGATCGTCGTCGGGGACAGCCGTCAGTTGGCGCACATTCCCGTAAAATTGGGCCTGCAGCCCCCTGCTGATGCCTATGATTGTGAACGATACAGTCTGCTTGATTCGTGCATTGGTGTATTCAAGGACACGCTGCCCAGACTTTGCTGAAAGAGCATTACCGTTGTCATCCCAGAATCATCCAGTTCTGTAACCAGCAGTTCTACGATAACGCACTGGTGCCAATGACCCAGACAATGGCGAAGCACCCCTGCGGCTACTGGTGACAGCCAAGGGCAATCATACCCGGAGGAACACCAACCTCAGGGAACTGGACTCCTTGCTCAAGGTACTCGACGACGAGGGAGGGCCCATCGAGCTGAGCGAAGATGGCCGAGGCTTCATTTCTCCCTTCAGGGCACAGGTCACACTCTCCGGCACGTACTTGCCAGCGGATTTCGTCAAGGATACCGTGCACAAGTTTCAGGGCAGGGAATGCGACGAGATTGTCTTCTACCGTGTTGGACAAAAAGCACCACAATGAGGAACGGCTAGATTTTGTTGATGATCCACGCATGGTTAATGTGGCGGTATCGCGAGCCAAGACTCGATTCACACTGGTGACAGGCGATGAAGTTTTCACTGCAAACAACAGCCATATCGCGGCATTGATGCGCTACGTTGAGTATTACGCGCAGGACGGACAAATTGTGCGTGCGCCCGTGGTGTCGGCGTTTGATCTGTTGTACCGAGAGTACGACCAGTCCCCCGGCACGGCTCCGTGCTAGGCTTCGCACCGAAGATTCCCGCTTCAGATCAGAGCAAATCGTGGTGCAACTGTTGCGGGAGGCTCTGTCCGAGGCGCCGTACCGGGCACTGACGTGTCACGCCCAGTTCTGCTTAACCGGGTCGCTTCATCGACTAACCCGGCCTTGGCGAAGGATGAGCTGGATTTCATGCGCAACCGTGCCAGTTGCGATTTCGTGCTGTATTTCAAGGTGGGTAAAACCCCGCTGGGAGTGATTGAAGTCGATGGCGGCTCCCATGACAGGCCCGAGCAAGCGACACGAGATGCTTTGAAGAACAGCATCCCCGGCGAAAAGCGATATTCCCATCCTGCGCCTGCGCACCATCGAAAGCCACATCGAAGAAAAGATCGATGGATTTCTCGCCCAATGGGCAAGCTCTGTGGCAAACGTGTGAAGCAACAAACGGGCACTGCGATGCGGTGACAGCCTCTATTCCAGTCATGTCGGACTGTTGTCGCCCAATTATTCCAGATATGAAATTAGCTTGTAGGTTTTGCTGCTGCTTCTGATACCTGATGTAGGCGGTAAAGTACAACGGACGCCGTTGATACAAATCAAGATTTTGCCCGCTGCCGATCAAGATTAAATGGAATTAATCCTGAGTTAAGGTTTCCCCTTACAACGTCCCCGCCACCTACCGATTAAGGCCGTGATATGCCTTTATTATTATAATTAGCCGATGGATGTACATATGTTCCAGAAAAATTTATTGCGAAGTAGTATGCTTATTGCATTAATCCTGCCCGGTATGGGTTATGCAGCTAGTCAATCTCTTCTTCCGCACGATCACAATGACCAACACACGCTGCAACTAGAGTTAAATTCTGGTAAGAAATGGCAACAGATGCTGCCTTGCGGCAAGGAATGGCGGCCATCTACCTACAACTTTCATCAGCCATGCCAGCGATTCACCAAGGTGAATTTCCCCCTTCAAAGCTTGATGATCTTTCGGTTGAAATCGAAAAACAAGTGGCTGGCATCGTTTCTAACTGCAAACTCAATGCTAAAGCAGATGCACAACTCCATATTATTGTCGCCCAATTATTGAAAGGCAGCACACAGTTAACAGGAAAGCAACCGGGCAGTAGTGCCAAGGAAGGGGTCATAACTGTATTAGATGCAATCAGTAATTATACTCGTTATTTCGACGACTCAGCGCTTCGCCATTCATTTCAACATTAAAATTAATTGACAAGCTGAATGGTATTTTGCTTTCGGTTTGCTATTAATAGCATAATGGTTCTAGGTATGAATACTCACAATGCTCGCCGAATTAGCTATAAACTCACCATGTTTGTAATGCTTTTATTTGGTTCAACTATCTTGTTAGTGGTTCCAAATTTATTAGAGAGTTTTCGCCGGCACAAAACAGCGAACCAATAGGTTATACGATAGGACCTATCAATAAACCTTTTTGGAACGAGCTGAATGAAACACGCAGCATTGTACAGATTGAGTTGAATGATATTTCTAATTCGAGTATCGGAACATCTTCTAATATTTTAACAAATGATGCTCAACTTCATTTCCGAACGGCAATGACAAAACTGCCCTATAGTGTTCGGTCACTACCCGCTCTTCGTGAGATTCATGCCGGAATTGGCGAATGACCTAGAATTGCTACAAGAGGGGAAAGGTATAATAAAAGAACTTGTGGCAAAACAGATTATTAATGACATTAATCTCATGGAGAAATTGATCAGATCTCAAGGGTATTGAAATAAAAAAGACTAAATATCGACTGCTTATTTTAGTGTAAGTCACTCTTCCCTATGATATGTACAGTTGGACTGCCTCGGGCAGTCCAACAACGTCTCACAACTATCTAGGTCGGTCGGGAAAATTTGACCTATCTATATTAATAGCCCCTGCCACTTGTTGCTTTAACGCTGCAGCTAAGCATCTGATCCCAGCGTCTAGTTCTGCCTCAGTAAGGTGGCCAAAGCCAAGTCGAATAGCTCGTACTGGCGTCGTCTCTTGTGAAAAAATCTGCCCATCTGTGATTTGAAGCCCTTGTTTGGCGCAATCAGCAACGAGCCTTGGCATATCAACCTGTGACACAAAACGCAGCCACAACGCGATGCCTCCAGCTGGCAGATCGAATTGTCCCCAGCCAGCTAATCGTTCAGTAATACAGGTAGCAACAAAGTCACGCCGGGCCTGATACACTTTTAGTGTACGGCGGATATGACGGTGTAACTCACCGCTGGACATCAGCTCACCTACTGCCAGCTCAGTGAGCTGATTACCCTGTCGATCAATTAGCATAATCTCGGCAGCACACCGTTCAATTACCCTTTCAGCAGCAACCAAATACCCCAGCCTTAGTCCCGGTGCTAACACCTTTGACAATGAGCCGATATGTAGCACTCTTCCATTGCGGTCCAAGCTTGCTAGAGGTGGGACCGGGCTATGCAGGTAGTGAAACTCGTGATCGTAGTCGTCCTCAACAATGGCAAAGCCATATTGTTCAGCTAGTGCCAACAGACGCATACGCCGGTCAGCAGGTAGCATCACTGTTGTAGGAAATTGATGATGTGGAGTCACATACACGATACGTACTGTGTGGGTACGGCATAGATCTTCCAATGCATCAGGTAGTAATCCGTTCTCATCTTGCGCCACATTCAGCACCGTAGCTCCGCAACTACGAAATGCCTCACGTGCTGGGGGGTAACTAAGTGATTCAAATACCGCGCAACTATCTCGATCTACCAGTAACCTTGCTGCAAGGTAGATGCCCATCTGACTACCTCGTACCACACATACTTGTTCAGGGCGCACATTAAGTCCACGCTCCATTCGCAGCATATTTGCGATGGCGGTACGCAATTCCGGTGTGCCTGCGGGGTCTCCGTAACCGAGCTGGTTATGGCGTACCAACGTCACCATTGCGTGGCGATAGGCTCTGGCTAGGACATCGTAGGGAATCAGACGGGTATCAGGTATGCCATCGGAAAACACCAATTTGCCAGTTTCCCCTTCTCGTTTCACCGAAATAGTCCGTCAGGGTTGGTGAGACCCTCCCAAGTGGTAACTCAGCGGGGATTATTGGTTCGCTGGCTTGCAACGTGAATGTGGGTAGACGAGCTGAGACGAACGCCCCACGGCGGGGTTGCTGCTCAATCCAGCCTTGTGCCTGTAACTCATCGTAAGCCAATACAACCGTCTTGCGGTTGATTGACAAATCAGCAGCCAGCACTCGGCTGCTGGGTAAGGCATCGCCCGGACGTAAACGTGCGGCGCGGATATCCGCTACCACTGCTTGAGTAATTTGCAAGTGCAGCGGCAGTTCGCTGCCTTGCTGCAAAGGCAGTTTCAAGGACCATGGTCTTAACATCAAAACCCAGTTGGACTGGTAAGAGTTCCAATTCTTGATGTTTCTAATGGTCCAGAGCAAGTCTGGCGTATGGTGCTATCTGCTTTAACGCTCTGCCCTAGTAGGTTCGAGTATCACCCACAGTCTTTCTGTGCTGTTTCAGTCGCTAGTCACGGTGTCTGGTGCAGTGACGAAAACCTCAAGCACACAATATATTCCCCTCTTTACTCCGGTATTCAATCCAATCTGGACCGGCAATATTTTGAAAACTGGACCATGTAATAGGGCCAGTAACTTGTTAGGATATTGTCAACAGTTCAATGAAATGCCTAGTAGGAAGGATGCCATGTCATCGTACGATAGTAACTTCTATGAGTTAGAGGTACTCGACAAAGAGTTCCTAAATAACTCAGTAGTACGCCTCCGCATGGTCTCGCCACAGAAAAGAGGCATGGAGTATCAGGCAGGCCAGTTCCTAAATATTGAATTAGCAGATGGTGACGTCAGGTCCTATTCGATGGCAAACGTGTGGGCAAACGATGGCGTTATCGAGTTGCACATTCGGTTGCATAAACACGGAAAATTTTCTGAGTTACTTCGAACAGAGATTGAGCCCGGAAGTCGACTGAAGGTCCATGGCCCATATGGAAACTGCACCGGGTCAATCCAGCAAGTACATCAAGCAAGATTCTAATGCTCGCAACGGGTACTGGATTGGCACCTCTGAAAGCGTTGTTGGAACAGATATTAGAGGCCGGGAGTAAGAACCCCGTATGGCTATATTGGGGGGGCAGGGGATCATCCGATCTCTATTTTTCAAAGCAAATGCGTGATCTGGAAAACGCCTTTGGGAAGTTCCATTACATACCCGTACTCAGCAATCCAGAGCCCGCTTGGTCTGGTGAAGTTGGATATATCCAACAAGTGGCAGCTCGTGATCACCCGAGCCTAAATGATGATTATGTTTATGCGTGCGGGGCTCCAGCCATGGTTAATGCAGCAAGGGTAATCCTGACAAAAACCTGCAACCTACCGGATCAGGCCTTCTTCGCGGATGCATTCGGGCAATTGGTTACAGGCTCTGTCACACCTAACCAACTGGTTAAGGTATCAATGCATGGTCCTAACGGCCAATCAACACAACTCAATCTTCCTGAGGGTAGCTCGCCCATGGAAGCATTGCGTATAGGCGGTCATATCAAGGGAATCTGCGGTGGACATGCCTCCTGTGGTACCTGTCGGGTAAACATAAACCCAAAATGGGTAGAAAAGTTAAAACCTGTAAGTCATGCGGAAAAACGCCTACTGACAACATTAGACGAATTTCGCTCAGGTGACAGGTTGGCATGTCAGCTAATCGTGACTAAGACACTCATGGGCCTTGATTTCACCATTCCGGACCACCTTTGGTGATGTCCAAATTTTCCAAAAAATCGATAGGAGACATTTATGACTGCAATAGCCAAACAAGAGTTGGAAACAGTTGGAAAAAACTATGATAGGGATAAGATGTTTAAAGTCAGGGGGATGACGCGAGATGCTATTCGTGCGATTGCTGCTGCAGTAAAACCAGCATGCTTGAAGAAGATGCCGTGGAGATGGCCAAAGATATTCTGGCGGAGAAAAAAATGCTGCGAGGGTGGCACGATGTCTATGTCCGCTTCGGAGCCAATACGACAAAAACTTTGGCGCCGCATCAGATCCGGGCATTCGTTTGGGAGAAGATGACATCTTCTTTATCGATATCGGGCCGATTTGGAATAATCTTGAGGGGGATGGTGGTGAGACCTTTGTTATTGGTTCCGATAAAGAGAAGCTACGTTGTGCCAATGACGCACGAGAGATTTTTCACGAGGTAAGAAAATATTGGCTGAAGACAGGTGGTAGTGGACGGAAACTATACGAAATTGCTGCCGCGGCAGCTAAACAGCGTGGCTGGGTTCTTAATTTGGATTTATCTGGCCACAGGATCTCTGATTTCCCTCATGCTGCTGTTTATGAGGGTCCGATGGCGGAGGTTGATTTCTGTCCTTCTGCTCAGTTGTGGGTTCTTGAGATTCATATCTGGAATGTCGACCATACTTACGGTGGCTTCTTCGAGGACATGCTGCTGGATGATTCCTATTTTTCGTAAATAGTATTAGTTTATAATAAAATACTGATTATTAGATAACAGACCATACAATGTGTGGTCTGTTTAGTCAAAATGGCCCTGTTTTATAAATCTAGGGCAAGATGATTTACCTCGTTCTCCAGCAGATTTATCCCATCACTACCGGGCATGGATGGCTTAGTATGCTGAAGCTGTTCAAGATGTTCCCACTCGCTTGCCGCTGTGCCTCTTGGCCATTGAAGCGCCGGATTGCCCCTCTTTCCCCCGCGGTTGCACAATGCATCTTGGTTTCCACCAAGCCACAGCGATCATTGCTGCTCCAACGCTTCCAGATCGCTCAGTTTGATCGCTTGGTAGCCGGGAGAATCGCGTTCCGGCTCTGTACGCTCAGTAAAATATGGCTTTGTTGCACAAATCAGTTAAAGGCCGAACTACCCCAAACCCCGTGCGGACTTATCCCATGCGGACCGTGTGCGGCGTGCCCAGCGCAGTAAAGCGATTGAGTATCGCAGCACAGATTTGAAGCTCTGCAACCTGCCGGTCAAAGTCCCGCGATTTGACGCGGTCTGCCAACAATTTGAAGCAATGCATTTTCGTCTCGACCAAAGCTGCGGCGATGGTAGCCAGTCCACTTTTTCCAGAGCGTCCTTCCCAAGTACTTCACCGCGCGCAGTGACTCATTGCGAGCCTGATTGCCCTGTGAATTCCCTTTCCAGAGTTGACCGTTTCGCCGCGGGGGAATGATGGCCGCTGCGCCACGTTCTGCAATCGCAGCGTGACACAGGCGCGTGTCGTACGCCCCATCCGTGGTTACCGTCATCAGTTCTTCTGACGCTGGGATTTGCGATAGCAGCTCTGGCAGCATGGTGGCGTCGCCAGTGCGGTTGTCCGTCACTTCCATTGCACGGATTTCCAGCGTCTGCGCATCTACCCCCAGATGCAGCTTGCGCCATTGGCGGCGGTAGTCTGCACCATGCTTTTTCACCTTCCACTCGCCTTCGCCCATCATCTTTATGCCGGTGCTATCCACCAGCAGATGCAGGCAACCCTGCTTTTTCTGTACCGGGATACGCACTTGTAGGTCTTTCTGGCGTCGGGAGAGCGTACTGAAATCAGGCACCGCCCAGTCGAGCCCGGCCAAATGCAGCATGCTTTCGACCATGCCAGTGGTTTGGCGTAACGCGAGGCCAAAAAGGCATTTAATGGTGAGACAGAACTGAATGGCGGCGTCGGTAAACGTTGGCTGGCGCCCCCGTTTACCAGCGGCTTAGGCTAGCCAGTTCATAGCCTTGTCGAGCCAGAGGAGTAGTTGCCCTCGCTGCTTGAGGGACTGATTGTAGGTCTGCCAGTTGGTGGTTTGGTACTTGGGAGGGAGGGGCTTGCTCATGCCGTCATTCTACCGGACGTATACAAGCCCAGATTTGTGCAACAAAGCCCACCCCGTCCCCCACAATGGAGACAAAAGCCTGCGTATAGCGTTGGCACATCGTGCGCTAACGGCCCAAATGCTTCTCCCCCCGACGACATCATCGTGACCCATGGGTGTATTGAGGCCTTGAACCCTGGCCTTACGTGCGGTCACCCAGCAGGGAGATCTGGTGGCCGTGGAATCGCCCACATTCTTTGGTTTGTTACAGGTTCTGGATAGTCTGAAGTTGAAAGTGCTGGAGATCCCGACGAGTCCCTCTAGCGGTATCTCACTGGAAGCGTTGCAGCGGGCAGCCGATCACTATCCCATGCTGCGTGCCTTGGTGGTGGTCCCCAATGTGCAGAACCCCTCGGCTGTGTGATGCCGGATGGCCACAAGCAGGCCCCGGTGGCATGGTGCGAATCACGGAATCTTCCTTTGATTGAAGACGACACATACTCAGCGCTGGCCTGCCAGAAGCTCCTCTCCGTGCACTCAAATCGTGGGACCTCCGTGGCAACGTGATTCATTGTGCCTCCTTGAATAAATCGTTGTCGCCCGGCCTCCGGATCGGCTGGATTAGTGCCGGACGCTGGCACGATAAAGTGGAGATGCTCAAGTACGCGCAGTCCCATTCCACGAAGCGGTGGCCCAACGGGCCATTGCAGAGTTTATTGCCTCGGGAAACTACGAACGCCATCTGCGTCGCTTACGTCTGACGCCGACGACGCAGCGTGATCACTATGCCACCGCTATTGCTGAGCACTTTCCAGAAGGCTCCCGCTTGAGTCATCCGTGCGGTGGATTATTCTTGTGGATAGAGCTACCTCCCGCAATTTCAGCTGAAACGCTCTTTTACCAAGCTTTGGAAGAGGGTATCCATCTGGCGCCCGGTGGCTTGTTTTCTAATACCGGCCGCTTTGAGAACTTTCTGCGCATTAACTGTGGCACCCCATTCTCACTAGCGATTGACGGGGCGCTCTCCGTGCTGGCGGGCTGGATGAAATGACACTGAATCGCTTCTGATTTTCTGTTTTGAAATATGGCGGACTTTTCAACCATCTACGACCAGTTGACGCTGCACCTGCTTAGTCGGCTGGCCGTTCGGCCAAAGCGGCTGGTCGAGCAATAACTGTTATATGGGAGCTACCGGCCAGAACGGGCTACTAGGGATGTGGTCGCGATAGACTATTGGCATAATTTGATTATTTATCTAGCCCAAAGCAAATGATTGGACTCGAAACAGTTCAAGGAATGGACTGCCGGTTGCTGACTAATCTATCAATTTGAACAGGGACATCTCATGAAATTGCCGATCTATCAGATTGACGCATTTACGGATAAGGTATTTAGAGGCAACTACGCTGCGGTAGTGCCACTCGAACGCTGGTTGCCCGATAGTTTGATGCAGGCAATCGCCGCTGAGAACAACCTGTCAGAAACAGCATTCTTCGTGAAAATGCCGACGGCGCATTTGATATCCGCTGGTTTTCTCCACTAACCGAAATCGCTTTTTGTGGACATGCCACGCTGGCAAGTGCATATGTGATCTTCCAGCAATGTGCTGATTTGGAAGTCATCGAATTTGTTGCGAAAGCGGTCGGTCGACTTACCGTTTGCCATACACGTGACGGTCTGATCGAAATGAGCTTCCCGCAACGTCGGTCTGAAAAGCTGGACGAAATACCCGCAAACCTGATCCAGGGGCTTTCGATACGGCCTCAAGAAGTGCTGATAAACCAGCAAGCCTATGTTGCCATCTACGGAACAGAACAGGAGGTACGATCCGTTGTCCCTGAACTCAATCTGCTGTCGGCACTTGGCCCGCTCGATGTCGTCGTAACAGCGCGCGGAGATCAACATGATTTTGTGTCCCGCTACTTCTGGCCTGCCAATGGCGGAGATGAAGATCCGGTGACCGGATCTATTCACGCGGCGCTCGCGCCATTATGGTCTGACCGTTTGGGTAGGTCAGAACTCGTGGCCATGCAGGTCTCACGCCGCAGCGGATTACTACATTGTCGCGTACAAGACGACCGGGTATATATCTCTGGTCACGCTGTTCAATATCTTGAAGGGACAATCGAAATACCGGAAGCGTAGGAGCGAAAGCCCGGATTTACCCGGCTTTTTTCTTTGGAATGTCGTTTGATGCGTAATAGGTCAAGAAGGATGTGGCCGCACAGGCAGGACGCCACCCTGCGTGTGCACGCCCTTTCGGAGTTGCAATACGTACAGCGCTATTTCACGTATTCCAGTGCGGCCAAATGGATTATCCCCAGCAGTAACTTGGAAATCAACGTGGTGTGCACCTGAGGAGGACAACCGCTCGGTGGGACGGCGAGAAACGGGCAGCAGCTATAGCTGCTATGGAGATGTGGCGGGCGTTGGCTTGCACACGAGCATGCATTACGCGTAAATTTGCATGTAAATTACAAATGCATATTTCGTGCGACATCCATCATACATAAGCAAGGTAGTATCTTGAAATTCATTACCTATTTACCTCTGGCGCTTGTATTGATTTTATCGGGATGTCTCTATGGCCAGTGCATAAACGGACCTTGTTCATTAGAACGAGAAAGGCTAATTAAGTCGATTAAGCCTTTCGTTGAACTATGGAGTAAGCCTGAATCCTCACCAGAATCACGCTTGAATGACTGGGTAGCATGCGGAGGCCGAATAAATGGGGGCGTCGGATTCGATACAAGGAATCAGATGCATGCAGGAGAAGACTATGAATCAGCCCGAAAACGCCCTGGAAGACAATTTTTACCGCTGTCTGATTGGCAAGGGGTACCACTACACAGGATGTGACATAGGCTTGTTCAAAGGGCGGGCAATCTGCGGTGGCAAGTAGTACCACACGTCACGTGTTTGGTGGGTAATTTATCTTTAATAGTTGACTAGCAAGTGTGGATTAGTCTCCTGCCGTGAAGAACTACTATCGGCCGATTGTGTTGAAAAACTCCCGCTCCTCTGATGCGGCGGTAAACTATGCCTAGTGCATTGAGACGCCGAGGTGTCGATATGATGGGGCAGCAGACAGGTGGTCAGGGAGCGATTGTTCTATTCCTTCAACATTGAAGGCCACATCCCCCCAAAGCACCTCTTGCGCGGCATCGATCGCTGTCTCGACCTAAGCCAACTACGCCACCACCCGGTTGACCACTACAGTCACACCGGACGGCCGTCCATCGATCCGGAATTGATGATTCGCATGCTTATCATCGGCTATTGCTATGGCATTCGCTCTGAACGCCGGTTGTGCGAGGAAGTCCATCTCAATCTCGCCTACCGTTGGTTTTGCCGCTTAGGCCCTGGAAGATGCGGTGCCCAACCATTCGACTTTCTCCAAGAATCGGCACGGGCGTTTTCGGGAAAGCGAGACGTTCCGTTGGCTGTTTGACCAGTGTGTTCTTCGTTGCATGGCTGCAGGGCTGATCAAAGGAGAAGGCTTTGCGGTCGATGCCAGCCTGATTGCCGCCGACGCAAGCCATGACCTGAGTATTGCTCCGGGTGAGCAAGTGAATTGGCGGGATCCTGCGCACAACAAACGAGCGGTCCGGGAGTATTTAGCCGCCCTCGATGCTGACGCCGAGGCGCAACCTGTCACGCGGAAGACCTCCTTGAGCGATCCCCAGTCCCGTTGGACTGCCGCTACTGGTGGGATCGCCTTCTTGCCTACTCGACCACTACCTAATCGACACCGCGCATGGTGTCATCCTAGATGTCGAAGCCACGCTTACCATCGTACGGCAGAGGTCGACTCTACCAAGACCATGGTCGATCGTGTTGAGGAGCGCTTCGAACTGCGTCCCAAACGGCTGATTGGCGATACGGCTTATGGCACCGCCCATGCTGGGCTGGATGGTCGAGGAGAAAGGAATTGAGCCGCACATGCCAGTCTGGGATAAGAGCGCGGAAAGGATGACACTTTCAAACAGCGACTTCACATGGGTCGCTGAAGCAAACGAATATCGCTGTCCGGCAGGCAAACCACTGCGGAGCAACTGGCGCCCATTCAAAATCCGCGCAGCCACGTCACACAGGCCGACACCATCATTTACCGGAGCCAGCCAGTCGGACTGTAAGGATTGCGCGATGAAGCCGCAGTGCTGTCCGAATATGACTTTCCGGAAGATTGCCCGCAGCATCCATGAGAACGCTCGCGATGTTGCCCGACGCCCGTGAAACTGAGGGGTATCAGCAATCTCGGTGCGAACGTAAGAAAGTGGAAATGCTGTTCGCACACCTCAAGCGGATCCTGAAGCTCGACAGACTTCGCCTTCGGGGCTGTCGGGTGCGCAAGACGAATTTACCCCGCCGCCATTGCCCAGAATTTGCGTCGATTGGCCAAGCTGGCCAGCCCGATTCACCCCTTGGTGGGCAAGTTGCGCCTGCTGGAAACGAAATGAGATGAAATAGCTTAGAAAAGCGGTCTTTAGACCGTTTTTACGATTAGATCCATGAAAATGGCCTCTACATCCACAGGAATCGGCTGTGCTACCAGGTTTTTCAACAGAATCGGCCAGAGCAGCCATTGCTGGGATACGGGGCCAAGGTCTCAAGCTCGGCCTTTGTAGCCAGTAAGCACAGTACCGAACACCGGCAGGTTTACACAGAACTTCGGACATGCAATGTTGAAGAAAAAAATGACATATAGCAATAACATGTACTACTCTAATGTCATTTAGATATATAATTATCAATTCCACTCTTTGGGGGTGATAAATGAGCAACAGCCAGATCGAAGAAGTCTCACCGCGTCGCTACCCGCAAGGACCTTACAGAGACCGGCGACTGGCACAACCAGAAGGGTGTCGACTTTCAGCGGGCATGGGCTTGAGTTTTCAGCGAGACGGCGTCCGCCTCCCCAAACACTGCCGACGTCCAGTTGGCCTAACAGGGTTGTCGTTTCGCGGGCGGACAGCGAAGTGTCGACAAATAGTTGAGCCGAAAAGACAGCTGTTGTGCCGAATCAAAAATTTGTATATCATCTAGAAAGCATTGATATATCTATATTGTGTCTTGATCGGGTCTTGACAACGACTTCGTCAGGGTACGTACCCTGCAGAAACGACCCGAGTGTCATGTTCAGACCTCACGCTTAGTCTTGCTCCAAGTGCTTCCCAGGCCAGAGGGGAGTAGTGATGGTCTGTTCTGACTTAACCTGAAGGAGAGCAAACCTGTGTGTCATTCCCCGTCAAAAGTCGGCATCGACCGACGATCTGTTCAGCTTACCTGAGACCTCATCCCAGTACTGCTGGAATTGGTGTTACTCACCTCAGGATGGAACTGCGTTGACAACACTTGCGCAGCAACGACCCGGATCGCCCCTTCCCATTTGAAGCAAGCGTGGCAGCCTGAACAACGCTACTGATTGCTTCACTTGCCGGAACTACTCCTTGTGGAAGTACTACCTCTCAATTTTGGGAAAAACATGATAAAGCAGTATTGGTCACCGGTTCTCGCGGCCTAGTGGGGGGCGACTTTGGGTGTCGCTCAGAGATGATGGTTTTGGGTCAAAGAACTGACCCACAGTGCCTCGGGAGAGTCTCGGTGATGTGACCCGCCAAGCCGACATAGATGTACATTCAGGAGGTGCCGTTGTTCACCGGCACGTTTCAAGGGTTGGTTCGGGGCAACGAGATCCAGACCTGTGTTGGCTCACAAATGTTACGGGCCTGCAAAACCTCATTAAGGCAGCGTTGGCCCAGAGTTCTAAACCGTGGATTCTGGTTTTCGAGTAGTCGAGAGGTTTACGGGCAGACTTCATCGCTCCCAGTTGTTGGAAACGGCCGCGTTGAATTCCACTCAACGTCTATGCATCGCTCCAAGGTTGTAGCCTTCGTTCTGAGGCAGCCATGCGCCCACAGTCTGCTGTCGTCCGGACTTTCGAATGTAAAATGGTCGTATCGAAGATTTAGATTGAGTTGTTTCGGCGCTTGTTGGGCGCTGCTGAAGGCTTGCCCTGCGCGTAGATGGCAGCAATCACACCTTCGACTTTACCCACGTCAATGACGTCGTTCGAGGTCTTCGTGCCTTGGACGGACTGCTGGAGTCCGGGAGAGTCATTGTCCCCAGTGCATCTTTGGTTTCAGGGCATCCGACTTCGCGGCGAACTCGCAGCGACCTGTTGCCGACTTGCAAAGAGCGGCGCTGCCGTTACAGAGGCGGCACCACGGTCTTACGACGTTGCTCGGTCTTATGACCCGGCGCGAGCGCAGGAGCTTGGCTGGAAATCTGAAACTTTCAGCGGGCTTGATGCGTCTCATCGAAGACTTCAGGCACGAACTTGAATTGCGCAGTGCGTATGGAGGCATCTGTATGAAAATTCTGAAGGTAATTCACGGTTATCCGATGCGCTACAACGTCGGTTCCGAGGTCTATAGCCAGACGTTGTGTCAGGGCTGGTTGATCGACACGAGGCTTACGTCTTTACCTGCGAAGAGGATCCCTTTCGCGCCGGACTATCGTCTTCGCAAGGAGTGAGAGATCCCGATGACGCAAGCGATCACTCTGCATCTGGTAAACAACCCGCGGCTCAAGGACAGATATCGGCTGATAGATCAGCGCTTCGCCGAGGTATTTTGGACGAGGTAGCCTGATATTTTTTGTACATGTGTCGGTCACCTCTAATCATCTCTCGACGTCGTTACTGAGGGCTGCGGCCAATCGCGGATACCGATTTGTCTAATGCTTCACGACGATGCTGGGTCATGTGTCCGCGCGGCCAATCATAAACCCTCCCCGAAGATCCTGACAATCTTTGGGCGGCATGTATGGGCAGTGGAAGATCGCAAGTGTGCCGAGCGTTGTTATGCGTTACTTCAGCGGTGCCGCCGATGAATATGAAGCGGATGTGACTTACTGGCAAGACTGGGGTGACGCATGGCACATGCGTGAGATGGCCGAACTGGTGGATGTGTCTACGCCCTGGGCGTTACCTGTTGCTGCTATCGCCATGACTTCGGCCTGCCCGAGCGCCAACTTATCTATCTGGACTACGGTTTCGACAGAAGGCGTTCCGCCAACCGCATCAGGGTTCAGGAACCGGAATTCACGTTTGGGTACATTACAACTCACATGCCCTGCCAAGGGAATTCATGACCTGATCCGTGCTTTGGGCAGCTCACCGGCAGTTCCTCCGGCTCAGGATCTGGGGATGCCCGCGTGGTCAGGAAACGGCCGCGTCGCCGCAAGCCTGCCAGCCGAGATCGCAAACAAGATCGAGTGGATGCCTGAATACAGAATCAGGATATCGTTCGCGATGTTTTTGATCGCGTGGATGCGATTGTTGTTATCGGTATGGGTGGAGAACTGCCGCTGGTCCATGAGGCTCGCGCTCGCGTACCGGTGATCACTGCCAATACCGCGGGATGAAGCCGAGCATGTCCACCACGAGGTTAATGGGTTCTGCTCTGAGCATTACCATTCGCCGCACTGGCGGAGCAGATGCAGCGTTTTGTCGATGCCCTGAACTGGCGGCCAAACTTTGGGAGTCGGGCTATGTTTTCAGCCGTGATGGGTATTCCCGATAGCTGATACCCACGTGCAGGATATCGAAGCCTTGTATCAGCGAGTCCTTCGTCGGCGAGACAGAACAAAGCTTTCGCATGCGCAAGCACCCTCGCGCATTACTTTGATACCAACCCGATACCTGCAACCTCAAGTGCGTGATGTGCGAAGAGCATTCGCCGCACAGCACGTTGCAACCTCTTGCGCAGCTCGATGGGCGCTTCGCCATCGTCGCATGCCCTTCGAGATGCTGAAGCGTGTCGTCGAGGAAACGGCTGGTAAGACCGGTGCGTGAAATCATCCCTTCAACCATGGGTAGCCTTTGCTCTATGAGCATTTCGAGGACATCCCCGGGCTTTGTGTGCGAAGCACGACGTCAAACTGAATCTGACGACCAACGGGACCTTCCCGAAGTACGGGCTGGCGATTGGGTCGCACCGCATTGTGCCGGTCACCTCCGGATGTGAAGATCTCCGGAACGCCGCCTGCAAGACCACTA